>NZ_JAQQTE010000009.1 GCF_028561565.1 Gilvibacter sediminis | reverse complement strand
TGACAAAGATCGGTAGTGGAAGTACTTCCAACTCAAAAAGACCAATGGTCACACAGCCGTCGGAGTTTACTACCCGGACGTAGATCGTCTGTGGGTTACTGGTATTGGTATAGGCGTCTGCCGGAGTAATGGCAGGGGTTCCTGCTGAGGCATCTGCAGCCGTCTCGTGATAGGTAATATCCAGACCGGTAGGGTCTGCGGCGATCTCAAAATCCCAAAGGGTCAGATCAAAGACTGTAAAGCCGTCCGCTACATCGTCGTCACACAGCTCGTAAGTGGGCAGCGGTGTAGCCAGAATCACGATCAGTTCCAGCTCCGTAATGTCAAAACAGCCCGTCAAGGTGTTTTCAATTCGTGCGTAAACCGTCTGTGGACTCGTTACGTTGGTATACGGACTGGCCAGTGCTGTGGCGGGATCGCCGATCTCGGCCTCCGCAAAACTGAAGTAGTAGTTTACAAAAACGCCCGTCTGACCGCCAATGATATCCGCATCGGCCTGAGTCAGATCAAACTCATCAAAACCATCCGTATCCGTATCACATTCCTTAAGCGAGACCGGTGGGTTCGCAAATGGTGTGTCTAATACCACCAAATCAAAACTCTCGATCACAAAACAGCCCGTGGCCGTAACCTCAATGCGCGTCCAAATGGTCTGTGGATTGCTCGTGTTGGTATACAGCAAAGGAAGCGTTGGAGTGCCAGCCTCTGCATCCGCTAAAGAAACAAAGTAGTTCACCGTAAGCAGCGGATCGTCACCAGTCATCGCCGTGGTCACCGTGCTTAAATCAAACTCCGTAGTGTCATCCAAAGTGCCGTCGTAGTCACAAAGCTCGTAAGCTACCGGTGGGGTGTAGACGGGATCTGGAGGATTGTTTATCACAAATGGACCTGGTAAAGTGATGGTACAATCATTCAAGGTCACAATGACATCTGTATAAACTCCAGCCAACAGTCCTCCGATCAAAACAACTCCTGCTGTATCTGCTGTATATGAAACTGCACCAAGAGCAACGCCATCAACAGTGTAGGCAATATCGTAAGTGAATCCAGGAGTCAGACTGCTTATCTGCAGTGCTCCATCTGGACCACAAACAGGTGAATCAATTGGCGTCACTACGGGATCAAGAACTGGATTATTCAAGACGTAAGGACCTGGATCTACCGTTATACAAGGAGAAGACTCCACGGTAATATCTGTATAAGTTCCAGCATCAAGGCCACCTATAATCAATTGACCAGCAGCATCAGAAGTCAAAGCCAAAGGCCCGACCACGGTGCCATCTACGGTATAGGTCACATCAAAAGTTGTGGACGGGAACAATCCGTCTAGGATCAACTCCCCATCAGAATTACAGAAAACCAGATCAACGGTAGTGACCGTAAACGTGATATCTGGATAGATAATTTCATAAACACCTGGATCTACAATAGAACAAACGCCTCCTTGCTCTACCGTAACATCGGTATAGGTTCCTTGGGCTAAACCTGTTATAATAATGGTCCCTGCCGGATCTGTTGTATAGCTTACTGGACCAACTACCACACCATCTACAGTGTAAATAATCTCATAGGCTTCACTTGGATTCAAGCCAGTAATGGTCAAAGTTCCTTCTGGAACACAGCTCAACGGATTGGTTGTGGTAATGTCAAAGGTGAACCCAGGAATGATAAGGTCATAGGTTCCAGGATCTATAGTTACACAATCCAAACGTTCTAGGGTGATCAGTGTATAAGTACCTGGTCCCAGTCCAGTGATAATGATACTTCCAGTAGCATCAGAGGTGTAATCCAGAGGGCCCACAACCGTCCCGTCTACCGTATAGGTCACACTATAAGTTGTGTCTACCAATAAACCAACAAATTCTAGAGTTCCATCTAGCGTACAGCCTGTAGGATCTGTTGCAACAACAGTGAATGATGGTGGCTCCGGATCGCGTAAGTTGATCACATCATCTGCGGAGAAGGCACAACCAAGTGCATTCTCAAAGTCGAACATATCATAAGTTCCTTCATCCAGACCTGTTAACACAATCTCACCTAGAGGGTTAGAGGTAAATACCAACGGTCCAACGGGAACACCATCGTCTTCATAATTGATGGTGTAATCTGTATCGGGCACCAAATTCGCAAAAGTGATGAAGCCATCAGTTCCGTCACAAACCGTCGGTGGTGTCCCAGTGATGTTAATTAAGGACGGTGCAGAAACTCCGTCTCCACCAAAATCAGCAAACGAATAGAAATAAACAAAATCTCTAGCCTCCCCCGGTGCTAGAGAACCAATATTAAAAGCAATAGAAATAGCCTCATCCGCAGTGTTTATAGCACCCTCCGTTTGTGTAAACCCAATTCCGTTCCAAACATCAGAAGGGTCTCGATTGGCAAACCCTCCAAAGGTTACCTTAGCTCGCGGGTCGTTTGCATAGTAACATACGTTGGACCCGTCAGCATCTGGTTGAGAAGCTGCTAAAGGACCTTGGAAAGCACAAACGAAACTGGTAGGATCTGCAAAATCTGATTGCGAAATAATTTCATTGGTGGTCGTAAAGTTTCCGTTAATGGATTGGTTGTTATCCGGATCTACATTGTGCATCCAGAAAATATCGTTTTTTGGAACGGCACCCACATTGGTAACTGTAGTTTCCATTTGTATAAACAGACCCAATCTTGTAACAATTACCCGTCTATCTATTTGAATATCATCGACCTGCCCAGACCAAGTGATCACCGCCAATTCTCCAATACAGGGATCTGCTTCAATTGCTGCGGATACTATCCCACCAGGAATTTCAAAGATTCCCGAGGGTCCAAAGGCAGTATTGTTATTGTAGGCAACTCCGTCGATCTCAATGGCAAATCCTTCTTCTGGAGATCCCGGTGTAAAGTAACATCCGTCATAATCGATCCATCCGTCCTGCTGCGGATTCGCGATAAATCCGAAGAGGTTATTGGCAACGTCTCGAGGGTCGTTAAAAAGAGGCGGCCTCAATCCTGCAGGAGGACCGAATGCACCATTCGCAGCTAATCCAAGTTCCATATAGGAACCACGAGCAAATGCGACATCTCCTACTTGAACAGCTTCTAAGTCGGCGCTGCCAATTGCGCATTGCACTCCAATATTGTTTGTGCTAACACAACCACTGGCGTCTGTGACGGTAAGGGTGACGGTATAAACGCCGTCTGCAATATAAGAGTGATTAACAGTTGTTCCGGCAGCTGTGGTTCCGTCACCGAAATTCCATTCATAGGTTGCCCCCGTGCCATCGACACCAAAAATTGCGCTTCCGTTAAACGTAATATTGTCAGTTGGGGCAGCAGTTATAGTGCCGCCAACATCTGCAGGGACTGAGCTGTCAAAAACAGCCTCAATACTTTGACAACAAGAAATGTTTGCATTCCAGCCGTTACCTACACCAGCCGCGTCAGATTGAAAAACTATAGTTAGGCAACCACTCGCACCAGTGGATTCTACCAAACCAGGACTGGTTGTTCCAGTAAAAAATCCGAGGAAGGGAGCTGCTGTATCTGGGCCATCAAATATCTGCATGCCATCACCTACACCCAGATCAAATTCCGTGAAGTCTAATAGTATACCTAAACCTGCCACATCTGAACAGAGCGTAATTGTAAAATTTTCCCCATCTGCATAAGCTGCTGTTGTATTACCGGAATCGGTAAAATTGCCTATACAGGTGTTAAAGGTTCCGTCCTGCATTACCACGGTCTGTGAGAAACCGACGTAGCTAAGTAAGAACGTTAAGAGTAGCAATCCCTTTTTCATAGCTTGGTTATTTTGCCTTCTACAACTTGAGTTTAATAAGTTAGATCATTTCTTCATCAATAGAAATATTATTAGATATCATTTAGTTATTTATCGTTGAAAGCTATCTTTTAAGACTAAAATGTCCTTTAAACTCTTTGTTTATCCCGTCTTCTTGGTAGATCACTTGGAACCAGTAATCACTCGATGGCATCGGGTTACCGTTGTAGGTTCCATCCCAACCAGGCCCTAGTGGACTCAGCTGTTTGAGCAGCTTTCCGTAGCGGTCGTAGATGTAGATCTGCGCCGTTGGATTGCTGGCGATTCCTATGATGTTCCAGGTGTCGTGGAAGCCGTCTTGGT
>NZ_JAQQTE010000008.1 GCF_028561565.1 Gilvibacter sediminis | reverse complement strand
AACAGCCCGTGTCCGTGTTGGTCACGCGTGCCCAGATCACCTGTGGGTTGCTCGTGTTGATATAGCTGTCCGGTAGTGCATTGTCTCCCGTGGTGGCATCTACCTCGTTTTCGTGGTAGCTCACTACATAGATCACCGGATCCTGTCCGTTTAATATCTCATCGTCTTGGGTAGAGAGGGTGAACTCCCCAATACCGTCTGTACCCTCGCCTACATTATCACAGATGCGATACGCCGCTGCTGGAGCAGTGGCCGTGGCCCCTTCTCTAACCTCGATGTTAAAGCTCTGCGTGGCTGAGTAACAGCCCGTCACCGTATTGGTAATGCGTACATAGATCGTCTGTGGATTAGTCACATTCACAAAGGCCTCTGGGGTGGCGATCGCATTGATGCCTGCATCAGCGTCAGCCTCCACCTCGTGGAAGGTGATCTCCAAGTCCGTTGGATCTTGTCCGCCTAAGATCTCTGGAATCTTCGTGTTCAGATCAAAGGTAGCCACGCCGTCTGTTGCCAGCTCACAGATGATGTAATCACTCACCTCTGGCGTCTCTGGCAGTGGGTTAACCACAA
>NZ_JAQQTE010000007.1 GCF_028561565.1 Gilvibacter sediminis | reverse complement strand
AAATTTATTTTCGATGTCTGTAATCTATGATTACAAACAAATAACTTGCTTTCTCGTATTTCTTTTCCCAATATGTCAATGAACGTTTTTGATCTCGCTTGAAAGGTAGTTTAGGATACCTTATAAGGTCAATGACCAAATATTTTATCAAAATCTCCAGTTTTTTAGATGATCGCCAATAACTCAATTTAAACTCCGGGGGGAGTCAAAATCTTGTTATCGGAGTGCCACTGCGTGGCCGTCCTCAAACTTCAATTTTGAAAATACTTTAAAAGAATCTCGCTTCAATTAAGCTTAAGAAAGCGAGCTTTCTACGCTTAATCTTCACTGCGATTCTACTTCTTAAAGTATTTATCTGTGGAGAATATCGGAGTCGAACCGATGACCTCCTGCGTGCAAGGCAGGCGCTCTAGCCAGCTGAGCTAATTCCCCATGCTTTTAAAAACAAAGAAGCCAATAACCCCTCCTTTTTAATTGATGAAGTACTCAACTTCTAAAATTTCCAAAATATCATTTATTACAATGAACGTCGCAAGTCTTTCGACTCGCCCTGTAGTCTCAGGCAGACTCGAACTGCCGACCTCTACATTATCAGTGTAGCGCTCTAACCAGCTGAGCTATGAGACTGCATTATTAATTAAATTGACAGTA
>NZ_JAQQTE010000006.1 GCF_028561565.1 Gilvibacter sediminis | reverse complement strand
AAGCGAGATCAAAAACGTTCATTGACATATTGGGAAAAGAAATACGAGAAAGCAAGTTATTTGTTTGTAATCATAGATTACAGACATCGAAAATAAATTTGAATCAAACTCATTAAGAGCAAAAAAGTACAATAAGCAAGATAAGGGCGTATGGGGGATGCCTAGGCTCTCAGAGGCGAAGAAGGACGTGATAAGCTGCGATAAGTTGCGGGGAATGGCACATACATTTTGATCCGTGAATTTCCGAATGGGGCAACCCGGCATGTTGAAGACATGTCACCTTTAATTAGGAGCGAACCCGGAGAACTGAAACATCTAAGTACCCGGAGGAGAAGAAAACAATAGTGATTGCGTTAGTAGTGGCGAGCGAACGCGCAGTAGCCCAAACCAGTGTTGTTACGGCAATACTGGGGTTGTAGGACTGCGATGTACTGTGCTGGATGAACTAGAACACGTTGGAAAGCGTGGCCATAGACGGTGATAGCCCGGTATAGGTAAAGAAAGTTACAGTTAGCAGTATCCTGAGTAGTGCGGGGCACGTGAAACCCTGTATGAATTTGGCGGGACCATCCGCTAAGGCTAAATACTCCTGAGAGACCGATAGTGAACCAGTACCGTGAGGGAAAGGTGAAAAGAACCCTGAATAAGGGAGTGAAATAGAACCTGAAACCATACGCTTACAAGCGGTCGGAGCACGTTTACGTGTGACGGCGTGCCTTTTGCATAATGAGCCTACGAGTTACTTTTACTAGCGAGGTTAAGTTTTTAAGGAACGGATCCGTAGCGAAAGCGAGTCTGAATAGGGCGTTTTAGTTAGTAGTAGTAGACGCGAAACCGTGTGATCTACCCATGGGCAGGGTGAAGCTGTGGTAACACACAGTGGAGGCCCGAACCCGTTGACGTTGAAAAGTCTTGGGATGACCTGTGGGTAGGGGTGAAAGGCCAATCAAACTCGGAAATAGCTCGTACTCCCCGAAATGCATTTAGGTGCAGCGTTGATTTAGTTTTATAGAGGTAGAGCTACTGATTGGATGCGGGGGCTTCACCGCCTACCAATTCCTGACAAACTCCGAATGCTATAAAATGATGATCAGCAGTGAGGGCATGGGTGCTAAGGTCCATGTCCGAGAGGGAAAGAACCCAGACCATCAGCTAAGGTCCCCAAATGTATATTAAGTTGACAAAACGCGGTTGGATTGCATAGACAGCTAGGATGTTGGCTTGGAAGCAGCCATTCATTTAAAGAGTGCGTAACAGCTCACTAGTCGAGCGATCCGGCATGGATAATAATCGGGCATAAATATACTACCGAAGCTATGGCATCTGTAAAGATGGGTAGGGGAGCATTCTAGTTGTGTTGAAGGTGAACTGTGAGGTTTGCTGGAACGGCTAGAAAAGAAAATGTAGGCATAAGTAACGATAAAGGGGGCGAGAAACCCCCTCACCGAAAGACCAAGGTTTCCTCAGCTATGCTAATCAGCTGAGGGTTAGTCGGGACCTAACGCGAACCCGAAGGGGGTAGTGGATGGACAACCAGTTAATATTCTGGTACCTGCTCACGTTAAAAGTGACGGAGGCGTATATTTGGTGCGTGCTGACGGAATAGCACGTTGAAGCGAGTAGTAATACCGCGATAGTACACTAAGGCTACGGCTGCGGTGATAATCCAGAGAAGCGACTTCCAAGAAAAGCGAGTGAAGCAGCCCGTACCGTAAACCGACACAGGTGGTTGGGATGAGAATTCTAAGGTGCTCGAGAGATTCATGGCTAAGGAACTAGGCAAAATAGACCTGTAACTTCGGGAGAAAGGTCGCCAACAGCAATGTTGGCCGCAGTGAAGAGGTCCAGGCGACTGTTTATCAAAAACACAGGGCTCTGCTAAATTGAAAGATGATGTATAGGGCCTGACACCTGCCCGGTGCCGGAAGGTTAAGAGGAGATGTTAGCTTCGGCGAAGCATTGAATTGAAGCCCCGGTAAACGGCGGCCGTAACTATAACGGTCCTAAGGTAGCGAAATTCCTTGTCGGGTAAGTTCCGACCTGCACGAATGGTGTAACGATCTGGACACTGTCTCAGCCATGAGCTCGGTGAAATTGTAGTATCGGTGAAGATGCCGATTACCCGCTACGGGACGAAAAGACCCCGTGAACCTTTACTATAGCTTAGTATTGACTTTGGATAAGTAATGTGTAGGATAGGTGGGAGACTTTGAAGTGGCGTCGCCAGGCGTTGTGGAGTCATTGTTGAAATACCACCCTTTACTTATTTGAAGCCTAACTCAGAAATGAGGACAGTGCTTGGTGGGTAGTTTGACTGGGGTGGTCGCCTCCAAAAGAGTAACGGAGGCTTCTAAAGGTTCCCTCAATACGGTTGGCAATCGTGTGTAGAGTGCAATGGCATAAGGGAGCTTGACTGAGAGACATACAGGTCGATCAGGTACGAAAGTAGAGCATAGTGATCCGGTGGTTCCGCATGGAAGGGCCATCGCTCAAAGGATAAAAGGTACTCCGGGGATAACAGGCTGATCTCCCCCAAGAGCTCACATCGACGGGGGGGTTTGGCACCTCGATGTCGGCTCGTCACATCCTGGGGCTGGAGAAGGTCCCAAGGGTTGGGCTGTTCGCCCATTAAAGTGGCACGCGAGCTGGGTTCAGAACGTCGTGAGACAGTTCGGTCTCTATCTGTAGTGGGCGCGAGAAATTTGAGTGAATCTGACTCTAGTACGAGAGGACCGAGTTGGACTAACCTCTGGTGTACCAGTTGTTCCGCCAGGAGCACTGCTGGGTAGCTACGTTGGGAAGGGATAAGCGCTGAAAGCATATAAGCGCGAAACCCATCACAAGATGAGATTTCTTTAAAGGGTCGTGGGAGACTACCACGTTGATAGGTCACAGGTGTAAAGGTGGTAACATCATAGCCGAGTGATACTAATAACCCATAAGCTTATGTACGTCGACTTCCCTGATCTTCGGGTCAGGGAAGCCACTCTTTGCTTTAAAAATTTAATGCAGTTCAAATGAACTTGCTAGAAACTCTCGAATCTCTTTTTCCTTTATGTCA
>NZ_JAQQTE010000005.1 GCF_028561565.1 Gilvibacter sediminis | reverse complement strand
CGTGTCCGTGTTGGTCACGCGTGCCCAGATCACCTGTGGGTTGCTCGTGTTGATATAGCTGTCCGGTAGTGCATTGTCTCCCGTGGTGGCATCCACCTCGTTTTCGTGGTAGCTCACTACATAGATCACCGGATCCTGTCCGTTTAATATCTCATCGTCTTGGGTAGAGAGGGTGAACTCCCCAATACCGTCTGTACCATCACCTACATTATCACAGATGCGGTACGCCGCTGCTGGAGCAGTGGCCGTGGCCCCTTCTCTAACCTCGATATCAAAACTCTGCGTGGCCGAGTAACAGCCCGTCACCGTATTGGTAATGCGTACATAGATCGTCTGTGGGTTACTCACATTCACAAAGGCCTCTGGGGTGGCGATCGCATTGATGCCTGCATCAGCATCGGCCTCCACCTCGTGGAAGGTGATCTCCAAGTCCGTTGGGTCTTGTCCGCCTAAGATCTCTGGGATCTTCGTGTTTAGATCAAAGGTAGCCACGCCGTCTGTTGCCAGCTCACAGATGATGTAATCACTCACCTCTGGCGTCTCTGGTAGTGGGTTAACCACAATCGGTAACGCTACCAGGGTAAAGCAGCCTGTGGTGTCGTTGGTAATGCGTACCCAGATGATCTGTGGCGTCTCGGTATTGCTGTAGGCCGTTGGGTCTGGGATGGCCAGTAGTGGGTCGCCCGTCTGTGCATCAGCCTCAGTCTCATAATAACTCGCCGATACTCCGGGCTCTCCGCCGATGATCTCCGCCTCTCTTTGGGTCAGATCAAAGACCTCTATCCCATCACCTACCGTTACTTCATCACACAGCTCGATCGGATCGGGATCTGTGTTTGGAG
>NZ_JAQQTE010000004.1:141016-652735 GCF_028561565.1 Gilvibacter sediminis | reverse complement strand
CAAGGCCATGGTGGAAGAGAAGAAAATTTAATTTAAAGAGATAAAACGTTACGTTTAGCGCGCGTCGGATGGTTCGCACGGCGTTTATACGGGGACGTTGGGTAACATATTAAACACAAATAACCTAAAATAAATCTTAAAATGAGAAATCTCCTATTAGTACTGTTTTTCTCTCCCCTTTATTTTTACGCACAATCCTCAATTAATTGTGGAAACACTAACTCTATTTATGGTAAAAAATCCTATCATACTGGTTCAACTGGAGTTTCGTTAGCTAGTGGCGACCCTTTTGTATTTAACATATATTTTCACAATGAGCAGGATATAATTGAATTAACAGAAAATGATTATTTGAGAGCCGTCGCATATCTAAACCAGGTATATAACCAATTTGATATTTTCTTTAAGTATCGAGGGTTTGTTGAAGATGATCCTACGCCATTAACTAATATGTTTAACATTTTAGTTAGGGAAACTGCTGGTGATGGATCAGCACTTACCCCTAATTTTATTAATATTAGCTATACCACGTTCCTTTCTGATTTACCTATAATATCTCATGAGGTAGGTCACATTCTCGGTTTATCGCATACATTCCAAGGCTCGCCAAGGACTGAAAGTACATTCGTTGATCCGTTGACTTGTGAGTTTGATCCGGTTGGAACTCAAAGGGAAACAGGATACTTTTTCGAAGATCTTCCTGGAGATGATTTGGATGCAGAGAATGTAACACGTGATACTTCTTCTCCAGACTACAATGCTGCTATTGCAGGAGATTTTGTCGTAGATACACCTGCTACATTTCAGGAACCGAATGTGTGCAGTGACCCATCTACAGGTATTTCTTACTATATCTACTCTGATGAAGTTGTTGACGAGACTGGAACGCCATACCTTGACATTGATGTAAGGAATATCATGAGCTACAATGAATTCCAATATCTCGATAATTTGACAATTGGTCAAGGTGTAAGAATGCGCGAAACCATTGCGAATGAGACTATTTTGCAAGATAGACTAACAACGATAGAATCCTTATATGAACCTTATTCTGGGATTTACAGAACATGTTGCTGGCAACCAGAGGCAAATGAGAATCCACCAAGGTTTCAGCCTGGATTTGATTATGAATTTGTGGCATGTTCTGATTCAAGTATCTTGTCACTCGGAAGGCCACTTCCTTGGCCATATGACGATTTGACTTTTAATACTGGCGATGTGGTTTATAGTTTTCCAAGTGATTACGATGTCTATGAAGATATTGTACATTTGAATAATACCGCAATAAGAATAGTTCAATTAGAAGAAACTCCGAGAAGATGCTACTCCAATCTCGCAAAAAATGCAAATAGCGGCACTATTGTGAAATTCAACGACGGAGTTTTTAACGCAAATGTAACTGCAACAGCGAAAGATTCGCTCGGGATTAATGATCCAAACCTTGTGAATAATCTCGAAAATGGTTTATTTTTAATTGAGACCAACTTTGATGATGGAACACAAGATCAAAAAGTGATATTAAAGGATAACGAATAAATGCTTCGCTTCAAATTCATACTGTTATTCACTTTGCTTGCTAAATTTGCATCTGCTCAGTACACTGCAATTCCGGATCCAAATTTTGAACAATGGTTACTAGATGCAGGTATTGATTCTGAAGGTACTTTAGACGGTCAAATATTAACTTCAGATGCTCTTTCTGTAGTTGAAATTGAAATAACTAATTCCGACAATAACATTTTCAATTTTGCTGGTATTCAGGATTTCGGGAATTTAGAATCGTTTACGGCAGGCTTTACCGATTGTATCGAGATAAACTTTGGGGCATTACCTAATCTTCATACCATTCTACTAAATATAAATGATCAACTAGAGACAATTGATTTAAGTGGGTGTCCACAACTCGAAAATTTAATGATTGAGTCCAATAATATTTTGTCATTGGACCTATCAAGCAACCTACAGTTAAGTAATTTATCTTGTTCGCTAAATAGTATTCAAGTTCTAGATTTACGATTAAACACCCTATTAACAAGAGTAATTTGTAACTTTAATTCTCTTGTAAGTCTGGATTTAAGAAATGGGAACAACACAAGCATCACTTCATTTAATAGTACAAATAATCCTGATTTAGAATGCATATTTGTGGATGATCCTGCATATAGTGAAGCCAATTGGACAAACGTTGATGCCACATCTAATTTTGTTTCAAATGAAGCTGAATGTAAAGCTTTGAGTATTTCAGATTTTCAAGAGCTACAGTTGGTTATTTATCCCAATCCGGTCTCTACATTTTTTGAAATTGACAATAAAAATAGTCTAGAACTTGAGCGACTTGAGTTATACGATATGGGAGGAAAATTGGTGAAGAAATTTAATGCCCAAATGTCTACTTTTTCTGTTTTTGGTTTAAAAAAAGGTATTTACTTTCTAAAAATTACGCATGAGAATGGTATTTGGGTTGAAAAACTGGTAATAGAATAATACGTTACCCAACAACGCATAATCGCCATTGCTCACAAGGCCTTGGTGGCAGAGAAGAAAATTTAATTTAAAAAGATAAAACGTTACGTGTAGCGCGCGTCGGAGGGTTCGCACGGCGTTTATACGGGGACGTTGTGCCCAATTAAAACAAACCAAGAACTGAATAATAATTGCAAGCAAAAATTAAATATAAATTTTCTGGAAAAATATGGGCTGGAGGCTGGTTTTTTGTCTCTTTGCCAAAAGATATTTCCAAAGAAATCCGAGAACAATTAAAATGGCAAGAAGAAGGCTGGGGACGAATGAAAGCCACAGTCATAATTAAGGAAATTGAATGGAATACAGCCATTTGGTTTGACACCAAGCACGACACATACCTTCTTCCCCTAAAGGTTGATATTAGAAAGAAAGCGAGTTTAGAATTGAATGAAATTGTTGACGTAAGCATTGCCATATGAACAGACTTACAAGAATAACCGCAGTCTTAATTCAACTTCAGTCGAAAAGAATAGTAACAGCTAAAGAAATAGCAGAACGATTTGAAGTAAGCCTGCGAACAGTCTACAGAGACATTAAAACATTACAAGATGCAGGAGTACCAATAGGCTCAGAAAATGGCGTAGGCTATTTTATTGTAGATGGTTACAAACTTCCCCCAATATCCTTGACCGAAGAAGAAGCAAATGCCTTGATCACTTCTGAAAATTTCATTAAAAAACAAGGGGATAAATCACTAGTAAGAAATTTTAATTCCTTGCTCATAAAAATCAAAGCCACACTTAAAAACTTACAAAAAGACAATCTGGAGTTGCTCTCATCACGCACTTATAGCTTTCGCAAAGGAGAGATATTTGAGAGTAATTGGCTTTCAGAAATACAAAGAAGTATTTCCAGTAAAACGCAACTTAAAATCACTTATAAATCCCTCTATAAAAAAGAATTGACTAATCGAAAAATTGAGCCACAAGCTGTATATTTTATCAATAACGCTTGGATTGTGATTACTTTCTGCCATCTGCGGAATGAGGTGAGAGAATTTCGATTAGATAGAATTATTCATTTGTACTCTACTTTAGAGCCTTTTCAAAAACTTACCAACTTCAATCTGCAAGAATATTTTGAAAGTTTTCAAACCTAGTTGACATAGGGCTGTCACCGCACCATTCTACTTTTGAACTGTGAAAAATTTAATCATTGGTTTAATCGTCTTGACTTCATTTGGTTGCAATAAGTCGGACACTAAAAAAAGTAAAATGGAACATTCAATAATATTTGGAATGAACAAAGCCTCGGCTTACGAAGTAGCAGTTTGGCGTGCTAAAGAAAATCCTGAAAAAAACAAGCAATTAATCATAGAACAAACAAATCAAGGATTGGCAAAACTTAAAGGTTTTGTAAAACGAACCATTTATCAATCTATTGATGACCCACAACTATTATTCGATTGGGTTGAATGGGATACTATGGAAAATGCTATTCAGGCAGCAAAAGATATGATGACCATACCTGAATTAAAGGAATTTGTTGGACTTATTGACAAGACAGAGGTATTTGAACACTATTCTATCAACGACTTTCATTCAAAGAATAATGGTAATTCTGATGTCATTGAACTTGTCGTTTATCAACTGCAACCTGAAGGAAAAATAGATAAGTTCAAAAAAGCTTACTCAACGGGAATATCAATGGCAGAAGGATATAAAAATCGTTATGTATTGGAAAATAGTAAAGGAGAAAACCAATGGGCAGAATTTGTATTTTGGGAACGTGTTGAAAACGCTAAAGAAGCATCAAAGGCAATGCAAAATAATCCAGAAATCGGGAAAGTTTTTCAAATGGTAAAGGAGATTAAATTAGTTCATCAGTATTTCCAAGAATATAAGTAATAACTGGGCACAACAACGTGTATAAGCAATAGCGGTTTGGGTACTAACTCAAACCGTTTTTCCGTTTAAATTAAGTATATTTCAATCTGAAAAGTGGTCGAACAAAATCCGCTACTGCTCATACACAAACACGTTGGCTTTAATTATGATTTAAATTTTTGCTGTTGAAATCTTTGTTGATATAGAATGCTATTTTATAACCTCCCCACAATTTAGATAAAGTATATTGTTGATTATTAATTTAATATAAGGGATAAATGGATCACAAAAAAATTGTTCTGCGATTAAAAGAAGCTAGGTTTAAATCGCTTGAGGTTATGTCCATTAAAAGGGAACTGCGAAAGTTGCCTTTAAATGAGCAAGTAATAATTCTAGGTAAACTTGAGCAAGAAAAACAAAGGAGTGATAACTCCGATGTTATGGATGTAATAAATGAAATCATTAATGATTTTAAACCACCTAAAAGATAAATGTGTTTCATTGCTTTTCAATTAGAGCATGCTTCTATCATTATTTCTATTCTAGCGTTGTTTGTGAGTATCATTGATCGTCTGGCAAATAATCACAACAACAAAACTACAATGGCGAAAGCTGAAGAGGCCATTAAAATTTCACAAGGTGCTATTGAAATTGAAATTCGAAATTCAATTTCATCGGCCCGAACAAAAGTCAATGACTTTGGTTTAGAATATCAGAAGACCCAAAACGAGAACCCGAAGAAGGATTTATCTTATCAGAAAAAATTTTTCTACTCAATTGTTGAAGATTTCATTAATCAATATGACCGCGCCTGCATGCTATATTTAGATAATAAAATTGATAAAGATCGATTTCGAAAAGAATATAAAAATGAAATCATTAACGTAGTTGAAAATAAGAGCTACAAAAAAAAGTACTTTAATCCTGACAAGCCGCGATTTGAATCACTAATAAGTGTATATCAAGAATTGAAATAACTAAAGCCAACAACGCATATTCCGTGAAGAGAAAGGTCTAGTAGACCTTTTGATGAGGGGACGTTGCGAAGCAACCATTGCTCACAAGGCTATGGTGGTAGAGAAGAAAATTTAATTTAAAAAGAAACAACACTACGTAAACTGTTTATAAAGAGATAGCCTTCCCTTCGGGATGCCTCCACCAAATGTCCACTGGACATTTGCTATTGCTTCGCAATAGTTCGTTACAGCAGTATACGGGGACGTTAGGTGCAATATTCACAAAAACCTTGAATTTAGATATAAATAAGAGCCCACATTTCAAACTCTATATCCTTATGGAGAATCGATTTATGTTTGAAGAAGAGCTTCGAAATAATGGGATTGAATATTTTACAGATGTGGAAAAGCAAATTGGCGTTTCAGATTCGATACGTTACTATTTGAAGGAAGCCGATCGAGAAATAATTGATGAAATAATAGTTAAAAATGGTATCGACTCTGGAATCGAGTCAACAGGTATAAATAGATATGAGATATCTTTAAAACCAGTACGGGCTTTAATACTAAGTTTGGTGATTTTAGTTCTAATTGTGATTGGTGTATCTATCATATTTAGTGATTAATACAGCACCTAACAACGCATAATCGCCATTGCTCACAAGGCCTTGGTGGAAGAGAAGAAAATTTAATTTAAAAAGAAACAACACTACGTAAACTGTTTACAAAGAGATAGCCTTCCCTTCGGGATGCCTCCACCAAATGTCCACTGGACATTTGCTATTGCTTCGCAATAGTTCGTTACAGCAGTATACGGGGACGTTGGCAATTATGTTAGAAATGAATAGTGAAACACGAAAACATGCCGAATTTTCAGATAGGTTTTTTGCAAGTTTAATAGATGCAATTTTAATAGGAGGGCTTACCTTTTTAGTCAATTCTGTGAACTTCTCTATATTCAAAAGCTTTTGGATTTATCTCCTTTTTACTTTGATAGCAATACTTTATAAGCCTTACATGGAGGCAAAGTACAATGCCACTCTCGGGAAAATTGCAATGAAAATTGAGGTAACTGATACTAATTACAACTATATCGATCTACAAAGATCTTTAATGAGAAGTTTAATATTAATAGTTCCTTCTCTAGTTTACATAGTTGTGCATTTCTTTGCATTTAATAATTCTTACGTGACAGGATCAGACGGCGTAATAGAATTTGGCATGAGAATGGGTGAGGAATATCCTTTATTGACAACGATAGCTTCATTTTTGTCATATTCAACTCTAGTGGATATTGTAGTTTATCTTTCAGACATGAGTAAATATCAAAGATCATTAAAGGATTTCATTGCCAAAACATATGTTGTTAAGAAGCAAAGTAACACAATTGCCAACAACGCATAAATCCGCATGGCTAGTTTGCGGCCTCCCCAGAAACTAGTAACTTTAATTAAAACAAAAAGAAACATCTTAGTGTAGGCCAGGCAACTCGTACGCACGTGGTTTATACGGGGACGTTAGCCATCATACTCCCCGTGGTTCTAAAACATCAACAATGTCCCTAAATCAGACAATTACAGGAATATTAATTTTTATCCATTCTTGGACTTATGGACAGTTTGGGCCTCAACAGATCATTACTGATGAGGCTCAACTTGCAAGAGATGTCTTTACCGCAGACATTGATGGTGATGGGGATTTGGATGTTTTATCTGCAAGCAGGAGTATTTCAGGTGACTTTAATATCGCGTGGTATGAAAACGAAGATGGCTTAGGTGCTTTTGGAGCTCCTATAGTTGTGGACGTTTCTTTACAAGAATCCTATGCTTTAACTGCTGCAGACCTTGATGGTGATGGAGATATTGATATTTTGGCAACGTCCTTGTCATTAGACAGGTTGGTATGGTATGAAAATCTCGACGGTTTAGGCAATTATAGTAATGATAAGATAATTTCCTCTTCAGCTAACAATCCACTTTCCGTTATCGCAGTGGATTTGGATTCTGATAATGATATTGATGTGATAACAGGATCTACGGGTGATGGGATTCTGGCCTGGCATGAAAATGATGGTGCAGGTAACTTTGGTGGGGCTCAAGTAATTTCATCTATTAGTAATGGATGGAATGTACAAGCAGGTGACCTTGATGATGACGGTGATTATGATATAGTTGCATCAGCGTCAGGTTCAACAATCATTTTTTGGTTTGAAAATTTAGATGGGCTAGGAAATTTTGGTTCTGAAAACCCGGTCGCCTCGGTTACCGAACCGGCTTCAACTACCAATTTATTCTTAGTTGATTTAGATGGCGACCTCGACTTAGACATAATCGCGAATCCTGCTTTTCCGAGACGATTGGTGTGGTATGAGAATGATGGATCAGGAAACTTTGGACCTGAGCAAATTATCGCCTTAGATTTGATTGGGGCATTCCACCTACACGCGGCAGACCTAGACAATGATGGAGATAATGATGTACTTTATACATCTACTCCGTCGGCCGTTGAAAATACCTCTGAGGTAGGATGGTGCGAAAATTTAGACGGTCTTGGTAATTTTGGTCCCAAACAAAACATAATAAATACCCTAACATTTGCAACAGGTGTTCATGCTGGGGATGTTGATGATGATGGAGATATGGATGTTCTATCTGCTTCTCAAAATGATAACACGATTGCTTGGTATGAGAACTTAACAATCCTAAACGTTGATGAATTCACAGAGCCTAGGTTAATAATTTATCCAAATCCAACTTCTGGAATTTTCAATGTATCAGATGTGAATCTAATCAGACGCATAGAAATATTTGATTCATTGGGTAATCAATTGAAAAGTATTATGGATCAGTTTGATCAAGTAGACATCTCTTCGCTGAGGTCGGGATTATATTTTATTGTATTGCATACAGATTCTGGATATCAAACCTCAAAAATTGTGAAGATTTAAAGGAGTACGTTGGCCAACAACGCATATTCCGTGAAGAGAAAGGTCTAGTAGACCTTTTGATGAGGGGACGTTGCGAAGCAACCATCGCTCACAAGGCTTTGGTGGAAGAGAAGAAAATTTAATTTAAAAAGAAACAACGTTACCTAGACTGTAAACAAAGAGATAACCTTCCCTTCGGGATGCCTCCACCAAATGTCCACTGGACATTTGCTATTGCTTCGCAATAGTTCGTTACAGCAGTATACGGGGACGTTGTGCTTCATTATCAGAAACCGCTAACCAATGATAAAATTCTTTAGAAAAATTAGACAAAATTTACTTTCCGAAAGAAAAACCGGAAAGTACTTTAAATATGCTATTGGAGAAATAATTTTGGTTGTAATAGGAATACTAATTGCTCTTCAAATTAACAATTGGAACGAAAATCGAAAAAATAAAATTGCCGAGGCTGATTATTACTGTAGAATTTTAGATGACTTCGAGCTCAATGAGAAGTTAATTGATGAAAATTATGAGCTGACAATCAACAGAATAAAACTCACCAAAGAGCTTTTAAAAGATTTAAACAACATACCAAATGATAGAAGTTCAATCCTGAATAAATTTGTAGTTGCTTTAAGACACGATGTTTCTACACCCAGTAACATTACCTTCGATGATTTAACATCTTCGGGACAATTAAAACTGTTAACTGATATTAAATTAAAGAACAGACTGATTCAGCACAGTACATTTTTGAACAACACTTTAAATCTATTAAAAGAAAATCGGAATGAAGTTGTTAAAAGATATACAGATTTTGAGCTTATTACCGAATTAGGGTATCAAGATATTGATTATATGAATCGAGAACTCGATAAAGAACATATTGCTTTATTACCGAAAACGAATTGGACCAACGACCCTACTCACCCTATATTCATTAAATTTCAGGATAATCTTGTTTTTATTTTGGGTATGCAAATTAGGCAGAAACAACATTTTTCTAATTTAAAGCAAGAAATACAAGAACCCATAAAACTTTTAAGAAATAAAAAATGTAAATAACGAAAGCACAACAACGCATATTCCGTGAAGAGAAAGGTCTAGTAGACCTTTTGATGAGGGGACGTTGCGAAGCAACCATTGCTCACAAGGCAAGGGTGGAAGAGAAGAAAATTTAATTTAAAAAGATAAAACGTTACCTAGACTGTAAACAAAGAGATAGCCTTCCCTTCGGGATGCCTCCACCAAATGTCCACCGGACATTTGCTATTGCTTCGCAATAGTTCGTTAAAGCAGTATACGGGGATGTTGTGCAACATTAGAAAACGAATATGAAACACCTTACAATTTTATTATTTCTATTTATTCTTTCATGTCAAGAAAACACCAAAGTTAAGACTGATGAAAATGAAGCTATTGATGAAAAAATTTTAACTGATGAAGAAATTGGACAAGCAATATTGACTGAAGAAAAAATTAAAATAAATTCAATCGGTATTTTAGTCTATGATGGATTTTTTGACTTAGATGCTTTTGGACCACATTCTGTATTATCCAGTATGATTGGTACTGATGTTTTTTTTGTGGCTGAGAAAAAAGGCTCAGTAAAGACAAGTTCTGGAATTGAAATCTCAGTTACAAAAACTATAGAAGAAGTTGATAAACTTGATATCTTACTAATTCCTGGAGGTACTGTTGGAACTGTTCGAGCAAGTAAAAATCAAAATTTAATTAATTGGATTAAAAAAATTGACCAAACAACAAAATATACAACAAGCGTATGTACTGGTGCTTGGATTCTTGGTGAAGCGGGACTTTTAAAAAATAAAAAAGCTACAACAAACTGGTATCGAGCTAAGGAAAAGATTGAGTCTTACAATGCTGAATTCGTCCAAGAAAGATATGTCCAAGACGGGAAATTATGGACTTCTGCTGGAGTTTCTGCTGGAATTGATATGAGCTTAGCTCTTGTCAACGAAATTAAAGGAGAAACTTATGCAAAGTTGGTAATGCTGAACTTAGAATACGACCCAAAACCACCATTAAAAGGAGGCTCTATCGAGAATACAAACAAAGGTTTGGTAAATCATATGTCTGGAATGTATGACCAAATATTGGACACTAACAAATAACGATGCACAACATTGGCTACAAGTAATTGCTTGTTCCCACCTACTTCTGAAAATCCTCGCGGATTTTCAATTTGGTGTGTACTTGCAAAGTTAACCGCTAAACCACGCAACTACTCATAGCCGAGAACGTTAGGTGCAATATTAAAAAACATCCGTGAACAAATTAAAATCCGAAATAAAACGACTATCAAATGGCACGGAATCCGAGATAAACGAGATTTACGATAATTTGACATTGACCGTACTTGAAAAAGGCGACTTTTTATTGAAACAAGGACACATTTGTAATCAATATTTCTTTGTCGAAAGTGGAGCGGTTCGACTTTATTATATGAAAGAAGATAAAGAATTTACCGTTTGGCTTGGTCAAGAGGGACAGATATTCACGGAATTGGACAGTTACCTCAATCAAAGTCCTGCACTTGTGTCCATTGAGAGTCTGGAAAATAGTTTGGTCTATCGAATTACAAAGGAAAAAAGTGACAAACTTGCTCTGAAGTCTATTGCATACAACACACTTTTGAGAAGAACGGTTGAGGAGGCTTTTGCGAGTATGTCCAGAAACATCATATCCTTCCAAAGTGAAGACGCCAAAGAACGCTATCGAAGAGTGGAAAAAGAGAAGAATTGGCTCGAAAAATATCCTTTGAAATATGTGTCAAGCTTTATTGGAGTTACCCAAAGTTCGTTGAGCAGAGTTAGAGCAAAAAAAGATTGATTTTTTTGCCATAGGGCAAAAATTGCTGAAATTATCATTTTTAGTTTTGTAACCGTCTAACAAAACACATAAAAGATGATAACAACAATCTTAATAGCAACAGGTATTGGAATTTTAGTTGCTTTACTAATTTTAGTATTCAAACTTCCTACCAAAATCCAGTACGTTGAGGAAATCCGAGTAAACGCACCAGTTAAAAAAGTTTACGATGCAGTAAGATTTCAGGAACAATTAATGGATTGGTCTGCGTGGCCTTCAGAAACCAATTCACAATGTGCCGTTAAAAATGTGGATGGACAAATTGGGGCTCAAACCGTCTATTTGCAAAAAGGAAAACAGTTCGGCTATCAAGAAGTAACTGAACTTGTTGAAAATGAAAAAGTCAGCTTTTATCTTACAAGTAAAGCACCTTTCGAGCAACATACAAAAATGCATTTCTATTTAAGACCAATCAATGAAAATCAAACCAATGTTTCTCTGTATTTTGACAATACATTAAAGCGACCAAGTCACGTCTTTCCGCACATTTTTGGAATTATAAATTGGACACACAAAATGCACTTAAAAGATTTGGCAGGACTAAAGGAATACGTAGAAAAAGAACAATAATGGATTTTTATCAAGACACGCAGTCAATCAAACAACTTGAAAAACGAAAAGGTGGCTACTTCTACTTGAAAATTGATTCAAAAATTATTGAACAATTTAGTCGTAAAAGAGCAACACGATTGATTTGTACGATTGATGAAAATGTTACCTATCGTTGCGGACTAAACCATTTGGGCGATGGTAACTACTTTATAATTCTTGCAAGTAAATACCTTGACCAATTAGAAAAAGAACTTGGCGACACAGTTGAATACAAAATCGAGAAAGACCCAGACCAATTGGGAGTTGATATACCAGAAGTATTGACCGCCTTTTTGGAGCAGGAGCCCGAATCCAAACGAATCTTTGACCAGCTTACGGACGGAAAAAAACGTAGTTTGATTTATGGAATTTTAAAGGTCAAAGACATCGATAGTCAAGTAAAAAACATTCAAGACTTCATAGAAATAGAGAGACGGAAAATAAAATCGTGAAAAAATACTGCACCTAACAACGTTTCTAAGCAATAGCGGTTTGGGTTCTAACCCGAACCGTTTTTTCATATAAAAAAAGTAAATTGTAATCTGAAAAGTAGTCGTTTAAATCCGCTACTGCTCATAAACTAGACCGTTGGCAACAATTTAATTGAAAAAAGAGCATCATCAAATATTGGAACTTTTAAAGTCGTATTTAAAAGATCATCCTGATCAACGATTTGGGCAAGCAATCTTTAATCTTGGCATTAATCAGTTTAAAGAAACTATCGATCCAAGACATCCAAATTATACATTACGAGATATTTATAATGATGGTGATGATGAGATAGTTAAAAGAATGAAAAGGCAAATCGAGTGGTTTGAGTTACAGCAAAAAGTAAATGAAGGCATTTCGAAAGCTAAAAGTCTTGAGGCCACAACAGTTAATGAAAGATTATATCTTACTGGTCTAATGGACTTGTTTAAAAAGTATAAAGAAACTGAAGTTGAATTTGCCAAGTTCATTCTTAAATCCATAGGTGTGGACTACGAATCAATAGATCAAATTCTATCTTAAACAGTTACCAACAACGCATATTCCTTGAAGAGAAAGGTCTAGTAGACCTTTTGATGAGGGGACGTTGCGAAGCAACCATTGCTCACAAGGCAAGGGTGGCAGAGAAGAAAATTTAATTTAAAAAGAAACAACGTTACCTAGACTGTAAACAAAGAGATAGCCTTCCCTTCGGGATGCCTCCACCAAATGTCCACCGGACATTTGCTATTGCTTCGCAATAGTTCGTTACAGCAGTATACGGGGACGTTAGGCACAAGCTGAAAAAAACTTTGTAACACCAATTCAAAATTTGCATCTAAAAGAAAAACCGTGAAAAAGATGCACAATCCACTTGCAAAGAAAGACACAAAAAATTCCGACAGAAGTTTGGTAGAAAAATCGCTGAATGGTAACCGTAACGCATTAGACGAATTGATACGAAAACACCAACCATTCATCTACAACGTGGCTTGGAAAATGACGCACAATCCTACTGATGCTAAGGATTTGACACAAGAAGTCCTTATCAAAGTGATTACCAACCTTTCCCAATTTTCATTCAAAAGTGCATTTCAAACGTGGCTATATAGAATTGTTGTCAATGAGTTTTTGCAGACCAAACGCAAATCAAAAAATCCCCAGTTTGTTTCCTTTGAGTATTATGGTGATACCTTAGACAATATCCCAAACCCAGCATTGACTAAAGAAGAAGAAATTGAGTACGCCGAATTATCTAAAGAAATGCAGATAAGTTGTATGTCGGGTATGCTAATGTGCCTAAACGAAGAGCAACGGCTCATTTATATTTTGGGCGATACTTTTGGCATAGACCACAACTTGGGTGCAGATATTTTTGAGATTTCGCCACAGAACTTTAGAATAAAATTGCACAGAGCAAGAAAAGAACTGTACAATTTTATGAACAACAAATGCGGATTGGTCAAAAAATCAAATCCGTGTAGATGTCCCAAAAAAACTAAGGCTCTAAAGCAATCGGGCTATTTGAATGAGGACACAATGGTTTTCAACATTGATACAACAAAGAAAATCAAAGACTACGCTTCTAAAAACCATACAGAATTGATGGACACCATCGAAGACAAATACACCGAACTTTTTAGAGAACATCCCACCAAAGAAGATTTTGGCAAGAAAACCATAGTGGACGAGTTGCTTAAAGACGATGATTTAAGAAAACACTTGCGTATAAACTAATTTGTTCAACACTTTTTCAAAAGCCTTTCGAGACTAATTCTTGAAAGGCTTTTTTGGTTTTGTAACACCATCCGTTTTTCCGTATCCAAACTGTGAACATCAAAAGTTAAAGAAATATGGAAGTAAAAAAAGAAATCATAGTCGACAAACCCATTTCTGAAGTTTGGGGAATATTGGGCAATCAATTTGGCGATGCTTACAAGTGGGCTCGTGGACTTTACCATAGCGAAAGTTTTGGGCAACCAGCAGTTGAAGATGCGCATTGTAGCAATAGGGCTTGCAATACCTCTTTTGGAGCGATTAAGGAAAAAATAAATGTTTTTAAACCAAATCAACAACTATCCTACGAAGTGATTGAGGGGTTTCCTGGATTCATAAAAAGCGGTCTTAACAATTGGTATCTGACCAAATTAAATGACAATCGAACTAAAGTACATATTCACTTCCTTGGGGAAACTCAAGGAATTCTTGGCGTGATTATGAAGCCAATGATGAAATTAAACTTGAGCATAACTATAAAAGACGCCTTGCAAGATTTTAAGTTTTATGTAGAAAACGGTAAGCCTTCCCCAGAAAAAATCAAGGACATCAAAAAGAACAAAAAAAAAGTAAAAGCGGTAGCGTAAGTTTTGTAACACCTATATCATAACTGTATCAAAATAAAAATCGGAAAATCTTTAAGAATGAAAAATGTATTAAAAGCAACAATCGTCTTGGTTTCTATCTTGGCCTCGACATCGACCTTCGCTCAATCTATGGCGAAAAAATACAAGACAGTACACGTAAAACTTGAAATCAATGCCCCAGCAGAAAGAGTATGGGAGGCAATGGTGTTGGACTATGGAGAAATTTCAAACTTCTCACCTTACATCTACACCTCTGAATATACAAATGGCTCACTAAAAGGAGAGGTTGGTGCAACGCGTAAGTGCAATTTCAACGAAAAGGGAACACAATGGTCTCACGAAAAAATAGCAGAAATCAACCATCAGGATATGATTATGCGGAATATTATTATTGAGGGTAAAAAGTTACCGCTCAATTTAGACAATTCACAAGCCTTTTACAGAGTAACCGATAACGGAGATGGTACTTCTACCGCAGAATACGAGTTTCAATTCCGTACAAAACCTGCGTTTATGGGTTTCATCGCAAAGGGACAGTTTCGTAAACAACTTAAAGGTACCCTTGTAGGGCTTAAGCATTATATAGAAACAGGAGAACGAGTAACGGGTGGCAATGGCGTGTACGAGAAAATCAAGGCCAATTATCCAGAGCCAACAGAAATTAAAAGTAAATAATGTGCGGTTGCTATAACATACGGCAGTTGCAATTATCCAAAATCAAAAACACTTATAGAATGACAAATCAAGAAATAGCAAATAGACTTGGAGCCCTTTTGCGAGAGGGAAAATTTGAAGAAATCTATGACACTTTGTTTGACCAAGAAAAGGTTAAACATATAGAACCACAATCGACATACTTCTCAAACCTAACAGGAGTAAAAGCAATCAAAGAAAAGGACGAGGTAATGAAAGGAAACATTGCAGAGTTTCATTCGATAAAGGTTGGCGAAGCAATTACCAGTAAAGATTTTATCGCTTTACCTTACAAGGCATCTTTTACGATGAAAGATGGCAACAAGGTAGCGTTGGATGAAATCATCATTTATCAAGTCGAAAATGGAAAAATCATTCTCGAACAATTCTTTTATTAATTCTTAAAATTCAGCAAAATGAAATCAATATTTAAAACGGCAATAGCACTATTCACTATTACACTATTCACAGCAAATGTGAACGCACAGAACAGCAATCCAGATTTGTCATACACTTTAGAGGTCGATGCTTCGGCAGATAAAGTGTGGGAACAAATTAGGAAGATGGATAACATCGATAAAATATCTTCATATGTGGCCAAACTGTCTTGGAAAGGCAACAAAGGAGTTGGTGGCGAACGAAAATGCGTAGCACCTGATGGAAAAGGATATTATGTAGAAAAAATACAACAATTTGATGATACCCAAAGATACTATCAATGGGAAGTGGTAGAGGGAGTTCCAGCTAAAAACGTCAAAAATAGCTTCAAGGTGGTTGACTTGGGCTACAACAAGTCGATGATAATTTTTAGGTCAAATTTTGAGTTTATGGAAAATCCGAATATGACTGAAGAACAATTTAAAGCTTTTTTTAAAGGAGCAAGTACTGAAATAGTAACTAACTATGCGAAATTAGCAATGGAGTAAAAAAAGCCTGTGCTTAACAAAGTGTATAAACAATAGCGGTTTGAGTGCTAACTCGAACCGCTTTTTTGTTAGATTAAAGTATATTGTAATCTGAAAAGTAGTTGTTTGAAATCCGCTACTGCTCATACACAAAACCGTTGTACGCAAGCTAAATGAACCGTGATTTAACCAAAATATCATCATTTTTTGAAACAGAATATCCATTGAATAAAGATGGATTAAAAGAGTTATTAGACCTATTTAGCGTAAAGAGATTTAAGCGAAATTCAAAAATTCTTATATCAAATACAGAAGAAAAGCAATTACGTTTTTTGAATCAAGGTATTGTTAGAGAATTTTATACATCTAAAGACAGAGAAACAAACATAAATTTTTACACTGAACCTCAGTTTATTACAGATTTATCATCGTTTATTTACGATTTAACTACTAAAAAATATCAAGAAGCCTTAACGGATATAGAATTGTTGGTAATTGATAAAAATTCTTTCAGACAAATTTTAAAAAAATATGAATGTGGTAAATCATTTATTGATTTATCTTTTCAAAAACTATTAAAACAAAAAGAACTTTTTGAATACAACAGAGTAACCAAATCACCCGAAGAATTATATAACGATTTACTTATTTATAAACAAAATTGGTTGTTAACTATTCCACAATATCACCTTGCTTCTTTTCTAAATATTACACCTGAAACATTGAGTAGAATTCGCAAACGCGTTTCTTGATTCAAATCAATGGAATTGAATAACTGTAAATCTAATTTTGTCCTTTAGAAAGGCAAAATTATGAAGATAACACACATTCGAAATGCTACAATGGTCATCGAAACTAAAGACAAGGTAATTTTGGTTGACCCAATGTTAGGTGCAAAGGGTAAAGCAGGACCAACATTTACATTATTTAGATATAAAGCAAGAAAGAACCCAATAATCGATTTACCGGCCAATGCAATAGACATTGTGAATAAAACTACACATTGTTTGATAACTCATTTGCATCCTGACCATTTGGACAAAAAAGCGGAAGCATTTCTAAAATCAAAAAACATTCCTATAATCTGTAGTGTAAAAGATGAAAAAAAACTTCGTAAACGCGGATTAAATATTATACAAACAGTAAACTATTGGGAAACTTCCGAATTTTTAGAAGGTACAATAGAAGGAATACCAGCAGTTCACGGATATGGATTCATAGCCAAACCTATGGGCAATGTAATGGGATTTTATATACAGTTGCCAAATGAGAAATCCATCTATTTAAGTGCTGATACCGTTTACACAGATGATGTTCACAAAGTATTATCGGAATACAAACCAGATATTAGTGTGGTAGCGAGCGGTAGAGCTCAATTAGACCTTTTCCAACCATTATTGATGAGAATGGAAGACATCATAAAATTCGTTAAAAATTCACCCAACAAAGTTATAGCTAACCATTTAGAAGCAGTTAATCATTGTCCAATTACAAGAAAAGAATTAGCATTTGAATTAGCAAGCAAAGATCTCAAGGAAAAAACCCTAATTCCACAAGACGGAGAGATTATGGATTTTTAAGAGAAATAAACATTATAAACATATTAGACCTGAAAAATGAAATACGGAAGAATAATAATTTTTGGAGGTAGTAGTGGAATTGGATTAGCTACAGCCAAATATTTGAGTGATAAGTGTGAAGAGTTAATTTCGCTCTCATGAAGAAAATCACCATTCGGAAAATGGATTGAAACGGACATTACAAAACTGTCGGATATAGAAAATGCTGTAGCGAAAATTGGAACAGCTTAGTTGAAACCAGGATACATTGCGACACCAGAAGTCATAGAAGATTTTTAACAATCAAACACATCAATGGACTACGCCTCACCGTTAGATGATGTATTTGTAGTTATAGGAACAATCTTAAATTTAACTAATAGGACAAATATTAACGAATTGGAAATGCCAACTATGCTATAAAAAAGCCAGCGTACAACATTGTATAAAAAAAAACCGGTTTAATCGCTACAACCAAATTGAAATATATAAATCAAACAGCGGTTACAAACGGAATGGTAAATGATCAAAAGTCTGCTACTATTCTTATACGTTACCGTCACTTGCAAGCTGAAAAATACTGTGGATAAATTATCATTCAAAAATCAAAAAGACGCTTTTCCACTTCATTATCATTCTGAGTTTTGCATATCGCTAATTAAAAAAGGCGTTGAACTTATAAATATAAAGGAAAAACAATTCGTTGGACAAGCTAACGATATTACCATTACACATCCCTATGAACTGCACGCTAATCCTATGTATTCTGAAACAAACCTGCTATCATTTGACACGCTTTACGTTTCAGACGCATTAATAAGAGAAATACTTCCCTTAGGCAAGACGTTCCATTTTGATAATAGAGTTATAAGAGACTTGAAACTTAATGAATTGTTTGAAAAGATAATGATTACTTCAACTGAAGTGGAAAAACCATTATTAGAAGAGTTTGTTGTAAAGTTGTCCTCTTATAGCGAATTGACCCAAGAACCAAAAATCAGCAAGCCTTTAGATAATTGGGAAGATATAGAGACTTATATTGAGCAACATATAAAAGAAAATATAAGCCTAGACCAATTGGCAAGTATTGCCAATCTCAACAAATATAGCTTCTCACGAAAGTTTAAAGACACTACAGGTATTACACCTGTGCACTATACGCTTATGAAAAAAGTATTTCATTGTAAAGAGACTATAACAAAGCAATGTACCCTTACCGAAAAGGCCTATGAATATAACTTTACCGACATCTCACATTTTTCAAAAGCGTTCAAAAAATTTGTTGGTGTAAGGCCCACGACCTACCAGCAAAAATTCTTGCCTTAAA
Source organism: Gilvibacter sediminis (assembly GCF_028561565.1). Classification (GTDB taxonomy): domain Bacteria; phylum Bacteroidota; class Bacteroidia; order Flavobacteriales; family Flavobacteriaceae; genus Gilvibacter; species Gilvibacter sediminis. Next base: position 633,703 of record NZ_JAQQTE010000004.1, on the reverse strand, counting down.
AGTCAATATTATACCAATCTGCAAAAATTAGTTTTCTTCTCTTTGATAATTAAACTATCTGAAATGAAGACAACGCTGACATTCATATTATTATTTCTATTTCAATTAGGATTCTCGCAAAAAGAATTCAAAACTGAAAAACTACTGATAGATTTTGATTTTGCAGTAGAGCAGCTACATCTTTTACACCAAGGATTCTACAATTATGAACAAAAAGACATCGTTGACGCAAAAATTGAAAAGCTGAAAAATGAAATCGATAGTCCAATGACCAAACTCGAATTCTATGAAATAATGCGAAAACTTCTTGGAATAATGAATGAAGGTCACGGCTCTGTCGATTTGCCTACGTGGACTATGGTTAAAACAGGTTTGTCCAAATCATTCTTTCCATTAAGTGTCCAATTTTTCGATTCCAAGCTAGTAGTGACTCAAAATTATGGCGATAATACTAAAGGACTATTACAAGGCGATAGGATTATTAGTATAAACGGAAAAAGTATAGAGGATGTAATTAACAGGCTGTTACCATTAATTCCAACCGACGGGTTTAATGAAACGTCCAGCTACGAATGGTTAGGTGGTGTTAACCTTTCTTTACTCTACAGATTAGTATATGGCAAACAGGAAACGTTCAATCTGGAAGTTATTGAATATGGTACCGAAAAGGTTAAAAGCTTTCAATTACCTGCTGTAAAATTCACAAAATTTAAATCTAAAAACGGAAAATTTAATTTTAAACAGTTTGAATATGAGTCATTCGTTTATCGCCGGATTAATGATTCAGTAGGTTATTTAAGTATTCCAGACTTCTACAGCAGATCAGATTTCCCTTTTTTTTATAAAGAATCTTTTAAAAAAATTAAGGAGCAAAACATAAAGCATTTAATACTTGATATACAGGATAATGTTGGTGGAATTGAAGGCAATGAAAATCTTTTATTCCACTACCTAACACCAACTGTTATCAAAAAGTATAAAGAAGTCACCATGTTAAGGGCGGCTTATCTAAAAAACAAAAATGATAAAGATTATATATTTGATAAGTGGCAATTAAAGGATACTATTGCTTACCGTGGTGAATTCACTTGTTATAGTGATTATTTTTCTGATTTAGGCTATCAGAAACCTAACGAAGACTATATATATAACGGTAAATTATATATACTAACAAGTGGTGTTACCTTTTCTGGTGGCGCTGAGTTTGCAAGTATGATAAAAATGACAAATAGAGGAGTATTTATTGGCGAGGAGACTGGAGGAGCTTACGAAGGCAATGTTAGTGGATATTCAGAAGATGTAAAACTTCCAAAAACAAAAATCAAGTTTGACATTCCTACCGTACACTTTAAAATAGACGTTAATCCAAAAGAAATAGGTAGAGGAATTATACCAGATTATAAAGTTCCACAAACTTGGGAAGATTATATGACAAATAAGAACACTAAATTAGAATTTACCTTAAACTTGATTACCAATTCAAATGAATCAAATTAATGAAGCGTAAATTAAAGCTACCAAAAACAGACAGATTAATTGGTTTATCTGCAATGCTAATCAGTCTTTTAACTCTGATAATTTTTGTTTACCAAACAAACATAATAAGCAAGCAAAGTAAACTATCTGTCAAACCAAGATTGTCATTTTCCTCATCTGAGACTACAATAGATTCCTTAGTCATTTTTGAACAATCAATAACAAATAAAGGTTTAGGTCCTGCAATTGTGAATACTGCAAACATTGTATTTGAGGGCAAAACGTATCCTTTAGATTTTGGCACTTTTGTTTTTGAGAAATTTGATAAACTAGAAACTCTTGGAATTCTTAGACAAACAAGTGGTTTGGACAATGGAACAACTCTTTCACCAAATGACAGAATCGTAATTTTTGAATTCGAAGCACCTCTTAAAAACGTACCTCAAATTATAAAGTATCTAAAATTGAATCCAGAAAATTACGACCCACAATGGAATTTTCACTTAAAATATTCATCAATATATGAAGATGAAAAATGGGTTGTTGATGACAAAATTAATTTGCCAAAAAGAGAAAAATAGCTAGAGTTAACAACGCATAAACTAAACTGTTGTAAGATGTATTCATGAAAGGATTCTTTTGCTTCGCAAAAGATCCTGGGTGGGGGATGTTGCTAGAGAAAGCCAAAATCGCAGGGCGATTTTTTGGCTTTTTTGTTTCCCTCGCTCACCGGAAACAAGTATCTGTTGTTTAAGAAATGCAACAAACCAAAGGATTACTCGCTCTTCAGCCTCCGTAGCCTACGGCGAAGGAGGCACGCTCGTGATCCTGGTTTTGGTTTGTTGCTAAAAGAAAAAGCCCGTACCGCTTAAGAAAGTAAACTTTCTACGCTGTACAGGCTTTTTCTTTTGTCGGGGTGGCAGGATTCGAACCTGCGACCTCCTGCTCCCAAAGCAGGCGCGATAACCGGGCTACGCTACACCCCGGACGGAGCGTTAAGAAAACATCCAGTGGATGTTTTTAGCGAACGGGCCAGCCGGCGGGCGGGCTGTTCATGCACAATTAAAATTGTAACGCTTATCCTTTGTAAGATCGTTGCGGAGAGACCGGGATTCGAACCCGGGCAACGGTTGCCCGTTGACAGATTAGCAATCTGCTCCATTACCACTCTGGCACCTCTCCAATAAACACTAATACCATTGCTGATTTTAGCGGAGGCAAAGTTAACTTTTCGAATTAGATAACACAACCAATTCTTAGATTTTTTTACAAATCCAGTTCGGCTGTGATCACAATACGACTCCCGTCTTTTAATGTGGTAAATATGAGGTATTTGTCTCCGGCGTCTTTCAGCTTGAATTTCTGCCGCAATTGCGCCACGGTTAGCGGAAAGTTCTTCGCAATGACCAAATAGTCCTTTTTAAGAAAGGATTTCATCTGCCGTTTATCATAAGGCAAAACCTCCATAACCTGGAAGCGTCTTCCTGGGAAATCAAAGGATCGGTCTGCCGTAAAAACATGACTGTGTTTCGCAAACTTGTGAACGCCGTATTGAGCGCTTATATAATCATAGGCCTGCAGCTTCATCAGCGCGCCATGAGGGAGGTAGAGGTAGCGCTGAGGATCAGAATAGGCCAGAGGCTCAGCATCTGCTGTGATGATGTCTGTTACAGTGTCATCGGTTCCGATGTTTACCGCGCGTTCCATGACCTGTGTGGCATTGAGTTCCGCGAGCAGTAAGAGTTCTTTAACCTCGCCTTTAACAGCAACAACTTCAATGCTGCTTAAATGCTTTAAAGCGGATTGCGCCTGTTGCAGATCCAACATCGGCGGGGCTTTGATCAGTAGCTTAGCGCTGTTGGCCAAAAGCTCATCTTGTAAGGCAATAACGCTGGGCTCACAATCCTCCAGTTTAAAGGCACGCTGTACCTTAGAACGCCTGTCCGGATCGCAATAGATCATATCCCAAGCTTGGGTTTTTAAAAGTGCTGTTCCGTCACCGATGTGTACGCTAATATTGTCAAATCCGAGGATTTTAAAATTATGCGCAGCCAGCTTCGCCAGTGCTGCATTGTGCTCGCAATAGGTAAGGTATTCAAACCGCTCCGCGAAGGCCATAGAATCAATCCCTAAGCCTCCAGTGAGGTCTAATAGACGCGTTCCGTTGTGTGAAGCGGCTTTGTACTTGGCCGTCTGCTCCGAGGAGCTCTGTTCTAAATTCAGCTTGGGAGGAAACACCAAACCCGCTCGGTCATAAAGCTTAGGTAATTTGGCTTTGATGCGCTGTCTAGCCGCCACTTGTTGCGCGATCTCCGGCATGGACACTCCAGCAACCTCATTTTTTTTTAGTGCCAATTGATGCGGATCCTCCTTTAAATGTTGCAAAATAAAGGCCTGAACCGCCTCAGATGCTAAAAGCTCCAGGTTCACGCTATAGATTTTTGGTCAGGCGTTGTACCACCTTGTATTCAGAAAGGAATTCCTTGGCAATTACTTTTACAGCCGTGTAGACAGGAACAGCGACAACCATCCCAACAATTCCCAGTAGTAATCCGCCAATAATAATGATCAAAAAGATCTCTAGCGGATGTGATTTAACGCTGGAAGAGAAGATCAGCGGTTGGTTTACAAAATTGTCAATGAGTTGCACAATCACCACTCCAATCATAACGTAAATAGTTGTAGGCAGAATCACGGTCTGAAAGTCCGCACCTATATTACTGCTCATGCTCAGAAGCAACATCAATCCCCCACCAATAAGTGGTCCTACATAGGGAATTAGATTCAGCAGCGCACATAAAAACGCAATTACCACAGCGTTCTCAATGCCAAAGATCAGCAGTAAAATGGTGTAGAGAATAAAGATCACCATCACCTGTGCCAAGAGGCCTACAAAGTAGCGCGTCAAGAGGTTGCGGATCTTGGTAATGCTTTTTTTAAGCCGATTCTCATCAGAATTCTTCACCAAACTCAAGACGGCATTGTCAAAAAGGGCACTGTCCTTCAAAAAGAAAAAGGTGATGAACAGCACAGAGAACAGCCCTATACTAAAGGAACCCAAGGCTCCGAAGATATGATTCAAAAAGTCTGGAACGGCATTATAATCAATCTTAGAGAGCCAGTCCATTTCTTCCAATGAAGTCAGGATATCAATGCCTTTGTTAGAGAAATAGGCATTGGCTTGATCAAAAAGTGATTCAAAATTGCTCTGCAAGCCATTCATATTCAGCAGGGAGAGGTTTTTACTCTGTTTGGCAATAAGCGGAATAAAAAGCGACATGATTCCTAAAAAGACCCCAAACATCAGCGTAATGGTGCTAATTACCGCCAAAGTATTTCCAAAGCGCAGGCGTCTTCTTAAAAAGACCACGATGGGTCTGCCGATCAAGGTGATCACTGCCGCCAAGCAGATATAGACCAAAACTGAGCGTATTTGGTAAAGAAACCAAATAAGCATGGCGATTGCGACCAGTATTCCTATTGCACGTAAAATTCCATTGGAGATGGTCTTGGAGGTCATTTCAGTCAGTTTGATGAATTAAAAGTAGGCATTTAGCAGCGCAACTACAAAAGCTTTTGAGTTAGTGTATGCAGCGCAATAGCCGCAGACTGGGTCACATTCATGCTGCTGTTGTTGCCGTACATAGGGATGTGAACCACCTTTTCGCATTGCGCTAAAATGGGCTCACTTACTCCGTGAAGCTCTCCGCCGAGAACTAAGATATACTCTACAGTAGAAGCAACTTCAAAGCTGTCTATCACTTCGCTGTCGGACGTGATCTCCAAGGCGATCAATTTTGCTTCAGGACGCTGCTCTTGAATAGCGGCAAGGGCATCGGCTGCAGTGTCATAGGCTAGGATATTAAGCTTTCGTTCGGTGCCACGCGCAGTACGCTTGAGTCTGGAGGAGTTCAAATCAACCTGAGAGTCAGCCAAGAAAATATCCTTAATTCCAAAAGCATCCATCAGTCTAAAAAGCCCGCCAATATTGGCTGGAGAGCGCACGCCATCCGTAAGTAAGGCTATGGGAAAGCTTTTGGGCTTGAATGGATTTTGATCGTGAGTAAGTTGATTCACCTTTATTGATTAAAGGCAAATTTGACAATATTAGCGCCCATTTGCAAGGCTTTGAGACGCACGGCTGGCGGATCGTTGTGGATCTCTGGGTTTTCCCAGCCATCGCCTATATCAGACTCAAAAGTATACAATAGTAAAAGACGATCATTCTCAAAAATCCCAAAGGCCTGAGGTCTGCCACTGTCGTGTTCGTGGATCTTGGGCAATCCTTCTGGAAATTTAAAGTGCGCGCTAAAAATAGGGTGGGAGGCTGGTAATTCCCTCAATTCTTTGTCTGGAAAGATCTTTACCAACTCTTTGCGTAAATAAGGATCCATACCGTAATTGTCGTCAATGTGTAAAAAGCCTCCGCTTAACAAATAGGCGCGTAGATTCTCGGCTTCTTCGTCAGAAAAATAGACATTGCCGTGTCCCGTCATATGTAACATCGGATAGTTAAACAGATCAATACTGCCTGGTTTTACGCTGGTAATTCTATCTTTCATCACCGTCCCGATCTCTTGATTGCAAAAACGCACCAAATTAGGAACCGCTGTAGGATTACTGTACCAATCTCCACCACCACCGTATTGCAACACAGCGATCTCTTGCGCTTGTGATGTGTAAATACCACTTAAGAGAGTAATGAATAGCAGAAGATTTCTCAGTCTGTTTGACATGGTTTAAAGGTAAGCTTCCTTTCTCATAAATAAATGCCAAAAAGTGATAAAATTGCAGGGTATTTTGAGGGTAAATTGTTCAATTACTAAAGATCTTACAAGGTTTAACGAATCTATTGCTTTACAGATGTTAAAATTTTGCTCGTTTTTGAGAGGTGATTTATATATTTGTAAGACAAGTAGTTACATAGGTTTCCTGATAAAGGTTTACGAGTAAACTTCTATCGGGAATTACGGTCCGCTTTTATTTTACCTTGTTGAGGCTTATCTTTAATGTAAAATTCGGCTATGCTAACCATCCAGGCGAAATTCAAAAAAACAATTGTGCTACTGCTCCTCGTTTTGAGCGGCACAACTTCTTTTGCCCAGATCTCATCAGCCCATATGCAAGAGGAAGTTCAGATAGATTCTGTCCTCATGTTCCGCGAGTTGGCATTTAAGGCCGCAAAGACCAATGATGCAGAGACCGCTGCCATCTACATTGACAAATACGTAAAGCGAACTCTAGACTTTCACTTTGTAGAGCACAGCTCGTTCAATTACATTTCTGACGCACCAGAGTATATATCGTTAGTAGATCAATACGTGCCTCAATTTAAATGGATCGCGCTCTTTTATATCTATTCAGGGCTTATTGGGTTCTTCATAGTCTTTATCATCAACATCAGAAAACGAAAGGATAAGCTCGCAGCACTCTTTTTGAGCCTCTTTTTGCTCATCCACTCTGTGTTCATCATCCACGTCGGATTATACACCATGAATTACACCTTTGAATTACCGCATACACAAAGTATGTCTACGGTATTCTCTTTCCTTTATGGACCGCTGCTGTACTTCTATTTTAGACGAATCAAGACAGGTTATAAACCAAGAATAATCGATGCCCTGCATTTATTACCAACATTGGCATTGGTGATCATGTTTCTACCCATTTATTCTTTAACCGCAGAAGAAAAGCTGCGTATGATGCTTGGTTTAGGAACTTACAGTGCTAACCCTTACGGTCAGATTGTTGCAGGAGGTAAGATCATTTCTTTGATCGTTTACGCCTCATTGACGCTCATGTTGTTCTTAAAGACCAGAACACATCGTACCCAAGTGCAAACACCATTGTATTTGTGGCAGCGCAACATTGTGGGCTTTCAGATCTTGTATGCCTTAGTATATGTGATCTACGGTATTCTTTTGATGGCCGATATCAACACAGGGCTTATTTTCAACTCCCAGTTGATCTTAATGTCTGGTATGGTATTGTATGTCGCCTATGTGGCCTACAGCCGTCCAAAGGTATTGATGGGCTTCCATTTAGAATCCAACTACCTCAAATACAAGAACTCTGGTTTGACCAATAGTTATTCTCTTGAACTGAAAAACCAGCTCATGCGTTTGTTGGATGAAGAGAAGATCTATCGGGAGAACGATATTAATCTCGACTCTTTGGCGGATCGTTTAGGGACTACACGTCACAGCGCCTCTCAGATCATTAATGAGCATTTTGGACAGAACTTCTTTGAGCTGATCAACAGCTACAGAATTAAGGAAGCTATGGAAATTCTCAAAGCCGATACCGAGCGTGAGAAGAACATCATAGACGTGGCTTACGAGGTAGGCTTCAACAACAAGGTGACCTTCAACAAATCGTTCAAAAAGATCAACGAGGTTACTCCTTCACAATACGTAAAAGCCTTATATACATAGGCTTACATTCCTTAAAAAGGTAAAGGTAAAGCCCGAACGGGCTTAGGTAAACTTTAAAAAGGTAAAGGGTAATCCTTATCCATTGCACCCATAAAGCCTGGGTTTCCATTAAATCTTTGTACTAGCGCATTTAAGAGCAGCTCTGCTTTTAAAGCCTCGTTTTTGTTTCATCAAAATTTGCTAGTATGAAGAGTATTTTGAAAAATGCCTGCTTGCTATTCTTGTTGGTCCCTTGGCTAGGGATGGCGCAAGAGCTCACAGTAACAGGTACCGTATCAGACACAGAGGGCTTTCCTTTGTTTGGAGCCACTGTGCAAATCAAAGACACCAATTTAGGGGTACAAACCGACCTTGACGGAACGTATACCATCAATGTAGATGGCAGTCAAACCCTGGTGTTTTCGTATGTATCAACCGCGCCATTGGAAGTCGCTATTAATGGACGCAGCCAGATCGACGTGGTTCTGGAGTCCGAAGCTTTAGAGACTGTCGTGATCTCAGCGCCTATTTACGGTTTGGAGAATCCAACGGCCGCCGTGAGCACGGTTAAAGCCAAAGAAGTAGAGCAAGTGCCTATTGCTTCCTTAGATCAGGTCTTACAGGGACGTGTTGCCGGACTTAACGTAGCCACAGGTTCTGGACAGCCGGGACAACAGGGAACCATTACCATTCGTGGGGTGAATTCCTTTAATGGCGACAGTGAACCGCTGTTTGTAATTGATGGAGTCTTTGTAGACCAAGACAACTTCCGCAGTTTGAATGCCAACGACATTGAAGACATTCAAGTCCTTAAGGACGCTTCTGCTTCTGCCTTGTACGGAAGCCGTGCAGCCGGTGGGGTGATCGTGGTGACTACCAAACGCGGTAAGTTTAACAGCCCACTCACTTTGACCTATCGTTCTCAGTATGGTGTTTCCTTAAAACCCGATCCGAACTTTGACGTGCTATCCTCGCGTGAGCTGTTGGAATACCAAAGACTCATCGGTACAGGAGCCGGGAACGGCCTGACTGATCAAGAGATCGCAGATCTTGCACAGATCAACACGGATTGGAGCGATATCTTCTTTAGAAATGGAACGACCATTTCTCATGAGATCGCCGTATCTCGCGGTAGTGAGAACAGCAGAAGCTTCAATTCCTTGGGTTATTTTGAGCAGGAGGGAATCACTTTAGGATCTTCCTTGCAGCGATTCACCTTTAGAACGAACAATGAAGTGCGTTCAGACCGTTTTCAGCTCTCCAGTCAATTCACAGCGAATTTTAGCAAGAGTAATTTTGTGGTCGATCGCGCTCGTGGCGGCAATACAGGAGGTCAGTTGGACAATCCGTTCATTGTGCCTTATATCGGTTTGCCGTTTCAGGACGCATTTAATGCTGATGGAAGTTTGAACACCTTTGGTACTGTGGCTTCTGGAGCGCTTAACGCGGATGGATCCATCAATGCCTCGGGAGCCAATGGCTTTCTCAACACGCCTTATTTGGCACTGAATACGGCCACTTTCAACACCGATAATGAAGAAGAACTGCGCTTGATCGGTTCCTTGGACGCCTCTTATGAATTGGCCAAGAATCTCAAGTTAGGAGCCCTTTTGGGAGCGGATTACCGCCAACAGAACGGGACCATTATCACTACACCAGGGAGTATTCGCGGTTTAATTACACCCACTGCGGATTCTGATCTGAAAGGCTCGCGCCAAGAAAGTGATTTTAGAGACCTGCGCTTGAATTTCAACGCCAGTTTAAAATATAAGAACACCTTTGGGGATGTGCACGATGTAACGGCCTCGCTGTTTACCGAGTACAATAAACGGCATGTGCGTTCCTTCGGTTTTGTCGGTTTTGGACTTAATCCGCTTTTTGAGCAGTCAATCAACGGGATCACTTCTGGGCAAGTGGTAGAGTTACAAGGCGGAGCCGAAACCAGACCGTACATCCCCATTCTTTTTGGATCTCAGAACGATCGCGGGCTCTTCTCGTACTTTGGAGTGCTGAGCTACCGTTACGACAAGCGTTATGAGCTGCAGGCCAGTTTGCGTCGTGATGGATCGTCCTTTTTCCCAGATGAGAATGAGTTCGGAACTTTTTATGCCGTTTCCGGCCGATGGAATATTGCCAATGAAGCTTTTATGGCCAAACAAGAGTGGGTTAATGAGCTCGCCTTGCGTGTCAGTTATGGTACGGTAGGAAATCAGGAGCTGTTTATTCCTTTTGGGCAGTTCAGTCTGTTTTCTCCAGCCATTGGCTACAATGCTACGCCAGGTGTAGTTCCAAGCGCTATTGGTAATGATAACCTGAAGTGGGAGGAAACCACCCAGGCCAATCTTGGAATTGATTTCAGCTTCTTTGAGAACCGCTTTAGTGGAAACCTGGATTTCTATTCCAACACCACCAGAGATGCCTTGCTTTTTCGCCCCGTTTCTCTGACTTCAGGTTTCAACACCTTCCCAGACAATGTCGGAAAGCTCAGAAACAAAGGGGTTGACTTTGAATTCAATTATGCCTTGGTGCGCAATGAAGCCAAGCAGCTCTTTGTCAACCTCTACGGTAATGTGAACTACAACGACAACGAGATTCTCAGTCTTTTTGACGGAGAAGAGCGAGTCGGTAATCTTGGAGTGGGTCAATCTATTGGAGAGTTCCGCTTGGTGCGCTATGCAGGTGTGAATCCGGCTAACGGAGAACCACTGTATTTAGACGCCAACGGGCAGATCACCAATCAGTTCAATCCAGATGATGCCGTTTTCCTAGGAAAGGGTACTCAGCCGCTCTACAGCGGTGGTTTTGGTGCCGATGTACAATACAAAGGCTTTGGACTTTCTTGCCTTTGGAGTTTTGCTGCGGAGCAGTACCGCACTAACGGTTCCCTTGCGGTAACCGAGGATCCCTCTTTAGCGGGATTTGCCAATCAGAGCACCACAGTGCTTAACGCTTGGAGTCAGCCGGGAGACATCACCGATGTTCCGGATCCCAACTTGGGCGGATTTAGATTTCAAGCTGGAGACCGCTATTTGGAAAACAGTTCCTTTTTGCGCTTGAGAAATATTGTGCTGTCCTACACCCTGCGTGGAGAACAGTTCAAGAAGAAACCGTTTGCAGCTGCGCGTATTTATATGCAAGGACAGAACGTGTTAACCTTTAGTCGTTGGCGAGGCTTCGATCCGGAGACCAATACAGGATCTTCCTTTTTCGATTTCCCGACCGCCAGAACATTTACACTCGGTTTAGACTTAACCTTTTAAAAATTGAAATCATGAAGAAGTTATTTATATATATCGCCTCGGTGGCGCTGCTGTTTGCAGGCTGCCGTGACGCTACGGACATACTTCCGGTAGATTCCGTAGCTGCAGAGGGCGCCTTGACCACTCCGGAAGACATTGACCTTGCGCTAAGCGGGGCCTATGCGGCTTACAATCCACAGCTGATCATTCAATTCTCCTCCAGATTCACAGACGATCTGCGTTTTGGAGTAGACAACGGCGGTCAGGGAACCGTTGAGCACAATCAGACCATAAACGCAGGCAGTGGCGTGGTAAATAATATTTATTCCAGCTATTACGCGGTGATCAATCGCGCCAATCGCGTTTTAGAAGCCATTGAGACTATAGACTCATCTTCCTTGACGGAGGCTCAGGTAGATCGTCTAAGGCAAATTGAAGGACAAGCATTAGCCTTGAGAGCTTTGGCGCATTTTGATCTACTAACGGTTTTCGCCCCAGGTTTTGCCGATGGCGACTTGGGAGTGCCTTATATAGACTTTGTGGTCATCTTGGAACTGCCCGGGCGTGACAGCGTTGGAGATGTGTTTGCGGGTATTTTAAGCGATTTAGATGCTGCTGAAGCCATTTTAGAGGATTCCGCCAATATCTTTCTCAATAAGGACTTTATCACGGCGCTGAAGGCGCGTATCGCCCTATACCGAGGAAACAATGCGCAAGCCATCTCTTTGGCCGATCAGTTGATCGCCACCTATCCCTTGGCCGATAGAGCTCAATATGTAGCTATGTATGCCGATGCAGACAACACGGAGGTGATCTTTAAGGCTTCCCGTACCGTAGCAGACGGGAGAGCTGGAGGATTGTTCTATTTCACAGGTACCGGAGGTGCTTTCTTTGAGATGTCTTTTGGACTCTTTGATTCCTTAGACCCTTTAGATATCCGCTATGATGTTTTGTTAGACGATGATGAAGATGGCGGAACCATTGATCCGGTAAGTAATCCTCCCGAGACGTTATTTATCAAGAAATATCCCGGTCGTGATGGACAGTTTGGGTTGAATGACCTGAAACTCTATCGCGTGGCCGAGCAATATTTAATCAAAGCCGAAGCTCAAGCCCGTTTGGGGCAGCTGGCCGAGGCAGCCATAACCATCGATGCCCTTCGTGACGCGCGCTTTGGATCCGATCAGCCGGCTCCTAATTATTCCACTGTTCTCGAAGCCATTACTGACATTTTAAGTGAGCGACGCAAAGAATTAGCCTATGAAGGGCATCGATTTATTGATCTGAGAAGAACCCGTGATATCACTGGTTTGGGGATCGTTCGTAACGATGCCGATTGCGGCGGACCAACGCCTTGCGAACTCCTGCCTACGGACTTCAAGTTTACGTTGCCCATCCCACAGGCAGAGATCGATGTGAACCCGAATATTGAACAGAACCCTGGTTATGACACCAATTAAATGTAGCAATTATGAAAAAGTATATCATCTTAATACTGTTGAATTGCGTGGCATTTACCGCCTGCGATTCCGATAAGGACCGTATCCTGTTTGATCCGGATAACGGTCAGACCCTACTCAGTTTTGCGAAATCTACTGTAGAACTCGCCATTCTGATCAACGATTCTGGAACGGCAGAAGTGGTGGTGAACAGCTCCACCCGTGCGCCGATGGATCGAAACTTTAATCTATCAATAAACGCACCCGCCGATTTGGGTTCAGAATACTATAATATCCCGAGTAGTTTCACCATTCCTGCAAACGCCTATCAAGGGAGTTTTACCATCTCTGGAATAGACCCTTTAGGAGAGCAGATCCCTACAGAAGAGGTGATTGTAAGTATTGAAGTTTCTGGTGAGGTAGTTGTATCTAGTACACTTACAATCAGGATTTTCATTACATGTCCTGTAGAGCCTGGCGCATTTACTGGAGATTATTTAGTGGAGCAAGTGACGCCTACCATATTTGGCTTGGATACCTTTGATCCTGACGGAGGCGGCGTGGTGTTAACGCTCTTTGATCAATCCACATCTGAGGCTGCCTTAGGAGTGACTTTAACAGGCCCGAACCAACGCGCATTTGAAGCCTTTTATGTGGCTTCTGTTGGCATAGACAACCTTACTTCATATGTGATGGATTTTGTGTGCGAGGAGGTGATCTTTGCCGATGAGCAGTTCACCTTTACCGCTTGTGGCGAGAACTCCATATTCTTGGGTCCAGGAGTGGGAGGTAATGGAATGTATATATCTGGAGACGACAGCAGTTTTACCTTGACCTTTCAGGATGATATTACCGATGCCTGTGGAGAAGGTTCCCCTGATGTGACCCTGCAGTGGACCAAACAATGATACTTTTTTTCAATTTTTTTGAATCAAGGTTGGTTAGCGAAACCCGGGGCTTCGGCTCTGGGTTTCAATTTTTATCCGCGCAATAAGGCTAGGGTGTGACAGGCTGCAATTGCAGCGGTCTCTGTGCGTAAGCGCTGTGTTCCTAAAGATACCGGAACAAAACCGGCCTCGGCAGCAAAGGCGATCTCTTCTGGGCTAAAGTCGCCTTCAGGACCAATTAATATCAAAACATCAATTTGCTGTTGCTCTTTGCTAACAAGGTCTTTTAAAGGCTCTTTGGCGCCATCTTCACAATGAGCAATGGCCTTTACCGCTTTAAGATTCGCCTGTTTGCTGATAAAGTCTTTAAAAGCAGTCAGCTCATTGAGTTCTGGCAAAAAGGTTTGTAGCGATTGTTTCATGGCACTCACCACGATCTTGTTGTAGCGCTCCCAGTTGATCTGCTTGCGTTCGCTGTGATCACAAAGCAGCGGAGTAATCGTACTTATTCCTAGCTCCGTAGCTTTTTCTAAGAACCATTCAAATCGGTCGTTAGATTTGGTCGGAGCAACCGCCATATGCAAACGGTAGGGAAGGGCAGGCAGCTTTTCTACCTTGGTGATATAGGCTTCACAATGCTTGGGTTCCACCACGCCCAATTCGCCTGTAAAAAGCAAACCTTTACCGTTGGTGATGTGAATCACATCGCCAGTGGATTTCCTTAAAACGCGCGTTATATGACGACTTTCGTCTTTATCAAATCCAACACTGGTACTGTTGGAGTCAAGATCGGGCTGGAAGAACAATTGCATGTAGTAAAGGTATAAAAAGACTTAGATCTCTGCAGGACGCGTAAAAGGCATGCGCGCTTTGGCGTGCAACTCGTAACCCGCAAAGTTCTCGCGCTCGTATTTGAGTTGACCTACCATGGCAATCATCCCCGCATTGTCTGTACAAAACTGAAACGGAGGGATAAAGGTGTCCCAACCTAACTCGGTTTTGGCGTCTACCATAGCTTGACGAATACTGCTGTTGGCAGAAACTCCTCCGCCTATAGCGACTCGATTCACACCCGTATCACGCACTGCATTCTTGAGTTTATCCATGATATAATCCACAATGGTAAACTGCACACTGGCGCAGATATCTTTAATGTTCTCCTCAATGAAATTCGGGTTTTGGGCCGTATTCTTCTGCACAAAATACAAGACTGCTGTCTTGAGGCCACTAAAGCTGAACTCATAAGGTCCGACTTTAGGTTTTGGAAAAGGGAAAGCCTTAGGATTCCCTTGCTGAGCCAATTTATCAAAAAGCGGGCCGCCAGGATATGGCAGGCCTAAGATCTTTCCAGACTTATCAAAACACTCGCCAACGGCATCGTCTATCGTTTCTCCCAAAAGCTCCATATCAAAATAGTCGTGAACTAGTACCAACTGCGTATGTCCACCACTAATGGTTAAGGCGATAAAAGGAAACTCTGGAGGCTTTTGTCCCTCAACATCAATAAAGTGTGCTAAAATGTGCGCGCGCATGTGGTGCACATCAATGAGCGGAATGTTCAATCCCATAGCTAAAGACTTGGCAAATGAGGTGCCAACAAGCAAGGATCCCATAAGTCCAGGTCCGCTGGTAAAAGCTATGGCGCTTAGGTCTTTTTTTTCGATATTTGCTTGAACCAAGGCCTGATGTACCACCGGAACTATATTTTGCTGATGCGCTCTCGAGGCAAGCTCGGGAACAACCCCGCCATACTGCTCGTGAATTTTCTGTGTAGCGACAACATTCGAAAGCATTTTCCCGTTTGCAATGACAGCAGCACTGGTGTCATCGCAAGAGGACTCTATTCCCAAGATATAAGTAGGCTTTGCCATAATACGTGGTACGTTTATTGATTACAAAATTACGACTTTGAGCGCTCTGAAAAAATACCGAAAACGTTTCCTGCGGATCTTATTGATCCTGCTGTTGTTTTTGGTGACCGGAATCATCTTGATCTCCTTGCCGGTGGTTCAGACCGCAATAGCTAAAAAGCTCACCAAAACAGTCAATGAGGACTTCAATACCAACATCAGTATTGAGCGGGTAGGGCTTGGCTGGAATGGCGATGTGGTGCTTAAGGAGTTGATGATCAGAGACCACCATGACGATACTTTGATCTTCACCGAAAAGCTATCGGCTTCCATATTGAGCTTCAAGAGCTTGTATGATGGCAATCCAGACTTAGGGCATGTTGATTTTGCGGGATTAAATTTTCACTTGACCACCTATGAAGGAGAAGAGGATGATAACTTAACCCTCTTCATTGAGAAATTTGAAAGTGACAATCCGCCCAGTGGAGAACCTTTTGTGCTTAAAGCCACTGAGGTGAACATGGAAGAGACACACATTCGCATTCGCGATGAGAATCAGGAGTTGGTCTTGATGTTTGACTTTCGGGATTTCATACTTAATGCTGAAGACTTTGAGATCAACGACGATGTCGTGAGTCTTTGGGTTCGGCATATTTACTTCAACGAACGCAACGGAGTTTGTGTGAATCATATGAGTGGCCATTATACCTATGGACCTGCTCATATGGAGATCAAAGACCTGCTTTTACAAACGGGTTATTCCAATATCTCGGCTTCAGTAATGTTGGATTATCCAGACAAGCTGGGGGATTTCATCAACAAAGTGAAGATCACGGCAGACTTTGAGCCTTCAGAAATTGGTACTAATGACTTGCGCGCTTTTTACAACGAGTTTGGAGCTGATGAAACACTCCTTGTTTCTGGAGAATTTGAAGGAGTACTTAACGATTTTGTTTTTAATTCTGACAATACGCGTTTTCGATCTACACGACTCAGAGGCCGCTATCACGGAGTGAACCTGCTCAGCTCAGAAAAAGGTTTTAGCATAGATTCCAAGAACCATCGAATTTCTACCAGCTATTCCGATCTGAGACGCTTATTGCCCAATACCTTCGCAGACTTGCCGCAAGAACTGTTGAGTTTAGGGGTCTTTGATGTGAACGGTAGTTCTACCGTTACGGGTACCACTTTAGAATCTGACGTATATATTGCCACAGGCCTTGGGGATCTGCAGACCGTTTTTAAAATGGGGCGCATCAATGAGATTGAGAACGCTACTTACAAAGGTTTTCTGCGGATGGATCAATTCAATCTGGGCACTTTTGTGGGTACCTCAAGTATTGGAATTCTAGACGGTTCCTTGAATTTTGACGGTCAAGGATTTAATGTAGAGACGGTGAAATCAAGCATTAACGGCCGCCTTAATGTTTTGGAGGTCATGGATTACCCCTATCGAGGGGTCTCTGTAAGTGGAACACTTCAAAAGCCTGAATTCAACGGAGCCTTTACGGTCAATGACCCCAACCTCCAAATGGATTTTGAAGGTTTGATCGATGTTTCTGCTGCCATTAATCGTTATGATTTTACTGCGGATGTGGAATTCGCAGATCTCAACAAGCTCAATTTGATCAAGCGCGATTCCATCAGTATTTTCTCCGGAGAGATCCTTATGGATATGACAGGAACTAATGTAGATGATGCTGTGGGGATGATTGAGTTCAAGGAAACCATTTATCAAAACCTAGAGGACTACTACTATTTTGATGATCTGATCGTCCAAGCAGGTAATGTAGGCGAGGAGCGCGAGATCAAAGTGATCTCTCCAGATGTCATTGACGGTCGTTTGATCGGGCAATTCAAGATCATGGACCTGCCGTATCTCTTCCGCAACGGTGTGGGTAGTATTTACGCAAACTATCAACCCATAGAGGTGACTACCAATCAATACCTGGATTACGAGTTTGAAGTATTCAGTAAAATTGTGGATGTATTTGTACCCGAGATCAAATTGGGCGAGAATTCTAAAGTATCGGGTTCGGTTTCTTCTGATGAGTCTGAGTTCAAGCTCAATTTCATTTCGCCGGAGATCGGCGTTTATGGTAATTATCTCGGAAAGGTCAATCTGCGTGTAGACAATGACAATCCGCTCTTTAACACCTACATTCAAGTGGATTCCCTAGACATGGGCTTTTACGATCTCAAAGACGTAGAGTTGATCAACTTCACCCTAAAGGACACCCTGTTCATTCGTTCTGAATTTACCGGAGGCTTTGACAATAAAGACAAATACAACCTTTCTTTATATCATACTATCAATCCAGACGGCAAGTCGGTGGTGGGTATTAAGCGCTCTACGGTGGAGTTCAAAGAAAATGTGTGGTATATCAACAGAAACAACAACAGACGCAATAAGATCGTCTTTGACAACAACTTTAGAGATGTGAGCATCGATTCCTTGGTGATGAATCACGACAATGAATACATTGAGATGGCCGGTTTCTTGCGCGGTAGTGACTACAAGGACTTTAAGCTCAATTTTACCGATGTAGACATTGGAAACATCACTCCACTTGTTGAGAATTTGGACCTTCACGGTATTGTGAACGGTCGTTTAAACTTTTTACAACGGGATGGCGCCTATTACCCAGATTCTAACGTAAAGATCTCCGATGTGAACATCAATGAGGTCTATTACGGGGATCTATTGCTTAAGGTTACCGGAAATCAAGACCTCTCGCAATACGATGTCAATTGCACCTTAACCAGCGGTAATGTCAAAGCCATATCGGCCGTAGGTAGCATAGATCTGAGACCGAGAGAGCCACAGATCGATCTGGATGTGAATTTAGACCGATTGAATCTCAGTGCGTTAACACCCTTCGGGACCGACGTGATCACAGACATACGTGGGTTTGCCAGCGGTTACGCTCAAGTCAGCGGAAGTTATAAAAAACCCGATGTGAATGGTAAGATCACCTTGGACGCCAGTGGTCTGGCAATTCCTGTTCTAAATGTTGATTACGCCTTTGCAGATGCTTCAGAACTCTTCATTAGTGGAAGCCGATGGAATTTGGGGAACATCCCCTTTAAAGACAGCAAATACAATTCTGGAGGAATACTGTCCGGCTACGTGTCGCATCAAAACTTTCAGACCTGGAACCTGAATTTGAAAGTGATTACAGATAATCTGCTTGTTTTAGACACACCTTTTGAGGAAGATGCCTTGTATTACGGTACCGCCTTTGTAAGTGGAGAAACAGATATCTACGGGCCAACAGATGCGCTGACTATAGACGTTTTGGCCACTACGGAGCCCAATACTGTTTTCAATATTCCACTGAGTGATGTGGAAGCCTTAGGTGAAGAAGGCTATATCCGCTTTTTGTCACCAGAAGAGAAAGCTGCCCGCTTAAGGGGAGAGATCATTGAGCAAGAAAAAATCACTGGTTTGGCAATGAATTTTGACCTGGATATAAACTCAAATGCCTTAGTAGAGGTGGTTATTGACCAAAAAAGCGGTTCCACGCTTCGAGGACGTGGAGCGGGATTGATCTTGGTTGAGCTCAACACTTTAGGGAAGTTCAACATGTGGGGAGAATTCCGGGTGATAGAAGGGAAGTACGATTTCAAATACCAGAACATCATTTCCAAGACGATTGACGTGGATGATGACGGCCTTATTTCCTGGAACGGAGATCCAACTCGGGCCAATCTCAACATCAAAGCACGGTATAAAACAACAGCAAATCCATCGGTATTGCTAGACAACCCAGGAGCCAACAGAAAGATCAATGTAGATGCGGTTGTTGCCTTGAGTGGTGAGATATTAAAGCCAGAACTGGATTTCTTTGTAGAATTTCCGCGTGCTAACAATGTAGTGGCGGATGAGCTGGCCGATAAGCTTCGCTCTAAAGAGCAACGTGAACAACAGGCGATCTTCCTTTTGGCCATTGATCAATTCCAAGATACCGCTGGAGGTTTTGACAATCCAGTGGGCAGCGTGGTATCTCAAGCTGTGGGCTCTGTATTGAACGATCTCTTGAATGACAAAGACTCCAAGCTCAATATTTCTGTTGCCTATGACGTTGGGGACCGCCGTCCTGACTTAGATACTGGAGACCGATTTAGAACGTCTATTTCTGCAAATATCACAGACCGAATCATCATTAACGGAGAAGTAGGTATTCCTGTGGGTGGCGTGAACGATACTCAAGTTGCAGGGGATGTGGAGATCCAATGGCTTATCAATGAGGACGGTTCGCTGCGGATGAACTTCTTTAACCGTCAAGCACAGATTCAATTCATTGGAGAGCAGCTCAACTTTGAACAAGGTGCGGGAATCTCCTATACGGTAGACTTTGACACCTTTAGAGAATTGGTTAAAAAGATCTTCAATAAAGACATTGCCCTAGATCAGGACGCTCCGCTTAACATAGTTCCAGATGATTCCGACCCAGATCTAGGTCCTGTAAACTTCGGTGCTAAAAAGAATAACAACTAGCGCCCAGCAATCATTCCGATCTCCACGTTGACGTACTTAGGTAAGTTGGCCACTTGTACCGTTTCACGCGCCGGTGCGTTCTGTTCATCAAAATACTCGCCATAAACCGCATTTACCGCAGCGAATTGCTGCATATCGTTTAAGAAAATGGTGGTTTTGATCACGTTTTCAAAGCCCATATCAGCCGCAGAAAGCACAGCCTTGAGGTTTTCCATGACTTGGCGGGTCTCCTTCTCAATAGTGTCCATGACCATTTCACCAGTGGCTGGATTGATCGCAATCTGACCGCTGGTATACAGAAGATCTCCGTACATCACTGCTTGTGAATAAGGTCCAATGGGAGCGGGAGCATTTGCAGTATTGATGATTTTTTTAGCCATAGTGTTGGGTTTTATAAACGCTGATCGGGTCGGCGTTGTTTATCGTATTTAATGTCGCTAAGCACATCCGCAGTAATTCCAATGTAGAAATACCAGGAACTTCTGTTGCTGAAAGGTACCCAGGTAAAGTTCATGTTCCAACTCTCTAAGTCTCGATTAAAGCGGAATTGCGTAAAAGTAAAGCCTTTGTTGGTAAAGTCATATCCAGAAGAAGCTCCTACGGACCACCGGGGCGATAATTCTACATTTCCACTAAACATGAGCGAGTGAGAAGAAATGGTGTTCTCCCGTTGCCTGTTGGAATAGGTAATGGTATAAGCCAATCGCAGATCCCAGGGGAAATTGTAGCGATAGCGTTTAAATTCTGTCGGGTCTTCTTGGTCTTGATTCTGATTGCGGTTCCGCGCATTATTGCCAAACTCGTTGGAGTTACCAAAAAGGTCGTCTGGGCGTCCACCGTTTCTAAAGGTTTCATTGTCCAATCGATCTTCATCCGTAGCACCACCCGTCAAAAAGTCCTTGCTGTTAAAGGCGTAGTTCATGCTCATATTAAAGTCGGTGAGTCTAAATAAACTCCCGCCATTATTAATGTTGAGCATATCAATCCGCTGGTTATTATTATTCAGCGCATAAGGGTCCAAACTTCCACCAAAGTTGAGGTCTAATTTGGGCAGTACCGGTAAACTTCCTCTAAAACTTATAGGTGCCAAATTCAAGGAGTCCGCTAACAAATTGTAGTTAGTGCTGAACGAGAGGTTGTTGAGCAGCATGATCTTTTTGGGCTCCGTGGCCGTGGAGTCTTTATCCCGCACTTTGGCCTCAATGGTATTACTAATGCTCAGACCAATATTGCTGGAAGCAAAGTTGCTTGGAGCTCCGTATAAGGTATTTTCAAAACGAGAATACTGTATGACCTCTTCCCGGTCTGGAGTTCCTGCGACTTGAGCCGTGTATTCATCATAGAACTGGTCAAAACTCGGGGTGTTACTGTAACTAACAGAAGGCCTTAAAACATGCCTAATGGCTTGAATCTTCCGTGTTGTGGAGTCCTTTTTAAGCCCCATGGGGAAATTACCGTAAATGGTTGTTCCTAAACTTGCTGAGAAGTTGTAGGTCCTGTAGGAGTCAAAACCGCGAACGGTATCTATGGCAACTCCACCTGCGCCTTCATTGAGCTCTGGATCAAAACTCTGCTCAAAGGTTTTGAACACCCAAACCTCTTGATAGTTGGCGTTTACAGAAGCACTGATGTAATTAAACAACTTAAAGTTCGTGGTGATGGGAATGGTATGTCGCGCACCCAAACGCGCGTCTCTAAACATTTCTGGTCTAAAAAATAGACTGTCTGTGGTATTGTACTGATTGATGGCCTGCACATCATATTGCAGGTTGATGTTTTGAATGATACCCTTTTTACTTCCCGATTTAGGCGCAAAAGGAAAGACCCTTGAAACGCTCCCTGTGAATGTGGGCAGGGTCATGGTAATCTGTTCGGTCTGAGCATTCTGTTGATGCGATGCCGTTAGCGCAAGGTTGATCTGAGGATCTCCTTGAAATACCTTGGTGTATGAGACTGATGAGGACAGGTTGTTGTTCAAAAAGTTAGCCGTGTTATTTTGGTTAACCGATTGACGGTAAAACTGCGAACTACCTAAGTTTACCGAGGCAGAGAATCGTGAATTCGGGTTGGCCTTGGTATCCTGAGAGTGGTTCCATCGCAAGTTGTAAATGGTTTGCTGCGCAAAATCGGGGAATCCACGTTCACTGGTCAGGTTGTTCTCAAAGCGGAAACTCAAATTACCGTTGAATTTGTAGCGAACCCGATAAGCACTTTCTACTTTGACTCCATAACTACCGTTGGTAAAATAATCTCCCATTACGGTGAGATCGGCATAATCGGCAATAGGGATGTAGTATCCGAAGTTCTGAAAGAAAAAACCACGGTCGTTATCTTCTCCAATAAGCGGTAAAATAAAACCAGACTTTCTATCCTCAGTCAGCGGAAAGAAAGCAAAAGGCAAGCCAATAGGCGTCGGCACGTCTGCGATATACATATTGGTCAAGCCCGTAACGATCTTCTTTTTGGGCACAAACTTCACCTTCCGCGCGTAAAAGTAATATTCCGGGTCGTCAACGTTCTCTGAGGTCGTGAAACGCACATTGCTCATATAGACCACAGAATCATTCACCTTTTTGGCGACTTCTCCACGCACTCGGAATCCATTTTGAACCGTTCTTGAATTGTATATAAGCGCTTTTTGGGTGTCAAAATTAAAGATGATGGAATCCGGTTCTACCTCGCTTTGGCCTTGAGTAAAAACAGGCATTTGCGTGTAAGTGCCAGCGGTATCAACGATCCCTTTGGCGGTCACCTCGTTTTTGTTGTAATCCAAGACGATGATACCGGCCTCGATCTTCATGTCCTGATAGGTCACAAAAGCTTCATTGTAGAGGTATACTTTGTTTTCCCTGCGGTTGATAAAAACGTAATCCTTCCCAAAATAATCCACCACATCGGTGATCACTTCTTGTTCTGGAACTAAACTGTCTCCGGTAATGCTGTCTCTTTGAGCGATATTGACAGGCTGGGTAAACAAGCTGTCCATAGCCACTCGGGTGGAGTCTCTGCGGGCTCTTGGAATAACAACGGAAGTGGAATCGGGTAGGTCTTGAGCCAAAGCATCTGTTGGAGCGAGGGTCACCAACAACAAGCCGATCACAAAAAGCAGACGTTTCGTGATACCGGGCAATGCAGTATTATTTATTAAAAAGTGGCTCAATTTTTGACGTCTCAAAATTACATTAATTTTTTAGGCAGCCTTTTAAAAATGCCCTAAATTCAAACCCATAAGTGCGTGGTGGTTGATTAGCAGCGTCCAACCTATAAAAATCAGACGCAACTTTGCGCTTAAAGCTGCGTTATTAACAGAAAGATTAACGATTTGCGTAGAATACTTTTAACATTTGCGATACTCCTTACGAGCGGTTTAGCCCTTCAATCCTTTGAGAATCCAGTTTGGGTAAATGAATTCGTCGTGGTCTTAGATGCCGGTCACGGTGGGAAAGACAGCGGGAAATACCACAACGGTATCAAGGAAAGTGAGATTGCCTTAGACATTACTTTGAAGGTTGGAGCTTTGTTAGAGAAGCAACCGGGCATTAAAGTGATCTATACCCGAGACACGGATGTATTTGTGAATCTCTATGAGCGCGGTGCCATTGCTAACCGAGCCGATGCCGACCTTTTTGTATCCATCCACTGTAATGCGCATAATTCAAGTGCTTACGGCGCAGAGACCTATGTGCTCGGGCTACATGCCAACAAACAGAACCTAGAAGTTGCCAAAAAGGAGAATGAAGTGATCTTTTTGGAGGACAACTACGAGGAAAATTACGCAGGTTATGACCCCAACTCTCCGGAATCATTCATTGGTTTGACCTTGATGCAGGAAGAGTATTTGGATCAAAGCATTATGCTGGCGAGTTTGGTACAGAACAATTTTGTTAATCAGCTTGGGCGTAAAGATCGCAGCGTAAAGCAGGCCGGATTCATTGTATTGCATCAGAGTTATATGCCCAGTGTGCTGATAGAAACGGGCTTCATTACCAATAAGAAAGAGGGAGCTTACCTGAACTCCAATAAAGGAAAGACAGAGATGGCCAAATCCATCAGCGATGCTATTCTATCGTACAAGAAAAGTATACTACTCGCCACCGAGGGTAGCCAAGATCCGGAGATTACAGAAAAAGAGATCGAGACCGCTATCGCAACCACAGAGGAAAACATCTACGAAGGAGTGACCTTTAAGGTACAGCTAGCGGCAAGCAGCAAAGAACTCGAGCTACAGCCTTATAATTTTAAAGGATTACGCGAATTGAGTCGTAGTAAAGAAGGCAATTTGTATAAATATTACTACGGAGAGACCTCAGATTACAACAAGATCCTGCTCATGAAAACCTTTGCCCAAGAGAAGGGCTATGCCTCTTGTTATATTGTAGCTTTCAAGGACGGGAAAAAGCAAAAACTCTCCACGATTATTAAATCCAATTAGCCCCTAGCGGTTTTGAATTTATTTCTACCTTTGTTTAAACCCAAAAAACGCACTTTTTGAAACTTTCCAGAGAACTAAAAACAGGTATACTTGCCGTAGTATTTTTGCTATTGGCATTCTTTGGGTTTAATTACCTTAAAGGCTCAAATCTACTAGAGAATGAACGTATCTTTTATGCCACTTATCCGCATGTAGGAGGTTTGGCAGTTTCGGCTCCGGTTTCTATCAATGGGCTGGATGTAGGCAAGGTACTGGATATTCAACTTCAAGGCGAGCAAGGCGAACTGTTGGTGAAGTTCTCCGTAGCAACAGACTTTGAATTCTCAAACAAAAGTGTCGCTAAGATCTTTAGTGGCGGATTGATCGGAGGTCGATCTCTAGCGATTATTCCTGATTTTTCTGATGCCCCTTTGGCCAAAAGCGGTGATATGCTTTCTGGTGAGTTAGAACAAGGCATGATGGATGCAGTCTCTGACAGACTTTTACCCATTGAACAGAAAGTGAACTTCAGTCTGGAACAATTGGATACCATTCTAGTGGGTCTGAATAATGTTCTAGATGCGGAAGGACAACGCGCCTTGCAAGAGACTTTGCAAAAACTCAATGCAACGGCGAGTTCTTTTCAAAGCGCATCTGCAGAGCTAAATGGCATGATCAAAGAGAATCGCGCCAAGCTGGATCGCACCTTTACCAACTTAGACAAAACAGCAGCTAACGTAGCTGTACTTTCAGATTCTCTGGCTAAGCTAGAGCTCAACCGCATGGTGCTGACCTTGGAGGAGACCATCAACGATGTGAACGGAATTATGGCTGCCATTGAAAATGGCGAGGGCAGCATGGGAAAACTTTTAAAAGACGACGAACTATACAACAATCTGGCAGGAGCTTCTGGGCAACTGGAACAACTGCTAGAGGATATGAAACTCAATCCGAAGCGCTATGTGCACTTCTCTTTGTTTGGGAAACGTGCTAAACAGTACGAAGCCCCTGAGGAGGAGCCAGACGACAACTAACTTATGGAATACCTACCTAACATTCTCTTTGTGATCGCCCTTGTTTTGGGCATTGGCTATTTTACGATGAACATTCGTAAAGTTATTCGCAACATTAAACTGGGGCGAGAAGTGGATTACGGAGATCACAACAAGGAACGCTGGGGCAATATGGCGCGGATTGCCATGGGACAGTCTAAAATGGTGGTAAGACCTGTTGCTGGTTTGCTACACTTTGTGGTTTATATAGGATTTGTGGTGATCAATATTGAAGTTTTGGAGATCATCATTGACGGTATTTTTGGAACCCACCGCATCTTTGCCTTTTTAGGTGGTTTATACGATTTCTTGATTGCAACCTTTGAAATACTTGCCTTGTTGGTATTGGTTGGAGTGATCGTTTTTTGGATCCGAAGAAACGTACAACGCATTAAACGTTTTATGAGTCCGGAGATGAATGGTTGGCCCAAGAATGACGCCAACATCATCTTATACTTTGAGGTGGTGCTTATGGTTTTGTTTCTAACCATGAACGCTGCAGATCTAAACCTTCAGCAAATGGGCGCTGCTCATTATACTGCGGCAGGGAGCTATCCGGTGAGTAGTTTTATTGCGCCGCTTTTTGAGGGTATGAGTGAATCCAGTCTGATTCTATTAGAACGCACGGCTTGGTGGTTGCACATCATCGGGATTTTGATTTTCCTGAATTATTTATACTTCTCAAAGCACCTACACATCTTGTTGGCCTTCCCAAATACCTTTTACGGGAAAGTCACTCCAAAAGGGCAGTTTGTCAATTTAGATGCAGTGACCAATGAGGTAAAGCTCATGATGGATCCAAACGCAGACCCTTTTGCAGCACCAGATCCTGGAGCAGAGGAGGAAGCGCCAGCGAAATTTGGAGCCAGTGACGTGATGGACCTCTCACGCACGCAATTGCTCAACGCATATACCTGTACGGAATGCGGTCGTTGTACCAGTGAATGTCCTGCCAATCAAACGGGTAAGAAATTATCGCCTCGTAAGATCATGATGGACACGCGTGATCGATTGCAAGAGGTAGGAAAGAATATTGATAAGAACGGTTCCTTCCAAGAAGATGGAAAACAACTCTTGGGAGATTATATAACGCATGAGGAGATCTGGGCGTGTACCACCTGTAACGCTTGTGTAGAAGCATGCCCGGTAAGCATTGACCCATTGTCTATTATAATGGATATGCGTCAGTACTTGGTAATGGAACAATCCGCAGCGAGCAATGAGCTTAACGGAGCCATGACCAATATTGAAAACAATGGAGCTCCTTGGCCGTATAATCAGATGGACCGATTAAATTGGGTGAATGAATAAATGGTTGCTCACACTGCTCTTTATCTGTATTGGGACTTTGGCTCATTCCCAAAGCTTCCGCAAGGATTCCCTACAGATAAAGGTATACACTGTGATCAATTATAAAGGCAGCCATCCGCAGAAAATTGACGTTACCAAGGTCTTTTGCGATTATTGCAATGAAGAGCAGGTAGAAGTAATTAAAAAACGAGCATGGAGCATGACCTATGACCAACGTTATGCCCCAGAAAATCGAATTAAGGAAGGCGAGCGCCGATTGGCCTTGTTTATCCGGATAGCTAAAAAGGATTTCTCAAAACTAAACAATGAAGAAGGAAGACGTAGATAAATTACTCCAACAAAAGGTAGACGAAGGGGAACACGTAAGCCCGATCCTACCAGAAGGAATTAAAAACTATTTGATCGATATAGACGGAACCATTACCGAGGACGTTCCCAATGAGGAGCCTGAACGTATGGAGACCTGTGAACCATTTCCAGACGCTTTAGAAACGCTCAATAAATGGTACGATCAAGGACATATCATCTGTTTTTTCACCTCCAGAACTGAGGAGCACCGTGAAGTGACCGAGAACTGGCTCAACAAACACGGCTTTAAGTTTCACAGTCTTTTGATGGGCAAACCGCGTGGAGGGAATTACCATTGGATTGACAATCACCTTGTAAAAGCTACGCGTTACAAAGGTAAATTCACCGATCTGGTAGAAAAAGACGTAACCATTCAGGTATTTAAAGAATAATTATGAGTGAAACCTTGCGAGTTCCAACAATGGCCCAAATGATGGCCGAGGGTAAAACCCCTGAAGTACTTTTTTGGGTGGGCTGTGCCGGAAGTTTTGATGATCGTGCAAAGAAGATCACCAAGGCTTTTGTAAAGCTGCTCAATAAGGCTGAGGTAGATTTTGCCGTTTTAGGAACGGAAGAAAGCTGCACAGGAGATCCGGCGAAGCGAGCGGGAAATGAATTTTTATTTCAGATGCAAGCCATGACGAATATTGAGGTTATGAATGCTTATGAGATCAAAAAGGTAGTCACTACCTGCCCACACTGCTTCAATACCATTAAGAATGAGTATCCCGGATTAGGAGGCAATTATGAAGTGATGCACCACACCCAATTCTTGAAGTCCTTGCTCAATGAAGGCCGATTGACCGTTGCTGGTGGCACCTATAAAGGAAAGAAGATCACCTTCCACGACCCTTGTTACTTAGGGCGAGCTAACGGCATCTATGAAGCACCTCGCGAGCTGCTTCAAAAATTGGAAGTAGAGTTGGTTGAGATGAAACGCTGCAAAAGCCGTGGGCTTTGTTGCGGAGCAGGAGGTGCGCAGATGTTCAAAGAACCAGAACCAGGCACCAAAGACATCAATATTGAACGCACTGAGGAGGCCTTAGAAACTAAACCAGAGATCATTGCTGCGGGTTGCCCTTTCTGTAATACCATGATGACCGATGGGGTTAAAAATGCAGAAAAGGAAGATAGCGTCCAAGTGATGGATGTGGCAGAGATGATTGCAAACGCTCAAGACCTTTAGTATGTTAGTACCCTTTGATTCATTGCCGGATGAGGCGCGTATTTGGATCTATCAGGCAGATCGAAAAATGTCTGAAGATGAGATCGGTACCATTTTGCCAAAACTGGAAGAGTTTTTAACCCAATGGACTGCTCATGGTGCCAATTTAAAGGCAGCTTTTCAGATGCGTTACCAAAGATTCATCGTCATTGCTTTGGATGAATCCCAAGCGTCTGCCTCTGGCTGCAGTATAGATGCTTCGGTACATTTCATTCAAGGTTTAGAGCAGCAAATGGGCTTGAGTTTGTTAGATAAGCTCAATGTCACTTATTATAATGGGCCGCACATTGCCCATAAATCCTTAGCCGACTTTAAGAAAATGGCTAAGAATAAATCAGTTTCAAAGAATACTATTGTATTCAATAATTTGGTCAATACTAAAGGAGAATTTGAAGAATATTGGGAAGTTCCGGCTAAAGACAGCTGGCACGCCAGATTCTTAGCATAGTTTTTGATCTGCGTTACTTTATGAAGAAAGTTCTTGTCGTCATATTGGGGTTGATAGCAAGCGTGACTAACGCACAGCAGATCGATCCTCTTTTACAAACTTCTGGAGACCAATTGGCTCAAATTGCTTGGGTGGATTCCATTTACAACAGCATGTCGCTACAAGAAAAGGTAGGGCAGCTTTTTATGGTCGATGTATTCTCAGAAGATCCCAAAAGTAAAACAGACAAGGTCAAGGAGCTGATTCGTAACTACCATTTGGGTGGGGTGATCTTCTCAAAAGGAGGACCCTACAGACAAGCCAAACTCAACAACGAATTTCAAGAACTCTCCAAAGTACCACTATTAGTAGGTATGGATGCCGAATGGGGTCTGGCCATGCGATTGGACAGTACCTTTGCCTATCCTTGGAATATGACCCTCGGAGCTGTTCAAAACGATTCTCTCATACGCGCGGCGGGACGCCGAATAGGTGAGCATTCCAAGCGTTTGGGGGTACACATAAATTTTGCACCTGTTGTAGATATCAATACCAACCCAAAGAACCCAATTATTGGTAACCGTTCCTTTGGAGAATCTGCTGCCAATGTAACGGATAAGGCCAGTGCCTTCTTTCAGGGTATGCAAGATGCTGGAGTCTTGGCCAATGCCAAGCATTTCCCAGGTCACGGAGATACCGATGTGGATTCACACAAGACCTTACCCACCATTGGTTTTGATAAGGCGCGTTTAGACAGTCTGGAACTCAGTCCTTACAAACGCTTGATCCGTGAGGGAATAGCGAGCGTAATGGTCGCTCACTTAAATGTTCCTGCTTTGGAGACCAAAGACGGCTATCCATCTTCTATATCGACCAATATTGTCACCAATTTACTCAAAGGAGAACTCGGTTTCAATGGTTTGATCTTTACGGATGCTTTGAATATGAAGGGAGCTTCTAACTTTAGTGAACCGGGTGAGATCGATCTAGCGGCATTTATGGCCGGGAATGATATTTTATTGATCTCAGAAGATGTTCCAAAGGCACATGCCCGAATTATCGCTGCGTATAGAGCCGGTGATATTACGGAAGAGCGTTTGGCACTTTCGGTAAAGAAGATCTTAAAGGCTAAATATTGGGTCGGTCTGAATAATTATCAACCGGTTAATGAAGACAATTTATATGAGGACCTCAATACTCCAGAAGATGAGGCTTTGAATGAACTCTTGCTGGAACGCGCGTTGACGGTTGTTAAAAACGATTCTGCTCTGGTGCCGATAAAAGAATTGAAGGATCAGAAGATTGCTTATGTGAACTTCGGAGATGCTTCGGGTTCTGCCTTTTACGAGCAGCTTAAAAAGTATACGAATGTCGACTGGGTAAAGGCGAATTCGTTGGAACAACTCAACTCTAGTTTAAAGAAATACGATCGGGTGATCATCGGGTTCCACAAGTCTAATGACAATCCTTGGAAGTCTTATAAAATGGCCGACAAGGAAGTGGTTTGGTTGTATGAGATCGCGCGTCAGAATAAAGTAATCCTCAATATATTCACCAGCCCTTATGCGCTTTTGGGTGTAGAGACGCTGACAAACTTTGAGACCGTGATAGTCTCTTATCAAAACAGTGAAGTAGCCCAGCAATTGGCGGCTCAGGCCATATTTGGTGCGCGAGCTGCACAAGGACGTCTACCAGTAGGTGTTGGTGCAGAATACCCAGTAGATACTGGAGTAGACACCAAAGCCATTGGAAGACTACAATACGGAGCAGCGGGTTCTGTGGGTTTGGACCCAGAGCGATTAAAAAAAATTGACACCCTTACCCGCAATGGAGTCTGGGCTGGCATGATGCCTGGAGCTCAGGTTTTGGTAGCGCGTAAAGGGAAGGTGGTGTATCAGCAATCTTTTGGGTATCATACGCCCGATAAAAAGCGACGCGTAAAATCAGATGATATTTACGATCTGGCTTCTTTGACCAAGATATTGGCAACCCTACCTATGGTCATGCAGCTTTACGATCGAGGTGTTTTGGGTATGGAAACGGAAATTCAAGAAATGCTGCCCGATTGGAGTCGGTCTAACAAAGCTACCATCACCCTTAAGAAAATGTTGACCCATACGGGACGTCTGCGTGCGTGGATCCCTTTTTATACACAAACCCTGGACTCTGTAATTGATGGTCCTTCTCAGTTGTATTACCGAGCCACTGCTAATGACACGTTCAACGTGCAGGTAGCCAATGAACTTTATATGCGACAAGACTATAGAGATTCCATTTACGAGGCGATCAAGGAGAGTGAACTCCGCAGTAGAAAAGGGTATAAATACAGCGATCTTCCTTTTTATATCCTCAGAAAGTATTTGGAAGATTTTTACGGAAGTCCCTTAGAGGATCTGGTAGAACGCGACCTTTACGGGCCTTTAGGGGCGAATTTAACGGGATACAATCCCTTAGGACGTTTTTCTGAAAATCGTATTCCTCCAACTGAAGAAGACTATTACTTCCGTATGCAGGCTGTAAAAGGCTATGTCCACGATCAAGGGGCCGCTATGCTGGGTGGTGTGAGTGGTCATGCGGGATTGTTTGCCAATGCCAATGACGTAGCCAAGATCATGCAAATGTATCTCTGGAAGGGGAACTACGGGGGCAAACAGTTCTTTAAAGAGAGCACTCTGGACGATTTTAACACCTGTTATTTCTGTGAAGATGATGTGAGACGTGGCGTTGGTTTTGACAAACCTCAATTGGGTGATGTAGGACCAACCTGTGGTTGTGTATCTATGACGAGCTTTGGACATTCCGGCTTTACAGGAACCTTTACTTGGGCCGATCCGGAAGAAGAGATCGTGTACGTGTTTCTATCCAACAGAACCTATCCTACGGCTGACAATCGCATGCTTATTAGCAGTGATCTGCGTTCACGAATCCAGCAGGCTATCTATGACGCCATCATCCGGGAATAAGCGGCAGAGCTGTTAAAAATTCCTTATTGCCTTGATAGAGTACAAACATTCCTTGTACTTTTACTACTGAAACATCAAACGAAGTACTTTGAAGATTGCCATAGTATGCTATCCTACCTTTGGAGGAAGTGGCGTTGTTGCTACTGAATTGGGAATTGCCCTTGCCGAACGGGGACACGAGATCCATTTTGTTACCTATCAGCAACCGGTTCGCCTGGATTTTCTAGCGAAGAATATCCACTTCCATGAGGTACATGTTGAGAAATATCCGCTTTTCTTGTATCAGCCTTATGAATTGGCCTTATCGTCTAAATTGGTAGAGACCGTAAAGCAACACGGCATAGAGCTGCTGCACGTACATTATGCCATTCCTCACGCTTATGCGGGCTATATGGCAAAAAAGATGCTTGCAGAAGCAGGTATTGATCTTCCTATGGTAACCACGCTTCACGGAACAGACATTACCTTGGTTGGGAATCACCCTTCTTTTAAACCTGCTGTGACCTTTAGTATTAATAAAAGTGATGTGGTAACTTCCGTGTCTGAGAGTTTAAAGCAGGACACCCTGCGGTTGTTTGATATCAAAGTGCCTATAGAAGTAGTTCCTAACTTCATTGATGCACTATCAAAACCACAAGAATTCACAGAATGTCAACGAGAATTGATGGCCAGCCCAGAAGAGCGAATCATTACGCACATCAGTAATTTTAGGCCTGTAAAACGAATTCAAGATGTAGTACATGTTTTTGAAGCGATTGCTCAAAAGATTCCCGCCAAACTCATTATGGTAGGCGAGGGGCCAGAGCGCGCTTACGCAGAACACCGTTGTAAGGAACTCGGTATAGCCGACAAAGTCCGTTTTGTGGGTAATAGTAATGAGATCGATAAGATCTTGTGCTTTAGTGACCTGTTCTTATTGCCTTCAGAAAAAGAGAGCTTTGGTTTGGCAGCTTTGGAGGCTATGTCTGCGGGAGTCCCTGTGATCTCTAGTAATACAGGGGGTCTGCCAGAAGTCAATGAACCCGGAGTTTCTGGTTATTTAAGTGAGGTCGGTGCTATTGATGATATGGCAGCGAAGGCCTTGAGTATCTTAGAAGACGATACTACTTTGGCTCGTTTTAAAGCACAATCCCGAGAACACGCCAAGTTGTTTGACATCAAAAAAATAGTGCCCCAATATGAGGCACTATATCAAAGTGTTTTAGATACGGCGACGCTTTAGAATTGATAGCGAATACCGAGCCCGAGGTCAAAGTCAAAATCGTCGTTAAAATCCCCGAAGCCAATTTCTGGTCTCACGTCTATAGAGAGTATTAGTGGAATGTTGAAGTTGTATTCAATACCCGCGTTTCCTGCTATAAAAGCAAACGAATCGGTATCATCATTTCCAGGAAGATCATTGTCAATACTGTATACGCCAGCACCTCCACCAGCACCTACGTACCAATTGAAGTTACCGTCTAATGGAAATAGCCATTGGTGTAGTGCCGTTAATTTGAACCCGTCATAATTGTTTCCTGATCGGATACCCAAGTTAAACTCCAAACGATTGGATTCAAACAAGGCGCGCTGATAACTGATCTCTGCGCCAAAACCGTCATCATCTCCAATACGCAATCCCAAGGCGTTTTTTGAAATTCGCTGAGCGGATGCACTAAACCCAATACCGATAAGGCATAATAAACAAAATAAGGTAGTTCTCATATTCAGTCTGTTTAAGAATTACTAGTTAAACGAAGATACAACAGTTAAATTATTTTAATTAAAAACCCGATCCTAGAATCTTGGCAGATGGAGCTTTAAGTTCTTACCTTTATTCCATGTCCAAGCTAGACGCTTCTTTAAAGGCTTTACAGGAAAAGCTTCAAGGTGAAATCCATTGGGATCGGTTGCACAAGCAGCTTTATGCTACAGATGCTTCCGTGTATCGGGAATTACCATTGGCGGTAGCTTATCCGAAATCTGAAGCAGATCTTCAAGCCTTGATTTCATTTGCGACAACCCATCAAATCAGCCTAACAGCGCGCACTGCAGGAACCTCATTAGCGGGTCAATGTGTGACGGATGGAATAGTCTTGGACTTTTCAAAGCACTTCACACAAGTTCACGATATTGATATTGCGAATCGAAGGGTCACGGTAGCGCCCGGGGTCATTAGGGATGACCTGAATGAGCAATTAGCGCCTCAGGGTTTGCTTTTTGGCCCGAATACCTCCACCTCTAATCGGTGTATGATTGGCGGGATGGTTGGAAATAACTCTTCTGGGACAACTTCTATTCGTTATGGCGTAACGCGAGATAAACTGATCGCTTTAGACATGATCCTTTACGACGGAAGTAAAGTCAGTCTTAAAGAGGAAACCTTAGCATCCTTTAACCAAGTCGCAGATTCAGAAACGGCGTTGGGTAAAATTTACAGGCAACTCAAGGAATTACTGGCCTCCAAAGAAGCTCAGCAAAAGATCCATGAGGTCTTTCCTAAAAAAGAAATTCACCGTCGTAATACGGGTTATGCGTTAGATGCGCTATTAGAAATGGAGCCTTTTGGGGGTGAAAATCCGTTCAATTTGGCCAAACTCATTGCCGGAAGCGAAGGCACGCTCGGCTTGGTGACTAAGATCACTCTGGCCTTGGATGAGCTTCCTCCAAAGCATCGAGCGCTGATCGCACCGCAATACGCAAGCGTTGAAGCTTGTTTAAAAGATGTAGCTCCGCTGATGAGACACAAACTCTACAGTTGTGAGCTCATGGACAAAAAGATCTTGGATTGTACCGTAAATAATGCTAAGTATAGGCCTTATAGAGCTTTCATTGAGCAGGATCCTCAAGCCGTGCTACTGCTTGAACTCTGTGAAGACAGCCCAGAATCTTTAAACCGAGCTATTGATACACTTTTAAAAAGCTTAAAAGATTCTGGAAGGGCTTATGCACTGCCTGTTTTAAAAGGAGTTCAAATAGATCAGGCCATGGAATTGCGCAAAGCAGGGCTTGGACTTTTGGGCAATATGATTGGAGATGCTAAGGCTGTTGCGTGTATAGAAGATACTGCTGTGGCGGTAGAAGATCTTTCGGAATACATCTCAGAATTTACTCAGCTCATGACTGAGTTTGATCAGCAAGTGGTCTATTACGCTCATGCTGGAGCAGGAGAGTTGCACTTAAGGCCCATTCTGAATCTCAAGCAATCACAAGACGTAAAGAAATTTAAAGACATCACCGCAGCGGTCGCTGTCTTGGTTAAAAAGTATCGCGGTTCCTTATCTGGAGAACACGGAGATGGGATTGTCCGCGGATCGCTTTTGCCTGAAATGCTGGGAGAGGAGGTCTATGGCTATATTAAGTCTGTAAAGCAAGCGTTTGATCCTCATAGTATTTTCAATCGCGGGAAGATCGTGGACGCCTGGGCTATTGATCAGCGGCTCCGATATGTGCCCGATCGTAAAGAGCCTAAGGTGACTACTTTTTTGGACTTTAGTGAAAGTCAAGGTTTACTGCGTGCTACAGAACAGTGCAACGGTTCCGGAGATTGCAGAAAACTGCCTGGCAATGGGACGCTTTGTCCAAGTTATCACGCCACTCGAGATGAAAAGGATACTACTCGAGCTCGTGCCAACGTATTGAGAGAACTACTGACCAACACTGTAGAATCAAACCCCTTTACTCAGCCTGAACTTCACAAAGTGATGGACCTCTGTATAAGCTGTAAGGCCTGTAGTAATGAATGTCCGAGCAATGTGAATGTGGCCAAATTCAAAGCGGAGATCCAATACCAACATCGCAAAGAAAAAGGGGAGAAGCCGAGGGATCGTTTTTTTGCCAAGAGTGACGCCAAGACGGCCTTATTGGCAAAACTTCCGAAGTTGAGTAATGCTTTATTCATTAGAGGATTTATGAGTAATCCCATTAAACGATTCTACGGTATTGACCGCAGACGTAAGCTGCCAGCATTAAGCACGCATCAATTTGAATTCCATGCAAAGTCAGAAGCAAAAAAAGATGCCTTACCTCAAGTCCTTTTGTATATAGATGAATTCTGCGAGCATTTTGACAAAGAGATCGCTCAAGATGCTTATGACCTGCTGGCTGGCTTGGGTTACGCAGTAAAACCAATCCGCGGTTTGAACAGTGCAAGGGCTTTACTTTCCAAAGGCTATTTGGAGGAGGCTTCTGAGGTTATTGATAGCAATGTGGCTCAACTTGCTCCTCAATTAGGAGCAAATGACGTCTTGGTAGGGATAGAACCCTCAGCCATATTGGGCTTTAGAGATGAATACCGATATATGAGTTCGGATAAAGCAGCGGCAGAGCAGTTGGCTAAACAGGCAATGCTCATAGAAGAATTTATTGCTCAAGAAGCTGCTGCAGGGAATATTTCCTCGGCTCAATTTACGACTGAAGAGGCTCGAGTTA
This sequence comes from Gilvibacter sediminis, assembly GCF_028561565.1. Lineage (GTDB taxonomy): Bacteria > Bacteroidota > Bacteroidia > Flavobacteriales > Flavobacteriaceae > Gilvibacter > Gilvibacter sediminis. Next base: position 597,751 of record NZ_JAQQTE010000004.1, on the reverse strand, counting down.
AAATTCACAATCACTGTTATCAAAAGGCTTTGAGTGATCAAAAATGCACTTTTGATATGCTGAATTTGCCTGAGAATTATAAACCCACAATCATTCCATCGGGATGTTGCGGTATGGCAGGAAGCTTTGGGTACGAGAAGGAGCATTATGAGATCAGTATGAAAATCGGAGCGCAAACGTTGTTTCCGGCGGTATCTAAAGCCGATTCAACAACCCTCATTGCAGCGAATGGCACGAGTTGCAGGCATCAAATTGAAGACGGAACCCGTAGAATAGCGCAGCACCCCGTCACTATCCTTAAAAAAGCACTTAAAGCTCATTGAGTCCTACAAATGCAGAAATTACATCTGGCATGATCTCAGCGTCCACATTTTCAGTCCGATCCAATTTCATGACGCGTTCTCTGGTCTTGTAAGAGAAGAGCTTCCAAGTTTTATTGTTGTATTCTAAGGCCGTGAGATTCTCAACCCAATCGCCACTATTTAAATATAAGGTGCGCCCTTTTTTGTTCTTTACTTTTTTGATCGCAGGCTGATGGATATGCCCGCAGACTACAAAGTCGTATTCGTTCTCAATGGCCAGCTCTGCTGCAGTTTCTTCAAAGTTGCTTATGAACTTTACTGCGGATTTAACGCTGTTCTTGATCCGCTTGGACAGTGAGTATTTATCACGCCCGATCAGTTTTAAAACCCAGTTTAAAGCGCGATTGAACAAAATCAGAAGGTCGTAACCCCAACCCCCCAATTTAGCGAGCCATTTGGCGTGTTTTATGGAAGCGTCAAAAACATCTCCGTGGAAGAACCAGGCCTTTTTATCGTCCAACTTTAAAACCAGTTTATCCATGACGTGCAAATTACCCATATGGGTATCTGTGAATTTCCTGAGTTTTTCGTCGTGGTTCCCGGTTAAATAATAAACCTTAGTGCCCTTAGCCGCAAGCGCAAGGATCTTTTTGATCACCAGCATATGTGACTTGGGGAAATAGCGTTTTCTGAACTGCCAGATGTCTATAATATCTCCATTCAAGATCAAGATCTTGGGTTGTACTGAATTTAAATAATACAGCAATTCTCGCGCATGACAGCCGTAAGTGCCCAAATGCACATCAGAAATCACCACTACTTTCACCTTCCTTTTCAACACTGTAGATTTAGTATTACAAAGGGCGCAAATTTTTTATGAGAAATCGTTAGTGATTTATTACGAGTAGGTTGCAAAACTGTTACCCATTTTTAGGCTTTGTTTCCTGAATATTAAGCGGTTTGTAGCTTTTAATATTCCCACTGATAAATTACCTTTGTCTCTGATCGATTATCATGGCAGGAAATACTTTTGGAACTGTTTTTAAACTCACCACTTTTGGCGAGTCTCACGGCCTAGCTTTAGGCGGAATTATTGACGGCTGCCCAGCGGGCTTGACGGTAGATTTTGATGCCATTCAGGCAGAAATGATCCGCAGAAAACCTGGGCAATCAGCAATTGTAACTCAACGTAAAGAAACGGATCAAGTAAAGTTCCTTTCGGGTATTTTTGAAGGCGTTACTACAGGAACGCCCATCGGTTTTGTCATTGAGAATACCAACCAAAAATCCAAGGACTACAGCCACATAAAAGATACCTACAGACCTTCACACGCAGACTATACTTACCAACAGAAATACGGCCTGCGCGACTATAGGGGTGGAGGAAGATCTTCTGCTCGTGAAACGGCTTGTCGTGTAGTTGCCGGAGCTTTGGCAAAGCAACTGTTAGGTAACATCAGCATTAATGCTTATGTATCTGCTGTGGGAGACCTTCAATTAGAAAAACCCTATCAAGATCTAGATTTCACTTTGACCGAGAGCAATCCGGTAAGATGTCCAGACCCGGCTATGGCCGAGCAAATGGAAGCCTTGATCCGAGAGATCCGAAAAGAAGGTGACACAGTGGGTGGGAGCATTAGCTGTGTGATCCAAGGAGTGCCTGTTGGCTTAGGCGAACCGGTATTTGACAAACTCCACGCAGAATTAGGCAAAGCCATGCTTTCCATTAATGCCGTTAAAGGTTTTGAATACGGGTCCGGTTTTGAAGGCACGCGTTTAAAAGGAAGTCAACACAACGATCTTTTCAATGCAGACGGTTCAACTAAGACCAACCACAGTGGTGGGGTACAAGGCGGAATCAGCAACGGAGAAGACATTTACTTCAAGGTAGGCTTTAAGCCTGTCGCTACTATCATGCAAAAACAAGAAGCCCTCAACAGTGAAGGGGCCTTGGTAGAAATGCAAGGAAAAGGACGTCACGACCCCTGCGTGGTTCCTCGTGCCGTGCCTATCGTTGAAGCAATGGCCGCTCTAGTATTGGCAGATGCATGGTTATTAAATAAATTGGCTAAATTGTAGGCCAAACCCACTTAAATATGAAAAAAATGGCTTTACACTGGAAGATCCTCATCGGGATGCTTCTGGGAATTATCTTCGGATTTATCATGACCAGTGTTTCTGGAGGTAAGGAATTCGTTGGCGACTGGATCAATCCCTTCGGAACCATCTTTGTAAAGCTGTTAAAACTCATTGCAATACCCTTGATCTTGGCTTCCTTGATCAAAGGAATCTCCGACTTAAAAGACATTTCCAAATTCAGAAATATTGGCCTCAGAACCATTGTGACCTATATTTTAACCACAGTGATCGCTATCTCTATAGGATTAGTTCTGGTAAATATTGCTCAGCCTGGAGACGGTATCTCTGAGGAGACCGTAGCGAAACTCTCAGAAACCTATGCAGATAACTCTGGGGTTACTTCAAAGATCCAAGAAGCAGGGAAGGAACGCGGTCCTTTGCAGTTCTTAGTGGAAATGGTTCCCGATAATGCGTTTAAAGCCTTTAGTAATAACGGTTTGATGCTTCAGGTGATCTTCTTTACCATCCTCTTTGGGATCTCTATGCTTTTGATCGGTGAAAAGGCTGCGAAACCGCTAAAAGACCTATTTGATTCCCTCAACGATGTGGTTTTGAAAATGGTAGACTTGATCATGTTAAGTGCGCCTGTAGCCGTATTTGCACTATTGGCGCAAGTAGTTGTGACTGCCGATGACCCTGAAATTCTCAAGAGATTACTGTTCTATGCCGGTGTTGTATTCACTGGTTTATTGCTGATGATCTGCTTCTATATGATTCTTGTGGCGACTATTGCCAAAAAGAATCCGATCTGGTTTTTAAAACAAATAAGTCCAGCACAATTATTGGCTTTCTCTACGAGCTCCAGCGCGGCAACCTTGCCGGTTACTATGGAACGCGTAGAAGAGCATATCGGTGTGGATAAAGAGGTTTCTAGTTTTGTGCTTCCTGTAGGGGCGACCATCAATATGGATGGTACGAGTCTTTATCAGGCTGTAGCTGCGGTGTTCATTATGCAGGTGCTCTGGCCGGAAGGATTGATCTTTAGCAATCAATTGACCATAGTACTTACGGCACTTTTGGCTTCAATTGGTTCTGCCGCTGTACCGGGAGCTGGAATGGTGATGCTGGTCATTGTCTTGGAAGCTGTTGGATTTCCCGCAGAAATGATGCCGATCGCCTTGGCTTTGATCTTTGCTGTGGACCGTCCACTGGACATGTGCAGAACGGTAGTGAATGTCACTGGAGATGCAACAGTATCTATGATAGTTGCGAAGTCCGTTGGCAAGCTGGGAGATCCAAAACCTCAGGAATGGGACGACCATTATGAGGAGGTGAAATAGCCCTTTTAACCTGATTAATCGTCCTTTAACGAAAGTATCTACAAGTTTATAAATTGGTAACTTGTAGTTAACTTTTTTCGCGTAGATTGTGTCAAATTTTCAATCCTATGCGTTCTTTAATAACCTCACTTTTCCTCCTGGTGGGCGCAATTTCCCTTGCCCAAGTTGGAATAGGAACCACCAATCCAAGCGATGCCGCGATGCTGGAAGTAAGCAGTTCTTCTGACGGCACGAATTTTAAAGGCTTCATGCCTCCAAGAGTTAGCTCCATTGCGGAGCGAACAACAATTAATCCAGGTGTTGATGATATCGGATTACTTATTTTCTTAGCTGATGCCACAAACGGCAACTATTGTTTACAGATCTGGGGAGGAACCGACTGGGAAAACGTCTACTGTTTATCCAGCCCAGTAATTGGTTCTGAGGTCTATTATTCTGCAAGCTCGCAAACCCTATCAGAAGGAAGTGGACGTGTAGATCTGGAATTCACCATAGACAATCCATCACCGACAGATGCTATAACCATAACCATTGAAGCTGATGATTATACCGACCTCACTGAAACCATGGCTCAGACCGTGATCATTCCCGCAAATACTACGGCATATACTGCAGTCGCAATATTCAGTATTGATGATGATACCACCGTAGAAGCTGCAGAAGATGTTGAATTCACCATCAGTACTATTTCTGGCGGATTGGGTACAGCAACTATAGGAACTCCGAGCGTTCACACCTTAACCATTTTAGATGACGACGGTACTTCTGCTTTACCCTATACGGAGTCTTTTGAGACCGATGGAGCCGGAGTGCGATATGCCCTTAGCAGCCCGCAATATATTCGTTCTGGTTTTGACGATTATTTCTCTCGAGCTCAATTGTCTGATCTAGCCTTTACTCCCGCTACGGAAGCTGTGACCTTCTCTGGTTCACCAGACGGCACCTATTTCTTTGCAGCGCAGGATATTGATGGAGAGGCAGGTTATTCGAGTGATCAAACCTTGACCATTACGGGTATCGATATCACCGGAGGAATCAATTTAGAGCTTGATATTTTGATCGCTGAGGATGATGAGGGAGCCAATGAAGATTGGGACGCTACGGGCGATCAACTCTTGATAGAGTATCAAATAGACGGTGGAGGATATCAAAACCTTTTGGCTGTTGAGGCTGACATTGCATCGGGTTCTAATAGTCAACCTGCTCTAGACACCGATTTTGATGGAGTAGGAGACGGAACGGTGATCACAGATACGTGGACCAACTTTAACGCTGCAATCACTGGAACGGGGACTACCTTAGACATTCGAATTACCTTTAATTTGAATTCTGACGATGAAGACATCGCCATCGATAACATAAGGATCACCAGCAACTAAACATAAAAAAAGGGCCGCTAAGGCCCTTTTTTAATTTAAACTTCTTTCTAATTGACTATCCCTGCTTTTGGATCTCCACTTGATGTGGGTAAGGGATTTCAATACCGGCTTCGTCTAAGGCAATTTTAATACGTTCTAGTACCTCAAAGTAAACCGTCCAGTAATTGTCGGTGTCACACCAGCACCAGGCATTAAAATTAACAGAACTGTCTGCCAAAGCTCCAACAGTCACCGTAGGAGCTGGATCTTTCAAAACAAGATTAGTTTCTTGCATCACTTTTAAGAGTACTTCTCTGGTCTGCTTAATGTCAGAATCATAAGACACTCCAATAGTGTGTCTTACTTGCAAGGTTCCTTCTGCTGTGTAATTGATGATATTCCCGTTGGAAAGCGCACCGTTAGGAATGATGGCCAAACGGTTGGTAGGTTTCAAGATCTTTGTGGTGAAAATATCGATCTCTTTAACTGAACCTAATTCTCCTTGAGCTTCAATGACATCGCCAATCTTGAAAGGTTTAAAGATCAAGATCATTACTCCACCTGCAAAATTCCCAAGAGATCCTTGCAAAGCCATCCCTACTGCCAAACCAGCGGCAGCAAGCACAGCAGCAAAGGAAGTGGTCTCAATGCCTAGGTTCGCCAAAATGGCCAAAATGAGCAGTAGCTTAAGCATCCAACCCAATAAATTCGCTAAAAAGCGTTGAAGACTTTCCTCATAGTTGGATTTACTCATCGCTTTACGCACCACTTTCAAAGCGCGCTTGATGATCCAAGAACCAACAATCCAAATAACAATGGCCCCAATGACCTTTAGACCGTATTCAGTGACTAAAGTCCCGATCTGATCCATAATTTTTTCAGTATCCATAAAGTATGTTTTGTGTAAATGTACGATTGCCTTTAAAAAATCATAGTGCAGTAATTTAATTTTTATATCATTACGGTGTAAATTGCAGAAAAGTTCGATAAACTTCAATCACCAATCAATTATGAATGTTTGTTTTATCATGTATCCTTGGGAGGATATGGACCCAGAGAACGACACTACTTTGTCGCTCATTCACGAATTTGTTCGCCGCGGTCACGGTACGGCCATAACAACGCCGGCTAATTTGACCATACGCGACAGTGTGGCCTATGCCTTTTGTCGCTGTATCAAGCGACCAGACAAGGTTTCTAAGAATTTAAAATCCTTCCATGCCAAAACGGAGCTCTATGAAGAGATGCTTCCTTTGGCGGGTTTTGATGTGATCATTTTAAGGTCTAATCCACCTTTGGACATGATCATGTTGAATTTCCTGGATTCTGTTAAGGATGATGTCTTTATCATGAACGATCTGGATGGTATCCGCAGAGCTAATAACAAGCTCTACACTGCGGTTTTTGAAGATGAGAACAACGAGATCATCCCACGTACGCACGTGACCAAGAACAAGGAATACCTCAAAAAGATAATCAAGGAAGGTCCGGATAAGATGATCTTGAAGCCTTTGAACGGCTTTGGAGGTTCGGGTGTTATCCTCATCGAGAAGCGCGCCATGCTCAGCATTAACTCGCTTTTAGACTTCTATATTGACAATAATGACGGGACAACGAATTATGTGATCCTGCAAGACTATATAGAGGGTGCTGACCAAGGAGATGTTCGTATACTGCTACTCAATGGACGTCCTATTGGCGCTATGAAACGCGTACCTGGTGAAGAAGATCACCGTTCCAACGTTAGTGCCGGTGGCTCAGTACAAAAACACAGCCTTACCAAACAAGAAAAAGAACTCTGTCGTAGAATTGGCCCAAAACTGGTCAAGGATGGACTTTATTTTGTTGGGATCGATGTGATCAACGGCAAACTGGTTGAAGTGAATGTGATGTCCCCAGGTGGGATTACCTACATCAACAAAGTGTACAAGACTCGCCTTCAAGAAAAGGTGATCGATTTTGTCGAAGATAAGGTCTTAGAACGCGTTAAAGCCTTTGAACGCCGCACCAAGCTGCGCAAACATGTTGATGAAGCCTAATGGAAAGACTCAGCGTAGATCAAATTATTGCCCATATTCAGGCGGAGCGGCCTTTTCATGCCGTAGCTGAGGATTATTCCTTTACCCTTAAGATCGACGATTACGTGCCCTATGTTTGTGGTGCCGTACATGATGGACATCAGTTTAGGGAAGAACTATGGGACAACTGCCTGCACACAGAATACGAGCGTTGGTTTGAGGAAGATCCAGAGACCAAAAATATGGTTATCAGCCACCCCATTGTAATAGCGGGTTGCGATTCGCGTTTTGAATACGATTTGAATCGCGCGCCAGAATCCGCCATCTATGAGGATGCATGGGGGAAGAAGCTTTGGAGATCTCCCTTAGATCCAGTTAAGAAACAGCGGAGTTTAGACAAACACCACAATTTCTATCGCGTGGTCCAAGCCTTGATCGATCAATTGGAGCGCAAGCACAAAAGTGTGATCGTTTATGATATGCACTCTTATAATTGGCGTCGTTGGGATCGGGAAGTGCCAGTGATCAACCTAGGGACAAAGAATATTGATAACGATCGTTTTGGCGCTCATGTGGAATCTTGGCGTCTGAGTTTAAGTGAACTGATTATCCCTGGTGGCATAGAAGCAACTTCTAAGATCAACGATACTTTTGAAGGCAACGGTTACTTCTTAAAATACATTACCCAACATTTTGACAATACTTTAGTACTGGCTACGGAATACAAAAAGATCTATTGTGATGAACTCAAACAGATCATTTATCCCGAGGTAGTACACGCGATCGAAGAACAGATGAGAGACCGCGTAAAGGCCCATGCTACGGCCTTTTACAATGAATTTTCGCGTTAATTTATGATTGATTCCCTAAAAGAGACCCATCCGAAGTTATTTCAAATAGATCAGCAATTGCACAAATTGGTGCGTAAGATTGAACTCTTGAACTATGTCAATCCCATCAATATTGAAGATCAGAAACGACAGTTTTTTGCACATCGCTTTAATCTAGAACCCAACTTTAGATACCGTAAGATCGATTTTGATCCGCATTTGTTGCAGCGAGAGCTCTATTCCATAAAGATCGATGAATTAGAAGATCAGGCCAGTTACAGCTTTTATAAAGAAGTGATTGATGAGTACTCTGCGCTGATTAAATGTATCGAGACCATTGGACAGGGCAAGAAATTCTATTACAATTCCCTCCGTAGCTTTGGAACGCCAAGACAAAGAGATGTTGAAAACGCGCGTTTCATCTTGCATTTTGAAGACGAGGTCTACAACAATGAAATGTTTCCGGTCTACGGGGTAGAAGAGGCGGAGGCCTATTTTAAGGAGTTTACCAAACGCTACGATTTTAAGTTCAAGATCAAGCTGAGCACCAAACTCAGCGCCGCGGCCATGGTGCTTAACAATACGCAGACCTTGGTTTTGAAAAAGAACCATCGTTTCAGTGCCAATCAGCTTAAAGTATTGGCCAATCATGAGATCGGTGTGCATATGGTGACCACCTTTAATGGAATGCGACAACCTGTTCAGCTGTTCTTTAACGGTTTTCCAAACAACGTGGAGACTCAAGAAGGCTTGGCCGTAATGAGCGAGTACATGAGTGATTGCTTGACCTTGTATCGTTTAAAAGAATTGGCCTATCGCGTTTTAGCAGTAGATAGCCTGCTTAAAGGTTATAACTTCTGTGACACTTTTGATCTGCTTTACGCGCAGTACAAACTCAATAAGGATGAAGCCTTCTCCATTGCTTTGCGCGTGCATCGTGGCGGTGGCTACACCAAGGATTATCTCTACTTGACAGGTTTGAAGAAGATCTATGATTTCTATCATCGAGGCGAAGATCTCAATACTTTACTCACCGGTAAGGTGACCTTAGAGAACAAACCGCTCATTGATCTGTGGCTTAAAGAAGGAATCGCCTTGGGGCCTAAGTATGAGAATCACGCTTTTGAAAAGAATGACAATACCAATACCAAGATCGATTTCATCTTACAGAACTTAAAATAAAAAAGGCCCGCTTGGGGCCTTTCTTTCTTTATAAATTGATCATTTCTTCTTTTGGGTGCTTGACTGTAAAGCTAAAGCTCTTTTCTCCCGTAGCTTTTGGAGGTAGTTTTAAGGTCCAACGGATGATTCCCGTCTGCTCGTTGTAATTTCCATCCCCGTAGGCCATATCTTCTACTTTGATCTCTTTGTTCTGCGAGATCGGGATCCGATCTTCAATGATCAACTCCACATCAATAGGCTTGTTATTTTTAACGGTGATCTCATACGCGCGATCCAGCACTCGGTTTCCACCCAAGAAGGACTTGCTTTTAAAATTTTGCTTCTCTTTACGGGCAATGACAATAGCAGTGTCCGGCCCTAGTGAAACTTGAATTCCCTTACTGGCCACGTTTGGATTGATCAGCGTTTTTCCCGCAAAGTTCCCGTCAAAGTAGATATTGGCTTCTCCTTGCAACAGATCATAGGCTTCCCAATTCTTGATCTTAGCGGTTAGGAATACATTTTCATTCAATCCAGGAGCAGCGTAATAACTAAATTCTGCGGCTAGTTCAAATTTGTCCAGATCAATGGCCGTGATCTTAGCGTCAGAATTGATGGTGTGCTTTTTAGGGATCTCAAAGCGCATGGTGGTCAAACCAGCAAATTTCACATTTCCAACTCCGGTCAAGCCTTCCCCAGATTTGGTGGTGATCACCACCACACCATTGCGCCCAGCGGTTCCGTAAAGTGTTGCCGCAGCGTTGCCTTTAAGGATGTTAACGTCAATAATATCCTCAGGTTGTATGTCCAAAAAGCTCGTAGACCCTAGACTTCCAGACAAATTCAAAGTATCTGAACTGTAAGGGATTCCATCAATAACGAACAAGGCTTCATCAGATCCGGTAAGGCTGCTGTAACCTCTAATAACCACACTAGTCGCGCTTCCACTAGCTCCGCTTTGCGCCGTAATATTAACACCAGATGCTTTGCCACTCAATGCGCTGGCAACTCCGTATTGACTGTAACCGTAAAGATCATCAGCCGTAACGGTTGATACGGCATACCCTAAGGCCTTTGCTTCTCTGCGTATCCCTTGAGCAATCACCACTACTTCATCTAAGGCGTTTGGATCTTCTTGCATTTGCAGGTCCATACGCGAAGCGTGAATCGGGTTCACCACAGATTCAAAGCCTATATAACTGTAGATCAAATTGCGCCCGCCTTGAATGTTAAGTGTGTAATTCCCATCAAAATCGGTTTGCGTACCATTGGAGGTGTTCTGTTCAATGATATTCACTCCGGGTAGCGGTAATCCAGAGGCGTCCACAACGGTTCCACTCACTTTACGGATGGTTGGGTTGTACTTCACAGCACTGCTCTGAGCCGGCAAACTGCTGCTAAAGCTTGTTCCGAAGTTTAAGTATTTAGGAGATAAAACGGGTTTTGTATTGTTGGTTGTTGGGTCTCCGGTGGATAGGATAAGGTCGATGTCATTCCAGTCTGAACCGGTTTGCTGATAAACATTGGCTTTGTATAGAATATCCACAGGAGCCGTGGTACTAGTGGCACGAATGTCGTAGGTTGGGTACCAGCCCGCAGTTGCTACGGTATAACTAACACTCAATTCAATAGCTGTTGCTACCGGAGCGTCAATAATGAATTCAATAACCCCGCGCTTTTCGTTCTTTTCGGTTTGCAAGGCGGTCATTTCTTGGTACAGATCCACCTTGATCAGCTTTAGACTGTCTATCTCGTACTGCAAATTCAACAATTCATTATTGACAGTGATGGTACGGTCTCTGTAGTATTGCGTCATTTCTTTAACGCGCTCAATAGAGATATTGCTTTGGTCTCCGTGAATCACTTGATTCTTGCCAAGGATTTTGAGCTCTTCTTTATATCCAGCAACGGTATTATTGATCAATTTAATAGAGCGTTCAATTTGATCTTGTCTGAGCTGAAGCGCTTGATAAGTCTGAGATGGCGCTTTTTTCTCCAGGTAATCTATACGATACAGTATAGAACGCACACTGGCGTTGTTCAGACCGGAGATCTGAATGGAATTCTCGTCAATATCAGGAGCTAGATCCTTTAAAAGTAGGCTGTTTTCTCCACTTTTTAGAAAGACCTTTCCGCTGCGAGTCACGGTGGCCCCTTCGCGATAAACAGTTACGGATTCTATTTTAGTTTCAACCGGATTCTTTTCTGTAGCCCAGCCGGAAAGACTCAATAATACTAGAAGTAAAGGTATAATTCTTCTCATGGCGATATAATTTAGTTTGGTGTAAAACTAGCCTGAGAATTAAGCGACTACAAGAGAGAATGATTGAACAGGGCTTTTGACCAAGCCTGTCTTGCTAGTGGATGAGGGATCAAAGAAATTTGGCCTTCAATTCTGGAGTTGGGATCATACAACTCTCTTTTTTACCATACCATTTGTAGCGGTTGCGAGCAATGAAATCATAGACCCAATTTCTAATGAAGTTTGGGATGATCATAAATCCGTAAAGTAGGGGGTAGCCGCCCTTCATGTATTTTGCAATACGCAGGGCTGCAGAAGACTTGGTGTAAGCTTGGCCTTGATCGATAAGGATGATGGAATCCACTGCGGAAGTATCAATACCGTGTTCGGCTACTAAGGCTTGCCCAATATCACTTTGCAAGGCCGCGAACCTAAAACGGTCTTTCGGGTCGCGTTTGATCACATAGGTCACCGCGCCATTACAGAGGTTACAAACCCCATCAAACAGGATTATTTTATGTCCATCTGCCTGACTCATACTTTCTCCAATTGGGTTACTGATACTTTAGTCGTAAAGATACCGTAATTCACTACAGCAGTATCTTTTTCAATGGAATCCAAGGTTCCAATGGCTTTGCCGTCTATCATACGCACGCGGTCTCCAATCTTTGGCAGCACCTTAGGTTTGGCAGCCTCTTGTTTGGTTTGCTGCGCTTTTTCTTTCTTTTTGCGCTTGCGAATTACTGCCATTTCCTTTTCCACTTCTTCTTTAAGCTGATGCTTTTTAGCCTTTTCTTCCTTTTTCTTGGCAGGAGCCTTGGGTTTTTTAGCAGGCTTGCGCTTGGCGTTCTCCACAGCAACCAACTTCATCACCTCATCAATGAGCTGGCGTTTGCGTTTGTGGTTGGCAAAGGAAGCTGCAATGGCATCGATCTTTTTTCCCAATTGAATCATGCGCTGTTGGCTGTCAAAGAGTTCCTGATAGCGCTCCAGCTTCTGTTGTACTTTCTGCTGAGTTTCTTCCAGCTGACGGGTTTCTTCTTTGGCCTTTTCTGCTTCGGATTTTAAACTGGCTGTAGTTTTACGGATCTCCGAACGCTCTTTTTGCAGATTGGCAATGGTCTTGTCAAAGCGCACCTTTCCTGCGGCGATCTTCTTTTTAGCCCGATTGATGAGTCCATAAGGGATCCCATTCTTTTGAGCGACCTCAAAGGTGTAGGAGCTTCCCGCCTCACCTGTAAATAAGGTGTAAAGCGGCTCCAGCGATTTAGGATCGAACTGCATATTGGCATTCAAAGCATGCGGCAATTCACTGGCCAATAGCTTGAGATTGGTATAGTGAGTGGTGATGATCCCAAAAGCTTCACGCTCATAAAACTCTTCTAAAAAGGTCTCTGCTAATGCGCCTCCTAGTTCTGGATCAGAACCGGTCCCAAACTCATCGATCAAAAATAAGGTCTTGCCGTTGCACTTCTTGAGGAAGTAATTCATTTGTTTGAGTCGGTAGCTGTACGTACTCAAGTGATTGTCAATGGACTGATTGTCTCCAATATCACTCAAAACCCGGTCAAACCAACCAAAACTACTCGTTGGGTCAACAGGAACTAAAATCCCCGATTGCAACATGAGTTGCAACAAGCCCACTGTTTTTAAGGTAATACTCTTTCCACCAGCATTAGGTCCAGAGATCACTATAATGCGGCTGTCGTTTGTAAGGCTCAATGTCTGGGGAATGGTCTTTTCTTTGCGCTTGGCATTGCTCATTAAAAGCAAAGGGTGATAGGCGTCTTTGAGGATGAGTTGTTTCACTCCTGCAATTCGTGGCTTGCAGGCATTGATAGCTGATGCATACTTAGCCTTAGCATAAAGCACGTCAATCTGCGTCAAATAAGACTGACCGTCGCGGAGATCCTCTAAAGATGGGCGGTGCAGATCGGTGAGTTCCTTCAGGATCTTTTTGATCGCCTCAGCTTCTTCATAAAGCAGGTTGCTGAGTTCGTTCTCGTATTCTAAAGTAGCGCGAGGTTCCATATAGACAATACTGCCTGTTTTGGAACTCCCAACAACTACGCCTTTGACCTTTCTGCGGTGCATAGCCTTAACGGCCAATACGCGTTTGCCTTCTACGACACTTTCTCGGATCTCATCCAAGTGGTCACTTTTGATCGCTACTGTGAGCGCGCGATTGAACGAACTACTGATCTGTCCGCGCACGTGCTTAAGACGCTTACGGACCTCAAAAAGCTGTTCTGAAGCATCGTCTTTAATCAAACCATGCCTGTCAATCACCCCGTCAATAGCAGTCTTTAAATGGACGCAAAGTACTACGTCCTCAGCTTGATCGTGCAATTCAACATAGAACTCTCTGTTCTTTTTAAAAAAGCGTTGCAAAGTATCTATAGTTGCGATCTGCGCTGCGATCTTTCTAAAACCTTCCAGTTCTATCTGACTGTTCTCAATATCTAAAAGGTGCAATTCTCTATCTATGCTGTCAAAGCCGTGATTCGGAATGCGGTTGTCTCCATGGAGCGATGCCAAGAATTCTCGCGTCTGTTCTAAGGCCACAAGGGCAGGGGCTTTGCTCTTAAAAGGTTGTAATGCTCCCACAGCTTCCTTTCCGGAAGCGGTGATACAACCCTCAGCAATATGCTCCAGCATTTGCGGAAACTCGAGATCTTCTAATGTCTTTTTAGGTATGGAAACCACCTTGAGATTATATTGTAAATTCGTGTTTTTAAAGGCTATAAAAATACGCATTATGCAGGTAAAAATCGAACCCAGTTGGTCTTCTGTACTCGAAGCTGAATTTGAAAAAGACTATTTCAAGTCTTTGACCGATTTTGTCCGCAGTGAATATCAGCAGCATACTTGCTATCCACCAGGTAAACTAATTTTCAATGCCTTTAATGCTACACCCTTTGATCAGGTCAAAGTGGTGATCATTGGCCAAGACCCTTATCACGGGCCAGGACAAGCAGAGGGCCTGTGTTTTTCTGTTCCTCCAGGAATTGCTATACCACCATCATTAGTCAATATTTACAAGGAACTGCAGTCCGATATTGGCTTCACACCTCCAAATCACGGTAACCTAAAGCATTGGTCAGACCAAGGAGTCTTATTGCTCAATGCAACTTTGACTGTAAGAGCGCACCAAGCGGGTTCTCATCAAAATAAAGGCTGGGAACAATTCACTGATGCTGTTATTCAAAAGTTAAATGAGAAACAAGAAGGGCTTGTTTTTCTACTCTGGGGCGGCTACGCCAAAAAGAAGGGCCGCAAAATTAATCGAGATAAGCATTTGGTTCTGGAAACAGGACATCCTTCACCACTCAGTGTGAACCGAGGCTATTGGTTTGGCAATAAACATTTTAGTAAAACAAACGACTATTTGGAAACCCGGGGAACGGCTCCAATTAACTGGTAATGGCGGTAGTTTGGTTATTCCTCTTCTGGAACTTCCACCTCGCTGCAGTCGTTACAAGAAAACTGTAGTAATAGGAAGTTGGTCAAAAGCAATCCGCCTAATATGATAAAGAAGTAAGTCATCCCTTAATTGTTAATTAGTCACTAATTAGATGCGGGAATTCTCAAAGGGTTGCGCTTAATGCTAAAAAAAGTTTAAAAAAATTCCAAGAAACAAACCTCATGGGTTTAATCGACTGTAAACGTGTAGTTTAGATCGAAAAGAATGTTGTCGGTTTCTATCTTTTCTTCAATGAGATCGAGTTTTAAAAGCTGATCCTGAACCTGAGCGACCTGTTTTGACGTTAAATTCTGTTGACTCCATTGGGTCTGAGACAACCACAGTTGAATGTCTTCTAATTTTTGATCATAACGGTTGGCCAGCATGCGATCTATAGCGGGAATTTGCTTGAATTCATAAGTAGTCGTGTTGATGATCTCCAAAATAGCGCGAACCAATTCCGGTTGATTCTCCAAGAGTTCTTCTCGGACGGCGATCACAAAGCAAGGCCAAGGGGTAGGGCATTCGCCCACAATCCTAAAAAGGCCAGAATCTACATAAGGTTTGGTGGTGAATTTCTCCCACATGAAGTAGTCTCCAATGCCTTGCGGTAGCTTTTCTAACGCCCCATTTAAGTTTTTAACCAATTCAAAATCCAGATCCGTATCTAGGTCCCATCCCTCTTGTTGGGCATGTACATAGGCCATTAGGTGAGAACCTGAACCAAAGCGGCTGATCGCAGCCTTGGTTCCTTTGAGATCGTCAACGGTTTGGTAATCAGAATCCGCAGCCACATGAATTCCCCAACGCAGCGGTGAGGATACAAATACCTGTACAATTTTAGAAGGATTCCCTTTAACAATATCTGCAATAATGCCCTCTGTCAAGATCACGGCCATATCAATAGAGCCGTCTCTCAGCGCTTTACACATCGCCCCAGTTCCTCCAGGAAAATCTTGCCATCGCAGATTAATGCCCTCCGGATGGTACGCCTTTTCACGCAAGGTCAAATACCAAGGCAGGTTAAAATGTTCTGGAACTCCTCCGATCTTTAAATTCGTCATCTTGCTAATTCATTTAGGGCTATGTCTATCAATCGGTCGACAGCTGCGCCAGCATCCTTACTAAATGTTTCCAATTCTCTGTTGGCTAAGATCACATTGAGGGACAATGCTCTATGACCCAATAGCTCTGCCATTGCGTAAATACCGGCAGTTTCCATCTCCAAGTTCAAAATACGTTTGCCTTCAAACTCGAAGGCTTTCATAGCCGAGTTGAGTTCTGGTTGTGCCAATGGAATACGTAAACTCCTTCCCTGAGGCCCATAGAATCCTACATTGGTCACGGTAATTCCAGGTTGGAATCCGGCCTTGATAAAACGATCCATAAGCCCGTTGTCTGCAGCAACGCAGTAAGGATCGGAGAGGGGAGCGCTCCATTTAGAGGCCTCCATAAAAGATTGGCTTAAAGATGTATTAAAACGCCCTTTATGGTCGTAGAAGTACACAAAATTATCAAAGCCAATTGCGTTCGCACTCACAACTAAAGAATCCAAGGGAACGTCTTCTTGCAGTCCTCCACAAGTACCGATCCGCACAATATCCAAAGCGGTGTGCTCCTCTTTAATTTTTCTTGTTTTAAGGTCGATATTGACCAGTGCGTCTAATTCCGTAAGGACAATATCAATATTATCCGTGCCAATCCCTGTAGAAATAACCGTGAGCTCTTTTCCGCGATAGGTGCCGGTATGCGTGACAAATTCGCGCTTGTTGGTTTTAAAACGGATGGAATCAAAATGTGCAGAGACCTTGGCCACACGCTCGGGATCACCAACAGTGATGATCGTAGAAGCGATATCCTCTGGTTTTAAATGCAGGTGGTATACGCTGCCGTCGGGGTTTAGAACCAATTCCGATTCTGGAATATTCATAGCCTAGAAGTATTAACCGCCTACACGTTTTACCTGAAAACCTTGGGCTTTCAAAAATTCCATGATCTTGTCCCGATAATCGCCTTGAATGATGATCTGTTCGTCTTTAATCCCACCGCCAACACTCAGCAATTGCTTGATCTTCTTAGCGAGGAGTTTAAAATCAGAAGCAGCACCGTTATAACCCGCTATGATTGTAGTGGGCTTGCCGCGGCGCTTCTCATATTTACAGAGCAGGGGTTCATCCTGAATCCAAAACTCAGGTTTTGGCTGCTTCTCTTTGTCTTCACTAGGCTCCGGAACGTGATCCGGAAATAAGTTCTTTAATTGGTCTTGAAGATCCATTTACTTCTTAATTAGGCCAATATCTACTAGGCGTTCGTGCAAGAACTCTCCGGCAGTAATGTCATCAAAGGCTTTAGGATGCTGCTCATCCACACATTCTGGCATGCAATCTAAACGCATATCGCTTCTTGGATGCATAAAAAACGGAATGGAATAGCGAGGCTGGTCCCATTGTTCTCTAGGCGGATTCACCACACGGTGAATGGTAGAGCGCAATTTATTGTTGGTGTGGCGTTCTAGCATATCGCCTACATTGATCACCAATTCGTCTTCATTAGGAATGGCATCGATCCATTCTCCATCTTTGCGAAGCACTTGCAATCCTCCGGTAGAAGCTCCCATTAATAAGGTGATCAAATTGATGTCTCCATGCGCACCGGCTCTTACGGCACCATCGGGTTCTTCAGTGATAGGCGGGTAGTGGATCGGTCTTAAAATGCTGTTTCCATTGCTGGCCCAGTGATCAAAATAATGCTCGTCAACACCGATATACAGGGCTAGAGCTCTCAATACATAGATCCCAGTTTTTTCTAACATTCGATAAGCCTCCATGCCCGTTGCATTGAATTCAGGCAGTTCGTCAACCTGTACGTTGGCCGGATACTCTTCAATCAAGTTAGCATCCGCGCTTGGCTCTTGTCCAAAATGCCAAAACTCTTTAAGGTCTCCTTTTTTGCGCCCTTTAGCGTGTTCTTTACCAAAAGAGATATAACCGCGTTGCCCGCCAAGCCCTTCAATCTCGTATTGTTGTTTGGTCTCCAAGGGAAGAGCAAAAAAATTCTTTACTTCTTTGTAGAGTTGATCTACCAATTCGTCCGTAAGAAAATGGTTTTTCAGAGAGACAAAACCGATTTCTTCATAGGCAGATCCAATTTGATCTACGAATCGTTGTTTGCGTTCGGGATCGTCAGATAAAAAGTCAGCCAGATCAACGCTTGGAATATTGTTCATGTCAGTGGATTAATTGCTACTGCAAATATATCAAAATTCCCGCTCATTGGTTAATTAATGGGGCTTTAGCTCGATTTTAAATCAGCAGTCAATACGGTTAAAATAAATGAAAAGCGCTGTGATGCATCGACTTAATTTTTCTACATTTGACCAGAAGAAATCACCTATGAAATCTACTGCGGAGCATAGCATACCTTTTGATTATGCGATCGATGGACTCGACAACGAGACCTTAATATCCTTATACAAGCGCATGTTAAAACCTCGATTGATCGAGGAAAAGATGCTTATCCTGCTGCGTCAAGGGAAGATTTCCAAATGGTTTAGTGGGATAGGACAAGAAGCCATTTCTGTTGGAGTCGCCTCTGTTTTGTCTAAAGAAGAATATATCCTTCCCATGCATCGCAATTTGGGTGTTTTTACTACTCGAGAGATTCCACTACACAGGCTTTTTGCGCAATGGCAGGGAAAGGCAAGCGGGTTTACCAAAGGTCGGGACCGCAGTTTCCATTTTGGTACTCAAGAGTATAAGATCGTTGGGATGATCTCTCACTTAGGGCCGCAATTTGGTGTTGCTGATGGTATTGCTCTTGGGAATCTGCTCAAGGAAAACAAACAGGTTTGTGCTGTGTTTACCGGTGAGGGTGGAACCAGCGAAGGTGATATTCACGAAGCGCTAAACGTAGCCTCTGTCTGGAGCTTGCCGGTTTTATTCTGTATTGAGAATAACGGTTACGGACTTTCTACACCAACTTCTGAGCAATACAATTGTGAGCATCTCGCGGATCGCGGAAAAGGCTACGGCATGGAGTCCCACATTATCGAGGGGAATAATATCCTTGAGGTGTACAAACAGCTCAAATCCATTACGGATGATATGCGTGAAAATCCACGTCCGGTATTGGTAGAATTCAAGACCTTTAGGATGCGTGGGCATGAAGAGGCGAGTGGAACTAAGTATGTCCCTCAAGAATTAATGGACGCTTGGGCTGCCAAAGATCCGGTGGAGAATTTTGCAGCTTTCTTACAGGCTGAAGGTATTTTGACCGAGACCCAGATCGGTACTTTTAAAGATGAAATCGTTCAGGAGATCAATGACAATTTAGATATTGCATTCGCAGAAGAAGCGATTAGCTCTACCGAGAGTAATGAATTAAATGATGTGTTCAAAGCATTTGAATATCAGCATATTGATAAAAATTCAAATGCAGAAGAACTTCGATTTGTAGATGCCATAGCTCAAGGCTTAAAGCAGAGCATGGAACGCCATGATAACCTAGTGATCATGGGGCAAGACATCGCAGAATACGGAGGTGTTTTTAAAATCACTGAAGGCTTTTTAGAGCAGTTCGGTAAAGGACGTGTGCGCAACACGCCCATTTGTGAATCAGCCATAGTCTCTGCCAGTATGGGCTTGGCCATCAATGATCATAAAGCAGTTATGGAGATGCAGTTTGCAGATTTTGTGACCTCAGGCTTTAATCCCATTGTCAATTATCTGGCAAAATCTCACTACCGATGGGCTCAGGCTGCAGATGTTGTAGTGCGTATGCCTTGTGGTGCTGGAGTTGGGGCAGGCCCCTTCCACAGTCAAACCAATGAGGCTTGGTTTACACATACTCCTGGGCTGAAAGTGGTTTATCCTGCTTTTCCTGCCGATGCGAAGGGATTGTTAGCCACCGCCATTGAAGATCCAAATCCGGTGATGTTCTTTGAGCACAAAGCTTTGTACCGCAGTATTCGTCAAGAGGTCCCTACGGATTATTATACGCTTCCTATTGGAAAGGCAGCGCAACTCAATGCAGGAACGGATATCAGTATCATAACCTATGGTGCCGGAGTGCATTGGGCTTTGCATGAAATTCAGCAACGTCCTGATGTTTCTATTGATCTTATTGACTTAAGAACGCTACAACCCTTGGACACGGAAGCCATTTATGAATCCGTAAAACGCACCGGAAAGGTTTTGCTTTTGCAGGAGGATTCTATGTTTGGAGGCATTGCTTCAGATATATCAGCCTTGATTGCTGAACACTGCTTTGAGCATTTGGATGGCCCAATTGTCCGCGTCGCCAGTTTAGAGACACCCATTCCTTTTGCCGGAGCACTAGAAAAGAACTATTTACCCCAACAACGCCTTAACACTGCCATAGATAAGCTTTTGGCATATTAATTAAAAGAACAAGCTATGGCAATGACTCCTGCTGAGATCCAAGAATGTTTACCCTACAGCCATCCTTTTTTGTTTGTAGACAAACTGCTCAGCGTAGACGAGAAGGGCGCTTCTGGGCATTATACCTTTCCAGAGGACTCCTATTTCTATCAAGGGCATTTTCCAGAATTCCCAATTACCCCAGGAGTAATTCTCACAGAATGTATGGCGCAGATTGGGGTGGTCGCTTTTGGGATATACCTCTATAATTTGGATCATCCTGGAGCGCGCATCCGTATGGTGAACCCAGAGCCTATTGACGTGAGTATTGCATTGGCTGATACTTATATTGACTTTAAAACTCCAGTGTTTCCGGGGGATAAGGTGAGTGTTCAATCCACATTGGTTTATTACAGATTCAATAAACTAAAATGTGAGGTAATCATGCACAAAGAAGATGGAAAGATCGCTTGTAAAGGAACCATCAGTGGGGTGATCTTCCCGTACTCCAAGATGAAATCATAAAGCCTTATGTCTGAGGCCGATTTCAAATCCAGACGAATAGCCGTCAAACTCAATAAAGCCGGACAGCGAAGTGTAAAGCAAGGCCATCCGTGGATCTTTCAAGATGCGATTGTTAAGGCAAGTCCAGAGCCCGTCACGGGCGATCTGGCGGTAATCTATGACAATCATACGGACAAACTTATAGGGTTGGGATATTTCGATATGGAGTCATCCATTAGAATCAAATTGTTGCACAGCGGGAAGGGAGCTGATATTGATCAAGATTTCTTCAAGACCAGAATTGCAGCCGCTTACGGCTCGCGCATTCCACTTTTGGAACAAAAAACCAACGGTTACCGTTTGATCTTTGGGGAGAACGATGGCCTGCCGGGTCTTATCATTGATGTTTATGCGGGGGTTGCAGTGATCAAATTATACAGCGGAATTTGGCTCCAGCACCTTAAATGGTTGCCTGAGTTTCTGGTTGAGTTGATCGGGGCAGAAGTTGTGGTTCTGCGTTTGAGTAGAAACATGCAGCGTGCTTTAAAGTCCTTTACCGATGGCGAGCTATTACATGGTGCGTTGAACAATGCTGATGTGATCTTTAAGGAACACGGCTTGAACTTTTACGCCAATGTGATCAAAGGCCATAAGACCGGTTACTTCTTGGATCACAGGCACAATAGGAAGCAAGTAGGCTCCTTGGCTGGTGGTAAAACAGTATTAGATGTTTTCGCTTATGCAGGAGGTTTTTCCGTTCACGCTTTAGCTGGTGGGGCAAAGGAGGTAACTTCTGTAGACCTTAGCGCGCAAGCACTCGAACTGGCCAAAGCAAATGCAGCGGTAAACCCTCACCAAGGGAAACACCATTGCCTTGCCGGAGATGCCTTTGAGATCCTTCAGGCCTTGAAAGAGCAATACAAACAATTTGATATTGTGGTGATTGATCCTCCGGCATTTGCTAAAAAACAGGAAGAGATATCACGGGCCAAGAAAGCCTATTCACGATTGGTCAAACTAGGAGCTGACTTGGTCGCGCCTGGTGGTCTGTTGGTTATGGCCAGCTGTTCATCGCGGATTTCATCTCAGGCCTTCTTTGATCTGGTCGCAGACACCTTGGCTCAAAAAGAGGTCCGTTATAAGCTTTGGAAACAGACCACTCATGATCTGGATCATCCCATAGGCTTTGAGCAAGGAGCCTATCTCAAATGCGGTTACTACAAATTTAAGTAAGCGATAGCCTGCAGTTTTACGTATCTTTAGGGTTCTACAAGTTTTTCAGGTATGAATCGAGTTCCCAAGGAATGTTTTGACTTTTTAAAAGCGCTCAAACGCAATAATAACAAAGACTGGATGGATGCCAATCGCGCGCAATACAAGCGTAATGAGGCAGCCTTAAAAGCCTTTTACCAAGACATTACTGACGGTCTTAACGCCAACGATGTCATTGAACGTACTAAGGTGTTTCGCATCAATAGAGATATTAGATTCAGTAAGGACAAGACGCCTTATAATGTGCATCGCTCAGTGAGCTTTAGTCGAGAAGGAGCGCATCGTCGCGGGGGTTATTATCTGCGGATAGAGCCCGGAGCGTCTGCCATGGCTGGAGGTTTCTGGGGTCCAGAACCTGCAGATCTATTGCGAATTCGCAAGGAATTTGAATTTGATGCGGAGCCGATCCGTAAAATACTAGCCGAACCTAAGTTCAAGGAGGCCTTTGGTGGTTTAAATACCGAATATCAAGTAAAAACAGCGCCAAAAGGTTTTAGCAAGGACCATCGGAACATCGACCTAATTAAGAACAAAGCCTTTTTTGTAATGCATCCTTTCACTGACAAAGAGGTTTTAGCTCCTGACTTTGGCGAGAAAGTGCTTTATCATTTTGAACTTTTACGCCCGTATTTTGATTATATGAGTGAGGTTTTGACCACAGACCTTAACGGAGAATCTCTGTTATAAGTCAAAAGGCTTATAACGATAAATTATAAGTCAAATAGCTTATATTTAAAAATTATAAGTACTTTAGCTTATAAATAGGGCAGCTGCTCTGCAAATTTTGAAAGGATGATAGCCGTTATCACAGCAGATTTAATCGATTCTACCAAGTATAACAAAAAGACCTTGGCGTTTATCTTAGAAGAACTCCAAAAGGAATTTAAAGTCTTGGAGAAGGATTACCCCGCACAAGTTCACTTTGATATGTTTAGAGGAGATAGTTTTCAAGGGGTAGTGAAGAGTCCGCAGCACGCTTTGCGCATTGCTTTGCGCCTTAAAGCCACAGTGACCAAAGCGCAATTGGATCCCATGATCTCAAAGGCTGTGATCCCTGTTGGAGATGTGAGAATGGCTATTGGTGTTGGGACTGGAGATTTTCCAGAAACGCAAACCCATACGGCTAACGGTGAAGCCTATCAACTTTCCGGACGCTTATTAGACGGCATGAAATCTTTGGGTAGAAAAACTCAGTTTGTCTGTGGTAATACAGGCGTCAATGAAGAATTTGACACCACTTTTGCCTTTTTAGACAATGTTACGGACAGATGGTCCGTTGCCTCATCAGAAGTGATCTACTATTTGCTTAAAGGGTTTAAAGAGCAAGAGATCGCCGATACTTTGGAGCGCAGTCAAGCTGCGATAAACTTGCGTAAAAAAGCGGCATCTTGGCAAGAAATACAAGGCCTTTTAAAACGTTTTGAAAGTGTAATCAATACTTTGGACCATGAATGAGTCGGTTCTAATTGGAGTACAGTTGCTGTTGGCGCACATCTTGACGGATTTTGTGTTTCAAACCAAAGCAACTGTGGCTCATAAGCAAGCTAAAAAGGCCAGATCTTGGTTTTTGTATTTCCACGCCTTGCTCGCGGGTATATTGACCTATCTTTTGCTGCAACAATGGACCAATTTCTTGGTGCCGATAGTGGTTACGATCACGCACTTCTTTATTGACCTCTGGAAACTCAATAAAAAACAGGATAATTTGAAAGTATTTCTGCTGGATCAAGCGCTGCATTTACTGGTGTTGGTAGGCGCTTGGTGGTATTTAAATCCCGCTGCTACATCATTTTCAGAATTACTAACCGAATTGAGCACAAACACTTCCTTTTTGGTAGTATTGGCGGCTTATTTGATCGTTATTTTCCCAGTGGGATTCATCATTGGTAAGGCTACTAAACGTTGGCAAGAAGAAATTGCAGCAGATGAAGCATTGAACAGCCTGGAAAGTGCAGGTAGGGTCATTGGTATCTTTGAACGCATACTCATCTTAACCCTCATCCTTACGGACAACTTCGGTGCTATTGGCTTTTTGATAGGTGCCAAATCTATTTTGCGCTTTGGAGATTCCAAATCAGGAAATACCAGAAAGCAAACCGAATACGTGCTTATCGGTACGCTGATGAGTTTTGCCTTAAGTATAATTGTGGGCAGTTTAGTACGCGTACTGGTATTCTAAGACCTGTAATTGACTTTTCAAGCGCTCCTTGACTATGTTCATCATACGCTTGTTCAGTGCGCTGGAATGTAAGGTATACAGTCTATATTCCTCTATGGTGAACTGCCCAATGATCATGCCCTTTAGCGCGTTTCTGAACTTCATGTCCTTGTGGATCGCATTCTCGATGTAATCCATGCGCTTTTCTACAGAGAGTTCGTAAAACACGTTCTTGTGTTTGCGAACATAGTTGCGAAACATATCTAAGAGTAGATCGTTTTGAAGCTTTGCAATAGGGCGGAGGGTGCTGTTTTGAAAATACTCTTCGGCGCTCATTGAATCCAGAATTCTGGCCGAGGGGATCTGAGGTCTGAGGGCTAGCAATTGCTCGTCTCTATCATCCATAACAGAAAGGTTTTAATAAAGTTACGATAAGAATTTTCTTTCTTTGGGTCAATGGAGTTCAGTTATGAACAGTTTAATCAACAAAAAAAGGGCTCCCGAAGAAGCCCTTAATGTATTGGTAATCTGAGCCTTAGTTTCCTAAGAACTCTTCTTTACTTTTTAGTGTTACCTCAGGGAGGTCATTCTTAGCTAGGAAGCTATTGAACTTCTTGCCTTCCTTGTCCATAATGGCAGTCAAGCGTCCAAGGGCTTCTTGATATTCTGTATTGATCAGCTCAAAGCTGGCCAGATCAGAAGCGCTAACTCCGTCAAAATTCGTAGCAACATTGCTGTAAAGCTCCGTCATCTTCTCACGAAGCTCAGGCTCTGCAGAAGCTACATAGTTATCACCGGTAGTTACAACCATATCCTTCATCAAGGCCGTAAGGGCATCGTGAAGTTTCTGAGCAGTCTTCTTTGCCTTCGGATTGGATTCCATCACGCTTTCTGCATAGTCCATGGTCTCATTCATGGTATAAACCACATAAGCCATGTCCTCAACCATGTCGTATAACGTCTTGGTCATTTCCTCTTGTTGCTTGCGCTCATCTAGGGTTGTCAATGAATTTGGATCGTATTTAAGCTCGATCACAGACTCATACACATCGTTCTTCTTGGTCAATACAACTTTGTACTTTCCAGCAGGAACACGCGGCGAAGTAAATCCACCAAAACTCAAAGTCTTGGCTTCGGCAACCTTTGGCTGCGCAGAAGTATAGTTCCAATAAACCACATTGATTCCTTTTGACTTACCTGGTCCAAGCGTTGAGATCACGTTTCCGTCCATATCCTGAACTTCCATGGTCATCTTTCCAAAAGTGTGACGCTTTTTCAAGTAGTAAACAATGCGCGCTGAAGTAGGTGAGTTTTGCCCAACAAATTGAGTTTCTCCACCAAAGCTTCCGCTAAATCCGCTTTCCTCAACCATGATGGTTGGCTCAGAAGCGAAGAAGTGTACGTCTTTGTTCAGTACTTCTTGACTCAATTCGCGCAGTGGAGAAATATCATCAATGATGATAACTCCACGCCCATGAGTTCCCATAACCAAGTCATTGGTCTGCTTCTGCATATCAATGAAGTGTACGGCAACTGGAGGCATATTGTTAGTAAACTGAGACCAGTTCTTTCCACCGTCAATAGTAACATAAAGTCCAAACTCAGTTCCAAGGAACAATAGGTTCTCACTTTCGTAATCTTCTTGGATGTTACGCACAAAACCAACTACATCATCAGAAATTATGTTGGTCCAAGTCTTTCCGTAATCTGTGGTCTTTAAGGCGTAGGCATTCATGTCACCCGTAGTGTGACCGTCAAAAACCGCATATGCAGTTCCTTCTCCGTGTACACTAGCTTCGATGTGATAAACCCAAGTGTTAGCAGGAATACCCACTAAATTAGGAGTTACGTTTTCCCAGTTCTTTCCACCGTCACGAGTAACTTGTACGTTTCCGTCATCAGTACCTACCCAAAGCACCTTTTCATTTAAAGGAGATTCGGCAATGGTAAAGATCGTAGTGTGGTTCTCGGCTCCAGAGTTATCAATGGATAATCCTCCAGATTGAGACTGATCTTGCTTAGCAGGATCGTTGGTAGTCAAGTCCGGAGAAATGATCTCCCAAGTGTCTCCCATATCCTCAGACTTATGCACAAACTGGCTTCCCATATAGAAACGGTCCGGTTGGTGTGCACTTACCGCCATTGGAGCATTCCAGTTGAAACGCAAATCAGGATCTCCCTTTTTAGGACGAGGCTGTACCGTACGTGTACGGTTCTTATCTACGTCATAGCGCCAAACGTTCTCAGCCCCTTGCATCTCCGAGTAGATGATGTTCTTAGTAGGGTGCTTCAATACGCGGAAACCGTCTCCAGCTCCAACAGAGTTCCAGTCGCGGGCGTTCACTCCTCCTGGAGAAGAGTTAGGTCCCCACCAAGATCCGTTGTCTTGCAATCCACCGTATACATTATAAGGTTCTGCGTCATCAACACTGATCTGATAGAATTGAGAAAGCGGTAAATTCTCTACGATCTCAAAAGTAGTTCCTCCATTCCAAGAGCGGTAAACACCACCATCAGTTCCGGAGTACATAATATCACTATCGTTAATATGGAAGATCACATCGTGGATATCACTGTGCATATTTCCTAAAGACTTGAAGGTCTTTCCACCATCACGGCTGATAGAACCACTCAAGCCGCCCTTTACAACCACATCTGGGTTGCGCGGGTCAATCGTAATTCTTGAGAAGTAGAATGGGCGTACAGTCAGTCCAAAATCATTGTTTAAGTGTTCCCAGTTCGCTCCAGCGTCTGTTGACTTCCACAAACCGTTCTTGGATTTGTCTTCCGTCTCCAATACTGCGTAAAGGATGCTGTTGTCACTTGGTGCTACGGCTACAGCGATACGTCCAAGATCTCCAGCAGGGAAACCGTTGTGAATTTTGTTCCAAGTAGCTCCGGCATCTGTAGACTTGTACAAAGCGCTGTTGGCTCCACCAGAACTGAATCCCCATCCAGAACGTCTAAACTCCCACATAGAGGCATAAAGAACATTAGGATTCTCAGGATCCATAATAACATCTGCAGCACCTGTGGTTTGATCTACATAAAGGATCTTGTCCCAAGTTTTACCGCCGTTTGTGGTCTTGTACACACCACGCTCGTCGCTGTCGCTCCATAGTGCGCCCAAAACACCAACATATACAATATCTGTATTCTCTGGGTTGATTACGATGGAAGCAATGCGTTCTGATTTTTCAAAACCGATCTTATCCCAGTTGGTTCCGCCGTCTGTAGATTTATAAAGTCCATCTCCAACAGATACAGAGTTACGGGTCCAGATTTCACCGGTTCCTACCCAGATCACTTGATCTGGATTCTTCGGGTCTACGGCAACACTACCAATAGACTGTGCGTGTTCGTCAAAAATAGGAGAGAAGGTTGCAGCTCCGTCTGACGATTTCCAAACCCCACCACCAGCAGTACCTGCATAGATGATTCGTGGGTCAGTTGGGTGGGCTTCCATATCAATGATTCGTCCACTCATAAGAGCGGGACCGATATGACGCGCACGCATGTCGCCAAAGAGTTCCTTACCTTTCAAAGCAATGTCTTGCGCCTGGACAGCTGGCATACATAGCAAAGCGCCCAATGCAAAGAGAATTCTTTTCATTTGTGTTGTGATTATTGGTTAGCAAAAAAGCTGTTTAAACGCCTGTGCCGATAGCTTTTCCTGTGCACAATTAAGGGAAGAACTCCCTCACGCGTTTAAACAGCCTTGAAGTATTATTAGTCTTTGTCTTCTTCGCCGTCTGCATCACCAGGGAATACAAACATTGAATCGTCAAGGTCTGGGTTTAATTTGATGTCTTTGATCATGATTGCTTGACCACCCATTCCCATATCAAATGGAAAGTAAAGTCCGTCAACCTCTTGATAATCACTCATCGTAGAAACAGACATTTGTCCTGCCATTGGTCCAGATGGGATCTCAACTTCTGACATGATTGGAACGAAGTTCTCTTTTTCAAAGTAGTAGAAGCTTACGTTAGGAACTTCTTTTCCATCTACCATGCGAGGCTTTTGCGTCAATTTGATCTTGTAACAGTCAGTTCCTTCTTTAACCTCTTCACCCAATAATTCTACGGTGAATCCTTTTTCCTTATAGTTTAGGAATGGAGAAGGGAAGTCTTCTGTCTGTAGCTTCATGTTTGCTGTAGTTTCAGCGTCAGCCTTTTCAGGTTGTTGAGTCATGAAGTTTGTTGACCATAGCGTCTCTCCATCGTAGGCTTGCTGAACGATCTCCTGTCCTTGGAAGTTGATCTTGAGCATCATTTTACCTTCTTTAGTCTGGATCATGGTTACAGGAATTTCCATTCCTTGAGCGTTTGCCATGGCAGTCATTTCTAGAGATTCTAGATTATTCCAGGCATCTGCACCGCCGGTATTCTCAAAATAATTGTTGAGAATTTCATCGACAGTTTGTGCCTGTGCGGGTACGGCCAATGCCATAACCAAAAGAATGCTTAGTGTTTTTAAGATTTTCATCGGATAATTTTTAATTTTTTTGATCACAAGTGTTAGACCCAAAAGGGCCAATTTTGTTACATTAAAGATACGGATTTCACAAATTTTAACAGCGGCAAAGCCTTATCTTTGCGGTAAACCCTTGAGCCTTATGCGATTTCATACCCGAAAGTGGATCAAGCCAGAAGACCTCAATCCCAACGGAACCCTATTTGGGGGGCGTTTATTAGAGTGGATTGATGAAGAAGCGGCCTTGTACACCATCATTCAGTTGGAGAACCCAAAAGTGGTCACCAAGTATATGTCAGAGATCAACTTTGTGAGCTCAGCCCAGCCTGGTGATATTGTTGAGATCGGTATTGAGGTGATTCACTTTGGACGAACCTCTTTGAGCCTTCATTGTGAGGTCCGCAATAAAATGACACGAGAAGTGATCATTACCATTGAGCAAATTGTCATGGTAAGTATGGGGCCTGATGGCAAACCGACTCCACACGGAAAAACTAAGGTAGAATATGTGGAAGATCGCTTGAACGATCTTACGGATTAATCCTTAATTGCCTTTAGATCGTGCCCGGAAGGGTATTCATAAAGTTCTAAGTCAAAGTATGGGACTGCAGCGATTAGGTGGTCAAAGATATCTGCCTGTATGTGTTCGTAGTTCACCCAATTCTTATCGTAACTAAAACAGTATACTTCTACAGGAATCCCTTGAGCGGTGGGTTGTAAATGACGCACCATTAGAAAAAGGTCTTTGTTAATGGCGTTGTTCTTATGCAAATAAGCGTCTATATACTTTCTGAATACGCCCAAATTGGTCTGCTGACGGCCGTTTATAATCAAGGAATTGTCATATCCGTGTTGCTCATTAAAATCGACGTGTGTCTTTTTGCGTTGCTGAATGTATGAGGTGATCAGCTGAATCTTCTCCAGATCCTTGAGGTCTTCATCGGTTAAATAACGCACAGAATTCTGTTTAATAAGCAGCGATCGTTTGATCCTTCTACCTTCTGAATTCTGCATTCCGCGCCAGTTTTGAAAGGAATCGGAGATCAGGGAATAGGTAGGAATAGTAGTATAGGTATTGTCAAAGTTTTGAACGCGAACCGTAGCCAGGTTGATCTCGGTCACATAACCATCGGCTCCGTATTTGTTAAAGGTGATCCAATCTCCAATGCGCACAATATCATTCACGGTAATTTGAATGCTGGCAATGAATCCCAAAATGGTGTCCTTAAAGATCAGGAGTAATAAAGCCGATACGGCTCCCAAACTGGTGAGGGTAATAAAACTCTCCCCAGACACCCGATAGGCAACGACCAGCATGGAAAAAACCCAAATGATGATCATCAATACTTGTACGTAGCTGTCTAGTGGTTTGTCTTTGAAAAGCGGTTTGGTCTTAAGATATTCTCGTAAAGAACGCAATACCGAACGGCAAATGAGCGCCGCCAAAATTACTGAGTAAACGTCTACGGCCATTAGACTGATGCCTCTCGCTACAGGCAGATCTTCAAATAAATGGCCAAGGGTGTAGCGCACAATAAGCACGGGAATCACATGAGCCACAAAGCGCGGAAAATTACTTTCCGACAGAAAATCATCAAAGCTGGTTTTGGTCTTGTCGCTAAAGATTCTAAAGACCGTTACAATGCTTTTGCGCAACAGGTAATCAGCTACAAAAAGCACTAACATTAAGGCAATGAGAACAATGGCAGCGTTGAGATAAACTGCCCATTGAGCGCTCATCCCTTGATCGATGAAAAGATCTCTAAACCAATGAAGCCAAGGTGTTTCCTGCATTATTTCAAATATTTGCGTTCCGCGTAAAAGGGTCCAAAGGGAAGCACCGAACAAAACATCACAATCAGTAAGGTTTTGAGCGACCAATTCAATTTTTCTCCCACATAGAAGGCCAGGATCAAATAGAGTACGAACAGTACGCCATGAGCCATGCCAATTACAGATACCGCTTGCGGCATATCCCAAATATATTTCAAAGGCATTGCAATTCCCAACAATAGTAGAAAGGAGATCGCTTCTAAAGTGCTAACCCAGCGAAAAATACGGATCAAGGACAGTGTCATACAATAATTTTTTGCAAAGATACTGGCCCGAGCATATTCCCGCTATTTTTTAGCATTATTTTTAAATTCTGATTGGCCAAAAGGTCTTATCTTGAAATCATCTTTTCCGATTCAAGGAATCAGCTGAATACCAAACATTAAAATTTTAACGATCAATGAGATATCGATTTCTTATGAGCCTATTGACGCTTGCGCTTATTACCAATGCCTGTAAAGAGTCTACGGACACTGAGGCAACCACCGAGTTCAGTCTCGACTATGAAAAATTTGTATTAGACAATGGCCTTGAGGTTATTCTGCATGTGGATAAAAGTGATCCTATTGTAGCTGTGGCTACCATGATGCACGTAGGGTCTAACAGAGAAAAACCAGGCCGTACAGGATTTGCTCACTTCTTTGAGCATATGTCCTTTAACGATTCTGAGAACGTTCCTGTGGGCGCTAACCGAAAGATGATCCCAGAATGGGGTGGAAGCAGAAATGGTGGTACTTGGAGTGACGGTACTGTATATTATGAAGTGGTTCCTAAAGATGCTTTTGAGAAGATTCTTTGGATCGATTCAGATCGATTTGGATACATGATCAATACGGTGACCGAGGCCGCTTTAGAGCGTGAAAAACAAGTGGTGAAAAACGAGAAGCGTCAGCGTGTAGACAATGCGCCTTATGGCTACACGGATGAGATCATCAGAAAAAACCTTTATCCAGAAGGGCATCCGTACAGCTGGACGGTGATCGGTTCTTTACCGGATCTGCAAGCAGCGACTTTAGCTGATGTAAAAGAGTTCTACAATGAATTTTACGGAGCTGCAAACGCCTCCTTGGTGATTGCTGGAGACATTGATATTGAAGAGACCAAGCAATTGGTTGAAAAGTGGTTTGGAGAAATACCAAGAGGTCCTGAGGTTAGTCCTATGGAGCCTATGCCAGTAACGCTTGCAGAGACTAAATCGCTTTACTTTAAAGACAACTTTGCCAAACTGCCGGAACTGCGTATGGTATTTCCAACAGTAGAGGACTACAATAAGGAAATGTACGCTTTAGATGTATTGGGGTCTTTATTGAGCGGAAGCAAAAAGTCTCCCTTGTACAAATCTGTAGTAGAAGAGGCTAAACTTGCGCCAAACGTAGGCAGCTATCAAAACAGTCAAGAATTGGCTGGAGAATTTGTAATTAGAGTTCGCGCTAATGAAGGCGTTGCTTTAGATGACGTTAAAGCTGCCATTGATACTGGTTTAGAGGATTTTGAGACCAACGGATTTACCGATAATGAATTACAACGCATCAAGGCGGAGTTAGAGACCCAATTGTACAATGGGGTATCTACAGTATTGAATAAAGCCTTTCAACTGGTTCAAGACAATGAGTTTGGTCAAGATCCTGGCTACATCAGCAAGCGTACCAAATACTACCAAGAGGTAGACCGTGCTGCGGTTATGGCCGCCTATGAAAAGTATATCAAAGGAAAGAATTATGTGATGACCAGTGTGGTTCCACAAAACAACCCGGAATTGGCTATTAGTGGAGCTACTGAGGCAGAGGTTTGGATTGAAGAGGTCACCGCAATGAGTGATAGTGAGCAGGTAGGTCAAGGAGAAGAGGCCGAATATGAGAAGACCCCTTCTAAATACGACCGTTCAGAGCCTGACTTTGGCGAAGCGCCTTTGTTTACCATGCCTACCGTTTGGGAAGGAGAATTGGCCAACGGTATGAAGACTTACGGCATTGAGAATAGCGAATTGCCACTGATCAACTTTACGATCACCATTCCTGGAGGGCATCGTATGGATCCTATGGATAAAGCTGGTTTAGCGTCCTTGACGGCAGACCTTATGAATGAAGGTACTGCTTTAAAGACGCCTGCGGAATTGGAGGAGGCTATTGGTCTTTTAGGGTCAAGTTTAGGAATCTATTCTGGTTTGGAAGAAACCGTGATCAGCGGAAACTGTTTGGCGCGTAACTTTGAGCAGACCATGGCTTTAGTTGAGGAGATGCTTTTACAGCCACGTTGGGATGAGGCGGAATTTGACCGTCTTACACAAGAACTCAAAACTGGGCTTAAAGGACGAGAGGCCAACCCAACGGCTATTGCTGCGATCAACTTCAACAAGCTCATTTACGGTCCTGACCATATCTACAGCATTCCGACTAACGGTACTTTAGAAACTGCAGATAATATCACTTTGGATGATGTCAAAGCTTATTATGAGCAATACATCAAGCCAGGCAATGCCTCGTTCCATGTGGTTGGTGATTTGACACAAACAGAAATTGAAGCCGCTTTGAGCGGATTGAGCGAGCGTTGGACAGGAAGCGCAAGTGCTGAGAGCCAATGGGCAGTGAATCCTGCGGGCACTCCGGGTACGCTTTACTTTATAGACGTACCGAATTCTAAGCAATCGGTATTGTATATTGGAAAGATGGCATTGTCCTCTGGAAATGAAGATGCGCCTAAATTGCGTTTTGCCAATGAGATATTGGGTGGAGGCTCAAGTGGGCGTTTGTTCCAAGTGCTTCGTATTGGCAAAGGCTATACTTATGGGGCTTATTCCAGAGTTCCGGGGCGCGCTGATATTGCTCCATTTACGATCAGTACCAGTGTACGTGCCAATGCTACATTACCTTCTTTAGAGATCATTCAAGAGATGGTGCGTGATTACGGGCCTGGATTTACAGAGGCCGATGTGGAGCTTACCAAGAATAAAGTGGTCAAGCAAAACACCAGAGCATTTGAGTCTTTTGGGGCTAAGCTGGGAATTTTACAAAGTATTTCCAAGTATGGTCTTTCTAAGGACTTTGTAGATCAAGAGCAAAAACTACTCATGGAAATGAGTTTAGACGATTTTAAAGAAGTCATTGGCCAATACATTCAAGAACCAGAGATGATCTATGTGGTTGTAGGTGATAAAGCCACGCAATTCTCAGAGGTTAAAAAGCTAGGCTTGGATGTGGTAGAACTCGATATATTCGGAAATCCTGTGAACTAAACGCTTGTTTACTCTTCGCAGGGCAGCGGCTGTTCGGAAATCGGATAGCCGCTGTTTTTTGTATAGCTAAAATGCCACCATTCGGTACGAATCCCTTTAAAACCGAATTTAGCCAAACCTTCCGACAATAATTTTCTGTTGGCCAAGATCTCTGGACTGTGCTCCATATAATCTATATGGGCTTCGCGGCCAAAGTAGTCGTAATCGGTTCCAAAATCTACGGGATCTCCATTGAAATCAACCAAAGTCAGATCTACCGCAGCGCCACGGTTGTGAATGGAGCCTCCGTCATAGGGATTGGCCACATAGGCGGGATTGGGCACTTTTTCCCAAAGTTTCTTTTGAACAGGATAGGGTCTATAGCAATCGTAGAGTTGAATGCAGTAGCCCAAGGACATGAAGTACTCGTTTGCCTCTTTCAAGGCCTGAGCTGCCTCAGGACGCAATAAACAGATTCCGCAGTCATAGACCGCCTCGCCGACAAAATTATTCTCTGTAGCATAGCGTATGTCGTAATAGAAGTGCGGTGAAATCGAATCCAAACGAATAAAATCATCTTGGTGATTGAAGGAAGATGCCACCATTAAAAGGGCCATTCCAAATAGAAGTCGATCAAACATGACTTCAAGGTACCAAAAAATGCGTTCTTAATCCTTAGGCGGTGATTCCTTCCGTAGCAATACTGTTTTGAGTCCGTGTCCAAGCAATTGCAAAATCTAAGCTCGTAAAGCGTTTGACGCGGCTTCTAATAAAGATCTTCTCTAAAATTATATTGGTAAGACCGATGGGTGTGTAGGCAACAATGCCTACCGTGTGAATGTTTTCACGTTCTCTAAAGAATTTAAGCCAATCCTGAGGCGCTAGAGCGTAATTATTGATACGGTTGGAGATATAGCCAATACTGGCGTCCTCGCCATAAAATTCGAGGGCGGTTTCAATGACGGGCTTAGCCTGTTCATAGGTAAAACTAACACCTTGTTTGATTTCACTGATGATGATGCGATCTAAGAAGTAAAAGGTTCCATAAGGAAACTGAACTTCTTTCAGGATCTGATCTTTGTAGGGGGAATTTTTCAGATACATAAGTTGGTGAGGTTAGTATTTGACAATCAATGTATTATATGATGATCAAACCTAACTCTAAATATTTTAGGATTCTTGCGTTATTCGTTTAACGGTTTAATGCAGTAGTTAATTGTTTGGTTTGTTTAGGTGAAAGGCTTAAGCATCAGCTTCTTCTGCTTGGATTTTAGCGGCAACAGCTTGAACTTCATCCAAAACACGCAGTAAGTTTCCGCTCCAAAGCTTTTCGATCTGCTCTTCTGTATAGCCGCGCTTTACGAGCTCTAAGGTTACATTAAAGGTTTCTGAAGCGTCATCCCAACCGGCAATTCCGCCACCACCATCAAAGTCGCTGCTAATGCCTACGTGATCAATGCCGATCTTCTCCACTAAATAATCGATATGATCTACAAAATCACCAACATCAACAGCAGGAGGGAGGTCGGTCATTTTAGCTAATTTCTGCTTTTGAATGGGCATCATAGTCATGTAAAAGTTGAAGTATTCACGGCGCTCTGCCATAGGTAAGGCCATTACTTCTTTGCGCTCCATCCAAGTTACTCCCATGGAATCAGCGATCTGTTTAGCGACCACGATCTCCGCTTCTTGGCGGGCTTCATACTTTTCTGTATTGAGATAGCTTTTAAATGCAACAGTTTGAACCACACCGCCATTTTCTTTAAGCCACATCAATTGCTCATCATCTAGGTTTCTAGAGTGATCGCAAAGTGCTCGGGCTGACGAGTGTGAGGCGATTATAGGAGCCTTTGTAAGTTCTATCATGTCTTTCATAGACTTCTTTGATGGATGCGAAACATCGATCATCATGCCCCATTTGTTCATTTCTGCAATGACTTCTTTCCCTAATTCAGAGACACCGTCGTGCAGCCAAACACCATCTTCTTCTCCGGTGTTGGAATCGCAAAGCTGACTGTGTCCGTTATGAGAGAGCGACATATAGCGGCCGCCTAGGTCATAGAATTTCTTGACATTGCTAATATCTTCTCCTACAGGATATCCGTTCTCAATACCGATCATGGCCACTTTTTTACCGCTGGCGCTGATTCGGCGTACATCCTCACTGGTATAGGCCATTTCAATTTCATTTGGTGCAATAGAATCGCAAAGCCTGTGAATGGCATTGAACTTGGCCATCGCGTTCTCATAAGCACGTGCATAACCGGCTGTGTTAAGCGAGTCTTGGCCCGTATATACAATAAACCACGCCACATCCAAGCCGCCTTCCTTCATTTTAGGAAGCGTGATCTGTGTTTGTAGATCCTGAGTATAATTGATGGAGTCCGTGAAATTACTAACGTTGATATCGCAGTGGGTGTCTAGAGTAATCACACGCTCATGGATATCCTTGGCCGAGGCCAATAATGCATCGTCACTCATGGTTTCATTGGTTTGTTTGCAGCCTACTGCCAATAACAGGCATAGACCCAGTAGGGAGAGATTTTTCACTTTTGGTCAGTTTATAAAAAAAGGCCGGAATGTCCGACCTTCTAAAAGTACAAATAATCTTGCTTACAAGCTGGATTCCATGATCTGAAATGGATAGGCTTCCTTTACTTCTTTGAGCTCCTGCGGATTGAGTTCGTTGAGTGGTTTGTCAAATTGTTGTACTGCATAACGTACCCGCAATTCAAAATAAGCAGCGGTGATCTCATCTTGAACAGCTACATAACTGTCATAGCTCGCATTTCTCATGGTTTCAATGCTTATCATGGCTTTTTGTGGATGATCTGAAGCCAATGGAAGGCCCGCTCCTAAACAGTAATCACAGGTATCTGAAGCGTTATTATCAATAAAGTCCAACAAGATAAATTTGAGGTTTGAAATATCTTCAACCATATCATTTACAAGGAGTTGATTATTTTCACCTAGAGCGATGGTTAATAAGTTGTTCTGCGCGATGAATACATTACATGGAGCACCATCGGCACAGGGTTTGGGGAGGTCTCTTGCTATTCCTTCTTCCACATTGATGGTGGTGCAGACTAGAAAGAAGATCAGCAGTAAAAAGGCAATATCGGCTACGCTACCGGCGTTTAC
Source organism: Gilvibacter sediminis (assembly GCF_028561565.1). Lineage (GTDB taxonomy): Bacteria > Bacteroidota > Bacteroidia > Flavobacteriales > Flavobacteriaceae > Gilvibacter > Gilvibacter sediminis. The sequence goes on along the minus strand of NZ_JAQQTE010000004.1, from coordinate 560,985 downwards.
ATCCGGTCTGATTCTTGAATTTCGCATGAGAAAGCTTGTTTTAAGTTAACAAGTCTTTAACATACAAAGGTTATGCCACAATCCGATTCTAAACCAATAAGGATAAGATACTTACCAGAGTAAAACCAACCAAGGCTAGAATTACCGTCATGGTAGTAAAGCTTTTAAAGGTTTGCTGTTCGGTCATTCCGAGGTATTTACTCACCAGCCAGAATCCGCTATCGTTCACGTGAGAAAGAATAGTGGAACCAGCCGCAATCGCAATAACCAAAAGAGCCTTGTCCATTTCACCGTCAACCTGAGATAGGATGGGAGCGGTAACTCCTGCGGCCGTGATCATTGCCACAGTTGCAGAACCTTGTAAGATACGCACTAAGGCTGCTACAATAAAGGCAAACAGTAGAAGCGGTAAGCCTTGTTCTGCGAAGTAATTGGCCAGCATTTCACCAGCACCGGTGTTGATCAACATTTCCTTAAACACACCTCCAGCACCAGTAAGTAAAATGATGATTCCGGCAGGCTCCATGGACTTGGTGGTAATTTTTTGAAGGGTAGCTGCTGCCATTCCTCGCTTTAAACCTAAAAAGTACCAGGCGATCAAATTGGCCAAGATCAAGGCAAAGAAGGGATGTCCCACCATTTGCATCCAATTGCTGACACCCTCTGGAATACCCCAAGATTCACCCAAAGGACTATTGATCAGCGTGTTTAATACTATTAATACAATGGGAATTCCAATTATAGTTACAATCATACCCACAGAAGGCAATTGTGTTTCCTCAGCAGGAGGAAGGTCCGCCTCTGGAGCGTCCAAATGAATTTTACTAGCGATATACTTTCCAAAGATGGGGCCGCAAACTATGGCAGTAGGCAAGCCAACGATGAATCCAAAAAGGATCACCCAACCTAAATCGGCCTTTAGAATATCTGCTACAGCAACCGGGCCAGGAGTAGGAGGAATAAAGGTGTGTGTAATGGCAAGTCCGGCCAATAGCGGTATTCCGTATAGCAACAAAGACTTTTTAGTAGTGCGTTGAAGCGAATAGATCAATGGAACCAATATGATGAAAGCTACATCAAAAAAGACCGGGATCGCCACTAAAAATCCTGTAGCAGTAAGCGCCCATGAGGTTCGTTTTTCTCCTGCCTTACCAATGAGGTAACGCGCCAAAGCTCCGGCACCGCCAGAATGTTCTAATATGGCGCCGAACATAGCGCCCAATCCAACTACTAAAGCCACAAAGCCCAAGGTGTTGCCCATTCCGTCCTTCATGGTACTGATGATCTCTAATGGAGGCATACCTGCCAAAATCCCAACGAGTATACTCGCAATCAATAAAGCGATAAAGGCTTGAACTTTAAAACGCAGAATTAAGGCCAAAAGCACCGCTATTCCTGCAAATACGGCTAAAAGTAAGTTGTAATCTATCATGGTTTGGTCCAGTCGGTGTGAAAGTTTTCTGAAGGATGATGATCCTTTCGCTTATAGGTGTGCGCTCCAAAGAAATCTCTTTGGGCCTGAATAATATTGGCATTTGATTCGGCAGAACTAACGCCAAGGCCATATTGCCAAGCTGCATTGAACACAGGCATGTGTATATCGTTTTGCCAACCTAGATTCAGGGTGTATTTAAAATCCTGAAATAGCGCAATGTAACAGTTATAACTCCACAAATTTAAATGGTCAAAATCTGCAGCAATTTTTTCGGTAAGTAATTCTATCAATTGAGATTTTAAAATACAGCCGTTGGTCCAAATTCGCGTCACTTCACTTAAATCTAGATCCCAATTGCTAATTGTTCCCATAGTGTGAATGAACTGTAAACCCTGCAGATGATTCAGTATTCTCGCAGCTTGATATCCCTTTAAAATGCGCTCTAATTCTAGTTTGACACCTCTTGACGGCTTTCTGTGATTTTCTTGTATTTGAGGAAATTTATGCCAAATGGCTTGAGAATGATTTCTGGCGTTAACGGCAGCTGTAGAAATACTCATGTCTTGGCCATTCTCTAAGGCTGTTATAGACGTCCATGCCCCAGTGCCCTTAGCCCCAGCCATGGGTAAAATTTTATCAATCAAATAGGCATCACCCTCTTTTTTATTCATTATAGAGGGCATAAGACCTAAGAGATAACTGCTGTATTCCCCTTGGTCCCAATCATTAAAAATGGATCCAAATTCAGATCTTGGAATATCAGAAGCCAATAGCAGACTGTATACTTCCGCCAAAAGCTGCATCTCTGCATACTCAATACCGTTATGTACTGTTTTGACCAAATGTCCGCAACCGCCTTGACCTAAATAGCCCACACAGGGATTGCCTTTAGGGTCTTTGGCTGCAATCTTGTCTAAAATGGGTTGTAGTGCATTAAAAGCAACTTTAGAGCCGCCTGGCATCATAGCAGGACCTTCTAATGCGCCCTTCTCACCGCCAGAAACACCCATCCCTAGGTATTCTATGTCTCGCTCTATAAGTTCTTGAATGCGACGCTGTGTATCTGAAAAATGCGAATTCCCTCCATCAACGATACAATCACCAGGGCTTAAAAACGGCAAAAGCTCTTCCAATACCGCGTCTATGGCCTTTCCTGCAGGAACCATTAGTAGGATCTTTCTCGGCAGGCTCAGCTTAGCTGTAAATTCTTTCCAATCGGTATACCCGTAAAGCTTGGGGTCGGGATATTTTGTCAGCATTTTGGCAATGACCAGTTCTTCTCCCTCAGTAGCACGGTTAAAGACGGCTGTTCTTATACCCGCATTTACCGAATTACGGGCAAGGGATTGTCCCATAACTCCCATGCCTACGATTCCCCAATGGGCTGGTCCTTTAGTCTCGTATTTAGCGCGGATCATATGCACTAGAAATTCAACATCACTGTCTATATCAAGCGTCAAACCGCTTTCTAAAGGTTCTAAGGTGTCAAATTGCGACTGTAGCAGGGAAGCGGGCATAAAATGCGATCGCAGCTGCATACGAGCTTGAATCAATTCAAAATCTCCTGCTAAATGCGTCCAATGAACCTTTATCCCTTCTTCTAAGCTTTCACGGTAGGAAGCCTTTAAGGCAGAACAGGCCAGTACTACACCAGTGTCTTTGTGTTTTTTCAACTCCTGATTTAGGCTTTCCAGCCAGGGTTTACGGTCCTTGTCATTCAAGGCCTTTCCAGCTTGCATTTTATCAATATTGGCTTGCGGATGAAAATCGTCAGCATCCAAAAAAGGAAAACCTAATTGGTTGGCCAAGACCTTACCCACGGTAGTTTTTCCACTGCCGCTAACGCCCATGATTACGTAGATCAAACTCAATTTAAGGGGTGTTTTCTGTGAATCTTGATTGACCAAAAACGTCTGCTTTTTGGCCTTTTACTCCAGGTTTATAGCTAAAAACAGATCCGGCTAGGGGATACTTTTCAAGTTCCTCATCCGTCATATCCACGCGTGCAGAAGTGATATAAAGTATATCCAGATCAGGGCCTCCAAAGGCTGCGGCCGTTACATTGTGTGCAGGCACTTCAACTTTTTGCATCATTTCACCCGTCTTAGAATTGTACTGCACAACGGCGTTTCCGTTCCAAAGTCCAACCCAGAGATTGTTGTTCTCATCTATGGCCATTCCGTCGGGAAAACCATCAGCTGGATCTACTTTGACAACTACGCGTTCATTGCTGATACTGGCGGTATTTTTGTCATAGTCAAATGCGCGAATTACTCCAGTTGGTGTGTCTATATAGTACATGGTAGTGGCGCGTCGGTCCCAAACAATTCCGTTAGAAATAGTAATACTGTCTAACATTTTTGTGGTGGTGCCGTCTGGTTGGATCTTGTAGAGATTCCCAGAAGCTTCATTTTCTGCCAAATTCATGCTTCCTACCCATAAATTCCCGGCAGGGTCACATTTGCCGTCATTGAAACGGTTCTTCGTTTCTTCTTTTTCCACATCAGAAAGGAGTTCCAAATCACCACTTTGAAGGTTGATCTTGTAGATGCCATCTTCTAAAGCAACTACAGCTTGTCGCGGACTATATGGCACCACCGTTCCTATTCTAGACGGAACCTTGAGCGCGCTATCTTCTTGAGTATCCGGAGAAAAAATATGAAGTTCTTTGTTGAGGATATCTACCCAATACAACTCTTGTGTTTTGGCATTCCAAACCGGACCTTCACCGAGTTCTGATTTGTTTTCAAAGGCAAGTTGAACGGCTTCTTTAGGAGGGTCTTGGGGTTCTTCGGAGGGTTTTTGAGCTTCTGATTTGCAACTTAAAGATAAGGTTAGGAGCAGTGCGCTGTAGCTCGATAGCCGGAGCCAATTTGGGATCATTCGGGTAGTTGTTTAGTTGTTTGCACTAAGGTATTCATTATTTTTAGGCTACAAAAACCAAAGATGAACAAGCAAAAAAAGCAGTGGTGGTTCAATGGAGTAGTGGGTGCATTACTTCTGGGAAGCGGTCTAAGTGTTGCCTTAGAATGTTCTCAACTCAAACACAATGGGGCCGACTTCTGGCTTTGGACGTTGGGAGGAACTGCCGGTATCGGTTTGGTTTTAAGCGGCGTGGTGCTGCTCATTAGAGCGGGGATCATCAACGAGCAACTCAAGGATCAATCAAAAAACAAAGAATAAATGAAATCAATCAAAATCTTAGGTGCTTTGGCTTTATGCCTATGCCTTGCAAATTGTGGCAACTCAGAAGAATCAACCAACCCCATGGACGGGGTTTGGCAATCCGTAGGTTATGGTCGAATAGTTAAAATAGAGCAAGGAGCTTTTAAATTGGCTCAGACTACGTCGATCTCTTGTTTACCCGTGCTTTCTGGGGATATTACCATGTTTGGGGATCAAATTTATGTGGAGAATGACACATTACGTCTGGACAATGGGATCAATCGGTATACGTTTACTCGTATTGACGACGCTCCTTTGATCTGTAAAAACCGAGACACCACAGCCTATGCAGATCCGGTATTAAATTTTGAAGTGGTGGCAGAGACCTTTAGAGATCATTACGCCTATTTTAAAGAGCGCAACATCAATTGGGATTCTACCTATGCCTTGTATCGCTCTAAAGTGACTCCGCAGACCACAGACGCTGAGCTTTACAACGTTTTGGAAGATATGTTGGACAGTTTTGATGACGGTCATATTGGGCTTTCCGCAAGTGATGAAGTAGAAGAAGCCGCCTACGCTTTGCGAGAGGCCGCTGAATCCGAAGAGTCAGAATCGGGGCCAACACCCATAAGCGGTAGACGTGTTAGAGACTCTATTGCCAACCACTACGTCAAAGACCTCAAGGTATCGACCTTTGGGTTCTTTCAATGGGGAAAGATAAACGAAAAGGTAGGCTATTTACAACTCAATCAGATGCTTGGTTTTGCAGATTACGACATTGAGCAAACGGATGATATTGAAGCTTTCTTTGAGCAGTATTTTGAAATGGCAGAAGAAGACATCAGTCATTCAGACAATGAAGTGGCCGGGATCAACCGTTTGTTTAACCAGGTCTTGGATGATTTTGAAGATGTTGAAGCCTTGATCATTGACGTACGCTTCAACGGCGGTGGTTCTGACGAGATCGGGATGGAAGTCCTGAGTTTTTTCAATCCACAACGCAAACAAGTCTTTTCCAAACAAGCTTGGTTTCAAGGAGCCTTGACGCCAGAGAATAAGGTCTACTTGCATGCCGGGGAGCGTCAAAGTACGTTGCCTGTTTACTTATTAATCTCTCCGGAGTCCGCTTCGGCCACTGAAATCATGACCTTGACCAGTTTGGAAATTCCTTCAGTGACGCGTATTGGAGATAGGACAGAGGGAGTATTTAGTGACATCTTTGATCGGGAAATGCCCAACGGAATGGAATTTGGCCTTTCCAATGAGGTTTATTATTCCATGAAGGGTGAAAATTATGAAGGCTTGGGGATTCCTGCTGATGTGGTCATGAACTACCCGAGAAGCCGCTACGTATTTTTCTATCAGGTCTTAGACGAGCTTAATAATGGCGGAGACACTGCTATTGAAGAAGTCCTTAAGTTGCATCAGTAATCGCTGATTTGTTCAATCCTTGTGGATTTTTACGCTTTAGGTAAAATAGTATCAGCAAGGCTACCAAAGAACAAATCGAAAATCCTATAAAAACAGGCAAAGCAGTATCTTTTAAGTAGCGACCAATAAAAGTACTTATGGGTACAGCCATTATAGTAGAGATAAAACCAGTGATAGCCGCAGCGATCCCGGCAATATGTCCTACGGGTTCCATGGCTAAGGCGCGCAGGTTTCCAAATAGAAATCCAATACACAAGAACTGCAATGCCATAAAGGCCAGCAAGATCTCAATGGATGGATTATCACTACCCATAAAGATCAAAACGTAAATAAACGACACCACAAAAAAGCCACTTAATGCAACGGTCACCAACTTTTCCATTCCAAAACGCAATACCATATTCGCGTTTGAGAATACGGCTAAACCAATAGCGATACTCAATCCCGCAAAGATGTACGGAAAGGCCTCTTTTAATCCGTATTGCTCTTGAAAGATCTGTTGGGATCCGCTTAAATAAACAAAGAACGAACCTGCAATAAGTCCGGAGATCACCGTACAACCAATGGTTACCGGATATTGAATGACTTCTTTGAATCCATCTTTAAAAAGATTCTTACTCATAGGAATCTTATTCTCTGCTTTTAAGGTTTCTGGCTGCCGCAGATAAAACCACAAACACACCACAGCGCCTATACCTAATTGAAAATAGAAGATGGCCTGCCAGTTATATGCGTCTAAGACGAGCTTACCAAAGGCTGGAGCAACAATAGGCACCAATAAGAAAACAACCGTTACAAAGGACATAATGCGGGCCATATAATCTCCGGAGTACAGATCCCGAATAATCGCAATGGCTATGGTTCTCGGCGCGGAAAGACCTATTCCTTGTATGATACGCCCTAAGATCATGACCCAAAGCGTATCGGTAGAAACACAGATAAAACTAGCTACTACGAATAGAGCAAATCCCATATAAACCACAGGCTTGCGACCCAAACTGTCCGAAAGCGGCCCAAAGAGCAGTGGCCCCAATCCTAAGCCCAAAAAGATCATGATTATAAAGAGCTGATTGTCGCTGGGATTGGTAGTGCCTACGTGGAATCCGATGATATCCAAAGCAGGGAGCAGTGCGTCGATGGCGAGGGCCACAATAGACATCAAGGCCGCCATCATGGCGACAAATTCCAGTTGTGATTTTTGCCTTCGTGTATTCACGCTGCAAAATTACTCCATTTGGCAGTAGGGAACTATTTAATTTGATAAGATCTGTAACAAATTGATTTCTGACTCACTTATAAGGCATCATTCATCAATCAACTAATTACAACACTATGAAAATTCAACTAAAACGTCTTTGGACTGGCTTGGGAGTCTTCTTGCTACTGATGAGTTCAGGACTAAGCGCTCAAAACCAGCTCTCCGCTTCACAATGGCAAGAAGATCTTGATTTTTTGCAAAAGACGGTTCACCAAGACTATCCCTTCTTATTTAAAAAGGTTACGGCCAAAAAGTGGGATGGGGAAGTAGCCCAACTCAGAGCACAAATTCCCAATATGGCAGATCATGAGGTCATGGTGGGGCTTTCTAGAATTATTGCCTTATTTGAATACGGGCATACCTACCTCAGTCTTAACGGAGGAAAGGTAGATTATCACAAGATCCCTGTGAATCTATATCAGTTTTCAGACGGTATTTTTATTGAAGGGACTACCCAAGGCAATGAAAAGGCCCTAGGCGCAAAGGTTTTGAAAATAGGTGAAAAGAGTATTGACCAGGCTATTGCTTTGATCTATCCAACGGTATCTGCAGAGAACGATCAGTTTTTTAAGGCTTACGGACTCAATGATTTGACCATTCCGGAGATCCTTCACGCCCAACGCATCATACCTGAACATACTAAAGATGTTGTATTTACCTTAGAAAAGGACGGGGAGGTGTTTACCCACACCTTTACCGCTGGTGACAAAGGCGCCATCAAAACGCAGTACAGTCTTATTCAGCCTGGAGATGGGCGCATCAGCGCGAGAGATCAATCCACCACACCATTATATCTGAAGGAGATCAACAAGATCTACAACTTTGACTACAATGAAGCGACAAAGACTGTTTATGTGCGTCAGAGTCAGGTGCAAGACGATCCTTCGCAAAAGAGCATCGCTGACTTTTATGGCGAAGTCTTTGATTTTATTGAAAACAACGAGGTGGATCGCTTTATTTTGGACGTACGACTGAACGGCGGCGGAAACAACTATTTAAACAAACCCATCATAACGGGATTGCTAAAATCTAAGGTGAACGAGGTGGGGAAATTCTTCTGTATTATTGGCCGCAGAACCTTTTCTGCCTGCCAAAACATGGTCAATGAATTAGACAATTACACTAATGTGATCTTTGTGGGAGAGCCTACGGCGGAGAATTTGAATTTCTACGGAGACAACAGAAAGCTATTGTTGCCCAATAGCGGTTTTACGGCCCGATTGTCTTGGGCTTGGTGGCAAGACAAGCCGCAATGGGAGAACCAGGAGTGGATGCCACCTAATATTGCAGTTGCAACCACGTTTGAGCAGTATGTGAATAACGAAGACCCTGTCTTAGAGGCTGCTATGGCTGATATAGGAGATGATGTTGTCTTGGATCCGATGGGGCACTTGACCCAACTTTTTATGGCTGGTGACTTGGAAAAGGTCAACAGTGAAGCTGCACGATTGGTCAACGACCCCATGCATCAATACACAGATTTTGAAGCGCTTTTTACGCAGGCAGGTTATAATCTGCTCAACAGTGATCAGGTACAAGGAGCCCTTTTTGTCTTTGACATGAGCAGTAAACTGTTTACAGATTCTACCCAGTTGTACTTAGGATTGGCTGAGGCACTAAAGGCAAGTGGCAGTTTAGAACAAGCTAAGCAAGTCTATATGAAGGTAAGTCAAATGGATCCTTACGGACCGCATGGAGAAAAGGCACGAAAGGCCCTTGAATAATAGCTATCACCATTAATTGGTGAAGCTCTCTTCTCGAGTGGTTGATTTGATACGCGGAGCTTCTGTATGCATGGTTTTTTCAAAGCCACCAGAGTCTACATTGATGAATCTCAATACCTCTGCTTCTTGCTTAATGATATGACATTCTCCCTGGTGAAACAGTAGTGGAAAGGCCAAGCTATCTGGATTCTTCTCTAAGATCTTCATGAGGTCATGCTGAGAATAATTTGCTGCAGGCTGCCCCTCAATCTCATAGAGGTCAACAACCTCATTGAGATCTCCAGGTAAAGAAGATTCAATGGCCGCCCAAAGCGTTTGACTGATCTTCTCTTGACTGATGTCTAAAGTGAGTAAGGCTTTTTTGGTTGCGGTGCACAAGGCGCGCACCCTGCGGTGCAAGCCGTGATTCCCGTTATAGATAAGTGTGATTTGTCTTTGATCATTGCTGAGTATGTGCATTGTTTGATTGGTTTTTAGTGGTTAGACGATTTGGCTTTATACTTTTCTAGTTGTACCAGGAGTTCATCGGTAGATTCTGCTACAGATTTCTGGAATTCGTTATTGATGGATTCTGCGAAGAGGGTAGTGCCGGGAAGTTCCACACGAATCCCTGCGACCATTCGGTCTTGCGTCTGGGAAGCGTCATTAACCTTGAAATAAACGTCAACTCCGGTAATGCGGTCGCTGCGTTTGATCAGGTGGTTTACTTTGGATTGGGTGTAGTTTTCAAGGACATCACTGGCCGCGACATCGTGGTATTCAAAATTGATTTTCATAGAATTGTTTTACTATAAATTACTCGAGAATCTGAGAATACAAAAACTTTAAAATAACTTTATAACAAAGTGTTAAAGCTTCGTTATAGCCTAGAAATAAAGAAAAAAAGCTGCTTTCCCTTGAGAAAGCAGCTTCTTTGTTTTTATGAATCTGGAGGATTAATTTTCCTTCTTCAAGGTGATCTCAATCACGCCATTTTCTCCGCGGGTTCCGTAGATGGCAATGGCGCTTTTTCCCTTAATTACAGAAATGCTTTCAATATTGTTTGGGTCTACCTTAGTCTTTAGTTGTTCCGAGTTGATCTCATAATCGCCAAACTTACTTTTTATGATATAGAGTGGAGTAGGACCAGCACTCTGCGAACCAGAGATTTGAAACTTTACCTTTTTCTCATTATTGATGTCTGTAGTGATGAAGAAGGGTTTTCTGTCGGTATCGGAGATCATTTCCTTAAGAATTACCTGCTGATCGGCTTTGAGTTCATTTTTGATACTCAGTAGGGTAAATAAGCGGGCGAGCTTTACTTCTGATTCTGCCTGAGTCACTTTATACATCTGGTCCATGGCTTCTTCAATAGCAACCTCTGACTTGCTGAGCATATCATCGAGTTTGGCCTTTTCTTCAGCCAATTTCCATTTGGCGTCTGTAAATTTCTTATTGCCCTCATAATAGTGAGCTTTGATGGCTTCCATTTGTTTGTCAGTAAGACTGATCTCGGTCTTGTACTTCATGATGTTGTCAATATCAAAAAGCTCTGTGGTCAGCGCGTCTTGTGCCTGGCTCATAAATCCAAAGGCAAATAAAAAGAGGAGGAGGGTGTACTTTTTCATGGTGTGTGTTTTATTCATCAAATTCTTGGATCAATACATCTGTGGCCGCTTCCCAACTAAAAAGTGAGGCGCTTTCGGTCATTAATGGATCCGTGGTTTCTGTTTCAGTTAAATCTAAATTCAGCGTCAATTCATCATTTACTGCATCTTGAGCGGGAAGAGGGTCGCTGTTTTGCAGCAAACCGATCAAACCTCCAAGAACCAATACAGCTGCGGCTGCATGATACCATTTAAAGGAGATCGTCTTGCTATTTGACATAATATCTTCCACAGCAGGAGCAGGAAAATCGACTTTATCTCGATTTCGCTCCGCAGTGAATAAGTCCCTTAATTCTTGATCTTCATTCATGATCGAATCGGTTTTAAATGTTGCTTTAAAGCCTCTTTACCACGGCTGTAATGAGTTCTTACGCTTCCAATACTGATGTCTAAGACTTCTGCAATGGCTGCAAGAGTCATATCGTGATAAAAAGCCAGCAACAAGACTTGTTTTTGACGCTCTGGCAATTGATCTAGAATAGGTCGCAGATTTGGTGTTTCTGCAAAAGAATCTATTTCCGTGGTCAATTGTACAGTTTCTAAAGCTTGAAATTTTCGCTGAGTTTTAAGATGATCAAAGGCTGTAAAACGAATAACAGAAAACAACCAGGTCTTAAAACTGGATTGTTCCTTATAGCGCGCTTTATTCTCTAAAATTTTCAAATATGTCATTTGTAATACATCCTGAGCAGAATCTGGTTGGTGCTTACACAATTGAAGCGCCCAGTAATATGCAGCTTCATGATGTTCGCGAATTAATGATTCCAGTTGATTCTTTTTCATCGGTTATCCCTTAGTCTTAAAAATAGGGCGCGTATATGACACAGCATTGAAGTTTTTTAAAGATACACGCTATATCTGGGATTTCCGAAGGTATTTAAAGGACTGTGAGGGAATACTCAAGTTATTCTATTTTACATAATATAAATTATGATACAATTATAGCAAATAACGTATAGCTACGCTATTTGGCATAATATCAGATATAACTTCACCTAAGTGAATTATATCGGCAGATATTATGACAAAGTTATTTGCGGTGGAATTATCGAAATTATTCTAACAGTCTCAGAAGTTAACTGGGATTGCAGTTTCTATTTGTGAGTAGCTTCTAGTATCTTTGGTTGACTCCCCATTAACTTAGCTTTTATTATTTACATGAAGTACAAATTATCTTTCAGTCTATTTCTGCTAGTATCTCTAACAGTTTTCGCTCAAGAAGATGAGCAAGATTCAAATCCATTACAGACCACCAGACAATCCTTCGGAGATTACCGCGGACTTAATATGACCGTAGGTTTTGTCAATCCTAAGACGCGTACAGAAGGATCTGCCTACTACTATGAAAATTGGGATTCAGAGGCCATAATTTACTTAAAAGAACAAGGTCGATATAAAGTTGAAAACGCCAACATTAATCTATATGATAATACCCTAGAGACTCTTTACAATGACAATAATGTCTTTACTTTTAATACCGATGAACTGCTACAGTTTGCCATAGATGGAAAGATATTTAGGCCTTTAGTTCAAGATGGAGAACTCAAATTATTTGAACTATTTTTTAATAAAGGGATAACGGTATACAAGCACTATTCTATCAGCTATACCAAAAGTTCTCCCAATCCAATGATCAATCGACGGACTAATAAATACATGCGTAGTGAGCGTTTTTATGTTGATATAAATGGATCTTTAGAGAAATTGAAATTAACTAATAGAGCTTTTTCCAAACTCTTTGCTACTGACGCGCTTTCGGCAGATGATATCAAAGCGTTCATTGAATCCAAAGATTTGTCTTTGAAAGAGGAAAACCAGCTTAAAGAAATTCTGGAGTTCATCGCCCAACAACCCTAGCTAAATAAGTTAGAGTAAACCAAACAATCCTTCCATGAACAATTCACCAATCAAATTCGCTTTCTCACTTTTGATTTTGTCAGGATCCTTAATCAGCTGTAAGCAAAACAAATCCGAAGAAAGTAGCAACACAACAGATTCAGAAACTGCAACTGAGCAATATTCAACAACTAATGCTCTAAAGGAATCCTTGACCTTTTACGCCTCTTTTGACTCCTCAGTAGATGCTGATTTTGCTTTAGGTGATCCTAAATTATATACGGTGCCTAACCGTCAAGCCAGAGATTCTGCTCGCGTCGGTTTGCACAAGCCTGATATTCGTCGAGAGGATGGTAAAGGGAAATTTGGAGCCGGTTTAGTCTTTACCGAGCGTAGCCCTGGATACATCTACTATCCCAGCGAAAACAACATCACTTACAATACCACCAATTGGGCAGCGACCATATCTTTTTGGCTCAAATTAGACCCAGAAACAGACCTGGAGCCAGGATATTGTGACCCTATTCAAATTACAGATTCTGGTTATAACGATGCCGGTATTTGGGTAGATTTCACCAAGGAGAACCCAAGGGATTTTAGATTAGGGGTTATTGGAGATCGTGAGGTTTGGAACCCGAATCCAGAAGGCCCAGACAATGAAAATCCTATATTTAACGCACGTTTGATCGCGGTAGAAAACCCTCCGTTTTCTGGTGATACTTGGACACATATTGTGATCACTTTTTCTGGCTTAAATACATCTGGCGGAGAGGCTTCCCTTTATATGAACGGGCAATTCAAAGGGAACAACCCCTTGCCTATTGCGCCTTTTACTTGGGATTATTCCTTGTCAAACATCTATCTAGGCCTTGGTTATATTGGCCAAATGGATGAGCTTTCTATTTACAGTCGTATGCTCAATGCGGAGGAAGTTGCGGCCCTGTATGGACTCGAACAAGGTGTTCAATCGCTATTGAAACAATAAGATAATCAAGGCTTTGCATGAAAAGCATTATCTTTTTGCGACCAAACAAAAATATCCTATCAATGTCATATTCGCGTCTTTGCCCAAGTAGCATACGTTCTATCATTTTATTAAGTTTTCTAACGCTAAGTATCTGGAGCTGTCAGGACAAGCCAGAACCTGCTAAACCCTTTTTGATTGGATTAGGAACGGGAATAGACAAAACCACGCTCATGGTGGATGATATTGATGAGGCCATAGCCATCTTTAGAGATACTCTTGGCTTTTCCATCCGAGGCGAAGCGAGTCCCGGGAGTTTTCCAGGCGCGATCCAGAAAGGTATTTCTCTGGGAGATCTGAGTTCTTTTCAACTCTTATCTAAAAAAGATTCTGTGGTATTGGATAGCACCATCCCCTTTTTGAGAAAACAAGAACTGAATGGTTCAGGATTTTTTGCCTTGTCAAGTTCAGCGGTTGATTCTGTGTATCGCGATCTCTCTGTTTTGGGTATGAAATTGGACACGGTAAAAGCTTACCGCGGCTCTTCAGAACCAGTAGAAGGTTGGTCTTGGGAAACCGGTGATGTATCCAATAAGAGCTTGGATTTCAATGCAGACTCCCCTCCTGCTTTTTTACCGCGATTTGAACAACAATTAGGCAGCGAATACAACGAGGTTCAGGACGATTGGAAAACTTACTATGTTTATACGCGCATGTTCAATAAACACGCTAATGGCGTGGTGGGAACTTCTGCAGTGAAGATCGCTGTAAAAGATCTGGATTCTATTTCCAAATATTATGACACCATGGGATTTGAGCCCTTGTTTAGAAACGATTCCATTGTAAAATACAGTGTATTTAGACATCAGGAATTGCATTTGGTTACCGCGGCGCAAGACAGCTCGGCCAAAGACTACTTAGATGAAAGAAATGACGGTTTGTATGCTGTAGAATTTGATGTGGAAAATTTAGATTCCACCTATACCTTCTTTAAAAAAGAACTGCCGGAATCAGCCCTTAGAAAAACAGGAGATCGCCTTATTGTTGGAGCTTCCTATGCGTTCGGTCTCCAATTGGAATTTGTCCAGGAGCCTGATTATCAAGCTGAAATGGCTAAGAAATTGACTCCTAAAGATTCTCTGGATCCCTTAGCTGTGGAACATGCCAGTGGTCTATACACCAAATATTGCGCTTTGTGTCACGGTGCAGATCGTGAAGGTTATGCCGCAGACAATGCTCCTTCCCTTAAATCTGAATCACTTTTGGGCAGTAGTAAGAATAACAATTTTATGCGCTACACCATTCAATTTGGTCGCGCAAATACGGCGATGGCGGGTTATATAAACAGTCAAGGCGGTCCTTTAGAGTATATCGAGGTTGAGCTATTACTGGAATATCTATATCAAGCAGCTGGTGTGGATAAGCCGATTGAACTCTCACGAGAACCCATCGCGGGAGATATTGCTCAAGGCGCCGAACTCTACGCAAAGAATTGTGCGGTATGTCATGGCGGCAAAGGTGAAGGCGTGAGCGCCCCTGCCCTTGCCAATCCTATGCTATTGGCAACAGCCACAGATCATTTTTTACGTTACGCGATCGCAGAAGGGCGTGATGGAACGCCTATGTTGGCCTTTAAAGATTCCTTATCCGAGACAAACATTGATGACATAACGGCCTTTTTAAGAAGCCGTGCTGCCGGTTGGGATGTTCCACAACGTTTGGACTCCATTGTGGTTCCTAAGCCAGAAGCTTATGTGCTAAATCCAGACAGTATCGCTCCTGAATTTACTTTGCGCGACGATAAATTTGTTTCTGCTGAACAAGTTAATGAAGCTTTATTGGCCGGAAAGCGCATGATCATTCTCGATGCACGATCTGAAGTCGCCTGGAGGCAGATGCATATTCCTGGTGCAATCCCGGTTCCCTACTACTCGGAACCCGATGAATTCATAGAAGATATTCCAAATGATGGCACACAAATTGTCATCTATTGTGCGTGTCCACATGCTGCGTCCAAGCGGGTTTTAAATACTTTGAGGCGCTACAATTATAAAAACACGGCTATTATAGATGAAGGTGTTTTGGTTTGGGCGCAGATGGGCTTTCCGGTGCGTAGTGGTAGTTAAACTACCTTAACCAAATCAAAAAAAAAGGAACACCTTCCGATGTTCCTTTTCAATGCTTACCACTTCCCGTTCTCATTGGCCCATTGCTCTTTGGGTGGAATTGGAGAGATAACATCCCAATGTTCTACAATGAGTCCATTTTCTAATCTAAATAAATCATAAAAAGCAGTAAGCTCGCCTTTACCAAATTTTCCTTCGCTGAGGGTAAGAACAAAGTTCCCCTCACCTAGCACTTTAACGAGTTTGGTGTACTCCATGACCAAACCGTTTTCTGCAAAGTATTTCATGGCTGCACCAAAGCCTTCTAAACCATCTGCTACTGCAGGATTGTGCTGAATGTAAGTTTCTGTACTGATATAGTCGGTCACCTTTTCCATTTGATGATTCAAAAGCACATCTGTGATAAATGCTTCAACTTTAGCTTTATTGGCCTCAGTCTTATCAAGGTCTGTGATTGCAGTAGCTCCATCGAATTGGGTATGCCCGCTAGGGTTTGGGTCCTGTACTTCAAGAAGGTTGTCCCAGTGTTCTACGATCAGTCCATCTTCAAATCGGAATACATCAAATCCCGCTTTAGGACCAAAGAAATCGTACTCCGTATGGGTGAATACATAATCTCCATCTTGGAATGCACGTACTACATTGGCTTTAAAACCACCTTCTGGCGCATTTTTCATGACTTCGCCAAAACCAGCCAATCCGTCTCCTACGGCTAGATTGTGTTGAATGTATTTTTCAGGGTTGATATAGCTTATCGGTGTGGTGTCTCCTGTATTGAAACTGTTCAATAAAGCTACTGTTTTGTCTTTGTTAGATAATTGCATGTCGTTAATATTTACGGTGTTTAGGGTACTGTAGCGTCCCATTTTTACTGTGGATTGATCCATCATACCCATAAAGTCCTGGGCAATGGTATTATTCATAAAAGGTTGTAAGGCTGCATCAGAATTGGCTTTGGTGTCCCAATAGATCACCACTACCCTTTCGTCATGCTTGTTTAGGCCACTGATGCGCTGAACAAACCCTGTTTTTGGGGCGGTAACTTGCTGCGCGACTTGTTGATCAATTTGCTCAAATGCTTTTGGGTCGGCAGCATTGTTAAGCTGAAAGCTCATGATCTCGATAAATTCAGATTTCTTACCGCTGTAGCCTTCAGGCATTTGATAACGAGCCATATTTATGGTCCTACCGTCAATCATGGAGGCGTAATCGGCAACACTTGTATCATTCATGAATTTGTCCATTGAGGCTGCCGCCTCTGCTTCAGATTCCCAATAGACCAAGACAACGAATTGCCCTTCTTCATTTAGGGCGCTTTGTCGTTTTAAAAATCCGGGTTGTTTGCTGGTGAAGGTATCTTCGACGGTTTCGTCTAAGGCAATGAAAGCTTCAAGATCTGCAGTATCATTGATCTTAAAGGTGGTTACTTCTAAAATAGGGCCTTGTTGTCCACAACTCAGTAGACTTAAAGCGATTAAGGTGATTAGTGTATGTTTTACGGTTTTCATAGTGTATGATTTAACTGGATACAAAGTTGTTAAATCACACAGGCTGAGGCGTTATCAATCTCAGGAAGAAAATAGTAAATCTCTAACCTAAAGCATATTCTTTCGGAATTGGGCAGGAGTGGTTTCGGCCTGCTTTTTAAAGAATTTGATCATGTTTGCAGGCTCATCAAATCCAGTTTTAAAGCTGATCTCTTTGACAGATAAGCTGGTGCTAATGAGCAACCTTTTGATCTCCATACAAACAAAATCATCAATAAAAGCTTTAGCGGTTTTAAGGGTAAGTGCTTTGACTACATCGTTTAGAAGCTTGTATGAAATGTAGAGCTTATCTGCGTAATCTTGCGCATTTCTCGTTTTAGTGTGTTGATTGTGAAGTAGTAAGGTAAATGAACTGAAGTGATTTAGCCACTGTTGACTCACTGTTGTTTGAGCATTTTGATCCTTAACACGTTCGGCCTTCACAAGTAAAGCGTGTAAGAGGCTTCTCAGCACTTCTGACTTGCCGAAAGAATTCTTCAAGTAATACTCGTTGTGTAATTCTTGTGCTAGTGGCAGCAGGCTGTCTTCTGCCATTTGATCCTGATGGATCACTGGAGATTCTAAATGGTAATTATATAACCGATTTAATCCAATTTCTGAAGACCCCAAATACTCATTCTCTAAATACTGATGGTTAAGGATCACAGCAAAACCTTTTGTTTTATGGATGGCTTGGGTAAAGTGTTGCACTTGCTCTTTGGCCACAAAAAGAATGCTCCCAGGTTTTAGGGTGTATCTATTGAAATCCAAGTAGTGTGTATAAGCACCTTCTGTGACAATAATCATTAAATAGAATTGGATCTTATGAGTTGCAAAGGGATCGTGATCTTTTGATTGTACTAATCGCTGGCTCATTTGAGCTATGCTCATCACCTCAATATCTAAAGTAACCGCTTCACGATAGGCTATTTTAGGAATACTTTTAGCCACTTGCTAAATTGTTGATGTCTTTATTCTCTAGATGCTTTAAAGGCTGATCTGCTGTAATGCTAGCGATCATTGCGGCTCCTAGCTTAGTAGTTGTCGTGATTTTGGAACTCTTCTTAAGCAAACCAAAAAAGGGACGCAGTAAAACATAAATGGCGTTGTACCAGCCGGTGCTGGACTTAATTCCGCGCTCTGGGATGATCATGCCTGGTCTAAAGGCATAGGCATCTTTAAAGCCTTTATCAAGAATATAATTTTCTGTTTTTCCTTTTACCCGAGCCCACATGACTTGCCCTGTAGCTGTACTGTCAGTTCCAGTTCCAGAGACGTAGTTGAAAACCATGTTTGGATTCAATTCATAAAGCACATCCGCAAAAATCTTGGTGATGTCATAGGTAATGGCAGAATACTTGGCTTCACTCATGCCAATGGCAGAAACGCCCATACAGAAGAAGCAGCCGTCGTATCCTTGGAGCATTACTTTGTGTGCTTCCAATTGCGTAAAATCGGGCAGTAAAAGCTCTTTGAGTTTTGGGTGAGACATACCCAAGGAAGACCGATTGATCACCAAGACCGATGCGATCTGCTCAGCATCTAGACACTCCAGAAGAACGCCCTTCCCTACCATTCCGGTGCTTCCGGTAATAATTACATCATGCATCTTGTAAATTTAAGGATTTAAAGAACGACCCTAAATAGAATTCCAATAACTTCGCTACAGATGTCCAGACAACTTCAGTTTACAGGTTATTTGAATACGCCGACACTATGGCTAGGAGAAGGCCCTATGGGATTGAATCAGTTGTATTTAAAAAAGCTGCCAACGCCGCGTTTTATACAGTCTCTTGATGGAAAATACCGCTTGGGAAATCTTGTGGAGCGTTTTGTGACTGCTGAGCTCAAAGAATACGATCACATCGAGATTCTGGCCGAAAACCTTCAAATACAGCGAGATAAACTTACCCTGGGAGAATTGGACTGTCTGCTCCGCATTGACGGGCGTCCTATTCATTTGGAGGTAATTTATAAGTTCTATCTCTATGATCCTCAGGTTGGCATCACAGCTTTAGACCATTGGATTGGCCCAAACCGTAGAGATTCTTTGGTTTTAAAGCTGAATAAACTAGCAAACAAACAACTTCCTCTGCTCTACAAACCAGAGACTGAAGCCTACCTCAATGCACTTGATCTCAAGGCTGATCAAATGCAACAATTGGTCTGCTTTAAAGCGCAACTCTATTTGCCCTTTGGGCAAGAGGTCAATGTAGCGCCTCTAAATCCTGAAAGTATCTACGGCAGCTATATTTCTTTTGAAGGGTTTTCCGCTTTTATAGGCTGCAAATGCTATTTTCCGAGAAAACACGATTGGTTGGTCAAACCCCACACCGCAGTGGATTGGGTAACTTTTGAGCAGGCTCAGGAACGTCTGCAAGAGTTTCATGAAAAACAATCAGCGCCATTGGTATGGATAAAACAGCCCAGTGGACTTATGGAGAAGGTTTTTGTGGTTTGGTGGAATCAGGTATAATTACTTGAATTTCTGATGGTTATTCGATCTATATTGCCCCTAAATAAATATCTACATCATGTACGCATACGATCAAGGGCAGTTCTTGCCAACTCTAATCCCCTTTAAAGACAATAACGGAAGCATCAGCTTTAAAGAACAGGCAATCAACATTCTAAGTAATGCTGTAATGGCAATATCCATGCAGGATCCAGAAGCGGTTTATATCACCTATTCCGCTAACTATTCTCAAACAGCAAACATAGAGAAGACCTATGCATCAGGTCAATGGAAAACAGGGGTCAACGGTTCCAACCAAGCATCGGTTATGCGTGAAATGGAAGACCTTATGGCCAATGATGACAAATACAAAGCCCTGCAAGGTAAAATGAAAATAGCCCCAATAACAACCATACCCAAAAGCACAAAACTGGAGGATTGGAAGGCGGAAATTCAGTCAGATTTAGACCGCATAAAAGGGTATCTAGACGGCAGTTCCATAGTTTTTGGTTGGATTAACCAAGAGACCGATCCACTCTATGCGCACGCTATTGATAGCCCTTCTGGGGTGATCGCACACTTCCCAGATGAGATCCACAATTTGGTACAAAACACGCTAAGTCAATATGCGAAAGACTATCCGTCTATGCCTGCTCCAAAGTAAGGCTTGAGGTATTGCCGGTTACAATCAAAAAAAAACAGCTCTTTTGAGCTGTTTTTTGTCTTAATTCTTCAAATTGATCTGCAAGCCGATCTCTGCTTTTAGCACTTTTGAGATTGGGCATATTTCCTTGGCTTTATTGGCGAGTTGATTGAATTCTTCGGCGCTGATGTCGGGTACTTCAGCCGTTAGATCCAGATCAATATTGGGTATGTTGCCGTCTTCAAAATGAATTGTGGCGTTAACATCAAGCGTGTCGGCGACAAATTCAGCCTCTTGCAATAAAAAACTCAGTTGCATAGCAAAACAACCGGCATGAGCCGCTCCCAGTAGTTCTTCTGGATTCGTTCCTGGGTCGCCCTCAAAGCGCGTTTTGAATGAATACTTTGTGTTATCTAATATAGTGCTAGGCGTGCTCAGTGTTCCTGATCCGTCCTTACCACTGCCCTTCCATTGGGCTTTTGCGTTTCTTGTGAATTTCATTTTAAGTTTTTTTATGAATTAACGGTTTCTTGTGCTAATGGATAATCTGTATATCCTTTTTTCCCTGGGGTGTAAAACGTGTCTTCATCCCATTCGTTCAATTCGAGATAATTTTCATAGCGATAAACCAAATCTGGATTTGAAATGAATGGCTTCCCAAAGGCTACTAGATCAGCAAATCCATCTTCGATGATCTTGTTTCCAGTAAATTGATTGAATCCAGCGTTGATCATCAAAGTACCTTTGTAAATCGGTCTAAAATGTTTGGCCACTTCTGTCACGGCAAATTCGTGATCCGATACATCCGTAAAGGGCTCTGATAAATGCACATAGGCCAAATCATAATCGTTTAGCTTATCCAAAATATATTCAAAGGTTGGAATACTTTCTTGATCTAAGGTCATTCCAAATTGACCGTGCAAGGAAGGATTAAATCGCGCTCCGACGGGAAAATCCGGTAATTCCAGTTTAATTTCATCCAAAATCTCAAAGAGAATTCGCGCCCTGTTTGGGATGCTTCCGCCATAATCATCGGTTCTAATGTTGGTAGTGGCAGAGAAGAATTGATGCAACAAATAGCCGTTGGATGAATGGATCTCAACACCATCAAAACCAGCTTCTTTGGCGTTTATAGCCGCTTGTTTGAAATCTGCAATGGTTTGCTTGATCTCCTCAATACTCATGGCTTTTGGAGTCACAGTATCTTTGAAACCGTCTGGCGTATACGATTTTGCCTCAGGATTTATTGCCGATGGCGCTAAGGGTAATTCACCTTTATGAAAATCTGGATGCGACATACGGCCCACATGCCAGAGCTGTAAAAAGATCTTCCCGTTTTGTTGGTGGACCATCTCAGTAACTTGCTTCCAGCCATCAATCTGAGCCTGAGAGTGAATTCCCGGCGTATTGATATAACCAACGCCACGCTCCGAAATCTGTGAGCCTTCTGTAATAATCAGACCAGCAGTTGCTCTTTGCTGATAATATTCTCCCTGTAAGTCTGCTGTTGGGGCTTTTTCAGGGTTGTCTGCTCTACTTCTGGTCATAGGGGCCATCACTATGCGGTTGCTCAGTTCAAGGCCGTTTTCTTTAAAAGGTTGTAATAAGGGTTGTGACATGCTTATGATAATTTTTTGTTGAGTAAATGGGCTACTTTTTCTGAGGAGGCAGGGTTTTGACCAGTAATGAGAATACCGTCTGCTACCGCGTAGGGTTGCCAATCGTCAGTTTTGGTATAAGAACCTCCGTTTTCTTTGAGCATGTCCTCTAAAAGGAAGGGAACAGCATCGGTCAGGCCAACTGCTTCTTCTTCCGTGTTGGTGAAGCCGGTTACTTTTTTATCCTTTACCAAAGGTTCTCCTGAGGTATTCTTTACATTTTTCAGGACTGCTGGCGCATGACATACAAAAGCCACGGGCTTATCGGCTGCTGCAAATTCTTCAATAATGTTAATAGATTGGCTGTCTTCTACCAGATCCCAAAGCACTCCGTGCCCTCCAGGATAAAACACGGCATCAAATTCCGCAGGATTTACATCATCCAATTTTTTGGTATTGGCTAATTTCTCTTGGGTTGCTGAATCCTTTTCAAAACGCTCTGTGGCCGCTGTTTGAGCATCGTCCGTTTCACTGTTTGGGTCAATTGGTGGCTGTCCTCCTTTTGGCGAGGCTAACGTTACTTGATGCCCGGCATCGGTGAGTTGATAATAGGGAGCTGCGAACTCTTCGATCCAAAACCCGGTTCTCTTTCCGGTGTCTCCCATGGAATCGTTTGAGGTAAGTACAAATAATATGTTTTTCATAGTAGTATTTTTTAATGATACCCTATGATAAACAGCAGCAATCAGAATTCCATTGACCTATATCAATTAATATAAGTTTAACTTTTGAGTTTTCTGCGTACTCTGCTTAAATTTTCTGCACTTACTCCGAGATAATTTGCAATCTGGTAATTGGGAACTCGAGTTTCTATATTGGGATAAGCTTCACAAAACTGCAAATAGCGCCCTTTGGTTTTCAAGCTCAGGCCATCTAAGATTCTTCTGCGTTGCGCAATAAAGGCTCCGGTGATCAGTATTCTAAAATAACGCTCAAATACAGGCTCCTTCTCAAAGACTTCTTGTAAACTGTTGTAGTCTATAGCCAGCAATTCAGAGTCCTCTAAGGCTTCTATAAAGAACTTCCCGGTACCGCCATTGTAAAAAGCATCAAAATCACCCAACCACCAATTTTCAATGGCAAACTGAATGATATGCTCATTCCCCTTTTTGTCTAGGTAATAGGTTTTCAAACACCCCTTTAGGACAAAATACTCGTGTTGAACTTGTGTTCCGGGTTGTAACAAAAACCTCTTTTTAGAGATCGCAATCCGTTGCAGTTTACTCGCAAATAGATCAAGGGCTTCATCAGAAGCCTGAACGAGTTTTAAAACGTGGTTTTTTAAAGAATCCAAGACCGTTTATTTCCCTCTAATTGGCAACTTAATATTTGACGGATACTTGCTGGAATGGTGAATGCTATTGGTAGCCACAACCCCTTCTGACTCGTCATAATTGTTTCCGCCGGTATTTAGATTCCTTGCAAAGCGCGGGAAGTTACTGCTGGAGATTTCTATACGGATTCGGTGTCCTTTTTTAAATAGGTTACTCGTTGCCATAGGAGTAAGATCCAATTGATAGACCTGTCCTTCCTCCATAAAAACCTCTTTGTCATAACCTTCACGGTAACGGGCTCTTTGAATGGTTTCATCCAAATTATAAGCACGACCATCAGGATAAACGTCAATGAGCTTGATGGTGAAATCAGTATCTCTTGCGTCCGAAGAAACATAAAGCGTCGATTCTATAAAACCTGTTACTTCAGTATCCTCAGTCAACACTTCAGAGGTATACACCAAGATGTTCGGGTTCTCTTCCATAGACTGCTGATCATAAGCCCCGCCTTTCACGGCATTGCCCGTACAACAGACGTTTCCACCATAACTCATTACAGGGTCCATAGGGTCATAAGTAAAAGTATCCGGATTGTCTTTTCTCGGTTTTTTGGTGGTTAAAACCCCATCTCCATTTAAGGTATTGGCGCTTCCGCCACTGTTTAAATAAAAAGTAGTGAGTTCACTGTCTTTGGGTGGCCATTGCTCTGCAGCCTGCCATTTGTTACTTCCCATAGTGTAATACTGAACCCTAGGCGTATTGGCTTTAAAGCCGGTCTCCTCTCCCTTTAACCAGAAATCCCACCAAGCGTAGATCTGTTCATCATAATTTAAACGCGCATCACCAACTGGGCGCTCACCTACTATGGTATTCTCTGTGGCTCGTGTGTAGGCGCAATGCAGCGTTGGTGCGATCACCAAATACTGATTGTCTCTAATATCAGCGTCTTTGGAATTGGCTCTCACATGATTGAACAAGGCTAAATTTGGCGTAATGGAAACATCATACCAACTGGCAAACCAGAAGCCTGGAGTATTGATGTCCATGCTATCGTGATACAAGCCGCCTTCATACCATGCCGGGTCATTGGGTTTTCTGCGGATCATCTTATCAAAGATCTCGCGTTTTCCATTGATGTTCACCAAAATATCTTGAATCGGCAAATGACTAAGTGCTTCTGCCATATCTACCGGTGGATTTTCTGGAGCTAAATCGTAAAATCGTGAAATACGGATCAAATCCTCTTGCGTAGCTCCCGCAGGAATTCTCGGTTTGAATTTATCGTGTTCTACACTGTATAACCAACTAAAGAACAACATCTGCTCCACACCTCCGCGGTACCAGTTGCCTTGTTCTGTGATGTCCCCAATTTGCCCTACACCAGCTCCATAACCTTGAGGAACCATTGCAAAATGCGCTGGGTGATCCAAGGCTGCAACCGCCATTTGCCATTCGGCTGTCGACGAACAGCCATAAGTTCCTATCCTGCCGTTAGACCAAGATTGCGCTTTCATCCAACTAAAGGCATCATAACCGTCTGTTAGTGGAACTCCAAGGATATCCCATTCTCCTTCTGAGTAATAGCGCCCACGTTCGTTTTGAACCACGTAGGCATAACCGCGTTTCACGGCTTCATAAGCGCGTTGTGCGGTTCTGGTACGCTGCTTTCCATCGCCCCAAGAATTAAAATTATAAGGTGTCCTAGAAAAGATGATGGGTACGGGCTGGTCCGTCTTGGGCCTGTAAATGTCCGTCGCCAAACGAACTCCATCTCGCATGGGCATCATGACCTTTTGATCAATAATGGCTATTTCTTCTAATTTTTTAAGAACATCATCATCCTGAGCTACAACCCAATGAGGTGTTAGTAGCAAAAAGAAAAGAAGACTCGAAATAAATGAGCTGCGAGACATGTGAAGTGATTTTTGGTTAGTGCATTAAAAATACAAAAAATGAACCCTCCTTTACCGTCAAGGTTTGTCTTTGATTAGCAATTATCTCAGCGTAATTGGTAAATCGCGTGTTTCTACGGATGCATCCCGAAAAGCTATCACCTAGTTTAGCCTCATATTTCAAAGTGAAATCCCCTTCGAATTGTGCGTTTCCCCGCACTCCCCTTTCATTTCACAGTTCGTATTTCGATTGTCTATTAATTCTAATCCTAATAATTATGAGTAATCTAAGTACAGTTTTTGCAAACTCAGTTGACAATTCAGGTTCTGCTACAGACGGTGTTCAAGTAACGGCTTACGGCCAAGGACAAGTTTCTGGAGTGACCTATACCGTTCCTGCTCACGCAGATGTTGATGTAGACTTTACCCTTAACATGCAGTGCGTAACCCCTGAGAATGTAAATGCTTTGGATCAATTGATCCGCAGTTTATTGAGTGCCTCCAAACAGCACGAGTACGATCAACTAACAAAAAAGACCTCTAGCGGTGGGCGCGGATTCTTTTTATTCTTCTCTGGAGGAGGAAGCCATTCTTCTTATAGCCAAACCACCCACACCATGGATTCTTGGGGCTTGACACGCGAACAGCAGTCTAAGATCATTGACACCATGATGGATTTGGTGAACAAAACTCAGCGTTTTGAGTACAAGGGTACCATTCAAAACACCCAATACGACTATTCAGTTTCTGGTAGTATGTTCGGAATTGTAATGGATGCGACCATTCAGAAGGATGAAAAGCATACACAAGTGCGCTTTTTGGCACCAAATCTTCATTTGCAAGGAAACGACGGCAGTTCCATCCCAACAATTAACCCGCCACTTTACAAGAATTCTTAAGTCTAAAGGATTTTTGAAATTGAAAAACCTCGCCTTGTGCGGGGTTTTTTTATTACCAAACAAAGATCTGAAGCGCCAAAGAAAGTGATTTTAAGGATCGCGGTTGCTGGCTTGATGAGATATTTATGAATTGATCCTCAGCTTGAGAATTAACGGCGTCTAAAACAAAGAGTTCTGCGGGCGATACGTCTTGCTGAATAAAGCTTCCCAAGTTTGTGTAATAAAACCCGAGGCTAATACCAGGAATATGCTTTGATCTCAGGCTCAGGCCTCCTCCTAGTTGCCAAGCCCATGCTTGCTGATTGAATTCTTGTTTGACGATCTCTCCAGGCCCCAAGCGGAAGTTTCCGTTTGCTGCAGGCGATACAAAGTCCAGACTTAAAAAAGCATCTGGAATACGATTGACTAATTTGAAAAAGCTACTGCCACCGCCTGCTTTTAAGAATAGACTGAGTCGGTTGTTTCTAATATCAAAGGTAACGGGACTCCATTTAAATCCTAGCCAGAGCACATTAATATCTGCGGTGGAGCCAAACGCATAACGACCGCTGCTGTGAACGCTCAATTGACCTCTGGAATCAAAATAGGACTGTGTGATAAAGGCGCTCTCACGATACTCGATCTGTTGGAGGTAATCCCATTGAATTCCTAAACTGAATTGCTTAGAGAAATTCCAATTGGCAAATAAACCTATTTGAGCCGCTGATCCATCAAATTCTTGATTGAATCCAGCAGCTTGCTCATTAACGGTAATTTCATTTTGGGTCAGATCATTTGTAGTTAAACGTAAGGCTTGTCCAGGTTCTAGCTTAAGCCAGCAGTAGCCAGTATTTATGCCAATTTCCAAGCCTTTTATGCGCTTTTCATAATGTGTGGAGTATTCTTGAGCTTGGCAAAACTGCACGGCTAGAACAGCAGCTAAATTGATAAGGATCCACCTAGAATTGTATACTGACATGATTTTGAATGAACTTCCAAAGTAGCCAATGAACAGAGGAATTCCATAGGTGATTTTACGGGTTAATTGATGAATTTGTTCTTGTCAATAAGTCGCTGATGATTATTAATTTAAGTCGTTTAACGGATAAACATTAAAGTCATCGATTAGTTGAATTTAAGTTTTACTATCCGAAGAAAATTCTTACCTTTAAGTACCTCAAAGATTGACACTTACTACTTAGGCTATAGTCGCCACCATTTCCTTTTAACTACTGTTGCTGATCCTCATATCGCTGCATTTTGCAGTGGTAAAGACTGTATAACACGCTAACCTCACCGTATGAAGCGACTATTACTCAAGTTAAATTTTGTTCACAACAAAGATTGGGATCAGACGCGTGAATGGCTCAAGCTCAAATTGGTAGAATATGCCCGAGCGAGCAGTTATGCGATTCATCGTTAAAATTACCCAAAAGGAAAACCCCCGCAATTAGCGGGGTTTTTTTATGTAATTGGATCATTGGGTTCAATTACAGGAGATGTGACTTGATTCTTGAGTTTAATGTCACTCAAAAAGTGATTGCTGAAGAGTTCTTGCATTTCTGGACTTAAGAGCGCTGCCCTTGACTTTTGCCAAGATTTAATAGATGCAGGATTAAACATATGTTCCACCAAGCCTGGATGGTCCCAATCGGCATTCTTTCCCCAATGTATAGTAAATGGAATATTGTGCTTTTTGAGTTCTTCTATCATCCGTTTGCCGTATTGATTCAAGCTCATAATTCTACGGTTGGGTTTCCACAAGACCCCATCGATCTCCAACATACACGTAATAGGAAACTTGGTAAAGGCCATGGTTGCTTCGGATTGCTTGACAAAGCGCATGGCAAAGATTCCTGGAATAGGACCTTCATTGACCGTCAGGTCCGTCAATACCTGCAATGCTTTGGCTGAGTCCTTGTGATCTACTCCAAACGAGCAAGCAAAGGCCGCTCCTTGATAAGGCGCATCCCAAAAGATCTCCGGCAGGGTGCCAGTTACAACGCGTTCCAGATCATTTAGTGGTAGGATGGTCTTTCTAAGGCGTTTGATGAGCCAGGGTATACTCTTCGGGAATTTCTCCGCGATCTTAATGAAAACATAGATCAAGTCGCGATAGATCGATTCTTTAATGATCGGGAAAGGATCTGGGTATGGCGTCTGATAAGGCTTTTTATACATCACTTCGACCACGTAGTCCGTTTCCTTAGAATAGGGGTTGATGAAAACCTTGTAATGATAAGGCCTGTTGGGTTTCCCATTGGCATCGACCTCCTGTGGGATCTTAAAACTGCTGTTGGCAAAATCCATGGTGGTAGACAGCTCCAAGGCCAGTTTCTTAGGTATTTTTTGAACATATCGATTCAACAGAAAACGATCCTCTGCCTCAATGACCACGCCGTGTATGAAGCCAAAGCTGCCTAAACTTACCAAAGCGGCTTTAAAGATCTCATCGTCTCGTATGATGCGTCCGGCAATTTTTTGTGCAAAAGTATCATTGAGCGCAGGCTTACTGGCAGGTTCTAAATAAACAATGTCTTGCGGGTTAGGCCCCGTGATTATATTCAGTCCAACTACATAATCTTGTACAGAACCTACATCCAAGCCGGAACCATGAACACCTGTAGAAATGCATCCTGCAATGGTTTGTCCGTTACTGGCTCCAGAAGTCTTTAAAGATTTACCGTGCGCAGAGAGCACTTCAGAGACTCGTTTGATCGTATTTCCGCATTGAAAGAAAAAGACATTATCCGTGTGGTAATTGGAATTGGCGTTCATATCAGTAGCAAATGTCGGTATATGCATATTCATAAAACCATTGTAGTGCATGCGGTCGTGATGACTGGCAATATGGTTCATGGACCAGCGGGAACCATAAGCTCTAAATCCCTGATGGGCATCTTTAGTTTCTTGGATGAGTCGCTGAATTTCATGAGCTGCATCTGTGTAACGCGCAAACTTGTCGGGTAGGTTGCCCTCCCCTTCCAATTCCGTAATATAAAGCGTCTTTAAAGGAAATGGACCGTTGTGGTGTAAAGTGTCCCATTCTGATTTTGCATGTGCTATTGTGGAGGCCATAGTTAATTCGTTTCTAGTTGACAGACGTATTTGATCTTCACTTTGCGTTTTCTACCAAAGGTTATGGCGCTTAGCAAAACACCGCCTAAAGTGTTTCTGAACTCTATGGTGTGAATCCTACCGGATTTGCAGTCGGATGACTCTTTGATCAAGTAGTTGATGTCTTGCGTCGTTGCCTTTGCTGTGATCACCGTATCGAGTTCTATGACTTGCATATCTCTGTAGTAATCGGTTCTGCTGCTTAAGGGGTCAGGTTGCTCATCTCCGTTGATGCTTACAAAGCGAACAGAGTAGCACGAATGTAGAGAGAGTATGAAAATTCCCAGAAAGACCAGACGAGTGAATTTTAGATGTTTGGACGACATGATTAGGGGTGTTAATTAGTGTTTGATTGCGGTTCGAATTCGCTGATTTAAAAGTAGTTGGGTGTACTGTTCTGGACAAGAGGATTTATCCCCTAATTGCAGAGGGAATTCCCGTATATTTGCTCAAACTTCATAATTATGACCCTAGCCATTGGTATTTGGCAAGCCGTTCTGATCGGCGTTTTGATCTTCGGAATTATGTTCCTTTCCTTTTTAATTGCGATCATTAAGAAGCATCAAAAAAGAAACAATCGTAAATAAAAAACCCTCCAAGAAAAGCTCTAAGAGGGTCTAATTAATTGGTCTTTGTGTTACTAACTTAAGTAAGCGGAAAGTTGTTCTGTTTGCTTTGCTTTGGAGTCAATATCTGGGTAGCTCAATACACCCCAGGTCTGCTGCATTTGGTCAATCAAATCCTCGCGCTGTAGTTGCCTTAGAATATTGAAAACAGCATTGTAACCAGAATCTAAGGCCCCAACTATCCAACCGTGGTGGACGGAACAGCACTCTCCAGCCAGATTTAAATGTCCGTTGAACTCCGGACTCAATAAAGCAGGATATAAATTTTTGAATTGACCTGGTTTGTAAAGTGCAAAGGCGCCCCCACCGGCATGATTGTCCCAAAACCAAGTCTTGGTGGTCACTTCGGGCTCATAACCTGCAAAAGCTGCTTGCACATCTACTTCAGGATATAGATATTGTATGCCTTTCAAACATTCATTGACACGTGCCTGGTCATCCAAAGCGCCCATACGCTCTGCATCTTGAGCCCAGCAATAAATTTGTAAAACGCCACCTTGGGCCTGATAACCATAGGACGGGTAGACGATCTGTCGGTTGGATCTGTCTGAAGTACCCACGCCCAAACCGGCATCTTGACGCTCGCCAAGTTTCGCCCAAAATTGGTCGTTGAACGTAATAAAGGCTTTGAAGGACGGCATATAATTACACTCCCTTAAGGCTCTCGCCTTTTCAAAACTCAAGGAATTAAAGAAGTCTCCGCCCAGGCTACCGTTTACGTAATTGCCGTTTGGTAGTGTACTTATCACAAAAGGATAGTCTTTGGTCTGCGAATTACCGTCAGTGTCTGTGAGATCGACTTGCATTCCCCCGTATCCACCAAAAAGGGTGCTCTCATAGCGTAAATTATTAACTTTGGTATTGTTAAATACGCGTTGTTTTTCTGCAGATGGAGGCGCCGGTGATGGAACTATAGGATCTGCTTTTGGAACCGAACTTGGTGGAGCTGCATCTGGAGTGAGGTTTGTGGGTGAATAGCCTTTCTGTCCTTTTTGCCCGGGTATCATGCCCACAAATTGTTGGGCAGCAATTCCATCGGTAATTTGTACACCATCTTGGAGGTTAAGCACTGTTTTACAGGCATCTGGGAAATGTTGCATCCCTTTGTCTACAGTCACCATATAAATGTTTGGATCTGCTTTGTCATATGGGTTTTTACTGCCACCCCAATCGTAAACCGCGATGACCATTTCTACAAAAGAGACCGAGTACATACCCGTTCCTACGTTTAAGGTTTCTAAATAAGAAATCACGTTGTAGGGTAAATGAGCTGATTTGTCGCCCATGGCTGGCTGATAGTATTCGCCTAGATCTCCCAAGGTAAACACATTGCTTAGATAACTCCACATGGAGTGATCGTCGTGTTGCATCAGCATTTCAAATCCTTTTTTAAAGGACTCATTAATAGCCTCAATAAAGGGTTGGTTGACTTTTTCCAGGATCATATTTATAGGTAAATATGGTGCGCTACAGCCCTGTGAAGTCGGCGTAAGCCATACCTCTGGGATATCACCTCCATTGTTGGTATCAAAGTTGAGCGGATTCAATCCGGCATCTTTGGCCTCTATTGGCGCTTGCATATTGTTATAACGCATGCGTTGCACTGGCGAACTGTAGTAGAATTTACGCCAGTTCACCATTTGATCGTTCAAATTGTTGCGGCTCAGAACCGTATTTAATGCTATGGTGAGTTGTTGTACCGGCAGCATGTCTGCAGAGAATTGAGGGACTCGCATACCTCCAACTTCACCATAGAGACAGGCCTGATCTGTGTTGTTAGGATCATAGTTGGTAGAATACCAGGTGTCAATGCGACCGCCAACACGATCTGAGGCTTCAAAGATCTCAAATTCCAGACCTAAGGACTGAAGGATCAATCCGGCGTACATCCCTGCAAACCCACCACCTACTATGCCCACCAGCGGCAGGCTATCATCCAATTGTAGTTCTGGTCGCTCTTTGGCTTTCTCTCGTTGTTGTTTGAGTTGTTTTAGGTAATAGTCGCCGTAATTCTTTACCACAAAATCTGAAAATGCGCGTTTTATGGATTGTTGCGGTTTTTGTTGAATTTTCTTCTGAAGTAGTTCGGAGGATGTGTTTTCCGGTTGAGCCGGACTTCTGAATTCTAGATAACTCATGCCATAGGGGTTTATAGTTCCCGATAAAACTACAATTGCCCTGTTGGTAATAACAGGTGGTAAATACCTGTTTTAGGATGCTTTTTGTTTTTTCCTTTTTCCGCTATTGATAAAATAGACTCCAGTTAATAAGACCAAGGCTGCCATAACCGATTGAAGGCTGATGGATTCATTGAGCACATACCAACCCAATAACATCGCGATGATTGGATTGACATAGGTAGAGGTTGCCACCTTTTCTGGAGATACACGTTTGAGCAAATAGTTGAAGGAGGTAAAGGCTGCAATACTACCAAAGATCACCAATATGACCATGACCCACTGCACGTCTGTGTTCCATTTGGTGGGCGCTATCCACGATTCGCCAAAGGCCCAACTCGCAATGAGTAACATCAAACCTCCAAAGAACATTTGAAAGCCTGTATTGACAAAATAGTTCTTAGGCAGATCGGCGTAAGTCACAAACAGACTTCCATAGCCCCAACTCAGCATACAACTAAAGATCATCAAAACGCCCAGCAAACTGTTCGGCCCCATCAGGATCTCGTCTTGACTGATCAGCAGATACATGCCAACAAAGCCAAGGAACACGCCGATCATGGATTTGAACTTGATCTTCTTGCCCTGTAAGAGCCACATCAGTAATAAAACCACCAAAGGTTGTGCGGCAATTTCTAAAGCAGCGAAGTTGCTATCTACAAATTTTAGAGCCCAAACCACTACTCCATTGCCGTAGGTTAAAAATAAAAAGCCGACGAAGGCCGTATTTCTCATCTGTTTCCAACTGATCTTTAAACCATGACCCAACAGACGCGCAATACCAAAGATCAATAGCCCTGCAGTAGTAAAGCGGATTCCTGCTAGATAAAAGGGTTCTAGTTGTCCTACGGCGACCTTGTTGAGCATATAGGTAGTTCCCCAGATCACGTAGATCGCAAAAAAAGCTAAGGGAATAAGAACGCGTTCGGATTTCACTGTGGTGTTAGGAATTTAAAATCAATACTACAGCAATTAATTGGAATCAGCCCTGCAGCAACAATAGATTTTTCTGACGCACGTATTGGTTTTGTTTCATAAGCCGTATTTTTAAAGGACAATTAACAAACCAAAAACATGCGAAATTTACGACTACTGCTCTTGTGCATGCTGATTGCGCCCATGCAATTGCTCGCTCAAGATGAGGATCCGGTGATTGCTGGAATCATTAAAGAAGCTAATGAAAACTCTCAATTAGAGGCTTTAGCACATGAATTGATGGACCAAATTGGTCCTCGTTTGGTGGGAACACCAGAAATGTATGCTGCTCATGAGTGGGCGGTTTCTAAATACGGTTCTTGGGGAATCATTGCTGAGAATCAACAATTCGGAACATGGAGAGGCTGGCAACGCGGCATCACTCATATTGATATGGTGCACCCTAGAACGCAAAGCTTAAGAGGAACGCAATTGGCCTGGAATCCGAGTACTTCTGCAGAAGGAGTAACTGCGGAACTCATGGTTTTACCCATGGTTAAGGACTCCTTGGAATTTGCTAAGTGGCTACCTTCTGTAAAGGGTAAATTGGTGATGATATCCATGGAACAACCCACCGGTAGACCAGACTATAATTGGGAGGAATTCGCTACAGATAAATCCTTTGAAAAAATGAAGGAGGCACGTGATGCACAAACCCGTGCTTGGCGTGAAAACTTCCAGAATATGGGTTATAACAGCAGAACCTTACCTAAAGCCTTAGAAGAAGCTGGGGCTGTGGGTATCGTTACCAGTAACTGGTCAAGAGGTTTTGGAGTCAATAAGATCTTTGGAGCGAGAACCAAAGCCATTCCTACGGTTGATCTGGAATTGGAAGACTACGGTATGCTTTACCGCTTGGTGGAATCGGGTCAAAAACCACAGCTCAATATTGTTGCAATGTCAAAGGAATTGGGAGAAATGCCCACTTTTAATACCATTGCAGAGATCAGAGGGACAGAATTCCCGAATGAATACGTGATCCTTTCCGCTCACTTTGACTCTTGGGACGGAGGAACCGGAGCCACAGATAACGGTACGGGGACCTTAGTAATGATGGAAGCCATGCGCTTACTCAAAAAGTTCTACCCTAACCCGAAGCGTACCATTTTGGTAGGTCATTGGGGCAGTGAAGAACAAGGCCTTAACGGATCTCGCGCTTTTGTTGAGGACAATCCTAAAATTGTGGATGGCCTACAAGCCTTGTTTAATCAAGACAACGGTACCGGCCGTGTGGTGCGAATTTCTGGTGGAGGTTTTTTACACAGTTATGATTATTTAAGCCGATGGTTATCTGCCGTACCTAAAGAAATCACTGATGAGATTGAGACCACTTTTCCTGGTTCACCAGCTCGAGGCGGTTCTGATTACGCCAGCTTTCAGGCCATGGGAGCTCCAGGATTTAGTTTGAGTTCTTTGAATTGGTCCTATTGGAATTATACTTGGCATACCAATCGCGATACTTATGACAAGATCGTTTTTGACGACGTAAGAAACAACGCGATCCTCACCGCTATTCTGGCCTATATGGCCTCTGAGGATCCGGAGAAGACCTCTAGAGAAAAAGCGGTATTGCCTATCAACCCGAGAACTGGAGAACCGAGAGAATGGCCAAATCCGCGCAGCCCGAACCGCCGAGGCGGAATGGATTAAGCACTGTATTTGTTTAATAAAACCACTAAGGTATATAGCATGACAAGCACCAACCACAAGAGCTGTGGCCATAACCAAAGCTGCAGCCTTGGGGTTTGTTTTGCCAGGCTTTTGTAGTAATAAATACTCAAGACAAAAGTGATGACGGTGACTATAAAACCGGATTCAATCGGATAGAAATAAGGCGTAACCGCCGGATACAGCCAGATCACAATCAGGACTAACAATCCAAGTTTAAACAAAGGCGAACCGACCACTTGCCGCTTCCCCACTTTTAATAAGGTAAAAACAAGGATGGCACTTAAACTGATCCAAATGCCTGTGGCATATTCAGGAATCCAAGATAGTGATTGGTATAACTGCTCGCTCATGATGGTGTGTTTACAGCAAAGTAAGACAATTTTTAATTGTTGGAAACTGATATTGATCAAACATTAATTTTGCGTTAAACCGATTGAAGATCGCTTTTATCAGCTTGAAATTAAGGACCTTTGAAATAAAAACAAGATGACCATATTCGTAGACATGGACGAGGTGTTAGCAGACACCTATGGAGCACATATCGATCTGTATAATGAAGAGTTTAACGCCCAGTTAAAGCTGGAAGACATTGCCAGTGGTGAAGTTTGGGAGAATGTTCCCTATGAGCATTTACAGAATGTGAAAGATCACGTTTGGCGCGATGGCTTCTTTAGAGAACTGCCGGTGATCAAAGATAGCCAAGAGGTCATGAAAGAACTTTCCCAAAAGCACGAGGTTTATATTGCCACAGCGGCGACGCAATTCCCGAACTCACTGCGCGAGAAAAGCGATTGGTTGGACGAGCACTTCCCGTTCATTACCTGGGAATACCGCATTCTTTGTGGTCATAAGTTTATTTTGGATGGGGATGTCTTGATTGATGATCGCTCTTATAACCTAAAATACTTCAACGGCCGTGGACTTTTATTCAATTCGCCACACAACAATAAAGATACCGGCTATGAACGTGTGGACAACTGGCAAGAAGTAGCCGAAAAGCTTCTGAAATAGGACTTTAACAAGATTATAACGCAACCTTGTCAATTCTTGTCGACTTATTAATAGAGACAAGTTTAATTAACAACAAGCGTTATGGAAATTTTATTTAAAAATTGGGCAGCCAAGAGAGCCAGATTACTGGTGCTGCTTGAAGAGTGGGCTAAAGCAAGCAGTTATGCAATACACAGATAGCTTTACCCACCAAATATCCGACCTATGAGATCCCTTTAGATGTGCTATTTAAAGGGATTTTTTATATCCTAACAGTTCAGTCGTATTATTCTACAATTCGGTAGGAACTATTCCTCAGAGGTTCTATGATGAATTAGTTTAGTGCTATGGAAAATCTAATCTCAGGGACCGTTGGAGGTCTTCATCTTATAACGGCCATATTAGCTATGATAGCTGGAACTGCCGTATTAGTACTGCCCAAAGGCACGAAATTACACAAGCGTATGGGTTACGCCTATGTGGCCAGTATGACCCCGATGTTGGTAACAGCTTTTATGCTTTATAATCTCTTTGGATATTTTGGTGTCTTTCACATCGCAGCAATAGTCAGCAGTATTACCTTGTTGGGTGGAATGGTTCCGGTATTCACAAAACGTCCCAAAAACGATTGGATTGCTTATCACTTTGCATTCATGTATTGGTCTGTTCTAGGGCTCTACGCGGCCTTCTTCTCAGAAGTATTTACACGCATCCCAGAGACACCTTTCTTTGGAATGGTTGGAATAGCCACTGCCCTAACCTTTGGTATTGGTGGTTTTGTCTTTAAAAAACGTAAGCAACAGTGGTTTGAACAGTTTGCATAAAAAAAGCGGTGACTTGCACCGCTTCTGACTTTGTACTGTCAAGCTCCCCAACCTGATGTACTCGGTAAAAGTACAATCTGGAGCTGATGTAACTATAGGTGTTTTTACCTGTTTATTGATCGATAGGGATAGGTTCTCGCTCTGTAGCATTGAGTTGCCAGCGGTCTTCAAAGATCGATTTATAATTGATCTCAAATTCAAACTCACTGTCGTCTCCTTCCAATTCCAACATAATCTCCAAGAATTGCTCATAACTTTCTTGACTCCCGCCAGCTACCATGACAATTCGCGCTTGCCCAGCCGGAATAGCCAGACCTTGGTTCACAGTGCTCGCAGTCAACACTTTGATGCTGTCCATCTGAGGAAAGGTCTCATACAAAAAGGCTGGAAACTCCATATCGTAGCGCTTGCCTTTATACTTGATAACTCGAGATTCAATAATGGCAGGTCCTACACCGTAATTAATGATCTCTATGCGGAATTGTTTGTCTTGACTGTTGTCTGAGGTTTCAATGGCCAAATAAGGCAAAACCCCTAAATGGCTTTCTTTTTCCATAATGTTGGTCTGTCGCACAAAGATCACAAGGGTTATCAAACTCATACACATGGCCACTAGGCTAAGCAAACGGTCTGACGAGGGTAATTTAAATTTTGCCATAGGTATTATTGGTTTTGTGACCAGAACGGGATCTTCATCCACAAGCCAGTTCTAGTGCTGTCTCCACTGATATAAGTGGTTTCAACCTTGAGCAAATGCTCTTTGTTGGCCAATCGATCTATCGGGATGAAGGTGATATATCCTTCTTCTGCTGTTTTGGGATGGACGTAATTCTTCCAATGCAAAGAATCTTGTATTTGTTGATCGATGCGGATGGTAAAGAGATCGTTGAGTGCGCGTTGATAGAGACTGTCGTTCTCTTGGCGGAACTGATCATAGGCCGCAGCTCCTTTGAGGTCTGGATAGGATTCCTGATATCCGTAGTGTTCAAATCGATCCTCTAAATAACGATTAAAACTCACCCAATAAACTACAAAGAGCTTGATGTAATCATCAGAAACAATTTCACTCTGAATACAGCCATAAAAAGCCGGACGCCCATTTACCAATGCCGGTTCATAGCGCAGGGAGTTCATATCCGGAGCTAAATTTTTATCGTATTGGGTTCGATCATCAAAAAAGGTGATATTAAAGGTTCCAAACGG
Source organism: Gilvibacter sediminis (assembly GCF_028561565.1). Classification (GTDB taxonomy): domain Bacteria; phylum Bacteroidota; class Bacteroidia; order Flavobacteriales; family Flavobacteriaceae; genus Gilvibacter; species Gilvibacter sediminis. Next base: position 523,488 of record NZ_JAQQTE010000004.1, on the reverse strand, counting down.
ATAATAAGCTCCTATTTGATTGATAGAAATGATCAATGCCAAGCCTAAATAGAGCGCAGTGATCCCATAGACAAACCAGCGCTTGGTGTTGGTTTTAAGCACCAAGAATTCTCGTTTGAATAAAAAGGACAGCGACAAGATATCTAACACTCCTAAAATACGTTCCCGAAAACGTCCCCATCGGCTACTATTGTTGCCCTTGGTATAGATCAATCCATCAAAAATCCCCAATTGAATAAAGATCAAACCAATGACCATAGTATAAGTCACCCAACTGCTTTCAAAAAAGCTCTCCCCAGTAAATTGTAAAATGACCCAAATGATTCCAGAAAGTACTAAGAGCAGACTGGTGCCAAATAGCGCAAAGATCACGGCAAATGAAAATGAGAGATTGCACCAACGCTCAATGGCCAGTAATCGCTCAGGAGCAGATTTGCCCGTATTTAAACGTTTACTTTCTTGCAGGGCGTTGGGAAGTCGCTCTTTATTAACGTCATTGGGATACCAATAGTTAACTCCCAAATAGGCCAGCCAAATAGCGCGCAATAAGAGATTAGCCGCGAAACCAAAGAGCAAGGCTCTAGTTATGGTATATAGCCCAAACAGAAAGACAATCTGGTTGGAAGAGGTATAGGTGATCGGATAGAAATCAAAGAAAAAGTCTCGCAGACTATCCGTTAAAGAATAAAGCCAATAAACAATCCCACCAGAGATAAAGACCTCCAGTTGCCAACTGTCTTTTTGGAAAGATGTTATACGCTCCCTAAGTTTCATTTAATTCAAATAGCGTTCCTTTAGGATATTGTTGTGCCAGATCTCATGCCCTAAAACTATAAAAGCGGCAGCTCCGGCAGTTAACGGGCGATCACTGGCCAGTCCTTTTCTGTGAAAGTCCTCAGGCCTCAAGGAACTGAGAATGGAGAGGCTGTAGGCTCTGGTCATTGCATATTCCGCGATGAGTTCTTTTGCGCTTTTGGAATCGGCATTGGAAGGTTCGATATAATCGTCTTGATCAAATCCGCTGATGTTTGCTTTCTCGCCACGAGCGATTCTAAAACAGCGATGCATAAAGATGCGTTCGGTATCAATAACGTGTTGAACTACCTCTGCTACGCTCCATTTGCCAGCGGCATAACGATGTTTCCAACGATCCTCTGGGATACTGTCCAAAAAGGCAACCACTTCTTCCCCACTTTCTTTATAAGCTGCTAAGAGTTTTTTATTGCGGGGGACTGCGGAGAGATATAATTCATAGTATTCGAAATAATCTTGGGGGTTTAGATCAGTTACTGTCATGCGATTCATTTTTCAGAATCAAGGTAAGCAAAAAATAGAACGCTCCCGTGATAGAAGTTTAAAATTACCACAAAATAACTTCTAAGCGGGAGCGTTGCAACAACACTAATTTACTCACTAACTGTATGAGAATCGGGTAACCACACCCGAGTTAATTACGATCTACTGTTTGGTAAACCGTATACGTGAAGGCGCTGTTCCAAAACCACAGCGGCCATCAAATCCTAAATATCCTTCCACAAACCAAACTTCAAAGACACTGTCGTCTAAGATATTTGCGGGAGCGTTCTCTGTATCGGGTCCGAGTAAAATCGGACTAGAAGTAGAAAACGTACACTGTCCGATAACACTGGACAATTGATTCTTTCTAAATACCACCTGATCACAAACAATACTGAATTCATAAATTCTAGGTTGTTCGTTCGTGGGGTGTGATAAAACATGTTTTAGCCGTACTTGTCTAACCGTATTAGAATGCGGCGCCTTGGTAACCTCTACCAATTGATCGACCTCATTGAAAGTAGGTCCAAGAGGGCCGTCTACAATACTGGTCATGATGTAATTCCCAGTAAACAATTCCTCATCTATGGGCTCCACCACATTGATGGTGTAGCAATAGGGCGAACTAAAAAAGGTCTCGTAAGCCAGTATAATGGAACTGGCCGTCCCTGTTGTAAAAGAGCGACCGTCTGTTAGACGTATGCGCGTGCGAACTAAAAATTGATCACTGCAAGCCACGTTGGTTAGAGATACCCCCACAGCCTCTGCCAAAGCAGCTTGCGAGTAATTTAGAGTTATACTGGGAAAGCCGTTGGCTCCAGTAGTGAATTCGTCGGGCATGAGACTCCCTAGGGCGGCCTCTCCCGTTGAGAAGTCACCACCTGCCGGAGTATTGTCTTTAAAACTGACAAATAGATCTACCGCTTCCAGCAGGCCACCATCCTGTTCGTCTTGTACTTCTACATCAACACTGAACATGCTGTCTGGATCGTTGACGTTAAATTCTGCATTATTAAATTGCAGGGTACGTACTACGGCTCCGTACTCGATTTCTTCGGTGACCACGTCAATGGCCTTATCATCATCGGAGCAGGATATCCAAAAAAGAGCACTAAGCAGGATTAGTATACTTCTCTTCATCTTTCTTTTTCACTTTTTTCGATTGGCAAGATGAAAGTAGTAGCAAATAGTAGAAAAACGGTGTTTACCGATAAATGTTTACTTAAGTAAAATAGTGAAGAAATAAGCCGGAACCCTAGGAAATACGCGGGTTTATTGTTGCGGCTTATTTATGATGAATTTTGCGCGAATTCCTGTGGCTAAATTCCATTCATTGGAGAAAAGTAAGGCGCCGTCATCATCAATAATGATGAATTCCGCGGTATTTGGACCCGAAGTTCCTTGATTCAAGGCTTCAATCTCCACAGTGTTCATTCCAGGATCTAGGAAGAGTTCAAAATCCTGATAGCCGCTGCCTAATCTAATGTTGGGAACCAATACATGTCCATTCATATAGACGCGGACGCGATCTCCATCCACAAACTCGTGGTCACGGCAACGCAAAACCACAAATTTTGCATCAGAGCTGTATTGACCAAAGAATTGATTCTGGCGGTATTCGTCTTTTTCCTCCTTGTCTTTGGTGAAGTATTTAGGAGCTTTATCTGTTTTGGTATCCACAAACCCGCGGTCTGTCGTGAATTTGATCCCTTCTTTTTCGGTTTCTCCTATACTTAGAGTATCGGTTACGCTAAACTGCCCAAAGCCCTGTTTGTCATCGGGATTGTCCAAACCAAAATTAGGGATGCTCAAGCTGCTTCCGCCTATATTGACATCGTCATTGCTAGAGCCAAAAGGGATATCCAGCCCAGAGCCCATTCCCGTAGGACTATCTATTTGACCGTAGGCCAAAAGACCAGCGCTCATCAGCATAACAGTACAATACTTCTTCATCATAGACATACTGGTAGCAAATATCGTGCAAAAAATTTATAAATAGTGGCTTAAGTCCCAATTAACGCGGACTTAACACATTTACAGAGAATTTGTACATTTAGTCCAACTAATCAATTAAACTATTTTCTCATGACAGAAACAAAGAAACCCACCAGCCTATTTTGGGTAATTGCCATAGTAGCATTGATTTGGAACATCTTTGGTGTGCTCGCTTATCTAGGGCAAGCTTTTATGACAGAAGATGCCCTTAAAATGTTACCTACTACAGAACAGGAGCTCTATGCAGCTACTCCTTCATGGGCTACCGCAGCTTTTGCTATTGCTGTGTGGTTTGGACTTTTGGGAGCTATTGCCCTGTTGATCCGTAAACGGTTTGCTTATCCCCTGTTTTTGCTCTCTCTTTTAGGTGTGATTGGACAACAGATTTACGGTTTCTTTTTATCCAATACTTTTGAGGTATACGGTGCGCAAGCACTGATTATGCCGATCATTGTATTGATCTTATCAGTGGTCTTTGTTTGGTATTCCAAAAAGGCAACTGCAGAAGGAATCTTGAAATAATTTAACGCCCCTGTTAAGTCAGGGGCATTGCAAGGTCTTTTTGTTCACAAAAGGTTAATAAATCCCCGTTCTAATCGTTCGTAAAAACTGAAGAATTTTTTAGTTTTATGGTTGATTTTGTAGTATTTTTCGTCCATTAATTTGGGATTTGGGGTGCATTAATGAAGAATTTTCTAATAGCCTTTGTGGTTTTTGCCGTTTGGACCTTTTTCGCACTGTGGCTATATTCTTTAATTAAAGCCCCTGCAAATTTGTCTTGGACTAAAACCTCCGCACAACAAGACTCAATTGAACAACTTGAAAAGCAAGTGACCGCAGATACTATCACAACAACCCTCGCCGTGCAAGACACGCTCATAACCGCTGAAGCTAATCCAAGCTTGGAGGGACTTGTAGGCAAAGATGCTGAGGGAACCACCATTTTCTATTTTGATCAAGGACTGCGGATCAGTAAGAACGATTCCCTGGTTTACAGCGATGCGAGTAACCTCGATTACAAGTATAAAATCTTGAATTACTTGCTGGAACATCCCGACAGAGAGGTAACCATTTTATCCAGATACAGTGCCGATGAGGACTTTAGGAGCCCTAATTTTGGAGTGATTCGCGGCGAATTCATAAAGGAAGAGTTGGTTGCAGCAGGTGTGCCAAGAGAAGTTATCGTAATTAAATCAGATATTCAAGACATTGACTTTGACAGTCAAAATTCCTTTGACAATGGTATTTCGTTCAAGTTTGGACCTTTAGATACCGAGCGCGTTGCTGCTTTGGCGACCGCAATTCCAAAGAACAAAGTAGTCTATCCAACCTTTACCAACTCTGGGATCTTGGTTAATAATGCATTGAAAAATACTTTAGAAGAGATCAAAACCGTTTTAGAGGAACGTCCAGAGATCACCGTAAAGATCGTTGGACATACGGATAACATTGGGAATTACCAGGACAATTATAATTTAGGGCTCAAATACGCTAGACAAGTGCGCTGGTATTTCATTTCACGAGGAAGTTTAGATAAAACCAGATTAATGGCCTTGTCCAAAGGAGAATCAGAACCCATTGATTCCAACAATTCACAACGCGGTCGTGATCTTAACAGACGCATAGAAATTATATTCAATTAATGGAGGGATTCTCTGAAATACTAGCCAGCGATATGTGGTCGGCCTATTTGGAGATCAGTATTTTAATGCTGAGTTCATTTCTTATTGGATACCTAGCCAGTTTACAGCTCAACAATGGTAAGCATAAAAAAGCCATTAAGAAGCTTCGTAAAGAATTGGACGAGCGTCAAAATGAAGCTGCCAAAGATATTGAGGTGCTTTACACAGAGATTGAGCCCAAGATCATTGAGACCATAGAAAGTAGAACGCGTGCCACTACTCAAGCGGCTCCTGTTAAAGCCGCTCCGGTCGTCGTGAATACACCAACTCCAGAAACTGCAGAGACCAAACAGGTCAAAACCCAACAAGAGGTTGCAGCCAAGGCCAGCGCGGTTTATCAAAAAGCCTTAGAAAAAAAGGAGTTGAACTTTGATAATTTTGGCTACGCGAGTGCCAGTGACAAGGACGATCTCACCCAGATCTCAGGGGTAGGTCCGTATATTGAACAAAAGCTCAATGAGATCGGGATTTATACCTATGATCAGATCAGTCGATTCAATTGGGAAGATATCCAAACCGTTACGGAAATGATCGACTTTTTCCCGGGCCGCATGGAACGCGACAATTGGGTCGGTCAAGCAGAGCGACTCAAAAACTACTAACATGTCTTTATCCACCCTGGATTGGGGAATCATCCTCGGATTTTTTATTGTGTTTACTATTATTGGTTTGGTCGTCACCAAACGTGCCGGTAAGAATACCAAAGAGTTTTTTCTTTCGGGGAGAAATATGCCTTGGTGGTTACTTGGGATCTCCATGGTGGCCACGACCTTTTCTGCAGACACCCCTAACCTGGTCACAGATATTGTGAGACAAAACGGTGTCTCTGGGAATTGGGCCTGGTGGGCTTTCCTCATCACAGGAATGCTTACCGTATTTATTTACGCCAAACTATGGAGACGTTCCAAAGTAGTAACTGATCTAGAATTCTACGAACTACGCTATAGTGGCAAGCCTGCTGCATTTTTAAGAGGCTTTAGGGCGATCTATCTTGGAGTCATTTTCAATGTGCTTATTATGGCTTCTGTGTGTTTGGCAGCTATAAAGATCGGAGGGGTGATGTTCGGTTTACAACCTTGGGAGTGTGTTCTTTATGCGAGTATCATTACCGTTGTTTACAGTACTTTAGGCGGATTGCGTGGAGTCATCTTTACCGATTTCTTGCAGTTCATTGTAGCCATGGTAGGTTCTGTATGGGCTGCCTATTACATTATTAATCTGCCTGAAGTTGGCGGATTAGAGGCCATGCTCTCCCACCCCAATGTTTCCGATAAATTGAGCTTTCTTCCTGACTTTAGCGATAATGAATCCCTCATTGTTTTGTTGATCATACCCATCGCGGTACAATGGTGGTCGGTTTGGTATCCAGGAGCGGAGCCCGGAGGTGGTGGATACATTGCGCAGCGCATGCTTTCTGCTAAGGATGAGAAAAATGCCATTGGCGCTACCCTGCTCTTTAATATTACTCATTACGCCTTGCGTCCCTGGCCTTGGATCTTAATTGCACTGGCCTCTTTGGTGCTGTATCCAGAACTCACAGATATTGGAGCGGCCTTTCCAGATGCTGTTTTAGGACATGATCTAGGGTATTCTGCCATGCTGACTCAATTACCTGCCGGGCTATTGGGATTGGTATTAGCTTCATTGATCGCGGCCTTTATGAGCACTATTTCTACCCATTTGAATTGGGGTTCTTCCTATATCGCTTTGGATTTTTATCAGCGCTTTGTAAAACCAGAAGCTAGTGAAAAGGAACTGGTCACAGTAGGACGCTTGTCAACGGTTTTGTTGATGGTCTTTTCTGCTTGTCTTGCCCTTTATTTAACGGATGCTTTGGGTACTTTTCAAATCTTATTGCAGATCGGAGCAGGTACTGGATTGATCTTTATTCTGCGTTGGTTCTGGTGGCGTGTCAATGCCTATTCAGAGATCAGTGGAATGATCGTCTCCTTTTTAATTGCACTTTATTTTGAGTTCGTGCATGATGCCGTAGGCCCAGAAATAGCCGGGCACTACCAATTGGTCATCGGTGTAGTATTAACCACACTTACTTGGATCGTTGTTACCCTAGTGACCCGTCCAACGGACACAGATAAATTGGTCGCTTTTTACAACGCCATTACTCCTTATGGAAAAGGCTGGAATGGTTTAAGACGTAAAGCCGAACAGCAAAACATTACGCTAAACACTACCCAAGACAATTTTACTTCAGATCTAGGTTCCATGCTTTTAGGAATCCTTTTGGTTTACACTGCTCTATTTGGATTTGGTTTCGCGCTTTATGGAAACGCGATCGGGGCTTTGGTACTCTTTTCAATCACGCTTATCGCTGGAGTTGGCATTTACCGCCTGTGGCGCAATAAAAAAGGCGCTACCAACAGCAGCGCCTCCTAAATCAAAACTTTCTTTTGATTAATTATTGTTGAGAATCAAAGGTAACCCATCATCTCCAGACCCAATGATGACCATTTTACTGTTTGGTGATTTAGAGAGTTCTAAGGTGGCTTGAATTCCTTTTTCTTGTAAGATCTTATCGGTCAACGAAGCACTGAGGATTCTGTTAGCCGCAGCCTTACCTTCTGCCTCAATACGTTGACGTTGGGCTTCTTTTTCAGCTTTCTCCAAACGGAATTCATATTCTAAGGATTCCTGCTCTTGCTTCAGTTTACGCTCAATAGCGTCTTTAATGGTCGGTGGTAAGGTCACATCACGCACTAACACACGATTGAGTTGAATATATTCTTCATCCAAGATCTTTTTGGTCTCAGCAAAGATCTCATCCTGAATAGCGTCACGCTTGGTAGAATACAGCTGCTCTGGCGTATAGCGCCCTACTACGGATCGCGCGGCAGAACGGATGGCTGGTTGTACCAATCGAGATAAATAATTCTCCCCTTTTTCGTTATGGAGTTTTCCAAGCTGACTTGCATCTGGCTGATAAAGTACAGAAGCGTCCAATTGAATTTCCAATCCGTTTGATGAAAGCACGTCCATCTGTTCTGATACTTCTTGTTGACGCACCTCGTATTTGATTACTTCATTCCAAGGCATGACAAAGTTTAAACCTTGTCTCATTGCGGGTTTTTCGGGATCTACACCGCCACTCAAGGTCTCGTAGAGTACGCCAGCGTATCCCGCTTCAATACGAACAAAGGATTTGAATAACATGATAATTATGACAATGGCGCCAATGATCAATGGGACGCCGAGTTTGGGTAATTTTTCCATGGTTGAAAGATTATATTAAACCGTTATATTTTCTGGTAAACCACTCTATTGCTAGCAGTAATCCCAGCAAACCGAGTAGGATTTTTAAGGATATTAAAGGTACGACATTTTGCCTACTTTTTTGAATGGCAACAAAGCGACTGTCTTCCATTAAAGCAGATTTTAGCTGACCCAATTGATCCTCATAAAATAAGCTGCCCGCAGTATTGGATGCCAAGGAACTCAGCTTCAATACATCTGGAGTCAACAATTGATCTTCCACACTAAAGTCTAAAATGGTGAACTGTCCACTTCTGGCAATTCCTTGGCCATCAACTGTGACAGTGAAATCATACATACCAGCAGCTAACCCGTCTAAATTGGCTTGGTAATAGTTGTTTTTGAGCAGCATGGGTAAGCGTTGGCTTTGCCCATCGGCATTGGTATAGGTCAAATTTAGACTCGCTTCGGGATCAAATTGGTAGTTCTCATTGAAGTACTGCGCTTGAATCCCGATCTGCGCATTACTGTAATAAAAGGACTCATAAGACACATTCAATCGGCTTCTGCGTTTGTTTGAGGACAGATACTGCACCATATTGGCTACCAGATCATCAAATTGTTCAAAGCTGCGTGTCTCAATGAAGTTGTGTGCACGCCAGCGCCATAAACCTTGCGCATCCCATACAGCTTCCCGGACTCCATCGGCTTCAAAACTAAAGAGCATTGGAGATTCTGTAAAGATTCCTGAAATGGTCTGACTCAGCAGTTCATCATAGGGAACAAAGACATCCAGACTCCCAAATTGCGTAATCAGCGGCGGATAGCTACTAAAATCTACAGGATCCATGGCAAAGATCGGATAGTTTCTATTGGTCTCTGCAGAAACTTGATCTTCCCCTCCTGCTCCTATTTTTGCATAGCGCAATTGAATATCGTTTAAAAAATTCCAATCCGTTTGTAAACCCGTAATGGTCCAGCGGTTCTTTTTAAGCTCATTGAGCTCTTGATACACTGGGGTAAAGCGGGAATCGGGCTGATACAGGATCACCAGTTGATAATCGTCTAATTTACCGACAGCTTGCGCGGGTTCCATAACGCTGACCTCTCTTTGTTTTAAGGTGGTTATAGACTTTTTCAGGGCTCCAAGGTCAGGATGCTGAATGGAAGAGATAATGGCCACGCGTGTACTTTGGTCAATTACTTCTACAGCAAATTGTTGGCGGTTATTGCTGGTATTTCTTTCTGAGGCTAAGGCCTGGAGTTCGGCCGTATAGGTTTGAATTCCTACTTGATCTGCTTTTAGAAGGACTTCAATGGTTTGTGCATTCCCTTGTGGATCAAAGCTGAGAGCTTGACGCTTAACCACTTGATTACCCTTGCGGATGATCAATACGGTGTTCACTGCATTATTTCCCGTATACCCTAAGGAAAGTTCAACGGGGAATTCATTGTCTTGATAAGCATACCGATTGGCGTTCAATCTAGAGATGCGCAGATCTTCAAATTGAGTCGTATCCCCGATGACTACGGGAAATACTGGGTTTTTAAGACGATTGCCTAAACTTGCATAATCACGACCCAAAGTCTGATTACCATCTGTGAGTAAAACTGTAGCGGCATTTTGATCACCATTAATGGTCGTCAAGCCTTGCAGCCCTTCTGCGATATTGCTGCTTACTCCTTGAAAATCCAAAGAATTTAATGGGCTAAAGCTTTGATCGAACTGAAATGCCGAAATATCAAAGCGCTCATTGAGCTCAGCATCTTCTAGTAAGGCTGTACTCAGATCAACTACTACACTATCCCGATTCAAATTCTGTAACGAACTCGAATTGTCAACCAAAATATTCAGTGCAGGTTTTTGAGTGGTATAGGTTTCCTTTTTGATCTTCGGATTGACCAAAAGCACTCCAAGAGTCAGCAAGGTCATAAAACGAAGAATCCCAAGAATCCAGCGGAGTCTCAGGTTCAATCGTGATTTAAAACCATACATATACACAGACAACCCAAGAGCAATAACTGCAGCAGCAATAAGAGATAAGAGGGTTGTTGCGGACATTAATTAATTTAGAGTCTAAGTATTAGGTGAGCATACCACCGTCTACATTCATTACTTGTCCGGTGATGTAGGCTGACAGGTCACTGGCTAGGAATACACAGGCATTAGCAATATCTTCTGGCTGACCTCCACGCTTCAATGGAATCGCGTTACGCCATCCCTGAACTGTATCTGGATCCAACTTCGCAGTCATTTCAGTTTCAATGAATCCAGGAGCGATCACATTACAACGAATAGAACGTGATCCCAACTCCAAGGCTACAGACTTGCTGAATCCAATGATCCCCGCTTTAGAAGCCGCATAGTTGGCTTGACCGGCATTTCCTTTAACACCTACCACAGAACTCATGTTGATGATGGATCCGCTGCGCTGCTTTAAGAACGTACGTTGAATGGCCTTGGTCATATTGAACACAGATTTGAGGTTTACCTCGATCACTTTGTCAAAATCTTCTTCACTCATTCGCATGAGCAAGTTGTCCTTGGTGATCCCAGCATTGTTGATCAATACGTCTACGCTTCCAAAATCTTCTAAAACTTGCTTTACTAAAGTTTCGCATTGGTCAAAGTCAGCAGCGTTGGATTGATATGCTTTGGCAGTAACACCGGTTGCGTTTAGCTCTGCGGCTAAGGCATTCGCAGCTTCTGCAGAAGAACTGTAGGTAAAAGCTACATTGGCTCCGTGGGCAGCAAATACCTCCGCTATTCCCTTCCCGATTCCACGGCTTCCGCCGGTAATGATCGCTGTTTTTCCTTCAAGTATTTTCAAAGTGGTAAATTTTAGTTGGTTGAATGGTAAAGATAGTAAATGAGGTGGCTTTAAATAAAAAGAGACCGTATAAAATTATGGTAATTTACACGGTCTCTTCTTAAAAGTTTTAACAGCCTATCCCAGCACTTCTGCGACTTTCTTGCCGATCTCTGCTGGAGAGTCTACCACGTGAATTCCGCATTCACGCATAATTTGTTTTTTAGCTTGAGCAGTGTCTTCGCTGCCGCCTACAATAGCTCCAGCGTGCCCCATAGTTCTTCCTTTCGGTGCAGTCTCACCAGCGATGAATCCAACAACTGGCTTTTTGCTTCCGCTGTTCTGATACCAATTAGCGGCATCAGCTTCCAACTGTCCTCCGATCTCTCCGATCATCACCACACATTCGGTCTCTGGATCGTTGATGAGCATTTCAACAGCTTCTTTGGTTGTTGTTCCAATGATAGGATCACCTCCAATACCAATTGCTGTAGTGATTCCAAGGCCTTGACGTACTACTTGATCTGCAGCTTCATAAGTCAATGTACCTGATTTAGATACGATACCTACGTTTCCTTTTTTGAAAACAAAACCTGGCATGATACCAACCTTAGCTTCTCCCGGAGTGATTACCCCTGGGCAGTTAGGCCCTACCAAGCGACAGTCGCGCTCGGCGATATAATTAGAAGCTTTGATCATATCAGCTACTGGAATTCCTTCTGTGATGGTAATGATCACTTTAATTCCAGCATCAGCAGCTTCCATAACAGCGTCTGCAGCAAAGGCAGGCGGTACAAAGATGATGGTGGTATCTGCTCCTGTTTCTTTAACGGCCTCTGATACCGTGTTAAAAACTGGACGATCCAAGTGGGTTTGCCCTCCTTTTCCAGGAGTAACACCTCCAACAACATTGGTTCCGTACTCAATCATCTGGCCAGCGTGGAAGGTTCCTTCGCTCCCTGTGAAGCCTTGTACAATTATCTTAGAATCTTTATTGACTAATACGCTCATGTGTAGCTGTAATTTACATTTGGTTTTTCGGAGTACAAAAATACACTTTTATCTCCTAAAAAATAAGTGGACTAGACTTTAACTTTATGATAAGATTCTGTGGTATCGTCCAGTTCTGTTACGGGTTGACTCACTTGGTATCCGCGATACATTTTCCCGTCTTTGATCTCCCATATGGCAATAAAGTGGGCAATACCCAACTCTTCATCTGGGTTCTCTAAAGTGGATACATAGTATTTGTAGCGAATGGTTACAAAGTCATCGTCTTGCAAAAGGTGACTCACTTCAATTCTCAGATCGTCATAAGTATTTCTGATCTCTCTAAAAAAACCTTCAAGATCTTGAAAATTCATAATGGTCAATCCGTCATTGCTGTTCCAGATCAAACTGATCTCCGGATGAAAATAAGTCTGTAAAACCGTCGGATCCTTTAAAATATCGGCTTTGTAAAAGTTACGTACTACTTCTTTAGACATCTTATTTGTTTTGTTGTTTGAGTTGCTCCATCAATGCAGGTATCATTCTGATGGACGCTATTTCTTTGTATTTCTTTCTAAATTCATCCGCTGGAATACCAAAGTAGTGCTTCCCTCCTTCTAAGGATTTACTCACCCCAGCTTTGGCCGAGATCACGGTCTTGTCTCCAATGGTAATTCCACTGGTGATTCCAACCTGTCCCCAAACGGTCACTTGATTACCCATGATCACGCAGCCAGCAATTCCGGTTTGTGAAGCAATAAGGCAACGTTCACCAATAACGGTGTCATGACCAATATGCACTTGATTGTCAATTTTAGTGCCTTTCATGATGGTAGTATCTCCAGTAACCCCTTTATCAATGGTACACAGGGCTCCTAAGTCAACATCGTCTTGAATGACTACACGACCACCACTGAGTAGCTTGTCATATCCTTCGGGTCTGTTCTTGTAATAGAAGGCATCAGCTCCTAAAACAGTTCCGGAGTGAATGGTCACATTGTCACCAATTACGCAATGATCATAAATACTTACGTTGGCGTGAATAACACAATTAGCCCCTATAGTCACGTTGTTGCCTATAAAAGCTCCCGGTTGAATTTGTGTGTCATGACCAATACTCGCTGTAGGCGCAATTAAGGCAGAAGCAGACACAAACGGCATAAAATGCTTGGTGAGGGTGTTGAAATCGCGGAAAGGATCGTCAGAGACCAAAAGAGCTTTACCTTCTGGGCAATCTACTTCCTTGTTGATCAACACAATTGTTGCTGCAGATTCTAGCGCTTTGTCATAATATTTAGGATGGTCCACAAATACAATGTCTCCCGGAGTAACCACGTGGATCTCGTTCATTCCCTCCACAGGAAAGTCATCCGCCCCTACATAAGTAGAACCGATCAACGCAGCGATCTCTTTGAGTGTGTGTACTTTGGGAAATTTCATAATCCTAAAAATATAAAAAACGCCCCATTTTCATGGGACGTTCACAGCAGGTAATTTCTATTATTCTTTAATGCGCTCTTGGTAGTTACCTTTTTCAGTATCTACGCGAATCTTATCACCTTCATTAATAAACAAAGGCACGTTCACTGTGGCGCCAGTTTCTACAGTTGCAGGTTTAGTTGCATTGGTAGCGGTATTTCCTTTAACACCAGGTTCTGTAGCAGTTACCTCAAGGATTACGTGAGGAGGCATTTCTACAGACAGTGGCATATTGTCTTCTGAGTTGATGATCACCGTTACCACTTCTCCTTCTTTCATGAGCTCTGGCGTGTCTAGTGCATCTTTTTGAAGTTGGATCTGTGTGTAATCTTCTGTATTCATAAAGTGAAAGGTCTCCCCTTCATTGTACAAATACTGGAACTTGTGCGTTTCAACGCGCACATCATCAATCTTGTGTCCTGCAGAAAAGGTGTTGTCAATAACTTTTCCAGTGGTCACACTTTTAAGTTTAGTACGTACAAAGGCAGGTCCTTTCCCCGGCTTTACGTGAAGAAACTCAATGATCTTATAAATATCGTGGTTGTATTTAATACAAAGTCCTTTGCGGATGTCAGAAGTATTTGCCATAGTTATTAGTTGCTGAAGTATCCTTTCATGATACCTCGTTTAGATCGTTTTATAAATTCAAGCACTTCGTCGCGTTCTGGTGTGGCTTCCATTTCTGCCTCAATGATCGCAACGGCTTGAGTATTGTTTAAATTCTTTTGATACAAGATGCGGTAGATGTTTTGCACCTCACGGATCTTTTCTGTAGAGAACCCTCTTCGTCTCAATCCAACGGAATTGATTCCCACATAAGATAATGGCTCACGCGCAGCCTTTACATAAGGCGGTACATCTTTACGCACCAAAGAACCTCCAGTTACAAAGGCGTGATTTCCAATGGTACAGAACTGTTGAATGGCCGTCATTCCCGCCAAAACCACATGATCACCTACTGTGATGTGCCCTGCAAGTGTACTGTTGTTAGAAAAGATACAGTTATCTCCAACTATACAATCGTGGGCAATGTGGCAGTAAGCCATGATCCAGCAGTTTTTCCCGATCACAGTCTTTCCTCTATCCTCAGTACCGCGGTTAACCGTAACGTACTCACGTAAGGTGGTTCCGTCACCAATTTCAACTATGGTATCTTCATCGTTGAATTTGAGATCCTGCGGAATAGCGCTAATTACAGCGCCTGGAAATATATTGCAGTTCTTCCCGATACGCGCACCTTCCATAATGGTCACGTTGGATCCGATCCAGGTTCCTTCTCCAATCACCACATTGTTGTGGATGGTTGTAAAGGGTTCAATCACCACATTCTTGGCGATTTTTGCCCCGGGATGCACATATGCTAAAGGTTGATTCATGGATTGAAAGTAATATTATTCTCTGGATTTAACGATCTGAGCCATCAGTTCTGCTTCGGTAGCGACTTTGTCCCCTACATAAGCCGAAGCCTTCATATGGACAATTCCACGACGTATCGGGCTGATCAAATCCAATTTAAAAATGAGGGTGTCTCCAGGAGTTACTTGTTGTTTGAAGCGCACATTGTCGATCTTCATAAAGAAGGTCAAATAGTTCTCCGGATCTGGAACAGTGCTCAAAGCGAGTATTCCTCCAGTCTGCGCCATGGCTTCCACAATTAGTACTCCAGGCATTACTGGAGCCCCAGGGAAGTGACCCACAAAGAAAGGCTCATTCATGGTCACATTCTTGAGTCCCACAACATGGGATTCACTGAGCTCTAAAACCTTGTCTACCAATAAGAATGGCGGACGGTGCGGCAACATAGCCATGATCTGGTTCACGTCCTTTACCGGCGGCTTGCTCAAATCGAATTTAGGCACCTTGTTGCGGCGCTCCATTTTGATCACCTTAGACATTTTCTTAGCAAACTGTGTGTTTACAAAGTGTCCAGGCTTGTTAGCAATGACCTTTCCGCGGATGCGCGTCCCAATCAAGGCCAAATCCCCTACTACATCCAACAGCTTATGTCTAGCCGCTTCATTGGGGTGGTGTAAGGTTAAATTATCAAGGATTCCGTTTGGCTTAACAGAAATAGAGTCTTTTCCGAAGGCCTCACGTAATTTATCCATAGTCTTGGCAGACAATTCCTTGTCTACATATACAATAGCGTTATTCAAATCACCTCCTTTGATAAGGCCGTGATCTAAGAGCGTTTCGATCTCGTGCAAGAAACTAAAGGTTCTTGAGTCAGAGATCTCATCTTTGAAGTCTGAAAGGTGTTTTAGGTTAGCATTTTGCGTTCCTAAGATTTTGGTCCCAAAATCAACCATGGTAGTGATCTGGTACTCATCTGCAGGCATGACAATGATCTCGCTTCCCGTTTCTGGATCGCTGTAAGAGATCACATCTTTCACTACATATTCCTCGCGCAGGGCTTCTTGCTCTTTTATTCCAGCCTTTTCAATAGCTTCAACAAAGAACTTGGAAGAACCGTCCATAATTGGTGGCTCTGAAGCATCTAACTCAATAATACAATTATCTACCTCCATACCAACAAGTGCAGCCAATACGTGTTCTGATGTTTGGATCTTTACGCCTAACTTCTCCAAATTGGTTCCGCGTTGCGTATTCACCACATAATTGGCATCTGCTTCTATAGTTGGTGTACCTTCTAGATCGGCACGTACAAAAGCGTAACCGTGATTTTCAGGTGCTGGTTTAAAGGTCAGTGTTACATCCTTTCCGGTATGTAATCCCACACCTTTAAGGGATACTTCCTTTTCAATGGTGCGTTGTTTGGCGCCAGTTTCACTCATTGTTTTGGTTTTTTTCAATAGTGTTGAGACGATCTATTATTTTAGGAAGGTTCTTGAAGTGTACATAACTTTTGTTGTAATCTCCGTAATTTAAAGCTGGAGATCCTTGCAACACTTCGTTGTCTTTTACATTTCTGCCGATTCCACTCTGAGCTTGTATGCGCACATTGTTTCCTATGGTAATGTGGCCAACAATTCCGACTTGCCCTCCGATCAAACAGTTCTTACCGATCTTGGTAGATCCAGCAACTCCGGATTGAGCCGCTATAGCAGTATTCTCTCCGATCTCCACATTGTGAGCAATTTGGATCTGATTGTCCAGCTTCACGCCACGTCTAATAATGGTAGAACCTAAGGTGGCTCGGTCTATAGTTGTTCCCGCACCCACGTCCACGTGGTCTTCAATGATCACGTTTCCGGTTTGGGGTACTTTTTGATATTCTCCTTTCTCATTCGGAGTGAATCCAAATCCATCTGCGCCCACAATGGCTCCAGAATGGATCACACAGTGATTACCAATAACAGATTCCGAGTAGATCTTAGCTCCAGCAAAAACCACACAATTGTCTCCTATGGTTACGTTATCACCTATATATACGTTTGGATAGATCTTTACGTTCGCTCCTATAGAAACGTTCTCACCTAAGTAAGAGAAAGCTCCCATATACAAGTTGTCTCCATAAGAAGCGCTTTCCGCAATGAACACCGGTTGTTCAATTCCGGTCTTGTTCATCTTCACCTGGTTGTAATATTCTAAGAGTGTTGAGAAGGCCTTGTAGGCATCCTCCACGCGAATCAAGGTGGTGTTAAGTGTATCTTCCGCCTTAAAGTCTTTATTGACAATAGTAATTGAAGCCTGCGTCTTATAAATAAAGGACGTGTACTTTGGATTTGATAAAAAGGTAAGGCTTCCTGGAGAACCCTCTTCTATTTTGGCGAGTTTTGAAACTTCTACCTCCGGATTCCCCTCTATTTCCCCTTCCAAAATGCCCGCTATCTGCGTCGCTGTAAATTTCATAGGTGCTGTTATGCGTTTGGAAGCGGTTTAAAGATGTAAAAATTGTGGTTATACGCTTTGCTCATCCTGCGCTTTCAATTCATGCAAAAATAGAAAAAATTAATAATGTTTGGCCTTGGGATAACACAGATAGTGTTTGGTCACTTCTTGAGTCAAAGCCTTAAGATTGAGCTGGTCACTCGCCTTAGCAACGTCAATGAGCTTTCCGTTCTTGCTCAGCAGATTAATATTCTCACTGTCACTGCGATAAGCACGGTTAGTAACCTTACCATCAAAGATGAAATAATTGGTATCCTCCATAGAGATTCCCCAAGCTTTTGCTAGAGCTTCTCTCTTTTTATCAACCTCTGCATTTTTGGGCTTTTTATTCTTGAGCTTTACTTTAGGAAGATCCCGATCTAAGATCATATTGGAAAGCTTGGAAAGCACTGGGTCTTTATGGTCACACCAGCCTTTTAGCGCCTGAATGATATCGTGATCATCCATACGGGCAAAATGCGCAAGCGCCTCCTGTTCAAACACATCAGAATCACGCTTTAAAAAGAACATTAAGGGTTCGCTGGCTTGTAATTGATCGCCTTTTGAAATAAGTTCCTTAGCCCGTTGCAATACACGGATCAAGACTTGTTCGGCTGCCAAGCCTGTTTTGTGTAGGTACACCGACCAATACATGAGGCGTCTAGCGACCAAGAACTTCTCTACACTATAGATGGCCTTAGATTCCACTACTAACTCGTCATTGGCCACATTGAGCATGCTGATCAAGCGTTCACTATTGATGTTCCCTTCCGAGGCTCCTGTATAAAAACTGTCTCGCTTTAGATAATCCAAGCGATCCATATCCAATTGCCCAGAGACCAATTGATGTAAGAACTTTCTTGGGTAACTGTCATTGAAAATAGAGATGGCCAACGTTAATCTCTCGTTAAAGTTTTTATTGAGCGCTTCCATGAATTGCAAGGAAATCTGCTCGTGATCCACTCCAGTGACCAAGCTGTGCTCGAGTGCATGAGAAAAAGGTCCGTGCCCAATGTCATGCAGCAAGATCGCAACATAAAGCGCTTCTTCTTCCTCCGAACTGATCACAATTCCTTTATAACGAAGTACTTGAACTGCCTTCTGCATTAGGTGCATGCAGCCCAAGGCATGGTGGAATCGTGTGTGATGTGCCCCTGGAAACACTAAATAGGACATTCCCATTTGGGTAATTCGACGCAAACGCTGGAAGTATGTGTGCTCGATCAGATCAAACACCAAAGCATTTGGGATGGTAATAAATCCGTAAATTGGATCGTTAAAGAGAGTAAGTTTCTTACGGTTTTTCAAACCTATTATTTAAGCCTCAAGCACAAAGATACATATATGACAGACATAAAAGTACTGTGGGTCGATGATGAGATCGATTTACTCAAACCTCATATCCTTTTCCTCGAAAAAAAGAATTACGTAGTGACCACGGCGCAAAGTGGTACAGAAGCCTTAGAAGAGATTGAACAGCAACAGTTTGATATTGTTTTTCTGGACGAGAACATGCCAGGGCTTACCGGTTTGGAAACACTCTCTGAGATCAAAGAGAAGCAAGCTAACTTGCCGGTAGTGATGATCACTAAAAGTGAGGAAGAGTATATTATGGAAGAGGCCATTGGTGCTAAGATTGCCGATTACCTGATCAAACCTGTTAATCCGAACCAGATTCTATTGAGCTTAAAGAAGAACTTGGATCACAGTCGATTGGTTTCTGAAAAGACGACGTCAGACTATCAACAGGAATTCCGAAAGATCGCTATGGATATGTCTATGGTGAACTCCCATGAAGAGTGGGCGGAATTGTATCAAAGATTGATCTACTGGGAATTACAGTTGGAAGATATAGAAGATACCGGGATGTTTGAAATTCTGGAATCACAGAAAATTGAGGCCAACACACAGTTCTGCAAGTTTATTGACAAGAACTATCCAGATTGGTTTCACGATCAAGAAGAGGCTCCAGTTATGTCACATACCTTATTTAAGGATTGGATTCAGCCTGAGTTAAGCGACAGCCCTACCCTTTTGGTGGTTGTAGACAATTTGCGCTACGATCAATGGAAGGCGTTTGAACCTATCGTATCTAACGCATATAAGAAAGAAAAGGAAAAGGCTTTTTACAGCATACTCCCTACGGCTACTCAATACGCGCGCAACGCGATCTTCTCAGGACTTATGCCTAGTGAAATGGAGCGTCTACATAAAGATTGGTGGCTTAATGACACCGATGAGGGTGGAAAGAATATGCACGAACATGACTTTTTAGGGGCGCAACTCAAACGTTTGGGGATGGATATCAAGTGGGAATACCACAAGATCTCCAGTCTAAAGCAAGGCAGACGCTTGGTGGATAATTTCAAATCGCAGAAGAACAATGACTTGACCGTTGTAGTTTACAATTTTGTAGACATGCTTTCGCACTCAAAAACAGAGATGGAAGTAATCAAGGAATTAGCTTCTAATGATAAATCCTATCGCTCGCTAACCCAGAGTTGGTTTAAGAACAGCCCACTTTTGGAGATCATTCAACAAGCCGCTCAAATGGGCTTTAAGCTGATCATTACAACAGATCACGGGACTATCAATGTGAAGAATCCATCTAAAGTGATCGGAGATAAAAACACCAGTTTAAACTTGCGTTATAAAACCGGGCGCAGTTTGACTTATGAAGACAAGGATGTTCTGGCTGCCAAAGACCCTAAGAATATTCACCTCCCTGCAATAAATATGAGTTCTTCCTTCATATTTGCTAAAGGAGATCTCTTCTTTGCTTACCCAAACAATTACAATCACTATGTAAGCTATTACAGAAACACATACCAGCACGGCGGAGTTTCTCTAGAAGAGATGATCATTCCGTTTGCAGTATTGAATCCGAGGTAGCATTATTGGGGTACTGTTTATTGAGATTTCTAATAAAATAGGACGGATGTAGGCCCGTTCTGGCCTTGAAAGCCTTGGAAAAGCTCTGAGCATTTCCAAAACCGACTTCTTCCGCTATGGCTTTTATGGTGTACTTTCTGAAACGTGGATTGTTCTGAAGTTGATCTACTGCATATGAAATGCGCAATTCGCTGATGTACTGCGAGAAGTTCTTGTCCTTTTTAAGATTGACAACTTTTGACAAGTAAGACGAATTGGTATTGAAGCGCTTGGCAACGGATTGTAAGGAAACATCACCTCTTGTAAATTGGCCTTTTGCTTCAAAGCGTTCGAGCTTTTTGAGGATGTCATCCACTATTTCTGCGGAGATTTCATTGCGTTTTTGTTTGTTGAGCTGGTCTTCTTGAGGCTGTAAACCGTCTTTAACTATTGCCGCAAAACGCATTTTGTATTGACGTTGTTTCCAGAAGTAATAAGCGCATCCACCTAAACTAAGTAAGAGCAGAAAGCCTGTAAATAGTTGTTTTCGCTTTTCCCGACCTTGCTCCCATTCCAGTTGAGCAATGAGTTTTTCTTTTTCTGCAAGGAGTTGTGGGGTTTCGAAGTTGTCAATTAAGCTCTTATTGATATTCTTATAAGATTCTTTAAAAAGACTATCCACAGAAAGTATTTTATTTAGTATTTCTACTTGCAACAACTTGTTTCCTTCACTCTTATAAATTTTGTACAATTCAGCAAGAAATGGTCTTTGAGAAGGAACAATGTAGGGTTCAATCATATAAACACTGTCAGCTTTCAATAGATAATCTAGTCCCATTTTCTGATTTCCTAGTTTGATTGAATTCATCCCTAAATAATAATATGAATTCAACTTGCTATTGGTGACAGTTAGGTGCGAAAAATATTTTGACAGGGTGTCGATAGAGGATTTGTAATTTCCACGGTAATATTCTATTTCAGCAATTCTTCTCTTTAATTTAATTTCTTTCTTTAAATCTCCAAGCTCCTGAATTACAATATTCGCTTCGTCGGTTAAACTTAAAGCTACTTCATATTGCTTGTTTAGTACATAAGATGTGATTAGCGAATTAATAACGTCTAGTTTGTCAATTAGATAATGTCTGCTTAGGACAGAATCATTAATTTTAAAACTAGGTCGTGAAGTATTAGTGAGTACAGTTTCATAATTCAAAGTATCGATGATTCTTAGTAGATCATTGCCTAATTTGATAGCCTTTTCCGGACTAGACCATCTAGAAGTAATGTCGATTACACATTTTCTAATAAATATTTCATGAATTATGTTCTCTCTATTTACCGCGTACCTCTGTGCTTCAGAGTAATTGGCTAATGCTTTGCTATATTGTCTTTTATTAGAGTAATGAGTTGCTTTTAATAAATATCCAACCCCTGGATAAGTCTTATGCTTTAAGTTTTTAGTATAGAGAATTACAGAATCGGCATATATAAGTGTGGAGTCATTTGTGAATAGTCTTGAAAGGCGATCATATGCACGTGCGATTTTTATGGTGTCAGCTTCAGCCTTTCCTCGTAACAAATAAATATCAGAAACTTGCTTCTTTACTAATAAATTGATTCCAGGATTATCAATTATTTGAATTAACTCTTCATCACTGTAGTTGTTATAGTTTAACGGAGATACTTGTGCATCTGTTTTTAAAATGAACATGAACAATAATCCGTATACAGTCTGTTTGATTAATAAATATTTCATGACTGAAATATATCTATTCTCAAGGTATCGATCTTTCATAACTGATACATATTTATAAATGTATACTGAAATACACAATCAATTAATTACTGGATTTATGAATATAGTCAGGACTCATTTTTTTGAATGGAAATATCTAAATAGGTTTGAAAAGCGATGAACGATTGCCGTCTTGCATTTTAGTACTAATAGGGGAGTAACTACGAACGCGGCAATTTCTTCATCGCTTTTTTTCATTAATTTTGTAATGTCGATGAAAGCACCTAACTCATTGATATACAGAGTGTATATGAAATAGCCGTAATTTCAATTTCTATTTTTCTTACACTAAGGTGCTTTTAATCGATAAAATTTTGATATCATCGATAATTTATTACATTTGTAAAGTTCGTAAATAGTAAATGACAGGTTTTACGTACAAATTAGTGGAGGTTGACGCAATTGCAGAAGCATTGCAGAAGAACCTTGAAGGCCGAATCGTACTGTTGTACGGTGAGCTTGGAGTAGGAAAGACTACCCTGTTGAAGGCATTATTGAAGAAGTTGGGGGTCCAGGATCAAATTAGCAGTCCTACCTATGCGTTAGTTCACGAATATTCGTCCAAAAATGGGCCGATTTTTCATTTTGATTGTTATCGGTTAAAGTCTTCGGAAGATGCGGAAATGCTTGGATTTACTGAGTATTTAGATTCCGGGAATTGGGTTTTCATTGAATGGCCCGAGAAGGTGGAGTTTCTGCTGGATCAAACATATAATATTTTACGGTTAAGCCGTAATGCAGATAATACAAGAACCCTAAATCTAAAAATTGAGCGAACGATCGCCAGACCTACTTGATCAAATAGATATTTGTAGGAAGAAAATTGTTGTAGTAAAATATTTGGGATATTAGAACCTGAAGCGCTGATTAAAGCATGTTCTGAAAAAAGACAATTAGCTAAGTTAAGGTGATAATAGTTCCAAAACTTCTGTTTTAATGGACTAGGTTTGTACTATTAACCTCACAAAAAACAGAACATGAAAGCTACAAAATTACTATTGATCGTTGCACTCTTTGGGTTTGGATTATTGACTTCTTGTACACCTGAAAGTATTGAAGATGAACAAACCGAACAACAAGTCGACAGACACCAAAAACCACCAGCCAACGGGTAAAAAATCGTTGTATGTTGGAGGAATATTAGTAATACTGATTGCTATTGTTCCGTTCATCTTTTATTCATACAGGAATTTCCCAGACGATACCCAAGTCTGGGAAACTTCTTTTTTTACTCTCGAAACCACATTTTCTAATTGGTTTAACTATGCATGGTATTTAGTAGGGAAGATTGTCCCCCTCTATTTGCTATTGTTATGGTTCTTTACTTGTAAGCATTGGTGGCACTGGATTATATTAGTGCCTATAGCAATGTACTCATTTCAATTATGGTCTCTAATCTGGGAAAGTTCGGGTAAGCCTATTGATGAATTGGAATTAGTTTATATTATTCCTTTGATGGCAGTAATTGTACCTGCTGTTTATTTAGTCCGTGCTAAATTATTCAATTCTATCCGTGGTAATGACCTTCAATCATTCGAAGAAGAGTTGGCTCAAGAAAAAGGATTGATGACACAACTTAAAGACCTCTTTCGCTAAGGCATTTCCATTTGGAACTTCATTTACTTTTATTGTATCTTGGGTTAGACTAAACATCCAACCATGGCTGAGCAGCTATCTCCTTTTACCAAAGCTGAATTACTCCCTCAGGAAGAAAAACTTGAAATAGCCCAAGAACACGGCGAACTCTTCATAGGAATACCCAAAGAAGTATATTTCCAAGAGCGCAGGATCTGTTTAACACCAGACGCCGTTGGAGCCCTTGTGTCTAATGGCCACAAGGTATTAATTGAATCTCAGGCTGGTGAGCAGGCTAGCTTTTCAGATAAAGATTATTCAGAAGCTGGTGCAAGTATCACCAATGACACTAAAAAGGTCTTTGGTTGTCCAATAGTGCTTAAAGTGGAGCCCCCTACTCTTGATGAATTGGAGATGGTCAATCCTAACACCATCATCATTTCGGCTTTACAACTCAAAACACAACAAGCAAGTTATTTTAAGGCTTTAGCCAAGAAAAAAATTACAGCGCTCGCCTTTGAATTCATCAAAGATCAAGATGGTGCCTATCCTGCCGTGCGCGCTTTGAGTGAGATTGCAGGAACAGCATCGGTTTTAATTGCCTCAGAGATCATGGCTAATGACAAACAGGGCAACGGAATGATGTTCGGTAACATAAGCGGTGTGCCTCCTGTAGAAGTCGTGGTAATAGGAGCTGGAACCGTTGGAGAGTTTGCAGCGCGTTCAGCTATTGGTTTAGGAGCTAACGTCAAGGTTTTTGATAATTCCTTGACCCGTTTAAGAATTCTACAGACCAATTTGGGCAGAACGCTCTACACCTCCACCATTCAACCTAAGTACTTACTTAAAGCTTTGAAACGCTGCGACGTGGCCATTGGAGCAGTACGCGGAAAGAACAGATCTCCGGTGGTTGTTAGTCGCGATATGGTTTCAGCCATGAAGCCAGGAGCGGTCATTATAGATGTAAGTATAGATATGGGTGGTTGCTTTGAGACGACTGAAGTGACCAATCACGACAAACCAACCGTGGTTCAAGAGGGCGTGATTCATTACGGTGTTCCTAATATTCCGGCACGTTACCCAAAAACTTCTTCGATCAGTATCAGTAATATATTCACTCCTTACCTACTTCAAATGGGCGAATGCGGAGGTCTTGAAAATGCCATCCGATTTGATTCCGGATTGAAAAATGGGTTGTATTTTTACCGCGGTATTTTAACCAATAAGTCGGTGGCTGATTGGTTCGACATGAAATACAGCGATATCAACCTTTTGATCTTCTAAATATGACCCGAATTAAACGCTTTGCCTATTTCTTTGGCGGATTCAGCGTTGGTGTAGTAATTCTGATGTTTTTCCTTGGCGGTAAGAATGCTTCTTGTGCGTACGGACCAAATGCGCGTGTACTCAAAAACATCCGAATCAAGAGTCCTGAAGTAAGTGAACAGGCTTTAGCAGGCATGACCGCTAATGGATTAGACACCTCAGAAGTAAGACGTTTTTTGCAAATCGGTAAGGTTTTGTTCAGAGACAGCAATGTCAAGATCAATGATAGCTGTAAAAAATACGTGATACGTGGAAAAGCTAAAGATAACGAGCGTTACCTTATGCAGGTTAAAAACTGCGACTCCACAGCCTTTATTACGGACTTCAGTAAATACGTGGAAGATTAAAGCTTTCTGCGCTTCTTTTCGTTTTTCAACAATGACAATTCTCTAGAGGTTTGTCCTGCTACAGAGGTGTTCTCCTCTGCCCTGCGGATCAAATACGGCATTACGTCCTTAACGGGTCCAAAAGGAATGTATTTGGCTACGTTATAACCAGCTTCTGCAAGATTATAAGAAATGTGATCACTCATCCCGAAAAGTTGTCCAAACCACACTCTTGGATCATTTTTGGCAATACCCAACTCCTCCATCAGTTCCATAGCTAAGTAACAACTCTCTTCATTGTGAGAACCTATGAATACGGAGATGTCCTCTAAATTTTCTAAAATATAACGCAAGGTGTCGTTGAAGGTCTGATCGGTATGGGCTTTATCTTTACATATGGGTGTTGGGTACCCATTTTCATCAGCGCGTTCGTTTTCTTTCTCCATATAGGCTCCACGAACTATCTTATAACCCAGCTTAAACCCTTTGGCACGAGCTTCTAAATGCTGTTCTTTAAGATAATCCAATCGGTCCCAGCGGTAACACTGTAAGGTGTTGAAGATTAAAGCTTTGTCCTTATTGTGTTTGCGCATCATATCCGTCACCAACTCATCCGCAGCATCTTGCATCCAAGACTCCTCCCCGTCTATTAGTAAAGCAACGTCATGAGCTTGAGCCTTTTCACAAGCAGATTCGTAACGAGCTACTATAGCATCCCATTCAGCCTGCTCAGATTCAGTCAATGTCTCGCCAGCTGATTTCTTTTCCCAGATCTTGAATCTTCCCAAACCAGTCGGTTTAAAAACAGAAAAGGGCATAGCGTCTTTTTCATCGGCAAAGGCAGTAAGTTCATTTACCTTGGCTAATGTGCTGTTGAATTGCTCTTGCGTTTCTTTGCCTTCTACCGAATAGTCCAAAACCGCGTGAACTCCTTTTTCATAGAGCTTGTCTACTACGGGTAGACAGTCTTCTTCATTCACGCCTCCGCAGAAATGATCAAAAACAGTAGAACGAATCAAACCTTCTACCGGTAGATTCATGTTCAAGGCGAGCTTGGTTGCCGCCGTCCCTATTTTAACAAGGGGTTCACTGGCTATCATTTTAAATAGAAAATGGGCGCGTTCAAGTTCAGAATCGGTCTTAAGTGCAAAGGCCACTTCTGTGTTTTCGAAGAGTTTTTCGGACGGCATGAGCAAAAATTTTGACATACAAATATAATTAGAATTCGCAGCTATTTGCGCGAAAACCGCTAATTTGGTCCTAAAGAAAATTGAAGATGCAAGCCATTACCTCAGGAGCAGCACCCGTATATTTTAACGAGCAGATTTACAGCGAAATAACTAGATATATTGAGCAATATTCGCCCAGCTCTGTAGTGATCCTTACGGATGATAACACCTATGCGGATTGCCTTCCGTTGCTACTAGACCAGATCAATTTTCCTATGGAACCGAACATTCTGGTGATGCCGGCGGGGGAAGCCTTTAAAACCATGGAGGTAACTGTTTCTATCATTGATGAGCTTTCAAACCTATTGACGGATAGAAAAGCGTTAATGATCAATTTAGGCGGTGGTGTGGTTACTGATTTAGGCGGCTTTGTGGCTTCTATTTACAAACGCGGCATTACGTATATCAATCTACCTACTTCCCTATTGGCAATGGTTGATGCTTCTGTTGGAGGTAAAACTGGCGTAGATCACGGCATGCTTAAGAATCAAATCGGTGTGATCAATAATGGCGCCATGGTTGGGGTTGATATTGACTATTTGGCCACCTTACCTGAAAATCAAATGCGATCCGGTTTTGCAGAGATCATTAAACACGGTTTGATCTCTAACAAAGACTACTGGAGCGCAGTGAGGAATTTTGATCCTGGTACTATGGAAGGATTGGATGTTTTGATAAGAGACTCTGTGGTGATAAAAAGCGATGTGGTCCTGGAAGACCCTACAGAAAAGGGTTTACGCAAGATTCTCAATTTTGGACACACTCTAGGGCATGCCATTGAGACCTATTCCTTAGAATCTGATGTAATGGATGATCTGCTTCACGGCGAAGCCATCGCAGTAGGAATGGTGATGGAAACCTATTTGTCTGTCAAACGCTTTGGTTTTCCGGAAAGCAGTCTCTACGATTTGATGAATTTAGTGCGTTCCTATTATCGCAAAGTGAGTTTCCCTGAGAATGCCTTGGAAGAAATCAACACCTATATGCTCCACGACAAGAAGAATGTGGGCGGGCGTGTGAATTTCGTCTTATTGGAAGATATTGGCGTTCATAAAATAGACCAAACTATTGATCCTGAACTCATTAAGGAAGCCTTTGAATTTTATGTAAACGAAGTGTAAAGTTTGCATTCTAGGTCAAACCAATTGATTTTTTAGCTAATTTTAGTAGTGCATTATTAGCTAAAACATAATGAAACGCGTTATAGTAGATATCAAAAAACTAACGCCAGAGATCCTTTCTTTGCTTGTAGCACGTTATCCGGACGGATATGATGATGATCATATCATCAGCTTTAAAAACCAACATAACGATACCATAGAAGCTGTGGAGGTCAAGACGGATGACACTGTTTATTTGGTCAAGGTCAGTTCTCGCTTAGCCAGTGCTATGGCGCAGTTTGAAGAAGATGATGGTGAGGAAGATTATGACGGCGATGTAGCTATCCCGTCGTCTGAATCTGAACCTTCTTAAAGCTCGTTAAAAATAGTGTGCATCAAGCGCTTTTTGTCGTTAATGCTTTCTTCTAAAGAGATCATGGTTTCTGTGCGCATCACGCCATCAATATCATCCAATTGGAAGATCACCTCTTTCGCGTGCAAGGTATCGCGAGCACGGATTTTACAGAAAATATTGAATTTCCCTGTGGTAATATGAGCTACAGTCACGTAGGGAATCTCCTGAATGCGTTCTAAAACGAATTGTGTTTGAGAAGTGTTGTGAAGAAATACGCCAACATAAGCAATGAAGGAATAACCAAGCTTGGTGTAATCTAAGGTGAGTGATGATCCAGTAATGATCCCTGCCTCTTCCATCTTTTTAACTCGTACATGTACCGTACCTGCAGAAATAAGCAATTTCTTCGCGATATCAGTAAAAGGTACTCGTGTATTCTGAATGAGAATGTCTAAAATCTGGTGATCTACGTCGTCTAATTTGAACTTGGCCATAAAAATTGCTTCTATTCGTACATTTTTGTTATTGCAAAATTATGAGAAAAAACGGCAAAATCACAGATTTTGTTGCAGATTTTCTAATGACTGTACTTTTTTAGTACATAATCAGCAATAAATGAAGACCAATCTTCTTGATTCAAACGTTTGAGTTCGCTATTTAACTCAGGATCATTTTCATAGCGATGCGCAAATTCTGGATTTGGTGTATCTGCACCTATTAACTCAGCCTTAAAGCGAATTACACCCTCAAAGAGCGATTCCTTATATTGAATATAAAGGTCTTTAGCGTCGTGAACATCACTCGGCAGCACATCTTTTAAAATCAGATCACAATAATTAATCTCATTTTCAGGCAGTTCCAAATAAGCGGCAACTGTTGCATCGCTGTCAATGACTGGCTGCGGACTACACAATTCGTCAAAAAGTACCGTATAGGCCTTCTGAATTAGGGCTGCTGTGTTGTTGCGCGTATAGTCTTGTTGGTAGTGGCCAGCTTCAAAGAGAATGGTGGGTACGCCTTGTTGCGTACAATAATCTCCGAGACAATTGCCGTTGAAAGTATCGTCATACCTCCCGATCTGCTGCCCTAAGTCTTCATGAAGCACCGCGGTCATACAGTTAATAAGGCGCATGGCCTCTAAACGAGCTGGGGTAATGGAGCGCTGATCATCTGCCGCTGGTGCTAAAAAAGACAATACTGCAGGGTTTTCACTCCCTGTGAGCCCATAAATACTGCGTTGTCCATGTAAATTCAAGCACAGGTCCGGCTTAAAGCTGTTGAATACTTCTCTAAATACCAGACTTTCTGGCTGCGATAAGTCTTGAGCATCTCTGTTTAGATCAACCTCATTGGCGTTAAGTCGCGTATAGGCAGCAGCTCCGTCAGGATTCAGCATGGGAATAACACAGAGCTCCAGATGCTTGGCAAGTTCATTTCCAAGCTCACTATTGACCAAGGTCTGTAAATAATGCAGTAAAGCTTTCGTGGTGGTGGTTTCATTTCCGTGCATTTGCGACCACAACAAAATCTTTTTGGGACCCGAACCGAAATTCAATCTGTAAATGGATCTTCCTTTAACAGATTTGCCGAGAACAGATAAGGAAAAATTAGCGTCTTGCGCAAAGCTTTTCAGTGCTGATAAAATGTGATCTGGAGCTAAATAACGCGCGATAAATTCCACAGTGATTCTTGAATTAGTTACAAATGTAAACAATCAATAAATTACAAATGTAAACAGCGCTTTCATTCAATTTGGTTACAATCGTAAACATGTTTATTGGAGCTAATCCATCCAAATAGAAAAAACTAATGGAGACATCTACAGAGTAATTTATATGACTGCATATAAGCATGTTATAATAGTTTGCTTAAATGTTTATTTCATATAAAATTGTGAGCTTAGTGTTAAAATTGAAACAATTCACTGGGTAAAACGTTACATTTGTAACACGTCAATTAATTATGGTCAACACAGAAGCATTCTCCAAACGTTTAAAGCAGATCATGGATTATTACAGCCTGAGTTCTGCAGGATTTGCCGAGGCAATTGGCGTGAATCGTTCCAGCATCTCTCACCTACTTTCTGGACGTAATAAACCAAGTCTAGATTTTGTCATCAAGGTGGTAGAATCTTTTGAGGAAGTTGAGTTGTATTGGTTGCTCAATGGGAAGGGAGATTTCCCTAATTCAGGATCGCCCTTAAAAACTGTTGCCACTATTCCATCTAAACCGAAGGAGATCGAATCGGAAGCAATTGAAACTAACGCGAACCACAAGGACGGAGAAATAGAACATATCATCATCTTTTACAAAGACGGAAGTTTTAAAAAATACCGACCGTATTAAGCCGCTTTTTCACGAAATTTGCAAAGTGAAAAAGATCGTACTCCTATCCTTAGTATTTAGTCTGGTGTTTGCGTGTCAAGAGCCGGAGCGCCGATGTCCGGATTTTAAGACGGGTACCTTTACTTTTGAAGAGTTTGTCGGCGGAGAGCTCAAGCAAACCACCTTTGTTCGCAATGACAGTATTGAGATCGATTATTACGACCAAACCATAGATACCTTTAGTATTCGCTGGATCAACGACTGTGAGTATATCATGAAGAATCTGCGTCCCAAGAATCAATCAGAGGAGCGTCCGGTACATTTCAAGATCCTAAAAACAGAAGGTGACACCTACACTTTTGAGTATTCCATGGTGATTAAAAAGAATAAAGCAAGCAAACGTTATGTGCGCCAAGGCACAGCTAAGAAAGTAAGCGAAGCCACTTCACGCAATTAAAAGAGTGTAGTTTGCCCTTCGTCATCAGCACCTGCTGTTTGGTCAGGCTTTGAATCCCCTGATGAATCTTCAGTCTTTTTAGCGGCAGCAGTTTCTGGTGCAGTTTCTGAAACGTCTTGTTGATCCACTACCTCCATCTCTTCTGCAGGAACCTCTTCTGGCTGCTCATAGGGTAATGGTTCCATGGGGTTTATTTCCAAAACCTTGTCTTTGGTTAATTGGTTGCCCATGGCGCTAATCCCTTTAACTGCTATAAATTCCTCCAGATTGATCTCCAGGTTTTCCTTGCGATCCTTTCCACGTTTTTTAGCAAATACAACTTCTGCCTGCGGGCGATGATCTGTAAAGATGCATTCCAACTGAGAATCGGGATGATCTCCAATGATGCTTTCTTCTCGCTCTGGATTTTCAATCAAGAAACGCTTTACATAAAATAGCTCCTTACTGCCTTCCCAATAAATGGCGGTAAGCGGTTTTTTTGGATCCCATTTTTCTAGAACGATCATATCAGAATCGAAATGCAGAGTCATTTCTGGAATAACGGTTTTAACCATCCCCTTCTGATTTACTATAAGTAAGCGATCTTCACTTCTAAAATCGCCTAAAAACTCCCCACGACCGTCCACATTGAGACGTTGCACGGTGTCGTCAAACCAGATCTTACGGGGCTTTAAGGTGGATAAGCCTTTTTCCTTAAGCTCTATACGCTTTACAGGATACTTGCTTACAATATTTCCTTTGGAGTTTCTACCCTTCACCAATTGATCGGCAAAGTCTAGGTCAAACTTGAGCTTTTTGATACTACCCGATTGACGCAGAAGCACGGTTACTATCTCCGCCTCACCATTCGGATTAGCTGTAAAATAAAGTACTTTACTTCCTTTGTTGCCCGCAGTTAGGTCGTAATGTTTGTCTCTGGTTATGGCTGTTACAGCAAAGCGCTTTACATAAGTGGATCCACGAGTACCGTCCTTGTAGATCATATTGTAAATGGTGCGCTTGTCCTTTTTCTTGAAGACTGCAACGTGAATAATGCCTTTTCCAACAAAGGTTTTGTTATCTACCTTGGTGACCATCATTTGGCCGTCCTGCGTAAATACAATGATGTCGTCAATATCAGCACAATCCGTCACATATTCATCACGACGCAAAGAAGTACCAATAAAGCCCTCTTCCCGATTCACGTAAAGTTTAGTGTTCCTGATAACCACTTTAGTGGCCTCGATGTCTTCAAAGACGCGGATCTCCGTTTTGCGCTGCTTACCCGTAGCATAGGTCCTCTTTAAGCGTTTGAAGTAATCTATGGCATACTCAATAAGATGCTCCAAATGGTGCTTTACTTGAGCGATCTGCTCCTCTAAAGCTTCTATCTTTTGTTGTGCCTTATCAATATCGAATTTGGAGATGCGTTTGATGCGGATCTCTGTAAGACGCGTGATGTCTTCTGTGGTCACCGCACGCTTTAAATGCTTGATGTGCGGCTTTAGTCCTTTGTCTATGGCCGATATTACGCCGTCCCAGGTTTCTTCCTCTTCAATGTCGCGATAGATACGATTCTCAATAAAGATCCGTTCTAAGGAAGCAAAGTGCCACTGCTCCTCCAGCTCACCCAATTGAATCTCCAATTCGCTTTTAAGCAACTCCACGGTCCTGTCTGTGGAACTTCTGAGCATTTCTGAGACTCCGACAAAAAGCGGACGGTTGTCTTCAATGACACAGCCTAGAGGCGAAATAGAGGTTTCACAATTGGTGAAGGCATACAGCGCATCAATGGTTTTGTCTGGTGAGATTCCGTTTGGCAAATGCACCAAGATCTCCACGTCTGCAGCCGTATTGTCTTCAATTTTCTTAATCTTGATCTTTCCCTTATCATTCGCTTTTAATATCGAATCGATCAAAGAAGAGGTCGTAGTTCCAAAAGGAATCTCCGTGATGACCAAGGTGTTCTTTTCGTATTGACTGATGCGCGCTCTACTGCGGATCTTTCCACCGCGTAAACCGTCATTGTAGTTGGTGAAATCTGCGATTCCTCCTGTTGGGAAATCAGGCAGAATTGTAAATCGCTTTCCTTGTAGATGTTTAATAGAAGCGTCAATGAGTTCTATAAAGTTGTGCGGCATGATCTTAGTAGAAAGTCCTACTGCAATACCTTCTGCGCCTTGAGCTAGCAGCAGCGGAAACTTTACCGGCAAATGAATGGGTTCCTTTTTACGCCCGTCATAAGAAGATTGCCAATCTGTGGTCTTAGGATTGTAAACCACATCCAAAGCAAATTTAGATAGTCGTGCTTCTATATAACGAGAAGCTGCTGCACGGTCTCCAGTGAGTATGTTTCCCCAGTTACCTTGAGTGTCTATCAGCAGATCCTTTTGCCCGATCTGCACCATGGCATCTGCAATAGAGGCATCTCCGTGTGGGTGATACTGCATGGTATGTCCTACAATATTAGCCACCTTGTTATAGCGTCCATCATCCAAATCTTTAAGTGAATGCATGATACGACGCTGTACGGGTTTAAAACCGTCTTCAATTGCAGGTACTGCACGCTCCAGGATTACATATGAAGCGTAATCCAAGAACCAATCTTGATACATCCCGGTTACCTTAGTGATGGTATCCTGTGGGTCTTCAGGGCTTAATTCTTCTCCGTTTAAAGGGCTTTGGTCACTCATATAGTATTGCGGGCTAGTGCTATTGGATTAATCCTCTACACGATCCAATTCAACCTTTAGATTATTGATAATAAATTCTTGACGGTCCGGGGTGTTCTTGCCCATATAGAAGCGGAGCAAGTTTTCAATGGACATGGCTTTATCCAGCATTACAGGGTCCAAACGGATATCGTTGCCTATAAAATGCTGGAATTCATCCGGAGAGATCTCCCCCAATCCTTTGAATCGGGTGATCTCAGGTTTTGGTTTGAGCTTTTCAATGGCGTCAATGCGCTCTTGCTCTGAATAGCAATAAATGGTCTCTTTTTTATTGCGAACCCGAAATAGCGGCGTTTGAAGGATGTACAAATGGCCTTCTTTGATCAGTTCTGGGAAGAATTGCAAAAAGAAGGTGATCAGCAGCAAACGTATGTGCATTCCATCCACATCGGCATCCGTAGCAATAACAATATTGTTGTACCTTAAGTCTTCTAAGGACTCTTCAATGTTCAAGGCCGCTTGCAGGAGGTTGAATTCTTCGTTCTCATAAACGATCTTCTTACTCATGCCGTAGGAGTTTAAGGGCTTTCCACGTAGAGAAAATACCGCCTGTGTATTCACATCACGACTTTTGGTAATACTACCACTTGCCGAATCACCCTCGGTAATGAAAAGCGTAGATTCCAAACGACGGTCTTTTTTGAGGTCTCCTAAATGTACTCTACAGTCTCTGAGCTTTTTGTTGTGCAGACTGGCCTTTTTAGCGCGTTCCTTGGCGAGCTTACGAATCCCAGAGAGTTCTTTGCGTTCGCGTTCGGCCTGCATGATCTTGCGCTGTAGCTTCTCTGAGGTCTCTGGATTTTTGTGTAAGAAGTTATCGACCTGCGTCTTGACAAAATCATTGATATACGTTCTTACTGTAGGCAGCCCCTCTCCCATTTCTGTAGACCCTAATTTAGTCTTGGTTTGGGACTCAAAGACGGGCTCCATCACCTTAACACTGATCGCCGCTACTATACTTTTGCGAATATCACTGGCATCATAGTTCTTGCCGTAGAATTCACGAACAGTCTTTACTATTGCCTCTCTAAAGGCCGCTTGATGCGTTCCTCCCTGCGTGGTGTTCTGACCGTTAACAAAAGAGTGATACTCTTCGCTGTACTGGGTTTTGGAGTGCGTAATGGCCACTTCAATATCATCGCCGCGCAAATGAATGATGGGATACAGCATATCCTCATTGTTCATATTGTCTTCCAACAGATCCTTTAGCCCATTAGCAGAATGATATTTTTCACCGTTGAAATCAATAGTAAGGCCTGGGTTGAGATACACATAGTTCTTGAGCATCTTGGCCACGTATTCCGAACGGTACTTATAGTTCTTAAAAATCTCCGGATCTGGAACAAAGCTTACTTTAGTTCCCTTTCTACGGGAGGTATCTTCTACAGGCAGGTCTTCAACCAACTCGCCATGGGCAAAGGCCGCGGCTTTGATCTGCTGATCACGCACAGATTCTACACGAAAACTGGTTGAAAGCGCATTAACCGCCTTAGTACCTACTCCATTCAGACCTACAGACTTTTTGAAGGCTCGGGAGTCGTATTTACCTCCAGTGTTCATTTTAGAGACCACATCGATGACCTTTCCCAGTGGAATTCCACGTCCGTAATCACGCACGTGTACTTCTTTGTCTTTGATTCGGATTTCAATGGTCTTCCCTGCGCCCATTACAAATTCATCGATACAGTTATCGATAACCTCTTTGAGCAGGATGTAAATTCCATCATCTGGTGAAGAACCATCTCCCAGCTTCCCGATATACATTCCGGGGCGCATACGGATGTGCTCTTTCCAATCCAGCGAGCGTATATTATCCTCGGTATATTGTGTCTCTTTTGCCATTAATCTGTTGTGGGAGTACTCCTGCTAATATAGGATTTCAACTGCTTTTTTAAAACGAGATCAGCCTAAAGTAATTAACAATAAGAACCTTGAAATTGTTAAGAAATACAGGGTCTAACAGCTTTTCAGTGCGAATTATTTAAGATTTTATTAACATTTCGATGGTTTTTGCGACTAATACATTAAAACCTGCTTTGAATTATGCATTCCGGTGGCGCAAATACTATCCTAAGAAACAATCGTAAGCTCCTTAAAAAACGCTCTTCGCGTTTTAAGAGTAAGCGCACCGTTATGGGTCTGAAAGACAAGGACATTGTCCGTAAAGAAGACGAGAACAAGCGTCTCACTACACTCAGTGCTTCAGAGATCAAAAACATCGGTAGACGTCTGCGTCGTAGAAGAAGAATAGAAACTGCAATTGTGCTGATTCTTATTTTAGGTGCCCTACTGTTTATATTCAGCAGTTTTGGTTCTGCGGATGCCGTAAAGGTTCCAGATGTAGTGAGTACTTGTACTACCTCTGCAGTAGTACTGCCTATTTCAAACAATCAAACCGATTTGCAAGAACTGGCTGAAGATCCTCAAGTGCAATATCGTGAGGTAAGGGCAGAACACTATTTGTCCTTTGGCGTTGATTTTTATAGATCAGGCGCCTATTTAAGAGCGCAGGTCATGTTTGAAAAGGCCTTGTTCTACGCGCCAGAGCACTGTCATGCACAAGATTGGCTAAAGACTACTCAAAAGAAGATCGAAAGTATTAAAAAAGAAAAGCGAAAAGCTCGGGGAGAAACTCGTTATATGTCAGATTACGCCAATCGTTAGACATTGAAACGGAACAACATCACGTCGCCGTCTTTCACCACATAGTCTTTTCCTTCAATGCCGAGCTTACCAGCCTCTTTGACCTTTTCACGAGAGCCCATGGCCTCATAATCTTCATAGGCAATGACTTCCGCACGGATAAAACCTTTCTCAAAGTCTGTATGGATCACTCCTGCCGCCTCTGGAGCAGTGGCTCCTACTGCAACAGTCCATGCGCGAACTTCCTTCTCTCCTGCAGTGAAGTAGGTTTGCAGGTTGAGAAGTTTATAAGCTCCACGGATCAATTTAGACGCTCCAGGTTCTTCCAAACCAATATCGTCTAAAAACATTTGACGTTCTTCATAATCGTCTAGTTCGTTGATGTCCGCCTCAGTGCCCACAGCCAATACGAGCACTTCCGCATTTTCTGAAGCTACTGCCGCCTTCACCTGCTCTACATAAGCGTTTCCGCTAACTGCACTAGACTCGTCTACATTACAAACATACATTACCGGTTTGTCAGTAATGAGCTGTAATTGATCAATATAGGCTTCGCGAGCGTCCTCTGGCACCTCAATAGCACGTACAGAATTACCAGCTTCTAAACCTTCTTTGATCAAGTTGAGCGCTGCTTCTTCTTTTTGAGCTTCTTTATTACCTGTTTTTGCTGCACGCTTTACTTTTTCCAAACGTTTCTCAACAGTTTCTAGGTCTTTAAGTTGGAGCTCAATGTCAATGGTCTCCTTATCGCGAACCGGATCTACAGAACCGTCAACGTGAACAATATTATCGTTATCAAAACAGCGCAATACGTGAAGAATAGCGTCTGTCTCTCTAATGTTTCCTAAGAATTGGTTGCCGAGCCCTTCACCCTTACTGGCACCTTTTACCAAACCGGCAATATCTACAATCTCTACCGTAGCAGGAACTACGCGCTCCGGATTCACCAATTTTTCCAATACCTCCAAACGGGTATCGGGTACGTTTACCACACCTAAATTTGGTTCAATGGTACAAAACGGAAAGTTCGCACTTTGCGCTTTGGCATTGGATAAACAATTGAAAAGTGTTGATTTTCCTACGTTCGGTAATCCTACAATTCCGGCTTTCATGGGCTGTAACTAATTTGGCGGCAAAGATAAGAATTGCCCTGTATACCGCGCCATTTATACGGCCTTAATTCATCTAATGAACAAATCCAGGGATTTGTGATAAAGCTGAAACTCCCCGAGATTGTTATGCCTACCCTCTGGAATAGTGATGAATTGCACATTTGCGGGTTTGAATTCTAAGAATAAACGCTGTCCGGAGCTAAAAGGCACAACTCCATCACGGGTACCGTGTAAAATAAGGGTTGCGCAATTCACCTCTGGCGCATATTTATAGCTGGGGAAGTCATATTTAATGAGCCATTGAACCGGTAAATACCTAAAACGGGTATTGGCCACGTCTTCTATACTGTGAAAGGGTGTTTCTAAAATGAGCTGTCCCGGAGTATTTTCCGCTGCCAAAAAGGTAGACACGCTGGTTCCCAAAGATCTTCCAAAAACCAAAATATCCTGTTCCCTATATTGCTTTTTGGCATGTTCATAAAACAGCTGAGCATCACTGTATAGGGTAGCTTCTGCAGGGCTTCCACCACTTTTTCCGTAGCCGCGATAATCCATCACCATCACATCATAACCGTATTTGGTATACTGTTCTGCGATACCGCCCCAACGCGCTAAGTTTCCTGCATTTCCGTGATAATACAGAATAAGGCCTTTTGGATCAGCAACTTTAAAATGCAAGGCATTCAAGGCAACGCTGTCTGGAGTCCACAGGTTAAACTCCTCAAACTCTGTATTGAAGGCATATTTGTAATCTGCAGCCAAAGTTTGAGGCTGAAACATGATATTGTCTTGAATGAAGTACATAAATAGAGAAAAAACAGTGTAGGGAATGGTGAGAATCGCAATCCCAAAAAACAGTTTACGCATTGGCTTTGGAGCTGTGTTTTACTTTCATACTGGTGGTCTCAAGATCAATATCCGTAGGTTTGCTCATTAAAATCTCGCTGAGCATACGGTGGTAGGATTCAAAATTATTCAGGTTCTTATGCCCTCCTCCTATCACAGCATAAAGTCTTGTTCTGCTTGGATTTATCTTAGATAACTTAATGCTTGACTTAAAAGGTATGAGTTGGTCCTGAGTCCCGTGGATAATGTGGATGGGGCATCGAACATACTTCAACCATTTATAGGTTGGCATTGGATATTTTAAAATCACAGACAAAGGCATAAACGGCATATACCTTGAGGTAGTTTTTGTGAGGCTATAATATGGAGCATCCAAAATGAGCATGCGTGGATGATTCTCTGAAGCGATCTTGGTAGCGAAACCTGAACCTAAAGATCGGCCATAGATAATAATGTACTCCTCACTGACGCGCTCTCTAATTTTGTTGTAGACGTACTGCACATCTCTTTTGATAGCTTTTTGACTGCGTTTCCCAGTGCTTTTGCCGAATCCGCGGTAATCCAACATGATCACATCATAATTGTGTCGCGTAAAATCCACGGCAAACTTCCCCCAGCCTTTGATACTCTTGGAATTGCCTTTCAGGTATAAAACCACGCCGATCGGGTCTTTCACTTTAAAATGCAAGCCATTGATGATCCCGCCATCTCGCGTTTCTAAATTGTATTCCTCTACTATTTGATTTTTGTAGTAAAACTGAAAATCTTTCGGGAGCTTCTCTGGTTTAAAGAGGAAATAATCCTGCAGGTAGTACAGAATTAGGCTAATGGCCATATAAATAGCCAAAACAGTGAGGGTGATATTTAACCAGACAGGCATAAAGCGATTTGCTCTAAATTAATAAAATATGCCTAGTGGTGGTACCTTTGAGCATAAAAAAACGCCGTCAATGCGGCGTTTTTACTTTGATAATATCTTTTATTAGTGGTGCATGAAGGCTTGCTTTCCTAGAAGTGTAGCTTCATCTTCTACATTGTTCTCATCAGGAACACAGCAATCTACCGGACAAACCGCGGCACATTGAGGCTCTTCATGGAATCCCATGCATTCCGTACATTTTTCAGGTACAATGTAGTAGATCTCATCACTTATTGGCTCTTGGGTTTCATCTGCGTTAACAGCAGCTCCATTTGGCAATACTAGATCTCCACTGAGGTCTGTTCCGTCGGCATAACGCCAATCGTCGGCACCTTCATATATTGCGGTGTTTGGGCATTCTGGTTCGCAGGCCCCGCAATTGATACATTCATCGGTAATTATGATCGCCATAGCATTTTCTTTTTCTAACTTTGCGCTACAAAAATAACGCCTAAAAGCGGTAATCACAAATGGAACTGGAACTACAGAAGCGCATTGCAAGTTGGGGACAATTGGGAGCAGAATTAAAGCAAATTGTGAGTCAGGATCCTTTGCCCGATGATTTTGAGGCCTTTTTACGAACTGTTGAGTCCAAAAATGGTTGGTTTACACGGGAACAAGTGCTTCATGCCCTAAATGCTTGGACAGCAGAACTACAAGCAGATTCGCTTAAATCATGGCTCAGGCCATACGCGGTAAAAACTGTGGCTCCCAAAACCATCGCAGTAATTGCTGCGGGCAATATTCCCTTGGTGGGCTTACATGACGCCCTAAGCGTATTAATGAGCGGGCATAAACTGCAGATCAAATTATCCTCAAGTGACCCGCTGCTTCTTCCTTTTCTTTTTGATCGCTTGATCGCAATTGAGCCTGCATGGGCAGATTTCATTGAGGTGCGTAAAGATGCTGTACGTGATTACGATGCTGTAATTGCAACAGGGAGTGACAATACTGCGCGCTACTTTAGTCATTACTTTAAGGACAAGCCGCACATCATTAGAAAGAATAGAAACTCTGTTGCCGTATTGAGCGGTGATGAGTCTGAAGCGGAGCTTTCTGGTTTAGCCAATGATATTTTTAGGTATTACGGTTTAGGATGCCGATCCGTCTCCAAGTTGTTTGTTCCAGAAGGTTATGATTTTGACAAGATCTTTAAGGCGGTCTATCCCTGGAAACATCTTTTAGCTCACAAGAAATACGAAAACAACTACGATTACAACAAGGCCGTATTCTTGATGAGTCAGTTTGATTTTTTGGAGAACGGATTCTTTATGATAAAAGAAGATGCTAGCATGGCCTCTCCCATTGCCAGTGTTTTCTATGAAACTTATTCCAATACCGCTGCTTTAGAGCAAAAATTAGACGAGCAAAAAGAGCAAATTCAATGCATAGTTGGGGGTGATTCTTATGCTAATGCGATTCCTTTTGGGAAATCTCAACAACCTGGATTATCAGACTACGCAGATGGTGTGGATACCCTTGATTTCTTGTTAAAACTTTAGTTGATAATTTATTGGTTAATTAACACAGCGCGTTGACTTAATTGACATCTTTGTACTCTTAATAAAATAAGCATGCAGAAACACAATTTTAGCGCCGGTCCTTGTATACTTCCTCAATCTGTATTTCGCAAAGCTGCGGATGCCCTTATTGATTACAACGGAATAGGCTTGTCTATCATAGAGATCTCCCACAGAAGCAAGGAATTTGTCGAAGTTATGGAACGTGCGAGAAGCTTGGCCATCTCCCACCTCGGATTAGAAGGAAAAGGATATAAAGCTTTGTTTTTGCAAGGTGGAGCCAGTATGCAGTTTCTCATGGTCGCTTACAATTTGCTACAAGACAAGGCCGGATACCTAAATACAGGTACTTGGTCTACCAAAGCGATTAAAGAAGCCAAACTTTTTGGCGATCTGGTTGAAGTAGCTTCTTCTAAGGATCAGAATTTCAATTATATCCCTAAAGGTTATGAAATTCCTTCGGGATTGGATTATCTGCATCTTACTTCCAACAACACCATCTTTGGAACACAGATCAAAGATCTTCCGCAGACCGATGCGTCATTGGTTTGTGATATGAGTAGCGATATCTTTTCACGTGAGATGGATTTCAGCAAATTTGATTTGATCTACGCTGGAGCGCAAAAGAATATGGGGCCCGCCGGAACCACTTTGGTTGTAGTAAAAGAAGATATTCTCGGTAAAGTGAGCCGAACCATCCCATCCATGTTAGATTATCAGGTTCATTTAGGGAAG
Organism: Gilvibacter sediminis; assembly: GCF_028561565.1. Taxonomy (GTDB): domain Bacteria; phylum Bacteroidota; class Bacteroidia; order Flavobacteriales; family Flavobacteriaceae; genus Gilvibacter; species Gilvibacter sediminis. The sequence continues at coordinate 482,353 of NZ_JAQQTE010000004.1, read as the reverse complement.
GACAGTATGTTCAACACCCCTGCCGTATTTGCGGTATATACCTCTATGCTTACTCTAGAGTGGCTGGAGCAGCAAGGCGGTGTTAGCGCTGTAGAAAAGATCAACAACGATAAAGCAGCCTTGTTATACGGGGAAATTGACAGAAACCCGCTATTTAAAGGTTTTGTTGCTGATGCTGCAGACCGATCCACAATGAACGCCACCTTTACCATTAATGACGATGCTCAGGCAGATCGTTTTAACGCCCTTTGGCAAGAAGCCGGAATTAATGGCTTGAACGGTCACCGCTCTGTAGGAGGTTATCGCGCCTCTATGTACAATGCCTTGCCACTTTCTAGCGTGCAAGTATTGGTAGATGTGATGCAAGAATTTGAAAGAACAGCTTAAAATAAATCAGTAGGAATAATGAAGAAGATTTTAGCCAACGACGGAATTTCGCAAAGCGGAGTCACGGCTCTAGAAGCCGCAGGCTATGAAGTGATCACCACTAAGGTGGCTCAAGAACAATTAGAGAATTATATCAATGAGAATCAGATCAGCGGTTTGTTGGTGCGTTCGGCAACCACAGTGCGCAAGGATCTCATAGACGCTTGCCCGAGTCTAAAACTAATTGGACGTGGCGGTGTTGGTATGGACAATATTGATGTGGATTACGCACGTGATAAAGGATTACATGTAATCAACACTCCAGCGGCCTCGTCTGCTTCTGTAGCGGAATTGGTTTTTGCTCACCTTTTTACAGGAGTGCGTTATCTCTACGATTCCAACAGAAATATGCCGTTGGATGGAGACACTAAATTCAAAGACCTTAAAAAGAACTACGCCAAAGGTGCGGAACTACGCGGAAAGACGCTAGGAATCATTGGTTTTGGCCGAATTGGACAGGCAGTGGCTAAAATTGCCATTGGCTGCGGTATGAATGTCTTAGCTCATGATAAGTATACCGAGTCTGCAAGTCTTCAATTGGATTTCTTTGACGGGCGTTCCATGGATTTTGAGATCAAGACCATCGCTATGGATGAAGTTCTTCAAAAATCAGATTTCATTACCCTACACGTACCTGCACAAAAGGATTACGTAATTGGCAAGGCAGAAATGGATAAAATGAAAGCAGGTGCTGCCTTGATCAATGCTGCTCGTGGAGGTGTTATTGACGAGGTTGCACTTATTGATGCATTAGATAATGGCAAACTCTCCTTTGCAGGTTTAGATACCTTTGAGGAAGAGCCTAAACCAGCTATTAAAGTATTAATGAATCCTAAGGTTTCCCTAACACCGCATATTGGAGCGGCCACTCAGGAAGCACAAGACAGAATCGGAACCGAATTGGCAGATCAGATTGTAAGCCTGCTCGGTTAAGTGTATTTAATCGGTTATTGCCAACGCTTTAACTGATTGAATTTGAAAATTTAAGGTGAGGTACTGGTTTTTGTACCTCACCTTTTTTAATTTGTAGTCAGAAATAATTCACTAAACAATAATCATGGAAGGATTAATGGATTTGCTCCAAAGCGATATGGGCAAACAAATCATAAACGGGGTTAGTTCCCAAACAAATGCATCTCAGCAACAAACGCAATCTGTGCTCTCTATGGCTTTGCCCGTACTTATGGGCGCTATGAAGCGTAATGCAGCTTCTCCAGAAGGAGCAGAAGGCCTAATGGGTGCACTCTCTGGAAAACACGACGGAAGCATCCTAGACAACCTCGGTGGCCTTTTTGGTGGTGGAGTTGATCAAAGTGTGATGGATGATGGTGCCGGTATTTTAGGACACGTATTGGGAGGTTCACAACAAAATGTGACTTCTGCCCTTTCTTCTAAATCGGGCTTGGATTCTAACACCGTCGGTAATATTTTGAAAATTGCTGCTCCTATCCTTTTGGGATATTTAGGAAAACAACAACGTCAGCAAAATGTACAATCAAGCTCTGGTCTTGGAGATCTTTTAGGTGGATTGATGGGCGGAGGAGCTTCTCAACAACCTAAGCAGCAATCTATGATTGAGTCTTTACTCGATGGTGACGGTGATGGAAGTATTTTAGATGATGTAGCTGGAATGGTATTGAATTCTGGCGGTAAGAATAAAAAAGGTGGTTTAGGCGGTTTGTTAGGCGGACTTTTCGGAGGTCGTTAGAAAAACACCTAAATTCTACAGAATAAGAGGCCTTGTGCCTCTTTTTTGTTAAAGGACGTTAAAGAAATTTAGGCGTTGCCGGCAGAATTAGTAAATTTACAGCACAATTCAAGGCAAGGATGAAATACCTTCTGGGATTTTTAATTACGGGATTACTCATTTTTAGTTGTGACAGTTACAAAGCACCGTCTCAAACGGGGCGTGGCCAAGCTTCTGTGAATGACACCGTTCGTATTGCCAATGACAGCCTAGACTATGAGATCATAATCATAGAGCCCGGCTTTTACAATTGGTTAGTAACCCAATTCCCAGAGGATTATTACACCCTGAGCTTTTTGGAGAACAGAAATTTGTTCTACGTGCAGGAATACAACCGTAGAGTGATCAATCCAAACCAATATGATTCACAATTGTATTTGTGGCAAATCGATTATCAACCCAATGTCAAATACGGCAAAGAGGTCAATTACTTACTCTACAACTGGTTCATTTATTTTCAGCAAACCTATAAGCAGAAACTGTAATGGAAAAACTGAAAGCGCGTTGGAACATCCAAGACAATTGGCAATTGACGGTGATTTTCATCGTTTTTGCTATTACCGGAAGCACTGCAGCGAAGTTTGCAGGACCTTTAGTAGAGTATATAGGGATCACCAAAGAAAGTGGAGCTTTTATCTATTGGCCCGCTAGAATCTTGTTGATCTTTCCAATTTATCAAGTTTTATTGGTTTTTTTCGGATGGTTATTTGGAGAATTTAAATTTTTCTGGAACTTTGAAAAAAAGATGCTCCGTGCATTGGGATTGTCTTTTTTAATTAAAGAATGAAACAACAGAGTTACATATCACGCTTAGCCTCCCTATTTCTCATGGGGTTATTGCTGTTCCCAGTAATGGCGCAATATGTACACGTATTTGATCTACATGAGCACGAGATCTGTTTAGAATCCAAAGTGCACATGCATGAGGACGCACCGGTTTGTGAATTGGATGATTTACGCTTGCCGCTTTTTGACGACCTGGAATTCCCAACTGTGGATCTTCCAGAAGTAAAGAAAGTTGTGGTAAGCTACCCAGACTGGATCAGCATCCCTCAATCTTCGCAAAAGAAGAGCGCTAAAGATCGCGCGCCACCCCTTGCCTAAGCACTCCGTCCTCAGGATTGTTGAATCAAGGAACTCTCAATGAATAAATTGCTTTTTACCGCAGGCCTTTGCCTGTGTACTCTTTGTGCTATAGCGCAGGATTGCCAGCTTGTTTTAAGCGGTAGTGTTATAGACAGTCATGAAAATACAGCCTTAAGTGGTGCTACGCTAAGTATCGTCGGTACTGCGCAAATCGCGTATACTGATTTAGATGGTCGCTTTTCCTTTGCGGATCTCTGCCCAGCTATCTATACGCTAGAAATTCAGCACCCAGAATGTAAAACGGAGCGCTTTGAGATCAATTTACGCAAGGATACGGACCGAACGCTTTTCATGGAACACCATTTAGAAGCCCTCAATGAAGTCCTTATTACTGGAAGATCCTTTAAAACACAATCCGAAACACAACTAAACAATACCCTAGAACTCGCTGAAATTGAAAAATACAGCAGTGGGAGTTTGGGAGATGTACTCAACACCCTTAGCGGAGTTTCCTCTTTAAACACAGGGAATACCGTAGTAAAACCCGTGATTAATGGTTTGCACAGCAGCCGCGTTAGCATTATTAATAATGGAGTGCGTTTGCAAGATCAAGAATGGGGCGCAGAACACGCACCTAATATTGATATCAATAGTGCGGGACAGATCACCGTTCTAAAAGGGGCCTCTACCCTACAGTACTCTGGAAATGCTGTTGGCGGAGTGATCATTGCAGAACCCAGACGTGTATTATTGACCGATACACTCTATGGAAAAACAATACTTACGGGGGCGACAAACGGTCGCGGAGGAAGCATTACCTCAGAATTATTCAAAGGCTACGAAAGCGGTTGGTACGGTGCCATTCAAGGTACAGCTAAGCGATTCGGGGACTTTGAAGCGCCAGATTACGTTTTGAGCAACACTGGAATTGAGGAAGGAGATTTCTCCTTAAGACTTGGAAAGAACACGATCAATTCAGGATTTGAAGCTTACATGAGCTATTTTCAAACTACTATAGGAATTTTGAGAGCTTCTCATTTGGGAGGTGCTTCAGATCAGGTGGCCGCTATTGGTAGCGACCGCCCTCTGATCATTGAAGACTTTACCTATGATATACTCGTACCAAGACAAGAAGTAAAACACTTGACTGGGAGACTCTCCTACTTCAAACAGTTTGAGAATTTAGGCAAATTGAGTTTGCAGTATGACGTGCAATGGAATCAACGTTTTGAATTTGATGTGCGTCGTGGAGATAACAGAAATCGCGCTGCTGTTGATCTAGAGCTTACCACACACAATTTTGTGGCGAGTCTAGAAAGTAAACTTACCGATGACTTTGGGATCAATACAGGACTGAACTGGATCTACCAAGAAAACGTTGCAGATCCTTCAACCGGAGTTCGCAGACTTATTCCTGATTACGAGCAATACACCCTAGGTGCCTTTGCTATTGCAGATTGGAAAGTTAGCGACCGATTGCTTTTTGAGGCAGGAATACGCTTTGATTACACTCTAATGGATGTTTTTAAGTTCTATCGTAACAGTTTTTGGGAAGGACGCGGTTACGACGAGGAGTTTGCTGATATCGTTATTGAAGAGACCGGGACTCAGGTTTTGGTGAATCCAGAATTGGAATTCAATAATTGGGCGGCTACCGCAGGATTGAATTATAAAATAGACGATTCGTATCGTTTGTATTTCAATTATGCTTTGGCTACGCGTGCTCCCAATGCTTCTGAGCTTTTTAGCGAAGGCTTGCACCACAGTGCTTCTCGTATTGAGTTGGGAGATTTAAGGTTCAACAGTGAAGTAGCTAATCGCATTTCAGTAAGTCTTGAAAAACAAGGGGAACGCTTTAGTTTTACAGCAGCTCCTTTTGTGAATTGGATAGAAGATTTTATCCTCATAGAGCCCACAGGGGTTCAGCAAACCATCCGTGGTAATTTCCAAGTTTGGGAATACCGTCAAACTGCGGCACTGCTTACCGGTGTTGATCTCGATGCAAATTATCAGTTCAACCAAAACTGGAGCACAAGGGCGCAATTCAGTCTGGTCAAAGGATACGATCAGACCAGGGATCTACCGCTTATTAATATGCCTCCTGCGAGTTTGAATAACGCCATTCGTTTTAATAAACCCGAGTGGTTCAATTTCCAAACGGGGATTGAAAGTCAATACGTGTTCAGACAAAATGAATTTCCAGATAACAACTTTACCGTTTTTGTCCCAGAGACCGATCAAAACGAACTTGTGGATGTAAGTACCCCACCTGATGCCTATCAGCTTTGGAATTGGGACGCTTCTGCCACTTTTAAAATCAATGAAAAATCCGATCTGCAGCTCGGACTACAGATCACCAATTTATTTAATACATCGTACCGTAACTACTTAAATCGCTTGCGTTATTACGCAGATGATCTAGGAAGAAACGTACGACTCAATCTTAAAATCAATTATTAATAATGTTTAACCAGAGAATTATGAAAAAGAACGTTTTATTTATCGCTTCCATCGTTGCAACACTAGTACTTAGTGCTTGTTCTAACGATGATGACAACACTCCAGAGGAAGTGAATGAGGAAGAAGTAATCACTACTTTGATCCTAACTCTAACTCCAGAAGGTGGTGGTCCAACGGTGACCTTCCAGTCTCAAGATCTTGATGGTGACGGTCCAGGAGCTCCAGTATTGACTGTTACAGGACAATTGGAGGCTAACACAACCTACACCAGTACGATCGGTTTCTTGAACGAGACAGAAGATCCAGCTGAGAACATCACCCTAGAAGTTATTGAAGAAGCAGATGAGCACCAAGTATTTTACATTGCAGGTGGTGCTTTGAACCTTACTTCTACTTACCTAGATGGTGATGGTGATGGTAACCCACTTGGAGTATTGATGGGCTTTGAAACTGGAGATGCTAGTTTGGGTAACCTTACTGTAGTATTGCGTCACGAGCCAAACAAGCCAAATGATGGAACTCTTGCAGACGCTGGTGGAGAAACAGATATCGAAGCTGTTTTCACAGGAGTGTCTATCCAATAGTGGATATTTGATTAGCCACAAAAAAGCCCCTTCAAAACGAAGGGGCTTTTTTATTATCGGTTTGCTCTTACTTTTATGGGAGTCAATTCTCCCGGATCTTCACTGTTGAACACGTAGGTGTACAACCACATCAGGGTGAAGGTTGGTATAAAGTCCAATCCAGGGATAAGCTCCTCAAGAAATACAATGACAGAGGCCATCTTCCCTTGCTTTCCTGGATACATTTTATTCATTTGCCAAGCGGCTATCGGTGCCCATACCAGATCGATCACAGTTCCGATTCCCGGTAATACCATAGTTACCATCCCTGCAGCATCTAACACCAATCCCTTGGCCAGCATTTTATATTTTAATTTACGCATAGGTATATTTTAGTTCATTTATTATCAAGCAATAAGCATACCAAATTTTGGGGCTATGAAAGCTCGTTACTGATCAGACGCAAAAACTCGCTTCTTGTTTCATTTTTTTCAAATTGACCGCGAAAACCAGATGTGGTCGTAACACTATTCTGCTTTTGAACCCCGCGCATCATCATACACATATGGCTCGCCTCAATAACTACGGCAACGCCTTTTGGTTTTAAAGTATTGTTGATGCATTCCAAAATGTCATGTGTCAAGCGTTCTTGTACCTGCAAGCGCCTTGCAAAGACATCCACTACTCTGGGTATTTTACTCAGTCCAACAATGTTTCCGTTGGGAATATAGGCTACATGTGCCTTGCCAAAAAAGGGTAAAATATGATGCTCACAGAGGGAATACAATTCAATATCCTTGACAATGACCATTTCTTCGTAATCCTCTTTAAACATGGCAGAACGCAAGATCTGCTCCGCATCCTGCTCATATCCTTGGGTCAAAAATTGCATAGCTTTAGCTGCACGTTCAGGGGTCTTCACGATTCCCTCCCGCGTAATATCCTCGCCTAGGTCTGAAATGATATCCTTGTATTTGTTTTTGATATCCTCTGTGACCGTTTGCGAATACTCTTCAAAATGTCGATACGCCATGCGCTAATAATTTTCTCTAAGCTAATCAATCCTGACAAACAATTATCATTCTTTTGACATTTCATTGGCTTTATTTAACGTTTCCTTAGTAGCCCTCCCAAAATGAGCAGAGTAGTTTTGTTAACAATCAACTGACGACCCCGCGGTGCGCCGCAAAAATTTTAACTGTATGAACTTGCGTAGCTTAACGTTATTGTTGCTGCTTTTACCTACTTTCTCGCTGTGTCAGGTCCGAAAAAACCTAGAGGCTACGCGAATAGACAACCCTCCCAAAATTGATGGAATCCTCGATGATGCAGTTTGGAGCCAGCTCCCGACCTTCAATGATTTCAATATGTATGAGCCTGGAAATGAGGGTGAGATTCCAGACGAATATCAAACCGAGGTGAAATTCGCTTATGATGACAACTATGTCTATATAGCGGCTTATCTATACGATCCGAATCCGGAAACCATTTTAACCCAGTTCTCCCAACGTGACGAGGTGTTTGTACAAGCAGATGTGTTCACAGTTGCCCTGAACACCTATAACGACGGAATCAATGAAACGCGCTTTTATATCAACAGTGCTGGGGCTATTGGTGATGCCTTTGTTTCTAATGGAAGAACCGACTTTAGTTACAATGTAGTGTTCAGCGCACGTACCTCTATGGATGACAAAGGTTGGTATGCCGAATTTAGAATCCCTTATAACGCTTTGCGCTTCCCGGAGATCGATGTGCAGGATTGGAGTGTGAATTTTTACAGAAGATTACAAACCAAAAACGAGACCCACACTTGGAATTTCATTGAGAACAGCGTGGGTAATGAAACACAATACAACGGTACCGTAAGCGGGGTGCAAGGAATTAATCCACCGCTGCGATTAACGCTTTTTCCTTTTGTGCAAGGTGTAGCTACTACTTTTGATGGTGAATCAGAAACAGAGTTTGCCGCAGGAATGGACATTAAATACGGATTGAGTGACAGTTTTACGCTCGATGCAACCTTGATCCCAGATTTTGGACAAGCCGCTTTTGATGAAGTCCGATTGAATTTGGGACCTTTTGAGCAAACCTTTGGTGAGAACCGACAGTTCTTTGTAGAAGGAATAGAACTTTTCAACAAAGGAGACATCTTCTTTTCCAGACGGGTTGGTAACGCTCCTACGGGCAGCGTTGGCCCCCTAGAAGAAAATGAACGCATCATAGAACAACCTTCCAAGGTAAATCTGCTCAATGCCTTGAAGATCTCTGGTCGAACTAAAGAAAAACTCGGCGTAGGATTCTTCAACGCCATCACGGAACGCACTTTTGCACGCATAGAAGATACGCTTACCGGAGAGCGCAGAAGAGTACTCATTGAACCCTTGGCCAATTACAACATCTTTGTTTTGGATCAGCAGTGGAATGACAACTCCTCTATTTCTTTGATCAACACCAATGTACTTAGGAACGGAAACTTTAGAGATGCCAATGTGACTGCCTTGGCCTTTGACGTTGCTGATAAGGCCAATACCTTTAGAACTTCAGGACGTGTGGTGGTGAGTAATGTAAACGAGAACAATGGCTTTAAAACAGGGCTCCGTACAGAGTTTGACATCTTTAAGACCAAAGGAAACTGGCGGTATAGATTCGGACATGATTTTGCCAATACTACGCTAGACATCAATGATCTCGGACTAAACTTTAGGAACAACTTCAACAATTTTGTAGTTGGCGGGAGCTATCAAATTTTTGAGCCCACCAAGACCTTTAACTTTTACAGGATCAACCTTACCGTTAGACATAGACGTCTTTACGAACCTGATGTACAAACGGGTAACAGCATTTTTACCAATGCCTTCTTTGTAACTCCAGAACGTTTTGCCTTTGGTGTTGATGGAAGTTACAACACAGAAAGCGATGACTACTTTGAGCCTCGTGTGGCCGGCAGATTTCTCACCTACCCTTCAAACTATGGTTTTGGGGGATTTGTCTCTTCAGATTTTAGAAAGAAATTCGCCTATGATGTGAACGTTGGCTACAGAAAGTGGGATGCCGAGCAGCAGTATCGATACAATATCAATGTATCTCCACGCTATCGCTTCTCCGATAACTTCTTGGTGGTGTGGTCTACGGGTTTATCTAAAAACGAGAACAATTTTGGGTGGATCTTCAATGACGACAACGGTATTATCATTGGTCAACGCGATTTGACCAATTTAGAGAACAGCTTAACTGCCAGCTATAACTTTGATCCTTATAAGGCGCTGGACTTGCGTTTTAGAAACTTTTGGAGTACCGCCAATCACAGCGACAATGTCTATTGGATGCTGGAGGAAGACGGCTCGAGAACCCGCACAGAATATGATCTAGCTAACCGTGACCCAGATACCAATTTCAATATTTGGAATTTGGATTTGAGCTTCCGTTGGCGTTTTGCACCGGGAAGTGAAGCTACACTACTCTATCGCAACCAGATCTTCAATGTGACCGATATGGCTAATTTGAATTATTCCGAAAGTTTGGAATCGCTCTTTGAACAGCCGGCTCAGCATACTTTGTCCCTACGCATCACCTATTTTGTAGACGTGAACAATTTTGGAAATTGGTTCTAAATGGACTTGTGGATTGCAACAGCCAAATTAAAGTTCTAATTTTACGCTTCATCACTGGGTAAATGATCCAAGCAGTCAATCTTCATAAATCTTACGCAGACCTACACGTGCTAAAAGGCGTGGACCTCCTGGTTAAAAAAGGAGAGATCGTCTCTGTAGTAGGCGCATCTGGAGCGGGAAAAACCACTCTATTGCAGCTTTTAGGTACTTTAGATCAGCCTGATTCAGAAACCACGAGCTTAAAGTTTCAGGATCAAGAGCTCAAAGGCATGAGTAAGCGTGAGCTGGCAGAGTTCCGCAATAAGCATTTAGGATTTATCTTTCAATTCCACCAATTACTTCCAGAATTCACCGCTTTAGAAAATGTGTGTATTCCTGGTTATATCGCAGGAACTCCAAAGGCAGAGGTCCAACAGCGTGCCAAAGAACTTTTAGATCTGCTTGGACTGAAAGACCGTTACGACCACAAACCCAGTGAACTCTCTGGAGGAGAACAACAACGAACAGCTGTGGCTCGTGCTTTGATCAACAAACCCGACCTCATTTTAGCCGACGAACCCTCTGGTAATCTAGATTCTGAGGCCGCAGATAAGTTGCACAAATTGTTTTTTGAACTTCGTGATACCTTGGGGCAAACCTTCATATTGGTAACCCACAACAATGAACTGGCCGATATGGCAGATCGGAAGCTCACCATGATAGACGGCAAGATCGTATAATGAATCGAACCGAACTCAAAGCGTTCTTGGATGAAAAGGCGGCTTACTACGAGCAACCAGCCTTTCTGGAACAAGACCCGATTCAAATCCCGCATAGATATACCCAAAAGGAAGACATTGAGATCAGCGGATTCTTGACTGCGGTGATCGCTTGGGGAAATCGGCTGAGTATCCTCCGCAGCGCAGACAAAATGATGCAGCTCATGGGCAATGCGCCCTATGATTTTGTTGTAAATCACCAGCCACAAGATCTAGAAAACATGGAAGGTTTTGTCCACAGAACCTTTCAGGCTGTTGATCTGCAGTATTTCCTAAAAGCTTTGCAACAGATCTATCGCCATCAAGGAGGCTTAGAGACCACTTTAGCCAAACACTATAAAGAATCGGGAGAACTACAACTAGCACTGAGCAACTTCAAAAAAGAGTTCTTTAGTTTTGATCCACCTGCTCGAAGTTTAAAACACTTACCTGATCCTATCAAAGGCTCTGCAGCCAAGCGGATCAATATGTATTTACGTTGGATGGTACGCCCTGCAGATAGAAATGTTGACTTTGGGATCTGGGATCAAATTCCAGCTGCTGCCCTTTCTTGCCCATTGGATGTACACAGTGGCCGCGTGGCACGCGCTGTAATGCTTTTAAAACGGAAGCAAAATGATGCCAAGGCCGTGGCTGAGTTGGATAAGGCCTTACGCCGATTAGACCCTTTAGACCCCGTTAAATACGATTTTGCACTCTTTGGCCTGGGTGTGGATGAAAAATTCTAGCTCCATTTGACAGTTTATGCTGCTTTTGTCGACTTAAAAAAGATGAAAGCATTACTTCTTATCAGCCTATTGGCACTGCCCTTCACCTTTTTAGGTCAAAACATGAACAACGCCAGTCTCCAAGAAATTCTCAAAGTAGAGAGCGATAGCGTTGTAGGAGCCAACGGACGTTGGCAGATCACCTACAAAGAGGCACCCATGCTTGTACTTACGGATGAGTCCAACGACAGAATGCGCATCATTATGCCCATAACCAAAGGAACCTCGCTTTCTAAAGAAATGTTACAAGCCTGTTTAACTGCAAACTTTCACACTGCTTTAGATGTAAAATACGCCCTTTCTGATGAGCTGTTGTGGGCTGTATATATCCATCCGCTGAGTCCTTTAACAGAGGCGCAACTCAAAAGCGCCTTATCCCAAGTGTATTCCGCGGCCTTGACCTTTGGCACTACCTTTTCCAGTACAGATCTACTCTTTGGAGGAGGACAAATTCTTGATGATCAGCCCGATCAAACTCCAGAATTAAACCCAAAAAGAGGCTAGTCAATCCTACCAACTCTTTAAAAATGTTGCAAGGAAGTTAAAAGGGTTTCTTCTCGATTTCAAAAGTGTATCTTTGAACGTAATACGCTTTTTAACGCGCTAAATGCAATTCAGAAACCCGGAAATCTTTTACGGCCTACTCCTACTGCTGATCCCCATCTTGGTGCATCTGTTTCAATTGCGCCGATTTGTGAAGGTGCCGTTTACCAATGTGGCCTTTCTGAAAGAAATTCAACTCAAAACCCGTAAGAGTTCTAAACTTAAAAAATGGTTAGTTCTGAGCTTGCGTTGTTTAGCCCTAGCCGCCCTAGTGACCGCATTTGCTCAGCCCTTTTTATCGGAACAAACCGAGGATCAACAAGAGGATGAGTACGTGTTCTATTTGGACAACAGTTTTAGCATGACCGCTAGAGATCAACAGGGAACCTTATTATCAAAGTCTGTTCAAGATCTCTATGACAATCCTCCGCTATCCGGTAGCTTTAAATGGTTTACCAATGATAACGATTTTAACACCGAAACTGAAGTTGATTTTAGAAACAGTTTACTGGAAATTGGTCCTTCTTATAAGCAATACTCCTACAAAGAAATACTCCTTAAGGCCAGCGGTTTATTCTCTAAGGCGGATACCCGTAAAAGACTGATTCTATTATCAGATTTCCAAGTCAATGGCTTTGGCGCTTTGGATTCGTTGGCAGAAATTGACATTCAAGCCGTTAAATTGGAAACTCCGTCACGAGCTAATGTGAGCATTGATACGGCCTATGTGCAAAGCAATATCAGTGGTGGTGCTGTTTTAAAAGTTTCCTTAAGTGCCTCGGTAAGAAATAGTACGAATTATCCAGTATCCTTATGGCAAGGTGAAACACTTGCGGCCAAATCAGCGGTTAGCTTTGATCAAAACCTCAAGCAAGAGGTTGAATTCCCCATAGATCTTAACACCCCTTTTTTAGGCAGGTTGAGCGTTAATGACCAGGAATTAGAGTTTGACAACGAACTCTATTTTGCCATTGGCAAAAATACAGCCATCAAGGTTATGAGTATTAATCAGGCAGATGAGGCCTTCTTAGACAAATTGTTTTCTGCTGGAGACTTTGAATTGACTCATTTCAATTATAACGCGGCAGATTACAATGCCATCTTGCAACAAAACGTTGTGGTGCTCAATGAATTGGAGCGCGTGCCTGCAAGTTTAGCAACTGCCTTAGCTCGATTCAAAGAAGAAGGCGGCATGATTATTATCATTCCCTCTGCTAAAGCAGATCTGTCAGATTACACTACTCTGCTACAACGCCTTGAAGCTGGCACACTGTCTGAACCGATCAACCAAGAGCGCAAACTGAACACGATAAATTTTGATCACCCGCTATTTAGCGCTGTTTTTAGCAATACGGTTAGTAATTTCCAATACCCAACGGTCTACACCTTTTTTGATCTTAGCAGCGGAGGCAATGATCCCTTGTCCCTTGAAGGCGGGAATCCATTTTTAGTTCAGTTTCAAAATGTTTACGTTTTTGGGGCTCCTTTGAGCAGTCCACATTCCAACTTTAAAGAATCACCACTCATTGTTCCCACTTTTTACAATATGGGACGCAGCGCATTGCCTTTACCCATTCTTTACTATGAAATTGGCAAGAATCAGCAGATCGGCTTAGCGACTGCTTTAGACGAGGATCAAATAGTGAGTTTAAAAGGTGTGGATCAAGATTTTATTCCGCTACAGCAGCGTTATGCCAACAAGGTGGTGCTGACCACAGAAACAGACCCTGCCATTCAAGGTCACTATTTTGCTTTAAACAATGCGGATACTCTGGCTGTTATTCCCTACAATAATTCGAGAAAAGAAGCAGATCTGCAGCACTACAGCACTTCTGATCTAACCGGAATTACCCTTTATAATTCCGTTGACGATATGTTGCTGAAAATGAAGCAACAAGGAGAGCAACGCCCCCTTTGGCAATGGTTTGTGATCTTGGCGGTTCTCTTTTTGATCGCAGAAATGGCTGTTTTACGCTTTTTAAAGTGATGGAATTTTTAACAATAGTATTATCTTTGCACCAATGCAGGTGCTAATAAAATCCGCAACCATTCTCGATCGTGCTAGTGATCACCACAACAAAAAGCACGACATCCTTATTTTTAACGGTATCATACAAAAGATCGCTTCCGCTATTGATCAAAAGGAAGCTGATTTGGTCATTGATAGACCAAACCTTCACGTTTCAATGGGTTGGTTTGATTCCAGTGTGAGTTTTGGAGAGCCGGGATACGAACATCGAGAGACTTTGGCTAATGGAATGAAGGTCAGTGCGCAATCGGGGCTGTGCCACGTTGCCATTAACCCCAACTCATCGCCAATTACGGATAATAAGTCCGCAGTGAGTTATATTGCTCAGCGCACGGCAGATGCTGCTGCAAATGCAGTGATCATTGGTGCTTTAACCCAAGGAAGTAAAGGAATTGATCAGGCAGAAATGTTTGATATGAGTTCAGTAGGTTGCCCGAGTTTCTACGATTACAAGCGCCCTACAGATGACGTAAATTTGCTTAAACTTTCCTTACAATACACCCAGCCTTTTGGTGGATTGGTTCAGAGTTTCCCTTTAGAAAGAGGCTTGGCCACTAAAGGAGTGGTTCATGAAGGTGTCGCTAGTACGCAACTCGGCTTAAAAGGAATCTCAAGTACTGCAGAGACCTTGAGAATTCAACGTGATCTTGGAATACTGGAATACACCGGCGGAAAGCTTCATATTCCTACTATCTCTTCTGCTGGAAGTGTTAAGTTGATCAAAGCCGCCAAGAAAAGTGGTCTTCAAGTGAGTTGTAGCGTAGCAGCGCATCATTTATTGTTGACAGATGAAGTCTTGGAAGGTTTTGACACCCAGTATAAGGTCTTGCCGCCTTTGCGCACCGGAGAAGATCGCAAGGCACTCATTAAAGGACTGCAAGACGGTACTATTGATGGAGTGACCTCAGATCACAATCCTTTGGACATTGAATCCAAGAAAAAAGAATTTGATCACGCAGATTTCGGTACTATTGGCTTGGAATGCCTCTTTGGCGCTACTAATAAAGCTCTGGGCACTGAAGCTGCCGTAGAAGCCCTAACCGGATTACGCGAAAAGTTTGGCATAAACACAACCTCCATAGTAGAGGGACAAACTGCGGATTTGAGTTTATTCAATCCGGAGCAGACTTGGACTGTAGATGCTAAAGTACTTCCCTCCTTTTCAAAAAATTGCATTTATCACGGTCATACCCTAAAAGGAAAACCTTATGGCGTGATCTTAGGCAAAAAATTACACCTGAACGATGAGTGATTCTCCATCTGACAAAAGCATTGCGATAATTGCCTATATCACCTTTATTGGTACCATCATCGCCTATTTTTTAAATAGAGAACCCAAACATCCCTTTGCAACCAAACACATTCAAAATATGTTTGGCTTATTGATCATTTTATTTTGTGCGCAAGTTGCCTACAATTATATGAATCCGATTTTAGGCGATGTACTTTGGATTGGTTCTTTCGGCGCCTGGGCTTTTAGTTTGGTCACTGCAATTATAGGTAAAGAGCCCGCTATACCTTTCTTCAGTCAAAAATTCCAAGAGTGGTTTCAGTTTTTAAAGTAATTAGCTATATTTAAAAAGCTAAATAACTAACTAAAAACAATTTACCATGTCTGAAGAAACTACTTCAACCTCCTCGAATACTATTGCTATCATTAGCCACATTACCCTTATTGGATGGATTATTGCCTTGGTAATGCATCAAAATGATAAGACCACTCTAGGTGCTTTTTACATTCGTCAAGTGCTCGGACTCTTCCTGTTGATGTTCGTTTCGAGCTTTATTCCTTTTCTAAACCTAATTCTGGTCCCTGTGGTATTCGTTTTGTGGATATTGAGCTTGATCGGGGCTGTTCAGAGCAAAGAGCAGTTAACGCCCGTCTTAGGCCCCATGTTTCAAGATTGGTTTAAAGGTATTTCCTAAAACATAAACCACGTACAAAATTGCAGCCATCGTTTTACGGTGGCTCTTTTTATGGCTAATTTTGCTCAAGACATCACAACTATGGCAACATTTGCATTAGAACATTTATACCGCCCTGCGGCAGATACCACTAAAAAAGCCCCATTGATCATTATGCTTCACGGTTATGGAAGTGATATGAATGATCTTTTTTCATTCGCTTCTGAATTGCCTGAGGACTACGCGGTTCTTTCTGTTCAAGCGCCACACGCTATGCAACCCTACGGCAATGCCTGGTATGCCATTCACTGGGATCAGGTTGGTGGTGGAAAGTTCAACGATATTGAGCAGGCTGTAGCTTCTCAAGAGCTGTTAGGGACATTTATCCGGGAGGCCTTAGAGGAATATCCCGTAGATCCAGATCGTGTTGCGTTAATAGGATTCAGTCAAGGTACAATTTTGAGTTTTGCTTATGCCCTCTCCCATCCGCAGCAAATCAAATGCGTAGTCGGTTTAAGCGGTTATATAGTTCCAGAAATGTATGCTGAGAATTATCGGGAGAATGATTTTAGCGGACTCAAGGTATACAGTTCCCACGGAAGCGTGGATGCCGTTATCCCAGTAGATTGGGCGCGTAAAACCCCAGGATTTTTAAATGAATTAGGAATTTCGAATGTATTTAGTGAATTTCCAGTCGGACACGGAGTGGCTCCGCAGAACTTCTATGAGTTTAAAGCCTGGTTAGAAGAAAACCTTTAATTCGGGTACATCAACGAGCCCAAAGTGTTGAAGGTGATCTGTTTGTCATCTTCAATAAAGTATTCCAAGACCATTTCTCCCCAGTAGCGTCCGTCGGTGAAATCTGCAACCAACCAGCGGTGGTTTAAAAACTTCAACTTATTGATGCGCATGGTGCCGTCCATACCTTCATACGGGATCAACGGATTTCCTTCTGATTGCCCATTGTAGGCGTAAATGGATTCGCGCACGTAATTCTCTATGTCCGCAGCTTCAAAACCCAATGATTCAAAATAGGTCATGGCATTGTCATTGCCCTGAAGCGTAAAGTAATTCAAGGTGGCATTCTGCTCTTGAAGGGTATCGATATCTGCAGTAAGCTGAGCCAGCTGTGTCTCTAAAGACTCTATTTTGCCTTGCTGATCCTCATAAATGCGTTTCTGATTGACGTACATGAATAACACCAACAAAATGGCGAAGAAGAACAGGTACATAAAAATCGATTTCTTCATAACAAGGCTAAAGGATTAGTTGAAGTTGAGTTCTAAATTATCATAAGCAAGGTACACATTCTCTGGCAGGTTTTTGGACACCTCCTCGTGAAAACCGAGCAAATGACTAATGTGCGTA
This sequence comes from Gilvibacter sediminis, assembly GCF_028561565.1. Taxonomy (GTDB): domain Bacteria; phylum Bacteroidota; class Bacteroidia; order Flavobacteriales; family Flavobacteriaceae; genus Gilvibacter; species Gilvibacter sediminis. Next base: position 465,090 of record NZ_JAQQTE010000004.1, on the reverse strand, counting down.
AAATAGGTTTTCTCAGCCCCTATGCGGGCTGCCATAGCTAAGGCTTCTTCCAGATTTAAATGCGTTCTGTGCGGCTCCACACGCAAAGCACTGATCACGACCGCCTCCAATCCTTGCAATTTGTCAAACTCAGCGTCTGGAATGGTCTTTACATCGGTCATATAGGCAAAGTCGTCAATGCGAAAGCCCAGAACGGGTAAATCACCATGAAACACACGGATCGGCGTGACTTGCTTGCCTTTGAGATCAAAGCTTGCATCTGGCTGGATCACATGTTCTGCAATAGTTGGCGCTCCAGGATATTTGTTCTCGGTTTCAAAAATGTATCCAAATCGATCCTTAAGAGCCTCAAAGACCCGAGGTTCGGCATAAAAAGGAACATCTCCCTGTCTAAAGAAAAACGGACGAATGTCATCCAAGCCTGCGGTGTGATCACTGTGTTCATGAGTGAGTAGAATTCCGTCGAGACGTCTTTGACCTACGCGCAGCATTTGCTGTCTAAAATCAGGACCGCAGTCAATGACAAAATATTGATCGTCCCACTGCAACTGCACAGAAACACGCAATCTCTTATCCTTGGGGTCCTCGCTTAAACAAACGGGATGCGTACTGCCTATAATTGGAATTCCTTGGGAAGTTCCCGTGCCTAAAAACGTAATTTTAAGGGCTGATCTCATAGATGCAAAAATAATTCTAAATTTTTTTAAACCCTATCGGTTTTAGTACCTTTGTAATACATCGAAATTGCAATGAATTATGCCGGATACGATTAAGGGCGACAAGGATTTTGAACATATTCCTTCCATTCACGCCAAATGTCTGAGAATAAACCTAAACGAAAACATTTACGGGACCTTCGCTGAGATCGGTGCGGGCCAAGAAACCGTTAGAAATTTCTTTAGGGCCGGTGGTGCATCCGGAACCATTGCAAAGACCATGTCTGCTTATGACAAGGACTTCAGTGATGCTATTTACGGTGTAGAAGCCGATGGTCGTTATGTGACAGAGCCACGTTTAAAGCGTATGTTGGAGCACGAGACCAAGCTCATCGAAGAGCGAATTCTGCGTGATAAACATCCGGATAAGATCTTCTTTACCTATGCCAACACAGTGACTACCATTGACTTCGCAAAGAAGTATAAAGGTCACGGATGGGTTGGAATCCGCTTTCAAACTACTCCAGACGAAGATTACAGCGAGATCATTCTACATGTGCGTTTCAAAGAGAACGATGCGCGCCTGCAGCAGATCACGCTGGGAACACTTGGGGTTAACTTGATCTATGGGGCGTTCTATAAACACGATCAGCCTAGAAAATTATTGCGTTATCTCTACGATCACTTACACAAGGATCAAATTGAGATCGATACGATCAATTTCTCAGGACCTCGTTTTGCCACGGTAGACAACCGATTGATGAGTTTACAACTGATCAAGAACGGCATGACCGAAGCGATCATTTTTGGCCCTGACGGAAACAACATCCTACCTGCGCGTATTCTTTACAAGAAGAACATTTTAGCCTTACGCGGTAGTTTTAGACCGGTAACCAAGGTGAACATTGATATGTATGAAACGGCGCATCGTCTGTTTATGCAAGAGAATAAAGTAGATCCGGAACGTTCTATTTCCATTTTTGAGATCACACTTTCTAACCTCCGGGCAGAAGGTGAAATTGACGAGCGCGATTTTATGGACCGTGCGGAATTACTCTGCTCTTTGGGACATACGGTACTAATCTCCAATTTCCAAGAATACTACAAATTGGTGGAGTACTTTAGCAACTATACCAAGAACCGTATTGGTTTGGCTATGGGAGTTAATAATTTGGTTGACGTATTTGATGAGAAATATTATCGCCATCTTTCTGGAGGAATTCTGGAAGCCTTTGGTAAGCTCTTCTACAAAGACCTCAAGGTTTACCTCTACCCGATGCGAACTAGTGAAAACGATTATATCACTAGCGAGAATCTCAAAGTACACCCGCGTATGAAGGAACTATATAAGTTCTTCAAATACAACGGGAAACTTGTTGATATTGAAGATTATAATGAGGATGTTCTGGATATCTTCTCTCGTGAGGTATTACGCATGATTGAAGCTGGTGAATCTGGTTGGGAACAAATGCTTCCTGACGGAATTTCAGAAATGATCAAAAAAGAAGGCCTCTTCAATTGTAATGAAAAGGCCCTTCAGTCTTAAATATTTCAATAAATCCTTAAAGTTCTAAGATCTGCGCTGCATGCGCTTTGGTCTTTACCTTAGAGATCACGTGATCTACCACGCCTTCTTCATTGATTAAAAAGGTCATGCGGTGGATTCCGTCATATTCTCGTCCCATAAACTTTTTAGGACCCCAAACACCAAAGGCATTGATCACTTCCTTTTCTGTATCGGCAAGTAATGGGAATGGAAAATCGTATTTGGTGCTGAAATTCTTTTGCTTGCGCTCTGTATCGGCACTTACTCCGACTAGGTGATATCCTTGGGCTTGCAATTCGCTGTAATGATCGCGTAGATCACAGGCTTCTGCGGTGCAACCAGGCGTGCTGGCTGCTGGGTAAAAGAAAACAACCCATTTCTTCCCTTTAAAATCATTAGAATCTACAGGATTTCCGTCCTGATCGTTGACTTTGAAATGCGGCACCGCATCTCCGGCTTTTAGTGTATTCATTTTGCTATTTTTGTTCAAATTTACGCAATAATGACCAAGCAGGAAAAGGTAAAATTTGTCATCGATACATTACAGGAGCTATATCCGGAGATTCCAATCCCTTTGGATCACAAGGATCCCTACACCCTACTCATCGCTGTTTTGATGTCCGCACAGAGTACGGATGTACGCGTGAATCAAATTACACCTAAATTGTTTGAGGTGGCAGACAACCCTTATGACATGATCAAGCTCACTCAGGAAGAAATACGCGAGATCATCAAGCCTGTTGGGCTTTCTCCAATGAAATCTAAAGGAATCTACGAACTCTCCCACATTTTAATAAATGAACACAACGGTCAGGTTCCCGCGAGTTTTGAAGCTTTAGAAGCACTGCCAGCCGTAGGTCATAAAACAGCAAGCGTTGTGATGGCACAGGCCTTTAACGTTCCTGCATTCCCTGTAGATACACATATTCATCGTTTGATGTATCGCTGGGGATTCACCAACGGCAAGAATGTAGTGCAAACAGAGAAAGATGCTAAACGTCTGTTTCCAAAAGACTTATGGAACAAATTGCATTTACAGATCATTTGGTACGGCCGCCAATATTCACCTGCAAGAGGTTGGGATCTAGAGAAAGATATCATTACCAAGACTGTTGGAAGAAAGACGGTCATAAATGATTACTACAAGACAAAAGCGAAAAAGAAAAGCTAAATAACTTCCATAAAAAAACCCGCCGTTAAGCGGGTTTTTCCAAAGTTTAGTTTAGAAGTGCTTCAAACTTCAATTTATTATAATCTATAACACTTAAAGCCTTAGAATAATCCAGAAGGAACTTAATTGTCTCTTCTTTTGGGACCATTTTATTCACGGGATCCCTGCGTGAGGTCTTAGAGTACATTTCTTGCATAGAACGTTGTTTAAGAGTTAATGTTCTTAAAAAACGCAACAAGTATTAATTTATTGTACTAGTTGGTTAAAATTATATTGTGCTTGTCAATCACCTTGCGGAGGTTGATCAATGCATAACGCATTCTACCCAATGCTGTATTGATGGAAACGCCCGTCTGCTCTGAGATCTCTTTGAAACTCATGTCCTTGTACATACGCATGATCAAGACATTTTTTTGATCTTCTGGCAACTCTTCAATCAGTCTTTTTACGTCATCAGCCACTTGATCTTTAATGATGCGCTTCTCCGCATTTAAAGATTCATCGCTTAAAACAGAAAAAATATTGAAGTCTCCGTTGTTCTCGAATTTTGGCATGCGATTATTCTTTCTGAAATAATCGATCACCAAATTGTGAGAAATACGCATCACCCAAGGCAAGAATTTCCCTTCTTCATTGTACGCACCACGTTTCAAGGTACGGATCACTTTAATGAACGTATCCTGAAAAATGTCTTCTGCGACATCTCGGTCGTAAACTTTTGAATAAATAAAACTGAATACCTTTTCCTTGTGTCGGGTAATAAGTTGACATAAAGCCGACTCATTCCCATCGATATAGGCTTTTACAAGGTGTGCGTCACTGGTTAAGTTGCGTTCCATATTAGTACTTTATTAGGGTCAAAACCGCTAGGGCTCTGGTTTCTATCTAATTATAAAGTAGTACTATACTATAGGCGCGTGCTTTAAAAGAGGTGTTAATGTGCGTAAATATAACAACAAAGTTTTAAGAAAAGCAAAAAAAAAGTTAGTTTTTGTTTAAAACTTGTCCCGATCCACCCCTATTAAAAACGGCTTTTAAGTGGTATCTTTGCAGGGTTTTTTAAAGCCAAATTCGTGTCCAAAACAACCTCAGATTTTAAAAATAACATCCTTATTCAAGGGGCAAAATTGCACAACCTTAAAAATATTGATGTTACCATACCCCGAAACAAGCTGGTGGTTGTTACCGGTTTATCGGGAAGTGGTAAATCTAGTTTGGCTTTTGACACGCTTTATGCAGAAGGACAAAGACGTTATGTAGAAAGCCTTTCTTCCTACGCACGCCAATTCTTAGGGCGTTTGAGTAAACCCAAGGTAGACGCTATTAAAGGTATTGCACCAGCAATTGCCATTGAGCAAAAGGTCAATGCGACCAACCCGCGTTCTACAGTAGGGACCTCTACAGAGATCTATGATTATCTAAAATTACTTTACGCACGAATTGGCAAGACCTACTCTCCTATCTCTGGAGAATTGGTTAAAAAAGATACCGTCACGGATGTTTTGGATTATATCAAAACCATTGAGGACGGAAAACGACTTTTACTGTTGGCTCCAATTATTTTGGAAGAAGGCCGCAGCATGGAAAATAAACTAAAAGCGTTATTACAGCAAGGATACGCCCGTATCAAAGCCAACGATCAAGTTTTGCGTATTGAGGACAGCTTGGACAAATCGCTTCCTAAAACGCTCTATTTGGTTGTAGATCGTATTGTCAAGAAAGATGATGAGGATTTTTACCATCGTTTAGCGGATGCTGTTGAAATGGCTTTTTACGAAGGCAAAGGCGATGTGATCATTGATCCTGTTGATGAGTCTGTAGCTAAGCAATTCAACAACCGTTTTGAATTGGACGGACAGACCTTCTTAGAGCCAAACATTCACCTTTTCAGCTTTAATAATCCTTATGGAGCTTGCCCTACTTGTGAGGGTTACGGAGATGTCATTGGAATTGATCCGGATTTGGTAGTGCCTAACTCTGCTTTATCGGTTTATGAAAACGCGATCTTCCCGTGGCGTGGTGAGACCATGAGTTGGTACCGCGACCAATTGGTGAACAACGCTTATAAATTTGATTTCCCCATTCACAAACCTTGGTTTGAGCTCTCAGAGGCTGATAAACGCCTGGTTTGGCAAGGAAACAGTTATTTTGAAGGTCTGAACAGCTTCTTTAAGGAACTGGAGGCCAAAAGCTATAAGATTCAAAACCGCGTAATGCTCTCTCGTTATCGCGGTAAGACACGCTGCGGTACTTGCTATGGCCTTCGTTTAAGACCTGAGGCAAACTATGTAAAGATTCAAGGTAAATCCATCTCAGATTTGGTTGAATTGCCTATTGAAGAAGTACACAACTTCTTTCAACAGCTGGAACTCAACGATCACGATGCGCAAGTGGCTAAACGTTTGTTGGTAGAAATCAATAACCGCTTGAGATTTCTATCTAACGTTGGCTTGAATTACTTGACGCTGAATCGTAAATCCAATACACTTTCAGGTGGAGAATCGCAACGAATCAATCTAGCAACTTCTTTGGGATCTAGTTTGGTGGGATCTATGTACATCCTTGATGAGCCTAGTATTGGACTGCATCCAAGAGATACTGAAAAACTAATCGGTGTCCTAGAATCGCTTAGAGACCTCGGGAATACGGTCATCGTGGTAGAGCACGATGAAGACTTGATGAAAGCGGCAGATACCATCATTGATATTGGACCTGAAGCAGGTACTTTTGGCGGTGAGGTAGTCGCTACCGGAACCTATGAGGAGATCTTAAAGTCTGATTCGCTTACTGCGGGATATCTGAGCGGTCGCTTGGCCATCAACGTTCCTGAAAAGCGCAGAGAAGCATCGGCAACCATTGAGCTTAAAGGGGCTAGACACAATAACCTTAAGAATATAGACGTAAGCTTTCCTTTGGGAAGTTTTAGCGTGGTCACTGGCGTTTCTGGTTCTGGTAAGAGTACGCTAGTGAAAAAGATCCTCTTCCCTGCCCTGCAGCGTAAATTGGGCGGCTATGGAGATAAGCCGGGTCAGTTTTCTAGCTTGGAACTGCCAGAGAATGCCTTGCAGAATATCGAGTTTGTAGATCAGAATCCTATTGGACGTTCCAGTCGATCCAACCCGGTTACTTACATCAAAGCATATGATGACATTCGCTCTTTATTTGCCTCGCAGAAACTTTCTGATATCCGCGGTTATAAAGCCAAGCACTTCTCTTTTAATGTAGACGGCGGACGCTGTGAAACTTGTAAAGGTGAAGGAGAAGTAACCATTGAGATGCAATTCATGGCAGATGTTCATTTGGAATGTGACACCTGTAAAGGAAAGCGTTTCAAGAAGGAGGTCTTGGAAGTACAATTTCACGGAAAGAGCATCGACGACATCTTGAATTTAACTGTGGATGAAGCCACCGCTTTCTTTGATCAGCACGGTGAAACCAAAATTCACGACAAGCTCAAACCGCTACAGGCTGTTGGATTGGGTTATGTTCAGCTAGGGCAAAGCTCTTCTACCCTTTCTGGTGGAGAAGCGCAGCGTATTAAGCTGGCTTCTTTCTTGATCAAGGGAGCGAGCAAAGACAAGACCTTGTTCATCTTTGATGAGCCTACTACTGGCCTACATTTCCACGACATTAAAAAGTTGTTGGATTCTTTCAACGCCTTGTTAGACAACGGTCATTCCATCATTGTGGTGGAGCACAATCTGGATTTGATCAAATGTGCGGACCACATCGTTGACCTCGGTCCAGAAGGCGGAGATAAGGGCGGAACCGTAGTTGCCACAGGAACTCCAGAGCAGATTGTTGAAGTGGCCGAATCGTTCACTGCACAACATCTAAAAGAGAAGCTTTAACATAAGCCTTTCTTATGATTCCCATTAGAATTAAATATCTTTAAATCAATAGGTTGGCATTTATTTTGATGCTTTTAAGGTGAACCATTTACCGCGGCAAAATCCGCAGTAAACCTTAAAATGCAACCTATGAAAAGAACAATTACACTACTGCTTTTTTTAAGCATAATTACGGCTACACGAGCCTCTGATAATCGAGAACTACTCAAGAGTCAATACGTCTCATTTGTCTATGAGCAAATTCATTTTGATGTGTATTTGGATGGAAGTTTTTCCTTTACTCTTCCGTCAAACATGCAATACAATTATCGCGGTCAACGTGCTAAAACAGGCAAAGGCGCGCAAGCTGATCGGATGAGTATTCACCATTCCAACCTGGGAGCCAACTCTGGGGATCACCTGCTTTTGGATCATTCCGGAATCATATATGCCATTGGAGATTTAAAGTTGGAATACAACAAAGAAGGACAACTGCTCCATTTGGGAGCTATCAATCTGGAATATGATCAAGGTAGACTAAGCTCTTTAGGAGGTTTAGCCATTTTCTATGACGCAGAGGGATTATACAGTCACACCCGCGGCAGTGTTACCTGGCTAGGGACTGCTAGTGATTCGGATGCAGTTCGATCTACTTTAAATCCTTTAGATCAGAACGCTAGATCAAGAAACCGCAACATTCGTTTTACTGGTTTTGGTATTGTTGATTGATATTTTGCAAGTAGAGATTCAAACTAAGCACGTCTAAAAACCTGTTATTCAATGTTTTAAAATTTTGGCACAACCTTTGGTTTACTTAAGGCAATAGCGCAAGCCGAAAAGCTTAAAGAGTAGGCAAAACCCAAAATTTTAGAATTATGAAAAAAGCAATTCTTACGGTAGGTCTTTTCCTTTTTGGAATTTCTACACAGGCAAATGTGAATACAGAATCTAAGGTTTACAATCCTTGGGGTAACTACGAACGCTATTTAAGTACACAATCAGTAAGTTTTTATGAAGATGGTATCTTGTTTGAAGTGTTCTTGGATGGCAGTTTTAGCTACGTCCTTCCAAACGCCGTACACTACAACAGACGTACACGTGTCAACGGAAGACGCAACGCCAGCAGAAGCTTACCGATTCACAATAGAGGTTACCGTGGACGCGGTCACTACAGACTCAACGTAGATCGATTTGGTGTACTGCACAACATTGGACGTACCAACATCTTTTATAAACCTAATGGTAAAGTACGATTCATTGGAGATGTTTCTTTGAGATATCGCAGAGGTCGTTTGGTAAGTGTAGGCGGAATGGAGATCTTTTACAACAGGCGCGGACGCGTAACCCATACGCTTGGTGATATTAACCGACGCAATGTAGTCTATGGAGTATGTGGAGTCGCAGGAAGCACTACCTACACCTTTGGTAACAGATATTTTGGCAATGGCCATTACGATACTACCTATCGCACAGGTAGACGTTCTAGAACTCAGAACAATAATGCCGATTGGGATTTTGACTGGGATGACGATTGGGATGATGACTGGGACGATGATGACGATGATAACAGACGCGGACGTCGAGGCCGCAACTAGTATCATGATTTAGTTGATGTAGCACTGCTCTCTTTGGAGGGCAGTGTTTTTTTTATTGCTGATAATCAAGAGGTTAAAAGTTTGGCACGCCCTTTGCTTTTAAGTAAGCGTAATGCTAACCAGAATGCAATTACAAACTAAAACTTAAAGTGATGAAAAAACTTGGCATACTACTTAGCGGACTCTTACTGAGTGTTTCTGGATTCTTTTCAGATGCCCGCGCAGACGACAGACGATACAACTTTGACGGATCTTCATACATCTTCGTAGAAGGTGGTGTAGAGTTCTCAGTATTCCCAGACGGACAGTTTGATTTTGTCTTCTTGGGAGGAAACACTGTCAACGTAAATGTGAATACTCCTGGAGTGAGTATCAACTATAATTCTGGTTACGATTACGACGCATTTGTTCAGTACGACGATTACGGAGCTGTGATTCAGATTGAGAACGTACCGATCTTCTATGATAACTTCGGACGTATCTCTAGAGCAGGAACTGTAGATATCGTATACAACAACAGACGCATTGTACGTGTCGGTGGCTTACAGGTTTTCTACAACAACTTTGGATACTTTGACTATACGGTTGGATTCATTAGCCCTTTTTACAGAACCTATGTTTACAGACCATGGCACGTATTTTACGCCAGACCGTTCTTTAACAACTGTGTTGTGTACAACTATCCGTACCGCAGATACTATGCACCAGTGCGCTACACTTATGCAAATCACTTGCGCTTTTACAACAATAGAGGTCGTAGAGCTTATGTGAACGGCAGACGTGATTTCTATCGCCCTGGAAGTAGAATCCACTACAGAAACGGAAGAACAGCGGCTAACCCGGATTACCGTCCGGCGCGCAGATCAGGTAGAGATGCCGTAGCTACTAATCGCGGTAGAAGTTCTAGAGCGGCTACAGCGAACAACCGCAGAAGCATGAATGCCAATACTCGTGGAGGAAGCACCTCTCGAGATATGAGAAGCTCAAGATCCAGCAACGCGCGAAACGGCAGTGCTACAAACACACGCGGAAACAGATCCAGCATGAGCACTCGCGGAAACACCACAAACAACCGTGAAACCGTAGCACGCAGCGGTAGTTCCAACAGCAGATCCTCTGGTAATATGCGCTCACAGCGCAGTACCAACAGATCTTCTGGGAACATGAGATCTCAGCGTAGCACTAGCAGGTCTTCTGGGAATATGAGAAGTTCGTCTTCTCGTAGCAACCAGAGAGCTACCTCAAGCAGATCTACGCGCAGCAGTAGCATGAACCGTTCTAGCGGATCAAGCTCAAGAGCAAATCGATCTGGAGGATCACGGGCTAACACCCGCATGAGTTCTAGCAGTTCTAGAAGCTCTCGCTCAGCAAATGTTTCACGCGGCAGTAACAGCAGAAACTCCAACGCACGCAGCTCGCGTAGCGGTAGAAGAAATTAAAGATCATTTTTTGGTTGGTTAGTTAGGAACCCTTGTTATGACGGTCTATGTCTTGCAAGGGTTTCGCTTTTTAAAACAGTAGCCAATTGCTCGGTAAGCACTTTTCGGTCGAATTGATCTATAGCGTTCTTTTCAAGCGTTAACGCCTTGTTTTTGTAAGACTGATATGCGTTGAGCACATAAGCGCCTAAATAGTCTTCATGGAGCTGTTCATAATTAAAAAAGGCACCACTACCCGACTCTTCCACCAAAGCTTTGATATCACTCCCTTTGGGACCTATAGCTAGAATGGGTCTACGCGCCATCATGTATTCAAACAGCTTTCCAGGCAAAATGGCCCGCGTCTCTGGAGCATTGATCTCCAACAACAACAGCAACTGACTCTGGTGTTGAAGCGCAATAGCTTCGGTGTGGTCAACATAACCTTTAAATTCTGCCTGTTCCAAAAGGCCGTATTGCGATAAGGAGGACTTTACTTCTTCGGCTACCACACCCGCAAAAACGAGCTTTAGGTCTTTTTTAAAGGTATCATGCGCTTTGCAAAATTCCCCAAGTAGCTTCCAGAGCGGCTCCGGATTGCGCTTAGCTAAAAGCGAACCTATATGAGAAATACTGAACTGAGTGTCCAATTCAGGCTGCTTCAGCGGTTTGTTTGAGGTATCGTAGCCATTGGTGATCACGGCAATAGGCTGTTGTGTGATCCCTTCAAACTCTTTTTTAGTTGATGGGCTGGTCACCAAAATTTGATCTGCAGTATTTAAAACAGCAGCTTCTAAATTCTTGTGCTTTTTGGCGTTCCAAGGCAACAAACGCAGGGATTTGTGATATCCAATGGTGGTCCAGGGGTCCCTAAAATCTGCTAGCCAAGGAATGGCTAAATCCTCTTTGAGTTGTTTTCCTATGAGATGAACACTGTGCGGAGGCCCTGTTGTGATGATAACATCGTAATGCTGCTCTGTGAGATGATCCTTCAAATAGTTCACAGAGGGCTTCACCCACGCCTTTCTCGCATCAGGTATAAAAAAGTTCCCACGAATGAAAAGCATCAACTTCTTCAACAAGGAGGGATTTTCATCAATAATACCCTTGCTCAGAGTCTTGGTAGACTTTTTGCCCAATCGTTTTCCCAAGCCGTAAGGTTCCCAGATAGGATGCTTTAAGACCCTAATATCTTTGGGCACCTCTTTTGAAAGCGCTTCATCTACTATGGGATAGGTAGGATTCTCGGGAATGTAAACGGTAGGTTCCACTCCATTTTCTGGCAAATAGGTACAAAACTTCAACCAACGCTGAACCCCTGGTCCTCCGGCTGGCGGCCAATAATAGGTAATTACCAAAACTTTTAAGGGCTCCATGCTAGGCAGCTTCTCGCTTTGAATTTCTGTAGTTCATATATCCGAATCCCAGCAAGATCAAGACAAAGACAGCAGCAGAGACTAAACTTAATAGGCTTCCTCGTTGTACTACCTCAGATTCAAAAGAGAAGACAATTTCATGCTGGCCCGCAGGTACAACCATAGCTCTTAGGGTGTAGTTGGCTCTAAAATATTCAGCCTCCTCGCCATCAATAGTGAGCTTCCAACCTGGTTTGTAGTACATCTCAGAAAAGACTACCAAGCCCTCTTGGCTACTAGAACTTGTATAGACCATTTTATTTGGCGCGAATTCTTTAAGACTGATGGTTGCTGTGGAATCAACACTAAAACGCTTGCCTTTTAGTTGTTCGGCAAAATCCGTGTGAACCACGGCTTTATTTTTAGTGTCTAGATCTGCCAAGGCTTGGATTTCCTCGTCTGCAGAACCTACCATTTCATAATCGGAGACAAACCAGGCATTGCCATTGGCTCCTGGATTGCGCTGTGCAAAAGGCCCGCCATTATCTCCAAAACGGATCAAATACCGCACATTGAACATATTGATTATGTTCATATTGGGCTGCTCCCGCATCAGGTAGAAATCGTTAATATCATTGATACGTCCCATTTTAACTGCAGAATATCCTCCCAAGGCATTGTGGAAGAAACTCGCACGCCCACTGGTAAAAGCAGCACTGGTCATATCGTATACCCTAAAGAAACCGTCCGTGTCCTTTTGAATTTGCAGATCGGCACCATTGGCTTGATACGGTTGCTCCATCACACGAGAGTCCACAAAGTCATCCTCGTTAACATAGCGCTTGTCAACGCCAACCAAATCAACCACTATCAATACTGCTAAAATTCCAATAGCTACTGGTTCTTTGATCATTTGGCGCATCAGTGCGAACAATACCGCAAAACTCGCCACGACCAATCCGAGGGAACGCAAGCTATCCTCTTTAAACACAGAGATTCTATCGGCCTGAATCCCTTCGATAAGTAAGGGACCTATTTCTCCTAAAGCGGCAGCAACGTCAGCGTCATAAGGCGCCTCAAAATCAAATAAACTCGATCCGAAGAGATAAAAGATCAGCAACAAACTAGAGACAATACCACCAGAAAGCATCAATGCCTTCTTGCGGCTCTCCTTGGAATTGAAGTCATTAAAGAGTTGATGTAAGCCAATAACAGCCGCAATGGGCAATAACAGTTCAATGATCACCTGCATGGAGCTCACGGCTCTAAATTTGTTGTAAAGCGGTACATAGTCTACAAAGAACTCGGTGAGGAAGGCAAAGTTCTTACCCCAAGAGAGCAACAGACTTAAAATAATTCCTCCCAGCAGCCACCAACGCAATCGGCCCTTGATCAATAAGAAGCCCAAGAGGGCTAAAAAGACCACAATGGCGCCAACATAGGCAGGAGCTTCTATAATGGGTTGCTGTCCCCAATACATGGGCAGCGGAACCTGTCTCAAGATATTATTCGCATCTTCTGGAGAGATCGGTAAGCCTCGTAGGGTTTCAATAAGTTCGCTTTCTTCGGGTAAGGGTTCTCCAGAACCACCGCCCATAAAACGCGGCACCATCAGGTTGAAGCTCTCTAATTTACCGTAGCTGTACTCGGTGATATACTCGTAGGAAAGACCGTTGGTAATCTCTTTGGGAGTACCATCTGGCTTAATGGTCAGTTCGCTCTTGCCGCGCATGGAGTAAGGCGCGTACTCCGCTGTGGCTAAGATATTCGCACTATTGAATCCTATGGCCAACAATACGGCTCCAAAGAGTATTAATACCGATTTTGTAAAATGTTGTAGTTGCTTTTTTAAGATCGCATCGATCAAATACGCAATACCCAATACCACAACAAGGATCAAGAGGTAATAGGTCATTTGGAAGTGATTGGCCACCAATTCCAAGCCCATTGCAATCGCGGTGAGTGCAAATCCCCAGAGATACTTCCGCCTGAAGGTCAAAATTATCCCCGCTAAAACGAGCGGCATATAAGCAATAGCGTGTGCCTTGAGGTTGTGACCAACGCCCAATATAATGATCAAATAGGTGGAAAAGCCAAAGGCTAAAGCGCCTAGAAATGCGAGCTTATAATCTATTTTCATGACCAACAGCAGCACATACATGCTCAGGAAATATAGAAACAAATAGTCTGCGGGTCTAGGCAGAAAGCGTAAAGTAAGGTCTAGTTTTTTAATCAGGTGGTTCGGATAGCGCGCACCGATCTGATAAGTTGGCATTCCGCCAAAGGCACCGTTGGTCCAATAGGTCTCCTCTCCTGTTGCTGCTTTGAAGTCCCGCTGTTGCTTCGCAATTCCGTTGAATTGTGCAATATCACTCTGGAAGATAGTATCGCCTTGAAGTACCGGACTGAAATAGATCAGCGAGGCTAAGACAAATAGAATTAAAACAATGAGATGAGGAAGCGCTTTTTTTAAGGCAGCCATAGAAGCGGATTTAAGCCTCCAAATTAATCAATTTCTTCATAATCGATATAGTCCCCGACCACCTTAGTGGCCTGTTTTTTTCCTTGAGGCTTTCGGTGGACGTGCACACTGCCCTCTGGTTTAGGGGGCTGCTGTTGCTCAAAGGCCCCGAACTGCTGTTCAAAGCGCTTTTGAAGCTTTTTACTGGCATAGCGCAAAATGTAAGGTGCTGCGAGCTTTAACGCAAAACGCAGCATCAAAAATACCAAAATAACGATCAAAAACGTTCTCAATGCATCCATGCACTTTATATTTGATGTAAAGGTAGGGATTCAGCGGGCAAGAAGCCGCTAAAGAACTATTAAAAAACTAATAAATTCTGCTATCTTTGACTGCAAACCAACACCCCATGATCACCCGCCTTTGGCTTAGTTTATGCATCCTGCTGCTCAGTGTTCCAACTGCTCTAGGACAATATACAGAGACCATTAATTCCAACAGACCCGGTAATTCGCAAGGGGCTTTTGCAGTTGGTAAAAACGTACTGCAATTGGAGCTAGGTCTAGGTTTAGGACAAGAGAATCACGATCTGCTCAACACAGAGGCTAGTGCTTTTAGCATTGACTATGCGGTTCGCTACGGCTTGCTAAAAGAACGTTTAGAGATCAACGCTATTGGGAACTACCAGCGCAATGAGGTGAGTTTTGATGACGGTTTTGTTACCGGTGATTTTACTCAAGCAAATTTTAGGCTTAACAGTGTTGGAGCCAAGTATTTACTCTACGATCCCTATAGAAAACGAGACTTAGAAGGACCAAACCTCTACAGTTGGAAGGCTAATAACTCTTTTCAGTGGCGCGACTTGATCCCGGCTATCTCTGTTTATGCAGGTGCTAACTTTGATTTTGAGGACAATCCTTTCACACCAGAAGATGAATTGACCATTAGCCCACGTGTGGTTATTATTACTCAGAATAACTTTTTAGGCGGATGGGTTTTTGTCACCAACATCATTGTAGATCGTGTTACTACTGAGTTTCCGTCATACAGCTATATCTTGACCTTGACGCATGCCTTTAGCGAGAAATTCTCTGCATTTGTAGAGAATGAAGGAATAAAAAGTGACTTTTATGCTGACCAACTCTTTAGAGGCGGTGCGGCTTATCTGTTTAACAAAGACTTCCAATTGGATGCCTCTGTACTGCTGAATTGGAAGGACACTCCTACCCGCACCTTCTTTAGAATTGGTGCCAGCTATCGTTTTGATATGCACGGAGAAGATGAGTATATAGAAGAAACCGGGCCTGATGGAGAACCCATCAACAAAAAGAAAAAGAAGAAAAAGCGCAACCGCCGTGATGATGTCGACGTTGAAGACGATGGCGGAAATCCTTTTGAAGACCGTCCATGATTGAAGTCAAACAAATAACCAGCAAAAAAGACCTTAAGGCCTTTGTACGCTTTCCTTTCAGCTTATACAAAGATTGCAAATATTGGGTCCCACCGCTTATCAATGATGAGTTAGAAACCTTGAGCGGCGAGAAAAACCCTGTTTTCAAGAATGCAGAAACTCAATATTTCCTTGCGTATAAGAATGGTAAAATTGCTGGGCGCATTGCTGCTATTATCAATCATTTAGAGATCAACGAGCAAGGTAAGAAAAAGATGCGTTTCGGTTGGTTGGATATGATTGATGACATTGAAGTCACCAAAGCGCTTTTAGAAGCGGTAAAGACCATTGGGAAGCAAAACAATCTTGAATATGTAGAAGGACCTGTGGGCTTTTCCAACATGGAAAAGGCTGGAATCTTAACCATGGGATATGAGGAATTGAATACCATGATTACTTGGTACCACTATCCTTACTATGCAGAGCATTTTGAAAAGCTTGGGTTTGAAAAACAGGCAACCTGGGTGGAATACCGCCTGACTATTCCTCCAGAGATGAAGGAAAAGGTGAAAAAGTTCTCTGCCTTGATCAAAAAGCGCTATGATCTTGAGGTCATTCGTTTTGGTTCTAAAAAAGAGATCATTCCCTATGTAGACGCAATGTTTGAGTTGTTGAACAACACCTATAACAGTCTGCAGACCTTTGTTCCTATTCAACAATATCAGATCGATTATTACAAGGAGAAGTACTTCAACTTCATCCATCCCGATTACATCACCTGTATCAAAGACAATACAGGCAAGCTCATAGCCTTCTCTGTGGTGATGCCGAGCTTCTCTAAGGCGCTTAAAAAGGCTAATGGTAAGCTATTCCCCTTTGGATGGTATCATTTGATGCAAGCACAGAAAAAGAACGATACGGCCGCTTTCTATTTGATTGGTATTGATCCGGAATACCAAGGTAAAGGTGTTACCGCGATTATTTTTGCGGAAATGCAAAAGCTCTTTAATGCCAAAGGAATTACCCAAGTGGAAACCAATCCAGAATTGGCCGAGAATACCGCCGTACAATTACTCTGGAAGGATTACGGCCCGGTGCAGCATAAGGAACGCAGCACCTTTAGAAAAGACCTATAAAAAAAGCCACCGAATTGGTGGCTTTTTTAATTCATATATTAGAACTATTATTCTCCCATTGAAGCGGCTAGCGCTGCTGAAAGTCTTTTGTAAGTTCCATTCTCTAAGCGCTCGCGAATTGCTGAGAACGCTTCTAATGTTTCTTCAATATCTTGCATAGTGTGTGAAGCCGTAGGGATCATTCTAAGTAGAATTAATCCTTTAGGTATCACCGGGTAAACCACTATGGAACAGAATACTCCGTGATTTTCTCTCAGGTCTTTCACTAAGGCCATGGCCTCTGGAATACTTCCTTTAAGATAAACTGGAGTCACACAACTCTGAGTGGTTCCAAGATCAAATCCACGCTCGCGTAAACCACCTTGAAGTGCGTTTACGTTCTCCCACAGCTTGTCTTTGTACTGTGTGCTTGAACGCATCATATCCAAACGCTTCAACGCACCAACAACCAACTGCATTTGCAGGGACTTGGCGAACATTTGAGAACGCAAATTGTATTTTAAGTAATTGATGATCTCTTCGTCTCCCGCGATAAAGGCTCCTGTAGAGGCCATAGATTTCGCAAAAGTGGCGAAGTATACGTCAATATCATCTTGAACGCCTTGCTCCTCACCTGCTCCTGCACCTGTTTTACCAAGGGTACCGAATCCGTGAGCATCATCTACGAACAAACGGAAGTTGTATTTTTCTTTTAGGGCAACGATCTCTTTAAGCTTACCTTGCTCTCCGCGCATTCCAAAAACACCTTCAGAAATCAATAGGATCCCTCCTCCGGTCTTCTCAGCTACTTTCTCGGCACGTCTTAGGTTCTTTTCGATACTTTCCATATCGTTGTGCTTATAGGTAAAGCGCTGACCCAAGTGCAAACGCACCCCGTCAATGATACAGGCGTGAGCATCTACATCGTAAACAATAACATCGTCTTTAGAAACCAAAGCATCAATGGTAGATACCATTCCTTGGTAGCCAAAGTTCAACAAATAAGCAGCCTCTTTGCTTACAAAAGCAGCCAATTCGTTCTGAAGTTGTTCGTGCAAATTGGTGTGACCACTCATCATACGAGCACCCATTGGGTATGCAGAGCCGTACTGTGCGGCTGCAGCTGCATCTACTTCGCGAACTTCTGGGTGGTTTGCCAACCCTAGGTAGTCGTTCACACTCCAAGTGATCACTTCCTTCCCGTTGAACATCATTCGATTACTGATAGGTCCTTCTAGCTTAGGGAATACGAAATAGCCTTCTGCTGCTTCTGCCCACTTGCCTAACGGCCCCTTATCTCTGTAAATCTTTTCGAATAAATCCTTTGCCAAATCTTTGCTATTAAAGTTTCCGGGCAAAATTATAAATTTATTCCTAATAATCAGGGTTTTTCCGGAATTCCTGTGTATAAAAAAGCCCCGCAAATGCAGGGCTTAACAATTTTGTTTAAGGGTCTTATTTGACATATTGAATGTTACCAACAACCTCTTCGTGCTCGGCATCAAAAAAGCCTTGGTCCTTCATCCACTTATCTGAGTAGACTTTGCTCATATATCGAGAACCGTGATCGGGCAGAATTACCACAACTACATCGTCTTTTTTAAAGAATCCTTCTTCGCCCAATTGTTGAACACCTTGAAGCGCTGCTCCAGAGGTATATCCGGCAAAAATTCCTTCTTTTGTTGCAAGCTCTCGTGCCTTGTGAGCACTTTCTTCATCAGTTACTTTCACAAACTGATCAATACTGTCAAAATCCGTAGCAGTTGGAATCAGGTTCTTTCCTAAACCTTCAATGCGGTATGGATAGATCTCGTTCTTGTCAAACTCACGGGTTTCGTGGTATTTCTTCAAAACAGATCCGTAAGCATCGATTCCTACGATCTGAATATCTGGATTTTGTTCCTTTAAGTATTGCGCGGTCCCTGAAATAGTACCACCAGTACCACTACAAGCCACCAGGTGCGTGATCTGCCCGGCTGTTTGCTCCCAGATCTCAGGCCCAGTACTGCGGTAATGCGCAGCTGTATTTAAGCTGTTGAAATATTGATTGATGTAAACCGATCCCTTGATCTCGTTGTGAAGTCTTTTAGCAACTTCATAATACGATCTTGGGTCGTCCGCCGCAACATGTGCTGGGCAAACGTATACTTGCGCACCCATGGCGCGAAGCATATCGATCTTATCACCACTCGATTTAGAACTTACCGCAAGAATACATTCGTACCCTTTAATGATGCTCACCATAGCGATACTGAATCCGGTGTTGCCGGAAGTCGTTTCAATAATGGTGTCACCAGGAGATAAAATTCCTTGACGCTCTGCTTCTTCAATGATGTGTAAGGCAATGCGGTCTTTGGAGGAGTGGCCGGGGTTGAAAGCTTCAACCTTTCCGTAGAAATTACCGGGGATATCGGCAGTAATTTTGCTCAATTTGACAAGAGGTGTATTCCCAATGAGAGAAAGCACGTTATCATGTGCTTGGATTTTGTCCTTCATAAATTCTGCTTAGTCAGAAGAAACACGCTCTTCTTGAATGAATTACGGTTTCAACCCTGCAAAGTTAAGTCAAAAATTTCAAACTACTCAGATATACCTTCCAAATCAAAAAGAAAGGCCCAGTTTCTAGCCACTTCTTTAAGTGCTTCAAAACGCCCGGAGGCACCACCGTGACCGGCGTCCATATTGGTATTTAAAAGTAAAACATTGTCATCGGTCTTCATTTCACGCAACTTAGCCACCCATTTTGCAGGTTCCCAATACTGTACTTGAGAATCGTGTAATCCTGTAGTTACCAACATGTTTGGATATTGTTGTGCACTTACCTGATCATAAGGTGAATAACTCAACATATAGTCGTAAGAATCTTTGTTGTTCGGGTTCCCCCACTCGTCATATTCTCCTGTGGTCAGTGGAATCGAATCGTCCAACATGGTCGTTACCACGTCGACAAAAGGAACTGCAGCAATTACACCGTTGTAAAGCTCTGGAGCCATATTCACAATTGCACCCATAAGTAGTCCTCCCGCGGATCCTCCATAAGCGTACAAATGATCACTTGAGGTATATCCAGCTTCAATAAGGAATTTAGAACAATCAATAAAATCAGTAAAGGTGTTCTTCTTTTCAAACATCTTCCCGTCTTCATACCACTGACGTCCCATATATTGTCCACCGCGAATGTGTGCAATGGCGTAAATGAATCCTCGATCTAAAAGGCTTAAGCGTGTCGTAGAGAAGCGCGGATCCGTAGTAGATCCGTAAGACCCGTAAGCATACTGAAGCACCGGATTCTTGCCGTTCTTTTCCATACCCTTGCGGTACACCAAAGAGATCGGAATCTTAGTGCCATCTGCAGCAGTAGCCCAAACACGCTCAGAAGCGTAGTTGTCTTTATTGAATTTTCCACCTAGAACCTCGGTCTCCTTCATGACTGTAGATTCTTTGGTCGTCATATTGAAATCGATTACAGAGGCCGGCGTGGTCATGGAGTTATAGCCGTAACGCAAAACTTCGGTATTGAAATCTACATTTTGCGTGGTGTAAGCGGTATAGGTCTCACTTTCAAAAGGCAAGTAATACGCCTGATCTGGATTGGCCCAAGGAATGATCTTGAGTTTGTTCAAGCCTTCACTGCGCTCACTCACGACCAAATAGTCTTTGAAAATGTCAATATCTTCTAGCAGCACAGCATCGTTATGCGCAATCACTTCTTCCCAATTCTCCTTGCTTGTTTTGGACACTGGGGTCTTCATAAGCTTGTAATTCTTGGCACCGTCTTTATTGGTGAGGATATAGAAGTGATCTCCAAAGTGTGACACATAGTACTCTAAGCCGCGTTCTCTAGGCTGAATCGGTTGAAAATCGCCTGTTGGGTCATTAGCATCCAGGTATTGAAACTCAGAAGTGAGCGTACTGGTGCTACCGATCATCATATAATCGTCAGACTTTGTTTTATACACATAAGTGTAAAAGGTGTCATCCTCCTCGGTAAAGACCAAAGTTGGGTTTGTAGGATCGTCTCCCAGCTTATGTCTGTAAATCTTATCACTGCGGAGGGTAACCGGATCCTTTCCTGTGAAAAATAAGGTCTCATTATCATTAGCCCATTCAGAACCTGCTGTGGTCATAGGAATGGCTTCATCCAAGATCTCTCCGGTCTCTAAATTCTTTACATAAATGGTATAGTTCCTGCGACTTACCGTATCTACACCAAAGGCAACCATTTTATTATTAGGACTGACATTGATTCCACGAAGATTGTAGTACGGATAGCCCTCTGCCATCTCATTGACGTCAAAAAGCACTTCTTCTTCAGCGTCTAAGGATCCTTTCTTACGCGTATAAATCGGGTAATCCTTTCCGGTTTCGTAACGCGTTACATAATAATAGCCGTTGTAGAAATACGGTACAGAAGCGTCATCTTCTTTGATGCGGCCCTTCATTTCTTGGAAAAGCTCTTCCTGAAAGGTCTTGGTGTGCGCGGTCATTTTTTCAAAATAATCGTTCTCGCGCTCCAAGTAATCTATTACCTCTTCATCTTCTCGATCGTTGAGCCAGTAGTAATTGTCCACGCGCACATCACCGTGGATCTCTAAATTTTTTGGTTTCTTGTCTGCCGTCGGTGGCGTGATATCCATAGCCGCTTTAGGTTTTTGATCTTGTTTACAGGAAGCTGCAAAAATAGTGCAAACTGCCAAGATGAAGATGTTCTTGAACATGATTTTGTGTTTCGAAATGTTAGGTATAGGCCCCCTAAAATAGTAAATTTGCAGCGAATATAATTTTAAAGCTATGTTTGGAGATATTATGGGAATGATGGGTAAACTCAAAGAGACCCAAGCCAAGGTTGCAGAAACCAAGGAGCGACTCAATACGGTTCTGATCGACGAGCAAAATTCAGATGGAACCATAAAAGTCACTTTAACCGCCAACCGCGAGATCAAGAACATCACTATTGCTGATGAACTCTTGAGCGATAAAGAGCAACTAGAAGATTATTTGGTGATCACCTTAAATAAAGCTATTGAGAAAGCAACTTCTGTGAATGAGGCAGAATTGGCTGCTGTTGCCAAAGAAGGAATGCCCAATATTCCTGGGCTAGACAATATGTTCGGTTAGTATTTGTTGGCTATTTTATCCAGCAGTTCATAGTGGTAGGTCGTATCGCGAAGACTGCTATAACCTGAGACCTCTCCTATTTTCTTACCCTTGTGATTGTACGCGATCAACAAAGGAAAAGAACGGTCTGAGTTATACTTTTTAAGAACCTCTTTATTGTAGGCCAATTGTTCTGCAGATACGATATCCATTCTCCGTGGAATATCAATCTTTACCAAGAAATAGCCTTGGGTCTTAGCACGGAACTCATCAGTCTCAAAGAAATCCTCCTTTAATTGAATACAAGGTGCACACCAATCACTGCCTGTAAAATAAAGCAGTACGGGCATCTTATTCTTTTTGGCCATCTTTTGGGCCTCTTCTAGATTGGTCAACCATTGGGTCTGTTCTTCGGTTTGGGACCATCCGCTTTGCGCAAACACAATAGCAATAACAATTAGTAAGGTTCTCATAGTTGTTGAATTGGGAACAGATATCATGCCAAAAATGGGCAAAAAAAAGAGAAGTCCCAAATTAATGGGACTCCTCAAAAAGTAGTTCACAGGATTGAACGTGGATTACTGGATGATTCTAAACTGCGTTCTGCGGTTTGCTCTGTGCTCACGCTCAGAACAAGAAACTCCATCAGCACAACGGTTTAGTAGTTGAGATTCTCCATATCCGTTCGATACGATACGGCTGGAGTTGATTCCTTTGGAGATCAAGTAGTTAGTCACTGCTTGTGCACGACGCTCAGAAAGATCTCTGTTGCTTGCAGCAGTACCTCTTGAATCGGTGTGAGAAGCGATCTCTACACGTACTCCATCTTTCAATACAGGAAGTAATTTGGTGTCAATCTCGCGCTTAGCTTCTGCAGTCAAAGTAGCAGATCCCAAGTTCCAGTTGATGTTCAAGTCGTTGTATTCCAAAAGCTCACATTCTACTTCTTTCCAAGTAGTAAGTCCACCTTTTGTTTGCAATACTTCACGAGTGATCGTTTTGTATACAGCTGGAATAGTCTCTTCTACAACTTGCGCATCTTTAACCAATACAGTCTTTGTAATAGTGGCGTATTCTGCAGGAATCTCTACCTCTTCTACACGAGCTGGCTCAACAACCACACGCTTGGTGTAAGAAGCAGGTACTTCAGATACAGGCGTAGAAGTAGTGCTCGCATCATTTGCTAATCGCTGAACAGCTACAGTCTGAAATTCTGCAGGATATCCCTTATAACACCAGTATCGGCAATCATCTGGATTGGCAGAAGCACAGTCAGGTGCTGCGGTACCAAGCTCCCATTGAGCGTAAGCTGGTTTGATCTCTAAAGTCTCTGAGTCGCTAGAAAAGCTTGCAGGAATTACACGTAGTGTAGATGCACCTTGTTTCTTTACATAAGAGATGGTCTCTGTTCCCCACTTTTCTGGAACCACAACCAATTTTTTACCGGCTGCTTTTACCATTACGCGCTCTGTTACGGTTT
Organism: Gilvibacter sediminis; assembly: GCF_028561565.1. Classification (GTDB taxonomy): domain Bacteria; phylum Bacteroidota; class Bacteroidia; order Flavobacteriales; family Flavobacteriaceae; genus Gilvibacter; species Gilvibacter sediminis. Next base: position 441,976 of record NZ_JAQQTE010000004.1, on the reverse strand, counting down.
CATACTGTGCAGGAACGGTTTTTAATACCTTGTAAGCAGGCTTAACCATAACTTGCACATCTTCATTTACATAAACGTCTGGTGTAGTACAACGTACATAACACTTTCCAGGTTCTGGATTGGACGGAAGGTCTTGGGCATGAGTTAGATTCGCGAGACCTACGGCCAGGATTAGTAGTACAATTTTTCTCATTGTGATGTTTATTAGTGATTTGTTTTAACGAGGGCAAATGTCCTTTTCTTAGAATTCCTTTAACATTAGATTGCAAGAAATCGAAAGCGTTAATCGTTGAACAACACAAATAGTCGATGAAATACCTAGACCGTAAATTTTGAAGGGTAAAGCCTCGATGAAAATGATTTTCAGGTTTTTTTTCGGATATTTACTTACACATACGAAGTTTAACACCAAATAATACAAACATGTTTGAATTGAAGCAAAAAGAAGGATCCGATCAGTATCACTTTGTACTGAAAGCCAAAAACGGGCAAGTTATCCTTTCTAGCCAAGTATACGCGAGCAAAAGCGGAGCGATGAATGGTATTGAGTCTGTACGTAAGAATTCTAGCGATGACGCTAAATTTGAGCGTAACACGGCTAAAAATGGAAAATTCTACTTCAACCTAAAAGCTGCAAACAGCCAAATCATTGGTACAAGCCAAATGTATGCTGCAGAAGCTGGTATGGAGAATGGAATTCAATCTATCAAGAACAACGCTCCAGACGCAGACGTTAAGGAAGTAGAATAAATCCAAACGTCCTTTAAAAGATCAAAGCCCCGCAATTGCAGGGCTTTTTTTTATGCTAATGTTTTTCTGAGGACTTTCAAGAACTCTTGGTGCATACTGTCGGAATAATCCAAATGCGTCACCACACGTAATGCTCCTTGCCCCATATTACTCACTATTATATTGTGGTCATCCATAGCTTTTAAAAAGGCCGATTCATCTTCCACATGAAAGATCACAATATTAGTCTCCACGGGTGCAACCTTCTTTACTTGAGGTAAGCTCTGTAAAACCTCCCCTATTTCTTTTGCTTTTTGATGGTCTTCTGCCAAACGCTCCACATGATGATCTAAGGCGTAAAGACAGGCTGCCGCCATATAACCGATTTGGCGCATTCCTCCGCCTAATACCTTACGCACGCGAATCGCATTGTCCATTAGATCTTGATTGCCGATCAAAACGGTACCAATAGGAGTGCCTAAACCTTTACTAAAGCAGACGGTAAGAGTGTCAAAGCGCTTCCCGAATTCTTTAGGGTCTTGGTCTTTAGCAACAATGGCGTTCATCAATCGTGCGCCGTCTAAATGCAAGCCCAAACCGTGTTTGTCACAAACTGCTCGGATCTCGTCAATGGTATCAAAGTCGTAGCAAGCTCCTCCTCCTTTATTGGTGGTGTTCTCCAAACAGACAAGCGTGGTGAGCGGGCTGTGATAGAAATCAGGAGGATTGATCGCTGCCTCTACTTGAGCTGCAGTGATCTTTCCATGTGTTCCGTCTAAAAGCTTGCAGGAAACCCCACTATTAAAGGAAACACCTCCGCCTTCATAATTATAGACGTGCGCGTATTTATCGCAAATCAATTGCTCTCCGGGTTGAGTGTGCAATTTGATTGCCGCTTGATTGGCCATACTTCCTGTTGGGAAGAACAGAGCAGCGGGCTTACCGAATAGTTCTGCCATGCGCTGCTCCAAGGCATTGGCGCTGGGATCTTCTTTATACACATCATCTCCTACTTCTGCCTCCATAATGGCCTGAAGCATGCCGGGTGTCGGTTTAGTAACCGTATCGCTTCTGAGGTCTATCATTTAGTATTTTCTATTGAGTTTGCCTTTGGATTCAAGGTCTTTTAAGGTAGCATCCACCATCGCCTCTAAAGCTACCAGCGGATGATTGTTGTTGTAGTCGTAATTCTTGTTGGGATGCTCCATGTCATTGGTCAACTGGATCTCGTCATAACGCGAGTTGAAAGTCTCCGTTCCTGTGAAAAAGACATAAGCCCAACGGCAATTGTACACTGCTGTCCTAGATTTGGTATCTGTATATGGGACATCGGTATCGTAATCTTTAAGTCGTTCTGTTTTGAGGGTTTGCTCGTGTTCTTTGTAAAAGGCAAATATCTTTGGGTCCTCAAGTCTAACGGCTTTAAACAATCCGCAGTTGTCAATTTTTGTCAAATAGAGTTGTTCATCCTTAGCGTAAACAACCGCTGTATCTATATAAGTTCCGTTAGAAGTACACCAGCTGCCATCGCGTAGCATAAAGCGTTGCACATTACCTTCACATTTATGAGCGCGCACAAAGATCTCTGTCACTCCATCCGCCTGAAGTCCTTCTACATAATCTCGCAGCAAGCCTTCCACGTATTGGGCATCGTTTTGCGCAAATGACGTTACACTCAGTAAAAAGAAGCCTATGAATAATAATCTTTTCATCTACTATTCTTGATTGTGCGAACACTGAAAGCTCCCAATCGGACTTCCATCAGGAATTGTCGGAGCCGATTGCGGCTTGTATTCGTCCGGGTCTTCCATGAAGTTTTTAATTTCAAGTGCTAAGAACTGAGAGAACAAACTGCCCTCTTCTGTCAAAACCTCTTGATTGGATGTCAAGAAGCTCAGCACAAGTGCCTTGACACTTGGAGTTGTTCTTGTGTCCATGGCCAAGTTCATCATATGTTGAATAACGCGGTGCTTAACGGCTTTAGAGATTTCCGCCTCGTATTCAGTGTCGAATTGGTAAACTGAGATGATTTGTGCACTCAGATAATTCATAATATCCAAAAAGCTGGCATTTTTGCTATTCATAGCCCATTGCTGGTTCAATCGATTTGCACGCTCTGGGTGCAACAAAAGCCCCAAAGTGAAGTCTGCAGCAGTTGTAGCAGCGCCAACAGGGTCAAAAGCCACTCCAGTCTTTCCTTTAAAAGATTCACGATCCCTCCAATACCCAAAAGCACGCGGCGGGAAAAGCTCTAAAACATGCTCAGGAATCACCAAGTTTTCGGGCTTTAGGGTCTCCATCATGGCCTGTAGTGCCTTCAATTGCTCCTTTTTACTCACTACCTCCTGAATCAAATTGCCATCATCTTTAACCGAGTAGTTGTAATTTAAGCCACCGATTAGCTTTACTGCAGCCTCTGTTTGGTAGCGGTGGAAGAAATACAGCGGTACAAAAACATCTTCAAGTACCGTTAATGGTTCTCCGCTGCGGATGTTATCCGCAGAAAAATTATTCATAGCCGTCTGACGCAATTTCAACACCTCTTCTAATTCTTTAACGGCGTCTTCTCCGTTATCCCAAAGGTGCGCATAAGCGTGAGCTCCTCCTTGAGCACGGGCATCGCTGTCTGATATGAATTGTAAACCGTCTTTTTGCGCCTGCGCTAAAACTTGATTTAAATAGTCTTTCTCTGATTGACCCGCCGCTGGATCTCCATAGGAATAAGCCACAGTGACCTTATCCCAAACGCCTATACCTGTATCATAAGCATTGCTGATGTCTAACTGTCCGTTCTTCATTCTTAAGAGTGGATGCGGATAATCCATTACACTGGCGCGTCCTGTAGGGCTGGCTGCAAAATTGTGGGCAAAACCTAAGGTATGCCCTATTTCATGAGCCGAAAGCTGTCTGATTCTGGCCAAGGCCATTTCTAGCATGGGCTGGTAATTGTCATCACTATTTGCAAAGGGCTGATTCATCAAAGCCTGCGCGATCATAAAGTCCTGTCGAATTCTCAAACTACCCAGACTTACGTGTCCTTTCAAAATCTCACCAGTACGTGGATCTACTATGCTCGCTCCATAACTCCAACCACGCGTGGATCGGTGGACCCATTGGATCATATTGTAGCGCAGGTCCATAGGATCCGCATCCTCTGGGAGGATCTTCACTTGGAATGCATCTTTATAACCAATAGCCTCAAAGGCCTGATTCCACCAACGACCGCCTTCTAAAAGCGCAGACCGTACCGGCTCAGGAGTCCCTGGATCTAAATAGTATATTATAGGTTCAACAGCCTCACTTACCGCAGCGTTAGGATTCTTCTTCTCTAAGCGGTGTCTAACAACCATTCGTTTGCGGATCGGTTCCCAAATAGGCGTGGAATAATCTAAATACGATCTGTGAATAGCTCCACTGCGCGGATCAAAAGATCTAGGTGAATAGCCGTCATCTGGTAATTGTACAAAACTGTGGTGCTGGATCACGGTCAATGCACTGGCATCCGGTGCTACACTGCTCACATTTCTACCTGTGGGTTGCCCTTTAAAAGTCAACATGGCTTCAAATTCCACATTCTTAGGGAAAGCCTTGGTGCGTTCCATCCAAAGTACATTGCGAGTTTTGTCCAAGCTGTACTTTCCTTCCTTAGCGCGTGCTAGGCGTTGAGCTACGCCATGAGTATCTTGCATTAAGAAAGGAGTTAGATCGATCACATAACTACCGCTCTTAGTGGTTTCTTTAATATCAAAGCCAAACAAAACAGATTTAGCAAAGGCCTGCTCTACGGATTTACGCTCTGCTTCATTATCCGTAACGGCTCTGTAATCTTGATTGGGTTGCAGCAATAACAGTTTATTGCCCGATTTGATGAACTTTACAATAACACCATCACCCAATTGCCCGCGGTCTAGTCCAATGTCATTAGAACCCAGACCCGAAGTCAACGAATGCACGTATAAAAACTCCTGATCGAGTTTATCAACTTCTAGGTAAATGGCACCCGCTTTGGAGCTGTAATGAAAATCGAAGAAGCCTTTGAAGGCTTGTAGGTCTTCCTGTTTTTCTAAGAATTGAGAATTTACTGGGGAGATACAACATACAATTGCCAAGAGGCAAATCAATCGCTTCATAAGATTTTGGTTTGCTAGAGGCATAAAAATACGTCAAAATTGTTTCATCGCAGACCTTGAAGTTCTATTTTTGTATGACTAACAAGCAAGTATGACTACAACAGATCAGATCAAAGATCTTAGAGAGCGCCAGGATGCGTTAAGGAGGTATCTTTGACATTGCCGGAAAGCGTGTCATTATAGCGAATGACGAAGAAAAGACCTTCGATCCTAACTTCTGGAACAATCCCAAGGAAGCAGAAGTCTTTATGAAGAAACTTCGGGGCCAAAAAAAATGGGTCAGCGACTTTGAAGAAGCCGTCACCCTAATTGATGAAGCCGAGGTTCTCATGGAATTCTACAAAGAGGACGAAGCTACCCAAGAGCAGGTGGACACTGCCTTTACAAAAGCCCAAGAAGCCACGGAAAGCCTGGAGTTCAGAAATATGATGAGCGATGAAGGTGACGACATGAGCGCCGTCTTGCAAATTACCGCAGGTGCTGGTGGAACGGAAAGTTGCGACTGGGCGCAGATGCTTATGCGCATGTATTTGATGTGGGCGGAGAAAAAAGGATTCAAGGTCAAAGAGCTCAATTTTCAACCGGGCGATGTGGCTGGGATCAAAACAGTAACTTTAGAAATTGACGGAGAATACGGTTTTGGCTGGCTAAAAAGTGAGAACGGTGTACACCGTTTGGTGCGCATCTCCCCTTTTGATAGCAATGCTAAACGCCACACCAGTTTTGCTTCTGTATATGTTTATCCTTTGGCAGACGACAGCATAGAGATCGACATCAATCCTGCGGACATCAGTTGGGATTTTGCCCGATCTAGCGGTGCCGGTGGTCAAAATGTGAACAAGGTTGAAACCAAGGCCATCTTGACGCACCATCCTTCTGGAATTGTGATCCACAATAGTGAAACACGTTCACAGTTAGAGAATCGGGAGAAAGCCATGCAAATGCTTAAATCGCAGTTGTACGAGATAGAACTCAGAAAGAGACAAGCGGCCAGAGATCAGATCGAATCAGAAAAGAAGGCTATTGAATGGGGATCGCAGATCAGAAATTATGTGCTGCATCCTTATAAATTGATCAAAGACGTGCGCACCAATTATGAGACCGGTAACACTGATGCAGTATTGGACGGCGCTTTGGACGAGTTTTTAAAAGAATATTTAATGATGACCGGGCAGGAGAAACCGGCAGACGAACTATAGTTATGTATAAAATTGCAGTTTTAGGACCCATCCCAAGGGATCACATCGTTACTCACCACGGTGAGGTCATTCAGAAATACGGTGCGGCCACCCACACGGCAATCGCACTCTCTCGCCTGTTAGGTGATCAAGGGGTGGTCTATCCAGTAACTCATGTTCGCAAGGCCGATTATCAAGGGGTTTTGGATGTGTTAGCCCCTTATGCCAATATCAATACAGATTATATATCCGATGCGCAAGATCAAGGAGATGTGATCCAGTTGCAATTTTTGGATCAGAATAATCGGAAGGAAAAACAAACAGCCTTCATGCCGCCAATTACGCCTGAAGACGTTGAACCTTTGCTGGATTGCGACGTATTTGTTTGTGTTCCCGTAACCGATTTTGAAGTTCCTTTGGAGACCTTACAGTACATAAAGAACAACAGCGAAGCCACCGTGGTCTTTGATGCGCACGGACCTACTACTGCCCTAACCCATCGCGGAGACCGTGTGACCAAGTTCTGGGTAGATCGGGACCGTTGGTTGCCGTATATCGATGTATTGAAGATGAATTTAGAAGAGGCCAACTGCAGTTGGTTTAAAAACGAATATGACCTAGGAGAACTCGCTGCTCATGACGCCATGAGTGAATCGCAATTGCCTGAGTTTGCTGCACACTGCCTGAGTCACGGATTAAAGTCACTTTACGTCACCTTAGACAGCCGCGGCGTTATGGTTTACACCCTTAAAGACGGAGCGGTGCATGCTCAACATGTATCACCTGTAATTGTAGATCACGTGGTAGATACCACAGGATGTGGAGATTCTTTTGCCGGCGGAATAGCCTTTGGTCTTTTAGAAGAAGACACAGCCTATGTAAAAGCAGCCCAATACGGCAATGCGATGGGCGCCCAGCGCACTCAGGGAAAGACTTTTGAAGTGTTTCGTTCTTTGGCGGAGACTGACGCGATGATCGTTGCCGGGCATATCTCAGGTAAAGCGCAATAAGATTTCTTTTATGGGTCTTAAACCACAGCCCTTATCGCAAATTAAAAAAGAGTTGCAGCTCCAAGATCGAGAAGCCTTGATCCAACTGTGTTTGGAACTGGGTCGTTTTAAGCGTGACAACAAGGAAATGCTCAGTTATTTGCTCTTTGATGCTGAGGACGAAGAACAGTATATTTCCGCCTTACAAGCCGATATGGATACCAGTTTTGAATCCATCAATACGCAATCGCATTATTATATTAAAAAGAGTGTTCGCAAGATTCTTCGCGAGCTTCGTCGATTTATTCGTTATTCAAATAAGAATGAAACTGCTGTTGAGCTCTTGATGCATTTTTGTTATCGTCTAACCGAGATCAGACCATCTATCTTTGAAAACAAAGTCTTGACCAATATTTTTTGGAGACAGATCAATCAGATCGAACAAAAAATAGGAAAGCTGCATGAAGACCTGCAGCACGATTACACCTTAGAACTTGAAGCTTTAATTAAACCTTATGTCCATGATCACCATATATCATAACCCGCGTTGTAGAAAATCTAGAGAAGCCTTGCAATTATTAGAGTCTAGCGGTATTTCTCATGACATAAGATTGTATTTGACCGATCCGCTTTCTGAGCAGGAACTAAAGGCGCTTATAGATAAATTGGGAATGACTGCGGTGGAATTGATCCGCAAGGGAGAAGCCGTCTGGAAAGCAGACTACAAAGGCAAGGAATTGTCTGAAGCTGATTTGATCAAGGCCATGATCACAGAACCAAAATTAATAGAACGTCCTATTTTAAGTACATCTGATGCTGCTGTGGTGGGAAGACCTCTAGAAGCTGCCGAAGCTTTTTTGCAAATTCTTAAACAAGATTAACATAACCTTAGGGAAGCTGCGGGATATATAGGTCTAACTTCGCCAAAAAATTACCCAATGCAGCTAAAAGCACTAACCACGCTTGCCCTTATTCTATTTGTGATTCCCTTCACTTTTGGGCAGGCCAATGCAAGAAATTACACCGTAAAAGGTTCTATTGTAGATGAGCAAACCGGGCAACCGCTTGAATTTGCCACAGTTTCCTTTTTTAATGCCACCAATGACCTGGTTGCTGGCGGAATTACAGAGATTGACGGTAAATATTCTATTTCTGTTCCTGAAGGCGTCTACACCGTTCAATATGATTATATCTCCTACAAAACGGTTCGAAAAGAAAATGTTCTGGTGAACAAGACCACAGAGCTGCCGCCAGTAAGAATGGCCTTGGATGCCGCCAGTTTAGATGAGGTGGTGGTAACTGCAGAGACCACGGAAGTTGTGGTTCGTTTAGATAAAAAGATCTATAATATCGGTAAAGACCTTACCACCAGTGGAGCAACTGTAAGTGACGCCCTTAATAATGTCCCTTCGGTGACCGTAGATGTGGATGGAGCCATCAACCTGCGTGGTAATGGAAATGTACAGATCTTGATCAACGGGCGCCCAAGTGCGCTTGCAGGATTCGGAAACACGGATGCTTTGCGTCAATTGCCTGCAGAGACCATTGAGCGCGTAGAGGTGATCACCTCCCCTTCGGCGCGTTATGATGCAGAAGGATCTGCTGGGATCATCAATATCGTACTTAAAAAAGATAAGAACTTAGGATTTAATGGATCTATCATTTCTAATGTAGGTTTCCCTTGGGGTGCCAGTCTTACTGGAAACATCAACTACCGCCAAAAGAAATTCAACATTTTCAATACGACCTCGGTTCGATATCAAGAATCTCCAGGAAATGGTTTTTTTAGAAATGACTTTGATATTGACGGTATTGAAAACCCTACGGTAATTGAAGATCGCGACATTGACCGCATTCGCAGAGGAATTACCACTAACCTGGGAATAACTTATAATTTAACGGATCGTTCAACCATTACCGCCTCTGGTTTTTACCGTACCGGTAATGATGACGACAGAACCGGAAACTTTACAGATGAGTTTGACGCGTCCAACACTTTGGCGGAGCAAACCGAGCGTATTGAGAACGAAAACGAGATTGGCGATAGTTACCAAGTCGCTTTAAACTACACCAACAACTTTGATGACAATGGTCACAACCTTGCTGTGGACCTGCAATACGATAAGCGCACTGAGGAAGCCTCTAACTTTATTGAAGAGCGCGCGGCCTTCCCTGATCCAGAGACCTTACCCGCAGAAGACATTACCACAGATGAATCTCGCGACAACTACTTGATCCAAGCAGATTATGTGTTGCCTATTGGGGAAAATGCCCAATTTGAGGCAGGATATCGCGGACAATTCAGAGAAACCGTGACCGACTTTCAAGTTTTAGAAGAAGTGGGTACTAGCGGCGTCTTTGAGCGCAATGGAAATCTGTCTAACGTATTTACCTTTCAGCAAGATGTGAACGCCATCTACTCCCAATACGGGAATAAATTTGGAAAGTTCTCCTTCCTTTTAGGATTGCGTTACGAATCTACACGTCAACAAGGAGCGGTGACAGAAATAGATCCCACTGTTGGAGATGACTTTGATGTGGATTTTGACGAAACCTTTGACGGACTCTTCCCTACGGTAAACCTCATTTATGAATTGGGAGAAAGTGAGAACATCACCTTTGGATATAACCGAAGAATCAACAGACCGCGTGGTTTCTTTGTGAATCCCTTCCCTTCTCGATCTAGTGAAGCTAACATCTTTCAAGGGAATCCAGGATTGAACCCTGCCTTTGCCTCTGCTTTTGATCTTGGGTATTTGAAGCGTTGGGAAAAGCTGACCCTGACCAGTTCTGTCTACTACCAATACGAGACGGATGCCTTTCAGTTTATTCGAGAAAACACGGGAGACGTTACTCCAAACGGCGTACCGGTTGTGCGTACCATTCCTATTAACTTGGCAACCAACGAGCGCTTTGGTGCAGAAGCTGGTGTGCTTTACAATCCGACCAAATGGTTACGCTTGAACGGTAGTTTCAATTTCTTCCGATTTGTCACTGAGGGAGAATTCAACGGTACTGACTTTAGTGCAGATAACACCAGCTGGTTTGCACGCTTCTCCTCTAAAGTAACTTTACCAGCTAAGATCGATTGGCAGACCAATGCGTTTTATCGCGGACCGCGTGAGGATGCTCAGACCAGAAATAAAGGGATTTTATCCATTGATTTAGCGTTCGCTAAAGATCTGTTTAACGACAATGCAACACTAGGTTTCAACGTTCGTGATCTGTTCAACAGCCGTAAGCGAATCAGTGAGACCAACACCCCTACCTTTACCCAAGAAAGTGAATTCCAGTGGAGGGAAAGACAATTCACCATGTCATTCACTTACAGATTCAATCAACAGAAAAGACGCCAACAACGCGGCAGACAAGGCGGCGGAGACGACGACTTTGAATTCCAAGGACGTCCATAAGACATAAAAAAAGAGCGGTCAGTTGACCGCTCTTTTTTTTATCTCTAAATGAATGCTTTATTGCTGCGCTTTTTTAGCGTCGCGCTTCATTTTCATTTTCTCCATTAATGCTCCCCCAATCCAGTAAGGAATGATGCTGATCAAAAAGATCATCAACCAAAAACCGATGGTCAAGATGGTTAAGAATGCTAAAAATCCTAGATATTGGTCAAATTCGAACATGGGTAACTATTTTTAGTATGCTGCAAAGATAAATGAAAATCTAAAAAATTATTCTCCTCAGTAAAAAAAATTTATCCCCTCCTTAAGGGGCACTTTTGCACCTCAATATTTACCTTTGCAATGATAAAATTACAACCATGGAATACCGCATAGAAAAAGACACTTTAGGAGAAGTTAAAGTACCTGCAGACAAGCTTTGGGGCGCACAAACCGAACGCTCTAGAAACAACTTCAAAATAGGAAGACCTGCCTCCATGCCTTTGGAGATCGTTTACGGTTTTGCTTATTTGAAAAAAGCTGCGGCCTACACCAACTGTGAATTGGGAGTCCTAGCTGTTGAAAAACGCGACCTTATTGGAGCCGTTTGTGATGAGATCCTTGAAGGAAAGCACGACGATCAGTTCCCGCTGGTTATTTGGCAGACGGGTAGCGGTACTCAAAGTAATATGAATGTCAACGAGGTGATCGCGAACCGCGCACATCAGTTGGCTGGAAAAACCATTGGTGAAGGTGAAAAGACCTTACAACCCAATGACGATGTGAATAAATCACAGTCCTCTAACGATACCTTCCCTACTGGTATGCACATTGCCGCCTATAAAAAGGTGGTAGAAACTACAATTCCAGGGGTAGAACAGTTGCGCGACACTTTGCGTGAGAAATCAGAGGCCTTTAAAGACGTAGTTAAAATTGGTAGAACCCACTTGATGGATGCAACTCCGCTTACTCTTGGACAAGAGTTTAGCGGTTATGTCTCTCAACTAGACCACGGTATCGCTGCTTTGAAGAATACCTTAGATCACTTGAGTGAACTGGCCTTAGGAGGAACTGCCGTAGGTACAGGAATCAATACCCCAAAAGGCTATGCAAAACGCGTAGCAGAGTACATTGCCGAATTCACACAGCTCCCGCTAGTAAGTGCTCAGAATAAGTTTGAAGCATTGGCCGCTCATGATGCTATCATTGAAACTCACGGTGCATTAAAGCAATTGGCCGTTTCCTTGAACAAGATCGCTAATGATATCCGTTTGTTGGCCAGTGGACCGCGTTCGGGTATTGGAGAGATCACCATTCCAGCGAATGAGCCTGGGTCTTCTATCATGCCCGGAAAAGTGAACCCAACCCAATGTGAAGCCTTGACCATGGTTTGTGCACAAGTAATGGGTAATGATGTAGCGATTGCTGTTGGTGGAATGCAAGGACATTACGAGCTCAATGTTTTTAAACCGGTTATGGCCGCAAACATTTTGGAATCTGCACAGTTGATCGGAGATGCCTGTGTTTCCTTTGACTTGAATTGTGCGCGTGGTGTTGAACCCAACCGTCAAGTAATTGACAAGATGCTCAACAACTCTTTAATGTTAGTGACCGCGCTTAATACTAAGATCGGTTATTATAAAGCTGCGGAGATTGCTGGAGCTGCTCACGCCAACGGAACTACTTTAAAAGAAGAAGCGGTACGTTTAGGATACCTCACGGCAGAAGAATTTGACGCTTGGGTGCGCCCAGAAGACATGGTTGGGCACTAACTTGTAGGATTGCTAATTCCATTTGTAGGAATTTACACCTAATCTTACTTTTTTTCACATTTTTTATCGATAAAGTGCATTATTTTATCGGTCAATGAAGGTTTTTTATATCTTTCGAGTCCCAAATTGATTGATATACTTATGTACAGGAGCTTTATTTTAGGCCTCCTGCTTTGCCTGACCTTCAATGCCCTTGGTCAACAGCAGGTGCGCTATATGCAGGATTCTCCAGAGAAGCTAGACTTCAAGTCTGCCTCCGTTGCCGATTATTCCCCATACGGCTTAGAGAACTTCGGATTGAACAATGGAACGTATTGGTTTAAGATCTTCGGATCTAACACCCACAATCAGGTATTGACACTTCCTAGTCCCCACGTTTATGATGCGACGCTTTATAACAGCCGCGGTTTGAACATTGGTCAGGAAGGTTTTACTCGCTTTACAACTTACAAGCTCAGTGAAGCAACCAACTATCCCCTATTCTTAAAGGTCAAACTGAATCAGGAAGCACAGGTTCCTATGGAACTTACTTCTGAGGCTATCTACGACGCTGAAACCCAAAAGACCCTATTTCAATTAGGATTGTACTACGGTTTTGCGATCATGGTGGTATTGATCAACTTGATGTGTTTTGTCCTTTTTGATGAAAAGGTATTTTTAAAGTATGCCGGGTTTTTGGTCACAGTTGGTTTGGCCTATGCCTTTACGGATGGCCTCTTCAACCTATTTGGAATCACCGGAAGCTTTATCAATTTATATTTAGAGCCTATCCTTCAACTGAGTGTTGGATTTATGGGAGCGGCTTTTTCTTGCCAGTTTTTACGTAGTTCTCAGCACTTCCCAAGACTCAAGTGGTTTACATTAGCCTTACTTGGCGTTGCTGGACTGTCCTTTGGATTGTATTGGGGATTCGGCGAATACAGTTACGCCACCGTAGGTCAGATCATGCTCTTTGCAGTGGCCCTCACCTATTTAGTAACCGGAGTTCGCTTGTGGAACGCAGGATTATATGCCCGAATCTTTGTGGTTTCCTACAGTTTATTATTCGTTATGGCGACGGATTTCTACCTCTTAAAATCCTTGGGGTTGAACTTCTTGAACATTCAAGCAGTACACCTTAAGATCGGTAGCGTTTTTGAAATGCTCGTCTTGAGCTACGCCATTATGTACAGAATGCGCTCTATTAAAGAGGAGAAAGAACTCATGAGTACAGAGATGCGTATTTACTTGAAGCGTATTGAATCGCTTTCACGCGGTATTGCACTTGCCGACGTAGATTCAGAAGAAGCTTATATGGAGAACCTTATTGATCACTACGATCTAGATGCCACAGAAACCCGTTTGTTACAATACGTATCAGAAGGAAAGGAGAATCATAAGATCGCAAGAATACTTAACCTAAGCGAACGTGAGGTCGAGCGCATGACACTTACTTTGTATCGCAAACTTGAAATCGCTGAACAAATCCAAGACGACTATCGTATGTTGGATCAGCAACCAGACTATATCTATAACTAGACGGCTAACTTAGCGAAGTATAAGGCCTGTGCGTTTTAAAGCGTCAGGCCTTTGCTTTTTTATAGTGTTTCTTGTATTGGATCCAAGCCAATGTGCTCAAGATCGCAACAAAACCTAGGGTGTAATAAACAAAGCCCGGAGTGATCGGTTTGTCTCCACTGGCGTACGAGTGTAATCCTGTCAAGTAAAAATTCACCCCAAAATAGGTCATCATAATGGATGCATATGCGATGACAGCAGCGAAATTAAAGGTCCAACGTCCGCGCAGTCCAGGAACCAATCGCATGTGGATCACAAAGGCGTAGATCATAATACTGATCAAGGCCCAAGTCTCTTTAGGGTCCCAACCCCAATAACGGCCCCAACTCTCATTGGCCCATTGCCCACCGAGGAAGTTCCCAATGGTCAACATCACTAAACCGACTGTTAAGGCCAATTCATTAATGATGGTGATCTCTTCTATATTGAGCTTCATGCGCTCTTTGTTCTTTTTGGTAGTAAGTAACATAAGCAGTAGTGCAGCAATACCTAGGATCATTCCAAGGGTGAACGGCCCATAACTCGCTACGATCACCGCTACGTGTATCATCAGCCAATAAGAATCCAACACCGGTTGCAAGTTGGCAATTGAAGGGTCTAACCAGTTCTCATGTGCCACCCATAAAATGATGGATGCCACAAAAGCTGTAGAAGCCACAGTAAGCACCGACTTTCTACCAAAGGCCAATCCAAAGAAGACTGTCGCCCAAGCTACATATATGACAGACTCATAGGCATCACTCCAAGGCGCGTGACCACTGATATACCAGCGAGCAGCCAGTCCTAAGGTCATTAGGGCAAAGAAGACCCAAATAATGACGCGACAAACGTTTATGGCTCCTTTTAAGAATTTCTTTTCGTTAAAGATCTGCCAGATGATCATGATAAACATGATCAAACCGATCATCGCAAAATACTTGTACAAGCGGTTGAAGATGTCTGCTCGATTGTAGGCGATCTCTGCGTCGATCTTTTGATCTGAAGGATATACCTCACTCCCGTTGTTCTTTTGGTAGACCGTGATGGCTTCCAAAAGCTTGTCTGCATTTTCATAGTTACCGTCAGAACGGGCGTCACGTAGGGTTTGCAGATATACGGGCAAGAGCTGTCCTTTGATGGAATCGTCTTTGGTCTTCATGCGTGTGCGAATCGCCAACGTGGATTCCCAAGTATTATTGAGATCACCCGGTACTGGGAATATCTTTAGGATGCTTCCCGTAAGGGCCTGGTTGAGAAGATAAACGTGTTCGTATACTTTGATGAAATCCTTTTCAAACTTGTTGGGATTGTTCTTTCTGGTAGCCTCTGTCAAATAGGGATCCAATTTGTTATTCCCCTGCTCATCTACTATGTCTAAAAGCGAAATTGCTTTGACGTCTTTGGGTACTCCAATGATCTTACGAATACTGTCGTTTCCTCTTGGCAAATAAATGATGGGCACATCTATCCACAATTGCGGATGTTGGCTCATGGACAAGAACACCTGATCTGCCGTTAGCCCAGCGTAGCTATCACTGCGGCTGATCTTTCTCAGTAATTCCGATGAGAAGGTATTGATAGGCTTCATGCGGCCATTGTCCTGAATGATCAAACGGCCAAACTTGCCTGCGTGTTCTTTATCTACGGCCATTTCCACGATCTGCGCATTTATGTCCTCTGTTGACAAGCCGGAGTTATGAGAATCTTGCGCAAATCCAGCGGTACCAATCAATGCAGCAATCATCAAAGCGGCCTTTTTGGTTTTCACCTTTTCTAACATTTGTTTGAGTTTGCCGAAACGGGTTCTGCGATCAAAAAGGATCAACATCAATCCTAAATACAATAAGAAATAACCGATATAGGTGATCCAGGTTCCCCAAAAATCGTGATTGACACTCAAGATGGTGCCCTTTTCATCGGCATCAAAAGAAGCTTGAAAGAAACGGTAACCGCCTTGATCCAAAACGTGGTTCATATAAATGTCGT
Source organism: Gilvibacter sediminis (assembly GCF_028561565.1). Lineage (GTDB taxonomy): Bacteria > Bacteroidota > Bacteroidia > Flavobacteriales > Flavobacteriaceae > Gilvibacter > Gilvibacter sediminis. The sequence continues at coordinate 426,264 of NZ_JAQQTE010000004.1, read as the reverse complement.
AATCAAAAGAATCACCAGACTCTGGATTGACCGTGAGTTTACTTTTAAAGGCGCTATACGCAGATTCGGTTCCTGGATATTTATCCGCAATAAAGTCGTTTAGGGTCAAACTAAAGGGCAACTCCAGTTCTTTGGCACCATAGCTGGAATAGATCTCCAAACCGCCAACGTTGGTTAATTCCACGTCCGGCACGTTCCCTTTTCCACCAATCAAAGTCAAAGGCTTGGTCTCCCCTCCAGAAGTTACTTCTAAGAATAAAGCGTCTACTTGACTTTGCTCTTCCTTAGGCGCTTTCACTATTCCGTATTTTCCTTGCGTCAAACCTTCTGGGAATACAAACTGATTCCCCGCAATTTGGTAAAGTGATCTGAGTTGCAGCTGCTGCACGCTATCGGCTACTACAGCACCTTGCTGCTGATCTGCCATCCTGAGATAGGTTCCTTCCAATGGGGTTGAGATCTCAAATCCCTTGTCCTCGCTATAAAAGATATTAATGGCTCCGGTAGTTGGCTTATTGAAAGCAAAGGCCAACGAGTGTACTTGAGTAACCGTTCCATCGGCTAACCAATGCTCGTGCCGATTCCCGTCATTGGCTTCCACCAACTTCAAATACTGCGCTCCCTCGTCTCCAGGGATCAGGTCTTCCTTGGCTCCAGAGATATAGTCTAAAAACTTAAAACTGACCTCTTGTCCGTTATAATCTGTGCTGAGGATCTCATCTCCTTTGTATTTGTCTACAAGTCGCTCTGAAAAATTCACTTGACGCGGTTGCAGGTTGCGACGCTGTTTCATGCCGTCAACAATAGAGTCGCCATCAATAAAAACCTTTAAATACACCTCTGCACTAAGCATGGTGTTTTCTGTCTCTCCCTCGCGAATACGCATCACACCTTCATAACCAATGTATCGGGTAACGAAGGCTCCGAACAAGATCAGAATAAAAGAAAGGTGCAACAAGAGCGTTGCCCAGTTCTCTCGTTTGTCCAGTCTGTAACGCTTAATATTCCCAATGAAATTGATCATAAACAAGGCCATTATGGCTTCAAACCACCAGGCTTTGTAGATATAATGATTGGTGAAAGGTGTGGGCGATGTGGTCTGAGAGGCATCTAAGAACGTACCTACTGCCATGGCTGCAGCAAAAACGATAAAGAGTACCGCAGTTAATCGCGTTGAAAAGAGGATAGAGAGCAGCTTGTTTTGCATTCCGCAATTTTGATGCAAATTTACGAAACAAGCACCAAAAAATTGAGCTCAAAACAGGGGAATTCACAAGAAGTTTTAGCATTGAAAAACAGAAGAGCAATTTTGTTTAATCGCTCCGCTACCAGCAAAATTTCCTTACCTTCGTTTTTATGATAAAACTGGCTCTTGTAGGCAGCGGAAACCTCGCCCATCATTTGTATGAATCCATCCTGAATTTGGAAGAGATTCAGCTGGTTGGTGTACTGGGCAGAAACCCAGAGACCTTAGCGAGTTTCGACGCCGATTTGACCACTACAGATCCAAAAACGCTACCCGCTGCAGACCTTACTATTATCGCTGTTAGTGATGACGCCATAGAAGCAGTTTCTAAAAAACTACAGGAAAAACACGGCCTTTTGGCCCATACTTCTGGCGCACAAACCTTAAACGCAATAAAAGGTAAAAGAAAGGCTGTTTGTTATCCGCTTCAGACTTTCAGCAAGACCAGAACAGTTGTCTTTGAAAGCATTCCTTTTTGTTTGGAAGCTGAGTGTGAAGAAGATTATGAACTTTTAGAGCGTTTCTGTGGACTGTTGACCACACGTGTGGTACGTATGAATAGCAAGGATAGAAAATACCTGCATTTAGCGGCTGTTTACGTCAATAACTTTGTGAATCAATTGTATCAAACTGCCCATGAAATCTTGGAAGACCGCGAACTGCCGTTTGATCTTTTACATCCGCTTATTTTAGAGACCGCCAAAAAAGTCATGGACAATCGCCCAACAGAGGTGCAAACAGGACCTGCTAAACGCGGAGATCAAGGCATTATTGATGCGCATCTGAGCATACAATCAGAAGCCAATAAAGAGCTTTATACCCTATTAACCCAAGCCATACAAAACTCTCAAAATACATGAGTTACAAAACCAAATTAGCCCAGATCACCACCTTTATCTTTGATGTGGACGGTGTATTGACTGATGGAAAAGTCCTTGTCACGACAGACGGAGCACTGCTTCGAAGCATGAACATTAAAGATGGATTTGCTTTAAAATACGCAGTAGACATGGGGTTTAATGTAGCCATCATCTCCGGTGGCACCAATGAAGGCGTACGCACCCGTTTAGAAGGTTTGGGAATCAAACAAGTATATCTGGGAGCACACCAAAAAACACAGTTCTTAGAAGCCTATTGCCAAGAGCACGATGTTAGTCCAGATGAGATCGCTTATATGGGAGATGATATTCCAGATATTCCTGTACTGCGAGCCGTAGGCTTAGCTACTTGCCCGCAGGATGCAGTCCCAGAGGTTAAGGCAAGCTCTGCGTATATCTCTCACAAACGCGGCGGTGAAGGTTGTGCCAGAGATTTAATTGAACAGGTTTTAAAAGTTCACGCAAAATGGGTGTAGGCGCATTGTTGCAATTAATCCGCTGGAAGAATCTGTTGATCATCATTGCGACCCAAGCAGTGATCAAATGGGCTTTCTTTCCCAGTTTTGGCGTTAGTGAAGCACTAAGTACAATCAACTTTATCCTTTTGATCCTCGCCACCACCTTAATTGCTGCAGGCGGCTATGTCATCAATGATATTGAAGATCATGGCATTGATCAGATCAACAGGCCCGACAAAGCGCTAATTGGCTCAAAGATCTCCGAGAAATGGGCCTTTAATTTTTATATTGCCTTAAACGTTCTTGGCGTGGCTATTGGCTTTTATGTAGCCTATGCCATTGATAAGGCGAACTTTGCTGCCCTTTTTGTCTTGGTTTCTGTACTGCTCTACTTCTACGCAACTTCATTGAAAAAAGTACTGCTGGCCGGAAACTTCTTAGTAGCCCTACTCACTGCCTTTGTGGTTTTGATTGTCGGTGTTTTTGATTTGGCACCTGTAGCACATCCAGCGAATCAAGACTTGCAATTACAGGTCATGGGATTGCTTTTGCACTATGCCGTTTTTGCTTTTGTGCTGAATTTTATCCGAGAGATCGTTAAAGACATCATTGATATTAATGGCGATAAGAACTTTGGCGTGAACTCCTTACCTATTGCCATTGGTCGCGAGCGCAGCACTATGGTTGTGTTTGCCTTAGGGGTCTTTACCCTAACCGCTGTATTGTACTATGGCTATTCCAACTTTTTGTATTCTGAGTTGATGTTGGCCTACTTCTTCATAGCTCTGGGCGCACCACTATTGCTGTTCTGCATTAAAAGCTGGTCTGCCGACTCTAGAGAGGATTACCGTTTTCTTTCTTTGCTTTTGAAGATCACCATGGTACTTGGGCTCGTTTCACTTTTGATATATCCTTATAAATAATGTTGCTAGAAGACCAATTAAAAGACTTTAGACTGATCCTATCCTCTGCCTCACCGCGCAGACAGAATTTCTTCAAAGGGATGGGGTTTGACTTTGTCTTGGATATTCGCCCGGTGGAGGAAGTCTACTCAGACTCCCTAAAAGAAGAAGAGATCACCAACTATTTGGCCAAATTGAAGGCAACACCATTTGATGATCTTAAGGAAAAAGATATACTAGTAACCAGTGACACCATCGTTTGGCTTCAAGGAAAACCTCTAGAAAAAGCTGCCAATCGTGATGAAGCCATTGCCATGCTCACAGCGCTGTCTGGAAATTATCACGAGGTCATTACCTCCATCTGCATCACTACTACTTCTAAGCAACTGATCATGCATGACAAGGTGAAGGTATGGTTTGATGAGCTGAGCCAAGAGCAGATCGCTTACTATATAGACACGCACAAACCTTATGATAAGGCAGGAAGCTACGGAATACAGGAGTGGTTGGGCTATGTAGCCGTACCGCGAATTGAAGGTTCTTTCTTTACGGTGATGGGTTTGCCCACACATTTGGTTTACCAAGGCCTGAGTGAAATTGTAAATAGTCAGTCGGAATAAATGTTAAAGAAGCCCTAACAGCCTGAAGCAGGGGATTGAATTTGGCTATATTTGAGCAAACCATTCCAATTACCACCCATGCGTTTAAAAGGCTTTTTACTGCTGCTCGCCCTTGGGCTTCCCCTTCTCGGCTGGGGCCAAAAACCAGAAAAACCAACCTCCTCAGAAATTTATGAAGACCTCAGAAAGCTGAGCTTCTTTGGAACTGCGCTTTATGTTGCAGCCCATCCGGATGATGAGAACACCCGATTGATCTCCTATTTGGCCAATGATGTCAAAGCCAGAACTGCCTACCTCTCCTTAACAAGAGGCGATGGTGGACAAAATCTTATCGGGCCAGAGATCCGTGAACTTCTAGGAGTGATTAGAACGCAAGAATTGCTCGCTGCTCGCGCTACAGACGGCGGTAGCCAATACTTTACGCGCGCTAATGATTTTGGATATTCCAAGCACCCTGATGAAACGCTAGCGATCTGGAATAAAGAAGAAGTTCTCCGCGATGTGGTGATGAATATCAGAAGATTCAAACCAGATATTATGGTGAACCGATTCAATCACCGTACTCCAGGCACCACCCACGGACACCACACTTCTTCTGCCATGTTAAGTGTTGAAGCCTTTGATCTTGCCGGAGATCCAAACGCGTTCCCAGAGTCTGCTCAAAAATACGGCGTGTGGCAACCAAAACGCTTGTTCTTTAACACCAGCTGGTGGTTTTATGGAAGTCGAGAGAAGTTTGCTCAAGCAGACAAAACGAATTTACTTTCTGTAGAAACCGGAAACTACTTCCCTTCTACTGGTCTGTCTAACGGAGAGATCGCGGCCTTAAGCCGTAGCATGCACAAATCACAAGGTTTTGGAAGTACTGGTAGCCGTGGCGCACAAACCGAGTGGCTAGAATTCATTAAAGGAGATTTTCCAGAAAACAAAGACAATCTCTTTGAAGGTGTAGATACCTCCTGGTCGCGACTAGAAGGTGGCGCCGCTGTTGGCGCAATCATCTCTGAGGTTACGAAAAACTTCAATTTTCAAGACCCTTCGGCCAATGTGCCCCAACTTTTAGAGGCGTACAAGCTTTTGGAAAAACTCCCTGAGAGCCACTGGAAGACCATTAAGCTCAATGCGCTAAAACAGATCATTCTGGATTGCAGTGGGATTTTTCTGGAAGCCGTCTCCAATCAGCAAGAAGCCACTTTTGACAGCAATCCAACGGTGCGCATAGAGGCCATTAACCGATCCAACTTGAATGTGAAACTCAACAGTGTTTCTTCATCAGTGGTGAAGTTTCCGGATATGTTTGCGGCTATGCCCCTCGGTGCCAACCAAGGATACTCCGCAGAAAGTGTGAGTGGTACCTTTAGTCCACTTCAAGAATATACAGCGCCCTACTGGTTAAAAGAACCGGGGACGCTGGGAATGTACAAGGTAAGCAATGAAGACTATGTAGGGCTGCCTAGAGCTCCACAACGCTTTCCCGTAATGTTCAATTTGAGCATTAATGGCGTGAACATGACGGCCTACCGCAATATTGTGTATAAGTTCAATGACCCTGTAGATGGTGAGGTTTATCGTCCTTTTGATGTACTGCCAGAAGTGACAACTGCCATAGAAGAAAAGGTGATCATCTTTGCAGACACCAAAAGCAGAACAATTCCAGTGGTAGTTCGTGCTGGAAAAGACGGAGTCTCCGCCACGCTCAAGCTCAATGTTCCAGAAGGTTGGAAAGTAAGTCCGGCCACTATTGACTTCAGCTTAAAGAACCAAGGTGAGAAACAACGCTTTAATTTTCAAGTAACACCGCCTAACAATCAAAGTGAAGGCTACATTGCACCAGTAGTGATGCTGAATGGGCAAGCCTTTACGCAAGAATTGATTCAGATCGATTATCCGCATATTCCGTATCAAAACGTACTGATGCCTTCTCAGGCTAAGGTAGCTCGTATTCCAATTGACAAACGCGGCGAACTGATCGCTTATGTAAAAGGAGCTGGAGACGCCATTCCCGAGAGTTTGGAGCAGATCGGATATCAAGTGACCACCCTAGCACCAGAAGAACTCACAGCAACTAAATTGGCCGGTTTTGACGCCTTGGTCTTTGGTGTTCGCGCTTACAATACCGTAAAAGAATTGCAATTCAAGAAAGACGTCGTTTCTCAATATGTAGCCAATGGTGGGAATGTCATTGTCCAATACAATACAAGCCGAGGTTTGGTTACGGACGATTTTGCTCCTTACCCCTTGCAACTTTCCAGAGAACGTGTTACTGACGAATACGCTCCGGTTACACTACTAAAACCAGAGCATCCTTTGCTTAACAGTCCAAACAAGATCACCGCTGCAGATTTTGAAGGGTGGGTTCAAGAACGCGGACTGTACTTCCCGAGCAGCTGGGATTCCAAATATGAAGCCATACTGCAAATGCAGGACAAACAAGCCAGCAGCCCGTCACAAGGTAGTTTACTGGTTGCCAAACACGGAAAAGGACATTATATCTACACCGGGTTGAGTTTCTTTAGAGAACTGCCCGCAGGTGTACCCGGTGCTTATCGTTTGTTTGCAAATCTGTTATCCATAGGGAAATAATGAAAGCGCCCAAACATTGGAATAAGTGGTATACCTTGATCCTAGTGGCTAATCTAGCCTATGGAATCTTGTTCTATTTACTCATGAATCAGTTCAGCCAATGAATCGCTTACAACTAGAAGATTGGCTGGTACTAGCCACGACCTTACTCTTTATTGTGATCTACGGCGCATGGAAAACACGTAAGCACAGCAAAGTATCTGACTATTTGCGCGGAGGAAATTCTGCTAAATGGTGGACCGTGGGTATATCTGTCATGGCCACTCAGGCCAGTGCCATCACCTTCCTGTCCACTCCTGGACAGGCTTTTCATGACGGAATGGGCTTTGTGCAATTCTATTTTGGTTTGCCCATTGCCATGATCATCATCTGTATGGTCTTTATTCCCTTATACCACAAGCTCAAGGTATATACAGCCTATGAGTTCTTGGAACAACGGTTTGACGGAAAAACCCGAGTATTGACCGCCTTTTTATTTTTAATTCAGCGTGGACTTTCTGCCGGGATCACCATTTTTGCTCCTGCCATTATTCTCTCTGCCGTTTTGGGATGGGATCTTTATATGCTCAATATCATTATTGGGGTATTGGTGATCATCTATACCGTAACCGGTGGCACCAAAGCCGTTAGCGTAACGCAAAAACAACAAATGGCCGTGATCTTTGCTGGGATGTTCATTGCATTCTATTTGATCTTAGACGGCTTGCCAGAAGAGGTAACCTTTACCAAAGCATTGGATATTGCCGGCGCTAGCGGTAAAATGGACATCCTTGATTTCTCTTTTGATTTTGAAAACAACTATACCGTTTGGAGCGGGATCATTGGTGGAACCTTTTTGATGCTCTCTTATTTTGGTACCGATCAAAGCCAAGTACAACGCTATCTGAGCGGGCAATCTGTAAAGCAGAGTCAGCTTGGGCTTATGTTCAACGGCTTGCTAAAAGTGCCCATGCAGTTCTTTATTTTATTGGTTGGAGTGATGGTCTTTGTCTTTTACCAATACAACAGCGCGCCCTTGCACTTTAATCCAAGCAATGTGGCTGAAGTCATGGAGAGCCCATATGCAGATCAATACAAGTCCCTTGAAAACCAGCGCAGTTTAGTAGAAGCCGAATTGTTCTCCGTACAAAATGCTATGGCCGCTAATTCTAGCAGTAGCGAGAACCAAGAACTGATCAATCAAATGAAAAGTTTGCAGGGTCAGGACAAGCAGCTGCGGGAACAGGCAAAAGAACTTATTTTAAAGGTCGATCCAAACGCCACAGTGAATGATAAGGACTATGTCTTTATTCACTACATTTTGAATAATCTACCCAAAGGGTTGATCGGGTTGTTGTTGGCGGTGATTCTATCTGCAGCCATGTCTTCCACAGCCTCTGAACTCAATGCCTTAGGTACGACTACCACCATTGATATCTATAAACGCAGTCAAGCCGTAGAACGAGACGAGAAGTTCTATATCCAAAAATCAAAATGGTTTACAGCCCTTTGGGGTGTTCTGGCCATTTTAATTGCCTGTGTAGCGAACCTCTTTGAGAATCTGATTCAGTTGGTGAATATTATTGGTTCCATTTTCTACGGGAACGTTTTGGGGATCTTTCTACTGGCATTCTTTATCAAACACGTGAAAAGTCGGGCTGTATTTGCTGCTGCAATACTGACCCAAGCCATTATCATTGCCTTGTGGTTCTGGGATGCAATTCCTTACCTCTGGCTCAATTTAATAGGTTGTGCCCTAGTCATGATCATCGCAATACTGTTTCAAAGCGTTGACCGGAAAGCATAAAAAAAGGCGTCTGTTTTAGACGCCTTTTTAATAAGTTAGAGTCAGTGCTTATTTAGCGCCCCACTCTTTAAGTGATTTTTGGTTTAAAGCGATATAATCTTTATTACCAGCCTTCTCTGCCAATTCCAAAGAAGTTTTAGCGGCGGCGATTGCACCTTGCTTGTCTCCCATTTTAGCGTGGATCAAAGACTTTTGGCGGTACATCCAAAACGCAGGATCTTTGCGCATTGAGATCGCTTTGTCTATCCATTCTTGGGCCTGCTTCATGTTCTTGCCTTCTTGCAGGTAATAAACAGCAGCAGCATAGTAATCGTTTCCACTTGGACCAGCCATAGTACGGTCAATGCTTGCCATTACAGCGTCATCAGTAGGTACTTCAATGGTTGCACGCACATAAGTGTTCTCCCAAATGATTCCCAGATTAACTGAATTGTTAGAAAGATCATCAAAAGTGATTGTGAAAGTTTCTACAGGCATATCCATAGACCAAACCTGAGAACTCACGGATGCAGCAACTTTAGACTCGTCCCACTGACGCGGGTTTCCCCAATTGGTAGCATCGCTATAGAAAATGATCTCCCAGCTCTTCTCCCCTGGCTTGCTGTAAAGCGCATAAGTTCCAGGCTCAAGAGTTTTTCCGCCGATAGTAACGGCAGAACTGAATGTGATTTTGGTGTTGGCGTTTGCACCTGTTCTCCATACTGGACCGTAAGGCACAAGGTCACCGAAGACTTTACGTCCCTTCATGCTTGGACGGGAGTATTCCAAAGTAATATCTGTCAATCCGACTTTCTGCTCCACTTTTTGAAATGGACTGGGTGCAGGGGTATTTACTTGACCCCAAGCTGTAGCAGAAAGAGCAAGTACCAATAGAAAGAAATAGTTTCTCATGTTAATGAATTTAGTGTAATCGCGAAGTTAATTCAATCTTCAACCTTAGTTAGTTAAGATTTCCTTAAATAGCTCAGTACTATATGGTTGCATTTAACATAAATTTGTGCGAATTTTCCATACACATGGTATTTTATCGATTATTTTGGTATATTTAACGATGTAATTCGCCCCATAAATTACTAACCCCGCAAATCTTAACCTATGAATGCCCCATTGCACCAGTACTCCAGTAGTGACTTGACCGTCACCTTTGAGCCCAAAAAATGTATCAACGCAGAGCGATGCGCTAGAGAGCTTTCCTCGGTATTTAGAACTTCAGTAATTCCGTGGATCGATCTTGAGGGCGCGCCCTTGCAGCAAATTGTCAAACAGGTCAGACGCTGTCCGTCTGGAGCCTTGAGTTGTAGTATAAAGGAAACTCAACCTCAATCGGCATAAGGCAAAACCGCCTATTCGTCGATTTAATACAAATTTTAAGCGCTTCGAGGCTTCTTTTATGCGTTCAAGGTGTACATTTACCTCGTTAGAAAACTAGCACACATGAATCCTGTATTGAAATTTTTCGTTTTTATTGCTCTGCTGGCCAGCTCCCCCGCTTTTGCGCAGCAGTCTGTTAAAACACTCGACGAACATTTTGTCGATGTGATTGATAAGTCCAATCGTTATGAAGATTACAAAGTTGTAAAGCGTTATAAACTTGACAATCTTAAAAAAGCGGTAAGCGACACGGTTGCTTCTTATAAGGCAGAAGTAACTGCATTAAAAACTACAGTCGGAGATCTTGAATCTCAGGTTGCTCAATTGCAGCAAGAATTGAGTAATCTGCAAGCCGAACTTGGTAATACGCAACAGGCCGTAGATAATATGAGCTTTTTGGGCAGTCAAACAAGCAAAGGTACTTACAACACCATAATGTGGAGTATCATTGGAGGTCTGCTATTTTTGTTGTTGATCTTTATCTTCCGCTTTAAAAGCAGTAATGCAGAGACCAAGGCCTCTCGTGTAAAACTTCAAGAAGTAGAAGACGAATACGAAAGCCACAGACAGCGCAGCTTAGAACGCGAACAACAGATCCGTAGAAAACTACAAGACGAGATCAATAAAAATCGTAAGCAACAGTCTAGCTCACAGGCTAAGAGTTCAGGCGCGTAATCTTTGCTCCAATTGCTCTTAAGCGCTCATCGATACGTTCATAACCACGGTCGATCTGCTCAATATTATTGATGGTACTGGTACCTTTGGCAGACAGTGCTGCAATCAATAAGGAGATTCCCGCGCGTATATCAGGAGATACCATGGTTGTCGCCTTGAGGCTTGATTGAAAATCATGTCCAATCACCGTGGCGCGATGCGGATCACAAAGAATGATCTTGGCTCCCATATCAATAAGTTTATCCACAAAGAACAAACGCGATTCAAACATCTTTTGATGAATGAGCACGGAACCTTTGGCCTGGGTACAAACCACCAAGACAATACTCAAAAGGTCTGGAGTGAATCCTGGCCAAGGTGCATCAGCAACTGTTAAGATAGATCCGTCAATATATCCTTGGATCTCATAAGATTCTTGAGAAGGAATATAAATATCATCTCCCTTCTTCTCTAGTTTGATTCCCAATTTGCGGAAGGTATCTGGGATCAATCCCAAATTTTCCCAACTCACATTTTTAATGGTGATCTCTGAACGCGTCATTGCCGCCAACCCGATCCAAGATCCAATCTCGATCATATCTGGCAAAATACGATGCGTACAGCCACCTAAGGACTCCACGCCTTCAATGACCAAGAGGTTTGAACCTACTCCGCTGATCTTAGCGCCCATGGCGTTAAGCATCTTGCAGAGCTGTTGTAAATAGGGTTCGCAAGCCGCATTGTAGATCGTTGTGGTGCCTTTGGCCAAAACCGCAGCCATGACAATATTGGCAGTTCCGGTTACAGAGGCTTGATCTAAGAGCATATAAGTTCCTTCTAAACCGTCCGGAGCTTCTACACCGTAAAAGCGCTCTTCTTTGTTGTAGCGGAAGTTCGCTCCTAATCGAATAAAGCCTTCAAAGTGAGTATCCAGTCTACGACGACCGATCTTATCTCCACCAGGTCTTGGGATGTATCCTTTTCCAAATCGAGCCAAGAGTGGCCCAACGATCATAATAGAACCTCTAAGGGAACTTCCCTCCTCTTTAAAGAGTTCAGATTCCAGGTATTTGAGATTTACGTCGTCTGCCTTGAAAGCGTATCGACCTTCTCCCAACTTTTGAATTTTTACACCGAGATTACCCAGAATGGTAATGAGCTTGTTGACATCCCGAATGTTGGGAATGTTCTCAATGATAACTTCATCTGGAGTCAGTAAGACTGCGCAAAGTATTTGTAATGCTTCGTTTTTAGCTCCTTGTGGTTGAATCTCACCTTGGAGACGATGGCCTCCCTCGATCTGAAATGTACCCATTAAAAAATGTAGGTGTTAGTGACGTTTTCTGTTTCTGCCTCCTTTTTTGCCTGAGGACTTCTTTTGTTGGAATCGTTTTTTGGTCTTAAGCAGATCGCTAGAATCGCTTAAGTCTTCTGAAGAGTCTTTCAAATTGAGTTTCCCTTCTGATAGTTCAAAGAGATGTTCAAAGATCACAGCATCTTCTACCGTGTCTTTGTTCCAATTCAGAAAAGACTTTTTCATGTGATTGGCGATGTTGATCACTAAAGCGTTTTTCATATCGCCTTCATCCCATCCAATAGCTACATCAATCATACGCTTGATGTTGTTCCCGTAGAATCGATATTTCGGATGGTTTTGCGGATAGCCCAAGTGTTGGGGTCTTTCACGCAATTCCTCTATAGACGGTTTTGGGTATGGAGAGTCCACGTCCAACTTAAAATCTGAGATGATAAAGAGCTGATCCCACAATTTATGCTGAAAATCTGGCACATCGCGCAAGTGCGGGTTTAAATTCCCCATCACTGCAATGATGCTTTTAGCACATTTATTGCGTGCCTCACGGTCTTCAATGGCCAAACAGTGGTCCACCATTTTTTGTATATGACGGCCGTATTCCGGAATGAGCAAATGCGGTCTCTCGGTATTGTATTCTAATTGATCTATCAAAATGAAATGCTTAGTAAGTAAAGGGTAAGTCCTAGAGTTTGCAAAATAGTAAATTATAGGGAAATCACCCCTTCTACCTTGGAAACTTCTAAATATTTTTCAATCACAGCGTCTGGGGATTTCATCCGTACTTTAACAGACACACTGGTAAAGGTTCCCTTAGAAGATTCTTTGGTTTGAAGATTGGCCCCACTATCTGCAAAGATGTCTTTAATGGTGTTGATCTTCTCTTGATCTGAAGGAACAATAAACTTGTACAAATAGGTAGAAGGCCAACTGAAATTCTCTTCCAATTGTGCTTTCAATCGCTGGTAAAACTCTTCGGTCTTTTGGGAATTATTCATGAATATATTGAACTATTTCAAGTGCTACAAAGATACGCCTTTCACAACGAAAAAATTATCTGCAACTTTGCTTGAAAATCGGCCCGCTTTTTGCCTTCGGTTTAAGGCGCTAAAAACCGCTTATCTTTACAGCAATGGAACACAAGGATCATCGTGTAGTAATTACTGGAGCTCCCGGCACCGGCAAGACCGCCGTTATCAATGCCTTAAGAAATGAGGGCTTTCACATATTCCCCGAGGTGATACGCGAGTTCACTGCAGAAGAGACCGCCACTCAAGACAGCCCACAAGTGGCAACCAACCCCATTGTTTTTGCCAAAGATTCCGATAGTTTCAACAGACGCCTGCTCTTAGGGAGACAGCAGCAGTTCTTTGCAGGAGGTCATCTCGATACACGCCCGGTTTTTTATGATCGCGGTTTGCCTGATGTGCTGGCCTATATGGACTACTTTGATCAAGAGTACGGGGCTGAGTTTGAAGCCTACTGCACAGATCACCGTTATGACCAGGTATTTATCATGCCGCCTTGGGAGGATATATTCCATGCCGACGGAGGCCGATTCGAGACCTTTGAGCAGGCTGTAGACCTGCACGAAAGCTTGAATCTGCGCTACCGTTATTTTGGCTATGACTTGGTTGAAGTTCCTCGTTTGACCATTGCAGAACGGGTCAATTTTATACGCAATCAATTAAAACTCTAATGAGCCCCCAAGAGTTGCTAGAACAATATTGGGGCTATACCAGCTACAGATCTGGACAAAAACAGATCATTGAAGCCAGTATTTCTGGTCGGGATGTAATGGCCGTTTTGCCAACGGGAGGTGGAAAAAGCCTTTGTTACCAGATCCCAGGCTTAATGCACCAAGGCATTACTTTGGTCATTAGCCCTTTAGTAGCGCTCATGCAGGATCAGGTAGAACAGCTCAAAGCACGTGGGATCAAGGCCGTTTCACTGAGTGGAGGCTTGTCTTTCGATGCTGTAGATCGCATATTGGATAATTGTATTTACGGCGATTATAAATTCCTTTATCTATCCCCAGAGCGGCTACAACAGGATTTGGTGCAAAGCAGAATAAAGCAAATGCAACCTGCTCTCATCGCCATAGATGAAGCGCATTGTATCTCTCATTGGGGGCATGACTTTAGACCCGCTTATGCCAAATTAAGTGTGTTGCGAACGCTTTTACCAGAGGCGACAATCACGGCCCTAACCGCTACCGCCAATAAGCGTGTTGTAGAAGATATTCATGAATTACTTCAATTGAAGGATCCTTACATTCATCTCAGCAGTCTATCACGTGATAATCTGAGATATGATGTAAAACAGGTCTCAGACAAACAAAACACACTCATCAAACTCTTGCAAAAGCAAAGCGGCTCTGGGATCGTGTATTTGCGCAGCAGAAAGGGTGTGGAAAATCTAGCACAGAATTTGGAAGCAGCTGGTATACCAGCTTTGGCCTATCACGGTGGCTTAGATTCTGGGGTGCGTAAACAACGACTCCAAGAATGGATGCAAAGTGATCAACTGGTCATGGTAGCTACCAACGCCTTTGGAATGGGGATCGATAAGGCCGATGTACGTGCTGTGATTCACTATCAGCTCTCCGACAGTTTGGAGAGTTATTATCAAGAAGCTGGGCGCGCCGGGCGTGATCGGAAAGAGGCGCAAGCAGTGCTACTGGTTGGTAGTGACGATTTACGACAAGGGCATCAAATGTATGTTCAGCAACTGCCTGATCTCAAATTCACCACTCAGGTTTACATCAGTTTACAACAACACCTTAGAATTGCATACGGAGAAGGCGCCTTTGAAGCCTTCCCGCTTGATTTTGCCAATTTTTGTGCGGATTATAATCTGCCCTTTGGAAAGACCTATGCGAGCTTTCAAATGATGGATCGATTGGGTATACTCCGATTGAGTCCGGTATTTAGCAAACAAACTCAGTTTCAATTTACAGCTCCTAACAGCGCGCTGCTCGATTTCTTTGACAAGAACCCACAGTCGGGAGTATTGGGGCAGTTACTGCTTCGCAGCTATCCTGGTATCGCAGAAGCTCCGGCCCGAATTGCGCTTAAGCCCTTGGCTAGGCAGGTCAATCGCTCGGAGAACTTTTTGATCGAACAACTCGAGTTTATGGCCAATCAAGGGGTTGCTACTTTAGAATTGCGCACCTCTGACGCGAATATCACCTTTCTAACCCCTAGAGAGGACGCTCGCACCCTCTACCCTTTTGGCAAAGAAATTGAACAATACCACAACCAAAAAGTGGAACAGTTTGGCGCTTTAAAAAAATATATCACCGCGGATTCCGGGTGCAGGCAGCAATTGATAGCTTCGTATTTTGATCAAGTCCTGGATAAACCTTGCCTAAATTGTGATCTCTGCGATTCCCGCTCAAAAGCTACCCAAAAGCCCCCGGCGAATAAGCAAATTCTTGACCTTATAGAAAATCAAGCCTTAAGCCGGGACGAACTTGCAGAAAGACTTAATTTTGCTCCGCAGCTTATCGGAGCGCTTTTACAAGCACTTTTAGACGATGGCCTAATTGAATTGAATACGGACCAAAGATTTACCAAGATTTAAACGATGAGAATAGTATTTATGGGTACTCCCGAATTTGCCGTAGCTTCTCTTGAAGCCTTGATCGCGGCAGGGCAAGAAGTAGTTGGAGTGGTCACCGCTCCAGACCGACCTGCAGGGAGAGGGAGAAAGCTAAAAGCCTCAGCAGTTAAAGATGCTGGACTCAAACACAACATACCTGTTTTACAGCCGCAAAAACTTAAAGCTCCGGAATTTTTAGAAGCCTTAGAAGCATTAAATGCAGACCTTTTTGTGGTAGTGGCCTTTAGAATGTTACCCGAGGTAGTTTGGAGCATGCCGAGATTTGGAACTTTTAACCTACACGGTTCACTCTTGCCTGAATATCGCGGCGCGGCACCCATCCACTGGGCAGTGATCAACGGAGAAACTCAAACCGGAGTCACTACCTTTTTTATCGATGAGAAAATTGACACTGGAGCGATCATAGCTAATAAATCTATGCCAATTGCACCCGACGAGACCACCGGAGAAGTTCACGATAGAATGATGGAATTGGGAGCTTCTTTGGTCGCAGAAACTGTGGCTGCTATTGAAAGCGGTACGGTCCAAGCAAAACCGCAACCCAAAGAGAAAACATTTAAACCTGCTCCCAAGTTACATGCCGAGAACACGCGAATCGATTGGAGTTTACCTGGCGCGTATATATATAATAAGGTAAGAGGGCTCAATCCGTTCCCAGCTGCCTGGACGGAATTTGTTTTGGAAGACGAAGTCATTTCGGCCAAGATATACAAAGTTGCTTATGAGCCAGCGGAACATAATTATACAACCGGTAGCGTGGTTTGCGATAAAAAATCGATCCGTATTGCTATTGAAGATGGATGGATCAACTTGCTGGAGATCAAATTGTCTGGAAAGCGAAAAATGGCTGCCGCCGACCTTTTGAACGGATTTAGCTTCCCGTTAGATTCTAAAGTCCAATAAACCCGCGCAGAGTCTAGGCTGCATGAATTTTATCGATAAAGTGTTGCCTTTATTAACAATGGCTCCGAGTTATTAACAAAAACGCTCATTTCCCGCGCTATTCCTTGCGTGGACCGATAATCCGTTTAAATTTGTAAGGCAATAAAATAATAACGTTTAACCACTAATTTAATTTAAAGTTCAAATTATGAATAAATCAGATTTAATCGACGCAATGGCGGCCGATGCTGGAATCACTAAAGCAGCAGCTAAAAAAGCACTAGAGTCTTTTTGTGGAAATGTAGAAGGAGCTCTTAAGAAAGGAAACAGAGTATCTCTAGTTGGATTTGGATCTTGGTCTGTTTCTAAGCGTTCTGCACGTGAAGGACGTAATCCACAAACTGGGAAAACAATCAAAATTGCTGCTAAAAACGTGGTAAAATTCAAAGCAGGTTCAGAATTATCTAACTCTGTGAACTAGTCACAAACGCAATAAAATTAAGGTAAAACCCCGCAATTAGCGGGGTTTTGCTTTTCTAGGGATTTATTTCTAGATTTACTTATGCCAACACTAAAACCAACCAAAGGCGTATTGCTTATTGCAGAGCCTTCTATTTTAACCGATGTTTCTTTCAACCGATCGGTGGTTTTACTCGCGGAAGTGAATGACGCAGGCGCTGTTGGTTTTATCTTAAACAAACCCTTAGAATTTACATTGAATGATCTCATCCCTGAAATCGATTCAGACATTACCGTATATAAGGGCGGTCCTGTAGAGCAAGACAATCTTTACTTTATTCACAAGATCCCAGAACTCATACCAGACAGCGTTGAAATAGCCAGCGGCATCTATTGGGGAGGAGATTTTGATGCGGTCATGAAACTTCTTGAAGCCGGAAAGATCTCCCACGAGGATATCCGTTTCTTTTTAGGCTACTCCGGATGGGCCAGTGAACAGCTGGATGAAGAACTGCAGATCAACAGTTGGATCGTGATGAAAAATCCTTATGACAACGGCGTCATAGGAATGAGCTATCAAAATTTCTGGAAAGAAAAAATGATAGAATTTGGAGATGACTACGCCTTGTGGTCAAACGCTCCTGAAAACCCACACTATAATTAAGACAAACGCACGCGGGCATTCAGTTTACCGATAAGGTCTTTAGCCACCGTATTGGAGTATTGTTTTTTACGGTATTTGGTCACCGGACGGATTCCCTGTACTACGTTGGTAATGAACATCTCATCAGCCTTTTGAAGCTCAAAGGGAGAGACAGGCCCCTCCTCGATCAAATAGTCAGGCAATTCCAGCAATAACTTAAGAATCTGCTTGCGCATGATTCCGTTCAAGCAACCGCTACTGATGGGTGGTGTTTTGATACGATCTCCTTTAACCAAAAACAAATTTCCGTTGAGCGCTTCAACGATCTGTTTGTCTGTATTGACCACCAAACAATTCTGGTAATCGTTCTCGTCGGCATAAATACTCCCCAGGACTTGCAAGGCTTTATTGTTGGTCTTTAGGGTAGACAGTAAAGACGGGCTCAAATAGTGATCCTTGTAAAGCTCTACCTCATAGTCGGATTCCTCCAAAGTGTAGAAAGGCGAATCTATTGCGCGCAAACTGATGGTATATTCTACTTCTAATTGCTCCGGACGGTATAAACCTCCTGTTTTGCGGTAGACCAATAATTTTACCACCGCAGTTTTTGCAGACAATTCATGCGCTTCAACCAATTCTTGAATTTGAGCACTCAAGGCTTCTGGAGTGAATTCCATAGGAATTTCCATGCGCATGATTCGCATGGCGGACATGAGTCTAAAGTAGTGATCTTCCCAAAAAAGGATCTTTCCTTGTTGAACACGAAGGGTTTCAAAGACCGCATCGCCGTAGTTTAGGCCGCGATTGTCATTGGCGTGAATGCTAGTTTCTGAACTGAGGGTACCGTTAATGATCTGCATAAAAAAACTCCCGTTTTTACGGGAGCAAAGATACCACTTATAAGAACCGGATTTAAACCGATCCTAAAATATGTTTGAGTTCTGAGATCATATTATCCCAAAGCATTTTTCCTTCTTCCATTTCGTCATCCTCGGCATAATCGGTGACCATTAAGGACACATCTTTGGTGATCTCGTCTACTTGAATGCGGAGTTCAAAATAGTAATCGGTGTCTTCATCTTCCATCCAACGGAACTTGACACGTTCACCACTTTTCTTACTGATGAGCTTAGCCTGTTCTTCACTACCGTCCCAAATAAAGGTAAAAAGCTCTCCTCTGGAGTTCACATTATCTGCGTACCACTCTGAGAGTCCGGAAGGTGTGGAAATATATTGAAACAAGAGGGATGGAGACACATGAATAGGAAACTCCATTTCGTATTTGACTTTGTCGCTCATTACGTTTTTAAGATTGGAACGCTCCAATATATATATTAATTTGAAAGTAGAAAAGAATAAAACTTGAATTAAAAAAATAAAACAAAAATTGACTGCTTTATTTGGCTTGAGAAGATTTGTTGTTATCTTTGCTCGCTGTTAAAAACGGCGAGGTAGCTCAGCTGGTTAGAGCGTCGGATTCATAACCCGGAGGTCGGGAGTTCAAGTCTCCCTCTCGCTACAAAAAAGAACCCAACACGAGAGTGTTGGGTTTTGTTTTTTAAAGCGTTGAAAGCTCGCTTTCATAAGCGAATGAAAACAAAACCCATGAAGCCGCAGAGCGGCTTTGGGTTCTTATGCTTGTTCCTGCTTCCCTATTTAGACTCACCGAGGCGAAGCCGAGGTAAGTCTCCAACATTTCGAAGAATTGGCAGCTTTAAGACTCACCGAGGCGAAGCCGAGGTAAGTCTTTATTCATGCCAACGCGGCAGCCTGGCCCCTTCGCTAAAAATGTCCACAGGACATTTTCTAAACGCTCGGCCCTATGCTTGTTCCTGCTTCCCTACTAAGACTCAGCGACTGAAAGGAGCTAAGTCTCCAACAATTCCCCCGCGCCAGCGATCGCAGCGGCATCCTTTTCACGCTAGCGGAAAGATACAGCGTAGAGCGCGGTCCTTCGAAGCTTTAGCGAAGAAGGGGGCGCCCAAAAAACAAACATTCTGCTTTCCGCTTACACCGGTACCACATAAAAACATGCCGAGAACATTTCATCAGCTGGACATACCAATTAACTGTATATATTTATAAATGCCAAGCATTTACTCTTGATCCATTGTATTTAAATAACTAATTTAAATTTGGGTGGGGCATGGACTTCCCCTTAGTGAAACTAAATTTTGTTTAGGAAAAACTAACGTCCAGTCGTTCCAAATGGGATTCTATAGAACTCAGCGAGTGTCTTTGATCACCGTAGTTTTAGCAAAGGTGATCGCAAGCTAAGTCTCTTCAAAAGAATTACCTTAGACAACATGAAACGCATAAAACTTCTAATAATCCTTTTAGCGATCCTTTTTCTTGTATGGAGTTATATCTCAGATACAGCCTTTGTTTTTAATATTCATGACACCTATTATGTTATTAGTTACTTTCTGGCTGGTATCATTATCCTTAGGCTAATTCTTGCGTTGCCGGGAATTAAGTTTTTGTTTAATCAAAATCAATCATGGTAACCCACCCCCGCGCCAGCGATCGCAGCGGCATCCTTTTCACGCTAGCGGAAAGATACAGCGAAGAGCGCGGTCGTGAAGTGAATTTATTCTATTTCACGAGGCGCCCAAACCACTACTACTTCAAATTGACTTACTGCAATACACAACAATTCAGTACTTCACGAGGCGCCCAAATTAATATTGCCTCAAGCATACCATCCGTGAGACAACTTAATAGTCCAATAACGGGCGCCCAAAACACGTGAACCCAAAAATTAAGGTATAAACAACACCAAACCAATCATTTCCTACAAGAATCAACTAACATTTGTTAATTCTCACACCTCAAAAACATCGACGAAATGCACTTTTTACGGTTGAAGTGCAAAATAATCGTGTTTTTTCTTGGTCAAATGGATTTTAATACACATTTTTGTCCACGGCTGAATTACAGCCTTTAACGTTTAAACTTAACCTTAACCACGAATCGAATATGAAACCCCCGTATTCTTCATTCCGAATTCGAGCCTACTTTACCGCTTGTTTTAAAGGACAAAGAATTACTTCGATTTCCTCTTTGTGTTCGATCCGCAACATGAACACGCCATGCTATTGGCCCAATAAATCAAACATTATGAACCCGAAACTACCTCTAAAGGCTATTACATTTGTAATGGCACTGCTCGTTTCTACTGGTCTATTCGCCCAAGAAACAGCAAAACGAATTCGTATTGACCAGGTTTCTCCAGCACTTGCTAAGACTCTGGTAGAAAATGGAATCGATTTGAGATGTGGAGTAAAACACACTCATGAAAAGCTTCAACTGGAGTTACAGCCTACTGAATTGGCCGTACTTCAATCATTAAATGTGGCCTATGAAGTAGTCATTGATGACCTTTATGCCCACTATCAAGAAGTAGCCTCTAAGAATCTTCCTGCTGCTAAAGCAGAGCTGGCCCGTTTAAAAGCCATGCAAGCTGCAGCCCCTAAGACTTCTTTCAACAACGCTACACAAGACAGTTTCTTGCAAGATTACGGGATGTTTGACCAAACCTTCAACATTCCTGCTAACTTTAATCTAGGAGCGAGCTTTGGTGGATGTTTGACTATTTCTGAAGTAGAAGCCGAGCTTGACCAAATGAGATCTTTGTATCCTGGATTGGTATCTGCAAAGGCCGATGCATCACCTAGTGGAGAAGTTACTTGGGGTAACAACTCTTCGGGAACTGCTAACGATTGGAATGGTCAAACCGTATATTACGTAAGAATGACCAGCGATCAAGCTTCTGCAGAAGGTTCTAAGCCTGCAATGCTCTTTACTTCTATGATCCACTCTCGTGAGGTGAACTCCATGATGAGTAACATCTACTTTATGTGGTATCTCTTAGAGAATTACGGTTCTGATGACCGCGTTACTCATTTATTAGACAACAACGAAATTTATTTCATTCCTGTGGTAAACCCTGATGGTTTGCGTTGGAATGAAACCATTACTCCTGGCGGAGGAGGTTTGCAGCGTAAAAACTTGAATCCAAGTTCTGGATCAAGTACAGTAAGCTCTTCAAACACTTCTCGTGGTGTGGACTTGAACAGAAACTTTGACTATTTCTGGGGAACCGCGGGTTCTGGATCTTCAGGGACTCCAAGTTCTGACTCTTATAGAGGTACAAGTCCTTGGTCTGAGCCTGAATCTCGTATCCTGCGTGATTTTATGCTTTGGGACGGTACTGCGGATGTATCTTTCCCATGGAGTGGAGCGCCACTGCGTGACTTTAAGATCGTTTTGATGAACCACACTTTTGCCAACAGTATTCCCCACCCATATGGAGGAAACCCTGGAAACGTAACAGGACGTGAGAATGAAATGCACGCATGGCATGCTGAAATGACTCGTTATAACAGATATGTATCTGGAGCTACCATTTTTACTCCAGCGAACGGTATTGCTGATGACTGGATGCTTGGTGGACCTGTTGATTCTAACGGATCTGTAGGATCTGGAGAAAACATCTTAGGTACAACTCCAGAGATTGGAGGAACTGGTTTCTGGCCAGACTCTTTTGATATTTTGCCGATCTCTCAAAATGTGGTGCGCCACTATCTTTCTTCTATTTACTACGGAGGAAAGTATGCGAAGTTCCACGATATGACACAATCAGACATTACCAGCTTGACTCCTACCCTTACCTTTGGTATTGAGCGTGTAGGACAAACAGCTAGTGATTTTAACTTGGTAATTACACCAGGGACCAATATGACTGGTTCTGCTGTGACTTTAGCAGCTAATGGACTTGGTATTTCTGGAGCAGCAGCTCGTACCAATGTATCTACACCAGTAAGCTTAGACACTAACATTCAAGTAAACGATAAGTTTACCTACACCATCTCTTTAGAAAACGATGAAGGGGTTGTGATTTACGAGACTGAGATCGAAAAGGTTTACAGTCCATCAGTACTGTTTGAGGACAACCCAGATTCAGATGCTTTGAGCAACTGGTCTGCAACAGGATCTTGGAACAACTCTTCTTTAGACGGTTTTACAGGAACACGTTCTGTGAGAAGTTCAAACACGATTCCTTATTCAAACAGTAGTTCAGGTACTTTAACCTCTGACCCTATTGATATTTCTGGAGCTGGAGAGGTACTTGTACAATTCTATACCAAATATGACATTGAGCGTAATTTTGACTACGTAGAGGTTTTAGGATCTACTAATGGTACGGATTACTTCCCCTTGGTAGGGCGTTACAACAAGCCAGAAGCTACCGCATCAACCAACGACCACAACGCGAAATCGGCTGCTGATGAATCGTTCCAAAGCGGAAGCGCCGGGATGGTTTATGACGGTGACACTTTTGACGAGTGGGTTATGGAGGAGATCGTTATTGATCCGATCCAAAACAGCTACCTATATGGAGCCAACAGCATGCGAATTCGTTTTGTATTTGCAAATGACTCTGAGAACGAAGCTGAAAACTACAATTATAACTTTGATGGATTCTTCATTGATGACTTTAAAGTAATCCAAACCAGCACTAGCGTTGAAGAGTGTGCTCTAGACGTAGTAGATACATTCCCGCTTGTAGAGAATTTTGACGGTGGTCGTGGTGTATTCAGACCGAGTCTTGGTGACGATGGAAACTGGACGCTGAACACTGGTGGAACGCCAAGTGGAACTACTGGTCCTGACGAAGGTAACGGAGCTGCGGCTTATGAAGGTGGACAGTACCTTTACACAGAAGCTTCTACTGACGGATTAGGATCTGGCGCCAATGTAATTTTAGAGTCTACATGTCTTGACCTGACTAACTGGTACGATGCCTCTATTGAATTCGACTACCATATGTACGGCTCAAATATGGGAACACTAGCCTTTGAGATCAGTACAGACAATGGAATTAACTGGACACAACTGTTCACTGTTTCTGGACAACAACAAGGTTCTGAAACAGCTGCGTGGACCACAGAGACCATTAATTTACCTAATGCAACCTATGCTGGTGAAGTAATTCGAGTACGATTCAACGCTACGACAGGTGCAGGATTCCGTTCAGATATATCCATTGACAACTTTGTGCTTAACGCCACCGAGGTTTGTTCTGTAGCTACTACTTGGGATGGATCATCATGGGACAATGGAACTCCAACCACTAACGTTCAAGCAATTATTGCTGGAGACTATGATATGAACGATCAACCGAGTATTAACGCTTGTGCTATCACAGTACAAAGCGGTGCAACGCTAACTGTAGCTGCTAGCACTTATGCTCTCGCTACAGGTGATATCACTGTTGACGCAGGAGGTAACCTAGTAGTTTCTCATGAAGGTAGCGTGGTACAAGTTGACGATAGCTCTGTAGCTACAAACAACGGTAGCATCACCGTATCAAAAACTACTCCTTCTTTAGGATTTAGAGAATTCAGTGTAATGTCAAGCCCAATGTCTGCTTCTACCAGAGACGTTGCGTTCGCAGGAGCCTTTAGAGCTTTTGGACACAACACCGCAAACTTTGACACCAATGATGCAGTGACTGCTATTGTAGGAGATGCAATTAACTTTGTGGACCAAACAGGTAATGACCGTATTCCACTTACCGGATCGGAATCACTTGATGTGGCCCGTGGATACTTAGTTGTTCCTTTTGGACCAGGTTCTCCAACTACTTATACGGCAAACTATACACAGGGTACTTTAAATAATGGGCAGATCACTAAGTCTATTATTTATAACGGATCACCAGAAGAAAGCGCTAACCTTATTGGTAACCCTTATGCTTCTGCGATCGATGCTGATGCCTTCTTGGCTGCAAATGCACATATTCCTGAATTGTATTTCTGGAACCAGAATACCGCTCCAGCTACTGGACCAGGTTACTTGGCTTACAGTATGGAAGATATTTCTCAGTATAACTCTTCTGGAGGTATTGCTGCAGCTTCTGACCCAGGAAACATTCCTGATCAGTTTGTTCCTTCTGGACAAGGATTCGGAGTAAAACCAACAAGCAACGCAAATGCTGTATTTAACAATGGAATGCGTGTAACAGGCAATAACGTAGGATTTAAGAGTGCTCCGGCCACTGCTTCAAGACCAAACAGAATTTGGCTGCAGATGGACAATGCTACTTATACAGAGTCTACCTCTACTACCCTAGTTGCTTTCTTAAATGAAGCTACTGATGGTCTTGATGTTGGATTCGATTCTAAGCGAATTGGTACTTATGTATCGCTTTTCTCAACTGTAGAAGATCTAGAATTGGGTATCCAAGGACGATCTCCGTTTGTTGATGATGCCGTAATTCCAATGGGCTTTAGAACCCTTTTGGAAGAAACTACCGCTTACACCATTAGCATTGCACAATTAGAAGGTGAAGATGTAGAAAATGCTACTATCTATATTAAGGACCTAGAAACAGGTGTGGTAACTAACTTGAGTGAACGTAACTATGTATTCACTGCAGATCAAGGACACTATCCAGAACGTTTTGTGGTATTCTTTAAGGATCGTGTGCTAGATGTTGAGGATCTAGGATTGAGTGAAAATACCGTATTGCTTTATCCTAACCCTGCCTCAGACAGCTTTACTATACAGAATACGAGCAACCAAATGATCAACGAGGTTACTATCTATGACATTCAAGGTCGCGTAGTATTCAACACCGATATGAATGGACAGTCTGAGCAGAACATTTTTGTAGGACAACTTCCTTCTGGAGTGTATATGGTAAGAATGCAATCTGACAACACAGATGTTATTAAAAGATTGATCAAGAATTAATTATCACTGATTTAAACTTCAAAGAGCCTCCCCATATTAGGGAGGCTTTTTTTTGTGATGTTTTTCCTACAGTATTTGACCCCTAAGAGACATTTTAACCGATAAATACACCATATTTTCGATGAACGGTACGATATAATTGATTAACGGTTTTACCGCAACCCTAATAATTATATAATTTTGAACCGCAAACAATAAACAACTTAACCTCACACAAATGATGTTCATTTTAAATGCCCCCAAAAATGAAGACAATTACTTCAAAGCGAATCTTAGGATTCCTATTTGTAGGAACGATGTTCCTATTTCAATCGCAAATTCAAGCGCAAACCGTTTTACACCAAACCGGATTTGAATCTGGCACCGATGGTTGGACAATAACCGGAGGATCACGAGCAGCGAGTACTTCTTATGCCTATGCAGGCAGTTGGAGTATTCAGTTATTCGGAAACACCACCAATATGGTGTCTCCTGGATTAGCACTCGCCTCCTATGATAAGGTAGACATCCGTTTCCACTTTGTGAATCGTGGGATTGATACTGGAGAGACCTTGATCCTTGAGTACCGTCCAGATGCGGTAAGTTCATGGCAAGTATTAAATTCGTATCGATCTGGAAATGTATCTAGTAAAGATTCAGATTTTCAGTACAATGCACCTTCTAGTGTAGACTACACGAAGATCTTCAGCATTTTTGCGACAGATTATACCTTTCCGATATTGGCGACAGGCCAGTTTCGTCTGCGTCCAAATGCCGATGCTACTACAGATTACATCCACATAGATGAAATCACCATCACTGGAACGACCTATAATGTCATTTCAACTGGACCTGGTGGAGTTACTAGCGGCTTAGAATTGTGGTTGCAAGCCGATAAGGTTGACGGTTCTGGGGTTGCGACAAACAACACAGACTTAAATTCTTGGCAAGATACCGGTAAAGGTAACGACGCCAATACCATGGTAAGCACCCAAGCACCAGTATACAAGAATAACGCGACAGACAATATTAATTTCAATCCTGTGATTGAGTTTAGCAACTCCTCTGCTACCTCCAGCTCAGACATGGGTTATTTAACAGCACGTGACGAATTGACCGGAACAGGTGGTTTTTACAGTCATGACATCTTTATGGTGGTAACACCAGATGAGCCTATTA
This sequence comes from Gilvibacter sediminis, assembly GCF_028561565.1. Classification (GTDB taxonomy): domain Bacteria; phylum Bacteroidota; class Bacteroidia; order Flavobacteriales; family Flavobacteriaceae; genus Gilvibacter; species Gilvibacter sediminis. The sequence goes on along the minus strand of NZ_JAQQTE010000004.1, from coordinate 399,927 downwards.
CCAATACCATGATCCCCCTTGATACATTTACTGGCAAGGATCCTACCGGTACCACAGCTCAGGAAGATGTGACTGGATTCGGTTATGGGGCATATACTAACCGCTTTACCAATGAGTACTTTGCATACTGCATTGGTACCACCTCTGGTCCGGGCAATGGCTACGGACGTGGTGACCTTACTTTCAATGTTGATTTGAACAATGTTGGAATTATCAATGCACGTCACAACGCAGTATCCGGTGCAACCGGACAAATGGTATACTTTAATAATATTGACATTGGGGATAGTGAGTCTGATTCTGCCGACTTTGCGGAGATCTCTAATCAAAAATACTATATCGGACGCAGTCAGTATTGGAATGGAAGTTTTGGTGGCCGTATTGCGGAAATCATCACCTACTCCTCTACAAATGCTGACGGTTCTGCATCAGATGCCAGAAACAGAATTCAATCCTATTTAGCGATCAAATACGGAATCACCTTAGGTGTAAACGGAGTTTCTCAAGACTACGTAGACTCTAGTGGTAACTTGATTTGGGATCAATCTGAAGCCTCCGCAGCATTTAATTATGACATTGCAGGAATTGGACGCAGTGATGCTGCCGGATGGCAACAAAAACAGTCCAAATCTATTAACGACAATACAATGATCACCATGGGAATCACGGATATTGCTACTACTAACAGCAGCAATACCAACAGTATTCCTGTTGATGAATCCTATTTAGTTTGGGGTAATAACAGCGGAAGTTTGACAGCTGCACCTGCGGTTAATGTTGACCTAAGTGCTAGTATTCCTGGGCTTTCTACGCCTGTGGAGTTTACTTCTATTTCACGTACTTGGAAAGTAGTAGAGTCTGGTGGAGACGTACCAGAGGTTACTGTTTCTGTACCTGAAATTTCATTATCTGCTACCCTTACCCCGCCGGGTAGCTACCTGATGTTTATCTCAAACACACCATCTTTCAGTCCAACTTCTGAGTACAGAATCATGACCCTCAATGGTTCTGACTTAGAAACAAGTTATGATTTCAACGGAACCAAGTACATTACCTTTGGGTATGCACCGCAGTACATTTATGAGCGCTCCGTTGATTTTGACGGAACTGCAGACTATTTGGATGCAGACGATGTTGCTGATATCAATTCGGCCTTCAGTATGTCGGCATGGATCAAAACATCTGCCAGCAACACTGACGCTGATATCATTTCTAAGCGTGACGCTGCCCCATTTACACAGGGTTACGCGCTAAGAATTGATGGTTCTGGACAATTACAAGCAACTTGGACAAACAATCTTGGACTCGTCCAATCGGTGTCCTCTAATACCGTCCTAACAGACCATCCGGATGAATGGCACCATGTAGCCGTGATCTTTGACGGATCAACAGCTTCCCTGTATATTGACGGCGTATTTGACAGTGCTTCCCTAACGCCATTTGGTGCTCCGGTTGGAAACTCACAACACCTAATGGTTGGTGCAGCAGATTATCTATCTCCTCAAAACTTCTTTGATGGAACGATCGATGAAGTGCGTATCTGGAGACAAGCGTTGACTGTGCAGCAGCTGCGCTACATCATGAACCAAGAGCTTTACGAGCACACAGATAACTCTGTAGACGGTACCATTATACCTCAGAGTATCACTTTAAATGAGGTGGAATCGATTGATTGGCCGAACCTGATCGTATACTATCCGATGAACGTATACACCTTTACTAATATCAATGACAGCTCAGGAAACAACAATGTCGCCGCTATTAAAAACTTGGACACAGTAGATTTCCAAACAGCTCCACTTCCATATGAGACCGCCAGCGATGGAGATTGGACGGACCCATCTACTTGGACCAACAACAGTGTTCAGTATTTGCCACAGTCTGCCTCTATTGTAGATGGCACAATCATCGGATGGAACGTTGTGGACATCAACCATGAGGTTACCAGCTCGTCAAATACGACTGTACTCGCCGCCATGGTAGATTCAAGCGCTTCTTTGATCATGGATAACGAGAATAAATTAGAAGTGTCTCACTATTTTGAATTGGACGGATTCCTTGATCTTCAAGGAGATTCTCAACTGGTACAAACTGCCGGATCTGATTTGGAAGTGACCAGTTCTGGTTATATGGAACGCGGTCAAGGAGGTACAGCAGATCTTTATACTTACAACTACTGGTCTTCACCAGTAGGTAGAAACAATGCATTTACACTAAACTGGGACTATAAGGTTAACAACCGCCTACGCGATGGATCTTCAAACATCAACTGGGTATGGGGTTATGATGGAGCGGCTGGTTCGCCGGTAAGTCTATCAGCCCGTTGGATCTTCCGTTTTGAAGATGGTCCTGTTGGAGATTACGACTCTTGGGAGTTTGTAGGACCTTACCAATATTTTAGTGTAGGTCAAGGATTTACCATGAAAGGCCCGGGAACCGGTGGTGTTACTGACGTACAGAACTACACCTTTACCGGGAAGCCTAATAATGATCAGACCAGTCACGAAATTCAACTGAGTATTTCAGCGAATAACAACTATTTAGTAGGTAACCCATTCCCTTCTGCACTAGATGCCAATGACTTTATTGCAGATAACCCCCACTTGGATGGTACCCTCTATTTCTGGGAACACTTTGGAGGTGGTTCACACTTCTTGGCTGAATATCAAGGTGGATATGGTATGTACAACCTATCTGGAAGTGTAGCGGCTACGAGTCACCCAATGGTAAGTGACGCAGGAGCTTCTACAAAATCACCTGGTCGTTATGTTCCTGTAGCTCAAGGTTTCTTTGTAGCTGCAGATAGTGACGGAACCATCAACTTCAACAACAGTCAACGTAATTTCGTGAAACTTGGAGGATCTTCAGTATTCATGTTTACTGACGATACGTACACTGGAGGAACTCCTACTACAGGAGATGATCCTACAACAACTGGCGAGCCAGACGATACACAGTTTGACGCACCAGACACACGAACCAAGTTGCGTATTGGATTTGATTCTCCTATAGGAATGCACAGACAACTGTTGGTGACCTTTGATAACAATACCACGCTTGGTTTTGATAGAGGCTATGACGGAAAGGTCTTTGACGAGCAAGCAGAAGATATGAATTGGTTGATCGACGACACGCGTTACGCCATTCAAGGTATTCCAGTGGTAGAAGGAAAAGGAAGTGTAAGACTACCTTTATATGTGAAGATCGAAGAATTCGGTGAGATCACTATAGGTCTAGACGGGGCTGAGTTCCTTGGAGAGAAACTCATTCCTTACCTACACGATAAGGAGACCGACACCTTTGTAGATCTTCGTTCTGACTATTTCACAACTTTGATGGAGCCTGGAATCTATGAGAACCGATTCCAAATGGTATTCCGTAAAACGGAACGTCAAGTGGATCAAGTTGCCAGCAAGCAAGTGAATACGGTAGCAGCAATGCACGCTAAGAGCACACAGCAAGTAACGGTATTCGCTAAAGAACAAGAATTAACTATAAAACAAGTAACGGTATACTCTATTCTTGGACAACAAATTGGAACTTACCAATTTGCAGGTAATGCTTCACAAGTGAGCTTCCCTTCCACGCTGATGAGTACCGGGACATACATCTTACAAATTACAACGGACAAAGATGTTCAAACAACTAAGATTTTAATTGACAAACAGTAGATTGCTTAGACAAAGCAAGTAGTTTTTCCTAACGAGAAGGGAGCCCTGTAACGAGGCTCCCTTTTTTTATCAACAAATAGCACGTGTAGGAAACCTCTGTAATAATTACGGTTTAAACACGCAAAAACACCGTTTATCAACACATTTTTTCGACGAAATGCACATTTTTAACGATTAAAATGTTAAATCGACTGCTTTTTTTTATATGTTTGTTTAAGAATCTGTTACAGAAGACCCCAAATCGACCTGTGGCTTAATCTACTAGCTTATGGAAAAAACTACTTCGACCAACCGAGGTGTCGCATTCGCGATACTTACTTTTTGTTTGATCTTTACGCCAATTTTAATGGCGCAGACGGTCATCCACCAAGCGACTTTTGAGTCAGGATTGGATGGCTGGAATCTTACCTCAAACGCGAGTCGTCAAAACGACATTACTTTCGCAGCTCAAGGCAACTACTCCTTGAGGATCCAAAACAGTAACGGTGAGATAAGAAGTCCTCAATTTGCACTTAATGCATATGACAAAGTGGACTTGGCTTTTAGATTCACCAATAACGGATATGACACGGGAGAGACCTTTGATGTAGAGTACCGACCAGACAGTTCGAGCTCTTGGAGCATTATAGGCAGCTTTGTCGCTGGAAACGTGGCAGATAAATCTGCAGACTTCAGTAATGGCGTTCCCTACATAGACTACGCCAAAACAGTTACTATCTTCAAAACAGATTTCACCTTCCCGAGCTCGGCTACGGGACAATTCCGTTTTTCAAGTAATTCAACTTGGAATGGCGATCGTGTTTATATTGATTATGTAACCATCACAGGAACTACTTACAACACTTCAATCACAGAAGGTCCTGGAGGTATTAACACAAATCTGGAGTTGTGGTTACGCACAGATCGAGTAGACGGAAGCGGCTCCATTGCCAACAATACGCCTTTAACGACCTGGGAAGACTACGGAAAAGGAAACGATGCGAACGTTCTAGAATCTTATCAAGCGCCAACCTATTACGACAACAGCACCAACAATATCAACTTCAACCCAGTGCTTTCCTTTAGCAATGACAACAACTTGTCTGGAAGCGACATGGATTACTTAGATGACAAGGACGAAATGGCCGGTACCGGTGGTTTTTACAGCCATGATATTTATATGGTTGTCACTCCGGACCAAGCCGTCACCAATGGTATGATTCCATTAGACACCTTCACGTCAACGGATCCAACAGGTCAGACTTACCAAGAAGACGTAACCGGATTCGGTTATGGAGCCTACACCCAGCGTTTTACTGGAGAGTACTTTGCCTACTGCATCGGAACAACCACAGGAGCTGGTGACGGATATGGAAAAGGAGATCTCGACAATACTATCGACTTAAATCAAGTCGCTATCATTAATGCACGCCACAACAGCACCAGTTCTCCAACGGGTCAAAACGTATATTTCAACAATATTGAGATCGCTGAGTCAGAATCAGACGCCGGAGATTTTGCAGAAGTGTCTAATACCAGATATTGGTTAGGACGCAGTCAATACTGGAACGGTAGTTTTGGTGGTAGAATCACTGAGGTGATCACCTACTCTGCAACAAACACAGACGGTTCCATGACCGATAATCGTAACAGAATTCAGTCTTACCTTGCCATTAAATATGGGATTACCCTTGGTGTTAATGGTGTTTCACAAGACTATGTGGATTCAAACGGAAACGTGATCTGGGATCAATCTTCAGACGGCGGAGCCTTTAACTGGGACATCGCTGGTCTTGGACGCTCTGACGCTGCTGGTCTTATGCAAAAGCAATCCAAGTCTGTAAACGCTAATACCTTAGTGACCATGGGTATGGCCAATATTGAAGCGACAAACAACGCCAACAGCGTTGATCTGACCGTTGATGAATCTTATTTGGTTTGGGGTCATGACAATACAAGTCTCAATGCCGTAGCACCTATCATCGTTGATATGAGTGATGGTGTTCCAGGCTTGACCACCATTGTAGAATTTACCTCTGTAGAACGTACCTGGAAGGTGGTTGAGACCGGTGGAGATGTACAGAAGGTAGAAGTTTCTGTTCCAGAAGCACAATTGGCTGCAACTTTGGACCCGCCCGGAGAGTATTTGATGTTCATCTCGGACACTCCGACTTTTAACCCGAACTCAGAATATCGCATCATGCGTTTAAACGGAGGAAACCTAGAAACTACTTACGATTTCAACGGTACTAAGTACATTACCTTTGGATATGCTCCAGAGAATATCTACGTACGTTCTGTTGATTTTGACGGAAGCGTTGATTATATGGATTCTGACGATTATTTAGACCTCGACTCAGATTTCACACTATCTGCTTGGGTTAAACGTGACGCTGGCACAGACAGAGATATTATTTCTAAGCGTAATTCTGCTCCTTACACAGAAGGCTATGCTGTAAAGATTGACGGAAGCGGACACGCCCAAGCCATGTGGACCAACAGTGGCGGAGCTGTACAGAGCTTGACGTCATCTGTAGAGATACCAACAGACGAGTGGCACCATATTGCCGTGAGCTATGACGGGACCAACGCGCGTATCTACATTGATGGAGTTCTGGATGTAACAGGACCTATGGATTCACCGGTAGGCAACTCACAGCACTTTTTGATCGCAGCGGCAGACTACGAGAATCCGACCAATTTCTGGGATGGAGGTATTGATGAAGTTCGCGTTTGGGACACCACTTTAAGCGTAAATCAGATCCGATTCATCATGAATCAAGAGATCATTGAACATTCAGACAACACAGTGACCGGTAGTATCCTACCTCAAAGCATTTCTTTGAATGAGGTTTCTACAATTCCATGGGGTCAGCTTATGGCTTATTACCCGATGACAACCTATACTTTTACCAACATTAAGGACGAATCTGGAAACGGCAACACTGCTGCTATTAAAAACTTGGATACTGTAGATTTCCAAACGGCTCCACTACCCTATGAAACAGATGCCGATGGCTCTTGGGACGATGCAAGCACTTGGATGAACAACAACGTATTGTATCTACCCGGTTCATTATCTATTGTAGATAACACTACTCCGATCGATTGGACGATCTCTAGAGTAAATCACGATCTTACAGCTAGTACAAACACTACCGTATTGGGCGTATTTGTAGATGCTAGTGCTGAGATCCTTGTGGATAACAACAATAAGTTTGAGGTTTCACATTACCTAGATCTAGCTGGTTTTATTGACCTTCAGGGAGAATCACAGTTGATTCAAACCCAAGGAAGTGACCTAGAGGCCAACAGTGCAGGATATATTGAGATCGACCAAGGAGGTACGGCAGACACCTATACCTACAATTATTGGAGTGCGCCTACTAGTACCCTGTCGGGAGCGAGTATCAATGTAACTTTTAACATTAATCGCGTCCTGCGTGACGGTACGGACGTGAGCAATCCTGTGTACGTGAATTGGGTGGGTGGTTATAACGGTGCGCCAACCACACCAATCTCCCTTTCTGACTTCTGGTTGTTCAAATATGACAACCACCCTATCGGAGATTACAGCTCATGGCAGTATCTCGGGCAATGGGGTTCTTTAGAAGCTGGACAAGGATTCACCATGAAAGGCCCAGGATCTGGATCCGTTACAGATATCCAGAACTACACATTTACCGGGAAACCTAATAATGATCAAACAGGATACGAGATCCAACTGGCTATTAACGGAGGGAACAACTACTTGGTAGGTAATCCGTTTGCCTCGGCTTTGGACTCTCATGATTTTATCGCCGATAACCCACACCTAGACGGTACCTTGTACTTCTGGGAACACTGGGGAGGCGGATCGCACATCTTAGGAGAATACCAAGGGGGTTACGCCATGTATAACCTTTCTGGAGGTGTAATGGCAACCAGCCACCCTGACGTAAGTGCGGCAGGTGTTCCTACTAAGACTCCAGGGCGTTATGTAGCGCCGAGTCAAGGTTTCTTTGTTGCTGCCGACACCAACGGTACCATTGAATTCAACAATAGCCAGCGTAATTTTGTACGCTCCGGTTCGAGTTCTGTATTTGTCTTTACTGATGATACTTATGCCGTTCCATCAAGCCCGACAACAACGACCACTTATAGCGAACCAGACGACAGTGATCTAGACGCGCCAGATATGCGCCCTAAGTTGCGTATCGGTTTTGATTCGCCAAAGATGTTACACAGACAATTGTTATTAACCATAGATCCGAACACTACTCTTGATTTTGATCGCGGTTACGACGGACGTTTATTTGACGATTTGATCGAAGATCTGAACTGGGATATTGCAGGAGAGCGTTTTGTGATCCAAGGAATCCCGATGATAGATGGAAACAGCAGTACTGTACTTCCACTCATTGCTGAGATCGCTGAAAGTGGTGAATTCACCATTGGTCTTGACCAAGCGCAAAACTTGGGTGAAAAGATCATCCCTTATTTGCGTGATAAGGAGTTCAACATCTACACCAATCTATTGGAAGATGTTTATACTGGAACTATAGAGGCCGGTATGCATCCGGATCGCTTTGAGATCATCCTGCGTAAAACACCTCGCAATCAAGATGCTGACACCAGCATGAAAGTTGCGGAGTCTGCAGTGTACGCTATGCACCAAAAGCAAGCAGCTCAGGTAAGCGTAATTGCCAAAGAGGCTGATGAAACCATCTCGACAGTTGAAGTCTACTCTATTTTAGGTCAGTTCATCGGGCGCTACAACTACAGTGGAACCAATCCGCAAGAGGCATTCTCCTCTGCTAATATGGCAACTGGAACGTATATCCTAAGAACCACCACTAACACGGGAACACATACCGTTAAAATATTGATAGAGAAGTAGTTTAAATTTTAATTCATATCCAAAAGGCGGGAATCGAGAGGTTTCCGCCTTTTTATTTTCTTACGACCCTGTTAAAGCCACTCAAATCCGATTCGATATTTTGTAACTTTATCCTTTCTAATTCGTCATATAACGCAATTAAAAGCCTTAACCATGTTTTCATTATTCCGTGAGAATGTTCGAATTGCGATGGATTCCATCCGCAGTCAACTCCTTAGAACCATTTTAACGGTAGTGATCATTGGAATAGGTATTTGGGCGCTCGTAGGTATTCTAGCCGCCGTAAAGGCCCTAGAAAACACCATATCGAGCGACTTTGCTTCCATGGGAGCAAACTCCTTCAACATTCAGCGTTATGACTTTACTTCTCAAGGAAGACGCGGAGGAGAACGCCAAAAGATCAATCCGATCATCAGCTATCGGGACATCAAAGAATTTCAGGACGCCTACAACTACCCTTTTACACGCACCTCGGTATCCTTTAGAGGAACCAGTCGTGCGGAAGTGCGCTATGAAGGCAACAAGACCGATCCAGAAGTACAGGTGTATGGAGTGAATGAGAACTATCTGAACAACACCGGTACAGAAGTAGAAAAAGGACGTGACTTCAATGTATTTGATATTCAGAATAACGTCAATGTTTGTCTGCTTGGGTCAGATTTTAAAAAGACTTTATTTGAAGGGACTGATCCCATTGGTAAAACCCTGAGTATTCGCGGGGTGAAATTTAAAGTGATCGGTCTATTAGAATCTAAAGGAGCGACTTTCGGGAACAATCAGGATCTCAAGGTGCTCATCCCGATTCAACAAGCCCGAAGCATTTATACGGCTCCTAACATCACTTATACCATTAGTGTAATGGTAGACGACAAAGAATATTTAGAAGGCGCTCAGAGCGACGCTATTGTCACTTTTAGAAATGTGAGAGGCCTGTCCCCTGTTGAAGAAAACAATTTTGGACTGGAACGCAGTGAGGATCTGATCAACAGGATTTCTGAAATCACTGGTGTTTTAGAGTTTGCAGCTTGGTTCATCAGCGCCATTACCATCTTTGGTTCTCTTATTGCCTTGATGAATATTATGCTTGTATCGGTTACGGAACGCACACGAGAGATCGGTGTTCGTAAAGCCTTAGGTGCAAAACGATCCACCATAGGTACTCAGTTTTTAATGGAGACCGTTGTGATTGGGCAGTTGGGAAGTATCTTGGGTATTCTATTGGGCTTGGGTACTGGTTTGGCCTTTGCCAAACTTGCAGATTTTAACTTCAGTATCCCTTGGGGCGCAGTGATCGCGGCTACAATTATTACGTTTTTAGTAGCGGTTATTGCCGGTTCCTATCCAGCGATGAAAGCTGCGCGTTTAGACCCTATAGAAAGTCTGCGCTACGAATAAAGTCAATCTCAACTATTCAATGAGGTAATTTTAATTAAGTTATTGTAAAACAATTACTTAATAAGACTATTTAATGCCTCAAACAAGTCTTTGTTAGCAATAACAGCCCCTTGCTGGATCAATCCGAAAATCTGTTGATTTCTTTCTTCTCCAAGAGTCTTTGTTCCGGTTTGTAGTTGAACACCATCGTCTTGAATATGGTCTAACAACCATTGACGGCCTTCCAGCTGAGTGAGGTCTGCTACTCCAGATGGAATTCGCGCATGGATCATGCGCATTTGCTCTGACTCAATAGCAATACAAAACACTTGATCTGCACTGGCATTTTCTAAATACTTAGCAGCATTGAGTGCGCCTTCCCAAACCAGATCGCTAAAAACATCCAACTCGGCTTCTGCAACCTCAGGCTGCTGTGTTTTAAGTTGCTGCCATTCATCCGCAGTTATACTTTGTGTAGCCAAAAAGCGGGTGAACTCTTCTTGAAGCTCCTCAAACTGTTCCTTGGTAAGTCTTGTGTATTTCATCTTGTCAAAAAAAAAGGCCTTCTGTGTACACAAAAGGCCTCTTACTTATTGTTGAAGGCTAATTAGCTCTTAGCCTCTGCTACTACGTCAAAAGTCAAGTTAGCAATCACGTCTCTATGGAAACGTACTTTAGCTTCGTATTGCCCAGTACGCTTGATGTTTCCACCAGCTACAGAGATGAATTTCTTCTCGATGCTCACTCCAGCTTTTTCCAAAGCTTCTGCAACGTCTGCGTTGTTTACAGAACCGAAAAGTTTATCTCCTTCACCAGCTTTAGCAGTGATCTTTAACTCAAGGCTGTTTAATTTGTCAGCCTCTTTAGTTGCTTCATCAACCAACTTCTGCTCTTTGTAAGCACGTTGCTTCAAAGTCTCTGCCAATACTTTCTTAGCAGATGAAGTGGCTAGGATCGCATATCCTTGAGGGATCAGGTAGTTTCTACCGTATCCGTTCTTTACAGTAACGATATCGTCTGTAAACCCAAGATTCTCTACATCTTTCTTTAATATAAGTTCCATGACCGTACTGTATTATTTTAATAGATCCCCTACGTATGGCATAAGTGCAAGGTGACGTGCTCTTTTCACAGCAACAGCCACTTTACGCTGATACTTCAAAGAAGTACCTGTCAAACGACGAGGAAGTAATTTACCTTGTTCATTCACAAACTTCATCAAGAAGTCTGGGTCTTTATAATCGATGTACTTAATTCCAGACTTTTTGAAACGGCAGTATTTCTTTGCCTTTGTAGTCTCGATGTTAAGCGGCGTCAAATAACGGATTTCACCGTCTTTTTTGCCTTTTGCTTGTTGTTCAATGCTAGACATGATTAAGCGGTTTTAGCGTTACGTTTTCTTCTCTTCTCTGCCCATGCAATAGCGTGTTTGTCTAAACGCACTGTCAAATAACGCATAATGCGCTCGTCACGTCTAAACTCCACTTCTAATGGGTTGATCACTTCACCAGGAACGGTGTACTCGAACAAGTGGTAAAAACCACTTTTCTTGTGTTGGATAGGATAAGCAAGCTTCTTAAGCCCCCAGTCCTCTTTTGAAATCATCTTAGCTCCGCCAGAAACCAAAAAATCTTCGAATTTCTTTACTGTTTCCTTTATCTGCTCTTCAGATAAAACGGGATTCAAGATGAAAACAGTTTCGTAATGATTCATACTTTGTGTTTGAATTAAATTTAAGTCTCTTGTTAAAGAGGGGGCAAAAATAGCACTTATTATACAATATTCAAAGCCCCACTACCCTTTAATTTCCTACATCTAAGCCTTACATATTTGACAGATAAACGTAATTTTTTCACCATTAATCGTTAAGTTTCGTTAAGAAATGTTGTCGTTCATCGATAATTTATGTATCATTGTACGTTACTAAATCTATTATTGCCTTGGAAAAAACCGTACTTAACTGTGCTATAGTTGACGATTCCAGCCTACAACGTCTTTCTATCGTCAAGCTAATCCAAAACCACCCCTCGCTCAATTTAGTAGCCGAGTATAACAACGCTATTGAAGCAAAGATGGGGCTCTTGGATACACAAATCGACCTGATATTCCTAGATATCGAGATGCCGATCTTGTCGGGATTTGACTTACTAGATGACCTGAGCGTTAAACCACAGATCATTTTTGTCACTGGGAAAACCAAATACGCCTTTAAAGCCTTTGACTACGATGCGGTAGATTATCTGCGCAAACCGATCTCAAAGGAACGCTTCCTAAACGCGGTACACAAGGCCATTACCAATCACAGACTTCACAATGAGGACGGCTTTGATGATGAAGATTTCATCTTCGTGAAAAGCAACCTCAAAAAGCGTAAAGTATTCTTAAATGAGCTGCGTTATATCGAGGCTCTAGGTGATTACGTGAAGTTGGTTACAGAGCACGATTCATTGGTAGTACTGTCTACCATGAAGAACTTCGAGTCGCTTTTACCAGCAGATCGCTTCTTGAGAATTCATAAGTCTTATATAGTAAATCTGGACAAGGTAGAACGTTACAACAGCAAGGTCATTGAGATCGATAACGATCAATTACCGCTGAGTCGTAACAGAAAGACCCAATTGGTCGAGGCGCTTACCGCTTCCATGAAGGCCTAATACGGATCTACATCCACAACAAGTTTAATTCGCGCAAAGGGTTTTTGCGCTTCAAAGTTGCGCACCAGCTGCCCGACCTTTCCCTTGTATGCTTTGATTCCAGCGTGAATGGGCACCTTCAGCAATACATGGCTTAAGTATTCATTCCGAATTCTACCGACAGGCGGGATCTCTGGTCCTAATACCCCGTCATTAAATTGCGCCTCCAAGGCTTTGGCAAACCAGCGCGAACCGTTTTGCATGGTTTCAAAATTTCGGTGTTTGAAAGTAAAGCGGATCAATCTGTTGAATGGCGGATAGCCGTAATGCCTGCGTTGTTCCATCTCGTCCTTAAACATGCCGTCAAAATCATGAGTGGTCACTTGCTGCAAGATCATATGCTCCGGATTGTAGGCCTGAATCAATACTTTGCCACGATCTTTGGTACGTCCTGCCCTACCTGCAACCTGACTGAGCAATTGGAAACTGCGTTCATGAGCCCTAAAGTCTGGAAAGTTCAAAAGCGTGTCTGCCTGCATCACCCCTACTAAGCCCACGGCTCTAAAATCAAGTCCTTTGGCCAACATCTGCGTCCCCACCAACACATCGATCTCCCCTTGCTCAAAGGCGTGAATGAGTTTGGCGTGAGCGTGTTTTCCTTTGGTAGTATCTTGATCCATGCGAGAGATTCGCGCTTCTGGCAACAATTCCTGCAATTCATTCTGAATCTGTTCTGTACCAAACCCTTTGGGATCTAATGACATGCTGCCACAAGCACCACAATGTTTGGTAATGGGAGTGGCGTATCCGCAGTAATGGCAGCGCAATTGCCCTTTGGCCTTATGGAAGGTTAGACTCACGTCACAATTTGGACACTGTGGAGCACTACCGCAGGTCATACATTCCATAATGGGTGCAAAGCCTCTGCGATTCTTAAAAAGAATCACCTGCTTGTCTTCTGATAGCGTTTCTTTAATTGCTTCCAGTAAAGTGTCTGAAAAATGCCCACGCATGCGCTTCTTGCGGTTTTTATCCCTGAGGTCTACCAATTGAGTGTCTGGCAGCAAAACCTTCCCAAATCGCTCCTTAAGGCTTACTAAGCCGTATTTTCCTGTACTTGCGTTGTGAAATGATTCCAAAGCGGGTGTTGCAGATCCTAAAAGAACTTTAGCCTGAGTGAGCGCTCCGAGCACTATAGCGCTGTCTCTACCGTGGTAACGCGGCGCCGGGCTGTACTGCTTAAAAGAGTGTTCGTGTTCTTCATCTACAATGATGAGACCCAAGTCTTGGAATGGTAAAAAGACCGTTGACCGCGCTCCAATGACCAATTGCGCCTTAGCATCCTGACGCAAAACCTGATTCCAGACCTCTACCCTTTCATGCACGCTGTATCGGGAATGATAGACCGCCACACGATCTCCAAAGTAATATTGTAAACGACTGATGAGTTGCGTGGTCAAAGCAATCTCTGGCAACATATAAAGCACTTGTTTGCCGGCGTCGAGCATCTCCTCAATCAATTTGACGTAAACTTCTGTCTTTCCACTAGAGGTTACGCCGTGAAAAAGACAGACCGACTTTTCAGCAAACTCAGCTCGAATCTGCTCTAAAGCCTTTTGCTGCGCCTCTGACAGCCCTTTTGAAGCTGCCGTTTCTTGTTCCCACAGCGCCTTACGGTCGGTTTGTTTCTTTTCTTGAAGCACAATGCCTTTATCTATCAACGCTTTTAAAGGCGCTGTCCCACCAGAAACTGCAGACAATAGATCTTGTCGTTTCACTGCTCCCGACTGACGTGCACTGAGCATAAAGAGTTGCATGAGCACCTCCTTTTGTTTGGGAGCGCGTTGCATTTCATCCAATAAGGCGGTCAAAGCGGCTTCTTCTTGAAACTCTGGCGCCAACTGAAGATAAGACACCATCTTTGGGATATATTGCTCGTAAAGCGTCTCTACTAAGGCCACCCGGTTCTTATCGATCAAAGCTTGAATAACACCAAGGACCTGCTTTTTCTCCAAGAGATTCCGAACATCATTGAGGTGTAGTTGTTGTCTGTTCTCTAAAGCTTCAAGTATTAATTCTTCCTGAGCAGAGAGTGTAACTTCTGTGTAAGGGCGCTCCGTTTGTAGTCGAATAATAGTCTCACTTTCTAATAGAAAAGCTCCGGGTAAAGCAGCCCGCATGACCTCTCCCATGCTGCAGAGGTAATAGTCTGCGATCCACTGCCAATGTTTGAGCTGGGTTTGGGTTACCAAAGGATGCTCGTCTAGGATCTGATCGATCTCCTTGGTCTCGTACATCTGCGGCGGCGTTTGATGCACCCGATATACAATCCCAGTATAGATCTTGGACTTCCCGAAAGGAACTGCCACACGGTGCCCGGGCTTAAGAAAATGAGCCTCATGGACATTTACCGCATAGGTAAATGCCTGCTTGATGGGAATGGGCAGTATGACGTCAATAAAGTACATGAAAACAAAAAAGGCTGTCGCGTTAACGACAGCCTAAAAGTACGTAATAATGCGAGGACAATTAGTTGCCCAACATTCCTTTTTTAAGTTTTTTATCTGCTGGAGCTTTCCCCAACCAAATTCCAAAAAGGGCCTTTTTGAATTCCATTCCAGGAATCACTCCCAATTCGTTTCCGTTCTTGTAGCAAACTACGCCACGCCCGGTTTGGTAGGTGATGTCAAAAACATCCTTCTCCACGATCTCATCGCTGAAAAAACCGATGAATTTTTTGATTTCACTATCCAATGAAGAAGTATCTCCTCGCATAGAAGCGTCAAAACCGTCGTTCACTGCTTCACTCATTGCATCACTGGATACAAAGCTTGAAGTGATCACCAATTTCATGGCCATATTTTGATCTGCATTGATAATGCTCTTAGCGTCTTTCGACTTTGATTCTAGATACAATCCTCCAGAATACAGTTCGAGTACAAAAGCCTTCTTTCTGATTCCTCCTCCGTTGAGTACCAAATCAGAACCTCCCACTTTCATAGTGTTTGGAAGCATCACGTCTCCTACTTCTGTCATTCCTCCGTTCTGCGCGAACCCAAAATTCATAGAGAGTACAGCGATCATTAATACCAAAACTCGTTTCATAAGTCAATAAAATATTTAAGTAATTATTAGTGTTTGTTTTTCAAAGCTCGCAAACTCGCATTGAGTTCAAAGCCCAGTAATAGTAAGTTAGAATTTAACCAAATATACAGCATCATTATTAAAAGGGCTCCAATGGAACCATAAAGCTCGTTGTAATTGGAGAAATTATCAATATAAACTCCAAAGAGGTAGGTAGTTAACATGAATAAAAGCGTCGTTACCAGTGCTCCAATGGAAAAGAATCTGGACTGACGTCCGTCCTTTACACCAAAATAGTACAACACAGCGACAACCATATAGACCAAGAGCACAAAGACAAAATAGCGCACCGCGGTTATCCAAACTACTTCATCGCTAATGTAGTCCTCTTGCTTAAGCATACTGATCAAATATTCACTGTACACCGCTACCACTACCGTAAAAAGCAACAACAATGCCAAAAAGATAGAAACGAGCAAGGCCACCCAATACTGCCTGAAAAAATTGCGGTTAATATTCACATGAAAGGAGTACTCAAACCCGCTAAATATGGAGTTTACCCCGTTGGCCATTACCAGTAAGGTCAGTATAAAAACAAAGGACAATAATCCCCCACGGGGGTTGGCAGCGATATCCTCAATAACAGGAAAAAAGAAATCAAAGGTCTGCGACGGCATCAAATCGCCAATAAAATCCAGAAAACGATCTTGGAAATTCTCAATAGGCACGTAAGGAATTAAATTCAGTACAAAAAGTAGGAAGGGAAAGATCGCCATAAAAAAACTAAAGGAAATGGCTCCGGCCCTGCTGGAAAAGGTTCCTTTGACAATACCAATAGCGTAGGTCTTAAATAAATCATACAAGGACAAGCCTTCAAAACCAGGCAGTAAAATCTTATCACAAAGGCGTATAGCCCCGCTAACTACCGGTGTGTTTTGCAAGCGCTCTTCTATGTTCATATAGCTTTTAAACTCAGGTCTAAATTGTGAACCGAATGGGTCAAAGCGCCACTACTGATATAATCAACGCCACATTCTGCATAGGCTCTAACCGTTTCTAGTGTGATTCCGCCCGACGATTCCGTGAGGCACTTATCGCCAATTACAGCTACAGCCTTTCGGGTATCTTCATAGTTAAAGTTATCGATTAAGATTCGATAAACACCCTCGTGCTCTAGAATTTGCGCAATCTCATCCAAAGAACGCGCTTCCACAATGATCTTGAGATCCAAACGATTTTCTTTCAAATACTGCTTGGTCACTTCAATGGCTTTAGCGATTCCGCCACAAAAGTCGATGTGATTGTCCTTGAGCATGATCATATCGTAAAGCGCAAAACGGTGGTTCTCTCCGCCTCCTATCTTAACCGCCCATTTTTCTAAAGCGCGGATTCCAGGTGTAGTTTTCCGAGTATCGAGGATCTTGGTCCCTGTACCTTCTAAGAGTTTTACATACTCATTGGTCTTGGTGGCAATAGCGCTCATGCGCTGCATGGCGTTAAGTACCAAGCGTTCTGCCTTTAAAATAGACTGAGAGTTCCCAATGACATAAAAGGCCTCATCGCCGTATTTTACAGGTGTTCCGTCCGTGATACGAACGTCGATCTCTAGACCTGGGTCTACAAATTCAAAGACCTTTTTGGCAAATTCAACGCCGGCAAGGATCCCTTCGTCTTTAACCAATAAACGCGCCTTTCCCGTGGCATCATAAGGAATACAAGCCAAGGAACTGTGATCGCCATCCCCTACATCTTCACGAATGGCATTGGCGATTATCAGATCAATTTCTTTGTCAAAGTCTTTTTTGGAGATCATCTAATGAAGTGTTTTGGCTAAATTACTAAAACACCTGCATTCTTAAAGCGACGCTCTTGCTTTTATTGCTTCACCAAGCGCTTTACCACTGTTGTTCCAGAATTGGAGTCCTTTATTTGTAACAGATAAATACCTGGAGCCAAATTACCGACAAACCAGCGACCTTGTTGCTCATAGATCAAGTTATCAACCTTTTGTCCCAGCATATTATAGGCTTTTAAGTTGTATGGCTGATCGGTCCCTGCAATGGTCAGCCAGTCCTGAGCCGGATTCGGGACCAGTTCTAAGGTCAAAGTGGTTTGAACGGGATCCTCAACACTTAAAACCAGATCAGCATCCACCCTATTTGCCAATAAACGCAGATAAGCCGCTTGATAATAGATGGCCGGCTCTGTGATCTCCCATGCTCTGTTGGCGCCTTCATTAAAGTCTAAAAAGCTCTTCTGGGCGGGCTGTCCAAAGGGCGGTGAAAGTGTAGTCACAGAAAAGTTTTGATTGGGCCCTCCGGTGAGAAAACCAGGTGCCGGGCCAAATTCTGAAGTTTGTGCATTGTCATATGGAGTACCGGGAGCGAACCAAGCGTGGTAGATCTCGTTAACTGATTTGGCTGCTCCCAGGCTCCCCACATTAGAGAGGTAGACCACATTCTGCGGATTCACTCCGTGGAAATAATTAATAGCGGATTCTATGTATGCGTTAAAATTTTCATTGTTGGATGGATCAATGTCGTACTTAATGACTAATTGATTCAAGCTGCCATAATTGGCTTTGGGATTGTTACTACCCCAGTGATAGCTCCAGCTTGGAATGTTGGCCAAATAAAGATCAGCATCAGAAAAACCGTAATAACCGTTGAAGTTATTGGTGACGTCTAAAGTAAAGGCATCTGTGATTGCTGCGGAGGTAGTCGCATCATTGCCAGGCAGCTGGGTATAGCGCAATAAAGCATCGTTAAGGTGAATCGCATATGGCCCCCAAAAGGTCGTAGCCACAGGTTCTACGGTATTGATGTTGGCAATGATATAATCGTTATAACTGCTGTCCCCTGTGGCTTCAAAGAGGTAAATAGCTGCGCTCATAAAATCGCTCAATTGCTCCTCTACTCCTCGATCCGCATCTCCAGCAACGATGCTACCATCATCACATTCAGTCTCCAAGGCATTGGCGTCTACCATAACTTTAGCATAATCAAAAGCACTAACAGCGCGCTCTAAGAGCAGATCGGCATAAGATCCGTAGCCCGGCTCTCCAGCATAGACTGAACTGGCATGCGCAAAAACAGAAGCTACCGTTATGCTTGCCGAGCTACAGATCGGACCGTAAAAACGAGGATCTGTGTTCGCGCTGGGTGGCGAACTCACATTCTCGCTATAATTACGGCTGCCCATCTTAATATGTGTAGTCCCATCAGGATTGTTCATCTTCAAGAGCCAATCCAATTCCCATTTGATCTCGTCCAAGAGGTCAGGCAGTCCATTTCCTGATTCTGGAATGTTCCAATCATCAGAAAAAGCTTGTGGATTCTCCCGATAAGCCCACAACATATTGTGTAAGGTGGTCAAAGTAAAGGTGGTGTATTTATTGTAATCGCCTGCATCAAACCATCCGCCGCTCAAGTCTTTTTCTAAACTGGCGTTGGATTGATCATAGATATAACGTGCATTGTAATCCTGAAGTGGGTTTTCAAAGTTCATCCCATCTGCCCAATCTCCGGCATAGGTCTCCTCCTTTTCAAAATTGCAACGGTTGTAAAAGAACATGCGTCCTGTGGTTTTCAACAAATCGTTATACACGGCATCGTCAATTTTGAAATCATCACTGCGCGCTCCTGTTGTTGGGTCATAGAGATAATAGGTTCCTGGTGCAGTCACAGAACTAAAGTCAAACCACCACCCGCGATCTCCAGATTGATCGTGGACTGCTCCTCCATTCCAAACTGCAGGACTGGCTTCATAAACCACAGCGTCCGTTGCTGATTTACGCACTTGAAGTGTTGTTCCAGGAGTGTAGGCCTCCCCTGCATTGTAACCGCTGACAGGATCTGAGATCACCGCGATCTTTTGGGCATTGGTGGGATAACCAAATTGATCTACGTGTATAAACGAACTTACAGATTGGGCAAAACTGTGGCTAACAATAAAAATGATTAGAAATGGGAGTTGTAGGATTTTCATGGGCGAATTTTTCTTTTCAAGTTAAGCGTGAAATTTATAAATACAAGCTTCAACTACTTGAAAATCTGTATAGTTGTAAAGATTTGAGGTTGAACCATCATTCATTTAGGGATTCTTACCTTTGTGAGATGCAGATCACACTTTTAGCCGTTGGCAAGACCGACAGTAAAGAAATTGAGCAACTCACAGAAATTTACACCAAACGGGTGTCTCGATATGTGAGATTTGAGCTCAAGATCATCCCCGATCTAAAAAAACGCGCAAAACTCTCCTTTGATCAGCAAAAGAAACTAGAAGCCGATCTGATCCTTGCGCAGCTCAATACCAGTGATTTTGTGGTCTTGTTAGATGAGAATGGAAAACAATACAACTCGGTTGATTTTTCCCAGTTTCTGCAACAACGCATGAACTCTGGCATTAAGAATTTAGTTTTTATTATTGGTGGGCCTTATGGTTTTGACCAAGCACTTTACTCGAGAGCCAACAGCAAGTTGTCGCTCTCCAAAATGACCTTTTCCCACCAAATGGTTAGACTATTTTTTGCCGAACAGCTCTACCGCGGCTTCAGTATTTTAAACAATGAACCCTATCACCATCAATAATGACCGAATTTGTTTTTGCTACTCACAACGCAGGAAAACTCAAGGAACTGCAAGCCATGGTACCTCCCAGCATTAAGCTTTTGAGCTTGGATGACATTGGCTGTCATGAAGAGATTCCCGAAACCGAAACCACCTTTAAAGGCAATGCACTTCTCAAGGCACAGCACGTTCAAAAACACTACGGTTTGCCTTGCTTTGCTGATGACAGCGGTTTGGAAGTAACGGCCTTAGACGGGGCTCCTGGAGTCTATACGGCACGCTATGCGGGTGTTGGTTGTACGTCTGATGATAATATGGACAAACTCTTAGCAGCCTTAGAAAACCAGAGCGATCGTTCCGCACGTTTTGTTTGTGTAATTGCGCTATTGCAAGGTAATGAAGCTGTTTATTTTGAGGGCTTCTGCCCTGGTGAGATCCTTTCAGAGCGCCAAGGCACGGACGGTTTTGGCTACGATCCCATCTTTAAGCCCAACGGCTTTGACCGCTCTTTTGCACAAATGACTATGGCAGAGAAAAGTGCCATCAGCCACAGAGGAAAAGCAGTAGCCCAATTGGTGGCTTTTTTAAAGAATTCCCAATAAACAAGCTGGAAACAAAAAACTTAGCGTACTTTTTTCAAAGGCAACCAAATTTTAAAACTTACAATTCAAAGTATAAAATTTGGTTGGGCTTCAAGAACCACTTCGTTAGTCCGCTAACTTTTTTATTTCTTCAAAAAAGCTTGGAAACAAAAAACTTAGCGTACTTTCGCGCCAGAAAAGTCCTCGGGTTGAGGAAATGTGTTGCACGAAGCTAAATGGGTTTACTTGTCGCGTGCTTCGACCAACACGCAAATACAAGTAACTATGAGTGCATTTGAAGCATTAGGACTGTCTGCGCCTTTATTGCAGGCCACGGCCGACATGGGTTTTGAAAAACCTACAGAAGTTCAGGCCAAAGCCATCCCTTTATTATTAGAATCAGAGACCGACTTGGTTGCCCTAGCGCAAACCGGAACGGGAAAAACTGCTGCCTTTGGTTTTCCTTTGATCCAGAAGATCAACGTAAAAAGTAGAAATACGCAAGGACTTATTATTGCTCCTACGCGTGAGCTCTGTTTGCAGATCACTCACGAACTACGCTCCTATTCACAGCACGTAAAAGGTTTACACATCGTAGCCGTATACGGCGGTGCGAGTGTACAAGGACAAGCTAAAGACTTAAAGAACGGTGCCCAGATCATTGTAGCGACTCCCGGTCGTATGAAAGATCTTATCGGTCGCGGTGTTGCTGTCATTAAAAACGTAGAGTACTGCGTTTTGGATGAGGCCGATGAAATGCTGAACATGGGGTTCTATGAGGACATCAAAGAGATCCTTTCGCACACGCCAAACGACAAGAGCACCTGGCTATTTAGTGCGACCATGCCTAAAGAAGTGGCTGCTATTGCCAAAAAATTCATGCATGATCCTCAAGAGATCACAGTAGGAAACAAAAACAGTGGCGCCCAACGCGTGGACCACGAATACTACTTGATCAGCGCCAGAGATCGCTATTTGGCCTTGAAGCGCTTGGCAGATGCCAATCCAAACATCTTCTCGGTGGTCTTTTGCCGTACCAAACGCGATACCCAAAAGGTTGCTGAAATGCTCATTGAGGACGGATACAACGCTGCCGCACTTCACGGAGATCTGAGCCAGAATCAGCGTGACTTGGTGATGAAATCGTTCCGTACCAATCAAATTCAGATGCTTGTGGCCACTGATGTTGCTGCGCGTGGAATTGATGTCGACGATATTACACACGTGATCAACTACCAATTGCCGGATGAGATTGAAACCTACACCCACAGAAGCGGTCGTACCGGGCGTGCAGGAAAATCTGGGATCTCCATGGTTTTAGTTTCTAAAAGTGAGATTCGTAAGATCAAGGCCATTGAAAAGATCATCCAAAAGGAATTCAAGGCTAAATCACTGCCAACGGGTATGGAGATCTGTGAGATCCAACTCTTGCATTTAGCAGAGAAGATCGAGCAAACCGATGTCAATGCGGAGATTGAACCTTACGTTCCTGCCATTATGGAATCCTTGGGTGCCTTTGATCAAGAAACCTTGATCAAGAAGATCTTTAGCGTGGAATTCAGCAGGTTCTTCAACTACTATAAAAACGCCAAGGAACTCAATGTGCCTGAAGTAGGCAATGTATCTGCAGGTGGAAACAGCACGCGTTTCTTCATTAATGTTGGGGCGAAAGATGACTTTAGTTGGATGACCCTCAAAGACTTCTTAAAAGACATTTTACAGATCAAAGACGATGGGCTTTTCAAAGTGGATGTGAAAGGAAGTTTCTCCTTCTTCAATGTTGAAGAACCGCATGTAAAGCGCGTTTTGGAAACTTTTGAAGACTTTACTTTAGACGGCAGACGAATCGTAGTTGAGGCCACCACAGAGAAACGCCGTAAAGGTGGCGGCAAGCGTTTCAAAGATTCAGGCTCCAAAGGAAAACAGCCAAGAACACGTAAGTCTGATAAACGCCGAGGCGGTAAATTCAATGATGACTTTAGCAATAAACGCGGACGTAAAAACAGATCTGGAAACAAGCCGAAAGGCACAGGTGGCAAGCGCAGACGCCGTTAAGAGTCTTAAATTTTTTGTAAATATGTAGTAGTGGTACGCAAATTGCGCACTTAATATGTATTTTTGAAACTAAGAATCTTGCTATGAAGCCTTTCTGGTTCCTTATTGTTGCCCTTCTCTGCTTTTCGGCCACGGCCCAAGAAGAGCAGACACAGACGGTGCAAGGTATTGTTCAAAACGATGCCGATGATAAGGTTTTGGAAAACGTGAATATCGTGAACCTCAATCAGGTGATCGGTACAGTTTCTGAACGAGACGGAAGCTTCGAAATTCCAGCAAAAGTTAACGACACCCTTTATTTTTCTTACCTCGGATTCAAATCCATTCGCGTCCGTGTGACCAATGACCTTTTGAAATTTGGGGAGATCAAAGTAAAGATGACAGAACTTGGAATCGCTTTGGAAGAAGTGGTGATCAGGCCAGTTGAACTCACGGGCTATTTAGAAATTGATGCTAAGATCATTCCTGTATATGACGATTATCGTTATGCCATTGCTGGTCTAGACCGAGGTTATGAAGGAGGTTCACAACAACCTGGAGCCGTAGGAAAAGTGCTCAGTGCCATATTCAATCCTGCAGATTTCCTCTATAACGTCTTTGGTAAAAGGCCCAAACAAATGCGTAAGCTGCGTCAAATGAAGGCCGACGATAATATTCGGAACTTATTGCAGAGTAAATTTGATAGAGAAACCCTGATGGCCGTTTTGCAGTTAGAACGCAACGATCTAGACATGATTCTAAACAACTGCAATTACTCCGATCAGTTCATTAGAACTGCCAATGATCTGCAGATCCTCGATGCCATCTCTGAGTGCTATGAGGAGTACAAAGTCCTCAACAGAGAGTAATTCACCAAATCATTATCTTTAGGCAAATTCAATGCCTATGTTCCTGCGTGTAGCGCTCATTACTTTCAGCCTATTCACCTTATTTTCATGTCAAAAAGAAGCTGTTGATCCTTTACAGGCAGCACTATCTGCTGATGATCCTGCCATAAAAAAGGTCATGAATAATCCAGAAGCACATGAGGTGCAAATAGCCCTTAGTGTAGTTGACTATTCTGCGCCTAGCCTTGCCTTTAAGGAATACGAATTTCAAGTGAATGATTCGGTCTATTTCTATCCGGCCAGTACAGTGAAGTTCCCAATGGCAGTGATTACCCTGGAGCAATTGGATGACAATGGATTTATAAATCTGGACGCGACCATAACAGTTAATGGCGATAGCATCTCGTCTAGTTCACGCAAAGATATTAGAGACATATTTGCAGTCAGCAGTAATGAAGCTTACAACCGACTTTATGAATATCTGGGTAATGATTTTGTTAACGATCGTATGCATGAAGTCGGGCTAAACAACTTCCGCCTAGCCCATCGTTTATCCACTCCCAATGCGGCAGCTTCAATCACCAAAGGACTTATCTTTCAAGGAAGTGGCGAGGACGAACTTTTTGAGGGAGAAGGCTATCAAATGCAACCTCTTCAGCCTTTGAATCTTCAAAAGATCAACAAAGGAGTGGGTTATTATAAAAACGACACTTTGGTGAATGACCCCATGTCTTTCGCTTTAAAGAACTACTACCCCATCAGCAGTATGCACGGAACCATGAAACGCGTGATCTTTCCTGAGTATTTTTCTACCGATGAGCAATTTAATCTCTCTGCGGAGTTGCATCAGTTCTTGATGGAAAGCATGCAACTTTTGCCGCATGAAGCGGGTTACGCAAAACCTGAGTATTACGACAGTTATGTGAAGTTCTTTATGTTTGGAGACAGTGAGGCAGACATGCCTGAGGACATCAGCATCTTGAACAAGGTAGGCTACGCTTATGGCTATTTGACCGACTGCGCTTACATTTTAGACCACACCAATGAGGTTGCCTTTATTTTGACTGCGACCGTTCATGTCAATGAGAACGGCATTTACAATGACAATAACTATCAATACGACGAAACAGGCATTCCTTTTCTAGCGGCTTTAGGCAGACAGATCCATCAGCAACTATTAAAATCAAAACAATAAAAAAGGCTGCTCATGCGAACAGCCTTAATTCATAGCAATTTTATTTTTTGACCACCTAAAACTATTGAGGCATCACAACAGAGTCAATGGCGTGGATCACTCCATTGCTTGCCGCTACGTCTGGGATGATTACCGTAGACTTAGCTCCTGTAGCGTCGGTCAACATTACGTTTCCTCCTTCCAGAGTTAAAGTAATGGTTCCACCTTGTACAGTTTTAACCTCGAACTTTCCATTGTTCTTCTTAATTGCGTCTACCACTGCCGCTGCTTCAAACTTTCCAGCTACTACGTGATAGGTCAATACCGCTGTTAGTGTTCCTTTAGCTTCTGGCTTCAATAATCCTTCAACGGTTCCCGCTGGTAATTTTCCGAATGCGTCATTGGTTGGAGCGAATACCGTGAATGGTCCTTTCCCGCTTAGGGTCTCTACCAATCCAGCTGCTTTTACAGCCGCAACTAGGGTACTAAATGCGTCGTTTCCTGCAGCTACACCTACAATTGTTGGAGGCGTGTCTACAGTTTTAGCTTCGGTTACATTTTCTACTTCTGCAGAAGCAACCTCAGCAGTGTTGTTTTGTGTGTTTTGCGCACAAGCCGAAACAAACATTCCAGCAAGTACAAACGTGGCAATCTTTTTCATGAGTCTTAATTTTTGTAGTTTTTGTTTATAAACCAACATAAAAATTAACGGTTTTTGAATTCGCTTTATCTGATTTTTGACCAGTCCGGATCTCAAGGTCGACTCAGTTTTTTAGCTTCTTTCTCAACAAGTCTGTTTTCTTAGTTTGATTTAACTGTTGCTAAATTACTCCCTTCACAATGTAAAAGTATTAATATTTTGTTTAAATTTTTTTACAAATTGTTAAACAATTTTAAAATACCCTGATTTTCATGAGGTAAAGCCCTCTAACCTGTACTGTCTTAAGGATTTGGTTCTTTAGCGCGGATTAATAAACTTTTAGGCCGATGCATTTGCGCTACTCTAGGCAGAAGCGGTATCTTTAGTCTCTCCTTATAATAGAGTCATTATGGCTGCACAATTTGAAGAACTCCGCGAGGTTCACAAGAATTTTATAGAAGCCCAACCCATATTCTTTGTAGCGACAGCTGCTGCAGAAGGCCGTATCAATCTATCGCCTAAAGGTATGGACAGCATGCGCGTTTTGGACGATAAATCCGTGTTGTGGATGAATCTAACAGGCAGTGGCAATGAAACAGCTGCTCATTTGCTCAAAAGCAACCGGATGACAATCATGTTCAATGCCTTTGAAGATCCACCGCTTATACTGCGCCTTTATGGTAGTTGTGAAATTTACCATCCCAGAGATGATGAGTTTCAAGAGTATATTAAATTGTTTCCTGAGACTAAAGGAGCCAGACAACTCATCAAGCTTCATATAAAGACCGTTCAAACTTCTTGCGGTTACGGAGTTCCCTATATGGACTTCAAAGCGCATAGAACTCGTTTGGCCGAGTGGGCTCAAGCCAAAACCGATGAGGAGTTGTGGGATTATTGGGAAAAGAAGAACCAAAAAAGTATAGACGGATTTGAAACAGCCATCTTTGCAGAAGAGTAGATTCTGGATAGTAATAATTACGATTAGCCTGGTTTTAACTGCTTGCAACCAATCGCCCACAAAGAAGTTGCGCATTGCTGTTGCTGCCAATGCAGAAGCTTTAGCCCAGAGCTTAGCTGATGAGTTTTCTGCATCGCGTGATGTGGAGATCGATATCATAACGGGTTCATCAGGCAAACTCACCAATCAGATCAGTAATGGTGCTCCTATAGATATCTTTATGGCGGCGGATATGTCCTATCCACGGCATTTATACGACACCGATTGGACCACTGCGGCTCCTATCCCTTACGCCAAAGGTATTTTGGTGGTGCTATCTCAAGACGACTTTTTAAAGTCAGGAATGACCATGGATGGTTTAAAATCCTTGGCTATTCCCAATCCAGAACTCGCTCCTTACGGCCGTGCGGCGAAAGAGCTTTTGGAATATCAAGAGCTTTGGGAAACCGTAAAACCCAATTTGGTTTATGCTGAAAACGCTGTGCAAGCTGCTACCTATGTAGTTTCTGGCGCGGCCGAAGCAGCAATTACGGCAAAATCCAGCGCCTTGCAGGCCCAACAGGAAGCAGAGGTTTTTGTGCTGGATATCAACAAAGTGCATTACAAGCCCATAATTCAAGGAGTTGTGATCATTAAACGGGGAAAGTTGCACCCCTACACGAAAGAATTTGTAGACTTCTTGCTCAGTGAGGCCGTCCAAAAGCGTATTAAACAACACGGTTACGATCTGCCCTAGAATTGAATTAATGCTATCTTTGAGTAGCGTGAATTGGGATCCACTTTTTCTAACCTTTAAATTGGCTTTGGTCACTACCCTCGTATTACTGCTTGTGGGTATACCGCTGGGCTATTGGTTGGCCTATTCAAAATCACGCCTAAAACCCCTTTTGGCGGTTTTGGTAAGCATGCCTTTAGTACTTCCGCCAACGGTAATTGGGTTTTATCTGCTATTAGCCTTTAGTCCCAACAATGCTTTAGGAGCCTGGTTAGAGCAGACTTTTAATCTTCGTTTGGTGTTCAGCTTTACAGGCTTAGTGATTGCCTCTGTGATCTACGGAATTCCATTTATGGTCCATCCTATACAATCGGGCCTGCGCGGACTGCCCTCTGCTTATAAAGAATCTGCTCAATTGATGGGCAGAAACCGATTCTCCATTTTGACCCGTGTGCTTTTACCTAATATGAAACCGGCACTGCTCAGTGGTATTGTGTTGAGTTTTGCGCATACTTTAGGCGAGTTTGGGGTAGTTTTAATGATCGGTGGATCTATTCCAGGAGAGACTCGTGTAGCGTCAATTGCCATTTATGACGAGGTAGAACGCTTAAACTTTGGGCAAGCCCATTTGTTATCGTTAATCCTTTTCGCTGTTGCCTTTATCATTTTGCTTTGGGTTTATACGCGCGGCAGTAAACATTGGAAAGGAGTGTTGAGATGATCGATATTACACTTCAAAAAAGCCTTAATTCTCAAGGAGGTAAAATAACCTTAGACCTCAGCTTGCAAATAGCTGCGGGTAGCTTTAATGCACTATTTGGTCCCTCGGGTGCTGGGAAAACCTCAACCCTAAAGATGATCAGTGGATTGCTAAAGCCTGATACAGGAAGTATCCAAAGTCACGGAGACATTTGGTTCGATTCACAAAAAAAGATCAATCTCGCTCCTGGCAAGCGCAAAATAGCCTATGTCTTTCAAGACGCGGCCTTGTTCCCCAATATGAGCGTGCTTGAGAATATTAAGTATGCAGCTGGAGCAGATCCAGATAAGGCTTATTTAGAAAACCTCATCTCCAGTATGGGGTTGGAGAAACTCGTTAATCACAAACCAGACATGCTCTCCGGAGGACAGGCTAAACGCGCAGCTCTGGCTCGCGCTTTAGCACAAAAGCCAGAACTTTTGCTCTTAGACGAACCCTTCTCTGCCTTAGATCAATCGGCTAAAATAAAATTACAGCAACACCTAAGTCGCTTGCACCAAGACTATGGCTTTACGGTGATCTTGGTGAGTCATGATCATGCAGAGGTTATGCAATTGGCACAAAATGCCTTTGTTATTGAAGATGGTAAGTTGCTTCGATCTGGAACTCCGGCTGAAGTCTTCGGTTTAGAAAGCGCATCTGACGAGATCACTGTGATGGCGCAGATCATTGATCACGACACAGAATCCATAACCGTAATGCACCAAGGGCGAACCTATCGTTTGACTTGGGAGGCATCTCACCAACCAACTATTGGCAGCTGGATCAACATCCGCCTAAAAACCTCTAACGCGCAAATAAACGCACTCAATAAACTATGAGAACACTACTCTTAATTGACATACAACAAGGATTTGATGATATTGCCTATTGGGGCGGAAACAGAAACAACCCAGACGCAGAAACTAAGGCTGGGGAACTTCTAGCGTTATTTCGCGAAAGAGATTGGCCTGTCTATCATATTCAGCATTGTTCCACAAATTCGGAGTCACCCCTACGCCCTGATTTTAAAGGTAACGCCATTCAAGAAGTCGTTAAACCTATCGGATCAGAACCGGTATACACCAAAACGGTCAACAGTGCTTTTATAGGAACGCCTTTAGAAGAAGTCTTGAATGCCAATGCCCAAAAACAAGTAGTTATGGCAGGGCTCACCACAGATCACTGCGTCTCAACCAGTGTTCGCATGGCAGCAAATTTAGGCTTTGAGGTTACTCTTATTGAGGATGCCACAGCGACTTTTGACAAGACCGATCGCAACGGCAAACACTATGACGCACAACTGTTGCATGAAACTGCCCTTGCTAGTTTAGATGGAGAATTTGCCCAAATACAGACCCTAGACCAATTTAAAAGCACTTTAGCGTAATGATGCAACTCTTAGCGACCGCAAGCTTAAAGACCAAATACGGAACCTTTACAGAAACGCTCTTTTACGATGGGCAAAAGGAGGTCATCACCCTGCATATGGGAGACCTTAATGATGCGGAGCAGGTTTACTGCCGTTTGCATTCCAGTTGTATCTACGGACACTATTTCAACTCCCTAGAATGCGATTGTCAAGAGCAGATGGATAGCGCTATGGCTCAGATCGCTGAGGCAGGAAAAGGCATTGTGGTGCTCTTGGATCAAGAAGGCAAAGGCAATGGTCACCTGGCCCTAATGAAAAGTAAGGCCTTTAAGGCAAAGGGCATGAAACAAGGCGCTGCATATGTAGCGGCGGGTTATCAAGAAGAAGCTCGAGACTTTAAACCAGCAGCCAAGGCGCTCTTGCATTTTAAAATGCAATCTGTGGCCTTAGACAGTGAGAACAAACATAAAAGAGCAGCCTTATTAGAAGAAGGCCTATTGCTCGTGTAAAATCGCACTCTAACAATGAAGAACAAAGACAGACGTGTTGGCTTTATGACCTACTATTTCATGGTAGGTGGGCTCATTGGTTTACTGGTGAGTTTTTTAAGGCTGAGACATCCAGGAGATGACAGTTGGTTCTGGTTCACCTTGATCACACAAACGGTATTGTTCAGTCTTTTCTTTTATGTGGGTTATTTATTTCTGAATAAGGAGAATCAACGAGCATCAGAACTGGGCATCGTGATACAATTGCTTCAGCTAGTTACATTCGCTGCCTGGGGTTGGAGCTACTATTTTGCCGGTGGAATTGGACTGGCCTTCACTTATGGCTTAGAAACTCAAAGCGTAGAACTCATTGCGGGAGTCTCAGAATTTGAATTAGAGCTGATTCCCAAACGCACACCCAAGCAATTCGGCCTTAATGTATTTGCACTTATAATTCTCACTATCTTGTTACGTATTAGAAAAACTTACCGATGAAGTACTATTTCCTTTTAGCCTGTTTAACGCTGATAAGCACCCAGAGTTTTGCTCAAGAATCTACCGATGAGCGTATTGATGAAATTGTTGCCATTGTCTGCAGTAAGATGGATTACCTAAGCACAGCGGAAGACTACACGGAGTTTAACGTGATGTTTGAAGAGGTCGCCGGACCGGAGATCATGAAACTGCCGTTTAAAGAACGAGATGAAGCGGTGAGTAAAGTGTTCTATCGCATGCAAACCCAATGTGGAGAAATAAACGAGTTATTGATCAAATTAGAACCCGATGATGATTGGGCTACCTCAGACGAGAAAATTCCTTCTAAAGCTAGCCGTAGAGACCTCAAAGACTTTAAAGGACAGGAATCCTTCTATTACGCAGAAAAAGACTATACGGTAAATGTCATAGTTAAGGATGGTTATTGGAGCGATCAATTCCCAGACGGGACCGCTACACGGCTAAAAATGGAATGGCTCTCCAAAGACACCTTTGTGTTGATCTTTGAATCCAGCACTAATGAAGTCCGCGATCAGCTCAGCAACCCAGGGGATCGTTATTACTACCAAGTGATCGAGAAGAAAGAAGATGCCTATACCCTACAATCGTGGATTGACAGTCAGGACTTCTTTTATATCTCAGACATAAACTTCAAATAGCTTAGGCAATGAAACGATTCCTTCTGCTGTTATTACTCTTGTTCAGTGGCTCTTTGATGGCCCAAGATCTGGATCGTTTTGAAAAACAGACCTTTGTTGGACGTGATGGGGAACTCCCCTATCGAATCTTACTGCCCAAGCATTACAATCCCGATATCGCTTATCCTTTAGTCATGTTTTTACACGGTTCGGGAGAGCGCGGCAGTGACAACAGTGCGCAGCTAAAGCATGGTGGTGCATTATTTGCTTCGGATGCGATCCGTGAAGACTATCCAGCAATCGTTGTATTTCCGCAATGCCCCTTAGATGGTTATTGGGCCAATATGGAATATTCACAAACTCCAGATGGTGTAACCATTACCTACCCCAGAGGCAATACTCAGAAAATGGAACAAGACCTCTTGGAAGGCCTGCTCAAAGATTTACAAAAGAACTATTCCGTAGATAAAAACAGAATCTATATTGGAGGTCTATCCATGGGGGCTATGGGAACCTTTGAACTCGTTAGACGCAATCCAAGAACCTTTGCCGCTGCTTTTGCTATCTGTGGTGGCGCCAATCCTGCTATTGCTGGTAAGCTGGATCGTCAACCCTGGTGGATCTTTCATGGAGATGCCGATCAAGTGGTACCCATTAAATATTCGCAGCAGATGGTAGACGCTCTAAAACGCATTGATGCTGATGTGCAGTTCACTGTTTATCCTGATGTTGGGCACGACAGTTGGACGGCCACCTTTGCTAACCCTGAGCTACTCTCTTGGCTCTTTGCGCAATCTAAAGAATGATCTATGGCTGTAATTAAAACGGAAAGACTTGAACTGAATCCAGTGCAGCCCAGTGATGCAGAATTCATCTATGCCCTACAGAACAGTCCCAAATGGCTCAAATACATCGGGGACCGAAACATCAACAATGTGGATAAAGCCCGCAACTATATCCAAGAGAAAATGGAAGTTCATTTTAAAGAGCACGGTTATGGAAACTACGCCGTGTTTGAAAAACACTCCAAAAAGCCGGTAGGAACCTGTGGGTTGTTCAACCGACCAGGCTTGGACGTAGTTGATATCGGTTTTGCACTCCTACCCGAGTTTGAAGGAAACGGTTATGGATCAGAAGCTGCCTTTGCGCTTTTGGATTATGCAAAAAACGACCTACGTCTGCAAAAGGTGTCTGCTATAGTTTTGCCAGACAACAAGACTTCCGTGAATTTAATTCAGCGTTTAGGCTTGAGTTTTGTCAAAAAGGTTCAATTACCCAATGACGAAGCTTGGCTTGATTATTATGAAATTGTCCTCAACGAGTAGGAATTTCTAAGGCCGAGTTGTTCTATGCTAAACAGACAACATGCGCAGCGCCAACTACTTCGCCATCTTTTTTGCCGTATTTACTTTGATCGGTTGTTCTTCAGACAACAATGATGATACGCCAGATAATAACAATAATTCCGGAGGACAACAACAGGAGCCTCCCAAGACGGCTATTGCAGATTCTGCTTTTGAACAAGCTCTAGTTCTGCTGAATTTTGACGACGAAGTAGACGGATTTGTTCTTACAGCCAATATAGAGAACGTGACCAGTTTGGTGCTTAACGATCAAGGAATTAGCGATCTGAGCGGGATCCAAGATTTTGTCAATTTGGAGAACCTTTGGGTCAACGACAATCAACTGGAGAGTTTACCTATTTCTACAAATGGCAAACTCAAATTCATTTTTGCCGATTTTAATCAGGTCACCGCGCTTAACGTTTCTGCTTTGGCCGATCTGGAAAAGATCAGTCTTATTGACAATGCCTTAGAGAGTATCAACATCAGCAACAATGCAGCCCTGCAGCAATTAGTAGTTCCGGGCAATCAGTTGGAGAGTTTAGATGTTTCTGCGAATACTTCTTTGACGGTTCTAGATGTGGTAAATAATCCACTGACCTGCGTACAGGTTTCTAGCGCGCAACAGGCAGATATTCCGGCAGATTGGGTCATTGATACTGATGACAGTTACAACACCAACTGCAATTAAGCAGTAAGACTTCGCTTACATATATAATTTAGTTCGGTGATTTAGCGTTTTAATAACGCTATGAAGACTGCGATAAAATTCCTTACGCATCTAACCATCATTGCAATACTGACCGCGCTCACACAAGTGGGCGGACTCCTTTATGGATTGGTATTGCTGTTTTACCGACCTCAACAGCGCAAGACCATCAAACGTGCAGCTGTATTTATCATTGGTTACCTCGTACTAAACCTTTGGGGCATTCCGCAATTAGCGTCTTATTTTGGGCGGGTAGAATTGCCTCAGAATGAGAAGATCCAAGCCCACAATTATGGCTACAGACTGCTTAATCGGCATTATGTCACTCCAGAACTCAGGGCGCAATTGGAAGAACTCGCTGCGCAAATGCAACAGCAAGAGCCCGATCTGGTCCTGGTCTATTTAGACGCAAACTTTCCGTTTATTGACGGGTTTCCGCTGTTTCCACATCTGAGTCATAATGACGGCAAGAAGATCGATCTGAGCTTTGTGTATCGCGATGAATTTGGCAAACTGACCAACGATAAACCTTCTCGGAGCGGTTATGGGGTCTTTGAGTCGCCTAAATTGGGAGAGTTCAATCAAACCGAAGTCTGTCTTAATTCTGGTAACAAACAATACGACAAAACAGCTTGGCTCACTTTGGGCGTTCCCAATAAGGATTTGGCCTTTGACGCCAAACTCAATACGCGCTTATTGCAAAACCTCAGTGCTAATGGCGCTACACATAAAATATTTGTTGAGCCGCATTTAAAACACCGCTTGGGAATTGGTTCAAACAAGGTGCGTTTTCAAGGTTGTCATGCGGTACGGCATGATGATCACATCCATTGGCAGATCAAATAAGCCTCCGTGGGTATTTTGTGAATAGCGCATTTCCAATTATCTTAGAGTTTCGTTTCTAAAACCAATCCCTACGGGATACACACGCACTTTTCTATGAAGAAATCCTCGGTTCTGCTCATGGCTTGTGGCCTGAGCCTAATTGCTCTTAACAGCTGTAAAGACGCTTCAGAAGACATCAAAAATGACAATACTGCAACTAAGGAAGTATTCCTCGAAGGAAAAGAGGAATACCTCGACTCTCCTTTTGTCACTGCCGGCGACCGCGTTTATATGGTGGGCCATCAGGACGGAAGCTTTCCAGAGTTGGGCTGGCACATTACCGGTGAGATGGGCGGAGTTTGGAATCATCCCATCAAACTCTTGGATGGGTTTGGTTTAAGCATTGAAACTGGGCGAGATATAATTATGCTCCAAAAGGCTGATAAGTTCACCAACTATCCTTGGGGGAATTCTCATGACTATGGTTCCATAGCTAATACGGACCTCCAAGTTAATCGCACACAGTTCGCTCCAGACGGTAAGCAAGGCATTGTAGTTTGGTACACCTTTACCAATACAAGTGCTGAAGACAAATCCTTTGGATTGAATCTGCATCTCTATTCTGACTTAATGCCTACCTGGTTAGGAGAACGCACCGATATGAAAGATGGTCAAGACCAAGCCAGCATGAATAAAGATGGACATATTTATTTCAGTGATAGTGAAATGGAATACCATTGTATTGTCAGCACTAATTTAACTGCCGAAATGCGTGATGCAGAAAACAATAACAATTTCACTACCATGGAATCGCCCTACAACGGAAATGGCTTGGCAGCAACGCAAAGTTTTAGAATGAATATTCCTGCTGGAGAATCAAGGGACTTTCAATTCGTCATTAGTGGTAGTTATGAATCTAGAGCGATTAGCTATTCAGAAAATAAAGACATTCGTGACAACTGGCCTGCCCTGCTTGAAGCAAAGAAAGCCCGTATGGCAGCTTTAGCCAATCAAAGCAAACTCACCATTCCAGATAAAAAGATTGAAGAGGCCTTTGAGTGGCTTAAATACAATTCAGATTGGGTGATCCGTGATGTGCCGCATGTGGGTCGTGGGATCACCGCTGGTATCCCTGATTATCCGTGGTGGTTTGGCGTGGACAGTGAATACGCCTTAAAAGGCTATATGACCATTGGACAAACTGAGATTGTGGAATCTACGATCGCTTTGTTGGATTCTGTATCTGAGGCCGTCAATGGCAACGGAAGGATCATTCACGAAATGTCAACAAATGGTGCCGTATTCAACCCAGGGAACATTAACGAGACGCCCCAGTTCGCTTCCTTGATTTGGGAAGTCTTTAAATGGAATGGAGATAAAGCCTTTTTAGAACGCTACTTCCCAACTGTAGAAAAAGGATTGGCTTGGCTGATGGATTCTCAAGACGTGGATGGCAACTTATTCCCAGATGGCTTCGGGATGATGGAGATCCACGGCATGGACAGTGAAATGATAGACGTCGCTGCTTACACCCAGCGTGCCTTTGCAGATGCCGCTGCAATGGCTGAAGTTCTCGGCAAGGCCGAATTGGCTCAGCAATACCAAGCCACAGCAGATCAAATGGCAGTAAAGATCAATGAAGAGTTTTGGTCTGAGGAGTTCAATTCCTTTGCGGACTTCATAGGAACAGACCAGCAGGCCTTACACCTTATTGAAGATGCTATTGTACGCGCAGACAC
Source organism: Gilvibacter sediminis (assembly GCF_028561565.1). Lineage (GTDB taxonomy): Bacteria > Bacteroidota > Bacteroidia > Flavobacteriales > Flavobacteriaceae > Gilvibacter > Gilvibacter sediminis. The sequence goes on along the minus strand of NZ_JAQQTE010000004.1, from coordinate 364,441 downwards.
CTTAGACAAACCTTGGGCTGTAGAAGAGCTTAAAGCGACTCGAGCGCAGATCAAAGCGAATCCTTCTGCGACACCAAGACCCTTTGTATTGCATCACAACTGGGTGGTGAATACACCTATGGAAATGAAGATTGCAGATCCTGAAAAGGCCATGAAAGCCTTAGATACGGGCGCTAATTATGCCAATCCTTTTGGGATGTTCGTCACCGGAATTGACCGAGACGAATCCGCAGGAAGTGATGACGGATCCTTTAAAGGGCCAGAGATCTTTTCCTATACGGGAGCAGTAATGACTTTGCCTACAGCGGTACAAATTGTTGGAGAAAATAATTATGGTAGACCGGATAAAGCCTTGAATTATTTGCAGAAGATGACCCGTAGTTTTAGTTATGCCTTGCCGGGCTCTATGTATGAGGTCTCGCCTGATTACGGAATGATTGTACAAGCATGGAACATTTACGGCTACGGTGTGCCTCTAGTACAGCAATTCTTTGGAATTCAGCCGATGGCGCATAAAAAGACGGTATACATTCGCCCGCAAATGCCAAGCGAGTGGAACATTGCCAGTTTGGAGAATGTGAAGGTTGCTGATAATATCATCTCCATTTACTTTGACGAAACCGAGAACGGTCAAAAGCAGATCCGTGTAAATCAAACCGCGGACGATTGGGAGATTGTCTTAGAGCTTCCTATGGTTCAAGAACTCACTTACAGTTTCAATGAAGGCGTTGCCAATGAAGCTGAAGGCGATATAGAAGCGTTTAGCACTCGTGGAAAGAATTTAGAACTCAATATCAATAAGCGCTAACATGCACAGAATCGGTCAATTATACACTTTTGCTCTCCTTGTATTGCTTTTGCTCCCCTTGGGAGCTCACGGCCAAAAAAATTGGGATGCCGCCATTGACGCCAAGCTCAAACAAACGCTTTTAACGCACAAGGACTTTGTGAGCTACCCCAATATCGCTGCCAATACAGACGATATGATGGTCAACGTAAAGGTGGCCACCGATTATTTTGAAGCCAGAGGTTTTGAGGTTTCTCTTTTAGAATCAGACGGGCTACCCGTTTTCTTTGCAGAATTGACCGTAGATCCTAAAGCCACTACCCTGCTCTATTATTTGCATTTAGACGGACAGGCAGTAAATCCAGACAATTGGGATCAAGAGGACCCTTTTAAACCAGTATTGAAACAAGAAGGACAATCGGGGAATTGGGAGACCATCTCTTGGGACCGTCTTAATGGCGATATTGATATGGACTGGCGCATCTTTGGTCGTGCCGCTGCAGACGATAAGGCGCCCATAAGCATGTTGCTCGCGGCCATGGATATCCTCAAAGAGTCTGGGGAACAACCGAAGCACAACCTCAAGGTCATTTTGGATCTTCAGGAAGAAGCAGGTTCTGAGGCCTTTCTATCTACCCTTGAAAAGTACAGTGATCGTTACGCTGCCGATTATATGCTGATTTTAGACGGGCCGGCGCACAACAGCAATCAACCTACCTTGACCTTTGGATGCCGCGGTATAGCTAGATTCAGCATAACTACCTATGGCGCAGAATTGCCCCAACACAGCGGGCATTACGGCAATGTGGCTCCCAATCCCGTTTTTACTTTGAGTCAATTGTTGGCTAGCATGAAAGGGCCAGACGGGCGTGTACTTATTGACGGCTATTATGAGGGCATCGAACTTACAGAAGCTGAACTAGCCATACTCAACGCGGTTCCCGATGATCAGCAGGAAATTGTAACTAAACTTGGTTTGAGTGAAGCGGAGCAAGTTGCCGCTACCTATCAACTCGCCATGCAATATCCCTCCTTGAATATTAGACATATTGAAACCTCTTGGAAAGGTCCAGGGCTCAAAACCATCATACCCGAATGGGCTCGGGCTCACTTTGACGTGCGCTTAGTTGCTGAAACGGACGGCGCAGCGCTCTTAGAGAAAATCAAAGCGCACATAAAGAAACAAGGTTATTATTTAATTGACCGCGCTCCAACAGCGGAAGAACGCCTTACCTATTCTAAGATCGTGAGTTTTGACGGTAATGCAGGCGTTAATGCGTTTAGAACTGATATGGCAAGTCCTTTTGGCCTGCAACTCTCTGATGCCATCACTGCGAGTTTTGGTCAGCCTCCGGTTCGGATAAGAACAATGGGCGGTACAGTGCCCATCATTCCCGCGGTAAACCAACTGGAAATCCCAGCGATCATTGTTCCATTGGTCAATATGGACAACAATCAGCACAACCCTAATGAGAACATTCGTATTGGGAACATTCGTGATGGGATCAAAGTGATCTTGAGTATTCTGAGCACTTCTTTTGAAAACTAATGGCGCATCCTTTTGAAATAAGCAGATTGGACCATGTCGCTATCAATGTAAAGGACATGAACGCTTCTATTGCTTGGTATGAAAAGGTCTTGGGTTTGAAACGCGTTAATGTGCCCGAATGGGGCGCCTACCCTATTTTTATGTTAGCAGGAGAAACAGGCATTGCCATCTTTCCCGCGGATCTACAGGATGCTGAATGCCCAATCGATTCCAATAATGTGAAGATTGATCACTTTGCCTTTACCCTAAGCAATGAGGCCTACAGTGCCGCAGTTGATCATTATAGCAGTTTGGGAATCTCTTTTACCGAAAAAGATCATCATCATTTTCTATCCGTCTACACTAAAGATCCGGATGGACATACCGTCGAGTTAACTACCCTTAAAGCGAGTTCGGCGGATTTCTATCAGCCCTAAATTAAAAAAGGGCGGCTAACGCCACCCTTTTTACAACCAAATAAACAGTACCTAAGTGCAGGTAATCTAACTAGGCTCCGGCGTTAACCGAATAACTGTAGGTGTTCCCACTGGCGTTAACCAGCTTGAATGTATACCTTCCTTCTGGAGCATCGTTGAAGTCAAACTGCTGACCAATTGAGGCAGCATCACCTAAATAAGACTTGTGAATAAGCTCTCCGTTTTGATTATATACATATACCTTGTAGGTATCTAGGGTCGTGTTGAGTACAGAAACGCGCACTACGTTTGCATCTTCCTGAATTGAAACAGGGTTTGTTGTAGGGTTTCCAGTGTTTGCTGTTGCAGCCATTGATACTGTCAATGCTACTGCTGCGATTACATTCTTGAATTTCATAACTAAATAGTTTTAAAAATTGAACATTACAAATGTCCGACGATTCCCGCTTTTGTACTACCACAGAATTGCTCATTATCTGTGTATTTTTAACCCAATAGCCTAGTTCAATTAATAATCGGGTTAAAATAGCATATGTTTTAGCTAAATTTGCATAGCTGCTTTGGTACGATTTATGCCAACTTCAATACGTGATATAACCCAAACGTCATGAAAATGAACAAACAACCCTTATTGGAAGCCATAGCCCCCGCCTTAGGCAGTTCCTTTAGCGTGAACAACTTTGCTGAGCAGCGCAAACAGGACCGGGCGGCCTGGCATTTTCACCCAGAAATTGAACTGGTATATGTAGATAAAGGATCTGGAAAGCGGCATATTGGCAATCACTTGTCTTATTACAGTGAAGGAGATCTGGTCCTAATTGGCAGTAATGTGCCCCATTTTGGCTTTACCGATCGATTGACCGGAAACTCTGAAGAAGTCGTGATTCAATTCAATGAGGACTTCTTAGGCCCTGAGTTCTTTGAGAAGCCAGAAATGAGTCAGATCAAAAAACTCTTTAAGCGCGGTAAACAAGGAATCGTCTTTTACGGGGAGACCAAAGAAGAGATCGGCAAGCAAATTTCTGCCTTAACAACAATGACGCCTCTGAACAAACTCACAGGACTGCTCAACATTTTAGAGCAACTCTCTTTAAGCAATCAATATGAGCTCCTCAATATTGATTCCGTAATTATTGAAGCCAAACCGCAAGACAACAATCGTTTAGAATTGCTCTATGACTTTGTCAATAAAGAGTACACGCGTCATATCCCGCTGGCAGAAGCCGCCAATATGGTCAGCATGACAGAACAAGCCTTTAGCCGATTCTTTAAAAAGAAAACTGGAAAGACCTTTACGCAGTTTGTCAACGAGCATCGCTTGGTTCACGCCTCTCGCCTTTTAGCAGAAGAACCTATGGGAATCACGGATATTTGCTACGACAGCGGTTTCAACAACTTCAGTCACTTTAATAAACTCTTTAAAAAATTCAGCGGTAAAAGCCCGTCACAGTATCGCAACGAAATTCAAAAGGTGCTCGAATAGGTTTGCGCCAATGACCTAAATTGCCGAATTTTATCTCCATGAATGATTCGGCCACATACCGCCCGTTAGATCTAGATAACTGGAATCGCAAAGAGCATTTTGAATTCTTTTCTGCTATGGAGGAGCCCTTTTTTGGGGTCACCGTGCAATTGGACCTCACCAAGGCATATGCTTATTGTAAATCCAAAGGGTACAGCTTATCGCTTTACTACCTTTATGCCGCAGCTTGGGCCAGTAATGCTGTGGAATCCTTTAGCTACAGGATCATTGATAATATGCCTGTGGTATTCGACACCATTCACCTCAATGCCGTTCAACTCAAAGAGGATCAAAGCTTTGTTTTTACCTATATGCCTTTTGCCGATAACTATGAGGATTTCCTAAAAGGGGCTCTTCCCGAGCGTGAGGCTGCACTTTTAAGACCCGGCTTGGGCATTACTGAAGACACCAAACGTCTGGATTCGATTCATTATTCGGTGCTCCCTTGGTTAGACTTTAGCAGCCTGTCCCATGCGCGTAGTTTTTCTTTTCCAGACAGTTGTCCAAAGATCAGTTTTGGTAAAATGGTCTCAGAATCAGACCGCTTGCGAATTCCTTGCGCCATTCATGTTCATCACGGATTAATGGACGGTTTCCATGTAGGCCAATTGGTGGACAAAATTCAAGAGTTCTTGAATCAAAACGGTTCGTTAAAGCCTGACGGGCTTTAGCATTTTTACCTATCTTTATCAAAAATTGCGACACTACAATTGATCGTTAAAAGCAGCGTTTGGGGTCAAACAGGAATGCGTTCCTGCATCGTTTTGGGTTTGTTGTTATTGTTCTTCGGATCAGTGCAGGCTCAGGATAGCTTTTGTGCTGATTTTAAAGATGGAAGTTTCTATATTCCCCCAACCGAGGAATTACCGGTTTCCTATATGATCACGCGTCAAGGAGAATCCTTAGTAGAAACTGTGGATAGCGCGCCTAAAGGGCTGCTTCCCGAGAATGCCGAAAACCCAAAATACGGCATTATTAAGTGGATCAATTCCTGTTCTTATCGGATTTGGTTTGACGATTCAAAAGGTCCTTTGGATGAAGTGCAGCAAATGATTAATCGCAACAATGGAGTTCTGATAGAATTTCTGAGCGTAGACGGTAACTGCGTGAATTACAGGGGAACCTTGGAAAAGCCAGATGAGATTGTCACCTTTTTGGGACAACAATGTAAGTATTAACCGCGTTTGCATTTCAGTATGCTTTTTAGGTCATTCTTAGTGGCTTTCCTGTTGAGCCTATCAGGCTTTGCCCAAGAATGTCCAAATTTGACCTTACCCACAGCAGGAGCTACCAATGTGCCCGTTGATACTGCAATTTCTTGGGAAGAGGTTGTTGGAGTAACCGGTTATGTGGTCTCCTTAGGAACTACTCCAGGAGGCGGTGAGATCGTCTCTAATCAACCGGTTGGCTCGGTGACTACTTACAATCCGCCTTTAGGCTTACCAGAGTCTACAACCATCTATGTCACCATTACACTTTTCTTCTTTGATCAGCCAGACATTATTTGTGATGCCATCCCATTTACTACGCGTAACGAGGTCAATCCACCGACCTGTACCAACTTGAATTCACCCTTAGACGGTGATACAGGAGTTAATGTCGGAACCAACCTGAGTTGGAACTACGCTCCTCGAGCTACGGGATACCGCCTTACCATTGGAACAGCTCCAGGGCTTGGAGATATTGAACTGAATTTAGACGTGGGTAACACCTTGAGTTACAATCCTCCTGCAGACTTTCCAGCAGCTACGGAGATCTTTGTGGAGATCGTACCCTACAATGAAAACGGCATTGCAACGGGCTGTACTGAAGAATCCTTTATCACGGGTTCTTTGGGAGAACCCCCAGGATGTACCATGCTCATCAACCCAGTGGACGGCCAGTTCAATGTGGCGCTTTCCCCCTTATTGGAATGGGAACCCGTACCCGGAGCCACAGGTTATTTGTTATTTATCGGGCGTTCTCCATTTGAAAATGATGTGGTGGATGGAGCCATCTTTACCACTACCTCCACCTTTGTATTCAATTTTGAACCCAACAACACCTATTTTGTCCGCATCATTCCTTTCAACGATGCCGGCCAGGCAGTAGATTGTCCTCAGGAATCCTTCTCAACCATCTTGGGCTGCGGGCCCTTCTTTGATGAGGAGACTGGAGAACTCGTGGTGTTGAATCCAGAGATCAGCTTTCCGGACAGCATTGGAATTTGTTTGGGCGATATCCCTCGAGTGGTTACCGCTCCAGATCCTGCGGATGGTTACCGCTGGTATCGGGTAACCAAATCTGGCGACCTGCTCTTGATCTCAGAAACCGCCACCGTGGAACTGGAAGAGACCGGCAATTATATTTATGAGGCTTATATCACTACGGATGATGGACAAGGATCGCTCTTGGAATGTGCCAGTTCCTCTGAGTTCACTGTGGTCGCCTCACAAGAAGCACAGATAGACGAGTTTTTTATTCGGCAGTTTGGAGATTTCTTCAATGTGGAGACCGTGGTTTCTGGTATCGGTGATTACGAGTTTGCCCTAGCTATTGATGGACCCTATCAGGATTCCCCAGAATTCAACGGACTCACGGAAGGCAATTATACCTTATACATTCGCGATAAAAACGGCTGTGGAATTGTTGAACGCCCGTTTAGATTGTTGTTCCCTCCTACTGGATTTCCGCCATACTTCTCCCCAAATGGTGATGGGGTAAATGATCTGTGGAACTATATCGCACCGCGAATTGATCCACTGCCCCTGCGTGACATTTACATTTATGATCGTTACGGAAAGCTCTTGGCACGAATCAATCCCAATGGCCGTGGATGGGATGGAATCTACCGTGGAAACCCGCTGCCTTCCTCAGGATATTGGTATCGGGCTGAAACTTTTGACAATCAAGTTTTTAGAGGGTATTTCTCCTTAGTTAGATAAAGGTTATTTCTTTTTTACCCACTCGGAATTTGGCAAATAAAGCCGTAAATTTGAGTAAAAATAGCCATGAAGATCGTACTTCTAATAGGCGTTTTCGTTATGTGGGCAACTCAACCCTTACTGATCGATTTTGGAACCCAGGGCAACAACCAAGAATGGTTTGCGCTCAATGATGGCGTTATGGGTGGGATGTCCAGCGGTAACCTGAACTACACACCAACCAGTTTTATCTTTGAAGGGCAAGTGTCTTTGGAGAACAACGGCGGATTTGCCTCTGCCCGCGGACCTTTTGAAGCGATGGACCTCTCCAGATTTAGCACGGTAATTATAAAATACCGCTCCACCGGTATGGATTTTGCCCTGACTTTAAACAACAGCCGTTTGTGGTATCGTCCCAACTACAAAGCGTCACTCCCAGAAACTGATGGACAATGGAAAACCATCAGTCTTGATTTAAATGATTTTAAAGAGTACCGCGTGGGTAAAGCCACTGGCAATGCCATCAGTCCCCAAGTCTTAAAAAAGATCATTCGTTTAGGACTTATTTCTGATGAAAAGCGCGCTGGAATCTACAGTATTGAAGTAGATTTTATAAAGTTCAGTTAGCATGGCTCAAGCTGAATATCCCAACTATCCCGAACTGATCGCTTTAAAGTCTTTCGTGGAAAAATATGATATTCAAGTAAGCTTACTTTCAGACGCTGCAGCCATAATACCAGAGCACAGTAGCGTGTCATTCAGTATGGCAAATAAACCGATTACGCTTTATTTAGACGATGAATACGGGGATCTTCAAATAGACAATCCCTTATTGCATATAGCCTGCTGTTTGGATCATTTAGAAATAGTAGAAGAAAGCGAAGATTATCTGCAATGGTGCAGGGAGCACGGTTATAATACAGGTGCGAGCCATTTGCTCAATCACTACAAAAGTCTTGTAGCTTATAACGATAGCATCCGCAGCTGCTTTAGAAATCAAAAAATAGAATCTTTTGTAAATTCGCTAGACTTTCAACTCAATCAACGGGCTGCACAAGCCTTAAGAGCAAAAGATTTCACCCTCTGATGTGTTACGATATTAAAGCCAGTCTTGAATCCCAACTCCAACGCGCCAAACGCAACAACGACCTGGCTGCGATCTTGGAAATTGAGCAAAAGTTAGCGCCTTATACAGACCTGCCAGCACATCACAAAAGCGGTTTTGCACATCCTAAATTACTCATCTATACGGCAGAAGATCCCTTTAAACCCATTATTGCCCATTGGGGTTTGATCCCGCATTGGGTTAAGGACAGTGATCTAAAAAATAAACTTTGGAATTCCACCATCAATGCGCGTGGGGAAACTATAGCAGAGAAACCCTCCTTTAGAGATGCCTTTAAAAGCAAAAGATGTTTGGTTTATGTGGATGGGTTCTTTGAACATCACCACCAAGACGGAGATGCCTACCCCTTCTTTATTTACAACCAAGACCAATCTCCCATATGCATGGCTGGCCTTTGGAGCGAATGGACTGACCGTCAAAGCGGAGAGGTTTGGACCAGTTTTAGTTTGGTGACTACTAAGGCCAATGCTATGATGGCTAAAATCCACAACAACCCTAAAGCCAAAGAAGCACGGATGCCGGTTCTACTAAACGAACAAGAGGCTGAGCTTTGGTTGCATGCAGACCCGAGAAATCCGAAGCAAAAAGAAGCCCTAGACGCATTGATAAGACCTTGGCAAGAAAGTAAACTTGATGCCCATCCGGTGGCAAAACTCCGCGGAAAAAACTATCCAGGAAATGTTCCAGAAATTACCGAACCATTTAAATATGAAGCCTTAAATTTGGCACTATGAACAAGAGCTATTGGACCTTAATAACGCTTTTATTAATTGTTTTTTCGAGCTGTAAAGAGCAAACAGAAACACCCACTACTACGGCTAAAATTGAAGAGTTACCTACGGAACGCGCAATCATTAGAGGCTTTAGTGTTAAAGATTCTTCTGGAGTAATGGTGAAAGATGCATTACAAGCCTTGCAAACGGTGATCTATGGGGATCAGGGAAACGAACTGGCCAATCTGTTCTACAACAGAGACGGCAGTATTGCCTGGGAAGATCAATACACCTACAACGAGGAAGGGCAAAAATCTGGCTCTCGCTATTTTGAGAAGGGCGAACTCAAGATCACCTACAAATACGATCTGGACGATCAAGGCCGGCGTGTAGGCTTTAGAGCGCATGATGCAGCAACGGGTGTAGAGATGTATCGCGGATTTTCAAAATATGAGAATGATGGAAAAACGCGTATTGACGGCACCGCTCCCGGGCCCAATGCCGTTGTGCAATGGAACTATGAGTATCAGTTTGACGAGCAAGGTGAAGAGACTGGTTATGTATATATAGACGCTAATGGTAATCGATTTCCCAGCAGTTATGAAGTTCGATCTCGTGATGATCAAGGCCGATGGACCTCCAGAGCAGTGATCTCAGACGGGGTGGTCAAGGCCATAGAGACCCGTACCTTTGAAAAGCTGGATCTTCAACAGTAATTTTCACAAGGAGTTCACGACCCAATACACAGAGATTCAAAACGCTATGAAAAAATATCTGTTCAATTTTTCACTTTTTTTGTTACCGCTAATTGCATTTGCGCAAAATAGTGGCAAAGGTCCCGACGCTGTTCTAGGGCGCTATTGGACGCCTACTAAGAATGCAAAAATTGAGATCTACAAAGAAGGGAATCAATACTACGGCAAAACTGTTTGGACCGAAAGAGCGGGTCGAGATACTTTAAATCCTGATCCCAAAAAACGCAGTCAATCGCTCTTAGGTTTGGTTTTCTTAACGGATTTCTCATACGACGATGGAAAGTATGTCGACGGGAAAATATACGATCCACAAAACGGAAATATCTACTCCTGTAAAATGTGGTTAGAACCCGATGGGGACCTCAAAGCACGCGGCTATATTGGCATCTCTCTCTTCGGTCGTACAGAAGTGTTTGAGCGCATCAAAGAATAGGCTTAAAATTGTGCGATTTCGCGCAAACGTTTTCGATAATTTTTACTGGTAATTAGGCCCTTAGGAGAACCAAGTGAGGGGTCTAATGTTTATCTTTACAGCCAACCAAACCAGTAAATCACTTCTGATGAACCAAAGTCGTGTAATTATTGAAAACATATACCCACAATTAGAAGGCGGAACTTACGCCATCAAAAGCATTGTGGGCGAATACCTCCCCGTTACAGCAACGGTAGTTGGCGATGGTCATGATGTCATTGCCTGTTCCCTTTTATACAAACACCAATCGGAACTTAAATGGATCGAAGTCCGTATGCAACCCACAGGAAATGATGGTTGGGCAGCCGGTTTCCATACCGCAAAGCAAGGAGGCTATCAATATAAAATTCAAGCTTGGGTAGATCACGCCCTAAACTGGCAGCACGGGATTGAACGTAAAATTGATGACAATCAACACGTCAATTCAGAACTGTTAGAAGGTGCAGAGTACTTAGAAGAAATCCACAAAGCTGCGAATGCAACTGAGAAAAAGTATTTAAAAGAGCTCATAGAAGCCTTTAAAGATTCCAATCAGTATGAAAAAGCAGAGGCAGCATCGAGATCTGAAGAATTGCATCAGATCTTTATAAAATACCCGATCAAAAGCGTTGTCAATGAATCTGAGGCTTTGGAAGCTTATGCAGATCGTGAGAAAGCGCGTTTTAGTACATGGTATGAATTCTTCCCGCGTTCGGCAGCTCGTGAGGAAGGCCAGCACGGAACCTTTAAAGATTGTGAAGCCTTATTGCCAAGAGTGGCAAAAATGGGCTTTGATGTTTTATACTTCCCTCCTGTTCATCCTATTGGGCGCGTAAATCGCAAGGGGAAGAACAACAGCACAGAAGCTTTAGACGGCGATGTAGGTTCTCCTTGGGGAATCGGAGCCGAAGAAGGCGGACACAAAAGCCTGCACCCAGATTTGGGTAATGAAGCAGACTTTAAGTCATTGGTAGATAAAGCAAAAGAGTTGGGTATTGAAGTAGCGATGGATTTTGCGCTTCAAGCAGCTCCAGATCATCCTTGGGTAAAGTCAAATCCAGAATGGTTTAAATGGCGTCCGGACGGAACGGTGCAGTACGCAGAGAATCCGCCTAAAAAATATCAAGACATCCTCCCGATCTATTTTGAGAGTACGGATTGGAAGAACCTCTGGGAAGAAATGCTAAACTGCGCCTTGTATTGGGTGGAGGAATTTGGCATTCGCATCTTTAGAGTAGATAACCCACACACCAAGCCTTTTTATTTCTGGGGATGGTTGATGGCAGAGGTTAAAAAGAAATATCCAGACGTGTTGTTCCTCTCTGAGGCCTTTACGCGTCCGGCGGTCATGCATCAATTGGCCAAACAAGGTTTTAGTCAATCCTATACCTATTTTACTTGGAGAAACAGCAAACAAGAACTGATCGAATACGTTGAGGAACTCACCAAAACGGATCAGAAATACTTCTTTAGACCCAACTTTTGGCCCAACACGCCAGACATTAACCCATGGGCACTGCAAGGAGGAAACGAGGCCATTCATTTGAGCCGTTATTTCTTAGCTGCTACTTTGAGTTCCAATACCGGACTATACGGCCCGGTATACGAGTATATGGTGAGCGACGCCGTTCCTGGCAAAGAAGAGTATTGGGATTCAGAAAAGTACCAATTGCGTCATTGGAACTGGGAAGCTGAGAACAAACTCACTACCCTGATCAGTAAGATCAATCACATCAGACATCAAAACGCATCGCTACAGCAAACCAATAACATTCAGTTCTTGGGGGTAGAGAACGATCAGCTTTTGGCCTATTTTAAAAGTGATGTGGACGGAGATAATCAAACCTTAATGGTGGTTAATCTAGATCCTTACTATCCGCAAAGCGGTTGGGTGGAATTGCCTTTAGAGGCTATGGGAATACAAGAAGGACAGGCCGTTACAGTACACGATCTTATTACGGAAAGCAGCTATATTTGGGACAAACGCTGGAATTTTGTCGAGCTGCACCCGGCACTACCCTTTCACTTGTTTAAAATTAAAAAGTAATGGCTAAGGGCAAATCAACTGTGAAGAGCACAACCAACTTTAACGTTGCTTGGGAAGCCCTCATGGACGACCCAGGCTTTGTAAAAATGTTCCTTTCTGAGGTATTGGAACGCTATATTGTTCAGCAGCGCTGGTACGGCGGTAAATCCAGCCGTTTGAAATATATTGACCTGCAAGAGTACTTTAGGATTGAACAACACGGTGAAGTCTATTACGGATTGATCCTGGAGATCAATTTTGAAGAAGCCTTTTATCAGCATTACTTCTTGCCAATCGCTTTTGTGACCGATGAGAACTTCGCTAAAGAAGATCGGATCATGAATTTGAGCATTCAGGGCAACGAAGGGTTCTTGATAGATGCTGTAAACTTGGAAGCCTTTAGAAAGTTGGTCTTTGAGCGTATCTTACATGCTCAAGCCGGCGAAGAAGAACGTGTCAAATACCACCGCGGCGAATCTTTTGTAGAAACGGCCTATGAGTCTTCTCGATTTATGGGGATGGAGCAATCCAACACCTCCATCATCATCAACGAGCGTTTAGTGATCAAGTTCTTTAGACGTATCTACGCCAATAAGAATCCGGATTATGAGATGTCCCGATTCCTCTCCGACAAAAAAGGATTTAAAAATACGCCGAGCTATCAAGGAAGTATCAATATCATTGATTCAGACAAATTGGTCATCACCATTGCTTTGATGCAAGGCTTGGTGCCTAATGAGGGAGACGCTTGGGAATATATGCTGGGCAAACTCAAAGGAGTTTTTGAAAACTTGGCCCACAAAAGCATTAAGATCAATGAGCTTCCGCATACCGAGATGTTTGAGCGCCTCACCATAGCAGATGTGCCACCACAGATCATTGACTGGGCAGGTTTGAGCATTTTCTTGGAATTGCAACAACTGGCCAGAAGAACGGCGGAAATGCACATTGCCTTAGGCTCTGAGTTTGAAGAAACCGCCTTTGCACCTGAACGTTTTAATGGTGATTACGAGGTTTGGCTTAAAAACCGTTTGCTGTATCAGTTTCAAAATCGCTTGAACACCTTAGAGAACAACTTGCACAAGCTAGACGGCTTGGCATTGGAGCTGGCACAAAATTTTCTCGATAATAAGAACGAGATCAGAAAACGTTTTTTAACCTTTAATTGGACCAAACTCAAAGGAGAACGTCTGCGCGTGCATGGCGATTATCATTTAGGTCAGATTCTGGTTCAAAACGGAGACTTCTTCATTTTAGATTTTGAAGGAGAACCAGAAAGCACCATTCGCGATAGAAAGGTCAAGCAGCCACCTCTTAAGGATGTTGCAGGACTGTTCCGATCTTTTCATTACGCGATCTACGCGACCATCTTCAATGAAGGAGAACATTTTCCGTATGAACAAAAAGAGCTTTTTGCCGCTGGAGAATTGCTGTATCGCTACATGATCGGGGTGTTTTTAAATACCTATACGGATGTGATCCGCAATGCAAACATCAATATTGGTTATAACCAAGAGCGCGTATTTATGCTCAAGTACGCCATGTTAGAAAAAGCCGTTTATGAGCTCGGCTATGAAATGAACGCGCGTCCGCGTTGGGCTGTGATCCCGCTAGAAGGAATCGCATCAATAATGAATGAAAACTAAATCAAACCATGTCTAATAAGGTAATTGCTCACAGTTTTTTTAGTGATTTTGATATAGACCTCTTCAAAGGTGGAAAGCACTTCAAGCTATATGAAAAGTTTGGTGCCCATATCACAGAAGTCGATGGGGTTCAAGGGGTATACTTTGCCGTTTGGGCGCCTGCCGCTAAGGCAGTCTCTGTGATCGGAGATTTTAACTATTGGTTGGAAGGCGAGCATCCGCTGAATATTCGTTGGGATTCTTCTGGGATCTGGGAAGGCTTTATTCCCGGAGTTCAAAAAGGAGCGAAATACAAGTATAAGATCCACAGCAATCACAACGATATAAAGACTGAAAAGGCAGATCCTTTTGCTTTCAGAACAGAGCATCCACCCAAAACAGCTTCTATTGTTTGGGATGCTCCCTACAAATGGAAGGACAGCTCTTGGATCAAAGAAAGACCTAAGCACAATGCCTTGGATAAACCTTTTTCAGTTTACGAGGTACATCTAGGATCTTGGATGCGCAATACTGCCGAGGACCGACCGCTGACCTATATTGAATTGGCAACGGAACTGGTTGCCTATGTCAAAAAGATGCAGTTCACGCATGTGGAATTCATGCCGATCATGGAGTACCCCTATGATCCTTCATGGGGATACCAACTAACCGGTTACTTCTCACCTACTTCTCGTTTTGGAAAACCAGAAGACTTAAAATATTTGATCGACGCCCTGCATGCAGAAGGCATTGGTGTGATCTTGGACTGGGTACCTTCTCACTTTCCAGAAGACGCGCACGGTTTAGGACTCTTTGACGGAACTCATGTTTATGAGCATCCGGATCGTAAAAAGGGATACCACCCAGATTGGAAGAGTTTGATCTTTAACTATGGACGCAATGAAGTACGCGCCTTTTTGATCAGTAATGCTTTATTTTGGCTGGATCATTATCACGCAGATGGCCTGCGTGTAGACGCAGTAGCTTCAATGCTTTATTTAGACTACTCTCGTGAAGATGGTGAATGGGAACCCAACCAATTTGGCGGTCGTGAGAATTTAGACGCGATCTCATTCTTTAAAGAACTCAATGAAGCCGTTTACGGTGAATTTCCAGGAGTGCAGACCATAGCAGAAGAATCTACTAGCTTCCCGATGGTCTCTAAGCCTACTTTTTTAGGCGGACTTGGTTTTGGTATGAAGTGGATGATGGGTTGGATGCACGATACCTTGGAGTATTTTAAAAAGGAGCCGATCTATCGTCAACACCATCAAAACGACATCACCTTTAGTCTCACCTACGCCTTTACAGAAAACTTTATGCTGCCCTTAAGCCACGATGAAGTGGTTTACGGCAAGAAGTCCATCTTGGATCGTATGCCCGGAGATACGTGGCAACGCTTTGCAAACCTCCGTTTGCTCTACGGTTGTATGTTTACCCACCCGGGTTCAAAACTACTCTTTATGGGTGGCGAATTTGGCCAATGGGCAGAATGGGACTTTAGCAGCAGCTTGGACTGGCATCTTACTGAGCATGCCGATCATAAAAACATGCAGAATTACGTAGCAGCCCTAAACGGACTCTACAGAAAAGAAAAAGCTTTACACGAAAAGCAATTCAGTGCCGAAGGCTACGAGTGGATTGACTATACCGACAGTGAAAACTCGGTTATGGCCTACATTCGCAAAGGAAATGACCCTAAGGACGACCTAATTATTATTTGCAATATGACCCCTGTGGTGCGCGAGGATTATCGCATTGGTCTGCCAGAAGCTGGCGCCTATCGGGAGATCTTTAACTCAGATGACCCTAAATTTGGCGGTAGCGGCGTGATTAGCAAACAGCGCCCAAAAGCAGAGGAAATTCCATGGCATCATAGAGATTACTCCATGACCTTTACCTTACCTCCATTAGGCATTAAAGTGCTTAAACGCGTACAAAGTAAATCTTAACCCCACCAAAGACCTCATTAATAAATGATTACAAATACAGAACTCGAACGGAAAGGGAATCAATTCCCAGGACCGATAACCACCTTTAGTCAAAAGGCGGATACATTCAATATAGCTTCTAACAACGGCGTGCTGCTGCAAATCACTGTGATTCGCGACAGTATGTTTAGATTCCGTTATGCGACAGAAGGTAATTTTCCTCCTGATTTTAGCTACGCCCTTGATAAGAATGCTACCCACGGATACAATCATTTGGAGTATAAGGAAACTCCAGACACCTATATCATCAAGACGGCCAAGTTGGTCTTGCACATTGATCGTGTATCGCTTAAAAAGCGCATCTACGACATAGACGGAACTTTGATCAATGAAGACGAAGCCGGCTTCCACTGGGAGTTTAGTTACGAACACGGCTCGGACATTGTCAAAATGAGCAAGCAGGCGCAAAAAATGGAGAGTTATTACGGTTTGGGTGACAAACCGATGCACTTCAACCTCAAAGGCAAGCGCGTAGAGAATTGGGTAACTGATCAATATGCTTTTGGGAAAGATCAAGATCCTTTGTACAAGGCCATTCCTTTTTACGTCGGATTGCATTCCGACAAGGCCTACGGGATCTTTTTTGACAATACCTTTAGAACCTTCTTTGACTTCTGCCAAGAACGTCGTGACACCACCAGCTTTTGGGCACAAGGAGGTGAAATGAACTACTATTTTATTTACGGACCTGGAATTGATCGCGTAGTAAGTAGCTATACCGATCTTACCGGAAAGCCAGAGATGCCGCCACTATGGGCGCTTGGCTTCCACCAGAGTAAGTGGAGTTATTATCCAGAAAGCAATGTTCGCGAGGTAGCCAGCAAGTTCAGAGAACTGAGAATTCCTTGTGATGCCATTTATCTGGACATTGACTATATGGACGGATTCCGTTGTTTTACGTGGAATAACGACTATTTCCCAGATCCGAAGAAAATGATTGACGAACTGGAAGAAGATGGCTTTAAAACCGTAGCTATCATCGATCCAGGGATCAAGATTGACAAAGATTACGACATCTATAAAGAAGCCCTAGAAAAGGATTATTTCTGCAAACGCGCAGACGGACCTTTAATGAAAGGAAAGGTATGGCCGGGAGAGTGTAATTTCCCAGACTTCACCAATCCAAAAGTACGCGAATGGTGGGCAGATCTATACCATGAGCTTATTGGAGAAACTGGAGTTCACGGAGTTTGGAACGATATGAATGAACCGGCCGTTATGGAGGTTCCTACCAAAACCTTCCCGCTAGATGTTCGCCACGATTATGACGGGCATCCGTGTAGTCACCGCAAAGCACATAATATTTACGGGATGCAAATGGCGCGTGCCACCTATCACGGCGTTAAAAAGTATACCTATCCAAAGCGACCGTTCATCATTACACGCTCTGCATATTCTGGAGCGCAGCGATACTGCTCTTCTTGGACTGGAGATAACGTAGCGACTTGGGAACACCTTTGGGTAGCTAACCAACAGATCCAACGCATGTGTCTGTCTGGAATGTCCTTTATTGGAACTGACATCGGTGGATTTGCCGAGCAGCCTACAGGAGAACTCTTTAGCCGATGGGTACAGTTGGGTGTATTCCACCCCTTCTGTCGCGTTCACTCTTCTGGAGATCACGGAGATCAAGAGCCGTGGTCTTTTGATGAAGAAGTGACCAACATAGTGCGTGACTATGTGGAAATGCGCTACGAGCTACTTCCCTACCTGTATACCATGTTCTGGGAATACGCTCAGGATGGTATCCCAATGATCAAGCCTTTGGTTTATTTTGATCAAGAGGATCACCAGACCTTTTACCGAACGGATGAGTTCATTTTTGGAAACGACATTTTGGTGTGTCCTATCTTAGAGCCGAACGCACAAGGGCGCCGTATGTACATCCCGCGCGGACATTGGTACAACTACTGGAGTGATGAGGTTGTTGAAGGCGGAAAGGAGCTTTGGGTAGACGCTGACATCAACAAGATTCCACTCTTTGTAAGAAGTGGAGCCATGATTCCTAAATATCCTGTACAGCAATACGTTGGAGAGAAAAAGATCGAAACGCTGACCTTAGATGTTTACTTCAAAGAAGGAAAAGGAAAGGCCAAGGTCTATGAAGATGCTCAGGATGGCTACGACTACAAGAAAGGCCGCTTTAGTATGCGTTCTTTCAAGTTGACTGGAAAGTCCAATGAACTGATCATCCAACAACACAAGGAAGGCAAATACGTCACCGAATATGACACGATTACTTTAAAGTTCCACGGCTTGCCATTCAAGGTCACTGCTATTGAATTGGACAACCAATTGGATACAAGTATTAAGTTTAATGGAGAAGCCACTTTAGAGATCACTAAAGACTTTAGTGAGCTTCATTTGATCGGGGAATAATCACCCTAAAATTGAACTAAAAAAGGCCAAGGATATTTGATATCTTTGGCCTTATGTATATTCCAGCCCTTTTCAAAGAGACCGATCACGCTAAGATCACCGAGTTTTTAAAAAGCAATGCCTTTGGACTTTTGATCACTCAGCACGACGGAAAACCATTGGCTACGCACCTGCCTTTAGAATACTTAGAAAAAGACGGTAAAGCCTATCTGCAAGGGCATTTGGCTAAAAGGAATGTACAATGGGAGTCCTTTGATCAGCAGAACGAGGTTTTGGCAGTTTTTAATGGGCCTCACTCTTATGTTTCCGCTAGTTGGTACAGCATTGAAGAGGTCTCTACATGGAATTATGTAGCCGTGCACATTTACGGCAAGCTACGCACCATGGATCAAGAGGAGCTCATGCCTATGTTAGAAGGGCTTATGGCTAAATATGAAGCCGACGTAGATGCCCCCATTGATATGTCCAAACTATCTAAAAAGACCTTGAATCAGGTCTATGGAATTGTTGGGTTTGAAATTGAGATCACAGACGTCCAGGCCAAGTATAAGATGTCTCAGAATCGTTCTGAAAAGGATTATGAAAATATCATCGATCAACTAGAAGATGATCGCGGGACGCAATCCGCAGAAACCGCAAGAATGATGCGCAAGTTCAAACCAGACCTGGATGGGAATGCGTAACTAGCAAGAGGGATTCCCATATCTGAGGAATTTCTAACAACATTTTAACGACTACCCTACTGCTTTTTGAGGAAAAACCCTGTTGACCTTCAAGGGGTTATGCATTAAATTTACAGTCTTTGCACCAAACTGCAATCGACTTAAAAACAGTTGAGGTGAGAAAGAAAAAATTCTGCTACATGTTCAAAAAAACCCGATCGTTCTTGATCGGGTTTTTTATGCTTATTTATTATTGCGTCTCATTTGCCTTTGGATCTTGTTGATCGCTGTTTCTATAGATTTTTCAGGTTCTATCACGTTTCGGGCTCCCCAAAAATTAGGATCCGAAAAACCAGAGATCTCATCGGTGATCACCACCGATGGACGCAGTCGGTCCTTAGGCCTCACAATTTGATCGTTAGTGATCAGTTCCCAATTGGTAACCGCCATTTCACTGTTTAGCGTGTAAACCGAATTGAAGAGTTTTCTTTTCTTGTTGATCTTGAAGCTAAGATCTACACTACCGTAACCGTAAAACCAGCGACCGTCTTTCTCTCGATAATCCACTCTGTAGGACGCCCGAGTTGGTGTAACCACAATATCGTCTGGCTTTCTTTTTACAAACAATGCACTTGCCGCTTTTTTATCGGTAAGTAAAAGTTGGTACTCCGCACTGGTCAAAGCTAAAGTCTCCGTATCTATATAAAGCTCCCCGTAATACAAAGGGTCCAAAACAAAGTCCTTTTGCTTGAAACTCACCACATAGACAGGCCGGTCGTTTACCGCCGTGGAGCTTTCCAAGGAAAACTCATAAAGATCATAGGTATCCTCTGTGAAAATGTATTCCGGATACTTCATAATATCCAAATACAAAGTAGAGAACGGACCGCCTTGCAGCTTAAGTGCTACGGTGTCCAAACGGCGATAGTCTGTGCTTTTACGGGCCTTATCCAGCGCCACCACATCTTTAATGTTATTGGTGCTCGGCTGTTTATACAAGTCTACAACGGCTTCAGTGAGGGAAACATTTCTGTTGCGTCTTTTTATGGTCTCTCTGTAAAAGGCAGTCATTCTTGCAGTCTGGGGAAGCGTATTGTCTCCTCTTTTCCTAAAAACCGCGCGAACCAAGGCATTGGCATCTGCAAAACGCGTTACACTGATCTCACTGAGCTGAGAGATCTCAACAGTCAAATAGATCTTGTGTTTGCTTTTCGGGACCTCACTCAAGGAGGCTGTGTAAGTCTCAAACCCCAAAAGAGATACCTCCAAGGAGGCATTGAGATATTCGTTAGGAACTTTAAGTAAATAATCTCCTTCGGTATTACTCACAGTACTGATGTTAGTTCCCGTAACTAACAAGGTTGCAAAGACCACGGGGTCTTTACCGTCACTGTCTAAGATCTTTCCGCGAAATTCGGTGTACTCCGCAGCAGCGTCCTGAGCATTTAGTGTTGTTGCTGAGAATAAAAGAGTAGCTAGCAACAGCAGCATCAGTCCGCGGAAATTGCGCTTTGGAGTTTGTGGTTGGGCTCGCATTGGGCAAAGATTTTTCAAAAGGATTGTTTTCCTAATTTAAGAAATTATCCCCTTCCCTGCTTGATTTTTAACACTGTAGCCCGGCCTCTTTAGGGTTAAAGCCTCCATTGTAATCCTAGGCCCGCGTATTGATTGCGGTAGTTTCTAAAGGATCTGGCAGTAATATCTGTATAATTGGTACTACGGACTCTGGAATAGACCTCTGCCCTTATATAGAGACTTTCGTTGAGTTGCCAAGTCGCGTTGAAACTGAGATTGACATACTCGTATTTGATCTTCTCTCCTGTGAGCCCAGATGAATCACGAGCATCAAAAGTTTTATAATTTCGGGTATTAAAGGCAGTGCTCGCGTTCAACACAAGCTTATCTCCACTGTATCTCAAACCCAAACGAGGCCCAAATTGTGTAAAGCCAGACCGGTCAATCAATTGGTCTATCCTCTGATAATAATTAAAGGCAGGAGTGATTCTAAAAGCCTTGCTCAAACGGAGTTCTAAAAAGGCCGTGGCATCCAAATAATCCCAATCGCGCTCTCCATCGGGAATCTCATTGGTGGTGTTTAAAGTCTGATACAGTCGTTTTCGGGCGGCGAGCTCGATACCGATCTTCTGAAACCGCCGCCCTACTTTAAACCTCTGCTCGCTGGTAAAGCTGAGCTCATATTGATTATACTCCAGATCTCTAACCCCAAAAGCATCAAAATTTTTGTGTCGGAATCCTGCTAACAGTATCATTTTATTGTATCGAAACGGACGATACTGAACCCCTGTTTGTGCCTCGTATTGGGTAAACCCTAAGGGATTGATTAAAATATCTTGCGCTCCATCAAGTCCTTCTCTATCGTTGCGCTTGAATCTCGCAAAAGCCAAATAGTCCCAGCTTTTAGAGAGCTCCAATTCATAGGACAGGTTGAGTGAAAATCGCCAATAAGAGTCCTCAGGTTGTTCGTAAAAGAATCGGGCTTCCGGAGCAGCTACAAGACTAAAGGTGCTGTATCGACCTTCTGTCTTAAAATTGTAACGCAGGTCAATATCTTGATAGACACTGCTATTGATCAGGCTGTCTCGACCCAAAACTGTACCCTCAAAAAGAACTTCATCGGGACTCTTCAAATAATTGTATTCGTAGCCGCTAAGGGTAAGGACTCTGAATTTATGATTTTCTGTTTTCTGAGCTAGACCTAGACTGGTAAAGAGCAGAACAACTAATAGGATAAATCTGTTCATAAGGTGTTTAGTTTTGGTTGTGCGTTAATAGCCGCTTGTAGCCCCATTTTATTGACTAATTGAATTCCCAGTCCTGGTCTTACATTGACTTCCATTATTTGTGGGCCGAGGTGATGGTCAATGACAATATCAATCCCTAAATAGCCCAAGGGAAAGATCTTTGCCGTCGCCATGCTGAGCGCATAAAGGTCATCCCAATAAGGCACATCCATACCCTTGACACAGCGGCTGTTGTCTGGGTGGTTGTCGCTATACGTACAGCCATCATAGACTTGAGTGAGTTTTCCGGTGGTCATATCTACACCTATACCGACGCCTTTTTGATGCAGATTGGCTTTCCCATTGCTTTTGGAGGTTGGCATTCGGAGCATCGCCATTATGGGGACACCCTTTAAAGTGATCACCCTAAAATCAGGCACACCCTCTTTATAGATACTACCAAAAAATTCGTGAGGTACAATACAGGCTTCAATCAAGCAGCGGTCCTCAGAACGCATGGAGTACATACCGGTAATGATATTGGCGATATGGCGTTTGACATCAGCATCAGCAAACACTTTTCCAGAACCTTCCCACTGTCCTTGCTTTTTGCGTAGGATCAAGATGCCGTCTCCCCCACAGCCATTGGCAGGTTTTATAGCCAAGGCATTGTATTGTTGGCAATGTTGCCAGGATCTTTTGATCTCACTGTGCTTGTGAATCACGGCATAGGTCTCTGCACAGGCAATCCCGTGCTTATGCAAGATTTGCTTGCACTCTACCTTATCATCGGCCAATTTGTAATGCTTGCGCTGGTTGTTGGGATAGATCAAGGTTCTGTTGCGCTTGTTGATCCCCATGACACCATTGGGTTTAATAAATCTGAACATAGTGCCTATTTTAAAAGTGGATTGAAGCGAACGATTTCTACCAATCGGAATCCAATATATCGGCCTAAAAGAATTGCGATAACAATGATCAGCATTAGGAATTCTGGAAAGACCACCAACCATTCAAAGATCAGCTGTTGTTGAAACAGCAAATAACAACAACTTACTGCCAATAGGGTTTGAAATAGCATTCTTGAAGCGTCGGCCAAGCCATCTTCAACAATGAGATTACTGAATTTCTCTGCGGATAATGTCAAGATAATCGTTGGAAAAACTGTGAGTGAGCGCAACCAAGGAATATCAAAATAAAGACCCGCTGCCGTTCCGGCCAGCATAAAAACAACCATAAGGGTTAGGGAGATCACCAATTTAGGCGTGTGTAATAAACCCAAGCGCTGGAACGGTCTGGAAGCGAGTCCTACAAACAAGATCAGTCCCGTGAACAGTAGAATTCCAAGACCGAATCCTGTTTCAAATAAGGCATAGGCTATCAATACGGGCAAGAACACGCCAAAGGTCTTTAAGCCCACAACATTGCGTAAAAAGGCTACTAATAATCCGCCTAGGGGCAGCATCAAGATCAGATACAAGGCAGTTGTATTTAAGACTCCAGACTCTAAAAGTCTAAACAAGCCTAAAGGACTAAAACTGCTCAAGGTAGCTGTGGGATGCTCTAAGAATTTTAAAACTTCCACCTGCTTCATGCTGTAATTGTAATCAAAGGACATTCCTGGACTGTGGCTCAACATGGCTCGATCACCATGATGAATGGCCAAATAATTGGCAGGCAAATACCCAAAATGACCATTGAGGGTGTCAAAAGGGATCCACTGTCCGTCAATTTTTAGTTCAGTCCAAACGTGAGAGGTTCTTTTCTGCGCATTTTCTAAGATGAGCCCACCACTCAGTCTTGCCGGATAGCCCATGGCACGAGCCAAAGCCACAAACAATCGGCTCTTACCGTTACAAGAAGCATAATTTCTTGAAAGCGCTGTAAGTGCATCGGTCTTGGTAATAATTGGAGCCGATGGAATTTGCACCACCCGATCAAAAGCCGCAGTAATTCTCAAAAGATCACTGCTGTTTGCTTCGCTGATCTGATCTGCCAGAGCAATGATCTCTGGCGCATCAGTTTGAATCAAGGGAGTTGATACTAAGTATTGGGTCGCGGATTCAGTATCTGTTTTAAAGTTTTCAGGGATTTGGTGCTGATAAGCCTTTCCCTTAAAGACAAAACTGGTTTGTAGTTGTTTGTATTGAGTTTCTCCATGAGCGATCCATCTTAGACGCGTACCGTAAGCATCTTTTTTAGGAATAAGTGCTGTTGGGAAATTCAGACTGTCGATTTGCTGTCTGCTACTGTTTTGAGGCAGATACCAGTTTACTTGATCCTGCGAGTCAAAATCTTCTAAATAATAGTTGAAGGAAACACGATAGGTTTGATCTGCTGCAAAGCTCGGTTTAGATTGATTTATTGCTTTGTTCTTTTGAAAAACGGTAAACAGCAAGAGTCCTGAAATGGACAGTAGAACAAGACTGATAATTTGATTCTTTCGCATAGTGGTCGTTTATTGGATTAACAACCGGTTTGGAAAAAATCCTGAAAAAGAATCAAAACTTTTTTTGCTAGAAAACAAAAAACCCGGCCAATTGGCCGGGTTTCTATCTGTATATCAATGAATTACTTCACTTCTTCAAAATCTATCACGTGTCAAGCACGTGACAGGCTACTTGACTTCTTCGAAATCTACGTCTTCAACGTCAGATCCTTGGTCGTCTCCAGCGGCTGAGGCATCACCTGTCGGTGCTCCTTGCTGCTGAGCTTCCGCTTGGGCTTTATACATTTCCTCGCTGGCAACTTTCCAAGCTTCATTAAGCTTGTCTAGTGCAGGTTGGATGGTCTCAAGCTCCTTAGTTTCAAAAGCTTTCTTTAGATCTTCAAGAGCAGCTTGGATCGGCGCTTTCTTGTCTTCGCTGATCTTATCTCCGAATTCTTCCAATTGCTTTTCAGTTTGGAAGATCATCGCATCTGCTTCGTTGATCTTTTCTGCTTTTTCTTTAGCAGCTTTATCGGCTTCTGCATTGGCTTCTGCCTCTGCTTTCATCTTTTCGATCTCTTCTTCTGTAAGTCCAGAAGAGGCTTCAATACGGATGTCCTGAGATTTTCCAGTCGCCTTGTCTGCCGCAGTTACTTTGATGATACCGTTGGCATCAATATCAAAGGTCACCTCAATTTGAGGCATCCCGCGCGGTGCTGGTGGAATTCCGTCTAAGTGAAATCTTCCGATGGTCTTGTTATCTTTAGCCATTGGACGCTCTCCTTGAAGTACGTGGATCTCCACACTTGGCTGGTTGTCTGCAGCCGTAGAGAATACCTGTGACTTCTTAGTAGGAATAGTAGTATTCGCCTCGATCAGTTTGGTCATTACGCCTCCCATGGTCTCAATTCCAAGAGAAAGTGGTGTCACATCCAGAAGCAATACGTCTTTTACGTCTCCGGTCAATACTCCTCCTTGAATAGCAGCTCCTACAGCTACTACCTCGTCTGGGTTTACTCCTTTACTTGGTTCTTTTCCAAAGAAGTTCTTTACAGCTTCCTGTACTGCAGGAATACGTGTAGAACCTCCTACTAGGATTACCTCGTCGATATCAGAAGTTGAAAGTCCTGCATTCTTAAGCGCAGTCTGACAAGGCTCAATAGTTCTTTTTACTAGATCGTCGATCAATTGCTCAAACTTTGCACGGCTCAAAGTGCGTACCAAGTGCTTAGGTCCGCTAGCAGTTGCAGTGATGTAAGGCAAGTTGATCTCTGTCTGAGAAGAAGATGACAATTCGATCTTCGCCTTCTCAGCAGCTTCTTTTAAACGTTGCAAAGCCATTGGGTCTTGTCTAAGATCCATGTTCTCATCGGCTTTGAACTCATCGGCCAACCAATTGATGATCTTGGTGTCCACATCGTCACCACCAAGGTGAGTATCACCATCAGTAGCCAATACTTCAAATACGCCATCTCCAAGCTCCAAGATAGAAACGTCATGCGTTCCACCTCCAAAGTCAAAGACTACGATCTTTTGGTCTGAGGTCTTTTTGTCCAAACCGTAAGCCAAAGCAGCTGCGGTTGGTTCGTTGATAATTCTGCGAACGGTCAATCCTGCGATCTCACCAGCTTCTTTTGTCGCTTGACGTTGAGAGTCGTTAAAGTAGGCAGGTACGGTAATAACTGCTTCCGAAACGGAAGTACCTAAGTAGTCTTCTGCAGTTTTCTTCATTTTCTGAAGTACCATGGCAGAAAGCTCTTGTGGCGTGTAAAGGCGACCGTCAATATCCACACGTGGCGTGTCGTTGTCTCCTTTTACTACTGTATAGGCAGCGCGATCAGCTTCTTGCTGAGACTCGCTGTATTTGTTCCCCATAAAACGCTTGATAGAAGCTACGGTCTTGGTTGGGTTGGTTACTGCCTGACGTTTTGCAGGGTCACCCACCTTGATCTCACCGCCTTCTACAAAAGCAATTACGGATGGTGTTGTTCTTTTTCCTTCGGCATTCGGAATCACCGTAGGCTCGCTTCCTTCCATAACGGCGACACACGAGTTGGTGGTTCCTAAGTCGATTCCAATAATTTTACTCATAATTATATGCTATAGGTGTAATGATTCAAATTTAAACTCACTCCCCTATAGTCAATCATTATGCCAGCTCTATAATTATGACAGGCTGTCAGTCTAACTGTACAGCCTGTCATTGTTGTCTTGCTTAGGATGTTAAATAGGCATGTATGGCACTAAAGTCCTGGCGCGTTCTACCGGCTTCTGCCGCCCCTTCAAATTGGGCCTTAACCGTTTCTGCCACAGCCAATCTTTTCCCTGCGGAACTATAAGCCTGAGTAGCCAAGCGCAGATCCTTCAACATATGCTCTAAAGGAAAATGTGTTGGATAGGTATTATTGCTGATGTTATCTGTCTTTAAGGCTGTAAATGGAGCGGTCACAGGTAGCTTAGGAAGCGTTTTTAATAAGAATTCTGGATCGATGTTCAATGCCGTTCCTAATTGGATGGCCTCACTAAAGATGACCATAGACTGTCCCAAAAGCATATTGACCACCATTTTAAAAGAGGACCCATGCCCTACAGTATCAAAGGGAATCACTTTTTGTCCCATCTGTAAAAGTAAGGACTCAAAAGGCGCTATTCCTTCAGCAGTGGTTCCCACAAAAAAACTCAATACGGCAGCTTCTGCTTGCGGTTTGGACCCTGCCACGGGGGCATCAATAAAAGCAACTCCACTTTTTTGCGCTGCCGCTGCAGATAACCTACTAAATTCAGGATCAACGGTAGAACAGTCTATCCAGGTGGAACCGGATTTCATATGCTTTAAAATTCCAGATTCGCTCAAAAAAGTTTGTTCAACCGCAGACGGATCTGCAAGCATACTGATCACCAGATCTGCCTCTGCCACTGCTTCTTTTGCGCTTTGAGCTACTGTCGCCCCCAAGGCTTTTAAAGGCTCCGCCTTTTCTAGAGAACGATTATATACCGTTAAGGCGGTTCCGTTTTTCAACAAATTGGTAGCCATAGCTTGGCCCATAATTCCCAGGCCTATAAATGTAATTTTCATGTTCAATGGATTTAATTAAGGCAAATTTCCAGGATCGTCTCCGCAGAAAAAATGAACCAGTTCAAGAAAACAAGAATTAAACGGATTTGCGAATCTTACTGAGAAACTCAGCGCTCATGCCCAAATAGGAAGCCAAGGCGTATTGGGGAACTCGCTCCACAATTTCTGGATAACGCTCTTTAAAGACCAAATAGCGTTCTGTAGCACTATCTCGCAGGTTTGAAAGCATTCTGTTTTGAGCAAAGGCGAAGGCCTTCTGGGCTGTCATTTTAAAATACCTATCAAAGATCGGGTGCTCTAAACACAGGGCTTCTGTGGCTTCATATTCCAATCGTAAAACGGTGGTTGGCGTAATGGCCTCCACGTAAAGTGATCCCGGCGCTTGATTGAGATAACTGTTAAAATCAGAGATGAACCAATCTTCTATGGCGAATTGAATGGTTTGCTCGCTACCGTCTGCAGCAATAAAAAAGGAGCGCAAACAGCCAGAGACCACATAGCTTTGATGCCTACAGATCATACCCGGTTCCAGCAGAAACTCCCTTTTATTCAAGGCCTTCCTTGTGAGGATTGCCTTGAAGGCTTGTTGCTGTGTATCATCGAGTTTTACGTATCGATTAATATTTGCGAGTATTCCAGAAGTTTCCACTCATTAAAAGTAATGGCTTCTGGACAAAAACACTAAATTTAGTCCCTAAAATACCACCGTGGAAAGCATCTCCGTTTTCGATATGCTCAAGATAGGCGTTGGCCCATCGAGCTCGCATACCTTAGGCCCTTGGCGGGCCGCTAACCGTTGGATCAAGATCGCCAAGAAGCGCGGTCATTTTAAACAGATCGATCAGGTTACCGTGAATCTTTACGGCTCTTTGTCTTTGACCGGAAGAGGTCATGCCACGGACATTGCGGTGCTTTTAGGGCTCTGCGGATTTGATCCGGTGACATTCCCAACCGATCAGATCGATACTGAGATTGCTTTGATCCGTGAGAACAAAACCCTAGCACTCAATGGAGAGCGACCCATTGATTTTGATCTGAAAAAACAGATCGTATTCAATAGGGAGTTTTTACCCTTCCACCCCAACGGTATTGAGTTTATCGGTTTACTCAAAACCGGAAAGTTTTTTAAGAAGACCTTTTACAGTATTGGCGGTGGATTTGTGGTGGAAGAGTCCAGAAAACGCGCTGCTGCTAAGAAAGAGGCCTTTAGCCAGTTTCCCTATCCCATTCAAAAAGCCACAGAATTGCTTCAGTATTGTAACGATCTGA
The DNA here is from genome assembly GCF_028561565.1 of Gilvibacter sediminis. Taxonomy (GTDB): domain Bacteria; phylum Bacteroidota; class Bacteroidia; order Flavobacteriales; family Flavobacteriaceae; genus Gilvibacter; species Gilvibacter sediminis. Next base: position 336,022 of record NZ_JAQQTE010000004.1, on the reverse strand, counting down.
ACATGAAGGTCTCTGAGGTAGTTTACCAAAACGAACTTTCCTTGCGCTCGGAAGCGCAGATAAATGCCGACTTTGAGGCTGTATGGCAGGTGATGCTGGAAAGCATGTACACGGGTTGCCATACCGAAGGGATCTTGCCAGGCGGACTCAAGGTGCGCCGTCGTGCTTTTGACACCCACAAAAAACTCATCAGAAATACCCAATACACCAATCCACAGGAATGGATCTCTTGTATTCGCGATGGAGAAGTTAAGTTTAGAGAGATCCTGAAATGGGTAAGCTGTTTCGCCTTAGCAGTAAATGAGGTGAATGCCTCACTAGGACGCGTTGTTACTGCGCCAACTAATGGAAGTGCTGGTGTGATCCCAGCCGTATTAATGTATTATATGGTCATTGAGAATCACGACGCCAATTTTGACGATGTGAAGCAGTTCCTATTAGTTGCTGGAGAAATTGGCAGTCTGTTTAAAAAGGGCGCTACCATCTCTGCAGCTATGGGTGGATGTCAGGCTGAAATTGGCGTGTCTTCTGCTATGGCTGCTGGAGCCTTAACCGAACTCATGGGCGGAACCCCGGAACAAGTCTTGATGGCTAGTGAAATAGCCATGGAACACCACTTAGGCTTAACCTGCGATCCTATCGCTGGTTTGGTGCAAATTCCTTGTATTGAGCGCAATGCCATGGGAGCCATTAAGGCCATTAATGCTTCTGAATTGGCTCTGGACAGTGACCCGAAGAACGCCAAAGTTCCTCTGGATAAGTGTATCCATACCATGTGGCAAACGGCCAATGACATGAACAATAAATACAAAGAGACCAGTGAAGGTGGATTGGCTATAAACGTGGCCCTGTCTGACTGTTAATCTGTATCACAATCTCCTTTTCTGCGCGAATCGATTAAGTGATGGATCTTCCAGCCGTCTTGGGTTTGTACCAAGGTGAAGGAATTGGCACCGCAATGCATGAACTGTCCATTGACATAAAAACGGTAGGGTGTCCAGACATTGGCGAGGTCGCCATCAATTTGGACCTCATAAGAAAGTATTTCTTCTTTCCATACTTGCTCAGGCGGCCTGTTGGCAATGCCTTCCAGTAAACGATCTACACTCCCGCGTGCCAATCGCTTCTCGCCATTGGGCGTGGTATAAGCTGTATTGAGATCGACGTCTTTCAGTAAGACCGATTTCATCATCGTAGTATCTCCCTTGTGGAATCCCTCAAAGAAGGTTTCAATAATTGCCCGTGCATCATCCTCAGTAAACTCTTGAGCCGTTGCATTTAAGCAGAAGCAACAAGCCAGTATAAAAAGAAATTTCTTTGTCATGGTGTATTCAGTTAGCCGACCAGAAATACTGCTGGTCCTGTTTCCTGTTAAAATTAGTACTTTTATCCCCTAAAACCTTATTAAATGTCAACGGCCAAGAAAGAATACAAAAGAATCACCACCAAAACGCTGGTGGATATGAAACATAATGGGGAGAAGATTTCTATGCTTACCGCTTATGATTACACCATGGCGCGCATAGTTGATGGCGCAGGCATTGATGTCATTCTTGTGGGTGATTCTGCATCCAACGTAATGGCCGGACATGAAACCACCTTGCCCATTACCCTAGACCAAATGATCTATCACGCTTCTTCAGTGATTCGTGGTATCAATAGAAGTTTAGTGGTTGTTGACCTTCCGTTTGGAACCTATCAAAGTGATCCCAAGGAAGCCTTGCGCTCGGCGATCCGCATCATGAAAGAAAGTGGCGGACATGCTGTGAAGCTTGAAGGCGGACGTGAGATCAAAGATTCTATAAAACGTATTCTCAATGCGGGAATCCCAGTTATGGGCCATTTAGGGCTAACCCCTCAATCCATTTACAAATTTGGAACTTACACGGTACGTGCTAAGGATAAGGATGAAGCTGAAAAGCTTAAAGAAGACGCCTTGATGTTGGAAAGGATCGGTTGCTTTGCCATTGTTCTGGAAAAAGTGCCGGCTTCTCTCGCTGCAGAAGTGGCTAAAAGCGTGCAAATACCTATCATCGGTATTGGTGCTGGCCCTGGTTGTGATGGACAGGTTTTGGTTACCCATGATATGTTGGGAATGACCTACGAATTCAACCCGCGTTTTTTACGTCGCTATTTGGATCTCTATTCTGAGATGACAGGCGCCTTTGAGAAATATATAGCCGATGTAAAGTCTGGTGATTTCCCAAATGAAGACGAGCAATACTAAGCGGCAATAATGCGATCCACCCCGGAGAACATTGACATCATTTACGAGGACAATCACCTATTGGTTGTCAACAAACGCGCAGGAGATCTTGTACAAGGAGATCAAACTGGAGACCTGCCCTTGGTTGAAATTGCCAAAGAGTATATCGCTCGTAAATACAACAAACCCGGAAAGGTGTTTTTAGGTGTTGTGCACCGCCTAGACCGCCCAACAAGCGGTGTTGTAGTTTTTGCGAGAACCTCTAAAGCACTCAGCAGACTCAATGCCATGTTTCAAAATAGGGAGCCCCAAAAGACCTATTGGGCTGTTGTAGAGCAGGCTCCGGAAAGAGAGCAAGCAACCCTAACCCATCATATGGTCCGCAATCCGAAGCAAAATAAGTCCTACGCACACACCAAAGAAGTTCCTCAAAGCAAAAAAGCTGTTTTGACTTACAGGGTCTTAGCACGCCTGGAACGTTATACTGCTTTAGAAGTAGAATTGCACACTGGGAGACATCACCAGATAAGATCACAACTCGCCGCTATAGGCAGCGTGATCAAAGGAGATCTCAAATACGGCGCAAAGCGTTCCAATACAGACGGAAGCATTCACCTACACGCCCATCGATTGGAGCTATTACATCCCGTTAAAAAGGAACCCATGAGTTTTGTGGCCGTACCCAATACTCGAGATGCCGTTTGGGCTGCAGTTATTGGATCCGGTACAGATCGTGCTTAAGGGCATAAATCACTAAGCCTACGCGATTTTTGATCTGCAAACGCGAAAAGAGCTCGTGGCGGTAGCCATCAATAGTTTTTGGACTCAGGTTCATTTTTTCTGCAATCTCCTTATAGGTCATCTCCGTGCAAGCTAAACTGATGAAGATCCGTTCGTTTTCCTTTAAACGGTGTTCTGGTTTTTCTTGTGTGGGATTCAATGACTGCAACAAGGTAGCTGCGACTTTCTCTGAATGGTAATACCCTTTATTAATAACCTCTAGGAGGGCTTCCCTGAGTTTATCGGGATGGATATCTTTGAGCAAATAACCGTTTGCTCCGCAACGAAGCATGCGTAAAATGGTCTCTTCATCGTCATCCATAGATAAGGCCAGAACCTTGATGTCTTTGCGATAAGAACTGAGCCAATTAGCCGTTTCAAAACCGTCCATTACAGGCATATTGATGTCTAATAAGACCACGTCCGGTTGCGTTTTGGCCAGTTTTAACTTTTGTTGAAAATCAGCGCCATTCTTGGCGTGGAAGAGCACATTAAACTCTCCGAAAGATTCCAAGAGTTTTTCTAGAGAACCGGCAAACAAGAGGTGGTCATCTACAATTACGATATTGTGTTTAGTCTTGGCGGTCATAATCTTTAAAGGGGTATTCGAGGGTTAAACTAACGCCTTTGCCCTGTTGTGAGTTCAGGGTCAATTCGGCATTTATCAATGCGGCACGACTTTTCATATTCAAAAGGCCGTTGCTCGCACGTACATCGGATGCGTCAAATCCGATTCCGTCATCTTGGGCATTAACCAGCAAACGCGCTGATTCAAAATTTAAATGTACTAATAAGTTATCTGCCTTGGCATGCTTGATCACATTGCTGAAGAATTCCTGTAGAATCCTGTAAATGATGATCTCATCCTTAGCATTGATACAACACTCCTCCCCGTCAATATTAAGGGTAGCGTTGATGAAGTTCATTCTGTTAAATCGCTGCATTTCGCGCTTTATGGAATTGACCAGTCCGTCATTTAAGATCACTTCCTTATTCAAAGAACGGGATAAATTGCGAATCTCGCGCAGACTCTCGCCCACGATGCCCTTGGTCTCTTCCAATTGTGGACGATCTTCCTCGTCTAACTTAGATTCCAACATATTGAGCTGAATGTTAGCTACAGAAAGCAATTGCCCAACATTATCGTGTAATTCCCAAGCTATGTTCTTAAAGGTCTGTTCTTGAATCTCCAATCTAGAATTCGCCAATTCTTGTTCAAATTTTTGCTCAGCCTCTAGATTCTCGAGTACCAGCTTATTCTTTCTGTGGATGAACACAGAGAAAAACCGTATAGCTACCACCACGATTATAAGCAGAACCGCGGCAACGTAAATAATCAAATAAATTTGTTGGTCTGGGGTTTGCATAAGATAAATCCTAAGGTAAAGGTGCCGTACATGATCACATTAGCTACGGCAAGTGTATATAGGTAAAACTGATTGAAGGCATCTCCGCTTTCAAATTGATAATAATAGCGACCATAAATAAACAAAGGCGTAATGCACAAATAGTAGATCAATAATCCTACGGAAATGTAAAAGGTTAAGGAAGTACTGAATCTCAATATATTATCGCTCTTGAGCAGTTCAAAATAATAGATCAAAATACAGATCAACAAAAAGATAGATCCTACAATGTAGGTGTAGTTAGAAATCCCTACAAACATGATATCTGTAAAGATCAAATTGGCAATGGCAGAAATCACATAGGCAACAACACCCCATTTGATAAGTGTTGCCAGAAAACCTCGCTTTAGTCGAGATCTAAAGAAGGCAGCAAAGAATCCAAAAGTAACAATCAATTGAGGATTGTGTATCCAAAGGTTATCAGCAAAGGGAGTGGCTTTTAATGCTGCAAAAAAACCGACTTCCCTGTCAACCAATATTGGTATGGTGTAGGCGATGATCTCCGTGAAGGCAACAAAAAATAGAACGTACACCACATACTTGGTGTACGTTCCTACCTGGTGTCTTTTAATATGGTATAAGCCCGCAAAAGCTGCGATGAGCTCTAAACAAATTACTAAGACTACAACAAAATTCATTAATAGTTCTTTGGAGGGAACCCTGCTGTGATGGTATTATACGGCTCAATGTCATAATTATTGTCTGCATGTTTATCATCTGACATTGTAGCACTTAGAAAGACCGTTGCATAATCTGAACTCATATTATTGTACGCCGCAAAATAAAGGCGTACTCCAGGGTTTGTTACCCCTTGTTTGGTGGATTCAGCTTTAACATAGTCTAAAAACTCTTCTAATTCAGCAATATTGAAAACCACTTCACGGGTGTCTTGCTGCCCTCCTCTCGCCTGAGTAATGGCAGGTTCTCGGGTGCTAACCCAGTTATTCTGAAGTTGTTTCGCTTGCTGTACTGAAATACATTTGGCAGGTTTGGCCATAGTTCATTCTTTTAATTGTTATAACACATTAAAGGTCATAAAATCCCTCTCGTAAATCAAAGAATAGGGCGAAAAAAAGGAAAAATCCCCTCAGACAATATCCTACCAGACCTATAGGGCTTACAAAAAGAACAGGGTTTATCCCCTTGTCTCTTCAAGATTTTGCCCCTATTTTTAAAGAAAAATCTACCATGAGAACCCTCAGATACCGCTCACAGGGAGATGACGTACACTTTTTAGAAGAAATTTTGGTAGCGCTAGGATTTCGTGTAAAGATCTCCGAATATTTTGGTCTTGATACGCAAAAGGCCGTAATGGATTTTCAACGGGATAACAATCTTGTTGTTGACGGGATCGTCGGTCCAAAGACCTGGTCCGTACTAATAGCCGCACAACAACATTTTACGCGCTTCAATGACAAATTCTTATCAGAACAGGACCTTATTGATTTTGCCTCTAAATACAATTTAGAACTGCCTGTAGTGAAAGCGGTTAATGAGGTGGAGAGCAGTGGAAAAGGGTTTTTGATAGACGGAAGGCCTCGTATACTTTTTGAGGGGCATATCTTCTGGAAACAATTGGCTAAACGTGATCTTAACCCAGAAGATTTTGTGACAGACTTTACAGCAAACATCCTGTATAAGTCATGGACAAAGAACTTCTACGAAGGTGGGGAGCAGGAATACGATAGACTGGAGAAAGCAGCCGGAATGAGTGATGTTGATGCCGTCCACGACGCTGCCTACTGTTCGGCTTCGTATGGCGCGTTCCAAATCATGGGGTTTCATTATGAGCTTTTAGGGTATCCCAGTGTTGATGCCTACGTAGCCCATATGTACACTCATGAAAAAGCCCATTTAGAGTCCTTTGGGATCTTCTGTGAAAAGAACAATTTGATTCGTCATTTGAAAAGTCGTGCTTGGGCGGACTTTGCGCGTGCCTATAACGGACCGGGCTTTGCCGAAAACAAATACGACACTAAATTAGAAGCCGCTTACCAAAAGTATAAAACGCTCTAAAGGCTTTGATTCACGAACTTGAGCTTAGTTCCCGGCAACTGTTGCGCTAAGATACTTATGGTTTCCGGTAAGAGTTGTAGGATCCTTGCGTAACCGCCTGTGGTCTGCGCATCACGCATCAGGACGATCAATTCTCCTCCTGGAGTTAGTTGTACGGTGCCCGCTTGTACTGGCCCGGTGAGAATTCCTGCCAATTGCAGCCCTTGAATCGGATCAAAGCGATACCCCATTCTGCTATTATTTCTTCCCAATGTATGCGATGAATTCCAAAGGAGTTCTTGTTGTTCTTTGGACAGTAATTCAAATTCTGGTCCCAAAAGGATTGGAAGTTCAGTTACTTTAAACATTTCCTCTAAGCTTCTCAAGCGCGACCTCGAAGCAACTTGCGGCAGATCTTGCTGGTGAAAATAAAGTTGTTGTCCTTTTTCGATACGTGATCTTTGGGTTATCCCGGGATAATAGCAAGTGCTACCCAGAACAGTTTCAGTGTCAAAGCCTCCCATAATGGCGATATAGCCAAAATTGCTCGCAGTGGCGGTAGATACTTGCAAACGATCCCCTGGGTTTATGTAGTGCGCTTGATACAACTCTTTAGATTCCCCATTGATGCGCAGTTCAAAGTGTAAACCCGTCACGGCGATGATCGCTTCTTTAGAAAAAAGTAATTCTGGCCCTTTCTGGTAAAATTCAAGAATAGTTGCATCATGAGGGTTTCTGACCAATTCTCTAGCTAAACCTGCATTGTAATGGTCCATGGGGCCACTCCATGGAACCCCAAAGCTTCTATATCCAAAGCGTCCAGCGTCCTGTAGACTTGATTGAAATCCAGCGTGTTGCACCTCGATCATTGAATCTCTTTTTTGGTTAGCTGATAGATCCCTGAAGCCACCTGCTTTTCAATGTCCAGGTATTCCTTATAAGAAACAGCCACAAAGCGCAGCAGTTGCCCTGCGTTAAAAGGACTTGGACGTTGACTGTTCAATGGGTTGAAAATGGGCACGGGGCATCGGCCAATTAAATTCCATCCTCCAGGGCTTTCCTGCGGATAAATCCCGGTCTGAGAACCCGCTATTCCAACAGAACCGGCAGGAACGCGCGTTCTTGGAACCGCCAAACGGGCTTGATGTAAAGCCGAATTCAATCCACCTAAATAGATAAAGCCCGGCAAGAATCCACAGAAATAAATGTGATAATCCACACCGCTGTGTAAATCTATCAGCGCTTCTAAGCTTATTTGCTTGGATTCCAAAAAAGAATCCAAATCTAATGCGAGTTTTGAGTTATAACATACCGGTAATTCCCAGCAGACAGTCGGTTTTAACGCTATAACCTCATTGAGGCTCAAGGTTTCTTCTAACTGTTTTTTTAATGCTGAAGGCGATTGGGCAGGTTTCAGGTGAAGGGCAATGGCATTGTAACTGATTACCGTCTCTGCTATTTGATCGGAAAAAAGTTTCACCAATTTGCGATACGCCAAAAGTTCGGCATGAATATCCGGGCTGATGACAGCCGGCCATTCGATCAATAAAGTGTGTTTGCCGAAAGGGCGGATTCGGATATCACTCATGACGCCAATATTAGATTGTGAGCATCAAATTGACGGTGAATATGGCGCAATAAATCAAGAGCTCCTGGAGTATCACCATGCACGCAGTAGGTATCAGCTTGTATTGATAGCGTCTCGTCTTCCCAAGTATTCAATGAGCTAGTAAAGATCATTGATCTAAGTTGTAGCCATGCTTGTGCGGGGTCTTCTACTACGGCTCCTTTGAGTTTTCTAGAAACCAAAGAGCCATCATTGTGGTAGCGTCGATCTACAAAAGCCTCAGACACAGTACTGAATTGGCCCTTTGCGATATTATGAAGTACTCCGTTGGGAAGGGTATAAATGGGAACTTTTAACGCCAAACGTTCCAATGCATTTAAAAATGCCTGCGCGACCTTCATATCACGGGCAGCTTGATTGTACAATGCGCCGTGAGGTTTGATATGATGCATTGGAATGTCCAATTGCTTACAACAGTCGATAAAAAGTGTGAGTTGATCACAAATCGAATCGGTTAGCGCTTCTGGGCTAATCTCTAAAACAACACGACCGAAATTAGCTTTATCTGGATATCCCGGATGCGCCCCAACCCTGACTTTGTGATTTTTGGCACGTTCAAGGGTTGTTAATATGGTATCTCGATCCCCGTAATGACCACCACAAGCTACATTACAGCTGCTGATCAAAGGCATGAGCTGTGGTTCAGTAGAGACTCCTTCGCCTACGTCAGCATTGAGGTCAATGGTTCGTTTTAGCCCATCCATGACAACAAAAGTTTGTAAAGCGTACGACCGCTGAGTAACAGGCAGACACCAATTATGGCAATACCTAAAAGGTTTTGTAGTGTTGAATTGACGAACTTGCCCAAGAGTCCGCTGCGGTTGACTGCCCACAGTAAAAAGATCGCGATCAATGGCAAGACAATTCCGTTGGCCACTTGAGCAAATTGAATGATGGCAATCGGGCTGCTGCCCGTCAATGCAAAGAATACCCCGATAAACAAAACAGCCATCCAAACCGCACGGAAACGCTTGTCTTTCAAGGATGCATTCCATCCAAAGCAACCGCGTGCCACATAGGCGGCCGCTAAAGGAGCTGTGATGGCAGAGGTAATACCCGCTGCAAAGAGCGCTATGGCAATGAAGTATTTGGCAAAACCACCCAATAAGGGTTCTAAGCCTTTGCCTAAATCTGCCGCAGAGTTCACCGCCATGCCTTGCAGCGCAGCTCCGCAGACTAAAATAGCCATAGAGACCAATCCGCCTACACCTACCGCGATCACCGTATCACGGCGGACCCACTTTAGGTCATTTGACTGAGACCATTTCTCGCTGACCAAAGCGGCATGTAGAAATAAATTATAAGGTACCACCGTAGTCCCTATAAGCGCGATTATGGTAAAAAGACTATCTCCAGGACTAGAAGGAATAAAAAGTCCTTTTAACAGTGGAATTAAGTCCGGAGCAGTCAATACTGCAGTGATCAAAAAACACAGGCTCATCACCAAGACCAAGCCCATTAAAACGCGTTCCAATATTTTGTAACGCCCAATATACAAAAGGAAGAATGCGACAACCCCTATAAGCAGTACCAGACTCTCCAACTTATAACCCAACAATGAAAATTGAGTATTGGGTATCAATTCCCGTAAGCCCAAAACACCACCGCTTATGTTTCCTGCTTCATAGGCGCTGTTGCCTATTATAATAGCTGAAAACACCAAAAACAGTGCAGTATTTCTCAGAGTTTTGTTCGCGATCTGCGCCCGCAGGGCAGCGGCTAACCCATTACCGGTAATCAATCCCAAACGAGCAGCCATCTCTTGCAAGATGATCGTCGCGATCATGGAGAGCAGCAGCGCCCACAATAGATTCATCCCAAAATTGACCCCAGCAAGGGTACAAACCGTAACAGTTCCCGGGCCTATAAAAGCTGCAGCAATTAGTGTAGCTGGGCCAATTTTTTTATACCAAGGTGTGCGCATCGCACTAAAGGTAAAAAATAAAAAAGGAGCCCTCTAAAGGACCCCTTCTTTTTATTTATGTGGATTGGAATTACATTTTCACGTCTTCTAATTCTACTTCTTCTGCATTTTTATCTACCAACTTCACTTCATCAAAGCCCATGTCTTTGAATTGAGCAAACTGTGTAGCAGCATCACCCACAACCAAATATAGCATACGGTCCTCGTCCAACAATTTGTTGGCCAGCGCCTTGTGCTCTTCTAAGGTCATGTTCTTAACGATCTCCTCTTCTTGCATGATATAATCTGGAGCGAGGCCGTAAGCACTCATTTCAGACAACATACCTAATAAAGAGAATTGCGTTTCAAAACGACGCGCATTAGACTTCACCATAGCGTTTTTAGTGAACTCTAGATCCTCAGCGGCAATACCGTTTTTGTAGTCCTTAATCTGATCTCTAAAGATCTGAACAGACTCTCCTGTGGTGTTTGTTCTTACACTAGAACTCGCGTTGAAGGTTCCAGGGATCTTAGTTCCACTGAATCCAGAACGCGCTCCATAAGTATATCCTTTTTCTTCACGTAGAATCAAATTCACGTTTCCGGAGAAAGATCCACCTAATTTGTAGTTCATTACTTCCGCAGGATAGAAATCTGGATTGTCACGTGCCATAGACAAGTAACCAATATTGATCACCGACTGCTTAGCGTTTGGAATATCAACAAAAGCTAATGTGGACTTATCTCTAGAAGTATCAACTGGGAATTCTGGGATGGTCACATCCTTAGCCGCCCAGTTAGACTCTAAACTGTTCAATGCCGCTACAGTTTGGGCTTGATCAATTTTACCAACGATCAAGAATCGACTGATCGATGGTGAGAAGTTCTTCTCATAGAACGCCTTAAGATCATCCATAGTGATAGCCTCTACAGACTCTTCAGTACCGCTAGTTGGGTAAGCAAATGGGTGACCTTCACCGTAAAGCATTTTGTTCCAAACACGTCCGGCTACTGCATTCGGGTTGGCGTCAGAACGCTTGATGCTGTTGATAGTCGCTGTTTTGATACGATCGAATTCGTTCGCATCCCAACGAGGCTCTAAAAGAATCTCTTCTACCAAGGCCATCAACTTCTCAAAGTTTCTAACCAAAGTGTTTCCTTGAACCACAATGCTCTCACGAGTTGTATACATATTCAAGCTCGCACCAAGAAGTTCGATCTCTTCTTCTAATTCTTGTGGTGTTTTGTTGGCTGTACCCTCCATCATGATGTCACTCATCAAGTTGGCTACACCGTTCTTGCTCAAATCGTCTAGAAGGTGTCCACCCTCAATGATCAAGCTGAAGTTTACTGTCGGGATCTCATCCTGAGAAATACCGTAAACCATCATTCCGTTACTTAAGTCAGTCTTCCAACTTGTTGGAATGTTCAAAGCAGGAGCGTCTCCAGCTGCTGGCTCAACAGAGCGATCAAAAGCAGATGGCGTCTTAGCGATCTCCTCTTCAGTATCAACGATCTCTTGAGTTACGTTCTCTTTGATCTCCTCCTCTACTACAGGAGCAACTTCTGAGTTATTCGCTGCTAGATCAACTTTTCCTTTAGGAACAAAGCTGGTCAATACGTAAGGTTTGTCTTTGATGTATTTGTTGTAAACACGCATCACGTCTTCTTTGGTAACGCTCTGAATGTTCTCTAGATCTTTTTTGTAGAATCCAGGATCTCCAGCAAATACGTTGTATTGTGCTAGGTTGAATGACTTACCAAGAACACTGCTGATCTGGTTGTAGAAGTCAGTCTCCAAGCTCGCCTTGATGCGCTCAATGTCACGGTCGGTAACACCTTGCTCTTCAAACAATGCATAGGCCTCGAAGATTGCATCTTCCACTTCTTGAAGTGTTTTGCCTTCATTAGCAGTAATGATAATCCTGAAAGCTCCAGCGATCTCTTGAGAGTTGTTGAAAGCTGTGGTACGAGAAGTTAATTCCTTCTCTTCTACCAATACTTTATAAAGCGGTGCTTTCTTTCCTTGAGACAATAATTGTCCTAAGAAATCCAAAGCATAAGCATCATCTGTGTATTGTTGTAGTGTTGGATAAACCATGTTCAACTGAGGCGCTGTAGCGAAGTTATCTTCGTGCATTAAACGCTTAGTCTCAGCCAAAGTCACAGGCATTGGCTCTAGAGGAGCTACTTCCTGACGCTTCTTGATCTCTCCAAAATACTTCTCGATCATTGGCTTGATGGCCTCCATATCGAAGTCTCCAGCAATTACCAAAGTCGCGTTGTTAGGTCCGTAGTATTTGTCGTAGAACTCACGAACGTCATCCACAGTGGCGTTCTGAAGGTCTACCAACTCTCCGATCACCTGCCAGTTGTAAGGGTGGCCTTCTGGGTAGATGTTCTTGTCAATAACCCATCCGGTATGTCCGTAAGGATTGTTGTCAACGCGTTGGCGCTTCTCGTTCTGTACTACTTCTTGTTGATTGTAAAAGGCAGATTCGGTCACCGTGTTGATGAAGAATCCCATACGGTCACTTTCTAACCACATGATCTTTTCCAAAGCATTCTTTGGAACAACTTCATAGTAGATGGTTCCGTCTTTCCACGTACCACCGTTAAGTGTTCCTCCAACGTCTTGAATCTTTTTGAAGAACTGATCTTGTCCAACGTTTTCAGACTCCTGGAATAACATATGCTCAAACAAGTGAGCAAATCCAGTACGTCCCGTTTTCTCACGATTCGATCCTACACCATACTGAATGGCCATAGAAACGATCGGATCACTGGTGTCTTGATGTAGGATCACATCCAGACCGTTTTCCAATTCGTACTTCTCAAATTCAAGAGTTAGATCGCTGTTCGCTGTATCTGCTGAACTTCCTCCTTCTTTACAAGAACTTGCAAAGACGAGCAATGCTGCAGGAATCAACAACAAACTGCGTTTGATTAATTTTCGCATGATTGATTTTTTTTAAGTGGGTTAAAGATAGGTAATTCACTTCGCCAGAGCACTTTTAGAATTCTAAAATATCTGTTAAAAAGCCCATAAACAGCGGGGTCTAAAGCGCTTTATGTCAGATAAAACGAATCTAATGAAATAAAAGTATGCTATACTAAGTGCAAAAGAGCATGTAAGAAGTTCGAATTGATCAGCTCGTAACTAGAAAAAATAGATTCGTAATTAATAAATCCGAGGGAATTAAATTAGCTTAAATCGCGTAGTTCCAATTCTTCCCCTGGATTTACAAAAGCAAATGCTGTGTAGCCAGCTGCCTTAAAATCATCCAGTTGCTTGCCCATATTTTTAGCCTTGTAATCTAAGATGACGGCGTTGCCCTTTTCTCTCAACTCGGCAGCATGGGCGCGCATCGCCTTTATGGATTCCATATCCTTTCCTCCGAGTAGGGCAATGCGTTTTCGGGCGTCTGGGATTTCAAACCCGCTCTCATCTAGTATTAATGCGAGACGTTCAAATCCAATAGAGAAGCCACAAGCTGGCACCTGCTGCTTTCCGCCTAAAAAGCGACCGATCATTTTATCATAACGCCCTCCTCCGGCAATTGACCAACTGTAACCTTTGACCTTGACTTCAAAGATCATCCCAGTATAGTAGCCCATTCCACGAACTAAGGAAAGATCAAAACCTACGTCAAGATCGGAACCCGCCTCTTCGTTAACGGTATCGATCACGAACTTCAAGTCATTCATGATCTCCTGAGGTACTATATTTTGCTCCGCATTGGCCGCTATAAAATCTTCAAAAGAATGCTCTAAAAAGGAGGTGACCACTTGTAAAAAGGTATCCAATTTGCCTTGATCAAGGTCACTGGCGGCAAATTCTTGCGTGATTCCCTTCAAGCCGATCTTATCGAGCTTATCCAAAATGATAAATACCTCTCCCGCTTCATCTTCGTCAAATCCACAGTAATTGGCAATGGCCATAAGCAAACGACGGTCGTTGATCTTAACTTCAAATTCTTCCAGACCAAACTGCTTCAAAGTAGATGTGGTTGCTGAGATCAGCTCTAATTCTGCTAGATAGGTGGAATCTCCAATTACGTCAATATCACATTGCGTGAACTGTCTGTACCTTCCTTTTTGAGGACGTTCTGCCCGCCAAACATTTCCAATCTGAATAAACTTATTCACCTTGGGGAGTTGTCCCATATTGTTGGCGTAGAAACGGGCCAAAGGAACCGTTAAGTCAAAACGCAGGCCAAGATCAGCCAGATCATCCATAGTGCTCTTTGCTAACTTTTCTCCACGCTTAAGGATCTTGAAAATCAGCTTTTCGTTCTCTCCACCTTGTCCACTAGAAAGTAATGCAATATTCTCTACGCAGGGCGTTTCAATTTGCTGAAAACCAAAAGTTTGATAGTGCTCCAGAATTAGGTTTTGAATATAATTTCGGATCGCCTTTTGATCGGCGGTGAATTCACGCATACCCTGAGGTGGAGTCTTCAATATTTTCATGGGTTCCCAATGGATTTTTAAGATGCCACAAAAATAGCAATTGCGCTAGAGATGTTAAAATTAGTGGCATCCTAATTTTAGCCGCCTCCCATCCAACCCGGTCTGTCCAAATTACGGTACTGAATGGCTTCAAGTAAATGAGCCTCCTGAATATTGGGTGACCCATCCAGATCTGCCATGGTTCTGGATACTTTTAGAATTCTATCATAGGCCCTAGCAGATAGCCCTAAGCGATCCATAGCGTCTTTAAGCAGCTTTTTGGAAGCCTGATCCAATTGGCAATATTTGCGAATCTCCTTGGATTGCATCTGCGCATTATAGTGGATCTGAGGTTGATTCTTAAACCGCTCTTGCTGCAGGTCTCTGGCTTTTACTACTCGAGTTCTAATAGTCTTACTAGAGGTTCCTGGTGGAGTCTCACTGAGCTTGTCAAAACCAACTGGATTCACTTCTACGTGCATGTCCATGCGATCCAGCAGAGGCCCTGAAATGCGTCCCAAATACCGTTGTATCTCCGCTGGAGAATTGACAACAGGAGCATCGGGTTCATTAAAATATCCTCCAGGACTCGGATTCATACTGGCAACCATCATAAAACTTGCAGGATAGGTCACATTGAATCGCGCTCTGGAAATAGCCACCTCCCGATCTTCTAAGGGCTGGCGCAACACTTCCAGGACCGTTCGTTTGAATTCAGGGAGTTCATCCAAAAACAAAACACCGTTATGAGCCAAGGAGATCTCTCCGGGTTGCGGATAAGTTCCTCCTCCTACCAAGGCAACATCACTAATGGTGTGATGTGGACTCCGAAAGGGTCTGCTGCTCAAAATTCCTTTTGTTTCCTTAGTTCGACCTGCCACTGAATGTATCTTAGTGGTTTCTAGAGCTTCATCCAAGGTCATGGGTGGCAATATGGATGGCAGACGCTTGGCGATCATCGTTTTCCCTGAACCAGGAGGACCGATCAGCAAAATATTATGCCCACCAGCTGCCGCGATCTCCATACAGCGTTTAATACTTTCCTGGCCTTTAATATCGGCAAAGTCCAGAAGAGCGTCTTGGGTTTGCTGTGCAAATATGGCTTTAGTATCTACGACTACTTCCTGCAGTGGCCTTCCCTCATTGAAAAATGTGATCACTTCATGGAGTGATTGCACACCGTAGACCTTAATTCCAGAAACTATGGCAGCTTCTTCGGCATTTTGAGTGGGCAGGATCAAATGGCCAAACCCTTCTGCCTTAGCCTGAAGTGCTATGGGCAAGGCGCCGCGTATAGGCTGCAAAGCCCCATCAAGTGACAGCTCACCCATCATTATATATTGCTCCGGGTCAACGCCCGCGGAGATCTGCTCGGTAGCAAATAGGATACCCATTGCCAAAGGAAGATCATAAGCAGCTCCTTCTTTTCGGAGGTCTGCTGGAGCCATGTTTAGTGTGAGTTTTTTACCAGGAATTTTGTAACCATTGGTCAGTAAGGCGGCTGCGATACGGTAATTACTTTCCTTGATCGCGTTGTCAGGCAGGCCAACAAGATGATAGCCAATTCCATTATCAACATGAACTTCAATGGTGATGGTTGTTGCATCAATACCGAAGACGGCACTCCCGTAAACTTTGGTAAGCATAGTGGTGATTTTGGGAGGAATAACCACTGCCAAGGTACTAAAAGCTCTGCCTGAAGACGGTGAGTTCTAGCGTAAAATGTGCTCTAGATTTATGAATTTAAAGCAGTGTAATTATTGTTTTGAACGCAGGTTTTCTACACGTTTGATCTGAAACGGAGTAAACCAATCCCAACTCACTCCCACGCTTATCTGATTACCCGAATCCACAAAGCGATAATTGTAATTATCATGGCCGTAGATATAACTCACAAAAAAACCAAAGTCGCTCTTAAAGGGATACCACGTTCCAAATACTTCTGCGCGTAAAGGTTCTACACTAGGGTGAGCTCCGGAGATTCCTTCCATTCGGAGTCCCACCGAATACTTAAGCGTTTCTTTATAAGTGTGTAAATATTCATATTCAAAACCCAATCGGTGACGGCCGTAGATGTCAATATCCAAAGGATTATACCCTCCTAAATCTGCCAAAAAGAACATATTGTTATGCCAAAGTTCGTACCAGCCCGTAAATGAGTGAACCTGATACGGCGTATTCTTTTTTAGGTTGTTATATCTGAAATTTCCACTTACCCGAGTAAAATTAGTGGAGAAATTTCCATTGACCCGATTGAGAATATCGGACAAATTGGTCTGGTCCGTGATCATGGCGTAGATAGCATCACAGGGTGAGGTCTCATCGTCTAAATTGATGTCAAAAGCGCAACCCGATTGGCCGTTGGAATAATGCCCAGACTCTAATGCAGCAGCTAAAAAATGGTTTCCATCTGTTTTGCGCAATAGCTGAAATCCAAGCAATACGCGATAAGAAGGCGTTTTGACAGGTCTTGAGTTTTCATTATACATACGAATATGCGGCTGGAAACTGGCATAGAATGTACTGCTAAAGCGCTTGTCTGATTCATCCTGCAGGTTCTTGACCATATTGTTGTAAAAGCTGTAATAAACCACCGGATTAGCATCAAAAAGAATCTCTTCTTGATCTACCATACTAGACAAATAACGCACCGTGGGTTTAATGCTAATGGGGTAATAATCACCAAAAACAGAGGTTTGCTGCTCCGTTGCTTCTTGAGCTGAAGCTGTAACCCCAATCAGGATAAAAAGAAGTAAAAATCTGCGCAAAGCAAAAAAAAATTAGTTAGTTGCCCTGAAGGTACTATAAAGAAATGTAAAAGCGACTACCGGGCGGCAGTCGCTCTTATCTTAACAGACTAACTTAACTCTTGGTGCTTGCGCCTGCACCTGTGGAGTTATTAAATAGTCCACAAATCATTAAAAGGTTGCGTGGAATTTTAAAAAATTTCCTTTATTTCTTTATAAACCTTTTAAACAACTGACCATCAGCAGTTTGAATCTGCAAAAAATATACTCCTTGTTGCAGTGGTGCGACCTCAATTTGGGATTTACCCTCGGATTCCAATACCAGCATACCTTGTAAATTATAAACCTTCAATTTTAGGATGTCTGCTGAGGGAATCCCCGAAATCTCAAGTCTGTCGACTACTGGATTTGGATAGAGTTGAACCGTATCAGCTAAAACAAATTCATCAATTCCAAGAGTGCTTACCACTGTGGTAATGGCTTCATTAGTAATGATTGGCGGATTGAAGTCAAAATAGATCGCCGCAGAATTACTAAAGCTGTCGCCCAATTCTAAACTTTCTTGTGTCTTTATCTTAAAGAGAACATAACCGTCATTATTGGCATCATCAAAGGGCAGATCAATCCCTTCAAAAATGAATTCCACCAAATTGTCATTGACGCGTGTTTCAAACTCATGACTTCCTCGTAGGGGAATCAAAGTAGACAATTGAAATTTAGAGGTGTCAATAGTATCTGTTATAACAACATTCGTCGCATTTGCAGTCCCCAAGTTTTCAAAACGAATCAAATAATGCATATACTCCCCAACTTGCTCCTCGAGGATCTTATCGCCTTCTAAAGCGGTTTTGTCGTTAGGGTCATAGGAATTCACCACTTCTTGATGAAGTACAAATGTATTGTCCGCTGGAGTTTCATCAGTTGCTGAGAAATCAAGGGCTGCTTCAAAATTCAAGATTTCTCCACCAATTAATGGCGGACTGTCTGTTGGCGTATTGAGCAGGAAAGTCACGTTTATACTAGTAGCACTAAAGGGAGTTATATCTGAAAAATACCAAATAATACTTGAATCTGCAATACTCGATGGAGCTACATCAGCATTGAAATAATCCATCAAATCATCTTCAAAACTGAGTTGAATTTCTCCCGTCAGCGCTGTGGACCCGTTGTTATTTATGAGTAAGGTATAGCTACTTTCAAAGCCTGGAACCGCCTGTGTGATTGGAATGATCACCACCTCTAAATCATTGAAGTCCCCAGCAGAAGTCACACAATAATCTTGGATCAAAGGGCTTGAAGCGGCGGGAAAACTAAAACTCAAACCTGATGGGTCAACACTAAAGTAATCTGGGTATTCCGATGATGCGGTCACCACATAGTCTCCCTCATTTAAAGGTATTCTGTAAGTTCCGGAGGCGTCTGCAAAAAATGTTCCTACAGTCGCGCCGTCATTGACCTCATAGCGCATAAAAGGTACCAAGACATCAGAATCTGTACACCCGTCAGATTCAAGATCAAATCGTGCGGCTCCGCTGACTTCATAAACCTCACCGCCGGGATCAAAGCTGCAATAACTGTTGACGACTACATCAACTATTTCGCCCTCAGCTAGGGCTTCAAGAAGCTGATCAGCCTCAAAATCATCTACACAGATATACGCTAAATTGGCACCTCCAGTGATGCTCAAATTGCTCGTAATGGCTGTGCCGTTCTTAAGCAGCACTCGCGAGCTCAAGGTGTTTCCTAAATCGAGATCACTCAACAAAGGATTTAAAGAAAAATCCAACTCTTCTATAGCATTACCACCACCCCGATAATTGTATAAATCCGGAAAAAGACTGAGGTCTATCTCCGTAAAATTAGTTTCAGAAATTTGTAGAACCCTTAAGGTTGGAATTGCTTCAAAATCTAGGCTGCCAATGGGGTTTTGATCTAAGGAAAGTACTTCTAAAGATACCAAGCCCGTTACATCCAAAGAGGAAATATTATTGGTAAACAGATTTAAAAATGTGAGGTTTTCGAGTCCAGCAACATTGATCTCTTCTAAAACGCCCTCAATTGCAAAAACCGAGTAAAGCGCAGGTAAGTTGGTGAGATCAATACTGGTCAGTTGCGTATCAGCAATACTTAGATTATTGAGCATTGGAAGCTCCTCGAGGATCAAGGTACTAAGCACACTGTAACTTGCCGATGCAAACGTTAAGGCCGGCAGATTGGTTAAAGAAAGACTTTCTAAATTGTCATTCCCGCTAAATTCCACACGAATCAAATTAGGGAGGTCCGCAATCTCAACTTCTGTGATATAAGTATCTCTAAGCCTGATTCTTGTCAAATTGATCGCTGAACTCAAATCAATATCGGAGATGGGATTGCCCGATAGATCAACATCTAAAAGCTCAGGAAATAGCGTAAAATCAAAGCTAGACAGTTCATTCCATAAAAAATCAAGATCCTTAAGCACATTGGGACTTGGATAATTGATTGCAGTTATTTCATTCGCTGTTATGTCGAGTTCTTCCAATAATACTAAAGCTGAAATGTCCAAGGAGGACAAGTAATTGTAAGGAAACTGCAACTCGACCAAATTCTCAAAGGCATTAATGCCAACTGCAGATTCAACTCCGTGATTATTAACGATAAGCCGGTCTACAGCAAGCGCCTCTGCAAGCTGAATTTCCCCGTCACCGCTGGTGTCAACAACAGAATCGGGAAGGCCATTGCCGTCGGTGTCCCAACACAATTCATTAACTAAAACATTTTTAAAAATTGGATCCGGAATATCTACTATTTGCCCTAAAGCAGGGAAAATAAAGAACAATCCTAAAAAAAGAAGGAGTAGATTTTTTTTCATGGCAAGTCACATTTATTAGCTACCAGCAGATGCCGGTATACCTAATAGACTACCAAGAGTAAAAAGGTTGCGTAAGGTGAAAGACTACTCCCCCAACTTTCTCAATAAGGCTGCCGTAGATGCATCATGGCCAGCAGAAACACTGCCAGACTCAATATCACTCAAAGTGTTCTTAGCCAACACCTTACCGAGCTGTACGCCCCATTGATCATAACTGAAAATATTCCAGATCACTCCTTGTGTAAAGAGTTTATGCTCATAGAGTGCAATGAGTTTCCCCAGTGAATTAGGACTCAATTCATCTATAAGAATGGTGTTCGTTGGACGGTCTCCAGTAAATACTTTGAATGGAGAATCTAAGCTTTGACCATCGGTTCCAGTCATCAAGGCTTGAGTTTGAGCAATGAAATTGGCCATAAGTGCGTCTTGATGCGCTTTCTGATTGTGTTGATCTTTCTTAAAGCCGATGAAGTCTGCAGGAATCACTTTAGTTCCTTGGTGAATCAATTGGAAAAAAGCATGCTGGGCATTGGTTCCGGTAGATCCCCAAACAATGGTTCCTGTTTGATAGTTGATCACGTCTCCGTTTCTATCGACTCCCTTACCATTACTCTCCATAATAGCCTGTTGTAAATAAGGAACGAGCTTGGTCAAATACTGCGTATAAGGGATCACTGCTTCACTCTCAGCTCCCAAGAAGTTGTTGTACCAAATGGAGATCAGCGCGAGGGTCACTGGTAAGTTCTGCTCAAAAGACGTTTGAGTAAAGTGCTGATCCATAGCGTGAGCACCTCTTAAAAGCTCTTCGTATTGGTCATAGCCAATAGCACAAGCAATAGAGAGTCCAACGGCACTCCACAAAGAAAAGCGACCGCCAACCCAGTCCCACATGGTAAAAATGTTGTTCGGATCAATCCCAAAGTCTTTTACGGCTGGAATATTGGTGCTCACCGCGACAAAGTGCTTGGCAATTTGATCTTCAGCTGCGTGTTGTAAGAACCACTTGCGAATGGTCTGTGCATTCATCAAGGTCTCCTGAGTAGTAAAACTCTTAGATACAATGATAAAGAGCGTGGTTTCTGGGTCCAAGCCTTTTAAGGATTCCACAACGTGGTCGCCCTCTACATTTGAAACAAAATGAATGTTTAAATGATTGCGTTGATTGCGCAAGGCTTCTACCACCATATCTGGCCCGAGGTCACTCCCTCCTATTCCTATGTTGACAACATCGGTAATGGATTTACCGGTATGACCTTTCCAGCTACCTGAGATCACCGCCTCGCTAAAAGTCTTCATCTGTGAAAGTACTTCTGCCACTTCTGGTTTCATATCAGAGAAATTGCGCAGCGCCATATGCATTACCGCTCGATCTTCAGTCTGATTGATATGAACCCCAGAGAATTGCGCCTTAATGGCGTCATCAAGTTTAACTTCCTCAGCCAAAGCCAAAAGCGCCTCGTGAATTTCTTGTGTCAAATGGGTCTTGGAACAATCCACATAAAAATCCTCCCATTGCATACTGTAGCGCGCTGCGCGCTCAGGATCTGCTTTAAACAGATCTTGCAAGCGAGGTTGCTCATTAGCTCTTAATTCACTTAAACGTTTCCAGGCTGAAGTGCCTGTTGGATTGACAGATGGAAAACTCATTTTTTGTCAGTTTGGGTTTCACTGACAAATTTAATGACAAATTAGTAGAGACCCTTATCTAGAATCACCAAATTATGACGAATTGCAAACAAAACGAGTCCGGCAACGTTCTTGGACTCTGTTTTTTGCAATAAGTTATTTCTATGTCCTTCTACGGTTCTTGGACTAATAAAGAGCTTCTCCGCAATTTCATGGGTGGTGAGTTGATCGCAGATCAGTTGTAAAATTTCCTTCTCCCGAGTAGTGAGTTCCTCAGCCTCATTCAGGCTTCTGCTCGAGGCTCCCTGTAATTCATCTTGAATAATTTGCATCACTTGATAATTGTAATAAAAGCCGCGTTTGACCACTTCGCGAACAGTGTGTTTTACGGTCTTGGGAGTTGAATTTTTAACCAGGAAAGCCGCTGCCCCAATGTCTACCATATTGGCTATAAAACCTCGCGTGTTGTAGCTTGTCAGGGCAATGACTTTAATAGCTGGGTATTTTTTGAGTACGGCCTTGGTAGCTTCTATACCATTGACCATAGGCATTTTAAGATCGGTTAGGACCACATCGGGCAGATCATCCATAGTGGCTAGGGTATCTAACAGCTTTTGTCCGTTCTCCGCTTCAAAGACCACTTCAAAGTCTTCTTCTCTTTCCAAAATGAAAGCGATGCCTTTTCTAAAGAGCTCTTCATCGTCTGCGAGTCCAATTCGAATTGTGTCATTTGCCATATCTGAGGTTATTTAGGGTAAATCTGATGCCGTTCCCAGCTTCACTTTCAAAGCGCGATTGCCCACCTAAGAGCGCCACACGACTTTCTATATTTTTCATGCCGAGTCCCGGTTTACCGGCACTGGCGGTGTTTTCAAAACCTATTCCGTTATCTGAATAGTTTAAACCCGGAGGTTGGCTTTTGAGTTCAATATTTATCTGTGTAGCCGCGCCGTGTTTTAAAGAATTATTGACCAACTCTTGAATGATCCTAAAGAGGTGCAGTTCCTCTTTAGCTTCTAAGGAATCTGGCTGATAGTCGTTTTTTAAAGTGATGAGTCCATCATGGGCTCTGTTGTAATCGTTGGTAAGTTCTTCAACAGCCGCCTTCAAACCAAATTTTTGTAATACCGGAGGAAGTAGATCATGCGCAATCCTGCGTGAACTTTCCAAGGTGGAATTGGAGATCTGAAGTATGGTTCCAAGCATTTCATTGGTTTGTTGTACATCCACCCCGCCTTCTAAGAGCACATTGGTGTTGAGCGATACAATATTAAGCTTGGAAGAAATAGCGTCGTGTAGATCTTGCGCGATGCGTTTGCGTTCCTTTTCCTGAGTAAGAATCGTAGCCTGTAACATCTCCTTCTGAAAAGAGATCTCCATATTGGCTTTTTCCAACTCGGCATTGATGATCTTTTTACGGGATAAGAAAAAGAAGATCACCAGAGCGATTGCCATCAGCAATAAAAAGCTGAGCGCAATGAGGATTAAAGAGATTATTTCTGTATTCTCAAACAAGTTTTTTAGTGGCTTTTCGCGTTCGGTAATTGGTATACCATTCAAAGGTGACTAAGCACTGAAAAAGCAGATAAAACACAATATTCAAGTTCAATAGCAGCAAATAGCCTTGTCGGGACAATTCGTATTGAAGATTCCCACTGGCAAATATCAAAGTGCTGCATATCAAATAGATAAACACCCCGACATTCACTATGATAAAAGGTGTTTTAGCACTGATGGATCGGTAAAAATAGATAAGCGAATATCCTATCAATAAGGCCTGGCTCAGAGAAATACCTATGGAATTGTATCTAAAAAACAAACTCGGGTCCATTGCGTATTGAATCAGCATAAAGCACAAAAGACCTCCTGCTAAAAAGTATATTAAACGGTTTTTTATCAGCTCGCCGTAAAATAAGCTCAACAATAACAATTGTACAACCGTATAAATACTTGATACGAAAATATTAGGCTCCCCCAAGATCACAAAAAGGATCATGCCTGACTGCGTCAAAGACATGGCGATCAAGTATAGGGTGAAAAACTTAAAAGCCTTGCTCTGTTTAGCAAAGCTTTTAAGAAATAATAAAGCGTTGATGATAAGAATAATCGTAGCGAAGTACGATAGATTCTTAAAAAACCGAGTCATGGCTTTCTAGCTGTTCAGTTGGCTGGTCGGATCACATACCGGCGGACAAGGCATGGTAAAGTCAAAAATGTAATTGCCGTTATCTCGTCCGCTTGGGTCTGGCAATTTGTCCTTATAGGTTCCGTCGATCTGATGGGTGCACCCCACAATAACGAGTTTCTCTACTCCGCTATCATCAATAGCCAAGTAAGCTCTGACAGCATCAGGATTTTCAGCTAAAACACCAGTTAGATCGTCTTTTGGGATCAAAAAGGCTCTTACAGAATTAGGGTTTTGAGTGCGCCAGTTGGTAGTCCAATTAATGGCATCACTTAGCTTAATAGTATCGTTGGGAGTACTCATGATTAGGAATTGTTGTTTGGTTAATAAATCACAAGTGGAAGATACTTAAAAAGCACCGCCTATTTTAACAATTACGGTTAAGCCGTAATTAGTTTAACGTAAAGCCGTATTCTACTTACAACCCTCGTTGCGCTTGTAATAATCGATCAAACCGTCTATAGGTCTGCGTATGATGTTTCCTAATTCCAAGTGATAGGGTTTCATACAATCACGAATGATATCTTCTGAGAAGTGCGCAATAGAACCTATAAAATGGATAGGCACATGCTGGGCCTCTTTATAGCAAAGGATCTTATTCTCAATAAATTTGAAGATTCCCTCACTGATCAGCTTGTAAAAGTAGCCGTTGACCTCTTCACTGGTAAAAATAAATTCGGCAAAAGAAGCCAAATAGGTATTTGGATTTGGGCGTTTGTAAACGTTGAGCTTGATCACATCGGTATTGAGATCAAAACGCTTCTCAAACTCCTTGGCCAGCTTCTCTGGCATTTTTTTGTAGAAATAATCGCGGATAAGACGCTTCCCAAAGTAGTTCCCACTAGCTTCATCCATCAAGGCATAACCTAAGGAATCTACTTCCATGTGAATGTTCTCCCCGTCGTAATAACAACTGTTAGAACCTGTACCGAGAATACAGACTATTCCAGGTTTGTCGGTAGCTGCGTAGACTGCCGCTGCTACATCTTCCTGCACGCTGATCTTCGCCCCCATAAATAGGTTTTGAAGCACAGCATACAAAGATGCCTTAGGAGATGGAGTACCGCAGCCTGCACCGTAGAAATCAACCTTAGTGACGGTAGCAAACAATCCGACCAATTCCGTATTCTCCCGAATTCGGGCTTCAAGTTCATCGGGCTCTACTACCGCCGGGTTTAAACCTCTGGTGCGGGTTTTGAGTACTTTTTCACAGGAATCGTCAAGGAGGACCCAGTCACATTTGGTGGATCCTCCATCAGCAATTAATATCATAATTCAGTCTTATAGGCTGGCAATATGCGCAGCAAGATCAATCAATTTAGACGAATAACCATATTCGTTATCGTACCAAGCCACCAATTTGAAGAAATTGTCATTCAGCGCAATTCCAGCATCTGCGTCAAAGTTACAGGTGTTGGCATCAGATACAAAGTCCTGAGAAACCACAGGCTCGTCTACAAAGTCGATCACTCCGGCATAAGCTCCATCAGCTGCATCCTTAAAGAGTGCTTTAACCTCCTCATAAGTTGCAGATTTCTCTGTGCGTACGGTTAGATCTACTACAGATACATCCGCAGTAGGTACACGGAAAGCCATACCGGTTAGTTTTCCTTTCAACTCTGGAATTACTTTGGTTACCGCCACGGCAGCTCCAGTAGAAGTAGGAATAATGTTATTCAAGGCAGAACGTCCTAAACGATAATTCTTACGAGAAGGTCCGTCTACGGTCATTTGAGTCGCTGTTGCAGCGTGAACAGTAGTCATAAGGCCTTCCACAATACCAAGATTATCGTGGATCACTTTGGCCATAGGTGCCAAACAGTTAGTAGTACAAGAAGCGTTAGATACGATCTTGTCCTCTGGCTTCACTTTATCGTGGTTCACACCCATTACGAACATCGGTGCATCCTTAGAAGGTGCAGAGATCACAACTTTTTTCGCTCCAGCATCCAAATGTGCCTTGGCTGTATCCATAGTGGTGAAGATTCCGGTACAATCAATTACGATATCAACTCCAGCTTCGTCCCACTTCAATTGAGAAGGATCGCGCTCTGCAGTCACTCGTACTGTATTACCATTTACTTTTAAGTGTCCGCCGTCCACGTCAACAGTACCGGCGAACTTACCGTGTACAGAATCGTATTTCAACAAATAGGCTAAGTGATCAACGTCCAAAAGGTCGTTTACTGCTACCACCTCTACTTGAGGGTTTTGTGCAGCGATTCTAAAAGCCAATCTTCCAATGCGGCCAAAGCCGTTAATTCCAATTTTAGTCATAGTATTATGATTTAGACAGACGTGATGTCTGCTACTCGAATTAGTTCAACATCTATTTCATTTTGTCCACTGATCGCTCTGGCGAACGGAACATATACAATCTTTCTGTTTGCGATCCCGACCATTACGTCTTGCTGACCGCTCATCAATGCATCAATCGCACCGACTCCTAACCTACTGGCCAAAACACGGTCGTAACAACTCGGTGCGCCTCCACGCTGAATGTGCCCGAGCACAGTCACACGCACTTCATAAGCGCTCATATTGTCTTCAATGTATTTGGCGAGGTCAAAAATGTTCTTTCCGATCTGATCGCCCTCAGCAACTACAATGATGCTTGAGGTCTTTCCTGATTTCTTACTGCGACGCAAAGATTCTAACAATCGCGTGCGTCCCATATCTTCTTCTGGGATCAAGATCTCTTCCGCTCCTGCTCCAATACCTGCGTTCAAAGCAATATCACCAGCGTTGCGCCCCATCACCTCAACCAAGAATAAACGGTTGTGTGAGTTGGCTGTGTCGCGGATCTTATCAATAGCTTCTACTACCGTATTGAGTGCGGTATCGTAACCGATGGTATAATCGGTTCCGTTAATATCATTATCAATGGTTCCCGGTAAACCTACAATAGGAAAGTCGTGTTCTGCCTTAAAAACAGAAGCTCCGGTAAAGGTACCGTCTCCACCGATAACCACTAGGGCATCAATATCGGCCTTTTTGAGATTCTCGTATGCTTTCTGACGTCCTTCTGCGGTTCTAAAGTCTTTAGATCTCGCAGATTTGAGGAAAGTACCGCCTCTATTGATGATGTTCTTTACTGAACGTGCGTCAAGGTCTTCAAAGTCGCCTTCAATCAAACCTTGATATCCTCTAAAGATCCCTACACAAGAAAGATCATTATAAGCGCAGGCTCTAACAACAGCACGAATAGCAGCGTTCATTCCAGGGGCATCTCCCCCAGAAGTAAGCACTCCAACTTTAGTGATTTTTGTACTCATTTATTGCTAAACTAGGGCATTTGCAGCAACTCCACAACTGCCCGATTAAACTAAAACGTTTTCGTTTGATAAATTTTTCTAAAAAACTCCTAATTGCCTGATATTCCTCTAGTTTTTGATCAAAAACAGATAGGATGCAGGTGGTATTTCGAAGCTTTTTTCGCCTTGGATTTCGATTATTTCTCCGGACTTGAAATCGCGGAAACTTCCCAGAGCTTTTACAGGTAGATTTTTTGTCTCAGACCCGAAGTTGGCCAAGTACAATACCTCGGAATCATCTTTAAAGCGTCTAAAGGCTAAAAGATCGGGATCGTGAAAGGTGTCTACCCATTCATATGCGCCTGCCGCTACTCCTCCATTCAAGGCAGGTACTTCTTTCTTTACCTTTGCCAATTGCTCCAGTACAGGCCAAATTTTTCCTTTATTTTTTGGGATACTGTCTTTCTCAAAAAACTTTAAACTGTGATTGAGATCGTATTCCAAGCCACTGTAGATGAGCGGCATTCCAGGAAGTGCATAACTCAACACCAAACAAGACTCCCAATGAGCTCCCGTTCTCCCTAAGAAGGTGCCGTTCCAAGAGTTCTCATCGTGGTTTTCCACAAAGTTCATTAGATAGTCATCGTCGGCCCATTTTTCCATTTGACCGTTGTAGTGCGCCCACCACTGTGCTGCTGGTTGTTCTCCTTTGGCAATATCGTTCATCAAGTGATGGTTGGCCCAGCCATAAGCCATATCGAACAAACCGTCTTCTAACAATTCTGGATTGTCAGCCTCTGCGAGCATAAAGATGGCTTTCTCCTTGCGCAATTCAGGAATTGCCTTGCGCCAGAAATCTGTAGGTACAAAGCCTGCCACATCACATCTAAACCCATCAATATTCTCTTCTGCGATCCAGTAGCGCATCTCTGCGATCATGGCTGGCGTCAGATCTGGATTGTCAAAGTTGAGATCGGCCACATCAGTCCAGCCTTCTGGAGTTCTGCCATCATCTTTGAGGGGTTCAGAAACTTCTCCGGCTTCATTCTTGGTATAATACTCAGGATGTTCTTCAATCCAATGATGATCCCAGCCGGTATGATTCGCCACCCAGTCTAAGATCACATAAATCCCATTGTCATGGGCGGTCTGCACCAATCGTCTAAAATCTTCTAAGGTTCCAAACTCAGGATTGATCCTAGTATAGTCCGATACCGCATAATAGCTGCCTAGGTATTTTTTACGCTCTTCCGGATCGTCAATATCGTCTGCCATTACATTGCCATAGGCTTTGCGTTTGGTGGAAGATATTGGATAAACCGGCATCAGCCAGATAACATCTACTCCAAGATCCTTTAACTTGGGAATATCTGCAGTAAACGCGTCAAAACTACCCTCTGGTGAATATTGGCGAATATTCGCTTCATAGAGAATCGCAGTCTCTAGAAATTCATCCGTCAATGGAGGTAAAGTCGTCAAAGTCTCGTTCATAGGTTCTTCATTTGAGGTTTTGTCGTTACAGCTGATCCACAAAGCAGAGATCAGCAGTAAGAAAATTGCGCGATATAAAGGATTCTTACTCATATATCGCTTCTAATAAAACTACATTGGCGTCAGAATTCAGGCTGACTTTACCGCCTGTCACCACAGCGGTTTGCCCAGAATAGGCATCACGCACGGTGCTTCCTTCTGCAAAGGCCATCCCGATCTCAATGATCTTCTCGCCTTTAGGCGCATTGAGTGCAACCACTACAGTATCATTTCCTGCAGCATATTCACGTTGGAAGGTATAAGGGGCTGCCGCCAATTGTTGGTGTCTTCCTATTCCCACAGCTAAGTGATTGTTCTTAAACTGTCCTAACTTTTGATAATGCGTCAATAGCTTTTGCGCTTCTGGATCGTTGGCATAGGCCTCCCAATCCATAGATGAACGCAGGGTAGCATCGCCATTGGTGCCATCAATAAGTAACGAACGGCCTACCTCATCCCCGTAATACATTTGCGATCCACCAGGAGTCAACAGCAGTAGATTGGCAGCGGTATAGGTGTTTTGACGCTCCTTGTCATAAGGGTAACCATCATCATGTGAGGTCAAATAGCTTAAAGTACCGTAATCCGATAGCGTCGAATTTAAAATAGAATCGTAGCGAGAAAAGACCGCTTCATAATCTACATCAGACTCTTGAGAACGCAGATCAAAATTGATCATCGCCGTAAAAGCATCTTTGTAATAGTCCTTTTTTACATCGCCAAAATTGGTCATGAGCCCATCATTGATCCCGTAACCATAAACCTCTCCCACAGTGTAAAAAGGGGTATCATCTAGAACCGAATCAGGATTGGCCTGCTTCCAAGCGGCAAAGGCATAGTCGCATTGCTTTTTGAATTCCTGCCATACAAAAGCTTCGGTATGTCTAACGGTATCTACACGGTAACCGTCAATTCCAAAATCGGTAATGTAATCGGTCAACCACTTCATGATGTAAAAGCGCGGTGCTCTTGGATAGCCTGTACGCTCAAAGAAGGCATCGAGTTCTGCCATTTCTGTGTCATAACGGCCTTCTTGCTTCCACTTTTCCACCAAGGCTGGTGGTAATGCAACATCCTCATTAGACTCTGTTTTAATGTCTGGGAGGTTTTCAACCAAAGTACACTCCACAGTGGTCTCAAAAGACTCATAGGTGCACTTGGGCTGCGTGCGCACCCATTCTTCTGGCCAAACGGCATCCTTTGGGGTGACTGGCCCGGTGTGGTTTGTCACAGCGTCCAAAAGCACGCGAATGCCCTTGCTATGGGCTGCTTCAACCAAAGCGGCTAGATCCTCAAAGTTCCCGAAGTTCGGGTCCAACTGCGTCCAGTCTTTGGTCCAATATCCGTGGTAGGCATAAGTATAACCGGTGCCCTCATCGGTTCCATCGTGTACCTGCTCAACGATTGGAGTCATCCAAATGGCGTTGATCCCCAAGTCTGAGAAATAACCCTCTTGGATCTTTTGAGTGATTCCCTTGAGATCCCCTCCTTCAAAGCCGCGTAATACAGCAGTTTCTTGGGTTCTATCAAAGTTCACATCGTTGGAAGGATCTCCGTTATTGAAGCGATCCGTCAATAAGAAATATAAATTGGCGGCTTTCCAATCAAAGGGTTTGGCCATTGCCACCTCTGATTCTGACTCTTGCGGAGTCTCTTGCTTTTCTTCCTTACAGGCAGCAAAGCAAACCAGCATCAATAAAGCCAGTAGATTAATTTTGCGCATCTGATTATAAATTTATAGTTGTGGTCTCCCCAGCAGAGAGGGAATAATCTGTGCCGTTAACCGTAACGTCCATTGCGGAATCGCCAGCTACAGACAAGCTGCAGGTTTTAGCATCAATTGCTACAGTAAGAATCTGTCCTCTAAAGTTCACCTTGAATCTATAGGCACCCCATTGTTCTGGGATCCTTGGATTCAAGCTCGGTTTGTCATCTTTGATTCTAAAACCAGCGAATCCTTCTACAATACTCATCCATGTTCCTGCCATAGAGGTAATGTGACAGCCTTCTTCCACTTCTTTGTTGTAATCATCCAGATCCAATCTGGACGTTCTTAAATAGAACGTATAGGCTTGCTCCATACGTCCTAGCTTGGCTGCTTGAATGGCATGCACACAAGGAGACAAAGAAGATTCGTGTACTGTAAATGGCTCGTAGAAATCAAAGTGTTTTTCCAGAGCTTCATCGGTAAATTGATCCTCAAAGAAGTAGAACCCTTGTAAAGTATCTGCCTGCTTGATATAAGGCGAGCGCAGTATGCGATCCCAAGACCAATGCTGATTGATCGGGCGTTGTTTTGGATCTAAGTCACTTACCTCAATGAGCTCTTTATCTAAGAATCCGTCTTGTTGCAAGAAAACACCGTGCTCTTCTGAATACGGGAAGTAAAGGCCATCGGCAACTGTGGTCCAATCGCTTAACTCGCTCTCAGAAAGATTTGTTTTGGCTGCAATACGGCTGTAGTCCTCTGGTGATTCTGATTGAATGCGTTGCATTTGGGCAGCAGCATAGTTCAAACACCACTGTGCGCTGTAGTTGGTGTACCAGTTGTTGTTGACGTTGTTCTCGTATTCATTCGGCCCCGTAACGCCAAGGATTACATATTTGTCCTTCTGTTTGGAGAAAGTAGCGCGTTGTTTCCAAAAACGAGCAATCCCAATGAGAACCTCTGCGCCCATTTCATTGATGTATGAAGTATCTCCCGTGTAACGCGCATAATTGAAAATGGCAAAGGCAATGGCTCCATTTCTGTGGATCTCCTCAAAGGTGATCTCCCATTCGTTGTGACACTCCTCCCCGTTCATGGTTACCATAGGATACAAAGCAGCTCCATCGGTAAAGCCGAGCTTCTCAGCATTTTCAATAGCCTTCTGTAGGTGCTTGTATCGGTAGACCAAAAGGTTGCGAGCAACTTCTTGATTCTTCGTAGCCATATAGAACGGCAAGCAATAGGCCTCCGTATCCCAATAGGTACTACCTCCGTATTTCTCCCCGGTAAAGCCTTTAGGACCAATATTGAGTCTAGGATCTTTTCCTAAATAAGTTTGATTGAGTTGGAAGATATTAAAGCGGATCCCTTGTTGAGCTTTGTCATCACCTTCAATTTGAATGTCTGCCATGGCCCAAATTTGTTCCCAGGCAGCTGCTTGTGCATTGGCCAAGCCTTTTACGCCAGTTTCCATTCCTTTGGCGAGCACAGCTTTGGCAGCTGGAATCAATTGGTCAATATCGTGATTGGTAGAAACCGTATAACCGGCATATTTCTCCAAATTAATCGTTTCTCCTTGCGCGACTTGCGCACTATAGGTCACAGAAGCTGTTTTATCGGTTTGATCTACGCCGGATTCTGAGACGGGTTGATCGTTCAAAAACACCTGTGAATCCATATACGTACACACATGGAAAGCTGTTTTTTCTGTGGCTGAATGTATAAAGGCTGCGGATTTTGAAGCGCTAATACCTTTAATATCCCAAAACTTATCGTCCCAGTTGGAATCCTCATTGGTGATCCCAGCATCGATATAGGGAGTAAAGCTTATGGTAGCAGATCCGTTAACTGGAGTCACGCGGTAATCGATCACTCCCAGTTCATCCATATCCAAAGAGAGGAATCTGAGCACTTCTACCTTTACGGTCTTGCCATTTTGCAAGGTGGCCTCAAAGCTGCGAGTATACAAACCGGTTTTCATGTCCAGTTCTCTCTTGAAGTTGTCTACGCTTTTACACGTATGCAAGTCTAAAGCCTCTCCATCAACACTCACGTTGACTCCAATCCAGTTTGGAGCATTGAGTACTTTGGCAAAGTATTCCGGGTAACCGTTCTTCCACCAACCTACACGGGTCTTGTCTGGATAATAAACTCCTGCAATATAACTTCCTTGAAAAGTGGGTCCGGAGTATTGCTCCTCAAAATTGGCACGTTGCCCCATGGCTCCGTTACCAATACTGAAAAGACTTTCTGAAGATTTAACGCGTTCTGGATCGAAGCCTTCTTCGATTATGGACCACGGGTGGGTTACAATATATTGTTGGTTCATTGGATTGTTTCGCTGGTTAATTGGTCAATAAAATTGGTTGGTATCTGGGTAAAGTTTTCAAATACGTGTTTGGCATGAGATAGATGCTCTTGTTTTCCGATTCCCACAGATACCATTCCACCGGTATTGGCGGCCGTTACTCCTGCCTTAGAATCTTCAAATACTACACACTGGGCAGGTTGTAAGCCCAAGAGTTCTGCTCCTTGTAAAAAGACTTCAGGATCGGGTTTAGCAGCGGTCACATTGGTGCCGTCTACTATAGCTTCAAATTCTTGGATCATCCCCACACGCTCTAAAATATGGCGTGCGTTCTTACTGGCAGAACCCAAGGCGATCTTGTAGCCGTTGTTTTTAAGATCGGTAATAAACTCGCGTACGCCTGGAAGAACGTCATCTGCACCCATGGTTGCAACATGTGCCAGATAATCCACATTCTTATCCGAGGTCAAAAAATCAAAGCGTTCCTGAGTGATCTCCACTCCGGCCCAATCAAGGATCTTTTGTAATGAGTCTATACGGCTTACGCCTTTGAGTTGTTCGTTGAGTTCTGGCGTCAGCTCAAAGCCTAAGGCGGCAGCTGTTTTTTTCCATGCCAGGTAGTGAAAATGGGCGGTGTCTACTATAACTCCGTCCAGATCAAATATAATTCCTTCTATTTTCATCCTAATTAGAATGCGACCTGGGCCTTTTGGGAGGAGTCCACAAAAAGCGGCAAATCGCTTATGTATTTAAGCGACAAGCACCTTGCTCATCTGCGCTGAAAAAAGGGAAGTAATAATAGCAACAGAATGCGGTATAAATATACGGAATTTTTAATCGAATGGGCTATTTGGCTGCAGATGCTCTCGGAATTAACTCCGTCTGAACCACTAAGGTCTGATAGGCATCATCAGGATCGTCATTCTCAATTCTATTGATCAGTAATTGAGCGGCGCGTTTGCCCATCTCGTGCCCGTGCTGACTTACCGTTGCTAAAGGCGGTTGGGCATATTTAGAAAGAAGTCCATCCGTAAAACCAACGACCTTCACATCTTCTGGAACCTGCTTGCCGGATTGCTTGACTGCATTCATTGCCGCAATGGCAAAGATCTCATTGACCGCGAAAATCGCGTCCAGATCTGAATTGTCCTCTAAATAGTTACTAATTGCGGCCCCCAAGTCTTCACTGCGGGACACGGAATCCATATCGTCATCGAGTTTGAGAATAAGCTTTGGATCCTCAGTGAATTGAGCATCATTCAAGGCCTTTTGATATCCCATATAGCGCAGCTTGCCTACGTTCACGTGATCATTGGTTGTAATGATTCCGATACGCTTACAACCTTGGTCAACCAAGTAGCTCACAGCTGTTCGCGCACCACGCACAT
The DNA here is from genome assembly GCF_028561565.1 of Gilvibacter sediminis. Taxonomy (GTDB): domain Bacteria; phylum Bacteroidota; class Bacteroidia; order Flavobacteriales; family Flavobacteriaceae; genus Gilvibacter; species Gilvibacter sediminis. Next base: position 302,056 of record NZ_JAQQTE010000004.1, on the reverse strand, counting down.
CGTCTACGACAACTTTATCGGTATCAATATCAGGAAGGTCCCGATCAAAGATGACAATGGGCATTCCTTGATTCATGGTTTCTCTTAGGTGGTGGTAATCTTTCTTGAGCAAGGTTTCTTTAGCCACAGAGATGATAAAACCGTCAATACTGCCGTTGGCCAGGGTGTCCATATTGTGAACCTCTTTGGCAAAGGATTCATCAGAAAGACCAATTACTACGTTGTAACCGCGAGCATTGGCCTCCTGCTCTACGCCTTGAATGACCGTAGTGAAAAAGTGATGTACAATTTCTGGAATGATGATCCCTATAGTATGGGCGCGTTGATTCTTTAGACTTAAAGCGATGTTATTGGGCTTATAGTTGTACAAGGCCGCAAATGCTTGGATCTTTTTACGCGTCTCTTCACCAATTTCATGGCTGTCTTTTAAAGCTTTGGAAACAGTAGAAATAGATACCTCCAATTCTGAGGCTATCTTTTTAAGGGTCATTTTTGGCATAGGCTATACGCTTGGATTCTAAAATGCGCTAAACAATTGATAATCACAGGCCGAAATATCTTGAATATGGCAGTGTTTACCGCGATATATTTCGAAAGTGTTAAAATACGTAAACTTATCAACACGCAAACGTTTTCGTAGGTCTTTATCCTCATGGCGGACTTTGCAGACTCAATATTTAGGCTACTTTTACTTTCAAGGAAGTAATAATAGCATCTATTAGTGAATTTTAACCCTTCAGTGGGTCGCTATTATAGTTGATATTAAAAGGAAGGCGCTCGGTGAGCGCCTTTTTTGTTATTGGAAATACACGTAAGTACTGACCACAATGATCACAACGATCGCTCCTGCAAGCTTTACATGCTTCCAAGGCTCAATCTCTACTTGCTCGGTGTATTCTTGTACATAAGGTGTCTCTCTTGGTTTAATTGACCCAATGAACAACATGATTATTATATTGGCACCAAACAAGATAGCCATAATGTGCAAGAAGTGTGGATAGGCTCCCGCCTCTATCACGGCAAGCTGTGCTGCATCAGTGATCCCTCTTGCTGCTGCATCCTCCATAGCCTTCTCAACAAAATAGGGTTGCATAATGAATTGACTCAGGATATAGAGTAAAGAACCAGACAGCAATCCGATCTTAGCCGCAATAGCCGGAACTCGCTTGGTCAAATAACCAACCACAATAATGGTTAGAATTGGAATAGAGTAAATTCCATTTACCTCTTGTAAGTAATCAAATAAAGATCCCGCATTGGCCAACTGAGGCGCAATGAACATAGAAGCTAGTGCTAGAATGACTCCGAAGGTCTTACCGTTCTTTACCACAGTCTTCTCATCAGCATCCTTGTTGATGTGTTGTTTGTAGATGTCGATTCCGTATAGGGTGACCGAACTATTCAAAACCGAGTTGAACGAACTCAAGATCGCTCCAAATAGAACGGCAGCAAAGAACCCAAGCCAAGCGGATGGCAAAACTGCATTTACCAATCGTGGGTAAGCTGCATCTGCTTGGTCCAAACCACCTTGAAAATAGTGGAAGGCAATGATCCCAGGCAATACTACGATCACGGGACCTAATATTTTTATGAAGGAAGCGAGGATCAAGCCCTTCTGCCCTTCTTTTAAGTTTTTAGCGGCTAATGCACGCTGAATGATCTGTTGGTTGGTTCCCCAGTAGAAAAGCTGAACCAGCATCATTCCTGTAAATATCGTAGAGAATGGAATAGCACTAGTATTGCTTCCCATGGCGTTAAATTTCTCCGGATTGGCTTCTGTAAGGGTTGCCCATCCGTCCATAACACTTCCATCACCGATGGCCATAAGACCAAAGATCGGGATGAGTAAACCACCAATTAGAAGTCCAATTGCGTTTATAGTATCAGAAACTGCTACCGCTTTAAGACCACCAAATACGGCGTAAATGGAACCGATGATTCCGATTCCCCAAACACAGATCCAAAGCGCTGCTGTATCAGAAACACCAAGTAATTCTGGAATTCCGAACATATTGGAAATTGCAAGTGATCCAGAGTAAAGGATCACTGGAAGTAGTACCACTACGTAACCAGTCAAAAACAATCCAGAGGTCAAGGTCTTTGTGGTGACATCAAAACGACTGGCCAAGAAGGTCGGTACCGTAGTGAGTCCGCCTTTTAAATAGCGGGGTAATAAAAATAAGGCCGTAACTACGATCGCGATCGCAGCGAGCGTTTCCCAGGCCATTACCAAGATTCCTTGGTCATAAGCAGAACCGTTAAGTCCTACGATCTGCTCTGTAGAAAGGTTGGTCAACAACAGCGAACCCGCAATGACTCCAGCGGTAAGACTTCGTCCTCCAAGAAAATAACCATCACTGGTACTTTCATCGGTTTTTCGGGTTGCAAAATAGGAGATGACACCCACCATTAGGGTAAAGCCTACAAAGGATACAATTGCTAGCATAGTTGTTGAATGTTGGTTGATAAAAACTTGCCCAAACGGACTGGTCTGGGCAAGTTAATAATAAAAATGAAGAACGTATTGTTCTTAGTTGTTGCCTCTATTAAAGACTATCGCTTAACGATTTTGATCTGCTGCTGTCCAGCGTCAGTAGTCACTGTAGCAAAGTAAACACCAGTCTTAAGACCAGCTACGTTGATAGCAGAGTTTGTACCACTTAGCTTCTGGCTCAACACTTGCTGTCCAAGTACGTTGAAGATAGCGATATCGTTTTGCTGAGTTTTGGTTTGTACGTTAAGCACATCGTTAGCAGGGTTTGGATATACAGAAAGTCCTACTAGTTCAGACTCGTCTACGTTAAGAGCAACAGCTCCTACTACTACGCTTCCAAGTGCTGCTTCGTCTGCTGGGTTAGCGTTAGGTCCAGATACTTCAAATCCGAACTGTACTTGCCCATCAGCTGCATCAGTTTCAGTCATCGTCATTGAGAATACTCCTGCCTCTGTAATTGGCAAAGTCTGCTCACGTAGTAAAGCAGAGAAATCTGCGTTGAATACACGGATAAAAGCTACTACGCTGTAGTCAGAACTCAAAGTATAGCTTTCAACTCCACCTGTGAAAGTTTGCTCTCCACCTAGTCCAGAGTTGTCTCCTACAATAGTGTTCGCTCTCATGAACTTAGCACCTTCTCCTGTAGTTTGGTCTACCCAAAACGGATCGTCTGGGTTGTCTGCATAAGTGTTGAAGTTTGGTTGAAGGGTAATACGCCCATTAGCACAATCTACAGTAGACTTAAGGTCTCCTACTCCCCATCCAGAGTTGAATACAAAAGTTGTTTCGTCCAATTCGAATACATTCATGAATCCGAACCAAGCGTCTCCGTCAGCTCCAGCACAAGGATCAACTTCAATCGTTGTTTGTGCATTACTTGTGAACATAGCAAACATAGCTGCTAATAGTAAGTAAGTTTTTCTCATCACATTTAAATTTAAATTAATAATCAAGTTTCAAGTTTAAAAATTGTACACCTTCACATAGTCCACGACAAAATCCTGAGGGAAGATGTTATCATCTACCTCAGGGCCGCCAAAGTGTCCTCCAATGGCCATATTCATGATCAAATAAAATGGCTTATCAAACGGCCAGGTCTTAGCGTTTTTCTCCTTGGGCTTAAAAGTGTATACTTCTTTGTTGTCTATATAAAAACTAATCTTTTCTGCGGTCCAGTCCGTGCGATACACATGGAAATCATTCTCGATTCCCGGAATATGGGTCTGTTTGGAATTAATGGTTGCACCAAAACTGTCTGGCGTATGTAGCGAGTTATAGATTACTCCGGGTTGCTTCCCGACGTATTCCATAATGTCGATCTCACCACATCCCGGCCAGGTGTTGGTATCAATGTCGTTACCCAACAACCAAATTGCTGGCCAAATACCTTGACCCTTCGGTAGTTTAGCTCGAACTTCAATACGCCCGTATTGGAATTCCATTTTACCTTTAGTTGTGATGCGCGCACTATTGTAGACGCCATTTTTTTTGGTAGCTGAGATGATCAAATGCCCATTGTCTACTACCGCATTGGCCTTGTTGTAGATCTGACGCTCATTATTACCCCAGCCGCAAAGGTTTGGACAGCCGTCACCCAGCTCGTAATTCCAATAGACTTCGTTGAGCGAGTTGCCGTCAAAGTTCTCTTCAAAGACAAGCTTATTGGACGTGTGTCCGCAGCCTGCTAGGAACAATAATGACGATATGATCAGACTAACTCTCAACATATATTATCTGGTGAATTCTGCACTGTATTCTGTAGCGGAACTCCCGCCAATGAAAACGCGATACAAACCGTCTTCTACGACAAACTCACCATCATTGTCGTAAAAGCCCAGTTCGGTATCGGTAAGTGTAAAACTAATCTCTTGTGAAGCACCAGGTGCTAATTCAACCATTTGGAAGCCTTTCAATTCACGCACGGGACGTGTAACTGAAGCCGCTACGTCTTGAATGTAAAGCTGAGCTACTTCTTTCCCTTTTATTGCTCCAGTATTGGTTAAAGTGAAGCTGACTTTAAAAGTACCATCTCCGTTAGCATTAACGGCAAGACCCTCATATTGGAAGGTGGTATAACTCAGTCCGTGACCGAAAGGATATAAAGGAGCGTTAGACTCATCCATATAATGCGACCAGAACACTAAGTTCGGTGCAGGAATTACTGGACGCCCAGTACTTTTGTGGTTGTAATAGATAGGAATTTGACCTTTATCTCTTGGCGTGGTCATTGGCATTTTACCGCTCGGGTTGTAATCGCCATAAAGCACTTGAGCAATAGCGTTTCCGCTTTGAGTTCCCAATTGCCAAGCCTCTACAATAGCTGGAATATTCTCATCAGCCCAAGGCAAAGCCAAAGGACGTCCGTTTTGCAAAACCAAAACAATGTTTGGATTCACTTCATAGACGGCTTCTAATAGTTCTTGTTGTACTCCAGGCAGGTCGATGTTCACTCGACTTCTGCCCTCTCCACTTTGCCATCCTACTTCTCCTAGATTCATGATCACTACATCGGCAGCACGAGCCACACGACGCGCCTCAGCGAATCCGCTTTTGTCATCTTCATTAATGGCAGCTTCCATAACAAAAGAGTTCTCTCCTACAGTGACTGCAGCACCTTCTGCATAAGTGATGGAGTTGTCTGGGTAGGCCGCTAAGCCTTCAAGCAGTGTTACTGCAGTGTTGTCATCAGCGGCAATTCTCCAACTACCCAGTGGGGAGTTTTTGTCATTGGCAAACTGACCTATTACGGCAATGCGTTGCCCCGACTTTTTCAAAGGGAGTAAATTGTTATCGTTCTTTAGCAGGACAATCGATTTTTTAGCCATATCCAATACAGCCTCTTGGTGTTCTGCTTTACCTATAGTTTCTTGCTCACGCGCTTCATCACAATAACGGTACGGGTCTTCAAAAAGTCCCAACTCATACTTTACCGTAAGAATTCTACGAGCAGCATCTGTGATATAGGTTTCATCAACGCGTCCGTTGCGTACCAGCTCAGCTAAATGCTCCACGTATAGGTAAGATTCCATGTCCATATCAGAACCTGCGTTCGCTGCAAGTTCTGCGGCATGTTTACCATCTTCTGCATAGCCGTGGGCGATCATCTCTCCAATAGAGCCCCAGTCCGATACCACAAATCCTTGGAAGTTCCATTTTCCTTTGAGGACCTCGCGCTGCAAGAATTGATCCCCCGTAGCTGGGATCCCGTTAAGCACATTAAAGCTGTTCATAAAGGTCTTTACATCGGCATCTACGGTAGCCTTGAATGGGGGTAGAACCATATTGTACAGCGTGCTGGTGCCAAAATCGGCAGTGTTGTAATCTTTTCCGCCTTCGGCAAAACCATATCCGGCAAAGTGCTTAGTACACGCTGCTATGGTAAAGGGATCTGAAAGGTCATCTCCTTGGAAGCCCTTAACGCGGGCAGCAGCTATCAAACTGCCCAAGTAAGGGTCTTCTCCTGCTCCCTCCATAACGCGTCCCCAACGAGGATCACGTCCGATATCTACCATGGGAGCAAATGTCCAGTTAATTCCAGATGCAGCAGATTCTGCTGCTGCAACCTTTGCGGAATTACTTATCGCCTCAAGGTCCCAACTTGCGGACTCCGCTAACGGGATCGGGCTTAAAGTTTTATATCCGTGGATAACATCAAAGCCTATGATGAGCGGAATCCCCAAACGGGACTCCTCAACAGCTATCTTTTGAACAGCTCTTACATTTTCCACTCCTCTCACATTGAGCATAGAACCTACCCAACCTTTTTTGAGGTGTTCGTATTTTTTATTTGCGGCTTCGTCACCTGCGGGCACAGGTCCGGTTACGTTCCAGAAACCGTTGTATTGATTCATTTGACCGATCTTTTCTTCCAAGGTCATAATGCTCAACAGAGAATCCACTTGAGCCGCGTAAGGACTGTCGCTATTGGAAGCTCCAGTCGCGGATCCAGATTCCGAATTACAGGCCGCAAAACATACGGCCAAAACTAATATCCCTAATAAAGCTGCTTTTTTCATTTTGGTATATTATTGATAAACGCGGATGTAATCGATTTCAAAAGTGGACTCCACAAAGGCTGGATCAATAGCGCCTCCAAAGGTTCCTCCCATGGCTACATTCACCAATAAGAAGAAATCTTTGCGGAATGGTACAGCATCCGAGTTCGGAAAGCTTAGCCCTACTACATCATTCACGTAGAAAATAATCTCGTCTTCTGTCCATTCAAGGGCGTAAATATTGAAGTCATCAGAGACCCCTGCTGTAGGCGTGCTCTCTGTAATTGCATCACCCCCTGAGTTCCCTGGGAAGTGCAAAGAGTTAAAGATCACGTCTTGGTTATTTCCAACGTGCTCCATAATGTCCATCTCTCCCGCTCCAGGCCAAGGATTGGTATCAATATCGGCTCCTAGCATCCAGAATGCAGGCCAGGTTCCACCGCCAGTAGGTAATTTGGCGCGCATTTCAACACGACCGTATTGGAACTCAAACTTATCTTTTGTGATCATACGTGCAGAAGTGAAACCAGAACCTTCAAAGGTCTCCGCTCTGGCAGTGATCTTAAGCATGCCGTCTTCTACAATTACGTTCTCTGGTCTGTCTGTGTAGTACTGCGCCTCACCGTTACCCCAGCCACAAAGCTCAGGACAACCATCTCCGATCTCAAAGGTCCAGTTACCATCACATGGAGCACCAGGTACGTCAAACTCCTCAGCCCAAACCAGGACATCGTTGTTTCCGCTACCAACATCTCCAGTGGCGCCACCAGCACAACTCGGAGCTCCTCCGCCGCCTTCTGGCACAAAGGTGTGGTACCAAGCCAATTGATTTCCTGGTGGATCAAACGGATCTTGAAGACCACGCACTACCAATTTATTCTCAGTAAGTTCAATGATCTCATATTCAGTAATTCCTGCGAAGTATGACAGCGTACTTCCGGGAACAGTCAATGTTGTAGTTCCATCTGCCTCAATTAAGGCAAAGTTTGTATTTAAAGCGATCTGATCAGAAATGTCTCGACATTCGTCAACGAATTCTCCTGGGCTCGCTTCTGGAAAGAAGCGCTTGATCTCTGTCCAGTTGATAAAGGTTGCATCGCCTGGATTCAAAGTGTAAAAGAATCCTCCTGAACCGTCAAAGCTGAAGGTCAAGGTATCGTCATAAAGACAAGGATCCAACTGATTTGGCGCTGCGCTAAAGAAGTTTGGAAAATCCACTGCAGGATCACCTACACCAAAGTGGCCGCCAGACCCAGAATCCCAAACCCAAGTTTTAGTACCGTCACCCGCTAAGGCAAATTGCACCTCAGGATCTAGAGTTAGAATTACATCCAGTTCTGCAGTAAGCTGCAATGAGCTGGAAGCCCCTCCTCTGCCGAAGGCCACTACAACGATCTCTCGTGTGTACTGGCCCACTTCGATATAGCGAAAAGTGGCCTCCTGTCCATTACTAACAACTACAGGGTCAGCATCAGGCTCGAAAAAGACATGAAAATTAATGGCATTATCTGCCGATGGTAAAACACTAACTATGCCTGATTGGTCGCTGGCTACCGATAGTTCAACTTGCAAATTAGTAGGTGCTGAGACGTCTCCGAAGGCAACATCGTCTTCTTGACATCCTTGAACACCCAGAATCACTGTGATGATGAAAATAAACTGATAAATACGTTTCATAGTAAGTTTTTAAAAAGCAAGTTGTATGTCGTCAAAATAATAAGTGGATCCATCTCCAGGTAGGTCTACGACAAACTCAAAGAAGATGATCACACGATCATAAGTTCCTGTTGGACTCAATGGAGCGAAGTCCCAAGTTAAGGTCTCCCAAGTGTCAATGACATTGGTATTTACGTCCAACTCAACGAATTCACCCGGGTCTGCAGAGTTTTCCAGTTTCAATCGAACCGGAATACCCGCTTTAGGCGAATAGGTATTGATGGAGATCATTTGGGTTGCTGAGAAATCTACTGGCGTATCAAGCTCTACAATGGTACCTGCAAAGAATTGCGCCCCTACTGTTTTTATAGTTCTCACTACAGTAGCGCTAGTATTGATACCTCCTGGCACTGCGTTGGCCTCTACGGCAGAATCAGCTCCTTCAAAACCAACTATGGTATACGTTAGATCTGGATCTTCAAAATCCACAGGCAATTCAACGCCTGGATCGCCACCGGCGAGATCCAACTCAATATCGTCAAAGTAATAGGTAGAACCGTCACCTGGTAGGTCCACGATGAATTCGTAGAAGATGATCACTCGATCATAGGTTCCAGTGGCTCCGGTAAAGTTCCAAACCAAAGTCTCCCAAGTATCAATAACTGTAGTGTTTACATCGAGTTCAACAAATTCACTAGTATCAGCGGAATTCTCCAGCTTCATACGCACTGGAATTCCCGCCTTAGGCGAATAACTCTTCATGCGGATGCTAGTAGTCTCGCTAAAATCGATTGGGGCTCCCAGTTGAACAATGGTACCCGCAAAGAACTGCGCTCCTACGGTTTTGGTAGTGCGAACCACATTGGCACTGGTATTGATTCCACCCGGTACAGGGTTGGCCTCTCGGGCAGACTCCGCACCTTCAAATCCAACGATTCCGTAATCTAAAGAATCGTCTTCAAAATCAACCGGAAGGGTAACTACTGCTCCAGTAGTTACGTTGGCTTGTTCAATATTATCGTAGTAAAAGATGTCTCCAGCTCCAGTGTTTCCAAAGTCAAAGAATACGATCACTTTAGAATATTCTTGAGTAAGATCAGCTTCTGAGAAATCAAAACCAAGTTGCTCCCACTCGTTGGTCGTAGTGGTCACGGCATCGATCTCTGTAGCAATTGCTGGATCATCCGCGTTCTCTAGTTTTAGTTTTACTGTGGAACCAGCCAAAGGCGACCAAACATCTATGGTAAAGCTTTGGAAGGTGCTGAAATCGATAGGATCTCCTAATTGCAAGATGGTTCCTGCAAAAATATCGGCTCCGTCTTCTTTAAGGAATTCAGCAACTTTAGCGCTGGTGTTGATTCCCGAAGGATCTGGATTGTCAATTACCTGACTCTGCGCTCCTGCAAAATCTGTAAAGTTGTAATCAATAGTTTCTGACTCAAAGTCGATAGGCAATACAATTGGATTGCTGATCTCAATGGTCACAGTCTCTTCTGCAGTAGCAGCACCACCACTTAAGGCTACAACGCGTACATCGTAGAATCCAACGTCAGCATACGTATAAGATGCTGACTCACCTATGCCAAATGGCGTAGGCTCTTCATCAGCCACTTCTCCAAAGAACACTTCAAAACTAGCTGCAAAGTCTGCAGTCGCGCTTACGTCAATAGTAAAGGCATCTCCAGTTCTAAGAACACTTACAGTTAGGTTTTCTGGTGCGCGGAAAGAAACGACCACCTCTACATCTAAAGTAGTGCTTTCACCCTCTAGATTAAACGCTGTTAAGGTCGCCGTATAGGTTCCTTCAGCGTAAACGTGTGTGTCTTGTTGTCCCGGTGTAAGCTCCTCACTAGTACCGCCGCCATCTCCATATTCAATAGTGAAAACAGAAGCTCCAATGGCTGTTGGAGTAAATGTCACAGTACCTGAATTGTCTTGAGCAAGAGATACGGACAAACGCAGATCTTGTGGCTCAGTGATTTGATCTAAAAAGTCTAGATCACGATCCTTATCACAAGCACTAAGTACCAGTAGGAAGAGCACAGTCAGCGCTCCAAGTGGCTTAAGGGTTTTCATCAAATGCTTCATATTAGTATCCAGGGTTTTGTTCCCAACGGTTACCTGCCAATTGAATCTCAATGGCTGGAATCGGGAATAATTCGTGTTTACCGGTTTGGAAACCGTCAATTTCTGTTGCAGCACGCCCGGTTCTTACCAGATCAAAGAAGTGGTGTCCTTCTCCAACCAGTTCTAAACGACGCTCCAAGTAAATAGCCTCTGTTAAGGCGCTTCCTGTAGCCGTTACCGGTCCTAGCCCTGCACGATCGCGTACTTCATTCAAATACATTTGTGCAGTCACATCAGAACCGCCTCCACGGTTGTGCGCTTCAGCAGCCATCAGCAATACATCGGCATAACGAATGGCTCTATAATTGTTTGGATTGGTCAAGTTTTGATCTCCAATGTTTGAATCTCCTTGACGTGCTATATATTTTCTGTTGTAGAAACCAGTGTGCTCAAATCCTTCTACCCAAGACACTCCTGCACCTCCGTTAAAGTCTGCATTCTCTTCTGCAAACAATTCGATATTCAAGATCCCCACATCACGGCGTAAATCACCGTCCTCGTAGGCATCATAAACTTCTTGAGTCGGTACGTTAAAACTGAATCCAGAGTCGTAAAGCGGTCCGCTAAAACTTCTGATACCGTTAAAACCTACAGCTACATTTCCTTCACTACACTGCAAGCAAACAAAGCTCGCACCTTCCACATCAGTATACTGGATCTCAAAAACAGACTCTGGTCCGTTCTCTCCTTCGTTCTCCCAGATCTCTGCAAAGTCATCAACTAAAGAGTAGGTTCCAGACGCAATCAGCTCATCCAAAACTTGACGGGCTTCGTCAAATTTGTTCTGATATAACAATACACGTCCAAGCAAGGCTTGTGCTGCGCCACGCGTTACACGACCCGGTACATCTTGCACTACAGGCAGATTGGCGATTGAAAATTCAAGATCGTCTTCCATCTGTGCGTAGATGGTTGCAACTGGAGTGCGCTCAATGGTAGCCTCATCTCCGAAGAGGATACGCTGATCTACCGCAAACGGCACGTCGCCAAAGAATTTTACCAATTCAAAATAATAATACGCTCTTAGGAATGTGGTTTGTCCAAGCACATTGTCTTTCCCAGAGAATTCTAGGTTGTCTTTAAACTCCATGATGAAGTTCGCACGATTGACACCGGCATACATCCAAGCCCAGATGTCTTGCAACTGTCTGTTGATTGGCGTATGACGCATATCGTCGATTTCCTGAATACCTGGAACATCAATAGCACTCTCACCACCTGCCAAGGTATTGTTGGACGCGATTTCCCCCAACATCACGTTGATGTAGGAGCTCTGAAGTAAATCATAGGCAGCGATCAAGGCTGCTTGATAATCTTCTTCTGAATTGAAGAAATTCTCTGAGTTCTGATCTTCTGAATCTACATTCACAAAATCATCACTACACGCTGCAAAGCAGAATACCACAATGCAAAACGCAAAAACTGATCTTAAAAATTGAGCTGTATTCATAATTTTAATATCTGATGTTTAGACCTACCAAAAACTGTTGTGCTGACGGATAGAAACCTTGATCTATCCCTGCAGTCAATCCATTGCCGTTAGAGGCTGTTGGGTCAAAACCTGAATATTCGGTAAGGGTAAATAAGTTTATCGCAGACGCATAAATGCGCAGTTGTTTTAGCTTGAGTTTCTCTAACCAAGAATCCTTAAGGGAATAACCTACTTGTAGGTTTTGCAATCTCAAGAAGGATCCGTCTTCCACGTAGAAGTCTGAGAATACCGTGTTTAGCGTAGCCGCATTGGTCACTCGTGGGAAACTGTTAGAGGTGTTTGGTCCTGTCCAACGCGATAGCGAAGTTACTTGACGGTTGGTCAACTGCTGATTACGCTCGTAATTGCGAACGATATCGTTTCCTAAGGTTCCAAAGGCGTAGGCGTTGAAATCCCAGTTCTTGTATTCAAAAGACAAATTCAATCCGAAGGAAAGATCCGGGAATGGATCTCCAATATTGGTGCGGTCCTCATCGTTGATGATTCCGTCACCGTTGGTATCTACAAAGCGAATATCTCCAGGCTGTGCCCCTTCTTGCAAAGCATGAGCATCAATCTCTCCTTGGTTTTGAAAGATACCATCGGTCTGTAATCCGAAGAAATATCCTAAAGGTTGTCCGGCTTCCATTCTAGAGATGAACTGATCCTGACCAACTCCAAAGGCAATCGGCCCTGGAATGAATCCGTTGTCACTCTGCACAAAAAGCACCTCATTTTTAATGTACGTTACGTTTCCGCTCACATTGTATTTGAAATCTTCATTGATCTCGTCTCTCCAACCCAATTGAAACTCTACCCCTTTGTTCTCTACAGAACCAGCATTGATCACCGGTGGAAGACCACCAGGACCGCTCGCTCCAAGTACACCGGAAACTGGCGCTACCACCAAAAGGTCGTTGGTGCGACGGTTAAAGTAATCTACAGTGAAGTTCATACGGCTGTTAAAGAAGCGCGAATCGATACCAATATTATAGGTCTCTTGCTCTTCCCACTGGATTTGTGGGTTTGGCAAACGTCCTTGGGCTCTACCAAAGGTGAGCTCTTCATTAAATACATATACTCCTTCTCCGTTCAACAAGGACACGAATCCGAAGTCTGCAATTCTATCATTACCGATGATCCCGTAAGAAGCACGTAGTTTCAAGAAATCCAACCAGTCGGTGTTTTCCATAAAGGCCTCGTCAGAGAGAACCCATCCTGCAGAGAAAGACGGGAAGTACCCAAACTTGTTTCTTGGACCAAACTTGGTTGAACCATCGCGTCTGATCACGGCAGAGAATAAATACTTTCCTTTATAATCGTATTGCGCACGTGCAAAATAAGACAGCAAACGCGCATCAAAGGTATTACCACCATTAGGGAAGTTGTCAATTACATCACTGGCTTGAGCAATGGATGCGTTAGCCACATCGTTGTCAATAATATCAAAACCGGTCTGCCCTGTGAATTCTCCAACAGTTTGGAACACAGAAGTACCGGCTGTTACTTTTACGTTATGCGTATCGTTGAAGCTTCTTTCATACTTTACAAAAGCATCAAACGTATAATCTTTAAAGGTGTTGAGAGATTCTCCCACAGCACTTCTTTCAATATTGAAAACCTTACCGGCTCCATAATCTACAATTGGAGAGAAGAACCAGCCTTCTACTTCTGAGTAGTTCCCTTGGAAGCGCGCTTCTGCAGAGAAAGCGTCTAAGAAATCGTAACGCAAACCTACGCTACCTCCGATTTTCCGAGTTCTACCGCGGTTGAATGTATTTTCTATCTGCGCAACAGGGTTGATCACCTCGTTTCCTAAACCTTCTGCTTTAGTGAATTCTCCATTAGAATCACGAACCGCAAAGGTCGGTGCATTGTTAATGGCGTTATAAAGGACAGATCCAATGGTGTTTTCTAGAATTCCTCGTCCTTCTACATCAGAATAGATGGCACTGGTAAATACATTGAAATTTTCTAAGAAGTCCAGGTTGTAATTCAAACGCGCTGTTTTACGTTCAAAGTTTGACTTTTCTCCACCGCCGACAATACCGTCTTGGGTCAAATAAGAAACACTGAAAGAATAGCGCGAGTTTTCTCCCCCTCCATCACCAGAGAGTTCAATACTTCCGATAGCAGCAGTTTTGAATACTTCATCCTGCCAATCTGTGCCTTGTCCAAAGCCTCCAACGTTTGTAAAAGGCGGTTGACTTCCACCATTGGCAAAGGACTCATTAACCAATAGTCCGTATTCCGTGGCATTGAGCACGGGCAGCTTTCGCGTAGTATTTTGGAATCCTGTATACGTATTTAACGCTAACGAGAGCGGTTGGTTCTTACGTCCAGATTTAGTGGTAATGAGGATTACACCGTTTGCCGCACGTACACCATAAATACCTGCAGTAGCATCCTTCAATACATTAATAGATTCAATATCTGTTGGATTCAGCACACTCAGATCCTCAATCACGTTTCCGTCTACTAAGATCAAAGGTCTGGAATCTCCGTTAGTACCAATACCACGAATTCTAATATTTAGAGCACTGCCCGGAGCACCTGAACCTGCAGTAACTTGTACTCCCGCTACCTGTCCTTGAAGGGCCTGCTCTACACGTTGTGGCTTCAACTCCTCAATAGTTTCTGAAGACAGCACTGCCACTGCACCCGTGATCTCTTTTCGTTTTTGTGTTCCATAACCTACTACGACCACTTGATCTAGTGCCTGCGCATCCTCTTCCATGGTCACATTCAAAGTGCCAGCACTACTTACAGTACGTGTTACCGTCTTAAAACCTAAATACGTAAATTCTACAATAGATCCCGTTGGAACATTTTGAATCTCATAATTACCATCAAAATCCGTAATGGCTCCGAGGTTTGTATTTTGAACTACAACATTAACACCTCCAAGAGGGATGTTCTGATTGTCGTTAACTGTTCCGTTGATGTTGAGTTGCTGACCGGCTGCGGTCAGGATAAAAAAGCCGAAAATTGCGGTAAAGAGCAGTTTCATAAATGTACTTTAATATTACATCTACTAAATTACACCACTACAATAGCGATTTCTCATTTTGCACCCCTACAAAATATATACATGCTAAAATTTTAACATTTAAATTATCAAATCTGTAATTTGTAAAATTTAAAGCACTGATTTAGTGCACTTTAATTACCCACCTGTAGAGGCAATTAAATCAAGATAGCACAGGTTTTGGTTAATATTGTATAGGTAATGTTGAGGGTATTTTAACAAATAAGTACCTCAACATCATATGGAAAGTATGTGATCTACAAGATTAATGCCAGATGGGAGTTCCATTTTTTTGCGAAGTCTATATCGGCTGATCTCTACAGACCGAACAGAGATGTTCAGTAGCGGCGCTATCTCCTTAGAACTCAAATTCAGCCTCAAATAGGTACATAATTTTAGGTCATTAGGAGTCAACTTGGGATACTTATTCTTTAAGGTCTTTATGAAATCCTTGTCCACGTTGTTAAAGGCCTTTTGAAACAATTCCCAATCACTGGAATCATTCAGATTCTCTTCAATTATAGATTTTACACGTTTTAAAAGCGCTCTTGCATCCTGTTCATCAATTTTATCCAAGTCTTTCTTAATGCCTTGCAAGGCCTCGTTCTTACGTGCCATTCCCATCGTCGCTGTGGCCAATTCCTGGTTCTTGCTGGCCATATCGCGTTCTAGCGTAGCATTTTTCAAGGCAATGCTTTGCTTTTCATTTTTTAAGCGCTCCAGTTCTAATTGCTGATTGTTCTCGTGCTCAATCTTCTGTTTTTGCTTTTTATAACGCCTGCGATAGACCTCGTTGACCACAAGCATACTGATCAATCCTAAAACCACATAGCAGCCCACTGCCCAATTAGATGCATACCAAGGCTTAGCAATGGTAAAACTCATTGTGGCTGTATTTGAGGACGGGTTCAGACCGACTCGTGATTGCGCCTCCAAGGTGTAGTCTCCTGGAGGTAAGTTTTCAAAAACTACGGTATTGTCTGGACTCCAAGAACTCCATTGCTCTCTAAAATCCATTAAACGGTATCTAAACTCTTTACTGAGATAGGTGTCGTAATTGGGCGTATGGAGTTCTATATGCAAACTGTTGAAACTCGATTCAAACTCAGCATCTGTTAAAGTGAGGTCACGCCGCTCCCCTTTTTCACTCATCATATAGCCATTGCCAATATAAACGGTGTTGAGCCTCGGTACAAACCCAGAGATATCTAAAGTGAGGTATCCGCTGGTAGTTCCTAGTATGTGGTTGCCGTCATTGGTGTTGCCCACTTCTTCAAAACCGATGACCTGATTGCGAATGTCCTCAGAAAGGGCAATGTTCTTCATCACTATGGAACGTCCAAAAGAACTCGGGCCATAGATCTTGATCTGGTTGGCTCCGAACAACCAAAGGTTGTCCTGTTGATCCACATCTAATTGTCCGGTAACGTATTGATTGTTCATTAAGTAAGCTGCAGATAACAAACTGTCTCGTTCAAAACCAGATCCAGAATCCTTGACATAGACACCAGATTCCGTTCCATATACCAGACGATCCTTATAACGTACCATCCCAGAGTTCTTTCCCAGAGGCAGGGTCGTATCTCTAGTGATTTGTGTGATCTCACGCTTGTCGAGGTCCAACTTCAATTTGTACACTCCTTTGTACTCGTGATTCACCCACAGATCTCCATCAGCATCATAAAAAAGAAAGCGTGCAGAATAGGCAAAATTGTCCAAGACCCCATCAAACTGCCAAGTGTTGTTTTCACGAGAAAGCACGCTGATGCCTTGATAATTCCCGACCAATATCTTGTTAGGATCCTCTTTGGCCTTTAAAAAGGTCCAGCTCCCAGAATGATCGGAAAGCATAGTAGCGGTTGTTTCCGTGACAAGCAGCGTTCCATCATTATGAGCACAAAATAGTTCGCCATCTATTTGCCGAAGCTCCCAAACCTGCCCATTGGTTCCGTCTATACGTTTGAAATCTTCGGTACTGTTAGCGGCTCTGTAAAACAAGCCTTGATTGGTGCCGAGATACAAACGTCCCTCATGCTCTAACGCACTGTACACGCTACCTATGGTTCCATTGATATCGGTGTATATTTTAAGCGGCGCATTGATATTTAGCACATCAATACCATTGTCCAAACCAGCCCAAAGGTTGTTGTCTGCATCTTCATAAAGGGCAAGAACGGTATTGTTTGACAAGCCATTCCTTTGAGTGAATTGGGTGAGTAAATTTCCTTCACTGTCAAGGATCAAAAGACCGTAAGCGACAGTCCCAACAGCAAAATTACCGTTCGCCAATTGAATGGCATCATAAACCCTCAAGTCATTGGCCATAGTGTCTAATGCAGTTGCCCAAGGCGTGTAGCCGTCTGGCGTCAACCGATAAAAGCCAGAGGTCTGACTCAACATTAAAGTACCCGTGCTTGTAGGGAAAAGCGCCACTACACGGTCCTTGTTGAAGTCTGAGAGATCTTCTGTAGGTTGCGCTAATTGTTGATCGATTCGATAAAAATCCAAGTCATTGTCTTGGAAGTAAAAAGTATTGCCCTGTCGATACATTTTAAAGATCCCGGGAGTTGGGACAGTCTCGATGGTGGCTGTGCGTGTGTTGTATATGTAAATTCTGTCCAGCGATTGAAATAATACTAGATCATCAACCTCTTGAATACTCCAAAACTGTTCGTCTTCTACCAGTCTACCTGCAATGTCCTTACTTATGGACGTATAGTTATAACGTCCGGCATTGTCCTGCTCCCAATAACCGAACTCCATATAACAGCCCGTATAGATACGATTACCAATTGCCCGAACCGAGCGCATTATGGTTTTATTTGGAGAGTTGTAGAGGGTCCAATTGTTCCCGTCGAAATGAAGCAGGCCTTCATTGTTAGCAAAGAACATATTGTTCTGCGCATCCTGAGTAATACCCCAGTTCTGATTTCCCGCCTGATAGTTCTTCGAGGTAAAGGCTTTGATCGGCGGAATCTCCTGACCTGAGCTCTTCCCGATCAGCAGTAAGAAAAATAATACGCAAAACCCTATCAATCTCATAAGTTGTGAAGTTACCAAAAATGGAGGACTTTCACCTTTTTCAGGCCTCGAAAAATACGTGGAAATACGTATAGGATTTACGTCTAACCCACAGTAATTTAGACCAACTAAGAAAGCGTGCTTTCGTCGTTACAATTAATAATTTTTTGTGGGGATGAATTTTTATTAATAGGCAAAGCACGTACCTGAAGCTTTGAGCTTCAGTCTTTGCTAAGTTAGGTTTGTCTAAGCACTCTCGTACCTTGCGTTCAGAGTGCTTTTTTTATTAATTGAAATTAAACTTCAGGGAAGGTTTTTCTTTGAACTTTTCCAAGCCTTGCTTTAACCAGGCTGCGTACTCAGTTGCATCTGGAGTGTATCCGATCGGAGTGTTAAGCAAATTGAGATCTGCATCCATGAGCACATAATACGGCTGAGAATTGTTCTTAAAATTGACCGTTTGAAAGGTCGCCCACTTGTTTCCAATATTGCGAATGGATTTGAGCGAACCGTCTTGACGCACAAAATTAAACTGCTCCCCTTCTGGCAAGGCTTCACGGTCATCCACATACAAGGAGATCAACACATACTCATCATGCAGTAGCGATTTCACCTCCGGCTCTACCCACACCTGCTCTTCCATTTTCCTGCAATTCACACAAGCCCAACCCGTAAAATCTATGATGATTGGCTTGTTAAGGCGCTTAGCTGCGGCTATTCCGTCGTCAAAGGTGGTATAGGTGTGCTCTCCGTGGATGTCGGAGATCTCTTTGTCATAAACGCTGTAAAACATGGGCGGAGCAAAACCGCTCAATACCGGTAAATTGGATTTAGGCGGATTGGGTATACCCAAACTCATATATCCTGCAAAAGCCACAAACAGCACTCCTAAGATCACTGGAACAGCTTTGCGTTTTCTAGGTCCGTCATGCGGGAATTTTATAAATCCGAACAGATAGGCCGCTAAGGCGAGGCTCAACAAGATCCAAATTCCGAGGAATACTTCACGCTTGAGCAATCCCCAGTGAGAAACTAGATCGGCATTGCTCAAAAATTTAAAAGCAAAGCCGAGTTCTAAAAAGCCTAAAACTACTTTGACGGTGGTCATCCAACCTCCGCTTTTGGGCAGTGAGTTCAACCAATTCGGGAACATGGCGAATAAGGCAAAAGGCAGCGCAAGGGCTAGACCAAAACCAGCAATTCCATAAGTTAACTGCCAAGCACCTCCATCTGAAGACAGTGAATTACCCAAAAGCGTACCTAGGATAGGTCCTGTACAGCTAAATGATACTATAGCCAGCGTAATGGCCATAAAGAAGATTCCCAGCACACCTCCTAAGGAAGTTGCTTTTTGATCCATTTTAGTTCCCCAAGAACTTGGAAGGGTCAATTCGAAATAACCAAAAAGGGAAAAAGCAAAGACCAAGAAGATCACAAAGAACACCACATTGAGCGTCACATTGGTTGAAATGGTATTTAGAATTTCCTCATTGATGGAATCCAAGACGTGAAAAGGAACGCTTAAAAGCACGTAGATCAAGGCAATAAACAGTCCGTAAAGCAAGGCATTGAAAATTCCACGCTTTTTATTTTCTGATCCTTTGGTGAAAAAAGAAACCGTTAAAGGGATCATTGGAAACACACAAGGCGTTAACAAGGCAATCAAACCACCGAGGAATCCCAGTAGAAAGTTCTTCCAACCGGAGTTCTGCTGCTCGTTAGACTCCAAAAACTCGGTATTTTTCATGTCCAATACCAGCGCATCGGTAAGCGCTTTGTCCTTTTCTGTAGCCTCAGGATTATCTGCGATCTTAGCTCCTCCCGGAACCTCCAAAGGGATAATGGCATTCTCAAAGATGCAGCGCTCTGCATTACAGGATTGATAGTCTACCACAATACTCAAAGGCGCGCCTTTTTTGTTCTGTACCAGGCTTTGTGTAAAACGTGCGCTTTGCTCATGAATCCCGATCTCCATCTCAAAGGTCTCGTCATACTTGCGTTTTACATCGCTTTCTACTACGTTGTCCACAACGGTATAATCACCTTCAGCAAATTCATAAGAAAGTTCCGTAGGTATAGGTCCACCCTCATCCATATAGTAGGCATAGGTATACCATTCTGGGATGATCGTGGCATCCAGGGTCACCTTAAGGGTATCACCATTTTGCTCAGTAACCGCTGCGGTCCATTTAATTGGGTCAATTACTTGGCTTTGAGCAGCAAAGGCTACAAAAACTAAGAATACACTGTAAAAATATTTTAATCGCGCCATTTAATCTGAAGCAGGTTTTTGGTGTTGTTGCTGACTTTAAAGCGATCATCTGCCCGATGACCAATGACCCAAACAATTTTTGAGTCGCTGCAAAGTAGCCATATTTTTTCTTTTTCCAGTCGTGATATTTTCTGGTTGATGAAGTAGTCACTCAGTTTCTGAGAACCTTGCATTCCAAAGGGAATAAATCGGTCTGCAGCCTGCCATCTACGCAAGCTAAGTGGCCATTCCAAGAGGTCTGCATCAACAACAATCGTATCCTTCTCACAACTGCTCAAGCGATGTATCTTTTTGAATTCTAGCTTGATGGGCAAATGATCGTTTTGCTCAGCAGACTCTAGGATAAAACTCTGTGAAGAGCGCTCGCTGCGGAAATCGAGAATTAAAAGATCTCGATCTTTGAGCAACTGATGCTCTTCGGCGTAGACTATTGCTCCAGATTGCGCGTTTGGCAAACTATAGACCGCATTCCAATCTGTAAAGCCATAAGGACTCAGCAGATGGTACAAGACCGCCTCTTGAGTCTCCAATTTCATCAATTCGAGTAAATAAATCTCAATGCCACTAGCCGTGGCGGCCCACACACTTCCTTCTAATTGCTGCAGATAAGCCATTGCCAAACGGTCCGTTTGATTCAAATGCCGCTGCGCCTGCCTGGTTTTCTGTGTGATCTGAGGAAATACATCCTTTAAAACGGGAACGACCTTTAAACGCACTTCATTGCGTAAATAAGCTTCTGAGGCATTGGAGCGGTCTTCCCGCCACTGTAAATTATGGTCATTGGCATAAGCCAATAAAGTCTTCCGATCAAAATCCAATAAGGGTCTTAGAATATTACCGTTGATCCTTGGAATGCCTTGCAAACCCTTAACCCCACTGCCTCTATTCCAATTGATGATGAAGGTCTCTAAGGAATCGTCCGCGTGATGGGCAGTCAGCAGATAATCATAGTTATGCTCGGTGATCAAAGTCTCAAAAAAGTCGTAGCGCAAACGTCTGGCTAGCATCTGCAGAGATTCTTTACTGTCTGCCAATGCAGCTTGGGTATCAAAAATAGCTTCGTGAAATTCAAGCTCGTATTGGAGCGCTAGTTCCTTGACCAGCTGATGATCGGCATCACTATCTGCACCCCGCAACTGATAATTGCAATGTGCCACAGCAATTTCACACGGCTGTCTGCGCATCAGGTCCAAAAGCACACAACTGTCCATTCCCCCGCTAACGGCAAGCAAGAGACGCTTGCCCTTTAAATTGGGTAATACCGTACCAAATTGTGCTGAAAAGGAATCGAGCATGCGCAAAGATAGGATAAGCCTGCGAATGGTTTTGTTAAGGCTTGTCTAAGAATTGTTCTCCAATACCTGTCGCATGGCCTTGGCCTTTAAAAGGCATTCTTCATATTCATCCTTGGCATTGGCAGCTGCAGTAATTGCGCCACCTACTGGAAAGCTCAAATACCCCTTTTGAGCATTGTACAAAATGCTTCTGATGACCACATTGAAATCAAAATCGCCTTTAGGATCAAAATAACCAATTGCTCCACTGTAAACCCCGCGTTTAAAGTCCTCTTGAGCTTCGGCGATCTGCATGGCTGCCACTTTAGGCGCTCCAGTCATGCTCCCCATGGGAAAGGTCGCTTCAATGAGCGCCACACTGTCCGTGTTTTCAGGAACCTCTGCAGCTACTGTACTTATGAGTTGATGTACCTGTTTAAAGCTGTGTAATTCACATAGCGCTTCTACCGCGACAGTTCCTGGGACTGCTAGCTGAGAAAGGTCATTGCGAACCAGATCTGTGATCATGATGTTCTCGCTGCGCTCCTTAGGATTTTGCTGTAAAGCTGTTTTAAGCCGATGATCTTCCTCTGGAGTGGCTCCGCGTTTGGCAGTTCCTTTGATAGGCTGAGAGATTACTCGGTTACCTCTGCGTTGCAAATACCGTTCTGGTGAAGAAGACAGTATGTAATGCTCTCCAAAGCGCACAAAGGTGCTAAAGGGCGCCTCTGCAATTGCATTGAGGTGATTGTAGATGCCCCAAGGGTCTATTTCTGCTTCATCTGCATAAAACTCTTGACAGAAGTTGGTTTCATAAATATCACCGCGATGTAAATGGTATTGGATGTTCTCAAAGCGCTCAAAATACGTGTCCTTGGTAGTGCGCAAGCGCACACGGATCGGTTTTGAATCCACGGCTTCTTCTGAGCCTTGTTCAACAGGTGTGGCGCGTATGGCTTTTAGATCGGTAACGATAGAATCCACAAGGTTTTCTGGATAACTAAAGCTACAGATTTCTCCTTTTAAGATGATCAAACGCTCCGGAACCACAAAGTGCATATCGGCAAAACCCAAAACATCAGTGTTGTCAGAGTTTAGCGCTTCCAATTCATTCTTGAGGTCATAACCCAAGTATCCAAACATCCAATCGGGATGTACCTTGCGAAAATTCCTTAAAGCCTTAAAAGCCGATCCCGACTGAACTTCTAACTGCGCCAATGACCCCAGTGCAAAGGCACAATCAAAAGCAGAATCTGTGGCGGCATGGGCGTTAGAATCCAAGCAAACCACTTGATCAAATTGCCGGCTCCATTGAAACAATTGCGCTTTGAAGTGTGCTGCTGATTCTAGTTTAAATCGGTAAGTTTTCCTCAAGAAATAGAAATATTATGCCCTAAAATTACTATTATTGAGTGTTACAAATCCCTTTATTTATAAACAATTGAACAACCTGCGCTCTTCGGCCAGAATTTCTGGTCTTTTACCGACACTACTACTTTGTTTATTAACGGTGCTTACGGCCTTTGGTCAAGATAGTGGACATCAACTGTTGTGGAAGATCAGTGCCGCGGATAACTCCCGTGTTTCTTACCTCTACGGAACCATGCACTTACAAGACAAGCGGGTTTTCAACATTAGTGACTCCCTGCTGCCGGCTATAAAGCGTTCTGAAGTGTTTGCTTTGGAGCTTCACCCGGACAGCATGACCAGTTATATTGATGACGAGCTCTCTGAGGCCTACAAGGAGAATATTTACAAGAGAATCCTATCTGAAGAGGACTACAAACGCCTTGATGATAAATTCATGGCCACCAAAGGGATGGCTCTCGATGATTACTATACCTTCAATCCTGATATAATTGAAGCTGCGCTGAATGACATTGAGTATGGCACTAAGGACATGCCGAATTTTTTAGACGGCTACCTCTACTCCATCGCCTTTCAAAATGGAAAGATCATTAATGGATTGGAGCAAGTAGAGGATCAGTTGGAACGGCCTGAAGAGATTGATGACGAGGTTCTAAAGGAGCGCATTTTGGAGATGATTGAGGTGAGTCCGGATCAATATCGGGAAACGGTGGAAAAAATGATCACCCTCTACAACTCAGGGGAAATCAACGCCATTCACGATTTCATTTTGGAGAACGATCAGTACGACGACACCATGGTGCGTCGCAACAAGGTAATGCTGAGCAGCATGCTTGAGATCATGAATAAACAGACGCTCTTTGCTGCCGTTGGTGCTGCGCATTTACCCGGAGATGAAGGTTTGATCAATCTGCTGCGCAATGAGGGCTTTAAAGTAGAACCCGTTGCGGTAACCTTTAATAATTCAAACAATTATGAAGACTATCAACCCGATCCCACGGCTTGGTTTGAAAGCAAGCATCCCAAATACGGATTGACCCTTCGCACGCCAGTCCAACCGGAATACTACCAAAGAGATCCGCTGCTGGTCTATTACACGCCAGATCTACTCTCTGGTTTGACCTTTGCCTATATGCTGAGTGAAGAATTGCCCATGCCTGTGATCTCCAAAAAGAACATCAAGGGATTTTTGGCGGATTATTTTTCAGACGATGACAATACAGAATTAAAAATTGTTAGCGAGCGTGAATTTAAAATTGATGGGCAGGATTTCTACGAATGTGTGGTTCAAAATTCAGACGACGAATTTCTGCGATTCGCCATAAACGTGGAGTCGGAGCAATTTATGGCCTTCTTGATAGAAACGACAGAGATGGGCGTAAACAGCGGCAGTGCAGATGCCTTTTTTGAGTCCATCAGTCTGAGCGAACCCGACCCAGATGCTTCATACCAGGGCAAATGGCGCAGATACACCAATAAAGAAGGCGCTTTTAGCGTGGAAGTCCCTGATGTAAGCATGCAAGATATGGATCGTGAAGTGGAGAATCCATTAGATCCAGAAGGCGAGCCTTATTATATGAACATTGACTTTATTTCCGATCCGCAGTTGGAATACAACTATTTGATCCGATACAACGATCAACCCGAAGGATATTATTTGGTCAATCAGGAAGAGATCTTAGAGACACTAGGGGCCGAATTGCGCGCTGGCATTGAGTTAGTAGGCGAGCCTTATAAGTTTGAAGAACAAGGCGTACGCGGGTTTATCGCGTATTTGAACTTCTTCAATATGTACAACGGCGTGTTCAAGTTTTACTTTAGAGGAAACCGCAGCTATGCCTTGATGGCGCAGGCTAAGGAAAAAGGCGCAGAGGTAGATCCAAACTCCCGCTTCTTTACCAGTTTTAAACTCGAACCCTTTTTAGAAGACGAGATCACCGATTTCACCTACGAGGATCTATTCACCATGGCATCTCCAGCACCATTAACCCTCTTCTCTGAGGAAGAAGGTAGTGATGCTGATGAATTCTTATACACCAAATCCTATACAGCCACCTCAGCAAATACTGGAGGGCTTTATATGATGGAAACCAGCAAACTGAATCCGCTGTATCGCACTAAAGACATTGATGCCTATCTGGACACCGCTTTGGTAGACATCTTAGAATACCAGGATTCTATTGCAGAAAAGGAATTGATCAACATTAAGGGAGTTCCGGGGATCAAAGCCCGAATTGTGAACCCAAACAGCAATGTGCAGCAATTCATTCAAACCATGTATGTGGATGACCATTTGGTTCAACTTTACACCTGTTTAGGGCAAGATGAAGTAGATAAAGGCCTGCAGGATCTATTTTTAGAATCCTTCAAATACACGCGTAAAAGGCCAAAAATGGACGTGCGCGCTCCAAAAACTAAGGAGATCGTGGCGGCTTTGATGAGCTCAGATACTCTTGAGGTCAAGCGTGGACAAATGGCGCTACTCTATCACGATTTCACCACAGAGGATGTGGATCTTCTGCTGACCGCACTACCCTATAAGCCTATTGAAATTGAGGGCTATGAGCTAAACAAAACAGATCTGATCATTCCCATTACCAAATTTGGTAATAAAAAGCATATGGAAAAGCTGTTGGATTACTACCGATTAGATTCCACAGAAGAAAACGTCAAAGAGGAGATCGTGAGTGAATTCTTGAACTTTAAAGACCTACAAGCCGATCGCGTATTGATGGATCTTTTGGTCAAAAATCCACCTAAAAGAACCGATGAATACTTCTTGGCCTTTTATCAATTGGAGGACAGCCTAGATATCTTAAAACGCTACCCCCGCGAGTTGGCGCAGCTCTACAACAATGACGACTTCAAGGATCAACTCATTGGTCTTTATGTGGACCAAATGATGGGAATGGATGAATTGCCAGAATTGTTCTCAGAGTTGCAGCAGCGGATCATTGAGGACATTCCAAATCAAATGGCCAAGTATCAAGACACAGTGCTTCGCAAGCAGAGCTACCACTTAAATGAGAACTTGATCTATTATTATATGAGCATAGCTGAATCCGATCCCGCAGTGAACGCGGAAGACAGTGGTGAAATTCTCAAACAGATCTTTACGCCTTACGCTAAGGAACCTTGGACTAAGACCGAATCCATGCTCAAATACATGGCCATGGGCTTCACTGTGGAACCTAACATACTCAAGCAGTATATGGATCCTTTCTACTCGCGTTACGAGATCATGGAAGCCTTGGTTGATGCAGAGATGAGCGATCTAATTCCCGCGGAGTATTTAGAACCCAATACCTTCACAGAGCTTTGTGTTTACAATTATGTAGGCGATTACGTATCGGAATACAACAACGAAGTCAAAAAACTCGGAGAGATTGAAGACGACGGCGTCCTTTATGGAATCTACAAGGTTATTTCAACCTCAGACGATAGCGAACCCATAATGGCATTGGGAGTCATCTCAGCACCTAATCTCAAAGATTTTAGCACCAATGCGGCATACACCGATTTTGACGAGGTCAAAACGGCTTGGAAACTGCAGGCGCGCTCCTTGATTCGTCAGTACAAACGCTCATTGAGCGAGCAGTAAAATTAAATGTGTAGTGGACGTTTGTCTGTAGCATCCAGAGCAGCTTCCTTAACAGCTTCTGCATAGGTTGGGTGTGCGTGACTCATACGTGCAATATCTTCCGCACTAGCGCGGAATTCCATAGCAGTAACGGCCTCGCTGATCAGATCAGCAACACGAGCTCCTACCATGTGTACACCCAGCACCTCATCCGTAGCAGCATCGGCAAGGATCTTTACAAATCCATCGATATCACCACTGGCACGAGATCTACCTAAGGCACGCATTCCAAACTGTCCCACCTTGTAGTCTACTCCAGCTTCTTTGAGTTGATCTTCTGTTTTGCCTACAGAGGCAACTTCTGGCCAAGTGTACACTACTCCTGGAATCAGATTGTAATTGATGTGCGGTTGCTGACCGGCAATGGTCTCTGCAACAAAGACACCTTCTTCTTCTGCCTTGTGCGCCAACATAGCTCCTTTTACCACATCACCAATAGCGTAGATGTTTGAAACATTGGTTTGCAAGTGCTCGTTTACCTCGATGCGGCCGCGTTCGTCCATTTGGATTCCCGCCTTATCGGCAGCCAATCCATCCGTGTACGGACGACGCCCTACAGAAACCAAACAATAGTCTCCGGTAAAGCTTACTTCTTCTCCTTTTTTGTTGTTCGCTTTGATGGTCACTTCGTCGCCATCGCGTTCTACAGAAGTAACTTGGTGAGAAACGTGGAATTTCACCCCTTGCTTTTTCATCACTTTAGTGAGCTCCTTACTCTGCGCACGGTCCATGGTCGGAATGATTCGATCCATATACTCCACCACAGACACATCAGCACCCAAACGGCGGTAAACCTGTCCGAGCTCTAATCCAATAACTCCTCCACCAATGATCACTAAATGCTTAGGGATCTCTGGCATTTTGAGCGCTTCTGTAGAAGTGATGATGCGTTCTTTATCTATAGTGATGAAGGGTAAGGTCGATGGCTTACTTCCCGTTGCCACAATGATGTTCTTGGCTTCTAGCGTTTCTTCTCCGCCTTCGGTCAAGTCAACTTTTACATGATTGGCATCTACAAAAGAACCCATCCCATGAAATACGGTGATCTCGTTCTTTTTCATCAAGTAGTCAATACCAGAAGTGGTTTGATCTACTACAGATTGCTTGCGCGCAATCATCTTCTCTAAGTTCACTTTCACTTCACCCGGAACTTCAATTCCGTGCTCCTCAAAATGCTTAACGGCATCCTCGTAGTGGTGAGAAGAATCTAAAAGGGCCTTACTCGGAATACAACCTACGTTCAAGCAGGTTCCTCCTAGGGTATTGTACTTTTCGATCAGGGCAGTTTTCATCCCCAATTGTGCACAACGAATGGCTGCAACATAGCCTCCAGGGCCAGATCCAATAACTACTACATCAAATGAACTCATAAAAAATGATTTTAAATCGACTGCAAATTTACAAAGCTTTTGGCGTTCTACCTAAGTCCTTAGTCGCAATATTGATCAGCTCCTTAAGTCTTAAGCTGCACAGGCATCCATCCCCGGAAAGGCAAGCATATCTCCCATCCCAACGGTAAACAGCCAGTTGCCGTAAACCGCGTGTTCAATACTGACCAGTAAGGTCGATCGTGTTTTAAAATACGTATAGGCAAAAAGCAAGCCTCCAATAAAAGTCAGTACCGTTACCAAAGTGTTTCTAAAGAAGATGTGCGCCAAGGAAAAGACCACGGCATTTACAAAGATCAATACCTTCTTGGAAGCAAACAGCGATTCAAACCTACTGAAGAAATACGTCCGGTAGATCAATTCCTGCGGCCAAACCGAGAGAAAGGTGTAGACTCCTAAGATCTTTACAAAGAGTTCGGGGTCACTTTTAGGCACACAGAACAAACTATTTGGCGCCTTCCACAACACAAATAAGGTTGTAACTGCCCCAATGATTAAAAACTGCAATCCTATGCGTTT
Source organism: Gilvibacter sediminis (assembly GCF_028561565.1). GTDB lineage: Bacteria > Bacteroidota > Bacteroidia > Flavobacteriales > Flavobacteriaceae > Gilvibacter > Gilvibacter sediminis. The sequence continues at coordinate 273,803 of NZ_JAQQTE010000004.1, read as the reverse complement.
CCAAAAGGCCTTCCAAGGGTAATTCTTATACCATTTCAAGGGTTTGTCAGGATCTTTGACCAACTGAACAATGATGTAGGTCAATCCCACCACTGCCAGTCCTGCTTTGATCCAAATGGAATAATCCCAAGCAAAGCTTACCGGCAAAATTGCAAAGAAGATCAAAAACTCTGCCGCCAGCAGGTATTTGTTACGCATCTTCCATAACGTGTTTGGTAGTGTGTTTCACCGCGCTGATCACAAAGGAACTGTGCGTGTTTCCAATATACTGTAATGTGGTCAGTTTGGTCACCATAAAGGCGCGATAGGCCTCCATATCCTCAACGGCTACTTTTAAAAGGTAATCGTAATCTCCGCTGATGTGATGACATTCCAACACTTCTGGCAAGTCAATGATGTCTTGCTCAAAGGTGGTTAAATAATCTTTGGTGTGCTGCAGCAGCCTGATCTGGCAAAAAACAACAAAATCACGTTGAATTTTACTCTCGTCCAATAGCGCCACATAAGTCTTGATGATTTCATTGCGCTCCAATTTTTTGATGCGCTCATAAATTGCAGTTGGCGATAAATTTAGACGGGACGACAGTTCTTTATTGGTGATTTTTGCGTCTTCTTGCAGAATATTCAGAATCTGCTTATCTGTTTGGTCAAGTTGCATAGAAAATTTTTCGGTGTTCGTAGCATTTTTTAGAATGGGGGATAAATTTTTAACTAAGATATGTCTTTTTAACCAAATAAATTACTAATCAAATGTAACTGTTTGGTTAAATCTACAAAACCCAATTAAATTTGATGAATAAAACCCTACTTAAAATGGCATTTAAACCTGCAAACAATATTCAAGACCTTCAGTACTTTGGAGAATTTGGTGGCGTGAACCCTTCTATCTCGGATTCATCTACCTATACTTTCCTTTCCGCAAAGACCATGTTTGACACTTTTGAAGGTAATGCTGACGGTTGCTACCTCTATTCGCGTCACAGTTCACCGAGCAATCTGTATTTAGGAGAAGCTCTCGCGGCTTTGGAAGGTACAGAGACCGCTAATGTAACTGCCAGTGGTATGGGGGCAATCTGCCCAGTTTTGTTACAACTTTGCGGCCAAGGTGATCATATAGTCTCTAGCAGAACCATTTATGGCGGAACCTACGCCTTTTTAAAGAATTTCACGCCGCGATTGGGCATCAGCACCAGTTTTGTTGACATCACTAAACTGGACGTAGTTGAGGCCGCAATCAACGAAAACACCAAAGTGCTTTATTGTGAGGCCGTAAGTAATCCTTTATTGGAGGTGGCTGATATCGCTGCCTTAGCTGAATTGGCTAAGCGATATGGGCTAAAGTTGGTAGTTGACAATACCTTTTCTCCCCTGTCCATTCCTGCAGGTCGTTTAGGAGCCGATGTGGTCATCCACAGTTTAACCAAATTCATCAACGGGTCTTCAGATACTGTTGGCGGCGTTATCTGCGGAACTCAAGAATTTATAGATCAGTTGCGCAATGTCAATGATGGTGCGGCTATGCTATTGGGTAGCACTATGGACAGTATGCGCGCAGCCTCTATTTTGAAGAACCTACGTACGCTACACATCCGCATGAAACAACACAGTCACAATGCGTTTTACTTGGCACAAGCCTTTCAAAGCCTCGGATTGAAAACAGTGTACCCCGGTTTACCTTCTCACCCAAGTCATAAAGTATTCTCAAAAATGATGAATGCAGAATACGGCTATGGTGGAATGTTGACCATAGATGTAGGCAGCTTAGAAAAAGCAAACGAACTCATGGAGCTCATGCAAGAGCGCAATTTGGGTTATTTGGCAGTAAGTCTTGGGTTCTACAAAACCCTTTTCAGTGCTCCGGGTAGCTCCACTTCCTCTGAGATTCCAGCAGAAGAACAAGCAGAAATGGGTCTGAGTGATGGTTTGATTCGTTTTTCAGTAGGCTTGGATAATGATATTGCGCGTACGTTCAAACAGATGAAAGCCTGTATGGAAGCTGTTGGAGTGCTCAAAACCGCAGAACTGGTTTAAGTACAACCACTTAAAAATACAAACGGGCCTCGCGCCCGTTTTTTATTTCAGCCCTTAGCCGGCGTTTGCAATTCGAGGGCTAAAATCGTAACATTACAGTTCCATAAACTAACAGCATGCAAAACGATCCGGACAATATTGAAAAGATCCCCATTGAGGATCAGAAAATCATAGACAACAAAGAGCTCAGCATTCTGGAAGCTCTAGTTCCTGTGGTCATCCTTATGGGCCTTTTAGCCTATAACATCTTTGTCAAAGACGGAGCCTGGCTCGGTGATTTCTCCAATCAATTTATACTGCTTATGGGCGGTGGCGTTGCCTTAATTCTAGGGCTTTTAAACAAGGTCACCATCTCGCAAATGGGTCAGGAAGTTTGGGAGAATCTCAAAAGTGTGTTCGTGCCCGTTTTGATCTTACTGCTTGTAGGGGCATTAGCGGGAACCTGGTTGGCCAGTGGCGTTATTCCAGCCATGGTCTATTACGGCTTAAAAGTGCTGAGCCCAGAGATCTTTTTACCAGCTTCTGTTGTTATATCAGCGATAATTTCTATTGCCACGGGAAGCAGTTGGACCACCTCTGCCACCGTAGGTATTGCTCTTGTGGGTATCGGTGTTGCCTTGGGTATTTCTGGTGGTATGATCGCCGGAGCGGTTATTTCTGGTGCTTATTTTGGCGATAAGATGTCGCCGCTTAGTGATACTACCAACTTAGCCCCTGCAATGGCTGGGACAGACCTCTTTACGCATATCAAATATATGGCGATCACTACGGTGCCTTCTATAGTGATCACCCTTATCGTTTTCAGTATTTTAAGTTTGAATGCTGACGTGAGCGGAGATGCGGATGTCTCTTCTATCTTAGCGACCATAGATGCTACTTTCAACATCAACCCCTGGCTATTTGGAGTGCCTCTTGTGGTTATTGGAATGATCTTGTTGAAAGCCAAGCCATTGGTTGCTCTTTCTGGCGGAATTTTCGCGGCTATTATTTTTGCTTTGATCTTTCAGCCTGATGTTTTAGCGCGTATTGCCGATTCTAATATCAAGGCCATCTTCAATGCAATTTTTGTGGATTTTGCTGTTGAAACAGATAACCCAGACCTGAACGACCTTTTCGCTGCTGGCGGCATGTGGGGCATGAATTGGACCATTGCCCTAATCCTTTGCGCTATGGTCTTTGGAGGCGTTATGGACGCCATTGGAGCCCTTGCCAGAATCACCAAAGCCCTATTGAGTCTCGCAGATTCTGTTTTTGGTTTGTTCGCCTCTACGGTCATTAGCTGTTTAGGACTAAACGTGGTCGCTTCAGATCAGTACTTGGCTTTGGTTATCCCTGGGAAAATGTTCAAACAAGCCTATGAGGACCGCGGCTTGGCTCCGGAGAACTTATCCAGAACCTTAGAAGACAGTGGTACGGTAACTTCTGTATTGGTTCCTTGGAACACTTGTGGAGCCTATCAAAGTGGCGTTTTAGGCGTTCCTGTCGTGGACTATTTTGCCTTTGCGATCTTTAACTGGCTGAGCCCATTTATGACTTTGATCTTCGCTGCTTTCCGCATCAAGATCCGGCAGTTGGCTGCTTCAAAATAATCCGCATTTTTTAAGAGTTCCTTAATGATAACTCTTTAAGGGCATCGTATTTTTGTAAAAAACAACAACTATGGCTTCTATTACCTTGGGCGGAAACCCCGCCGAAACTGTAGGATCACTTCCTGCTGTTGGATCTCAAGCTCCTGACTTTAGCTTGGTAGCCAACGATATGTCAACAAAAACACTCGCAGATTACGAGGGTAAGAATGTGATCTTGAACATCTTCCCTTCTGTAAACACAGGAGTATGCGCTGCTTCTGCAAGACGCTTTAATGAGGAGGCTTCTAAATTGGAGAACACTACTGTACTGTGTGTTTCTAAAGATCTTCCTTTTGCGCAGCAACAGTTCTGTGCTGCAGAAGGCATTGAGAACGTAGAAATGCTCTCTGATTTTAAAACCGGAGCATTTGGACAAGACTATGGCGTAACTATTAAAGGCGGAGCCTTTGATGCGCTTCACTCTAGAGCTGTTGTAGTAGCAGACGCCAATGGAAACGTGATCTACAATCAGCAGGTCGCAGAAGTTGGCGAAGAACCAGACTACGCTGCTGCACTTGCTGCGCTTTAAAGCATGAAGAACACCTTCATCGGCAAACGATTAATGGCGTTCAAATACGCCGGCCGCGGAGCCTGGCTGCTGCTCAAGAATGAGGCCAGCATCCAGGTTCAAGCGGTGATTGCCTTGGTGGTGACAGTGGCTGGTTTCTATTTCGAGATCACCGCTACCGAATGGGTCCTTCAATTTTTTGCCATTGGTTTGGTCATGGCCACAGAAGGTGCCAACACAGCGATTGAAGAAATCGCGAACTTCATCCACCCAGAGAGACATCCTAAAATTGGCTATATCAAAGACGTAGCTGCAGGCGCTGTATTTTTTGCTGCAGTTATCGCAATTGTCATTGGTTGTATCATCTATATTCCCTACTTTGGCTAAGTACTATTGTTACCCAAATTGCCAGGTAAAAAATCTATTCCGCATTGAAATCACTTCAAAACCAATTGTTTCACTGAATTTTTGAATTTAACCATAGCGCTGCTATACTGAAATTCAGAAAATCCTTTGTTTTATTGTGCTTGCAATGCTCATAACGACATTTTACCTTATAATTTGGGTGTTTTTTAAACGTTAACAATTTGTACCTTTGTTTTACCTTTTATGGCCAAAAAGAAAACTACTAAACGCAGCGCTAAAAAAGCCAAACGATTCCAATTACCAAAACTGACCCTTAACCGGCAACAGCAGGTGGTTCTGGGGAGTTTTTTAATGCTCTTTGGTCTGGCGTTGACCTTGGCCTTTGCGAGCTTCTTTTTCAACTGGCAACAGGACCAATCCATCTTAGGAGAATTAGGCAACCGAGACAAGGAAGCCGCGAACCTTTTGAGTAAATTCGGAGCTGGTTTAGGCAACTTTTTTATTTATAAAGGGGTCGGTATTGCCGCCTTTATTTTCTCTACGCTCATCACCCTAAGTGGAGTCTATTTCTTCTTTGATTTAAAGCGGACTGCACTTGGCCGTTTTTGGTTCTGGGGCTTATTAGTCATGTTGTGGCTGGCTGTTTTCTTCGGATTCTTTAGTAGCCAAGGCGGAATCTTAGCAGGAACCGTGGGTTATGAGATGAACGATTTCTTGCAGGATTATCTCGGTTTTACCGGGACTGCTATATTGATGGCCTTCTTGCTTATCGCCTATTTGGTATTGCGCTTACGAGTTACTCCGGATAAGGTTGCCGCTAAACTCAAAAAGACCCAAGAATCCATAGCCGAAGACTTTAAGGACGAAACCTCCTCCGCAGAAGATACCATAGAAACACAAACAGTTGCTGATTCAGTAGATACGGTAACACCTACACCAGAGCCAACAACAGTTGTGCCTCTGGTAGAAGAAACACAAGCTACGCCGTTAGAGCTAACTCCAGACCCTGAACTGGAAAACATCCAACTCAAAACACCAAAGACAGAAAAGCAAGAAGAAGAGGTCACTATGGAAGTAGAAGCAGCTGTTGAGGAAGAAGAACTCCCGGCAGACAAGACTGCTCAAAAACTGGTAGAAGATTTTGGTGAATTTGACCCGACCCTAGAATTGGGCAATTATAAATTCCCTCCTCTTGAACTGCTTAAAGACTATACCGGTGGCGCAGGCATCACCATCAATCAGGAGGAACTTGAAGAGAATAAGAACCGTATTGTAGAGACCCTACGCAACTACAAGATTGCCATTGCGCAGATCAAAGCGACGGTAGGTCCTACAGTAACCCTCTATGAGATCATTCCGGAAGCCGGGATCAGAATTTCCAAGATCAAGAATCTGGAAGATGATATTGCGCTGTCCCTAGCTGCCCTCGGTATTCGTATTATTGCTCCTATCCCGGGGAAAGGTACCATCGGTATTGAAGTACCGAACAAAAATCCACGCATTGTATCCATGCGCTCGGTGATCGCCGCCAATAAATTCCAACAGGCAGAGATGGCTTTGCCGCTAGCCTTAGGAAAAACTATTGCCAATGAGACCTTTGTGGTGGATCTGGCAAAAATGCCGCACTTGCTTATGGCGGGGGCTACGGGTCAAGGTAAGTCGGTTGGATTGAACGCCATTTTGACCTCCCTACTCTACAAGAAGCATCCGGCAGAGGTGAAATTTGTATTGGTAGATCCAAAAAAGGTGGAATTGACCTTATTCAACAAAATTGAACGCCATTATCTGGCTAAGCTGCCCGATACAGAAGAAGCCATTATCACAGACACCACTAAAGTGATCTATACGTTGAACTCGCTCTGTATTGAAATGGATGCGCGTTACGACCTGCTTAAAGATGCTATGGTTCGTAACATTAAAGAATACAACACCAAGTTCAAGGCGCGTAAGCTCAATCCGAACAACGGACACCGCTTTTTGCCGTATATCATTTTGGTTGTGGATGAATTTGCGGATCTGATCATGACCGCAGGGAAAGAGGTGGAAACCCCTATCGCTCGTTTGGCTCAGTTAGCCCGTGCTATTGGAATCCATTTGATCATTGCCACACAAAGACCTTCTGTAAACGTAATTACGGGGATCATTAAAGCGAACTTCCCGGCACGTATCGCCTTTAGAGTAACGTCCAAGATCGACTCGCGCACCATTTTGGATGCAACAGGAGCCGATCAGCTCATTGGGCGTGGAGACATGCTTTACACCCAAGGGAATGAGGTGATCCGACTGCAATGTGCCTTTGTGGACACTCCAGAAGTATCTAAGATCACGGATTATATCGGCGGACAAAAGGCGTATCCAGATGCACATCTATTACCAGAATACGTAGGAGAAGAAAGTGGTACAAATCTTGATATATCTAAAGACGACCGCGATTCACTGTTCCGTGAAGCAGCAGAAGTGCTGGTAATTGCCCAGCAAGGCTCTGCCTCTTTGCTGCAGCGCAAACTCAAACTGGGATACAACCGAGCTGGGCGTATCATTGACCAATTGGAGGCTGCCGGAATTGTTGGCCCTTTTGAAGGCAGTAAAGCCAGACAGGTTTTGGTGCCAACCATTGAAGCCTTGAATCAGTTGTTGGATAATGAAGTATAAATCAAAAATGAAGTTGCACTGAGCAACAAAAAACTTAGAAACCATGAGAGCGATAGTACTCGGTTGTTTATTAGTTTTAAGCGGAGGATTTGCCGCCGCACAGGACGCCAAGACCTTACTGGATGAAGTATCTGCCAAAGTGCGGTCCTATGAAAACATTGTCATCGACTTTAAATACAGCCTCAACAATGAGAAGCAAAAGGTGAAACAAGACACCCGTGGCAATGTGACCCTAGAGGGAGATAAATACCATCTAAATATGCTGGGAACCACCCGCATCAGTGATGGAGTGAATATTTATTCCATAGTTCCAGAAGATGAAGAAGTGACCATCTCAACTATTGGCAGTGATGAGAAAACGGGAATTACTCCTAGTGAAATGCTCACCTTCTATGAAGAGGGCTACACCTATAAAATGGACATCGTACAAAACGTAAAAGGGCGCAAGATCCAATACGTGAAATTGATGCCTATTGATAGCAATGCAGAGATCAAAGATATTTTGTTGGGCATTGACAGCATGACCAAGCACATCTACAAGCTGATTCAAACCGATGCCAATGGGACTGAGTTTACAATTACTGTTAATTCTTTTAAAACCAATCAGCCCATTTCAAAAACCTTGTTTAGTTTTGATCAGCCTAAGTACGAAGCAGACGGCTATTACATCAACAGGCTGAACTAGAGGCATTTGAAAATACTCGATCGATACATACTGGTCACCTATATACGCACATTCTTAAGCGTATTTTTTATCCTGATGTTCATATTTATCCTCCAGACCATCTGGTTGTATATCTCTGAACTGGCTGGAAAGGGACTGGACATGGTCGTGGTACTGAAATTTTTGATGTACTTCTCCCCTAAGTTGATACCACTGGTATTGCCGTTAACGATCTTGGTTTCCTCCCTCATGGTCTTTGGAAACTTTGCAGAGAAGTATGAATTCGCGGCTATGAAGTCTACAGGGATCTCCTTGCAACGCGCCATGCGCAGCTTGACCTTGTTTATTGTCACCATCAGTTTGACCGCTTTTTGGTTCGCTAACAGCGTCATTCCTTGGGCGGAATACAAATCCTTGAATCTTAGGCGCAATATCGCGCAGAAAAAGCCGGCCATGGTCATTGCAGAAGGGCAATTCAGTTCTATTGGTGACGAGCTCAACATCAAGGTTGAAGAAAAGTCCGGAGATCGGGACCAGTATCTGGATCAGGTGATCATACACAAGAAAAAACCAAAAATTGCCGGGAACTACACCGTGATGGTCGCAGAACGTGGTGAACTTATTGGTTCGGAAGATTCCAACCTGCTTTCACTCAAGCTGGACAACGTCTATTACTATGACGAGGTCCAAGTTCGGGATGTGAAAAAGAAAAAGCGAAAACCCTTTGTCAAGAGTTATCTGGACACCTATACCATAAACATCGATCTGAGTGAGATCAACAACATCGATCTGGAAGCAGAAGGAGAACTCAGCAATCACGGTATGTATCCAATCTCTGAGCTGATCCCTGCCATCGATACCCTCTCCGACAATTTCTCGACAGACATCAAGACCTTTGCCAATACCATGTATCTGCGTTCTGGGGTTGCGAGTATTGGAGAGAATTATTCGCCTAAAGAACCTAAAGATTCCGTCTACAATCCTTTGGATGCCTTTCAGCCAACTGATCAGAAAAAAATCATACAAATAGCGCAGAGCAGCATCAGCGGAACCCTACAGACCTTAGAGGCTAAAAAGGATGAGTTCTTTTTAAAGCGCAAGAACATCATCAAACACGAGATTGCCCTGCATGAGAAATACGTCTTTGCTATTGCTTGTATCATACTCTTCTTTATTGGTGCACCCCTAGGCGCAATCATTAGAAAAGGTGGATTCGGTCTGCCCATGGTAATTGCAATTCTACTCTTTTTGACCTATCACTTTATTGGGATCTTTGCCAAGAACAGCGCAGAAGACGGTTCTTTAAACGCTGTCCTTGCGACTTGGCTTTCTAGTTTGATCCTCCTTCCCTTAGGTATCTGGATCACTTATAGAGCCACTACAGACCAAAACGTCTTTGATTTTGACAGTTTCTTTGGAAGATTTAGACGCAAGCGTCAATTGGCACCGGTAATGGCCAATCAGGTTGCCTTGTCCCAAGAGCAGAAAGATGAGTTGTACGCCTTAGATAACGACGGGCTTATCCAAGTGGTCAAGTATCACCGAAAATTCGGTTATAGCAGTACGTATCGCAATCAGGCCCTACTCTACTTGGAACAACGAGGCATCTCTGAATTAGAACTGCGTATGCAAGGCAATTTTGAAGATCATATCTACAATGAGAGCATGCTGGCCTATGGCGAGTATAAAAAATACTCCAAGCAAACACTTTATTTCTACTTGATCAATCTGGCTATTGTATTCGCTTGGCTGATCAGCAGTGTATACAGAGCCGGAGAATCCTCTTGGTTGGTTGAAAAAGCCTTGCCCATTATTGCCTATGTGAGTTTTGGGTTTATTTATATCAAACTGATTCAAACCTTGATATGGCACAATAAGATATACAAAGCCATGAAAAAGAAAACTCCTATTGAAGTTTTTGTGGCGTACATTCTCTTCGGGATTCCGTTTTTCTACTTCTTTAGACGCACTTTCAACAAACGCATTGAAGCAGACATAAAACAACTATAAAGACCGTATCTTTGCATAAATTTTGAATTCATGGAGACGGCTCAATCGCAAATCACACTCAATACTATAGAAGAAGCCATTGCAGACATTCGCGCTGGCAAGGTGGTCATTGTTGTGGATGATGAGAACAGAGAGAATGAAGGGGATTTTATCGCTGCTGCGGAATCTGTAACCCCAGAGATGATCAATTTTATGGCCACTCACGGTCGCGGATTGATCTGCGCTCCGCTTACAGAAGAGCGTTGTCAAGAACTGGAACTCAATATGATGGTAGAGAACAATACGGTTCTACACCATACCCAGTTTACAGTTTCTGTGGATTTGATTGGTCACGGATGTACTACAGGTATTTCTGTACACGATCGATCTAAAACCATCAAAGCTTTGGTAGATAAAACTACCAAGCCACACGATCTAGGCCGCCCAGGACACATTTTCCCATTGCGCGCAAAAGAAGGCGGCGTACTGCGCAGAACAGGGCATACAGAAGCCGCTATTGACCTAGCGCGTCTTGCCGGAATGGAGCCAGCTGGGATCTTGGTAGAAATTCTCAATGAAGACGGAACCATGGCCCGTTTACCGCAGTTGGTAGACGTAGCCAAGAAATTCGACCTAAAATTGATCTCTATTGAGGATTTGGTTGCTTACCGCATGCAGCACGACTCTTTGATCGATAAGATGGAAGATTTTCAGATCGCTACGAATTTTGGAAGCTACCGTTTGCGCGCTTACAAGCAAACAACCAATGATCAGGTCCATCTTGCGCTAACCAAAGGCGATTGGACTGCAGACGAGCCGGTAGCCGTGCGCATCAATTCTACTTTGGTCAATAACGATATCCTAGGAACCTTGACCAACAATGCAGACAAGAAGCTGGACGATATGTTCAAAGCTGTCGAGAAAGAAGGTAAAGGTGCTGTGGTGTTTATCAATCAGCAATCGCAATCCTTGAATTTACTCAAGCGTCTAAGTGCGTTAAAAGAGCAACAAGCGGGTGACGAAGTAGTTAAAGCGCCGCGTATTGCTATGGATAACAAAGATTTCGGTATTGGCGCTCAGATTCTGCATGATCTTGGCATTGCTAAGATCCGTTTGATTTCCAACAACCAACAGACCAAACGTGTTGGAATGATCGGTTACGGTCTGGAGATCACAGATTATATCAACTACTAAAGGTTAGATAGCACTTCACGCATGGTCGCGGCACGCTCGCGAACCTGGTCCTCTGTCCACGACAATTTCACCAAACAGGACAGGTTTCTACCCATCCAATGATCACTCTTGGAGAAATCTCTTTGTTCTAAGGACAACAGCTCTTTTTTAATGGCTTCGGATAATGGCCCTGCGCCCGTCGCATTCTTGAGATGCGCCCAGCCGCGGATATAATGCCAATTGTTGTTGTACCAATAGAAACAAGCATCAATACCGGCTTCTCCCAAGGCCTTTTGCGCCTTTGCCGCTTGTTGCTCGGTTTCCATAAAGAAGTTGATGAAAGAATGGTTTCCCTCAGCACCTTCCGGAATTCTGCGTGGCGTGACATTTGGCAGATCTTTTAAGGCCTCAGCAATGATGCTAAAGTTTCTCTTTTGAATAGCTAGAATTTCATCAAACTGACTGAGCTGCCCCAAGCCTACCGCTGCTTGTAACTCACTGATGCGGTAGTTATACCCTAAAAACGGATGCCCCTCTGCTCCACGATCGTTTCCAATATGGTCGTGGCCGTGGTCTTGGTAGTGATCTGCGCGTTTGGCGAAGTCCGCATTATTAGTGATAACTCCTCCACCTTCTCCACAGGTAATGGTCTTAACAAAATCAAAAGAAAAACATCCCAGGTCTCCATAAGCCCCTAAAGCAGTGCCTTGGTAGGTTCCTCCAATGGCCTGGCAAGCATCTTCCAATAACAAGAGATCGTGTTTATCACAAATGGCCTTAAGTGGAGCCAGATCGGCCATGGCCCCACACATATGCACGGGCATGACGCATTTGGTCTTTTCTGTGATCGCAGCTTCTACAGCCTTGGGATCTAAACAAAGCGTGTCGTCTATATCTACCAAAACAGGAACTGCCCCTATAGCGATAATAGACTCAAAACTCGCTACAAAAGTAAAGGTAGGCATGATCACTTCATCCCCTGCACCAATACCAGCAGCCGCTAAGGCCACTGTCAAGGCCGCGGTACCACTGCTGACCAATTGGCAATGGTCTACACCCATTCGATCTGCAAAGGCAGTCTCAAATTCTTTGGCCTTCCAAATACCATCGCGCAGGCCATCAAAGCCATAACGCATCAAAATACCAGTGTTTAAAACGTCTTGTACGTGTTGGCGTTCTGCAGCGCCAAAAAGTTCAAATCCGGGCATGAGCTATATCTTTTTAGCAAATATAGTATTTGCACGGTGCCCTCAGACGGGCAATTGTAGAAAGTTATTCAATGTTGATAATCACGCTATCGCTGCCACGTCTGACCTTTTTAAGATCGGCCATAAAATCATCTTCAGCACGGTAACCTACAGGCAAAACCAAAACGGAATGCAAGCCCTTAGATTCCAGCTCCAAGAGTTCATCATAGGCTTGAGGATCAAAGCCTTCCATTGGGCAAGAATCAATCTGTTCAACCGCGCAGACTGTAAGCAGGTTTCCTAGAGCGATGTACGCTTGCTTGTCCATCCATTGGGCGATCTCCTGCTCGGTCTTGTCAGCAAAACTATCCAACAAATACTTCTCAAAAGGATCCAAGATCTCTCGAGGCGTGTTGCGGATTTCCTCCACGCGCTTAAAGTGATCCTTAATGTAATCACTATCTAATGTGCGTTCGCGACAGATCACCAAAAGATGAGAAGCATCACTCACTTGCTGTTGGTTCCAACTGTGGGCAACCAATTGCTTTTTGAGATCGGCATTGCTGATCACCACCATTTTCAAGGCCTGCAAACCGTAAGAGGTCGCTGTGAGATTGAAGGACTCACAAAGGGTCTCTATTTGCTGAGCGTTGAGTTTTTTATTCGGATCGAATTTTTTGGTGGCATAACGCCAATGGAGATTTTGTACAACTGCTGATTTCATAATGCAAAGATACGACCCTTGCCGCTGCACAGAAACTGACTTTCTATAAGATTCTCAAATAGTCAAAAAAGTCGTGTCAATGACTAAGAAGTAAAAAACCAGAGCTTGGTAGCCATTGCCAAGACCATAATGACTAAAAAGATCTTGACCAACTTATCGCCTTTGTCAACCGCCCAGCGACTAGCGATCCAAGCGCCACTTGCGCTTCCAATAGACATGACCAGGCCGTAACTCCATTTGATATCTCCAGCCAGTGCAAAGGTTAAAAGAGCACCAATGTTGAAAATGAAGACTACAAAGACCTTGACCGCATTGGACTTGACCAAACTCAATCGGTTCACCATTGATAAAACTAAAAGGATCAAAAAGCCGGTTCCCGCCTGAATGAATCCGCCGTAAATACCTATGACAAAGAAGAACAGCATACTGACCCACAAATGTTTGCCGCTTAGGCGTTCCACGACTTCCTTTACCCCGCGTTTGCGCTGACTCACCAAATAAACCACCACCGCAATCATGACAAAAGCCAAGATCTTGTTGAAAAGTGCCTCGGGCAGATCAATGGCAATTCGCGCTCCAATGATCGCTCCTAGCGTTGCGGGAATGGCTAAATAAATGCTGAACGGAAAGGTATTGACCCCCTTGGAATAGAAACCTGCAGAACTCGATAAGGTCTGTAAAAGGATACTGATGCGATTGGTCCCGTTAGCCACAGCAGCTGGTAGTCCCATAAAGATCAAAACAGGAAGGGTAAGCAAAGAGCCGCCTCCCGCAAAGGTATTGACCACACCCGCTACAAAACCGGCACCCACGAGTAGTAAAAGATTCCAATCGAATTCCATTGCTGACAAAAATAAGGCATTAAAGAAAGCGATCTAAGCTCCTGCGCCTGGGAAGCTTAATAATTTTTAACATCATCTACATTAAAATCATTTATGATATTCATAAAAAGGCATTATATTTACCTCTATGAGGAAGTCCTTATTCTTGTTTGTGATCTCTGGGGTATTGAGTTTATCGATACTCGCCCCCTCTGTTTGTACCTTGCTGGAAATCAGCGTAGAGACCTCTTTGGTTCAAGAAACCGATGACGAATCTAAAAAGGAGAAGACAGAGAAGGAATTGGAGGAAAAACAATGGGACACCCCTCGTGAGAATAATGCACTTCTCGGCTTTACGCAGCTCAGCCAAAATAATTTTGGCACCTACATCTCGGGCTACACTTTACCGGCTAAAGAAGTGAGTTCCCCACCTCCAGAAGGCATGACCCGCCTCTAGGTCTTATTTCATTTTATTTCAACCGCCCATAGGGCAAAAATTGCAAGTCATGCTAAAACACATTAAAAACGACTTGCCTGCAAGTATTGTCGTATTCTTCGTTGCACTTCCACTCTGTTTAGGAATTGCACTGGCCAGTGGAGCTCCTCTCTTCTCTGGATTGATTGCAGGTATCATTGGAGGAATCATTGTAGGATCTTTAAGTGGTTCGAGTATCGGAGTTTCCGGACCAGCCGCTGGATTGGCCGCTATTGTATCGGCCGCTATCATTTCCTTAGAAGGTTTTGAGACCTTCTTGCTCGCTGTTGTATTGGCGGGTGCTATTCAGATTGGCTTTGGATTGCTGCGCTTTGGGATCATTGCCTATTACTTCCCGTCTTCAGTGATCAAAGGGATGTTAACCGGTATCGGTATCATTATTATCTTAAAAGAAATTCCGCACTTCTTTGGTTACGATAAGGACGCCATTGGCGACTTTGCCTACAATCAAATGGACGGACAAACCACTTTCTCTGAATTGGGGAATATGATGGATTACATCAGCCCAGGAGCTACGCTTATTGCGGTGATCGCCTTGGCTATTCTGATTCTGTGGGATCGTGTCCTGACTAAAAAATCCAACATCTTTAAACTTATCCAAGGTCCCTTAGTAGCGGTAGTCTTGGGAATTATCTTTTTCTCTTTTACCCTAGGGACGGATATGGAGATCAGCAAAGAACATTTGGTGCAGATTCCTGTGCCGGAAAGTATTGACTCCTTTTTAGGACAATTCACCTTCCCGAACTGGAGCGCCATAACTAGCTCTGGTATTTGGGTGACTGCATTTACCATTGCCTTAGTAGCTTCCTTGGAGACGCTACTTTGTGTAGAAGCAACGGATAAACTCGATCCAGAAAAACGTGTAACGCCAACCAACAGAGAGCTCTTAGCTCAGGGCGCAGGAAATATGGTATCTGGACTGATTGGTGGATTGCCAATTACTCAGGTGATCGTGCGCAGTTCTACAAACATTCAATCTGGAGGTAAGACCAAGCTTTCTGCTATCATTCACGGGTTTTTCCTGATTCTGGCAGTAATCGCTATTCCTACCCTAATGAATAAAATTCCACTTTCTGTTTTGGCAGCGATTCTTCTTGTAGTAGGATATAAATTAGCCAAGCCTGCCTTGTTTGTAAAGATGTACAAATTAGGCTGGAAGCAGTTTGTACCTTTTGTTGTTACTGTTTTGGGGATTGTATTCTTTGACCTTCTAAAAGGGATTGGTCTTGGTTTAGCGGTAGGGATCGTTGTGATCTTGATCAAGAGTTACCAAAACTCACACTTCTTGAACATTGAAGACAAGAGTAACGGTAAGCGCAAGATCAAAATGACCTTGGCAGAAGAGGTTACCTTTTTCAACAAAGGAGCCATTCTCAAGGAATTAGACGCCTTAGAGGAAAACTCATACTTAGAGTTAGACGTGCGCAACACGCGTTATCTGGACAACGATATCATTGAAATATTAGAGGATTTTCAGGAGAAAGCCAAGAATAGGAACATCACTATCAATTTGATCTCCACTCGCGGTACTGTAGAGAATCCTGAAAGCTATATTGAATTCTTCAAACTAAAACCAACTTCATAAACAGATGAAAGCACATACTAAAGAAACACAGGCGGCCATGACGCCAGCCTCTGCCCTCCAAGCCCTTATTGACGGAAACAAGCGTTTTATGGCAGGAGATATGGTTGCTAGAAACCTGAACGAACAAATTGCCGATACGGCCAACGGGCAGTTCCCTTTTGCAACTGTTTTGCACTGTATCGATTCTCGCGTATCTGCCGAATTACTCTTTGACCAAGGTATCGGTGATGTTTTCAGTATTCGAATTGCTGGAAACTTCGTAAACGATGACATTTTGGGCAGCATGGAATTTGCTTGTAAACTGGCTGGTACCAAATTGATCGTAGTATTGGGACATACCGCGTGTGGAGCCGTAAAAGGCGCCTGCGATCACGCGCGATTAGGAAACCTAACCACATTGATCAACAAGCTAGAACCTGCAGTAGAAGCGGTGACAGAACCTACAGAGCCAGAGAACAGAACTTCTAAGAACATTGACTTTGTCAACGCTGTTGCAAAGAAAAATGTGGAAATGACCATGAAGAACATTCGCAACCGATCTGCGGTTCTAAAAGAGATGGAAGAAGACGGCAGCATTGCTATTGTTGGCGGTATGTATGACATTGCTGATGGAAGCGTGACCTTCTATTAAATCGAATATCATTGAAAAAAAATAGCCCGGCAGTTGACCGGGCTTTTTTTATGCTGTTTGTAATTGTCGTTGCTGATAGATTTCTTCCAAAGCTGATGTGTGCGGCAAAAGGTCTGGGATTCGGTCCAAGCGGCAGAGCTCAGTGATAGCGCACATTAAACCTTTGTAAATGACCTCCACGTCTGCTGGAGACGCAGGTCTTTTGCTTCTGTGATCAAGAGGTAGATCGTAGCCACATCCCTTTAAAAATGCAGCTTCTATGCGCAGGAGTTCGCTAGGCAAATACCCTTGATATCGGCGACCAAGACCTTCGTGCACCTTACCCACATAGTTGAGATCAAGACTCCCGTGTTGATCGGAAAAATGCTTCCACGCGCTCCAACCATTGCAAAGAGTACCTACTGCACAGCGGCAGGAATCTTCAGGATGTAATTGTCCGTTGTAGAATCCTTCATACAGCGCTTGCAGCGCGCGATCAAATCGAGATGGGGTTTGCATAGCCTTGTTTTTCAGTAAAGTTATGACGCAATCGGCAAAAAAACAACGCCTGAATTCTGTTTTTCTGTAAGGAGTGATGCTGCTTTTTGACTACAGAAAAAAATAAGATCATGTACAAACAAATCGTATTTGCACTCCTAATGTTGATGAGTAGCAGCTCTATAATCGCTCAAGACATTAACGCTAAAAAAGGTGTGGCTGTTCACGGCTATGACGTTGTGGCCTATTTTGATGGCGCCGCCCAAGAGGGTTCCAAAGCGCATCAGGTAGAACACGAAGGAACGACTTATCGTTTTGCTTCCGCAACAAATGCAAAGCGTTTTAAAGACGCGCCAGAAGCCTTTTTGCCCGAATACGGAGGTTACTGCGCTTACGCGATCGCTAAGAATGGAAAAAAAGTAGACGTTAACCCAGAAACCTTTGAAATTCGCGATGGGAAGCTGTACTTGTTCTATAACTCTTGGGGAAACAACACCTTGAAAAAGTGGCTGAAAGAACCTGAGGTCTTGCAGAAATTGGCCGATTCTAATTGGAATCCGCAGCACTAAACACGCTTAAGGAGTGAATTCTTCCTCTACAAAATAGAATTTCTTTTTGTTGTTCTGAATCTCTATACGGGCAATGGAGTCAAAGGGAATCTTGATATCGTTACGCTCTGGATTTAAAAAGCTTCTGATTCCGCTCAGGCTATCATTTTTGAGCTCCATGGTATCAAAGTAAAAGACAGATTTACGCCCGTTATATTCAAATATTCGGGCCTCAATAGTCGGGTTGTTTTGCAAAAACTTAGACTTGCCATTTTTATCTTTCACAAAGACATATTCCATATCATAGGCATAAAAATAGACCGGACCTAGGTAAAGGCTATCTGTAGAGTCTAACTGAGTAAAAACTGGGTATTCCAGCATTTGAATTTTAAAACTTTCGGGGCTCACCGTATAGACCTGGCAGCCTACGACTCCTAAGAGAATTCCCGAGAAAAGCAGCAATTTGATGGCTAGTTTTTGCCCCATACACCTGGATTTACACTTCTATTGAATACAAAATATATGCCAACAATAAGGTACGAATAAATTGTTATCCAAAAAACAGCTTTGGGAGGTTTGTAAAAGATTGAAATTGTGTTTGAAAATTACTATCCCGCCTGCTGATTTACAAAGAAGAAGACCAAAATTTTTGTAACTTCAACAGGTATAACTGAACCGATCATTATGAAAATCATCAAACTTCTTTGTCTTTTTTTGGCCTTATTGGCGCTACCTACAAGCCTTGCTGCACAGGACGAATCTGCAGAGGCACAACAGTATGAACCGATATTTACCGACAAGGACAAGAGTTTTTTAAGACTGTGGTACTACGAGCAGGTACTTAAAATGAACTTGGAAGAAGATCAACAGGATGATTACTACACCCTGCTCACCTTTTATACCTATAAAATGACTAAACTCGCTTTGCCCAAATACGGCTATACCGACGCCGAGCAAAAGCAAAAGTTTGATGAGTTAACTGCGCGTTTAAATGCTGATATGAAAGACTTTTTGAGTCCGGAGAACTACAAAATCCACGTGGAGAGTTTTAGCAATATTATGGATAAGGTCTACGCCAAACGCGGCTGGACGGACTAATCGTCAAAACTGATCCGATCTCGAATTCCACCATCTTTTCGGTGGATGATCACATCTGCCTTCTTTTTACGTGCGATGCTTTTGGCACGGTTGATCGCTGTACTTTGCTTCCTGTGTTTGGAAGTAATGCGTTTGTTGCCTTCTCTTCGTACCGCCCAACCGTCCTGATAAGGAACCACATGCTGATGCCAAGTACGCGGACGTGAACTCTTTTGTGTCGCTTCAAAGATCTGAGTGATGATCTCCAACAAGGTTTTTAAGAAGGACTTTTCTTTGGCCATGGGCCGAAGTTAGGAATTTTAATCCATGGAAGCTGAATACTGCCTTAAGCAAAAACCTGCATAACCTCTTGAATGGTCATGTGATCTAGTGGTTTATTGATGTATTTGACCACATTTCTCATCTGGTGTGCTCGATCAATATCATCTGGATTCAGTGAAGTACTCAAAATAACCACAATGGGTTTGTACGATTTGGTTCCTGTCACTCGTTCATAACTCTCCAAAAACTCCCAGCCCGTCATTATTGGCATATTGATATCCAAAAACAACAGATCAACTTCATCTGTTTTTGTTTTTAAATAGTCCAGCCCTTCCACGGGACTGTCAAAAACGACGATCTCATCGGTGACATCATTTCTGGTTAACATCAGTTTGTTAAAGAAATTGGTGTTTTTATCGTCGTCCACTAACATAATTCGTCCTAATCGTTTCATAAGCCTTACTTTAAGATGGTAAAATAAAATGTGGATCCTTTGCCCAATTCTGAGGTGACCCAAATTTTACCTCCATGCAATTCAACTACTTTTTTGGCATGTGATAAGCCAATACCCGTTCCCGGGTAATCGTCGCGGTTATGAAGACGCTTAAATACTTCAAAAATATTTTCAAATTGCGCCTCGGGGATACCAATTCCATTATCACGAATGGAAAAGGTGTAATGTGCTTCGTCCTCGCTGACGTCTATAGTAACCTTTGGTTGGGTGCCAGGCGAGGTGTATTTGATTCCGTTATGGATCAAGTTCTTAAACAAACGCTTTAAATCTATTTTGTAAGCTTGGATAGACAATGGCTTACCTATATAGTCCACACTTGCGTTTGGTTTTTCAATTATATCGTTAAGATCCTTTTTAAGATCTTCTATAAGTGCTGGAATATCAACGTTCTGTCGTTCTTTCACTCTGCCTATACGGGAGTATTCTAACAGGGAGGCAATAAAGTCCTTCATGCGTAGGGCAGAGCCACGAATCACGCTAATGCACTGATTGACCAATTCATCTGAGCTTTCCACCTCTGACTCTAGGAGTCCAGAGAAAGACAGAATTGAATTTAACGGTTCCTGTAGATCATGAGAGGTGATATAGGTAAATTGTTCAAGCTCTTTGTTCTTATTTTCCAATGCGATATTTAAATCGGCGAGTCGCTGCGTCATTTCTCTAGCCGAAGTGTACTCTATAGCCGAAGTCAGGTTGTTATGAGCACCTAGCATTCGGATCGGTTTACCGGTCTCATCCTGTATTGCCATACCTCGGCACCGTATATAAACAATAGAGCCGTCTTTATGGGTATAGCGCACAATCTGATCATAGGGCACCTCTGGATTTGCAAAGTGGCGCTTTAACATTTCACCCGCAACTTTGAGATCATCTTGATTGATGATATCACGCCATGCTGACGCTTTATGCGGCATAGTTGCAGGATCATAGCCCAGCTCTGTCCAAAACTTAGAACTCATCCATTCCTCTTCAGGGTTTTCGAGATCCCAAAACCAAATACCATCCAAAGATCCTTTTTGAATGAAATCAAAAATTCTCGGGTCATTTTTGACTAAATCATAAAGCTCTTCCTTGAGATAATGATCCATATATTACTCTAATCAAAAATTAGTTCATATTCAAAAAAGTAGTTGAACTACTTTAACTCGCCACACAGGAATGGCGTCTATCTAAGGGGGGTATGTTGAAATCAAGGATTCTCATGTCTGAAAAGAATATTAAATTCCAGTCTGGGCATCTGCCAATAGGGAAAAAAGCAGCTATCCCTTGCTATTCGGTACTCCACAGACGTATCTATATCCTCAACTATATCAAAGGTAGTAAATAAATCAAATAGAATTAAACTAAATAAGGAATTGACCATTGATAAAAAATCTAAAATAATTTAATTTATCAATAATTTATTCGGTCTTTTTAAAATATACAGGAAATCTTAAATAGGCAGCAAAAATTGTCGCAATAACGATCAATAGTGCCACTTCATGTGGCTTTTCTTTGTAGAGGTGGATTACTGTAATTAAACTCATGTAAATCACCAGCATTGCTGTGCCATAAAGGACCGTATTTGGCAGTAGAAACAAGATTGTCGCGAGCAATAAGAAAATTCCAGTCACGATCATTGTTGCCGGACTCTCTACAATTTTCCCAGCCGGATCAGTATTAAACATTTTATCTAAAGCATTGGGCACAGAGATTAAACAGAGTAATAAGGAGGGTATCCATCGAAGGATCGTGGCTATGGTTTGATTCGCTTTCATGCTATTTGGTAATTGTATCTGCCTGTATGCTGAACAACTTCTGCTTGAACTTAAAGGTAGGCAAGTAATAGATATTGAATGTTAGTTACTGGAATAAGGGAACTACAAAGAAAAAGATCACTAAGAGTACACAAATTATGGTAAGAACTTTAGTCTGAATATGTCTTTTTCCATCGTTTCGAGTAGTTATCCATCGGTATAATCCAACATAGGCAAAAACAAGTACCGCATACTTGATCAAATCTGCGAGGAATTCTCCAATCATAATTTTAAAAACTAAAATGACCTTATCTTGAAAGCAGTCTAATTATCAAGCCTTCTTCTTCCCTAGTGACACCTCGTACTGCTCAATATTCCCAACGATCTGAACACTGAGAAATTTGGTCTTGCGCTTGGGGTCCACCTCTACGATCTCGTCTTCTTTCGCGGGATCTGAATCAGAATCACGGCGGCTGCCAAAGATCTTTTGCCAAGCGGCTTTCCGAACCGTCTTCCATGGGATACGCAAGGAGTAATCTATGTTTTGGTCGCTGTCATGGGTTCCGGAGAGTTCCATATGCCCCAAAGTAGATTCGATGGTCATGTTTGGAATGCTGATGGTGCCGCGGTTTACAGACAGGCTGTTCTGCAAAGTATCAAAGCGAATGTTTCTCAAGTTCTTATCACCCATATAATCGGAGAGCGCCAACATAGGGTCAAAATCCTTTAATTGGCCATTGAGCACTTCTACCTCCATATCGATCTCTGATTGGTCCAGATCTGCTACCATATCGGGGTAAACGCGAATGTTCCCACTGATGGTAGAACTCAATCTTCCCTTGAGGTTTTCAGAGACCAGATAATCTTGACCAAAATTTTCAAATTTAAACAGGAGCTTATCCAACTCCACATTATCCATCACCAAGTTTGGCTGCATATAGATATGATCGGGATCGCTACCGTTGAAATACCCGCTGAGTCTTATGTTTCCGCCAGCAGCGTCCATATTCAGAGTGTCTACGTAGATATAGTGATCTGGTGTGGTTTTGAGTTCGGCAGTGATGTTTTGAAGATCGATCTTATGGTAAATGAAATGGCCAATATCGGCCTTAAATCGCATGTCAGTAAAAGGCAACTCGTAAATATTAAACGCCTCTGCATGCTCGGGAATATCTGCTGTTGTTGGGTTCGTGTTCGCCACAGGTTCAGCTTCTTCAAACTGAAAATTGAAGAGTTCGTCAAAGTCGATATAATTCGCCTTGACAAAAAGGTAGTTGTCCTGCTTTTTAACTGCTGCATCATCACCCAAATAGTAGTTGAGATCAAAATTAAAGTTTGTGGAACCGATCTCTCCGTGAAATCCTTTGATGAGTAAATGTTCGTCTTCATAAAGAATGTCTCCCCTAAAATTGGTAAAACGCAGTGGATGCACTTCCATCTTGGTGTCTAGCTGATCCAAAGCCAACTCAATGGAATGCAGCGTAGAGTCCTTGTAGTGCATGCTGGAGGTAAAATGAAGGGCCAGATCATCAAAGATCTCATGGCGGTAATCCTCCGGGACATAATTCTCTCCTTTATACGAAAACACATCCTCTAAGCGCAGTTTCTTGGAGGTCAGGTTGATATCAAGATCCACATCACCATTGAGCTCCGGTTGCATCCAAAAAGCAAAATCGTGGATGAGTCCGTCAAAATGGAAATCGCTATCATCAATAAATCCAGTGAAATCAACAATCCTTAAATCGGACTCGTCTATAAGAATATCTGCGTGAAAGTCGTGCAATTTGTGTGGGTAGTGTTTGAGATCCGCATTAAGGCTATCGACAAAGAATTCGCCTTTAGGCAGGAACTCAGACTCTGTGAAATCACGCGCAGCCGCTTTAAAAGAGAGCCCTAAACTCAGGTTCTCGATCTGCTCATCAATACCCTGCACAATTGAATCTTGGGCTGCGAATCCACTGAGTTCAGCGATATCCAGCTTCTTCGATAAAATATCTAGATGCACATCCACGGGGGTATCGGTATGATGCACTATGGAGGGCAGGTCCGATAAGAATCCGCTAATGGACAAATCAGAATTGCCCATATACATTTCAAATTGTTTTAGAGTGGCTTCCTTTCCGTTCATCACCAGATCCACGTTCAAGCTGTCTAAAGGTGCCGGGAACTGTTTGGCATCCAAACTGAGGTTTTCCACCTTGAGGGCTGCAAAATAAGCTTGATTGAGTTGCTGCAGGGCCTTCTCAGGGTGATCAATATCTATAATATCGTGGAAGTTCATCTCTAAAGAAACACTCCCGCTGGCGTCCTGTACTTGTTCCAGCTCAAAAAAGTCGGTGACAAAAGCCAAATTAAAATTAGAATTGACTTGCATATCCACCTCTGGCGCGTTGAAATTCTTCACAAAGAGCGAACCTTCAAACTCGCCTTTTTCCAAACTGGCCCTCATGTCTGTAATGGAAAATTCCATGGTGCTGGCATCCCGATTGACTCCGTTGGTAAAATGGCCTTTAAAGCCCATTTGATCGATCTTCTTTTCACTGACCCTGTTCTCTAAAAAGGCCTGGCCTGCTCCAAATTCTGCATTGATAAAAGGCCTATTCCCTAAATTCGCTGCACCTTCAATAGTCGCTGAAAAATAGATCTCCCCAGCGTTATTGTAGCGTTCCAAAAACGGGATCACATCTGCTGGCGCAAAGGCGATCAACATATCAAAATTGGGCTTGGTCCCTGTGATGGTTAGATCCAGATCTACATCGTTCAGAATATCAATGGAACCCACCAATTCAAAATCGCCATTCTCCATAACAATTCCAGAAGGTTCAATATCCAATATACCCGTATCCTCATTGTAGGAGACGTCTGTATGTAATTCAAAGTGTTTTTTGCGGATAAAGGTCGTATCGCCATCCTTGATCACATTGAGCTCTAATTCCGTATCGATATGACCTGCGATGATACTGTCCTTTTGTATGAATCCCCCTTGACCTGAATAAATGAACTTTTCCACATCGGTATTGGTGGCCTCATCCAGCGTGTGCACGTCTAAATTCTTGAATTTGATCTTCTTCAGGTGGATGTTGGTTGTGGTGGAGTCTGTTTCTGTTGGCGCTTCGAGAGCCAGCTGAATGTTGGTGGTGTTGTTCTCATGAATCACCAAGTTGAACACCCCATCCTCTACTAAAATGGATTGGATGTCGTAATTCCCATTAACGATGTCCCAAAGATTAAAACCGATATAGACATCTTTAACGTTCATGATCAGCGGAGCTCCATCTGCCTTGGTCTCAAAGACCTGTACGTCATAGACCTTGATGGAAATATCTGGGAAGTTCCCCCAAAGAGAAAGTTCACTGTCCCCCACTTTAACCAAACCCTGATGCTCTTCATTGAGCTTGGCGATTTCCCCTTTTATGATTTCCGTTTGATGGTTTTGAACATAGATGATCAGCCCTCCAACAATCAAAATTGGAAGGAGGATCAGGGCTAATAAAATCCGTTTATAAGGTTTTTTAAGCTTCAAAGCTGATGCAAATTAGTACAGGGAGTTAGTTGCTCTTTAAAAGTAACGAATTCAAGTCAAATGGATTGCTCAGCGATTGCCCTATTGTTTTAGAATTTTCCCCAATCTGAGGGCAACACTCCACCACAAGGCAGTAGCAACGACCCAGAAAAGGGTCAAGACAGCGTCATTACTAAAACGATGATGATAAACCACGGCGAGCACTAAGACCGCTAGAAAGACAACAATTAGTAAGCATGCTTTACTCCCAAAGAGTGCTCTGAGTTTATGCTCTGGTTTGGTATACCTAAAAAAGATCAAACTCAAGGGAATGATCCAAATATAACCGTAAACTAAAACGGTCATAGCGGTGGTCATTACACCCAGACGCACCGTTTGGGTAGAAAAAACGGCTGTTGCAAAAGCCCAACTTATCAAAAAACCGAATATTAATGAGGGGGTCGAGGCTTTAAAATGAGTGACTTTTATTGCGGGGTTTTCCGGTTCCAGTATTCTTTCATTGTCAAAATCTGGAATTGCTCTTAGGTCAAAATTGTAACTGCTATAAACTAAACTTTCTAAGTTCTGTCTTTTCGCTTCTGACTCCTTATGCTCAAACTGTTGCAGTATTGCTCTTGAGGCCGCATAGGCCAAGATTGTTGGGTTGGTGTCTGTAGTCATCCCATTGGCTTCTATGACAACGACTTTGAGTCCAGCAACATTCTTGAGCTTGCCAAAAGCGTACTGAATTCCTGCGCGCACTCCCGCCTTCCAAGACTCATAACCCTCCTTGGGAACTACCTCCAAGCTTCCTTGCCCAATCCAACCTTCACCGCGGTAGTCTTCAATGATCTCTAGACCTGCTTTTTCTGTAGTTTCCAGCTCCAAAATGACCTCCCCTAAATGAGGAAGTCCTTTTACGACTTTAGCTACCTTAAATGAGGTCTTCATTTTTGACATACTTTCTACTATTGCTTAAAGCGCCCTTAAAAAAAGCAGTAATTCCTCCCTAGCAGCCTGTTTGGCTGTGAGGTCTCCTTCTGGTGTTCCGCCTTGATTGTAGGTGTAAAGAGTGCCTCCAAGGTTCATCTTTCCCTCGAGCTGAGTTACTTTTTGATCAGGATCTGTGGAGATCAAATGTCCCGCGGCCTCATACTGGAGGTTCGTAACAGCATGATTGAAATTGTTTTGCTCCAATCGAGCTACAATGCTATCCGCCATGGCCGCAGAAGGCCAAACTTGATCATTATTGCCTGAGATAAGTAGTATAGGGCCTCCAATGCGCTCCACAGGAATTGCTGCTGCGGCAGCTTCTGGCTTGGCTAAGCCTGCGTTCCAGTATCCTAAAAGATCCAATTGTTCTTGGCTTCCGCCCTGCATTTTTTCCATGGGCACAAAAGGGATCGCTTGTCCCTTAAAGGTCCAACTGGGCTTTAAATCATCTGAATTATAAGGCAAGACGGTATTGGACCAACTCACCGAACTCGGCGCATAGGCCACAACGCCACTCACCTGCTCTGGAAACTGAGTTGCTATCACCAAGGCCAACTCCGCATTTCTGGAAGCCCCCATGACCACAATGCGATCTGGATCAACCTCTGGTTGCGCGATCAACCAATCCAAGGCCTTTTCAAAATACTCCAAGGCTATGGCTTCTGGTAGTTCCGGTAGGTCTCCAACACCTGAGTACGGCAAGGAAAGCCCGTTCATGTTGTTCTGGGCCAGATATTGTGCCCAATAATCACCCCATTGGCCGCCGCCAATTAGAATAACGGTTGTTTTGGCTTGACCATTATCCTGGGCAAAATAATTGGCCCAGAGCCCGTTTTCTTGAATAGGACGCGCTTTAACGCCATCGAACAGCAAAGCATCCGCAGTAAAATATCCGCCCACCAAGAATCCAATAATTCCAAGGCCTAGCAGTAGTTTTTTCATGAATAATGATTTATAGTAGCTGATGGATCTTGGCGTATTGCAACAACATTATGGTTTTTCCGTCTTTGATTTCTCCGGAATCTATCATGGCTAAGGCATCATCAAAAGCGAGCTCTAAAACTTCTATGTTCTCCTGCTCTTCCTCCAAGCCTCCGCCTTCACTGACCTTCATGCTGTTGTCATACTCCGCCACAAAGAAATAAAGGATCTCTGTAACCGAACCCGGTGACATATAAGCCTCGAACGCTTTTTGAACCGTACTTATTTTATAGCCGGTCTCTTCCTCGGTTTCTTTTCTGATGCAATCCTCCGGATTGTCCTTATCCAAGAGTCCTGCACAAGCTTCTATCATCATCCCATCATCATTGCCGTTGATATAAGTAGGCAGCCTGAATTGGCGCGTTAGGATCACCGTGCCCTGCTGCTTGTTGTAAAGCAATATCGCCGCGCCATTGCCGCGATCATAAGCTTCTCTAGCTTGAGTTTCCCAAGTCCCGTCTGGGTTTTGATAATCAAAGATCACCTTATTGAGTGTATACCAATTGTCCGAGAGGATCTGAGTTTCTTTGATTTTAACGCGTGGGTTGTTCATGTCTGGTTTATACTGAATATAGAATTAAAGGCTTTGACGATTTGCGTTTAAAGGTATTGAATCTAGGAAGATCCTTAGTATAGACTTACGCAAAAAAAGAGTGACTTATTTGTTCTTTCGCTCACTTCTGCGCATGGGCATGGCGTCAATGGTTCTGAACAATTCTTCTAACTTCAGGATTTCTGTTTGACGCAGTTTTACACCTCCGTCCAAACCAATTAGTAGGACTTCAAAGTCCTCGGAGGTTTTCAATAGCCTTTGGATGGATTCCTGCTTTAATTGGCCCGCATTGTTGTTTGAATCTGCACTGTAGTCCACAAAATCAGAGGTTGAGCCTTGAACAGCGTAAAGCACCAATTTGCGCTCTTTGAGGCCATCCTCAGCTTCTTTAAACTGCTCCAATTGCTTCTGAAACAATGGATTGTTGGCTTCGCTGGACTTTACGATAACGATTCGCTGTTTCCATTGGTGAATGCCCAGATCTTGTCCAGCGGTGTTTTGTGTCAACATAAAAGTAAAGACTAATACGAGTATTGATACGATACGATTGCCCATGGTTTAAGTTAATCAAAATTCAAGAGACCTTCATCTATACGGCAATACTCGAGTATGAGAGGCAATGATAATTCAGTCATCACCTCTTCCCAAATAAGCACGTATGGCCTTGATCTGGCCTTGCGCATTGAACTGCATCACATCCACCACGAAAAGTTCTTCAGTACCGTTTACCACAATTTTCAACTCAGCAGCAACGGTATCTTCATTTTCATAGGTGTCCAACACCTCTATAGTTAATGAAGTTGCAGCCTCAAAGTTCTTTTTGGTTTCACTGAGTGCTAGGGCTTTGCCCACAACGCGAATCTTCCAATCCCTGAGCACAATGTCCTCTGCAAACAGCTCTTCCATAGCTTGCAGGTCTTTTTCCGCATATTTTCGCAGATACAATAAAGCTAGGTCCTTATGGGAATGCTTTGAGCTCGTTTGGTTCATTAAAGTCGATTAAAAGAACTGTATCGCACCAAAGTCCAACAAAAGAATAGGCCCAAGAGTCCGATACCGTAATACCCGTAAAAGACCAAGAGCAACATGCCCAAACTCACAATTAAAGCAAAGGTCTTTAAACCGCGTTTGGGACCGCGCCTAGCGCGATTGCGTCTGTAGTTAACGGATTCTGAAAGGAAGACCTCATCAGACTTTTTGAGGTAGTACTCAATCTGCGCCTCTGAGAACCCTTCTTGCTCCATCTTGGCTCGGATCTCGCTAGACCCTAAGCCCTGCATCCGCAGCGAAACACTGTAATCAAGTTTGTCTTTTATCATAAAGGAAGCTCAGCTCTGAGACTACCTAAAGATACGCAAAAGACTGAGTAAACTTATAGCAGAGACTACATTCCATTCAAGGCCTGAGCGTAGGCATTGTGTATGGTCTCAAGCTCAGCCTCAAAATTAGCCTCATTGATGGTTCCGTCCATTAATTGTTTGTTAGCCTCTACAAAGACCGCTTGAAGATTTTCTATTGTTTTAAGATTGTTGTCTATACCCTCAATCATTTCTGGAGCCAAAAACATACGATACCCCTGAGGTGTTTTTTTAATGGGCAAGGTGCGCTCTACTCCTTCCATTTTTAGTGTTAGCTGAACCACCCCATCAGCATCTGGGGCTGTAGCTCCAATAAATTCGTAATCAGCGGCGGTGCGAGCTTTCAATTGCGGGCCGATAAGCGTTGCGCTAAAGTTGAAAGTGCGCGTTTTCATCCCTGCAAATCCATCGAGCGAGACTGTGATTCGCCCTTCTAAGTTTCTTTTTACGTGGCCCGGAAATTGGGTAGCCAGATTGTTTTTAAAACTTGCAAAAGCTTCAGAAGTTGTCATTCCCATTTGATCAAATCGCAATATGGCGGCCGCAGAAGCTTCATCATAGAAATACGGTAAAGGGTTGTGATCTTCTGGCTGTTGGCTTACCTGGCCAAGGGCAATGACAAAATTCTCTGGAGTACTGGTATCATAAGGGTCATTAGTACAAGCCAGTAATGGAATGAGTAAAAAGGCAAAGAGTTTTTTTAAATGCATTTTGTTTTGAGTTTCTCAAACACCCACAAAAAGTGTTAGCCACAGCAATTGCTTGGCGCAAAGCCTAATTCAGGTAATTTGACGTTAAAATTGGGTGGGATGAGAAGCTAAAGATAATTGATTAATTCAATTCTAAAAAGCTCAAATCAAGATGATTGTTGTTTGGGTCCTTTGGATCCACGTACATGACGGTTTCTTTTTTTAATGCCAAATACATTTTGAGTTTGGTTGGATCCATATCAATATTTACCTTGTAATTGATGGGCTGGCCGCGATAAACAGCGGAAATAAGCAGCACATTATGATTTACTGGGATACGTTCCATTCTAGTGTTGTATCCGCTGCCTACTTCAATCTCTTTTAGATAACTGTTGGTTTGCACTTCAAGTTCGTCTAGATTTACGGTTAGCTGATCTCCATGCTTAATCAACTTATTAATTTGCCTGCGTTTGTTATTGTTCCATTGATCTAACTCAAACTTGGTCTTTAAAATATAGATCAACATGGGGAGCAATAAGGCTACGCCAACTGCAACGAAATAATAGTTGACCCCGCCAAAATCATTGCTCTTACCCCGACCGCCAAAGCCTGCATAAAGCACAATCACACCGAGTACGGAGATCCCAATAAGAACATAAGAACCGATTTGCGCAAGAATGTTTTTGAGATTCATGATTTAAAACTAAATGCTTTGGAGATCCTTGCAATCTTACTATTGCACAACCGCCATATCAAAACCAATGTATTTGGTTTTTTTCCACATGCCTTGCTCCTTCATTTGCAGATAGAGCTTGTAGGTGTAATTCTGTCTGCGGCCTTCAAAGGTTTGCCAACCTTCGTTATCGGTGCCTGTGCTTTTAAAGTTGCTCTTCAAATAATTCAGCAAATGGTCATAGAGCGCCTGCGCCTGCTCGTCTGATTCTGTGTAAGTGTTGGTAGAAAGCGAAAACAGATAACCGTCGGCATCAAAATGATAGTCTACATCAGCAGTTTTACCATTGCTCAAAGCGAGCTCGTAGTACAAATAAAGCGCTCCATCAGCTTGTTTGTCCTCTTCATAAAGCTCCATATTTGAGCGTCTGGATTCAACTTTCTTTACACCATTGACATCGGAATAAAACTCTACTCCGCGCAAGACACCACCTGCATTTAGCAAGAGGAGCTCATCAGCCAGAGCGCTCACTGGAGTTTGAGCTGTAAGACTAAAGCTCATCATGAGAAATGCAATAGCAAGTATATTTTTCATAAGGGGATGTGATTATTTGATCTTTTTACCTTGATTGTATTCTACTCGAGTTTCTGATCCGTCGCTGAGCAAACAAAATTCAATGCCGTGCTTTTTACCGTTGAGATAAGTACACTGATAGGTCAGCACACCGTTTTTGTAGGTTTCAAACTTGATCTTTTTACCAAGGGTGTTGTTGTATTTGATCTCCTGCCAAGATCCTTCTTTATTTGAATAGTATTTGATTTCCTGTTGGGCCACATAAGGCTGATCCGGGTAATAAATCACCTTATTGGCAAGTTCTCGATAGCTTTTGTTGTAATAGATCTCCGTCTCCAAAATAATTCCCTGCTCGTACTTACTTTGACTCATGACATGGCCATTGCCCTTGGTAACTTGTGATAGCCCTGTGTACTTTTCTTTAGTGTTCTTTTTGTAAACGATGAGATTTGCGTCTTGATAAAGATCATCATCCGCTACAACCTCTTGTGAAAAAGAAAACAAGGGAACCAACAGTAACAATAAGCTTAAAGTTCTTTTGAGCATCGGTCTTGATTTATACTTCCACGTTCAAATTAAGCAATTTGTGAAGAATACATTCCCCTCTAATTTATAACAAAGACTGGAACTAGTGATTCATCTCATATTCAGTTTGAAAGTTTTAGCCCTTTACCAAATAATCCAAACCCCAACTCTTACAAATACTATCAATAGCAGCTTCGCCAAGCTTGTGCTCATCACGGTACTCCTCTTCAAAATAAAATAGGTTGCCTTTTCTAATGGAGACTGAATCTCCGTCAATCTGACTTAGCATGTTGAACTGTAACACACGTCCCTGAGCGTCTAACTTTCTATATGCATCCCACTCCCCGGTCAAAATCGTGGGATCGGTTTCCACTGTAGTGACGTACTTCCAAGCATGAAGCGTTTCATTTTCTTCAGGCAGCTCCCGATTGGATTCCCAGCGGATACCATCATCACTGCTCATATAAACATCTATAATGGGAATATGCAGTGATTCTCTTAAGGTATTGGCCTTGGTTCCATAGCGCAAATTATCTATCTGGCTTTGGGTACTGAAATGATCATAAACCCAATAGCTCCCAACAACAGTAATGATTATAGCAAAGGAGTTTTTCTTAATGAAGTTAAATAGGTTCATTGAAGCTCAAGGAATGTCATCATTTCTGATAGGTATAAGTAATCTCGGCCATCAAATCACCCTTTTTGGAAAAATACTGCCGGCGCGCATCAAGTCCCTCTTGCGTTTTGGTCGTAACCATTTTACCGCCCTCTTCAAATGGCAAACGCAGACCGTACAGAAATCCATCAAAAGTCCGGAGCATGTGAAGGACCTCTGTATTCCCGCTGATACACTCGTGAAGGTCTAAATCTCCATCTTGATCAAAGCGCTTCACGCAGTCCCCTTCAATTTCATAAGTATAAGTAGCCTCATACATGGGGTCTCCAAAACCGTCATAACGCGTCTCACCAATCAGTCGACCTTCATCATCGTATTCCCACTTCCAGTCTAAAACACGAGCCCCAAACTTAACGCTGTACATAATGCTGTCTTTTAAATTGACGCCTCTATAACGAGTTTGGTCAACAAAGGTGTCCTTGGCAGTTCCTATTTGCAGTCGCCTTAGTGAGCGATCTTCTCTGTTTGTAATGGTGACGAAAGTATATTTCAATTCCCCAGCTTTGTCAAACTGTTTTTCATAACGAGTATTACCGTCAGGAGAATAATTGTAGACAATCTCAGTCTTTATGTTATTGTCCTCATCCATCGCCTTAAAAACCGTTGTATTGCCGTATTGATCAAACTCTTCAAGGTTAAAGGTCTGTTTGGAAATCTTGCCTTTGTTATATTCCACACCTTCTATTCGCATACTGCGGATGTTGTTATCGGCAAGAAGCTGTTGCTGTTTGTCTTGGGCAATAGTTGAGCCACAAATTAAGAGTAAGACTGAAAAGTATATGGTTTTCAAAGCATTTGTCTTTTGATAATTAATTTAAGTCTATCGTTTTATTGAGCACCGCACTTTCTTTTGCCGCTTCTAAGATCTCCACGACCAACATATTATTCTCTAAGGAGTTGAGATCATAGGCTGATAGTTCCACCTCGCCTCTAATCACTGCTGCAAAAAGCGCAAAGGGATCATCATAGGGAGCGGCTCGTTCTTCAAGTTTCAGCTGCTGCTCATCATAACCGTCATAGCCCTCAGAAATACGAATTCTCAAATCGTGTCTGTTATCCGCATAAACTACCCCATCTAAACCGTAGATCTCCATGTCCTTTCTGCCGATGGGCCAATTCCAAGAGCCTTGAATAATGGCTACCGCGTCATCGTATTGTAATAGTATGATAGATTCATCTTGAACCTTGGGATTGTTCTCTGCCTGCAATTGGGTGGAAATAGCGGTCACACTATTGGGTCTTTGCCCATCCATAAACCAAGTCAACAGGTTAGCGCCATAACAACCAAAATCAAATTCAGCTCCTCCGCCGTTTAATACAGGGTCGGTCAACCAATCTAGAAACTCTTTATTGACCCCGATCTTTTTAGGTCCTTTATGACCGTCATGAACCATGATCTTTCTAATTGCGCCAATTCTATTTTCGGTCTTAACAAGCTCGTAAGCTTTGTGGGTTGTAGGATACCAAGTGGTCTCATAATTGGTCAGTAGATGAATCCCGTGCTTTTGGGCCAAGGCCTTCATTTTTAGAGCGTGCTCCAGACTTACGGCCAAAGGTTTTTCTACCATGACGTGGATTCCGCGAGGTGCTGCAGCCTCGACAACCTCTAAATGCGCATAGATGGTTCCAAAAGCCGTTACCGCTTCTGGGTTGGTATTATTAAAAAGGGCGTCCATAGTGTCATAGACCTTGTCCATAGAAAAGTTGTATTGATCCGCATATCGCTGAGCCAATTCTCGGTTGGGCTCTACTATGCCCACAATTTGAATGTCACCACGAGGCTCACTCCCAAAAATCCAATGCACATGGGTATGGGTTAAGCCAATCACTCCAATACGCAAAGGTTCCTCTGCATTTTGACTCTGCAGATCGGCTCCGAATAAAACAAGACAAAGGATCAGTAGTAAGCGGTTTCGCATGGATCTTCGATTTTAAGAATTAGATAAAAGTGCCTGAGCAGCGATTCGCCCTGCTTCCATGGCAGCGTTCAAGGAACCGTTCAATTGCGCATCACCTGCCAAATAAACCGACTCCATCACTTGAGTTTTGTCGAGTTCCATGGTCATTTTAAGATCGTGAATGTCAGGCAGCGCTTGAACAATGTCGTAATGCTGAATGTAATTTACCCTTTGCGCGCCTGTATACTGTTTTACCTCGGCCACCACTGATTCAATAAGCTCATCCTTAGACACCTCGCTATACTCCAAAACCGTTACGGATAAGATCTTTTTGCCCGTTTTGAGGTCTTTGTACGCGTAAAGGTTGTTTGAATATTTGCCAGCATCCGACACCAATGCGATCGTCTCTTTGGGGATGTTGGTTTGATCCACCTCAAAATAGATACACATACAAGACTTCCAGTCAATATTAGGAATTTCTTGCCCTAAGACTAAAGAAGCGGCATTGCTGGCCAGAATAACACCGTTATGGTCTAATTGCTCGCCAGAGTTCAAGCTTATGTGATTACTAGTCACCGTTTTTACCTCGGTGTTGAATCTGAATTCCGTGTTTTTCAGTTTAGTCTTCAACTGTTCACTGATTGCGCCAATACCTGCCTTTGGGATGGTGGCGTATCCTTCCCCAAACATCCTGTAGACAAATTCAAACATTCTGCTGGAGGTGCGTAACTCAGGCTCCAGGAATATTCCCGCGAAGAAGGGCTTAAAAAAGCGCGCAATGATCTTAGAAGAGAATCCAAAGTCTTGCAGATACTCTAAGGTGGTACTTTCTGGAGTTTCAAAGATCTCAGCGATGGATTTGTTTTTCAAACGTTGATTGAGTTTGAGAATCTTCAGCTTGTCACTGATAGAACCAATATCCGCAAGCATAGTGGGAATAAGCACTCCTAAATTCCGCAGCGGATCACCGATACGGTAGGATTTGCCATCGGCATAGATCAAAGCTCCAGACTCCAATTTGCGCAACTCCAAGGCATCCATGTCTAAATATTGCTTCGCCAACGGATAGGCACTCAGCAGAACTTGGAAGCCTAAATCTAAAGGAAAGCCCTTTTCATCCAGCGTTTTTACTCTTCCGCCTACGGACTCACTTTGCTCTAAGATCACGGGGCTATGGCCCGCTTGTTCTAATTCATAGGCAGCGATAAGGCCGCTTACCCCTGCTCCAATAATATAAACCGGCTGTTTGTCTTTCATCAATTCTAAAGGGTGTTCTGTGCTCTTGTAAATTTACGACTTGGCTGGCAGATTTCCTTGGGGAAATTTTGCTGCACAAAGCCTGTTGCTTGAACAATACCTGAAATGTCACGCTGACGCCTAAATAGTTGTATCTTTAAGTATGGAAAATGTAGGTAGTACTAGTGATAAAAATGATAATAATCGAAGTCCAAAGAGTCCAGAAGTTGACCCTCCATGCATTAACAGTGAATCGAAGGATTATAAAGATTTAGATGAAGAACGTCGGTTTTTAGAGGAGCTTTTTGCTAAGCGATTCAACTACTACAGCCTTTTTGCCGCGGCCTTCCTTTTTACAATATTCCAAGTGTATTCAGAGTCTAATCAACTCCTGTTTACACTAGCAATTTGGGCTGGGATTTCCTTTTTTCTTTTAATGCTCCTAGCTATTTGGAGGACGAACAGTTTAATCAACAGGGTTCTAGACGAGATTTTAAAGTATTGCAATCACCCTTACACTAAAATTGTATTAGGCAAAGAGCATCCTGATTTTGAAAAAAAACTTAAAGAACCTAAAAAGTTGGAACGCCGCTTCCGGTCTAACAACTTTTTAGTGCTGATTTCAGCAATACTGTTTGTTTTTATGTTTGTGATTGTGATCTTGAATACATTTGGGGTGGAAATACGTTGACACTTAAAGTCACTCTTCTTGATTATCCAACTCTTGCATGATCCCCTTTGCTCTTTTGCCTAAAGCTTGAATGATCAGTACAATGGAGAGGATGATGAATCCAAAATTCCAGTCAAAATCCTCACGGTCTGTAAACCACCAAAAAATACAATAGGCAGCTAGAGCCACGGTAACCCAAGTTAGGATCTTTACTGTTGTTAGCGTTTTGCGAAGTTTTTTTTCGAGCAGTTCTTTGGATTGATTTTGTAATTGCATAGGTGAAAATAGTTCTTTTTGAGCAAGATGCAATAGGGCTCCAGTGCTTATCCGACTATTCGACAAAAATTAAGAGCAGCCCTGCAAAAACAGTTAGGGTAAGCAAAACTTGTTGAAAGATCATACCTGAATTTTTTCTCTCTTGAGTATCCGTTTGTTTTCTGAGTTGTTTTAGGCTGAAGGCTACTAAGAGCAACACACTAAAAAGCGCCAATGGATATAAATAATTGATCCATCCGTAAGCGGGAGAAAGCATTAGTAGTAATAAAACCACAACCCAAACACAGACGGTCAGTCCAATCAATAGATTTACTTTTCTAACTCGAGATGCAACTGCTCTTGGTTTGAATAAAAGCGCAAATAGATTGTTTAATAGCAGCATCAACCCAAAGACAAAGACCAAGACGATGACTCCTATTTTCCACACGGTTCCCGAGAGTAATAGTCTGTAGCTCAAATGTTGGGCTAAGGCTTCACCTGCTCGGGAGGCATTAGCAAAGAACACGAAGCCCCATTTTTTGTCTTTGTCAAAAGCAAAGTAGGTAGAGAAACCGTCGTTATTCCCACTGTGGGTAAAGAGTTCTGCGCGATTCAGCACGGCGAGTTTAGTAAAACCTAGAGTGTAGTCTTGTTGCAATAAACCGTTTGAAATCTCTGAATGTGGTTTATATAGTTCTGTAAACCCCTCTTGCGATAAACCTTGCTGATTCATCATGGCGATCATCCATTTGGAAAAATCCAGCGCTTCTGAATGCAGTGTAGTTGGCGCCACAAAGACCGAATCACGACTCGCCCACCATGGATTGGCGTATTTGTCGATCCATTGCCCGCTTTGATCATAGGGCTGTACCTTGTGTTTGCGTATATAGTCGTCTTGAATGAATTTAGTGTGCCGCATTCCTAAAGGATGGGCCACTCTTTTTTGAAACTCCGCCTCTACTCCAGCCCAATTGGTTTTTAAAAGATGTCGGATCACTTCTGCCAGATACTGATAGCCTTCCCCGGAATAATGATATTCACTTCCCGGCTCAAACTGAATAAACAGCTCCTTTTCCGGGTAATCATCCCGCCAATTGGGAAAGCCTGTTCTGTGGGAAAGCGCCATTCTGGCTGTGATCTTTTTGTAGCGCGGATCGTGGGCAATGTCTGGATTGGGCAAGTATTGATAAAGCGGCTTGTCTAAATCCAACAAGCCGTCATCTACCAGCGTCATCACAAAATGACCAAAGACGGGTTTAGAAATAGAAGCACCTTCAAAAATGGAAAGCGAATCAACAGGAAGCTGCTTTTGTTTATCGGCCATTCCTTTGACCCGATGATAAACCACCTGCCCCTCATTAATGATCGCAATGGATAGACCCGGTATGTTCAATGCTTTCATTTCTCGATCTAAAAAGGCGTCTATTGTTTGCTGGCTTAGGGTTGTTCCGAGAAGTGTTTTGATATCACCGGAGTCTTTAGAACAACTTATTAGGCATAGAATCACACAGCAAAGAGCAATCAGCTTAAGGGCAAATATTCGTGGCATAACTTTTTTGCGGCAAGCTATTCAATAGCTCCATAAAAAATCTGGAAAGTCTTGCTATAGTTACGAAAAGTGTGCTATTAGGGATGAAATTACAGGGTGCTTAAGGCCTCTTTGTAGTTCTTACTCACAGGAATTTCAATCTGCGTTAGGGAAAGGGTCTTGCTGTTCTTCCAGGATTGGAAGTGATTGGTATTGATCAAATGAGAACGATGCACCCGCAGCAGCTCTGGAACTTGATCTTCTACTTTTTTCAGTGAGGTTCGAATGGTCTTCTTTTGTAGGGTTCCATCGTCTAAAAAAAATACATCCACATAATTCTGTGCACTGGAAACACAAACCAAATTCGGCAGCGAAACTTTCAAATAGTCCATTTTATAAGTACCTCGAATCACCACGGATTGATCTTCTTTTTCGGAGACTTTGATCAAATACATTCTGGCAAAGATCAGCAGCGGCGTTAAGACCACAGCAGAAGGCAGGAAGACTTTCATTAAAAACTCAGGCAACTCATAAAGCCCATTCAACACATCACTGCGGTGATAGAGGTAACTGGGCATTAAGGCGATTGTAAAGAAAAGCAGTACTAATAAAGCCTCAAGGCGAAAATTCCACTGCTTTAGTCTAATGTACAATTGCAGCTGGATGGGAATGATGAGCACATAAGAGCCCATTGCAATAAAACTATATCCCAAAGCCAACACCATCCATTGCCCTAAAGACAATGGCTCTTCTTGAAACGGCCTTACCAGCATGATAAAGACCAACAGCCAACCGCCTACCAAAAGGGCAATGATAAAATTGGGTTTAAAGGAAGTCTTAATTTGGTTCATGAACTGCTTCCACCGCTACAGAAGTCAACAGCAGTAGTTTTGAGTAAAGTTAGGGGTTTTCTAGAACCGCAAAGCCCGCCCTTGACTTTTAATTCTGAGATCCATGAACACACAAGTAATTATTATGGCTGCGCCAATTAGGATAAACTCCAACCCGATGGCTTTGGTAACCAAAAGTCCAACCACAAAGGAAATGGCAAAACTAAAACCCATGGTAGTGTAATATTTCTCAGGGACAAAACGCAATTTGCTTTTCAAGAACTTTTTAAACTTAGTGAACTTTTGCTTGTAGACTTCATTGCTGATGGAGGGGATTTTTTCCAACTCCAGATAGCGCAAATAACTATCAATAGCCTCTTGCTGCTGGGAATTCAAATCCTTGTCTTTTAGGTTCTCTAAAAGACTTATGAACTTCTCAAAGGTCTTGACCTCTGACTTAACAGAAGAATTTGCTAATTGCTTTTTGAGGTATATAATCGTTGCTTTTACATCATTCGTTTGGCTGGGTTGGTCCGTTCCCAATAGGGCCGTGAGATCCACATCCAAAGCACTTGCAATTCGCTTTAAAGTCTCGCCAGTAGGTGTAGATTCGTTGTTCTCAATTCTTTGAACTGTTCTGAGACTTACTCGAGATTCCTCAGCCAGATATTCTTGAGACATTGCTCGTAAAGCTCGGAGTTCTTTGAGTTTTTGACCTAATTTATTTGTTTCCATTTTTGATATAATTTGATGTTTCAGCAAATGTATTTTGGAGACTTATTTACTGATTACGTCAACCTGCCGTCATCTTTATGACAAGAGTATGTCGAGGGTTATATTGAGTTTAAAACTAGGCAGTTTATTAGTCTCAATCCTCATTATTCATGGAATACATGAATTGATAATAAAACCCAAGGGCAATCACCAAACGATTCAAATCATTGTCTAATTCCTGTTTTTCTAGACCTCTTCTTATAAAGCGTGCAGAAAACGAAAAATTAAATCCTGGATTCTCAGATTCATAACTGATGTACCGCTTAATTATAGAACTGGTTTTAGAAGCTAGAACGCATTTGTAAAAAGATCCGTCTGCATTGAACACAAGAATGTTCTTATCAGGGGGATTTCCGTTTTGATCTACTGCAGCTGGATCAGCTTCACGTAGTGGAATCCAGATCTTATCAAAAAGACCGCTGCTTTTTAAACCTTCTAAGACTTTTGGCACCTCTTTATTCAAACTTGGATCCAAATCATAAGCACCTTCAGAAGGGACATAAAGGCTTTCCAAATAGCTAAAGATTGCTCTATTTAAATCCTCATTGCCAAAACGCTGCTGCACTTGAGATTCAAAATAAGACAGCGCATACTCCAATTCATTTGCTTCTTGCTCAGTGATACATGCTCCAAGATTAAAGTTATACTTAGACTCGGTTTGGGCGTGGCTTAAAGTGGTGATAATAAAAAGGAGTGCAAAGATGTTTTTCATGCAACGATTATAAAGCGTCTAAAATTTCAAGTTGTAGTTCAACCCTTAATGATAAGTAATGGTTCTTACTTGCTTTTGATTTAGAGTGTCGTTCTTAAACATTTTGCGCTCTGTCCAATTGCCTTTCTCATCAGATTTCACATACTCGTAGGTTCTTACGCTGTAGCGCTTTCCCTTAGAATTTTTATAAAACCCCTTGATCACCCGATCTTGACTATCAAAAAAGAGACTGTCCAAACCGCGGTACTCCCCTTTTCCGTTCTCGTAAGTCTTGAGAACCGGGTTTCCGTTCGTATCTGGAGTGATCGTAGACTTCCAAGAGATCTGATTTTCAGCGTTTAGGGAGGCTTCCACTTTTAAGCCCTCAGCATTAAAATAAACCGTATCTCTGCTGGGCTCGGTATCGCCTTCTTCATAATACTCGGCACCAATAAGGTTCATGGCCGTGTCATATTTTCTATAAAACCGTAAAACCGTGTCCCGCTCCTGCCCAATCCAATAAACATCAATCGAGTTTCCGTTTGGGTCAAAATTCTCAATAGTACCGCTGTTAAAAATGATGGAATCTTTTCTCAGATCAAAATTCTCCTCATATACCTTAGCAATGATAGGCTCTGTGGGTTCGGCGGTCTTAGTAGAATCTGCTTGTTTGGCCTCGTCCTTACAAGAAATCAAAACAAGAGATAAAAGCAAAAGTGATAACAGTTTGTTCATGCTGCGTTTTTTCTAAAGCTACTAAAATTTCAACTAAGGTATTCTACAAGAAAGCTATCGTTGGTTATGATAGAAGCGAGTAATCCAAGTGTTCTGGTATTGTGTACCGTTTTCACTTCGGAAAGGTCTTTTGTTGCTCTTGACAGGCAAGGTTTAGGCTTACCACGATTAATAATCCGAATATTCTTTTCATTACGGTATGATAGTGCTTATTGTGTTTTATGCAATGTAGGGGCTGTGATCCCCTTTTCTGCGTAGAACTCTTTGTTCATTTCAAAATGCATCAGGGTCATATCATTTAAATAAACCTCCAAAGGCTCCATGCCCAATGCACTACGCCTTTCATTTACCGTAGCGCTGTCTGCTAAATTGATCGGAAGCGCTTGCGCAATATCATGGTTGTAGGTCACTTGGGTGCCGTAGACCTGTGGCTTACCGGTGTTCAAATTTACACGATCAACAAGTAAACCGTAATTATGGGGACTGGCGTTCCCTTTATCCACCTCCACTTTCATCAGCGCTAAAACGGCTTGTTGAAATTCCGGATCGTGATCACAGTGTTGCACCATCACCCAAAAATTACTTTCTCCAGCTTCTTCGACACGATCAAAACCGAGGTAACCATAAGCGTCGATCATTTCTACTAAGCGCTTCTGGTTGGTCTTATAAATGCTGTCTTTAACGGCCTTCCACTGTTCTAGACTAAGATGTTTGTAGCCTTCCGGCGGATAGGCATGACGTGCAGCCAATTGGTCAAGCTCGCCCATTTGTTCCAGTTCATTAGCCAGCTCTTGATCAAACACCACCTTGGCGGTCTCTGGCTGTTCTGCTGTTTTCTCTTTGCAGCTTATTATTATAAGGCTTATTATGATTATGCTTAGTAATCTATTCATTGGGTTATTCTGATTCGTTTTTGATACTTATATGTGATTTATTGAATTTAACTTGACCTATCAGCAAAACAATAAAACTGGACATCCACAACAAAAACCCGATCCCAACGGTGACTTGAACGCTTCCTCCGCCTTCATTTATGGGTAAATCGTGAAATCCAACTAAAAACAATCCAAATACTAAAGTAAGCGCAGAGATCTTAATTTGAGTTTTTAGATTTACTTTCTTTGCGAGCAAATTGAAGAAATACAAAAAGTTGGCCAACCAAGGCAGTGTCACATAGGGGTCCAGGGCGAATATTCCTAACCAGCCAAATGCTAATCCCAGTGCTCCGACAACATCATCTCCAAAGAACATGGGTGTGATCAAAGAAACCCCATAAAGTAGCATTGATATGCTTTTGTAATTCAGATTTTTCAATCGAATCTATGTTTTAAAACTTAAACCTATTCACAACTTTTTCACAAATATCCTTCTGCGATCACCACGTTCAAGAAGTACAAGTGTTTGATCGGTTATCTCATAGACTGAATTCGTGATCTTCTCATAATAGTCTCCATTTTCATCCTTTCGGGCATGACCTTCATCTATTAAGTACTGAGCAAACTCATTATAAGGTTTGTCGTAATAAAGCAGATGAATTATTGCGCTGTTTTCTTTGTCATAATACCATTTGCCAGTGTCTATATTCTCAGGGGTGAACTCTTTAGTATAAGTTCCGTCCTCATAATAACGCAAAAGTGGTCCCTTAGGAATTTCCCATCCTGCTTTAGCTACACCAGGAATATTATGAAAAATGGTATCTACTTTATTGTTTTGAGCGTCTGTTAATGCTACAAACTGCCAAGTTCCAATAAGTTCTGGTTTTAATTCTTTTTGAGTATTCTGACCGTAGCAGAGACCTACAATCAACAGTGTCGTTATGAGTATTAATAGGTATCTTTTCATAAGAAAATGATATGCTTGGTTTATTTCAAAAATAAGAACTGAAGTCCGTCATAAATGGCTTTGGGTAAAACAGAAACATGATCGTCTTCGGGGTACTGAACAAATTTATAATTCAAGCCTTTTACTGGATTTGATTCCAATTGAGCAACGAATCGGTCCGTCCACTTGACCACGAAAAGATCGTTTAGAGCGCCGTAACAGATATAGAGATTGGCGCTCCAAGAATCAAGCTCTTGGATTCGTGTCAAGCTTTCATACAAGCCTTCAGACTTATTCCACCACAAAGCAGGCGCTATTACAATATAATCCGTAAAGAGCGAATCCTCTTTGAACAGCTCATAAACGCCAAAGAGTCCTCCAAAGGAATGTCCCAAAAAGCCGCGTTTGTTTTCATTGACCGCATAACTCGAACTAATGACTTCAAAGACTTTGTCCTTGAGGAACTTTCTGAATAAAGTGGCTCCTCCAGAATTCTCCTCATTAACCTCAAACACTCCAGATTTCAGCGGAATGGAGAAAGGAAACTTCATGAGCTGCATATCAAAAGGGGTTGGTGTATAATCTCGCGTTCTTTGAGCGTTAAAATCGCGCTCATTGCCTTTTAAGGAGATTCCCACCAATATCACCGGCTCCATGTTTTGGGAGTAATTGAGAACATTGTAAGTCCCATTAACCAAGTCTTCCAACCACCAAGCGTCCAAATAATAGAGTGTAGCGTATTGCTT
The DNA here is from genome assembly GCF_028561565.1 of Gilvibacter sediminis. Classification (GTDB taxonomy): domain Bacteria; phylum Bacteroidota; class Bacteroidia; order Flavobacteriales; family Flavobacteriaceae; genus Gilvibacter; species Gilvibacter sediminis. The sequence goes on along the minus strand of NZ_JAQQTE010000004.1, from coordinate 231,007 downwards.
ATCTGTGGAATAATCAGGTGGCGTTGTGACCTTGATTAAGTATTCGTTCCCCGCTTCAGAAATCAGTTCATGCGTATAGGTTTTGCTTGGCGAATCATCTTGTAAGGCAAATGATTTCCCAAAGCCCAAAAGCAGCAGAAGTATGAGGTGTAGTGGTTTCAAGGTGTATTTAGATATTCAAAGAGTGCATTCAATTCGGATTCACTGATCAATTGAGACCACTGTATTTGGTGATATTCAATACCTAGCTCTTTGAATTTGGTACTATCCAACCGATTGTTCTTTAGTGTCATCCAATTCCAGAAAAGTATAGAGTCCGTTTTTGCTAAGGCGGGTCCTGTCATCCTTTTATTGAGTTTATGGCAAGCCGCACAGTTAGCATTAAAAATTTGTTTTCCAACTTGCCCTTTCTCCGTCAGAACAGAGGATTCTGTTCCACAATAGAATTCAGGCAATTCTGTTGCGCAGAATGCCTGTGCAGATTCACTATAGGTGTACAATGCAAAAGAAATCCCGATAGTAAAAACCAAGAAAAGTGATGACAAGATAAGAATTCGATTGGTCAGTTTATTCATAGTCACTGCTCCGCCTAAGTTAGTACTTGTGTTATATCAGTTCACTTTAAATATGGTAAAATAAGTCGTGTTTTTTTACCAAGCTTTGATGCAGCTACATTGCTCCACCATGAGTCTCGACCGTTTTAAATTTCCCTTTAAATTAAGAAATTTAAATCTGAAGAAGGAATTGAATTTTGAGTTATATTTTTTCGCGGAATCATAGTGCTAATGGGTGAAATCAGTTTTGCTGTCTTTCCAAAATTTTAAATATCCTTTTATTTATGATCTCTGATAGGTTCCAATTATACAATTTAGGATCAGTTGTGTTGTAAAACGCTATCACTACGGCATCCAGTTCTTGGTGATACTTTGCAAAGCTTTGGTATCCAGGGACCCATCCGGCATGTTCAAACTTATAAACAGAAATGTAAATTTCTCTCTCACCTGTCTTAAATATAGAACCATCATTTAAGGCTCTGAGAAAGGTTCCCACGTCTGCGGCTGTAGCGTGCATACCGTGGTCATTTTTCTTTAAATCGGAAGAATAGCCCACATGATAGCCACTCATAACTTGAGCTAAATCTACCTCACTTACTGAACCAAAAGTATTTTTGAGCCCTAGTGGCTCAAGAACTTCTTTTTGAATGAACTTAAAGTTAGGGTAACCCAACTCATCATCCATTATCTTATTAATTAGAAGATAGTTGGTGTTGCAGTACTCATAGTCTGCTCCGGGTTCAAAATTGGCTGGCTTCCCTGAAATTAATGCAAGACTTTCTTCAAAGGATTCTGTCGGAGCTGCCCAAAAATTGGGAGTATCAGTAAAATTAGGAATGCCGCTTCTGTGTTGTATCAGCATCTTTAAGGTAATTCTCTCTGCGTTTTCAATGCTCCCTTTTAATGCAGGTAGATAATCGCTAACTGTCTTATCCAAATCAAGCCTTCCCGCAGCAACCAATTTAGTGGCCGCTACGGCATCATAGAGTTTACTAATGCTGGCAATCTTAAATAGAGCATCGGGCTTGGCTGGTATTTTAGCATCTCTTTCATGCCAACCAGCGGTGTAATACTGAGGCATTTCACCGCCTTGATCCACATAAACAACAATTCCATCAAAACCATGGTCTATAGCTTGCTCCGCCTGTTGCTGTATGGTATCTGGCAGTGGCAGTATCCATGCCTTCACCAATAGCCATGGCACAAAAAACAAGGAGATTGCTGTACCCAAAAACAAAACTATTCTCAATACACTTTTGGTGCGCTTCTGACTCATGGTGTTTGAAAGTTATTCCCTTTTTAGATCTCTATGGTGACATTCCCACGCTTGCGACCTGTATCTACATAATGATGGGCTTTTACAATATTATCAAGTTTAAAAGACCTGTCAATGAATGGTTTTAGTTCACCTTCCTCGGCCATCGTTTTTATAAGTTCAAGATGGTCGTCTTTTTCTTGAGTGAGCATTTTTATAGTAACAAAGCAGCCTGCGTCTTTAAGTACCTTTTTTGCCTTTGATTTTGTTGTTTTTCCGACGGCATCAAAAACAATATCGAATTTTTCATTCCCCTGGGAATAGTCTTCTTTTTTATAATCTAACAGACTTGAAGCTCCTAGTGATTTCACCATTTCAAAATTAGAAGTGCTGCAAACCCCTTTCACAGAAGCTCCGCGCTGATTCGCAATTTGTACAGCAAAACTACCAACGCTACCGGAAGCACCATAAATAAGAACGCTTTGTCCACTTTTCAAATTGGCCTTTTTTAATAGATAAAGAGCCGTCATTGCACCAACTGGAAGAGCCGCAGCCTCTTGAAAAGTCAAATTTTCTGGCTTCAATCCGACTACACCATTTTTCCATTTTTGTGGAAGGCAAACATATTCAGCGTGGGAACCAGTATTTAACATTGTTGTAGTTCCAAAAACCGCGTCTCCAATATTAAATGCTGTGACATTCTTTCCGATGGCTTCAACAACGCCAGCCAATTCATGTCCTAATATGTTTTTCTTCGGTTTGAAAAGTCCAAAAATTAGTCTCGCTGGAAGCCAAAACAAAGGTGGAAAATCAGAACTGCGTAGCCTTACGTCACCAGCAGTTACCGTAGCCGCATGTATTTTTACTAGAATTTCGTCATCCTTAGGCGTAGGTTTTTGCACATCCTTTACTTGAAGGACTTCTGGTGGGCCATATTTTTTATATACTGCTGCTTTCATATTTCATTGAGGTGTTTGTGCTGTTGTATTCTTTTTTTAATTGTACCTCCAAAAAGAATGATCGCATAGGCAACAAATGTGAACGAATAACCAAAGATCAATCGGTGCGGCGTTGGAATCAGATGCCATAAAATTAAAGTGGCGATTACCAATAAATCAATACCAATCTTTTGATCTTTCCAATAATTAAAACTCAAAATAAGCAAGCCAAGATTAAAAACCTTTGAACTGGGCCCAATGGTCATGAATGTTTTCCAGATGGAAGGCTCTGCGCTTAGATGGCTGGCAAATTCATTTCGAAGTGAATCCGTGGGAAAACTCCAAAAGATGAAATCTATAACGCACATGCCTATCATACAAGTTATTCCAATTATAGTGAGAGGAATACCTACAAAACTAACTGCTTTCTTCGGGAAGGATATGACTTGAGGAATTAACAAAACCGTACCGATCAATAAAGACCAATGGGCAAAATCAATGGGTTCTAGCTCATAAACAAAGGCATTTCCCTTAGATAAAATAATTTGTCCGAGCAGTAAAAAACCAAGACCTGTTTGAAATAAAATCCGGTACGTCATTTTAATTGTTTAGTCTTAATACTAGACAACAACTTTAAATGAACGTTACAGACAAAATCAGATTGAAATTAATGTTCAGTTATATTTTTATCGTTTCTTTTGTTCGAATCCGCCATTTTACAACTGAATACTTCCTTTAAGCTTTGATCAATAAATGACGGCCGCGGTCTCACGCGAGCATTATTTAAAATGTGGTAATGGCTTTACATCAAGACTTAGAGGTGACTTAAATTCAAGGTTATTTCATTAAGTACTGTATCGACTTTAAAATAAAAAGGTTCCGCTCTGTTGATTTCATTGTTATGATGTATGAAATCATATCCGTCGTTATATTTTTTCCATACGCCTTTCTCCGACTCTAATTCAGAATGGTAGTGAATCTGCCGCATAATAGCTGCTTCATCCCAGTCATTATAAACTAAAGTCAACTCTAAAGAATAATCAGAATCAATAGCTCCTTCTGTATGTTGAATAGTGTTTTCCCAAACCTCATAATCGTCTGGAATAACTAAATCCGTCTTCTCTTCAATAAGTGGCTGGATGCTATCATAAGCTAATTGATTATTACCAATACTTTCCAGCTGGCCAACAAATCCAACAAACACATAAGTTACTAACCCGAGGAACAACAATGGTACAGCTATAAAAGCTATTTGAAATAGACCTATAAAAATTCTTCCTTTAAAAAACTGAACGACCGCAGAAATCAACAATATTCCACTAAATATCGCGAGTAGATAAAATCCGAACCCGGAACCGGTAAGCATTGGGGCAAAAATGAAATGAAGCATTGAAATTCCAAATAGTAGTATTGGAATCCACCAATTGGTGATTAGGTATTTTTCTAAAAACTTGATCATTTCAATGCAGGGTTTAAAATTTGATTATCGGTAGGCTATGGGTGATTATTTATCGCTATCAGCAATGAATGCTTCATTCAATATGCTCACTTATAAATGCTCTGATCTCCCCTATTTTTACCTTATTGCCTTTAATTGCTCCTTCCCTGTCCATTCGGTTTACTTGCAATCGCCATAGATAGCTCAACACTGTGTTCTTTTCTTCCTCTTCAAGGTTAATGGGTTGCTCAATGCCGATGATATTTCCTCGTGGGTCGTATTTAAAATTTGGCGCGATGGAGTTGTTGATCGTCGCAAAATAGTTCCGCATATACTTATTCTCGTCATACTCCTCGGTAAATTTCTGATACAACTTATACCGCACTTCATACAAATCAATTATGGCTTTTCTCAAAGAATCATTCTCTATGATCTCCAAACCGACAGATTTAAGGGTTTCATAGCCCGAGGTGTTCTGAATGGTAACGGCATCTCGAGTCAGATAGAAATAATAAGTGGCGAGCGAATCGTTATCCACTTCAACATTATTGACAATTTTCCTGAAATAGTCAACCGCTTTAAGGTTGTATTGCATAGCGAGTTCGTCATTATGCAAGTCAATACTGTCTCTTTCAAGCCCGTTGTAGATTTCTTTTAAAATGGTCTTTTCTGTTAATCTTTGATTTTTATTCTGATTCCAACTGTCCAACAAAAAAGCAAAGGTTACCGCAAAGAAGACCGATAAGAATTCATAGATGTATTTTTTGATGTTTTTGATTTTCATGCTGATTGAAAGTGAGCTGAAGTTGATTGTGACCAAATACTAACGGTTCTAGACAGGGCTAGTATACCGTCTTATACTTGGCTTGTTGTTTCTACATAAATTTAATCCTTTCTCAGCAAGGGTGCAAAGCATCAAAGGATCCCTTTATATAAGACGGCCATTAATTTCCTTTGAATTTGCGCCATAGTCGACTCCAAAATCCGCGAGAATCTTCCGCCCTAAACCGATTAACAACAGCAGCTATTGAAAGCCCCATGGCTTGGGTAGCGTTGTAAGCGACTAAGTATTCTTTATGATCTCTCAGGGCGTTCAATACTTGATTGACGCGCTCGTCCTTAAAATCCGGCAATAAATAAACCACAGGGATCAATTCATATTGATTGCTAATCTGAGGCACTTCGCTCAAAACTGTGTCAATCATTTTTTGATCTGCACTGATCTGAAAAATAGCATGGGCAATAATTATTTTCATGGCCTTTTTACTCTGCGGTAGCAGCTCATAAAGCTTTTTAAGTGGCCTCTGAGATCTTAAATGTCCCAAGCCCCTAATTGGCCAATCATCTTTTAAACTAAGGCGCTCTAAAAGCTGTTGCTCTGCGATTTCCTTTTCTGTGTCAGATAAATTATCCAACAAACACAAAGGGACTCCATCCTTTCGTTTCGGCCATGAATCCGCGTTTAAGAACTCCTCCTGGAAAATTTTGAGATTGTCTGACATTTGATGGTTTTGATTTCAGACAGAAGTCTAAAACTGTTTTAGGATGCTTTTAAAGTTAATTGATTTTGAGGGAGGGTGCAAAGGAGTTCCTTTACTTTAAATAGCGTGAAACACATTAGGTCACTTGAAGTTGAGAATGCCGATTAGGATTGGGTGTTTGCGACTTGCATCTTGATAAAAGACCGTTATGGGCTTACGTAAATAGTTTTCTAAAACTTCCGACAAAGCTTCTTTGCTCAAAATAAGGGGTTCCTCCAGTTTAGCGATATCTTGCACGGAAAGAACATCTACCTCGTCGTAACGAAACCAAAGGCGTCTTGAGAAAACGTCATTAACTCTTGTATCATAATTGACGCGTACAATCAGTTGAGAAAACTCCTCAGAAGTTTCAATTTCAGCCTCTTGAATAACAGAATTGAAATCATGACTCTTTAAAATCAATTCGGAATCTTTATACAGTTGCCAGTTGGTAATCGTGTCATTGATCGCCTGTCCATTCGCGTAAAACAAAAAACCAATTAGCGCAAAAAGTGTACAAAGCGTTTTCTTCATGTGGTGGAAGGTAGGATCGGAGAATAATATGTTAGGCTACAATTCAATATTTAGTTTTTTGATAAAATAGCTGTATTGAATTTTTTGGTCAGCATCGAACTTAGCTAATAAAGCATTTTCATTTTTGACCTGATTGTAACCAATCTTTGCTTTTGATATGAAGGTATAGAAATCCTTCCAATCCTCGCCATAAAGTCTTTCCAATAATCGATAGAATAAATGCCAATCATAATATTCATAAATTAACTTTTGATGCACGACTTGCTTATTACAGCAAATATTATAAATGCGATATTCATACAAGTTTTTAAAAACAGTCTCACTGATTATTTTCTTTTGAAGCATCCCTTCACATACCTCCATTAAACCCATATAATCTTCAATTTTTGACCACTCACTTTTATCAATAGGTGTTTTCGAAATCCATGTTCCTTTCCTTAATTCCCGATGAACATAAATTCGGTCTTCTTCATTGAACATTTGTCTGAGCTTTAGCCAAAAATTTGCTTCATGAAATTTTGAATTTCGTCTAATCTGGAATATTGAAATTATTAACGCTGAAAGCGCTCCCAATCCCGCTAAAAAATTTCCCCAAAGTGCTAAATCTTTCATTGTATTCTAGAAGCTGTGATCAACTGTTATTACACATTATTGTAAAGGGTAGGGTTGATTACTAATTAATTAAACTTTATTTAATGACTTAAAATGTTGTGGAGAAGAAGCTGAAAGACAACAAAAGACTTTGAGAGAAAAATGTTATAATTGAACTCAATTAAACGAAAGAGTACCAACCACGCCATAAACGGGATGTATAACTTGGCCTTCTTCAGTATATGTCATAAAAACACCCCAAAGTGATATTCCATAAGTACTCGGATTAGCATTTCCGTAAGTGTGCGTCTCCTCTCGTCTGGTTCTTTCATGATACCCAGTAATCGTATATTTTCCATTGGAATAAAATCCTTTGTAAACTTTGCCACAGAGCAAAGTGCCTAATGGGTCACCACTGCCTGTCCAACCATCGTCAGAAGGACAGTTTGTTCCATTTAAAGTGACTTTAAATGGAGTGCCGTCTAATATCTGGCGTTTATTATCATCACTGTTTCCGCCCAATACTTTTACATCTATTACTTGAAATCTTCTTTCAAAGCCACCCTCATTTACCTCGCATCCAATTTTGACTTGCTGGCCCGGAGATAAAATATTTGTCATTCGTTCTAGATCAACTCTATCGGTTTCAAGTCGCTTGTAGGTAACCTTTACATTTACAGATGTATAAACATTTTTTATAAATGCTGGTTTAGAAACTCCAATGCATCCTTCAGTATCTGCATCTCCAATTATCAAAAAGTCACTGTCTGATTGACCAAAACTTAAATTAATTGTCACCATTAGTAAAAGTGTAAATAGATATTTCATCGCTGTAAGTTTTATTGTCGCAAGATGCGGATTCAATACTTTGCGTTCAATACCCGTTAGCGGGTATTTCAAAGAGGATGTGAAGTAAGGAGAATTCCGAGCATTACCGCAATGAAGTTCTGCTTGCAGAACCAAATATCCTGTGGATGTTTGTTTAAGGTAGCCGCGTAAGCGGGAGGCGCTAGTTGGGATTGCTTCACTTCGTGAAGCATCCCGGAATGGAATCCTGAGCAAGCATTGAACCCACAAACGGCACAGCCGTTTGGGTTTTTTAATTACGCGGGCTTACGAAAGCGAGAATAGGGATTGTTTTGCTGCGCAAAACATCCCATAAGGGAATCCTGAGCAAGCATTGAACCCACAATGCGCGCAGCGCATTGGGTTTTTTAATTACGACCGCTTACAAATGCGAGAATAGGGATTGTTTTGCTGCGCAAAACATCCCATAAGGGAATCCTGAGCAAGCATTGAACCCACAATGCGCGCAGCGCATTGGGTTTTTTAATTACGACCGCTTACAAATGCGAGCATTTGCCGCGGCCTTAAATTAAAAAACCCGCAACTCTCGTTGCGGGTTTCCTTTTGCGGAGAAAGAGGGATTCGAACCCCCGGAGGTGTGACCCTCAACAGTTTTCAAGACTGCCGCATTCGACCACTCTGCCATTTCTCCTTAAGCGGTTGCAAATATAATCACTCCTTTGTTTTATAAAAAAGAAAAGTGTTGTTTTTTATTTGGGTGTATTAATAGGTATTCCAGGTAAATTAAAAGGCAGGTTTATCCCAAAGTGCCAGTAAGGGACATCTAGAGTCACATTGTAACTGTATCCAACGCTGAGTATATCTTTAAAGACGGTGAGCATCCCTCCCACGCCAAACTCTGGGGTTCCGTCCGTATTGAAGTCTGGTGTTGATATTGCAATCCCCAAACCTAAGTCAACAAAATCGTTATACCATCGGTGTTTTCTGGAACCGATTTTGAGTAAAAGCGAGGCAGAAGGTGCATACAAGAAACGTCGGTCATCCGGCAATTCTCCCTGTAATTTTTCAGCGTTCAATGGCTCGGCCATAATAATCCCTACAGAAGTTTCAGATCTCAGACCAATAATCTCCATCTGTAAATCCCAGGTTTCCAATCTACGCGGGTCGTAGGCATCAGAAACAGCAGCATTCTCCGGGGCGTTTGATTTAGGCACAAGCAGGACAAGATTTATTTCCAAATTATCACCTGCTTCACGCGGGCCAGCGCCTTTGAGTCTAATGTATCCTTCACTGGGCAGATCATTCAAAGTGAACTTGAGGATCTCATCTCCTAAATCCAAATTGTCTTTATAACGATCGCTTTGATTTTTTAACAAGCCCGTCATTCGCCCTATAGCATTCACGGCATCTCTAACACTGCTGTAGCACTTAGATGCATCTTTGTAGAGCACAGCCGCCTTGGTCTTTAATTGCTGCAAAGTATCCAGAATACTTTGAAAATTCGTGAAAGTTTCCTCTATGTCTTTAAGCTTAGCTTGTAGGGACTGTACAAGGTCCAAAATTTCAAATACCGAATCAATATTCCACGACGATATCTGCGCTTTAGCATTATTTATTAAGGACACAATCGCATTGTACTCAGCCACTACCTCATTGGCCTTATCCTTCAATGCAGCCTCCACATTGCCTAAAGGGTTGGAGTTCACAAAATCAACAATGGCAGTTTTGGTAGTTTCAATACAGGCTAAATCAGGAAAGTTTTGCAACAGACTTTGCTTGAGCTGTTCAAAGACCTTGGGGGCCTCAGCATTGTATTTTTCAGCCCGCTCCTTTATGTTTTGAAGTTGTTTCAATTGATCATCACTGAGTGTAGTGACCCACCGTTGTACGATGTAGACCTCCTTTTCCTTTATGTTATCAAAGTTTTCAATATGGACACGATCTGAGCCTAATTTACTGCTCATATAAGCTACCATGCTTATGCTGTAAGACTTACCTGGACTATTTTCTAAATCCGTTTTAAGCTTTCCCAATTCATCATTAAGTCGAGACAATATGTATACTTCTTTTGGAACTTCTTTATCGGAGCTTATTCCGTTGCGCCCGTAAAGCGCACGCCAATCGTTGAATAAGTCATTCACCTCGGCAGCTAAGGCTGTATTTGCGGGAGCATCTAGGGTCTGATAAAATTGATTGAGTCCCGAATACAAGGCGTTTAAGTCTCCTGTATTAAGCGTTGTTCGTTTAACATCTGCAAATATTTGCTCTTGGAGCGATAAGGCTGAATCTAGAGCATCTATCTTTTTTTGTAAGTCAATGGATGCCTGGTATTGCGGATACTCCGCTGCTATCTTTTCTGCCAACAGTTCCTTATCTATATATAAGCTCAAATTACCATTGATATCCACAATTTGAGGCCCGGATTTAGCTATAGTGTCAGAACCATAGCTGGTCTTTTCTATCATAGTAATGATGGACTGAGCCTGCCCAAAGTTCAGGATCAATAGGCACAGCGGTAGGAGGAATTTTTTCATGATTTATTGATCTATAGATTGAGACTCTGCTTCTACAAAAAGCTTCTCGAGTTTTACAAAGGTCATTTGACCGTTCTTATGAATTCTAGAGTTGGCCTTGCGCGGCGCTAACGTAAGGCAAAATACTTTGATCTCTTCATAAGGAGTATCGTCTTCTATAATGCTCGCAGCAGTCAAATACGGTTCTAAGTCTGCCTTGAGGGTAACAAAATCTTTAACCCACATCACCTTGCGGGCAAAACCTCCAGGAGAAGTGTCTGCTAGTTCGTCTGCCAATGCTACTCCTTCTGCAATGTTTTCAGAATCACCCAAAACCACCATCAAAATACATTTCTGTGTATTTAAATTATCGTATTGCTGTTTGGCGATCGTGTGATCTTGGATGTTAATGATGGTTGTATTCAATAGTGCCATGGTAGTGCGATTAGTTGACTTAAAGATAGTAGGAGCTTCGCAATAATTAATCCCCAATAGCGGGTATTTTCACAAATCAGGGGTTTTCACCTACCCAACTTAGGGTTTGGTTTTCACAAATATTTCACAGAAAAACTTGGGGATTGCTTTATCTTTACTCGGTTTTCAGCCCTGCGGATTTACGCAGTGGGAATCACTTCAACAATAAAAATCGGAACATGAAGTACACTTTAATGGGCGTTTTAACGGCCTTTATCATTAGCTGCGGACCGGCTCAGAATAACAAAAAAGCCGACAAGACCAATATGGATTACGCAGCATCCATTACTGTAGATGATCTAAAGTCTCACCTATACACCTTTGCAAGCGATGAAATGCAAGGACGTATGACAGGATCGGAAGGACAAAAGATGGCGGCAGAATACTTGGTTAATTTTTATAAGTCAGAAGGTATTGCCGGAGGTGTGACTGCTGAAGAGTACTACCAGAATATCCCAGCGAGCTACTTCTCTCGCGCTCGTGATCCAAAGGATTCAGAGAACGTTTTAGCCTTTATCAAAGGTTCTGAATTCCCAGATGAAGTGATCGTTCTTTCCGCGCACTACGACCACGTAGGAATGGACAAGAAAGGTAATGTCTACAATGGTGCTGATGACGATGGTAGCGGTACAGTTTCTATGCTAGAGATGGCTCAGGCCTTCCAACAAGCTGTAAAAGAAGGAAACGGACCTAAGCGTTCTATTCTATTCTTGCACGTTACGGGAGAAGAGATCGGGCTGTACGGATCGCGCTATTATACAGACAATCCTATCTACCCTTTAGAAAACACCGTTTGTAATCTAAACACGGATATGATTGGGCGTATTGACCCAGACAAAGCGGGTGGACCAGACTATATTTACTTGATCGGGAGTGATAAGCTCAGCCAAGAATTGCATGACGTATCAGAAATGGTGAACAGCAAGTCTGTGAACTTGGAGCTGGATTACACTTACAATGATGAGAACGATCCTAACCGTTTCTACTACCGCTCAGACCACTACAACTTTGCTAAGAACAACATTCCGATCATCTTCTACTTCAACGGAGTACATGAAGATTATCACCAGATCACCGATACGCCAGACAAGATCGAATATGAACTTATGGCTAAGCGTGCGCAATTGATCTTCCTAACTGCTTGGGAGGTTGCCAATCGCGAAGGACGCATCACAGCAGACAAGGTAAAGCCATAGCGGCAAACAAGATTAAAAAAAAACCGGCTTAGCGCCGGTTTTTTTGTTCTATAAAAATGGGTCAGACCATTTGGTGTCCGTGTAGACTGAACTTCCTGAGAGTGTTTCTAAAAAGGCTATGAGTGCATCGATCTCTGCTGCGGTCATGTTTAAGCGCTGCGGATTTCCACCCGGCCGCAAACGCGGATCCAAATTGGCGTTGAGTTCAATACCCGAATTATAATGTTCTATTACGGCGGCCAAAGAACTTGCAGATCCGTCGTGGAAGAAGGGTCCATTGTTTTGTATGTCGTGCAAACTCGGAGATCGGGTATTGGTCAGATCAGTAGCTCCAGGATCACTCAAAACGCCCATTACCCCATTGTTCAAACTAGCAGGATCAATACTAAAGGTCGGGGCGCGGTGACAACCGGCACAACCCACTCCTCCTCCAATGCGTTCTCCGGCTCCGTTAAAGTCGGGAGGCGCCAAAAACAATTGCTTGCCTTGATTCTCTTGAGCCGTGAAGTTTGCAAAGGGCGCGCCATCATTTGGTGCTGCCGCTCGGCCTTCATCAAAGCGAGAATCAAAGGATTGAATGCTGCTTATAAATTGTCCCAAAGCCTGCTGCATTCGTGCCTCGGTAATGGTTTCATCTCCAAATGCCGCTGTAAAAAGCAGCGGATAGTACTCAATATCTTGCATGCGCGCTAAAAGATCTTCAAAGTTTGGAGCTCCAGCTTCTCCAGAAAAGCCCATTTCATTGTGATCTCTAATGGGCTGGGTACTCTGATCTTCTAGAGACAAGGCGCGCTCGTCCCAAAAGAATCGACCTTCATTAGAAAATCTAGAATTGATGAGTCGCATGGAATGTCTTCCTGTACTGCCATTAACTCCCGTACTGGCTAAAGCCAGATCAGAAAAGCCGTTTTCTTGTCGGTGGCAACTCGCACAGGCAATAGTATTGTCGGTAGACAAATTAGTATCATAGAATAACACACGCCCGAGAGTAGCTCCAGCATCTGTGATATAATCGGGACCCGTCTGATCCAGATCAATAAAGTCTGGCACCTCCTGATTGGCGTAGTTTGCTAGGTTATCCAGATTAATAGAGCCATCAAAGTAAAGGCTCAGATCCACAGTATCGTTTCCGCCAGTGTCTCCTCCGGATTGATCGTTATTGTCGTTTTGGGTATCGCCATTGTCTGGTGCGTCCGAGTAGGAATCGTCATTGGAGCAGGCAAAAAATAAAAAGCAGCACACCGCAAGGGCCATCTTGGGGAATAATCTCATTGTTCAGTAGTTTGCAGTTGGACTACAAAATACCAAAAAGGTTTAATTTTAATTTTGTTGATCAAACATTCTGGAAATGATCACCGTGTGGGCAAAGGTAATCGCACCCAAAAAAGAGAAGAAAATAGTCAAGAAGGATTGGTTCCCGGATTCCATCAGCTTAAAGAAAACCAACAGTCCTACCATAGAGATCAGCCAAACCCAAACGGCCCCGCGCAGATATTTCAAAACGCTTTTCTTAGTCACTTTGCCATAGAGATATTGCACCTGCTCCTTAATAGAAGGAATACTGTGCCAAAAGATAAAATAGATCGTAAAGGCCCAAACCAAAGACGCCCAATAGAATAAAATGGTAAAAACAACCAACAATAAAAGTTCTTGAGCCAGCTTGGCTGGAGCTATCTTTTGTTGGTAAGCATACTTTATTAATAAGAGTCCGAATACAGCCCCTGAACCTATTAGACCATAAACAAACCAGTCTTTTGGGACCGCAAATGCTGTTAATTGTTCAATGACCGCTGTAGTGTCTTCTGGATTTAGGTAGAAAAGTAAAAAGAGTATCCCTAAGCCGTAAGAAGCGTAAAACATTTTATTCCAGACACTTCTGCCAAAGAATTCATCCCAATGTTGTTCTCCAAAATGATAGCCGCTCACTAAGATGAATAAGGTCAAGGCAACTACAGGCAACCAAAAAAACAAGGCAAAGGCAGTGAACACGACCAATAGATACAATCCCAACTGCGTGAAAAAAGTAGTCCTTTTAGTCTTGAAAAAAGTCTTGTTTAAAAGCTGCAAATCATTCGATCCGTGAATTAAACCTACAGAAAAAAGGAGTGAAAATGCTAAAATTGACTGAGAACCCGCAGCAAAATAATTGGTAAGCCATAAGCTGAAAAACGTAATAATAATCAGTATTTCGCGGGTCTTTACCATGTTTTTTGTTTAACTAATGTGTTAAATTATTAAACAAAATAACCATTTTTTGTTTAATTATTCGTAATTTTAGTTCAACAAATTTATTAATAATTCATACGTATATGGAAAATTTTGCTAACCTTATTTCACTGGTACCTAAATTGGCGCCAGACGATTACGTAGGCTTCACCTTCTTTGTAGGGTGTATGGCCATGATGGCAGCTTCTGCCTTCTTCTTTCTTTCAATGAACAGTTTTGACCGTAAATGGAGAACTTCAATTCTCGTTTCCGGACTCATTACCTTCATTGCTGCAGTACACTATTGGTACATGCGTGATTATTGGGCAACCAATATGGAGTCACCAACCTTCTTCCGTTATGTGGACTGGATCCTAACTGTACCACTTATGTGTGTGGAGTTCTACCTAATATTAAAGGTAGCAGGAGCCAAAAAGTCCCTAATGTGGAAGTTGATCCTATTGTCTGTAGTGATGCTAGTCACTGGATACTGGGGAGAAGGAGTAGATAGAGACAACGCTTGGTTGTGGGGTCTTATCTCTGGAATTGCTTACTTTGTTATTGTGTACGAGATCTGGCTGGGCGGAGCTGCAAAGCTTGCCAAAGCTGCCGGAGGATCCGTTGCAAGTTCACACAAGATCCTTTGCTGGTTCGTATTGGTAGGATGGGCTATCTACCCTATCGGATACATGGCCGGTACGCCAGGATGGTATGAAGGAATCTTTGGTGGATTGAGCATGGACGTATTCTACAACATTGCAGATGCGATCAACAAAATCGGGTTCGGTTTGGTTATTTACAACCTTGCTGTACAACAAACTTCGACTGCCGAATAGTACTACCCACTTATGTTGTAATGCCTAAGTGGCATTAGAAAAACCCTCCGAGCTATCGCGGAGGGTTTTTTGATTTATTGATGTTTTTCTAATTGGGCCCTAAACCAATCGTTGGGAATGATATCAATGGTGAGGTTTACACGTTCTTCTGAGCTTGCATTGATTATTCTATGCGGATCTGTCAAACGCAAATACCAGCACTCCCCCGGTTTCATAGTTAATAAGCTGTCGTTTAAGTAAAACTCCACCCCTGGCGCATTGTATACCGGAATGGTTAATCGCACCATGGAGCGCTCAATTTCAATTCCCAGGGTAGGGTCCGTGTGTTCTTTTACAACGGCTCCCGGCGCCAAACGCAGCAAGCGTACCAAATTGACGGTGGCGTGCTTTTGAAACTGCTCCACTATGGATTTGGTATAGGGTGATGATTCTAATTCTATATTGTTCAACCAATCACACCATGTTCCGTCTGCATAGTCCTCTGCAGGAGGTGGGAACGCAATGGAGCGGTCTACCAAATGTGCTGGCGAACGCATCGGCACTACATCATAATACTCAAATTGATTGCGCTGTAGCGCTTTGAACTCCTCATAGATCTTTGCTGCATCAAAATGAAACGGCAGTTGAATACGATCTTTAAATACAGGAGTAGCGGTTGCGGACATGGTGAATCATTTAGTGATTTAAAGATATAAAATACCGCTATGTGGGCAAGCTTTACTCCTTAAATCAGGGGTTTACCCCTACAAAAAAACCACCGTTTGCGGTGGTTTTATGCATCTTTATTTAAGGTGGATTACATCCTATCAATGATATTATCAATAAGCTCTGTTGTGGCCTCATAGTCCATTCCGTTTTCTTTGGCTAAAGAAATGGCGCGTTTGGCCTCTTTGAGCGCGCGAGTATAGTTCCCAGTCTTATAGAGCAAAGCTGCCAAGGTATCTACGTTGAAGTAGTTCTCATCCAATTCAATGGACTGATTAGCAATATCAATCGCCTTTAAAAGTACGGTTACATCGTTGTGCTCCAAGTAGGCGTGCCATGCCAGCTCATTTAAAGCACTCCAATCTCCAGATAAACTACGGATCTTTGACGAGCTAAATTCGTCTGAATCCCCGTGATAATAATCTGGGTCAAAATCATCGGTTACAGAAGTGATCGGCGCGTTGCCTGAGCCCCCACTTCCTCCGCTATACTGTAAAATTTTGGCTCTCATGTCTTCATAGGACATAGCGCCCTCTACCCATTCCAGATTCTCCTCGTTCTTAATGAAGATATAGGTTGGGATGGATTCTACTTCTAAGACATCATCGGCCTCATTTTTATCCACGTCCATTTTGTAAAAGTCCACATTGGGGAACTCTTCTTCTAAGCGGGCAATGATGGGTTCCATTCTTTTACAAGGCGCACACCAGGTGGCGTAAAAGTCCATGATAATGAGGCGGTCATTATTGACCAGCAGTCTATCTTCTATTTCAAAGTCGCTGATTTCTGTTTGGGCAAAGGCGGAGGTCAATCCAAAAAGTACCAATAAGGCGGTGCAAAAATTTCTCATGATTCTATTATTTGAAAACAAATTACGGCCTAAAAGCAGCTGCAATCCATACCCAATAACGGGTATTCTAACAAAAAACGCAAGCCGTTGAGAGCTTGCGTTTTATAAAGTTTTAAACAGCCTAGTAGTGTCCTGGTGGTCTTCCTTGTTGTCCAATATTGATCACTTCAATATCGTAATTCGGTTTCCCGTCTTCCTTGATAGGCGCAATAAAGGCAGTATTCTCTCCATTCTCATATTGCGATAGGTATACGCGGATCTTGCTCACATCTTCGCCCTGAGATTTGCGGTATTCAATATGCTCAATGAATTGCTTTACCTGCTCGTAGTCAAAAGTGAAATCAGAAGCAGCTTCTGGATTCTCTGCTAAAAACAAGTTTCGGTGCAAACGGGCGTTGTCTAAAGAAATAGAACTGGCAGGAGCGGCTACAGGCGCAACAGTTTCAACAGTCGGTGTTGTGGGTTCATCCGCAGTGGTGAAACCATAAACGGCAACCCCTAAGGCTACTACTCCAACTGCTAAGAGGGATTTTTTTAGATTTTTCATAATACGTTGTTGGTTTAATTGTACTTCAAGTTAGTGAAATGTTCTGAGAACATGTTGAGCGTAATTTCTTAAAGATCATTTACTCATTGATCGGGGAGATCATAATATGTGCATGGGGTCTCCCGTGAAATTCTTTATTTAGAATTTGTCTAAATAATTTTTTTAAGCCGATGGACCGTTGTACTTTTGTGTGGCTTATGACCCCATCACCCCACAGATCCGTTTTAAGAATACTCCTCATCGCTTTGCTTTTCATGCTGATTGGCACTGGGCTTGAGCTGTATTTGTTGGATCATTATGAAGATGCTTGGCAATTGATTCCCCTGATCTGTATTGGCGCTGCCCTTGTGGGAATGGTTTGGGTTTTGAGCAAACCCTCGGGGCTTTCCTTGCGCATTTTTAAGGGAATCCTGGGTCTTTCCGCTCTGAGCGGTTTGGTGGGGGTTTACCTGCATATGAAAGCCAATTATGAATTTGAATTGGAAATGAAACCCAGTGCTCAAGGTTGGGAACTCTTCTCAGAAAGTCTGTCAGGCGCGCTGCCTGCTTTGGCCCCTGGGAGTATGATCGCCTTGGCACTTATTGGATACACTTACACCCTTTTAATAAAACAACAAACATGAAAACAATGAGCAAATTACTTTTTGCAGCCCTTGTTGCCTCACTAGCATTCACGGCTTGTAAATCGGAGAAAGAAGCAGAAACTGCAGAAGAAACCACTACCACGGAGCAGACCGAGACCAAATCCGCAGACACCGTAGTAGAAGGAGTTGAGATCCCTGTAACGGTTCTCAATGCAAATCTAGCGACAGAAGATAATCTTAAGGCCGTTGGGATGAGCGATGAGATGATCGCCAAGGTTATCGAAGCACAACCTTTTTTAAGCATGAACGACTTTGATGCACTCTTGGGAGATACTGCAAACAAGGAGGAGCTGTATAAAGCCATCTTTGTTCCTTTCAATTTGAATACTACTGCCGAGGCTGATTTTAAAATGATCCCAGGTGTAGGAGACAAAATGGCTCATGAGTTTGAAGAATACAGACCGTATACCTCTGTGGCGCAGTTCCGCAAAGAGATCGGTAAATATGTAGATGAGGCGCAGGTGGAATACTACTTGAACTACGTTTTTGTTCCTGTGGAACTCAACACTGCCTCAAACGAAGATATCAAAGCGCTTCCTGGAGTTGGAGACCGTATGACGCATGAATTTGAAGAGTACCGTCCCTACACTTCTATGGAGCAATTTAGAAAGGAAATTGGCAAATACGTTGATGATAAAGAGCTAGCGCGATTAGAGCGTTTGGTGTACTTGAAGCAATAAAGCCAAAATCGCGACCAGAAAAAACCCTCGGCTTTCACCGAGGGTTTTTGTTTTCAGGTTGATGGTTAGTTATTGACGATCAAAAACGAGTTCGCCCTCTTTGATCGTTTTTAGTACCTGAATGTCTTTGATCTCGTCTACCGGAACGGTTAATGGGTTTGCATCTAAAACCACGAGGTCTGCCATCTTCCCTGCCTCTAGCGTTCCTTTGGTATCTTCTTCAAAATGCTGATACGCACTCCAAATGGTAATCGCCTGAAGCGCTTCATAGGGTGTTAAACGTTCGGCTGCGCCTATATCTGCTCCAGAGCGACTGGTTCTGCTCACTGCCGTCCAAATAACGCGCATCAAGTTTGGTAGTGCCACAGGGGCATCAGTATGTATGGTTATGTCTAAGCCTTTGTTTAAAGCCGATCGAGTTGGACTGATCTTATCCCCCAATTCTTGCCCAATGAGCTGTCGGTGCCAATCGCCCCAATAATAGGTGTGCAAGGGAAATAAGCTCAAAACAACATCGAGCTCTTTGAAGTCGTCCAATTGATCCATACGGATGTACTGCCCGTGAATAAGCACAAAACGACGGTCCTCATTCCCGTACTTCTCTGCCAGCGGCTTTAAGGTTCTGATCATTTGATCCATGGCGGCATCTCCGTTTCCGTGGGTAAGGGTTTGCCAATTGTTTTGAAAGGCTTTCTCATAAATGGCCGTCACATCCTCGTCATTGGGAATGGCTGGATAACCGACATAATCTGCATCGGCCCCATCCGGTGGAATCAAATAAGGCTGAGTGCGCCAAGCCGTTCTTCCCTGAGGCGATCCGTCCAAGGTCAGCTTCATCCCCCCAACTCTAAAGTGATTGATATAAGACTTGCTGTTCCAAGGCGTGCTCATGTATTTATCTGCAACGGAATAATCCACATAGCTCACTACATCTAGCTTCAATTTTTGCTGTTCCGCCATGGTGGTCATTTGTGAGAGATCCATGGAGCGTCCGTCTTGAGCCGTTGTATATCCGTAAGAGAGCGCCATTTCTTGCCCCGCTTCAAAGAAGCGCATATTACTCTCTGGAGTTTTAGGCATCATGGAAGCGAACATATTGGGGATGGCAGCCAGCTCTTCCAATACCCCATTGGGCTCTTGAGAGTTTGGCTCTCTTCTGATGATTCCTCCTTCTGGGTCTGGCGTGTCTGCAGTAATATTTAACAATTCCAAACCTTTGGAATTCACCACAGCGAAGTGTCCGGAGATATGAATGATCATGATCGGGAACTCTGTGGTCACTTGGTCCAGATCGTGTTTGGTAGGAAAACGTTTTTCTGCAATTACCGAATCGTCAAAGCCGGTTCCGAAGATCCAACCCGTAAGCTCCCGATTTTCTGGAGTGTTCCAAGCTTTGAGCACCTCGATGATGGTTGGAATATCATCTGCACGACCATCTGGCGAAGGTAATAGCTGTGCGCCTATGGCCTGGGCCGAAAAGCTCGTGAAATGCGCATGGCCGTCAATTAAGCCCGGGACCATGGTCTTTCCTTTCAAGTCAACCATTTTATGTCCTTTCCCTGCAGCCTGCATGGCTTCTGCACTATTACCTACAAAAACGATCTCTCCGTCACGTTCTACTAAGGCTTCTGCGTATTGAGGCTTGTCTCCCACCATAGTGAGGATCTCTCCTCCAAAGTACATGGTAGCTGCGGCTTGAGTGGTTTCTTCAGTTTTGTCGCCCTTACAGGCTATTAAAAGGCCTAAACAAAGTACGGCCCACAAATAATTTTTCTTCATTTCTTGATTGTTATTATGTCTGATCAGAATCGATCCTCAAAATACAAAATGTTCTCTTTAATAATTGAATACCACATTGACAAAAGCGCCGCTCCATACCGAGGTGTCTCCAACAATGTTGTTGATGCCATCTCCAGCAAAAGAAAACGCAAATCCCGCGTTTACAAACAGATTACGACTCACCACCCTATTGTATTCTAAAAAGATATCGTTCGCCAAATTCGCCTCGGTCACTCCAGAGACCACTGTCGGGATCCCGTCTGAGAATTCCACACGAGCTGCTTGACCAAACTGAATGGGACTTCTGAGTTGTTGGGCCGCAATATTTGCATAGCGCAGGGTAAGAATGTCTTTCTGGCTGGGCATCACACGCAAACTGAGCATAAAGGACCTCAGGTTGGAATTAATAAATACCATAGAGGATTTAGAACCTGTTGACCAGGCGCTCGGCGATCCTTCATAGTACAACGGATCAAAGCGTTCCAGCCCAGGTGTGTTCGGATCGTCCCCGGAAAAGATCTGGTAGGTTGCCATGAGGGTTGGGGTCCATTTTAGCTTTTTAAAATCATAGCCCAATTGCGCCCTGCCGCCCCAAGCGTTCAGATCCAATCGCTGGTTCCATTGATAGGCAAAATCCAAGGCGGTAAAAAAGTCTTTTAGCTTTCCTTTAAAGGGATAGGTCTTTCCATAAAAACTCAATGCGTTCAAATCTTCACGCCCTCCCGCAATGATCTCTGGTGGGCCATCCCCGCCAGGAGCCGCTTGCGGATAAGGGGCCTCAGAGCGGATCACATTCAAATAACTAAAGCCGAAAAATTTGTTAGGGTTAGCCGTCCAATTGGCATCAAAACCCACAATTTCGTTTTTGGTGTCGTTGGATGGGAGTTCGTTAGGGTCGAGATAAAACGCTCGTGCATTAAAGTTTTTATTGTTGTAATGCCCTATGGCTGACATCTCCCAAGCCTTCCGCGGACCAAACTTGAGCGCACCGCGTTCAAAACCACTGACTCCACCATTGGCAATGAGCATTCCGGTTCCCAGTTTTAACTCACGCCCCCCCAAGGATAGGTCCAAAGAGCTGTGCTCGTTTATAGCAAACAAATAACCTATGTGAGATTCCTCTAAAGTGAATCTGCCCGTATCACCTTCATCAAAAGCATCTGTGCCTAAGGTTCCCGACCACACTGCCGACACACGGCCGTAGAACTTTGACTTCCCAACAGGAACAGTAAATCCAAGGCCAGGCTTGGCATAGCTTTCCAACCATTGGGTGTCTGAGTCGTAGTCAAGTTCTGGGACATCGGCTAAATTCCAGAAGAGGTTGGTCTCTGCCACGGCATTGACTCCAAATTGCAAATAGCCTTGAACCTTAATACCCTCTGACTCGTACAGCATTAAGAACTCGCTGTCTTGGCTATATGCCTTTCCTCCTATTACTAAGAGAAAACTGAATAAAATGCATTTGTAATTCATGAGTTGGTGAATTATTTTGATTGATCGATTGTTTGTTTTGTACCGAATCCTAAAGCTGCCTTTCCTTGTGACCGATCTTTCTCATACTTATTGTGAATGAGAATGATCAACAGCCCAAAAAGTACCGCCACTACAATAAGAACAGTACTTATTAGTCCGGTGACGCCAAAGGACATTCGTATCAAAATGGTGGAAACCACAAAGCCTGAATTGCGGATGATCTTATGGAACTCATCGGTATAAAATAGTGAGATCAACAACAAGACCACATCTACCAGGATCAGCAGGGTAAAAAATTCGTCAAAGAAAAGATTATTGATACTGGTAAAAGCAGGCATATTGGCGCTTTCTAGAGAAACCGCTCCAATCCATCCTGAAAGCGTAAACAGCGCCAAGACAAAGAACAGAGGTACCAAAAGGGTGGCAATGATCCGTTTTCTGGCAATGAAGCGTTGGGTCTTTAGTTTTGATATGGCCGAATTGGAGCGCAAACGCTTGCCCTGTTTTTGAAACTGATAGATCAAATAAAACAAGATCAGCGATGCTAAAAGGTCATATGTAAATTGCAGATCGCCCTTGATTTCAAACCAATCGGTGGTGAGCTCTAGTTCTGCCAGATCTTTAAAGAGCTTGCGAATGATGATCAGGGTAATGATCTGATACTGTTTGGTAATATAAGTTGTGAACGATTTAGGCAAATAGTAAATAAGCAGATAAACCTCATACACCAAAATGAAACTGAAGGGTGTGTAGACCGCCGATATGGGATTCTGCAACAGGTCTGATTCAGCAAAAACTGATGTTATGCCCCATTTGTTCAGGAATATGAGCGCTAAATGAATTACGAAACCCAGCAGGGCAACGTAGAGCATAAAACGTTCTATATTTAATTTGGAACGCTCTGAAAGGAAAAAAGTATAGAGCTTTTTCAAAAAGGTTATTCATTATTTTGTTTAAAGTTAACTAATTGTCGTTAAACAAAATAATATTGAAGCCTTAATCCTCACTGAAACAACACGTACCGTGGAGGCACGATTCCGTTTAAACGCAGCGAAACCAACATTTGTCCACGATGGTGGGTGATGTGATCAGCTAAGAGCATAAAAATATGCCGCTTGGTTCGGTCCAGTCCAAAATAATCCAGCCGATCTTCCAGTTGGCTCACATCAAACTCCCGGAGCAATGTCAAGGCCTGTTCAAAGGTCTTATCAATTAAACCTATCATTTCTATCTTGCTTTTATCTGCGACCTTGAAAACAGTATCAGTCGCCCAGGTTCTGGCTTCTCTGCCTCCTAATAAAGACTGACTGTGCCAATCCATAGCAAAGCCAATATGCATCAAGTTCTCGGCAAAGCTCAAGGATTCAGGGGTAGCTTTGAAATTGTACTGCGCTTCTGGCATTTGCTCAGCTACCAATAGGAGGTATTTTCTGGAGTTATCTAAGCGTTCCACATAATCCCGAACAAACGCCTTGTCTTGCTCTTGAGCAATTAGCGGAACGCAACTCATCAGCAAAAATAAACTGCAGAAAATAACCTTTTTCATAAATGTGTTTTGATCTAATTGGAATGCTATAAAAGTTAAGACATTCTTTTCACTTTGGCGCGACTTTTGCTCCAACTGCAAACAAAGAAAAACGATGAAGACCGCCACCCTCGCACTACTGCTTTTGACCCTTTACAGCTGCATTCCAACGCGGATCGCGCCCAAAATTGACACTCATAAAATTGTAGAGACCAAGAAATTCTCTAAGGAGCTGCCGCAGGGTTCTGGCTTTGCTTTTGAAGATCCTAAAGATGCCAATGAGTTTTACAGTTACGTCAACAGCAAATACGATCTGGCCTATACGGAGGTAGAATACAATGTACCTTTTGAACTCGATGAGAAAACGCTGTACCTGAGTTTCTACGAATGTGAACGCACCACCAAAACCATAAACCTGATCCCGATCTTGGTAGACGCAAAATTGGAGAACGACGGCTCCACGCCTCTTTTGGAAGACCTTCATACTTCACGCAGCGGCCAATGGTATATCATCATCACGGTTCGAGATGCAGCCCTCAAAGATGTTTTGAATAAGGATCACGAGCAGCATGGAGTCCTGAAAGAATACTTGGAAAGTCTTAGGCAGGAATATTTAGCAACGCACCATTACAACGAACTGAATCTGAGAGCTGGCGGCCAATAAGGCCTTAAATATCGTCTAGAGAACTGATGATCCCATCTATGCGTTGGTTGTATTCATTGATCTGCTCTTGATAGGCGTCGGTATCCTCAACGATCATTTTACGGATGAGCTTATAGCTCTCAATACGCAACTGGCAGTATTCCTTTAAAAGTTCGTTGCGCTTTAAATAGTCCTCCGGAAGATCATAAGTGGCAATACGCTCGGTGACTTCTAGCGCCTCTTCCCAAGAAGGTATTCCATTGCGATCGATCTCTGTAATATATTCTGCATTTGAAGCTGTCGCGGGCATATCAAAGATCACCATGGCCTTTTCTTCTAAAGCGATAAACTGATCCATCTCCGGCTCAAACTTGGCTATATCTTGCCCGCCACCCATGGTCAACACCCCAGCGGCAAAACTTAAACCAACGACTGCAGCTGCAATGACACTGGTAGTTTGCAAACGCTCATCCGCAGGTTTCTTTAAAGTTGGCACCCAAGCGTATCCCAAGACAAGACCACTAACCAAACCGCCAATATGCGCGGCATTGTCTATGCCTTCTTGAAAACCGTTGAGCAAATTATAACCAACAAAAACACCAATACTCAACAGTAAGGCCTTGCGTTCGGTCTTCTCAATGAGTTTGGTGGTCAACATGGCTAAGAATACCCCGTACATCCCAAAGATGGCTCCAGAGGCTCCTGCGCTGATGGTAAAGTCATTGAAGTATAAGCTGGCCGTGCTTGATAAGATTCCTGTGACTAAGTATGCGGTTAAAAAACGTGCCTTTCCTAGATAAGGCTCTAAAAGGATTCCGATATACAAAAGCGCATAGGCGTTCATCAAAAGGTGGAACACGCCAATGTGCACAAAACAACTCGTTACCAAACGCCACCACTCCCCGCTCATGGTGAGCGGTTTAAAGTTGGAGCCCCAATCCAAGAGGCTTTCGTTATCTGGCAACATAATATCTACGCCAGAGACCGCCATGAGAATGAAGATCAATATGTTTAGATTGATCAAAATAGGTGTGATGAAGTAACCCTCTGTCGGCACAAAAATGCTGAAGAAGTCTTTGAGTCCTCCTGCGGCCTCTTCTTCTTGCCCTTGCGTGTCCATCACCTCAGCAGGTTCTATGTCTTCATTAGAGTCTTGTTCTGCTTTTAAGGCTACAATTCCGTCAGTATCTGTTTGAGACAATAATTTCTCATACTCTCGCTGCAAGCCCTCTAGATTGCGCTTATTTTTGCCCCAGTCATAGATCTGCCCGGTACAAATGCTTTTCATTTTTACGGTCTGCTCCTCCACCACAACTGTCACATCTTCACTCCAAGAACTCAAAGACATCTTAGTTCTGGCCTTAAAGCCGTTCTGAGCCACACTGCTTATGCTCCAGTCCATGGCTTTGGCCGCGGCGATGAGTAAGGTGAGGGTGTCTTCTGGAGATCGATCGGTAAAGGTGAGTTCTTTGAGGTGTTGAGAAGATTTTCCTAAGGCCATACGCTAAAGATGGTTTGGTTTAGCTTTTTCTAAGATATTTCTTTTTTGGGAAGTTTTGGGTGAGCCGTCGTGCCGCTAATCCACCTTTTTTATTCGAATTCTATTTTCAATGGATTGGTGGAAGTAGATCACAACGCCAATGATCAAATGAAAACCAATTAAAGCTTGGCCTAATAGCTCGGCTGAACCCGTTGAGTTCATTCCAAATATCGCTGATACTATGTGATAACCCGCCAGTAGAAACAATGCGATGCCTGATCTGCGCGTTGAAAGCCAAAGGATCAAAAGCAATTGAAAAGCCAAACGCCCCAATTGAGCAGGAAGTCTATCGGGGCCAACTTTGTTGTAAACGACTATCATTAAAACGACTTCAACAACTAAAGTCAGCGCGATGGCTAAAAACAAAATGGGTCTGTCTTTCATTAGTTTGTCCCTTAACTGATGGTCGTTTTTCTTCTTTTTAAGAATTCAAACACGACCAAAGTCACGAATGCAATTATTAAACCTTGTACAAAGAATACTCCAACTCCATAGGTAGCGGATTCTACGAGTTCAGAAGTTTTATTTTCCGTATCGTAATCTCGATGAAAACCCGTAAATAGAATTATAAACCGTTCCATGTACATGCCGATTTTCATCGCAAAGGCAGCTAATAGCACATACCAAAACTTTGATGCTAACTTTCTTTTAAGCAAACTTAGCGGTAAGATCAAAGCAGCTAAAAGCATGATCCAATGGAGGATGGCATAAGGTCCGGTGGCTCTATTAACAAAAGCATACTCTTGCGGATCAACGGCCATACCGATGAAGTAAACAGCAAAGGTTACGGCAGTGTATATGATCATTATCCATCGGACTAAATTGAGAACCTTTTTGGTCTCAAATCGATTTTTAAAAATCAGTTCTACAAGGATAAGGGTGAGAATTATTGGAATCAAACAGTATATCAGATTCGCATCAATAATTTCGATAAGCCTTTTATAGCTGTCCATTTTCATGGTTCTCTAAAACAATTTACAGCCCGAATATAGCGGTTTTCTGTTAGTGTGAACGCTCTGCTGTGTTGATAATATAAAGTCTAAACTTATTGAACGTGGCCTCAATTGAGGTACGGCTGTGTTAAGCGTTGGGGCGCTACACTACTTCTATGTCATAGGCGTACTCCAGCTTTTTAAGGAAGTCCAAATGCCTTTCAAATAAATAGCCGCTTGCTGTAAATTCAAGCTCGTGATCCTCAGTTTTTAAAACAAGCTTCATTTCATCTATTGAATATTCATGAGTCATAATTTTGAAGTTTCTAGCCACTCTCACAGAAACTCCAAATTTTAAAAGCCACCACATTGGCGAGAGAAAAAAAGGATCTATTTTTTCTGAGCCCTTTATTATTTTGAGATAGGTATTTTCCTTTTTAGGGATAAGAAGCAAGGTCCTTTTGTTTAAAATATTGGTGTGTAGAATGAGCCCATTACTTCGAATCTCAAGATTGCACCTGGAGTTTTCCTTAATTGTTTTGGCCGACTCTTTTTGGCTATTAAATCTTTTTAAATACAGCAGTGGACTTCCTACTATCTTGGGTTTATTGAAGTCAAATGATACCGGCTCTCCCACAATTTTCTTGATCGTCCGTTCATCAATTTGTCCTTCGGTTAATATCATATTCTTGGATTGAAAAGTGATGTGTCTATTTATTATTGATCGAGTCTAATTTTTGTTGCGTTTGCTGCTTTATGTCATCAATCATTTCATCTGTCAATATTACATCAATTTCAGATTCATCCTTTTGAAAAGAATTTGGAGAAAAGTACCTGTAAACCCCTATAAAAACCGCTAATGCTATTAACCATATAAAGACATACTTTTTAAACTTCTTAGTCCCAAACTTTTGAATCATATCAGTCATCTATTCAGACTGGATTGCTCGTCGATCGGGAATTATCCTTTCTTTTTTCCATTCAACTGCTCAACGCAATCATAACCAAAGCTGGTTAAGAAAAATATATCTTCATCATTTTCTGATTCGATATAATCCATTGCTACTAGTTCTAATAGAACTCGCTCATAATCTGAATGTGGATTTCCTGCTTCGTCAACAAATTCAGCTTTATGCAACGATTGATTTTCAGATTCGTAAATCCGTTTTAAATTGATTATATGTTCTTCTTCTAAGTACAGTTTTGGTCCAATTAAGATCAACGTCCGCGGACTTGCTCTAATTTGCTATTTTTCAATAACACTACATAGTCCTCATATTCTCAAGAAGCTCAATAAAATGATGCTCCGCCGCGTCAATAAGATCATTATCTCCAGCCATTTGTGCAAGATTGACAGCCTCACAAAAGTCTTTAAGAGCCAGATAGTGCTCTTTCATATGACTGTGAAGAACTCCTCTATCGTAATACAAGCCTCGGCTTTCC
This sequence comes from Gilvibacter sediminis, assembly GCF_028561565.1. Classification (GTDB taxonomy): domain Bacteria; phylum Bacteroidota; class Bacteroidia; order Flavobacteriales; family Flavobacteriaceae; genus Gilvibacter; species Gilvibacter sediminis. The sequence continues at coordinate 203,385 of NZ_JAQQTE010000004.1, read as the reverse complement.
GGTTCCAGGCTAATGGCATCATTCAAATCGCGTTTTGCTAGATCATTATTGGCCGTCAAATAGTGTAAATGAGATCTTAAGGATAAAGCGCTGCAAGGATCTTCTCCATTTTGAATCATTTCACTAAGGGTTTGAATGCCCGAATAAAAGTCTTTACTAGAGATGGCTCGGGAATAAACCTGCTGTGCTTTTCTGGGTACTTTGGTCATTGAACTGGACTTTTAATTGGCTGTAGTGTATGCGCAATCTACTAAAACGCACTATTGATGAGCAACAGCAAATGATCCGCACACTTCATCTAAATTACTAGTTTCTGAGCTTACAGCAATGAGCTTTTGCTGGGGCTTTTGATGAATGGTGTGGAGTTTTAGCCACTTGTAAATGAGAGAAACCTGTCGTAAAATAGTTTTAATTCTTTTCTGCGAGTAAAGTATTCATTCAATAAAATTGTAATTAAGAACCCAATGATGAATAAAGCGTAAAACATCCCATATTTGAAATACGCCAAACCACTCAAAAAAGCTAGAAAAACAATGACTACAACAAACATATAGGTCATCACTCCTTTTTTAAAAACCGAGACCACAACAAACCGCTTCTCTGAATTAAGTCTTCCCGATATTTTGTGATTCATTGGAAATTTTGACCTGACCAAATCAAATCGATCTGGATAAATATAGCCAGAGTAATAGCCGGAAGACATCAGTTTCTCTAGAGCTTCTAAGCTTTTTTGATTTGAGGAAATGGTATTGTTCATTTAATTATATCTCTTGCAAAGTAACGTTCTTAAGCTTTTTAGGATAAGAAGTTACTTTAAGCTTGGTCTCATTTTCTCCGCGAATAAATAGTGGTGGGATGCGCACATCTGAAATAAAGATGACATCATAACCCTCGAAAAAGAATCTTTTGTAAAAGGTATCAGTTGGCCAATTGGAAAAGCTAAGAATTGAATCATTTTTGAAGAAGAGCGTGTCTGAGTCTTTTATACCATCAAAGGTGTATTTTTTACCGATTAATTTTACGCGATCATAACTGTCACTTTTCAAGGAGTCCGGAAGCCTTCTGAATATTATTGGATAAGGATCTTTTTCAGTTCCTTTAAATGCAATACTGTCAGCATTTGGTGCTGAGGCAAATTCTAAGGGACCTTCATCATTAAATTCAAAATCCTTGGAAGAGTATGAATAAACTCCAAAATCATTGGAAAAATGAAGACCTTCTGCTTTAAAACTCCCATTTTGCAAACTAAGAATATAAGGTCGTGAGACAGTTGGTTGATTTTGAAAAGGATTGCCTCTATACGGCCCAACCCATACCCCATTCAATTCACCATCAGACTTACATGAGCTTAATAGAACAGTCATTATTAACAATAAAGTGTTTCTCATAATAGCTTTATATATCTGTGCACACTGCCTAAACAATCCATAGTGCCTTAAAAGTAAAAAAGGTTGTGGGGAATCCGTCTAATTTACTAATCTTAGGATTTTAATTCCACTGAATTTTGAATACATCTATAAATATTGCCTACACAGCCTTTTAATTGCATCTACCCTAGCATCTTCTATATAGGATAAATCAGGCAAGATATCCACCCCAGGATGGATCGTCTTCGCTAACGGATGAGACCCATCGGCAAAAGCACTCAATATCTCAAAGCCTTCCTCATAACCACAGGCTGCCAAAGCAAAAGCGGTGCAGTACATATTGTCTTCATTATCTGTTGCTAAGTAAGGAAGTAAAACTTCTTTAGGTATTTCTCTTAAACCCGATTTGACGAGTAATTCAAAGGTGTATTCTGGCCATTTTTCATTTTGCGCAAACTCAATCGCTACCTCATTACCGTGCTCGTTTATCAGCTTATTTACTTTTTCAAAAAACCAAGGTTCATCATCTGGAGAAGTGTCGTAAACGGAAACCATCCTGAATAGTTTATCAAAAGCAGTATTGAAATCGTTCATTGGATTTAATTCGATGTAAAAGATAGTCCGCTGAGGCGTAATTTTTTAAACGGGCCCCGAAAATTTGTTTTCACTCAAATACTTGTGCACATAAGATACTACCACAGATCCTTCTCCAACGGCAGAGGCTACTCGCTTAACGGATCCACTTCTGATATCTCCTACAGCATAAACCCCAGAGAGTGAAGTTTCATAAGGAGCATCTGATCGGCCTACATCGATCCCGGTCTCGATGAAGCCTTTATCATCAAGTTGCACCGCACTGTCTAACCAATTCGTGTTAGGCACTGCTCCTATCATGATGAATAAGGCGGTAGTGCTTATCTGTTGTGTTTGTCCTGTTTTGGCGTTGTGTAATTCTATGGAACTCAAGCGATCGGTGCCTCTAAGCCCTTTTAATTCTGAGTTGGTGACGATCTCAATTCTCGGATCCTTTTCAATTCGGTCCGACAAATAAGAAGACATGGTGGCGCTTAAGTCGTCCCTTCTCACCACTAGGTATGTTTTTTCGGCATGTCTTGATAAGAACATCGCGGCCTGCCCGGCAGAGTTTCCGCCGCCAATGATCACCGCATTGGTTCCTTTGCAAAATTTGGCCTCCAGTTCAGTTGCTGCATAGTAGATTCCCTTTCCTTCAAAATCACTCATACGATCAACATCGAGTCTGCGGTACTGTACGCCGTTGGCCAAAATAACCGACTTGCCATAAACCGATCTTCCGTCATCTAATTTGATACAGAATCGATCGTTCTTATTTGTCAAGCCAACAGCCCTTCTTGGGACCGTGATCTTGGCTCCAAATTTTATGGCTTGGATCTCCCCGTTATAGGCCAACTCACTGCCTGAGATGCCCGTTGGGAAGCCAAAATAATTCTCAATCTTAGATGAAGTCCCGGCTTGACCACCAATAGCAATATCTTCTATGGCGAGGGTCTTTAAGCCTTCTGAACTGGCGTAAATGGAAGCTGCTAAACCAGAAGGTCCTGCGCCAATAACGATGACATCATACACCTCATTGACCTCCGACTCCAGATCTAAACCCAGGTAGGCCGATATATTGATGGGACTCGGTTTTTCAATGACTTTAGAATTACCCACCACCGCAAAGCATCGAGAATCGGGAATGGTACATACCTTGGATAGATCTTCTATCTCCGCTGTGTCATCAATATTGACAAACCGATGCGGAATACGGCTCCTGTTTAGAAACTCCAAAAGTCGATTGGTCTTGCTGTTATTCACTTCTCCAACCAGCACAATACCGCCTTCACCCCACTCTATGAGCATATGCCTGCGCGCGGTAAAGGCACGAACCAAGATGTCACCCAGTTCTGGGACTGCGCTTATGAGCTCCAAGATCCGTTCTGACGGAACCCGAATCAGCGTGGTTGGACAATCTGCAATTCCCGCCAAAAAGGTCTTTTGCCCCATCAGCATGCCAATTTCACCTACAAATTGTCCTTCTTTAATGCTGATGACCCGTTGCCCTTTCGCGCGATCGACTATACTCAAGGCGCCATCTGTGATATAAGCAAAGTCATAAGTGTCTTGCGCAACTTCAAAGAAAACCTCTCCTTCCTTGAGGCTTTGCTCCGTGCCGTTTTGCTTTAAAATCTCGATCATCTCTGCAGATAATTCGGGCCAGGCCACAGCGGCGTTCTTATGGGAATCTTCTGAAGATCTTGTCTTTTCCATGAGCTAACTTAAACATTTTAAAGCGGAGTTATTGTTTGTTGTTTCTGATGCTGGGATTTATTTCTAAAGCGGGGAAATGAGGTGTGGGTCGAACTAAATTATTCTGAATGAAAAAGTTCCATTTCCAATTCTAACTGCGCTTTCTTCTTTTCCAAAGCGTTCAACCTACGTTCGTCGTTCTTTTTCCAGACATAATGGGCAATCACTACAAAGACAAAATAAAAAATTGCGGTAATAATGGTGAGTTTAAGGTGACTGGTCTCACTAACCTCAAGGGCATTTCTAGATCTTCCTAAAGGATCAGATTCCGAATTATATAAAGGTCCCAAAATTGAAATCAACACTCCAAACCCTATGGTTTTCCATTTATTTCTTTTGAAAATACCAGTTTCCCGTTTCAGCTTGTCAATTTTATACTGAGTGGACAAGATTGCCTTTTCCTTTACTTCTTTAGAGATCAAATTACTTTATTTATTGCTGTCGAAGGTCTTTAAAATAGCACGTTTACGGCGCTTTATCTTTTGTTTTAACTCGTTTGCCTTTCATTTATACGATTCATTCGGAAGAATTTTAAATCCAACTCCATGATCCACAAATCCATCCATGAAATCGCTTAAATTATCATAAACTACTTCCTTCTCTTTGGTTCTTGGGTCAATCTGAATTGCTTTATGGAACTCCAGAAACAACTCATGAATTTCCTTTTTCGTACTCCCCTGATTATGAAGTTGTTCTATCAAAGCCATAAATCGCTCATGGTGACTTCCACTCAAAAGATCATTAAATAATCGGTCTTTATATTTCTCAAAATCAGGTTTCATTTTAATTGGGTTTCAAGGTCCCCTTATCCCAAAGTCGGCTGGACTTTAATCTTTGTGGAATTCGGGTGGTTGGCTACTGTTGCTTTTTATACAATTGATCTCGTATCACATAAGTTTTCAATGAATCCAAGGAAAATTGATACTGATCTACAATCATGGTAGAATCTGTTACCGACTTTATTTTCCAAACGGCATCTTTATAATATTGAAATGGTCTATACAAGCTCATTTTAATCAACTGATTCGAGGGATCAAATTGTATTGATGATTTCTTCGATATGTATTCATTAAAAATAATTGTGTCCTTAGATAAAACAATATTAGGAGGCCACGGTAATAGTGCGCTCTCATCGATAGAATCCAAAATTATTGGTGGTGGAGGAAAGCTACTTTTCTCTCTTTCTAAGTAAATGGAATTTACCCAAGAACCTTCAATATCTTCTAGCTTCCATTTTTTACTTTGGTATTCCAATTCCAGAGTGTCTTTACTCCCAAAAGTCGGATAAAGTAAGGTACTTCCGTTTTCCGTGCTCTGAATAAGAAACGTCCTATTTGTAGACAATGGTAACTGCAGGTAATTATTACTATCTACATTATTAATTGAATAATTATGAAGAACAAATGGATGATTACTGGATTCAGAAAGATAATATACAACAGCTGTAGAATCATTCAGTTCTATATATGAGTCTGCGTTTTCTACACCCTCATTTTGAATGATTTTATAAGTACCTGGAACCTCTAATGTTGTACCATTTGTGCTGTCTCTATTTTGATCACAGCCAAACGCGAATATTAGTATAAAATAAAAACAGTATTTCATTTACAATAGTTGTCAACGCTCATGTTTAAACACCATGCGAACCTTCCGTGCTACGCTACACGCAGCGTTGTTTCTTGTTAAATTAAACTTTCTTCTCTGCCATCAAGGTTTTGTGAGTGATGGCGAATGTTAGCTGAGTTTTTGGTAAAGCATGTGTTATTAACCGCAGTTTTTACTTTGGCTCAGTAAAATGATTTCCTTCATCCAACCATTCTCTATTCAAGCCAGTTTTTTCATTGAATTCCTTTTGTTCACTTTCTGTAGCATAGTCAATTACAAATTGTTGTCCACCTTCATCATAATACGTGTATTTACCCTTTGTATTCAATTCATCTGTTAAATACGAAAACCTTTTAAAAAATGAATCAGCAATGAAACCTACTTTTTGCAATTTCCATTTTTTACTAATTCCATTTACTTTAAAGTGAATCCATTCATAATTTTCATCATCAACTACAATAGAAATTTCAGTGTATTCAATTTCGCCTTCAGTTATAGTTCCCATTCTTTCCATAAAATGGATATACTGATCCGGCGAGTCGATAAATTCAAGGTCAAACCAAATGCATTTGTCGCTAAAATTCAAGCTTGGAATTTTCGGACTGCTCCAACCATAATAAAAATAGAGTCGAGAGAAGGGTTTCTCCTCTATCTGTTGCAGCCTTTCCTTTCGGATTTGATCCCACATCGCTTCTCCATAACCATCAGTCAAAATCATTTCTTTCGTAACACCCCCTGCAAATTCATATCCTAGTGTTTTAAAAACTTCAATTTGCTCTTCATAAGTGACAGTCTCGGTTCTACTAGATTTAAAACCAAAGAAGCTTAATATTCCCATAATTAATATTAGAGAGGTTTTGTTTATCATAAATTTGGTTCAAGTTATGGCTGAGAGTCGATTTAAAGCAATTCTTCTAGCCGTTATTAACCACTGTCTTTTAAAGTTCTTTTTTCATTGCAATAAACTCGAAATTTTCTTTTCCAATTTGAAAATCGTGATTACCGATTTTTTCAAACCCGTTTTTTTTGTAAAAATTTATTGCTCTCTCGTTGCTGTTAAGCACGGAGAGCCAAACTTTATTAAAATTCAATTCCTTTGCTTTTCTTAATAGATGATCTTGTAATTTAAATCCAATTTTCATTGACAGAAAGTCTTTCAAAACGTAGATTTTCTGAAGTTGGCAAACGTCTTTTGATTCAATAAATTCTGAACTGGAATGCAGTTTAAGTTTTGCATATCCTACAGGTAATCGGTCTACAAAAGCTATCCAGAAAATGTTGTTTGGTTTCTTAATTCCATCTTCAATTTTTTGAACTGAAAATGTCAAATTGTAGTAATCGATCAGATCTTTTTGATCTCTAAAAAAATGTCCAAACGTTTCCGTAAACGTTACTCTCCCAAGTAGCGCAATACATTGTGCATCTTCTTTTTTCGCTAATCTGATTTCAATGGTATTCACTGGTCGTTGGAGGTTGTGAGGTGTTGGGGGTGACGGTCTCTTATGCTGCTGTAATACCCTGTCTCGGGACAATAGTATATTAACTGCGTAGGTGTTCTAAGTTAGTTGTTTCTGGGGAGGTTTTGAAGGGGTGCTTGGTTTGGGATCTATTTATCAAAAAGAGAGTTTAGTGTTTTGGGGAGGGGGAACTTTAACGGGCGTTCTCTGGCTTTATTGATTTTGGTTCGTATTTTTTGGTTTCATCAACCCATGCTTGGGTGTTCACCATTTGTTGGATAATTGAGGTAAATTGCCTTTTTGACTCAACAATCCCCTTTTTTACTGACCATCCCCTTTTTTCAAACCCTTCATAACTATATTGATGTGGTAAATCATTTAATGCCTTCAATATTTTAATTCCCTGAATAATATTCGGATGCCTTTTCCAACCAATCGATTTATTTGTAAAATCTAATTCAGAAATCCTGATAAGATTGAAAGATTGTTTATTGTAGCGTCCTTTTTTAAAATCAAGCGCAATTGCCAAGTAGTAAGTAGATATTATGCAATCGAGACTTACGTGCCTTTCTCCTTTATACGCCTCTCTTTTCCAATTACCGTGAAGGTTTGGTGCTTGATTAGGGATTATTAATTTCCCTTTATCTCTTAAAGAAGATAATTTGTTTATTAATTCATTGCGTTTGTTATAAAACTCTTGTTCTAATTTTTCCGGATCCATTTCGCAAAGACCTTCAAGTTCGGACATTACATCAATTGTTTCATTAGCGAATTCTAAAATTGGGGTTCGATACTCTTTCCATGTCATCGTTCTTTGAATACGTCTAGCTTTTCTTTCCAAGATGTAGCCAAGAATGAAGATTCCTATTGTTAGAATGATTGAAATCAGTTCTTTACTTTTATCTATAAAGTTCAAAAGGTCATTCATTGTTAATTTTCTTTTTTTGAAGATTCAAACCAGCCCTCGCCTTTTCAGCGATGATTGCTGTGTAATGTCCGCTCATCAAAAGGTCTACTAGACCTTTCTCTTTGTGGGATATGGGTTGTTAAGCAACGTTTTTCGTCCAAAGCCAAATCATATTAATAAGCTGGTAAAGCCCCTGTTATACCAGCTTTAAACGCCTTCATTGCCTTTGGTGGTTGAATTTTCAATGAAATACTTTGTGTTGAATTCGGCTCAAAATATTCATAGATTATGAACGATTCACTTCCAATTAACGTTTCAGTTTCTGAGTAAAATTCAACAGTAATTTCCAAGTCTTTATATTTTGCGATTGAAGCCCTATTTTTAACTTGACCAGTGACTAAGTATCCGTCGTATTTCGCACTTGAAAATAAACTCGCTTCTTTAATTTTATTACCTTTCATATTAACATCTTCTAATTCTAGGTATTGCATTGGATTCTTATCTTCCTGCATTTTCAGCTCCATTCTTAGTTCAGCCGATGATTTTTGTCCATTTTCTTTACATCCGAATATAGTTAATGTTAAAAGGTAGAATAAAATCAATGTAATTTTTCTCATATTATATATTTTCTTGTTTTAATTCAATGTTGCACAACGGTAACGGCTATGAACAGTTGGGGTTTATGCCCTAACTGTTCGGTTTAGCACCGACCTTTTTATTATGTTTATACTTTTGCTTTATCACTTAAGTCCCAATTGTTCATAGCCAATGATGTGAGCAGTGTTTTTTTGTTTTCATTTGTTCGGATTCCATCGGTATGCTCTTCTGCAACCGAGTTCCATTGCTTCTTTTACGGTTCTCACATAAATTCTTTCCTCGTTTTGCATTAGAACATTGTCATATTGTTGGTCAATTGGCAAATGGTATATTTTTTCTCCTGTTTGGCTGTTTAAATTACATTTTATCATTGGATAATTTTGGTCAAATGGATGCTCTTGAATTATTTGTATGCCTAATGCAATAGCAAAATCTTCTGCTGTTTTTGACAATTTTGTTGACGTGAAAAATACGGGTTTTATTTTTACTTCATCTCTTGCAAGCAATTCTGGAAATAGTGTGTTTTTTAGTATTTCAGAGCGATTTTTAAATTCATCAATAAAATGTTTAACTGTTGTACCGTAAAGTTGATTTATGTGAGCTTCTCTAATTTCTTTATGGGATGCCCAATATTTGCATTGTATAACAAGAGTTTCTTTTGCATTTCTACAAATTAAATCACGCCCTAAATCATCAAATCCTTTCTCTATTCCTACGTATTCAACCTTATAACCTTTTGACTCATATAAACTGCCAACATAACGTTCATACATTTTTCCAACTTCCCAATTGCTTTTTTTGCTTTTTAAATATCGATTCAATGCTCTTTGGTTTCTTTCCTCCTCAGTAAGCTTGTCGTATTCAGGAACATATTCCCGAACTGGGTCATCGTTATCAGATATTTTACTCTTTTTCTTTTTCTGTTCTAGAATAAAGTCAATATCGTCTGGTTCTAAATCGGAAATGAATGGAAAAACTTCTTCGTAAAGTTTTATTCGATTATAGGTCAATTTAAATTTTCTTCTTAATTCTCTATTCTCGGAAGCATAATCCTTTACTTTTTCTGATGCCTTAATCGCTGGATATTTTTTACTTCTTAAATATTCAGCGACTTTAATGTCTCTGTAATGATAAAAGTCCGCTATTATTCTAGCTAAATATGGATTGCCTTCAGAAAGCTCCTTTTTAAGTAATTCTACAGATTTTTGCCTGTCCGACAAATCTTTTTTGGCAAGTTGAATTTTCTTCAAAGTCTCTAGATTCTCTCTTGAACTTTGATTTATTTCCTTTTGAATTCTTTTTAAATCCTTGTACAAAATTTCAAGGCTTTCCTGCTTTTCTTTAAACAAACTAATTCCGAAAAGTTTCATTAGCAATCGAATATTTTGGATGATAAAATGAAACGAAGATATCTCTCATCAATTTCGATTTTTTCTGTACGATTGATTTGAATTAAATTTTCAAAATGTGTTCTCGATTCTTTCTCGTTGAATTTTAAAATTGACTTAATTGTAGAGTTAAATTTTATAAGATATATAGTATGTAGGAAATTTAGGAAAAACAATATCAATGAAATACAAGCTAATCCGAGTATTAAGTACACGATTATCATCGGATTTTCTTTTAGAAAGTTTATAAGCAGTAGAAACCCTCCAATTCCTAGCCAAATCATACATCCTGTTTCACTTTGTCTTGACATAATCTAGATTTTTTCCAACATTGCACACAACGTCCCTGTATACTGCTGCAACGAACTATTGCGTAGCAATAGCAAATGTCCGGTGGACATTTGGTGAAGGTTACCGAGTACTAGTTTTGCCTTTGCAAAACCAAACATCCAGTGGATGTTTGTATGAGGTACCCACCGAAGGGAAGGCCTTTACTCTGTTTTCAGTTTACGTAACGTTGTCTCTTTTTAAATTAAAATTCCTTCTCTTCCACCATAGACTTGTGAGTGATAATTGCTTCGCAACGTCCCCTCGTAATGAAGTCCACTTTACTCTAATTTTCGCAGAATATGCGTTGTTGTAGCCAGCTTTACTTATTCTTGTTTATTACTTGCATTTTGGAATCAGAACTATATGGCACTTTTCCTGAAGGCACTACTTTACTCGTAGCTTCTAAGTGGGTTTCTTGGTCATCAAAAAATATATGTGCTCCAAATGCCTTCAGCACTTTATCTTTAGACAAACCACCTAAAAAGTGTGCTTCATCAACATAAACACCCCACTTCCGCAAAGTCTTAATTACTCTCATATGTGACGGTGCATTTCGTGCGGTAACAATTGAGAGTCTTAAGGGAGTTAGCTCGATTGTTGTTGGTAAATGCTCTTGAATTTTTGAGAGTTTAATTAGTAACTTGGCAAAAGGACCTTCTTTTAAAGGGTCGTCAACATGCTCAGATTCATGTTTATGAAATGCATCCATGCCTTCAGTTTTGTAACGGTATTCAGATTCTTCTGAAAATAGGACTGCATCTGCATCAAATGCAATTTTCACTCTATTATCTTTAGGGTCAAATTCAGTGGGTGGTTCATAAATAGTAGCGGCAGCGGAAGCCCTCGAATCAATTACCGCCTGAACATCTTTATCATCCTTAGATAAGAATAAATCCACATCATAGGCTTCAATATATGGTGCTAATGGCTCCCCTCCGGAAAGAGCAACTCTTGTGATATCTAACTTGTGATTTTCTATTGAATTCAACATTCTCACCCCAGTTTCTGGGCTGTTTCTGGACATTACTACAACCTCTACAATTCTTTTCTCAGCCTGATTATTAAGTTCAAGTAAACTTTTCACCAGTAAGAATGCTGTTCCTGGATTTAAGGGTTCATCTTCCCGTTCCTGCTGGTATTTTCTATACCCTTGTATTCCTTCTTTTTCAAATACAGCATTTTCTTCTTCTAAATTGAAGAGTGCTCTTGAAGAAACTCCGATTACTAATATGTCTGAAAAATCTACTGGCATTTATTTTATTTTAATTAGCTACAACGTCGTCATATAAAAGTCGTGCGAACCATCCGACGCGCGCTACACGTTGCGTTTTATCTTTTTAAATTAAATTTTCTTCTCTTCCACCATGGCCTTAAGAGTGATGGTATTCATGCCTTGATTAGCCAAAGTTTAAAATTTACCAACTACTAGTCAGTGTGTATTTGTCACCTTTAAAAATGGTTAGAACTAATTTTTTATTATGGTAGAAAAAATCATCACTTCGTTCCGGTGCTGTACGGCTCTTTTCCATTAAGCTGATTCTAAACTTATTTTTAGCTAACCTCATTATTTGAACATCCTTATAGACATCATCTCTTCTATTAAATGAATAGTCATACTTTAAAACCTCTAATGCCCTTGTCTCTGTTACATAGGGCACCTCATTTTCTTGACGCTCCTTTTCTCTGTAAGCTTGAAGTTCTTTCTCTAATAACAAGTTATCATTGATATTTTTATCATTAATAACTTTCAATCCTTCAAGTTCCAATTTAAGGCTATCTCTTTCTTCAACAACCTTTTCATAATCGTCTTTTGGCACTCCGCAGCTGATCAAAATAGTTATGGCCAAGATTAAATTGATAATTTTCATTCTTAGTACTTTTAGTTTGTTGGTAACCTCCCACTATAAACGCATTGCTAATCATTAGATGAGCTTTATACTTAACGATGTTAATTCTTAATTGTCTGGGGAATATTTCTCGGGGAGACACTAAAGTTAGCAAAAACATCAATAACTGGTACAAGCTGAAATCAAAGGTTCGCGTTACACGCATTTGCCGGGCAAATGCGTGTGATCCGTGAGGGGGCCGAGCGTTTAAAAAACATCCGGTGGATGTTTTTAGCGAAGGAGCCAGCCTGCCGCGCCGGCAGTTATAGAAAATCATTCTGTAAAGCTTCCAAAAAAGGTTACGCCTCGCATTGCGAGGCGTGATCCGGATAAGAGAAACCTGCCAATAAAGCCTCAACGGCTCCGCCGTTGGTGGGCTTTTTTTTACGCTTTCCGTTGAAACAGACTGAACCCAGAGGTCGGTGGGTTACACGCATTTGTGTTACAAATGCGCGTGATCCGTGAAGGGAAACCTGCTAGTAAAGCCTCAGTTGCAAAGCAACTGCAGGGCTTTTTTTACGCTTTCCGCTGAAGCGAGCTTCGCGGACGCGAACAAAAAAAGCCCTTGCGCATCTGCGCAAAGGCTTTACTGGGTGGAAGACCGGGTTCGAACCGGCGACCTCTGGAACCACAATCCAGCGCTCTAACCAGCTGAGCTACAACCACCATTTATCGCTTATCATACTGGTTTGCTAATAAGCGGAGGCAAATATAATCACTTTAATTCCTTAGCGCAATATGCGGGCCAAAAAAATTTACTTCAAATCAAAGAGGCTGTCCACGGCTACGTAGCGTTCTACCGTGAATCCTTCTGCGTATTCCACCCCTATCAAACGTCCTAAGTCTCTGGCGCGGTAGGCAATACTCTCCTTAAAGTTAGAACTGCTTATGGGCGTAGACGGGTCATCACTCTTCGGGTCAAAGAACTGACTGGTATAGGCAAAGACCGCTTCCTGCTTCTTTTCAATATAATCGCTTACATCTACCACAAAGTCGGGTTCCAAGTTCTTCCATTGGATATAATGATAGACCAGTTTAGGCCTCCAAGCTTCTTGCGCCTCGCCATTATGCCTGGTCTTAATGCGTCTCAAGCCGCTTAAAAAGCAGGCATCACTGGCAAGTTTAGAGCCTTTGCCGTGATCAATATGTCTGTCGTCTACCGCGTTGCAAAGCACAATATCAGGCTGATACTTGCGCAATACTTCAATGATTTTCAGTTGATTCTCTTTGGAATTGGTAAAAAAGCCGTCGGGAATTGCTATGTTCTCCCGCACTACCACTCCTAATATCTTTGCAGCGGCTTTAGCCTCTTGATCTCTGATCTCCGGCGTGCCGCGCGTGCCGAGTTCACCTCGGGTTAAATCTAAGATCCCAACCTTTTTCCCAGCGGCGATCTCTTTGGCTAAAGTAGCTCCACAGCCCAATTCTACATCATCCGGATGCGCCCCAATGGCGAGTATATCTAATTTCAATGCCTTTAGTTTACAGGTTGTACTTGAGCGGTTTGTTTTAAAGCAGCCACAATATCGCCTTGCAGATCTTCCACTTCTTCTATCCCCACAGAGAATCTAATTAACTGTTCAGAAATGCCTTGTCTAGCGCGCTCCTCTTCTCCCAAAAGGAAGTGTGAGGTCTTACTCGGCAGCAGCATGGTAGATTCCACACCCGCCAAGCTCATGGAGGGTTTTATCAGTTGTAAAGCCTCTAAAAATGCTTCTGCGCCAATCCCATCGGCCAACTCAAAAGACATCATCCCACTAAATCCGCGCATTTGGCTTTTAGCCAATTCGTGATCTGGGTGAGATGCTAAGCCGGGGTAATAGACGCGTTCAACTTCTTCTCGGCTATCCAACCACTCGGCCATGGCTAAAGCATTGGCGTTTTGTTGCTTCACGCGCAAAGCCATGGTCTTCATGCTGCGCTCTAACAGCCACACAGTCATATCGCTCAAACTCCCACCAAAATTCTTGGCCAGGTTCCAAATACGATCAATATGCTCTTGAGAGGCCGCAACAGCTCCCGCACAGATATCACTGTGTCCGCCCATATATTTGGTAGCACTGTGGATCATAATGTCAATTCCAAAGTCTTTAGGTGTTTGATTTACGGGAGAAGCAAACGTATTGTCTATCATGCTGACCAAATTGTGCTTCTTTGCCAAACGGCCTATCATCGCAAGGTCCGTGACCTTCATCAGCGGGTTGGACGGAGTCTCTACATAAACCACCTTGGTATTCTCACGCACAGCAGCTTCAAAAGCCGCTTCACTCAGACCCTCGGTAAAGCTGTACTCAATCCCAAACTTCTCAAATTCTTCAACGACTAAATTGTAAGTTCCACCATAAAGCGCCTCTTGCAAGACTACATGATCTCCTTTTTGCAAAAAGGCCATAAGCGTAGTACTTACCGCGGCCATTCCACTTCCAAAGATCATCCCGGCTTCACAGCCTTCTAAAGCGGCTACTTTTTTAGAGAGTCCTTCTTGATTGGGTGTGTTGAAATAGCGCGGATAACGCTTTACATCAACGCCTTCATAGGCGTATGAACTGCTGAGATAGATGGGCGATATTGCCCCTTGGAACTGCTCGTCAGGCACTTCTCCGGTATGGGTACAAACGGTATTTAAACCTAATTTTCCTTGAGCCATGGGATTGTCTTTTTGTGCTTCTAAATTACGAAAATTGTCAGACTCAAAATCGCGGGAGCTTTGTTATCTTTACCCATGAACTGCAGCTAAATTTTCATGATCCTGATCAAGAACATCAAAGCCTTGGTGCAAGTGAGAGACCAAGGTGTGCGCTACCTTAGCGGAGCGCAAATGCAAGAGCTTCCTCAACTGGAAAATGCTTGGCTTACCATAGAGAACAGAAAGATCAGTGGTTTTGGAACCATGGACAGCTGCCCTACCGATGGATTCACAGAAGTCAAAGACGTCAAAGGAAGTTATGTGCTGCCTACTTGGTGTGATTCCCACACCCACTTGGTGTATGCAGGCAACCGTGAAAAGGAATTTGATATGCGTCTTAAAGGAGCCAGCTATCAAGAGATCGCAGAGGCTGGCGGAGGCATCCTGAATTCTGCCAAGGCCATGGGCGCCTCAGACATTACCGAGGTCTACGCTCAGGCGGTTAAAAGAATGAATGCCGTGATCAAAATGGGGACAGGAGCCATTGAGATCAAAAGCGGTTACGGCCTTACCATGGAGACCGAGCGCATGATGCTCAAGATCGCCAAGCGTTTTGCCTATGATTATGACATTCCCGTACGTACCAGTTTTTTAGCGGCTCACGCCGTTCCATCCGGCTTTGAAAACTCCGCAGCTTATATTGATCACATCATTAGTGATATGCTCCCAGCCATTGCAGAAAGCGGTTTGGCGGATTATATAGACATTTTTTGTGAGGACGGGTATTTCTCTTTAGAAGATACGGACAGACTCCTCGCCGCAGGAGCCCAGTACAGTTTAAGACCCAAGATCCACGTGAATCAATTCACAGCCAATGGCGGCGTGGCCATGGGCGTTAAGCACAATGCCTTGAGTGTGGATCATTTGGAAGAACTCACCGAAGAGGATATTCAGGCTCTAAAAGGCAGTGAAACCATGCCTGTGGCCCTACCCGGTTGCAGTTTGTTTTTAGGAATCCCCTACACGCCTGCCCGCCGAATCATAGATGCTGGCCTGCCTTTAGCGCTCGCCACAGACTACAATCCAGGTTCTGCCCCGAGCGGCAATATGAATTTGGTCGTGGCTCTAGCGTGCTCTAAAATGAAGATGACGCCAGAAGAGGCGATCAATGCGGCCACCATAAACGGAGCCTATGCCATGGGCCTTGAGACAGAAGTAGGCAGTATTACTGTTGGCAAACGCGCCAATTTGATCATCACCGAACCCATTCCATCCATAGGCTATTTGCCTTATTCGTTTGGACAAAATCATATCCAAGAAGTACTTATTAGCGGTTACAGCTATAAACCCACCAACTAAAATGCAAAAACAACTCATTGAATGCGTTCCTAATATCAGTGAAGGACGCGATGCAGACAAAATTCAAGAAATCGCTCATATTGTAGAGACCGTGCCTGGCGTAAAACTCTTGGATATAGATCCCGGAGCGGCCACAAACAGAACGGTGATCACCTTCGTTGGGGAGCCTGAACCTGTAATTGAAGCTGCGTTCCTCTTGATCAAAAAGGCCAGCGAACTCATTGATATGCGCCAACACAGCGGGGAACATCCGCGTTTTGGAGCTACGGACGTTTGTCCTTTGGTGCCTATTGCGAACATCAGCTTGGAAGAAACTGCGGCCTACGCCCACCGTTTAGGCAAGCGCGTTGGGAAAGAACTGGGTATTCCGGGTTATTTCTATGAAGCGGCTGCTAAAGAAGAAAAGCGTAAAAACCTCTCCAATTGCCGTGAAGGGGAATATGAAGGTTTGGCCACCAAATTGGTAGATCCTGCATGGACGCCTGATTTTGGCCCTGCGGAGTTCAACGAGAAGGTTGCCAAGACAGGAGTTACGGCCATCGCCTCTCGCGATTTCCTGATCGCTTATAACGTTAACCTCAACAGCACCTCAACCCGCCGCGCTAACGCTGTCGCCTTTGATATTCGCGAACGCGGGCGTGTAAAACGTGAGGGTAATCCAATTATTGGAAAGAAAGTATTGGATGAGCACGGAGAGCCGGTACTCATCCCCGGAAAGCTAAAGGCTGTAAAGGGTATTGGTTGGTATATTGAAGAGTACGGCATTGCGCAGATCTCTTACAATTTGACCAATGTTTCCATTACGCCCATGCACATTGCTTTTGACGAGACCTGTAAAGCTGCGGATCGTCGTGGTTTGCGTGTTACGGGATCGGAATTGGTTGGATTAGTGCCACTTAAGGCGATGTTAGATGCTGCGGATTATTACCTGACCAAACAGAGTCGTTCCTTAGGGATCTCAGAAAGTGAAAAGATAAAGATCGCTGTAAAATCCCTTGGATTAGACGATCTAAAACCCTTTGATCCCAAAGCACGTATTATTGAATATATGCTCGCGGATGATTCCGCCGACAAATTGATCGATCTCACGGTTAGTGGTTTTGCTGAGGAAACTGCCTCAGAATCCATGGCTCCCGGTGGAGGTTCCATTGCTGCCTATGTAGGTACACTCGGCGCTGCCCTTGGAACTATGGTGGCTAACCTATCGGCACACAAAGCTGGCTGGGATGATAAATGGGAGTTCTATTCCCAGTGGGCAGAAAAAGGACAAGCTTACAAGGACAAGCTGCTTTTCTTGGTGGATGAAGACACCAATTCCTTCAACAAGATCATGGATGCCTTTAGATTGCCTAAGGACAGTGAAGCAGATGTAGCTGCCCGCAAAGCGGCCATAGAAGCTGCTACGCAATACGCGACAAAGGTTCCTTTCCAGGTGATGCAAACCGCTTTGGATTCTATGGAAGTCATGCACGCCATGCTTAAAGACGGCTTGCAGAGTTCACTGTCAGATACCGCAGTTGGGATCCTTTGTGCTAAAACTGCTGTTTTTGGCGCCTATTTCAACGTAAAGATCAATGCGAAGGATTTGAAAGATCGCGCTTTTGCAGAAGATATTTTGGCTCGTGCTGCTGCCCTGTGTGAGCAGGCCGCCACGGCAGAAAGCGAGGTTATCGCGCTGATCAACGAGAAACTATAGCACACTTAACTTTTGGAACACAGTCTTGAAATAAAAGCCCACGAACCCTCTTTTAGCCAAGCCTTTTATGATCTCAACATTGAATGGCTGGAGACTTATTTTTATGTGGAGGATTTTGATCGGGAAGTGCTGAGCAAACCTCAGCAATATATTTTGGATCCTGGGGGTCATATTTTCTACGCCTTAGAAAATGATAAAGTCTTGGGCTGTGTCGCCCTAAAAAAAATTGAAGACGATCTTTTTGAACTCACCAAAATGGCCGTCCCGCCTGAGGCGCGTGGTAAAGGTGTGGGGCAAAAGCTCATGCAACATTGCATCGGCTTTGCTAAAGAACAAGAATGGAAAGGACTGCTACTCTACTCCAACCGTATTTTAGAGAACGCCATTCACATCTACCGTAAATACGGCTTTGAGGAAATTCCAGTAGAACCAGACTCTCCTTATGAGCGCAGCAATATCAAAATGTATTTGCCGCTCAACTAGCTGAATTTCAGCTAAGCTAGATTCTGCGTATCTTTGTGTAGCATCAATTCCCACACAATGAAAAAACTCGCATTAGGCCTTCTTTTGGCCCTGGCATTCGTGTCCTGTAAAAATGAGACCAAAGAATCCGCAGCCAGTGAAACCACTGCAGAGACCCCGAAAGTAAAAGAACTCAAAATACACCCAATAGGTCATGCCACCATGGTCTTGGAATGGGGAGATACCACTATTTATGTGGATCCTGTAGGCGGTGTAGAACGCTTTGCCAACTACAATCGTCCTGATCTTATCTTAGTGACCGACGTGCACGGAGATCATTTAAACGCAGAAACACTAGCCGCTGTAAGTACAGATAAAACTAAGATCATCTTACCGCAAGCCTGCGCAGATCGTTTGGAAGAAAGTTTTACGCCTCAATTGGATGTACTCGGTAATGGAGAGAGCAAGGTTCGATATGATATAGCTATAGAAGCAATCCCGATGTATAATCTGAGAGAAGAAGACAAGAACAAGCACGTAAAAGGTCGTGGAAATGGTTATGTAATGGAGCAAGATGGCCGTCGTGTCTATATCTCTGGAGATACTGAGGACATTCCGGAAATGCGCGCCTTAGAGAATATTGAGATCGCTTTTGTGTGTATGAATTTGCCTTATACCATGACGGTAGAAAGCGCTGCCGATGCCGTTGTTGAATTTGCGCCAACTCACGTTTATCCTTACCATTACCGAGGAGCAAACGGCCTCAGTGATGTTGGCAAGTTTAAAAGTTTGGTCGATGCTGCAGGTAAAGACATAAACGTTATTCAATTGGATTGGTATGGGAAATAAGATCAAGTCTACAGATGGATTGGTGGTCTTCTGGATCACTCATATACTGATGATCTCTCTGGTCTATTTGGTTTTCAATGCGCCAACTAAGTTTTTTGACCCCAGCGTTTGGATGTTGCTGCTTTGGATCTTCTTTGTGGTGAGTGTTCCCTCGCTACTCGTTATGGTACTGGTGCACTTTCTGCTTTACAGCGTAGACGAGCGCTATAAACGCTTGGGTATACGCCTAATGTCTTGGGTTGCCTTTTTGGTCACCTTTGAACTGTGGAAGGCCACAGACGGGCAAACCAATTATCTAGCGCCCTATTTTAGAGAAACCTTTGCTTGGGCGGCCGCCTTATTAGCCATCAGTCACATATTGAGTTACAAACTCATCGGTAGAGTCCGCAGAAAAAAAGAAACGGCTACTTCTAGTTAGTTCTAAACTTATCAAACCAAGCCAGCGTATGCATCACCTTGGTGATCAAATTGCTGGGGCGAGACGCAATGCCGTGTGAGGCCTCTGGAATCTCAACCAATACCGTTTCTATTTTACGGAGCTTAAGTGCGTGATAGAGCTGCTTGGCTTCACTTGGAGGCGTTCTCAAGTCATTCATGCCCACCATGACCATTGTTGGGGTTTCCACATTCCCCACAAGAGAAAGTGGAGAGAACTTCCAATAACCTTCAAAGTTTTCCCATGGTTGCCCCGGGTAACGGCTGTTGGCGTAGCCGTAATAGTTATCAGCAACTAAGGTTTTACTGATCCAGTTCATCACCGGCTTAGCCACCACAGCGGCTTCAAAGCGGTTGTTCTTGCCAATGATCCAAGCGGTCATAATACCTCCGGCACTCCCACCCGTGACAAAGAGTTGATCTTCATGAGCAATCCCTTTGCTGATCAAGACATCCACGCCATCCATCACGTCTTGGTAATCGTCTCCGGGATAGTTATTGAATAGTAGGTTTCCAAACTCTTCCCCGTAACCGGTACTTCCACGCGGATTTGGGTAGTAAACAATATACCCAGCCGCAGCATACAATTGGATCTCTGCAGAGAATCTGTCGCCATAGTTCAAGATAGGACCTCCGTGATTCTCAATCATCATTGGGTATTTCTTCGCAGGATCATAATTGGGCGGATACACTACCCAAGCTTGCAGGTCACGTCCGTCCGTAGAGGCCTTGTACCATAGCTCTTCAACTTTTCCTAGGGTCTTATTGGCCAAAAGATCTTCATTCAAAGCGGTCAATTGCTGCTTATTTCCCTTCTTAGCCGTGAACAGACCTACATCTGCTGGTCGGTCTGGCTTGGACAAGGTATAGGCAATATTTCCGGCCTCAGAAACGCTAAAGCTTCCACTTGCATATGGACGTCCTAGGGTAGTTCCTCCAACGGAACCGATCAAATCAGTGTAAGTTCCTTTAAGATTAAAGCGAGCGATCTTGGTCTCCCCGTATTCATCATACATAAAGTAAATACTGCCTCCATCCTTACTCCATTGGATGTTTTTTACCGATCGATCCAAACCTGGAAAGACCTCTTGCACTTCGCTGCCATCCACATTCATAATGCGGAGTCTCGTAGTTTGATAGGTCTGTACCTTATCGGTATAACCCAAAAACGCAATACGCTTCCCATCTGGCGAGGCCATTGGACTTCTGTCTGGCCCTGGAGAATCTGTCAGTTGTTTGATCGCCCCAGAATTCACATCAACGCTGTATACTTCTGAGTTTCTAAAATCGTACTCCCAATCTGGATTTCTGTTAGCTGAGAACAAAATGTGCTTTCCGTCTGCGGTCCAACTGAGTGAACTGCTGTGATTGAAGTCTCCACTGGTGATTTGTCGCGGAGTTCCCCCACTTGCTGGCACCACAAAGACGTGGGTGAATCCCGGCTTGAGATAACCCGCGCCGTCGGCCTCGTGTTTTAGTCGATCTGTAATTCTAGGGGCATCCGCCCATTGCGCGCCTTTTGGTCTTGCGGGCATTTGAGCAATTACTGGAGCTTTTGCATCTACCTTCATGGTAAAGGCGATCCACTGTCCGTCTGGCGACCAACTCAAATTAGAAGGCGATTTCTCTAATTGGGTCAAACGGGCACTGCGGCCGCTGTCCATCCACATCACAAAGAGTTCGGAACCTTTGTCTGAGCTGCCTCGGTATACCAAGCGATCCCCAGAAGGTGACCAGCGTGCGCTGCCTTCATTGACATCATTGGGCGTAAGCTTTTGATGGGTCTTGCCATCTGTAGAAACTATCCAAAGGTTGCCAAAAGAGCGGTCCTTCATGATATCAAAACCAGTACGTCGGTAGACAATTTGACTGCCGTCTGGACTGATCTGCGGATCTCCGGCATATTCCAATTCAAAGACATCTAAAGGTTCAAATACCTCTTGGGCATTGAAATCAGCAACAAAAAATAAAAGGGTGAGGCTTAGTAAGATCCGCATAGTTTAAAATTTGTATAAAAATAATCAATGTCAAAGCAATGAAAAACCCCTATTTATAAATTCCTGAGAATTAATATCTTTAAAGAAAAAAGATGCTTTTGAAACCTACACTACTCGCCTTATTGCTGGGCGCTACCTTAATCAGCTGTTCTGAAAATACAGAACCCATAGCCCAAGGCCCAGATGTGGAGACCTATCCCAACGAATGGATGTATCTCCAACGCGCCTATCCAGAAAATTTGATCAACGCCAAGGCTATGGATGCCGCTGTTGAGCAATATCAAGAGGCCTTAGCCAGTAAAGCTTCTACAGGCACTGACCTTTGGACCCTTAAAGGTCCTCTTAATACGGGAGGACGTATTACCGATGCGGCCATCTCTCCAGACAGTGACGATATTATGTATATCACAACGGCTGTAGGTGGTGTTTTTAAAACCGTAGATGGTGGAGCCAATTGGACGCCGATTTTTGATGTGGTTGGAAAGCCTTCCATAGGGAGTATTGCCATTGCACCCAGTGATGCGTCTCGCGTTTATGTAGGTACGGGAGAGGCCAATGCCAGCGCCACTTCAGGAGCGTTTTTTGGCGATGGGATCTATCGTTCTTCAGACAGCGGAGACAATTGGGAATCCATCGGTCCTGAAAATACCGATCATATTGGACGTATAGTTGTGGATCCTGCAGACCCAGACCGCATCTTTGCAGCAGCTACGGGTAAATTATACGGTTACAACAGCGAACGTGGGATCTACCGCAGTCTTAACGCGGGTGACACCTGGGAAAAGGTACTTTTTGTGACCGATTCAACAGCCGCGATCGATGTGGTTATGAATCCGGTAAATACAGACATTCTCTATGCCGCCATGTGGGAACGCACGCGCAAACCTTGGCAGCGCGACTATGCCGGCGTGACCTCAGGGATTCACAGATCCACAGATGGCGGGGACACTTGGGAATTGCTAAGCAATGGGCTTCCGGCGCCATCTACAGAAACAGGAAGAATCGGTTTGAGTATTTCTGCTTCAAACCCTAACATTATTTACGCCTCTTACACCACCAACCCGATTACCAACAACTTTGACGGGCTTTATAAATCAGAAGACGCAGGAGACACTTGGACACTGGTGGCCTTAGAAGATATTTCATTCGTTAATGCCTCCTTTGGATGGTATTTTGGAAACTTGAGGGTCTCTCCTACCGATCCTGATCAGGTCTATGTATTGGGACAGCGTTTGTTTAGAACTGACAACAGCGGAGCCGATTGGAATGAGGTCTTTGGCATGCATGTGGACCATCACGCGATGGCTTTCTCCAATTCCAATCCGAACTTTATACTCGCCGGGAACGATGGCGGCGCTTATACCTCATCAGACGGAGGAAGCACTTGGAATAAATTTCTAAACCTTCCCATCACCCAATTCTACAATATTGAGGTTGATTTTACAGACCCTACACGGCTTTATGGGGGAACTCAAGACAACAATACTATACGCACCATCACGGACGGAGACAGTGATTGGGCCTCAATTTGGGGCGGCGATGGATTTCATTGTGCTGTAGATCCCAACAACAACCTTTTGGTGTATGCCGAGTCTCAATTTGGCGGATTAGGACGTTCTACAGATGGCGGATTCAGCTTTGTTCCGGCCACCACGGGGATCAATCCATCGGACCGTAGAAACTGGAATACCCCGGTTGTGCTCTCCCCTTTTGATTCTAACAAGGTCTTTTATGGCGCATATCGTTTATACGTTTCCGACAATGCCGTAGGTTGGTCGATCATCAGTCCAGACCTTACCGATGGCGAACATCCCAGCGGATCTTTCTCCTACGGGACTTTAACGGCAATTGCACCATCTTATAACAATTTAGACGTGATCTATACCGGGAGCGATGACGGTAACGTGTACATCACCACGGACGGCGGTGCCAATTGGGAATCCATCAATGACGGTTTGCCAGACCGATACGTGACGGCCATTGCCATTGATCCAGACGATGATATGACCGCTTATATCACCTTCTCTGGTTTTAGTTTATTGGATTACGATCCGCATGTCTTTAAAACGACGGACGGCGGTCAAAATTGGACGGACATTTCCAGTAATTTGCCTAGCATTCCGGTCAATGAAATTGTGATCTACAATGAAGCTGATGTGCTTTTTGTGGGCACAGATGCCGGTGTATGGTACTCTCAAAACGATGGAGCGAGTTGGGAGGTCTTAGGAACCAATTTACCTCCAACGATCATTAGAGATCTAAAACTTCACGTACCCACCAGCCGCTTGTTTGTTGGGACCTTTGGGCGCTCTATGTACAGCTATGACTTGGATCAGCTGGTATTGAGTACTCCCGATGAAGCTTTAAAGGCGCAGGTGATTCTGTACCCGAACCCGGCGAGTTCTTCTGTGGAGCTTCGCATGCTATCTAGCACTAACGTAAAAGGACAGATCTATGACCTTAATGGTAGGGTTGTAAAATCCTTTGAGCAGCTCCCACAAAATGGAATTGTTCAAGTTAGCATTGATGATTTACAAGTTGGGCAGTACATAGTTAAACTGCAGCAAGACGGAAAGACTGCCTCTAAACAACTTTTGGTACAGCGTTAAATCGAGTGAAAACACGCGTGTTTGGTTAAGGCTTGGCAGCTACTTTAGTTGCCAAGCCTTAACTGATCAACATGACTACAACTACCGCAGCCGCATCCGCAGCAAAACCAAAAACCACTAAAACTACCACGACCAAATCTGGAATCAGTCCAGAGACCACCGCACAACTCAGCAGTGACATCAACTGTATGCTGGGCTATGCCTCGCGCAACGCCATTCCCATAGACACTCAATTGTTAGGGCTTATAGAAAATAGCTCTGTAGAGGATCTGATCAACGCGCATAATGTATTGGTGAAAAACATCAGTCCAGCGACACCTAAAAGTATACGTTATACGCGTGCTTTGGTTCAGGATGATCAACAGAAGTCCATTTTTAGAAGGCTTCCTTTGGTGCGCAACCTGATGCTGCTTGCTTTAGTCTTTTTGGTGTGTTTTGTTTTCACTGCCCTATCTCCAGAGGTCAATAATGACTCGCTAGACAAAGGAGTATTGGATAACGAGGGACGCAGCTTGCTGTTGAATTTGCTGTTTTTGGCTTCCATCTCTGGCTTGGGCGTCGCGTTCTATTTACTCAAAACCGTGAGTTCAGCAGTTAAAAACGGCACCTTGATCGCAGAAGATTCCATCTACTATATGGCGCTCATTGTTCTTGGAGTCATTGCTGGGCTTTTGGTTTCGGAGATCATTGTAGTGCCAGCAGGCGGAGCGGCAGACTCGGTCAGTCTTTTTGACAAAAGCGTATTGGCGCTCTTAGGCGGATTTTCTTCGGATGCCATCTTTACCGTCCTGCAAAGTATTATTACAAGACTCAAAGGCCTATTGGCCGCGCCAGGCAATTGATGCTACAATAATTCGAGCAATTCTGAAGCCTGATACAATTCTTTAAAGTTGGGGTGAACGACGGGCTCTCTAACTATTTCATGCTCCCAAGTGGTGTGAAACGGAATGTGAATGGCATAGGCTCCGATCTCCAAAACAGGCAGTATATCTGACTTTACAGAGTTTCCGACCATTAAGAATTCTTTGTTGCGAACGTCTAAATGACGCACCAATTTATTGTACTCTTTTTGGGTTTTGTCGGATACGATCTCAATATGATGAAAGAACGGCTCCAAGCCTGATTTAATCAGTTTTCGCTGCTGATCCAGCAGATCGCCTTTAGTGGCCACTACCAAGCGGTATTTGCCTACCAGGCCTTCTAAGGTATCTTCCACTCCGTCAAGAACCTCTACAGGAGCTTCCAGCATCTCTTTGCCCATGGCGATGAGCTGATCAATTACCTTAAGCGGAACTTTGTCGTCTGAAATACGCATGGCCGCCTCAATGAGCGATAGCACGAAAGGCTTAATGCCGTAACCGTAAAGCGGAAGATTCTGCATTTCATACCCAAAGAGCTCTCGATTGCAGTCTTCCTTATCAGCAAAGGGTTCCATGAGTTCACAGAACCGCTCTTCGGCTTGCCTGAAAAGCGGTTCGTTCACCCAAAGGGTATCGTCTGCATCAAAGGCAATGGCCTTGACATTCTGTAAATCCACTAGCGGATCAGTTTTTTGTATTTGATACGTTTTGGCATCAGATCGCCGCCCAAACGCTTCTTCTTGTTCTCTTCGTAATCACTAAAGCTACCTTCAAAGAAATAGACTTGACTGTCTCCTTCAAAAGCTAAGATGTGTGTACAAATTCTATCCAAGAACCAACGGTCGTGAGAGATCACTACAGCACAACCCGCAAAGTTCTCCAAACCTTCTTCCAAGGCTCTAAGGGTATTAACATCCAAGTCATTGGTCGGCTCATCCAGCAGCAATACATTGCCTTCCTCTCTTAAGGTCATGGCCAAGTGCAAGCGGTTGCGCTCTCCACCAGATAAGGTGCTCACCTTTTTATTCTGATCGCTTCCACCAAAGTTAAATCGGCTTAGATAAGCTCTAGAATTAACTTGCTTCCCACCCATCATTATGAGTTCTTGCCCGTCACAGAAATTCTCCCAAATACTGCGTTCTGGGTCAATATTGGAGTGGCTCTGATCTACATAAGCGAGTTTTACGGTGTCTCCAACGCTAAAGGTTCCTTTGTCTGCGTTCTCCTCACCCATGATCATTCTAAAGATGGTGGTCTTACCCGCACCGTTAGGACCAATGATCCCCACAATACCGGCTTGAGGCAGATTGAAGTTTAGATCCTCATAAAGTAATTTATCGCCGTAGGCTTTTGAAACCCCAGAAGCCTCAATAACGTTGGTTCCCAAACGCGGACCGTTAGGAATGTAGATCTCCAGTTTTTCGTCAAGTTGTTTCTGATCTTGACTCATCAGTTTATCGTAATTGTTGAGACGCGCCTTTTGTTTGGCTTGACGTCCTTTTGGCGCCATACGCACCCACTCCAATTCGCGCTCTAAGGTCTTCTGACGCTTGCTCGCCTGCTTTTGCTCTTGGGCCAAACGCTTTGACTTTTGATCCAACCAAGAAGAGTAATTACCCTTCCATGGGATACCCTCGCCTCTATCGAGTTCAAGGATCCATCCCGCAACATTGTCTAAGAAATAACGGTCGTGCGTTACCGCGATCACCGTTCCCTTGTACTGCGCCAAATGGTGTTCCAACCAGTGCACAGATTCTGCGTCCAAGTGGTTGGTAGGTTCATCCAACAGCAATACATCCGGTTCTTGCAAAAGCAATCTACACAAGGCAACACGGCGACGTTCCCCTCCAGAGAGTACGCCTATCGGTGTATCTGACGGCGGCGTTCTCAGCGCATCCATAGCGATCTCCAACTTGGTGTCTATATCCCAGGCGTTGGTCGCGTCAATCTTATCTTGAAGTTTGGCTTGTTTGTCCATGAGTTCCTGCATCTTATCAGCATTCTCATAAACCTCGGGCAAACCGAACATATCGTTGATCTTGTTGTACTCGTCCAAGACGTCCACTACTTCTTGGACTCCTTCCTTCACGATATCAATGACCGTTTTGGATTCGTCCAATTGTGGTTCTTGTTCCAACAGCCCCACAGTAAAGCCTGGAGCGAAGACCACATCGCCTTGGTAGTTCTTCTCCGTTCCCGCGATGATCTTCATCAAGGTGGATTTACCACTTCCGTTCAGACCCAAGATCCCGATCTTGGCTCCGTAGAAGAAGCTTAAATAAATGTCTTTTAATACTTGTTTTCCGGTTGATTGGTAGGTTTTAGAAACCCCGGACATCGAAAAGATGACCTTTTTATCGTCACTCATATATTTGGTGTGTTATACGCGTCCTTTGAGGGCATTGAATACCCAGGCAATACAAAAAAATCCTATACCCACGGCTGCAAAGCCCCAGCCTGCTACATCATCATACTTAAAGGCACCCATGGCTATTAGCCCTAAGCCCACCAAGATCATGATGGTCGTGGCCCAAGCCAAGACAGTGTTCTTGTTCATTCCCATACGTTTTAGTTTTTTAGCGAGGAAGACAAATATCGCACATTTTTAACAAAAAAAGCAGCCCGAAGGCTGCTTTGATGTGGAGGATCCTAATCCTTATCCTGCAGTTGCAGACAGGTATCCCATTTTGCCCATTTGATAGTCTCTGAGCGCTTCCATGATCTCCGTCTGTGTATTCATCACATACGGACCCCAACTGGCAATCTCCTCATGGAAAGGTTCGCCACTCAAAAACAAGAGTTGGGCGTCTGCTGTGGCCTTTAACGTAAAGCCATCACCGTCTTGTTCAAAGGTGACCAACTGATCTGCCTTCTCCATCAAATTGTATTGTTCATTGACGTTCACAGCTCCATGCAACAGATACAAAAGCGAGTAATGCGACTGCGCCAAAGGCAAATTCAATTCAGCACCTTCTTTGAGCTTAATCATATAAGCGTTCACAGGAGTTTGCGTTTCGATCTTGCCTTGTAATTCGTCAAGTTCACCTGCAATGACCTGCACGCTAGACAATCCGTCTTCACCTTGAAATACTGGAAAATCTTCATCGCGTACGTGCTGATAGTTGGCAGGCATCATTTTTTTAGATGCAGGCAGATTCAACCAAAGCTGAATTCCCTCTAAAGTTCCGCTGCGCTCAACGAATTCCTTGGTAGGGCCTTCCGCATGGATGATACCGCGCCCGGCGGTGGTCCATTGCACGTCTCCACTTTTCACAACACTCTCATTACCTAAAGAATCGCGGTGGAGTTGCTCTCCCTGGATCAAAAAAGTAATGGGCTCAAAGCCGCGGTGTGGGTGTGGCCCAAGATCAAAGGGATTCGATTCCGCACTGATCTCATAAGGTCCGTAATGGTGCAGCAGCACAAAGGGATCAACCATTTCAATACTGCGCGTTGGGATGGGTTGCCGAAGTTCAATCGGTCCCATATTTACAAAAGGACTCTGTCCTAACTGTTTTACACTTGCTCTTTTCATTTTGTTTTTCCTTTCTTATCTAATTTTATCAAGCAGCGCGCTGAGCTGTTTCGCTTCTGCCTGACTTAAGTTTTTAAGCAGATGAGTATTCGGATCGCTTCCGATCTCATCCAACAAAGCCAAACCGGCTTTGGTTATTTCTACATGCACCACACGTCTGTCTGTAGCGCAAGGTTTGCGTTCCATAAGGCCCTTGCCGCAGAGTTTATCCATAAGCCGCGTGGCATTTGGCGCTCTATCTATCATACGCTCCTTAACGGTTTGTGTAGGCATCGGGCCGCCTGCTCCTCTCAAGATTCGCAATATGTTGTACTGCTGCGGAGAGATGCCAAAAGGTTTGAATCGGGCGTTCAAATGATTGTTGATCCAATTGGCCGTGTACATCACATTGATCAAAGCCTTGACCCGCTCTGAGCTGAATTTCGATTGTATTTCTTTAGAAATATCGCCCATATCCTACCCGTTAACGGCTGCTTCAAAGGATTCAAGTTGCGCTTTAAAAGTGGCCGCTAGATCATTATCAACAATTCCAGACTCACTAAAATTATCTCCAAAGCTCGGTAAGGAGAATTGAGCCACAATGTTTCCACCCATATACGGGAATCGTCCAGCGGCAATGTCTAAGACCGTTTGTCCTCCACGACCTCCAGGAGAGGTAGCCATCAAGAACATAGGAACTTCAGACCACAGTTTTCCGTCAATACGCGACATCCAATCAAAGAGATTCTTAAATACCGTAGCATAAGCTCCGTTGTGCTCTGCAAAAGAGATCACAATGCCATCTGCTGCTTTGATCTTATCCAAAAAGGCCTGAGCGTTCTCAGGAATTCCGGCCTCCTGCTCTAGATCTATTCCGTAAATAGGCAGTGGATAGTCGTTCAAGTCGAGTACTTCTACCGCTGCTCCGTCT
This sequence comes from Gilvibacter sediminis, assembly GCF_028561565.1. Classification (GTDB taxonomy): domain Bacteria; phylum Bacteroidota; class Bacteroidia; order Flavobacteriales; family Flavobacteriaceae; genus Gilvibacter; species Gilvibacter sediminis. The sequence goes on along the minus strand of NZ_JAQQTE010000004.1, from coordinate 174,182 downwards.
ACTTGATTGGCCGTATACGTTGCGAGTTGTTTATTGATTGAGGTTTTACTGTTGCTTGCCCCAAAGGCGATTATCTTTTTCATAATGTGATTGTGTTTCTGGTACAAATTTAAAAAGAATAAATTTATTTTCCAAGGTAACTATTTCCATGTAAATATTTAGGAAGGATTTATGGTTAGCAAACCTCTGGAATCCTTTGGTATTTCGTAATTTTGACAAAATCCACATTCATGGATCTAAGCTTCAATAAAAACGAAGACCACAATAAATTACTGCGTTCTGACCTCAGAAATCGCCTGGCAAAAGTCAAATTAGGAGGCGGTGAAAAGCGTATTGAAAAGCTTCATGCTAAGGGTAAAATGACTGCTCGTGAGCGTATTGACTACCTATTGGATGACAAAAAACCGAGTATTGAGATCGGTGCCTTTGTTGCAGACGGTATGTATAAAGAACACGGCGGTTGTCCTTCTGGAGGCGTTGTGGTAAAGATTGGATATGTGAAGGGCGTACAATGTGTAGTTGTAGCCAACGATGCTACTGTGAAGGCTGGAGCTTGGTTCCCCATTACCGCTAAAAAGAATTTAAGAGCACAGGAGATTGCCATTGAGAACCGTCTGCCTATTATCTATTTGGTGGACAGTGCCGGTGTTTATCTACCGATGCAGGATGAGATCTTTCCAGACAAAGAACACTTTGGACGCATCTTTAGAAACAATGCGGTTATGAGCAGCATGGGCATTGTACAGATCGCTGCTGTTATGGGAAGCTGCGTAGCCGGTGGAGCTTACCTTCCTATCATGAGCGATGAGGCTTTGATCGTGGATAAGACGGGAAGCATATTCCTTGCGGGAAGTTATTTAGTGAAAGCCGCCATTGGTGAATCCATAGACAATGAAACTTTGGGCGGAGCCACTACCCATTGCGAGATCTCTGGAGTTACGGATTACAAATCCAAAGACGACGCTGACGCGCTAATAACTATCAAAAACCTAATGAGCAAGCTGGGAGAGAATCCCAAGGCTGGCTTTAATAGAATAGCGGCAAGCAAACCCGCCAAAGACGCTGAAGAGATCTTTGGCCTGCTCCCCGCCTCTCGCGCCGAGCAATATGACATGCGCGAGATCATTGAGCGCTTGGTTGACAATTCAGAATTTGAAGAATACAAAGCGGGTTATGGACAAACCATTTTGACCGGTTATGCCCGAATTGACGGCTGGGCCGTTGGTATTGTTGCCAATCAGCGGAAGATCGTCAAAACCAAAAAAGGTGAAATGCAATTCGGGGGAGTGATCTATAGCGACTCCGCAGATAAAGCCACGCGTTTTATAGCCAATTGCAATCAGAAAAAAATTCCATTGGTGTTCCTGCAAGATGTAACCGGATTTATGGTAGGGTCCAAAAGTGAGCACGGCGGTATCATTAAGGATGGTGCTAAAATGGTGAATGCTGTGAGCAACAGTGTGGTGCCTAAGTTCACCATCGTTATTGGAAATTCATACGGAGCTGGAAACTACGCCATGTGCGGTAAAGCCTATGACCCAAGACTTATTGCCGCTTGGCCAAGTGCAGAACTGGCTGTGATGAGTGGAAACTCAGCAGCTAAGGTGTTGTTGCAAATTGAAACGGCATCGCTTAAAAAGGCTGGAAAAGAGATCTCTAAAGAAGAAGAGTCTGCCCTTTACGACAAGATCAAAGCGCGTTATGACGAGCAGATCTCTCCCTATTACGCTGCGGCACGTCTTTGGACGGATGCAGTGATCGACCCGATGGACACCAGAACCTGGATCAGTATGGGGATTGAAGCCGCGAACCACGCACCTATAGAAAAGCCTTTCAACATGGGAGTGCTTCAAGTTTAGTTTGTATCTTAGGGTACTAGCTAAACAATCTATGAACTCATCAATCCAAAGGACTGCCCTTCTTTTACTGGCAGTCACCTTCTTTGCTTGTCAAGAAGCAGAAGAACCCAAAACCTATGCAATTAGTGGAACCATCAGTGATTATGACGGTTATCTCTTTTTGAATTATACCCATCCAGGAGACTCGACCTATCGGGTAAAAGATTCCGTTAAAGTTGAGAATGGACGCTTTAGTTTTAATGGTGAAGTACCCTACCCTGTTCAAGGCTATCTGCATATGCAGCCGCCCTCTGGCGTAGCTTACCTCTACGTTGAGCCCGGAGAAAGTGAGGTCTTTCTAACTACTGCCTCTCAGCCCTCAGGAAACGAAACCTATTATATGTTCACTTCGGATTCTATAGTCGGTTCCTACGGAGATCAGCTCTCCGATAACTTTCAAACCTATCGCAAAAGCATCAAAGACAATCCAGATTACAATACGCTAATCATTGACAAGGTGGCGGAAATTGTAAACGCCAATCCCTCCCATCCCTTTGCTGGGAAATTATTGGCCGATTACACCATGGATCCAAAATTCTTAACAGTCGCGAGAACTGAGGAGCTATTGGCCGTTTTGGATAAAGACGTTCAAAGCCCAGACGACCTGATGTTGATTGACAATAAGATCATAAAGGATACCCGTTATGCGCCAGGAAAGCCAGTTGGTAAGATTGAGCTCATCAATACTGAGGGAGAACTCACTGCCTTAGATCCCACGCAGAGTGCATATACGCTAGTGGATTTTTGGGCGAGCTGGTGCCGACCCTGCTTGGAGAAAATGCCAGAATATGTGGAATTGCTCTCCAATACCGAGCGCAAAGACCTTATGATCTTTGGAGTTTCCATAGATGAGGATACCAGAGCTTGGAAAGCCGCTATTGAGAAATACGAACTCAATTGGCAGCAGGTTGCGGACACCTTAGGCTTTGACAGTCCAACAGCAGAACAGTTTTATCTGCTTTCCATTCCGAGAAACATCTTAATTGACAGCACGGGTACGGTGGTTGAAGCCGATATCAAACTGCATGATTTACAAGCACGATTCTTAAAATAAATTGAGCACCACCCTATCTCCAGGCATTAAAAGAAGCGTCTATCTCTTGCTGTTGATCTTAGCAGGAGAGGCGGTCTTTATTCTGCCTTTTGTTTTGATACGCGTCTTTGGAAAGACTTTTTTAGATGCCTTTGAGATCACCAACTTTCAAATTGGCACTGCCCAATCCATCTATGGAATTGTAGCCTTTGGCGCCTATGTTTTTGGCGGACCACTCGCCGATAAATATCCCGCTCGAAAATTAATGGCCGTTTCCCTTTGGGCCACTGCAGCTGGAGGCTTGTATATGGCTAGCTATCCTTCTATAATAGGCTTAAAGATCCTTTTTGGGTATTGGGGTTTTACGACCATCTTTTTGTTTTGGGCTGCCATGATCAAGGCCACGCGTGTATGGGGTGGCAATCAAAGTCAGGGCCGTGCTTTTGGTATTCTTGACGGCGGACGCGGCTTGGTCGGAGCGCTTTTCGCCTCTATGGGTATTTGGATATTAGCTGCATTTTCTTCTGCGGATATCACTGAAATAAGCCCGGCAGAGCGGCAAGAGGTATTCTCATACGTGATCTACACTACCACGGTCATTGTCAGTGTAATTGGAGTTTTGGTTTGGTTTTTTATGAAATCCGACACCGAAGGAGAAACCACACTCAGTAAGATCAGTTGGCAAGATATCTGGACGGTTCTTAAAATTCCTGCAGTTTGGCTTTTAATGATCATCATACTGTCTGCTTACGTAGGCTATAAATTGACCGATGTATTCTCACGCTACGCGCGAGACGTTATGGCCTTTAATGAGGTAGAGGCTGCAAAGACTGGCGCTACACTTCTTTATTTACGTCCAATAACCGGCTTGCTCTTTGGCTTTTTAGCAGACCGATCTCATGTGACCGGTTGGTTGACCATCAGTTTTGTGCTGAGCGTGATTGGTGCTGCTTTGTTTGGCTTCGGATTCATTGAAGCTGATGCTACCTATTTCTTTGTTATGGGAGTCTTGCTATGCGCTACAGGTATTTACGGGGCTCGCGCTCTGTACTTCGCAACACTTAAAGAGAGTAAGGTTCCTGTGCTCCTCACAGGTACAGCGGTAGGTTTAATTTCACTGATCGGATATACTCCCGATATCTTTACCAGCCCAGCCATGGGCTATTTGATTGACACTTGGCCGGGAGCTCAAGGATACCGCTATGTATTCTTAATGCTTGGAGGTTTTGCTCTTGTGGGGCTTTTGGCTTCTTTGGTGCTGCTGCGGATCAACCGAAAATAAATCCGTACCTTTTTGGTTGCAACTATACAACCATTCATGAAATCATTCACACAACGCTTTAGCCTTTTCATGGCTTTATGCTTCACACTAATTTCTTATGCCCAAACCGAAGGTGAAGGGCCTTACGACCAACTAATCATTCGCGGAGTTACTTTGATCAACGGAGACGGCTCTCCTCCTAGAGGTCCTATTGACATCGTCGTAGAAGGAAACCGGATCACCCAAATTCAAGTTGTGGGATATCCTGGGGTGGAAATTAAAGATTCCAGCAGACCAAAACTCAAAGCCGGTGGGCGTGAACTAGATGCCACAGGCATGTATCTGCTTCCTGGATTTGTCGATATGCACGGACATATCGGTGGTGTGGCTCAAGGCGCAGACTGGGACTATGTGTTCAAATTATGGATGGCTCATGGGATAACGACGGTTCGGGAACCTTCTGGGCGTGGCATTGACTGGACTTTAGACTTAAAAAAGAGATCTGCAGCCAACAGCATCATCGCCCCTAGAATATTTGCATATACAGGATTCGGACAGACTTCAAGCAGTTTTAACCCTTTGGATGATGTACCGATCAGCACGCCAGAATTGGCCCGACGCTGGGTTAGAGCCAATGCGGAACGCGGCGCGGACGGGATCAAATTCTTTGGCGCAGAACCTGAGATCATGACAGCAGCCTTAGATGAAAACCGCAAGCTTGGTTTGCGTTCTGCAATGCATCACGCGCAGATGAGTGTTGCGCGTTGGAATGTATTACACTCCGCTCGTGCCGGATTGACCAGTATGGAGCATTGGTACGGCTTGCCCGAAGCACTTTTTGACGATAGGACGGTTCAAAACTATCCGCTGGATTATAACTATCAGAATGAACAACATCGTTTTGGAGAAGCCGGTAAACTCTGGCAACAAGCTGCGGAGCCTTATTCAGAGCATTGGAATGCGGTTATGGAAGAACTGCTTTCGCTAGACTTTACACTAGATCCAACCTTCAATATTTATGAGGCCAGTCGGGATCTGATGCGTGCGCGTAGAGCGGAATGGCACGAGGACTACACCTTGCCTTCTCTTTGGCGTTTTTACCAACCCAGTAAGATCTCTCACGGGAGTTATTGGCACTTTTGGGGAACTGAGCAGGAAGTGGCCTGGAAAGAGAATTACCGCCTTTGGATGACGTTCATCAACGAATACAAAAATCGTGGAGGCCGCGTTACCGCAGGCTCTGACAGCGGTTTTATATTTCAACTCTACGGTTTTGCTTACATCAGAGAACTTGAATTGTTGCGCGAGGCCGGATTCCATCCTTTAGAAGTAATTCGATCTGCTACCTTAAACGGTGCAGAGGCCTTAGGTGCCGATCAAGATCTCGGTTCTATACAGATCGGTAAGCTGGCAGATTTTGTGATCGTAGAAGAAAATCCGCTTGAAAATCTCAAAGTGCTTTACGGCACGGGTGCCATCAAACTTACAGAAGACAACGAAGTGGTTCGTGTTGGCGGGGTAAAATACACCATCAAAGACGGCATCATCTATGACGCCAAAGCCTTATTGGCAGACGTAAAAGCCATGGTAGACGCCGCCAAAGAAGCGGAAGGCTTCACTTTACAGCAACCTGGAATCAAAGATTAATTACCGGGAATGGCAATGATGGCCTCTTGGCGCTTATTGACGTATCTAAAGCCCTTAGGGCCGTAGAATCCAGCTTCTTCTAACATTACGCGAATGTCTTTATCCCAGGGTTCAATACGCACCGTGGTATTGAGTTCAATGGCATAGACCGTATTGGGATATAAAGGATAATCCCCATTAACAGGAACGCCACCTTGAGAATCCCACATACCAATGGTAGGACCACTGCTGTGGCCATAAGTTCCTAAAGGATGTGTGTAGATGGATGGGCGCAGTCCTTCTGCTTTGGCCTCTCCTAATGATTTTAAAAGGATCTCGTTCCCGCTACGACCGGTCACAAAATTGCCGGTGAGTATGTCCTGCAATCGATTTCCGAGTTTAAAAGCATCCGCTAAATAACTAGGAACCTCGGTCTCCCCTTCTTGTAAAACATAGGCGTGTTGCTGGCAATCTGTATTGAGCCCGATATAGGTTATTCCAAAGTCACAATGTAGCAAGTCTCCAGGCATAATGGTTTTGTCTTTATAGCCATTGGAAAAAGACTCTATATGACTCTTTAGCGCTTCATCACTGCGTTGAATATCCACAGTTGGGTGAAACCAAGTCTCCAACCCAAGGTCGGTCACCTTTTGACGCATCCACCAAACCACATCATCAGAAGTTGTTACTCCAGGAGTGATCACTTTGCGTGAGAATGCCTCTGCAATGATATCGTGAGTGATCTGCACCAAGGTGTTGTAGAGTTCCATTTCCATCTCCGTACGGGTTTCTATCCAACTTATGGCGAGCTTTTCTGCGGATACCAATTTAGCTTCTTCTTCGGGAGGTAAGGCCCCCAAGAGTCCCTCGTAATCGGTCTTGACAAGACCATCAGCAATTCCGAAGTAATCTGAAGTATTGATCCCGATCTTCTCAGGGTTGCGCTCTTTGATCAAACGTACCAAAGCCTTCCATTGATCCGGCTCCTCTTCTTTATTCCAAGCAGACTGTATGTTCTCTCCCACGTTATAACGCGCCACGGCCAATTTATCAATAGTCCCATTAGCAGCGTCTCGATAAAAAACCAAAATGGTGCGTCTGCGTGCGTTCAACCACTTAGCAGGCAACATGGTGCGCATTACTGGATCTTCATTATACTCTCTAGAAATTAGGATCCACATATCGATCCCAGCTCGATCCATGAGTTCGGGTAGCAGATTGTTGAATCGATCTGCAAGGATCTCATCTTTAAGGGTGGCACGGTCACGCTCTGAAAGAATCTCGTATTGACCAAAAACAGACTGTGTCAGCAAAAAAGCGACGAAAAATAGAATTCTCATGATGGCTGGATTAAAGCCTAAAGATACAAAACAACTATTGCTTCTTTATGTTCTGATACGGATTGATCAGACTGTCCGTTTTCATACTGCGTTGTATGCGCTGCTTGAAGGAATTGTCAATGATCTCTGGAGTATTCAGGTAGGCATCAATGCGCGCAAGGGCCCGCTGTACCTCCGGGTGAAAGAACACCATCGCTTCCTGATATCGAACCGCGGGCTCGCTCAAAACACGCGCTAAAGGCGGTTCTACCACGCCCCATTGCCGCAGGTTATAATTCTCATAATCACGCAGCACCCAACTTATGGTGTCGTTATGTCTTTTGATGTACTTCATAAGCCTGACCGGGTCATCCACATCGCCGCGCAAAACCGCTTTTACCCGCTCATAGGTAATGCGATGGGGCATCATAATGGGTTCCACCACAAATCCTTTCTTTTCGATCTTATCAAAAACATAGCGTGGCAACTTATCAATGGAGACCACAGTAGTTAAGATGGCTGCAAGCTCTCCGGATTTCTCTTGAGTAACCTTTTTAAAATTCCAATCCTCGAGCACTTTATAGGCTACGTAATAATCCAAAGAATTTATAATATTGACAAAAACCGGCTGGATCTTGGTGTGATAATCCCCGGATTCTGCTTGGAGCGTCTCATAGATCTCCAAGGTGCTGAGCATACCGGAATTCTCAAAATACCCTCCGTCTACATAAGTTCCCTTACCACGGATCTCTGCAGATGGGCTAAAGAGCGGAAAACGATTGGTGGTAGAGACTGCACCAAAATAGGTCAAACCACATTCTCCACAGCTGTCTTTAAAGTCTGAAAGGTTGTCTGCCGCTGGGAAGGTGTTTGGCGCAAAATTAACCGTACTCACTACCCCTTGGCGACCAATGGTAGAGGTAGTATTCATGATTAGTATAGGAAACTTGCCTTTGCGCTTTTGCTGTAATTCCCACCAATAATCAGAGAAGGTTTTGGTGTGGTAGCGATCTCCCATACCCGTAAAGCGCGCATGGTCCTGCATACTCTTATAAGATCTGTCCTTGCCGTTATAGGTTAGCGGAATGTATTCTCTAAGCCAATCCTTACCCAATAGATACACAAGCTCATTACTCAATACGTTGGAAGTTCCGATATTGTATATGGCTTCCGCTCTAGCCGCAGGATCATCGTTCTCATTGACAATGGAAGCGTAATTGGCAATCCCCACAGCACCACCAGAAACACCGCTCATCACCAAGGTCTCTGCACTGAAATTACCGTCGCTGCGCTTGTCCAGTTCATTGAACAGTAGCATATTCCACAAATTGGCCTTAAGCCCTCCTCCGTAGGACCCTACAAAGAAAAAGTTGCGTTTGCCACCATTGGGAATATCTTTGGTGCGCCTCTCCAGATACTTATCGGAATTGATCTGAGGCTGCTCCCTTTCTATTACCGCTAACTCGTGCAAATCATTAGGCAAGGAGGTGCTGTAAAAGGCCCACCCAATAAGCAGGATGACCAACACAGGTATTCCATAACGGAACCATTCGCGATATTTCTTAACACTCGTAGCGCTGCGCTGATAGAACAGTATGTGTTTAAAGGTGATGATGATGATCGAGTAGAACAAAATGATGTAGAGCAGGATAATCACTAAGGGATTCAATGCTTGTGCGAGTTCAAAACTAAAATTAGCCGCCAACAAGATCACAAATGAAGACACCCCACTGATCTGCATCAAGATCAAATAGCGGACGTTATCACTGAGTTTCCCATATTGCTTGAGGTACCATTGCTCCCCCAACTTGGGTTTGGGATGATATTTTAAAAAAAGCTGTCTGCGATTCTCGTCAAACATGTCCGAATTGTAATCATACAAGGCTTGAGAATAGAAGACATACTTAAAATAGGTTCGGCACAGTTTAAAGTAGATGTATAAGAACAGCTGCAAGCCCAAGGTGACTAAGAAAAATAGAACTGTCCAGCGGCTCCACCCGAAATAGATGGCGCAAACCGTAGTCAATGCAACCATGAACAAACAAAAGGCAAAGTATTTTGGAAAACGAGCTACATAACGAACTATGGTTTTAATCACTTCCTGTTTCTGCAGATCGGAACAGTTTGGATCTGTCAAGGTCTCCTTCCAAAAGGTATACTCCTGCCCTTTTGCCGCGTAGATGATCAAGGATAGGATCAACAAGAAGGCTGTGATCTGCGATGCATTGAAATACAAGCCGTAAAAGCCTTCTGCCACCCCGAGAATGATGTGAAACATAGCGATGTACAGCAAGATCCCCAAGCTCCTTCTCAGCGAACTTACGCGCTTATTACCAAAGCTTAGTGCTGGCTTCTCTCCAGGTAATAATTGGGTTCCGTAATAGATGATCCCCCAACCTGCAAACCGGTGCCAGGTCTTTGCCATAAAAAGTTTGATCCCGGTATTATGACCGTGGAGCCATATATCGACATAAACGGGGAAATGACTCAGAATGATTGCTAAAAAGGTCAACAAAGCGAACAATAAAACAATATTCCAAGGGTTGTTGAACAAATCCACAATGAGCGTTCCTCCTTGCGGCATGGCGGTGAGCAAGAGGTAAACGATCGCTATAAAGAGTATGCTTAAAATGGAGGTTTGGAAGAATCGGAACCACGAACGGAAATCTGTAAAAACAAACCGTTTTAAGGCCCAATAGAGAAAGAGTCCTATGGTAAGTCCATAGGCCACAACCTTAGCATCTGAAAAGAATGACGCCCAACCCTTCCAATAAAAAAGATAAGCAAAGCCTTCAATGACATCAAAAACATAGGCAAAGAAAACCACTATGGTGAATACGTGGATCAATCCGAACTTGCGGGTTCTGAGGTCGCTGCTTTTAATGCGATTCATCTTCATCACTATGTTGACCAGTAGTGATAGAAAGACCAGAGCCCAGACAAAATCAACGATAAAAAAGGCCCGATACCACAGCAGTTTGCCGTTGTTGACAATGTATTTGGTGATCAGGTCAAAATTCTCAAATTTGCCGTGTTGGGGCGCAGCGATATAGTCGTTAAGTCTAAATTTTGCTGTACAGAAGAGCAGGATCAGTGAAAGAAGTATCCACAGGATGACTAATGGATTGAGCCCTTTAAGAAACCATTTTTGCATAGTGTAAAATTATGCGGGGAGGGACATTCAGAAAGCTTAGCTCAAGGTAGAAAAAAAAATGATACGACTATAGATTCACCTTAAGTACCGTTTGTTCTTTGCCTAGATCTTCAAGACGAACCAGTTGAACTTCCTGCTTTTGGTTTGGCGTTCCAAAATCATAAATGACCGTTACCTTCAAATAGGTCGGCAGCGCATTGTCTCCCGTGATCTTGCCTTTGTAATTGACGTTGAACAGCCACTCGCCCACATCTTGATTGGTCATGAAGAACTCTTCCAGACCATAGCCCAAGGATTGCTCATCTGCCCAGCGGAAGGCATCTGAAGTTTGGTCGTGCTTCCAGGTAAAAAAACGATTCTGCGGGTTCACGATCTGCAGATCAAAAGCTGCGTCGTAATCACTCCACTCAAAGACCACTCGTGCTCGGTGAGTCACATTGCTTTTGAAAAAATCGCGAACTCCGGTAAGATCTAAATTGCGTCTGTGACGGAACAAAAGGTTTTTATACTCTTTCACATAGGTGGATTGCAAATTCCCCAATTGACCGTTTTGCGCTAAGGTCTTGTTGTCAATGGCTTTGTAAATTTCTAAAGCCTCCTTAGGCATGCCGGCTGCTTCTTGAGCCAAGGCCAAATTGCGGTAGTTTTGAACCTGCTCTGGCCAAGCTTCCACGAGCTCAGCATAGATACTTAGGGCTTCCTTATATAGGCCGAGGTTCTCGTATTGATAGGCTGTTGCGCGTAATTCACTGGCTGATTTTGCTACGAGCTTTGCGTTGGATAAAACTCGAGAGACCAATACATCGTTGTTCCAATCCTTGAAATAACTTGCTGCATCAATAAAGAATGACGAACTACGTCCGTAGCGCTGACGCTGATCTAAATAAATATTATAGGCCTCGTCTATATTATTCGCACGCTGCAGGGCTTTCATATAGGGGGTATCTGGCAGGGCCGCCATATCTTCTGCGGTTCCGGTATAGGTCGCGGTAGTTCCTAAAGGAATGGCGCTATCACGTGTGGTTCCTTTACTCACTGCAGCTGTTTTAGTAGTGACCAAGATCACTCCGTTTCTACCCAAAGTACCGTACTTATTGGTTGCAGCCAGACCTTTTAAAACGGTGATGTCTGCAATATTTGCAGGATCTAATAATCCGCCTTGACCAAAAATAGATCGATCATTAAGCGTTCCAACTCCGTTATTTCCGGTGGTAACCCCACTCAAAGCACCAGGACTGCTTTCAATGGGCACACCATCTACTACGATGAGCCCGGTTTGATCCAAAAGTATAGTCATATTGTTCCCACGTGATAAGAACTGGGTAATGTCCTGATCGGGTTTGAGGCTTATGTTTGAAAACTGCCCTTGAATGGCGGTCTCTAGCGTGATGTCCTGATCGCTGATATCTTCATCGGTAATGGTTTCTATATTATATCCGAGGCGTTTTCTAGCCACGCGCATATTGCCTGTATTGACCTCATCTTCATTGGATTCTAAGGTTGCCGTAAGGATCACCTCATCCAAAACCTCACTCCCAGCGATCATTTGCACATTCTTTACACCATCTTCTGGTACGCGAGTCAAAAGACTGTTCTTCCCTACATAAGTGAATTCTAAGATTCCATTGATCTTGGCATTCAAACTGTAATTTCCTGAGGCATCGGTCATAGTGCGGGCGCCCGTTTCTCGATTAAAGACCGACACACCATCTAAAGGTCCATTGGCATCGGCAACCGTTCCACTCACGGTAATGATACCATCCCCTGCAGGAACTTCCTTAGTAGTTGCAAAAACGTTGAAAAAGGTACCGCCAGTGCGCAAGGCAAGCCCTTCCAAACCTTTTTGATTGGAATTGGTCACACTGCAGATCACGTTGATCTTATGGTTGAAATCAGATGGAAACGATTGCAGATCTGCGCGGCCATTGGTGACCAAGATCACATCAGAATTTATCCCCTCAAAAAGATTGTCATAATTCCCAGCACCGTCATAAATACTTTGTTCTAACTCTCTTCGCAGTCCGTTCCAATTCCCAGACGTTATTGTATAATTCCCTTCTTGGATTACGGTATTGCTAAACGCAATATACCGCACCTTCACCTCAGGGTTTTGATTGAAATAGGAATCCAGAAACTGCAATTCGGCAGCAAAATCCTTGTCCTGCATATCATAGGAGGTATCGTACAAAAGGGTAAGCTGTTTAACAGCATCTTGCGCCAAAGAATTGGCCAAACAAACAAAGGAAAGGGATAAGAGAAGTGCAAGTCTTTTCATGTCAATAGTGGTTAGTTAGTCCAAGCGGATTTCATGATACCAGTTCCCTAAAGATAATTGATATTCTCTTTAGTTGCTAGAGACCTCCGCTTAAGTTCAAAAAAACGAATGATCTTCCAAAAGCTGGGTAAATCCGTTAAAGGCTTACTGTCAATCGCAGCAGTCCATGCTCCAGATACTGCATAAAAAAAAGGGCCTGAGGCCCTTTGTATTAGTTGTTTCTGTTTCTGCGTTTCTTTTTCTTCTTCTTTTTCTCACTGAAATGCAATTCCCCAAAACGCGCTACCTGCTCCTCTGTCAATACAGTCACCAAGTTGCCAGAAAGTTTCTCGTTGAGCTTTTTGTAGGACTGTTGCTTTACATCATAAGCGATGGATTCGTCAGCCATAATGCCCATTTTCTCCTTTTCATATTCCACAATGAAATTCTTGACCACCGCCTTTTCAAAAGCGTCTAGTTCAAACTCCGTTGCATACAGATCCATTTTCTCATCAATATCCTCTAAAGTATTCTCAATGGCAATGGCCCCTTGATCTCTAGGAAGCGGTGGCGGGACGTATCCGCGTTGTCCGCGTTGGATCTGTCCGAGGTTTTGTGCCGCGGCAGTACCTAAGGATCCGAAGATCAAAATTGTTATCAGGAGTAAATTCTTCAACTTCATCAGTCTATCTTTTAGAGTACAAATATCTTAAATTTCACTTAGAAAAGTCAAAAACCATACCAAGGATTAACTTTTATTCGGGTAATTCTGCAATAAGGATAGGATTTCATTACGACGGATCTTTCCGGTTTCCGTATATCTAAATTTAGAGACCCCGTAGATCTTTTTAGGTCGAGAGTATTTAGGCAAGCCGTCAAACAAGCCTTTATGGACGCCAGAAGGACTCCCGTCTGGAGAAGGACTCTCTACTACCAGTACCACCCGTTGTCCCAAAACAGGGTCTGGCTCTGCTGCAATGAAAAAAGGAACATCTAATTGTTCTTCTAAGGCTGATTCTACCTGTTCTGGAAAGATCTTAATTCCACCAGAATTAATGACATTATCAATGCGTCCCAACCACTTGAATTCCGTTTCGCTGATCAACTCCACCAGATCATTGGTCACGACAGGAACTGATGAGATTCCAGGAGCCTCAATGACCAAACAGCCACGAGGATCCAGAGAAAGACTAACCCCAGAAACCGCTTTGTAATTTGCAGAAGCAGCAGCTCCGTTCAATCGTCTGAGCGCAATATGGCTCACCGTCTCGGTCATTCCGTATGAAACAAAAGCTTTGGTAGCTACATCTTGAAGGGCCTGCTCCAATTGCTTGGATACCATTCCTCCGCCAATGAGCAAGGTGCCTACTTTTTCCAAGGCGCTGATGGAATGCATGGCCTGGGCCGGGACCATAGCCACAAAGTCATAGGCCGAATCATATTCGGTCAATGCTTCCATGGAAGGGGCAACCACGTGCAAATGCCAACCCAGGGTCAAGGCGCGAACTATCATCATTTTCCCAGCGATAAAATCAGAAGGCAAACATAGTAAAGCCTCTGTTTTAGGGCCTAGCTCTAAAGCCTCACCCGTCGTCTTTGCGCTGTGAACCATCGCATTTTTAGAGAGCTTTACTGGCTTAGGAGTTCCCGTTGAACCGGAGGTTGTTGTTATGATGTGGCCCTCATTATTTGCCCACTCACTAATAAAGGCGGCAAGCGCCATTTCATGAGCCGCTCCCTGCTGTTGCAAAACAGCAGTAAACTCCAAGAGATCCTGAGCACTGTCGTAGCTCAGACCGTTGAGTTTAAAATCAGGATGGACAAACATTTTAATGGGGGAAATTTTTGTTTACAGGAAGTCGATTGGGTCTCGCTCTGGGGGAGGCGGTACCTTCCCAAAGAGTCGGTCTGACCAATTTTTCCATTTGTAGCGGAAGGCCATTATGGCGATGAATATTGGATAGATCACCAATACAGGGACCAATACGTCAAATCCTGCTGCGGGTTCTGATACATCTAAGAATACCGAGTTGGTCTTAAAAACGGTCCAATCTGCAGTGACCAAAAGGGCTGCGATTAGGTTGTTACCGGCGTGAAAGCCCAAGGCGAGTTCCATCCCCTCATCCATCAAGGTGATGATTCCTAAGAACAAACCGGTCCCGATATAATACACCATCACTATATTCCCGAGCTTATCTACCTCCGGATTGAAATAGTGCAACATTCCAAAAATAAAGGAAGTGATCAAAAGCGGCAACCAACGGTTTCTGCTCATCACACCGATTCCTTGCATGAGATACCCTCTAAACAAGTACTCTTCCATGCTGGTTTGTAAGGGTATAAAGATCACCGCGATCAATGCCAAGATGGCAAAAAGCTTGGCATCAAACTGTAACACATAATCGTCCGGATTGCCGTAATAATCCATAATTGTGAGCACCGTTGTGGTCACTCCAATGAGTAAAAAGCCGAACCAAAATCGGCCCCAATCAATCTTTTTACGAGAAGTAGTTAGACTGGTAATGCTTTGTTTATGAACGTATTTCACCCATAGAAACAAAGCCAAAAGTCCTACTGCAAAGCCCAAGAGCATAAAAAAGAAGGTGCTGTTGGAATCTAAAATGTTGAGCATATCGGTCTCGTCAGTGAGTTCCAGCATGCTTCCGCCCTCTGCAGATTGCTTCATAAAAATGGCTACAACAAAAGGAATAGAACCCAATTGGGTTCCGATAAATACCATGACCACCCCCAAAAGGTAGCGCCACGGTTGGTAAAGTGATTTATACGCCTGTGCGATATACATGACTTATAAAGGCTTTAGGTTCAACATGTTCAAGTTCCAGGTTCCTGCCTGACTGTATCTGATAAATCCAGATTCCACCACCAAAGGGGACTCCGTGTTATTGGTATACAGACTGCCTGTTCCCAGACCTTGGGGCAAGATAGTTCTTTTTGAAAAGGTATATTGACAAATTGCGTTTAAACCGATGTTGCTTTCCAAGGCGGAAGTGATCCACCAAGGAATCTCCTGCTTAGCTGCAGCAGCGATCCACCCGTCTGTGGCCGCAAAACCACCCAGCAGACTCGGTTTAAAGATCAAATACTGCGGTTTGATGATCTTAAGCATTCGCTCTTGTTCTGCCGGATCATGCATGCCGATGAGTTCTTCATCCAAAGCGATAGGCAATGGCGTTTGCTCACAGAGGGTCGCCATAGCCTCCCACTGTTTGGGTTTTATAGGTTGTTCGATGGAGTGCAGATCAAATTCCGCGAGTCTTTTTAGTTTATCCAAGGCCAGCTCTGGCGCAAAGGCGCCGTTAGCATCTACGCGCAATTCTATGGTATTCGCATCAAAGCGATCTCTAATGTGTTTGAGTATTGCTAGCTCCTGCTCAAAATCAATAGCGCCGATCTTCATCTTGATGCAATCAAAACCAGCCTCCAATTTCTCTTCGATCTGGGCCGTCATGAATTCTGGGCTTCCCATCCAAATAAGTCCGTTGATGGGAATGGGCGTTTCTTTCTGCGTAAAATCCGAAGGGAATAGTTCATAAGGATCCTCACTGCGCAGTGACGCCAAAGCGATCTCCAAACCAAATCGGATAGATGGAAATTCTATCAACTCAGTCATGAGATAGTCAAAATCCTCATTGATGTGATCACAGAGCCAATCCAGCTTGGCTTCATAATCGGGTCGATCATCTATACTCAGTCCACGCAGCAAAGCGCATTCGCCAATTCCCCATCGCTCCCCATCTCTAAGCTGAAGAAAATAGGATTGCTTTTGGGTCAAGATCCCACGAGAAGTTCCGCTGGGTCTTTTAAAGTCTAAGATGTAGGATTGATAACTGGCTTTCATTTAAACGGTCAATGATCCGCCAATCGGTAAGAGTTCCAGTTGCTTGTTCGCCGCTGCAAAGGCATCACGAGCTGCTTGCTGATCGATCTCTATATAACCAAAGGTATCGTAGTGAACCCCCATTACGCGGTCACACTCCACAAAATCACTGGCGTGTACCGCATCTTTATAACCCATGGTGAAGTTATCGCCTATGGGAAGGATGGCTAGATCCAGCTTGTATTCTAAAGGAATGAGTTTCATGTCCATGGTCAAGGCGGTATCGCCAGCTACATAGACGGTTTTTCCATCGGCCTCAATGACAAAACCTCCAGGTTCCCCGCCATAGGTTCCGTCTGCAAAACCACTGGTGTGAACCGCAGCCACATACTTCACGCGGCCAAAATCAAAACTCCAATGTCCGCCGTGATTCATGGGGTGTACCGGAATGTCCTTTGCGCCATAGTGCATGGCAATTTCATAGTTGGATACAATGGTAGCCCCTGTGCGTTTGGCCAAAGCCTCCGCATCTAAAACGTGATCTTGATGGGCGTGGGTGAGCAGAATAAAATCAGCCTTTAAAGAATCTAAGATAGATTTGTCCTCGATCAGTGGATTTCCGTTGATAAAAGGATCGATGACAATGTTGTGTGTACTGGTCTTTATTGCAAGGGTGTTGTGCCCCAAATATTGAATCTCCATGCTCGCTGTTGTTTTGACCTAAAGATACGCACTCTCCGCTTAGGAAACCAAGTGAGAGATCAGTAAAAGTATGGCGTAGCAAAAGGTAGATAGTGCCACGACCTTTAACTGTGGATCCAGCTTTTTGTGATCAGCCGTTTTTCTCACCGCAACTAAATGCTTATTGAGCAGAATGACCGCTAAAAAAGGCAACAAACTCCAATAGCTAAATTGCTCCCAATTGAGATAAATGGCTATTACCGCGGCTAAACAACCTCCAAGAATTAGAAAGCTGTGGTAGTTTAAGCTACCGTTTTTGCCCAGCTTAACAGCCAAGGTATTCTTGCCCACTTTGGCGTCACTCTCCCTATCGCGCATATTATTTAAATTCAAAACTGCAGCGCTCCAAAGGCCAATAGCAACGGCGGGCAAAAAAGCGTAAACCTCTACTTGTTGGGCATAAAGGAAGTAGCCCCCCACCACACTGACCAATCCAAAAAAGATAAACACAAAGACATCTCCGAGACCGCGATAGCCATAGGCAGAATCACCAACGGTATACTTAACTGCAGCAATGATGGCTGCTACCCCTAAGACCAAAAACACAACCCCGTAAAGCAATTGCTCCAACCCAAAGGCACGATAGATCAACCCAATGGCCAAGGCCAAAGTGATCAAAGCGGTAATGAGCATTCCCTTTTTGAGGTCCGCAGCGCTAAGGGCTCCACTTTGCATGGCCCGCATGGGCCCTACCCGATCTTCATTGTCGGTACCCTTAACACCATCTCCGTAGTCATTGGCAAAGTTGGAAAGCACCTGAAACCCAATGGCCGTAAAAAGTGATCCAAGAAAAATGTAGAGATCAAACAGATCAGCTCGTAAGGCCAAGCCCGCAGCTGCAATGATGCCTGCAACTGAAAGCGGTAAGGTGCGCAAGCGCGCTGCACTGATCCAAGCTTTGGTGGTACTCATAAAGTGTTTTTGCAAAAATACGGCAAAAAAAATCCGCCCCACACTTTCGTGAAGGGGCGAATTCAGTAAATAGCAGATTTAGTAAAACTAATTCTTAAGCAAACGTTGTATCTGTCCGTTTTGATCTTGGATCAGGTAAACGCCAGTCTGCAAGCCAGAAGCATCAAAGTATGCCTGTTGCTTAAGTTGTACGATCAATCTTCCTTGAATGTCGTAAATGGTGTAATCTCCAGGAGTACTAAAGAAAACGGTGCTGGTTGTGGGGTTTGGATGGATGGTGAATTTATCGTCAGTAGTTTGGAACTCATCCACACTCAATACATTGTCTAGAGACCAAATGCTCAAAGTGGCACTCTCCTCATTGGAGATCACCAAATGCGCAATCCCAGTTGGGCTATCTTCTCCAGATACATAAACCACACCTTCTGGTGCTAGGTCTCCAGATTCATCTTCTCCAGGTACAGCTCCGCGAGAGTTGTTGTACTCAATGAATACCGGATTGTTAGGGTCTGTAATGTCATAGGTCATAAAACCTCCAATACGCTCCAAAAGGACAAAGGCGTAAAAAGAAGTTCCTATCTCTGCAACAACTACACCTTCTGGTTCAGGCCCTTTGTTGTCTGAACGGTTTTTGAAGTTGTTATTGCTATTGCTAGCATTGAAGATGCCACCGTAAACTGGATCTGCGGCGGTGATCACTTCAAAGTCGTTTCCACTGTCAAAGACCTGTGCTCCAGTGTTTGCATTGTAAATACTGAAAGAACGCGCTCCGTAAACGTGGATCTCTTCAAATTCTCCATCACCGTCTGTATCTCCAGAGGCGTTAGAAACATTGATCTCTGCCAAATTAGATTCTAGCTCTAAAATATCGATATCACTAAACACAGCTGGATCTAAAGTGTATTCATCATCGTCTATCTTGAATTCCTCAACATAAGTGTCATATTCACGTGCATCGCCTTCATTGGCAGTAACGATATAGCCTGTACCTCCTACTTCATAGAAATCGATGGCATCTGGCATATACATTCCAAAAATTGGCCAACTGGCATTAAATACAAAGTCAGTCTCGTCAGAAACGTCTAAAGAGTTTTGTGGCAAACTGTGATCTTTCAACCCGAAGCTAAAAAGATCCGTCACCGTATTGGTGTTCAAATCAACAACGGCATAAGCATTGTTCTCTTGACACACCACATAAGCGGTTTGGCTGTCGTTAGCAACAGTGATGTATTCGGGCTCTAAATCTTGAGAAGCATTAGCCCCAGGGCCGTAAATACGGATATTGGCCGCATTTAAAGCCGCTTCTGTACCGTCAAAGGCGTTGAAGTCAATGATCGTCACATCTGAATCATCAATAGATCCAAGACCTCCGGTAACATCAATCACAGCAATGCTACCTTCTGGGTCGATGGAGTAATCATCATTAGGCTCTCCTTCATTGGCTACCAAAACTTTGGTTCCATCAGGCGTGAAGGTCAACATATCAGGTAGGGCTCCTACGGTCACTGTAGACTGAGAACCTCCATCTGTATCCATAAATAATACCACTCCAGGGTCTGTTGCAGGATCGGCAGCAATGGCCGCAGCGACAATTCCGTTGTTTACCGCTACCGACTGCACGCCGTCTCCAAAACCAGAGACATCAACAGTGGCAATAGAAGAAATGTTTGAAGGATCGCTAAAATCAAGGATCTCCACACTGTTGGAGTTGGTTACAAAAAGGCGTTGGGTATCTGCGTCATATGCAGTGATCTCTGCAGTTCCAGAACCGTCTACCAAATAACTGTCAACAAAGTTGATGTCCAAAACAGCAGGGTCTGCCGTAGGAACCACGGTATCGTCGTCTAAAATATAGATCGCAGTTAAGTCATCTCCATCAATAGAGACTCCTAAGGGGTTTTGCAGCTCTAAAACAAAAAATACATCACTTCCATCAGCTGTATTATTGATAATTGGAATGTTGAGCGCTTGCGGAGCTGAACTCCCTGAAGGAAAGGTCAAAGTTTGGGTAGCGGCATAGGTAAAATCAGCTCCTTCTGCAGCAGTTCCACCAGATACCAAAACTACATCCACAGTAACATCTGCGGCAGGTGCTTCTGCAATTGCTACTTCTACTTCAATGCTTCCACCTTCTTCTGGAACTGAATTAAAAGGCAAAGTAAAACTTACTGCTGGAGGAACTTCCTCACCAGTAAAGACCACATTGTCCATATAAACCGCTTCTGAAGAAGAGTTGGTACGAACTTCAAAGACCAACTCCGCCTGAGCGTTATCTGGCAAGCTAACACTTAGGTTTTGCCAAGCGCCTTCAATGGCTAAGTCATTAATATCTGAACCAGTAGTGTCTAAAAGATCGTATTCACTGCCGTCTGTCAAATCAACTACATATACTCGGATACGGTCAGAACCGCTTTCATTTACAGTTCCATCACCTTCATAACCGGTGCTATTAATAAATAGGTCCATGGATACTTCATTGTTGGTAAACCCACCCAGGTCTACAAGATCAAAAGTGGTGATCATGTTTCCGTCGGAATCAGAGATCTGATAACCTTGAGTACCATCGGTATAAGCACCTACAGCTCCTGTAAAATCAGTTACTCCTACAAAGTCACCATCCGTAAGGCCAGAACCAGGAGTGTCGTAAGGTTCATAAACAGCGTCAAAACCGAGTTCAGTAGCGGCTGCTACATAATCCACTAAAGGCTCTCCCGCATTGTTCACAAGATCGTGAGCCACTGCAGCATCACCGGTGTCTGTATAAGAACCGCCAACCGCAGCGGGCTCTTCAAAACTGGTACCGGCAATGACAGTACTTACGCCAGCATCCTGTCCGTAAGCAAAGATCCCGCCGAGTAATAATAAGGTCGTTGTAATTTTTTTCATGTCAATTTGATAAATATTGTTGGATTTAAATCACGTTAAAATTACCGCCGCAAAGCCGCTTGAACTTTAGAAGAATATTACCCTATTGTGATTATTGGCAGGTTTACCAACAGCTTACTTACACATTTTTTAAGAAATGGTAAAAACAAGGTTATCTGAATTTACGTACCTTTAATTCGAACAACTTAACTGACATTTATGAGCGTATCTAAAAACTACCAAACTGGTCTTTTGGTATTGCGTGTGGGTATGTCTGCCCTCATGCTCTTTCACGGAATTCCCAAATTGATGAATTTGATTCAAGGCGATATGAGCTTTGGAGATCCTTTGGGAATTGGTTCTACCTTGAGTTTTATACTCACTGTTTTTGCTGAGGCGATCTGTCCAATATTGATCATCCTTGGTCTTAGAACCCGTTTGGCAGCTATCCCTGTTATCATTACCATGGCTGTCGCCGCCTTTATTGTGCACGGAAATGACCCATTTTCCAATATGGAAAAGGCCCTGCTTTATTTGGTAGGATTTACAGCTATTGCTTTAATGGGCGGTGGAAAGTACACCATAAAACAACTCTTTTAGTCCTTGAGCGGCCGGATATTCAAACGCTCTAAACTAGACGCGATGCGTAAAGGCAAAGTCGGGAAATACCTTTTATACGCATTAGGCGAGATTGTCCTAGTGGTAGCAGGTATTTTAATCGCTTTAGCCATCAACAACGCCAATGAGAAGAAAAAGGAGCGGGAAGAACTCCTCGCTATCTTTTCTGATGTAAAAGCCGACTTGATCATAGACACCACCTTGGTGGGGCGCATCATCCCTTATTATGAGGCGCGCGAAAAACTGGCCGACAGTATTGTTAAAGGACCTTTTACTCGTCAGAATTACGAGGAGTGTAATGATTGTCATTCCATAATCACTACTTATGTTCCCTTTAAACTCAATGACAAAGGCTACGGGCAACTCCGAAGCTTCAATCAGAGTAAGGAGAACAGAGATTCTTTGGCCATAGAGCTAGTACAATTTTACAGTGGATTTATAGATGTCATAGACGAGATCTCTTCTCGCGTAGAAGCTGACACCTATGAAACCTTAGAGCATTGGCGCAATACACAACCTTGGTTTTCTGAGATCTTAAGTGGAAAATTACCTGAAGAATATCTGGATTATATTACCAACGATCCGGAATACCGCAATCGGGTGGCCTTTTTCAATGTCATTGCTTGCAAGAATTTGTTGCCTGCTTTAAAACAGTACAAATCGCAAGCCACGACAGCCCTGACAAAAATAGACGAGCGCCTGCTTCCTGAGGCTTTAGAATAAGAGGTTTTAATCAAAAATGGTGATCAGCAGTTCTTTGAGAAGATCTGCTTGGCTCATATTGTGTGCTCCTACGCCTTTGCTTTTCATATCCACCTTGCGAATGCCTTTGATTATGGCACTCACGCGCTTCATTGGATAATTCCGCGCAGCAGTTTGGTAATCGCGAATAAAATAGGGGTTCACTCCCAAGACCCTTGGAGCGGCAGATGGATCTGGCAAGGCGTGATATTTGAGCAGTTTATTAAAAAAACTGTACAGCAGCGCTACGGTCATCACTAAAGGATGGTTCTTGGGGTTCTGCGCAAAGTGATTGGCAATGTGATAAGCCTTTTTGATATTGCGCTCCCCTATGGCTTTTTGCAGCTCAAAATTGTTGAAGTCCTTACTGATCCCAATGTTCTCTTCAATGATCTCTGGACTGATCTCTGTACCCACAGGTACTATGAGTTGTAGTTTTTCTAACTCGTTATTGATCTTGGACAGATCCGTTCCAATGAACTCCACCAGCATTTGTGCAGCTTTCGGTGCAATCGAGTAACCCCTGCCTTTAAGTACCCTGCGGATCCAATCCGGAACCTGATTTTCATAGAGTTTCTTACTGGTAAAAAGCTCCCCAGCCTTCCCTAAGGTCTTGTAGAGTTTTTTGCGCTTGTCTAGCGTCTTGTATTTATAACAGATCACCAAGACGGTTGTAGGTTGCGGGTTCTCCGCATAAGCAACCAATTGCTCAATGGTGCGTGATAGATCTTGAGCCTCTTTTACAATGACTACCTGGCGGTCTGCCATCATCGGGAAGCGTTTGGCCTGCCCAACAATATCGTCAATGCTTACGTCGCGGCCGTACAGGATCATTTGATTGAAATCTCTTTGGGTGGGATCTAAAGCATTCTCTTCAATGAAATCCGCGATCTGATCGATATAATAAGCCTCCTCACCCATCAAAAAATAAATGGGTTTGAAATTACCGCTTCTAATATCGGTCACTATGCGTTTTACGTCATCCATCTCAAAAAAAAACTGCACCTTTGTTGCATGCAGCCTTTGGCGTTTCCTCCATACGAGTTCCGTTTCAAAAATACCAAAAATAAGCCCGGCGTATTTGATGTGATCCGAAAAAAATTTGTGGTCCTCACCCCGGAGGAATGGGTGCGTCAACACTGTGTGCATTATTTACATCAAGACAAAGGCTACCCCTTGAGTTTGATCAATGTGGAAAAGCAACTGGAAGTGAGCGGCTTAAAGAAACGCTATGACGTAGTTGTGTTTCATCCCGATGGGAAAATTCGGGTTTTGGTGGAATGCAAAGCGCCTTCTGTAGCCATCACTCAAGACACCTTTGATCAGATTGCGCGCTATAATTTGGCTTTAAATGCAGACCTGTTGATGGTCACCAACGGCTTGGCACACTACTATTGTCAATTAGACTATACTGCGGGACGATATAATTTCTTACCAGAACTGCCGGTGTATAACTAACTTTGCAATTGTGAAAGTCGCTGTAGTCATACTAAATTGGAACGGACGCCAACTGCTGGAGACCTACTTGCCTTCTGTGGTGGCGAATAGCTCCGGAGCTCACATTTACGTGGCCGACAATGCTTCGACAGACGAGTCTGTGGCTTTTTTGCGTGAGCGTTATCCGCAGATCACCTTGATACAAAACGCGACCAACAGTGGTTATGCTGGTGGTTATAATGAAGCTCTAAAGCAGGTAGATGAACCCCTTTGGGTTTTGCTCAATAGTGATGTGGAAGTAAGCCCTAATTGGCTCGACCCAATGATTGCGGCCTTTCAAAACAATCAACAACTCGCTGCTGCACAGCCTAAGATCTTGGATCACCGTAATCCTGACCGTTTTGAATACGCTGGTGCCGCAGGTGGTTTTATTGACAAATACGGCTATCCGTATTGCCGCGGACGCATTTTTGACAGCTTAGAGAAAGACCAGGGTCAATACAATACCGAGATCGATATCTTTTGGGCCACAGGTGCTTGCTTATTCATTACCAAAGAGGCTTTTGAGACTGCTGGAGGTTTTGACGAACGCTTTTTTGCTCATATGGAGGAGATCGACCTTTGTTGGCGCTTGTTTCATTTAGGTCGAGAAGTCAAATGCATCCCGCAAAGTACCGTTTATCACCTTGGTGGCGGTACTTTACCGACCATGCATCCTAAGAAAACGTATTACAACTTCAGAAATTCTCTGTACTGTCTGGCCAAAAACCTCAACGGATTCACCGCTAAAAAGCGCATTTTTGTTCGTATGGTACTCGATGGAGTTGCCGCCCTGCGGTTTTTGATCAAAGGGCAATTTGCACATGTGAGTGCGATCTTTAGAGCACATATGGACTTTTACAGAAACTACAGCGCTATAACCAAAACAAAGCCAGCCGTTTACAACAAGAACAACTACTATGTTATTAACAGTATAGTGTGGAAGTATTTTGTTTCAGGCCTGCGCACTTTTAGCAAGCTTTAACTACCTTTACCTAAAGTATTGTTAAGGATTTTTAGCAACGCTGGATAACCACTAATTTTACGTAACTAAACTGAGATTTATGAAGAAAATAGCATTAATTGCCGCAATAGCCCTCACTGCGGTATCCTGTGTATCTAAAAAGCAGTACGCAGAACTAGAAGCCAAACAACGCAACACGGAAGATCTGTTAAACTCAGCCACTGTTAAACTCAACAGCTGTCTGGAAGAAAAAGCGGGACTCACTGCCAAAGCAAACTCTTTGCAATCACAGGTAAATTCATTGAATGCCACCAATGGAGACCTGATTAAACAAATTGGGGAATTCACCACACTTACCCAACAAGGTGCTGCCAACCTTGAAAAATCATTAGAAAGTCTCAAAGAAAAAGACTTGACCATTCGCAAACTACAAGATGCAGTAACACGCAGAGATTCCGTAAACCTAGCCTTGGTACAAAGTCTTAAAGGTGTACTTGGAAACTTGGATGATGAAGATATCGAAGTGAGCGTTGAAAAAGGAGTGGTTTACGTAAATATTTCTGACAAGCTCTTGTTCAAGAGCGGAAGCTATGCCATTACCGATCGCGCCAAAGAAGTGCTAGGAAAAGTAGCTAAGGTAGTTAACAACAAGCCCGACTTTGAATTCTTGGTTGAAGGTCACACCGATACCGACCCTATCAGCCGAGCAGGGATCAAAGATAACTGGGACTTAAGTGTGCTACGTGCAACGGCAGTGGTAAGACTGCTTCAGGATGAATTTGGGGTGGATCCTAAGCGTATGACTGCTGGTGGACGCTCAGAATACATTCCTGTAGCGCCAAATGACTCAGCAGAAGGAAAAGCGAGAAACCGACGTACCCGTATTGTGGTATTGCCTAAGATCGATCAGTTCTACAACATGATAGAAGACGGACTTAAAGATCCAGCGATCAATAACTAGTCTTCGCTTAACAAACTACAAACCGCGCCCACAAGCGCGGTTTTTTTATGCGAATACCTTATCTTTAAGGATAAGCTACATCACACCCATGACCGATCAACAATCCAACAAAGAAACACTTAAAACAGCAGTACTTTCCATTTTGGAAGATCCGCAGAATGACCAAAACCTACACGGACGCTTAATGCAAATTCACGGACTTTTCAGCGAACTCACTCAGGTGTCGGGTATGGATCAAGAGATGGAAATGATGGCTGCAGTCCCATCTGCTTACGGAAAGGCGTTAGGTATAAATCACGCGGCACAATGCCTCTTAGACCTTAGAAGAACAAGCAAATTCCTGCAGGGTATGCAACAAGCCATCGCATTGGCCAAGACCAGAGTTAGCGGTAGACCTGTAAAAGTGTTTTATGCAGGCTGCGGACCTTATGCCCCGTTTATGACCTTACTCACAGCGATCTACTCCTCAGAAGAACTTTCCTTTAGTATTTTAGAGATCAACGAGCGCTCTTTGGAGGCTGCAAAAAAGCTGATACAAGCTTTAGAATTAGAAGAATATTTAATCGATGCTTATTTGGCCGATGCAGTCACCTTCAAGGTTCCTGAAGCCGATCAATACGATATACTTTTTAGCGAGACCTTAGATGCTCTGCTTTACCGCGAATGCTATGTGCCTATACTCCACAACATGT
The DNA here is from genome assembly GCF_028561565.1 of Gilvibacter sediminis. Lineage (GTDB taxonomy): Bacteria > Bacteroidota > Bacteroidia > Flavobacteriales > Flavobacteriaceae > Gilvibacter > Gilvibacter sediminis. The sequence goes on along the minus strand of NZ_JAQQTE010000004.1, from coordinate 147,829 downwards.
TACCTCAGTTTAATGACGATATTATTCTCATACCCGAGAATGTGAGCTTGGAACTGAGTTTGATCAAACCAGCAGCTGCTGGTAGCGAGGATCGTGAGGAACTCCACAAAAAGACTATAGTCAACGTAAGTGATCTATTGGGCCAGATCCCTCAAGGAGATAGCTTACCGAGTGTCTTCAAGGAAGTTCCTGTGAGCTTGGCTTCCATGGATGACTTTGAGAGTCTCATCATTGACACGCGGGTGAAGATCCATGAAGATATTGTTTTAGAACGCGGGGAATCTTCCTTGAGTCTTCCCTTGGAAATGCGTTTAGAAAAACCCTTTCCAGACAGCACAATAACCTTTAATTATCAACTCGAACCACAAATAGAACTCAAATATACCTTAGAGCCTCTAGGTTCATAATACAAAACATATGAGTGAACAAGAATTTGAAACCGTCTATTCCGGAACAGAAGTACGCGTCATCCTGTTAAAAGGATTATTAGCAGAAGCAGGTGTAGACGCCATGGTGCAAAATGATTATCAAGCGGGCATCACTGCAGGATTTGGCGGTGGAACACCAAATACAGTCCGTCTAAAAATACATCAAGACGATCTGGCCAAGGCCAAGCCGGTAATTGAAGATTTCATAAACAACCAACAGACCGATGACGCTTAGAACACTCCTCCTGCTGGTTTTTATTTTGGGCTGTCAAAGCAGCTTTTCACAAGACAAGGCAGACCAGCCAACCAAAGTAGAAAGCATAGACGCTACCATTGCCACGCTTTACGGAGTGATCAGTGGTGAAAAAGGAGAAGCGCGTGACTGGGACCTTTTTAAATACCTTTTTAAACAAGAGGCAAAACTAATCTTTTCCGCCAAGACCAAAGACGGCAGCTATCAAGTGGTGTATATGAGTCCAGAAGATTATATAAAACGCTCAGGGACTTGGTTGGTGGAAAATGGTTTTTACGAGAAGGAGATTGGACGGCAAGAAGATCGTTTTGGGACCATCGCGCAGGTGTTTAGCACTTATGAATCCTTCCGTTCCAAAAAAGATACCGAACCCTTTATGCGCGGCATTAACAGTATTCAAATGCAATTTGACGGCACCCGCTGGTGGATCGTCAATATCTATTGGACCCAAGAAGGGCCAGAGAATCCTATACCAGCGAGTTATATCCAAAACAGACCTTAAAGCCCTATGAGTTTGAATCGATCGCTGATTTTTGAATTGCTCCAAATTGCTTTGGCGGTATGTTTGGCAAGTATTGGTCTTAAAGCCTTTTTATTGCCCAATGGGTTTTTAGACGGCGGCGTCACGGGAATTGCGATTTTAATTGCTGAGTTGTTCCATGTAGAGCTCTCCTATACCCTACCCATCATAACCATTCCATTTTTTGTTATCGGCTGGTTTACAGTTGCGCGCAAGATCTTGATCAAGTCGATCTTTTCTGTGCTGGTCTTAGCGGTAATGATCCACTTTGAGAATTTTCAATCCATCACCGATGACAAACTGATCATCTCCATATTCGGCGGCCTGTTTTTAGGAGCTGGTATTGGCTTGGCCATTAAAAACGGTTCCGTTTTGGACGGTTCAGAGATCTTTGGAATCTATATCAACGAAAAATGGGGCCTCAGTATTGGACGGGTAATTTTGGTATTCAACATTGTCTTGTTTGGAATAACCGCTTTCCTGCTTTCTGTGGAGGTGGCCCTCTACTCCATTCTCACCTACATTGTGACGGCAAAAGCCATAGACTACACCATAGAAGGTTTTGAAGATCATGTGGGGCTGATGATCGTCACTGAACATCCTGCGGACTTACGCCAAGCCTTTACCGAGAAACTCGGTATTGGAATGACCGTCTACAAAGGCACCAAAGGTGTGGGGAGCCGCGGGGAAAAAGACGATGTAGAGATCATTCATTCGGTGATCAATCGTATTGATATTCGCCGCGTACAGCGGTTGATTGACCATGTAGACCCCGATGCCTTTGTCATTGAGTTTGACGTCAACAACGTTCGTGGGGGTATTTTGAGGAAATACCTCAGTCGCGATCGGTCTAAAAAATAAATCTAGAGATTATGAGAAATTTACTTTTAGCAGTAGGTTTTATGTTGATTGCGCTCAGCATCCAAGGCCAAAACCTCCGCGGCGCTTGGGAACATTACCATACCACAGATCAAGGACAAGAAATCCATCAAGTGGTCATCTTTGCTGACGGCTATCAAGTGCTGACCATTTACGATGCAAAGACTGGCGCTTTTATTCATACCAATGGGGGATTGTGGAGTCTAAAAGGAAACACACTTACAGAAACGGTGGAATTCAATTCAGACAATCCCGAAGCCGTAGGAAATTCCATCAGCTTTGACATTCGTTTAACCGATAAAGAACTGCAAATCGTGGGTGATGATCGGGTATTCACACGTATTGACGATGGAACTCCTGGCGCCTTGAACGGCGCTTGGCTCATGTCTGGACGCAAACGCAACGGTGAAATGCAAGAGCGCGATACAACGCGTCCACGCAAAACCATGAAGATCCTTTCGGGTACGCGCTTTCAATGGATCGCCTACAATACCGAGACCAAACAATTCATGGCTACCGGCGGTGGTAGCTATACGACCGTAGATGGCAAATACACCGAAAACATTGAGTTCTTCTCTAGAGACGTAGCCCGCGTGGGAGCCGCTTTAGCATTTGACTTTGAACTAATAGACGGGCATTGGCACCATTCCGGATTCTCTAGTAAAGGCGATCCGCTATACGAGGTTTGGAGTGTCCGCAATCCGCAGTAAAAAATTTAGCTATGAAAAAGACATTAATACTGCTTTTGTTATTAGCTCCCCTTTGGAGTTGTCAAGGGCAAACGGAGAAACAAGAAGGTCCTTATACCTTTAAATCAGGAGACCGCAACGGGACCGGCAAATGGTATATGGGGCGAGAGATTGCCTTTGTCATGGGCTATCAAGGTATGGGTTGGCTGGAGCGCCCGGAACGTGAGAAAGAAGAGAATGTCTCTGCCCTGCTGGCCAATATGGAGATTGGGCCCAATGACGATATTGCAGACATAGGAGCCGGCTCCGGCTATCACGTTTTTAGAATGGCTCCTTTAGCCAGTCAAGGAACCGTTTATGGTGTAGACATTCAAAATGAGATGTTGGCGGCTATGGAATACCGCAAAGAAGCGCTAGAGGCTAGCAACGTTAATTTGGTGAAATCTACAGAGAAGACTGCTAATTTGCCTGCGAACTCCGTAGATAAAGTACTTATCGTAGACGTATATCACGAGTTTAGCTTTCCTGTGGAGATGATGGCCTCTATTTATCAAGCTATGCGGCCTGATGCCAAATTATACCTCATCGAATATCGCGGAGAGGATCCCACGGTACCGATCAAAGAAACTCATAAAATGACCGAAGCTCAAGCCGTGAAAGAAATGGAGGCTGCTGGTTTTAAATTGGTGGAAAACATAGATAACCTCCCTTGGCAACACTGTATGGTATTTGCCAAAGCGAATTAAGAGGCTTTTATAAAAGAATTGTGATATTGTTGGCAATCAGGCCTGTAGAACCAAACTATCTTTAAAAAAACTTCAATCATGAATATAAAAATTACACTGATCGCCTTATTTGGTTTTATGCTGAGCGCAACTGCCCAAGAGGCTGCAATTATTGATTTGGATCCAAATCAAAGCATGTCCATCACCGGGAAAGGCCCTGGGCAAGATGCAACGATCAACCCTTTTGTGCATGTGGACAGTATTATCGTAGTGTCTAATATTGGTAAAGGCGACTTCTCCATTCGCGTTCAAAAAGAGGGCGAGATCCTTCAGGAATTTGCCGTTAAACCCGAGCAAACTCAAGAGCTTATCATTTCTAAAGGTCTAGAGATCTATTTTGATACCGACGTAATTGCCAAGGCTGCCGTATCTTACAGGCCAGTGAAAAAAGAATAAACATGAACAACGACCTCTTAGTCAACGAGCGGCAAGCAGATCTGGGCAATTTTATGGTTGGGCGTTTGCTGCCTTTCCGTAAAAAACGTCAGGTAGGTCCATTTACTTTTATTGATCATATGGGACCAGCAACACTGGGTCCCGGGCGGTATATGGACGTGGACCAGCATCCTCACATTGGCCTCAGTACCTTGACCTATCTGTTTAAAGGACAAATTGAACACCGAGACAGTGTGGGGAGTGTTCAAGTGATTTCTCCGGGAGATGTGGGTTTTATGACTTCAGGTCGCGCAGTTACACATACGGAGCGTACCCCTCAAGAATTGCGAGACGGTCGAGAATTTGACATGCATGGGTACCAGATCTGGGTGGCATTGCCTCCAGAAAAAGAGACCATGGAACCTCGCTTTGATTATTATCCTGCGGATCAAATTCCAAATTGGCAAGAGGGCCCAATCCACTTTAAACTGGCCGCCGGAGAAGCATTTGGTAGAAAAGCGCCATTGCAGGGTTATTCGCCTTTATTTATGGTGGATGTATTCACTGCGGAAGAAACTACGCTCTCACTCGCGGGCCAATTGCGCGGAGAGGTTGCCTTTGTGATTGTCAAGGGACAGATCAATTTAGACGGGCAAAAGGTAGATGCCGGACAAATGCTGATCAGCAAGACCGATGAACAATGTGAGATCTGTATGGGTGCCGATACCCAATTAATGCTATTTGGCGGGGAGCCTTTAGGACAAGAGCACTATTTACTTTGGAATTTTGTGTCTTCAGATAAGGATCGATTGGCGCAAGCCAAGGTAGATTGGGAGGCTAAGAAGTTTCCGAAAGTTCCTGGAGATTCCACTTATATCCCCATTCCTCAACTAAAGCAATAAACACAAGAGGTTTGCGCATTTTTCTTTAGTTTTGAGGTGCAACTCAGAACTACTATGCGTATCAATTTTTTTATGCTATTGCTTATAGCTTCCTTTGCGGTTACTACTGCTTGTAAAGAAGAGAAGCAAGCTGCTGCAACTACCAAGGCAGATCCCACACGATTTCCCGATACTATAAACTCCAGACTCACAGAGGCTCACAAACGCATTCCCGGCTCCAAGGTTTATGCCTTATTACCGGAGCAGTTTAAGTTTGTTCGAGCGCAGAATCAAATTCAAAAAGACCAAAATACTTTTATTCAAATCGTCGAAACGCCGTCGGCCAAATTTGAGAACGCGAAAAAAGCCTTTAGTCGGGAAAATATAGAAGCTGGAGGCACTCAGGTTGATATTGTACGTGACATTCGCTTTGGCCCTTATGACGGGATCTTTTTGGACGGCCCTTCTAATTTACCCACGCAGCGAAAGGCCTCCATGGTCTTTGGCGATGATGATTTTGTTTGTTTGATCTTCGGAGAATATCCCAGTGACAGCCCAACGGCGCGCAATGAAGTATTGGAAATATTTAAGACCATGGTTCATGATAAGGAGCAAAGTGCGGAGGACCTCTCCGGACCGTTTTACACCTTTGATCCAAACATCACCGGTTTTAAACCTGCCGTTTTAAGCAAGCAAGTAGACATCTACAACAAGGATGGAGATCCAGAAGCAGAAAAAAGCCTTCCTACCTCAATGAATTTTGCTCCGATCCCCGTACTGCCGGTAGAGGCCCAAGAAAAGTATTTTGAGCAGTTGGTTGAAGAAAGTCAGCAGGGACAATTAAAGATCACCGCTGCCGCAACACAGCAGCTGGTTATCAATGGAATGCCTGCCACAGTTCTAGAAACTACGGTGGTTTCTGGAGACCGAAGCGGCGTGTTCTTTGCAGCTATTCTCAATGGAAGCAACAGCGCCTTGGTATTTATTTCAAGCGCCTTTGATGACCCGCTACAACGACTGCCACAGTACAAAGCCACCTTGGAATCTATTCGTTTCAATTAATCGAACTGTATCTTTAAATCAACTACATATCCAAACCTTATCAAAAGTGTACTGCTAACAATTGCGCTAGCGGCATGCAGTAATGCAAAGGCTCAAGAAGCTGACAGCCTGTATATAAAATCCTATGTAGACAAAATCATTCTAAAGCTTAACCTGGATACACAGAATGAGGATTTTCAAGTCTTTGACCGAGGTAATCCGGATATTTTCCTAAGCACCAACAGCAGTTTGCGAGTAGCGCTTTCTTTAGATTATGAATTTTTAGGATTTAGCGCTGGCTTTGCTCCGCGTTTTTTCAATTCCAACAAAGACGACGCCCGTAAAGGAGCAAGTGATCTTACCGACTTTAGCTTTCGATTCTTTTTGGGGAAATGGGCTCAGGAGCTCACCTATCAAAGAAATCAAGGTTTTTATGTAACCAACACAGAAGATTTCATCACCGACTGGAACCCTGATACAGACCCTTTTGTTCAATTCCCCGACCTCAAGACCATTTACTGGGGAGCCTCTACCGCTTATGTCTTGAACGATAGATTCTCACTACGCAACATAGTTTATAATACCCAGTGGCAACTTAAAAGTGCAGGGAGTTTTGTACCGACCTTTCGCTACGGCTATAGAAGAGTATCTGCAACCTTTGATCAGGGCAAAGAGGTAGAGAATAATTTTGAATTTGAACTTTTGGCAGCCTACTACTACACCTGGGTGATTGATACCCATTGGTTTATTTCTCCGCAGTTATCTCCGGGGTTTGGAATACAATTCAGCGAATCCACACTAGAGCAAACCGGCGCTAGAGAGACAGATACCCGCTACCCTATTGCCTTGGATGGCGGCTTGCAATTGGGATACAGCTCAGAACGCTTTATTGCTGGTGCTTTTTTAAACTTTGAGTCCACCTTTACGGATACTGGTGGCGGCAGTTCTCTTTTGAACGATCA
>NZ_JAQQTE010000004.1:0-140875 GCF_028561565.1 Gilvibacter sediminis | reverse complement strand
AAAAAAAAGCGACCCCTAAGAGAGGTCGCTTTTCATATTTTAAGGCCTAATCCTTATTATGCAAGATCAAATCGATCTGCATTCATCACCTTGGTCCAAGCAGCCACAAAGTCGTTTACAAACTTCTCAGCGGCATCGTTAGCGGCATAAACCTCAGCAACGGCTCTCAATTCTGTGTTTGACCCGAAGATAAGATCTGCACGTGTTCCGGTAAAGCGAACTTGTCCCGTTCTACGATCGCGCCCTTCAAAGGTCTTCTCATCAGCATCGGCAGCAGCCCAGGTGTAGGTCATATCTACCAAGTTCTTAAAGAAGTCATTGGTCAAAGCTCCTACATTGTCTGTAAATACTCCGTGTGAAGATCCGTCATAGTTAGCTCCTAACACGCGCATTCCTCCTACCAAAACGGTCATCTCTGGAATAGAAAGCGCCATCAAATTCGCTTTGTCTACAAGTAGGTCTTCTGCTTTTACATCGATGTTTGGATTTACGTAGTTTCTGAATCCATCACCAAGCGGCTTTAAGTAGTTGAACTGCTCAATATCAGTTTGCTCTTGTGTAGCATCGCCACGTCCGCCGTGGAAAGGTACGCTTACTTCGTGTCCCGCATTACGCGCTGCCTCTTCAATGGCTGCGTTACCAGCAAGTACGATCAAATCGGCCATAGAAACAGTTCCACTAAACTCGTTTTGGATCGCTTCTAAAACCCCAAGCACTTTGTTGAGCTCTTCTGGGTTATTCACTGGCCAACTGCGTTGTGGCTCAAGACGCACTCGCGCACCATTGGCGCCACCGCGCTTGTCAGTATCTCTGTACGTAGATGCAGAAGCCCAAGCGGTTCTTACCAATTCAGAAATACTCAAGCCAGAAGCCAAGATCATCTTCTTCAAGGAAGCCTCATCATCTTTACTTAGGTTGTATGATCCTGCAGGGATCGGGTCTTGCCATAACAAGTCTTCTGCAGGTACCTCAGGCCCAATATAGCGTACTTTAGGTCCCATATCGCGGTGGGTAAGTTTAAACCACGCTCGTGCAAAGGCATCTTCAAAGGCTTTGTGATCTTCATGGAATCGCTTAGAGATCTCCAAATAAGAGGGATCTGTCTTTAAAGCAATATCTGCAGTGGTCATCATTAGCGCTTGTTGTCCGTTTGGATCTCCAGCACGTGGTGCCATTCTCGCTTTAGATTCTGCAGTCGGAGTCCATTGGTGTGCTCCAGCAGGACTCTTAGTAAGTTCCCAATCGTAATTCAACAATACATCAAAATAATCAGCATCCCATTGGGTTGGGTTTGGAGTCCAAGCTCCTTCAATTCCACTGGTGATGGTATCTTCAAGAACTCCAGATTTGTAAGTGTTCTTCCACCCAGTACTCATTTCTTGGATAGTAGCTCCGTGAGGCTCGCGCCCAACGTATTGTCCAGGGTCGGCAGCACCGTGTGCTTTACCAAAGGTGTGACCGCCTGCTACTAAAGCAACAGTTTCTTCGTCATTCATCGCCATACGTCCAAAGGTCTCGCGTACATTAGCCGCAGATCCCATTGGGTCAGGATTTCCATTTGGTCCTTCTGGGTTTACGTAGATCCAACCCATCATTACGGCGGCTAAAGGGTCCTCTAGCTTGCCATCTTCATCGTAACGCTCGTCATTGGCACCCCATTCGGTCTCACTTCCCCAGTAAACGTCTTGTTCTGGCTCATAAATATCTTCACGCCCTCCTGCAAAACCAAAAGTTGGGAAGCCCATAGATTCTAAAGCAACATTTCCTGCTAAGATCATTAGGTCTGCCCAAGAGAGTTTGTTTCCGTATTTCTGCTTGATAGGCCACAATAATAAACGTGCCTTATCTAAGTTACCGTTATCTGGCCAGCTGTTGATCGGAGCAAAACGTTGGTTTCCTGTTCCAGCTCCTCCACGTCCGTCACCCACACGATAGGTTCCGGCGCTGTGCCATGCCATACGAATCATCAAACCTCCGTAGTGTCCGTAATCTGCTGGCCACCAATCTTGAGATTCGGTCATCAATTTTTCTAAGTCTTTCTTCAAACCATCGTAATCGATGCTTTTGAAAGCTTCTGCATAGTCAAAATCTTCACCCAGTGGGTTTGACTTTGCTGCATGCTGACGCAAAATGTTCAGCTTTAATTCATTTGGCCACCAGTCGCGGTTTTTGATCCCGCCACCTCCTACGGTGTTTTGTTTTCCGCTCAAGAAAGGACATTGGCTGGCGTCCATTCCATTGATATCCGGATGATCGTTATTTCCCATTTTTCGATGATTTTTGATTTTGTTTCTTCAAATTTACCATAAGCATCTCTTATTTCTTTTGGGAAGCTATCAGTAATGTTTATATCGGAATAATGGATACACTTGAGTAAAACAACCTATCCAGTAAGAAGTCCTCTATAGAGCTACATCAGCAGCAATCAGCAATAAATCAAGGCAGATCTACTTAGTGCGGAATGAAGGTTTTTCGTACCTTAGAAGACAACCAACAATACTAAATTCCAACCGATGAAATCCTTAAAACTTTTGATTTTATGTGCATTGCTACTTCCTTTTTCTGGATACGCACAGCGCAATAAAAAAGCGAAGTCCCCAAAAATTGAAGACAGTCTTTTCCATGGCTTTGAATGGCGCAATATAGGTCCTTTCCGAGGCGGCCGTTCGGTAACAAGTACTGGAGTTATCGGTGATCCAAACACCTATTATATGGGATCCACCGGCGGTGGGGTTTGGAAAACAACCGACCGAGGAATTACGTGGAACAATATCTCTGACGGCTACTTTAAAATGGGTTCTGTAGGAGCTATCGCTGTTGCTGAGAGTGATCCCAACGTAGTTGTTGTAGGTATGGGAGAACACGCGGCTCGCGGGGTAATGACCTCTATGGGCGATGGTGTTTATATCTCTCACGATGCTGGAAAAACTTGGAAACACATAGGTTTAGAAAAGTCGCGACATATTTCTGATGTTATCATACATCCGCAAAACCCAGATGTCATCTACATCACCGCTCAGGGAGCTCAATACGGCCCTTCAACAGATCGCGGCGTGTATCGAACTACAAACGGCGGCGCTAGTTGGGAGCGTGTGCTCTATGTCGATGACCGCGTGGGAGGAGCTTCTCTAAGCATGGATATGAACAACCCGCGCATTCTCTATGCAGCTATGTGGGAACATGAGCGCTATCCTTGGATCATGCAGTCTGGCGGCGATAAGTCTGGCTTGTACAAATCAATAGATGGCGGAGCCACTTGGGACAAAATGAAAACAGGCCTTCCAGCAGCTTTTGGAAAGGCTGGGATATCGGTCTCCCGCGCAAACTCTGAGCGCGTCTTTGCAGTCATTGAGGCAGAAGGAACTCAAGGCGGAGTGTATCGTTCGGACAATGCCGGTAAGAGTTGGACACAAGTCAATAAGGATCGCGTGAACATTGCACGTTCCTGGTATTATATGGAGATCTTTGCAGATCCAGTAAACGAAAATGTAGTTTATGTACTCAATGCTCCAGTGATGAAGTCCATTGACGGCGGACGTAGCTTTAGCAATATTCCCGTTCCGCATGGAGACAATCACCATTTGTGGATCAATCCGGCAGACAATCAAAACCTGATCAACTCCAACGACGGAGGTGCAAATATCTCGTTCAACGCAGGTAAATCATGGAGCTCGCAACAAAATCAACCTACAGCTCAGTTCTATCGCGTAATTGCAGATAATCAAGTACCTTATCACGTATATGGCGGGCAGCAGGACAATTCTGCCATTGGTATTGCCAGTAGAACCAACGATGGCGGCATTGATTGGAAGGATTGGTATTCTGTGGCCGGTGGTGAAAGTGCTTTTATCGCTTTTGATCCCGATGATCCGCAGACGGTCTATGGAGGAACCTATCAAGGGAACCTCAGTAAATGGGACCGTGATGCGCGCGTCCAAAAATCGATCAAACAATACCCCGAACTCGGTTTGAGTATCGCTCCTAAGGATGCTAAATACCGTTATAACTGGAATGCTCCGATCATCACTTCTCCTCATGACAGATCAGTGATCTATCACGTAGGGAACGTAGTATTTAAAAGTACTGACCAAGGTATGAGTTGGACGGAGATCAGTCCAGACCTCACAAAGAATGAAAAGGACAAACACGGCCCCGGTGGCGGGCCTTACACCAATGAGGCCGCAGGAGGTGAAAACTACAACACCATCACTTCTCTTATGGAATCTCAACACGAAGAAGGTGTTTTATATGCGGGAACCGATGACGGTTTAGTTCATATCACACGTGACGGTGGACAAAATTGGAGCAATATAACGCCTCCGGGAATCCAAGATGGGATCATTAACAGTATTGATATTTCTGAGCACGATCCGGCGACGGCCTATATTGTTGTGATGCGCTATAAATCTATGGATCTCAAGTCTCATGTATTTAAAACGACCAATTACGGCGCCAGTTGGACCCGGATTGTAAACGGTTTGGATGATCCTAACGGTTTTGCTCGAGTGGTTCGTGCCGATAAAAAACGAAAAGGCCTACTGTACGCAGGTACAGAGACCGGCATATATGTTTCCTTTGATGATGGAGGAAACTGGCAACGCTTTAATTTGAACTTGCCTGTAGTAGCCATCAATGACCTTTATATTCGTCAAAACGATCTAATAGCCGCCACCTCTGGACGTGCCTTTTGGATCTTGGACGATTTGAGTCCGCTACAACAACTGGATTTAAGCAATGCGAGTTTCCAGATCTTTAAACCCAAAGACACTTATCGACTATACAATGGGGTCTCAAGAGCTCCGGGGCAAGGGAGAAACCCGAGGATGGGTGTTAGCTTTGATTACTACATTGATCAAGTTGTAGACAGCTTGGATATTAGCTTGGAGATCCTTCAAGACAATAAAGTGGTGCGAACGTATAGCAGCAGTAGACCCAAAGGTTTTAAAAGCTGGCCAGGTGGCCCTCCTCCACCGCAGGTGCTTCCAAAAAAAGCAGGATACAATCGTTTTACTTGGGGCTTTGATAGAGATCCGATTCCAGGAGTGGACAATGTTTTTGTCTTTGGCGGTTTGAATGGCGGTAGCGTAGCACCGGGAATCTACACCTTGCGTATGAGATATAACGGCAAGGTAAGTGAGACTCAGGCAACCATACTTCCAAACCCTGCAGTTAAAGCTTCAGCATCTGACTGGGCGGCACAACAACAAATGCTCAGTGAAATAGAAGCTGTAGTAACTGAAATGCACGAGTCTGTGACTAAAATGCGCTCTGCGAAATCGCAAATTGCGCGTTACGCGGATTATTTAGCCGATAATGAATCTGCAGAAGCCTTGATAGAGAAAGGAAAAGAGATCAGCAAGCGTATAACGCAATGGGAGGAGAATTTGATTCAAGCCAAACAAAAGACCTTCCAAGATGTGATCAACTTTAACAACAAGCTCAATGCTCAGTTTAGAGTATTGGCGGGGTATATTGATCAAGACGATCCAACTTTGACCGCAGGAGCCAAGCAGCGCTTTAAGGACCTTATGGATGATTGGAAAGTCTATCAGGATGAACGCGATGCGATCATCAACAATGAAATGCAAGAGTACAATACACTTTATAAGTCTTTGGACTTACCAGCCTTATTTTTGGATGATTAATCCAGAATCAAAGCATAAAAAAAGCAGCTCATTGAGCTGCTTTTTTTGTTAGTCCCACTGTTTTAAAGTAGTACTGATTCCTTGGTATAAGGGGACAAAATTTGAACCCGAATTCGGCAGTATTGATGTATTGCCGGTTCCGAAGAGCCACTGCGCCCCAGATTTGGATTTAGAACCATAGTTGTTCGGTGCATACATACCCAGGTAGCCTTCACCGTCTGTTGGAGTATCGGCTCCTTTGATCACAAAGTGGTTGAATTCGTCATCATGTTCCGGGAAGGCCATACCCACATCTTCAAATGGACCGCTAAAGTTTCCTTCAGAAAGTTTTACTTGTACGTTGTTGGAATTATTTACCCAACTGTAATACTTAAAGGCGAATAAATAGCTCCCATCTGGCATAATTTGATCGTTCACGGTACTGATCGTCACATTCCCCGCGGAAGAACTGATGGAGCTCGGGCTGATCAAATCACTATCTAAAGCTCCGCTTTTAGTGGTCATGGCGAGGTAATTCGCCAAATCGTTGTATTCGCTTTCTAAAATCGGCACCCATTCTCCCGGTTCGGCATCTAGGTAAGCGTCCCCAGAGGTGTGTAAAAAGGCCCAAATATCATCTACATTGTCAATCTCAATATCTATGCTCAAAACTTCCGTTTCTGTTCCATTACTGGCTTCAATGGTTCCGGTAATGTTTGTACGCGATTCATAATCATAGACTAGCCAATCTGCTACAGTAAGACCTGCAGAGGTTATAGCAAAGGCTCCTGGAACAGATTCAAAGGTCAAGGTATAATTGACCTCTCCGCTCAGATCACTAGTTAAACTAGAAAGTAAGGTTCCACTACCGGGATACTCGGCTATGGAGCGCGCAATATCGTTGGTGGTCTCAAAAGGATCGGGGTCGTCGTTAGTGTCGTCGTTGTTTTCTGAGCTGCAGGCCATCAGCGTGAAAACCATCAGCAGGGAAAGAAAAAGTGAATTGCATTTCATGACTTAGAATTTTAGTTAAAGTGTTGCCCATATTTTAAGGACAGCACAAACCTAGGGTCAATGCAACGGAAATTCTAAAAACCAGCATGGACAAAGCATGGACAGCTTGTAAAAAACATGGACAAAGAGCGCTGCTTGTTTAACTCCTCAATTTTCACATAATAAGTGCACAAGATATTGATATATAGTGTTTTAAAATTTTCTTGATAGACTCGAACTTGCCCAAAATCATGAATTTAATACATGGATTATTATGGACTGACAAGTTTTGAGTCATGGATTGCATCTTCATTCTAACTATCTTAGACCGAACAACTAAGGCCATCATTATGAGCACTAAAAGACTAATTCTCGTCCTATTTATAATAATCAGCTGGATGAGCTTTGGACAAAACCAAAGCCCCATTGATAGTTTACTGACTGCATACATTCAGCAAAAGGAAGACACCTTAAAACTCAAAACGATCAATAACCTGATCAACTACTATATGTATAGGAATACTCCGGAAGTAAAACCCTATGCAGAGGAGATGCTCGCTTTGGCTCGGAAGCTAGAAAACGTCAAAGGGGAATCATTGGCGCTCTATCAACTAGGCGTGTATTACTACACGACTTTTGAGGCTGATTCTGCCAGCAACTACTACAATCAAAGCTTGAAGCTTGCTATAGCCGATGAGGACGTTCCGCGAATCTCATCCAATTACCGCGGTTTGACCATCATCGAGTTCAGTCAAGGAAATATGGCTGCAGCAGACAGTATCAATGATCTGGATCTGGCCAACAGTCTGAGATATCAAGACAGTATGGGAATTGCGCTGGCTTATGACTTTAAGGGGACCATCAATCAAAACAAAGGATATTACGACATCGCTTTAGCCAATGTGCAGAAAGGCTTGAAGTACTTTGAAGCTTTAGGGGATTCCATCCGCATTGCTGATACTTATACCCATTTGGCCACTTTAGAGAACAATATTGGCAATACGCAAAAGGCCATCGAATACAATAAGATCGCCTTAAAAGTGTATCAGAAAGAAAACGATGTCTTCTACCAAGCACAAGCCCTGAACGATATTGGGGTCATGTATAAAGTGCTTGGGGAATATGATAAAGCCTTGGAATATTTGAACCAGGCAGTTGATATTAGCGAAAAGGCCAAAGCCAACGAGGTCATGATCTCTTCCTTTACGACCATTGGCGATGTTTATTACGAACAAAACCAATTGCAGCGAAGCATCTCCTACTATGAAAAGTCCATAGCATTGGGTGAAAGTCTAAATTCTAAAAGGAAGGTCGCTCTGGCGCAAAACAAAATGGCTCAGGCCTATTTGGCCTTAGGTCAACCCAATCGAGCCATGCAATTGGCTGAGAATTCGTTGGCCTATTCCGTGCCCAACAGCACCATCTCTTTCCAAAGGGTGTCACAACGCGTAAAGAGCCAGGCCTATGAGCAACTCGGTAATTACCCGAAGGCCCTTGAGCACCATAAGAACTTTAAGGTTTTAAACGATTCCATCATCAACACCGAGACCTCAGACAATATAGAAAACCTACGGGCTCAATTTGATCTGGAGAAAAAAGAAGCGCGCTTGGCCTTACAGGAACAAGAGATCATTGCCTTAGACGCGCAAGCGGAGTCTGATAAGCTGGCAAAATTGCTCTACGGTTTAGGACTTGTTGCTTCAATGATCATTGGTCTTTTGGTGATCTTCGGACTCAGACAGCGCATGCGTAAAAATAAAATCGAACGCGAGAAACAAGAAGCCATACTGCGTCAAGAGATCGAGTTCAAAAAGAAAGAGCTGGCCAGTCAGACCTTGCATTTGGTACAAAAGAGCACCTTTATTCAAGAGCTTAAAGAAAACTTAGAGAAGATCAAATCCTCTCCAGAACTTTTCAAGATTGAATTCCGGAGGCTGATCTTATTGCTCAAAAAAGAACGCGCAGAAGACAAGGATTGGGAAATCTTTAAATCCTACTTCTCTGAAGTACACAACAATTTTGATGACAAGATCAAACAGATCAACGATTCCATCACTGAAAAAGAAATGCGCTTGGCTTCCTTTCTACGGATGCGCTTAAGCACTAAAGAGATCGCCTCCATGCTTAATGTATTGCCAGACAGTGTCCTAAAATCCAAGTACCGACTCAAACAAAAGTTAGCTTTAGACAAGGAAACGGATCTGGTAGAATTCCTAAATACCCTTTAATTCTCAATAGGTTTACTCAAGCGTAATCGAGCAATGGTATATAATGCGTATCTTCAAAGAAGAATTAAGGAATTAATTGACCATGCACACCCCCTCTTTTTCTAAACTGCTGCTCTATCTTATGATTTTGAGCAGTGGCTTAAACGCTTCCGCTCAAAATCAAGAACAACAAATACAAAAGGCCTTAGTAGGTAATTGGGAAGGTGCCTTTATTAAGAACAACAGTTATCAAAAGATCGAGATCTCCTTTTATATGCAGGACGAGACTTTGATGAGTCTGCAAGTCATGGAAGAATGGCATCCGGCTTATGGGGAGATGGTTTTGGATATTCAAATTGACAGTTTAGGCACTGTTGGCTTCAATACGGGTTATGGTCGGGCTGCACTAAAACTTGACCCTGGCGCCTTGGAACTCAATGGTTCCATTGCCAATACGACTCCAAGCATCTATCTGCACTTAAAGAAGTTACCCAAAAAGCCGAAGCCAAACTTTACCACAGAAGAAATAACCGTTGCGGGAGCAGCCGGAGACCTCTATGGGCATTTGCACTTACCTGAAAACAATCCTAAGAAGACAGCCATCATTATTGTGGGTGGACGCGGATGTTATGCCGGAACCACCAAATACGACCTTTGGGCTAAGGTTTTAAGGCGCTATGGCGTTGCAGTACTCTCCTTTAACAAAAGGGGAACAGGGCGTTCTGCAGGCAACTGCGCTACGGCAACTATTGATGATCTAGCTCAAGACGTCGCTACTTTGAACAGCTGGCTGCGTAACAGGCCTGAAAGATTTAAGCATATTGGCGTAATTGGTAGCAGTGCCGGGGCTTGGGTCGCCGCTAAAGCCCAAGAAAAAAAGTCCTTTGACTTTATGATCACGCTTGCCGGTCCCAGTACCAGCGTCTATGAGCAGCAAACGCAGTCTCTGACCTATGGCGCGCCCATTTATGAGCTCAGCGAAGAAGCCTTATCAGAAGTCAAGGCCTATACCGATATGGTATTTAATGCGCCAGCTAATGCAGCTTCTTTTGAGCAATTTCAAAAGTTTTTGATCCAAGCAGATCAAAACGGATGGAAGTCGCTGTTGGAAGATACTGATATCCCTCAAAGCGCAGCAGACATAGAACAATTGTGGGTAAGACGACACAATTACAATCCTAAAGATGTTTTGAAAAAGTACAACAATCCCCTACTCGCCATTTATGGAGAAAAAGATTGGATAGTCCCATACCAAGAGAATATCAACGCTTTGGAGGAGTATTTTAAGGACAGACCTGATCGCTTAACCAAAGTTCTTGCTCATCAGGCAGGGCATGGTATTGAGACGCAAAGCATATCCGTCAATCTATCAGATAATCATACCTATTGGCGCTTTTTTAGAACATCCCCAACAGTGATGATCTCAGTAATTGACTTTCTGGGTAAACACGGTTTTATAGAAACCGAATAGACTCTTTAACTACTCAGTTATAAAAACATAAAACCCCCGCTCATAAAGGATTGAGCGGAGGTTTTGTTCAACTAACTAAACAATTAACTGTGGAAATGAAACACTACTCTCCCTGACCTAGTGAGAATCCGCGTGTACCATCGAATTCATATAGGTTCTCTGTTTTGATAACATCAAAACCTTGGGCGTGCAGTTTAGACAAGAGCGCTACCACTTGCTCATAGTCTACCGGTTGATACACCGGAGCTGCGCTTGCGGTCGTAGCATCCATAGCCACAAAACGACATCTCCAGTGATCAGTTTTATAAGTCTCTTTCAACCCTTTAGGGTATACCTTAACCCCACGGTTGGTGATCATTTTTAATTTGAGCTTGAAAGCATCAATGGCCGCCAGAGCATCTCCGATCTGGTTAGGGTCCTCCCCTTTCCAATCGATGAAAACATCAACGCCGACCAATTCCTTCTTTCGAGATTGACGCACGTACTCCGGAATCTGAATGGTTCCAGCTCCTTCAGATAGTTTACTCACTTTTAAATTCTTCGGCGTCTCTCCCAATCGCGCGATCACAGCTTCAGCAAATTCACTAGTGTTTACCAATTGCTCTGAAGTTCCTTCGTTGTAGATGTCTGCAGTGTGAATTCCCGCTTCAATTGTAGCAAAAAGCGCATTCTTGATGTTATCAGCCACTTCGGTTTGACCGAGGTGCGCGAGCATGAGCACCGCACCGTTGATCAAGCCCGATGGGTTAGCAATTTTCTTCCCTGCGATATCTGGTGCAGAACCGTGGATGGCTTCAAACATGGCCACTTCGGTCCCAACGTTAGCAGATCCCGCCATTCCAACAGAACCAGCGATCTCTGCAGCAATATCAGAAATGATATCTCCGTAGAGGTTGGCCGTCACAATAACATCATATTGCTCCGGACGCGCCGCCAAACGTGCAGATCCGATATCAATGATCTGCGAATTGCTTTCAATCTGCGGATACTCCGCAGCGATCTCTTTAAACACACGGTGGAACAAACCATCCGTCAATTTCATAATGTTGTCTTTGACCATACAGGTCACCTTCTTGCGTCCATAGGCTTTCGCATACTCAAATGCATAGCGAACGATTCGCTCACAACCTGGACGCGTGATCAACTTTAAACACTGCACAACATCTTCTGTTTGCTGGTGCTCTATTCCTGCATAAAGGTCTTCTTCATTCTCACGAATGATCACCACATCCATCTCTGGATAAGGCGTATGGATATAAGGGTGTAAGGCAGTCACTGGGCGCACATTAGCAAAAAGGCCTAAGGACTTTCTCAAAGTCACGTTTAAACTTTTGTAGCCTTTGCCCTGAGGCGTGGTGATAGGTGCCTTCAGGATAATTTTGTTGTTTTTAATAGCTTCCCAAGCCTGAGGGGAAATTCCAGAAGTATTTCCAGACAAGTACTGCTGCTCTCCGATCTCAATGAAATCCACATCGATCTGGGCTCCGGCAGCTTCCATGATCTTTAGGGTGGCATCCATGATCTCAGGGCCAATTCCGTCTCCTTTAGCAACGGCCACACGGGTACGCGTGCCTGTTTGTGGTTTAATACTGTCTTGTTTTAGCAATTGATTTTGCATAGCTGTTTATTTGATTTATGCAAAGTTGAGAAATGTATTTCATTTATTTTTATTTATGTTTTTTATGAAAAGGATTAATATAAGTTATGTTTATTCGACTTACCAATAGTCTTCAGACATCTCAAAAATTGAAGTATCTTAGAGTCAATAAATCAAAAGACCATGAACACCACGCGTATTGGCTTAAACAGAGCCGCATCAAAAGAAACCGCCAATAAACTCAACGAGCTACTGGCCAACTATCAAGTCTTTTACATGAACTCTCGTGGGTTTCATTGGAACATTAAAGGCGATAAGTTCTTTGAATTACATCTAAAATTTGAAGAGCTCTACAACGATTCACTCATCAAGATCGATGAGATCGCAGAACGCATCCTAACGCTGGGCTTTGCTCCCCTGCACACCTACACAGATTTTCTTGCTGTGGCTAAAATTCCAGAGGCAAAAAATGTTTCAGACGGAGCTGAGGCGCTCAAAGCTGTACTGGCGGGATACGAGGTATTGCTTCCACTAGAACGTGAACTATTGAGCATGTCAGGTGATTCAGAAGATGAGGGGACCAATGCACTAATGAGCGATTATATCCGCGAACAGGAAAAATTGGTTTGGATGTATTCGGCCTACTTAAATCAATAGATCGTGGAGAATCCTATCGCTAAAAATCTGGCCAACCAAATACGTCAAGTGCATACGGGTGGTAATTGGACCGCAGTGAATATCAAAGACACTTTAGATGATGTTGACCTCGTCCTGGCCCTTAAAAAGAAGGATGGGTACAACACCATAGCCACCTTGGTGTTTCATATCAATTACTTCTATGAAGTAGTAATTCCGGTGATGAGCGGTGGGCCACTCAACGGGAAGGACGCCTTGAGCTTTGATCATCCACCATTGAATACCGAAGCCGAATGGCAGGCCATGATACAAAACTCTTTGAAGCAAGGAGAAACCCTAGCTGCGCTTATGGAAAATTTCCCCGATGAAAAATTGGGTGCAGATTTTGTCGATCCTAAATACGGAACCTACTACCGCAACTTTTCTGGTTTGGTAGAGCATACCCATTATCATTTGGGGCAGATCGTCATGCTCAAAAAGATGCTTTCTCAATGAGATTGACCCGTCTTTTCACGCTGTTTCTTTTAGGTTTAGCGCTGCTGAGTTGCGGGGATGAAGGCCCGGTGAAACTTAGCCTGCCCGCTAACGCGGACACACTTATCGCTGGAGATTCTGCCAAAACTTGGATGCTGGCCAGTCGTTACAACGGCGGACACCGCATGAATATGGGCGACTGTTTTCTGCGCTACAGAATTACTTACAAACGCGATAGCATCTTTAGGGATAACAACGGAATTAGCAGCAGTTGTGGCCCTACCCTTGAAGGACACTGGAAAGCCTTTCAAAATGACAACGGCAGTTTTGTAAAATGGGAAAGCGCGCAATTACCCGAACTCATGGGGGTTGAAGAAGACTATAAATACTTCAGAATTCTTACCCTTAATAAAGACTCTTTAGTAATTTCTTACAAGCATACCCAGTTTGGAAATAAAGAGCGAACGATCGTAGACTATCTGGTACCTGAGGGAACAAAGGTTGAGGATCGAGATTTTCACAACCGCTAATGCAAGTTGCTGATTTTTAGTATATTTAAATCGCTAACTAACCAAACTCACTCATATCTGGCAACTGCCAGATGTTCCCCCAAACTTTGACATTTCAAAATGATCATGCTTTAAGTTGTTTAGCAGTATAGACTAACCATCCAATTATGAATTTGAAGAAATCATTTCTTCTGGCTATTTCTTTGGCCTTGATCTTTCTTGCGGCCTGGGAGATATACCTCAGAAGCACCATGAAAAGTGTCATGGTGATTGACGATAATCAGCATCTGTGGGCAGTACAACGCCACAGAGTTCAAGACCTCACTAAAGACGATGTCATTCTCACAGGCTCTTCCAGAGTGCTGTTCAATGTTCAACTAGACGTCTGGGAGCAAAAAGTAGGACGCAGACCGCTGCAGTTAGCCAATGTTGGCTCCTCCCCACTTCCTGTATTCCACGACTTGGTGAACAACACGGATTTCAGTGGCACTATACTGGTCGGTGTTTCTCCAGGCTTGTTCTTCTCAACGACATTCCCTCAAGCCATGCCTTGGGAGTGGCCGCAATCACGGGTGGATCATTACCACAACAGAACTTATGCCCAACGCAGCAATCATTGGTTGTCCATGCCGCTTCAAAAGTCGTTTTATTTCATCTCTGCGGAGGAAGACAGCGGTGATGACAGTGTTGATCTTAAGGCCATTGTAGACCGCCAAACCTGGGGAACTCGTGCTATTGACAGCTTCCCAACTACGGGGAACTTTGGAGATATTGAAGCCGACAGAAACCTGCGCATGACCCAGCTTTGTGCTACGGATACCGCCAACGCTAGAACCATAAAGAACTTTTGGATGGCCATTATGGGTGGTGAATCTTCGCGACCGCCGGATATCAATGGAACGACAAACTTCTTTTTACAAGATCTCGAGAAATTCACTGCTCGCGGTGGGAGAATCATCCTCCTAAGATCGCCTTCAACGGGGCCAATTAGGGCAAAAGAGAACGAACGCTTACCCAGAACCATTGCTTGGGATTCATTGGTCATCAAAACCAAAGCACCTGCTTATCACTTTGAAGACTATCCGGGACTCAGTGGATTTGACTGCCCGGAATGGTCTCATTTGAGTGGTCCAGACGCCGATAGATTTACCGCGGCCCTGGTAGATCAAATGATCGCGGACGGCGTATTACAAACCAATAAATAAACAGCTATGTTATTCAACTCATTGACCTTCTTTGTGTTTCTGGCTGTGGTATTGGCCTTGTATTATTCGAACATTTTAAACTGGACCAACAAAAAGCGCATGTTGCTTTTGGCCAGCTATGTCTTTTACGGCTTCTGGAATCCGCCTTTGGTGATCCTCTTGTGGATCTCCACCGTTGTGGATTGGACTGCTGCGAAACAACTTTTTAAACCCGATATGTCAGCCGGTAGGCGGAAAGCCTGGTTGATGCTGAGTCTGTGCGTAAACCTTGGTTTTCTGGCCTTCTTCAAATACGGAGATTTCCTTTTAGAGAACTTTGTGAGCTTAGTCAATGTGTTGGGAATGGAATTTCAAGCCCAGCCTATGGACATCATTCTGCCCATGGGTATATCCTTTTACACCTTCCAAACCATGTCTTATACCATAGATGTGTACAAGAGAGAGATTGAACCTGCCCGAACCTTTTTAGATTTTGCGCTCTACGTGACCTTTTTCCCGCAGTTGGTGGCAGGACCTATCGTCCGGGCGAAGAACTTGATCACTCAATTCTATGAGGAAAAGCGCGCCACAGCAGAACAGTTTTATTGGGGAGGATTTTTATTGACCTTAGGCCTGTTCCAAAAAGTGGTCTTGGCAGACAGCTTGCTCTCGGGTACCGCTGATTACGTATTTGAACAAAAAGAAGTCTTGACCACCATTGATGCCTGGGCGGGTACGCTCGCTTTCTCTGGACAGATCTTCTTTGACTTTGCGGGTTATTCCACCTGTGCTATAGGTATTGCTTTGATGTTGGGAATCATCCTGCCCGATAACTTTAGATATCCCTACGCCTCAATTGGGTTCTCAGACCTGTGGAGGCGCTGGCACATTTCACTTTCCAGTTGGCTTAGAGACTATTTGTATATCCCACTCGGCGGCAATAGACACGGAATTACACGCATGTATGTTGCGTTAATGCTCACCATGCTTTTAGGAGGTTTATGGCACGGGGCTGCGTGGACCTTTGTGATCTGGGGAGCACTGCACGGGTTGTATTTGGTCCTTGAACGTATCTTCAAGAAATTCATATCCATTAAGATTGGTACAGTGACGGGTATTGCGCTAGCACTACTCACCTATTTCTTAGTCAATATAAGTTGGGTGTTCTTTAGAGCGCGAGAATTCAGTACGGCAAAACAGCTCCTAGGCTCCATGTTCTTTATGGATACTGATGGAAAAGAACTGCTCAATTACTTTGAGATCTTTAAAGTGGGTATAATCATTTTAGGGCTATTTATTTGTCATTGGATCATGAGAAACACGAGCGTAAAAGACGTAGCTCAGAAACAGAACCCATTGGTTTTAGGTGTGTTTTGGGCCGTGATGGTATTTCTGATCTGCATCGCTCAAGGAACTGGCGAACAGTTTATTTACTTTCAATTCTAGATCTCTAGACTTCCCTTACCCTCACGGATGAGCTCCGGCTCGCCAGAAGTTAAGTCTATAATGGTACTAGCCACATTACCTCCGTAGCCACCATCGATGACCAGATCTACTTGATCTTGCCATTTTTCATAGATGAGTTCCGGATCTGTGGTGTATTCAATGATCTCATCTTCGTCACGAATAGAGGTTGAAATGATGGGATTACCGAGTTGCTCAATAAGGGCTTGAGCTATGGAATTATCAGGTACCCGAATACCGACCTCTTTCTTTTTCTTAAAGGCGGATGGCAAATTATTTCCAGCGGGTAATATAAAGGTATAGGGTCCTGGCAAGGCGCGTTTGAGCAATTTGAACGTACTGGTGTCTATCTGCTTAACAAAATCAGACAGGTGAGAAAGGTCCCTACACACAAAGGAAAAATTGGCCTTTTCCAGTTTCACGCCTTTAATACGCGCTACTTTTTCTAAAGCTGATTTATTATTAATGTCACATCCCAAGGCATAAACCGTATCTGAAGGATAGATCACTAAGCCTCCTTGGCGAATAATTTCTACCGCCTGAGCAACCTGTTTAGGGTTCGGATTTTCTGGGTATATCTTTAAAAAAGTGGCCATGACAATAGTGTTGAATTAAAGTTACAGTAAAAAAAATCAGCAGCCAACTAAAAAAAATCTTAATAAAAGTGTAATAAAATCATAAATCGGGCGTCTTTTATTAAACGGTTTGATTTTAGATCGAGTCGATTTTAGAAAAAATGCGCTTGAAAAACTACATACCATTCATATTAACGCTGCTGCTGCTGTGGGCATGTTCGTCAGATGAACAAACCAACAACCCAACAACAGATGACGAAGTTGCTGCAGAGGTTCCCTTAGAAGCTTCCGTAGCCTTAGAAGTACCTTACGGGGCAGATCCTTTGCAGCGCTACGATCTATATCTACCAGCAGGAAGAACAGCCCAGACAACCAAGGTTATCGTCTTAGTGCATGGAGGCGGCTGGGTATCTGGAGACAAAGCAGACATGACTCCTTTTATAGATTTGATCCAAGAAGAACTGCCGCAATACGCGATTGTCAATCTAAACTATAAATTGGCAGATCTAGAGAATCCGGCATTCCCGAATCAATTCTTAGATGTTAAAGCAGCTCTAGCACAGATCAAGGCGCAAGCCAATGAACTGCAAATAGTACCAGAGTTCGCCTTGATTGGCACAAGCGCAGGAGCCCACTTATCTTTAATGATGGACTATGTCTATGACGATGAGGACTGGGTCAAGATGGTTTGCAGTATTGTAGGCCCAACAGATTTTACCGATCCCTTCTACAGTGAAAACCCAGAATACCAAATACTCTTTGATTTCTTAGTAGATGAATCGGCTTATGCTGCCGACACCGATTACGCTGTGGCCACCTCTCCGGTGTTTCAAGTGAACGCCAACAGCGCACCAACCATCATGTTCTATGGTAATGAAGACCCATTGGTTCCTATAAGTAATGGAACCAATTTAGAGGCTGCTTTGGCTGATGCCAGTATATCGCATAGTTTCACAATTTACGACGGAGGTCATGGAGATGACTGGAGTCCAGAGAATTACGAGAATCTTCAACAACAGTTGATAGCATACATACAGGAACACCTTCCGGTTAATCCGTAACATTTTAACGCATTTTTGTTTAAATGTTAATATTTTATGTATTTCAACGATTTAATATGCATTTAAACGTATTTATGTAGGAATAGTTCTATTTTAGATCAACCTAATCTAAAGAACCTACATATGTTTAATTACAAAACCCCAATCCTGTATGTTCTTACCGCACTTTTACTTTTAACCGGGTTCTCACCCATCAACTCAAGCTTTAGAGGCTTTGAGGAAATCAGTATCGCTGACCTAGAAAATTCTGCGACCTATATGGGCCGCTCTGTAATGTTTAGCGACATCAGTTATGGTGATGGAGAGCACCAACGTTATGACATTTATTTACCGGTCAACAGAGACCAGCGCAAGACCAAAGTATTGATCTTATTGCATGGTGGTAGCTGGATGCACGGAGATAAACTGAACTTAAACGGCATGGTTTCTTCCATGTTGGAGCGCATGCCAAACGTGGCTATTGTAAATATGAATTACACCCTAGCCAGCGCAGACAACTTTGCATTCCCTACGCAATTCTTAGATATTGGTAAAGTGATCGATCACGTTACTGCCCTTTCAAACAGTTTTGACGTTATGCCAGAATTTGGAATCATCGGACGCAGTTCTGGTGGCCACCTTGGTTTAATGTATGACAGTGTTTTTGATACTGATGATCGGGTGAAGTTCGTAACCAGCCTTGCTGGCCCAACAGATTTTACAGATCCTTACCTGAATCGAGCAGATAATTTTGAGCTTCTTTTTGACCTATTGGTTGATCCTGAGGCGTACGGAACCAATCCGCTTGAAACCCTTAGTCCTATTCACAACATCAACATCTTTACCTCTCCTAGATTGTTGATCTACGGACAAGACGATAAAAAAGTACCTATGAGCAATGGCTTGAACTATCTAGATGCTTTGCAGCATGCTGGAGTGGAGAGTCACTTGCTAGAATTTGATGCTGGTCATTCCAATGTTTGGTCAGAAGCTCAATGGAATGAGGTATTTAACCAGATCCAAAAAGGGATCAGCCTTTACCTAAAATAAAAACTTAATCAGGAGACTTAAGAGAGAAGCTTGAGCTTTGCAAAACGAAGCAAGAGCTTTTTAAGTCCTCCGTGTTCAAATCGAATCTCAGCCTTGGTGTCGCCTCCTACTCCTTCGAGTTTAAGGACTTCACCTTTACCAAACTTAATATGTTCCACTAAAGAACCCACTTGAACCTCGGAATCGCTGAGATGAGTTCCGGGGTTCGAGCTGGCTCGACTCACAGGCTTCAATTTGCGTAGCTTTTCCAGTTGCTGCTGGGTTGGACCTTTGGGCGGTGCCCCTGCAGTAGGTTTTCTCAGGCGGAGCTTGCTTTTATCAACTTCCCCAAAAATATCCGCATCGATAAGCGGTTTAAAACGATGCTCCGTGATCGGTGTCAAATACTCCAAGTATTGATCATCGATCTCTTCTATAAATCGACTCGGTTCTGCATCGATGAGTTTTCCCCAACGATAGCGCGATTGGGTATAGGTCAAATAAGCCTGCTTTTCAGCACGGGTTACGGCCACATAAAAGAGTCTGCGCTCTTCCTCCAGTTCTGCACGAGTATTCATGCTCATTCCAGAAGGGAACAACTCCTCCTCCATTCCAACGATATAGACATACGGAAATTCAAGGCCTTTTGCCAGGTGAACCGTCATTAAAGACACGCGGTCTTCATTGCTGTTGTCCTGATCCAGATCTGTAGCGAGGGCCACATCTTCCATAAATTCACTCAAAGCTCCGGTAGCATCTGCCAGCTCTTTTTGTTCCTCTACAAAGTCCCGAATACCGTTGAGCAATTCCTCTACGTTCTCTATGCGGGCAATGCCCTCTGGAGTTCCGTCTTTTTTAAGTTCTTGGACCAATCCCGTCTTTTTGGTCACGTGTTCGGTGATCTGGAATGCGTCATACGACTCATTCAAAACTTGGAAACTTCTGATCATCGTGCAGAAGTCCAACAACTTCTGTTGCGTTCCACGATGGATCTTTAACTCCAGCTTCTCAATATGCTCCATCACTTCAAAAACTGAACGGTTGTAGTGATTGGCCGCAACGATCAAGCGGTCTATGGTGGTCTGTCCAATTCCCCGTGCCGGATAATTGATCACCCGCTTAAGGGATTCTTCGTCTTTAGGGTTTAGGATCAAACGCAAATACGCCAGCACATCTTTGATCTCCTTGCGCTGATAGAAGCTCAATCCGCCGTAAATACGATAGGGAATGTCCTTTTTACGCAAAGCGTCTTCCATAGCCCGAGATTGTGCGTTGGTTCGGTACAGGATGGCGAAATCTCTGTTGGCCAACTGATGCTGCATTTTTTGCTCAAAGATGGAACTGGCCACAAAGCGCCCTTCGTCCCCATCGGTCATGGTGCGATTCACCATGATCTTTGGGCCGTCTTCATTGGCCGTCCAAACTGTTTTTTCCAGCTTGGTCTTGTTCTTGTCAATGATACTGTTGGCGGCCTCTACTATATTTTTTGTGGAACGATAGTTTTGCTCCAAACGATACACCTTTACATCCTCATAATCCTTTTGGAAGTTTAAGATATTGTTGATGTTGGCTCCTCGAAAGGCGTAAATACTTTGGGCGTCATCTCCTACCACACAAATGTTTTGAAAACGATCAGACAAGGCTCTAACGATCAAATACTGGCTGTGGTTGGTATCTTGGTACTCATCCACCAAAATGTATCGGAATCTATCTTGATACTTTGCCAAGACCTCTGGGAAGCGCGTCAAGAGCTCATTGGTGCGTAAAAGCAGATCGTCAAAGTCCATGGCGCCTGCCTTAAAGCATTTGTCCACATAGGCTTTATAGATCTCTCCCAAGCGCGGCATTTTAGCCATGGCATCTGCTTCCTGCAGTTCTGGATTCTGAAAATAGGCCTTTACCGTGATCAAGCTGTTCTTATAGCTGCTGATGCGGTTATAGACCTGCTTGTATTTATAAACGTCTTTGTCCAGCTGCATCTCTTTGATGATGCTTCGGATCACACTCTGAGAGTCTTGTGTATCGTAAATGGTGAAATTGGACGGGTATCCGAGCTTATCGGCTTCAAAACGCAGGATCTTCGCAAAGATGGAGTGAAAGGTTCCCATCCACAGATTCTTGGCCTCGCTAGCACCGACAATCTTAGCGATACGCGATTTCATTTCACGAGCTGCTTTATTGGTAAAGGTCAGGGCCAAAATATTGAAGGGATCCACCCCTTGTTGCATGAGGTATGCAATGCGAAAAGTAAGCACACGCGTCTTTCCAGACCCAGCGCCCGCAATCACGATCATAGCTCCATCCTTCTGCAGCACTGGAGCGCGCTGCGCATCGTTCAATTCGTTTAAAAAGTCTTGCAAAATTCTCGCTTTGGAAGTCCTAAATTTAGGAATGTGAAAATAGGCAATTCAAGACAATTTCCATACCGGCCAATTCAATATTTATAAACATAACCGCAGTATTTATTCAGAGGTTTCTTCTGGCTTTGCTTCCTTTTTAGGAGTTCGTAGATATCCGTATATTTAAGCATCCTAATACATCAAATGAAACCGCTTTTAGCACTATTACTTTTCGGAATCTCATTTGCCAATGCACAGACCGCACGCATCAAAGGCGTCGTTATCTCTGAGTTTGGAAGCACCTATGAGGTCCCCAAGCTCGATATTCCCTTAGATACCACACAAACCTTTAAAGTGCTTTTTGATCTGAGCGCAGCTCCAGAAGATCCTGAGCAGCTCAGCGGTTATATCAATACAGTAGCCCGTTTTATCAATATGCACGTAGGAGCTGGAAAACCTGAAAATCAACTTCAGGTGGCTGCGGTTTTCCATGGCAATGCAAGCTATAGTTTATTAAAGAACGATCTCTACAAGGAGAAATTTGGGGTGGACAACCCCAATCTAGAACTCATCCAGGCTTTACAGGCTGCAGATGTGGATATCATTCTCTGCGGACAAACTGCGGGCCATAGAAACCTAACGGAAGATCGCCGGATTCCCGGAGTTCAAATGGCACTGTCCACCATGACGGCCATGATCCAATTACAACAAGACGGCTATACCATTATCAATTTCAATTAATCTCATGCGAAAATTCTACTTGCTGCTCATGACAATGGGCGTTGCAGCGCTAGCCCAAGCACAAGAAGTCAACAAAAAACTGATGCTCGATGCCGATGCTATCGAATCTCAAGTCATCCAATGGCGTCGAGAAATCCATCAAAATCCGGAACTGAGCAACCGCGAATTCAAGACGGCCGCTAAAATAGCCGCTCACCTAAAATCTTTAGGTCTTGAGGTGCAGACGGAAGTAGGTAAAACTGGAGTCATTGGAATCCTCAAAGGCGGACAACCGGGCAAAGTGATCGCATTGAGAGCAGATATAGACGCACTTCCTGTCACTGAACGCAATGACCTCTCTTTTAAAAGTACCGTCACCACCACTTTTTTAGGTACAGAAACTGGTGTGATGCACGCCTGCGGCCACGATACTCATACGGCCATCTTGATGGGAGTAGCTGAAGTCTTGGCAAAAAATAAAGACCTCATTAAAGGGACGGTGAAGTTTATCTTCCAACCCGCAGAAGAAGGTCCACCACCCGGAGAAGAAGGCGGAGCCAAACTCCTAATAAAAGAAGGCGTATTGAAGAACCCAGATGTGGATGCGATCTTTGGATTGCACATCAACTCGTCAACTCCAGTAGGAACCATTCGCTATAAACCTGGAGGCACCATGGCCGCTGTAGAGCGATTTGTAGTAAAAGTAAATGGAAAACAAACCCACGGTTCGCAACCTTGGAGCGGTGTAGACCCTATTTATATTGCAGCCAAGATCATTGATGGGTATCAGAGTATCATCAGTCGAGAATCACGCCTGATAGATGAAGCGGCCGTGATTTCTGTGGGTAAGATCACCTCAGGAGTTCGTTTTAATATTATCCCAGAATCTGCAGAGATGATCGGGACGGTGCGAACCTTAGACCCTGCGATGAAGGAATTGATCATTCGCAGAATGACAGAAATGACCGAGACCATTGCCAAAGCTTATGGCGGCACTGCCAGCATTGAATTTGAAAATTTCACCTCCATTACCTTTAACGATCTGGAGTTGACCAATCAAGTGATACCGAGTCTGCAAGCCGTTGCTGGAGCAGATCAGGTTGAATTAGTCAAAGCCACCACGGGTGGAGAAGACTTTTCTTTTTATCAAGAAGAGGTTCCCGGATTTTATTTCTTCTTAGGCGGAATGACTCCAGGGAATACGGAAGCTTTTCCGCACCACACTCCCGATTTTAAAATCGACGATTCCGGCCTGCTTTTGGGCGTCAAGGCCTTTTTACAGTTAACCATTGATTATCTAAACACACCCTAATATGCGTAGTCTAATTTTATCTTTAATCGCTTTAACGAGCGTTTTTACAAGCTATTCGCAAGCCAATATGGATGCCGACATTGCAGCCATTGAAAGCAAAGTGATCGAATGGCGCCGTTATTTCCACCAAAACCCAGAGCTCTCCAATAGAGAGTACAACACGGCAAAGAAAATTGCAGAACACCTCAAATCCTTAGGGATGGAAGTTCAAACCGACATTGCCCTTACTGGAGTGGTTGGAATCCTTAAAGGCAACAGACCGGGCAAGGTATTGGCACTACGTGCAGATATTGACGCGCTTCCGGTTACAGAACGTAATGACCTCGATTTTAAAAGTACAGTGACTACTACCTTTCGAGGGGTGGAAACCGGCGTAATGCACGCTTGTGGGCACGATACGCACATAGCCATATTAATGGGCGTTGCGGAGATCTTTGCGAAGAACAACGACTTTAAAGGGACCATCAAGTTTATCTTTCAACCTGCTGAAGAAGGCGCACCTCCTGGAGAAGAAGGCGGTGCTGAACTCATGGTAAAAGAGGGAGTTTTAAAGAATCCTGATGTAGACGCGATCTTTGGTCTGCACATTTCCTCTCAACAACCTGTGGGCTTAATTTCCTATAAGCCTGGTGGGATCATGGCGGCCTCCCAGAGTTTTGAGATCACCGTAAAAGGAAAGCAAACCCACGGTTCGCAGCCTTGGGGTGGTGTGGACCCAATAATGGCAGCGGTGAAGATCATTGATGGGCTACAAACCATCATCTCCAGAGAATCTCCCTTGACTCAAGAAGCGGCAGTACTCTCCATTGGAAAGATCACGGGAGGTGTACGCAGTAATATCATTCCAGAAGAAGTTCAAATTGTTGGAACACTGAGAACCTTAGACAAAGGCATGCAGGCTTATATCAACAAGCGCATGGAAGAAATGGTCCCAGCAATTGCCGCAGCCTATCGCGCAGAAGCCAGCATTGAGATCGCCACAGGATATCCGATCACTTATAACGATCCCGCGTTAACAGCACAAATGCTCCCTTCCTTGCAAGAGGCTGCAGGAGCTGCAAATGTCATTGAAACCAAAGCCGTCACTGGAGCAGAAGATTTCTCCTTCTTTGCGCAAGAGGTGCCTGGATTGTATTTCTTTTTAGGTGGAAAAGCTCCTGGTGGACAACAAGCCTATCCGCATCACACTCCAGATTTTAAAATCGACGAATCTGGAATGCTTTTAGGCGTCAAAGCCTTTATTCAACTCAGTATGGACTATTTGAACAACTAAATTCATGGAGGCCTTTTTAGAATTTTTAGGTGGAATCCCCTGGTGGGCGTGGCTTTTGATCGTTTTAGGTTTGATTGCCTTACGCGATGTTTTGCAACGCAAGCACACCATCAGTCACAACTTCCCGGTAATAGGACATGTTCGGTATATGCTGGAAAGCATCGGTCCTGAACTGAGGCAGTATCTGGTCGCTAACAACAGGGAAGAACTTCCGTTTAACCGTATTGAACGCGGTTGGATCTACGCCTCGGCTAAAAAGGAGAATAATTATGAAGGCTTCGGAACCGATAGAGACATTTACGCCTATCAGCATTTGTTCATCAACAATGCGATGATTCCGTATAAAATTGGAAAAGATCATCCTAATAAAACTGACAAAAGCTTCCTGCCTTGCGCCAAAGTAATGGGAGCTTACAACAAACGAAAACGCCCATTCCGCCCCGGGTCAGTTATCAACATTAGCGCGATGAGTTTTGGTTCCTTATCGGCAAAAGCCGTGGAATCGCTCAACATAGGAGCGCACAAAGCACACGCTTATCACAATACAGGAGAAGGAGGACTCTCACCTTACCATTGCAAAGGGGCAGACGTGGTCTTCCACTTCGGGACGGGTTACTTTGGCGTTCGCAATCCAGACGGGACCTTCTCTATGGAGAAAATGAAGCAGTTGGTTGCAGACAACCCACACGTTAGAGCTATTGAAGTAAAATTATCTCAAGGAGCGAAGCCCGGAAAAGGCGGTGTACTTCCTGGGAAAAAGATTACCAAAGAGATCTCGGAGATCCGTGGGGTTGAAATTGGAAAAGACGTACTCTCTCCTCCTACCCACTCTGCTTTTTCAACCGTTCCTGAATTGTTGGATTTTGTAGAGGATATTGCTAAAAACACGGGGCTACCGGTAGGTATCAAGGCCGCCATTGGTAAGTTAGATCAATGGAAAGAGCTCGCTCGTGAGATGAAGGAGCGCGGCACAGGACCAGATTTCATTACCATTGATGGTGGTGAAGGTGGTACCGGGGCAGCACCACCCAGTTTTGCAGACCACGTTTCTCTGCCGTGGATCTACGGTTTTGCAGACCTCTACAAACTCTTCCAAACTGCGGGGCTCACCGAGCGTATTGTTTTTGTCGGTAGCGGAAAGCTAGGTTTTCCTGCAAAGGCAGCAATGGCCTTTTCTATGGGCGTAGATGTGATCAATGTAGCCCGTGAAGCCATGATGAGTATTGGGTGTATTCAAGCGCAGATCTGTCATACCAACCGCTGCCCGAGTGGCGTTGCTACGCAGTCTAAATGGTTGCAGCGCGGTATTGACGTTCCTTTAAAATCAGATCGACTGGATCAATACTTTAAAACCTTTAGAAAAGAACTCATTGAGATCACCCATGCTTCTGGTTATGAGCATCCCTGCCAGTTTACCATGGAAGACGTAGAACTCAATATGGACGACAAGAATTTATCGCTAGACATGCGATCCACCTTTAAATACATCAAACAGCCCGTTCCTTTTGAAGGGATGCAGTCTTTAAAAGATTGCATACATTTGGGAGGAAGCTACCAAACATCAAATTAAAACTATGGAAATTGAACAGGTCTTAGGTTATGTTGCCTACTTACTCCCCGCCATTTTGGTTGGGATCGTTGCCTATTACTTTTTTAAAGGTCATACGGCCAATGAAGAAGGTCGCAGACGCTACCTCATTCAGCAAGAAGCACAGAAGAACACCATTCCTTTGCGCTTGCAAGCCTATGAGCGCCTTACTTTGTTCTTAGAGCGCATAGACCCGAATCGTCTTTTAACACGTGTTAAACCTGCTGGAAACAGCCTAGAGAACTACGAAAGCCTGTTGATCCGCAATATTGAGCAGGAATTTGATCACAATATCTCCCAGCAGATCTATGTCTCTCAGGAATGCTGGAATTTGATCAATGCCGCTAAAAACGCGACCATTCACGTGATTCGCCAAGGGGTGATGCATGAGAAAGACAGCTCTCCAGACAATTTGCGTCAGTATTTATTGACCAATTTTATGGACGATGTAACTCCGTCTCAGAAGGCCTTGGCCTACATCAGAAAAGAGGTTTCTGAATTATTCTAACACCCGCTGCAAGTAGTCTTGCTCCTTTTGGGGTAAGTCCGATCTAAAGGATTGAATGGATTGAAGCGCGATTGGGTTGTCCAATTGTCGCTTTAGGAGCTCGCGGGCCTGATTGCGAAACCTCCAGTTGGGGTGCACACAAGCATTGATCATAGATTTTAGCACCTGCTCGTTGATGATCTGAATCTCCGATAAATAATTGAGCGCCAATTCCCGGACCTCAAAACTATAGGTGTCTGAGGCGTAATCCATCAACTCTCGGATATAATCACGCTTTTGCCCCTCGTTGTAATCCGGTGTGACTATTGCTAAAGTGAGCCACAGTTGTCTCACATTTTTCTCTTTAAAGCCTAGGGCGGAGGTCATTCGGTCTAAATACTTCGCTCTATCCTGCGGAAAACTACTCCACAAACGATAGAGCGCTAGCTCTTGGGTTACATAGGAATCATCCGTCAGCAAAGCTTCAAAATCTCCTTTAATAGCCAGTGGAATATTGTCCAAACTCTGCGCCACAGCCTGACGAACCAACACATGCTCATCGGCCAAAGCTGCTGTATATAAAGGCAAGCTGAGGTTCATTGGTTCTCCGGAGAGTTGGAAGACCGCCTCCTGCCCTAAGTATTCGTTCTCACTGTTTAAAGCAGCAGCGAGTTGCCTTTGTTTGGCGGATAGATCTTGAGTACGCAAAGCTTCTAAGGAGAGATAAGCCGTGATAAATTCTGACTGCGTCAAATAATCCAACGCCCAGGCAGATTTAAAGGAAGTTTGATCAATCCACTGCTTTCGGAACTCGGTCATGTCTTTTCCGGTCACCTCTGTAACTACGGCAAAGAAGTCATCCAAAGTAGCATTATCAAAAGCGAATCGTTCCAAATAGGTCTTAATGACCCGATCAAAATCAAAGCTGCCTAACAACTCGTCCAACGCAATTAAAGCCCAAGTACCTTTCTCATAAAAGGTAAGCGAGCTCGCCTTGGGATTGGACAAGGCCTCCCCTTTTCCATTATCGCTACGACTGCGCAGTTGTTCTGCCGTGTTAAAGAGTTTCCAGTAATAATAATCGTCACCAAAAAGTTCGCGTTCCGCCAATAGCGCATGATAGCTGGCAAAGCCTTCATGCAGCCAGTGATCTGCAGCAGAGACCTCTGTGACGTAGTTGCCAAACCATTGATGGGCCAACTCATGCGCGTTTACATTAACATAATTCTTATCATTAAAACCAATACTATCCACCACAAAAGCAGAGGAAAACACCGTTGCTGTAGTGTTCTCCATTCCTGCATAGAGAAAATCACGTACGGGAACTTGCTTGTAATTCTGCCAAGGATAAGGCACACCGATCTTCCTTTCAAAAAAGTCAAAGATCTCTTTGGTGTAGCGATAAGTAGGCTCTACGTAGGCTTTGTCGCCTTTGAAATAGTAATTCTCCAAAGGCACTCCAGAACTGGAGCGCAGTTCTTGCTTGTCATACTTTCCAACAGCGATCATCACCAAATAACTAGACATAGGCTCTTCCATATCAAAGTGCCAG
The DNA here is from genome assembly GCF_028561565.1 of Gilvibacter sediminis. GTDB lineage: Bacteria > Bacteroidota > Bacteroidia > Flavobacteriales > Flavobacteriaceae > Gilvibacter > Gilvibacter sediminis. The sequence goes on along the minus strand of NZ_JAQQTE010000004.1, from coordinate 112,801 downwards.
TGAGCAAGTTCTTCTACCGCCTCTTTATCAGTCAATCGACCATTGGATATTGCAACGTAATCCGTGGGAGCTGTTATTGATAGATCAAATTCGATCTTATCGGTCATATCATCAAGACTGGGCAGCCAGTAACTGGTATACTTTCCTTGGCCTTGGGTCCAGAGTTGATTTTCAAAAAAATAGAGGGTTTGTTTAGGTATTACCTTGTAATTAACGGTAAAACTGAATGATTCACCTGCGTTGAAGTCTCCTTTGATCCAAATTTTGTTTTCGTCCTCTGAATAAGTAACCCCCTTTGAAGTAAATAGCGTTACTAACTCGTCAATATGAGCGTCTAAGAAAATGGAATCTGTGTCTTTGATCACAAGCAGTTCGTAGCGAGCCGCACCATGAATCTTTTGTTGTTCAAAATCTGGAGTTATTACAGCCTCAGCTTTAATAAAGTCAATCTCGGGTTGATTTTGCCCTAAACAGTTTAACGCTAGCAGTATAAATGTAAAATGGATTACTTGACGCATAGGCTGCAAATTACATGAAAAGCGGCAATTATAGTGGTAGCACAAAGTAAACATTAACAATCCCATGAACTTTTTAACAATGGTAGGCCATGGCTGCGGAATCAATTATTTTTAAATAATGAACGCGAGTTACCTACAGACTCCTATTGCTTACTTGAAGGGTGTTGGACCCAATCGGGCCGATGCCTTGCGTTCTGAATTGGGGATTCACACCTATCAAGATCTGCTTCATCTTTTCCCAAGAAAGTACATTGACCGAACTCAGTATTTCAAAATAGGGCAGCTACAAGATACCGGTGCCGAAGTTCAAATTGTAGGAATGCTCACCCATTTAAAAACGGTTTCTCAGAAAAAAGGCAACCGTTTGGAAGCAACTTTTGAGGATGAAACCGGGAGCATGAAACTGGTTTGGTTCAGAGGTCAAAAGTGGATGAAAGAGCGACTAAAGCTCGGTAAAAAATACGTCGCTTTTGGACGTGTGAATAAATTTCAACAGCAATTTTCCATGCCACATCCCGAACTTGAGTTGCTTACTGAACACGAAAAAAAGCTCCGATCTGGGATGCAAGCAGTCTATCCTTCCACGGAAAAATTAAGCGCAAAAGGAGTGACAAATCGAGCTGTAATTAACATGGTTGAACAACTCTTTTTAGGAGCGAAAAATGAGTTCCAAGAAAGCCTTCCAAAACCCCTTTTAGAACACCTTAAATTACCCACTAAAAAACAGGCCCTTTTTGCGGTTCATTTTCCAAAGAATCAGCAGGTGTTAGCGGCGGCTCAATACCGCCTAAAATTTGAAGAATTATTCTATATCCAATTACAACTTTTGCGCAAGAATTATCAGCGCAAACAAAAAATCAAAGGCTATACCTTTGATCGGGTAGGGGATTATTTCAACACTTTTTTTAAAGACCATTTGCCCTTTGATTTGACTGACGCTCAAAAAAGAGTGATCAAAGAAATCCGCAACGACATGGGCAGCAATGCCCAAATGAATCGCTTATTACAAGGAGATGTAGGCTCCGGAAAGACCATAGTTGCCTTCATGTCCATGTTAATAGGGCTTGACAACGGTTTTCAAGCTTGCTTAATGGCGCCGACTGAAATTTTGTCAGTCCAACACTATAATGGATTACTTCCCTGGTGTAAAAAACTCAATATCAGCGTTTACTTACTCACTGGTTCAACCAAAGCTTCAAAACGTAAAGAAATCCATGAAAAGCTTGAAAATGGCGAATTAGACCTCTTAATTGGTACCCATGCCGTCTTAGAAAAGAAGGTTGTTTTTAAGAATTTAGGGCTTGCTGTCATAGATGAGCAGCACCGTTTTGGAGTTGCACAACGCGCGCAACTCTGGAAAAAAAATCAGCGGCCTCCTCATATTTTGGTGATGACCGCCACCCCTATTCCAAGAACTTTAGCCATGAGTTTATACGGAGATCTGGACCTCTCTGTAATAGACGAATTACCCCCTGGAAGAAAGCCCGTAAAAACGGTCTTGAGAAGTGATGCAAACAGGCTCAAAATGTTTGCCTTTTTAAAGGACCAAATTAGGCTCGGTAGACAGGTCTATATTGTGTACCCATTAATACAAGAAAGTGAGGCTTTAGACTACAAGGATTTGATGGATGGTCATGAGTCCATTTCCAGGTCATTCCCCATGCCCGAATTTCAGATCTCCATTGTCCATGGCAAAATGAAACCTGCGGACAAGGATTATGAAATGGACCGATTTGTCAAAGGGGAAACTCAGATCATGATCGCCACTACAGTAATTGAAGTTGGAGTGAATGTACCCAACGCCTCGGTGATGGTCATTGAGAGTGCTGAACGCTTTGGACTTTCACAACTCCATCAGTTACGTGGACGTGTAGGAAGAGGTGCCGATCAATCCTTCTGTATTTTAATGACCGGGCAAAAGGTTTCCAATGAAGCCAAAACCCGTTTGGAGACCATGTGCGCCACTAATGACGGTTTTGAAATTGCAGAGGTCGATCTAAAACTTCGCGGCCCTGGAGATTTGATGGGAACCCAACAGAGTGGAATTCTCAACTTGCGCATAGCCGATGTAGTGCGAGACCGCGATATTTTGGCAATGGCGCGCTCTTTTGCAATGGAACTGCTTAAGAACGATCCTAACTTGGAACATCCACTCAATGAGCCGGTACGCCGCACTTATATTGAATTGGCGAAGTACGGGAACATTTGGAATTTCATCTCCTAGCATTAAAAAACGCCTGCAAACCGAAGCCCACAGGCGCTTTTCGAGAAATATAAAGAAAGATTTAATTGATGTCTTGATTGTTTTTAAGCTTTTCCAAATTAGCCGCTACCCTTCCTCTACTCGCGTCATTAGGCGCATTGGCTAGGGCTTTCTCCAAGTGTTTAGCAGCTTGCTTGTAATCACCTTGAGCGGAATATCCACGGGCCAATCCGTAATGAACCGGCCAGGTGTTTGGATTTTCTTTTGCATTGCGTTTAAAGACCTCCAGGGCCTTCTCTACTTGCCCTGCCGCAATAAGTTGACGCCCGTATTGGTGCATTTCCAAGACCGTTGCCAAATCCAAGGCATCTGCCATAATAGCCTCTGCCTCTGCTCCTCGCCCTAAGGCGGTTAGCAATTGTGCTTTAATCTGCAAGTTGGCATAGGTCTTTTGACTGTAAAATTTCCCAGCTATAGCGTTATCTATCCACCCGAGGGCTTCTTCTAAATCTGTATTGTTTTGCAAGGCGTAACCAGCTGCCTGTTCCCAAGTTTGACGATTAAAACCCGGCTGATCCTGCATGGCTTTACGTGCCTCTGCTAATACTATATCTGCTACGGGAACCTCTATCTTTAACGGAAAGGCCATCTTTTCCCACTTAAGGCTTAAAACAGTAGAATTTGCAGTGATATCACTAAACTCAAAGGCTAAGGTTTCTTGATGAGCGATAGTTTCTGGCGTGATGCGGATTTGAGCAATGTCTTCACTCGGATCGTAAAAGAAGCTTCCCCAAGCGCTAGAATTGCTCGAAAGAATGATAGTGGCCGGGCCGTTCTCTTCTAAGGCAATAAAGTAGCCATAAGTCCCTGCTGGCACTACTCCCCCGCCAATTATGACATCATGAGTAAAACTGATCTTGGTGTTTTCATTGGCACCGGCACGCCAAGGTGCTGCCTTTGAAGTTCCAAAACCTAAATTTTGAAAACCGTAATGAGCTAAAGGTGTTCCGTAAATTTCTCGACCACGCACGCTGGGTCTAGAATAATCAACATGAATCTCGGTAAGTCCTATGGTTTGACTGAGCGATGCTTGCGGACTGGCGGCCCTTGGAGTTTGAATTTGAGCCTGAGCAGAACCTATAAGCAACAAGGTAAGCCCAATGACCAGGTGGGTAACGATCTTTGACATTTTGCTTTTGTTTAATTAGTTGACACCAAGGTAATGGCATCACAAAAGCAAGCGTGTTAGGGACCTGTTAATTAACAGCCAAACGAGTGTTAAGGTCTACTACTCAGCAACTAGATCGTCTAAAAAAGATTCAAAAGAAGTTACAAATTCCGTGTACTTATCTCCAGTTGCAGGGCCGTTGAAACCTGTGTGAATTTTACGCACCTCCCCTTTTTTATCTACGACGATGGTGGTTGGATAACTCAGGACCGCATTGAGCATCGGCAACTTTTCACTAGCTTCACTCTTAGAGTTGGACCCGTATTGCGCCAAGACGATTGGGTATTCCAAGCCCATGCGCTGCTTCAGTCTATTAATAGCTTTAAATGCTGGTTCCGGAGTTTTAGAGTAATCAATGGCTAAGGCAATAAATTCAACCTCCGAGTTCGGATTTCTTGAGATATAATCTGCAAAGTACTGAGTTTCATCCAAGCAATTTGGGCACCAGGTTCCCATGAGTTGGACTACCACTACTTTATCTTTAAACTGCGGATCATCCAAGGTCCAAGTCTTCCCTTCGGCATCTGGAAATGCAAAGTTAAAACGGTCATAGCCGGGTTTTAAAAAGGTCAAGGAGTCAGGATCAGCCAATTCATATTGCGGATTGAGTTTACCGTTGAACCCTGCTTTGTAGTGGTTACCGCTAAAAAATGTTCCCGCTTTAAGTGTGGTATCGGTCACTTTCGCAGTAAACAAAAAGGAATGCGCACCATCAAAAGTGGAGAGTTTGAGGTCACTCCCATCAACTACTCCCTCTAAATACCTGTAATCTCCCGTCTCTGTGCGAATAGTTCCCGTCACGCGGTCGTCCTTTTGTTCAAATACCCCTTGTGCAGGATAGGTACTCCAGTCGTCTTCAATGAAAGTGATCTCCCAAGTACCGGATACATTAGCAGTAGCCGGACTGGTTTCTTTAAAACGTTCACTATCCCCGTAGACCATTTTAAAAGGAATGGATCGGTCCATATTGGCAATTACAAAATCTCCCTCGATCAAATCCTCTTTTAAAAGACCTTCAAAAACACCTGCAAAAACAGGATGTGCAAGGGTCACCGTATCGCCACGCAGACTTATATCCGTAATGGTAATGCGCTCCTCTGCATTGCGAATAACCGCGGTGCCATCTGCCTTAAATTCAAGGTTGAAAGGTAGCAAAACCTCATCCTCTAAAGCTAAAGTAGCCCGCCAATCCCCTGGTTTTATCTGAGGTTCAGAATCGCTGCAAGCCACAAGGATCAAGGCACAAAAAAGGGGAAGCAAAAAACGCATGATGTTGAAATTTTAGCAATTGGTCGAAAGATGTAAAAGTACTTACAAATTTCAACGAACTAAAGTCAGCCATCAGATTAATACAAAAAATACACAGCAAAGCTTCAAATCGTTATGACTTCAATGGGTAAATGCTATCTTTGCAGCTTAAACAGCGCTAAGGGGCATGAAGATATCTTACAACTGGCTTAAACAGTTTATCAATATTGATTGGGATCCTGAAAAAACAGGAGCTTTACTCACAGATCTCGGACTTGAGATTGAAGGCATTGACCGTTTTGAATCCGTTCCAGGAGGCCTGGAAGGAGTTGTGGTTGGACACGTTTTGGAATGTGACCAGCACCCAAATGCAGACCGACTCAAACTCACTAAAGTGGATATCGGCGCAGACGAGCCTGTACAGATTGTCTGTGGTGCGCCAAACGTAGATAAAGGTCAAAAAGTCCCTGTAGCTACTGTAGGTACCACCCTTTATGACGCTGAAGGAAAACCTTGGAAGATCAAAAAAGGAAAGATCCGTGGCGAGGTAAGTATGGGAATGATCTGTGCAGAAGACGAACTCGGCCTGGGAGATTCTCACGATGGAATTATGGTTCTAGATGAGGAGCTTATTCCTGGAACCCCAATGAATACCGTAGTTGACGTTGAGATCGACCATGTGTTTGAAATTGGTCTTACGCCGAACCGAGCAGACGCTATGAGTCACTGGGGAACCGCTCGTGACCTACGTGCCGGACTGTTACAACAAGAGATCAACATTGAACTCATAACTCCTTCTAACACCAACTTTAGAGTGGACAATCGTTCCAACAAGATTGACATTAAAGTTGACAATAACGAACTGGCGCCGCGCTACTGTGGGGTAACCATTAGTGGTTTGCAAGTAGCCCCCTCTCCACAGTGGTTGCAAAACCGTTTAAAGGCCATTGGGCTTACACCAAAGAATAATGTGGTAGACATTACGAATTATGTACTGCACGATCTTGGACAACCGCTGCACGCTTTTGATGTGGCCAAGATCCAAGGAGGTGTAGTTGAAGTTAAGACCCTTGAAGCTGGAACTAAATTCACTACCCTAGATGGAGAAGAGCGTAGTTTGCATGAGGATGACCTTATGATCTGTGACGCAGAGAAGCCGATGTGTATTGCTGGGGTTTTTGGTGGATTGGAAAGCGGAGTGACCGATCAAACAACAGCCATCTTCTTAGAATCAGCTTATTTTGATCCAGTAAGTATCCGTAAAACTGCAAAGCGACACGGACTCAACACCGATGCGTCCTTCCGTTTTGAACGCGGTATTGACCCGAACATTACCGAATACGCCTTGATGCGTGCAGCTATCTTGATCAAAGAACTAGCAGGCGGAGAGATCACCAGTGATGTGATCGATATCTATCCGAAGAAAATAGAAGACCATCAAGTAGTGCTAAACTTGGACAACGCAGCGCGCTTGATAGGACAAGAAATACCAAGAGAGACCATCAAATCCATTTTGACCTCTTTGGACATTAAGATCAATAATGTGACCGAAACCGGTATTGGGATGACCATACCAGCTTACCGCAATGACGTTACTCGTGAAGCCGATGTGGTGGAAGAAGTGCTGCGCGTTTACGGCTACAACAATATTGATTTTGGCAAAAAACTCAATGCCTCTATCTCAGAGAATAAGCGCATTGAAGATTACCGCATACAAAACATCACGGCCAATCAGCTCACCGCTATTGGTTTTAACGAGATGCTGGCCAACTCCCTGACCAAGCCTGATTATATCGATCTAACGGCAACCTTGGATGAGGAGCAGAATGTCGCTATGCTCAACCCATTGAGCAACGACCTTTCTGTATTGCGCCAATCCATGTTGTTCACCACGCTTGAGGCTGTTGCTTACAACAAGAACCGTAAGGCGAGCAGTATTAAACTTTATGAATTTGGCAAGACCTATCATCAAGAGGGTGACAGCCGTATTGAGCACAAACACTTAGCAGTGATTGCAGAAGGAACGGTTTATCCGGACCACTGGGCGCATAACGGTTCTACGGAAATTGACTTCTTTTATTTAAAAGGAGTAGTTAGTGGCATCTTAGAACGTTTAGGAGTGACCAAATACACCGAACAGCCAAATTCTGCAGATATCTTCTCAGAAGGGATCAGCTTAAAAATGGGTGACACAGAATTGGTAGCCCTTGGGGTGGTGCATCCAAAGATCACCGGACACTTCGCTGTTAGCAGCCCAGTTTTCTATGCTGATTTTAATTGGGACGCAGTTTTAGCGGCCTTGTCTACTGGAGAGATCCTTTTTAAAGCGATTTCCAAGTATCCTGCAGTAAAGCGTGATTTCGCTTTGTTATTGGATGAAGGTGTGAGTTTTGAAGCGCTTCACGCTGCGGCTTTCGCTACAGAACGCAAATTGCTAAAAGAAGTGCAACTCTTTGATGTGTATACCGGGATGTCATTACCAAAAGGAAAGAAGTCTTATGCCTTGAGTTTTACTTTGGCTGATGAGAACAAGACCTTAACAGATAAGCAGATCGACAAGATCATGGGGCGTTTGCAACAAGCTTTCGAAACTAAGTTTGAAGCTCAGCTGCGCTAAGGCTATTGCTTGATTATCTTTTTGATCAGTATTTCTCCTCGCAAAGTCTCCACACGGACGTAATAAGTTCCCGCGGACCAAGTTGAAGCATCTGCAGTCCAATTGGTACTGCTCGATTGCTCATTTTGGAAGATCTGTTGACCGAGTTGGTTGTAAACCGCCATTGACTTTATATCAAGACCGTTAGTAAGTAGTTGGAACTGATCCTGCACAGGATTTGGGAACAAGCTGATATTGGCCTGTTCAAACTCATCAACACTCAAAGGATTACAGGCTGGATCACTGCCCGGAGCTTCGTTGAAGACTCCCTCATCAATACTCCAATTGAGCCATTCCCCGCCACTGGCCGTTTGCCAATCGTTTAGATCAAAAGTGTGTTCTCCGGTTTCTGTTCCCTTGACACGGTAGGCGTACAGCGCCTCTCCCCCTCTGTTCCAAGTAATGGGACTTCCGTCTCCGATAACTTCAGGTCCTGGAACCTCTAAATTACAGTTGGAATGAATAAAATAGACGTTGTCATCAAAACTTGGATACTCTCCAAAGATGCGCGCAATACCATCCGGAGCAATGCAAACTGCGGTAAATTCATCGCAAGCAATACCACGGGCATTAACGCCCATATCCACCATAGCACGCGCCAAAAACACACTGTGACGCGCACGTCGGTCTGGATCGTCATAATGCGTATCGGTGATCACACCAGTTAAATACTCGATGTCTAAAAATGGTGCGCCACTTAAAGTGATGTTGGGGTGATACGGATTGGCCGTGGCCTGGTCAGAAGTGACTGTTCCGTTCTCAGCAGTAAAATAAATACTGCCTAAAATAGCCATTCCAGCGCTGATTCCACCAACAACGGCACCTCGCTCAGAGATCGCATTGTTTATTCCGGTAGCTACTCCTGTTCCTCGCCAATAAGACACATAATCCCATTGATCTCCACCGGCAAACCAAATGGCTTCTGCGCGATTGATCTTATCCAGCACATAAGGTTCACTAGCCGCAGTCCAATCATTGAAAACAATGGTTTCTACGGAATTGACCGTTACCCCCAGCTCTGAATAGAAGTAGTCGTTATAACCATCTGCACCACTGGCCCGCAGGACTAAAACATCTCCTCCATTGGCTCTTTCTAAAAACCAAACCATGGCCGGATCGTTCTCTCCTGCACCTCCCATGAGGACGGTTCCGCCATCACCGATAACCTCAGCGTCTGCTGGATTTCCTGTGAAATAAGAAGTGTAATTGGTCTGTGCTGAAATCCATCCGGAGCAACACAAAAACAAGATAGCGAGCAGTCGGTTTAAAATCATTCTTCTAGTAAAAAGGCATCCACAACGTGAATAAAGCCGAGTTTGTGATAGTAGTTTGTTCCAGTTATCGTGGCGGCAGCAGCATTAGGAATTCGTAATTGGATCTGACTTCCACCTGATTTGAATTCCGGATCAATATCTGCCGGAGATCTAAAATAGGCAGAACCGCCGTTCTGTTGTAAGTTTCGCTGCAAACTGTTTTGGTCCACACGGCCGATGATCACATGACGCATCAAAGCAGCTTTTAAGGCTTCTGCATTAGACGCGCTCAATAATTTTTTAAGCGCTTTTTCATCATACGCGGCAAAGGCGGCATCTGTTGGCAAAAATACCGTTACCATGCCCAGTTTGTCGATCTCTTCTTGTGCATTGGTCAGTTCAAAGATCTGCGTTATTACGGTAAACTGAGTTGTATTTTTAATGTTCTCATAAATGCTCTTGGTCGGGAAAATGGTATCATTCCCTATAAGCTGATAGGATTTTGAAGCGACTCCGGCTTGATAGTCCTGCCCCAGTAACGGGCTAACAGTCAAGACTAACAAGAGCACGGTTATTATATTTTTCATAGCAATGTAATTTACGCTAAGATATCAATTCTTCATAGGATTCAAAGCGGGTCGGAATCATGAGGCGATAATTATTTGTTAATTTTCGAAGCATAAACTTGCCTGAAATAAAAAAAGGTTTCAACTTTGCAATCAATAACGAAACAATGAATTTAGTACAGTTACATCATCATCATGCACACTCTGGCCTTCAGGCGAGCTAGTATGGTATTGTAAACTGTTTAAAACCATATAACCCGTCTGAGCAATCAGACGGGTTTTTTTTTACCGCCAATTGCTCAGACCATTATTTAAAAAAATGAGCAGATTAAAAATTGCGATTCAAAAGAGCGGTAGACTTCACGACAAATCCATCGAATTACTTAAAGATTGTGGTGTTTCCGTGCAAAACGGAAAAGACCAACTCAAGGTGCGAGCAGCAAACTTCCCTTTGGATATCTTATACTTAAGAAATTCTGATATTCCAAAGTACTTGGAAGATGGTGTGGCCGATATTGCTATCGTCGGGGAGAACTTACTGATCGAAAAACAAAAGAATGTGAGCGTGATTCGGCCGCTTGGTTTCTCCAAATGTCGCGTCTCTCTCGCTGTACCGAAGTCTGTTTCTACCGATGACCTAAGCTACTTCAACGGAAAACGCATTGCAACCTCCTACCCCAATACCTTAAAGCGTTTCTTAGATGCTGAGGGGATACAGGCAAACATTCACCAAATTGCAGGATCTGTGGAGATCGCTCCGAGCATTGGTCTGGCAGACGGTGTCTGTGACATAGTAAGTTCTGGGAGTACTCTCTTTAAAAATGGGCTGCGTGAAACGCAAGTGATCTTGCGTTCGGAAGCCGTTTTGGCAAAAGCTCCAGACCTCAGCCCAGAAAAAGAAGCCATCTTAGATAAACTCTGTTTTAGAATAGACGCGGTTTTACGAGGAAAGGCTTCTAAATACGTGCTGCTAAATGTTCCCAATGAAAAGGTTGAAGCAGTCTCTGCCTTGCTTCCCGTATTAAAAAGTCCAACGATTCTTCCTCTAGCCCAAGAAGGCTGGAGTTCCTTACACACCGTTATTGGTGAATCTCAGTTTTGGGATGTGATTGAAGAACTCAAGGCAGCAGGTGCAGAAGACATTTTGGTTATTCCTATTGATAAAATTGTACGCTAATGAAAGTCTATGTTAACCCACCAAGAAGCCGTTGGGACAAGCTCTGTGAGCGCCCCAGTATTGACCGCAAGGATCTGAGTAGTACCGTTGAGCAGATCATGAGCGCGGTCAAACAGAAAGGTGATGCCCAATTGCTTGCTTATGCACAAGAATTTGACAAGACCACACTAAAGGAGGTTCGTGTAAGTGCTGAAGAACTCGAACAACAAGCGGCATCTGTTTCTTCTGATTTAAAAGAGGCCATTAAACAAGCCGCAGCCAATATTGAGAAGTTTCACAAGGCGCAAGCCCGCACCCCAGAAAAGATCTCCACGACTCCTGGCGTGGTGTGTTGGAGAAAACAACTGCCCATTCAGCGGGTAGGGCTTTATGTTCCCGGAGGAACAGCACCCTTATTCTCTAGCCTTTTGATGTTAGCCATTCCGGCTAAATTGGCGGGTTGCAAGACCATTGTGGTTTGTACACCACCGAATCAAGAAGGGAGCATTGCTGCCGAGATCGCTTATTGTTGCCAAATACTAGGTTTGGACACAATTTTTAAGGTTGGAGGAGCACAGGCTGTTGCAGCGATGACTTTTGGAACAGAATCCATTCCAAAGGTGGACAAAATATTTGGTCCCGGAAACCAATACGTGACCCGAGCCAAGGAGATGAGTCTCAACTACGGTCTAGCTATAGACATGCCTGCTGGACCTAGTGAAGTACTGGTGATAGCCGATAAATATGCCAATCCAGAATTTGTCGCCGCAGATCTGCTCTCCCAAGCAGAGCACGGCAGTGACAGCCAAGTTATTTTGGTGGGAGATGATTTAAAGACTATAGGCGATGTTTTGGTGATCGTCAATGAACAAGTAGAAAAGCTTCCGCGAGTCGCGTTGGCCACAGAAGCGCTTAAGAATAGTAAGGCCTTTGTTTTTGACGATCTAAACAGCTGTATGGACTTCAGTAATAATTACGCTCCAGAACACCTCATTCTCGCTTTAAGAGAAGACGATTATTGGGCAGAGAAGGTTACTGTGGCAGGATCAGTATTTATGGGGAATTTCACTCCAGAAAGTGCAGGTGATTACGCTTCAGGCACCAATCACACTTTGCCCACCAATGGCTATGCGCGTCAATACAGCGGTGTTTCCTTGGACAGCTTTGTCAATAAGGTCACCTTTCAACAGATCAGCGCACAAGGCATTCAAAACCTAGGGCCAGTGATAGAGACCATGGCGAAAGCAGAAGGCCTTGAGGCCCACAAAAATGCAGTGACGGTTAGACTTAATGCTTTGAAGGATGGAAATTAAAGAAGTAATTAGACCTGATCTGTTGGCCTTAAAACCTTACTCTAGCGCCCGTGATGAATACACAGGGAAGGCCGGTGTTTTCTTGGATGCCAACGAGAATCCCTATGGAACACTAAATAGGTATCCCGACCCCTATCAACGTGCTCTAAAAGCCGAATTGGCACAGCTGCGCGACGTGGACCCAAACCAGATCTTTGTGGGCAACGGCAGCGATGAAGTGATTGATCTGTGTTTTAGACTTTTCTGTAGACCCGGTATGGATAAAGCGCTACAGTTCAGTCCTACCTACGGCATGTACAAGGTATCTGCGGCTATCAACAATATTGAATTATTGGATTGCCCACTGACCGCTGACTTTCAGATCGATCTAGAATCAGCCTTAAAAACTATTGAACGCGAACAACCCAAATTGATCTTTATCTGCTCGCCCAACAACCCAACAGGGAATCTGATTGATCAAGCGACTATTAAAAGCATTGCTCAAACTACCCGAGGTTTGGTTATCGTAGATGAAGCTTATATTGACTTTGCGGATTCAGAGAGCTGTATTAGCCTGCTGGAGCAATTAGACAATCTGATCGTCTCCCAGACCTTTAGTAAAGCTTGGGGCTTGGCGGCCGCCCGAGTTGGTGTCGCTTACAGCTCGGAAGCTGTGATCAGCTGGCTCAATAACATCAAACCGCCTTACAACGTGAGCGGGCTAAATCAAGCTGCTGCCCTTGAAGCATTGCAAGATCGTGAAGTATTTACGCAGCGCAAGGCTGCCATTCTAAAGGAAAAAGAGCGCTTGATGGATTACTTCAACCAACTGGATTGGGTACAGCAAGTTTATCCAACACAAGCGAATTTCATTCTGATTCAAGTGCCCGAGGCAACTGCCCTTTACGAGCAATTGATTGAACAACAAATCATAACACGAAACAGGAGTTCAGTGATCGCAGATTCCCTGCGCATTACGGTAGGAACTCCAAAAGAAAACGACATACTCATCAACGCATTGAACAACTTATGAGCAAGAAAGTACTTTTTATAGACCGAGATGGAACACTCGTCATTGAACCTCCAGTAGATTATCAATTGGACAGTCTAGAAAAACTGGAATTCTACCCGGGAGTTTTTCAATGGTTGGCCAAGATCAATCAAGAACTCGATTACACCTTAGTAATGGTGACCAATCAAGACGGATTGGGCACTGAATCTTTCCCGGAAGAAACCTTCTGGCCTGCGCACAACAAGGTAATGCAAGCCTTCTCTAATGAAGGGATTGAGTTTTATGGCGTACACATAGACCCTACGCTTCCGGAAGACAACGCTCCTACCCGTAAACCTGGCACTGGAATGCTTATGGAATACATTCACGGAGATTTTGATCTGGAAAAGTCCTTTGTAATTGGCGACAGAACTTCTGACGTGGTATTAGCGCAGAACCTGGGGAGTCAAGGGATTCTTATTGGTGACGAGCCTTTTGCAGATGCCGCCCTAACAACAAAAAGCTGGGAAGAAATCTATCTTTTTTTAAAAGGACAAGACCGCAAGGCTATGGTGAACCGAAACACCTCAGAAACACAGATCAACATTGCCTTGAACCTAGACGGAAAAGGTGAAAGCGTGATTCAAACAGGCCTTGGCTTCTACGATCACATGCTAGAACAAATAGCCAAGCACGGCGGTTTTGACTTAGACATTCGCGTACAGGGTGATCTGCATATTGACGAACACCACACCATTGAAGATACCGCGCTTGCCTTGGGTACTGCTTTTAAAGAAGCTTTGGGAAGTAAAAAAGGCATTATGCGTTATGGCTTTCTTTTACCCATGGATGACGCCTTAGCGCAAGTTGCTGTTGATTTTGGAGGCCGACCTTGGTTGGAATGGGATGCTGAATTTAAACGTGAAAAAGTTGGTGATCTGCCTACGGAAATGTTCTTCCACTTTTTCAAATCATTTAGCGATACCGCGCAATGCAACCTGAACATCAAAGCAGAAGGAGATAACGAACACCACAAGATAGAAGCGATCTTTAAAGGATTTGCCAGAGCTTTGCGCATGGCCGTTTCTAGAAGTGGCTCTAATGACATTCCAAGTACAAAAGGAAGTTTATGATCGCAATAGTAAAATACAACGCGGGTAATATTCGCTCCGTAGAAAATGCCTTAAAACGCATAGGAGCTGACTGTGTGATCAGTGATGATCCAGAGGTCTTAAGTAAGGCTGATAAACTTATCTTACCCGGTGTGGGTGAAGCTTCTTCTGCCATGGCCTATTTGCGAGATCGCGGTTTGGACCAGGTGATCAAAAAGCGAACCAAACCCACTTTGGGAATCTGTTTAGGATTGCAGCTCTTTTGTGCTCGATCTGAAGAAGGAAATACCGAATGTCTTGGAATATTCCCAGAGGCTGTAAAACGCTTTCCTCCCGAAGAAAAGGTACCGCATATGGGTTGGAACGAACTCACCGAACTAAAAAGCCCCCTATTTAAAGGAGTTCAGGCCAATAGTGATGTTTATTTTGTCCATAGCTTCTATGCTGAAAAAGGTCCTGATACTATTGCAGCCTGCGACTACATCCTGCCCTTTTCAGCGGCCTTATCTAAAGGAAATTTTTATGCCACGCAGTTTCACCCGGAAAAATCAGCAGATGTGGGAGAACAGATCTTGGCCAACTTTTTAAAATTACCATCCGAATGAGAATAATACCAGCCATAGACCTTATTGAAGGTAAGTGCGTGCGTTTAACCCAAGGAGATTACAACCAAAAGACCGTCTACAATGAAGATCCTTTGGAAGTTGCCAAGGAGTTTGAAGCGCACGGCATTGAATATTTGCACTTGGTGGATCTTGACGGCGCCAAGAGCAAGCGGATTGTAAATCACAAGGTACTGGAACGCATCGCGACCAAAACATCCTTGAAAATTGATTTTGGAGGAGGGGTTAAATCTGATGAAGACATTCGCATTGCCTTTGAAAGCGGAGCCCAACAGGTCACTGGTGGCAGTATTGCGGTCAGTGCTCCGGAACTATTCGCCAGTTGGCTTAAGTTATACGGTAGCGAGCGCCTGATACTGGGAGCTGATTGCAAAGATCGGATGATCGCCACACACGGCTGGCAGCAAGCTTCTGGTTTAGAGGTTAAGGAATTCATCGGTCAATATTTAGAAAAAAGTGTGCAATACGTGATCTGTACAGACATAGCCAAAGACGGCATGTTACAAGGTCCAAGTTTTGACCTGTACCAAGAACTTTTAGAATTAGAGGGCATAAAGCTCATTGCCAGTGGTGGGGTTACTACATTATCAGAATTAGAACAACTCCAAGCCATGGGCTGTGAAGGTGCCATAGTTGGCAAAGCCATTTATGAAGGTACCATCGCTTTAAAAGACTTAGAGAAATTATGCTAAAAAAACGCATCATACCCTGCTTAGATATTAAGAACGGGCGCACGGTTAAAGGTGTCAATTTTGTTGACATTCAAGATGCCGGAGATCCAGTTGCGCTTGCCAGACAGTACGCGCTTCAAGGTGCTGATGAGCTGGTATTCTTGGACATTACAGCGACCATTGAAGCTCGGGCTACGCTGATACAATTGGTAGAAGAGATCGCTGCGAACATCAATATTCCCTTTACTGTAGGTGGAGGGATCACCTCAGTAGAACAGGCCAAAGCGCTCATTAGAGCTGGGGCCGATAAGGTCAGTGTGAATTCAGCAGCGGTGAAACGCCCGGAATTGGTTCAAGAATTGGCCGCAGAATTTGGTTCGCAATGCGTGGTTGTGGCAGTAGATACCAAATATGAAGATCCGGATTGGACCGTATTTGTCAGTGGCGGAAGAACGCCCACTGGGATCAAAACCTTAGATTGGGTTAAAAAAATGGAAGCTCTAGGTGCCGGAGAAATCCTATTGACCTCTATGAATAACGACGGCACCAAAGCTGGCTTTGCCTTAGACATCACCGAGGCCGTAGCGCGCAATGTTCAAATTCCGGTGATTGCCTCTGGCGGAGCCGGAACGGTAGATCACTTTACCGAACTCTTTGAGCAAACCACTGCCAGTGCTGGCCTAGCCGCGAGTATCTTCCATTACGGAGAGATCCCAGTACCCGAATTAAAATCAGCTTTAAAAACAAAAAACATCGCCATACGATGACACCAAATTTCAATAAATCTGCAGACGGGCTATTGCCTGCAGTAATACAAGATTACAATACACGCCAAGTCCTCATGGTGGGCTATATGAACGCAGAAGCCTTTGAAAAAACACTGGCTGAAAAGCGCATCACCTTTTACAGCCGTTCCAAACAGCGATTGTGGACCAAAGGAGAAAGCTCTGAAAATTATTTAGAACTGCGTGAACATTTCATTGACTGTGATCAAGACGCTTTATTATTCCTCTGTGAGCCTGCAGGACCTACCTGCCACACGGGAACGCAAAGTTGTTTTGCAAACGATAGCGCTTTGGGCTTTTTACGACAGTTAGAGGCCACCATTGATAAAAAAATTGCCAGTGATGAAGCGGAATCATACACCCGAGCTTTGGTACAGCGTGGAATCAATAAAGTAGCTCAAAAAGTTGGTGAAGAAGCTGTGGAGTTGGTTATAGAGGCCAAGGATGATAATGCGGAACTTTTTAAGAATGAAGCGGCAGATCTGCTCTATCACCTACTTATTTTGTTGAACGTTAAAGGGCATTCTCTAGGGGATATTGAGGATATCCTTAAACAACGTTCCAAAAAATAAAAATTAACAATACAGCCATTTGGAATGTAGCCATTTAGCGTGTAACTTTGAGTAAAAATTGGGTATGAGCTAAGCTAAAAAGGATTTACCACCTTACCCACCTAATTAGAATCCTTTAGCGAACTCTATAAAGTGCAACACAATTTTGATTGATTCGTTTTTAAGAATTATAAAAATTTTGATCGGATGAGACTAAGCACCAATATTGAGCGCGAACTAAATAAAAGAAGAGCTAAAGATGCACCTGAAGGATCTATTTTAGATCAAATTCAAGGCATTTTAGCTGAAAACGAGGATCAGAGACAGGATATTCACACCCGTCTTAGAAGCAGAAATTCCAGCAATTCCAATGCATTTGATCTGGATCAATTGGAAACAGATCGCATTTATCACATCGATACCATTAAATCAATTTGCGTAGACTACCGTTTGCGTTTTTTGAATGCTGCTTTGTTTAAAAGTGAGTTCCCGGAAGAAGCCATAAGCAAGATCCGCGATCTAGAAGAAACTCATAATACCGCATTAAACGGCTTTAAGTTGATGGCTCCTTCTAAACTCTTCAAATTGGAGAATGCAGATGACCCGTTACTCTTTGCTCCTATTGGAAATGGATATTACTATTTGATCCACAAATGGGGTAATGACCTAAGCGGTTTGAGAAAGTTATTGGTTTGGCCGGTGAAGAACTTTGATAATATGATCTTCAGCATCTTTGTGGCCAGTATTCTGCTTACAGCGATCTCGCCCATGGGTGTATTCACCAATAAAGAAGTAGGCATGCCTGAATACGTCATGCTGTTCCTCTTTATGTTCAAGGCTGTAGCTGCGGTTGTTTTGTACTATGGATTCGCGGCCGGGAAGAACTTCAATACCGCCATTTGGAACTCTAAATACTACAACGCCTAAGCATTAACTGCGTACATTTTCTCGCGTAATTCTTTGATCTTTGGATCTGACATATACTCGTCAAAGGTCGTGTAGCGATCAATGATGCCTTTTGGGGTCAGTTCGATCACACGATTACCGACCGTTTGTGCAAACTCGTGATCATGCGTAGTGAAAAGCACAGTCCCTTTAAAGTTCTTGAGCGAGTTGTTGAAGGCCGTGATGGATTCCAGATCCAAGTGGTTGGTAGGTTCGTCCAGCATGACCACATTGGCGCGCATCATCATCATGCGGCTGAGCATACAACGCACTTTTTCTCCTCCAGACAAGACATCGGAATTCTTAAGCGCCTCTTCGCCACTGAAAAGCATTTTACCCAAGAACCCGCGAATGTAAACTTCTTCGCGTTCTTCTTCTGTAGTAGCCCATTGTCTCAACCAATCCACCAAAGAGATCTTCTCCTGAAAATAAGCATCGTTATCTGCAGGCAAATAACTCTGTGTGGTGGTCACACCCCACTGATACTTACCACTATCTGCTTCTTGTTCTCCATTGATGATCTGATAGAATGCTGAAGTAGCACGAGAGTCTTTCGCGTAAACCACTACCTTATCACCTTTGGCCAGGTTTAGATCGATATTAGTAAACAAGGTCTCTCCTTCAATAGAGGCCGATAGGTTCTCAATATTCAAAATTTGATCTCCAGCTTCACGTTCGCGCTCAAAAATGATCGCAGGATATCGACGACTCGATGGTTTAATATCTTCAATGTTGAGTTTGTCGATCATCTTTTTACGCGAGGTAGCCTGCTTGGACTTAGCCACGTTTGCACTAAAACGCGCAATAAACTCTTGCAGTTCTTTCTTCTTCTCTTCAGCCTTTTTGTTTTGCTGAGCTCGCTGACGCGCTGCCAGCTGACTGGATTCGTACCAGAAGGTGTAGTTTCCTGAATAGTGATTGATCTTCCCAAAGTCAATATCACTGATGTGCGTACAAACGGCATCCAAGAAGTGACGGTCGTGAGATACTACGATCACACAATTGTCATAATTGGCTAAGAAATTCTCCAACCAAGAAATGGTTTCATAATCCAAGTCATTGGTAGGCTCATCCATGATCAATACATCCGGATTTCCAAAAAGTGCCTGTGCCAAAAGCACACGTACCTTTAGTTTTCCATCCATATCCGCCATGGGCGTATAGTGAAACTCTTCTTTGATCCCTAGATTAGAAAGTAAGGCGGCCGCATCACTGTCTGCATTCCAACCATTCATTTCTTCAAAGATCACCTGTAGTTCACCAACTCGCTCTCCGTCAGCATCATTAAAATCTGGCTTGGCATAGATCTGATCCATCTCCGTTTTAACCTCATAGAGCGGTTTGTTCCCCATGATCACCGTCTCCAAAACCGTGTGCTCATCAAAGACGTTGTGGTTCTGTTCTAAGACAGACATACGCTTACCAGGCTCTAGGTGAACCTGCCCAGAAGTAGGTTCCATTTTCCCAGAAAGGATCTTTAAAAAAGTAGATTTACCGGCACCGTTGGCCCCGATGATCCCGTAGCAATTCCCGTTGACAAAGGTGGTGTTTACCTCATCAAACAAAACGCGCTTACCAAATTGAACGGAAAGATTAGATACTGAAAGCATGATTATTGTCTTAAAATGCGCCGCAAAAATAGGCATAAAAGCGGGCTTTATAAAGGTTTTATAACCCAATTATTTTAACGAGCGCTTAACACTGTACTCTATGGCGGGGGCTTATTTTTGTATGGATTTGTTTATGGAGCATATTCTTTCAAAATACTTGTATCCCCTAGGCCTGTTACTCCCCTTACTTTTAACAGGCTGTAAAACGGAAACTCAAGAGCAAGCTGGGACTTGGTTTGGTGGCGAGATCATCAACCCAAAAGCAGACTATGTCTTGTTGACCAAGAATTCTCGTTTGGTAGATACCATCTATCTAGACAAGAACAACTTTTTCAAATACCGTTTTGATAGCCTAGTACCTGGCCTGTACAGTTTTATTCACAAGGAATACCAACTGGTTTACATTGAACCGGGAGATAGTATTATGTTGCGAGTAAACACCTTGGACTTTGACGAATCTTTAGCCTATTCGGGTGAGGGAGCGGAAAAGAACAATTATTTGATCGATATGTTCTTGCACAATGAACAAGAGCAGAAACTCATGCCGAGCTTCTATCAAAAATCTCCCGAGGAATTCAGCGCTTCTCTAGATAGCATGCGTGCTATCCGTCTTGAGGTCTTGAATCGATTTAAAGAAAAAAATGAGTCCTCTGCAGGATTCAATACCGTCGCTCAAGCGAGTATCGACTTTGATTACTATTCCAAGAAAGAATTGTATCCTTTTGCGCATTACGGCAGCAATCACTTAGAGAATATGAACTCCTTGCCAGCGGATTTCTACGCCTTCCGCAATCAGGTGAACTACGGTGATGCCCATTTGTACACTTATTATCCGTATTACCGATACATTTCTTCTTATCTAGATAATGTGAGTTATACCACTTATATGAATGGAGCGCGTTTTGATCGAACCTCACCGGTTCACACCAAAGCAAAACTGCGTCTTATTGACAGTGTGATCACCCACGATTCGTTAAAGAACAATTTACTCTACGCCACAACCAGACGTTATTTGATCAACTCTAAAGATCAAGAGAGCAGTAGAGAGATCTTCCAGCTGTTCCTTGACAAGAACAGCAGTGAAAAACAGCACGGAGAAATGAAGTTGTTGCAATCTGCCTGTGACAAAATGATTCCAGGGAACCCCTTACCGAATCAAATGGTGGTTACCACAGAAAATACTATTAAAGACCTGCACAGTTTGATCAACCGACCTACGGTTCTATTTTTCTGGTCTGCGGGATCTTCTTCTCACAACAAACGCATTCACAAAAAGGCGGCAGAGATGCGCGCCAAGTATCCTGAGTTTGACTTCATCGGGATCAGCGTGGATCAAAACCATGAAAAATGGTTAAAGACCATGGCAATGCGCACCTTTAATGAGAAGACTGAATACCGCTTCAACGACGCTGCTACAGCAGAGCGTGAATTGGTGCTCAACTCACCCAATAAGGCGATCATCATTGATGCTAGTGGTATGATCATTGAAAACAACACCAACATCTTTGGCTCCAACTTTGAAGTCCAGTTGTTGGGCTATCTCAATAGTTCACCCTTCCAATAGAATTTTTACTTGCTTAGTTTCCTTTGCGATAGTCTGCAAGGAATTTGTCCAAGCCAATGTCTGTCAAAGGATGCTTGAGTAATCCTTCAATAGAACTCAATGGCCCAGTCATAACATCAGCACCAATCTTCGCGCAATCAATAACGTGCATGGTATGACGCACAGAAGCGGCTAGAATTTGCGTTTCAAAAGCGTAGTTATCATAGATCAATCGGATCTCGTTGATCAAGTTTAGACCGTCTGTAGAGATGTCATCCAAACGTCCAATAAATGGAGAAACATAAGTAGCGCCAGCCTTCGCAGCTAGAAGGGCTTGCCCAGCAGAGAATACTAAAGTACAGTTGGTGCGAATACCATTATCACTAAAATACTTGATGGCTTTAACACCGTCTTTGATCATAGGAACTTTAACAACGATCTGCTCGTGCAAAGCAGCAAGCGCTTTCCCTTCTTCTATCATGTCTTGATGGTTGGTAGAAATAACTTCTGCGGATACATCTCCGTCTACGATATTACAAATATCTACATAGTGTTGACGAATGTTCGCCTCCCCGGTAATGCCTTCTTTGGCCATTAGCGATGGGTTCGTAGTAACACCGTCAAGGATTCCCAATTCTTGGGCTTCACGGATCTGATCAAGGTTGGCAGTATCGATAAAAAATTTCATAAAATTCCTGATGAAGTGATTATGGGTACAAAAATAAACAACCTCTACCCGCTGCAAAGGGATAGTAGCAAGAAATTATTGACCAAAACTGTTAATAACTGCTAGAGCTTGTAGTGCTTTCTAAGCATAGATTCGTACCAGGTGTCTGGCAATAGTCGTTTAAGCACTATGGAAAGGCGCTGTAGTGGCGCACCAACACGGTAATGCACCTTTACCTTCTTTTTGTTGATGAGCTTGTGGATGAAGTTCGCCATAGCTATAGGATCCTCACCGGCATCAACGTGTTCATTCATTAGATCGAGAGATACCTTATAGTTCTTGTAATAGGGCGAATCTTCTTTTAAAGGAGCGTGATAGCGCCCGGCTGCAATATTGGTAGCAAAATCACCCGGAGCAACCGTAGTAAAGGAAATACCGAATTCACGAGCCTCCATACGCAGCGTCTCCGTAACGACTCCCAAAGCAGCTTTGCTGGCGGAATAAATCCCGCGGTACGGCAAGCCCATATAACCGGCAATAGAGGTAATGTTGATCACACGTCCCTGCCCTGCTTCTCGCATGGCGGGTAATACTGCCTTGATCACACGGATAGGTCCGTAGAAATTGGTGTCAAAATTTTGGTGGATCTGATCATCTGGGGTCTCCTCTACTGGGCCTGTGATCCCAACGCCCGCGTTATTGACCAAAACGTCAATGCGGCCTTTTTCTGCGAGGATCCAGTTTACCGCCTGCTCAATGGTCTCGGGTTTGTTGACATCTAAAGGAATTAAAGGAAAGGGAGAATCTTTTACTTTGGAGGGGTTTCTGCTGGTTCCGTAAACCACCATGCCTTTGCTGTGCAAAAGCTCACCAATGGCTCTACCAATACCTGACGATGCTCCTGTTATAAAAACTACCTTACTCATAGATGTTGCGGTCAAAAATAGCAAATGAAAAATCCTTGACCAAAGGGCAAAAAAAAATGGCAAGCTACCTACATCACACCGCTACGACCGTCTACCCTTGCTGTGTTCCCACCCTGGGGGATTCAACAGGAGCTGGTTGTGTAGGACTTGCCGCTGCAAAGATACGCTCATTCTTAATATTTGCAACGAATTTTAAGGTGAATTTAAAATCTGTTTCTGTTGATTTTGACCTAAATTAAATAACTTGCCAAAAAATTTGGAATGAACTTTTTCAAGACGCTCTTTCTGCCAATTTCAATCGCCTTATTGCTAGGGGCTTGCGCAGAACCCACCATAAAAGAAGCCCACTGTTTCAATTTGAACTTCTCAGACGCCAAAGCAACCATGAAAGCCGATGGCAGCATGAGTGTAGATCTATACAATGCCAATCAGCAGCAAGTAGATTCTGTAGCTTACTTCATGGACGATGTGCGTTTTGCTTCTTCAACGGACGGCAAGGCTTCAATTACCATTAAGGATGGAAAAGTTGGTGTGCGTAAAATTTTAGCGCGCGTCTATAGTGGCGAAGATCGGTTTGTGGCCCAAAAATCCATTACGGTTTTGGCCGCTAATCCTCCCAAAGGTTATACTTATGAAATTCTAGAGACCTATCCACACGATATAAAAGCCTTTACGCAAGGAATTGAATTTGTCGGTGATACCCTCTATGAAAGTACCGGGCAATACGGCCAGAGCACCTTGCGCAAGGTGAATTACCAAACGGGAGAAGTATGGAACTCTGTGGCCTTACCTGGAAATCAGTTTGGCGAAGGTCTTACCGTAAAGGACAATAATATCTACCAACTTACTTGGCAACGCGGTATTGGATTGATCTATGACCGCGAAAGCATGGAAAAGCAAGGCTTTTTCAATTATGGAAACAGTCTGCAAGGTTGGGGTCTTTGTAATGATGGTGAAAAGATCTATAAAAGCGACGGAAGCTCCCGCATCTGGATTCTCAATCCCGAGACGCTTATGGAAGAGGACTATATCGAAGTCTACACCCACAGTGCCAAGATTGACAATATCAACGAGCTTGAGTTCATCAACGGAAAGATATACGCCAATGTTTGGCAGCGAGATGCTATTGCCATCATCAACCCAGAAACGGGTGTGGTTGAAGGGGTGATCAACACCAGTTCCCTAAAAGAGCAAGTCACCCAATACGAGCAGGCCAAAGATGAGAATGTACTCAACGGAATCGCCTATAAAGGGGAAGAGAACATCCTCTATTTGACTGGGAAGCGTTGGGAAAAACTCTTTAAAGTTGCCATAGCGGAAGTACAATAGTCCTGTTCCCTCATTCAGGAGGGTCGTTCCCTCGTTCTATCTTTTAAATCTCTTGGAAAAGCAGGTGATTTGAGTAACACTTAAATCAACCTTATGGCCAAGAAGATTACTATTCAGATTCCCGAGCCTTGTAACGAAGACTGGAACCAAATGTCTCCTGATGGACTGGGCAAGCATTGCGAGAGCTGTGCGAAAACTGTGGTAGACTTTACGGCTCGCACCGATAAATTCATCGCTTCCTATTTTAAAGAGCACGACAATATCTGTGGCCGCTTTAGACCTGACCAGCTCAACAGACCCATTGATCTCTCTGCACGCAGAAATTCCGTTCTGCCTCCGCTAGCCGCATCTTTTATCTTGCCCTTGGCCATGCTGGCGGCAGGATCAGCCTACAGTCAGCAGCAAAGCTCAACACAGAATAACCCCAGCTACGTATCGCTAAACATCGGCAGTCAAAAACAGCAGATCTACAAAGACATTAAAGGCGTAGTTACGGATACCGCAGGAAATCCTATGCCTGGAGTTAGGGTCACCATTTTAGAAACCAACGATCAGATCCAAACAGATAACAAAGGAACTTATCGCTTAAAGGCTCAGGTAGGACATACTTTGCGTTTTAGCTCTTACCTCTACCTCACAGAAGAAATTCAGGTCCACGAACATCAAGATGTTTACAGCTTTGCCCTGCAATACAGCCCAGAGCATTTACCAGAAGTAGTTGTTGTAGCTCAAGTGGTTAAAAAAGAGGCCCGTGCTGTTAGTGGATTTACTGTGACTGTTACTGAAACGGAGACAACCACCACGAATACCGTGAAAGAAGTTCTAGAAAACAAAGCGGCAGTATGTGGATTGAATGAAACCGCCACTGATGTTGATCTCGTAGCCCCAATAGCCAAAGACAGTATATATGTCACTCCTGCTGCAAAGATCATCAAAGTAGAAAGCATTCTAATGGACGCGGAGGGTATAGCTATTCCTTTTGAAAAAGTAGCTATCGCTGGAACACAGGCCGCAGTATATACAGATGCGGACGGCTATTTTAGAACCGACCTGCGACCTACTGATGAACTCATTTTTGAGGTAACCAACTTCAAGCCGGTAACCCTCAAGGCTTCAGAAATTCAGGCCGAGACCGTATTGGACCGCAAATGGGAGAAAATGATCATGGGTGGCGTTATCTACGGTATTGAGATCACTTATGAAGGGGTTATCCCTTGGTATCGTATCGGGTACAATCATTCGGAGAACTTTAACGGGAACCCAAAGTTGCAGGCAGAAAAAGCGCGCAACGCCAACACGGTGGCCTTTGAACGAATCCAAAGAGAAAAGAAAAAGCAAGCGCGTAAAAACAATCAGCAATAAAAACAAAGCATCATGGGAAAAAAGATCAGCATTCAAATTCCGGAACCCTGTCATGAAGACTGGAATCAAATGAGCCCACAAGAGCGTGGACGCCATTGTCAGGTTTGTGAAAAGACCGTTATGGACTTTACCAATAAGACCGACGCCTTCATTGTTAAAGCACTAAAAAGTGATTCCAACCTTTGCGGTCGTTTTAGGAACGATCAACTCAATAGACCTATGGAATTCAATCCAAGACGCTACTCGCTCATTCCGCCCTTGGCAGCCAGTTTTATTCTGCCTTTAGCGCTTTTGGCCAGTACCTCTGCTTATTCACAAGGTGAACCGCTACCAGTAAGCAATAAATCCTATGTTTCTTTAAATATAGGAAGTCAACAACAAGATTATAAAGACATCAAAGGAGTGGTTAAAGATACTGCTGGGAATCCTTTGCCAGGTGTACGGGTGACCATAGTAGAGACCAACGATCAAATTCAAACCGACAGTAAGGGAACTTACCGCCTACGCGCTCGTGTTGGCCACACTTTGAGGTTTACCTATTATCTACACCTCACAGAAGAAATTCAAGTACATCAAGATCAAGACCTTTATAATTTCGCGCTGGTTTACAATCCACAGCATATGCCAGAAGTGGTGGTTTGTGCCACAGGCATTAAACGCGAGTCAATGATCTTGGGTAGAATTGCTCCGAAGCCTGTTAGAGAAAAACCTGTTGACAGCACGGCTGTGATTCAGTTTAAAGGCACTGTTTTAGACGATACAGGCTTACCCTTACCCGGAGTCAACATCCTAGTAAAAGGAACAGACCAAGGCATACAATCAGACTTTGACGGTAACTTTGAGATCGAAGCTGCAGAAGGACAAAAGCTCGTACTGCGCTATGTGGGCTTTGTCACTCAAGAAGTGACTGTAGTGGAGCAGCAAAAGACCATTGAAATGCAATTGGATACTGAGATCGAAGAATACTACCAATACATCACTGTTGGAATCCCCATATGGCATGAACCCAGCAGACCGGTAGATTTTAGATCGTCTTACAATCCGTCAACTAATTTCAACGGAAATCCTCAGCTACAAAGAGACCGCGCTCGATATGAGAACACAGTAGCTTTTCAACGTTTGCAGCAAGAGCAAAGAAGGGCGCAGCGTAAAGCGCGGAAAAAACGCAAATAAGGCGCTCAGCACAATAAGATGCTATGCAAAAAGTTATATTTTTACACAAAATAGATCTTTATGCGAAGCTTACTTGCCCTGACTATCTTGGGCTTTGTTGTTCTCCTTTCCAGTTGTCGTAACGATTTTGAAACCGTACCCAATACGGGCCAATTGGAATTTTCTAGAGACACTGTCTTTTTGGACACGGTCTTCACCAATATTGGTTCCAGTACTTATAATCTTAAGGTATATAACCGTGGAGATGAAGACATCAACATCCCAACGGTGCGTTTGGGACAAGGAGAAAGCTCGCTATATCGTTTAAATGTAGACGGAATTCCAGGCAAGACCTTTGAAGATGTAGTGATCCGAGCCAAGGACAGCATCTTTGTCTTTGTAGAGACCACGATTGATATAGAAGAATTCTCAGCTACGGCGAATCAGTTTTTATATACGGACCAGATTGAATTTGACAGCGGAGGCAATCAGCAAGATGTGGAATTGGTCACTTTGGTTCAAGATGCTGTATTCCTTTTTCCTGAGCGTGATGCGGATGGAGTTGTTGAAACGCTCAATCTCGGGACCGATGCTGATGGAGAACCGATTTTGATTGAAGGATTTATTTTGGAGGACGACCAGCTCACCTTCACCAATGAAAAGCCCTATGTGATCTATGGTTACGCGGCTGTGAATGCAGGCGATGTTTTGACGGTCAATCCAGGAGCGCGTGTACATTTCCACGCCAATAGCGGAATCCTTGTGGCTAACACAGCGACCATGATTGTAAACGGAGCTCCGAGTTCAGACCCTGTAGCCCTTGAAAATGAGGTTATTTTTGAAGGCGATCGATTAGAACCTGGTTTTTCTGATGTACCTGGACAATGGGGCGCCATTTGGCTCACTCAAGGAAGTACCGGTCACACCTTTACCAATACAACAATTAAGAACGCCACCGTAGGTATTTTGATGGATAGCAACGACGGCTCCTCCTCGCCTACTTTGAGTTTGAATAATGTACAGATCTACAACAGTTCTAATGTCGGTCTTTTGGCCCGTACTGGCTTTGTAGACGGACAGAATGTTGTGATCAACAATGCAGGGCAATCGGCCTTGGCTTTGACTTTTGGCGGTCGATACAACTTCCGTCACTGTACTTTTGTCAACTATTGGAACGACAGCTTTAGAAGCTTCCCTGCCGTACAACTAGACAATATCTTTGTGGTGAGTGAAACAGAGATTCAGACCTTAGATCTCATTGAGGCGAACTTTATCAACTGCATCATTTACGGAAACGAGAATATTGAACTCGGTCTACTAGATAGCGGTGAAGCGGCATTTAACTTCAACTTCACCAATACCTTATTGCGTTTTAATGACGTACAAGGGGTGTTTGATGAGAATCCTTTGTATGACTTTACCAACGTGGCTCGCTATAACAATTTAGTGGTTAATGAAGATCCATTGTTCAAGGCGCCTTTTGAGAATGAGCTCAACATTCCAGACGAATCTGGAGCCAATGGCCTAGACGCCTCGGGAACACCAATTGTGCCCTTTGATATTCTGAATGTAGCCCGAACCGCTCCTTTTGACGCTGGAGCTTATGAAAGCGCAGTTATCCCAGACGACGATTAAGGTTTGTTGATACGGTAAACTTCCAACGGACCGTTGTTGTTGGTCACTAACAAACGTTGTTCTCCGTTACTCAAGGATAAAACGTCAACGTCCTTAGCATCACCACGGCCAGCTAAGCCTGTAAGACTAGAAGGAAGTACTTCAAAACTACCGTCTTTAAAATTCATTACAATTCCGCGTGAGGCATCATAACGGGTAGTCTCAACTTCTGTCGGATAGAGGTTCCCCACAGCAATGATCTCCATTTGTCCGTCGCCGTTAAGGTCCGTCAATTCAAAATCCATAATTGGAGCTACTTGCGCCATACGCGGTAATTCCACGCGCGTAAAATCACCTCCGCCTTCATTGATCAAAGCCATGTGATGAAAGTCCTCCACACTGTAGTGCAAGGCTCCAGCCAACTTATCATCTCCAATGATCTCCTCTAAAGAAGCATTAGCAAAGGACTGGAAATTGGTGAACTTGTCTAGGATGAACGGCATCTGCTCAGAAGAACATTCACGACCACGCATAGGCACTAGTTTGCCCTTATAATCTTTAGAAAAGACGATATCATAAGTACCGTTGTTGTCAAAATCATCACAGAAGACGTGAAATGGCTTTCCTTCCTTGGCCGTCATCTTAGAATTGGTTCCCAGATTACCTAAAAGATAATCCATATCACCATCGCTATCTAGATCAGCCTCTTGAATGGCAAACCACAGGCCGTTAGAGGTATCAAAGCCTTTGAAGTTCTGTTTTCTAAAAGTTCCGTTATTGTTGGCAAAGAATTGGATGGGACTCCACTCCCCAACAATTACTAGATCTTTATCTCCGTCACCGTCATAATCAGAAAAAACGGCGCCGGTCACTAGGCCTACATTCTTGAGATCGGGCTGGGTGATGTTCTGGAATCGACCATTTTGATTTATCAACAAACGAGATTCTGGCGAAAAAGGATATTTATCAGGAATCACCCGACCACCGATAAAAAGGTCGGTATCTCCATCACCATCTACATCTTCTGCCAAGACCACTTGATTACTCACGGTCTCTGCAGGCAATATCCCCAAAGTTCTTTTAAAAACTCCAGCTCCATTATTCTCATAAAGTCGATCTTGGTAAAGCGCGTCTCCCGCTGGCGCTGCTGCACCACCGCTGGCCACATAAAGGTCCATATCACCATCGCCATCAAAATCTAAAAAGGCTGCCCCAGTGTCTTCATAAGCCGCGTCTTGCAACCAACCTGAGGTTTGATCTACAGAGAAACTACCGTCGGCTTTTTGCATGTATAAAGCCGCTGGACTGCCTGCTGCTCCACCTACAAAAATATCTACAAGCCCGTCTGCGTTCACATCTGCCTGAGCGCTGAAAGGCCCATTCTGAGATTGCGAATAAGGCAAAAGTACTTGCGCTCTAAAATCGTCAAAACGATCTTCCTTATGGAAGTAAAGCAAACCTGTTTCCTTAGGGTCTAACTTGGCCATCAGTGGTTTTTGTGACTCGTCTTGTTGCTTTACTGAACTGGCTCCACCGTAGGAAAGTTTAACTCTGCTGTTCGCAGGAACTGCGGATAAACTCTGAGTTTTTCCATCGGGCCAAATCACTTCTATACTACTTACTTGAGCAGCGGTTCCTATTCCCAAAACTGCAGTGTAGTCTACAGAAGATAAGTATCCACGTGAAGGATAGTGTTCGTAGTAAACAATTTGATCGTCAAGGGTAAGGGTAACTTTGGCTCCAAGTCCAAAACTATTTCCTTTAGGACCTTCCAGATCCAGCATTAAAGCGTTCCCACTTTGGCCGGAAGGACTGTTGTTTCGGTAAATGGCTGCCTCAGCATCCATATTGTTCAAAATCATATCCAAGTCACCATCGCGGTCCAGATCGGCATAGGCCGCACCGTTGGAATTAAAATTGGCGTTGTCTACCCACTGGGTGGAAACATCGCTGAATTTTAGATCTCCGTTGTTCTTGAATACCTGATTCGGCGTAACATCAGAAGGGACAATTTCTAAATACTCCTCCAGAGAAAGCGGTCGCTGTAAAGCATCTTGTTGACTAAAGACCTTCTCTTTAATGTCGTTGTCGTTCAGATTCTCTTTAATACCGTTGGTGACAAACAGGTCACGTTTACCGTCCAGATCAATGTCAAAGAAAAGCGGCGCCCAGCTCCAATCGGTCTTTGCAATGCCTGCAAACTGCCCGAGTTCGCTAAAACTGTTATCTCCATTGTTGATCTGCAAAGAGTTCAACATATACTGATGGTGGAACCCAAAATGCACAAAAGCATTGAATTTATCGGTGTCCATACTCGGCATAAAGGTTTTGGATCTGATGTGATCATCTGGAGTCATGTCCGTGATATAGATATCCAATTGTCCGTCGTTATTCACATCCACAACATCACTACCCATACTGTAATAGGTAATATGTTTCATGCTTTCGCGAACCTTATTATTGAAGGTCTTGTCTCCGTTATTCACATAATAAAGATCAGGCTCACCAAAATCAGTGGATACGTAAAGGTCTGGGTATCCGTCTTTGTTTAGGTCACCCACACCGATAGCGTTTTTGTAACCGTAATTTACAAGGCCAGCTGCATCGGTCTTTTCTACGAATTTGCCGTTGTCATTTTCATAGAAGTTATCGGTACGCAATACCCCATCATTGATGGCTTTTACGTAGCTGCCAAAGCTCTTCGGATTTTTCTTGTCTGATCCTGGCACAGGATGGTTCGCCAAATACATATCCAGATCTCCGTCCAGATCGTAATCTAAAAAGGCCGCTTGAACACTGTATGTTTTGATATCTAAACCGTAGTCTGAAGCTTCCTCTGTAAAGGTTCCATCACCCTGATTGATAAACAAGCGATTGGCGATATATTGTTTATTCGCATAAGGTCCAGCTTTACAAACGTAGATGTCTAGGTGTCCGTCCGAATTGATATCCACCATATTGACTCCATAGGACCAACCGTTGACATACTTACCCAAACCGGCTTCTACGGTCACTTCCTTAAACTTAAAATTCCCTTGGTTGAAATAGAGCTTGTCATCTACAGAATTACCCGCAAAGTAAATATCGGGCAGATCGTCCCCATTGAGATCACCTACGGCAACGCCGCCACCATTGTAGATCTGCGTGTAGGATCTGTGGTTTTTGTATTCGGTCTCTACGATCCCATTTTTAAAACCTACTCCTGTCGCTGCTGGGTCCAACAGCTCTAAAAAGGTTGTAGTGGTATTGTCTGCATCAATGGATGACGCCAACGGGCGGTCAACACTGGCAATACTTGGGCTATTATCACAACTCTGCAGCACTGCCGCAAAGGCGCACGCTATCAATCCGAGGTACTTCATTCAAGTCACATTTAGGGCGCTTACGCGCGTTCGAAGTCCTCCAAATATAGCCGTGTAGTTTTAGATTCGCAAGCCTCTAAGCGTTAAATAAAGGACGTCCCGCCATCATCTCATTTACAGCCTTGGCAACGGCTTCGAGTTCGGCAGTATCTTCTGGTGCTTGGATCACGCGATCAATCAATGCAACAATAGCATCCATGTCGGCTTCTTTTAGACCACGAGTGGTAATAGCTGGCGTTCCAATGCGGATTCCAGAGGTCACAAATGGCGATTGCGTATCAAAAGGCACCATGTTCTTATTCACGGTGATCTCAGCTTGTCCAAGAGCTTCCTCAGCCAGTTTCCCAGTGATCCCTTTGTTGCGAAGATCAATAAGCATCATATGGTTGTCCGTTCCTCCAGAGATCACTTCATAACCTCGATCCACAAAAGCTTGAGCCATGACGCTGGCGTTCTTTTTAACTTGAACCATATAGTGTAAGAAATCATCAGAAAGCGCTTCTCCAAAGGCAATCGCCTTAGCTGCGATCACATGCTCTAAGGGTCCTCCTTGATTTCCAGGGAAGATCCCACTATCCAACAAAGACGACATTTTTCTCAAGTTTCCATTTTTGAGTGTAATGCCGAATGGATTCTCAAAGTCTTTCCCCATCATGATGAGGCCGCCACGCGGTCCTCTCAAGGTTTTGTGCGTGGTAGTGGTGATCACGTGGCAATGTGGAACCGGATCTGCAATAAGGCCTTTAGCTATTAGACCGGCTGGGTGAGCAATGTCTGCCATAAGTAGTGCGCCTACTTTATCAGCGATGGCTCTAAAGCGCGCGTAATCGATCTCACGGGAATAAGCACTCGCCCCTGCAATGATCATCTTGGGTTTTTCACGCTTGGCGATCTCTAAGATGGTGTCGTAATTCAATAAACCGGTTTCCTTATCAACTCCATAGAACACAGGACGATAAAGCTTCCCAGAGAAGTTCACGGGTGAACCGTGGGTCAAATGTCCTCCATGAGCCAAATCAAAGCCCATAAAAGTGTCTCCTGGTTTTAAGCAAGCAGCAAATACCGCAGTGTTGGCTTGTGAGCCCGAGTGCGGCTGAACATTGGCGTATTCCGCACCAAAAAGTTCCTTAGCACGCTCAATGGCCAATCGTTCCACTTTATCCACTACCTCACATCCTCCATAATAACGCTTGCCGGGATACCCTTCTGCGTATTTGTTGGTGAGTACAGAACCGGTAGCCTCCATAGTTTGCGGACTCGCAAAGTTCTCAGAAGCAATGAGTTCCAATCCGTTTAATTGACGTTGTTCTTCTTCTTGAATCAGTGAAAAAATCTCGGTATCGCGTTGCATTTGATCAGCTTAAAAATTACGAAACCAAAAATACACATTAGATGCTTTTTCACCATCTAAAATCCTATCTTTGATTAGACGATTTACCAACACTTTATTAAGAATCAACCATGCCATTATCTGCAAATAACCCAGAGCTCACTACTTGGCTCGATCATGCACCACAAACGGATTTTCCGATCCAAAACATTCCTTTTGGAGTTTTCTTGACACGTGACGATATCATTACTATTGGAACGCGAATTGGTGACTACGCCATTGACCTAGGTGCCATGCATCAACTGGGCTATTTTGACGGGATCGACTTGACGGACGATATCTTTCTTCAAGACAGCTTGAACGATTTTATCTCTGACGGTAGAAAGACCTGGCGTTTGGTGCGCAATCGTATTTCTGAAGTGTTTGAAGCCAACAACCCTAAACTGCGTGACCATGCCGAGCATCGTGATGTGATCATTTTTACTATGGATGAGATCGAGATGCAATTACCGGTAAGCATTGGGGATTACACAGATTTCTACAGCAGTAAGGAGCACGCCACCAATGTGGGAAGTATGTTCCGCGATCCCGATAAGGCCCTTTTACCGAACTGGATGCACATTCCTGTGGGTTACCACGGACGCAGCTCTTCCATTATTCCTAGTGGCATTAACATTAGAAGACCTAATGGGCAGACGATGCCTCCGGGAGCAGAAACGCCTGTTTTCGGTCCTTCAAAACGTGTGGATTTTGAGTTGGAAATGGCCTTTATTACTACAGATGCCAATCATTTGGGAGAACCGATCGCTGTGGATGAAGCAGAGGATTATATCTTCGGATTGGTGCTGTTTAATGACTGGAGTGCTCGCGATATTCAAAAGTGGGAGTATGTGCCACTAGGGCCATTCTTAGCTAAGAATTTTGCTTCCAGTATTTCTCCGTGGATCGTCACCTTAGATGCCCTGCAACCTTTTAAAGTGGAAGGTCCAAAACCAGAAAAACCACAGCTGCCGTATTTACAATACACTGGCCCAAAAAGCTACGACATCAACCTAGAGGTTTATCTGCAACCTGAGGGCGGTAATGAGCACAAGGTATCTACTTCTAACTTCAAGTATATGTATTGGAATATGGCGCAGCAACTCGCTCACCATACGGTAAACGGATGTAATGTAGTTAGTGGTGATATGATGGGAAGCGGAACCATCTCTGGCCCTACCCCAGATTCTTATGGCTCTATGTTAGAACTTTCTTGGGGCGGTAAGAACCCGCTGCAAATGCCAGACGGTACTACTCGATCTTTCATTGAAGACCATGATACTGTAATTCTTAAGGGATATTGTCAAAACAGTGAGGTTCGTATTGGCTTTGGCGAATGCCGTACTAAGTTACTGCCAGCTTTATAGAAGCTCACTGCTTCATGGCCTTAAGTCGATTGTTCGCATTGACATTCTCTGGATACAGCATCAAAGAACGCTCAAAGGCGCGAGTGGCCTGAGGATATTGATTCGACAGAAAATAGGCCTCTCCAAGACTGTCAAAGAGATTGGCTGATTCTGGGTACAACTCGGTCGCAAACTTAAGCACAGCGATTCCGGATTGCTGTGATTTTGGGTTAAAGAATAAGTGAAGACCTAAATTGTTCAAATCTCCTTGATGAAATTTCTGTTCGAGCTTTGCTTTTTTGTACAGAGTCATTAGATCTGCGTAGTTCTGTTTTGCTGCAAGTTCGTTGAATTCTGCTAAGCTCATAGGTTGAGCCTGCTTAGCCTTTGTTTGATAGCTAAACCGCTCTGAGCTAACGGAGCTACCTTTTAGAATCTCATCAAACTTTGAAGGTGAAAAATCATCGACCTTTAAAAAAGCATCCAAAAAATGACGGCTGTACTCGCAAAGAATATTATAAGACTCCATAATGAGCTGATCTGATGTGTCTTGTCGCTGATCGCGATTGGCAAACAAGACTCCAAAACTGCTGAAATTGCCATGAGTCAAATCCAACATCTTGAGTTGATAGGCTGGAGCCTTGCCCAAACGGTCGTAAAATTCAAAATCCGTGTTCAATGCAGGATCAATTCCATCTTGCTCCAAAACCGCCACGGGTATATCTTTTTGAGAAAAATGAATGAAGGGAATGGCGAATTCATTCTGACGATAAAAAGGCGAAGCTGCCAATGTTTTAAACTGATACTTCACACTTCCGTCAAGACTCACATTTGCTTTGATCTTTTTGTTTCTGATACAAGCCAGCACATTAGAAATCCCCCCGAAACTGAAACCCATGGTTGCAATTCTGCTCGTATCTACAAAACTGAAATCATCTAAGGCATCAATGATAAACTCAATATCACGAGCTTGAGTTTCCAGATCAAGGAGTGTACCTCCGGTAAAACTGCGGTTGTAGGCACCACGGCTTGGACTGGCAATAACCACATATCCATAACTGGCTAAGTACTCACAAAGAGCAAAATTCTCGGTTGAGGCCGCACCATAACTCGGCGCATACACGACGACCGGGTACTTCCCTTTACATACCGCTTGATCCTTTACGGCCTTGACCTCTTCCAAAAGATGGGCCTTGTTCTGCGCATTGGGCGCATAATAGAACCAATTTAAGATCAAAGAATCTGGTAAGTATTCCCATTCTTCTTCCAACTTGAGAACACGCATATAATCCATCACCTTCATAGGAGCAGAAGCGGAGGTTGACTGCGCAGGAAACCAAATACTCAAAGGAATAGGACGTGCAATGGTTGCTGTAGTCCAATTTCCTTTCACGTTGTAGCTGCGGCTGTTGTCTATTAGTTGTGTGTAGCGATAGCCCACTTCATAGGGACCATAATCGAGGTTTAAGTCTGCTACAGAGGTTTGCCCTTTAGCAGAAATTGAAACGAACAATAGGAAGGCTAGAAAATAATTACTCATAAGGATAGTGTTACCTTACAGAGCTTACTTCTAAAAAATTGTTACACTCACTCTTAAATATAACGCTCTAAACTAGCAGCCTGGATCTCATAATGAGAAGCGGCGTGAACTGTAGATCCATTTTTGATGACAATGAGCTGCGGACTTTGGTGAAGTACTTGAAACCGAATGGCGATCTCATTAGACAGGTCTCTGTAAGACAACAGATCCAAATAGTACGGCTGGATCTGTGATGCCTCGTAGTTGTAGGATCCTGTGAATTGACGCATGGTCATACTACTAATTCCACAACGTGTAGAATGTTTGAAGATCAAAACTGGTTTTGATTTGGAAAGTTCAACCAACTCATCCAGTTGTTTGATGTCGGTTAGTGGAATCCAAGGAATCTCAAATTGAGGTTCTTTTGGAGTCGATTCACTATTGAAGATTTTTTTAAACAGACTCATAGCACAAAAATAAAGGATTTAGATCAGGTTTTTAGCATATGTTATACCGCTGATCTTGACAATCTGTCGTACTAAAGCACAGTAGATTACGTCAAATTGACGCTTTTTTACAATGGTCTGAGTTTTGATTCCATAGTAGCGAATCCAAATCAAAGGAAAGACAATGAATTTTAATAATTACACTATAAAATCGCAGGAAGCCGTGCAGCAAGCGCATCAACTTACCCAAGAGTTGTCGCAGCAGCATATTGACCCTGAGCATCTTTTTAAAGCCATGCTGGAGGTTGATGAAAACGTGCTGCCCTATCTGCTTAAAAAACTCAATGTCAACCCCACTGCCTTGGAGCAGATTCTAGATAGAGAATTAGAACGAAAAGCCAAGGTGAGCGGAGCCGACATTATGTTGGGCAGAGAAACTGCCAAGATCCTCAATGATGCGTCCATTAGCGCTAAAAAGCGCGATGATGAATTCGTTTCTATTGAACATCTTTTACTCGCCATCTTTGAGAGTAAGAATACGGTCTCACAAGCCTTAAAAGACCAAGGAGTAACTACTAAAGTATTGGAAGCCGCCATTGAAGAGCTGCGTAAAGGAGAACGAGTAACCTCCGCCTCAGCAGAAGAATCCTATAACTCCTTGAGTAAATACGCCAAGAATTTGAATCAATTGGCGCAAGAAGGCAAGCTGGATCCTGTAATTGGTCGTGACGAGGAAATCAGACGAATTTTACAGATCCTCTCCCGTCGCACCAAAAACAATCCTATGTTGGTTGGAGAACCTGGTACGGGTAAAACAGCCATAGCTGAAGGCCTTGCCCACCGCATTGTGGATGGCGATGTACCTGAGAATTTACAACAAAAGCAGATCTATAGCTTGGATATGGGAGCGCTGATCGCAGGGGCTAAATTCAAAGGAGAGTTTGAGGAGCGCCTTAAAGCGGTCATTAAAGAAGTAACTTCTAGTGACGGAGATATTGTGCTGTTCATAGATGAGATCCACACCCTAGTTGGTGCTGGAGGCGGTCAAGGGGCCATGGATGCAGCCAATATCCTCAAACCCGCTCTGGCACGCGGAGAACTGCGCGCCATCGGAGCCACTACGCTTGATGAGTATCAGAAGTACTTTGAAAAGGACAAGGCTTTAGAGCGTAGATTCCAAAAGGTACAAGTAGATGAGCCCGATACAGAAAGTGCAATTTCCATCCTACGAGGAATCAAAGAAAAATATGAGAACCACCACAAGGTGCGTATCAAAGACGACGCCATCATAGGTGCCGTGGAGCTTTCTCAACGCTATATCACCAACAGATTCTTGCCAGACAAGGCCATTGACCTCATGGATGAGGCGGCTTCCAAGCTGCGGATGGAGATCAATTCCAAACCGGAAGAGTTGGATGTGCTGGACCGCAAGATCATGCAATTGGAGATTGAGATAGAAGCCATTAAACGTGAAAAGGACGAAGCCAAGCTGAAGATCCTTAGAGCAGACTTGGCCAATCTCAAGGAAGAGCGCAACGAGATCCACGCCAAATGGAAGCAAGAAAAAGAGGTGGTTGATAGCGTACAGCAGATCAAAACCGAAATAGAAGCCTTAAAGTTAGAAGCAGAACGTGCAGAACGTGAAGGCGACTATGGGAAAGTGGCTGAATTGCGCTATGGAAAGATCAAAGAGGCTCAAGAAGCCTTAGATTCCAAACAAGCCGAATTGGCTGCTCAGCAAGGTTCTGCCTTGATCAAAGAAGAGGTGACCCATGAGGACATTGCAGAAGTAGTGGCTAAATGGACAGGAATTCCTGTGACCAAAATGCTGCAAAGCGAACGCGAAAAACTATTGCAATTGGAGCAAGAGTTGCACAAACGCGTGGTGGGGCAACAAGAAGCCATTACCGCAGTAAGTGATGCCATTAGACGTTCACGCGCTGGGCTTCAGGATGCTAAAAAGCCGATTGGATCCTTCTTATTTCTAGGAACCACTGGAGTTGGTAAAACGGAGCTAGCGAAGGCGTTGGCCGAGTATCTCTTCAATGATGAAAACGCCATGACCCGTATTGATATGAGCGAATATCAGGAGCGACACAGCGTGAGCCGTTTGGTTGGAGCACCTCCGGGATACGTAGGCTATGATGAAGGCGGACAGCTTACAGAGGCTGTGAGACGCAGACCTTACTCTGTGGTTCTTTTGGATGAGATTGAAAAGGCGCACCCAGACACCTTCAACATTTTGTTGCAAGTTTTAGATGAGGGACGTTTGACGGACAATAAAGGGCGCGTGGCTGATTTTAAGAACACCATTATCATCATGACCTCAAATATGGGGAGCAACATTATTCAGGAGCGATTTGAAGCCATTAAGGATCTGGACAGCGCTATGGAAGCCGCCAAGGTGGATGTACTCGGCTTGCTAAAACAGGCCGTGAGACCTGAGTTCTTGAATCGAATTGATGACATCATTCTGTTCACCCCACTTACTAAGAGCGATATTGCTCAAATTGTGGGACTGCAGCTCAAAGGCGTGATTAAAATGCTCAATAAGCAAAACATCACCTTAGATGCGACCGATGAGGCCATCGCCTTTTTGGCCGAACGTGGATTTGATCCGCAGTTTGGAGCCAGACCGGTAAAACGAGTGATTCAAAGAGAAGTGCTCAATGCACTATCTAAGGAGATCTTAGCCGGAACAGTATCCGCAGAAAGTATCATCCTGCTGGACAGCTTTGACGGCAAACTGGTCTTTAGGAACCAAAATGATCTGGTCAACTCCTAATTGGATATGAACGTTAAAAGCCTCCCAAATTGGGGGGCTTTTTTGTAACATCACATCAGCATATACTACCCATAGTAAATTCATCGTATGCAAAAATTTCTACTCGGCCTTGGCCTGACAGTCACTACCCTCTTCGGCTGTAAAACACAAAATCTAGAAAATTCTAACCTCTGGGAGATATCAGGTAACGGTCTTGAAGAACCCTCTTATTTATTAGGAACTATACATATCGGCTGTAATCTGCAGTTGCCAGAGGTAGTTTACAATACTATGGATAAGGCGGACCTTTTGGTTTTAGAAGCTGATATGGACGATCCGGCTTACAATCAAATTGATCCAGCCAGTCTTATGATGGCTGACAATCAGAGTTTGAGCGATTTCTTTTCTGAGGAAGAAGAAGCTAAAGTGAAAAACTTTATAAATGGTTTTGAGGGCTTAAATTATGAGCGGCTGAAACATGTAAAGCCCTATTACACCCAATTTGCACTGATCACAGCACTACTTTCTTGTGATATAGAAGGTGTAGAAGTCAAACTGATGAACCATCTAAACGGAAGTAAAGAGATTGAAGGATTAGAAACCTTTGATTTTCAAAATGATCTCTTTGATGAGATACCTTATAAAGATCAAGCCCGATGTCTTTTAGTCATGGCGGAGCGCGGTGAGGCTAGTAGCCGAGAAGACTTTTATACTATGGTGGATCTATACAACAAGCAAGATGTGCAAGGCATGTATGAATACACCTCCAGTGATCCCGCTATTTTTCCCTTAGACTTTCTTCCGTTGATTCTAGACAATAGAAATGCAGATTGGATTCCTAAAATAGACAAGCTCTCCAAGGATCAAAGTGTGTTTTACGCCGTTGGTGCAGGACATTTAGGTGGAGAAAAGGGCGTGATCAATTTACTTCGGGAAGCAGGCTACACCTTAACACCCATAAAAAAATAAAATATACCGTTTGGTATTTTTTATTATCTTTGATAGTATAATGCGTCGCAATTATGCTTACTAAAGCAGAAAGAACATCCAAGTTTATTGTAGAGACCGTAGCTCCCATTTTCAATCAGAAGGGCTATGCGGCCACTTCTATTAACGATTTGACCAAGGCCAC
Organism: Gilvibacter sediminis; assembly: GCF_028561565.1. Lineage (GTDB taxonomy): Bacteria > Bacteroidota > Bacteroidia > Flavobacteriales > Flavobacteriaceae > Gilvibacter > Gilvibacter sediminis. The sequence continues at coordinate 72,862 of NZ_JAQQTE010000004.1, read as the reverse complement.
CGGATTGACCAAAGGAGCTATTTACGGCAATTTTGAATCCAAAGAAGCTTTGGCCATTGCTGCATTCAAATACAATGTCAATGAGCTCTTCAAACAGATCAGTTTGCATCAGCAAGAAAGTGATTCTGCCTTAGGAGCACTCTATAAGATCACCGAGTTTTACCGTTCTTACTATCAGTTTAGCAGGAAGTTAGGCGGCTGCCCTATTCTCAATGTAGGTGTAGATGCACATCACAACGAAAGTCCGCTAATGGCTCAAGTACAGCGTGTGATCTCTAAAAGTCAAGAGCATATTCAAGGGCTTGTTGAGCTAGCAGTTGCAGAAGGTGACCTTAAAGAAGAATTTGCTCAAATGAATTTTGGCAAGTTGATGTACACTAGAATCCAAGGAGCCATCTTTATGATGCAGACTATGGATGATCACAATTATGTGGTCGCTGCCGTTGATGCCTTGGATCAATTGATAAAAAACTACGAAACCTAATTTTTTTAACTAAAAATATACCGATTGGTATTTTATTATGGAAAATTTACCGAAAGTATTAGAAAGCGTGACTAAGATCCGATTTCAAGATTGTGATCCTTTTAATCACCTCAACAACGCAGAATACCTCAACTATATGATCAACGCCCGTGAAGATCAACTTATAGACCATTACGGCATTGATATTTATGAAATGGGACGTAAAGAAGGAAAGAGCTGGGTTGTGGGTAGTACACAGATCGCTTATATCAGACCCGCCTTTACTATGGAAGAGGTCAAAATAAGCAGCCAATTGTTGCATTTCTCAGACAATTCATTGCTTGTGGAGATGCGCATGAACGGATTGAAAAAAGGAGACCTCAAAGCCTTCATGTGGAGTAACTTTGTGCACTTCAACCTCTTAACACAGAAAAAAGAACAACATTCTGAAAAATTTATGAATCTTTTCAAAGCAGTAGCAAATCCGCTACCTGAAACGACATTTGAGCAGCGAATTTCGACATTTCGGTCGCAGAGGGTGTAACAAAGATTTTTCTGGGTCGTCATATTGGTGTATCAAACAAAAAACGAAACTCCAAAAAATGAAGATCATGGAAACTACAATCAACAAAAAGATACAACCTAAACGCAATCAAGCCTTAGCCGTTTACGTTGGGGTTGTTACACTAGTAACACTTTTCTACTCACTTTCTATCAGCATGTTGTAAGAAAGAACCAGAATTGGTGGTTGCCTAAAGGAAGCTCAGCGCTTCTTTTAGGCAATTTTATTTTATACCTTCCAAGCCGAAAAGCTCACTGTATGAAATCTATTGCTACTCTAATTGTCTTTTTGACCCTTTGCAGTCCCTTTAATGTACAAGCCCAGTCCTCAACAGAAGAGACTACAACCGTATATTACTGCATTAGACACGCAGAAAAAGACCGCTCTAACCCTGACAATAAAAACCCAGACTTAACTAAAGCAGGACTTACGCGTGCGGAAAATTGGGCTAAAGTATTCGCTACGGTAGATTTTGATGCCGTTTACAGTACAGATTATAACAGAACACAGCAAACAGCCGCTCCTACAGCAGCTTCCCAAGGGCTTGAGGTATTGTCCTATGACCCAAGTGATCTGTACAACAAAGACTTCGCTGCAGCTACAACAGGCAAAACAGTCCTGGTTGTGGGACATAGCAATACTACGCCCGTGTTTGTCAATGCCGTTTTGGGAGAAGAAAAGTATCCTTGGATGGCCGATGATAACAACGGCGGCCTCTACATAGTCACCAAAACCGGTGACACGGTAAGTGTTCAGATTTTACAGATCAATTAATCCTCAGGCAGGCTTACTTCCACATCCATATAGGTGGTAACGGCCTTTCGCTGCATATTCCCTGAATTATAGGCAATTCCCAAGGAATCAATACGAACGTCCTTATTGCGACCTGGAGTCTGGTAAAGCTCAAAGTCTGAAAAGAGCATGCCGTTTACCCTACGCTTGTATGCCGCAGCCATGAATTGCTTTCTGCCACTGGCTTCATCATTTTGCTTAGCGATAAAATCAATCTCATAGGTGTCTTTGCTGATCCAAAGCACATAAGCGCGGTGATCAGGGTCTCCACCGGGAATTTGCTTATAACTCACTTTGAGTTTGTGATAGGGCTTTAAGCGCATGTCCTCCATTCCTAAATACTCTAAGATCACATCATTCCCAGTAAGCGAATAAGGAATATAAAAATCATAGGCTACGTTATTGACGCGCTCTCTGATCAAAGTCATTTGACGCCCACCATGATCTACCAGACTATCGCCCATTTTATAGGTCAATCCGCCGTTAAAAGTATTCACCTTGTGTAAGACGCCATCTTTTTCCTGAGACATTTCATAGTCATAAGTATAGCCTTCTCGCTTGAGTTTAAAATCGTAATTGTTCAGTCCAAAACTGATGGTCGCTCCATCATAATGGCCTCCGCCGTGCGCTGCAATTGCACTGTCTAAGAGCGCTTGAGGCTGGATCTGTTGTTGAGGCTCCGCTTGCTGACAGCTCATCGCAGCAAACGTCAATATCAATAGTGATAGGTATAAATTAATTTGCTTCATCTGTGAGTTGTACCGTTACATTTTCTAATTCGATCTTAGAAACTTCTATCAAACTTCCTTGCTCGTATAGGTAATCGAGATCTTCTAAAGCCACATCGAGTCCTTTGGGCTTGAAATTGATATAATCTTGAACGCGGATGCCACTGATCTCCCGCGGATTGGTCGCTGCTCTAAAGCGAATTCCTCCTCCATCGGTCTCATAAGAATAAGCCAAATAGTCCATAGCACCGGTCTCGGTGTCAAACCAGTAAACAAATACGTCTTGAAAATCTACACCCCCGCCCTCTTGCTTGAATCGAACTTCTATTTCGTGATAGGTCTTCCCTTTAATTGAATCCGTTCCGAGTAGTTTTTTCTGAACCGCCGCATCGTTCAGTCCATAAGGCAGACGCGCAAAATAGTGCACGGAATTCACGCTGTTGGTGAACTTTACCTTCATAGAATCGACTATGTTCATCTCAAACTCGTCATTCAACACTTGGGTATAACCCGCATTAGTGACCCGGTCCGTAATCTTGCCAATGGCCTTGTTGTATGAAATCCGATCTAAAGTGAACTGACCTCCTTCTTGTAGCGAGCGGTACTCATAATCCCTGAATTTAAAGGTCATCTCTGCCCTTTCAAACTTGTCACCTCCGTGATACTCAATGGCGCGATCTACCAACTGTTGGGCCGTGAAATTAGGCTTGACCGTTCTGGGATCGAGTTGTTGCTGTTCTTGGTCCTTCACACCCTGATTGCAACTCATCAGACTTACAAAACAGAGCAAAAGGAATATTCTTGATGTGGTCATAAAACAAAAATACACAGAACACGCAATCTGCCGTAGTTCCCCGCTCTTAAAATTTTGATAAGACCCTTAGAAATTAGATTTAGTGTTAAATTTGCCGCATGAGTTTACAGAAACAAGTACAAATCAAAAACCGCAAAGCGCGCTTTGAATACGAGATCTTGGATCGGTATACCGCTGGGATAGTTCTGGCTGGTACGGAGATCAAGGCGATTCGTGAAGGGCGAGCCTCTATTGCGGAGAGTTTCTGTGAATTCAACGACCGTGGCGAGTTGTTTGCGATCAATATGACCATTGAGGAATATTCGCATGCGACGCACTTCAATCACAAACCCAAGAGTGAGCGCAAGCTCCTTTTAAACAGAAACGAGCTCAAAAAGCTCGAAAAAGAGGTCAAGAACTCTGGACTTACGATCATCCCCCTATTATTATTTACCAACGATCGTGGGCTTGCCAAGTTAGAGATCGCCCTATGTCGTGGAAAAAAACTCTACGACAAACGGGACACTATAAAAGACAGAGACAACAAGCGTAACCTTAGCAGGATCAAAAAGAACTTTAACAATTAATGGTAAATTTATGTTAGCTAACACTTTTTTAAGAAGTGCATAGCTCACCATTGATTTTATTTGCCTCAAAACATTGACCATGCAAAAACCGCTACTGCTATTCCTATTTTTAGTCACCACCCTATCTCAAGCGCAAATCAAAGGCCGTGTTACTGATAAAGCCGGAGAACCCCTTCCTTTCGTAAATATCTTTGTTCAGGACAGCTATTTGGGAACCACTTCTAATGAATTGGGAAACTATGTCTTAGAACTCCCCGATTCTGGAGATTATACCTTAGTGTTCCAGTATTTGGGTTTTGAAACTTTGAGTAAAACCGTGAACTACAAAGGAGGATCTCAGACGCTGGATGTGAGTTTGGAAGCAACCAGTTTGAGTTTGGATGAAGTAGTAATTGATGCTAGTGAAGACCCAGCCTATCGTATCATTCGGGCGGCAATCGCCAATAGAAAACAGAACAGTCAGCGCATCTCAGCCTATACAGCAGACTTCTATTCCAAAGGTCTTTGGAAAGTTACTGAAGCCCCAGAGCGCATTATGGGTGAGGAAGTCGGCGACTTTGGAGGTGCTTTGGATTCTACCCGAACTGGGATCATTTATCTTTCTGAGACCATCTCTGAGATTGCCTATCAGGAACCGAAGGACTTTAAAGAAAAGATCATTGCTTCTAAAGTGAGCGGAAACGACAACGGCTTTAGTTTTAACAGCGCCGGAGATGCGAACTTCTCCTTTTATAGCAATACTATTGAGATCAATGCGCAACTCGTATCTCCAATCGCGAGCAATGCCTTGGAATACTACCGTTATAAATTAGAAGGTGTTTTTTATGAAGATGGAAAACTGATCAATAAGATCCTGGTGACTCCTAAACGCAGTCAGGATCGGGTTTGGCAAGGTTACGTCTATATAGTAGAGGACGACTGGGAGTTCTACGGAATTGACTTAACCACCTCAGGCACGGCCATTCAAATACCCTTTGTTAAGGAATTGGTCTTTAAACAGAACTTCACTTATGACAAGCAGAAGCAGTTTTGGGTTAAGATCTCTCAGACCATTGACTTTAGTTTTGGACTCTTTGGATTGAATGGAGACGGCCGCTTTACGGCGGTTTACAGCAATTACAATTTTGACCCTGTCTTTACCCGAGCCAGTTTTACCAATGAGGTACTCACCTTTGTAGATAATGCCAATGAAAAGGATTCCTTGTACTGGAATCAGGTTAGACCTGTTCCACTTACACCTGAGGAAATCACAGACTATGTGCGTAAAGACAGCATTCAAACCTTGCGCAAATCCAAAACCTATTTAGACTCCATTGACGCTGGCAATAACAGGCTTTCCCTTTTAGCGCCTCTTACCGGTTATACCTATAGAAACAGCTATGAGCGTTGGAACGTCACTTATGATGGCCCGAGCTTTCAATTCAATACCATTCAAGGTTATGCCCCAGAAGTTGGTTTGAGCTTTTTTAAAGGCTTTGATGAGAATTATACCCGTTGGTTGAGTTTTAATTCGCGCTTTAATTACGGGATAGATGAGGACCGCTTCCGATTCAACGCCAGTGCTACCTATAGATTCAATGCCAAAAACCGCGCACGACTAAGCGTGAGCGGAGGTGTTACGGTAGAACAGTTTAACGGCAATGAGCCCATATCTCCTTTTGTAAATGCGATAAGCAGTTTGGCCTTTGAGCGAAACTTCTTAAAAGCCTATGAGCTGCGTTCTGGAGCTATTAACTATGGCCAAGAAGTGGTGAACGGTTTGTTTTTAACCAGCCGTTTGGCCTATGAAGAACGGGTACCGCTGTTCAATAATTCCGATCAGGTTTGGTTTAGGAATTCTGGAGTATCATACACCTCCAACAATCCACTCGACCCCACAGACTTTGAAAACGCCGCGATTGACAAACACAATATTGTCAAGGCTGGGGTGAGCGCTTATATTACCATTGGGCAGAAATACATGAGCTATCCGGACTTTAAGTTCAATGTGGGTGGAGACAATCGTTTTCCACGAATTCAGCTGAATTATGAGGGAGGATTCTCTGCTTCTAATGAGAATTATAACTTCCATCAATTCAGCGCAGGCTTGTATCAGAGCTTTAGAATTGGCAACAAAGGCCGATTCCGCTATAACCTAAAAGGAGGAACCTTTGTGAATGGAGAAGACATCTCCTTTGTGGACTTCCAACACTTTAACGGCAATCAAACCCGAGTGAATGATGGAGGAGTCTATACCAATGTATTCAACAATTTGCCTTATTACGCTTTGAGCACTAATGATTCTTATATGGAGTTCCATGCCGAACATCATTTTAACGGTTGGCTTTTAGGCAAAATCCCTGGTTTGAATCAGCTCAACTTCAATTTAGTAGTAGGCGGACACCTGCTAAGCACCGTAGGCAACAAGCCTTATTACGAGTATTCTGTTGGTTTGGACAATATTGGTTGGGGCAAATATCGTTTGCTGCGGATCGATTATGTGCGCTCCAGTCTTAACGGTGTTAACGACGGTATTTTTGTCTTTGGCCTCAAGTTCTTAGACTTCTTAGAATAAGCCAATTACGCAACCATTCGGTGAATTCTGTACCTTTAAGAAAAGACTTGTTATGAAATGAGCACAAATAAATTTAATTAGTAATATCGACTGTAATAATTAAATTTTTTGTGCGAAAGCGAAGCGGTTGATCTATGCAGATAATTTTTATTTGCTTGATTAACACAGAAATAAAAATTATCTACGTAGATGAACAAACTATGCACACTTTTCCTTTTAGCCGCTACGCTGTGGAGTTGTTCTTCTGATGATGACGGTGCTCCGGTGAGCTTTGAGGCCTTTAATCTAAAGACCTATCAACCCAGTGCCATGAATCCGGTCTTTGAAGAATTTGAAGACGGAGAGATCGTTTGGTCCTTTGACTTTGCCAATGAAACTGTCAAGGTAGAAGTTGCTTTAGGAGCATCTGCCATTCGCTTAGAACCAGGCACTTACAATTACAGCTTGAATGACAACATTTGTAACTATGACGACAATCGTTACTTTCATGTGGGTAGCGATGCCATAGGACTTCTGATCATGGATGATTACGATTCTGGCTTGATCACCATTTCTGACGGTTGCATAGACGGCCCTGTCTTTAGCTTTGAGCGCGAATAGCCTATTGCCTTCTGTTGGCCAGTAGCGGCGGCGGTTCCCCAGTAAAGGGGTTCCAGCGTCCAATACTCTTTGCGTTCATCCCAGCAGCTTTGATGACTGCTCGATCCCCGTATCGGGCACGCATCTTGTCCATGGCTTGGTAAAGGTTGATGATCTTGTCGTTGTCTTGAAACAGATCGATCTGTTGGCCACCAGAGACCAAATGACTGAACCGCACACCAATCAAACGCACCAACAATCTGCGCTGATAGAGCTTTTTGTACAACTCCATGATCACCGGCAATATCTTATGGTCTGCTGCACTATAGGGAATGCGCTTTTGCATGGTGTAGGTTTGAAAGTCTGAATAGCGAATCTTTACCGTTACACAGGCCGTAAGTTTATCACCTCGCCTTAGTTGGTAGATCAGGTTCTCCGCCATGGCGGTTAGTATTCCTTTTAATTTCTGCGGATCTGTGGTATCCCGATCAAAGGTACGTTCTGTAGAGATGGATTTGCGTTCGTGATATTGCACCACCGGCGAAGGATCTATCCCATTGGCCTTGCGCCAGATCACCTGGCCATTCTTACCAAAAACCCTGGCCATCATGTCCAAAGGCATTTCTTGAATGGTTTGGATCCGCTTGATCCCCAGATCGCAAAGCGAACGGTAGGTGACCTCCCCCACCATCGGGATCTTCCGCACCGAAAGCGGTGAAAGGAAAGGTTTTTCATTGCCCTTTTTTATGCGGATCTTATTGTTTGGCTTGGCCTCTCCGGTAGCGATCTTAGAAACGGTTTTGTTGGTAGATAGTCCAAAGGAAATGGGCAGTCCCGTCTCTTTGATGATCCGATCTCGCAGCTCCGAGGCCATTTTATGACATCCAAAAAAGCGATCTGTCCCTGTGAGGTCAATGTAAAATTCGTCTACAGAGGTCTTCTCGTAAAGCGGTACGCTTTCTTTGATCACATCAGTAACCATATCAGAGAATTTAGAATAGACCCCAGAATTTCCCCGCAGCACTATCGCCTCCGGGCAAAGCTGTTTGGCCATCCGCATGGGCATGGCCGAATGTATTCCAAAAGTACGGGCCTCATAACTGCAAGAGGCCACTACTCCACGGTCTGTGGTTCCTCCGATCAATACCGGTTTTCCTTCCAATCGGCTGTCTAATAGCCGCTCACAGGACACAAAAAAGGTGTCCAGATCCATATGTACTATCGCGCGTTCACTGTTCATATTCGCAATCCTTTTTTAGAATCGGCATAACGCGGATCTGCAATGATGGGCAATCGCTCCATCCTACTCACCTCTACCGATACACATCCAAATTCTTCCATCACTACGCCCGTGATTCGGTAAATCCCCTTGCCCCTAAAGGGATATCTTTTAGCCACCGGCGGGAAATGTACGGTGTCAATAAAATCGCCATCGCGGTCTAAGAAGTTGCCAAAGAACATGCCCTTGCCTCCTGTGGTGTTGGTCCGTTTGGTGGTCACCAAATAACCTTCTATGGTTATGGTCTTGCTGATGTAAGCCATCAGCTGTCGGGCCCGCAGGGTATTCCCTCCCGGATTCAGCAATAAGAAAAAAGGCGAACACAGCGGAAAACCCAAAAGCTCCATCTGATCAAAAGCATCTTCTAAAACCGTGGTGCTCAGCTCCGGGGTTTGATAGTTGACCTTCTCTGCTTTAAAGAGCGACGGCATGGGTTCTGCCACCGCTGTTTTACCCAGTTTCATATGAGCTTCCCAAAGCAGTTCTCGCTTATTGACTCCCGTAAAACGAAAGGCGTCTATTTTGATCAAAATGGCGAGCTGCTCCATGCCTACCGGCACGCGTTCTATAAAATCGTCCAGGCTTTTAAAAGGGCCATTAGCTGCACGTTCACTCAGTAAGGCCTTAGCCGTATTGCTCTCAAAAGCGTGCAGAAACATAAAGCCCAAATAAATATGTTTGCCTTTGATGATGGTTTCGTGTTTACTGGTATTCACGCAGGGCGGCTCAATGATCCCGCCGTGCAAACGCGCCTCATGCACATAGAACTCCGTGCGGTAAAAACCACCAAAATTGTTGATGGTCGCCACCATATATTCCAAAGGAAAATAAGCCTTGAGATACAGACTCTGATAGCTCTCCACCGCATAAGAAGCGGAGTGTCCTTTGGCAAAAGCATAACCGGCAAAACTCTCTATCTGCCGCCAGATCTCTGCGATCAAAGCATCGGGTTTGCCGGCATTGCGGCAGTTCATAAAGAATTGATCCTTCACCTTGGCAAACTCCTCCCGAGAGCGGAATTTTCCAGACATCCCACGACGCAGCATATCGGCCTCACCTAAAGTCAACCCACCAAAATAGTGTGCCACCTTGATCACGTCTTCTTGATACACCATAACCCCGTAGGTCTCTGGCATGATGTCTAGTAGAATTGGATGGGCATCTTTGCGCCTTTCCGGGAAACGGTAGCGCAGTATGTATTCCCGCATCATCCCAGACTTGGAAACTCCGGGGCGGATCACCGAACTGGCAGCGACCAAGCCTAAATAATCGTCCACCCGAAGCTTTTTAAGCAGCATCCGCATGGCTGGAGATTCCACATAGAAACACCCAATGGCTTTGGCATTGCGCAGCAGGTATTTGATGCGCTCATCTTCTTTGAAACCTTTGATATCGTGAATGTCTATGGGCTTTTGCTTGGGACGGTTGTAAGCCACAATACCTACGGTTTCCTTGATCTTCCCCAGACCGCGTTGGCTCAGAATATCAAACTTATACAGGCCAATATCTTCTGCCACCACCATATCGAACTGCGTGGTGGGAAAGCCCTTGGGCGGCATAAAGGTAGCGGTGTAATAATGCATAGGCTTTTCTGCAATGAGAATGCCTCCGGCGTGAATGCCCAGATAGTTGGGAAAGCCCTGAATGCGCTTGCTGTAGGTCACCACCAAACGAGAAAGGGAATCCAACTGCTCAAAGACATAGCTGCCTGCAGAAAGCAGATCGATCTCCGCCTTGGGCAAACCAAAGACCTTCCCCAATTCACGAACAGCAGCCTTGTATTTGAAGGTGTTGTAAACCGTGAGCAAGGCACAATTCGGGAAGCGTTTAAAGATGAACTGAGTCACGTCGTCCCGATCACTCCAAGAGAAATCAATATCAAAATCGGGCGGGTTTTTGCGGTACAGATTTATGAATCGTTCAAAGTAGAGATCCAATTCAATGGGATCTACGTCTGTGATTCGTAACAAATAAGCTACTATACTGTTGGCGCCACTGCCTCGACCCACATAGAAATACCCTTTGGAACGGGCGTATTTTAGGATCTTCCAATTGATCAAGAAATACGAGACAAAGCCCATTTCTTTAACTATGGTCAATTCCTTCTGAATACGGTCTAAGATCTTATCGTCTGCGGATTCGTACCGATAGGCCAAACCTTGATAGGTCAGTTTTTTGAGCAGTCTAAAATCCAACTCAGCATTGCCGGTATAGGTCCTTTGGTTGTTGGGCGTCTCGTTAGAGAAATCAAACTCAAAACGACAAGCCTCTAACAGTGCCGTAGCATTGTCCAACAAAAATGGAAAAGACGCATATTGCTGCTCTAAAGCCTCAGGCGCACACAAAACATGTGTCTCCAGACCTTGCTCAGATTCTGGCAACTTGCTCAAGAGCGTATTGTTGTCAATGGCCCGTAAAAGCCTGTGGGTGTTGAAACTGCGTTTGCCCGCAAAGCTCACAGTATACAGAGCCACCAACTTGTGCTTACGCTTGAGCCAGGGAGAGAATTTCAATCGGTTCAAATCCTGAGGGCAGACGCCTAAAAACTCGTGCTCGGCTAATTTGGTTCCCTTAAAACTCGCAAAAGGGTAGATTATAAAACTGTCTTTAAGTGTAGCTGCCCGTGCAGGAATCTGTAGATCTTCATGCAAAAAATGAGACAAATAACGGTTGATCTGCGCAAAGCCTTCATGACTTTTAGCCAAGGCGATGAATTGCTGTTCGGCTCCGTTTCTAAAATCCACGCCAACTACCGGTCTTATGCCGTATTTCTGACTCAATCTGAGCAGATCAAAGCAGGCCGAAACATTGTTTATATCGGTAAAGGCCATTTGCTGTATCCCCAGGCTGGAAGCGGCTTCCAACAAGGGTTCCGGAGCAAAAGTGCCGTAACGCAAACTGTAGTATGTATGGGTATTGAGAAACACATTTCAAAATTAGCTATCATTTGTAGTAATTATTGCTTATATTTGTAGTAAATGAATAAAATTATTCACAAAAACATCAGACACCTGCGCAAGCTCCGCGGACTCACTCAAGAACAGTTCGCTGAAGAGTTGCAAGTACCGCGTTCGCGTATCGGCTCTTATGAAGAAGGTCGTTCGGAACCGCCCATTGCTATGCTGGTGGCCTTTTCTGATTTCTTTAAAATTCCTGTGGATATTTTGATCAAGAACGATCTGACCAGCGCTCAAGATCATTCCTTCATTGAGATCGGGCAACAGCGGGTATTGTTTCCCATTCAGGTGGATGAGGCTAACGAGAACGTCATTGAAGTAGTGCCAGTAAAAGCTTCTGCGGGTTATTTGTTGGGCTATGATGATCCGGAATACATAGAACAGTTGGAAAAGATCAAGCTGCCTTTCTTGCCTACCGGAAAGCACCGTGCCTTCCCCATTAAAGGAGATTCCATGCTACCGCTTAAAGATGGTTCTTATGTGGTAGCGCGCTTTGTGGAAAGTCTGGATGATATTAAAAACGGAACCACTTATGTGGTGGTGACCCTTAACAACGGGATCACTTACAAACGCGTAGAGAACAACTTAAAGACTCAGGGGAGCATTCGTTTAATCTCAGACAACAAAGCCTATGAGGCCTTTGAGGTTCCAGCTGCAGAGATCGTAGAGCTTTGGGAATTCACTTGTTCCATCAACACCCAGGAATACGACGCCCAAGAGCTTAAAATAAGCAGTATTGCACAGATGCTTACCGAACTGCAGGTAGAATTGCAGAGTTTAAGGTAGGGAAAGAACCTATTCCTCTATAGCTCCATAGGCAATATTTATTTTCAAAATCTATTTAGTTAGGATTCCTTACTATATTTGTGATGAAATTTTAAACTAAAAACAATGAAACTAAAAAGCGTATTATTAGCATCTATTGGGTTCGTCTTATCTAGTTGTATGCAAGGACAAGCTGAGCAATACAAAAACGATGATTTTATCATCGAATCAGCAGTTGTAAACTATCACAGTGACTTAGACCTCCTTATTTGGGACATTATTGTGCAGGGACAAGCAGGAGCAACAACTCCACAAAAACTGGGACAATTGGATGGCGCCCCTGTTTTAGGATACGTATTTCCAACCACTCTTTCCCCAAGCGCGGTTGGCTTCGGAAACGCAGAAGGAATACTTGCCTTAGCCTTAACTTCACACCCCGATTTTGACGACACCCCGCTTTGGGATGAAAACAGCGACTCCAACTATGGTAATGACGGAATTATCTGGCACCCACACTGGGTAGTGCTACAACAAGACAATCGTGTTGCGGGCGGATTTTCTGTGATTCAATTCAAAAGTGCGGATGAAGTCACTCTTCCGCCAACTAACCCTGGAATGCCGATGTATATGGACTCTCCAGGTTTCCCAGTAACCACTAACAACAATAGAATCCGCGTTAGTGTTCCCGCTTATCGCATGAGTAATAAAACTAAATTCAACTTTGACGCCCTTACGGCGTATATGCAAGTAAACACGAGCAAAGAAGACAAACCCATGCTCGGTGTTTATGGAGTTTACAGTATTTTAAGCAAAGACCTCAGTTTACCATTTAAAGTAACTAACAAATGAGAGCAGCAGTTTGGGACACTTATGTCCAACGACCTTCTGGGAGGGTAATGCATTTTGATATTGTTGTGAATGAGCGCATAACAGACAAACAGGCCGTAATTAAATACGGGCAGGAATATTTAAAGAGCAAAAGCTTGAACGATCTGGATATTCGTGTAGAATACTGCTCCTTTTGTCATATAGCACAAGCAACTCCAGAAATGGAAAAACAGATCAAAAGTAGTGGTTTCTATATTATAGAAATGGAAAACTGCTCCTAGTTTATTAGGAATACTAACCTTGTCCTGCTACCTTAGCGTGGCAGGACATTTTTATGGCAAAATCAAGATTCAAACCAGAACATCAAAATAGTGACCTCAACCTTAAGGTTGTTTCAGGCCTCGAAAGGCTTGGAGAAAGTTTTCGTCATTTATTGTGGGATCAAGCTAAAACTCATGGTATAAGTCCTATTCAAATACAAATACTATTATTTTGCTCTAATCACGATTCCAATTACAATACGGTGAGTTATCTCGCATTGGAATTCAATGTGACTAAAGCCACCATTAGCGATGCAGTTCGAGTCCTAGTAAATAAAGAATTGCTTCAAAAAATACCTTCTGCTTCAGATCAACGGAGTTATTGGCTCAAACCTACCCCTGTAGCACTGCAGAAACTGGAAAGTATTGCCAGCTTTGACAAAGAAATTTCTAAGGAAGTGAATGATCTTGGGCCAGAAAAATCAAAAATTGTTTTCGAAGCCATTAGTCAAATGATCTTTGGACTCCATAAAAAAGGTATTATCAAAGTACAGCGTCAGTGTCAGGCTTGTAAATTTTTCGACCAAAATAAAGACACCTACTATTGCCAACTTCTTGAAATGCCTCTTAAGACAGAGGACTTGAGACTAGATTGCCCAGAGTTTGAAACTCAATGAAACCACACATTTACATATTGCTCTTACTAAGTGTTTTCTCGCTGTCCTGCCAAAGAGATTATAAAGACGTCGTGGTCTACGGCAAGGTCACCGACTGGGTGACCAAAAAGCCAATCACTGGTTTGGAAATCATGGTAGAGAATTGGGCTTATGACGACAGCCCAGATCAAAGCTATGCCTTACAGGAACAATTTAGGGTTACTACCAATAGTGAGGGGTACTACGAAAAACAGCTGAATAAATCACATTTCGTTGTGCTGTACATAAAAGATTCTATCTACGGAGAAAAGTTAGAAACATTATACGTTTCAGCAAATGGTGATGAAAAAAATATTGAGCTGATTCCCCAGTAGAACGACTAGTTCTTATCCTCCAAAAGCGGCACAAAGCGGAACTCGCCGTATTCTTTCTTGACAAATTTAGTTTCGGATTCGCGGGAGTAGACGGTCATGATCTGTACCTTCTCGCCTACAGGAATCACCAAACGTCCGCCAATGGCGAGCTGTGCCATGAGTGGTTTGGGTACAAAAGGAGCTCCAGCCGTAACGATCACTCCGTTGAAAGGCGCAAATTCTGGCAAGCCTTTATAGCCATCTCCAAAAATCAGTCGTTTGGGGCGATAGCCCAATTTAGGCAAGAAGAGCTGCGTTTTTTTGAATAGTTCATTTTGTCGCTCAATGGTAAAGACCGTCGCGCCCATTTCCATAAGTACGGCCGTTTGATAGCCACTCCCCGTGCCTATTTCCAAGATCTTATCTCCTGGCTTGACTTGTAAAAGTTCGCTTTGACGCGCTACGGTATAGGGTTGTGAAATGGTCTGATCCGCAGCAATAGGGAAAGCCTTATCGGCATATGCGTGATCTAAAAAGCTGGAATCCATAAACAAATGCCTCGGGATCTTACCAATAGCGTCTAGAACTGCAGGATCGGCAATACCTTTGGCTTTGATCACATCGACCAATTGTTTGCGTTTGCCTTGATGTTTGAAGGAATCTTTCACGGTTAATTTGAGTCTCACAAAGAAAACGAACAAAAAGCTTTCCTGCAAAAATCACAGCCGATTTATCCTGTGTAGTTCGGGGAATAAATGCTATTTTTGTTAAGGCAATTGGGGTAGGTAAATCTGCGCTATTTGCAGTCAAAATCAACAATCAAAAACTATGCTTAAAGCCGGTGTTGCAGGTGCTGGGCATCTGGGAAAGATCCATTTAAAACTATTGCAAGAATCCAATCAATACGAGTTGATGGGATTCTACGACGCAGACCCAAAGCAGGCTGCTGCCATCACCGAAGAATTTGGCTACAAAGCCTATCCTTCATTAGAAGCCCTTATTGAGGACTGTGATATGGTGGACGTAGTAACGCCTACGCTATATCATTTTGATACTGCCAAAAAGGTCATCGAAGCCGGAAAGCATTTGTTCATTGAAAAACCCATTACCACGACGGTAGAAGAGGCGGAAACCTTAAGAGCTTTGGCAAAAAAGCACAAGGTTCGTGGACAGGTGGGACAAGTTGAACGATTCAATCCAGCTTTTAGAGCTGTCGTGGATCGATTTGACAACCCGATGTTCATTGAAAGTCACCGCTTGGCAGAATTCAACCCAAGAGGAACAGACGTTTCTGTAGTACTCGACTTGATGATCCACGATATTGACGTGATCTTGAGTGTGGTCAAATCACCGGTTAAGAGTGTGACCTCCAATGGAGTTTCTGTGATCAGCTCTACACCAGACATTGCAAACGCACGCATCGAATTTGAGAACGGTTGTATTGCCAACCTAACGGCCAGCAGAATTTCACTGAAGAATATGCGCAAGAGTCGCTTTTTCCAGAAGGATGCCTATATATCTGTAGACTTTTTAGAGAAAAAATGCGAGGTGGTAAAAATGATGGACGCTCCAGAGACTCCAGACGACTTTGCCATGATCCTGACCAATGCCGATGGCGATAAAAAGCAGATCTACTTTGACAATCCGGAGGTGACGCCTAACAATGCCATCTTGGATGAGCTCAACACTTTTGCAGAAGCCATCAAAGATGATAAAACACCAATTGTGAGCTTGCATCAAGGTACTGAGGCCTTGCGCCTGGCCATGCAAGTCATTGAAAACTTTAACAACTAGAATACAGTATATATGAAGAATGTAGCCGTAATCGGTGCAGGAACTATGGGTAATGGAATTGCCCACACTTTTGCCCAATTCGATTATAAAGTACAACTGATTGATATTTCCCAAGCTTCATTGGACCGAGGAATGGCCACCATTACCAAGAATTTGGACCGAATGGTCGCTAAAGAAAAGATCAGCGAAGAAGACAAAGCGCGTACCCTTGGTAACATTACCACCTACACCAGTTTAGAAGAAGGTGTAGAATACGCGAGTTTGGTAGTAGAAGCGGCTACAGAGAACGTAAATCTAAAGCTCAAGATCTTCGAAGATTTGGACAAGCTTTGTCCAGACGATACCATTTTGGCGACCAACACCTCATCGATCTCCATTACACAGATCGCTGCAGTAACTTCTCGGCCTGAAATGGTGATTGGAATGCACTTTATGAACCCGGTACCGATCATGAAATTGGTAGAGATCATCAAAGGATACAACACCAGCCAAGAAACCTATACTACGGTAGCAGAGATCTCTAAGAAACTCAACAAGGTTCCTGTAGAGGTAAATGACTATCCTGGATTTGTAGCCAACCGTATTTTGATGCCGATGATCAATGAGGCTATTGAAACGCTTTACAACGGAGTTGCCGGAGTTCATGAGATCGACACGGTAATGAAGCTCGGAATGGCCCACCCAATGGGACCTTTACAATTGGCAGATTTTATTGGACTCGATGTATGCCTTTCTATTCTGAATGTAATGTATGAAGGCTTTAAGAATCCTAAGTACGCTCCTTGCCCACTACTTGTCAATATGGTAATGGCTGGGAAACTAGGAGTTAAGAGTGGCGAAGGATTCTACGATTATTCAGAAAGTCGCAAGGCCGAAAAGGTCGCAGCAATGTTTGCATAGTCTATGGCTGATGTTCGTCCTTTTGCCGCAGTAAGGCCGGCACGCGAACTGGTCAGTATTATGGTCAGCAGGTCTTATGACACCTACTTGCCAACCGAGCGGAATGCCCGTATGAAAGCCAATCCGTTCTCTTTCTTGCACATCATTAATCCCGGTTTTAAATACCAAAAGAAACTCTCTGGGAAAGAGCGTTTTGAGATGGTTCGCAATCGGTATTTGGAGTTTAAAGAAGAAGGCAATCTGATCCAAGACCCGCAGCCCAGTTATTATGTTTATCAGATCATTGATAGAGATGGGCACACCTACCGAGGAATCATAGCAGCAGTCAGCACAGCCGATTATCAAAACAATATTGTAAAAAGACATGAGGATACTTTAGCGCAGCGCGAGACCTTGTTCACCGAATACTTGCATACGGTAGGATTCAATGCAGAACCCGTGCTACTTACCTACCCAGCCAGCGATCCTTTAGAAGATATTATGGACGAGGTGGTTCAGGTACGTGCGGAATACGAATTCACTACTACTTTTAGAGACACCCATTACCTTTGGCCTGTGAGCGATGCTGCGCATGTAAAAGGTATTAAAGCGTGTTTTGCGGAAATGTCTCAGATCTATATTGCAGACGGCCATCACCGCTGTGCGAGTTCGGTGCGTTTAGCAGCGCAAATGCAGGGAAGCGCTATGGGAGAAGGCAGCGATAGTTATAATTATTTTATGAGCTATTTGATCCCAGAGAGTGATCTGCGTATCGAAGCCTTTTACCGCATGGTGAAGGATTTAAATGGACTGAGCAAAGAGGCCTTACTCATAAAGTTAGACGAGTACTTTAGAATTGAGAATCGCGGCGTGAGCCCATATCAGCCTAGTAAAAAACACCATTTTGGAATGTATTTAGACGGTGAGTATTATTCGCTCTATTTGCGTAAATTCAAAGTGGAATTTAAAGATGCCTTGCAGGCCTTGGATTCTCAATTGCTATTGGATACTATTTTACAGCCAATTTTAGGAATAAAAGATCCGCGGACAGATAAGCGCTTAGGCTATCACAGCGAGCGGGAAGGTCAGTTCAGCATTAAAGATGCTGTAGACTCTGGTAAATACGCTCTTGGTTTTAGTATGGTCCCTGTTGATGTGGAAGAACTAAAAGCAGTAGCTGACCAACAATTGACCATGCCACCAAAAAGCACTTATATTTTGCCCAAATTACGATCGGGTATAACGGTTTATGAATTCTAAATGAGTATATCAGAAAACATAAAACAATTCAAGGAAAAGCTCCCGGAGCAAGTCACACTAGTTGCAGTATCTAAGACTAAACCCGTGGAAGATCTGCAGGAAGCCTATGATGCCGGACAACGAATTTTTGGAGAGAACAAGATTCAAGAAATGGCGGCAAAATGGGAACAGCTCCCCAAGGACATTGAATGGCATATGATTGGCCACGTGCAGACCAACAAGGTCAAATATATGGCGCCTTTTGTGAGTTTGATCCATGCTGTGGACAGTATTAAGCTGCTTAAAGAGATCAATAAGCAAGCAAAAAAGCACGACCGGGTGATCAACTGTTTGATCCAACTCAAGATCGCTAAAGAGGATAGTAAATTCGGACTTCCTCCACAGCAATTATCAGCATTGATCGATGAGAAAAAAGCATTAGGGCTCAATAACGTCCAAATTGTAGGGCTTATGGGCATGGCTACCTTCACAGACGATGAGCAGCAGCTCCAACGCGAATTCAACATTTTAAAAGAAAAGTTCGACGCACACCAACAATCTGAATCTTGGAATGTTCTCTCCATGGGAATGAGTGGCGACTACCCTATTGCCATTGCAGCAGGGAGCACCATGGTTCGAGTTGGGAGTGCCATATTCGGTGCCCGCAATTATCATTGATGTATGCGATTCTAGACATAGAGACCACGGGCGGGAAATACAATGAAGAAGGTATTACCGAGATCGCTATCTATAAATTTGACGGCCACGAGGTAGTGGATCAGTTTATCAGTTTGGTGAATCCGGAGCGCAAGATCCAACCTTTTGTCGTGAATCTTACAGGCATCAATAATGAGATGCTTCGCAATGCGCCAAAATTCTATGAAGTGGCCAAACGGATCATTGAGATCACCGAAGGCTGTATTTTGGTGGCACACAACGCGCAGTTCGACACGCGCATCCTCAGAACAGAATTTGATCGTTTGGGTTATGATTATCAACGCGAATCGTTGTGTACTGTAGAATTATCTAAAAAGCTGATCCCAGACATGCCCTCCTATAGTTTGGGGAAATTGGTGCGCTCTTTAGGTATTCCTTTAAGCGACAGGCACCGCGCAGCAGGTGATGCCAAGGCTACGGTGAGTCTTTTTAAACTGCTGCTCACCAAGGATCAGAAAAAAGAGATCATCAGTCAGACGGTGAGAATGGAAGCCAAACGACAATTGGAGCCTAAACTGCTCGATATGATTGAAGCTACTCCTTCTGTGACCGGTGTTTACTATATGCATCGGGAGGACGGAAGCATCATTTACATTGGCAAGAGTCGGAATATCAAAAAGCGACTGAATCAGCATTTTACCTCAGACAACAGGAAATCTAAAAAGATCCAATTAGAAGTTGCTGCAGTGACCTATGAGGCAACGGGTAGTGATCTAATCGCGCAGCTCAAAGAATCCGAAGAGATCAAACGCAACAAACCTGTTTACAATAGGGCGTTGCGAAAAACGATTTACAATTACCAATTAGGACTTACCAAAGACGAAGCTGGTTATTTACAATTCAAAATTGAAAAGACGAATTTAGATAAACCGGCAATAACCACCTTTACCAATTACCAGCAAGCCAAATCACAGCTCTTTAAGATCACGGAGCAACATCAACTGTGTCAAAAACACACTGGGCTTCACAAAACAGCAGGACCTTGTTTTTTACAGACCATTAAGGAATGTTTTGGCGCCTGTATTGGAGAGGAGCCTGTGGCGGAATACAATGCCCGTGTGGAGCGATTTTTGGACATGCACAGTTATGAGAATCAGAACATGGTGATAATTGACCATGGCCGTGAGGTGGACGAGCGTTCGGTAATTCTGATTGAGCAAGGGAGCTATAAAGGTTTTGGGTTTTTCAATTTGAATTATCAGATCAACAACTTGGAGATTCTGCGCTCTATCATCTCTCCCATGGAAGACAATCGGGATGCCCAGCACATCATACATTCGTTCTTAAGGCGAAAAAAAGTACTGAAAGTAATCCCTTTGGAGCAGCTTCAAAACGGCTCTAATTTTAACTAGCTTAATTTTTCTATTAAATTTACAGGGTGAAGGAGCAAAAACCCAATAAAAGCGGATCTTGGCGCAGCCGTATCCACGAGGTGATCTACGAAGCCGATACTCCGGCCGGCAAGACCTTTGATGTCATCCTATTAATCTTGATCGTGCTGAGCATAGTCTTTGTCATGATGGAGAGCGTAGCTTCAATTGACGAGAAATACCACGACCTGCTCCTAATTGGAGAATGGGTACTGACCATCTTTTTTACCATTGAATACATTCTTCGGATCATCAGTATCAAAAAACCGTCCCATTATATCTTTAGTTTTTATGGGATCATTGACTTCTTGGCGACCATTCCTTTGTATTTATCGCTCTTTTTGGGAGGAACCCAAGCCTTGGTTACTGTGCGAGCCTTGCGCTTGTTGCGAATCTTTAGAATTCTAAAGGTCACCCGCTATGTGGGTGAATCTAACAAACTGGCACGCGCCATAAAACACAGTTGGGCCAAGATCTCCATCTTTCTTTTTGCAGTACTCATAGTTTCTATCATTGCAGGAACCCTGATGTATTTTATTGAAGGAGAAGAAAGCGGATTTAGAAATATCCCAATCAGCATCTATTGGTGTATCGTAACCTTGACCACGGTAGGTTATGGCGATATTGCGCCGGTAACTCCATTAGGACAGCTGCTCTCTGCGGTGATTATGATCATGGGTTACGGCATCATCGCGGTGCCTACGGGTATTATTAGTGCTGAATATGCGCGCAATACCAAGGTGATCAACACCAATACCCAAAGCTGCAGATATTGCGGAAAATCGGATCATAGAGACGGGGCTAAACACTGTTTTAACTGCGGAGAAGATCTCTTCCCCAACGACAAATAATTCATGAGCAATCCCAAGGTATTACTCACGATTGTTGGACCTACAGCAATTGGCAAAACAGCCTTAGCCATCAAATTGGCCAATCACTTTGATACCGAGATCATTTCTGCCGATTCCCGACAATTCTTTAAAGAGATGCGCATAGGTACCGCGGTTCCAACTCCAGAAGAATTGGCCGCAGCACCGCATCATTTCATTCAACACCTTTCTGTTCAAGACCCTTATAGTGTAGGCGATTTTGAGCGAGATGCTCTCGCCCTTTTGGAGGAGCTTTACAAAGAACACAAGGTGGTGGTCATGGCAGGAGGTTCGGGACTTTATGTAGATGCCGTGACCCGAGGCCTAGATTCATTCCCAGAAGTTTCCGAAGGCGTTAGAACAGCACTCACTGAGCAATTAGAGCATGAAGGGATTATCGCATTACAGGAGGAACTTTTGGCAAAAGACCCTGAATATTACAAGCAGGTTGACCTACAGAATCCACACCGCTTGATCCGTGCTTTGGAAGTCATTAGAAGTAGTGGAAACAGCTTTAGTAGCTATAGAAACCAAGCGCCAAAGCCACGTGATTTCCAAACCATTAAAATCGGACTCACTGCAGATAGAGCGGTGATCTACGACAGAATCAATCAACGCGTTGATCTTATGATGCAAGAAGGCCTCTTACACGAGGTAAAAGGCCTGTTATCATATAAAGAGCTCAATGCGCTACAAACCGTGGGCTATCGCGAACTGATCGGTCATTTGGAAACGGATATACCGTTGCAGGACGCAGTAGACGCTATCAAACAGAACACAAGGCGTTTTGCCAAAAGGCAACTGACTTGGCTCAGAAAGGATCCGCAGATCCATTGGTTTGACTATCAAACTCCAGCAGACACCATCATTGCCGAAATTCAGGCAAAAAACGATGCGCTTTTAAAGCGTGACTAGTTTTCTACTTCGTCTTTGACCACCAAACGGAATCCTTCTCCGTGGATGTTCAAGATCTCTACGCCATCATCTTTACTCAAATACTTACGCAGCTTGGCAATATATACGTCCATAGAGCGTGAGGTAAAGTAATTGTCGTCTCTCCAGATCTTGGTAAGCGCCAATTCACGTGGCATGAGATCGTTTTTGTGAAGCGCCAACAAACGCAATAGGTCGTTCTCTTTTGGAGACAGTTTGCTCGGCTCCTCTTTGTTGTAAGACAAAAAGCGAAGTTTAGAATTCAAGTGGAACTTCCCGATCTGGAATTCAAACTGCTTGCTGTCTGATAGCGAATCTGTGGCTTTACGTTGGATGATCGCTTTGATCTTCATCAATAACACCTCTGAATCAAAAGGTTTGTTCAAGTAGTCATCTGCTCCAACCTTATATCCTTTAAGTACGTCTTCTTTTAATGCTTTCGCCGTAAGGAAGATGATTGGCACATCTTTGTTCTTCTCGCGGATCTCCTTAGCCAAGGTAAAACCGTCTTTATACGGCATCATCACATCGAGGATACACAGATCAAAATTGTCCTTTTTAAACTTTTCGAAGCCTTCCATCCCGTTCTTAGCATGGGTTACATCGTACTCGTTCATTGCCAAATAGTCCTTAAGGACTGTTCCGAAATTCGGGTCGTCTTCGACCAATAAGATTTTTTTATTTTCCGTTTCCATAATTAAGAGATTAATTGAAATTTTATACTGAAGGTACTTCCCTTGCCGCGCTCACTTTCTACGTATACCAATGCATGATGATCATCCAATATGCGTTTCACATAAGCCAATCCAAGACCGTGCCCTTTTACGTTGTGTATATTTCCGGTATGTTCCCGGTAGAATTTTTCAAAGATTTGTTTCTGAGCCGTTTTAGACATCCCGATTCCTTGATCGCTGATCTTTACAATGATGGAATTCTTAGCCAATTCTGTATGGATATCGATCTTAGGCGCATCTTCTGAGTACTTAATGGCATTGTCAAGCATATTGACAAATACATTAGTCAAGTGGAACTCATTACCCAAAATGGAGGATTTCTGCGCATCAAAATGCGTTTTGATGTAACCGCCTTTATCCTCTACCATCAAAGACACGCTGGTAATTGCGTCTTCCACTACATCATGTAATTTGATGCGTTCTTTTTTAAGGTTGATGGATTTATTTTCCAATCGAGAGATACGCAATACATTCTCCACTTGAGCGTGCATGCGCTTATTCTCATCACGGATCATGCGCAGATAGCGCTGTTTGAATTCATCATCTTGAGCCACCTTAGGATTCTTAAGTGCGTCTAAGGCCAGGTTTATCGTAGCGATAGGCGTCTTGAATTCGTGGGTCATATTGTTGATGAAATCGGTCTTGATCTGTGAGATCTGTCGCTGTCGTATCAATTGTGAAATCGCGTACCAGTAAGCCAAAATAATGATGGCAGTAAAGAGAATGGACAAAATTGAAATGCCCACAATGGAACTGAAGAGTTCTTTGCGGGTGTTGCCAAAGGTCACAAAAAGCTGGTAGTTGAAATTATCGTCCTGATCAATGAACATCGGAACTCCAAAGGTAGAGGGTGCATTGATGTCAAAATCTCTGGAACGCACCTTGGTGGCTAACTGATTGCTGTAAATACCGTATTCATAGCTGGTGGTCAAACCTTTTTTGCGCAATTCTTTGTCGATCATCTTTTCGATGAGTTCTGGACTGACCCTCTGGTGAATTGGAATCTTTTCTGATATCTTCAAGGCAACAGTGGAGAAAATAGCGCGCTCCAACTCGTCCATACGCTTGTAGGTCTTATTCTCTGATTTGATCGGCGCACCACCATCAATACCAGGAGTGATAGTTGTGGTTACCTGTTCATTGACCAAACGTTTAAAGGCGATGGAATCCATACCGATGTCTAGAAAACTCGGCGATAGCTTGTAATCGCGTTGAGTGATCCCGTTACTGAAGATAAACACTTCGTTTTTGTCTTCATCTACACGACGGTAAACGATTTCGGTAATTTTACTGGTATCTGGCTCCTTAAAATCTTGTTCTGTAGCAACAATTGCGTCGTAGATCTGCTCTTGTTCAAATAACTGAATGTCTTGAGAAACAGCAATCATCACCTGACGCACGTCTTTGGTGAATTGTTCCTGTTTTGTTTGAAAGGAATTATTGATCCAATAAGCCTGCACGAAGATAATTCCCAACAGTGCAACGCTCATAAGTACAATGAGTATGACAAACAGTCTTTTGTTCATTGTTCAAAAGTACCTTTTTTAGCCCGCGGGCGGATTCCGTTTAACCAAATGTTAACAGAAATGTCCGTTCGTCTATTTTTTCAAGGAAATAAGCTGCTCGTGGAGAGAAATTACTTGCTTTCTAGTTGCCTCAAGATCAATGTTTTCAATGACATAGTCTGCAAGCGGTATTTTTTGCTCGTCCGGCCATTGATGTTGCATGCGTGCGCGTACTGCTTCTTCACTTGCTCCATCCCTATTCATGACCCGTTGAAGTCTGATATTTTCTGGTGCTGTGACTAAAATCGTCGCATCTGATCTGGTATAACTCCCGTTCTCAAAAAGTATAGCAGCTTCTTTGATCACATATGGACTGTGTTGCGCTTGGGCCCAAGTGCTAAAGTCTTTACCCACTGCCGGGTGAACCAAGGCATTTAGAGACTCTAAGAGCTCAGCATCACTAAAAACTTGACTCGCTATATAGGCCCTGTTGAGTCTGCCGTCATCGGTATAGGCTTGATCGCCTAAGAGCGCTTTAATACTAGCAATAAGCTCCTGGTTCTCCACCATCAAGGATTTGGCGCGATCATCAGCGTAATAAATAGGAATGCCCAATTCTTCAAAAAACCCCGCCACTGTTGATTTTCCACTGCCAATTCCACCTGTTAATCCAATACTGATCATCTATTGAATGGCTATGAATTCTACTTGAGTTGGGCTCAAACTTAGCCTGCGAGCGCCAGCAGGAGCTTCTATGAGCTCTGGAATTAAAAAGTTTGCGCCCTCTTCTACTTTAGACAGGTCACAGATCACTTTAAAATCACCGGCTTGGACTTTTTTATAATCGGAGAAGTTGATCGTATAACGCACGGTCACCGAGGAGGGAAACAACTGGATCCCACGAACCTCATCACTCCCAATCAAGGTTATGGGTACGCTCAACTCGTTTTCTATAAATTCTTGAACCTCCATGGAATACTCCACTTGGCTAGGATCTAGCTTTAATTTATCCACAGTGTCTGGCAGGAGTAACTCTAAGCTTCCAGAGATCGCTTCGTCAACACCATCAAAGGAAGCTGCAACGGTCTCTAGTGCATTAACCTGAGCCAAACTGTTCTCAGGACCGATAACGGTAACAGAATCTGGCGTAATGCGCAATGGCTTTACATAGGAATAGCCTTCTTTAAAAGTATAGGCTATATTGGCCAAGACAGGAACACGCTTTTGACCCAAGGAACGGATCGGGAGCTCAAGGTTTGATCGCTCTGAGAGAAGATCCACCGAATGTTTAAGTTGTAAGGTGGCTAGATTTTCAAGTCCTTGTTTGGAGATCATCCAGCGGGTATTATTATCAGGCTCTAGGCGCGTCAGGTCAATGGTGATCTTTGGTTTGCTGAGTTTGTAGTACAAGAATTCAAAACCCGAAGCCGATAAACGCAAAGGAACCGTGCTGATTCCATCTTCACTGATCACGGCATTAGCGGGAATATTTATATACTCCAATTGGGCCTGAACATCCTGCTCATACTGTTTAGAAAACTTAGTTAGCACCCAAAACAAGGTCGCTAGAATAAGAAAAAACACGAAGGAATTGATATTCCCTTTTCCAGATTTGTGCTTTTGTTTTTCTGCAGCCGTCATGGGTAGAAGTTACTTAAAAAATAGTTGTGGAAAAACGGCCTGAGGATCTTTCTTTAATAATCCGATCTGCCAAGTGCTTATCAAAAATGCGGTGCCGTAACTGTAAAACTGCAAAAAAGCCGCCCACAAGGCCATAAAACCAATCTTAAGACTCCCTGTGGTAATGATAGCGTGAATCAGTAAGAGTGAGAAATAGAAGCCATACAGTGCTAAAAACCACCACATCCAAAGCAGTGCCAAGACCAAAGAACCCAATAAGCCAACTATAAACAAGGAGGGGAACCAAAAAGTGATCTTTTTAGATTCTGGGTGCCAACTGTTGAGAATGGGACGCACCAAACCAAATTTGGTGACCTGTTGCTTGAATTTGGCCCAGGATATTCTTCTTTTGTGATAGACTGCAGCTCCCGCAATGAAGCCTGTTTTAAAACCAGCCTTCTTTATGCGCCAAGACAGATCGGGATCTTCCCCCGGGTGAATCTTGCCAAAACCTTGGGTTGCTATAAAGGTCTCTTTGGAAATACCCATATTGAAACTTCGCGGTTCAAACTGTTGTACTGCCTTTTTGTTTCCACGGATTCCTCCTGTAGTGAGCAAACTGGTCATGCTGTAGTTGATAGCCTTCTGCAGATCTGTAAAAGAATCGTGTGCTGCGTCAGCACCGCCAAAACAATCCAGATAGTTCTCATTCAAAGCAGCATCTACCACAGACAGATAGTCTGGTGGCATGATCACATCAGAATCTAAAATGATGAAATAATTCCCAGAGGCTTTGCTCATGCCATAATTTCTGGAAGGGCCTGGTCCAGAGTTTTCCTTAAACTGATAGTTGATGTTGAGCTGTTCTTTATAACGAGCTACAATCGCTTTACAGTCCTGGGTGGAACCATCCTCAATAATACAGACCTCAAATGGAATATCGCTTTCAAAGGCGACCATGCTCCCTAGGAGTTCATCAACCTCCTCAGGTCTGTTGTAAACCGGTATAATAAAGCTGTATTCCCTTTTCATTATATAAGTGAAGTCTTTTTGAAAAAGCAAAGCCGTACTAGGCTTTGAGAAAAAAGATTCCCCTGCAAAAGAACAATTTTTTGACCAATCGTGAACAGTCTAAAATCCTTTAAAACAAAAAAAAGCCACCCAATGGGTGGCTTTCCAAATTTCTTTGTTTTCTGATTCAGCTTACTGCTTGATCAAACGGTAAGAACCAACTTGCTCGTCAGAAGTAACGTTAACAACGTATACACCAGCTTTCAAAGCAGCAACATTGATCTCTTGAGAAAGTGCGTTAGGAGCAACCTCAAGAACCTTTTGTCCAAGGATGTTGAAGAAAGTAACGTTTTGGATCTCGTTCTGAGCCTTTACAGTTACAACATCGTTAGCTGGGTTTGGGTACATGCTGAAACCAGCGATTTGGTTGTCATCAGTACTCAACACGTTGAAGTCCAACGTAAAGTTGTCTACAGCACCGTGCCATCCCCATGCACCAGCACCATCATCATAAGTCCAACGCATTTGGAAATCAGCGTTAGTAATACCAGATGGGTTGAAGCTTTCAGAAAGGATTTCTGGAAGGTCAGTGTCATAAGTTGCAAGTACGTTCCACGCAGCTCCGTCAAACCACTCAGTAACAAATGTGTCTCCAGAAGCAACCTCTTGGAAAGCTACGTCATAAGTAATCACAAGATCACCGTCAGTAGCAGAAAGGTCATAAACGTCAGACATAAGAGTTACGTTAGAAGCGTCTGCACCACTACCACAAGCATCGTCATCGAAATACATTGCTGGTGTAGCGAAGTCAGGACCAGTTGGCATATCAGCACCGTTGAACCAGTCACAAGTACCAGTGTTTACAACAGTCATCCAACCTGCTGGGAGTCCAGCGTCGAAGTCTTCAGATACTTCTTGTGCGTTCAGTCCTAGTGAGAACATTCCTGCACATAACAATAAAGTAATTTTTTTCATATCACATGATTTAGTTTAAACTTAAACTCAAAGTTACACTAATATTTAATATAACCAAATTCTATCCGTAATTAGAAAATTCTATTTAATCTTCCTTCATGAAGGCATCCATTACTTCATTGCTCACTCCGACATTAGAGAAGCCTCCGTCATTGTATAGATTTTGTAGCGTCACACGCTTAGTGAGGTCGCTAAAAAGAGACACTGTATAGTTCGCACAATCCAAGGCTGTTGCATTGCCCAGAGGAGACATTTTTTCTGCATAAGCTATAAAACCATCAAAGCCTTTTACCCCTTGACCGGCAGTAGTTGGTGTTGGCGATTGAGAGATGGTATTGACGCGCACTTTTTTGTCTTTCCCGAAGAAGTAACCAAAACTACGTGCAATAGACTCCAAGTATGCTTTGTTATCTGCCATATCGTTGTAATCTGGGAACACGCGCTGTGCTGCCATATAACTCAAAGCAACGATACTCCCCCATTCATTCATGGCGTCTTTTTGGTATAAGGTCTGCATCACTTTGTGAAAAGAAAGCGCAGAAACATCCCAGCCCTTATGGGTCCAGTCGTATTTTTGATCGGTATAAGCCCTTCCTTTACGCACATTTACAGACATTCCAATAGAGTGTAAAACGAAGTCAATTTTACCTCCCAAGGCCTCCATAGCGCCATCCACTAACTTTTCTAGGTCCTCTAAGGATGTAGCATCCGCAGGAATGATCTGAGAATTGGTCTTTTCTGCCAAGGCATTGATCTGTCCCATACGCATTGCAATGGGTGCATTGGTCAATACAAATTGACCTCCTTCTTCATGAACGCGCTCTGCAGTTTTCCACGCAATAGAGTTTTCGTCTAATGCGCCAAAAATGATTCCTTTTTTTCCAGCTAATAAATTGTATGACATAGGTTGGTGTTTTATGCGGTCAAAAATAGTTAATTCAATAATTCTTTTGCATGGTTCAAGGCAGTTTCAGACAATTGCTGTCCGCCCAACATCTGAGCGATCTCTACAACGCGCTCCTCAGAAGACAAAGCGCGCATTCTAGTTGCTGCTCCTTGGGAAGTATCCTCCTTGAAAACCTTAAAATGGTGATTGCCCTTGGCTGCTACTTGTGGCAAATGTGTTATGCTGATCAATTGCATGGAACGAGACATTTGTTTCATGATATCTCCTATGCGATTGGCCACCTCTCCAGAAACCCCAGTATCGATCTCATCAAAGATCAAAGTTGCTAAATTGGTGTGTTGTGCCATCAACGCTTTCAAAGCCAACATGACCCGAGAGAGTTCTCCGCCAGAAGCCACTTTTTGCAAAGGGCCTGGCAGGACTCCTTTATTAGCACTGAACAGAAATTCTAAGCTTTCTTGGCCATAAACATTGGCTTCACTTGTGTTTTGTTGGATCACAAATTGTGCTGCTGGCAATTCCAACATACGCAGTTGCGCGTTGATAGTTTCACATAATTGTGGAATGACTGCAGCTCGAGCCGATCCCAAGGCCTTGGCCAAGGATTCCATCTGTTGCTGTGCCTGCTTGAGCTCGCCTTCTGCAGCCAATAGCTGCTCAGATTGATCTTCCACCATGATCACCAGCTTTTCTAAAGCGTCGCGTTTGGCGATCAATTCCGCTAAAGAAGAGGCGGCATGCTTGCGCTTCAAATCGTATAAATTGCGAGTAAGTTCTTCCAAACTCGCTAAGCGATCCGGATCACTCTCAATTTGCTCTTGCTGCTCAAAGAGTTGGGATTCCAAATCCGTCAGTTCTATGTGAAGGGATTGCATCCGCTCAGAAAGTTCTTGGAACAAAGGCGATATACGCGCCAGTTGCACTAGTTGCTGATTGGCCTGCGCGAGTTGTTCTGATGCGCCCACTTGTTCCGCGCTCAACTGCTGCATGACCTCGGCCAGCAGATCTTGAATGCGTTCTACGTTAGACAGGGTTTCGTATTCCTCATCTATGGCAGCTTCATCTAATTTGTCCAATTGGAGCTCGTGCAGTTCATTCCAAAGGAACTTATTGTAATCGAACTCTTTGTTTGCTGAAGCCTGTGCTTCCTTAAGAACCGCAAGATTTTTTTCCGCTTGCTTGTATTGTTCGAAGGCAGTTCTGTATTCCTCAAGCAATTTTTGGTTGTTAGCGATGAGATCCACTAAATTGAACTTAAAGGCCGTGGTATTGACCTCTAATTGCTGACCTTGACTGTGAATGTCTATCAGGTGTTGCCCTAAAATGCTCAGTATGCTGAGATTTACTGGGGTGTCGTTTATAAACGCCCTTGATTTACCAGAAGGCAGCAGTTCTCTGCGGATGATGGTATGCACATCAAAATCGAGGTCATGCTCTTGGAAGAATTCTTTAAGCCGAAACTGACTCAGATCAAAATGTCCTTCTATGATACTTTTGGTCCCTTTGTCCTTAATACTGTCCAGATCTGCTCGTTGCCCCAGCAGCAAGCCAAGAGCACCGAGCACAATAGATTTACCCGCACCGGTTTCTCCAGTGATGACGGTAAAACCCGCACCAAAATCAACCGCTAAATGGTCAATTAAGGCATAATTCTTTATGGAAAGGGATTTAATCAAGCCTTCGGAATGTAATCGAAATCAGAAAATTAAAGATAATAAAGACTCCGCTTAAAAAAGAATTTAAAGCGTTTAATATCGGATATCTTCCCAGCTGGCTCGTTTGGTCGGTGCCATGCGATTCAAGTCTTCAATCAACTTGGCAATATCCACCTGAGGCCCACCACTAAACACACGGCTTATCTCATTCTCCTTGGCATCAAAAAAGGTACGCAGCAAGAAAGAGTTAGGACGTCTGTCGTTGATCATTCGCAATCGACTCAAACTAGTAGCCATGACCTTTTTGGCTTCTTTCGGATTCTCATGCATGATATCCAAGCCCAATCGGTGGTAATCATACATTACATTGTGGAATTCACTAAAAACGTTGGACAAAAGTGCATCGTTGTAACGGAAGCGAGACTGTGCTCCATCAGTGGCCTTCCACCCTAGAAAATTACTAGACGCTGCAGTATTGACAATTTGCTTCGCTATCTGGAAATAAGGATCTCCTCCATTGCGGCTAAAGGTATCTGCGTCCAAACCAATGACCGTGTAGACGTGAAATGCGATCACCGAGATCAGGTTAGAATCAAAACTGTTTGGATTGAAATTCAAGGGTTGAAACTCGCGATAGGTAAAGGAGAACTGTTTGTCGTTGTAATTGTAGACCGGTGAGTTGTATGAAGAACCGTAAGCTGGACGAGACGATTGCACTTGCAGAGTCGCAGTAAAATCATCGCCATCATAGTTGGTCACAATGATTACCAGATTCATATCAATGCGTTCCTGAGTGGTCATCTTCATATTGGTCCACTGGTATTCATTGACAAACTCTTCGATCTGATTCTTTAGGGTTCTAAAGATCTGCAAATCGGCTCTGGCGGTTTGTTCCGCGTTAACCGTTACTGTGCATCGGATTTCCTGAGCAGAGGCGCTCAAACCCACTAAGACACAAATCAAAACTAGTAATCTTCTCATTGCTGCGCTATAATGTAATCCAAGATATCTGCAGCTACAGCTGCTTTATCTTTCAGTTCAAACGGTAAAATTGTACCATTCTTATCTATAAAGGTCACTTTATTGGTTTTAGACTTAAAACCAGCCCCTTCGTCTCTGAGCGAATTTAGTATAATTAAATCTAAATTCTTTTTCTCCAGCTTCTTTTTTGCGTTGGCCAATTCGTTCTGAGTTTCCAAGGCGAAGCCGACCAAAAACTGCTCCTTCTTTTGATTTCCTGCCCAGCCAAGAATGTCTTGGGTTTTTTCGAGTTGGATCTCTAGTGTATCTCCAGTCTTTTTGATCTTTTCTTTCGCAGGAGCCACTGGTCTATAGTCTGCCACGGCTGCAGCGAAAACACCAATATGGGCGGAAGCGTAATGCGCCTGAACAGCCTCCAGCATCTCTTGAGCAGAGATCACGCGGACAATTTTCACCAATGCATGCTGCAACTGTAAATGAGAGGGACCACTGATCAGGGTTACTTCTGCACCCAAGTCTGCAGCTCTTTCTGCGATCTTGTATCCCATCAAGCCGCTGGAATGATTCCCCACAAAACGCACGGGATCAATGGCCTCATAGGTAGGCCCGGCGGTGATCAAGACTTTTTTGCCTCGCAATGGAAGTCCGTCAGCGATGTATTTTTCTAGAAAGTTCAGGATTTCTTCAGGTTCTGCCATACGGCCCTGCCCTACCAGACCACTGGCCAATTCTCCATGGCCTGCAGGAATTTGAATGTTTCCAAAGCTTTCAAGCTTTTCAAAAGTTGCGTTTGTGGAAGGGTGCTTGTACATGTCCAGATCCATAGCTGGTGCGTAAAGTACTGGGCATTTGGCGGAGAGATAAACTGCCAATAACAAGTTGTCACAAACACCGTTGGCCATTTTAGCCAAAGTATTTGCCGTTGCCGGAGCGATCAGCAGATAATCAGCCCATAGGCCGAGCTCTACGTGATTGTTCCATCGAGCATTCTCATCTTCCTCATCAGTAAAGGAAGAATATACTTCATTCTTAGAAAGTGTAGAAAGGGTAAGCGGAGTCACAAACTCTTTGGCAGACGGGGTCATTACCACGCGTACTTCCGCTTCGGCTTTGACCAATAGTCTTACCAGCCAAGCTGTTTTGTAAGCGGCAATCCCGGCGGTTACCCCCAGTAATATGCGCTTTCCTTTTAAAACAGACATGGCAGAATTAATTAAGCCTCGTCCTCCTGAGTGTTGCGGTGGTAGATCTTATCTTCCAACCACTCTTGGATCGCCAATGCATGTGGCTTAGGAAGCTTTTCGTAGAACTTTGATACTTCGATTTGCTCTTTGTTCTCAAAGATCTCCTCTAAAGAATCGTTGTAGGTCGCGAACTCATCCAGTTTCTCCAACAACTCCTTTTTGATCTCAGCGTTGATCTGTGTGGCACGCTTAGAAATAATTGAGATCGCCTCGTAAATGTTGTCGGTTGGAGCATCTACCAAGTTCTTATCATAAGTGGTAGTGTTGATAGGTGCGTCCAATTTCTTTAAATTCATCATATGTGCTAACCTTAAGATTTTGTTTCAGTGTTCAAGGATTCCATGCGCGCTTCAATGTCTTGATAGATCTCATCGGCAGCTTCTCTGTATTCGGAATCCGAAAAATACTTCATAAAACTGTCGTAATATTCTTTGGCGGCTGTTAAACGTTCAGGTACCAAAGTCTCAAAACTATTGATCGCTAGTTTGTATTCTGATTCGAGTCGCATAAAGAACGCTTCTGCTCTGTATTGGCTCCCCGGGAAATCAGTCGCAAAGTTGTCATAAGCCTCGATGGCCGATTTGTAATCTTCGCGGTGATAGTATGATTTAGCGATACGGATCGCTTTGTATTCTAATTTAGAGTTGAGTTCATCCACCAAACCATTGGCCTCTTGCAAGTAATCTGAATCTGGAAATTGATCAATAAAGCCTTGCAACTTCTCTAAAGCTGTATAGGTGTCCTCCTGGTCTAGGGAGTAACGCGGTGACAACTCATAATAACTCTTTGCCCCTTTGTAGGCTGCCTCTTGCACGCGATCACTGTTTGGATACGAACGCACAAAACGCTCAAACTGGTAGCCTGATAAATAGAAGTCTCCTAGCTGGTAATAGGTATCGGCGTAGAAGAACATCAAACGCTCTGCTTGTGGCTTCCCACGATAGGCAGGAACGATCTCCTCCATCAGCTTTAGGGCTTTGCGATACTTCCCAACTTGATACAAGGAATCTGCAAAGCGATACTTAGCCGCTACGTCATCTGATTTATACACTTTTTGGAAGGGAGAACAAGCTCCCACCAAAAGTAGCGCCCCAAGGGCCAAAAGGTAATATTTGTTTTTGTTTAAAAACATCCTGCAAAATTAGTTAATTCTTCGAGATTACAAAACACTTCTCTGCACGAAGCTAAAACACTCCAGCCCTTGTGCCATGCGGATTGTGAAAAGTTTAACTCGGGCTTAAAATTCCTTTAAAAAATCGGCTATACGCATTTTGAGTCCAGCGCTTGCTTCTACCAATGGTAAACGGACATTTGCACTACAAATTCCTCGATGCGCTAACAAGGCCTTGATCCCAGCCGGATTGCCCTCCTCAAAGATCATATCAATTACGGGCATAAGTTGATATTGCAGGGCTCTGGCTTGCTCGTT
The DNA here is from genome assembly GCF_028561565.1 of Gilvibacter sediminis. Lineage (GTDB taxonomy): Bacteria > Bacteroidota > Bacteroidia > Flavobacteriales > Flavobacteriaceae > Gilvibacter > Gilvibacter sediminis. Next base: position 38,844 of record NZ_JAQQTE010000004.1, on the reverse strand, counting down.
CTGACCTGCTCTGGCCAATCGTACCATGGCAGAAAACTCCGCAGGCATTCCTTCCCCAATCACAGAGATCACTCCAGCGCCTCCGGCAAGAACCATTGGCAAAGTGATCATATCGTCTCCAGAGATCACCAAAAAGTCTTCTGGAACCAGCCTTAAAAGTTCCATGGCTTGAACAATATCACCCGCAGCTTCTTTGATCGCAACCACATTGTCAAAATCTGCAGCCAATCGAGCCACAGTCTCAGGAGCCATATTAGAAGAGGTCCTTCCCGGAACATTGTAAAGGATGATCGGCTTATCAGTGGCATTTGCCACAGCCTCAAAATGACGGTAGATCCCTTCTTGCGTAGGCTTATTGTAGTATGGCGATACCGATAGCACTGCCGCGTAATCACTCAGGTCTGTAGTTTTGAGTTCTTCAACCACTGCCGCCGTGTTGTTCCCCCCTATTCCGAGCACTTCTGGAACGCGTTTATTATTTGCTTTGGTAATGCAGGCCTTTACTGCTGCTTTCTCCTCGGCCGTTAGTGTTGCAGATTCCGCAGTAGTACCGAGCACCACTAAATAATCCACTCCATTTTCAATATTGAAATCCACCAAAGCCGTGAGGGCTTCGAGGTCTGGATTTCCATGAGCGTCAAAAGGAGTGATCAGCGCCACTCCGGTTCCAATTAATTCTTGCATAATTCTAAGGGCCTTAACGGCAAAGTTTCAATAAGGTAAGATATTTTATCAATTCAAATTCAAAAGCAGCCCAGTCTCCTTTTGGAGTTGCTATGGTTAGGTCAAAGAGTTCTTCATGGCCTCCCAAAGGCCCCACCCGGAACGCATGAGGTTTACTTGCAATCAGATTATCCAAAAGCGCATTGGGCTCCCAATAATAACCGATGATCAAATCAAAGTCCTTTTGCGCAAAGGTCGCTGCATCTTCATGTTGCAATTTCCCTTGCCAACCAAAGTGCTTTTTACACCATTGGTCAGACTGCAACTGGTCAGGTTTAAGTCCGGTCACAAACTCGCGATAGTAAACTGCCTCCTGATCTATACCAAGCTTGTCAGCCAGCTTCATCACTGCGGATTTTAGCTCAGGCGAACCTTCTTGACAGAGCACCATTAGCGAACTCACCGCCGTTGTCGGCAATTCGCGCTCTTGGCTGGCAATGCTTTTACGCAACTGCTTGAGCACACTTTTATGTTTTAACGCACCGATCATGGCTTATTGCCCCAGTTTGGCTAAAAATTCGTCTTCCGTAATTAGGGCTACGCCCAAAGACTCTGCTTTGGTGCGTTTGCTTGGCCCCATCTTATCACCCGCCACCACATAAGTGGTCTTGGACGAGATAGAACTAGAAACCTTTCCGCCGTTATCTTCAATGAGCTTTTTGAGCTCGGTACGTGAAACACGACTAAAAACACCACTTACCACAACAACATCGCCTTTCAAGGTATCGGTCTGATTAGCCAAAACCTCTTCTGAGAGTTGTAATTGCACTCCAGCTGCTTTTAATCGGATTATGAGTTGCTGATGTTTCTCTTCTGAAAACCACTGCACCACGCTTTGCGCTATCGCAGAACCGATCTCATCCACACCTATCAAATCATCTTCTGAGGCTTGCTCAAGGGCTTCAATGGATTTATAATGGCGCGCTAGTTTTTTAGCAACGGTCTCGCCAACGTATCGGATTCCTAAAGCAAACAAGACGCGCTCAAAAGGAATCTCTCGGCTCTTGGCTACTCCATCAACCAAATTTTCTGCGCTCTTTTGCGCCATACGCTCTAAAGGTAAAAGCTGATCCACACGCAAATCATAAAGATCAGCGTAGTTGGTGATCAAACCTTCTTTGACTAAAAGCGCCACGGTCTCTCCACCTAGCCCTTCAATATCCATGGCCTTTCTGGAGATATAATGCTGTATTTTCCCCACGATCTGCGGGAAGCAACCGGTCTCATTCGGGCAATAGTGTAAGGCCTCATCGGCCGCGCGCACCAATTCCGTTTGACATTCGGGACAATGGGTGATGTATTTTGTAGGCTGAGAATCTCCAGGGCGCTGACTCAGATCCACCCCAACGATCTTCGGTATGATCTCTCCCCCTTTTTCAACATAAACAGTATCTCCTTCACGGATATCCAACTTCGCAATTTGATCTGCGTTGTGCAGAGAGGCTCTCTTTACAATGGTCCCGGCCAGAGAAACAGGTTCTAAATTTGCCACGGGCGTTATAGCTCCGGTACGCCCTACTTGATAGGTTATGGTGTGTAATACGGCAGAGGCTTGTTCTGCCTGAAATTTATAAGCCATGGCCCATCGTGGAGCCTTGGCTGTAAATCCAAGTTCTTCTTGTTGCCGTAGGTTGTTGACTTTAATTACAACACCATCAGTTTCATAAGGAAGCTCATGACGAGCCACATCCCAATGATTGATGAATTCTAAAACCTCATCAATGCTTTTGGCCAATACGGCGTGCTTGGGTACTTTGAATCCCCAAGAGGCGGCTTTTTCTAAACTTTCAAATTGCGTGGTAAGGCCTAAATTATCGCCTACCACGCTGTAGAGTAAACATTCCAATGGACGTTTGGCAACCTCTGCACTGTCTTGTAACTTTAAACTCCCACTTGCCGTGTTGCGTGGATTGCGATAAGGTTCCTCACCTGCAGCAATTCGTGCAGCGTTCATGGCCTCAAAGCCTTCAAAGGGCAAAACGATCTCCCCGCGAATATCGAATCGAGCTGGGAAATCTCCTTTGAGTTGCAAAGGAACTGACTTAATGGTTCTAATATTGGTGGTGACCTCATCTCCTTGAACACCGTCTCCGCGAGTCACGGCCTTTTCCAATTGCCCGTCTTGATAGGTAAGGCTCATGGAAGCGCCGTCATACTTTAATTCACAGGTGTATTCTACTGGGCCGTCCACCGCTTTCTTGATGCGCTTTTCCCAATCCAATAGATCCTCTTTTGAATAGGAATTGTCTAAGGAATACATGCGGTGTTCGTGCACCAAAGTGTTGAAGTTCTTGGTGACTTGCCCTCCAACGCGCAAGCTCGGAGAATTCGGATCATAAAACTCGGGATGCGCCGCTTCTAGTTCTTGAAGCTGCTTCAATTTAGTGTCAAACTCGAAATCAGAAATCACGGGAGCATCCAACACATAATAGTTGTAGTTGTGTTGTCTGAGTTCTTCCCGTAAGGCGTGGATCTGCTGCTGAATTTCCATGGAGTTTCACTTTCTCCAAAAATAATAAAGCTCTGGGGTTTTCACTTAGTGAAACCAGGGCAAAATTCTGGGAGTTTTGCAGTATTTATCAACGGTAAAAAAAGAAAATAGAAAGGGCCTTTAAAAGAGTAGTTCCAAAGATAACTAACGCAAAAATCATGGTGATAACTTCTAGACCGCGGGGATCGCCGCTAGGCTGAATACGGAAAGAAGACTACTGCTTAAAAAGGCCCTTTCAAGGTCAAGTTCACAAATACACTCTACTCCATGTCTCCTGCTCTGAGTTCATCCAACCAATAAAAGCTGAACTCGGCATTAATATTTGTGAATTGATGGCTATATAAAGATCGTATGTAGTGTTTCTAAAATGTCGGTATAAAAAAAGTGAGACCAGCCACAACCGTTGACTCCAAAATATGAATTGCTTTAAAATTCCTAATCCTTAACGCGCATCAACATCTCTCGGAGATTGTGGCCGTCCCACAACCAAACAATATTTATAAAGACCTAAAGTCTTTAAATGCGAAACTTAAAATCACACCCCTGTGATTTGTTTACGATTCAAATGTATTCGGACGGTAATTGAATTAAGTATAAAAATACAAAAAAAGTAGCACTTTGTATTTAATCGATGAAAATTAACACTTTATCGATTAGGTTCGATCTTGAGTCAACCACTTTGGCACATTTTTAGGCACAAAACTGCGCATTTTGTCCAAAAGCTGTTCGGGCTCCGTGGCAACCAAGAGGATCTCAAAATTCTCCATTTTGAGAAAACCCTTGCGAACCATCCCTTCCAGAAGATTGATCAAAGGATCATAGAAGCCATTTATATTGAGAAGACCCACGGGTTTTTGATGCAGCCCTAATTGCGACCAAGTGATGATCTCAAAGAGTTCTTCTAGGGTTCCAAAGCCTCCGGGAAGCGCTATAAAACCATCACTGCGTTCACTCATGATGAGTTTGCGCTGGTGCATATTCTTTGTAGTTATCAATTCTGAAAGCCCCAGATGAACCACTTCTTTGCGTTTCAGGAACTCAGGGATAACGCCGGTTACGTATCCACCGGCATCCAAAACAGCCTTGGCAATCTCTCCCATGACTCCGATCTTGGCGGCACCATAGACCAGCTCTATCTGCTGGGCTACTAAGAGTTGCCCCAACTTCTGAGCGGCATCGGTTATGGCCATATCGTTTCCGCTGCTGCTTCCGCAGAAAACTGCAATTCTATCCAAGCTTATTTCTTTTGACATTTGAGCATCCGGTCTTTGAGGTAAAGGTCTTGCCGCAGTTCCACCGCAAAGCCCATGGCTTCTAATTGCTGCGTGAGTTCCTCACTAAGATACTCATTGATTTCCAGATAAAGCGTCCCCTGAGGTTTTAAATGAAGCTGCGCCAAAGCTGCGATACGGGTATAAAACACATAAGGGTCGTCATCCGCAACAAACAAGGCCATATCGGGTTCGTGCTCCAAAACATTGGGATTCATCAGCTGGCGTTCAGATTCGCGCACATAGGGAGGATTACTGACCATAATATCAAACGTTCCCTCCACCGCATCGGCAGCAAAAAGATCAGCGTGAATAAATTCAACATCCAAGCCGAGTGCTTTCTTGTTTTGACGTGCTATCTGCAAAGCGGCCTCAGACCACTCCAATCCCGTCACCTTCCATGGGTTCCTATTGGCCTTTAACGCCAAGGCTATAGCTCCTGAACCGCTGCAAAAATCAATGACCGTGGCTTCTTTATTGGGGTGATCCTCTAAGATCCAGGCCACCAATTCCTCTGTTTCTGGTCTGGGAATCAATACGCCGGGGCCAACGTTTAACTCCAATTGGTAAAAGTGTACTTGTCCTAATATATATTGAATAGGCTCTTGCTGCGCCAACCGCTTTTCAATAGCAGTTAATTCTTTAAGTAAAGCCGATGGGATCTGAGGTTCGATTCTAAACCGTGCGGGCTCTATTTCACTGCAATGATGTAATGCCAGATCCAACAAAGCAGTAACCTCTTCTAAGCCATAGATTGGCTCCAGACTTTCTTGCCAATGCTGATGAAGTTGTTTGTAGTTCAAACTAAAGGTCGATTAGCATATGTACCGGACAGCTGTAGTGCCCCGTATTGCCCATGGCACAGTCGATATAATGAAAACCAGTATTCTTATAAAGTTTTTGAGCAGCATGCATATTGGGCATAGTCTCGAGATAACACTGATCAAAACGGAAGTTCTTGGCCGTCTCCAGGCATCGCTCCATCATGGCCGATCCGATTCCGCGACCGCGAGCCTCTGGCAAAAAATACATCTTCTGCAGCTCACAGATATTGCCGTCAAAATTGGCCAACTGGGCCACCCCTGCTCCACCGATAATTCCCTGAGGCGTATCCACTACAAAATACTGCGCTCTTGGAACTTGATAGGTTTTGTGCATACAATTCAGCGCTTCATCCTCGTAAGCGGTACCTACCTTAGGCACACCGTGTTCTACAAGCACTTTTTTGATCACTTCTGCGATCTGAATATCGTCTTTGGGAAGTATGGGTCTGATGGTGAAAGAAGACATGATGAATTGTCGTATTTTTGAAGCTAAATTACACAATCTTTGTGAGTTCATCCGCAGCAAATTCAAGCCACAATCAACAGGAGCATCTCCCCTTTATGAGGCGTTGTCTTGAATTGGCCAAACTGGGTCAAGGCACTACAGATCCAAATCCCATGGTAGGCTGTGTGATTGTGTACAAAAACGCCATCATCGGTGAAGGATGGCACCAACGTGCTGGAGAACCTCATGCCGAGGTTAATGCAGTTGCCAGTGTCAAGGATAAAAACTTGCTCCAAGAAGCCACAGCTTATGTTTCCTTGGAACCTTGCTCGCATCACGGAAGAACTCCTCCTTGCTCTGATTTATTGATCAAACACAAAGTAGCGCGTGTGGTTATTGGAAGTACCGACCCTAACCCGCAAGTTGCAGGTCGAGGTATCGCGAAACTCAAAGCAGCAGGCGTTGAAGTGATTTCTGGTGTATTAGAAAAAGAGGCGCAATTTCTCAACCGGCGCTTTTTTACCTTTCATTCAAAAAAGCGGTCGTATGTCCTTTTAAAGTGGGCGCAAAGCTCGGATGGATTTTTAGCACCAAAATCAAAGAACACGCAAGCTCCTGTATGGATAAGCAATACGTTAAGCCGACAAAGAACACACCGTTGGCGCAGCGAAGAATCTGCGATCCTTATCGGGGTGAACACAGCATTGGCAGACAACCCCTCTTTAACCACAAGAGACTGGCCCGGCAAGTCTCCGGTGCGGGTTGTTTTGGATCCGAAGGGAAAACTCGATCCGACTTTAAAACTCTTAGACGGTAGCACTCAGACCCTTGTAATTACGACAAAGGACAACTCCAAAGAATTCCCAAACGTGTCCTGTATAAAGGTGCAAGAACTGAGCTTTGAAATAGATCACTTGCTCGCCATACTCTACGATCATGGGTTGCAATCAGTGTTGATAGAAGGCGGAGCAGATACGCTGAATCGATTCATACAATCAGGAATTTGGGACGAGGCCCGTGTATTCACCGGCGCAGTGAACTTAGGGGATGGCATTGCAGCTCCTGAGCTCAAATTGGAGCCAACAGCAGTTGAAAAAATCGACCAAGACCAATTGCATACTTATTTGAATCCCGCGCAGCTTTGATCAACCTCATATTATCCATAGTCTCTTCTACCATTATCCTAACCTTATTCAAGGCCTTTGGACGCTTAAAGGTAAATACTTTTCAAGCCATCGTTGTCAACTATATCGTTGCAGCGAGTTGTGGCTATATCGCTTATGGAGTGCTTAACCTAGAAGATGCCCCTTGGACCAAAAGCTGGTTTATGCCAGCACTGTGTTTAGGGATACTGTTTATTGCTATTTTTAATTTAATGGCCTTGACGGCTCAGCGCTTAGGACTCTCGGTAGTATCCGTAGCTACTAAAATGAGCGTTGCCATTCCTATACTCTTCGGGTTTCTTTATTATAAGGAAGTAGCTACATTTCCCAAGCTGATTGGAATTGGTTTAGCACTTGTGGCCCTGTACCTCAGTTCCAAAAAATCGGGAGCGCAGACTTCTTTGGCCTTAAAGGACCTCGCTCTACCCTTATTGGTATTCTTAGGCAGTGGAGTTATTGATACCAGCATTAAATTTTTGGAAGAAGACCGCGTGGGTCCAACAGAGGTCAGTCAATTCTCTGCAACCATCTTTGCGGCAGCTGCGATAAGCGGTATACTGCTACTGTTCTACAAACGAATGCAATCCCAACTAAGCATTGCTCCGAGAAACATAATCGCAGGGATCGCCTTGGGTATTCCTAATTATTTCAGCATCTACTTTTTGGTTCAGGCTCTGCGGATTTCGTATTTAGACAGCGCTACAGTATTTACTATGAACAATATAGCTATTGTTATCTTAGCCACTTTGACAGGTATTCTCTTGTTCAAAGAACGCTTGAGTACCAGTAACTGGGTAGGAATAGCACTTGCCCTTGTCAGTATTGCCATCATTGCCTATTTCACCTAATGGAAGATCAGTATAAAACCATAAAAGCGCCAAGCAGCCCGCAGATCTTCAAAGATCGCGGGAGCAAATTCTTAGGTTATGCCTTTCCCTTAAGCGCTGTGGAAGAAGTGGCAGAACATATTGAAACCTTAAAAAAAGAGCATCATACTGCACGCCATTGGTGTTACGCCTATCAGCTAGGGGTATCGCAACCACAGTACAGAGCCAATGATGACGGTGAACCTGCGAACAGTGCCGGCGCTCCAATTTACGGGCAGATACAAGCTTTTGAGCTTACGGATGTTCTGGTAGTGGTAGTGCGTTACTTTGGCGGCACTAAACTGGGTATTGGCGGACTGATCAACGCCTATAGAACTGGAGCTAAACTAGCATTGGAAGCCAGCGAGATCGAAACGCGCTATATAGAAACACCGTTTGTGATCAAAACACCCTATAATCTGTTGGGCAGAATTATGAGGTTAATTGATGAAGAAGGTATAACCATTATCAGCCAGGAAAGCGCTCAAGATGTCAGTCTCCATTTACAGGTTCGTTCTTCTCGAATAAGTCGTGTAGAAAATGCGGTCAAAAAGCTCTATCCGGCGCAGTTTATTCCTACAAATTAGCGTTAGTAGGATTACGCCTTCAAACGCTCGGTGATATAATCAGGAACTCGTATTAATTTATTGTTAACTGCTGATTTAAAAACCAAGGTCGTGGACGCCGTTGCGAGAACCTCTTCAGAAGTATTTTTCAAGGTGTAATCAAAGGTGATTTTGTAGCTGGGGTTTTCCCGTAACTCAGTGGTTAACACAAGTCTATCGTCATAGCGAGCGGGTTGCTTGTATCTGATGGACAAATCAACTACTGGCAACATGACATCGTGTTCTTCCATCCACCGATAAGTGACACCTAGATTTCTGAGCCATTCCGTGCGTCCCATCTCGAAATACGCGGGATACGCGCCGTGATAGACCACTCCCATCTGGTCAGTTTCTCCATATCTCACCCGAAATTCAAAAGTGTGCGGCAGCAAAGTTTAGGATTTAAATAAGTGAAGTAAAAGTTGTATCTTTCCCTTTATGGAAGTATCACAAAAAAAAACTTAAAATACAATACTGCTTCCATTTTTTTTTTCATTTTTTTGTTCACATATTTGCAGGGTTAAGGAATTGTTAGGGAAGTCACTATCCCCTATTTTTTTCTACAGCAACTAACAACTCAAAAACAACACTTTTTTAATACATTATGAGCAGAACCGCGGAATCTGTTTGGAACCATTGTCTGTCTTTTATAAAGGACAATATTACAACTCAAGCCTACAAAACTTGGTTTGAACCGATTCAAGCAGTTAAGCTCACCGATAATGCCTTGAGCATTCAGGTTCCGAGTAAGTTTTTTTACGAGTGGTTAGAGGAGCATTATGTAAAGCTCTTAAAAGTTGCCTTAACCAAAGAGTTGGGTGCCGAAGCCAAATTGGTCTATGTGATCAAAATGGAGAATACATACGGCAACAAACAACCTTTTACAGAAAAGATCCCGAGTACACAGCGCACGAACCTTAAAAGTCAAGAGGTGGACGTTCCTATAAAGAACAAAAGCCCAGAACTTAAGAATCCGTTCGTAATTCCTGGGATTCGCAATGTAAAGATCGAATCGCAACTCAATCCGAGTTACAATTTTGAAAATTTCTTAGAAGGAGATTCCAACCGCTTAGCGCGCTCCGCGGGTATGGCTGTAGCCAACAAACCAGGAGGAACTTCCTTCAACCCACTTCTGATCTTTGGAGGCGTTGGCCTTGGAAAGACTCATTTGGTACACGCCATTGGAGTGGAGATCAAAGACAAATATCCAGAAAAGACCGTCCTCTACATTTCTGCAGAGAAATTCACTCAGCAATACATCGAGTCGGTTAAAAAGAATAACAGAAATGATTTCATTCATTTCTATCAGATCATTGATGTACTTATTGTAGATGATATCCAATTGCTTTCTGGAAAAGCAGGAACACAGGATGTTTTCTTCCACATTTTCAATCACTTACACCAAAACGGTAAGCAGGTGATCTTGACTTCAGACAAGGCTCCTGTTGATATGATTGATATAGAGCAGCGCTTGTTATCTCGTTTTAAGTGGGGACTATCTGCAGAACTACAACACCCGAATTTTGATACCCGCATCGCGATTATCAAAAACAAACTCTTTAGAGACGGTGTAGATATGCCGGAAGAGATCGTTGAGTTCTTAGCCAACAACATTAAGACCAACATCCGTGAACTGGAAGGCGCTATCATTTCCTTGATCGCTCACTCTTCTTTCAACAAGCGTGAGATCACTATTGATCTAGCCAAGAAGATCGTGGACAATTATGTGAAGCACACCAAGCGCGAAGTTTCTATTGACTATATCCAAAAGGTAGTGAGTGATTACTTCCAAATGGACGTAGACACCTTACAGTCTAAAACACGTAAGCGTCATATTGTTCAAGCTAGGCAATTGGCTATGTTCTTTGCGAAGAAATTCACCAAAGCGAGTTTGGCCAGTATTGGGTCTCAGATCGGAAAACGCGATCACGCCACCGTTTTACACGCCTGTAAAACTGTTGACAACCTTTCTGCTACAGACAAGCAATTCCGCAAATACGTGGAAGACTTAAATAAAAAGCTTACCCTCTAATATCTTATGGAAAAGACCAGAATTCTTATGGTCTGTTTGGGAAATATCTGTCGGAGTCCTTTGGCAGAGGGAATTATGCGCTCTAAACTTTTTGGCCGTAAAAAATTTGAAGTGGATTCTGCCGGTACCGGTGGTTGGCACACAGGTGAAGCACCAGACCCTCGCAGCATAGCCATTGCAAAAGAGCATGGTTTGGATATTAGTGGGCAACGCGGAAGACAATTCGGCGTGAACGATTTTGATCGGTTTGATCATATTTTTGTCATGGATAATTCCAACTACCGCGATGTGATTCGTTTGGCGCGAAATGATCAAGACAAACAGAAGGTATCTTTGATCCTCGATGCTATCTTTCCCGGAGAAAATGTAGACGTCCCCGACCCTTATTACGGAGGCACTGATGGCTTTGCCAATGTCTATGATATGTTAGATCAAGCCTGCGATATTATTAAGGAGCGAATCTAGTGGATGTTCCTCTGGTTTTGAACTGCTGAATAATTTTCCCTAATTTTAACGAAATCTAAAAAACCTACGCTATGAAATTATCTACCCTTTTCTGTGCGGCTGCTTTGCTTTTTGGAAGCGCTAGCCTCGCACAAGACATTGATGTTGAGTTGTTTGCAAGTGGATTTGACAGTCCAGTTGATTTACAGAACGCCGGAGACGAGCGCCTTTTTGTCGTGGAACAAGGCGGAGCGATCCGTATTTTAAATCCCGACGGAACCATCAACTCAACTCCTTTTTTAGACATTGATCCCATTGTAAACTCTGGAGGAGAACGCGGTCTTTTAGGCCTGGCTTTCCACCCAGATTACGCAACCAATGGCTTTTTCTATGTATACTACACCAACACCTCTAACGATACACAGATCTCCCGCTTTAGCGTGAGCAGTGATCCCAATGTAGCAGACGCTGGCTCTGAATTACAGATGCTTAGTTTTTCGCAACCGTTCACCAATCACAACGGTGGTTGCTTGCAGTTTGGACCTGATGGGATGCTCTACATAGCTTCTGGCGATGGAGGAAGCGCTGGAGATCCAGGAAACCGCTCTCAAAACCTTGGTACACTGCTTGGAAAACTATTGCGTTTAGATGTTGATGCTGCTGCACCTTATATCCCCGCAGACAATCCTTATGTAGGAGATAGTTCTGCTTTGGACGAGATCTGGGCTCCAGGGCTTAGAAACCCATGGCGCTTTAGCTTTGATGCAGATACCGGTGAACTATGGATCGCTGATGTTGGACAAGGAAGTCGTGAGGAGATCAACAAGGTAGCCTCCACAGCTGCCCCGATCAACTACGGATGGCGCTGTTATGAAGGTAACGCTCCGTTTAACACTTCTGGTTGCGCTACTGCAGACAACTATGAATTTCCTGTAGCGGAATACACCCACTCCGGCGGACGTTGCTCCATTACCGGTGGCTACGTATATCGCGGAGACGACTATCCTTCTCTAGACGGCTTGTATTTCTTTGCTGATATCTGTACGGGTGAGATCGGAACAGTAGACGCCAGCAACAACTTGGAATGGGCATTGGACACCAGTCAGCCTTGGGCGAGCTTTGGTGAAGACATCAACAACGAATTATACGCCGTTTCTTTAGGAGGCGGAATCTACCGCGTGGTGGATCTTTTACTCAATGTAGAAGAGCAAGAAGCTGCAAATGCTTTCAATTGGTTTGTCGACCAGAACACGGAACAATTAGTATTCAAATCAGCAAACAACAGCTTACAATCGCTGCAGTTGTTCCAGATCAACGGAGCTAAGGTTCTGGATCTTAACAACCTCGACACTCAGGAGCTGAGCGTATCTAAATCCACTTACGCTAACGGACTCTACATTGCGCAGATCACTGACACCAATGGCGGAGTGCAAACACTTAAAATAGTATTATAACAATGGACACCCCCAAGGGAAAGCTTTACCTAATACCGACTACCTTGGGGGAATCCAATCCTTTGGAAGTCCTCCCGCTGACTGTTCGCAAAGCTGTTGAGCAGATCAACCACTATGTTGTAGAACACGAAAAGAGCGCCAGACGCTCCATTCAACGTATTGCTCCGAGTAAATCTCAGCCAGATCTTCATCTACAGCAGCTAAACAAATTCACCGATCCTGGTGAGATTAGGAGTTTTATCGATCCTTGTTTAGAAGGATTTGATGTGGGTATTATTTCTGATGCAGGCTGTCCCGGCATAGCCGACCCTGGCGCTGCAGTGGTGGCCTTAGCACATGAAATGGACATTCAGGTAGTTCCACTTGTGGGACCCTCCTCTATCCTACTGGCCATGATGGCTAGTGGTATGAATGGCCAAAAGTTTGCTTTTCACGGTTATCTTCCGATAGATAAACGCGAGCGCAGAAAGGAGATCAAACAATTAGAACGCGATTCTAAGGCAAATGACCAGGCGCAACTCTTTATTGAAACTCCATATAGAAATGGACAATTGATGGATGCTTTATTAAGCACACTTCTCGGAGATACGCGTCTTTGTGTGGCAACTGATATCACGCTACCCACAGAGTACATTAAAACCCTTACGGTGGATCAATGGAAAAAAAATAAGGTGGACCTACATAAAAGACCCACCTTATTCATCATTCAAAATAACTAACCAACTAAACTTAACTTCGTTATATGCGTTCCACTTTCGCGGTCTTGTCTGCAATGACTCCGGAAGTATCGTAGCCAGCAAACTTGCGCATATAATATCTTATTGAGGTTCCGAAAGCATCGTTGAAACCAACTGCGCCTCCGCTTCTCAAATATTTCTTTACGTTCCCCGGCCCTGCCAAATGCGCTGCAGCAAGAATTCCGGATTCCGTCACTTTTACTCCATTAATGGTCCGGCCAACATATCTGCGAATATCTCTTCGCAATACCCACTTATTACGTGAAGCGTATGCTGCAAAAGCCTCTTCCTGAACTTCAGGACGCTGTAAATAATCACTGGCATCATAAACCCCGATCATACGCAAAGTCGCTTTACCAAATTGATATTTACCCATATACCCGAACTGGTTCACTACCGTGTATCTGCCTTGTGATTCCTTAAAAGCCAAGGCCTCACGGAATCCTAGATAGGAGTAACCCAAAAACGGAGAAAACATGTCATAATCAAAAGAGCGTTGTTCTTCAAGGGTAGGAACATTGAAACAAACGTTGTTCTCTGTTACCTTATATGCTGAAAGATCTGCATGATCTATCGTAGCATCCTCGCGAACTTTGAATCCAACCGTGATGATTAGGATCACCATTGGAAGTACTACAATTCGTATTAAACTACGTATCATATTGTTTGGAATTTGCAAAGCCGATGCTTTACATTTTCAGCGGGCAAAATTACAACATATAACAGAACCTGCAAATTTTTTCTGTTAAGCTTGTCTTAAACACAGGAAAAACCCCTAACTCGCTGATATACTTGGTTTTATTAAAAGTATAGCGAAAACGTTTGCGTAGTACGAAGGCTGCAAAAAACTTGCTAACCGCTTATCAACACGTCAGTTTTAGGTAAGAAAGTATGCGAAAATGATAAAAATTAACGATTGATGCCTTGCTCGTTAATCCAGCGTACATAGGCTGCGCGGTTGCGATTGTGCTGTTCAATGGACTCTGCGAACTTATGATACCCAAAGTTCTCTACATTGACCACAAAGTAATAGTAGTTGTGTTTTTCATAGTTGAGCACGGCGTCAATTGAGGAGATATCTGGCATGCTTATGGGACCAGGAGGAATTCCACCGTACTTATAGGTATTGAACTTAGAGTCTAATTTCAGATCACGGTAGAGCACCCGCTTGATCTGTTGTTGAAAGTCGTTATCTAAGAGCTTTTTAGCATAGATAACAGTAGGATCTGCCTGTAACGGCATACCCACTTTTAGACGATTCACATAGACCCCGGCCACTCTCGGGCGTTCGTCTGCTTTGGCGGTCTCCTTTTGAACGATTGCTGCAAGCGCGGAGATCTGCAAGGGTGTAAAGCCCATTTGCGCTGCTTTTGCCTTGCGCTCTTGATTCCAGAAGTTCTCGTATTCCTTCCACATCTTTTCTCGCAATCCTTCTGGACTCGTATTCCAATAGACCTGATAACTGTTAGGCAGGTACATGCTCAAAGCATTGGCCTGATTGAATCCTTTCTCTGCCAAAAACCGCGGATCCCGCATGGCTTCTAAAAGTGTGAGACTATCAATTTCTACTTGCGCAGCCAAACGACCGGCAAGATCCTCTAAGCGTTCTTGATTATTAAAGCGGATAGTCACCGGAACATTATTAACGCGAAGGGTGTTAATGATATCATTATTACTCATCCCTTTGGTGATCACGTAGTGACCCGCCTTTATGTTCCCGACGTACGACTTCTTTTCGGCCACCGTTTCAAAAGCATCGAGATCTTTGAGTAACGGACGCAATTCTTCCTTGACGTCGTTAAATCCAGCGGTGCTTTCAATATAAATGTGTGCCTGATCATTATTGAAAGCCGTATTGTCGGCAAAAATGGTTTGATACACAACATAGGTGAAAATTCCACCCGCAACAACTCCAAGGATCAGCACCCAAAGAATGACTTTTTTAAGATTGCTCATTGATCTTTTGATAGATTAATTCATCGGCATAACCCGCTGTGGTCCAATGCCAATCGCGCTTAACACCGCTTTTATTGAATCCTAGGGACTCAAACAATTGAACGCTCGCCAGATTCTGCGCACCAATATTAGCAAAAACCTGATGCAGCCCCAAATGGTCAAAACAATAAGGCAGTAATAGCTTTAAGGCCTCTCGCGCATATCCTTGACGGCGATTGTCCGGCTCGTAAACCAAAATACCCACACCCACTCGTTTGTTCTTCGGATCAAAATCAAAAAGATCTACAAATCCTAATGCCTTAGTATCTGAAGGCGTACAAATGACCAAACGCAACTGCTTGGCAGTATAAATATCCAAATGAGCCTGTTCCAAGTATTGTTTTAGCACAAAACGCGAATAAGGCACCAAAGTATTAGAAACCTCCCAAATGGCGGTATTGTTCTCCACCTCGAACAAAAAGTCGAGGTCCTGAGGCTCCAAAGCTCTCAGTCGTACGGTATCACTGTTTAATTTGACGTCCACTGTCCTTGATATACTGGAGTTGCTGGTCCTGCCAAAATTACATCGCTGTAACGGCCTTCCTGCTCTGTGAAGGAAATTTGCAATTCCCCTCCTGGTGTTGAGATCTTTACGGTATTGGCGCTTGTTTTTCCTGCATGGAACATCGCTAAAGCCACAGCCGTCACTCCTGTTCCACAAGAATAGGTCTCTGCCTCCACACCGCGCTCATAGGTTCTCACTTTAAAGTGATCTGCAGATACGGGCTCAACAAAATTGACATTCGCGCCCGCTGTTCCATAGGTATTGTAACGAATATCCGCCCCGTCTTGTTGTACGTTCACTTGCTGAACTGCCTTACAGAGTTGAATGTGATGGGGAGATCCGGTATCCAAAAAATAAGCTCCGTCTTTATCAGTAATGGTATCAACATCGCCCATTTGCAAGGCTACCCACCCATCTTCAATCGTGGCCTTGTGAATACCATCTACAGCCATAAAGCGCGTTTGAGCTCCTATCATACCCAAACTATGCGCATAATGCACGGTACATCGACCGCCATTTCCACACATACTGCTCGGGTTTCCATCAGCATTGAAATAAACCATTTCAAAATCAGCCTCAGGATGCTCTTCTAAGAGGATCAAACCGTCAGCCCCTATGCCAAAACGTCGGTTGCACAACTGCGCAATGAGTTCGGCATCTTCTTTGTTGAAGAAGGGTTGTCTATGGTCGATAAGGACAAAATCATTACCGGTGCCTTGATATTTGACAAAGTTTATAACCATGGAGCACAAAGATAGAAAATCGGAAGTTCTAAGGTTGCGTTAACTAGTGTTAAAAGGCGTTAAACCGTTAAGTTTTGGTCAATATTTCGACTAAATTTAAGTTGATAATCCAAAGATTAAAAAAGAAAGAAGATGAAGAAAAACCTAACCCTATTTGCCGTCGCTCTACTTGCCGGTATGGTAACGTTGGGCGGATACAAATTATTGGAAGACGAAACCCCTGTAGTCATTACCCAAAGCCAGCAGGAGATCCCTGTGGTTAACACTGGCTTTAATACGCTAGAGAATTCAGGACTGAATTTTGATTTCACCAATGCAGCAGAAATTTCTGTGAACGCTGTGGTGCACGTAAAAAATACAACCATAAGTAAAGGCCCAACAAATATCATGGAGTTCTTTTACGGAGGTGGTGGTGGCCGAGAAATGGTTGGAACCGGAAGCGGTGTGATCATTTCTGCGGATGGATATATTGTAACCAACAACCACGTAATTGAGAACGCCTCAGAACTGGAAGTGACCTTAAATAACAATCAAGTATATCCAGCGGAACTCGTGGGTACAGACCCGAGCACAGACATTGCCCTCATTAAGGTCAATGCCGAGGAAAGCCTCCCCTACCTAGCTTTTGGAGATTCTAACGATGTAAAAGTTGGAGAATGGGTCTTGGCTGTTGGTAACCCTTTTAATTTGACCTCAACGGTTACGGCCGGAATTGTAAGTGCTAAATCGCGTGACTTGAACCAGTTCGGCTCCAGTACTCAAAGTTTTATTCAAACCGATGCTGCGGTGAATCGCGGTAATAGTGGTGGCGCTTTGGTAAACGTTCGTGGTGAGTTGATTGGGATCAACACGGCGATCACCTCTCAAACGGGATCTTATGTAGGATACTCTTTTGCGGTACCTTCAAACAATACCAAGAAAGTCATAGAAGATATTTTAGAATTTGGTTTTGTACAACGCGGTATTCTAGGGATCCGCGGTGTTAATGTAGCCGATGCTGCTAAACGTCTACCCGACGTTTCTGAAACTGAGGGTGTTTATGTAAGCACGGTTGAGACAGGATCTGGTGCCGATCTAGGAGGAATCGAAGAAGGTGATATCATTAAAGAGATCGATGGGATCAGCATCAATAAATTCACTGACCTTGTAGGTTATGTGGGCTCTAAACGCCCCAATGATATTGTAGATGTGACCATCATTCGTGACGGAGATACAGAAACAGTACCTGTAACGTTGATCAAATTAGAAACCTATCAGATCGATGATCTGGGGATCGAGGTGAAGAACATCACCAAAAAGAAGCTCAGAGAATTCAATGCCAGTTATGGAGTATCTGTGAACCGTGTGCTCACACGAGATATGGGGAAATTCAATTGGGACGACGTGATCATCACTAAGATCAACGACGAGCGCGTTGAAAATATAGAAGACGTGCGTCGCATCATTGAAGCAAGAGATTCCAGCGAGCCATTTAGCCTTACGATGATCGATCGTGATGGCGAGGTAAATAAATTTATTGTGCGCTAAGATTAGTTTACACAGTTAAACCCCTCTTGCAATTTGCAGAGGGGTTTTTTTATGTTTTGCGACGGACAAATTCCGCCTTAAAAATTATTTCATAAAAGTGTTACTAAAACGTTTGAAATGGGTACTTTTGCCCAAAATTTTAAACCTGCTTTTATGAGTTTCGAAGCCACCTACGAAAAGGAGCTGTCCTTCCAAACTGATCGCCGTAAGGCCACCGTTGAATTCATTAAGATCGTCAGTGATCTTTGGTACGACAAGAACATTGAACTAGTTCTATTCCGCAACCCGCTAATTGATCAAAGCGTAAGTGAGATCTTGCGTTTACATGAATACGCCGGAGCCTTTGTTGGCAAGCCAATCTCTATTTTTGATTCTGTTGAGATCGCTCAGGCCATTAAGAATATGAATTTGCCAGCGGCCAAATTAGACATCGGGAAGCTTACCTATGAGTACCATATGGAAGATGGTGCCAATAGAAATGCTCCTGCCTTTGTACACAACAAACTCAAAGACGCTAAAAATGGTAACAGCATTGAGCCGAAAGACGTTGTACTTTATGGTTTTGGACGCATTGGTAGATTGCTAGCCAGAATTTTGATGAGCCGCACAGGAGATGGATCTCAATTGCGACTGCGCGCCATTGTTACTCGTGGTGCCGTAGACAAAAGCGTTTTGGAAAAGCGCGCTTCACTCTTGCAGTACGACTCTGTACACGGAGACTTCCCAGGAACTGTGCAGATCGATGAAAAGAACAACGCCTTAGTGATCAACGGAACTACCGTTCACATGATCTCTGCAAACGGCCCGGAAGAAATCGACTATACCGCCTATGGTATTAAAGATGCGTTAGTAATGGACAATACCGGAGCCTTCCGCGACGATAAAGCCTTACAACGTCACCTGACTGCCAAAGGCGCTTCAAAAGTATTGTTGACCGCTCCCGGGAAAGGAATTCCAAATATTGTACACGGTGTAAACCATTTGGACAATGATCCGGATCAAGTAGATATCTTCTCCGCAGCGAGTTGTACCACTAACGCAATTACTCCTGTACTTAAAGTAATTGAAGACAGCTTGGGCGTAAAACACGGACACCTAGAAACCATTCACGCCTACACCAACGATCAAAACTTGGTGGACAATATGCACAGCAAATACCGCAGAGGTCGTGCTGCTGCGCTGAACATGGTTATTACGGAGACCGGAGCTGGTAGTGCCGTATCTAAAGCACTTCCGTCATTTGAAGGCAAATTGACGTCTAACGCAATCCGCGTACCGGTGCCGAATGGATCTTTAGCTATCTTGAATTTGACCTTGGAGAAAAAGACCACGGCGGCTAAGCTTAACAAGATCATGAAAAAGGCTGCCTTAGAGGGTAATTTAGTAGAACAGATCAAGTATTCTTTGAACAACGAATTGGTTTCTTCTGATATTGTTGGTTCTTCTGCTCCATCTATTTATGACAGCAACGCCACCATTGTGAATGCAGATGGTGATAACGCCATCATTTATGTATGGTACGACAACGAATACGGATACAGCCATCAGGTGATCCGTTTGGCTAAGTACATTGCCAAAGTAAGACGCTATACATATTACTAGTAGTCTTTAACACTGAAACTATAAACCCTGGCCTTTTGGTTGGGGTTTTTAGATTTCAAAACCTTCGCGATAGTTTCTGCGGACCCATTCGTTGGCCTTGTCGTAGTTGGTCACTTTCATGGCTTCTCCATCCCAGAGGATGGTTTTGCGACCTGGATAGTTGTAGGGCGCCCAATCTCCAACTTTCTTTCCGTCCTTGAGTTGCTTGTATTGGAAGGCTTTAATGGCGAGGTTCCCCATCAGTACGGCTTCTGTCAAAGGTCCACCATAAGAAAATGGTGAGGAGGTCGTTCCTCCATTGAGGCAAGCCTCTACCCATTCTCCCGCGTGCCCTGTGGTTACGCGTTTGATGGTTTGCGGTGGAGGCGTGAAGTCTTTCATGCGCTCACTAGGCAACAATCGTGGATTGGCCGAATAGGTTCCAGTGACCATAATACCTTCGGTCCCGTGAAAAATACTTCCACCCCCAGTATCACCAGGCAGTTCTCCATCACCGAGTTCTGGCGGTAGATCTGGCATAATCCCACCGTCGTACCAGTTCAAACCTATATCACCGTGCTTCTCCGTCTTAAAACGCAAACGCACTACGGAAGAGGGCGGGCAAGCCGCAGGGTAATCGGCCTCTACAAAATCATCGATCCAAACAGTGGTACAGCTGGCTTCTGCTTCATAGGGGAATCTTAAATCCAATGTTTTGAAAGGAGTCTCCATGATGTGGCAGCCCATATCGCCCATTGCTCCGGTTCCAAAGTCCCAGAACCCGCGCCATTTGAACGGATGATAACCTTCATTATACGGACGCATGGCTGCAGGCCCTAACCAAAGGTTCCAATCAAAGGTACTGGGAATTGCTTGAGGCTCTGCGAAACGTTTGAACCCTTGAGGCCATACGGGCCTATTGGTCCAACAATCGACTTTTTGAACCTCACCAATGAGTCCGGCATCAATCATCTCTTGCGCCAAACGTATACCGTCTCCAGAAGCACCTTGATTACCCATTTGAGTTACTATTCCTTGAGCCGCGGCTACCTCAGCCATCATACGCGCCTCCCGAATATTGTGGGTCAAAGGCTTCTCCACATAAGCGTGCTTTTTGGCTTGCATAAAAGGCAAGGAAATACAAGCGTGCGTATGGTCAGGTGTCCCTACCATAAAGCCATCGATCTCGTTTAAGTGATTGTCATATACCTTGCGGTAATCCCGATAGCGCTTCGCATTGGGATGTGCTTTATAGCTCGCATCTGCTCTAAGATCATCGACATCACAAAGAGCCACAAATTTTACCTTTCCAGTCTCCCCGAGTTCGCGTACCACACCTCCACCGCGACCACCCACTCCAATTCCTGCTAGATATAAGGTATCACTAGGAGGCACATGAGTTTTACCCAAAACAAAACTGGGTACTATGGTAAAGGCTGCAGATGCAGCAGCGGTCTTTTTGATGAAGCTTCGGCGTTTCATAGGGTTGGAATTAGTGTTTGACTAAAGGTATAAATTCCAAATGGTTTCTCTAAATTGGAATTCAAATTGAAAGCTATGCAGATCCAAAGAGCAACTCGCGAACATTTAGAAGCCCTGACACCCTTGTTCAATGCCTATCGCGTCTTTTACAAGCAAAAATCAGACACCACTGCTGCTCAGACGTTTTTAAATGAGCGCTTTGAAAAACAAGACAGCGTGATCTTTTTGGCCAAAGATGAAGCCGGCAATGCTGTTGGATTTACCCAGCTGTATCCGAGTTTTAGCTCTGTTGCTATGAAGCGGGTCTATATCTTGAACGATCTCTTTGTCACCCCCGAGGCCCGAGGGAAACAAGCAGGTACAGCGCTATTGGAACAAGCCAAATCATTTGCAAAAGAACATAGCGCCAGAGGCTTGGTTTTGGAGACTGACGCAGACAATCCTGCGCAAAAACTCTATGAGAAAAACGGTTGGACCCATGACCCTGCACTGCACTACTACTGGGAGGTTTAATGCGAGGATTGTTGTACTTTTACCCCAAATTCTAAAGCTATGGATCATTTGACTCGATTGGAAGAGTTGCTGGATCAGGCCAATATGGACATTAAAAATGGCCAGTACGAGGCTGCCTCCAACAAACTGGAAAAGATCATTGACATTGATCCAGATTTTGGCAAGGCCTATAACCATTTAGGCTATCTATATGAAGTCAAATTCAAGGATTACGAGAAAGGTGAAACCTTATATAAGCTCGCCTTAGAAAAGAGTCCCATGTATCCCAGCGTCTACTACAACTACGCTGTTTGCCTTTCTACCCTTGGAAAATTTGATGAACTCAAAGAACTTTTGGACACTGCGATGAATATTCCTGGCATCACCAAAGCGACCATATATAATGAGTATGGAATCATGTATGAGCAGCAAGGAGAGATCACTAAGGCGATTGATCATTATAAGATGGCGGCGCAGTTGACCCTTTCTAACGATGTTTTGAATCGTACTAAAAATTCTATTGAACGCTGTAAAATGAAGCTCGATCTGTAAATGATGCGCATTGATATCATAACCGTTTTACCAGAACTCATCAAGAGTCCCTTTGAAGCCTCGATCTTAAAGAGAGCCACAGAAAAAGGCTTGGTAGAAGTTCATTTTCACAATTTGAGAGACTACGCTACTAACAAATACCGTCAAATAGACGATTACCAATTTGGAGGAGGCGCAGGTATGGTCATGATGATAGAACCTATCGACAAGTGTATCTCTAAACTCAAGCAAGAGCGCGACTACGACGAGATCATTTATTTGACTCCCGACGGAGAAACACTGAACCAAGGCATAGCCAATTCGCTTTCCCTAAAAAAGAACCTCATGATGCTTTGTGGGCATTATAAAGGGGTGGATCAACGCGTGCGTGATCAATTCATCACTAAGGAGATCTCTATTGGAGATTATGTTTTAAGCGGAGGAGAACTGGGAGCGGCCGTTCTCAGTGATGCTATTATACGTTTGTTACCTGGTGTTTTAAACGATGAGACCAGCGCCTTGACAGATTCGTTTCAAGACGATCTATTGGCTCCACCGGTGTATACACGTCCTGCAGACTACAAAGGCTTAAAAGTGCCTGAGATCTTACTCAGCGGTCATACCCAAAAGATCGAACAGTGGCGTGAACAGCAGGCGCACGAGCGTACCGCAGACCGCAGACCGGATCTTTTATCTTCTGATTCTGAAGAAAATTAAGTCAGAATAAATTGCATCAATAAATAAAATCCTTATTTTTGCAGCCGATTTCGGCCCAACCTCTGACGAGACACGTGAATGTTGTTCTGAACTAATGATTTAGATAATCAATATGGAATCTTTAATCAAATTTGTACAAGACGAGTTCGTAACAAGAAAGGAATTCCCAGAATTCAGTGCAGGAGACACGATCACTGCATACTACGAAATTCGCGAAGGTGAAAAAACACGTACCCAGTTTTTTAAAGGCGTTGTAATTCAACTAAAAGGTACAGGGACTTCTCAGACCTTTACCATTAGAAAAATGTCTGGAACTGTTGGTGTAGAAAGAATTTTTCCAGTGAACATGCCTGCACTTCAGAAGATTGAAGTGAATCGCAGAGGTAGCGTACGTAGAAAGCGTATCTACTACTTCCGTGAGCTTACAGGTAAGAAAGCACGTATCAAGGAAAGAAGAATGTAAGGCTAATCCAGCCAATCCATTCCAAGGGCGACTCCAAAAGGGTCGCCCTTCTTTATTAACAAAAGTTAATAAGTGCGGTTCGTAAACTGTTGATATTAAGAACCCTAAATTTCTTGGATTTTAAAATGGGGTCTCTATATTTGATTCAAGAAATTACACATCAGGATAGCTAACACTAAACTAAAAAGTAATTTCCAGTAAAGTAACGTTCTTTATATAACGGTGAAAGATTTGTTTGAAGCACAGCCCTAGCAATAGGGTTTGTCATAGGACAAAGACTTTGGAAACAAAGTCAAATGTTTCAAGTACGTCCAGTGGCAACGCTGGCAATCGAATGGGTGGACTAACTGGCAACAGTGAAAGACTCAGGAGACAGGAACTCGGCAACGGGAACCCGACTTGCAAACAAAACCTGGAAACAGGAAGTGTTTAGAATCTAAGATCCGATTGGATACGGCTCCTAGCAAGGAAAACCTTTCGAGGAAATAATTGAAGCGACCCGTATTCGATGAGGCCGAGCACGGGAGTAGTTTATTAATAGAATTGCTTACAGCGCCGCAAGGCAAAACCGGTAACGCCGAGCTTCATTAAAAAGCCATATCATAGTACTTTGTGCACTGATATGGCTTTTGTTTTTTACCTACAATTGGGAAATTCACAATTTTGCCCCCCTAATTTTATCAAATTGACAAAATTTCTGAACGCCAGTGCTATAGCGATATTGCGGTGATTCTGCCCTGCCTGATTTTTGTATATTTGCAATCCGAATAAACGAAACGATCTAAACATTTCTGCAGTAACGATTATGAGTGACACGCCTAAAATTATTTACACAAAAACCGATGAGGCTCCAGCCTTAGCCACCTATTCCCTACTTCCAATCATTCAAGCCTTTGCCGGTCCTGCCGACCTCAGCCTTGAAACTAGAGACATCTCTTTAGCCGGAAGGATCTTGGCGACCTTTCCAGATTATCTAAATGAAGACCAACGCATCTCTGATGCTTTGGCAGAACTGGGAGAATTGGTTAAAAAGCCAGAAGCCAATATCATTAAGCTTCCTAATATCTCAGCCTCTGTACCTCAATTGAAGGCAGCAATCAAAGAATTACAAGACAAGGGTTATGCCCTTCCTAATTACCCAGAGGAGCCAAAGAACGAGGAAGAATCTAAATTAAAGGCGCGTTACGACAAGATCAAAGGAAGTGCGGTAAACCCGGTACTCCGTGAAGGAAACTCAGACAGACGTGCTCCTAAGGCGGTTAAGAACTTCGCCAAAAAGAACCCACACCGAATGGGCGCTTGGAGTTCAGACTCTCGTACCCATGTTGCTACTATGAGCGCTGGAGACTTTAGAAACAATGAGCAATCTGTCACTATTGCTCAAGCAGGGACTTTAGATATCGTTCTAGAGACCGCAACGGGCAATACACAAACCTTAAAATCAGGTGTAGCTGTTCAAGCTGGAGAGATCGTTGATGCCACGGTTATGGAGAAAAAAGCTTTGTTGGAGTTCTTGAATCGAGAGATCAACGCTGCCAAAGAAGATGATATCTTGCTTTCGCTACACATGAAGGCTACCATGATGAAAGTTTCTGACCCAATCATTTTTGGTCATGCAGTTCGCGTATACTTCGCAGACTTATTTGAAAAGCATGCCGATGCGCTAGCCGCTGTAGGTTTTGAAGAGAATAATGGTTTTGGAGATCTGATCGCCAAATTGGACAAGCTTCCAGCAGATCAGAAAGCAGCTGTAGAGGCCACGATCGATCAGTGTTTGGAAAATGGAGCGTCGTTATCCATGGTTAATTCAGACAAAGGCATCACCAATTTACACGTACCTAGTGATGTGATCATTGATGCTTCTATGCCAGCCATGATCAGAAACTCGGGGCAACTTTGGGATAAGAACGGAGACACTCAAGACACCAAAGCAATTATTCCAGACAGCAGTTATGCCGGATTGTACCAATCGACGATTGATTTCTGTAAAGTCAACGGCGCTTTTGACCCAACTACAATGGGAACAGTTCCTAACGTCGGTTTGATGGCTCAAAAAGCAGAAGAATACGGATCACACGACAAAACTTTTGAGATCAAAGAAGCTGGAACGGTAAAAGTTATTGATCAAGACGGTAACGTATTGACCCAGCACACTGTGAACCCAGGAGATATCTGGCGCATGTGCATGGTAAAAGATGCTCCGGTAAAAGATTGGGTGAAACTAGCCGTAACACGCGCTAAAGCCACTGGCGTCCCTGCAGTATTCTGGTTGGATAAAACGCGTGCTCACGACGCACAACTCATCCAAAAGGTAAAGACTTATTTGCAAGATCACGACACCAGTGGATTGCAAATTGAGATCCTTGACGTGGTCAAAGCAACACAATTCACCTTGGAACGTGTAAAAGCCGGTCAAGATACTATCTCCGTTACCGGTAACGTATTGCGTGATTATTTAACAGACCTCTTCCCTATTCTAGAATTGGGAACCAGTGCTAAAATGCTTTCCATTGTTCCTTTGATGAACGGCGGAGGGCTATTTGAAACTGGCGCCGGTGGATCTGCACCTAAGCACGTACAGCAATTCAATGAAGAAGGTCACCTGCGTTGGGATTCTCTTGGAGAGTTCTTGGCCTTGGCAGTATCTATGGAACACTTAGGAAATACGTACAACAATCCAAGAGCGTTGTTGATGGGCGCAACCTTAGATGATGCTACCGAGAAACTATTGGCCAACAAGAAAGGCCCTTCTCGTAAGGTCAATGAGATTGACAACCGCGGTAGTCACTTTTATTTAGCTATGTACTGGGCAGAAGCCTTGAGCCTTCAAGACCAAGACGCTGAATTGAAAGAGAAATTCACAGGAATTTACAATGCCCTTTCAGCGGCAGAAGGCCAGATCATGGAGGAACTCAACGCTGCTCAAGGCAGCGCGGTAGATATTGACGGATATTATTTCCCAGATGAAGCCTTGGCCAGCGCTCAAATGAGACCGAGTGCTACGTTTAACAACATACTGGCCAGCATTTAAGGGAAATGCTAAAGTTTACTTAAGCCTCGCTTCTAGCGGGGCTTTTTTGTTAACTTTATTAAAAAGTTTACATTGAAAAAACTACTACTGCTTTTGTTGCTTCTCCCCGCAATCGCGTTAGGGCAACAAAAATACACCCTCAGTGGTACGGTTCTGGAAAAAGCTTCAGGTGAAAGCCTCATCGGAGTAAGCATTTTGATTCCAGAATTAAGTACAGGCACCACCACCAACGAATACGGCTTTTATTCCATTACAATTCCAGAAGGCACTTATGAGGTCACGGTGAGTTACCTTGGATTTTCAGACATAACTGAGACGATCAATTTGAGCAGCAACCTGCGCAACGACTATCGCTTGGAAGAGAATTTAGAGAGTTTGGAAGAGGTAGTGATCACAGCCGATAACGATCGTCTGGATATTCGTAAGCCACAAATGAGCGTCAATACAGTGAAAGTGGCTACGATCAAAAGCATTCCTGCGGTTTTGGGAGAGGCTGATGTGATTCGCTCCATTCTACTCTTGCCCGGAGTAACCAATGCTGGTGAAGCCGCCTCTGGTTTTAATGTACGCGGAGGTGCTGTGGATCAAAACCTGATCTTACTGGATGAGGCAACGATCTTCAATTCTTCCCACTTGTTTGGATTCTTCTCGGTCTTTAATCCGGATGCCATAAAGGACGTTAAACTCTACAAAGGAGGAATCCCTGCACGATACGGTGGGCGTGTCTCCTCGGTCTTAGAGATCTTTCAAAAAGAAGGGAACAGCCAAGAATTTAAAGCCAACGGAGGTATTGGAGCCGTAACGAGTCGCTTGCTTTTAGAAGGGCCTTTGGAAAAAGACCGCGGTGCTTTTCTCTTTGGAGGACGCGGGTCTTACGCCCATTTATTTTTACCGCTTTTTGATATTGAGAACCGAGCCTACTTCTACGATGTAAATACCAAACTCAATTACCGCATTAACGAACGCAACAATGTTTTTCTTTCGGGTTACTTTGGGCGTGACCTCTTTAGTGTGAACGAGAGTTTTGTAAACACTTACGGAAACGCAGTGGTGAACTTTAGATGGAACCATATATTCTCAGACAAGCTCTTCTCTAACCTGTCGTTGATCTATTCGGATTATTTCTACGGATTGGAACTGGATTTCGTCGGTTTTGAGTGGGATTCCGGAATACAGAACTTCAACGTAAAGTACGATTTGAAGCATTATCTGAATGACAAATTTCAGCTGAACTACGGCTTGAATAATATCTACTACGTATTCAATCCAGGAAAGATCAGACCCAACAATCCAGACTCGGGAATTGTAGAGGATCAGCTTATTAAAAAATACGCCAATGAGTTTGCTGCTTATATTGACGTAGAACACGATATCACAGACCGACTGAGCATGCAATACGGTTTGCGCTTGAGTCACTTTATTCGTTTTGGACAAGATGAGATCAACGTATACGCAGACAACAACCCTGTAGAGTTTGATCCTTTCCTTTTAGTATACAGAGAAGCAGAACCCATTGAAACCGTAGCTTCATCACGCAGCGACCAATTGGCCAGCTTCACGAATTTTGAACCCCGTGTCTCTATGGCCTATGTCTTTGATGACAACACCTCTGTAAAGGCCAGTTATACACGCTTGGCGCAGTATTTACATTTATTATCCAATACGAGTTCGCCTACACCTTTGGACGTTTGGACTCCTTCTGGACCCTTTGTGGAACCACAACTGTTGGACCAATACGCGATCGGATTCTTTAAGAACATAAAAGATGGAGACTATTCCCTAGAGGTTGAAGGATTTTATAAAGACATTCAAAATCGAATCGATTATATAGACGGAGCAGAACTCATTGCTAACGATGCCATTGAACAAGTGATCCTCAATGGAGAAGCCAGAGCCTATGGAGCTGAATTTCTCTTTAGAAAGAATGAAGGTAAACTCACGGGTTGGTTGGCCTATACTTGGTCCAAATCAGAACAACGCACGCCGCCGAGAAATGAAAATGAGATCGGGATCAATTCTGGAGAATGGTACGCCACTCCTTATGATAAACGACACGATATTTCGCTCTATGCGAATTATGAACTCAATGACAAATGGAGTTTTAATACCAATTTCATCTATCAGACCGGACAACCGACCAACTATCCTATTGGACAATTTGAGTTCCAAGGTTTGGTCATTCCTTATTACGGCTTGAGAAACCAAGAACGCTTGCCAGATTTTCACCGCATAGATGTGTCTGCCACTTTGAAGCCTAAACAGAAGGCTGGCCGTAAATGGCAGGGAGAATGGGTCTTTAGCATCTACAATCTTTACAATAGAAGAAACGCTGCGGCAATCAATTTTAGACGCAATCAAGATACTGGCGTAAATGAAGCGGTCAGGACTTCCATTTTTGGAATCATCCCAGCGGTAACCTATAATTTTAAATTTTAATGCAGAGCACACTGCACATAAATGCTTATTCCTTAAGATTTCTGGCAGTATTTGCCTTAGTCTTTAGTATGTGGAGTTGTGAGGACGTTATAGAAGTGGACACGCCTTCTGAGGACCCGCGATTGATTGTTGACGCTTTGATTCGTGTGGATACTACAACGGCCTTTACTAACGTAAGAATTCAAGTGAGCCAAACCAACGGCTTCTTTGAGAGCATTCCTCCGGTTGATCTACAGCAGATCACTTTGACTGGTTTGGAAGGCGGTCTGAGCGCTATTCTGTTAGAGACCTCTCCTGGTGTCTATGAGCAAGACATAAGTACTCCCGCATTGAGCAGTGGTGAGGAGATCTTTTTGCAGATCGAC
Organism: Gilvibacter sediminis; assembly: GCF_028561565.1. Lineage (GTDB taxonomy): Bacteria > Bacteroidota > Bacteroidia > Flavobacteriales > Flavobacteriaceae > Gilvibacter > Gilvibacter sediminis. Next base: position 9,921 of record NZ_JAQQTE010000004.1, on the reverse strand, counting down.
TTTGAAAATGAATTTTATGTGGCTTATGCGACCTATGTTCCGGCCCCACAAATTGATGAATTGAAACAAGGAGATGGATTTCTCTTTGATGAAGACGATACTGAGGTCATAGTGCGTTTTACAGATATTCCAGAAGAGGAGAATTTTTATGTTTTTGACTTTGGTTTTGGAAACTTCTTGGCCTCTGAAGATACTTTTTATGAAGATCAAGAATTCGTCTTTTCGTATTTCTATGATGACGAGGTAGAGACCGGAGATGAATTGACCATAAGCATTTTAGGTGCAGATGCACCCTTTTACAATTATATGAATCAGTTGGTGGAACAGAGCGAGGACGACCTGAATCCTTTCCAAACCCCTACCCTTACGGTTCGTGGCAATTTGATCAACGCCACAGAGATTGATAATGATGAGTTTTTCGACAATGTCGAAATGGAAAATAATTTTGCCTTGGGCTATTTTGCCATCGTCCAAGAGCACAAAGCAAGTTTGACAATAGAATGAAACGCTTTAGAATAATATACTTTTTATTGCCTTTGATGGGCCTACTCGTTTTGAGTAGTTGTGAAGATGTGGTTGACATTGATACGCCAACCGGAGATCGCCGTTTGATCATCGATGCCTTAATCCGCATAGACACCTCAGAGGCTATCACAGAAATGCGCGTGGTAGTGAGTGAGACCAATGGTTTTTTTGAGTCCATTCCTCCAGCAAATTTACAACAGATCACCTTGAGTAATTTAGACAATCCGCTACCCGACGCGGTAGTTTTTATAGAGGAAGAGCCAGGGACAGGCGTCTATGTGAAGTCTTTAGAGACTGCGCTCTTGTTAGAGGATCGTTGGTTGTTGCAGATTGATTTTGAAGACGAGTTTTATTTGGCAGAGACCACTTTTGTCGCCGCGCCCCAAATTGATGAGTTAGAGCAAGGCGACGGTTTTGTTTTTGACGATGACGATACCGAGATTGAAATCACCTTTACGGATATCCCTGGAGAAGACAATTATTATGTATTCGATTTTGGCTTCGGAGAGTATCTGGCCACAGAAGACACCTTTTACCAAGATCAACAGTTTGTGTTCTCTTACTTTTACGACGACCCTTTTGAAGTAGGGACCGAAGTTCCGATCTCTATTTTAGGAGCTGACGCTGATTTTTACAACTATATGAATCAGATCATTGAGCAAAGTGAGGATGAAGTGAATCCCTTTCAGACCCCAACACTTACGGTTCGTGGGAATTTTATCAACGTAACGGACATTGATAATGACGGGACCTTTGACAATACTGACAATGAGGATAATTTTGCCTTAGGTTATTTTGCTTTTGTTCAGCAAAACACATCAACTATAGTAATTGAAGATCTATAGGGCGTTAATAAGCGTTGCAGCTCTTTGCTGAGCGAGTTCTGGAGCATTGGTAAAGCTGTAACCTTCGGGTTGCTCCGGGCTGTACAATTGCTCTATTCCAGCCAAGCCAAGGTCTGAAGCTTCATCATCAGATAAAAAGTTACGCCCGCAAACTGCGTAGACCGGCACTTTAAATGGTTTTGCTGCTGAGACCACCCCACTCACTAACTTTCCGTGTTTGGTTTGATGATCTATTCGGCCTTCACCAGTAATGATCAGGTCGATCTTGTGTTCTTCCAATATCTCATGAAAACCACAGAGTTCAAGCATAAACGGAGTGCCTTGCTTAAACTCGGCATTCAAAAATGCTTTCAGCCCATAAGCTGTTCCCCCAGCGGCACCTGTGCCAGGAACCTCTCCAAAAGAAATCCCAAAGAACTTAGCGACCTGCTGATCTAAATGCCTAAGACCTGAGTCTAAAACCTGCATCTGTAATGGACTTGCACCCTTTTGTTTGGCATAGGTATAAGCAGCACCTTCTGGGCCGTATAAAGGATTTTGAACATCGTTTACTGCAGTTAGCTGCACACTCTCCAACAAATTCTTTTCTGGTTTAATAATCTTGGCCACCAAATTTAGGCTTCCGCCACAGGGTTCGAGTTCATTTCCGTAAACATCCAAAAAACGATACCCTAAGGCATGGGCAATACCCATTCCAGCATCATTGGTTGCAGACCCTCCCAGTCCTAAGTAAATGTGCTTAACTCCTTGGTGAAGCGCATTTTTCAAAACTGTTCCCGTACCCAGTGTGGAGGTTTCCATCACCCTGCGCTCTTCTTGGGTCAATAGTTCAATACCAGAGGCACCAGCCAATTCCACATAAGCAGCCTGGGCCTTCATATCATAGAGATAGTAAGCGATCAATTCACGCCCAAGCGGATCTGTAGTCTGGCAAGAGATAGAATTCAGATGGGGTTTGTAGTGACTGATCACATTTAGAAAACCATCGCCTCCATCAGAAGCCAGCAATTCAAATAATTGGGTGTCGGGATTGGCATCTTGGATGCCTGTTTTTATAGCAGCTGTCACTTGAGCAGCACTTAAACTGTCTTTAAAACCGTCGGGGATAATCAGGACCTTCATTTAATTTCCAAAAATCACAGGGATGAAATAACTCAGTATCAAGATAGTAATAAAAAACCCAACTAGAATATAAGTTTCTTTTTGAAATATATCTTCTCTTTTTAAACGGAATGGAATACCTTCTTTGACGGCTACACTTGTGCTTGTCATTGCTGATACCCCATAGGCTATGACCAAAGTCAGAATAACTCCTGTAAAATTGAGCCAGATCCAAAAGATCTCTACTCCTATGTCGTAACCCAGGATCTCCTGCATGGTTGAAGAAAAAGCCAAATTGACTAAAACGGCGACAACAATTCCCGCGTTCATACCATAGTGATTGACCTTTTTTGAAAAGATGGCCAACAAAAAGGTAACCAAAACAGGACCGTAAAATACGGAGCCTATCGCGTTGATGATCTCAATAACGGTACTCTTACTGCCTCCAAAAAGAAAGGAAGCAGAGATACACACCACTCCCCAAAACAAAACCATCAATTTGGAGGTTCGCATATAAGCGGCTCCTTCTAGTTTGCGTTTGCCTCGGTTAAAAAAGTCTTCCACGCTCACTGCAGACAGTGAATTGACCGTAGAACTCAAAGAGCTCATAGCGGCAGAAAGTATGGCCACCATGAGCAAACCAATCACACCATGGGGCAAGTATTTTATGATAAAGATTGGGATCATCAGATCTGTATTAATGCCATTATTAGCGGCAGCCGCCGGAAAATGCTTTTGCGTAGTGGCTACCAGATCAGCCATAAAGTCGGGAGAACTACTAACCAAGGCTCCGATGATAAGTCCCATCACACAGTATACCAGTACTACCGGAAAGCGCAAAAGGCCGTTGGCCAAAAGGAGTTGTCTAATGGTCTTTTCATTCTTTGCTGAGAGCATTCGCTGTGCCTGAGTCTGATCACAACCGTAATAAGAAACATATAAAAAGAAGCCTCCAATAAGCATGGGCCATATTCCATATTCTTGACCTTCTCCAATACCCCAATTGAAATCAATGACCTGTAATCTGGTAGGATCAAATCCGTTGGCCAAACCGCCAACTGCCTGGAGTTCTTGATAACCAAAGATCAAACAGGCCAATAAACCTCCAAAAAGCAAGATCATTTGAATCGCATCTCCCCATACTACCGCTTTCATGCCCCCCTGCCAACTGTAAATAATGGTGATCACAGAAATTATTAGAATAGTGTAGCCTTTGTCAATATCGAGTACCGCTTGTATGATCAAAGCGATGGTATACACCATGACTCCAGTCGCTAAAGCACGACTCAACTGAAACACCACACTGAGGATCAATCGTGTAGATGCTGAAAATCGGCGTTCTACAAATTCATAAATACTTACTACTCCAGAGCGGAATAAAGGCGGGATGATCATCAGCATAATAAAAAGCATCGCCAAGGGCACGGCAAACTCAAAAGTCAACCATTTCATACCTCCACCCATCTTTATGCCTACAAAGGCCGGAGCAGAAATAAAACTTATCGCAGAGAGTTGCGTAGCCATAGTTGACAAACTCAAGGGAAACCAGCCCATAGAACGTCCGCCTAGAAAATAATCCGTAGAATTCTTGTTGTTCTTAAAAAAGTAACCCATCCCCAAAAAGAAGATGATATAAGCCGCAACAATTAGGTAGTCGTAGATATTCATTACTGATTCGATTTTAAAAGATCCAAACACAGCGCAGCGCTCCAAGAAAAGTTATTCCCTCCATAGCCTTGACTAAGCGCTTCGTTTTTTTCGCGATCACATTCAAAATATTCGTAAAAACCATACTTATCCAACAAGGCTAAAGTGTCTGTTTTAAGGCGTTGAGCCAACTCAGTTTCTCCGTAGTTCAAAAGTCCTTCATAGATCAACCAATTTAAATTGATCCAAATGGGACCACGCCAATATTTCTGACTGTTGAACAAAACGCTTGTAGGATCAAAAGAGGCGCAGAGTAAACGTTCGTACTGTGCACCGCTAAAGCGCCCTCCATTGAGATGTCCAACCAAAGCATCCGCCATTTCTGGCTGAGGGATCTCGGCAAATAGCGCAGTAAAGCTGGACGAACTTAGATGAGACAATAGTCGTTCGCCTCTTAAATCGTAATAGACATAGCCACCCAGTTGGGGATCGAATAGTTTTTCATTGAACCGCGCTTTGGCTTTTTCATTCCAAATGTTCAATTGTGAAACCTGCTCTGTTTTGCCCAGAAGTGTACCCAAGCGTATCAAACTATTATTAGATGCAATGAGCATGCTATTGAAAAGCGGATCTTGAACCAAAAAGGGCGAGTGCTCGGCTATGGCAGCATCGTCATAGTTCCACTGTTTAAACAACTCTATGAGGTGGATGTAGTAACAGTATTCTGCATTTGTAGGGCGGTGCGAGGCATCTATCAAAGAGGTATCCTTGCGTGGAAGGTCATACTCGGGAACTTCAAAGGTATTCCATATGAAATCCCACACAGGTGTATTGTCCGTTCCGGCCTCCCAATTATGACATATATAAACCAGCCCTTCTTGCTGAGGATCGCGGTGTTTATAGAAATAACTGTGGTTGGCGTAGACGTCGTCAAATACCTCGTCAATAAAATCTAAAAACGCTTGATCTTTATCTAGGCGATTAAAAATATACTCAAGTATAAAACCAAGTACGGGCGGTTGGGTGATACCAGAGGTAGGAACTTCTGGACTGTGTGGGCTTAGCTCTGCTGCATGAACCTCTGGCCCTGGATAGTAGGAATCAGACGGATTGTGAAAAACGATATGCGGCAAAAACCCATTGGACCATTGCCCCTTGAGCAAGGAGCGAATTTCTTCTTTAGCACGCTCGGCATTTAAATATGCCCATCCTAGAGCAATAAATCCCGAATCCCAGTTCCATTGAAATGGATACAAGCCTTGACAAGGAATGGTAAAGCCTTGCTGCCAATTTGCCTCCAAAACGGCAGCGGCAGTCTTTTTCAGTTGGTTCATAAAAGCAAAATCCTTAACACCTAAATATAGGCTTTTATCCGTACTTTTGGTAGCACGATTATTGACCTATGTTCCACAAAACCACAGAATCAGATTCCCTTTATAACGATCTGGAACAAAAGAGTACTCGCGAACTGCTTGTGGGTATCAATACCGAGGATCAAAAAGTTCCACAAATCATTTCAGGAATACTTCCCGCTATAGAGGAGGTTGTGGAACAAACCGTCTCACACCTAAGAGATGGCGGTAGGTTATTTTACCTAGGAGCTGGAACCAGTGGCCGGTTGGGTATTGTGGATGCCAGTGAATGTCCTCCTACTTTTGGGGTCCCTCATGAAATGGTCATTGGATTGATCGCTGGTGGAGACCAAGCCATTCGAAAAGCAGTAGAATTCGCCGAAGACGATAAATTGCAAGGCTGGAAAGACCTGCAAGAATTTCAAGTAGACACCAAAGATGTTGTTATCGGTATTGCTGCTTCAGGTACCACGCCTTATGTTATCGGTGCCTTGGAGCAATGTAATGCCAACAATATAGTCACCGGATGCATTACTTGTAACGCAGACAGTCCATTGGCCAAAACGGCGAAGTATCCTATAGTTGCTGTAGTTGGGCCCGAATTTGTAACGGGCAGCTCAAGAATGAAAGCAGGTACAGCCCAAAAGCTGATTCTGAATATGATTACCACGGCTACGATGATTCGACTTGGGCGTGTAAAAGACAATAAGATGGTCGATATGCAGCTCAGCAATGACAAACTGGTTGAACGAGGAACGCGTATGATCGTGGAAGCAACAGGACTTCCGGAATCTGAAGCGCGCGCTCAACTCTTAAAACACCAAAGCGTTAGAGACGCTTTACAAGCTATTAACGATGGAAAATAAGTATCCCGATCAAAAACACACCGATATGAACAAGCTCAGAAAAGGGCTAAAATATATGGTCTTCTGTTTATTATTGATTGTTCTCGGGCCTTATCTGATCACCCTTTCCTTCATCAATGACACGGCTTTATTTATTCTGATCCCAGGTTTGGTTGCAGCTGCAGGTGCGATATTTATGGGCTTTAAAGGGATAAGAACCATTATGAGTGCTGTTTTTGACGGGGTGCCTGCTCAGCATGAGCATACGGAGCAGTAAGAATTCAATAATTAGTTTTTGGCATACAAACCGTCAAAAACGGTGACCCAAGTAGTACCATCTGTAGAGGTTTCCCAATGCTGTCTTACTTTGCTCTCTGACAAGGGAGTCCAACTCACCTTATGATAACGAGTAGTGCCATCAAGGCCTGCAACAGCTTCTGATTGTAGCACCATAGCTCCGTCGATCAAATTACCACGCATATACAAGGATTGTCCTTGATTATCAACCCAAAGCTGGACCCATTGCTTTAAGACAATATCGTAGTAATTCATGCTGGTGCCTGTGTATCCAGGAGTTGCGCTGGTCCATTGTTCGCGCAGGACACAATCGTCTTCTTCCTTAGTAATGATATTAGTCCCGGCATAGGTACCATCCGGATTGGTCACGCGCCACTCCCCGACCCAAAAATCAAAAGCTCGATGATCCGCATTGCAACACGAACAATCGGTCTGAGCAAAACTGGATAGTACTGCAAAGAATGTTAAGCTAAACAGTAAAAGGTACCGCATAAAAAAAGCCATACTTAAAAGTACGGCTTTTTTCTGTTGTTAATTTGGTTTAGAAACCACAACTCGTATCACTGGTGAACGTACCGGTTAACAATCCGTATTGAGAATTGAAAGACCAAGTTCCGCTAACTTCAGAACAATCTGTACTTCCTGGACGAAAACGATGCGTTCCAGACCAATTAATAGCTCTAGAACCAATAATTGTAGCAGAGGCACCAGAAATGCTGCAAGTTCTTACTCCTCATGAATTAGAACATCCGGACTGCGCATTACCTACTGCAGTTCCGTAATCTCTTCCTGAAAGCATGATTTGGGTTACGATATCCTGATCGTTGTTACCCCCACCACTTACAGTTGTTGCGTTGAACGTTTGTGCTACCCCAGACTCCAAAAGTGGGTGGATATCACAGTTGTCGCAGGTATAGGTACCAGAAATTGGCAATAACGGCCCACGAGTAGTCTCTTTCAAAACTTTCATAGAAGCATCAGTAGTACCTAATTGGAAACCTTCTGCTAAAGGTTTAGCTCCGTCTTGCTCTACGGTAAACTCAAAAGAAACCGCCTCATTGATAAAACGTACACCTTGAAGGCCTTTCTCATTAGCAGCTTCTGTGTCTGCGATGATCACTCGCTCGCTTCCATCAGCAAAACGCAAAGTAGCTTTAGCCTTTCCTGCATTGTTAAGCTGAATCATTACAATTCCGCGAGAATCATTGGTGTAGCTTGAAAAGGTACCTTTGTACACTCCAGTAGCTTGAAGATCTGTAGCCTTGTTAACCAAAGCTGTAAAATTTGTTGTTTCGAGCGTTTCATTCTGCTCCTCCTGTGTACAGCTGCTAAGGATTGAACCAGCAACTAATACCATCATTACGATTTTTCTCATTGGGGGTATTTTTTTATTCTTGACAAAGAAAAGAACTGAAAACCTAAAAAAAAGAAGAATTGTTCTAAAAAAATGTATTTCATCGATGTTTTTTACTTTTTATCGATGTTTATGTTTGATGAGCACTCAAATAAGTGGGAATAAGACTGCTTTTGGTAAAAAAAATAAAGCCTGCCACATTAGTGACAGGCTTTATTGGTAAAACCAAAAGGTATTCTGGGTACCCTTTAAAGAGGATTACAGCTGCTATCGCTCTTAATCCATCCTTCAATTTCATATGATGGGCTGGTCATGGTCCAATTTCCGCGGACATCGATACAAGCTCCATCCAAGCTAAACATTTGGGTCGCATCCCAAGTGATCTCTCCAGAGGCACCGAATGGGAATGAACCACTCAGGTCATTGTATACTAATAGACCGATCTTGTCGTATGCTTCATGTAGTGTTCCGTTAGCAACGAACCAAGAATCTCCAAAACTAACTTGAGTGATCACTAAAGACTCTCCGAATTCATCCAAAGGAAGGATCATATTCCAGATGAAGCTGCTTTGGGCGTTCTCATCACTGAGTACGGGGTGATCACCACAATCTTCACAACCAAAAGTCCCTGTAGCCAGACGTATGGGGGTAGCGGTTACGTCTTTGGCTAATACAATGGATCCTGCTCCTTCTGTTAAACTAACTGAGCTCGCTGTAGGTAAAGTACCGTCAGCAGCAACTGAAAAGTTAAAACTACCCTCTAGGGCATTAAAAGAATAGGTTTTCATTCCAGTTACACCTGTTGACCCGGTTCCGGTCATCAAGGTTTCAGATCCATCTACAAACTGCAATAGGGCGGTTGCACTTGTTTCTGTAATGTTGATTACTACAGTTCCGCGTTTTGAAGAACTAAAAGCGGCATATGTACCTTTATATGTTCCTAGATAAGAGGAATCTGTAGATGAAAATACGGTAAGCTTTGCACCTTCTTTGATTTCTGTGTTTAATTCCTCTGTTGAACAAGAAGCTAATAATAGCCCCAGTAATACTACATAAAGTAATTTTTTCATCATAAGTAGTGTTTAAATACGGTTGCAATATACAGTCAAATACACGTAGGATTATACGCACAAACACCTAGTGATGAGCCTTATAGCGCACTTTTAGCTAAGCGGCCTATTTTATCGGATGAAATACATATTTTTTGATCATTTCGTGTATTTCACCGATATACTTTTCGATTAAAAGCAGTCTAATTCCTACTTTTTTGTTGAAAATCGTCCGATTTGGCCGTGTGAAAACCGTAAAAAACGTCAATTATCCACTCGAGTACCATAAAAATGATTCGTTTCACCAATAGACCGTCATTGAATTAAGGATATAATACGAGCTATCTCACTTCTTACTTGTATATAGATTGACTAACTAGTAAAGGATAGCAATTTTGCATTATTAAAGGGTAGTATAACTTAGAACCATTCGCATTGGATATCGCTAGCCTTTTTGGTTTGATTAGATCTGTATTTGGAGTTGAATTAAGTGCAACAAAAAAGTCCCTGCTCTATATAGAACAAGGCCCCGGAGCGTTTAGAAAATGTACGGTGTACATTTTTAGCGTCGGGTGGGCGTTAAGGGGTGGGCTGTTTTCTGTAGTATTCATAAACAAAAAGACCCGTCCTAAATTTAGAACGGGTCTTTAATGAAAAAAAGGCAGCGACATACTCTCCCACTTGGTATAGCAGTACCATCTGCGCAGATGGGCTTAACTTCTCTGTTCGGAATGGTAAGAGGTGAGCCCCATCGCTATAGCCACCTTAAATCGTTGGCTTGCAATAAGATGCAAACACTAATATTTTGACATAAAGGAAAAAGAGATTCGAGAGTTTCTAGCAAGTTCATTTGAACTGCATTAAATTTTTAAAGCAAAGAGTGGCTTCCCTGACCCGAAGATCAGG
>NZ_JAQQTE010000023.1 GCF_028561565.1 Gilvibacter sediminis | reverse complement strand
ACCAAGACGGCTTCCACGACACCTGGAACATCATAGGAATCGCCAGCAATCCAACGGCGCAGATCTACATCTACGACCGCTACGGAAAGCTGCTCAAACAACTCAGTCCACTAGGGCCTGGTTGGGACGGAACCTACAACGGTAACCCGATGCCATCGAGTGATTACTGGTTCCAAGTGATCTATGACGAGGACGAAGTTGAGAAAGAGTTCAAAGGGCACTTTACCCTAAAACGATAAACAAAAAAAATCCCGCCAATCGGCGGGATTTTTTAATGCTTTTTTTCATCAGCCTAGAAAAAGAATCCTAGACTTAAGGTATATACATCCAACTGTTGATCAATATTAGTTGGTGTGGTAAGACCTGTTGCGTAAAGGGCTTCGCTACGTTCTTGCTGTGCAGTTGAATAACTCAGATCGATCTTTACATTATCCAAAGCGTAACCCAATCCAACTGAATACCCAGTAAGGTCCCCCATTAGGTTTGAATCTTGAAAAGGACTTTCTTCAAAGCGATATCCGCCTCTAAAACTCCATTTGTTTACACGATACTCACCCCCAATTCTATAGGAAGAAGAAGCTTGGAAAGTGTTTGCAATAAGTGCATTCTGCATATTGAAAAACGGCTCATTGGTAGTGAACTCAATATTGGAGTAATCCTTGTAGCCATAATCAAAGCTGATTAGACCGGCTTGTCCAAACAGTAGTGCAGCACTCGCCTTAAGTTGTCCTGGAGTACGCATGCGGTAGTCTGCAAAGAAGTTGATGATTCCTGGATCTACCACTTCAATAATAGAGCTGTCATCTGGCAATAAACGTCTGGTCTCAATGCTTTGAGTAGTTTCTTCAGTAAGTGTTAACCAGGTAGGGGTGTCGTAAGTCACTCCTACACGCAAGATGTCTCCTACTTTGGCGATCGCTCCAATTTGAGCCGAGAATCCATTACCTAAGACCCAAAGGTTCTCTTCAAAACCAATTTGGTCAATAGTAGCCCCCGCATTGCTGTTGGATTCAAACAAGAAGGTAGAGCTGCGATAGTCGATGGCGTGAGCATTCAAGTTAACTCCTAAATAAAGTCGGTCTTTATAGGCTGTAGCCATATTAAAGGTGTATTTGCCTTGGTAGCCTCGTTCTACTTTAAAGTGCTCTTGATTAAAACTCCCTTGTCCAGTATTAGAGAAATAGGTGGTATTCCCTGGAACGTTCTCAGTAGGATCAATGATAAACGATTGGAATCCTAAGAAGGCGGTCTGTGCAGCAGATCCTTCTGTCTCGCCTAAGAATCTATACAGCTCAGGAATAGTCTCACTACCCTGCAACTGCAACAACTCTAAAGGAATTCCATTGGCTTGGTTCAAAAAGAACTGATCAATACCTACATTATTGGTTCCAACACTTACCACTTCATTGTCAAAGTTGTTCTGTAGCTCGTAATTCACGGCTAAGGTGAACTTGCCCCAATCGGCCTCATCACTACTGTTGCCAAATACCCAAACTGCGCCAGCCTGTGAGATCGCTGCGTCAATGTCAGAACTCTGATTAAATGTATTGGAATACAAGATATCGTTTTGACGATCGATAAGCGCTCCGGTAGCCGAAGCATAATTGTACAGGAAGATCGCAGATCCCGCAGGGTTGAGTGCCACTCCGGAGAGGTCTCCACCCAGGGCTCCAAAGGCCCCACTCATGGCGTTAAATCTTGCAGTTCCGTAAACGGATTCCTGACTATATCTCAAGGCATCAGATAGACCTTGTGCATTCATATTGGGCATAAGGCCACCCAATATGAGTAGGTATAATAGCTTTCTCATTGCGTTATTTTATGGTAAGAATGATTGATGATGCGAATTTTATCCGCGTCCGCCGCGACGGCCTCCGCCTCCTCGTGATCCTCCGCTGCTGCGCATAGATCCTCCGCTACTTCTCATAGAGCCTCCGCTTCGCATAGATCCGCTGCTGCGACTTCTAGAGCCAGAGCTTCTCATGGATCCACTACTTCTTGAACGGTTGTTGAAGTTCGTTGAGCGTGAACGGTTGTTAAAGTTTGGAGACGTTGAGCGCATATTTCGTGAGTTGCGACTGCCACTCATGCTGTTCGTGTTGCGTCTTGAATTGCTGAAGTTAGAGGAAGAACGTGAGTTCACGTTTCCAGATCTTCTCGCATTGGCTTGGTTTACACGACGTGCTACCTCAGAACGACTGTAAGAAGAACGTCTGTTGTTGGTAGCTGCAGTTCTGCTGGCTGCTACTGCTCCGTAGCCCACGTTTCCGCGGTAATCTGCTCTACGTCCTCTGTTGTAGGCGTATCCACGACCGTACGCATAACCGTTATTCCAGTAGCCGTTACCCCAGCCCCAGCCGTATCCAGCTGGCCAGTACCATCCTGGACCGAAAGCCCATGCAGGTCCCCAAGCAGGTCCCCATCCGAAGCCAATTCCAGGGTTGAAGCCGTAATTCCAGCCCCAGGCACCCCAGCCGCCCCAGCCGCCCCAACCAGGACCCCAGCCTAAGCGGTTAAATCCAGGACCCCAGCCCCAACCGGCGCCAAAGCCAAATCCGCCCCAGGCACCCCAACCGTTGTCGTAAACATTCACGGTAACGTCGGTGGCGTTTGTTCCCCAAGGTCCGAAGGATTCTTGATCATCTTCAATAACGATAAGTCCGTTATCATCAACGGTCTCTGCTGAAGTATAGCTATCTATATCTGTGAAAATATCTGCCTGATCGGAGATATTAGAGATTTGAGCACTCTTGGTGCCAAAGTATTGTTTGTAGTAGTTGCTGTTGGCATTCTGATTTGCGGCTGCAGTCTGAGTGCCGGTATTGTCTGAAGGTACTCCCATTGTTCCGGTGGAGTAAATGCCGTCTTCTGAGTAGGATGCATTTTGGTAGGTTCCGCAGGAGGTTAAAAGCAGTCCAAAAAGGCCAACTAGGGTCCAGTTGAAGGGCTTTTGCAGGAAGGAAGTAACTCTTTTCATAGCAACATAGTTTTAATTGTTGAACATTATAAAATTAATTAGTTTTGCCAAGATTAACTAATTGCTGTAAAAAGAGCAATTTCTATGCCAAACTCAGGAAATGGGAAAGAATTTAACAAGTAGAAGCGAGGATTATTCCAAATGGTATAACGAACTGGTAGTGAAGGCCGATTTGGCTGAAAACTCAGGAGTTCGGGGATCTATGGTGATCAAACCCTATGGGTATGCTATTTGGGAGCGCATGCAAGGCGAATTGGACCGTATGTTCAAAGAAACAGGTCATAAGAATGCCTATTTCCCGCTATTCATTCCAAAATCATATTTCTCCAAAGAAGCCAGCCACGTGGATGGTTTTGCTAAAGAATGTGCTGTGGTTACGCACTACCGTTTAAAGAATGCTGAGGACGGCAGCGGAATTGTAGTAGATCCTGATGCGAAGTTGGAGGAGGAGTTGATTGTTCGTCCTACTTCTGAGACCATTATTTGGGATACCTATCGCCGTTGGATTCAGTCTTACCGAGACCTTCCTATTTTGGTGAACCAATGGGCCAATGTGGTACGTTGGGAAATGCGAACGCGTTTGTTTTTGCGTACTGCGGAGTTCTTGTGGCAAGAAGGTCACACGGCTCACGCCACCAAAGAAGAGGCCATTGCCGAGGCAGAACAAATGATGCATGTCTATGCGGAGTTTGCTGAGATTTTCATGGCAGTTCCTGTAGTAAAAGGAACCAAGACAGAAAGCGAACGTTTTGCGGGAGCCTTGGAGACCTATTGTATTGAGGCTTTGATGCAGGATGGGAAGGCGCTGCAAGCGGGAACTTCTCACTTTTTAGGGCAGAACTTTGCCAAGGCCTTTGACGTGCAGTTTACTTCTAAGGAAGGTAAGTTGGAGTACGTATGGGCAACTTCTTGGGGTGTGTCTACCCGTTTGATGGGCGCGCTTATTATGACGCATTCTGATGATAATGGATTAATACTACCTCCATCTTTGGCGCCAGATCAAGTGGTGATTGTACCTATATATAAAGGCGAAGAGCAGTTGGCCGCGGTAAGTGAAGTGGCTCATAAGCTACAAGCAGATCTGAGAGCTGCTGGAGTACGCGTACTCTATGATGATCGTGATACCCACAGACCGGGCTGGAAGTTCAGCGAGTATGAGCTTAAAGGAGTGCCAGTGCGTATTGCCATTGGTCCAAAAGATATGGAGAACGGTACGGTAGAGATTGCCCGGAGAGATATCTTTAAAAAGGAGATCATTGCGAACGATCAAGTAGTGAGTAAGGTGACAGGGCTGTTGGAGGAGATCCAAAATGGCTTGTACGATCGTGCAGTTGCTTATCGATCGGAGCACACTACAGCAGTAAACAGCTACGAGGAGTTCAAAGAAGTCCTTAACGGTAAAGGTGGATTCATTTCGGCCCACTGGGACGGAACCGCGGAGACTGAAGAGCGTATAAAACAAGAAACCAAGGCAACCATTCGTTGTATTCCGTTGGATGCCAAAGAAGAAGCAGGCAGCTGTATCTACAGCGGAAAACCGTCTGCGAGAAGGGTTTTATTTGCGAAGGCTTACTAGGGAGGAAAAAATTTTCAGTTCCTTCGAAAAAAGTTTTGCATAATATTGCGACAATAAAAAATAGTTGTATTTTTGCATCCGCATTTGAAACCAAATGGCCCGTTCGTCTAGGGGTTAGGACGCCAGGTTTTCATCCTGGTAACAGGGGTTCGAATCCCCTACGGGCTACTAATTAAAAGTAGAAAATGGCAAATCATAAGTCAGCTTTAAAGCGCATCAGAAACAGCGAGACCAAACGTCTACGCAACCGTTACCAGCACAAAACGACTCGTAACGCAATGAAGCGTTTGTTTGAAACTACCACTAAGAAAGACGCAGAGAAAATGTTCCCTGCTGTTGCCTCTATGGTAGACAAATTGGCGAAGCGTAACATTATTCACAAGAATAAAGCCGCTAACCTTAAATCAAACATGGCGAAGCACGTAGCTTCTCTATAAGGTAAACTACTTTTCGGTATTAGAAACCCCCAAGCGAAAGCTTGGGGGTTTTATTTTTTGTTTTTCTTTTTTCTTCTTCACTTTTATTGTCCTTTTTACCATTGCCGTAAAAAGGACCAAAAAGGTCTAGCGACGCTCCCTCACCTTTGAAAACTACGCTGCCCTCAGCCACAGCTGCTTGGAGCACGTTCTCAGCTACGCTTCGATACTCTTCCAAGCATCTATCCGCCAACTGCTGCCAGCTTGTTTTCTAGCAGACTCGTGAGGAGTCGCGGAGAGCCGTGAAAATTGTTAAGTAATTTTTATTGTCGCACCGAACAAACCTCGGTTGCCATGTAAGCGACGGTATTAGGTTCTTAGCCGTCCCTTCTGTGCAGCGTCTTGATTTGGAGCAAAGATATGTTGGATGTCGCCCTCTAGAGTGCCGTGTAATAAAAGTAAATAGCTTTGTTAGGGTCTCCATCAATAATAACTCTTCGCGGATAACCACTTGGGTAGTAGTCATAATCTAACGTTCTGAGCACAGTTCCATTCTTGGAATAAGAAGTGGGGTTATTGGTGTTCTCATGTCTAAACATCAAAGAAGACCGATTCAACTCAAAGAGAAGTTCATTCGGTATCACAAGGAAGCCCATTCTATTATAAGCGGTAGTTAAAGGAGAAATAAATTGGTGATCTAATGTATTTGGAATTGATTGATGATAGTTTGGATTACTATCATAAGTAATGGTGTAGACATCTCCGGAGACTAGGTCAGTCACTTGGGTTAAATTGTTTCCGGTATATTCAAAATTTTGTAGCCAATCATCACCGGCGGGAAAATAAGCCTCAATTGAACTTAATCGGTTGCTTGAATCTCTTATCATTTCTCCTTCATATGTCGGAAAAGGGGGTTCGCTGCTTCCTGAATATTCGTAGATAAAAAACGAATTTGGAGTTACAGTTTCAGCATCATGCCCCATATAAGCTGAAAAATTTTCACTGGAGAAAACGAACTGAGCTCCGAAATCTACAGCTCTCTCCAAGTTTGTAGTTGATGACCAACTGTATTTTAAATAGCGTCTATCAATCAAATCATCACCAAACTCTGCTCTATCAAAATAGGTCAATAAATTTATTTCAAGCGGTCTATCAGAACTATCATAGGAGTAATTTATCTCAAAATTTCCGTTGTTGGTTGGATCTATGAATACCTGTCTGGTCAATTTTCCGCTATCATCATATTCATAATTGAGTAAGTGAAAGATCTCACTTTCAGGGAAATCAATAACGACGTTCGCTAGTTTGACAGGCCCAGAACTTGCAGTAGGAGTAATAATTGTTTCTGGGGAAACTTCAAAATCAAAGAATTCTGTGTAAGCACTGACTTTGATGTCATAACTCATTCCTTCATCAAGATCGGTTATAAGATAATACGGTCTGGATAAATTACTCGCAACTTCAGTTTCGTTCAAATAAACTCGATAAAATAGATCCGCTTCTATTTCCGTAGTCGATTCTGTCCAAGTGATCAAGGCAGAATTGAACCCCACTGATTCTACTGTCATCTCAAAAGCAGAAGGAATGGCATCTGCGGACTCTCCATCACAATTATTGTCAATGCCGTCATTAATGATCTCTTCTTGATTTGGGTTGACCGCGGCATTGTTGTCATCACAATCTGTATTGTTTAAAATAAATCCAACGGGTTGTTCACAGGAGGAGACAGAATTATCTGGGTCACCAAAACCGTCTTGGTCATTATCCTTGTACCAGGTGAATGGAGAGCAGTCCTCGCTGGTCTCTTCGGGTTCCGGGGTGTCGTCCTTGTCACAGGCAAATACAATGAATACAAAGCCCAAAAGGAGCCCCAACATGATGTAGTTTGATTTCATAGCGTTAGTTGATTTGTGGGGAGTTCCTGTGAATTTACTAAAAATATCTGCTTGTGCAGCTTAAAGAATTATTATTACAAGCTCACCGTTTAACCACTTTAGCTCTAAAAATTTCTTTGCTTATTGTGATCTCTAAAAAATAGACGCCACTGGCAAGGTCTGAGATATCAAATTGCCCAGAAGGGTTGTAAGTCAATTTACGCTGCAATCCGCTAACGCTGTAGATCATTATTTCACTGTCCGCTGTTAGGGCTTTGTTGAGCTTGAAATTATCTGAAGTGGGGTTGGGGTATACTTGCAGGGTTGATAAACGCTGTTCAGCTACGTTTAAGGTAGTCGGAGTGAAATACAAGTAAAAGCCGCTACCAAAGCCTAGGGTTAAAAGAGGTTCTCCGTCTGAGCCAGTTGTTATGGAATATTCGTATTCAAGAAGGGGAACTGGAAGGTTGAGTTGCCAGAAATAAGCATCCTCATAATTGTTTTGACTCTCTGAGTCACAGGTGTTGTCTGTAGCTGAAAACTCAGGAATGAAAATACTTTCTAAACCAGTTCCAACACCTACAGAAAAACTGCCTGTAAATGAATTGCAAGCTCCAACACCTTCAAAGCTAAGGTCTGAATTTACTTTTAAGTAAGGTGTTATCGCCGGACTTACATCCGCAGTATAGGCTGTAGGTAGCAGATCTCTATCAATAGCAATTAACCCCCAGGTATTCACCAGCTCAGGGTCGTAATCTTGTGCAGCGGCATTTCCCCAGAGACCAATGACAATTACAATTAGTAAAAGTTTTTTCATAGCGTATTAATTGTGGGGAGTCCCTTAAAACCACAAAAATTAAGGCCAAACCAAAAACGCGACTCCGAGCGAGCAAGTAGTAAAACCAGCCAGCAGCGGTGGGCTTGAGATGCATTGTGCCGATCTGGGCCTTTAGGGCCAGGAGCTTTCAATGCATCTGTGGCTGCGGGTGGCTAGGTTTTCAAATGGGAGCGAGTGTCGCTAGCGCTTTTGGATACTTTTGCCGCAATGGGAAAAGTATCAAAGGGTCAAGGCCCACGCCTTGATAATTAAAGACCGAATTAAAAACAAAAAGATAAAAACCCCGCGCAAGCGATCGCAGCGGCATCCTTTTTAAGAATTAAAAAGATATAGCGTAGAGCGCGCTGCCGCCTGCGGCGGCATGCGCAAAAAAAAAGAGCCTTGCAAAAAACAAGACTCCTTCTTTGAACTATAATTAAGATTTTTACAGCCTACCCATTCATAGAAATGAGGAACTCTTCATTAGAGCGGGTTTGCTTCACGCGGTCTAGAATGAATTCCATGGCTTCTACCGGGTTCATATCTGCCAAGTACTTGCGCATTACCCACATACGTTGGATCACATTGTCGTCTAACAAGATGTCATCACGACGCGTTGAGGAGCTCATCAAGTCAATGGCTGGGAAGATTCTGCGGTTAGAAATACGTCTGTCTAACTGCAGTTCCATATTACCAGTTCCTTTAAATTCTTCAAAGATCACCTCGTCCATTTTAGAACCTGTTTCTGTAAGGGCTGTAGCAATGATACTCAAACTACCGCCGTTCTCAATATTACGGGCTGCACCAAAGAAACGTTTTGGTTTGTGTAGGGCATTGGCATCCACACCACCGGAAAGGATCTTACCAGAAGCAGGCTGTACCGTGTTGTAGGCACGCGCTAAACGCGTGATGGAATCCAAAAGGATCACAACATCGTGTCCGCACTCTACCAAACGCTTGGCCTTTTCAATGACGATGTTTGCTACACGTACGTGTTCTGAAGCTTCCTTGTCAAAGGTAGAGGCAACAACCTCTCCGCTAACGTTACGCTGCATATCGGTAACCTCTTCCGGGCGCTCGTCAATAAGCAGTACAATTTGGTATACCTCTGGGTGGTTCGCTGCAATAGCGTTGGCAATGTCCTTAAGGAGCATTGTTTTACCCGTTTTAGGTTGCGATACGATCATCCCACGCTGGCCTTTCCCAATAGGAGAGAACAGGTCCATAATACGCGTTGAGATAGTCGCTTGCTTGTCTGCGATATTGAATTTCTCTTCTGGGAAGAGTGGTGTCAAGTGTTCAAAAGATACACGGTCACGCACCACATTTGGGCTCAGACCGTTGATCTTACTCACTTTGATCAGCGGGAAGTATTTTTCACCTTCTTTTGGTGGACGTACTTCTCCGAGTACCGTATCTCCAGTTTTTAATCCGAACAAACGGATCTGCGACTGTGACACGTAAATATCATCTGGAGACGACAAATAGTTGTAATCACTGGAACGCAAGAAGCCGTAGCCGTCTTGCATGATATCTAACACCCCTTCGCTTTCAATGATGCCTTCAAATTCAAAGTCAGGCTCGCGGTAGCGGTTGCGATTGTCCTTATTGCCGTTGTTTTGATTCTTTTGGTTCTTCTGGTTACGCCCGTTATTGTTGTTACGGTTGTTGTCCTT
This sequence comes from Gilvibacter sediminis, assembly GCF_028561565.1. Classification (GTDB taxonomy): domain Bacteria; phylum Bacteroidota; class Bacteroidia; order Flavobacteriales; family Flavobacteriaceae; genus Gilvibacter; species Gilvibacter sediminis. The sequence goes on along the minus strand of NZ_JAQQTE010000023.1, from coordinate 225,495 downwards.
CTGACCTTTGTTCTTATGGTCTTGACTCTTGTTCTTGTTGTCTTGACCTTTAGAATTGTTATTGTCCTTCGCGTTTTGGTCCTTGCCTTTGTTGTCGTCGTCTTTCTGCTGATTCTTCTGCTGATTGCGACGGTTGTCTTGGCGCTGGTTCTGCTTTCCGCGATTGTCTTGTTTCTTGTCTTGAGCGTTGTTCTGCTCTTTCTTAGGAGCTGGTTTTTGCTCGCTTTTTGGGGCTTCTTCTGCAGGCGCTTCAGTCTTAATGGCTTTAACGGCCTGAGGATTTGCTGCCTGGTAATCTAAGATTTGGTATACCAGGTCTAATTTCTTTAAGCTTCGGTACTTGGGGACACTAAGCGTTTTTGCTAACTCTTGAAGTTCGGGTAGCTTTTTTGTTTTTAATTCAGAAATATCAAACATCTGAGGATAGAATTAATAGAATGTAATGAATGATGAATTTTCGTCGAAGAGAAAATCGTAAAATGTCTTGGAGAATAAGGAGTCGTGTGGTCTCAACTCCGAATTGATACTGCAATAATACAAATATATTTTGTTTAATTACGCACCCTCCATAAAAAAAGAAACATTATTTTTGCCCTCCAAACACGTATAAAAAGGATGTTACAACGCATACAAACCGTTTATATGTTGTTAGCGAGTTTAGCGCTAATAGGACTCTATGTTTGGTTTCCTGTAGTTGCAGACAACGCTGGCCAAGTATTGGTTTCCAAAGACGAACTTTTGGTAGCAATACCCATGGCGCTCGCAATACTCGTTATTGCGATTTCGATCTTTCAATTCAAAAAGAGACAGTTGCAGTTTGTGCTCAACAGACTGGCAATTCTGTTAAACTTTTTTTTACTAGGAGTTTTCGTGTATCGTGCCCTAAGTGTATCCGGAGAGGCAATTGCTTCAGAGAAGGGTATTGGACTGCTCGTACCTGTCGTTTCTATCGTTTTTCTGGCTTTGGCCAACAAAGCCATCAGACGGGATGAGGAGCTCGTAAAATCTGCGGACCGATTACGTTAAACCTATCATCTTAGTATATTAGTGGAAAGCCTTTGAGTATGCCAACTCAGAGGCTTTTTTTTGTGCATGCCGCAAAGGCGGCACCGGGCTTTTCGCGCTACACGGTAGCTAGCTTCAATCCCTTGCGCGGGGTAATTGTCTTTTCGTTATGAATATTGCTTTAATATTCGCGGAGAAGTCCACGTGTCTTTTATGTTACTTTTTTCATTGCCAAAAAAGTAACCAAAAAGTCTAGCGACGCTCATTCGCCTCTAAAATCTACGCCAACCGCCTCCACAGATGCTCGGAGTTCGCCTTCGGACTATTCCTCGCATCTCATGTCCAACGACTGCTGGCTTGATTTTTACGAGGCTCAATCGGAGTCGCAATATTGGTTTAGCTAAATAAAATGTATATAGGTGTGGTCAATAGAGTTTCATTTTTCTAATTTCTTGTTCTTTGAGAACTTTCCAATTGGAACAGAGAAAGTGGCCGGAAACCACGGTGTCATTATCAAAGTAACCGAAATCTTCGTTTAATCTTATCTCGTAGCGTCCGAATATATCTGAGGCTATTGAATAGTCCATCTTAGAAATTGCAATTTGATATTTGTTTGTCTCGCTCTTTTTGAAGTATTGGCCGTTGTATTCCGGCTCAGTTGACTTAGAAAATAACTCAATGCTTTCTATTAGTTCATCTTTAATTTGAATTGTTAGAAACTTGAATTGACCACTGATTTTCTTCTTTAGGTCGCGTGTCATAAAAGCCGCAATTTTGCCACCTGAATGATCTAAGATTCCAATCGAATCTAATTCACTTTGATTCGGAATTCCCGAGATTATTTGAATCGTTATAGAATTGTCCTTTGTATTTTTCTCACAGAAGCATTGAGCTCCAATTGATCTTTCAACCTCAAAATTTGATACCAATTGAGAAAGTGTTTGTTTGTAAGTTATTTTACTAGTATTGATAATGAAATCACTCTGGAATTCGATTTCAGTATTATCAACTTTTAATTCCTGAGGATCTAATTCATGTTCTCCGTTAGTCTTTATTTTATTCTCACAACTGATGAGAAAGGCGAAGGCAATAATGGAATAGATGGTTTTCATTATCTAAAAAGAGCAATTATTGTGCCTTTATTTGATAACCGCCCCTTCCGGCTGGAGCGTCTGAAGCTTTACAAAGATCGGTTCGAGTCCGTGCAATGGCGGCAGGGCCGCGCACGGCTCAGATTTTGTAAACGGTGTGTCGCGAATGCGTAACATTTATACACGCATGAGCGTCACAACAGAATCGGAAGGGGCTAGCGCTTTTGGATACTTTTGTCGCGATGGGAAAAGTATCGAAAGAAAAAGGAAAAAGACCTTTTGGTGGTGCGTCAAGACAGATGTTCACAGGACATCTGTCTGTCACCAATGCGGCAATGGTAAAAAGGACATATAGAAAAAATTAAATATTGGACTAGTCTTGATTTAGAAGACCGAATTGAAAGCTAGCGCTTCATTTCTATAACCTCAAGATTCGAGATCTTCTCCCCATCAATCTCAAAGCGAAGCATAGTCCTTACTTTATGAAAGCCATGCTTTCCGGCGGCTCCGGGGTTCATGTGCAATAAGCCTAATTTCTTATCGGGCATGACCTTTAGAATGTGCGAATGTCCACAAATGAAAAGTTTGGGCGGGTTGCGGTAGATCTCCTCCCGAACCCGACGGTCATAACGACCTGGATAGCCACCAATATGGGTGATCCAAACGTCTACGCCTTCACACATAAAACGCAGGTTTTCCGGATATTCTTGACGCGCTTTTGCGTCGTCTATATTACCGTAGACCGCGCGCACAGGTTTTGCGGTAGCCAAGGTATCTGTCACGCCTAGTGAACCAATATCGCCTGCATGCCAAACCTCGTCGGCCTGAGAGGCGTATTCTAAGATTCGATCATCGATATAGGAGTGGGTGTCTGAAAGCAGTAGGATTTTGGTCATGGGAAGCCTTATCTTTGCAACTGTAAAAGTACGAGAACTTGCGGTATTTTTTAGAAATAGCATTTGACGGAACCGATTTTCACGGCTGGCAACGCCAACCCAACGCAATCAGTGTGCAAGAAGCTTTAGAAGAAGCCTTGCGCTTGGTGTGCAAGATCGATTCGGGTATCGTTGGGGCAGGTCGTACAGACACGGGAGTACACGCTGTGCAGATCATGGCGCATGTGGATGCAGACTTTGCATTAGATCAGGATCCTTGGTTGGACAAACTCAACAGTTTTTTACCGCCCTCAATCGTCATAAAATCCATCCGCCAAGTTCAAGATGATGCTCATGCGCGTTTTCAAGCCACAGGAAGAACCTATAAATATTATATAAGCCTCGGGAAGAATCCTTTTGCAGTTCAGTTCAGCCACAGCTTGCATCGAACCCCAGATGTAGCGGCCATGAATGAGGGGGCAAAGCTGCTTTTAGGAACTCAAGATTTTCAGTGCTTTTCCCGTTCCAATACTGACGTAAAGACCTATGTCTGTGACCTTAAAGAAGCTTATTGGGTTCAAGAAGGGCAGCAGCTCGTTTTTACCATCAGTGCCGATCGTTTTTTGCGCAATATGGTCCGAGCAGTCGTAGGGACATTACTAGAAGTGGGCTATGGCAAGCGCGCTATTGATTCCATCCCACAACTCATCGCCTCAAAAAATAGAAGTGAGGCAGGCGCCTCAGCTCCCGCAAAAGGTTTATTTTTACATAAGGTTAGCTATCCTGAAGCCCTTTATAAATCATGAGCGAAAAATCCGGAAAGGCATTTGATTTCAAACTCTTTAAAAGACTGCTAGGTTTTACTAAAGCCTACCGCTGGATCTTTTATTTTGTGGCCATATCTGTGATTTTGATGTCGGCTTTGGCTGTGGCACGCCCTTATGTGCTAAAGATCGCCATTGACGAATCCATCATTGGAAAAGATTCAGAAGCCTTATTGACCTATGTGTTGATCATGGGTGGGATCCTGTTCTTGGAGGTTCTCTTTCAATTTGCTTTTATCTTTTACGCGAATTGGTTAGGGCAAAGTGTGATTCGCGACATACGCGTAAAGCTGTTTCAGCATATGTTGCGTTTTAAAATGGCCTATTTTGACAAAAGCGCCGTTGGGCGTTTAACGACTCGCGCGGTAAATGATATTGAGACCATTTCCAGTATTTTTTCTCAAGGCCTGTTTATGATTATTTCAGATCTGCTCAAAATGGGCGTGATCATGGGCGTGATGCTAGTCATGAGTTGGAAATTGGCACTGATCGTGTTTGCCATTCTGCCTGTTCTGGTTTATGCCACTCGAGTGTTCCAACGCGCAATGAAATCAGCTTTTGAAGAGGTGCGTACTCAAATTGCAGATCTCAACAGTTTTGTGCAGGAACGCATTACCGGAATGAAGATCGTGCAGCTCTTTGCGCGTGAAGAAACAGAATACAAGGCCTTTCACGCCATCAACGAAAAACACAAGAAAGCTTGGATCAAGACGGTTTGGTACAATTCCATCTTTTTTCCAATTGCAGAGATCGCTTCTTCAATTGCCATTGGTTTAGTGGCTTGGTATGGGGCTCGTGATATTTTTGAAGGCGGAGCCATTACTGTGGGGATCATCACGGCATTCATTCAGTTCTCGCAAATGCTGTTCCGTCCGTTAAGACAGATTGCCGATAAGTTCAATACCCTTCAAATGGGAATGGTTGCTGCTAATCGTGTGTTTGCGGTCTTGGATACGGAGGCACAAATTGCCAATGAAGGTACGCAGATGTGGCAAGAGGCTAAGGGCGAGATCGCTTTCCAGGATGTGCGCTTTAGTTATGTTAAAGACGAGGAGGTCCTCAAGGGAATTTCCTTTACCGTGCAACCGGGAGAAACGGTTGCCATTGTTGGAGCCACCGGAGCCGGCAAGTCCACAATTATCAATTTGTTGTCGCGTCTCTATGAGCGTGATTCCGGGGTTATTTCAATAGACGGTTTACCTATTGAACAGTACCAATTAGAATCCTTGAGAAAAGGTATTGCCATTGTGCTGCAAGATGTTTTCCTTTTTGCGGATTCCATCCATAACAACATCACCTTAAACGATCCTTCTATTTCTGAAGAAGATGTGATTCAGGCTGCAAAGGCCATTGGCGTCCATGACTTTATTGAAACCCTACCTGGAGGATACAATTACAATGTGAAAGAGCGCGGTAGTATGCTTTCTTCCGGGCAACGACAACTCTTAGCGTTCTTAAGAGCTTATGTGAGTCAGCCGGATATTTTGATCCTGGATGAGGCGACATCATCTATTGACACCTATTCAGAAGAACTCATTCAAAAGGCCACAGAAAAGCTTACAGAAGGCCGTACGTCACTCATTATTGCTCACCGCTTGGCCACAGTCAAAAAGGCCGATACCATTATTGTTATGGATCAAGGGAAGATCGTAGAAAAAGGGTCTCACCAAGAACTCTTGGCCATTGAGGACGGGTACTACAAAAATCTCTACGAGGTGCAGTTTATGGCAGAAGAAGCGGTCTAACCTTGCGCAGCAAAGCCAGCTCCAAAGACCATCATAAAGATCACCACACCGATCACAAGTAGCAAGTAAACTCCGATCCCGATCAGAATAAACAATAGGGAGCGCCAAACGATTCCTAAGAAACTCAGATTAAACATCCGCTTATAGACGTAGGCGCTAAAGAGGAACTGAATTAAAATAACCCAATAACTCATTTTCATGTAATTGGCGCCAAAAGGCAGCAAGATGAGTACGGGCAGGGTCATGGCTAAACTCAACCAAGATTGGGTATAGCCTACAATGACAATATGTTTTAGGTAGGAGTATGCCTTTTGTTTAATGAAGGTAATCTTCGCTAAAAGCGCATAAATTGGGATCATTAAAATGTATAAGATGGCTTGATACTCCATCCACCACATGGTCTCGGTAGGATCTTCTTGTTCCAAATTTTGAAAAAATGGATTGTCTTTTTGAGATTCTCCCATGGCCTCAACCATCCATGTCATGTCTAAGGATTCTGGATACAGATTGCGGATCACAAAAATCATCAATCCACTCGCAGTAATCGCAACGGCGAGCCAATTTGCTAAGTTCATATGGCGTTTGCGAACTCCGTCTATATACCCGTCAATAACTGCCTTTGGTCTGAGCAGCATATCACGGAAGGTCCTAACCAGCAGGTTCCGATCCAAATTCAAGAAGCGTTCCTCAAAATCTTGAGTCACATATTTGAACGTAAAAGGCTCTACAATAACACGCGCACCGCAATGGTTACAGAATTGTGCACCGTGTTCTAGGGTTTCGTCGCAGTTCTTACAATTCATGAGCTTAGCTTAAATCGGTTCTGATGAGTTCACCCAAGGCTTCAAAATTCTCATAGGTGACAAAGGCTCCATCTTTTATGTAACTGATCTGTCCGTTCTCTTCAGAAACAACCAGACAAAGCGCATCGGTCTTCTCTGTGATCCCAATGGCCGCACGGTGCCTTAAACCAAAGCGCAGCGGAATATTTCTGTCATTAGAAACCGGAAGAATCACGCGTGTTGCGGTAATGGTATTGCCTTCAATGACCATAGCGCCGTCGTGCAGCGGACTGTTTTTAAAGAAGATGCTTTCAATGATCGGCTGATTCACTTCCGCATTCATGCGGTCTCCCGTATTCTTTACAAAGTCGAGATTGGTGTTTCGTTCCATTACAATCAAAGCTCCGGCGTATTGGGCTCCCATCTTTTTACAAGCCGCTAAAATGTCTTGAACGTTGGTGCTGACAGCATCCCCGCTGTTGTTGAGTTTAAACTGTTTGAAGAATTTTTTTCGGGCTTTAAAGTTGGTGGATCCAACCATGAGCAGGAACTTTCTGATTTCCTGCTGAAAGACCACGATCAAAGCAAAAACCCCAGCGCCTAAGAATCCTCCGAGGATCTTACTGAACAGCTCCATTTCTAAGAGCTCGGTGAATTTCCAAACGGTATAGAGAATGACAATCCCAATAAAGATGTTGATCGCAACGGTTCCTTTGACCAAACGGTAGAGGTAAAAAAGCAGCGCCGCCACTAAGACGATGTCTACAATATCAATTACACGGATGTCGAGGAGATTCAACGTTTTTGGCCTTTGCTTGTAAATTTAACAAATTAATGTGAAGTCAAAAGCCGGAATCATTCGCGGGATTTAATTAAGGCTTGATGCAGTGTTACACACTCCATGGCGGGGGCAACATCATGTACTCTGAGGATGGCCGCTCCGCGATCTAAAGCCCAGGCATTTAAGGCCGTGGTTCCGTTTAAGGCTTCTAGCGCTGAACTTTCTAAGGTTTTGTAGATCATGGATTTCCTTGAAACTCCGGCCAATATAGGGCAATCTAAGTCGTGTAATAGCTCCAATTTATCGAGTAGCTCATAATTCTGCTCCACGGTTTTGGCGAATCCAAAACCTGGATCAATGATCACGTCATTGATCCCTAGCGCTTTTGCGCTGTGGAGCTGGGTGGCAAAGTAGGATTTGATATCTCGGATCAAATGATCGTAATCGGTTAGTGATTTCATGGTTTGCGGCGTTCCCCGCATATGCATCATGATGTAGGGCACTTGCAGCTCTGCCACTTTTGAGAGCATCTTTGGGTCTAAGTGTCCGCCGCTAATGTCATTGACAAATGCTGCTCCAGCCTCAATGGCTTGTCGAGCAACCTCACTTCTAAACGTATCTATGCTGATCAGTGCCTCTGAAAACTCCTTTAAGATGGCTTCAATAACTGGGATTACGCGCCCAGCTTCCTCTTCAATAGAAATATCGTCAGCTCCTGGGCGGGAAGAGTAGCCGCCAATGTCCAGAAAAGTGGCTCCCTCTTGCAGCATTTGCGCTGCACTGTCTACAGCCTTCTGAACTTCGAAGTTCGCTCCTCCGTCGTAAAAGGAATCTGGAGTGACGTTGATGATTCCCATAACCTTGGGTATCTCAAAATCAATCAATCGGCCTTTACAGTTTATGGATTTCCAGTTTTTTGACATCGGTAAAGCGGCTGTGTTTGTTCAAAATTAGGGCTATTCCAGCAATTTTTTCATCGAATTCTAAAAGATTCAAAAAAGGCGTGAACTTTTCAATAATTTAAGCGAAATTTACGCAACCAATCCGATGTTTTTATGGCCCAAACAGCAATGCAATACGACGCGGTTATCGCCCAGTGCAGAAGCTTGTTCATCAAGAAAATGAAAGACTACGGCAGTGCTTGGCGCATTTTGCGTTTGCCGTCATTGACCGATCAGATCTTTATCAAAGCCCAAAGGATCCGCAGCTTGCAACAAAACGAGCAGCGCAAGGTTGACGAAGGTGAGGCTCCGGAATTCATTGGAATCATCAATTATTGCATCATGGCTTTGGTGCAGTTGGAACTGGGTGTGGTAGAACAACCAGACCTGGATTTGGATCAGGCCATTGCCCAATACGATGATAAGATTGCGGTTACTAAGCAACTCATGTTAGACAAGAATCACGATTACGGAGAAGCTTGGCGCGACATGCGCGTGAGCTCCCTGACCGATCTGATTCTGCAGAAATTATTGCGTGTAAAACAAATTGAAGACAATCAGGGCAGGACCTTGGTGTCTGAAGGTATAGACGCTAATTATCAGGACATGATCAATTATGCAGTTTTTGCGCTCATCCATATGGGCCATGCAGAAACAGCCTCTCAAGTTTAATTCAATTCCCTTTTTAGTTTGAAGTATTTAGTAGGATTTTCGAGAATATTTGTCGGTATACTGTTTTTGATAAGTGGCTTTATCAAGCTCAACGACCCCGTAGGTTTCTCCTTTAAACTCAAGGAGTATTTCGCTGCTGAGGTGCTCAACCTAGAGTTTTTGATTCCCTTCGCGCTGTTGATAGCGGTAGTGGTGGTAATCTATGAAGTATTACTCGGGGTGATGATCATCTTTGGTTATGCCCGAAAATTCACGGTTTGGAGTCTGCTGCTGATGATCGTATTCTTCACCTTTTTGACCTTCTATTCTGCAGTCACTGGAAAGGTAACCGATTGCGGCTGTTTTGGAGACGCCATGAAATTGACCCCTTGGGAGAGTTTCTACAAGGATTTGGTATTGTTAGTGCTTATTTTGATCCTATTCATCGGACAAAAACACATTCAGCCTTTCTTAACCAAAACGCTCAGACGCGCAATAGTACTGATCTCGTTTATAGCATCAATGATCTTTTGCTATTATGTTCTGATGCACTTGCCGGCCATAGATTTTAGACCTTATAAGATTGGAGCCAATATACAAGAGGGCATGAGTGTTCCTGCGGATGCACCTAAGGCGATATATGAATATACTTGGAAGTTTGATATTGACGGCCAAGAAAAAGAGATCAAGACCTTTGGAGACTATCCAGACACAGAAGGGGAGCTAATCGGTTATGAGACTGAATTGGTTCAGGAAGGCTATGAGCCGCCAATTCACGATTTCACCATAGAACGCGATGGGGAAGATCAATCAGCAAGCTTGCTGGAAGAGCCTAACTTGATCGTTGTGGTGGCCTATTCTTTAAGTAATACCGAACTGGAAGGTTATGATAACATCCGAGCGATCACCAATGAGGCCATTAAGAACGGATATAAGGTAATTGGAATGTCTGCGTCCAGTCAAGAGGAAACGGAAGCACTTAAGGAAAAGTATGAACTCAACTTTGATTTCTATTTCTGTGACGAGACTACCCTTAAAACCATAGTGAGATCCAATCCAGGTATCCTTGAATTGCAAAAAGGTACCATCATGCAAAAGCTACACTGGAACGATGCCTTGGAGCTTCAGCTAAACGAATTGGAAGGTGCTATGCCGAATCTGGACTTTACTCTAAAGCGCCGTTTGGACAGTATTGCCATTTTGGACCAACGTTACCGCAAGCTCATCATGGCCAGTTCTGATGAAGAGCGCAAGGCTATTGGAGAAGCCATGGGCCTCTCCCCAGAGGAGTACAACGGTGACCTATGGGGGCGTCAAATGGCCATTGACAAAAGCAACCTGCTCTTTGTAGAGCGCGTGCTTAATTCACAAGGTTATCCCGGCAAAAGTGTGGTTGGGGAATCCACAAGCACAGCGGCTTGGTACGTGATCCAACACAATCCGGAGAAAATTCCAGAGTATCTCAACACCATGAAAATTGCAGCTAAGAATGGCGAACTGCCTTTCCGTTTGGTAGCTATGATGGAAGATCGTTATTTAATGAACACCAATGAAATGCAGATCTACGGAACCCAAGGCATGTCTTATAGCGACGTTCGTGGCGATTTCATTTGGCCTATAGAAGATCCTGAAAATGTAAATCAACGCCGTAAGGAGGCGGGCTTCACTCAAACCATAGAAGAGTACGCCAAGGATCTTTTTGGGGAAGACTTTGAATACAAGGTACTCACCTTAGATGATGTGAAACAAGAAGAGCAGTAGTGGTACGATACGTAATGGCAAAATTGGGTTATGGATTGTTGACGCTTTTTGGCGTAGTGACCGTGATCTTTATGCTCTTTACATTATTGCCAGACCCAGCTCAAATGATGTTGGGACAGAATGAAAGCGCTGAACAACTCGCCATTGTCAAAAAGAAATACGGCTTTGACAAGCCAATTGGGACGCAATACTTGTATTACCTCAATGATTTATCGCCTTTGTCCTTTCACTCCACCTCAGAGGAAAATTACACTTTTTTAAGTCCTGGAAAGTATTCAGCGACAGAATTATTTACCCTTGGAGAAACTCAGGTAGTTGTCAAAGCTCCGTATTTGCGAGAGAGTTTTCAAAAGACTGGGAAGCCGGTCACACAAGTTATAGGCGAGACCTTACCCAATACTATGGTTTTAGCGATCTCTGCCATAAGCCTGGCGATGCTGTTGGGCGGTCTATTAGGAGTTATTTCTGCCTGGTATAAAGACCGCTGGATCGATCGTTTGATTCAGATCATCAGTACTTTTGGAATGAGTCTACCTTCTTTCTTTAGCGCCATTATCTTTGCGTGGTTGTTTGGCTTTGTTTGGCATGAGGTCACCGGTTTAAACATGACTGGAAGCCTTTATGAGGTCGATGATTTTGGAGAAGGGGTGTCCATTCAATGGAAGAATCTGATCTTACCCGCAGTGGTTTTAGGAATCCGTCCTTTGGCGGTAGTTACCCAATTGATGCGAAATAGCCTGTTGGAAGTGCTGCAACAAGAATACATCAGAACAGCCAAAGCAAAGGGATTGAGTACTTTTAGGCTCCTTTGGCGTCACGCACTGAAAAATGCTTTAAACCCTGTCATTACTGCAATTTCAGGTTGGTTTGCTTCTATGCTTGCCGGAGCTGTTTTTGTGGAATTCATTTTTGGATGGAATGGCTTGGGAAAAGAGATCGTAGATGCGCTGAATACCTTAGATTTGCCAATTATCATGGGAGCTGTGTTGGTCATAGCCCTATTATTTATAATCATTAATATCATGGTCGATGTGATCTACGGATGGCTCGACCCCAAAATAAGACTGGAATGAGAAGACCTTTAGTTGCCGGAAACTGGAAAATGAATTGTGACAAGCAAGAGTCTGCAGATCTAATTGCTGCACTAAAAAGTGAAACCCTTAAAGAAGGGGTGGAGGTAATGATTGCTCCAACCTTTGTAAATCTCGCTGCTACAGTAGATCATACGCAAGACGCTGCCATTGGAGTAGCCGCGCAAAACATGCATCAGAGTGCAAGTGGTGCTTATACAGGAGAGATCTCTGGAGCTATGCTCAAGAGTATTGGAGTAGAGACCGTGATTTTGGGACACAGCGAACGCCGTGCCTACTTTGGAGAAGACGAAGCCCTTTTGGCGGATAAAGTAAAAGCTGCCTTAGCTTTTGGGATGCAAGTAATCTTTTGTTTTGGTGAGGTCATTGAGGACCGCCGTGCAGGGAAGCATTTTGATGTAGTGGCCGCACAGCTTAAAGGCGCTTTGTATGACCTGGATGAAGCTGCATATAAGCAGATCGTTTTGGCTTATGAGCCTGTTTGGGCCATTGGTACCGGAGAGACAGCCTCGCCAGAGCAAGCACAAGAAATGCACGCTTTCATCCGTTCCAATATGGCAGAACGCTACAGTGAGCAATTAGCGCAAGACGTAACCATTTTATACGGAGGAAGTGTAAAGCCAAACAACGCTGGTGAGATCTTTGGACAACCTGATGTAGATGGCGGTCTAATTGGAGGTGCTTCCTTAAAAGCAGACAGCTTCGCTGCTATTGTAAACGCGTTCCCGGTCTAATGATCTACATTGAATATATCTTCACTGTAGCTCCGCTGCAGCCTTTTACCGAGATCTTAATTGCGGAATTAGGAGGAGTTGGTTTTGAGAGTTTTGTAGAAACTTCTGATGGTGTAAAAGCCTATATCCAGAAGGAAGAATGGAATCCGCAGCTATTAGAGGATATATTTATTTTAAAGTCTGAAGAGGTGCAGATCAGTTTTAAACAAGCTGAGATCGAGCAGCAGAACTGGAATGCCAAATGGGAGGAGAACTTCAATCCCATAGTGGTAGACGGACGTTGCACGGTAAAGGCACCTTTCCACACCGATACTCCAGATACGGAGTACACCATCATTATTGAACCTAAAATGTCTTTCGGGACTGGACATCACGCCACCACCCATATGATTCTTAGTTTTCTTTTAGAGGATGAGGTAAAGGATCAGTCTGTGCTGGATATGGGCTGCGGTACTTCCGTGCTCGCCATCATGGCAGCCAAGCGCGGAGCTAGTTTTGTGGAGGCTATTGATATTGATCCGTGGTGCTATGAAAACTCCATGGAGAATGTAGAGCGCAATGGCCATGCGGATATAGTGGTAAAGCAAGGCGATGCCTCAATTTTAGGGGACACTAAATACGATACCATCATAGCCAATATCAACCGAAATATTTTACTCAATGACCTTCCGGCTTATCAGGCCGTATTAAATTCTGGTGGGACTATTTACTTGAGCGGTTATTTGGAAGCGGATCGTGAAATATTAGAAGATGCTTGTACCAAACTCGGGGGTAGGCCCGTTAAATATAAAAGCCGTGAGGGTTGGATTGCGGCCAAATTTGTATTTTAGCCCCTGATAATGAGTGGACAAGAAAAATATCAAGAAGATTTAGATGTCGCTGTTTTGGAGCAGCGAGAGAACGAGATTGTACTTTATAACGATGATGTAAATACCTTTGATCACGTTATTTCTTGCTTGATCTCCACTTGTGATCATACCCCAGAACAGGCAGAGCAGTGTTCCTTAATTGTTCATTACAAAGGGAAATGCACCGTGAAAACCGGTCCTTATGAAGACCTTAAACCACGCTGCTCAAAACTACTTCAAGCAGGCCTCAGTGCCGAAATTGTGTAAGCCAATTATGGCTGAACCACAAACTTTTAGCTCCACTCAAAATTACTAACATTAGTTAGCCTCTCTTTTTGTAACTTCAAGGAAATCATTCAATTTTCACTAACCATTAATTGCGATTTCTATGAAAAACGTACTTAAAAAAAGTGCTCTATTACTTATGGGAGCACTGGTATTTTCTGCATGTTCAGAAGATCCCGACACCGAAGCTCAAATCGAAGAAGCAAACCTGACTAAGCCAGTACCACAGAAAGTGGTGGAGCAGGTGCAAGATTTGGGTATGAACCCTAATTTCATTCGTTATGATGAATTCTTCTTCCCAGATGGAACCAGCGAGGAGCGTCTGTTCATTGAAGAAGATGTTGTAATGACTGAAAAGCAACTTGCCGAAATGGCCGCTGAACTTGATTCAGATCCATTGGCTAAGCAGTACCGTACTTCTAACCTGGTACAACAGGGTAGAAACATTACCATCATCGGGTATACCGGTGGCGGTGGTTATGGTCTTTCCAGTAAGGCGCGAACTGCTTTACAATGGGCTGTAAACAACTACAACCGTTTGAGTGGAGTTTCTATTAGCTTTACACTGACCTTTGGAACCAACTTTGGTGACAAAGATATGGTCGTTTACAACAACCCAACCCAATCAGGTTCTGGAGGAAGCGCTGGTTTCCCAAGTTCTGGACTTCCGTACAAGTGGGTACAGATCTATGGTTTGGATGGATTCTCTACCAATGTGAACGAGCACGTGATCACTCACGAGATCGGTCACTCTGTTGGATTCCGGCACACAGACTACTTCAGCCGTCAAAGCTGCGGGCAGAATGTAAACGAAGGTTCAGCAGGAGTTGGAGCCATCTACGTTCCAGGAACAGCTACTGGATATGATGCAACATCGATCATGTTGGCATGTTTCAGTGCTTCTACTAACGGAGAGTTCAACGGGAACGACATTACCGCTTTACGCAGTATGTACTAAGGAAATAACTAACCATCAATTTTCCTTAAACAAAGAAAACCACCCTTTTCAGGGTGGTTTTTGATTTTATAGACTTATTGATCTTATCCGCGGAAATCAGCTTCTACATGTGCTCCGTCACAATACGGCTTGTTCTGTGATTGACCACAACGACAAAAGGCCGTAGTTCTGTTTTTGGTTTCGGTGTTGCCTGCGGCGTCGGTTACATTAAGCGTTCCATAGACCAGCAAAGGCCCATTTTCTAAAACTTCTACTTTGGTCTCCAGACTTTGGGCCTCTGGAGCTGCCTCTCCTTCCATTTTATAACTCAAAGCACCAGAAGGACAAGCGTCAATTTGCTTTTTTAAGGCTTCCGCAGAGGTATTCTCTGGCTGGATCCACGGGCGCTTCTCAGGGTCGTAGACCTCAGGCAGTCTATTGACACACTCTTTGGCGTGTATACACAGTTTGGGTTTCCAGATCACGGTGATCTCTCCGTTGGAATATTCTTTGCGGACGTCGTTACTCATGGTTCTAATTTTCCTTTAAGTTACAAACTTCTTTGATTTTAGAGATCCGCGCCTAGGTAAAACCCAAATGCTAAAACGAATCATCAATTCGACGATCCGTTTTAGCTTGAGCATTTATACCGCAGTTGTGGGCACATCCCAACCCCCTGTGGCAGCCAACTCATCCGCGTACTGCTTAAAGTCTTTAGCAGGCCTTCCAATGATATTCTCAATATCCTTGGTGATTATTGAGTTGTCTGGATTCCCGATCACTTCGGTAAACAAATAGGTAATGAGCCAAACATAGGTCTCAGGGAGCCCCATTTCTTGCATGACCCCTTTGTAGGCCTCCATGCTTACTGGGGTAAATCCAATATCGCGGCCAGTAGCAGTAGCAATTGTAGCCACGGCTTCTTTAAAAGTGTAACCCTTCGGACCGGTGAGCTCATAGGTATGACCGTTGTGTTTCGGATTCAAGAAAACGGCTACAGCAACATCGGCGATATCCTCAGCATCTACAAAAGGAATTTTACTGTCAGACATGGGTAGGGCAACATGACCTTCCAAAACGGGTTCCATTAAGAAACTTTCGCTCCAGTTCTGACTGAACCAATTACACTGAATGATGGTATAGTCAATTCCAGATTTTTTTACGATTCCTTCACAGCGTTGCGCCTCAGTTTCTCCCTTTCCAGACAGTAGCACGATCTTTTTCACACCGGCCTTCTTTGCCTGAGCTACCAGTTCACTCACGGCCTGATAGGCGCCCGGAACGGCCAAGTCTGGTTGATAAGTGATGTAGAGGTGGGTAATGTCTTTTACTACCTCTGCCCAATTGCTGGAGTCTTCCCAACTGAAAGAAGGAGTGGCTCTTCTGGAGCCCAAACGTACGGTCTCTCCGCGTTCTTGTAATCTTTTAGCAATACGGCTTCCGGTTTTTCCGGTACCTCCGAGAATTAAAAATTGATTTTTCATAAGGATTTGTTTTTGTGTATTTGTGATTTGTTTTTAAGCGTTATTTTTTAAAAGCATGCCCAATGCGAGGAGCAAAAAGCTCAAGGTACTTGTGAGGGTTCTGATGTTATGCCAAGTATTCCACGGCTTTTCAAATTGGCGTCTGAGCCAACCGAGTTCTTCTTGTGACGCGCTGGCAATGTCTACCGAATCTAGGAGTTCGTTTAAGGGAACATTCTTGGTGATGGTTACCACTACCAATCCAATTAGATATAGCGCAGCTGCGACTACGAACAGCCAAAAGCTTTTATCTGGAGTGAATCTGTGCAGATAAACATTCACTAAATGCCCTAAGAGCGGTCCAAAGAAGACTAAAAGGAAACTCGGGTTGATGATGGACCGATTCATCTGTTGGAAGGCCATCAAGAAATTTTGATCATCCAGCTTTCCGATGCCCGGCGTTATGGCATTAGTCCAAGTAAAACAGAGTCCAGCGGTCAGGCCTGTTAGCAATAAGGTCAGCAGTAAATTGAAATTGGTTAAAGAGTACATGGGTTTATGATTTTGTGGGTTGTGCGGCGTTTTTAACTCGCAGGTGATAATAAGCGCCACTTAGGGCGACGAAAATCAATCCGATCCCCCAAAAGAGAGGATCGCCATAAAAATCAGCATAGCTACCACCTTCCGGCAAAAAGAGCAGGGGAACAGTTACTAGGGCGTCCATAGTACCGCTGATCAAAAAGAAAAGTGTTCCCAGGATCCAGCCGTTGATGGCGGAGCTCTTTTTGTAGTAAATGCGATTGGCGTTCCAAACTAAAGGGAAGAGAATAGCGATCAATCCCAAATTGGCCTGTAGCTCCTTGTTTTCCATAAAAGGAAGCATATAAGCGAGCACAAAGCTGAGCACACCAAACAGCCAAGTGGCTAATCCGACAATAAGTATTCTAGTTAATCTCATGACGTATGTTTTTAATGACACGTCAAAACTAGGGCGGTCTAGGTGGCTAGATTTATTCTAAAAGAAGTATGATTTGTTCCAAAAGTGCACTACTTGACCTGGCTGGGTCTGTAGCCGAATTTTTTGGTAAAGGCGTTGGAGAAGGAACTCAAACTGTCGTAACCCACTTGCCAGGCTGCTTCCTGAACGGTGGCCTGTTGTTTTTGGATCATTTCATGAGCGGTGGTCAGACGCTGGTTTTGGAGGTATTTAAAAACGGGCACCCCAAAGACGGCTTTAAAGTCTTTTTTGAGTTTGGTGGTGTTTAGCCCGATGCTTTTGGCCAGTTCCGTAAGTGAAGGCGGGTTGTCTAAATTGGCGGCGAGGATCTCTTTGGCCAGTTCTAATTTATCGGTTTCTTGCGGTCTGTTTTGCTGCTGATAGGACAGGGCCAATTGTCCAAAGAAGTGGGAGAGTAGTACCGTGATCTGAGAGCGAAAGAACATCATTTTGGTCTTGCCCGTAAAACTGTTCGCAAAGATGGAGTCCACAATTTGTTGCATTTGCGGACTCATAAAGAACTGAGGACCTTCTACATAATTGTCGCTGGGATTTACCAGTTCGTTGAGCATTTCTGAAAAGATCTCACCTTCTTGATTGGGAAGTTCATTAAGCTTGCGCAGCGCTGTGGCTACCACGATACATTCCAAAGGTTTGTCCGGCGCTACTCGGTGCACACAATTTACAGTCGCATCGGCATAAAAAGAAAGCGCCAATCCTTTGGTGCCCTTGTATTGCTTTTTCTGCTTACCCCATTCCATGCTCAGTTCCACATTGCCAGATCCGTAAAAGGCGACAGCCACCACAGGCTCATCAAAGCTGCAAGCGTCTGTTACCAATTCTTGCGCCTTGTTGATCTCAACCAGAACGGTAAAATCGTTGATGTCTATAGTATCTCTATTCATAGCACTCTATAAATGTAATCATTACCAGGTGCTTAATCAATGGCTTAGGGGTAAAAAAAAAGCCAGCACTAAGGCTGGCTTTTCAACTCTTGTGAAGTCCAAATTATTTGGCTTCACTCAGCATGATATCAAACAAATCGACATACTTCTTTTCAATTTCATAGTCTTTCTTCAATAGATTGTATTCGATCTCTTCTCCAATCAATGTGATTAAGAATCCTTCATTACTCGGCACAATGGAAAAACTATCCTCGGCCTCGCTTTTGTAACTCATGGTGATCATTCTATCGTATTGGCCGTCATTGTCGGCATCAATGCTGATGCGTTTGGTGACTTTGTCCATATTGTCTACACGATCTTGATTCAACTCATAGCGTTCCGATTTTTCCAAGCTTACCACTTCATTGCGCATGCTTTCAATGCGTAAGGTGTAAAAGGAGTCTTGTCCGTTACGTTCAATTTGATATTTCTTGATTGTCGTTTCGTCTACAGTTTGCTCGTTACTCTGCGCGGACACAGATACGGTTAAAGCAATTGCAGCGAGTGTTATAATAGATTTTATATAGTTCATTTTTATAGTTTTTGTAATTATTAGAAAATATTTAGCCTGCGGTCTCTGGGACCGTAATGTTAGATTATAAGTTGTCTTTGTCTAGGACAACTAGTTCTCTGAAAAGGCTTTTTCTGGTTTTTGACTCAGCGGTAAGGCGTTGTCGAATTGCAAGGTTCTGATAGGGAATGGAATATTGATTCCTTCTTTATCGAATGCTTTTTTAAGCTCGATTATGGCCTTGCTTTTGGCTCTAAGTTTGTCTAAGCCGCTTTCTCCTTTGATCCAGAATCGACTGATGAAGTTTATGGAGCTATCTCCAAATTCGGTATAGTAAAACTCCAATTCGCGTTCTAGCTTTTCTTGATCAAAGTGTTGCGCAATAGTTTTTTTGGTCAATCCCTGTACGCGTTCTAAGTCGGATTCATAGCCAACTCCGCAGGAAAGTGTAATGCGCATCTCTGTGGTTTTGGAGAAGTTCTTAAAAGGATTCTCCATGATCTTTCGGTTGGGAAGCACCACAATGTTGTTGTCTGCTTCTCGCATCACAAAATAGTTGAGGTTAATGTCGGTCACCTCTCCTGCATAGCCGTTGGATTCTATCCAATCTCCAATGCTGATGTTTTTTCTAAAGGAAAGAACAATACCTGAGATCAGGTTGGACAGTGTCCCTTGTAGGGCCAAACCAATTACCAGTCCAGATACACCGGCAGCCGATAACATGGTTGTTAAAGCCTTTCCTAAATTCAAGGACACCAAAGCGAGGATCAATCCTCCTAGCACCACGACCGTAGAGGCCACACGTGCTATTAATTGGGTTACACTGGTTTGCTTGACGCGCTTATAAATTAACTTTAAGGTAGCGCGGTATACCAGTTTTGAAACCAAGAAAGAAACTAACAAGACTGCCAATGCGACTCCCAGATTTGGTAGGTTAGCCACAAAAGTGTCCCACCAGCCGGTCAATTTTTCGCTTACTTGATTTGCAGATTCTAAGTCTTGTACGGTCATTTTTCTATGCTTCTTCGATTAAACTTGTGGCTAAGGTCTCTTCATTTCTTTTAGACCAAGCGTTGAGCATCCAACTGTCTTTTTCCATCTCACGGATGTAGGCTCCTAGTAGGTCTGCTGTACCTTCGTCTTTCGCATTGTCTGCGTGTAACATTACGGTACGCATTTGTGCTAGTAGCATTCTATGGTCGTTTAAGATCTCCATCACCATTTCACGGTCGTCCTTAATACTTTCTGATTCTTCCAATTTGGAAATACGCAGATAGTCACTGTATTTACTTACCGGGTGATAACGCAAGGTTAAGATGCGCTCGGCAATCTCGTCAATTCTTACGCGGGCTGTTGTGTAGAGGTCTTCAAACTTGGCGTGCAAGTCAAAGAAATTCTTTCCGAGTACGTTCCAATGATAGTTTCTTAATTTTTGATAGTAGATGTGATATTCTGCCAAGAGTGTATTGAGTTCAATCACTACGGGCAACAATTTCTCATCATTCATGTTTAAATAATTCATGCTGAAATTTTAGAGTTAATAAATAGATTTGCAGTGTGGGTGAGGGGTGCAGAAGGCACCTAAGAAAGCTCACCAGTAAAGAAATTCAAGTACCTGAGCGACACTGCTTTTGTAATGGTACACTCTTAATATAACGGCAGAGGGAAGTTTGTCAAGTCCTTTAACGGCCTTTAACTATTTTTCTAGTTATAAAGTCTTAAAAGTGTTAAATCAGCCCTTGAGCTGTTAAAAGATTTTAACATTTACATCCAATGTTTGCGTCTAAAGAAGATGATAAGGATAATGGTAATCACTAACATAATGCCCAACAAAACAAAGTACCCGTATTGATAGTGAAGCTCAGGAATGTTGGTAAAGTTCATTCCGTAAATTCCTGCCAAGAAGGTCAACGGAATAAAAATGGTAGAAACCAAGGTGAGCAGCTGCATTACCTTATTCATTTTAAAGCTGAGTTCAGAAATATACAGATCTTGTAAGCCATTGAGCAGATCTCTATTGGAATCCAGATTGTCAATCACATGAACGGTATGTTCGTAGAGGTCTCTAACAAAGAGTGGGGTGGTGTCTACAATGAGTTTGTGTTCGGACTTTGAAAATTGTGAGGTGGCCTCGCGCAGCGGAATTACTTTCTTGCGCAATTGCAATAGTTCCTTTTTCAAATGATGGATCTCTCCTTTGATCTGCGGACTCGGATTGTCCGTCAGTTCTTCTTCCAAGTGATTGATCACCTCTTCAAACCCTTCAATGACCACATAGTAATGATCTACCACTACATCCATCAAAGCAAAGGCTAAGTAATCAGCACCTCTTGAACGGATACGGCCGCTACTGCGTTCCAAGCGCTCTCGGACTGGTGCAAAGAGATCGGTCTCTGTTTCTTGGAAGCTGATCACAGCTCCGTCAGTAACATAAATGGCCAAGTGTTCTTTGATCACCTCTCTAGTCTCTGCTTTGAATTGCAGAGCTTTTAAGGTGATGAAAAAGCCTTCTTCATATTCTTCAAATTTGGGTCTTTGATGAATATCCACAGTATTCTCCAAGGTAAGCGGATGCATTCCAAAATTAGCTCCCAGTGCGGCAATGAGCTCTGTATCGTGCATGCCGCGAACGTCAAACCAATCTACCTTCTTATTATCTAAAGGTGCAATTTGATGTTCGTTATGACTGTCGAGTTCTCCTTGTTCCAGTTGCTCGTTGTTATAGGACAACTGGTGAATGATCACCTTATCGACTTTTTTATTACCCGTAAATACAAGGGTACCTGGGGCTAAACCGATCTTTTTACGTGACTTACTCATCATGGGTCGTGAAATTTATTGCTATTAAATGTACTAAAACAATCGGCCTTAGTCTTTCAAATGGTGTTTTTCCAAGAATTCTTCTAAAACGGTAATAGACGGATTCTTTAAGAACTGCCCTCCATAAGTGATGGTTGGGAATTTTAGATTGCCACTAAACAGCCTTCTTAAGTCGGCCGCGGCCTCACCATCTTTCTCAACATCAAGATCTAGAAAGGAAATAGCACCAGCCTGGAGAAACTGCCTTAATTGCGCAGTCTTTAAACACCACTGCGTACCGTAGAGTTTGAGCTTATTCACAGGCATAACTGATATTGAATAGGTGGTCGCAACGATTTAAAGGACTATTTAAGAACATCTGCAAATTCGTTATGGCGCTTAAACATGGCATTGGCAAAGGGACAAAGCGGTAGTATCTTTTGATTTTTATCACGCGCCATAGTTACCAAAGCTTCAAGCATCTTGAGGCCTACCCCTTTTTGTTTGTGCGCTTCTTCAACCTCCGTATGATCAATGATGATGAGTTCTGGGCCTGCAACGGAATAGGTCATCATGCCCAGGCGCTCATCATTTTGTCTGGCAAGGGCAAAACCTTTATTGTCGCGCTCTTTTATTGTTATTTCCATAATTGAACCTCTAAGTTAGCTTTAAAATTTTACATCTGCGTCAATTGGAATTTACCCAGTCCTCCAATATATTTTTAACTTAGAGTCTGGTATACCTTTTTTATTAGAAAATGATTTTTAGAGTGTTCTAGTATCATTCGCTCATGATTGTATTTCTACTCTTTCTAATTTGCTTTGCACTATTCGCCTTGGCCTTTGAATTGGCCAAGCGAGCGGCTACTACTAGTGCTCAAGTCGCAGCTTTGGGAGAACAAATGCTGGAAAAGAAAGAGCTACAATACGCCCAGAGTAAGTTATTTTCTGGATTAAGAAAAGCCATAGATCAAGGCCAGAAAACTCGAGCTTTCTGGGTGATCTTCCCCTTAATGTTGATCAAATCAGCAGCTTTCTACTTCATTGGCTATATACTTATTCTACCTATTTTACTGCTGATCCAAGGGGTGCTTATGGGAAGTTTATTCGTTGCATATCAAAAGCGCTATTGGTCTACAGTTCTGTTTGTAAAGGTGACCTATTGGCAGCTGGCCAGTCACCTGATCCTTGGTGCTTATGGTTTTTTGCTCGGGATGGATTGGCTCTTTGAGGTGGATTGGTTCGCAGGTAGTGAGCCACTTTGGCTGTCTCAGCTGTACGGATACATTGTTTTGTCTATCATTTGGTCGGTAGTTGCTGCATACTTTGAGGTGATGATGCTTGTGAAGGATCGATCAAAATAAAACCTACCGTAGCTGTAAGGCTGCTGCTCAGTGAAATTATATAACACATTCTTTAAATCCTGTAAAAATTCTGCAGCTAAGCCCGATTACCTTTGAAGTATTGTTCAGCCACCTATGAAAACTACTTCTTACCTCAATCAAACCACCTCTAATTTGCTACTCCTAATTGGGCTGGTCTTTGTTTTGTACACCTTAAAATCATTGATTGTTCCGCTGCTACTGGCTATAATCATGTCCGTAGTTATCTTTCCTTTTCAGCAAACTTTAGAGCGCAAACTCAAGTGCAATAGATTAGTTGCTACCTTGATCTCCTTAACTGTGGTCTTTTCAATAACCATTATTCTATTGCTCACTTTGGGGTCTCAATTGCACTTCTTTATAGAGAACAGCAATACCTATGGAGACAAAATTGTGAATGTTTACACGGACACCATCAAAGAGATTGAATCTGTATTACAAGTTAGGTCCAGTAATTCTTTACTTCGAGAGGATGTAAAATTTGGAGCTTTAATAAAAGAGAATTTTGATGTGGTTTCTGCTGTGGCGCTTGGATGGGGCTCCTTACTGAGTGATTTAATATTGATTCCGATCTACATCTTCTTTTTTCTGTACTACAGAAAATTCTTTAGAAATTTTGCCTACCGTCTGTTTAGTGGCGATTCAAAATCCTATATCAACACCATGATAGAGAAAATATACACTGCGCAAAGAAGATATATCTACGGGCTTTTAAAGGTTATGTTGATTGTGGGAACCCTTAACTCCATTGGCCTGTTACTGCTAGGTATTGAGAACGCTTTGTTTTTTGGGTTTTTTGCAGCCTTACTGCTGGTGGTACCTTATGTAGGAGTTATAGTTGGTGCGTTATTGCCTGCTCTTGTTGCCCTTGCGACCAAGGATTCCTACCTCTATGCCGTTGGAGTTTTAGCCTTGTTTAGTTTTATTCAGTTTGTTGAGGGATATTTCATCACGCCAAAAGTGATTGGTGGCGATATTAGTGTAAACGCTTTCGCGGCAATTTTTGCCTTATTGGCCTTCGCGATGCTTTGGGGAATCGCCGGCATGATTTTGGCCTTGCCAATTACTGCAGCATTAAAAATTCTGTTTGATCATTCCACAAAATACGCAGCTCTTGGTTTTCTGATTGGTCAGCCCGAGGATCGGTATCTGAACAATCAAGCCCGACAAAGACTAAAGCGTTTGAAGGCGAGAAAAAATAATTAATACAATCTGTTTTTATATAAAGCAGAATATGCCTTAGCTTTATGTTTTAGAAATCTATGAAAGTATTCCTAAAGTTTGATTATAACGCGGTTTGCATGCGCGTTTTAGAAGAGAAACTCGATGCGCTCGGTCTTGATTATCAATTATCGGGTTTTGGTGAGGTGGATTTCTTAGAAAATCTCTCCAGTGATAAACGCGCCGAATTCGCAGGGTTCTTAGAGCCGTATAATATTGAGATCGTAGAAGAGCACAAGAGTATATTGGTCCAAAAGATCAAAGACACCATTATTGATATGGTGTATAACCAAGATGCGGAGCTTACTGTGAAAAGCTCGGTTTATCTTTCCGAGGCCTTAGGACACAGCTATGGATATCTCGCCAATTTGTTTTCTGAAGTAACCTTTACCTCCATAGAGCACTTTACTATTTTACAGAAGATAGAATACACCAAGCATCTCATTTTAAATGAAGGGATGAGCCTAACAGAGATTGCTTTTAAATTGAATTATTCCAGTGTTGCGCATCTAAGTGGTCAATTCAAAAAGACCACGGGAATCACACCCAGCGCTTTTCAGCGAATCATTGCCAAACGCCGAGAAAATCTTAATTAACCCCCCACTATGGCAAGCAACTATACCCACATTATCCTGGCAGACGACGATGAAGATGACCGCATGTTCTTCACGGATGCCTTTGATGAATTAAAAATAGGAACCAAAGTAGCTACGTTTCCAGATGGGATAGCCCTGATGGACTATTTGAATCAATCAGATGCAGAATTACCCAGTATTTTGTTTTTGGATCTCAATATGCCTCGAAAGAACGGAAAGGAGTGCTTAAAGGAAATTCGTCAGAATTCAAGATTCAACAGTGTAGCTGTCGCCATTTATTCCACATCAGCATCGGAAGAAGATATTGAAGACACTTTTGTGCAAGGTGCGAATGTCTATATAAAAAAGCCTAGTAGTTTTAAGAAGCTCAAAAATGTGCTCTCCAGCGTAGTGGCTACCAACTGGCAATACGAAACCAGTGGATTGAACCGTGATAACTTCTTATTAAGACTGTAGGGATGGCGGCTAAATTTCTCAAATCGGCAGTATTTACAAAGGTGATTTTTGTGGTCAGCTTGTTTTTGATACTCTTTATTGCTGGTTTGGGTTATAAACACATGACCGAGGTGTCAGAATCACAAGAGTCGGTGATGCATACCTATAAGGTTAATGTAGAATTGGAGCAGATCTTGTCCTACCTGAAAGATGCAGAGACTGGTCAACGCGGTTTTATAATTACGCAAGATTCCATCTATCTAGAACCCTTCTTTGAGGGTCGAGGTAAGATAAACAACACCTTTGCAGAGCTTAAACAACTTACCAAAGATGATCGTGAGCAGACCGAAAATCTGCGCCTACTTAACGAACTCATCGAGGAGCGCCTGGAGTATTTTCAGATTGCCAGCACTTATGCCTTAAAGGATCAAACCGATCTGTTGCGTTTTAAGAAGGTCTTCTTTGAAGGTAAAATGACCATGGATGCCATTCGCGTTAAGCTCAATGAGATGATCTTGCTAGAAAATGAGCGGTTACTCAAAAGAAAGCAAGCCTATGAAAGCATTTCAAACATCACTCCTTTATTTCTATTTGGTCTGATTGTCTTCACGCTCTTGTTGTTGTATTTGTCTTATGCCCGAATCAGTGTTAATCTGGACAAGATCACGGCCAGTAATAAAGAGCTCAATGTATTTAAAGAGTTGACCAATCAGTCTGAGATGATCAACAAACACGGAAGCTGGCGGTGGAACGTAAATACGGATGAATTCTCTTTTTCTGACAATTTATTCCGCTTGCTTGGTGAGCAACCCAATTCCTTTGCGCCGACGATAGAGAATTTTATGCGTTTTGTGCACCCTGAGGATGTTGAGACGCTAAAGGATCAAGTCGCACAAATGAAGGTCGATATGGATTTGCCTTTTATCTATTATCGTGTGGTACACAAAAATGGAACGATACGGTATTTAAAGGCCTATGGGAAGAGCATCATGGATACCGAAGGCAATGTGCAACTCTTAGGGACCACCACGGATATCACAGACGAGATTGATAGTTTCAACGCCTTACAAAAAAGAAACAAGGAGTTAGAGCTCAACAATAAGGAATTGGCGGCTTTTAATTACGTGGCCAGTCACGATTTGCAGGAGCCATTGCGCAAAATTCAGACCTTTCTCTCCCGTTTGGAAGATTCAGAAGCCACCTCACTAACGGAAAAAGGGCAGACCTATATGCAGCGAATCAACGTTGCCGCTTCACGGATGCGTTTGTTGATTGACGATCTGCTTCAGTATTCTAGAAGTAGTAAATCCGATGAAGACAAAGTTCCGTCAGATCTCAATGAACTCTTACAATCGGCTTTGATAGAATTGGAAGAACCTATTGAAAACAATCAGGCAGAAATAGTAGCCGACCCCTTGCCTGAACTGCAAGTGGTTCCTTTTCAAATTCAACAATTATTTATCAATCTGATCGGGAACGCGCTTAAATATCGAAAAGAGGAAACTGCACCTGTAGTTCGTATACAGTATTCCTCAGTGGATAAAACGGATCACCCCATCTTGAGTCAAAGTGTAGCAGAACGATTTCACAAGATAGATTTCAAGGACAACGGAATTGGTTTTGAATCTGAATACGGTGAGAAGATCTTCACGCTTTTTACCAGACTTCACAACAAGGATGAATATTCCGGAACCGGTATTGGATTAGCAATTTGTCGCAAGATTACAGACAATCACCGAGGTCATATTACGGCAACTGCAACGCCTGGATCTGGGGCTATATTTACCATTTACTTGCCAGAATAAGATCAGCAAAGCTCAGTTTTCACAAAAACCTAGCGCTTCTTTTGCTTTAATTACAGCTTTTTCACTTACCGTATTGGAATCCTATAACAAGCTGTAAAAATCCTGTAAGACAAAAGCCTCTACTTCGTCGCATCTTTGTACCAACGAAGAAAGATAATGAGGCAATTCCTGAAAATAACAACAATTTTTTTACTGGTCTTCTTGACCTTCGGCTCTTGTGAATCAAGAGTACAACGAAAGTCAAAGAACTTTAAAGAATTGGTTATTAACGATCAGATCGAAGCCGATCTGTTGCTAATGGCCACACAGGAAAACCTCAATACCATTGCTCTTTGTGACGCCATCAAGCAGGCCAATGTGGAGCCGGAAGTGCATTTAGCCGCCCAAACCATTCGCAAAGAACAGGAAATGATCTATCAAGATCTCAAAGCGGTCGCAAAAGAGAATATGATCCTTGTGGCCACTCGTGCCAGACGGCTTCCAGCTTATACGCTGGACGAAGAGATCTACGCAGACAGTACTGCTTTAGAACAACTGCAAAAAAATCTTGATGTGCAGAAAGAAATGATGGATTCTCTTATGAGTGAATCCAACAAACGAGAGATGCTTAAAGTAGCTCAGCAGAGCATCAAACGCATAGAATCGAACATAGAAATAACCGAAGAAACTTTAGAGAGCCTAAAGTAGTCGGACTAACCATAAAAAATCAAACTATGAGAAGTTTATTATACCTAATTGCCATTGTATTAGTTATTGGATGGGCCCTAGGGTTCTTCGTATACAGTGTCGGTGGATTGATCCACGTATTGTTAGTAATCGCTGTAATCGCGGTGCTATTAAGACTAATCAGTGGTAGAAAAGTCTAGCCACAATCACAAAGCACAAATAATTATTAATCTAAAATCAAACATATCATGAGTACACAAAATACAGTATTAGGAATCTTAGGAGGAATCGCCGTTGGTGCAATCGCAGGCGTATTGTTGGCCCCAGAAAAAGGAGCTACAACCCGAGCTAAGATCGCAGACAAGGCTAAAGACCTTAAAGACAATTTGAACAACAACGTGGATACCACGGTAGATCGCGTTTCTGAGAAGTTAGACGTTTTAAAAGAAGCGGGTTCTAACATTATTGAAAGCAGTAAATCAGAGTTGGCCAGAGCACAACAAAACCTGTAATAACCCCCGAGCAATTATGGACACAGCAGCACATGTAGAAATGCTTTATAAAAAAGCAAAGGATTATACAGAGACCCATGTACAATTATACAAACTTCACGCATTAGACAGCACTGCAGAGGTAGTCTCTTCATTAGTGAGCAAAGGGCTGCTGGTCCTTATTGTTGCCAGTTTTTTACTCTTCTTGAATATTGGCTTAAGCCTTTATATCGGGAATCAGTTAGACGCCTATTACGCAGGCTTTCTAATTATGGCTGGAGTTTATCTGTTGATTGGCATCTTAGTTTATATGCTGAGACGACCATTGGTAGAACATCCGGTGAGTGATCTGGTAATAAGCAAGCTCAGAAGAGCAACAGCCACCAATAAACATCAACCCGTACCCTTATTAAACACAGAACATGAGTTACAGTAAAGAGCAACAGAAATTACACAATGAGATTGCCCGTTTGGAACTCAAAAAGAACCAGCAATTGGCAGATATCAAAAAGCAATACCGCCTAACCGCGTCGAGTTTAAGACCTTCTGTGCTGATCAAGAAAACAGCAAATGAACTTTTAGAAGGTTCTAAAGTCTCCTCTACGGTGCTTAAGACCGTAGTGAGTATAGTAACTGGCTTTTTAACCAAAAAATTAGTGGTCGGGAAATCCAACAACCTGTTTAAAGTGGTAATGGGTTATATCGTACAGCTTACCACCACAAAGATGGTGGCCAATAAAATGGATCAAGAAGCTGCTTAAATCCACTTTAAATCAAGTTTAATTCCAAAATAAAAACAATGAAAAAATATATAATAGCATCTGCATTAGCCCTTGTATTGAGTGCAACGGTAACATCGTGTAGAGAACAAACAAAAGAAGAAGCCTTGGTTGAGCAAATGGAAGACGAAGGCGCAGAAATCAAGGTCAAGGATGACGGAGCCAAAATTAAAATGGAAACGGAAGACACCAAAGCCAAAATCAAAACCGATGATGACGGCGAGACCAAAATAAAAATCAAAGAAGATTCTGACTCCTAGAGCGAGAACTTTTAGATCTATTAACACTGAAACATACGCTTGGAAAACGCTTCCAGGCGTATTTTTTTTGATAGAAAGGTCTGGTGAATTTCCAGGAGTAATTCAAATTCTATAAGACTCGGTAAAAATTATGTAACCCAACTACAGTGAGGCTTTCGGATCTTTGTAGTGTAACAAAAAAGATAAAAAATGAAACGATTATTGACCGTATTAGCCTTAGCAATTTTTACTATTTCGATTTCTAGTTGTAGAGAAAAAACATTTGCTGAAAAAGCAGGAGACGCTGTAGAAGAAGGCGTTGAAGAAGTTGGAGATGAAATTGATGACGCTACAAAATAAACAACTGACTTAACACTAATTATTAACTGTAAAAAAACACATTATGATACATACAATTAAAATCGCTCTACTAGGGCTTTTTACCACGGCAACAGTAAGTGCGCAAACCAATATCAACCTCACTGAGATCACCAAAGTACAGATCTACACCAATTCATTTGGTGAAACTTTCAAGGTGAAAACCATTACCAAAGAGCGCCAACCGCATGTCTTGGACATTGACGAGCGCTATGATCTAAATCAGAACAAGGCGTATTCTCCGGTTTACGTAGATCGTACCGTTTGGATTGACAATGACAACGACGATATCTATGAAAAGGAAGTTATTCTGTCCTACACCAAGGACATGAACAATCAGTTAGATTATATCGCAACAGCAAATGGTCTATTCATTGAAACCTCACCAAGCAGCAATCGTCTGGTCACTGAAGAAGGAACCTACATTGTGAAAACCGTGGCGGTAAATGACTTGACGGTGGTGGTAGAAGACGTATCCATCGCTGCAGGACAATAATATTCATTAACTACTACAAAACAATTATGAAAAAATACCTTTTAACAGTCATTGCCTTGGTAGCCATGAGCATGACCGCCCAAGCACAAGATATTGCCAAGAACGCCTTGGGACTTCGAGTAGGAGACAATGACGGCTTTGGGGCTGAGATCTCATACCAGCGCTATTTGAATGACAACAACCGCTTGGAATTCGATTTAGGTTGGCGAGACAACAACAATGTAGAAGCCTTTAAGCTCGTTGGGCTTTACCAATGGGTGATGAATATTGATGGCGGATTCAACTGGTACGTCGGTGCTGGTGGTGGAGTCGGTGCCTTTGATGCCGGTGAGAATGATGGAACCTTTGCGCTGGTTGCCGGAGATATCGGAATCGAATACAATTTTGACATCCCCTTACTCTTATCTCTCGACTTTAGACCCGAACTCGGTTTCAATGACGACTTCAGCGATGACCTCGACTTTGATATCGCCTTAGGAATCCGATATCAGTTCAACTAAAAATATCCAAACGGAGTATTTTCCATAGTTCGTTTGATTGATGATGGCCACAGTTTTTGCTGTGGCTTTTTTCATGCTTAAAACTGCAGTTTTAGAGCGTTTGATCACCAATTATTTTAAGTGGATTCAGTTAAAATGAGTTTGCCTGTAAGTTAGTTCGAATAATTTACGGTCTCAGTCCTCCAGTTCTTCCGTGAGGGTCTTTATGATGTTCTCGATCTCTTCTTTTAAAGGTAAATAGTGTTCCAATTGAGTACCTCTACTGGTTAGGGCAAAGAGCAGCATACGGCTTTCAAAACTGTTGTTGTTGAGTAATTGCTCAAAGGCCGAATCCTTGGGAGAGGGAGCGAGTTTCAATTCCTCTGTACTGATTCCAGTCTCATCCAGGAGTGATCGCATATTGTACTGATCAGACAATAGTATTTCCATAGCCTTCTCGCGTTGTTTGGCAAGTTCCTCTTCCTGACTTTGTACGTCGTCGAGCATGGCGATCCATACCGTAAGGCGCTGTCTGAGGTAGGTGGATGAGATGCTTTTTAGATTTCCCGTGTTGAGTAATTCATCCAAGACCGCATTGTTCGGATTGTAATGGATGTCATAAGAAAAGGTGGTGACCATCAATTGGGCAAATTCACTTTCTTCAACCCGCTCTTGACCAATTAACCCTATTAGTTTAAGGGAATTGTCGTAATTGTTTTGATTGGCATTGATCAAATTGTTGAGCTTGCGCTGATTGATCTCGAAGTCCGTCAATAAAGCCTTCAAATATCCCTGCTCCAGTTCAAGTTGTTTGTTGGTTTCCACCCGATTGTTTATTCCCAAGGCGATCAAAATACCAATGACCACCAACAGAATCTCACCAACGGCGTAGAGACTGTACTGTCTCAGCTTGCCCGTTTTGATTTGTTTCCATCTGAACTTGCGAAAGATCTTTGCCATGGCATCCAATAGTTTTCACTAAAGTAATTCATTTATTTTTTTGGTACCTTTAGTAGAATGCATCAGCATAAAAACAACTAACAACGCAAATCAGAATATATGGCCAAATTAGACTTTGCAAATACCGTGAAAGGATCTTTGCTAGAGGGATTTTACCCTACAGGTTGGGATTACCAAAAAATTGATCAATGTTGTGATCTAGGTTTAGAGGGAGTCACTAAACGCGCTTCCTTTTGGCACGATGAGTTTGCGCCAGAACCTGTAGACAGTCTAGCAAAGATGGAACAGCGTATGGGTGAGGAGATCGCTCAGGTTATCATGGAAACCCGAGCCAACAATCAACAGCTGGCCATCATCCTTCCTGTTGGGCCCATGGGCATGTATAAGTACGTGGTGAATATGTTAACGAGACATCAGGTGTCTGCAGATCATATGACCACCTTTAATATGGACGAATGGTCCGATCGTGAGGGCAATACCATGCCGCCGGACCAAGATGGAGGTTTTGAGAAGGCCATGAATGAGGCTTTGTTTGACCCTTTAGGTGACTTGACGGTCCCTAAGCAGCAGCGCAATTTTGCCACCAAAGCCAATTTGCCCACCTATGCCGACAAGATCAAGGCCATTAAGCAGTCCGGAGGAAAATTGGTCACCGTATACGGTATTGGCCGGGCTTGTCATATTGCCTTTTGGGAACCTCAAATTGGCGATGAATACAGCAATGATTCAGATTGGCGCGCACAAACGCACCGAATAGGGCAGGCGCTGCACCCGCTTACCGTAGAACAAAATTCGTTGCACAGTTTTGCGAGTCGCTTCACCTTGATTCCTTGCTGGGCCAACACCGTGGGGCCTGGTTTGTTCTTAGAAAGTGACTACTGTATTGGTGGTGCAGATGGCATTTATCCGTCAAGAGGTGCCTGCTGGCAGGGCATGAGTCTTTGTGTGACCTTGCAATACGGACCTTCGCGTTGGGTAACCTCCAGCTGGATGCCGACCATTCCAGGGAAACTAATCTTTATGAAAGAGTTGGCTGGCCCGCTTAGGCCAGAAGCGCATTAGGATGATTAATGACAGTTATCACCGATAAAACGATGGGGATTGTCTTTATCATTTGATTAAGAAAGAATGAGGTACAATTTTTATAATTTCGTTCTACTTAGAATTTCGGTAAAGCATGATACCCCCGCAATATCCTGAAAACGAAGTCGAACGTCAATTAGCTGTTGAAAAATATCAACTCCTTGACACGCTTCCGGAAGAAAGTTTTGACAATATCACCGCCCTGATGGCCATGGTCTGTGATGTGCCCATCTCCTTGGTGACCCTTTTAGATAAGGAGCGCAATTTTTTAAAGTCCCATCATGGAATCCCTTTTAATGAGTCGCCACGGGCCATATCCTTTTGCGGTCACGCGATAAACTCAGACGATCAAATCATGATCGTTGAGGATGCCCGCAAGGATGAAAGATTTCACGACAATCCTTTAGTATCAGAGCATCAAGCCATTTTCTATGCTGGCGCTCCCTTGGTGGATCCAGATGGCTTCCGATTGGGAACCCTCTGCGTTTATGACACTAAGCCCCGAACCTTATCGCCTCAACAGCAAGAAGCCCTGCTGGCTATGGCACAACAAGTCATGCGATTGTTTGAAGCGCATTACAAGAATCTCAAATTAGAGAAGCTTCAAAAGAATTTGCAGCAACGCAATGACAATCTTGAGAAGTTTGCTGGGGTCGTTTCACATGATCTCAAATCTCCTCTGGCACAGATTACCGCTTTGACTCAATTGATCGAGGAGGATAATCAAACCAATTTGGATGAAGAAACGCGACAGTATCTGGATTATATAAAAGAGTCCTCAGACACTTTGCGTGATTATATAGACGGTGTGCTGAAATTTTATAAAACCGATGAAGCTTTAAAGCAGGCGCATTCGTGGTACAATACGGAAGCTTATTTCAAGGAGTTATTGGGCTTATTTAGAGCAGATGAATCGGTTCACTTTGAGTTGGATTTGCTTCCAAAGCAGATGTACGTAAACAAAGCAGCGCTCACACAGATCTTCGTGAATTTAATTGCTAACGCCATAAAGCACAACGATAAAGATCAAGCAGAAATCACAATTCGTTTTCGTGAACATGACAAAGTATCCGCATTTGAAGTATCTGATAATGGTCCTGGAATCCCAGAGGAGTCTCAGGAAGCTGTCTTTGAGCTATTTACCGCGCTGCAATCCACAGATAAATTCGGGCGTACCAGTACCGGGATAGGATTGGCGACAGTTAAAAAAGTGATTGACAGTCTAAAGGGAAGCATTCAGCTGGAATCCGCAAACGGGAATGGAACTACTTTTAAGTTCGAGCTGCCGTTGTAGTTTGAATTGGTGAAGAGGGCTGAGTAAATATTTTTTTGGGCGCCTCCTGTAGCTGATCAAGTTAACTACAGGACCGCGCTTTCGCTACTCGCTTTTGCTTTGCAAATAGCTCAGACATACCGCTCAATCGCTTGCGCGAGTTTGGGCTGTTGGTGAAGGGGGAGGGCCTTAATTGTAGGAGTCTTTGCTAGGCAAAGTTCCTTTGCGCTCCGCAGTCTAAATGGAAAGCTCAAAACCTTTGTTGCTTATGTAATGTTGGAAGATGTTTAGAACTGTGTTTAACTTTTTTTCGGGCGTATTGATATTTTTTGTATCTTAGCACGAAGCTTCGTCCGAAAGGGCGGGGCTTTTTTTGTTATATAATAATCTGTGACCTCACAGAGGGTGAAAAAAGAGTTCCTGGATGCTCCAACACCCAGGAACCTATCTAAAAGATTTCGATTAATTTAAAAAACCCAGATAGATGGTTTTTCTTAAAATCAAATCTAAGATTTTAAGATTCAATTTGCTTGTAAAAGTAAACAAAAGAATCTTAAGGCTTAGTTTAAAGTGTTTCATTTAACACATGGTACTTCAAAAACCATTCAGCTTAGAAGTTGGGTGGTTTTTTTAATTTGATTTTTGTTTTAAAATCCTTTACTCTTACCTGTGCTAATGCTACGGTGAACAAAGACGCAAATTTCCTGACAAAGCTCACTTTTGAAAATAAGAAACCAGCCGCAACTAGCGTTGCGTCTTTGGCTTTTCCGTTCACTCACAAACTCAAGCAAGCTTGGTTTGCTCGTAAACGAAAAAACCACACTCGTTTGAGTGTGGTTTCTTGCTTGTTGTGACCTCGGCAGGATTCAAACCTGCAACCTCTTGAGCCGTAATCAAGTGCACTATTCAGTTATGCTACGAGGCCGTTATTGGGGTGCAAATATATTTCTTTTTAAATTTACCACAAAGCCAAATATTTAAAAAATTCATGGATCTCAATCAGTTTATTCGCGTAGTACCAGACTTTCCAAAACCGGGAATCAGTTTTAAAGACATAACTCCTTTATTGTTAGATGCTCAGGCGCGAGAAGCGTGTTTGCAGCAGTTAGTCGCCCCTTTAAAAGAATTAGGGGCTACCAAAGTAGTTGGGGTGGAAGCTCGTGGATTTTTCTTTGGAATGGCCATAGCGCGAGAGTTGGGAATTGGGTTTGTGCCGGTGCGTAAACCAGGCAAATTACCCTTTGAAACTGTTTCTGAATCCTATGAGTTAGAATACGGTACAGATACCTTAGAGATCCACAGTGACGCTATCAGTCCCGGGGATCGTGTGATTCTTCATGATGACGTTTTAGCCACGGGTGGGACAGCAGCGGCCAGTTGTGCCCTTATTCAAAAGCTGGGTGGAGAAGTGGTGGCCTGTAGTTTTTTAATGGAATTAAGTTTCTTAAACGGACGTGAAAGACTTTCCAATAAAACTATTTACAGCCCTTTGTCCTATTAATCCAAAGCTTTTTTGGTAACCCAAGCGCGATAGCCAATTAGCGCCAGTTGCCATTTCTTTGCCTTTGCGAGATCTAAGCCTTTTTTGGTCATGCTGGGCAGAACAGCCTTGTTGAGCTTTGCGAGTATTTTGTAGAAGTTCGCCATGGGGTAAATATAAAAAAAGCCCCGAACTCGGTCGGGGCTTGTTTTTATTGTCCTTGAGACTTAGTACTCTAAATGAATATCGTCAATACCATTATCTTCTCCAGAAACTTGCGTTGAAGAACGACTGCCTTTGTTATTGTCCAAAATGATCTTGATTCCGGTGATCTGTCCTGCAGCATTGCGTCTTACGCGTTTGAAAGTAAAACTAACGCCTTCTGCAGCTAATTCTTTTTTGATCTGTTCCAACTCAGCATCGGTGGTGTTTTTAGTGATATAGACATCAGAAACACCATAACTAGAAACTGTGGCCGTAGTTCTGCTATTGGTTCGTCTGGCATAGCCACTAGCGCGTCTACCGTTTACCGTAGAAGATGTTCTGGCAAGAGCGCGTTGCTCAGCAGCTAAAGCCTTTTCTCTAGCTTTGAGTTCTGCAACCTTAGCTTCCATTTCTGCACGCTGAGCATCGCTCATAGTGGCCAATTCTGCTTCACGAGCTTCACGGAGCGCTTTCATCTCTGCCTTACGAGCTTCCATCTCAGCTTTACGGGCCTCAAGCATATCAGCTCGGGCCAATTTACGGGCTTCCATAGCAGTCTTACGCGCTTCCATAGCTGCTTTGCGAGCTTCCAATCGAGCGTCTGCACGATTACCTCCAGACATGCTGCTCATGCTGCCGTCCTCTCCAAAGATCAAAACAATATCGTCTATGGCTTTGTCATCATTGTTGATGGAGTAGTGGCCCGAGTTTCCAGCACGGCTGTAGCTGATTTCAATTTGAGTGATCATGCCATCGGCATTGTAATCCAATTGCTCCACGACCAATTCAATATCGTAATTCTCGCTGAGGTAGGCGATCTTCTCGTCCAATTCTGCACGCGTCATATTGGCGGTGATCATTACTTTGACTTCGCTCAGTTCAATTCCAGTGGTATTTGGTAAATTTTCATCCACAAAGCTGGCTTTGCCATGGACAACTACAACACCGTCGGCACCAGTTTGACCAAATTTTTCTATGCCTTCTTCAGGCTCAAGAAATTCTAAATAGCCGGGAGTAGTCAATACTTTTCCTTCAGGAAAGTCTTCGCTTATCCAAGGCTTTTCGTTAATAATGAAAAGGTAATCCGGGAAGGTGGCGGCATCATCTACTTTTAGAGTAGTGTTCACTACTTCAGTCCCGGATACCACAGAAGAAGCTTGCACTGCAGAGGAATTCTCCTGTGATTTTTCGTAAAACTCGTCAAATTGAGCTTCAATTTCTGGATCAAAAATGGACAAGCCTTCTTCATTGACCACTATATAATCTTGGCGGTCTGGATCTGGGTGTTCAATAAGGATCTCAGGACCTTCATTAAAGCTAATCAGACGTGGGATAACAGCCTCATCCGTGCGCTCGTCAACGAGCTTTCCACCACCGCTAGTGCTCTGAGGGAAGTTCACTTCCATTTGATACGCGGTCAAAGTGTTGTCTATCCACTTTTCTTTGCTGAATTCAATGGTCACTTCGGGGTGATTGCTGGCAAAATAGGCTTCAACGGCGTCAATATCTGCCTGAGTTGAGAATTTGTCAATCAAGAAAGATGGCGTCACTGCAGTAGCTGCTGCAGCTTCTTCATTTTCTAGATAAGCAACTTCTGTATTCACATTGAAGCTGTACATAAACCCAACCAACAAGGGCAGGATTAATAAAAGGCGCCACTTTTTGATCTTGCGGCTTTGATTTGCATTTAACATAACTATTCGATTTTTGATGAATGATTGATAGAATGAATTGCTTAGTGCAAGGTGTTGGGCGCCTGTAGAGGCTTTGACCAACGCCAATTGATAAGCAGTTTTTGAAGGAACTTCTCGTACCGTTTGTTGGTCCGCGATGTATTCCAAATTTTGAATGATTGATTTTTTATAAAGCCAAGCCACTGGGTTTAACCAATGAACAATGGTCAAAAGATTACTCAAAAGCACATCTACAGAATGCCATCCTTGAGCATGGGCACGTTCGTGCTGAAGGATCATCTCCAATTCTTCCGCGCTGTGTAATTCTGGATTGTACACTAAATATTTAAAGAAGCTGAATGGCGCTATATTCTGATTGGTCTTTACATAGTAAAATTTGTTGTGCTTCTCGTAGTTCCCCTGTTTTAAAACGCGTAACAAGGACCAACTCTGATAGCTAAAACGGATCAGACCGGCGAGGCATCCAATTAGGTAAAGACTTACGGCGAGTAAGACCCAATCAAAGGGTTCGGCTGTGGCTACGGGTGCTTGCTCTGTAACCATTAAAGGTGTCCCCGCAAAAGAAGTTGACGGCATCAAGTCCGGAGCAGGTACGTAGACAGTTTGTGTGAATTCAACCAGGGGAAGCAACAAAGCGGCTAAAATTCCGAAGATCAAATATTGGCGGTTGGCAATAAACCAGGTATGTCTGCGAAGCGCAAACCAATAGACTACATAAAAGAGTCCTAAAATACTGGCTGATTTTATTAGGTAGTAGAACAGTTCCATTAGTCCTCTTTTTTGTTTTCAATGATGTCTAAGATCTCTTTGAGCTCAGCGGCGCTAATCTTCTCTTTTTTGGCAAAGAAGCTCACCATATTCTTAAAGCTGCTGTCAAAGTAACGCTCACTGGCCAGACTCATAAAGGTGTCTGTGTAGGCCTCTTTACTTACCAGTGGAAAATACTGATGCGTTTTCCCAAAGGCTTGGTGTCCTATATATCCCTTCTCTTCCAAGTTGCGAACAATCGTTGATACCGTATTGTAATGATTGTTGTGATCCAACTCTGCAAGAATCTCTTTGACAAAAGCTTTTTTAAGCTTCCAAAGCGCTTGCATGATCGCTTCTTCTTTATTGGTGAGTCTTTCCATAATACCTTGTGCTTGATTGATGAATCAAATCTATAACTATTTTTCTAGTTATACAACTACAATTATAGTTAAATATTGTTTAAAGGATCAAAAATTCCCTGTTTTTGGTCGTTGTTCGTCCTTTATTATTGTAGTATCTTCGTCGCATACATTAAGTGAATGAGTGTACTGTATATCCTCTTAGGGTTTACGCTGTTGGTAGTAGGGGGCGAGTATTTGGTCCGATCTTCCGTAGCCCTTTCCTTTAAATTGAAACTTTCCAAGATGGTCATCGGGCTTACCGTGGTAAGCTTTGCTACCTCCGCGCCTGAGCTTTTGGTGAGTCTTCAAGCCGCTTTGGACGGACATTCAGACATTTCTTTGGGGAACGTGATCGGTTCCAATATTGCTAATATAGGTTTGGTGCTCGGAGTAACCGCCGTGATCATGCCGCTGGCCATAGACAAGGATTTCTACAAATTCAATTGGCCGGTAATGATGCTGCTCAGTGGGGCGCTCTACCTTTTTCTGCTGAATGATAAAGTGATCTCCTCCTTAGAGGGAATTATGCTCATCAGTGCATTAGTGGTCTATTTGTATCTGCTGATCCGCCGTGCGCGTTTACGAGCAAAGAGTGAAGATGAGGGCAGTGTAAACGGCGCTCTAGCCATGACCTCCGGAGTAAAAATTATAATCTGGTTACTTATTGGTGGCGTCGCCTTATGGGGTGGAAGTGAGTTATTAGTAAAAGGCGCTGTAGAAATAGCTACTGATTTAGGAATCAGCGAACGCGTCATTGCGGTGACTATGATCGCCATTGGGACCTCAGTGCCAGAACTGGCGGCTTCCGTGATCGCGGCGCTTAAAAAGGAGAAAGCCATTTCTTTAGGAAACCTAATTGGTTCCAACATTTTCAACATTGCTTCGGTCTTGGGGCTTACCGCAATTATTCAACCCATTGGACTCAATGATCCTAAGGTATTAACAGCAGATATCTTTTGGATGCTGGCCTTTGCCGCGGTCTTAATTCCTCTGGCCTTTATTCCCAAGCGTTTTGTCTTTGCGCGTTATAAAGGGTTGCTTCTAGTGATCGGTTACGCGGTCTTTGTTGCCTTAGCATTTATATAAAAAAAGCGCCTGTAAAAACAGACGCTTAAATTTATTTGAAGATAATCTCAGGGTTTATACATCAGCAGATTTAACTGTCTTGATGATTCTTCCTGCAATCTTGTATGGATCTCCGTTAGATGCTGGACGACGATCTTCCAACCATCCTTTCCATCCTTTTTCCACAGTAATAATAGGAATACGGATAGAAGCTCCACGGTCAGAGATACCGTAGCTAAAGTCTTTGATCGATGCAGTTTCGTGCAATCCAGTCAAACGTTGATCGTTAAATTCACCATACACCTCAATGTGCTCTTTGGTCACCGGGCGGAAGGCTTCACAGATCTTTTCATATACTTCTTGTGAACCACAAGTACGCAATGTGGTGTTTGAGAAGTTCGCGTGCATACCAGAACCGTTCCAGTCACCTTTTACTGGTTTTGGGTGGTATTCAATATAGTAGTCGTATTGTTCGGTAAGACGATCCAATAAGTAGCGAGCTACCCAAATCTCGTCTCCAGCTTTCTTAGCTCCTTTGGCGAACAATTGGAATTCCCACTGTCCAGAAGCAACCTCTTGGTTGATCCCTTCAAAGTTCAATCCAGCATCAATACACAAATTAGCGTGCTCTTCAACAAAGTCACGTCCGTGTGTATTTCTACCTCCAACAGAACAGTAATACATT
Organism: Gilvibacter sediminis; assembly: GCF_028561565.1. Lineage (GTDB taxonomy): Bacteria > Bacteroidota > Bacteroidia > Flavobacteriales > Flavobacteriaceae > Gilvibacter > Gilvibacter sediminis. Next base: position 185,869 of record NZ_JAQQTE010000023.1, on the reverse strand, counting down.
CCTTGAGGTCCAGGGTATCCACCAATTGGGAATCCTAGAGGAAGTTGTGTGTGCTTGTCCATAATGAAGTACTCCTGCTCAAATCCAAACCAGAAGTCGTTATCGTCATCATCAATAGTAGCGCGTGCGTTAGACTCGTGTGGAGTTCCATCCGCATTTAATACCTCTGTCATAACCAGGTACCCGTCTCTACGTGCAGGATCTGGATAAATTGCTACGGGTTTCAACAAACAGTCAGATGAGTTACCTTCCGCTTGCTTGGTAGAAGAGCCGTCAAAAGACCAAATTGGACAATCTTCTAGATTTCCACTGAAATCGTCTACTACTTTAGTCTTGCTTCGCATGTTTTGGGTGGGATAATAACCGTCCAACCAAATGTACTCTAGTTTAGTTTTACTCATAATATATATACTTCAATATTAAATGAACGATGCAAAAGTAATACTCTTAAGTGAACCGCTAAAGAAATAGGGGGTAAGTTTTCAACAAAATTGATTATTTTGTTGATACCCCCTCAATTTTAGGGGGTCATTTTGTTTTAATCGTAGTTTTGACTGCTTTAAATTGTATTTTTGTCAAAAATCAGAACCATGGCACAGATCAGATTCAATGCTTTGCAAACGGCACTTCAACGCGATACTATTAAGGTAGAAGAGACCGGACGCCGCTCCGAACTCTTTGCCAAACATGTATTCAATGATTCGGCCATGCGTCAGTACTTAACCTCAGACGCTTATCAAACCATTCTGGCAGCTATTGAAAAGGGTGATAAGATCGATAGGCAAACGGCTGGTCATATCGCTGCAGGAATGAAGGAATGGGCCATATCTAAAGGAGCGACACATTATACGCATTGGTTTCAGCCTTTAACCGGTTCCACTGCGGAGAAGCACGATGCCTTTTTTGAAACGCAGGCAGACGGTTCCGTTATAGAAAAACTCGGCGCAAGTCAGTTAGTACAGCAAGAGCCTGATGCGAGCAGCTTCCCACATGGTGGAATCAGAAATACCTTTGAAGCCCGAGGTTATACTGCATGGGACCCAACCTCTCCGGCATTTGTCTATGGAACTACGCTCTGTGTTCCCACCGTATTTGTTTCCTATACGGGTGAAGCCTTGGATTATAAGACTCCTTTATTAAGAGCTTTACAAGCGGTAGATGCCGCTGCAACTTCAGTAGCACGTTATTTTGATAAGAACGTCAGTAAGGTTAATGCTACTTTAGGTTGGGAGCAAGAATATTTTTTGATCGATGCGGCTTTGGCAGCTTCACGACCGGATATTATGTTGGCGGGACGTACCTTATTAGGACACGCATCTGCGAAGGGACAACAGTTGGACGATCACTATTTTGGATCTATTCCATCACGGGCATTGAATTTTATGCGCGACTTAGAGCGTGAGTGTATGCTGTTGGGTGTTCCTGTAAAAACACGTCACAATGAGGTCGCGCCTAACCAATTTGAGTTGGCTCCTATTTTTGAAGAGGCTAATTTGGCTGTAGATCACAACTCCTTATTAATGGATGTGATGGACAAGGTGGCCAAACGACATCACTTTAAGGTGCTTTTCCACGAGAAACCTTTTGCCGGGATCAACGGTTCTGGAAAACACAACAACTGGTCTTTGCAAACCAATACGGGCGTCAATTTGCTCAGCCCCGGGAGCACGCCAATGAAGAACTTACAGTTTCTTACCTTCTTTATTAATACGATTAAAGCTGTGAATACTCATGAAGCGCTTTTACGTGCTTCAATAGCCAGTGCAGGGAATGATCATAGACTAGGTGCTAATGAAGCGCCTCCTGCGATAATCTCCGTCTTTATTGGGTCACAACTCACAGCTGTACTTGATGAACTTGAAAAAGTAACCAGCGGTAAATTGTCACCGCAAGAAAAAACCGAGCTTAAACTCAACGTAGTAGGGAAGATCCCTGAGATCTTATTAGACAACACAGACCGCAATAGAACTTCACCTTTTGCCTTTACGGGGAACAAATTTGAATTTAGAGCTGTGGGCAGTAGTGCTAATTGTGCGAACTCTATGACCGTACTCAATGCTATAGTTGCTAAACAGCTTCAGGACTTCAAGCTTGAAGTCGATGCGCTAATTGATCAGAAGGGCATGAAAAAGGACGATGCCATCTTTAATGTGCTGAGAGAGTATATTAAGGACGCCAAACGCATTCGTTTTGAAGGCGATGGTTATGGGGAAGCTTGGGAGAAGGAAGCTAAGAAACGCAAACTTTCAAACGCCAAGAATACTCCAGAGGCTTTAAAAGCTAAGATTAGTGCGTCGAGTGTTGCTCTTTTTGAATCGCTTGGAATTCTGAGTAAGACCGAAGTTGAAGCGCGCTATGAGATCGAAATGGAGGAGTATGCCTTACGTATTCAGATCGAGGCCAGAGTGCTTGGAGATATTGCCCGAAACCATGTCGTTCCTACAGCCATAAGATATCAGAATGTCTTGCTTGAGAATATTTCTGGTCTAAAAGCCGTGTACGGCAAAACCACAAATGAATATACCGAAGAACCCTTACGCTTATTAGAGCAGATTTCGGGCTACATCAGAGAGATCAATCAGGGAGTTGCTGCTATGATTGAGGCTCGAAAGCAAGCCAATGTGCTCAGTGCAAGTGAAAGAGCAATGGCCTATTGCGAGACTGTACTCCCTCATATTCAGTCAGTTAGAAAGAATTGTGATAAGTTAGAGCTGTTGGTGGATGATCAGCTTTGGCCCCTAACCAAGTACAGGGAGCTACTTTTTACAAATTAGATACGTAGAACTACGTAGTTCTACGTGGTGTACGAAAACGATTTCGCGCTTTTGTAGGAATTAACAAAAAATTAACATTTCAAAATATCGAAAGATATTGGTTTTTCGCCGACAAAATTAGGTCGAAGGTCGGCTAATTTTTAACTTCGAGTAAGGGTTGTCCTACAATTTAAACCTTTGTAAAAATCAACAGGATTTACCCCTTTTTTCCTACGTAGAATCTTCCCTATATTTATTCCGCTTTAAAACGCAAACTCCCCCTGTGGCTCATGTAAAACGAGAAGTTCAGAGCTACTAAACATCAACACATCCCAAATTGAATTCGGGGCTAACTCACAAAAGCTGCGAATTAACATGCTGAAAAACAATTAATTAAAAATCGCAAACAGGCGTGACCGGAAATACATTGCCAAATTTTACCAAACACACACCCTCTCGCGCAGGCGATTCCTTATTATTGAATACTAATTCCTAATCCTTATACTTTAAATCAAACAATTATGAAAAAAGTAATTTTAAGCGCAGCAGCACTATTGGTTGGAACTGTGGGTTTTGCACAGATGAACAATAGTGATGTATTCCAGGACGGTAATGCGAACGCATCTACCGTTACTCAAACTGGTTTCATGAACAACTCTGACGTTGACCAAATTGGTGATGCCAACAACTCTCTTGTAGAGCAAAATGGTACTACCAACGATTCTGACGTTGATCAAATTGGAAACAACAACCAATTCCGTACTACTCAGTCGGGAACTGACAACGACTCTAACACTTACCAAGAAGGTAATGGTAACCAAGGTGGTGGTGCCGGACTTATCTGGGGTACTTACCAAACTGGTGAGCGCAACTTAGCCAACACTACTTCTTTGGGAGATGGAAACAACGCTGGTACTCGTCAAGACGGTGCAGACAACGTTTCTGACATTTTCCAAGACGGTGTAGGAAACATCGCTAACGGTGGTTTCTGGGGTGTTTACCAAACAGGTGATGAAAACAACGCTGATGTTGACCAAGTTGGTAACAACAACGTTATGGACAACCTAAGACAAAACGGACTTCAGAACCAGTTCAAGATCACCCAAACTGGTGATTCTAACACGGCTTCATCTCTACAAGATGGTGAGCGTAACTTAGGTGGTGGTTCTAGCCTTATCTGGGGTATCAACCAGGAGGGAGACATGAACACCGCTACTAACTCTTCTATCGGAAATGACAACAACTCTGGTACTGGACAGTACGGGAACATGAACGTTTCTGCTATCGAGCAAGTTGGTGACATGAACGACGCTAACGGAGGATTCTTCGGAAACTACCAAGTAGGTGACGGAAACAGTGCTTATATTGGACAGTTCGGAGACTTGAACGACGCTCAGAACACATCTATCGGAAACGACAACATCGCTAACGCTACTCAGACTGGAGACGAAAACGTTTCTACTGCTGACCAAGCTGGAGACTTGAACGAGTCTTATGTTACTCAAGATGGATTCAACAACATGTCTGATGTTGACCAAATTGGAAACTCTAACATGAGCACAGTTTCTCAAAACGGAACTCAGCACATGTCAGTTGTTCTTCAAACAGGTAACGGAAACATGAGCTCTGTTACACAAAACGACTAATTATTATTAATTGATCTCAGGTTTGATCTGCTACCTGCACCAGGCAGGTAGTAGTTCAAATCAGATCGTAATTATGGTCTATGCAGGAAACTGCTATTCCCCACATTTTATATTTATGAAAAAAGTAATTTTAAGTGCATTTGCACTGTTGTTCGCAGCAACGTCTTTCGCTCAAATGAACAACAGTACCGTAACTCAAACTGGTAATATGAACGGTTCGACCGTTAACCAAACTGGGTTTATGAACGGTTCTACTGTTGATCAAGTTGGAGATGAAAACACTTCTGCTGTTGACCAAACAGGATCTCTTAACGCAAATGATACGGATCAACTAGGTAACAATAACGAATCTGATGTTGATCAACTTGGAGATGGTAACTCTGCCAATACGTATCAAGGTTTTGGCGCAGGTGCATCAATTAACGACGATAACTATTCTAAGATTTATCAAGAAGGAAACGACAACGAAGCAAACGTAAACCAATTTGGTGATGCTGACGGTGACGGATCTGACGATAACTACGGATGGGTTAGACAAATAGGAAACGACAACACTTCTAACGTCACTCAAGAAGGAGATGACAATACAGGTGAGAATCGTCAAATCGGAAACGATAACGAATCCGATATCCTTCAACAAGGTGATGACAACTACGCTGGAAGCGATCAGCAAGGTGACGATAACGACAACGACCAAGATCAGGTTGGAAACGGAAATCTTGCAGAGAACCAACAGTTTGGTAATGATAACACCAATGACATGAACCAAACAGGTAATGATAACTACGCCGGAGCTGGTCAATATGGAGACAATAACAATAGCGTTACTACACAAACCGGTAACGACAACCTTGGCTTCAATATCCAAGACGGTAACTTCAACGGTAGTTTTCAGAACCAAACTGGTGACGACAACTGGTCTGAAGTTTACCAAACAGGTAATGCTAACGGATCTTTGGTTAACCAAAATGGAAACGACAACTACTCATATGTAGTACAGCTTGGAGACAACAACAGTTCAGGAGTTGCCCAAGTAGGTGACGAAAATGAGTCTGATGTATACCAAGAAGGACTGCTGAACAACAGCAGTGTTCTTCAAAGTGGATTCAGCAATGACAGTTTCGTAACCCAAGTGGGAATCGGAAACTTCAGTGATGTGAAGCAATTTGGAGATGAGAACTTCAGCGATGTTGATCAATTCGGAGATGGAAACATTTCTGGAGTGATCCAAACTGGAGATTTGAACCAAAGCGTAGTTAGCCAAACTGGTGACTTCAATACAAGTACTGTTACTCAAAACGGGTTAGGACACATGAGTGTTGTAACTCAAGTAGGTAACGGAAACTCTTCAGTTGTTACTCAAAACGACTAAGTAGACGTTGAAATCCTTTCTAAGGGTTTCTCCTAATAAATTATACTGGGCGTGTTTTTTAACAGAACACGCCCATTATAACGTTAATTAATTATGTAAATTAACGCTGAATATGAAAAACGAAATTCGAATCCTATTGTTTTTGCTTGTAGTCTCCATTGGAGGCGTTCAAGCGCAAACTTATACTGAAGAGACTAATACTGCGCAACAGCAGGAGGTTTTGTCTCAGACTCAGCAGCAAAGCACAGATGTAGCCATTGCCGAGCAATCAAGCAATACTGTTTTTATTGATCAAATTGGAGAGAACAATAATGTTCGAATTGATAATTCAGCCTTGCAAAGCAATTTTGCGATCACTCAAATTGGACAAGACAATATTGTCAACCTCCAATTGCGAGCTGACTTGATCAATCAACAAGTGGTGCAGCGCGGGACAAATCACCTGGTAAACGACTTTAGTTTAAACAGCCGTGTACACAATCTGACCATTGTACAAGAAGGAGAAAGCCAAAACTTTGTATTTCACGGAGGTAATAGTATTACCGAAGACATGAAAGTTTCTATGCAAGGTCAAAACCAATCCATCATCGTTCGAAGTTTTAATTAAACCATGAACTACTCAGGACAAAGACGATACTGCTTATCGGTCGTCCTGATGTTATTCTCAGGGCTGACACTAGCCCAGATCTACAATAAAGAAATTGAAGCCAAGCTCGACATTTCCTTCAACGACGAGTTTATCAACATCGTAGCCTCAGGCGAGAACAAAACGCCAATTGACAAATCCTTACGTTATGTGATGTCTGGGTTTGTTCAGATGGATGACGGCAGCTCTGTCAAGGAGGACCAAGAAGAGCGCTTTGTATTGTCTGCCGGTGAAAAACGCAATTTAAACAGTATTACCCTGCCCAGAAGGGATGAGCGAAGAAAGATCATCCTGCTTTTAATTTACGATGAGAACGAGAAAATAGTCGGTAAGGACCGAGTGGTTTTTTACGGAGACGATAAAAACGATCCTGATCTGTTCAAATTCGAGATTGAAGAAGTTAAGAATGAACAGGAACTCAATGACGAACCGGACGGAATTGTTCTAACGGGTCTCGTAATTGAGAATACCAAGACCAGACCTGCCCGCGACTTTTATCGCGAATATTACGCAAACTATTTGAGCAAGAATGTAAATTCAGAGTTTATAATTACCATCGAAGAACTGCTTGCTTTAGGAACAAATACTAAGGTAGAGGTCAAGGTTGGAGAGACACTAGTTTGGCAGTTTTTCGTAAACCCTAGAAGCGACTACATCAAAGAAATGGCCGACATTGCACTTAGTCGAACTATTAGGTTCTTACAACAGCAAAAACGTGATCAAAATAACATAAAAAAATATTAGCTTTAACCCATGAGGATTTTACTAACGCTTTTACTTTTTGGAATCGCTCAATCTGTCTCTGGACAAGAGTTGGTTTATCGAGCCGTTAACCCGGCATTCGGTGGTGATACCTTCAACTATAATTGGTTGCTAAATTCTGCCAATGCTCAAAATGGATTTAACGATGTATCGCTCCGGGATGATCAATCCACACTTGATAATTTTGCTGAAAGCATTAATCGACAAGTACTGGGTCAGCTTACACGTAGTCTGTTCACTTCTCAATTAGGGGATGGTCTTGAAGCGGGTACCTACAGCTTTGGTACTTTAGCCTTGGAGATTTTCGATTCTGCAGAAGGACTTGTGGTCAATATTCTCGATACCTCTACGGGTGAACAAACCCAAATAATCATTCCTAACTAGATCATTAAGTAATGAAAACGTTACTGTCGAGGATATTCCTCTTGTCTCTTGTTGTGCTTTTTAATAGCTGCGGGGCATTATTCAATCAGCCCGTTGATGTTCAATCGGCACGCCTTGGAGAGCAATCGACTCAAACCACAACATTAAAGCAACTACCAGTACCCAACGAACCTATCGTTGTAGGTGTCTATAACTTCAAGGATCAAACGGGTCAATATAAAGCCGTGGAGAATGGTAGTACCTTCAGTACTGCGGTTACACAAGGAGCTACGACCATCCTTATAAAGGCCTTGGAAGATTCAAAGTGGTTCAATCCAATTGAACGCGAGAATTTGAGTAACCTACTCAACGAACGTAATATTATACGCTCTACGCGTGACGATTATCGCAAAGCCAATCCAGATGCGAACATTCCTAGATTAAAGCCTTTGCTTTTTGCTGGGATACTTCTAGAGGGAGGCGTTATTTCCTATGACACCAATATTCTTACAGGTGGAGCAGGAGCACGCTATTTTGGAGCTGGGGGTTCTACCCGCTACCGCCAAGACCGAATCACGGTTTATCTCCGCGCTGTATCGACCAGTAATGGAGCTATTCTTAAAACGGTTTATGTGTCCAAGACCATTCTATCCCAAGCAGTGGATGTGAGCCTTTTCCGTTATGTGAATTTTCAACGCCTTTTAGAGGTCGAGACCGGTTTTACTAAGAATGAGCCTACCCAGTTAGCCGTTTCTGAGGCCATTGAAAAAGCTGTTGAAGCCTTAATCATTGAAGGTATTATGGACGGCCTTTGGCAATCTCAAGATGGTCAGGATATTGATCAGGCTCTGATAGATAATTATCTATTAGAAAAAGAATTAGAAGCTTCTACAGGGCTTTATGAACGCGAGCTTGCGGAGCGCAGTGAGAAAAAACATGTATTAAATGTGAATCTCGGTGGGGCTTTGATTAATGGAGATTTTTCTTCTAGTGAGGTCGATGCTAATGCGAGCCTTGGATATCAATACAAACTCTCTGACGCCTTTAGAGTAGGCGTCGAGGGATCAATAATTCGACTTAATTCTTCTAAAGCAATTTCTAATCGTTATTGGTGGTTGACGGGTGATGCCAACTTGCAGTTCCGTTTACTGCCTTACGATAAATTCTCTCCCATCTTTTATGGTGGCGGTGGATATATGAGTTTTGTGGATAGCTCAAAGGCACGCTTTCTCCAAAACTGGGAAGGATTCTTTAAAGTTCAAGGCGGTGCGGGATTTGAGTACACACTTAACCCGAATTTCTCCATTATGGCCAGAGCGGGTTATCACGTGACTTTTACCGATAAGATTGACGATGTTTTCTTTGGGTCTCGCAATGACCATTATTTGACCTTTGGAATTGGACTAAACTATCATTTTGGCGGAGGCAAAGCTCCGGAACCTACAAACTAAACAAGGACCATGAATTTCAAGACTATATTTCGATACCTAACTATTGCAACCCTTGCTATTGTTTGGGGTTGTAGTGAAGATAAAATTGAAGATGGAGCTACGGGTACATTGACTGGATTAGTAGTTTCTAGTGGAGATAACGAGCCCTTGGCCAATGTAAAGATCTCTACCCAGCCTATAACAAGCACGGTGTTCACATCTGAATCAGGACTTTTTGTAATTGAAAGTGTGCCTGTTGGAGATTACGCGGTTCAAGCAGAACTCGACGGATTTGTGGTTGATTTTGAAGCAGCAGTGATTCAAACCAATCGTGAGTCCAATGTGATCTTTGAACTCAATAAAGAAGTTGTTGCGAATTCCTCACCTTTTACGCCGGTGCCCATTGCACCAGCAAATAATGCGACAGACCTACCATTGAGTTTGGACTTTATATGGTCTGGTGGTGATCCAGACGAGGATGACAATGTAACATATACCATCAGCCTGCAGAACGATCAAAATGATGAGGTGCTCGAGTTTCAAACGGTTACCGATACTACCTTAACGGTGAACAGCGGCCTGATTAACTCTGCACAATACTTTTGGCAAATCAGTGCTGATGACGGAGTGAATCCTCCGGTTTTAAGTGCTATCAGTAGTTTCGAGACTTCTGCGATTCCGCAAGCGGATTACCTCTTTGTACGTAAAATAGGTGACAATAACGTGATCTTTGGAGCTGACCTAGAAGGAAATTTGATCCAGCTTACCTCAGAAGCGACCAACAGCTGGCGTCCGCGAAAAAACAGTGCTATTGGTAAGATCGCCTACCTGCAAAGTGTTGGAGGACAAACACATTTATTTCTCATGAATGAAGACGGTTCAGATAAACGCCGACTGACCTTCCCGGTTCCGGTGAGTGGTTTTGACCTCAACGAGGTTGACTTTGCGTGGGAACCCAATGGTGCAAGTATTTTATATCCTACCTTAAGCGGAGTGCGCCGCGTAAGTACTTCTGCAACAACAGGAGTTACTACTCCATTCTTTGAGCCAGCCTCAGGAATGCTGGTGACTGAAATTGCTTGGAGCGCCTTTAATGACGTAATCGCCTTAAAACTCAACGATATTAACGGTTATAATGTGTCTATTATTACTGTAGATACTGACGGAAATCTAACCAATACAATATTTGATGGACAGCCAGGAGCTGCTGGAGGTTTAGATCTAAATATTGATGGATCCAAAGTATTGTATTGGTACGACACCTCAGGTTTGGAATTGCCTTCATACCTGCCGCAGGACGCACGAATTTTCATCTACGATATTCCAACAACTACCGCAACGGAGATAGAAACTTTCGTTACAAGTGGGCGTAATAATTTCGATCCGCGATTCGGACCTAATGAGAACAATATCTACTATACAGATAAAGCAAGATCATCTACGGCTATTCCCAACGTCTTTGTTCATGACCTGGGAGCACCGCCTCCAAATGATGCGAATTTAGTCTCCAACGGTTCCATGGTTGATTTTGAAGAGTAAGACCCTCTAATTGCTTTAGTAATTATAGCAATTGTGGTATTTTTGCCCTTTAAGTCAACGACACTATGAGTAAGGAGGTTTCCAAACGTTACGCTGGTCGCGGAGTTTCTGCTGCGAAGGAGGACGTTCACAATGCCATTAAGAATATTGACAAGGGCTTGTTTCCCAAAGCATTCTGTAAGATCGTTCCCGATTATTTGACCGGGAGTGAGGATCACTGTTTGGTGATGCATGCAGATGGAGCTGGAACCAAGTCATCCTTGGCCTATATGTATTGGAAGGAAACCGGAGATCTTTCGGTTTGGAAAGGTATAGCCCAAGACGCGTTAGTGATGAATCTTGATGATTTATTATGTGTTGGTGCAACCTCAGGGATAACCTTGAGTTCAACCATCGGAAGAAATAAAAATCGGATCCCGGGAGAAGTGATCGCCGCCATCATCAATGGAACAGAAGAATTGGTTAAAGAAATGGCCGATTTTGGCGTGGATATTTATCCAACCGGAGGAGAAACTGCGGACGTAGGAGATCTGGTTAGAACCATTATCGTTGATTCTACAGTAACAGCGCGCATGCGTCGTGATGAAGTGATTGATAACGGCAATATCCAGGCAGGTGATGTTATTGTCGGTTTGGCTTCTTATGGGCAGGCCAACTACGAAACCGAGTACAATGGCGGTATGGGCAGTAACGGACTTACTTCTGCTAGACATGACGTGTTTGGAAAACAACTCAGCAGTAAATATCCAGAGAGTTTTGATCCCGAAGTACCAGAAGATCTAGTGTACAGCGGGTCTAAGCAACTAACAGATGAGGTTGCTGACAGTCCGTTGGACGCCGGAAAGCTAGTATTGTCTCCAACGCGTACCTATGCGCCCATCATCAAAAAGATCTTAGAAGATATAAACCGAGATCAAATTCACGGAATGGTGCATTGCAGTGGCGGTGCCCAAACCAAGATCTTGCACTTTGTGGATCAATTTCACATTGTTAAGGACAATATGTTTAAGGTGCCTCCGCTCTTTAAATTGATCCAGCAAGAAAGCGGAACCGATTGGAAGGAGATGTATCAGGTCTTTAATATGGGACACCGTATGGAACTCTACGTTCCGGAGGCGGTTGCTGAGCAGATCATCGCCATTTCTGAATCCTTTGGCGTAGCGGCCCAGCGTATAGGAAGGGTAGAGGATTCAGCGGAAAAATCACTCACCATTCGCAGTGAATACGGGGAGTTCCGCTATCATTAATTGTCGTAAATTTACGACCAAGTTTTGCAATTATGCTTGATAAACTCAATATAGTTAAACAGCGTTTTGACGAGGTAAGTGACCTTATTATTCAGCCAGATATCATTTCTGATCAGAAACGGTATGTGCAAATCAATAAGGAGTACAAAGAGCTCAATGAGCTCATGAAAAAACGCAAGGAATACATCACCCTTTCTGGTAACATTTCTGAAGCAGAAGAGATCATTGCTGATGGCTCTGACGACGAGATGGTTGAAATGGCCAAAATGGAGCTGGAGGAAGCCAAGCAGCGTCTTCCGGAGTTGGAAGAGGAGATCCGTTATATGTTGATCCCAAAAGATCCAGAAGATGCTAAGAACGTCGTGGTTGAGATCCGTGCAGGAACGGGTGGTGATGAAGCCAGTATCTTTGCTGGAGATCTGTACCGCATGTACACCAAATACTGCGAAGGTAAAGGCTGGAGTGTTTCTACGGTAGATTACAATGAAGGTACTTCTGGAGGTTTTAAAGAGATCATTTTTGAGGTAGCAGGAGAAGACGTTTACGGAACCATGAAGTTTGAAGCGGGTGTTCACCGCGTACAACGCGTTCCTCAAACAGAAACTCAAGGTCGCGTGCACACCAGTGCTGCAACGGTAATGGTTTTGCCAGAGGCAGAAGAATTTGACGTAGAACTCGATATGCAAGATGTCCGCATTGAGCGAACCACGTCTACCGGGCCAGGAGGTCAATCGGTGAATACGACCTATTCAGCGATCAAACTTCACCACGAACCCACAGGGATCATTGTGAGCTGTCAGGATCAGAAGTCACAACATAAGAATCTAGAAAAGGCGCTCAAGGTGCTTCGTTCACGTCTTTATGAAGCCGAACTGGCTAAGAAGCAAGCTGCCGACTCGGAAAAGCGCAAGAGCATGGTTTCATCTGGAGACCGCTCAGCAAAGATCCGAACCTACAATTATCCACAAGGTCGTGTGACCGATCACCGTATCGGACTCACATTATACGATCTGGGCAATATCATCGATGGAGATATCCAAAAGCTTATTGATGAATTGATGTTGGCCGAAAACACTGAAAAGCTTAAAGAAAACAGCGAACTCTTTTAAATGACCAGCGAACAACTTACCGAGCAAATCCGCCTTAAAAAGTCCTTTTTATGTGTAGGGCTTGATGTTGATCTGGAAAAGATCCCTCCGCATCTTTTGAAGGAGGAAGATCCGATATTTGCCTTCAACAAGGCCATTATAGATGCTACTGCTGATTTGTGTGTAGGCTACAAGCCCAATACGGCCTTTTACGAGGCTTACGGCCTGAACGGCTGGAAAGCACTACAAAAGACGATTGATTATCTAAATAAAGAGTACCCGAATCATTTCACCATAGCCGATGCCAAACGCGGAGATATTGGAAATACCTCTACACGCTATGCTAAGGCTTTCTTTGAAGCTATGAATTTTGATTCTGTCACTGTTGCTCCCTATATGGGGCGCGATTCGGTGGAACCTTTTTTACAGTTCCCCGGGAAGTTTGTGATTTTATTAGCGCTAACTTCAAATGCGGGAGCCTTTGAGTTCCAAACACTTCAAGTTGACGATCAAAACCTATACGAACGCGTGATTGAGACTTCCTTAAGTTGGGAACACGCAGACCGATTGATGTATGTTGTTGGAGCTACCAAGGCAGAACATTTGGCGGTAATCCGTAAAAAGTTGCCGGAGCAATTTTTGTTAATTCCTGGTGTGGGTGCTCAAGGAGGAAGCTTACAAGAGGTATGTAAATACGGGATGGCTCCTAACGTAGGGCTTTTGGTGAATTCTTCACGCGGTATTATTTACGCCTCAAAAGGTGATGACTTCGCAGAAGCCGCTGCCGCAAAAGCTTCTGAGCTGCAACAGCAAATGGCCGTCATCCTAGATGCAATCTAAAGATCAATTAGGGAATACGCATCATTTTAAATCTGTTCCACAACGGATCGTTTCACTAGTGCCTTCACAAACCGAACTCTTGGTAGATCTGGGCTTAACCGATAATATTGTTGGGCTCACCAAGTTTTGTGTTCATCCGGAGCATCTCAGAAAGTCCAAAACAGTTATTGGGGGCACTAAGAAAGTTAATAAGGAAAAGATTGAGGCGCTTGCGCCAGACATTATCATTGCCAATAAGGAAGAGAATACGCAAGAGATCGTGGAATCGCTTGGGGAACTTGCTCCGGTATGGGTTAGTGATATTTATACAGTAGAAGACAGCTTGGAGTTTATCGCGGCAATGGGTGCGTTATTTAATAAGAACAGTATTGCTGATCAGCTCATTGCGTCCATTAATGGAGAACGTGAGCAGTTTAGAGCTCACATTAAAGATCAAAAACGATTAAAAGTTGCTTATTTGATCTGGAAGAATCCTTTTATGGCAGCTGGACAAGCTACCTTCATTGGGGATTTGATGCGTGAGAATGGCTTTGAAAACATGATTGAAGATCCAGAGGGGCGTTATCCCGAGGTAAGTCATGAATTATTGACCCAGGCCGATCTGGTCCTGTTGAGTTCAGAGCCTTATCCTTTTAAACAAGAAGATGCGGCACAATTAAGTGCACAACTCCATAAACCGGTAAAACTAGTTGACGGTGAATATTTCAGTTGGTACGGAAGCCGATTAAAAGATGCCTATGCTTATTTTAAGCAGATGCGCTAGTATATTCTGAGTTTAGCAAGCCCTGAATCGCTTGCAATTTGCGGTCCGCAATTTGCAGCGCTCTCTTACTTTCTTCTTTGTCAAAAACGGCGGTTGTGTAAGCATATCGCATCCATCGCTGATAAGAAATCTCTAAACGACGCAGCTTACTTTTTTTAAAGGATAAAATCATAGGGGAGTGAGTTTCCTTAAAGTTAGTTACAAAAGTTTAAATCAGGCTTAATTTTAACTTAAACCTTATTCTTAAAACTGTAAGAAAACCCTCGCTGAGTTGTGGTTTTATCCGTAAAATTTAACCTTTAGTCCTGAAGAGCAAAAACACGGCGTAGTAAATCTGTGGTTCTTGCGCCAATTTTATTTCTGATCTCCTGTTCCTCAACAGCGATCATGGTGTAAACACCTTTAAGTGCTTCAGTAGTAACATAATCCGTTAGATCCGGATTTACATCATTGACTAAGGGAATGCTGTTGTACTTGTTGATGAGTTGCTCCCAAATGGCATCGGCACCCACACGACTGAAGGAATCATTGATCACCGGATTGAACTTATCGTACAAGGCCGTACGGGTTCTGTTCTCCAAATAAGTGGTCGCTGCATTGTCTGCACCTAGCAGTATATTCTTGGCATCAGCAAAACTAATGTCTTTCACCGCTGCGACAAAGATTGGCGTAGCTTGCTTCACGGCATCTTCCGCTGCCCTGTTAAGGGCTTTAAGGCCTTCATCGGCTAAACTACTCAAACCAATATCACGCAAAGTTTGATCAACTTTACGAAGTTCTTCTGGCAATAGGATCTTAACGAGTTCATTTTTATAGAAGCCATCCTTGGCGGTAAGCTTACTCACTTGCTTTTCAATACCCTGATCCAAGGCTTCTCTCAAACCGTTGCCAATTTCTTGTTCGGACAATTGAGGCAAACCATTGGGCAGCGAATTCACAACTTGTTGCAGTTCTCCGCAGCTAAAGGTGATCATGGTCAATAGGAGTAGTGATAGGCGTTTCATGAGTTTTATTTCTGTTTTAAGGGGTGTTTTTCTTAAGGCTATCCTAAAACGATTTCGTTCTGTGGGTGAAAGTACAAAAATCACCCTCAAAATAGTTAACTTTACCCCAAAATTAGGACAAAATACCATGCAGCAAGCCGCTCCATATAAACCCAAAAACAAAGTACGAATCGTAACTGCCGCCTCACTTTTTGACGGCCACGATGCAGCTATAAACATCATGCGTAGAATCATCCAATCCACTGGGGTTGAGGTGATTCATCTCGGACATGACCGCTCTGTAGAAGAAGTGGTCAATACCGCCATTCAAGAGGATGCCAATGCCATTGCCATGACTTCCTATCAAGGTGGGCATAACGAATACTTCAAGTATATGTTTGATCTGCTCAAGGAACGCGGAGCGAGTCATATCAAGATCTTTGGCGGTGGAGGAGGAGTAATTCTTCCGGAGGAGATCAAAGAACTTATGGATTATGGGATCACCAGAATCTATTCTCCTGATGACGGACGTGAAATGGGCTTGCAAGGCATGATCAATGATTTGGTTCAAAAGGCTGATTTCCCGATTGGAGATTCCTTAAATGGAGAGATCAATAGATTGGCCACTAAAGAAACTGGAGCAATAGCTAGGATCATCTCGGCAGCTGAAAACTATCCAGAGGTCGCCAAAGAAACTCTGGATACCATCCACAAAAAAAATGAAAAGACAACAACACCCGTCTTGGGAATCACAGGAACCGGAGGCGCTGGTAAATCGAGTTTGGTTGATGAGTTGGTGCGCAGATTCCTAATTGACTTCCCGGAAAAGACCGTAGGTTTAGTTTCTGTGGATCCGTCTAAAAGAAAGACCGGTGGTGCCCTTTTGGGAGACCGCATCCGCATGAACGCCATCAATTCGCCACGTGTTTATATGCGCTCTTTAGCTACGCGTCAAAGCAATTTGGCTCTTTCTAAGTATGTCAATGAGGCTGTTGAGGTTTTAAAAGCTGCGGAGTTTGATCTGATCATTTTGGAGACTTCCGGAATTGGGCAAAGTGATACCGAGATCCTAGAGCATTCCGATATTTCGCTTTATGTGATGACTCCTGAATTTGGGGCTGCTACACAATTAGAGAAGATCGATATGCTTGATTTTGCTGATTTAGTAGCGATCAATAAATTCGACAAACGCGGTGCTTTGGATGCACTGCGCGATGTGAAAAAACAGTATATGCGTAACCACAATCTGTGGGATACGCCTCAGGAACAGTTGCCCGTTTACGGAACTATCGCTTCTCAATTTAATGATCCAGGAATGAATACCCTGTATCGCAAAGTAATGGACACTTTGGTGGACCGTACCGGTGCCGAGCTTAAGAGCAGCTATGAGGTGACAGACGCCATGAGTGAGAAGATCTATGTGATTCCTCCTGCGCGAACACGTTACCTTTCAGAAATTGCAGAGAACAACCGCGCCTATGATGATCGTGCCAAGGCTCAGATCGCCACAGCTCAACAGCTTTTTGGTATCTACAAGACCATTTGTTCTGTTTTGAATGTGGATTCTGATGTGCGTTTTAGAGACGTATTGACCAAAGGCGGATTGAATGAAGAGTACTTGGCAGAAAATGTCTCAGAAGACAACAAAGTCTTTATGGACTTACTCCAAAAGGAGTTTGATCGGGTAAAAATGAACTTGGATCCTTACAATTGGGAACTGCTTTTACAGTGGCCGGATAAGGTGGCGCGATACAAAGCACCGATCTACAGCTTTAAGGTTAGAGACAAGGAGATCAAAATTGAAACCCATACCAAGTCGCTTTCACATTCAGACATTCCAAAGGTTTCTTTACCTAAATACACCGCTTGGGGTGAGATCCTTGAATACGCCTTGCAAGAGAACGTTCCGGGAGAATTCCCTTATACAGCAGGTCTTTATCCGTTTAAGCGAACCGGAGAGGATCCTACGCGTATGTTTGCCGGAGAAGGTGGGCCAGAACGTACCAACAGACGTTTTCACTACGTTTCTCAAGGCATGCCAGCCAAGCGTTTGTCTACGGCCTTTGATTCGGTGACCTTGTACGGAAATGATCCAGGGCATAGACCCGATATCTACGGAAAGATTGGGAACTCTGGAGTTTCCATCTGCTGTTTGGACGATGCTAAAAAGCTCTATAGCGGCTTTGATCTCAGTGATCCAATGACCTCGGTGAGTATGACTATCAATGGTCCAGCCCCAATGCTTTTGGGCTTCTTTATGAACGCCGCTATTGATCAAAACTGTGAAAAATACATCAAGGCAGAAGGCCTGGAGGCCGAGATCGACAAAAAGATCAATGCCATTTATAAGGCCAAAGGACAGGAGCGTCCCGTGTATCGTGGCGATTTGCCTGAAGGTAATGACGGTTTGGGATTGATGCTTTTAGGAGTTACTGGAGATGAAGTACTGCCTAAGGAAGTATACGAGCGTATCAAAGCGGAGACCTTAACGCAAGTGCGTGGAACGGTTCAAGCCGATATCTTAAAAGAAGACCAAGCACAGAACACCTGTATTTTCTCTACAGAATTTGCCCTGCGTTTGATGGGTGATGTGCAAGAGTACTTCATTGATCAGAAGGTGCGTAACTTCTATTCGGTATCTATTTCTGGTTATCATATTGCAGAGGCAGGTGCCAATCCAATTACGCAGTTGGCCTTGACTTTAGCCAATGGCTTTACCTATGTGGAGTACTATTTGAGCCGTGGGATGGACATCAATAAATTTGGTCCCAACCTGTCGTTCTTCTTTAGTAATGGAATTGATCCCGAATATGCGGTGATTGGGCGGGTCGCACGCAGAATTTGGTCCAAGGCGCTCAAACACAAGTACGGTGCCAACCCAAGAGCACAGATGCTGAAGTATCACATTCAAACCTCTGGAAGAAGCTTACACGCGCAAGAGATCGATTTTAACGACATTAGAACCACCCTACAGGCCTTGTATGCGATCTACGATAACTGTAATTCATTGCATACCAACGCTTATGATGAGGCCATTACAACGCCTACGGAAGAAAGTGTGCGCCGAGCAATGGCGATCCAACTTATCATCAATAAGGAATTGGGATTGGCAAAAAATGAAAATCCAATCCAAGGGGCTTATATCATTCAAGAATTGACCTCCTTGGTTGAGGAGGCTGTTTTAGCAGAGTTTGACCGTATCACCGAACGCGGTGGGGTTCTTGGCGCAATGGAGACCATGTATCAGCGCTCCAAGATTCAAGAAGAGAGTCTGTACTATGAAACCCTTAAGCACAACGGAGAATTCCCCATCATTGGTGTGAATACCTTCTTGAGCAAAAAAGGATCTCCAACGGTATTGCCTGCGGAGGTGATACGAGCAACAGAAGAGGAGAAGCAACAACAGATCCAGACTTTGGAGTCCCTGCATGAGCGTCACCAAGATATTGCTGCCGATCTCATTGCAGATTTGCAACAAGCCGCCGTACAAAACGACAATATTTTCCAGCATCTGATGGAGGTATGTAAACGTTGTTCTTTAGGGCAGATCACCCAAGCTTTGTTTGAAGTAGGCGGACAGTACCGCAGAAATATGTAAGGTCAGTTTATAAAGTAAGCATCCAGTTGCGTTGCAACTTCTTGAATTTGCGCAATTCTTTTCTAAGAACTCCTACAAATTCTGCACCGTTGCTATTGCTGCCTTCTAATCGTTCACAATTTCTGTAAAGACGATTGGTCAATCGGTTTAGGTAATCGGCGTGCTTGTGCTTCTTGTCGCGCTCTAGCTGTTGTTCAGCCTTTAAGATCTCCGGCGCTAAACACACAGATTGCTGAATAATATCTCCTGTGAAATAGATGTGCGGATTCTCCTTACCGTGAGGATTGAGTTCTGACAAATCTTCAATGAGGTAGTCAGATATCCTTCTCGATAAGGTAAAAATCTCTAGTGCCTTTTGATAAATAGGCGATGAGGGAACCTTTGAATACATAGCAATTGTAATGATAGTTCATCAAAACACTCAAAGTTACTTAGATAATAAGGGAGTATTCTATCGAAATTAAAGATTTTAGATATATTTACTTTATAATCGTAATTTTATAGGCGTAAATACTGACAAAATGAAGATGGATACCCTTAATTGGAAGATACTCAAGTGCTTGCAGGCTAACGCGCGACAGTCAAATGCGGAGATCGGGCGGCAAGTTGGCATCACTTCTCCTGCTGTTGCAGAGCGTATTAGAAAGATGGAAGATGCCGGAGTGATCAACGGCTATCACGCCAATCTTTCCTCCTTAGAAATGGGCTATCAACTCAAGGCAATTATCACCTTGAGAGCTTTTATGGGGAAACTCAAGCCTTTCTTAGAAAAGGTAAAAACCTTCAATGAAGTTGTCAACTGTTACCGCATCACTGGGAACGAGAATATTGTAATGGAGGTGGTGCTCAAAAACCAGTTGCATTTGGAGAGTTTTATCGATCAGCTGATCATCTACGGAGAGACCAAAACTCAGATCGTCCTGTCTGATGTGATCAAGAACGCGCCCATTCAGCCCTTAGATTAATCCACAATATTCACGTGAGGCACTTCGTCCAGATCCCAGTCTATCACCAATCCTTGTGCCAGGCGTTTAGCCACTTCTTTACCATAGAGTAATTCTGCAGTAAATAAGGCCGCTTCAAAACTCTTTGCACCCCCTGCAGAAGTTATAAAGCGGTTATGACGCACAAAAAGCACATCTTCACGAACATCCAGCTCAGGGAACATTTCCTTGTATTTGTCAACATCAGAAGGGAAGGTCGTAGAAGCCAAACCGTCTAGCAAGCCGGCTTTGGCCAAAACGAAGGCGCCATCACAATGCGAGGTCACAAACATGGCTTTGTCTGCAACCTGCTTAACCCATTCCAGCATGGCGGTGTCTTCTAAGTCTGTATCTAAATGATGTTCTGCACTAGGGATCACCAAAATATCGATCTTGGGGATCTCATCATTCAAATAGTTGTAATCCGGAATGATGCGCACGCCTTCAAAGGTGGTTATTGGATCGTCAGTGTTGGCCACAGTAAATACGTTCATGGCTTTGATGCTGTCCCGGTAAATGGTGTGTTGAAAAATATCAAATGGCGCGGTAAACTCTGTATTGTAGGTGCCATCCATGATCAAGAATCCTACGTTATACCTAAAAGGATTGATGGGAGGAAAGGTTTTGGTGGTCTCCAATTCAACCGTGCCCAAACTTCCTTCTTGTCCTTGTTTGCAACTGCTTAAACTCAACAGCGCTACAATTATGATTGCCCAAATCTTCATACATCTTTTTTTAATTGAATAAAGGTAACGGATTGCTTCCAAATCTTATGCATTCGGTCGCAAATCAAGGCGATCACTAACAGTCCAATTCCGAAGATATTGAAGGTCATTCCAAAGCCCAGTCGGTCGGCCATATTCATTCCCGTATTGTGTCCAAAAACGTGAGAAAAACTCCAGCTCATGGAATACATACCCATATAGCTACCCTTTCGTCCTTCTGGCGAGAGTTCCAATGCCAAGGCATTAGAGAAGGGTGACTCTATCATTTCTCCTATGGTCATTAAGATCATTCCTATAATTAGTAAGCCAAAGTGATGCCCCAGATTTAGGACCAAGAAACTCGCTGCTAAAAAGAGCGTGCCAATAGCTACCAATCTAGTCTTAGAGAGTTTGCTTCTTTCCAGCCAACCCACCAGCGGCATTTCTGTCAGTACGATCATGGCTCCGTTGAGGAACAAGATCCATCCAATGATGTCTTCACTGAGGTTGTAGATCTGCTCGTAATAGATCGGTACCAGAGAAAAGTACTGTACAAATACCACGGCGATAAGCATCATCAGCAAAAAGAAGATCAAAAAGGGGCGGTTTTTAAGCGGAGGTGCTCCATGCTTCACCATAGCCTTTCGCTCTGCTTTGGTCGGTGCCTTAACTGCTTTTAAGCCAATGATCATCACCCCAGCAGCTAGCATACAACTTATCCCATCTATCCAGAAAATAGCATTATATCCGGCAGTTGCAATGATGATTCCGCCAATAAGCGGCCCTATGGAAAAGCCTAAGTTTATAGCCAGTCGTATCAAGGCAATGGCGCGCGTCACGGACTGTGGAGTACTGTAGGCTTCAGCAGCAACAAATACTGCAGGCCGGTATCCATCCACCAAAAACATCACCCCAAATATAGCCGCACAAACCCCATAGAATCCTGAGGCCCATTGCAAGCTAATAAAGCCCAATCCGCCTAAGAACAAACTCAGAACTATCACATTGTAATACCCAATAATGTCTGTAATGCGTCCGCCTACGTAGGTTCCTAATACAGAGCCCAACCCGTAGCAAGACATGATCCAGCCCACTTGTGCAAAGGTGAAATTCAGTTCTTTCATCAAGTAGAGAGAAAGAAACGGAATCACCATGGCACCTGTTCTGTTGATCAGGGTCACCAAGGACAGCATCCAGATCTCTCTGGAGAGTCCCTTAAAGTTTTCAATGTAGTTTCTGTATAGTGTTTTCACTTTGGGTAAAAAAAAAGCGTCCAGGGTTTAAAACTGGACGCTTGTTATAATTGGTTTAATTTTCGCTCATTAATGCACAGCCTCCATAAGGTCATAAGACCAGTTTTGATTCTTGTATTGGACTGTGGTACAAATCATTTTGATTCAATTGTGGAGTAAAACTACAATTTTTAATTCAATGGCAAGGTTTCTCAGGAATTTATTCCGATGCGGCTGAGCCATATGCCCAGTCCAACTGCTGCAATTCCAACCAAAACACTTCCGGCCATATAGCCTACAAAATTGGCCAACTGACCATCTTTTAAGAACTGTTGTCCTTCTAAGGCATAGGTGGAAAAAGTGGTGAATCCGCCACAGAACCCCACGGACAATAGCCAAAGCAGGGTTTGATCCATCCAAGAAAAACGCATACTCCATCCAAAGAGAAGCCCAATCAGCAAACAACCAATCATATTCACCATAAAGGTTCCCCAGAAAGGAGAATAATTGAGATGTGCTGTCCAAGTATTAACGCCATAGCGCAAAACACTGCCCAATCCGCCTCCTAAAAAGACCAGTAATACAGCTTTCATTAATTGATTGTTTCTGTGGGTGGAATAATGGGAACATAGACCTCTGTCAACCAATTGGCTGGGTTAGGTTCTAACCCTGGGTCTGAAGCGTAAACCTCAAATTGAGGTTTTTCGGGATCTATTATTAAGGCCTTTTGCTCAATATAGGTGTAGGCCGCTTTATAGGCTTCATCCAAGTGATCGTAGTTTCCTTTTAGCGTAGTTTTGATCGCTGTTAAGGGTTCTATATATCCACACAACACACTGCTGTCAGCGGCGGTATTGATGCGTTCTTTTACAGGAATGGCTGCAGAAAAGATTACGGTCCCTGCGGCCGCATCTACCTGATGGAAGATCGTAAAGGGCGCACCGCTTTGTTGAATGTTGTTGGATTGCATATAGGTCATGACCTCACCCAACATGGGGCCCATTTTTGCCGCTCTGCCCGCTGTGGTGGCAGATTCGGTCACGTACATATAATAGCCGCCACCGTATTCTACAATACCGTCAAAATTCACAGAGAACTTGGCCATCTGCTGCAAGATGTGATTTTCCATATTTTCCAAGCCTGTTTCATACATCTCTTTGGTAGCATCTTCAAAGGACCCGGACTGAAACGACATAAAGACCTTTTCCAAAAGACTGAGCTCTCCTTTCATTCCCCAGCTCACACGCGTAGTGTTGTCTGGTCCCGGTTCAAAACTCCAATACACATCAGAAGAGCTGTCCCCCAAAGGCGTATTGAAGGTGATCTTTTGTTCTATGGATTCATTCTCTGTGACCGCGACGGTCTTCATACTGCCTTGTCCTACTTCTGGGTGGTCACTGACCCAAGAATAGCCGGCGCCAACCCCTTGAAGGGTATCGCTGTAGGTAATTTGCACATTAGGATCGGTTTGCATCCAAGGACCCCATTGACTCCAAGTCTGATAATTATCTGCCGTCTTAAAGGCCAAGGATTGCGGTACTTTGAGATCTTTGGTCGCCGTGACGTCAAAACTGCCGTCTTGGGCTCCAAAGTATACGGCTCCAGCCACGAGGATCACGAGGATCAGCAAAAACAAATACTTTAAAAACTTCATGTTTTATAGCTGTTGATGAGGCTCTAAGATATCAAATTCAACGGGAATATTTTGCTACATTTGCGCATATCTAAACTAACTATATTATGAATATCAAATACCTTTTAGCAGGATGCTTTCTTGCGCTGGGCCTTATTTCCTGTCAGGAAACTGCAAATGATTCTGCAGCCGATTCTTCCGATACCCAGGCCGAGCAGGAATTTCAGTACCAGATTGATCAATTTGCAGATCTAAAGATCTTGCGCTATAAAATTGATGGCTGGGACGATTTGACCCTTAAAGAACAAAAGCTGGTTTATTATTTAACCCAAGCTGGATTAGCGGGTCGTGACATTATGTGGGCTCAAAATTACCGACATAATTTGGCTATACGTGCAGCCTTAGAGAATGTATACACCAACTACCAAGGTGATAAGTCTAGTGCTAACTGGGAAGCCTTTGAGGTGTATCTCAAGCGCGTTTGGTTCTCCAACGGAATCCACCATCACTATTCCAATGATAAATTGAAGCCAGGATTCGATGCGGGTTATTTGAAAGAATTGCTAGCAGCCACTAACACTGAATTGACTGGAGAGGCCTTTGACGTGATCTTTAACGATGCAGATTCTAAAAAGGTAAACTTGAGTAAGGATGCTGATATTGTTTTGGAGAGTGCGATCAACTTCTATGGACCCGATGTTACGGAGGCTGATGTAGAAGCTTTCTACAGCGGAATTGAAGTAGATGCTGATGAGCCTATTGAAGTAGGATTGAATACACGATTGGTCAAAGAGAATGGACAATTGGTAGAACAAGTATACAAAAGTGGAGGCATGTACGGAGCCGCTATTGATGAGATCATCAAGTGGTTGGAATTGGCCCAAGGTGTAGCTGAGAATCCAAATCAAGCTAAGGCCCTTGGCTTGTTGATCGAATACTACCAAACCGGAAGCTTAGACACTTGGGACGACTACGCCGTTGCTTGGGTAAATTCCACCGAAGGAAATATTGATTGGATCAACGGCTTCATTGAAGTGTATAACGATCCTAAAGGATACAAGGGGTCTTATGAGACCATTGTAGAGATCAAGGATTTTGATATGTCTAAAAAGATGGCCGTGCTTTCTAAAGAAGCGCAGTGGTTTGAAGACAATTCTCCCTTGATGGAAGAACACAAAAAAGACAGCGTAACGGGAGTTTCTTACAAAACTGTCAACGTGGCTGGTGAGGCTGGAGACGCATCGCCTTCTACGCCGATTGGAGTGAATCTACCAAACAACAACTGGATCCGTCAAAAGCACGGCAGTAAGTCAGTATCGTTAGGAAACATCATTAACTCTTACGCCAATGCTGGCAGCACGGGACGTTTGAAGGAGTTTGCTTATGATTCTTTAGAGATCGAATTAGAAACTAAATACGGGCAATTGGCCGATAAGCTGCACACGGCGCTTCACGAGGTGGTTGGACACGCTTCTGGACAGATCAATCCAGGGGTTGGAACTCCAAAAGAGACCTTGAAGAGTTATAAATCAACCATTGAAGAAGGTCGAGCGGATCTATTCGGATTGTATTATTTAATGGATCCAAAACTGCAAGAGCTCGGTTTGGTTGAAGACTGGGAGAAAACAGGAATGGCTGCTTATGACGGTTATATCCGTAATGGTTTGGTAAGTCAGTTAGTGCGTTTGGAATTGGGTGCTGATGTAGAAGAAGCGCATATGCGTAACCGCCAATGGGTGAGTGCTTGGGCTTATGAGCAAGGATTAGAAGACAATGTGATCGAGAAGATAGTTCAAGACGGAAAGACCTATTACAACATCAACGATTATCAGAAACTTCGCGAGATCTTTGGACGTCTTTTGCGTGAGACTCAGCGTATCACCTCAGAAGGAGATTACGAGGCTGCTAAGGCTTTGGTAGAGGACTACGGAGTGAAAGTGGATCAGAACCTACACAAAGAGGTGTTGGATAGAAACAGTAAGTTCACAGCCGCTCCTTATGGTGGATTTGTGAATCCAGAGATCGTTCCTATTATGAACGATGCGGGAGAGATCACTGGTTTTGAAATTAAGCAACCGGCTACTTTTGAGTCGCAGATGCTCGACTACGCCAAGCGATACAATTTCCTGAAGTAAACAGGGATTTAGAATAATAAAAAACCTCCCGACCTTGTTGGTGCCGGGAGGTTTTTTTGTGCTATTCTATAAGGCAATTGTCTACAAAGCTTGAGGCGTTAAAGCCAGCTATTCCACCAATACTGGCCTTGCCTTTCACGCCGATCTTGACTTCATTGACTCCATCCCTCTTCGGTGAGCAGTAGCGCATCAGATAGTAAGAATTGGCTTCATCCTCTATACGTTGTGCTACGCGCTGAAATTCGGCTTGAAGGTCTGAGATGTTATCAGCAAAGAAAGCTCCGCTTGATCCGATAGTGGTCAAGAAGGTTTCGTCAATTTCAGATCCAAGTCCAATAGTATATACATTGACAGGTCTCGATCCATTGGCAACATTGCTCGCTGCGCTTTGTGCTAAAGACGCACTAACGCGGTTCGCTTGATCCCTTCCGTCTGTAAAAAATAGAATAGATCCTCCCAAAATAAAGCTCGATGGTTGTGAGTTCAAAGTTGAGGTCAAATAGTTCACACTTTGAACAACAGCACCGTTCAAATTGGTTGAACTGTCTTGAGGAAGGTCAGCATTTATGCTTTCAATCTGGTCCAACAGCAGTCCTTGTTCATTGGTAAATTCTTGCAAAATATTGATGTTGTCTAATCCATCAAACCAAATGATAGAAGTGAACAGATTTTCATTGCCGATATCGCCATAAGTACTATTCACAAAATTAGTGGTAGCATCTTTAAGAATATTCAAACCATCTGCAGAGGCAATCACACTCCCACTAAGATCTAATACTATAGTGTTGAAGTATCTGAAATCTGCACGGTTTGGATCGATTCTACGATCCGCTTCGTTAACAGAAATGATGTTGAACTCCGATTGTGAGCTACTTTTCTCAAAAATCTCAAAAAAGGTCTCGCTTCTATTCGGGACCGGATTACCATTGATGTCGTTTAGTTTGAAGTAAACGTCAATCGTATTGGAATTTGCAGGTATTGCAGGTGAGTTTGCAAAGGTCTTTACGTCTTGAATGAGTACGTTAAACTCTTCGGCATTTTCTCCTGTGACCTCTTCAGTATCGGGACAATCGTCAAACAACTCGCAACAAGAGGTTGCCATTAAACTGAGCAGGAGAATTGGAATAAATTTTAGTCTTTTCATGATGATAAATTTTGATATTCAAATCTATCTTCACTTAGGGCACAAAAAAATACCCCTTAGGGGGTATCTTTAAGTTATTGGTTTAAAGGTGATTATTCCTTTCGCAGAATACCTTCAGAACTGTAACCCCAATCGGTGTTTCCGCTTTCACCATCTTCATTACTTACGTGGCGCAGGTGATGCACAGAGATTCGATTGCTGTCTAGCCAAACAAGGGAATACATTTGGGTTTCAGTCCAAACACCGCCTTTGTTCATCCAAACAAAACTGATCTGTTCTCCGTAACCTTTGGACCAGATCACTTCGTTCATTTTGTACTTCGCTCTATCACCATCTTCATCAATATACACAGAGTAGACGTTGTTGTCTTCAATGTAGAGAGTGATTTCATTTTCATCTCCATTGGAGGTGATTAGTGAGCCTGACCAGATTCCGTCAAAATCACGACTTTGCGCTGTTGCGTTTGCTGTGCTTAGAAATAAACTAAGAATTGTGAGGAGTGCTAATTTATACATGATAATTGAATTAATTTCTACAATATTAATGAGTAGGTTGCGGTAGAAAAATACCCAATGATGGGTAGATTGGGGATCTTGCCGAGGTTCATTTAGGATTCAAAATTGTATTTGGTTTCTAAGGCGTAACGGAGTAATTCTCCCTTACCTGAAAGGCCTAATTTACGAATCATATTTTTACGGTGCTTTTCTATGGTAGAAACGGAGTTGAATCTGATCTCCGCAATCTCACTAGAAGACTTCCCTTCACCGATCAATCTAAGGATCTCTCGCTCGCTTTTAGACAATAAACTCTTTTTAGATCCTTGTCCGCCAGGATTGCTCCCCGCTGCTACATCTATGGTCTTGTCAAAAAACGTCCCACCATTATGCACTTCTTTGATGGCGGTAAGCACATCTTCCAAAGGAGAGTTTTTAAGCAAATAACCTTTGGCACCTGCGGCGATCATTTCACTCACAGCTCCTTGATCCTCAAACATAGTAAAGGCAATGACCTTGGTGTGTGGACGCTCTTTCAAAATGTATTTACAGGCTGTTATACCGTCCATTTTCGGCATTTTTATATCTGTGAGTACTACATGTGGTTGCTTGAGGTTAACCAAGTTTACCAAGGCTTCTCCGTCGTTGACCATGCCAACTACACTGATGTCTTCCTCGTATTTGAGTAAGAGATTGATTCCGTCAATTAAGGACTGATGGTCCTCTGCTATAGCTACGCGTATCATAAGGGTATGTCTATTAAAATGCTACTTCCTTTTCCGGGCCGACTGTCTATTTCCATAGTGCCTTCCCAATGTTCCACACGGGTCTCAATGCTGGAGAGTCCCATGCCTTGTTTTAATGTTTTTTGATCGCCTTTAAAGCCCTGGCCATCATCTTCAACCACTATGCTTAAAAAGTTCTCGTGTTTGGTCAATGAGATGCTTACAAAGCTCGCCTTGGCGTGCTTGATCACGTTGGTGATGAGTTCTTGGATGATCCTAAAAATGGAGATCTCCACAGTGGCGTCCAAGCGGTCATTGAGTCCAAACTGCTGCAATTCAATTTCAAGAGCTCCTGCAATGGAGTTCGTTTTTATGAGCTGATGAATGGCGGGTAATAAACCGTCTTGTGCCATCACTCCACTGTTCTTGGCGTGCGAAAAACTACGAACGTCTCGATAGGCCTTGTCCAAAAGCTCTCGTGTTTTGGTGAAGAACTGCTCTTTGTTTTCTAATTGATCTTGATGCTTGTTTAAATATTCAAACTGCATTTTAGCTGCGGATAGGGTAGCACCCACGCTGTCGTGAAGGTCACTGGCCAAGCGTTGACGCTCTTTTTCTTGCCCGGTAAGCATGGCGTCAATGGCTCGCAGTTCTTGATCTTTCATTAGGGTAATGACCTTCTGAGCTTCTAACTTTTCGTTTTCTTCGGAGAGTAATTTGAGCCGTTCGGTTTCCTTATTTCTATACCCGATGATCACAGCAAAAACAATGGCCTCAAGGGTAATGCCTATCACCGTAAAACTCAGCAGTTGAAATCCAAAGCGCTCGCTAAAATCAGCAATAGATATGAAGAAGCTCGTAAAGAAGGTTAGTACGGCTCCTATAAAGTAGAATGTAGATCCCAATAACAAATAGCGCGAGTAGATGGTATTGATTTTGTAAAGCTGATAAAAGATCCGCGCTGCAAAGATGATGTACGCCAAGGCGTATAGATTGAACAGCATGATCTGATAATTCAAACCCTCAGGCCCTAAAAAGTAGACCAGTATTAACGGAGCATTTAGCGCAAAAGCGATCTTAGATGCTCGGTCTAAGATGCGATTCCATTTGGGATTGAGCGTTTTAAAGTCTACGAGCGTATTGACAAAACACAAGTAGAATCCACCACTTAAACACAGTAGTAAGGCTCGGGTAGAAGCTATGGGAATATCATTGGGCATGCCCAGATTCCATTGCAATAAATACAAGGCCAGGCACAGCATATAGAACGAATAATAGAGGTAGTAGGATTTTCTGTTTTGCGCGTAGATGATCAGGTGGTAAACTACCAAAAAAAGTAAGCCTCCTGTAAAAAAGCTATAGACGTTAGATGTGAGATCGTTCCACATTAGAGCGGAATGTCTATGATTACACTTGCGCCTTTGCCCGGTGTGCTGTCCACTTCCATTTGGCCCTCCATATGCTCCACACGCTTTTCAATACTGCCGAGACCCATGCCGTCCTTATCAGTGAATTTGCCCACTTTAAAGCCTTTTCCGTTGTCTTCCACCACTAAGTTGAGAGCGTCTTCATGTTGGGTGAGTGAAATGTTGGCTTCAGAAGCTTCTGCGTGTTTGATGATGTTGGTAACCAACTCTTGGATTATTCTAAACACCGCGATCTCTAAGGAGCCTTCCAGGCGTTGATCTAAGCCGTAGTCTTGAACTTCTACACTTAATTTTCCGGTTGCTGATGCGTTGCGCGCTAGTTTCTTTACCGCAGGCAACAAACCGTGTTTAGCGATTACCCCTGAGTTCTTAGCATGCGCCATGGAACGAACTTCCGTATAGGCTTCTTCCAAGAGCATTTGAGTGCGCTCGTAGAACTCTTCCTCATTGTCCAGTTTTCCACGATGTTTTTTAAGGTGCTCAAATTGCATTTTAGCTGCGGATAGGGTAGCGCCCACGCTGTCGTGCAGATCGCTCGCCAATCGCTGACGTTCTTTTTCCTGCCCTGCGATCATGGCATCAATGGTGCTGAGTTCTTGATCTTTGAGCAGTTTTTCAGTTTTTTGAACCTCAATTTCCTTTTCTTGCTCTGCAATGCGTTGCTTGCGTTTGGTGTTTCGATAAACCAGAAAGCCGATAATAGTGCCCAGAAACAATAGACCTCCAAGGCCATAAGCAATATTTTGGTTGCGGGTGGATTCTTGTTCCTTGATAATCCGTTCTGCTTTTTCTTCCGCCAATAAGGAACGGGTGTCTGCCACACTGATCTTTAAACTTTGGAGTCTGTCATCAGTTTCTTCAGTGAGCTCGTACGACTTGTTTAAATACTCTAGCGCCTTTTCATAATCGTTGATCTTTTGATAAAGCTTCCCGATGTTTTCATAAAAGATCGCTTTGGTTTTACGCCGATTCTCTCTGATGTCCAAACTGTCTGCTTTTAAATAGAGCTTTATGGCTTCAGGGAACCGCCCTAGACTGTCATAGGCGCGCGCTTGATTGTTGTAATTGGCTGCAATACTAGAGATGTCATTGGTTTTGAGTAAATAGGGAAGGGCCACATTTGCTTTTGCCAACGCTTTCACATTTTCTCCTTTGGATTGATACATCGCACCAATGTTCATATTGTCATAAGACATTTGAGCAGAGTCTCCCAATTGCGTAGAGAGGGCTAAACTCTGTTCAAAAACAGCGATAGCTTTATCGTAAAGTTTGGCATCCGAATATCCGCTACCAATGGATAGAAATACACTGAACTGGATCTCAGGATCCGCATCTTTATAGGTGTCTACATACTCCTGAATTTCTTCCAGAATGGGCGAGTTATCAATAACAATATCGTTTTGATGACTTCTGATTGAGAGCAGCATCAGATTGCAATCATTGACATCTTTGGGTGCATTCAGCTTTTTGAACAACTCCTTAGCGTGCAACATGAGCTCATAGGCTCGATCTTGCTTGTCGTCAGAGTTGAAGGCATCGGCTAAATAAAAGGACCATAGCGCCTTTTGCTCTATGGTCGAGCCCACAGTGTCCAAGGATTGATAATGCGCGATAGCCTTTTCAAAAAGGCCATCACGCATATATTCAAGTCCTGTATTGATATCGAGTTGTTGGCCAAGTCCAACAAAACTCATCAAGAAAAAGATGTATGATAACAGTTTGTTCAATCTACTTACTGTTTTTTACCGACAAGTATGTTGCCGTTTACGGTGTCTGGAATTGGTATGTCGGCTGCTTGATTATAGCAATCGCCACAATTCAGGTTATTATGCGTTCCATCGGAAACTTCTGCACCAGAATACTGAATTAGTTGAGTTTGAGTGTCTTTGAAATCGCAAGCATTATTAATGTTAAAGGTTGCTCCGTTTGGTGTACTGGATAAACTGTTTTTCCATTTGAATTGTAGATCGTTACACTTTTTTCCAATATTGATACAAGAGTCATCGATAACACCGTCTACACGTAGAATTTCCATACCTGGGACTCCATTACTAATTATTTCTAAGGCCATGGCTTTGTTGTTTTGCCAACTTGTAAATCTTACTGTGAGGTGTTCTCCATTCTCGTCAAACACTTTGTAATGACCTGTGGTGTCATTATAATAAACATCCATATTATAGTATTTAGGTTAAAAATTTATCAATTATGATTTCAGTGCCATCAATGAGTTTATGTCCACAATTGAATATGTTCTCCATTTTAATTGCGAAAACCCGTTTACTTTTCATGCTCCTGCCAAAAATTAAGCCGATTACTTCCTGTTCGTCGGTGTAGAGCACAGAGCCAGAGTCTCCGCAGTCAGAGTAAGTGTCGGTTAATATTAAGTCACGCATAAATCGTCCATTGCGTAAATTAACAACTGCGTTTTTTGAAAGTACATTTCCCCAAGTGACGCTTGTCGTTCTTCCACTTTTACCCGATACTTGACCTATTTCGGCCGCTCCTATTTCAAAACCTTCTTGGCCAACACCAATAGCAAAAATACCCATGGGCGTTTCTGGTTTTGTAAGTTTAAAAATGGCAACATCAAAAATATTTTTATCCCATTTTGCCATTAGTTCGCCAATTACACGTTTCGGCTTCGAAGTTCTTGAATCCATTAAAGCTGGGTGAGCAATACCCTTGTTAGCTTCAAAATCAGCATAGGGTAGAACGTGGGAATTCGTTATGCCATAAACTTCATTAGAGTTTTGCAAAGAGAATAAACACCCCAAAGTTCCAGCAGTGTGCCTTCGTTCTATATCAGAAATACTTATCCCTCCGCAAATCTTATTGTAAACGTTGTGCCTTTCATTAGGATATTCAGAGCACTGTCCAAGAAACTCAAATCCCCCGCTAAATGTAATTTTACTAGCCTTCTCATCATTATCATCTTTTACACTTGGAAATCCTAGCATGTCAAAAATGTCCTGATTTACTCTGTCAACAAATGGGCTTCCAAGTTTAATGAAATTCCTTTCTGCTCTTCCAAAGTCCGCTATTAAGTTTACATCAGTTCCTTTTCTTCTTTTAATATTTTTATAGTTAGCTATGATTTGCTCAGGAATTCCAACGCGTAAGAGTTCATCTGGAAACTCTTCGGATAGTGTGTCGAATAGAAATGTTTCATCCGGAGTCTTGATTCCAATTTCAATTTGGTAGGCTATTTCACTACCTTTTTTAGGAACTACTGCTGCATAAATTACTCTACCTCGTTCTGAAGTGAATATTTGCTCCTCCTTTTCGCGAAGCAGATTATTTGCTTTTTCTTCTGTCATTGCTAGATCTATCCCCCAATCGGCTGTACCAAATACACCAACACAAAGATGGCTAAGGCTCCGCCTGCTTTAACGTTTAAACTCATAGTAGACTTTGGCTCATAAACTATATTGTCTAGGCTATCATCAGAACCAGCTTCCTTAGCTTTATAGGCTAAAGCCTTATTAGCCTTAGCTTCTCTTGCTTTTAGTGCATTGTTGCCAACTTCTATAAAGCCTGGGAGCGCGATAGATATTGCCGCTGCACCAAAAGCTACAAAAATGCGTAATACGTGCATCTGTTCCTTCGGTGTTGTTGACTCTACATCACCGGCTAGGTGATAACAATAGATGAGTGTTAATATTCCAATAAGGAATAGTAAGAAATGAGGGATCGTCTCCTTTATTGCTGGATCATTAAATTTCATATATCAAAATTGAGAATAGTATAGCCCTAAAAACATACCCCATACTGGGTATTTTTTTGAAAAGTTAGGCTGCAAATGTTAAAATTCCAATTTGCAATCCTCAATATATTTGTTAAGGAAGTGGCTTAGTGCTATAGATTTAGCAGCTCTTTAAGCCCTAGCAGTGCCAGTAGGAAAAGGATGAACCCAAGCAGGATCCATTTGGCGCCCTTGTATTGTTTGAGGTGAAGGTTCTTGTCTTTGCGGTAAGCCCAGATCATGGCTAAGATAAAAGCGAGGACAAAAAAACTTATAAAAACAATACGTCCGGTCGTGAACATCTTTGTAGATTTAACTTTTACAAAATTACAACTTAGAACCCACATTATGCAAGATAAAATTGCTGCCGTTCAGGCTTTTCACGACGCTTTTGGTTTAGATAGTTTAAAAGCTCCTAAGGCCCATTTGGGAGAGGACAAACATTTGTTGCGCTACAAACTTATGCGTGAAGAGAATGAGGAATATTTGGAAGCTGCCAACAACGCAGATTTAGTTGAGGTTGCTGACGCTTTGGGCGATATGCTTTACATCCTTTGCGGGACCATTATTGAACACGGCCTGCAACACAAAATAGAGGAGGTCTTTACAGAGATCCAACGCAGCAATATGAGCAAATTGGGAGCAGACGGAAAACCCATCTACAGAGAAGACGGAAAAGTACTCAAAGGACCCAATTACTTCAAGCCCAATATTGCAGATATTTTAAATGCTTAATTGATCGCGTAGCGCCAGCCGTAAGGATCATCAGCCAGGTTGTGCTGAATGTTCATCAAGGCCGATTTGAACCTTTTGGCGTAGCTGTCATCGGAGCCAGCAATATCGTATTGCTCCCCTTTATAGCTGAAGCCACTCACAGGGCTGATTACCGCTGCAGTTCCTGCACCAAAGATCTCTTTTAGGGTTCCATTCTTGGCAGCTTCCACAACTTCATCCACCAAAACGCGTCTAACATCAACGTTAATTCCAGCGTCCTTGGCAATTTGAATCACACTTTTACGAGTAATCCCGTCCAGAATTCTATCGTTGGTCGGAGCAGTGAGGAGGGTGTCACCTATTCTAAAAAACACATTCATCGTTCCTGCTTCTTCCAAGTACTTGTGCTCATTGGCATCGGTCCAGATCACTTGCTGATAACCCATTTCTTTTGCCAAGTTAGTTGGATAGAATTGTGCACCGTAGTTACCGGCAGCTTTAGCAGCTCCTACACCGCCATCAGCAGCGCGAGAAAAGTGTTCTGCTATAACCACCTTGACATCTCCCGTATAGTATGCCTGAGCCGGAGAGAGGATGATCATAAATTTGTATTGATCCGATGGAGAGGCCGATACTCCGTTTTGCGTCGCGATAACAAATGGACGTATATACAAGGAGTTTCCAAGCCCTGGTTTGATCCAGGCTTTATCCATACTCAACAAGGTCTCCAAACCCTCGAAGAAGAATTCTTTCGGAAATTCTGGGATCGCCATACGCTTTGAAGACTTATTGATGCGCTCAAAATTGTCTTCCGGGCGGAACAAAAAGGCGTTGCCGTCCTCATCCTTGTAAGCTTTCATACCCTCAAATACTGCTTGGCCGTAGTGGAATACTTTGGCGGCAGGTTCGATACTCAAAGGTCCGTAAGGTCTAATTTTAGGAGTTTGCCAGCTACCGTCTACAAAATCGCACTCAAACATATGGTCCGTAAAAACACGCCCGAATACAAGATTCTGGAAATCAACCTGATCTATTCTAGACTCAGCGATTTGCGTAATTTCAAGGGATTTCGAAGTAGATAACTGCATGTAAGGATCGTTTAAAGCGCAAAATTAGCCAAAAAAACCGCTACATAAAATGTAAATAATTCATAAAATTGCACTATCTTAAATGCTTATCATTAAATCAAAAAACAATGAGAAATCTGTTTGTTTTATTAGTTCTGACTACAGCCTTGGTAGGGTGTAAATCAGAAGTTTCTCAAGAGGATGCAACCATTGCTGTAGAAGAAGTTAAAGAGAGTTTCCAAAACTTTGGAGCTCCTGTAGCTGTTTCTGAAGTGATGACTCCAGTCGCTTTGGCAGAATTCACCAAAACTTTAAAAGTAGGGGACACTGTTCCTGTAAAATTCACTTCTAAGGTAAACTCGGTTTGCCAGAAGAAAGGATGTTGGATGAAGGTTGATATTGACGGAGAAGAATCCATGGTTCGTTTCAAGGACTATGCGTTCTTCATGCCTAAAGATATTGCCGGTCAAGACGCCATCATTGAAGGAGTTGCTTTCATTGAGGAAGTAAGCGTAGAGGACTTAAAGCACTACGCAGCAGATGACGGAAAATCTCCAGAGGAGATCGCTGCCATCACGGAACCAAAAAAATCCTTGGCCATCGTTTCTAGCGGGGTTCTTTTGCCTGAGGCCCAAGCCGCAGAAGAAGGATCCATTCCACAAGAATAATTCGTGAAACGAGAACTCATCCAGACCGGAGACGGTTCCTGGACCATTCAATTGCCCGATTGGGATGAACAATATCATTCCAAACACGGTGCCATTGCAGAGGCCAAATACGTATTTATCAAACAAGGACTCCAGCACAAACACGCGCTGGGGTCTTTTTTGTCTTTATCCATCCTGGAATTTGGATTCGGGACAGGGCTCAATGCGCTTTTGAGTTTGGGGTTTGCCAAAGATCACAACTTAAAACTGCATTACACGGGTATGGAAGCATTTCCGGTTTCTGAGCAGGAGTGGCAGGCCATGCGATACCCAGAAGATCTCGAAATGCCCCTGGATGATTTTCAGGCTATGCATAGGGGGAACTGGGAGCAAGAACTGACCATTGACCCTCTTTTTACTTTGACAAAACAACAGCGCACCTTTGATCAGTTAGAGGCTCAGGAGCAATTTGATCTGGTCTATTTTGACGCCTTCGGGCCGCGTGTCCAGCCAGAACTTTGGCATCGTGATATCCTTGAAAAGACCTATAACGCGCTAAAATCAGGTGGTGTTTGGGTTTCTTATTGTGCTAAAGGCGATGTGCGCCGCGATCTACAATCCCTGGGCTTTGAAGTGGAACGCTTGGATGGACCTCCTGGCAAACGACATATGCTCAGAGCAACAAAGCCTTAAGATAAGTTTCACGTATAGTCCGCTGGCTTATGCGTATTTTTGTAAAAAAAATAGCATGACGGTTTTAATCACAGGAGCTACTGGACTCATCGGCACACAATTAACTGCAGACCTGCATCATGCAGGACACACCGTTCATTTTTTAACTACTCGATCCAGTAAACTCATCCAAACCGACAATCATCGTGGTTTTCTTTGGGATCCAAAGAACAATGAGATCGATGATCAATGCTTTAACGGTGTGGGCACTATTGTGCATTTAGTTGGCGCGCCCATTAGCGAGCCTTGGACCAAGGCCTACCGTCAAGAGATCGTAGAATCTCGCGTGGGGACCATGATGCTCTTGGAAGAAAGTCTGAGCAAGATTGACCATCAGGTGACGCATTTTATCAGCGCATCCGGAATCAGTCTCTATCCAAACAGTCTTACGGAGCATTATACAGAAGACAACAATGCTGTTGGAGATAATTTCCTTGCAGAGGTAGTAGTGCAGTGGGAAGCTGCTGCGGATCGTTTTAAGGCCATGGGAATGCAAGTTGCTAAATTGCGTACGGGCGTCGTTTTAGATCCAGATCAGGGCGCTTTGCCAGAGATCATGAAGCCTGTTAAACTTGGGCTCGGTGCGGCTTTAGGTTCTGGGAAGCAATGGTTCTCTTGGATCCATCGCAAAGACATTAGCGGAATTTATTTCCACCTCATACAAAACAAGCTCAGCGGCGTGTTCAACGGCGTAGCACCCAATCCTGTTACTAACAAGGCCCTGACCCAAGGGGTAGCTCAAGCACTCGGTAAGAAGATCATTTTGCCGCCGGTTCCTGGCTTTGTGCTTAAAGTGGCTCTCGGGGAGCGCGCATTACTTGTCTTGGAAGGGCAGAAGGTCAGTGCTGCGAAGATCTTAGATTCCGGTTACCGCTTTGAATTCCCTGATTTAGACACGGCCTTGTCAAATTTGCTCTAAGGGCAGAAATAAATGGTGACATTTTGACATTTTTAAAACAATGGCAGTACTTTTGCACGCTGTAAATCGACCTATAAAAACAGCGTTTTTGCCATGAGCAAGAAAGACAAGAATAAAAATACAAGCAGTGACGAGTTGGATCAAATTCTAGATCAAGACGTCGCAGTAGATCAGCAAGAGGAGGCTTCCAAAGAGACCGACTTAGAAAAAGCCCAACGCGAATTGCAAGAGGAGAAAGACAAGTTTCTGCGTCTTTTTGCAGAGTTTGAGAACTTTAAAAAGCGCACCAGTAGAGAGCGTGTAGAGTTGTTTAAAACTGCCGGAGAAGAGGTGATTCAATCGCTACTTCCTGTTTTAGACGATTTTGATCGCGCACTAAAAGAGATCGATCGCGCTGGAGATGACGGCCTTTTTGAAGGCGTTACCTTGATCCACAACAAACTCAAGGAAACTTTGAAAAGTAAAGGTTTACAGCCTATTGAGATCGCAGCAGGTACAACCTTTGATGCAGATCTGCACGAGGCTGTGACGCAAATTCCTGCGCCTACAGACGATTTGAAAGGAAAGATCATTGACGTGATTGAGAAAGGCTACACCTTAGGCGATAAGATCATCAGATACCCAAAAGTGGTGATCGGACAACAATAAGACAAGACAGTGAAAGAAGATTTTTACGAAATACTCGGCGTTGATAAAGGCGCTTCTGCTGCGGAGATCAAAAAGGCCTACCGCAAAAAGGCCATTGAGTTCCACCCAGATAAGAACCCTGGTGATGAGAAGGCAGAAGAGATGTTCAAGAAGGCCGCAGAGGCCTATGAGATCTTAAGCGATCCTCAAAAACGTCAACAATACGATCAGTTTGGACACCAAGCATTCCAAGGCGGCGGTTTTGGCGGCGGCGGTGGAATGAACATGGATGACATCTTTAGTCAATTCGGAGACATTTTTGGCGGTGCCTTTGGCGGCGGCGGATTTGGCGGATTTGGAGGATTCGGTGGTGGACAACGCAGACGCAAAGGAAGTGACCTGCGAATCCGCGTGAGTTTGACCTTAGAAGAGATCGCTGCTGGAGTAGAGAAAAAGATCAAGGTAAAGCGCAAGAAAATGGCGCAAGGAACTACGTTTACTACCTGTAGCACATGTAACGGACAAGGGCAAGTAACGCGGATCCAAAATACCATTTTAGGCCGTATGCAAACTGCGACTACCTGTTCCACTTGTGGTGGTTCTGGACAGATCGTAGATAAAAAGCCTGCCAACGCAGATGCGCAAGGTATGATCGCTACAGAAGAAACCGTATCGATCAAAATTCCAGCAGGAGTAGAAGACGGCATGCAGTTAAAAGTAAGCGGTAAAGGAAACGATGCCCCAGGCAACGGTATTCCTGGAGATCTTTTGGTTGCCATCACCGAGAAGCCACACGAGCTTTTACAGCGTGAAGGCGACAATCTGCATTACGATCTATACATCAGTTTCTCAGAAGCTGCCTTGGGTACTTCTAAAGAGATTGAAACGGTAAGCGGAAAGGTGAGAATCAAGATCGAATCCGGAGTGCAAAGCGGGAAGATCCTTCGTCTGAGAAGTAAAGGGATTCCCAACTTGAACGGTTATGGGAAAGGTGATTTGTTAGTTCATGTAAACGTATGGACGCCGCGTACACTTTCTAAGGAGCAAAAGGAGTTCTTTGAGCGCATGAGTGCCGATGAACACTTCCAGCCAAAGCCAGAAAAGGAAGACAAATCCTTTTTTGAGAAGGTGAAGGATATGTTCTCCTAAGTAAAGACAGTTATTAAAAATATTTTTTTATATTTGACTATTACTAGATTCCTTTCTAGTGATAATTTTTCTTTTTCATAGCAATTTTTTTCCCATCCTTGATCACAGTCAAGGGTGGGTTTTATTTTTTAGGACAATTTAGATTGTAACAAATACCCGCCGGATTGTACTAACTTTGTGTTCTATGTAGTGATGAGCCTGCATGAACATAACCAAAAAACTTCAACGTATCTTATGAATGATTTGCTAGTTGCAGACAGTGTATCCAAGAAATTTGGTGAATATACTGCCCTCAACCAAGTCTCTATTAGCGTCCCAAAGGGAAGCGTCTTTGGACTGCTTGGGCCTAACGGAGCTGGGAAAACTACTTTTATCCGTATCATCAATCAGATCACTATGCCAGACACCGGTAGCGTCATGCTAGACGGTGAGCCGCTGCGTGCCGAACACATCAAAGACATCGGTTATTTGCCAGAAGAGCGCGGTTTGTACAAGTCTATGAAAGTAGGCGAACAAGCCTTGTATTTGGCCCAATTGAAAGGGCTGGATAAGGCAGAAGCCAAAAAGCGTTTGCGCATGTGGTTTGACCGATTAGAAATTGGCGATTGGTGGAACAAGAAGATCCAAGAGCTCTCCAAAGGGATGGCTCAGAAAATTCAGTTTGTGGTAACTGTACTTCACGAGCCTAAGCTGTTGATCTTTGACGAACCTTTCAGCGGATTTGACCCGATCAATGCCACGCTTATAAAAGACGAGATCCTGCGCTTGCGTGACAATGGAGCCACAATCATCTTTTCAACCCACAGAATGGAGTCTGTAGAAGAAATGTGCGATCATATCGCTTTGATTCATCAGTCTAACAAGATCTTAGACGGTAAACTCATCGACATCAAAAGGCAAAACAAGACCAATACTTTTGAGATCGGTCTTATGACGCCAAACGAAGAGGCTGTATTGAAGGAACTTCAAGGCAAGTTCGAGGTGTCTCCGGCGCAATTCAAAAGCATCAATGATGAGCTCATGTGCAATATCAAATTAGGTGCCAATGGTTCCGCTAACGATCTGATCCAGTACCTAAGCGGGAAAGGACAACTTACACACTTTGTAGAAGTGGTGCCTAGCGCGAACGATATCTTCATTCAAACGGTAAAAAACAGCTAAGATGAATCACCTTCCACTCATTATAAAACGCGAATACCTCAATAAAGTAAAGAACAAATCCTTTATTGTAATGACCTTTGTAAGCCCACTGATCATGGTGGCGCTGATCTTTGTGGTGGCCTATTTGTCACAGCTCAATAACGAAAGCAGTAAGACCATTGCCGTCTTGGATGAGACGGGTATGTTCATTGACAAATTTGAAAGCACAGAGAACACTAAATACGAAATACTAACGGGGGTTAGTTTAGATTCTGCCAAAGTAAATGTAGAACGTGCTGAACAGTACGGACTGCTTTATATTCCAAAGGTGAACTCCATGGATCAGATGGCAGATCAAGTGACTTTCTACTCTGCAGATTCCCCTTCGCTATTGCTCATAAGCAAGATAGAAGATCGCATTGGTAGTTTGGCCACGGATTCACGCTTGGCAGAAGCAGGTATGGACGCCGAAAAGATCCGCGACCTGCGGGTACGGGTGCGAACCAACTTAGAAACCTTTAAAGGCGAGGAGACCTCTAAAATGGGCTCCGTTGTAAAATTGGCCTTTGGAGGAATAGCGGGATACTTGCTTTTCATGTTCATCATTATTTATGGGAATATGATCATGCGCTCGGTGATTGAAGAAAAGACTAGCCGCATTATTGAGGTGATCATCTCGTCCGTAAAACCAATTCAGCTCCTGCTTGGAAAGATCTTCGGAACCTCTTTAGCTGGGATAACCCAGTTTGCCGTTTGGGTAGTGTTGCTCGGAGTATTCCTTTCTGTGGGATCTGCAATGCTAGACATTGATCCAGCCCAGGCGCAATCAGCCCAAACAGAAATGGTGCAACAAATGCAAGACAGCCCAGAAGCACAAAGTGAAATGGTTGGTTTGCTCAATGAGATCAATTCCTTGCCTTTGATGAACTTGGTGATCATGTTTATCTTGTTCTTCTTAGGTGGATATTTGATGTACGCTTCACTCTACGCGGCCATTGGTGCTGCCGTAGATAATGAAACAGATACCCAGCAGTTTATGCTTCCCATTCTCATGCCATTGATTCTGGCAGTTTATGTCGGGGTTTTCACCGTGATTGAAAATCCACACGGTACCGTTTCTCAAGTATTTTCATTCATTCCTTTGACCTCTCCGGTGGTTATGCTGATGCGTATACCGTTTGGAGTCCCAATCTGGCAACAAATACTATCAGTAGTGATTTTATTTGCTACTTTTATAGGCACAGTTTGGGTGGCCGCGAAAATCTACCGAGTCGGTATCTTGATGTACGGTAAAAAGGCCAGTTACAAGGAATTATTTAAATGGTTAAAATACTAGCACTTATACAGGATGAAAGCCTGGCCGAAGAGGCCACGGAAATCGGTAAAAGTTTGTGGGCCTCTATTCGAGAATTTCTCAATAGAGGCTTTCACTTTGGTGAAGGTGATAAGCAGATTCACCTAACCATTGGATTGATCCTCACTTTGGTGATCGCCATTTTTGTTTCGAGTTTCGCGCTCAATTTGATCAGAAAATGGCTCACCCGCCGCATGGAAGAAGAGAATCGCTTGAAGTTTGTAAGTATTTTCAAGTTCCTTAAGTATTTGATCTATATGCTGGTGATCCTGCTCACTATGAATGCAGCAGGAATTAATGTCACCGTCCTATTGACCGCTTCTGCGGCACTTTTTGTAGGACTCGGGCTCGCACTTCAGGAGCTCTTCCAAGACATCATAGGAGGGATTTTCATCATCGTTGACAAATCGCTTTTAGTGGGTGATATCATCGAGATCAATGGCAAAGTCGGGAAGGTTATAGAGATCAGATTGCGCACCACGCGCTGTATTACCAGAGATGATAAGGTCATCATTATTCCCAACCACAAGTTTATCAGTGATACGGTTTTTAACTATACCCAAAATCACAAAATGACACGTGAAGGCGTGACCGTGGGAGTGGCTTATGGCAGTGATACGCGTTTGGTGGAAAAACTTCTATTGGAATGCGTGCAGTCAGAACCAGGAATTCTCAAACGTCCAGAACCGCGAGTATTGTTTCAAGATTTTGGAGATTCTGCCTTGATCTTTAGTGTCTTCTTTTATGTGACCGATAGCTTTAAAGATCCGTTGACCAAGAGCAATGTGCGCTTTAAGATCGATGAGGCCTTTAGAGCCAACGATATCAGTATTCCATTCCCGCAGCGTGATCTGCACATTAAAACCATGGTTTCACCAAACATCACAGGGGAGGGCAATGCGTAAATTCTTGCTCTTGCTTTTGATTATTTCTGGCGGATGTTGTTTGGGGCAATCCACAGATTTGATGCGTGTGGAATGGCTTCGGATACCCCAGGTAGACAGTGACAATTCACTGAGCCGTTTTAGAGGCTTTATCAACTTTCCAATTCCGCTTTCTTGGGAGGGCAGTTATCTGATCCCAGGTTTTGAATACCGACACATCACTTTAGATATAGATGACCCGGTCCCTTTTGACACCAATGACGCGACGACCTTTGAAATGTTCAGAGCTACTATAGCGTATACCTTTAAGTTTAAAAGTGGTTGGCGTTTTGGGGCTCGGGCAGGTTTTGAATTGGCTTCTAATTTTGAGAGTGCTGATTTTTTAGGACGAGATTTTAGGTTCAGCGGTTCTGCATATATGATCCGTGATCGCTCTGAGGATGAGGTTGCAAAGCCCAATCGTTGGGTAATAGGATTGCAGTATTCTACCAACCAAGGACGGCCTTTACCTTTGCCAATCATAAACTACTACAGACAGTTTCATCCCAGTTGGTCCTATTCCCTCGGGACTCCAAAAACAAATATCAAGCATATGTTCAATGCCAAGAATAGCATTCAAGCGTATGTATCGTTAGATGGATTCTTTTCTAACCTGCAGAACAATCGTGTAGTGACTAACCCAGATGGGAGTACCTCCATTGCTGATAATATTTCCATGACCCAAGTGCTTGGGGGGCTGGGGTATGAGTACAACTTTGCCAAGAATTTCTATTTCTACCTTTATGCGGCATACACTTTGTACAACGAATTACGATTGCGTGATGAAAACCGCAACAACGTATTTAATTTGAATGAAAACAATACCGGTTATTTTAGAACCGGTGTAAAATTTAAGATTTGATATGGCTCAGATATTAATCATAGAAGATGAGGCGGCGATCCGTCGGGTATTGTCAAAAATACTCAGTGAGGAAAGTGCAGATTACAAAGTTACCGAAGCCGAAGACGGACTTTCTGGAATTGAAATGATCAAAAAAGAAGATTTTGATCTGGTTTTGTGTGATATAAAAATGCCTAAAATGGACGGTGTTGAGGTTTTGGAAGCCGCTAAAAAGCTCAAGCCAGAGACTCCAATTGTCATGATCTCTGGGCACGGTGATCTAGATACAGCGGTAAATACCATGCGTCTCGGAGCCTTTGATTATATCTCCAAACCACCAGATCTCAATAGACTTTTAAACACCGTACGCATTGCGCTAGACCGTAAAGAATTGGTGGTAGAGAACACTCGCCTTAAAAAGAAGGTGAGTAAGAACTACGAGATGATCGGAGAATCTGCTCCTATCTCCCACATTAAGGAAATGATAGAGAAGGTAGCTCCTACAGAAGCTCGCGTACTCATTACAGGGCCTAACGGAACGGGTAAAGAACTTGTGGCGCATTGGTTGCATCAGAAAAGTGATCGTTCTAAAGGGCCGATGATCGAGGTGAATTGTGCTGCCATTCCAAGTGAACTTATAGAAAGTGAACTCTTTGGACACGTAAAAGGTGCCTTTACTTCTGCCAATAAGGACCGCGCGGGAAAGTTTGAAGCGGCCAACGGCGGAACCATTTTTTTGGACGAGGTGGGCGATATGAGCTTGTCTGCTCAGGCTAAGGTGCTGCGTGCCTTACAGGAGAACAAGATTCAACGCGTGGGTAATGACAAGGACATCAAGGTAGATGTTCGGGTAATTGCAGCGACCAATAAAGACCTTAAAAACGAGATCGCAGAAGGTAACTTTAGAGAGGATCTCTATCACCGATTGGCTGTGATCTTGATCAAAGTTCCTGCGCTCAATGACCGCAGAGAAGATATTCCCTTGCTCTTAGATTACTTCACCAAGAAGATATCAGAAGAACAAGGAACCGCTCAGAA
This sequence comes from Gilvibacter sediminis, assembly GCF_028561565.1. Taxonomy (GTDB): domain Bacteria; phylum Bacteroidota; class Bacteroidia; order Flavobacteriales; family Flavobacteriaceae; genus Gilvibacter; species Gilvibacter sediminis. The sequence goes on along the minus strand of NZ_JAQQTE010000023.1, from coordinate 141,469 downwards.
AAAATTTCAGGACAAGGCCGTAAAACTGCTCAAGGAGTACGATTGGACTGGAAACATTCGGGAATTGCGAAATGTAGTAGAACGATTGATTATCTTAGGAGGAGAAACCATCAGCGAAGAAGACGTGCGCTTGTTCGCCAGTAAATAATACCATCAGCATGAAGATTGACAGCAGTAAATACCGCGTAGACGGACAAACCGATCTCCAACAGCATCCCACTTATGAAGACTTTGGTTTGGATAAAGAAACCTTAGAAGATGTTTTAGAGCGCGTGCGTTCCCGATTGGGCAAATTGCAAGACACCATGTATGCGCATGACAAATACGCTGTGTTGATCTGCCTTCAAGGGATGGATACTGCTGGGAAAGATAGTTTGATTAGAGAGGTTTTTAAAGACTTCAATTCTCGTGGAGTAGAGGTACACAGCTTTAAAGTACCGACAGACTTGGAACTGGATCACGACTACCTCTGGAGACACTACATAGCCCTGCCTCGTCGCGGGATCTTTGGAATCCACAACCGTACTCATTATGAGAATGTGTTGGTGACGCGTGTACATCCAGAGTATATTCTCAACGAGCGTTTGCCAAAACTCAAGAGCGTGGATCAGATAGATGACGCCTTTTGGGATAAGCGTTTTGAGCAGATCAACAATTTTGAGAAGCATTTGGCAGAGAATGGTACGCTCATCTTTAAGTTCTATTTGAACCTCTCTAAGGACGAGCAAAAACACCGCTTACTGCGCAGATTGAATAAAAAAGAAAAGAACTGGAAGTTTTCGTCTGGCGATCTCAAGGAACGCAAGCTTTGGGATCAGTACATGGAGTGCTACCAAGATGCCATAAACAGAACCTCAAAAGAGCATGCGCCTTGGTATGTGATTCCTGCGGATAATAAAAGAGCCGCTCGCGTGGTCGTCGCTAGCATTTTGTTAGAAGCTATGGAAGCCTATACAAACATTCAGGAGCCCGAACTGGACCCGGATACCCAAGCCAAGCTAAAACAATACATCCAAGAACTCAACAACGAATAACCATTATGAAATTCCAAGCGCGTTTATTGAGCATTTGCTTAGTGTTCACTGTGGTGAGCTTTGGGCAAACGCAAACTTCAGATTCTTTAATGCTGCGTAACATATATGATCTGGCTTTACTCAACGGTCAGAGCTACTCGTGGTTGGAGCATCTTTCTAATGAAATAGGTGGACGTTTGTCGGGTTCTCCAGAAGCAGAGCAGGCCGTAAAATACACCGAACAAGAGCTCAAAAATCTGGGCTTGGATTCGGTTTGGCTGCAACCAGTAATGGTGCCTAAATGGGTTAGAGGGGAAAAGGAAACCGCCTATTTTGAAACGGCAGGTTCTAAAACAGACCTGCAGATCTGTGCTTTGGGCGGATCTGTAGCTACTGCGGCTTCGGGACTCAAAGCTGAGGTTATTGAAGTACAATCCCTTGACGCTCTTAAAGAACTGGGCAGTGAGGTGATTGCAGGTAAGATTGTATTCTACAACAGACCCATGCAGGCAGAGCTCATCAATACTTTTGCGGCCTATGGAGGTTGTGTAGACCAACGCTATGCCGGTGCTATGGAAGCTGCAAAGTACGGGGCAGTAGGGGTTATTGTGCGTTCCATGAACTTGCGCCTGGATGACTTTCCACACACAGGTTCGATGTCTTATGGCGATTTAAAAGCAGATCAACGTATCCCTGCTGCAGCAGTAAGTACTTTAGGTGCGGAAGCCCTGAGTGCGGCCCTACAAAAGGATTCCGGTTTAAGCCTTACCATAAAACAAAGCTGTGAGACCTTCCCAGATGTGCAGTCGTATAATGTTATTGGGCAGATCACGGGTTCAGAAAAGCCCAATGAATATTTTGTAGTTGGCGGTCACTTAGACTCCTGGGATACCGGTGACGGTTCTCATGACGATGGTGCTGGATGTGTACAGTCCATGGAGGTGCTGCGTTTACTGCAAAAAGCCAATTACAAGCCTAAACACAGTCTACGGGTGGTTCTCTTTATGAATGAAGAGAACGGTTTGCGAGGCGGAAGAGCTTATGCAGAAGCCGCTGCGAAGAACAATGAAACCCACGTTTTTGCCCTTGAGAGTGATGCCGGTGGATTTTCCCCACGCGGTTTCTCCTTTGATACAGATCGAGCAAATTATGAGCAAGTCTTGTCTTGGAACAGCTTGTTTGAGCCGTATTTGGTTCACTCCTTCACCCAAGGCGGAAGTGGTGCTGATATTGGTCCATTAAAAGCAGATAGTATTGTACTCTGTGGCCTTAGACCAGACTCCCAGCGTTACTTTGATTATCACCACGCACCCAATGACACCTTTGATGCCATTAACAAAAGGGAATTGGAACTCGGAGCAGCCGCTATGGCTTCTCTAGTTTATCTGTTTGATAAGTACGGAATTAAATAAGCTTATTCGCGCCACTTGATCCAAAGGATGATCGATGGATTACTAACATCTCCATCACCATCATTTCTGGCTCGCATGGTTAGGGTGTCACCCGCGGAGAAATCTACGTTCAAGGTATCGTCATAGAGTTCGTTGTCAGATAGACTCAAATCTGTGACACTTACATCAGAACCGTCATTACGCACGCGCAGTTCAAACCTCTTTGTTGCACTACCTCCGGAAGAAGTAGCAGAAACTCCGATTATTGTTCCATTTTTGAGCATGGGCGCTCCTGAACCTTGGTTGGTAATACGACCACCAAAATAAAGGTTGTTGTTATCTACATTTCCATTTCTCGCAAAGGTGATCGGGATTGTAGTTACACTAAACCAATGATTCCTAGTTGGTTCAAAGAAGTAAAGCTCGTTGTTGATTACGGCGATCTGTCCGCCGCTTAGATTTGATGTAGGTGCCGTTGTCGTACTAGACAACTCTAGGGGAGCAAGACCGCTTGTCCCTGTGTCAATGGTCAATTGGGCAGTAGGCGTAGTGGTGCCAATACCCACTTGGGCTTTTGCTAGTTGTACTCCAAATAGAAGTACCGCTGCGCAAGCCAGAATTTGCGGTTTTTTCATGATTATACTGGGGGGTATAAGTAGTTTTAAAAATCTGGATTGCTAATATGTTAGCGCGAATATAAGGAATTTCTTACTACTTCACTACTGATTCATAGATGTCTATCCATTTTTGGGGGTCCATCTGCCTACATAGCTGAGCAATCAAGTCATAAGGAATAGTTTCTGGTTTCTTGAATCGAATACAGCTTTTACCCATATCTAGCTTGGTTTTTACGTGCTTCGGGTATTCTTCTTGAAACCATTGCAAAAGCTCGGGATTGGCGTAAATCCCCATATGGTATAAGGCGATAAAATTCTTTTGGGAAGCGATGCTCATAAAGGGCAGGGGCAGTTTAGGATCACAATGATAACCGGCCGGATATAAACTATGCGGAACTACATAACCCACCATTCCATAACTCATACCAACTTGAAATCCTTCTGGCAGGTTATCTACAATGGTCTGATGCAATTTTTTCATATGCGGCTGACGCTCTTCAGGAATGGCTTGGAAATACTCCTCTACGGTATTGGCATTTACTTTCATGCTGCTTGACTTTGTTTAAAGATATTAAATTTTAATTTTGATGGACCGTTGCGTGTTATAGACTCAACGGCCTGACCATCCCTATGAATCTAGCGCAATACACCAAAGAATTTAAGTACAATTGGACCTTGGCGGCCCCAGTGATCTTGGGAATGCTTGGGCATACTTTTGTGAGTTTTGTGGATAATATCATGGTGGGGCAATTGGGAACTGCAGAACTCGCCGCGGTATCTCTGGGAAACAGTTTTATGTTTATTGCCATGTCATTGGGAATAGGATTCTCCACGGCGATAACTCCTTTGGTAGCTGCGGCTGATGCAGAAGGCAATTTTCCTGCGGGAAAGGCGGCCTTTAAGCACGGCTTGTTCCTTTGCACAGTTTTAGGAATCACCCTTTTTTTAGGCGTTTATCTGTCCAAACCACTGCTTTATTATATGGATCAACCCCAGGAGGTTGTCGTCTTAGCAGAGCCCTACTTAGATCTGGTTGCATTTTCACTGATCCCGCTGATCATTTTTCAAGCCTTCAAACAGTGTAGTGACGGATTGTCCATGACCCGTGCTCCTATGTACGCCACGCTTTTGGCCAATGTGGTCAACATTATCTTAAACTATCTTTTGATCTTTGGGAAGTTTGGTTTTCCGCAGATGGGCATCGTGGGCGCAGCCATTGGGACCTTGGTATCACGACTCATAATGGTTGGGTATTTGTGGCTTTTGATGAAGCGCAATCTAAAATCGAGAGATTATGTATTGAAGATCAAACTCTTCGTTTTAGAAAGTGCGATGATCAAACGCATTTTAAATTTAGGCTTCCCTTCTGCCTTACAGATGTTCTTTGAGGTGGCTATTTTCACGGCGGCCATTTGGCTGTCCGGGATCTTAGGAAAGAACCCTCAAGCAGCCAATCAAATAGCATTGAACCTATCTTCCATGACCTTTATGGTCGCTATGGGACTAAGCGTTGCGGCTATGATCCGAGTTGGGAACCAACAGGGTTTGCAGCGCTACCGGGAATTGCGTAGAATTGCACATTCCATATTTTTACTGGCCATTATTTTGGCCTGCGGCTTTGCGATACTCTTCTTTAGTTTGCATCAAGTATTGCCTAAACTTTATGTTGATTTTGACGATGCGCAAAACTTTGCCGATAACTTTGAAGTGGTCCAAATAGCAGCGAGATTGCTGTTGGTTGCAGCGGTTTTTCAGATCTCTGACGGAGTGCAAGTTGTGGTGCTTGGCGCTTTAAGAGGGATGCAAGATGTCAAGATTCCAACCTTCATCACCTTTATTGCCTACTGGGTGGTGGGGTTCCCAATTTCCTATTATTTAGGTTTACACACCGCCTATAAGAGTGCTGGGATTTGGATCGGTTTATTGGCAGGACTTACTGTAAGTGGCGTCCTTTTATACATACGATTCAATCAGCTCAGCAAGCGTCTTATTGTTCAAAAAGAGTTGGAGACCCCCGACTCTGAAGATAATTAGTATTTTTGCCCATAATTCAACCGTCATGGAACTTCCAAAATTCTTACTAGGAGACAATACCGATCATCCGGATAATATTTTTGTGATTCACACAGAATTCCCACGTTTTGTGATCGATCTAAGCAAAGACGAGATCGAATGGCTGGAAGAATTTGATCAGCACGACCAAAAAGAAGTAGAGACAGAGACTCAAAATATGATCGCTGCAGCTACGGAATTTTACGATCGTGAGATCGCCCGATACGAGCAGAATGATTGATCAATTACTTCAATATGACAGTGAGCTGTTCATTTACCTGAACAGTTTGGGATCTACTACCTGGGACAATTTGTGGCTGGTGATCACCAATAAGTTCGCCTCCATTCCTATCTATGCCATTCTGTTGTATTTGGTGTATAAGAACTTCGGATGGAAGTTTACCGCTGTAGTAGTTGTTACCACGGCTTTGATGATCACCTTTACCGATCAGCTCACCAACCTGGCCAAAGACTTTTTTGAGCGCCCAAGGCCATGCCAAGAAGCGAGTTTAGAAGGTATCATCCGTTATGTGGCACCGCGTTGTGGGAAGTTTAGTTTCTTTTCTGGACATGCTACCAGTACTATGGCAGGAGCTGTATTTATTAGTCTGATTTTGCGCAGTCGCTACAAGTACTTGCCCTTTTTAATGCTGTTTTGGGCCTTTTTGGTCAGTTACAGCCGCGTTTACGTAGGCGTGCATTATCCGTTGGATATCTTTACTGGGATGATCGTAGGAGCGCTTGCAGGATTGAGTTTCTATAAGCTAGAGCGCTATTTACAAAGGCGCTTTGCTACTTCCGTTTAGAGACTTTAAAGAGCATTCGTGCCAATCTTGTTTTGTAACCGCCTTCTCCTTTTGCCTGCGGATTCATATCGTAAAAGCCTACAGGAGCGTAGTTGAAGTCTTTAAAATCTTCTAGAAATTCTTCCAAGTGATCTTCAGCTACTAAAACTCCAAAAGCGTCTTGCTCAGGCCAATTGAATTCCCCTTGATTTTTGATCACGGGGATGATCCCCTGGTAGTTCCAGATCAGCTCCGGAGTAAAAAAGTCGTATTCAAAGACAGGTAAGCCTTCGTTTTCTTGCCACTGATGCAGACCAGACAGCTCCTTATACTTTGGATTCACACTTAAGGTCTCCGCCAAAGGCAATCCAAAGCAGATGATAGCCATGACTAAGGCTACAGAAAGCACTAAGGTCTTTTGGATCTGTTTTTTGATCAGCTGGCGCCATATCAAAAACCCAATCACCATTAAACTCAGACTCAGCAGTACAAACCAAACCCAGTAACCATTTAAGTGATCTTGGAGCAGGTAGTATCCGCCTAAAGGAAACAAAAGACCAACCGTACCTAAAATCCCAAAGTGTAGATAAGGCCCTATTTTTTCTTTCCAATCGGTGAGTTCCTTGAATTTTTCAATGAGGTATTCCAAGTAGAAGGAGGTATTCCATGCCATGGGAATCAGTACAGGAAGCAAATAGCGTGACTTCTTTTCTGGAACGATGGAGAGTAATACTACGCTCAAAAGTGTCCAAAGTAAACTGAATAAATACCCTTTAGGATCACTGACGCGCTTTTTCAAATACGGATACAACAAGGCAATGAATGCGGGCAGGGTCCACAAGCCGCTTTGGGTAAAGAAGCTCCAATAATAATAAAACGGACGAACGTTATAACTGGTCCAATTGTTGGCTTCTCTTTCCGTGATCGCCTGCAGGGTCTCGCCATCATAGGTGTAGGTATACCAAAACCACCAACCAGAACCAATCACCGCTACAATAAGCATGAGCGACAGAGGCAGAATAAGCCTTTTGTTCCAGCGGTATTTATAAACGATCCCGTAGGCGATCAAGAATGGCAATAGCAAGGCGTAGAGCGATACGGGTCCTTTACTCATCCAAGAGGCCGCTAAGGCCAGCCCGGTAAGTAGGCCGTAAAACAATAATTTCTTCGTTTGACTGAATAATTTATGAATGGCATAGATGGCTACCATCATAAAGGCGTGGGTAAAAATGTCCCATTGTCCGTTGCGCCCGGCAAAAATGATATAGAACGAGGTGACCAGAACCAGGGCTCCCCAAAAATTCTGTCTGCGATTGTTGAGTAGTTCACCGTGAAGTCTGTAGCCAAAGACCATCAAGAGCACAGCGCTCAGTGCGGCTGGTAAACGAAGCGCCCAAACCTTTAGGCCAAAAGCAGCTCCAGAAAAAGCGGTGAGCCAAGTGGGTAGTGGCGGTTTTTGATAGCGCGGTTCTCCATTAATCGTTGTTAGTAGCCAATTGTCATCGACCAGCATTTCACGTGCGGTGATGAAATTTCGCGCTTCCATGATGTTCACGGCCAACTCTCCAAGATGTATCAGAAATAAAGGGATACAACTCAGTAGGAGTAGGGTTAAGGGTCGGTCTTTAAGCCACTGCATCTTGTTTTCTTAAAATGATGATGTTGCGTAAATAAACTAATAAACCAGCACCGTGTCCAAACAATAGAACGGGGTCTTTCCTAAACACAGCGTAGAGTAAGATCAATGATGCTCCAGTCACACTAAGCACCCAAAAACCCATGGGCAATTGTGATTCTTTTTTCTTTTCCGAATACAACCATTGGTACACAAAACGCAGGGTAAAAAGCACTTGAGATACAATACCTAACCACAGCAACCATTGCGGAATGGCTTCATTGTTTAACAAGAGGTCAATGTCGTATTTTCCGTTGTTGTAGGCATAGGCAACAATTCCTATGGGAAAAGCGATCAAAAATGTCCTAAAGGCCCAATGCGCCTTTTGCCAGTGGCCCTGAAGATGTAGGTTTCTGATGTAAATAAAGTAGGTCAAAGACTGTCCCAACATAATGGCAAAGTCTTCCCTAAGGTAGCCGTAGACAAATAAGAGAAAGCTCGCTAAAAGGCTAATTTTCCAGAACAACGCTGGAGTCATGACCTTTTTGTTCTTCTCAGAGAGGAACCACTGCAATAACAGTCGGGCTGAAAATAAGATCTGGGCAACAAAGCCTATGGTATAGATCAACCAAGCACTCATCCCTTAGAGGCAATGCGGTAGTTGATGTACTTTTTCTTCATCCAGAGGTAAGCAAAACAATCCATTAAAGGACCTAAAAGACGATTCCACAAACCGTATTTGGCCGTCCCTGCAATTCTCGGAAAATGCTGTACCGGGATCTGTTTGATGCGCCCTTCTTGTAATAAGATCATAGCGGGTAAAAAGCGGTGCAAGCCTTTGAACATCGGGATGCGTTTGGCGTAGTCGGTCTTGATGATCTTTAAAGGACAACCAGTGTCGTCCATACCGTCTTTGGTAAAAGCTCTACGAATACCATTGGCGATCTTTGAAGACATGCGCTTTACAAACTTATCCTTTCTGTTGGCTCTTACACCAGTGACTAGTTCATGGTCATCGATATGATCAAACAAAAGATTAAAGTCTTCTGGGGCTGTTTGCAGATCAGAATCGATATAACCTACCAAGGGCGTCTCGGTATGATCAAATCCTGCCTTTATCGCAGCGCTGAGGCCTCTGTTCTCTGCAAAATTGATATAACTGAATGCCTCGTTTCTCGAGCAGATGTCCTCGATCATTTGTTGTGAACTGTCCTTGGAACCGTCGTTTACAAATAAAGCGCGAGTGGGCCTTTTGGCTACCTTAAAGAAAGCAGACATTTCTGCCTCGACGCGAGCCAAATTGTCTTCTTCATTATACACTGGGATTACGACTGTAAGAGCGTAAGACATCGTTGTTAGTTTGCTACAAAAGTATTCTTTTTTAAAGAATTGAAACTGGTTTGACAGCGGTCTGTTTATTCTTGTTATTTTTGGGCCGAATGAAAGTATTAGTAACCGGTGCTGCCGGATTTATAGGATCCCATACTGCGGAGCGTCTCCAGGCCTTAGGCCATGAGGTGGTAGCCGTTGACAATTTCTCACCCTATTACGATGTGAGCCTTAAAGAGCGAAATGCTAAGGAGCTTGCTGAAAAGGGAATTACGGTACAATCCGTGGATCTACGGGACGGCCATCTGGAATCTAAGTTGCCTACCGATATTGAGTACATCTTTCACTTTGCAGCGCAACCGGGGATTTCTCAAAAAAGTACTTTTGACGACTATCTGACAAACAATATCATTGCTACTCAGCGGGTATTACAATACACTCAGCATTGTCCCAATTTTAAATTCTTTGTCAATATTGCAACCTCTTCCATTTATGGTTTGGTAGCTACTTATCCGGAAGCAGAGGCTCCTAAGCCGGCTTCTTATTACGGAGTGACCAAATTGGCTGCGGAGCAATTGGTATTGGCTTATGAGCGTGACGGGCTGTTACAAGGCTGTTCCTTAAGGCTTTATTCGGTGTATGGGCCTAGAGAGCGACCAGATAAGCTTTACACCAAATTGATCCTCTGTGGATTGGAAGGCCGCGCATTTCCTTTATTTGAAGGCAGTCAGCAGCATTTACGCAGTTTTACTTATGTGGATGATATTGTAGATGGTATCGTTGCAGTCATTGGTCGAGAAACCTCTTGTAGTGGAGAGGTGATCAATCTGGGAACAGAGACTGAAAGCACTACAGCACAAGGTATCGCTACGGTAGAGGAACTCTTGGGCATGCGCATTGCTATGGATTTAAAGCCTGCACGTCCAGGCGATCAATCCAGAACTAAGGCCAATATCGATAAGGCAAAACTATTGCTGAATTACAATCCACAGACTACCTTAAAAGAAGGGTTAGCTGTTCAGGTGGAATGGGTCAAAAAGATTCAAAAGTCTTAACGCACCATCTTCAAAACTGCAAAGGCTGCTTCAAAGGGTGTGGTCTTTTGTTCATCTAAAAGCGCTTTTTGTACTTTGATCTCGTTAATGATTTCTGGTTTGTTGTAGAAATCATCAAGAACGGCATTGCTTATGGTCTCTTTAAACCAATAGTGTTCCTGTTGATGTCTTTTCTGTGCAAAGGATCCGCTTTCTTGTGTTTGCTCGGTGAACTTCTGTATGAGCTGGTAAATGGCGTCAATACCTTTATTTTCAATAGCGCTGCAGGTAAGCGTTTTGGGTGTCCAGCCGTTCTCTTTTTCTGGGTAGAGGTGTAAAGCCCGATTGAATTCTGCTTTGGCTAAACGAGCGGCCTTTTCATTTTCCCCATCAGCCTTATTGATCACAATGGCATCTGCCATTTCAATGATCCCGCGTTTGATGCCTTGAAGTTCGTCTCCCGCTCCGGCCAGCTTCAGCAGTAAAAAGAAATCGGTCATGGAATGCACAGCGGTCTCACTTTGCCCAACACCCACAGTCTCAATCAGGATGATATCATAACCAGCTGCTTCACAAAGCACAATAGCTTCGCGAGTTTTGCGGGCCACTCCGCCTAAAGAATCTCCAGAAGCAGAAGGTCTAATAAAGGCCTTATCTGCTTTGACTAAGGATTCCATTCGGGTTTTATCTCCCAAAATACTCCCATGACTAATGCTGCTGGAAGGGTCCACAGCAAGTACGGCTACCTTGTGTCCTTGAGCCAATAGCAATTGCCCAAACTGTTCAATAAAGGTGCTTTTTCCCACGCCGGGAACTCCTGTGATGCCAATTCGAATACTGTTTACTGTATGTGGTAAGCAAGCCATGATCAACTTTTGCGCCTGCTCTTGATGCTTTTTTGCCTTGGATTCAATGAGGGTGATCCCTTTAGACAGGGCAGCAGTTTGCCCTTGGAGGATGCCGTTGAGCAGTTGGTCGTAGGACTGCTTTTTGAGGCGATGCTTTTTTATGGAACGCGCCGAGGCTTGGCTAAGACTCTCTGGGCGCTCTATTCCCGGGGTCTCACTCAGAGCCGAATCGAGTTTCTTCTTGGCGCTCATAAATTTTAATGACTCATTTTAACCGGAACCACTACATCATCCCAAGCCAGGATCATGACCATAGAATTTGGCCCATTTTCTGTAAAATTTATAGTGAATTGTTCCATAGCCGTAATGCTTTTGGAAATAGGGACCTCAGTCACCAAGACATCGTAATTGGGATTTCGCGAAGCCTTCGCATTTAAAAATTTCACACCCCAGCCATACATCTTGGAATTGAAGATAATGGTCCATTTGTCCTCATTGGGAATGGTCCAAAGGCTGTATTTGCCTGCGGGAAGGGTTTGTCCGTTGATCCGGATGTCTTCATCAGCCTCAAAGGTAGTGGCTTCATTAGCTCCAGTACGCCAGACTTCTCCGTAAGGTACTAGGCCGCCAAAGATGTCACGCCCTTTTTTTGCAGGGCTACAGTAAAAAACATCCACATGCAGGTTGCCTTGGTTGAAGGTGATGGTCTGTTCCGGACTGTATTTCTTAGTTTGTGACCGCATGATCGGTCCAATAACAAAATAAAACAGTGCGATCAGAAGCAGTACGCCGCCCAAGATCCGCATTAAAATTCCTTTGGATTTACCCATAAATTCTCGTCTTTCTGCTCAAAAGAATAAAGGTAGTAAATTTACAGGGAAGCAATTTTATGTGCCGCGATCAAACTTTTTTTAAATTTTTTGAAACGCTGCCGAAATTGTCTCGTCTTTAGACCGAATAGCAATCCAAAAAAACCATCAAGTGTCCGATCTGCTACTTATAGAGCGATGCAAACAAAACGATAGAAAAGCCCAAATGGCGGTATATAATAAATACTGTGAGGGTATGTTGATCATCGCAAAAAGGTATATGAAAGACACGGCTTTAGCCGAGGATGCCATGCAGGAAGGTTTTATCAAGGCCTTTCAAAAATTGGCGCAATTCAAGGGGGACGTCACCTTTGGAGCCTGGCTCAAGCGTATCGTGATCAATACTTGTTTAGACGCCATCAAAGCACAGAAGGCGGTATGGACAGGTATCAATGAAGAAGTGATGAGCGTGGTAGATGACCAAGACCATACGGTTCCAGATCACGCCACAGTGCAGGAGGTAAAACAAGCAATTGCACAGCTTCCTGAAAAGTATCGCTTAGTAACACAGCTCTTTTATTTAGAAGGGTATGATCACGGTGAGATCGCATCGATCATGAATATTAGTGAGGCGGCTTCCAGAACGAGTTTGTTCCGCGGAAAAAGTCAAATTAAAAAACAACTAAAGCATTTAGACCATGGCACAGGATATTAGAGATTTACTGCAGCGAGATGCCAATAATGAAAAAGCGCAACTCTCGGCCAACCACCAAGATAAGTTTGCCAGCTTATTGGAGGAGCGACTTCCCGAAAAGAAGAAGCCGATGTTCTTGTGGCTCAAAGTAGCCGCCATAGGGATCTTGCTTTTAGGGATAGGATATGTTTTAATGACCAACACCACTGCAGAACCACAGGAGCAAATGGCTGTTGAAGAAACCGTTCCTGCAGATAACCAAGACAATCAAGAAACGACCAAAGGCTTAAGTGATTTCTCTCCGGAGTTTAAAAAACTGGAGGACTATTACACCAGAAGCATCACCATGGGAATTGCCTCACTAGAGGTCAACCCAGAGAATCAAGAATTGATCGACGGCTATATGAGACGCCTGTCGACCTTAGATAAAGAATACAAGAGACTGAATGCGGAATTGGTCAATGTAGGTCCTAATGACCTGACCGTTAACGCTCTGATCGATAATTTGAAATTGCGTTTGGAATTGCTACTCAAACTGAAAAACAAATTACGAGAACTTAAATCAGCAAATAATGAGAACAACAATCAAGTCTAATTGGATATTTGGGCTGCTCTTTTTGAGCACAGCCGCACTCTTTGGACAGGTTAAAGAGCAAAAGACCTTTGACACTGAAAAGGATGTCAATATTCAGGTAAACAGTTCCTATGTGGACTTCGTTTTTGAAACCTGGAATAGAGGAAAGGTAGAAGTTACTGCGGAGTTGATCGGAGACGATCTTACTGCAGAAGAAAAGCAAGAGTTACTAGACGCTTGGGACTTTAGTGTAAGCGGAGATGCAGACAATATTGTCATCACTAGTGGGACGAATTTCTCCATTGACTGGAACGGAGACGCCTTAGAATCTTTGGAAGCTTTAGAATCTTTAGAAGCACTAAAAGAGTTAGAAAATTTAGAGATTAATTTAGAAGGATTGGGAGAAGGCTTAGAAAAACTAGGACCAATGTTGCAGGATGTTTTAGGACCTATGATGGCCAATATGTCAACCAATCCATTACCACCAGATTTCTTAGAAGGACTGGAAGGCCTAGAGTTTGATTACGATGCCTATGAAGCCGACAAAGAGGGTTATATGAAGAAGTGGGAAGCCGAACTGGAAGAGCGCTTTGGAGATGATTTTGAGATCAAAATGGAAGCTTGGGGTGAAGAGTACGCTGAAAAGTGGGAAGCCTGGGGCGAAGAGTTTGGAGAGAAATGGGCCAAAGAATTTGAAGACTGGGGTGAAGAGTTCGGTGAGAAATTCGCTAAGGACATGGAAAAATGGGCCGAAGGTTTTGGAGAAGACATGGAGAAGTGGGGAGAAGCCTTTGGAAAGGATATGGAAAAGTGGGCTGAAGAGTTTGAAGCCGAAATGGAAGAGCTTGAAAAGCAGAATGGTGGAAAGGTATATATCCTCAATGGTGACGGTGTTGACCTTAAAGGAGCACGCCGTGTGATCAAGATCAAGATGCCTAAAGATGCCAAACTGGACCTAAATGTACGTCACGGAGAAGTGAAGTTGGGTGCGGTCAGCAACATCAAAGCCAATCTGAACTACAGCACTTTTGTAGCCAATACTGTTGATGGAGGGGAAACCTCCATCAACGTATCTTATGCGCCAATCTATGTGAAGCATTGGAAGAACGGTGCTTTGGGTGCTGACTATGTGGATACTTGTGTGATCAACCAGGCAGACAACATAACTATGGAAGCCAATTCCAGTAATGTGACCTTTGGAGTTTTGAGTAAAGACGCCATGCTCAACGGGTCTTACGGGGCCTTGGTGATCAATAACTTCGGATCTGAGTTTGAATCCGTGGCCTTGAATCTAGACAATACCGATGCCAATATCTTTTTGCCAGAAGTAGCTTTAGATCTGTTCTTTAACGGAAGAAAGTCGAGCATTGATCTGCCTTCTGGAATGCAAGCTACCTCTAACGAGATGAACGGGAACTCTATGTTAAAGGGGTATCACATCAATTCAAACTCTAACAGACTCATCAATATCACAGCTGCCTATAGCAATATAAAAGTACACTAAGCCTGAATTCATTTTTATGAGCTAAGGCTTTTTACAGTTTTCTAACTACAATTGCGGTGCTTAGGTATTGCGTGTAGTTTGCACATTCTTCAGGGGAGGCACGTACCGTGAAGCTCCCGCTATCCGTCACCCTTAAGGTGATGTTGTTTTGGCCCGTAATGGGCTTTTCGTGATTATACCAGGTAATGTTAGTGGTGTAGGGAAGCAGTAAACTCAGATCTACATATCCACTGTCTTTGATGATAATACTGGATCCCTCGGTGGTAAAATCGCCAGAGGTTTCTACGACCAGATTAGCAAATACCAATTCATCCACTTGTACTTCTGCTGTCCATACTTGCTGCTCATCGAGCTTAAAATGTACGGAATAATAGTTGCCGCGGGCTAGATCCAAGGGAATGATCAACTGCGCTTCATCGGCTCCAGGTATGGGAAGCCTTTCCTTGTCTCCATAAACACGCTGATACCATTGGTAGTCTTCTGCTTCTGTTTCTGAGCAGGTGAGTGCTACGGGACCGCCGTCTGGACAGTAGAGCGTTCTGCCCTCTATGGAGGCTTTGTTTTTTTCTTCTTCTGACATAGTTCATTGTTTTAGTAGGTAAAAGCTACAAAATCAGGTCTTTGGCGTCAATGGGTGAATCTACCTGAATTTAAAACACAAAAAAACCGACAGCCACTGGAGCAGCTATCGGTTTTTGATCCGTTGCTAACCTTCGGATCAACCAACTAAAAACAAGGAATATGAATTAGTCCTTGGTCACTAACCTTTTGGTCATAAAGAACCCGCTTAAGAGTCCTGCACCGGCCATAAAGAAAATCGAACCTGGAAAGGCAATTTCTTCGCTCATGCCTAAAACTTCGTGGAACAGCCCTCCAAAGAAGATCCCGGCACCAATACCCATAGAAAGCAGGGCTAAATTCAAGATTAGAATTTTAGATGTTCCGTGACTACCTCTTTTGTTGCTGAAGAAGATGGAGGCGTCCGCGCCTTTTTCAATTAATGCGAGGCGCTCTTTGTTTCTGGCGCTGATGAATAGATAATAAAGGCCAAATAAGACTCCGAAAATGATTGGAATTATAATTACTTCTGATCCCATAGTAGTATAGATTTTGTTCGTTTTTTGTTTTGATTCAATTTAGATGATCTGATCATTTGCTATTAGGACGACACCTTTTTTAGATCGGTTACAAAAACTTTCAATTATTTTTTTTCGGACCTTTTGTAACCGATTCACAATTTGAGGCGTCTTACCTTAAAATGATCAAGACCACTGACCAACACCATATCGAGCAAACCCTTGCAGGAAATCCTCAGGCTTTTGGGGAACTGGTAAGGCGCTACCAAGACTATGTCTATACGGTGGTTAATCGAATGGTGCAGCACAGGGAGGAGGCACAAGAGATCACGCAAGATACCTTTGTTAAGGCCTACAGTTCTTTAACGAGTTTTAGAGGCGATTCCAAGTTTTCTTCTTGGCTCTACACCATAGCCTACAGAAAGACCTTAGATCGGCTAAAGAAGAACAAGCGATATGTGGCCTATGAAGGTTTGGAGCAGATCTCAGATGCCGATCAGGATGTGGAAACGCATGGTCTCAAACGCATGATGGCTCAGGAGCGATCGGAAGCGATCAAACAAGCCATAGCGGCTTTAGATCCGGTAAGTTCTGCCTTGATCACTTTTTATTATTACGAAGAAATGTCGGTCAAAGAGATTGAAGCCATCACCGATTTGACCGCAGACAATATTAAAGTTAAATTGCATCGTGGACGTAAACGTCTGCTGAGTTTACTGCAGCAGAGTAACTTCCCAGAAATACAACAAAGTTATGGAACCCTTTAAAGATCCAAAAGACGCATTGACCAGAAAGTATATGAACGAAGCCGGTGTAGACCCAGCTCCGGAGGATACCTATATGGCAATTATGGATCAGATCACTGCGCTGAACACGTATTCTTTGGTCTATAAGCCTTTGATCAGCCGTAGGGGATGGGCACTGATCCTCGGTGGTTTTGTACTCTTTCTCATCGGTATCTTTTGGTTGCCGATAGAGCGCTTCTACTTAAATAATCTGCCTGAATTGACCTCGTTTAACCTGAGTGAGTATTTAAGTGGAATCCAGATGTCATCAACCACACTTTATGCCATTGGTTTCTTAGGGCTGTTCCTAGTACAGTTGCCCTTTCTCAAACGTCTTTTGGATTCTAAAAAAGCTTAGAAGAGTTGTTCCAATACATAAACGCCATCGTCACCGTGGCGGAATACACCGCGAACTTCCTCCGCAGCATCGCCTACAGCATCTAATGGGCCGCAGAGACCAGAACAATCAATTGGAATTTGTCCGTCTATTGTAAAGCCAAGTGTAGTATTTCCACGGATCCAATTGTAATAGAAGGAAGACGGGTAAATACGCGTTAGTGGTACGGTGAAACTGGTTTCTAAAGGCACTTCGGTCTTGCTGTCTACACTGATCAGTTCATAGCGCGTATTGATGAACTCTGTTCCAGGATTGCGCACTGCAATGCGATTAACAGTGAGCTCATAAGTGAATCCGGGTTCGAAATCGAAGCCTTCAATAAAGGCAGCTTCAATGTATTGATCGGTTCCGATACGGTCTTCTTCTTGAATCAACAATACCAGATTCAATGAAGTGAGTGAGGTGGTCTTAAAGTGGTTGACAAAAAGGTTGATGGTGTCTTCGGCTTGACTGCCGTCGTCAGAGGAACAGCCAAAAGCTACAGCTGCAAGCATCATCAATCCAAAAAGCTTTGATTTCATAACGAAGAGTTTAAGTTTTACTCTTAAGACTGTCACACCCCTTTAGGGTTGCGTCCCACTATAAAAATAAGCATAAAAAAAACCGCCTTGATTATAAAGGCGGTTTTCATTTTTACTGCGGATGGGATTAATCCTCGGTAAGTACCCATTCTCCTTTGTCTAATAAAGGAATGGCTTGTTTGTACTTCACGGTTTTGGATTCACCACTCATCACGTGTTTGATGGTCACCTTTTCGTTACGCCCGATCTTTGGACGTTCTCTGGTGATGGTTTCTGTTACTTGCTGTTGCTGTCCTTGGGTGTTTCCAGCAGCACGAGCTTGAGCAGCGCGTTCATCCATGTTAGGGATCTCGTCTTTTTGGGTAGTGAGTTTGTCGTTAGACTTCACTTGACGTGCCTCTTGAATGTTCTGATTCTCCTGAGGCAATTCTCCTTTGTACAAGAATGAAAGTACTTCCTTGTTCACCTTATCGATCATCTCTTTAAAGAGTTCAAAGGCTTCAAACTTATAGATCAAAAGCGGATCTTTTTGCTCGTGTACAGCCAACTGTACCGATTGCTTCAACTCGTCCATTTTTCGCAGGTGGGTCTTCCAGCTGTCGTCAATAATGGCCAAGGTGATGTTCTTCTCAAAATCTTGAACCAATCGCTTACCTTCAGTCTCATAGGCCTGCTGCAGGTCTGTAGCTACGTTCAAGGTTTTAACACCGTCGGTAAAAGGTACCAAGATGCGCTTGTATTTATCGCCTTGGTTCTCGTAAACATTTTTGATCACTGGGAAGGCTTGAGCCGCAGCGCGTTCCATCTTATCTTGATAGTGTGCGTAGGCCGCTGTGTAAACGGTTCCAATGATATCGTTCTCATTGCCCGCGTCAAATTCCTGCTCACTTACAGGTGAGCTCATGGAGAAGTAGCGGATCAATTCAAATTCAAAATTCTTAAAGTCTTTGACCGGTTTGTTGGCTCCAACAATACTCTCCACGGTATCGTAGATCATATTGGCAATGTCCACACGCAAACGCTCACCAAACAAAGCGTGGTAACGACGTTTGTAAACCACCTCACGTTGGGCGTTCATCACATCATCGTATTCCAAAAGACGCTTACGAACTCCAAAGTTGTTCTCTTCTACCTTTTTCTGCGCACGCTCAATAGACTTAGAGATCATGGAGTGTTGGATCACTTCTCCTTCCTTAAGTCCTAAACGGTCCATCATTTTAGCAATTCGCTCGCTACCAAACAGACGCATCAAATTGTCCTCCAAAGACACGTAGAATTGTGAACTTCCTGGATCTCCTTGACGTCCGGCACGTCCGCGTAGCTGGCGGTCCACACGTCTGGAATCATGACGTTCTGTACCAATGATCGCTAAACCACCGGCTTCTTTGATCTGCTCGGTAAGCTTAATATCCGTACCACGACCGGCCATGTTGGTTGCAATGGTCACCTGTCCAGGCTTTCCTGCTTCTGCAACAATGTCGGCTTCTTTTTTGTGGAGTTTTGCGTTCAATACATTGTGCTCCACATTGCGGATGCCCAACATACGGCTCAAAAGTTCTGAGATCTCTACA
This sequence comes from Gilvibacter sediminis, assembly GCF_028561565.1. Lineage (GTDB taxonomy): Bacteria > Bacteroidota > Bacteroidia > Flavobacteriales > Flavobacteriaceae > Gilvibacter > Gilvibacter sediminis. The sequence goes on along the minus strand of NZ_JAQQTE010000023.1, from coordinate 122,854 downwards.
GAAGTCGTACCGATAAGTACCGGTCTTCCAGCGGCAGAGAGTTCGGTAACTTCATCGATCACCGCGTTGTATTTCTCTCGCTTGGTCTTATAAATCTTGTCTTCACGATCGTCACGGGCAATTGGGCGGTTGGTTGGAATTTCCATCACGTCCAATTCGTAGATCTCCCAAAGTTCTCCTGCTTCAGTGATCGCCGTACCAGTCATCCCCGATAGCTTGCGATACATTCTAAAGTAGTTCTGTAGGGTAATGGTAGCAAAGGTTTGGGTAGCCGCTTCGATCTTTACGTTCTCCTTGGCTTCTATCGCTTGGTGTAGTCCGTCGCTGTATCGACGTCCATCCATAATACGACCCGTTTGCTCATCTACAATCATCACTTTATTGTCCATCACCACGTATTGGGTGTCCTTTTCAAAAAGTGTGTATGCTTTTAAAAGCTGATTCAAAGTGTGGATGCGTTCACTCTTTACAGAGAAGTCTCTAAAGAGGTCTTCTTTGAGTTCAGCTTCTTCTTCTTTGGACAGCTCTTGGGCTTCGATCTTAGCGATCTCGGTTCCCATTTCTGGCATCACAAAGAAGTTTGGATCGTCTTTACCCGAAAGGAATTCAACTCCTTTGTCGGTAAGTTCGATCTGATTGTTCTTTTCTTCAATCACAAAATAGAGTTCGGCATCTACCTTAGGCATTTCGCGATTGTTGTCTTGCATATAGAAGTTCTCGGTCTTCTGCAAGAGTTGTTTGATCCCTTCTTCAGAAAGGTATTTGATCAAGGCTTTGTTCTTTGGAAGTCCTCGGTAAACGCGTAGGAGTTGCAATCCACCTTCTTTGGTGTCACCAGCGGCGATCAACTTTTTGGCTTCTGCTAAAACTCCCGTAAGCAGCTTGCGCTGTACGTTTACAATGTCTTGGATCTTGGGTTTGAGTTCGTTGAATTCGTGACGATCTCCCTGCGGAACAGGTCCAGAGATGATCAGCGGCGTACGCGCATCATCGATCAAAACCGAATCCACCTCATCCACAATCGCATAGTGATGCGGACGTTGTACTAGATCTCCAGGTGCATGAGACATATTATCACGCAGATAGTCAAAACCAAATTCGTTGTTGGTTCCGTAGGTGATGTCTGCGTTATAGGCCGCACGACGCTCAGCAGAGTTCGGGCGGTGGTAATCAATACAATCCACACTCAATCCGTGGAATTCAAAAATAGGAGCCATCCACGCGCTATCACGCTTGGCCAGGTAATCGTTTACGGTTACTAAGTGCACTCCGTTCCCGGCAAGTGCGTTGAGGTAAACCGGTAGGGTAGCCACAAGGGTTTTACCTTCACCCGTCTGCATCTCAGCAACCTTACCTTGGTGCAGGGCAATACCTCCCACCAACTGTACGTCATAGTGTACCATGTCCCAAGTCACCTCTTTGCCAGCGGCATCCCAAGAGTTGGCCCAAATCGCCTTGTCACCGTCTAAGGTTACATAGGCTTTGGTTCCAGAAAGCTCGCGGTCAAAAGCGGTAGCAGTTACTTCCAAGCTGCTGTTCTCTGCAAAGCGCTTGGCTGTTTCTTTGATCACAGCAAAAGCTTCAGGCAGGATCTCATCCAATACCTGTGTTTCAATTTCGTAAAGACTGTCCTTAAGCTGATCGATCTCTGCGTAAATATCTTCCTTGCGTTGGATGTCACTAACTTCTTCAGCTTCTTTGGAGAGTGCATCTAATTGTGCTTTGGTCTCTGCTTGGGCATCGCGCAATTGTGCTCTAAAGTCATCAGACTTGCCGCGAAGTTGATCCAAACTGAGTTGAGCCATATCGGCTTCTTTCGCTTTGATCTGGTTTACGAGCGGTTGGATTTCGCCCAGATCTTTCTTGGCTTTGTCGCCAACAAATACTTTTAATACGTTATCTAAAAGACCCATGTCTTGTGTGTTTCTTTTTTAGCGGTATAACTCAGGCTTCTTTTTATTCAGACTGAAAAATGCAAACAACTGTAAATCAAGGGAATTCATCCGTTTGGTTTTTCCCCGAACAGCAGTTCAATAGTACACAAAAAAAAAGCCTCCTGCGAGACTTTTTTATTTATAGTGGATTAATATTCATCCTCGTTCCAAAGGTAATCTTCGTCCGTGGGATAATCCGGCCAGATCTCTTCGATTGAATCGTAAGAGTCACCTTCATCCTCAATGGCTTGAAGATTCTCAACAACTTCAAGAGGGGCTCCCGTACGAATTGCGTAATCGATCAATTCATCTTTGGTAGCAGGCCAGGGTGCGTCGCTCAAATATGACGCTAGCTCTAAAGTCCAGTACATAGCACTTGTTGCATTTAATTTTTGCAAAAATAATTTTTTAGATCAAAAAGTCAAGTAAAATCTAAATTATTTGTCCGTGAATAAAAAGAACGTAAGAATATCAATATAATACACTGATATTCAGTTGGTTAAAAATGATTAATATTTTTCCTTTGCTGAGGATGGATTTTAGAGTCGATTTAATACTTCTCTGGAATCCACTTGATTTCCTCGGCTTGCAATTCTTTGGTCAACATCCGTGCCAACACAAAAAGGTAGTCAGAAAGTCGGTTCAGGTATTGCAATACGGCTGGATCTACAGCCTCATAATCGTTCAGTTGTGCTGCTAAACGCTCACTACGACGGCAAACACAGCGCGCTATGTGACAGAATGACACCGTTTGATGTCCCCCGGGCAAAACAAAGTGCGTCATGGGTGGCAACAGTTCATTCATACGGTCCATTTCATGCTCTAAAGCCTCAATGTCCTCGGTATTGATCTTTGGGATGTTCAAGCGTTCTTTACCACTTTTTAAAATTGCCTTTTCGGGATCTGTTGCCAGAATAGCTCCAACGGTAAAAAGCTTATTCTGCAGCACCTCCAAAAACTTTTTGTGGTGCGTCTCTATAGCTTGATCGCGTATAAGCCCAATGTGTGAATTGAGTTCGTCTACGGTGCCGTAACTTTCTATTCTGATGTGGTGTTTGGGAACGCGTGTTCCTCCAAATAGGGCAGTGGTGCCTTTATCTCCGGTCTTGGTGTATATCTTCATGGTCCTTTCTTTTTTCATAGTACCGATTGCGGAACGATCGGTTCTTGCGATTCCGTGTCACTTGTGCATTGCGCTGATTCCAGAAAAGAATGAGCACCAACAGCAGTAAAAGACCGCCAACTACAAAATAAGGATTTTCAAGATAGGCCTCCACGGAATTATTTGGTTCGGGTGTCTGATTCGATCATACCATCTTTAAGACGAATCACCCGATGCGCGTGGGCCGCAATATCTTCTTCGTGAGTTACCAGAATCACCGTGTTACCGCTGGCGTGTATCTCATCAAAGAGATTCATGATTTCCAAAGAAGTTTTAGAATCCAAGTTACCGGTTGGCTCATCTGCGAGAATGATAGAAGGCTTGTTGACCAGCGCGCGTCCAACTGCTACCCTTTGGCGCTGCCCTCCGGAAAGTTGGTTTGGCTTGTGGTCCATACGATCGGCCAGGCCTACGTCAGTCAAAACTTCCTCTGCACGTTTGGAACGCGCTCCTTTGGAAGCCCCGGCATAGATCATGGGCAAGGCCACATTCTCTAAAGCGGTGGTACGCGGCAACAGGTTAAAGGTTTGAAATACAAACCCGATCTCCTTGTTGCGGATGTCGGCCAGTTCGTCATCGGTTAGGTTACTAACGTCTTGTCCATTGAGTATGTAAGAGCCGTCGGTAGGGGTGTCCAGACAGCCTAAAAGGTTCATCAAAGTAGATTTTCCAGAACCCGATGGTCCCATCAAAGCCACGTACTCGCCCTGGTTGATATCCAGATCGATTCCTTTTAAAACCTTTACGACTTCTTGTCCTAGCGGGAAATCCCTTTTAATACCGCGGATCTTAATTACTGTACTCATAAAAACACCGATGGTTTATAGTATGCAAGATACTTCATTCTACGCACATAAGACGTAGACAGGCGGGCATTGTTACAATCTTAACACAAAATGTTGTTTGGGTTGTTCTTTGCGAAAAAATACCCACCCCCAATCAAAGGAATCTATGGTCACAGTGACCTCAGGATGGGCTTTTATTTGCTCCCAAGCTTCCGTCATTTCTTTAGACCAATAAATGTCATCCAGAATGAGTAGACTATCGTTGTGGAGCTTGGGTAACAATTGCTCAAAGGTGAATAAGGTAAAATCTTTAGTGTGGCCGCCGTCTAAATAGACCAGATCCCAGGCTTGATTATCCTCATTGAGGAAATCCGTGAATAAGGCGTTCACTGCGCTAATATTTTTTAAACCGAACTGCTCAAATCCTTTAACAGCTTCAGCGAGGGTATTGGGGCAGCGTTCTACGGTGGTGAGTTTTCCTTCTGGATGCCCAATATGCATGGCTACGGTTCCTTTACCCAGAGAGGTTCCGAGTTCCAACATGTTTTGCGGTTTGAAGTAGGCTGTGACGCTGGCCATGAGCTCTTGGATCTTCTGATTCATTCCAGCAACCTTGGCAATCTGATCAATGCCCCGCTCTTCATTTTTAAAAACACGTGAACCTGCTCCAAAATCTTCTACCTTGATTTTGAGCTTTTGCCCAATTAGGTATTTATAGTGTTTGGGCAATAATTGTCTCAGCTCAAGTGGAATTCGAGTTTTTACGCCTTCGGTGATCAGCTTAAATACAAAAGGGGAGTGGACGGCATGCTCATTCTTAGAACGCCATAAAAATTGCAGGTATTTGAAAAACTCGTACATGCTATTCTTCCAACTTCATGGAGAGTTCAAACCAACGCTCGGTTTTCTGTTCCAAAGAATTGATGAGTTCTTGAAGTTTTAAGGACTCTTCGTTGATCTTATCGGTGTCCCAATCCGCTGTGGCAAAGGCGGCTTCTAAAGCATCTTTTTCTCGTTCTAATTTGGCAATATCGCGTTCTAAGGCCTTGTATTCTTTTTGTTCGTTATAGCTGAGTTTGGCCTTGGCTTTAGGGTCTTTCCAGTCTGTTTTTTCTTTCTTCGGACTTTTTGCAACCGGATCACTGCTGTCCTCATAAGCCCTAAAGTCACTGTAATTCCCAGGGAAATCTTCAATAAGCCCATCGCCTCTAAACACCAAAAGGTGATCCACTACCTTATCCATAAAATAGCGGTCGTGAGAAACTACGATCAAACAACCTGGGTAGTCCAAAAGAAAACTCTCCAAGACATTCAAAGTGACTATGTCTAGATCATTGGTCGGCTCATCCAGGATTAGAAAGTTCGGATTGCCAATCAGCACCGTACACAGATAGAGACGCTTACGTTCGCCACCGCTGAGCTTTTCAACATAGTCGTATTGTTTTTTGCGGTCGAATAAAAAGCGTTCCAACAGTTGCCCAGCAGAGAGTTGACGTCCTTTTTTAAGCGGAATATAATCTCCAAACTCGCGGATCACATCGATGACCTTTTGTCCCGGCTTGACTTCAATCCCGGCCTGCGAATAGTACCCGAACTTTACCGTCTCGCCAATAACGATCTTTCCGGCATCGGGTTGAGAAACTCCCGTGAGCATATTTAAGAAACTTGACTTTCCGCTACCATTGTTACCAATAATCCCAACCCGCTCACCACGCTGAAAACGGTATTCGAAATTTTGAGTGATCACTTTGTCTCCAAAGGCTTTGCTGACCTTGTGAAACTCAGCAATTTTGGTGCCCAAGCGCTCCATATTGAGCTCCAATTGTAGTTCATGCTGCTTGCGCCTTTGATGAGCTCTCGCCTTGATCTCGTGAAAGTCATCAATGCGCGATTTACTTTTGGTGGTCCGCGCTTTGGGCTGTCTGCGCATCCAATCCAATTCCTTTTTGTAGAGTTGAACGGCCTTGTCGGTTTCTACTTCAAACTGCTCCATTCGCGCTTGACGCTTATCCAGATAGTAGGCATAGTTGCCTTTATAAGAAAACCATTGTCCATTGTCTAATTCAACGATCTCATTGCAAACTCGATCTAAAAAATAACGGTCGTGCGTCACCATGAACAGACTCACTTTTTCTCGCGTAAAAAAGGCTTCCAACCATTCTATCATCTGCAGGTCTAGATGGTTGGTGGGTTCGTCCAAAATCAACAGATCCGGAATGTTGATCAAGGCATGGGCTAAGGCCAAACGCTTCTTTTGCCCACCCGAGAGATTGGCCACCTTTTGATCTAATTTGGTCAATTGAAATTTAGACAGCACTGTTTCAATTCGGTTTTCAAAATCCCAAGCTTGAGCTGCCTCCATCGCATCAAAGGCGCGTTGAAGCCCTTCAGTATCGTCTGGGTTCTTGAGAGCTACATGGTAATTGTCAATAATTTGCAGTGTGGGTGAATCGGTGTGATAGATGGTTTCTTTTACCGTGAGATCATTTCTCAAGCTGGGCTCCTGAGGCAGGTAAGCCACATTGAGCTCTTTTCTAAAGACAACCTGACCGCTGTCTGGGGCCTCTGTCTTGGCCAAGATATTCAGGATGGCCGTCTTGCCCGTACCGTTCTTGGCCACAAAACCGATCTTCTGCCCTTGGTTGATCCCAAAGGAAATGTCCTCGAACAAAACGCGTTCGCCGTATGCCTTGGCAATATGTTCTACTGATACGTAATTCAAGTGCTAAACTTTAGCCCAAAAATAATCAGAAAATACAGCATCACTGGGATTTCTTTTTATTATTAGGTTGGTTAAGTTATATTTGCTGAAGAGGCGCTAATTTTTACATTTTCGCGTTTATTAGAAAATGAAATTGCCCTCGCTAACTAAACCAGTTAAACGCTTAATGAAGTACGCCGTTTTATATGCCCTAGTGGCTGTCCTTCTTTCCTTTTCGTCGTGTATTCCCACCAAAAGACTTTCCTATCTGCAGGAAGACCTTGAAGCGCAGAACGATTCTCTGATCGCCTTGAGAAAGGTCATGCCTCCATACCGGGTTCAGGTTAACGATATGTTGAGTATCAGAATTAAAGCCTTAGACCAAGAATTGGTGGCTATGTTTAATCCCATTGGGGAGAGCAACTTGAACGCTACAGGAGAACAACGTTTGTACTATGATGGTTTTACGGTGGATCAGCATGGAAATATTCGCGTACCGACCTTAGGTGAGGTAAACGTTTTAGGATATACGGTGGAGGAGATCCGAGAAATGATTGAAAAACGTCTGCTGTCCGATTACTTCAAAGAAGATGCAAACATCTTTGTGACTGTGAAACTCGCTGGGATCCGTTATGTGATCAATGGGGAGATAAGCAGACCAGGCTCCAACGTGATCTACAGAGAGCAAGTGAGCATTATGGAAGCCATTGCCACCAATGGAGACATTCGAATTACTGGTGATCGCACCGATGTGATCATTGTGCGCCAATATCCTCAGGGACAAAAAGTACACCATATTGATCTCACCACCATTGATGCGGTGAATTCACCATACTATTATATACAGCCTAACGATCTTATTTTAGTCAATCCGTTGCCTCAGAAATCTATTGGATCTGGAACTACAGGATTGTCTTCCTTTACCACCATACTCACAGTGATCACGGGACTCACCTCTATAATTCTTCTGGCAACCCGATTGTAGTATGAGTAAGGAATTTGAAATAGAAGACGTAGAATACAATTTTGACTTCAAGGGCTTACTCTTGTCATTGTTGAAGCACTGGCCTTTATTCTTGATTGCTTGGGGTATTGGATTTGCTATTGCTTATTGGGTCAATGTTCGGAAATTACCGGTCTATACCATGAGCAATATGATCTCCATCAAGGACGATCAAAACCCGTTTTTTACCACCAACACCAGCTTAACTTTCAATTGGGGTGGAACTACAGACAAGGTGAATACAGCGTTGATCATTTTACGCTCCAGAACGCATAACGAGGCTGTGGTAGACAGTTTGCAGTTCTACACGAATTATCTGCGCGATGGTAAATACCAACGTACGGATGCGTATAAGTTGGTGCCTTTTGAATTTAAGGCAGATACCTCACGCTATCAGGTATTGAACGTACCCGTTACGGTGACGGTCAAAGACACTGCGCGGTTTACCGTGGAGGCTCAGTTTGATCCTAGAGATTACCGCCTGTCTCATTACGGTCGTAAGAATACCCGCGGGTGGACTCCCAAGCAAACAAGCTATAAAGAAGACTTCTTTTTTGGGGATACCATTACGTTACCTTTCTTAAACGGGGTCTTCGAATACAAAAAATACAGGGGGAAACTAAACACTCCTTACTACATCAGTTTTTCGCGTTACTATCAGGTGATCAACCGTTACCGAAAGATCAATGTGTTTAGTGAGTCTGACGGGTCATCTGTATTAGTAATGCGCCTCAACGGAAACAACAAGGCGCGTCTGGTGGATTATCTGAATACCTCAGCAGAAATACTGCAGAAAAACCTCTTAGCGCGTAAAAACCTTTTTGCCACCAAGACCATTGACTTTATCAATGAGAGTTTGGATCAGCAATCCGACTCCTTGAATTTTGTGGAGAGTGAGCTGAATACCTTTAAGGAATCTAAAGGGATTTACAACCTAAACGAGGAAGGTACTGAGCTTTCTAGAAAGCTCCGGGCCTATGATCTAGAAATTGAAAATTTAGATCGTCAACTCAAATACTTCAAAAGATTAGAAGATTATCTACTCACACGCACCAATTATTCCGATGTACCAGCACCATCTGTAGCTGGGATCGAGGAAGGTGCAATTGCAAGCGGGGTAGCTCGAATTGTGACCTTGTCGGAAAGACGCAGTCGCTACCAATATTCCATGCAAGAAGGCGCTCCAGCTTTTCAAGAATTGGATCGAGATATTGATGCTGTCAAAACAGTATTATTGGAGAATATCGAAAGCAGTACGGAGCTGGTCAGTCAAGATATTCAAGACCTGAGAAGTAAGATCGCTGAGAACGAATCCGCAATCCGTAAACTGCCTAAAGAGCAGCAGGAATTACTTAAAATAGAGCGTAAATACAATTTGACTTTAGGGACTTATAATCTCTTTTTAGCCAAACGCAGTGAAGCCAATTTGGTCAAGGCGGCAAACATCAGTGACGTCTTGATGATCGATGCGGCCAAAGACACCGGTGGTGGGCAAATAGGGCCTAATACCAGCTTGAATTATGTGCTGGCGGGTATCTTAGGGTTCTTTATTCCGTTCGTATTGGTTTTTATTCGATTCCTTTTGAACAATAGAATTCAGCACGGTCAAGATATCAAGCGTTTGTCCAATATTCCTGTTTTGGGGGTTATTGGCAAAAGCTCTGTTTCTGGTAATCTGGCTGTTTTGGAAAGGCCAAAATCCGCCATTGCAGAAAGTTTTAGAGCGGTGCGATCCAGCTTGCAGTTTATGTACAAAAAGCAGGGTGTAAGTGGAGCCAAAACCGTTTTGATCACCAGTTCCATCAGTGGGGAGGGGAAAACGTTCTGCTCCATTAATATTGCCTCGGTATTTGCCTTGAGTAATAAAAAGACCATTCTTTTGGGCTTGGATTTGCGCAAACCAAAGATCTTTGGTGATTTTGACATCCAAAATGATATCGGGGTGGTCAATTATTTGATCAAGGATGCGACCTTGGAAGAGATCGTTCAAAATACTTCCATTCCAAACTTACAGGTAATCACTTCTGGGCCGGTTCCGCCAAATCCATCAGAATTGCTGATGAACGAGCAGATGGATGAACTCATGGAACGCCTCAAGGAAGAATACGATTATATCATTCTAGACTCGCCGCCATTAGGCCTTGTGACCGATGCCATTCAGCTGGTAAAGTATTCTGATGCGAACATTTATGTGGTGCGTCAAAACTATACGCAAAAAGGCATGCTGTCCTTCATTAATGAGAAGTATAAGAATGGAGAGGTGTCCAACATCAGCTTTGTATTGAACTACTTCAAACAACGTCAAGGATACGGCTATGGTTATGGCTACGGCTATGGTTACGGCTATGGCTACGGCTATGGTGCCTATGGCAATGGTTATCATGAAGGTCCAGAACGCAAATCATTCTGGAAACGAATTACCCGAATATTCAATAGAAAAAAATAAGCCTCAAAGGTCTTCTTGGTATGCAGAAACCCGAGAAAATAGGAATTGTTGGATTAGGTTATGTGGGCTTGCCTTTGGCGGTCGCATTTGCTTCTCAGTACAAGGTGGTTGGATTTGATATAAATGCTGACCGTATTGCCCGTTTAAATGCCGGACATGACAGCACCTTAGAGGTTAGTGATCAGGATCTAAAAGTCGCTTTAGCGGGTCAAGGCAATGGAAGTTTGACCTTGACGGATACTGCCACAGACCTAGCGGAGGTAGATTTTTATATTGTGACCGTTCCCACTCCGATTGACGAATTCAATCAGCCTGAACTAACTCCTTTGATCAAAGCCAGCGAGACCTTAGGGCCACTTTTAAAAAAGGGAGATATAGTTGTATATGAATCAACTGTGTATCCTGGAGTGACAGAAGAGGTCTGCGTGCCAATTTTGGAAAAGCACTCTGGGCTGAAATTCAATGAAGATTTTTACGCAGGCTACTCTCCAGAACGAATCAACCCAGGAGATAAAAAACATACGGTTACCAAGATTCTAAAGGTGACCTCAGGCTCAACGCCAGAAGCGGCCGACTTGATCGATTCGGTTTACGCTTCTGTGATCACGGCAGGGACTCATTTAGCGCCAAGCATCAAGGTAGCAGAGGCTGCCAAGGTCATTGAAAACTCCCAAAGAGATATCAATATTGCTTTTGTCAACGAACTCTCCAAGATCTTTAGGGTATTGGATATTGATACCCAAGCGGTATTGGAAGCGGCGGGAACTAAATGGAACTTCTTAAAGTTCACTCCTGGTTTAGTGGGTGGACACTGTATTGGAGTAGATCCTTATTATCTCGCCCAGAAAGCGATTGATTCTGGTTACAATCCAGAAATCATTTTAGCGGGAAGGCGCATGAATGACAGTATGGGAGAGTACGTAGCGCAAGAAGTCATCAAGTTGATGATCGCCAAAAATGCGACCATTAAAGGCGGAAAGGCATTGGTGCTGGGAATTACTTTTAAAGAGAATTGCCCAGATACCAGAAACACCCGAGTGGTTGATCTCATTGAAGCCTTGAGTGGTTATCATTTACAGGTTGATATTTTTGACCCCTGGGCCAAGCAGCAGCAAGTATCTGCAGAATACGGACTCTCTGTGATCAATAAGGCCGATGAACTCGATGCTGATTATAACTGTATTGTGCTGGCCGTTGCTCATGACGCTTTTCAAGGTGTTGATCTGGACGCTTTGAAGGCCAACAACTCTGTAGTGTTTGACGTAAAAGCATTTTTACCTGAATCTCAAATTGACGGTAGACTATAGCCCTTTTCTATGATTTATCACAACCAAGCTTTATCGGACTTAAAATTTTTGATCACTGGCGGTGCTGGCTTTATTGGCAGTAATCTGGTGCAATACCTGTTGGATCATGGTGCTGGACATGTCCGTGTGCTGGATAACCTTTCCAACGGTTACAAAGAAAACATTACCCCCTTTTTATCGGCTCCAAATTTTGAGTTTATAGAAGGAGATATTCGAGACTTACAGACTTGTAAAGATGCAATGGAGGGCATGGATTATGTTTCTCATCAGGCGGCTTTGGGTTCTGTACCTCGTTCTATCAATGACCCCATTACCAGTAATTCGGTAAATGTCTCCGGCTTTCTGAATATGTTGGTGGCTCAGAATGAATCAGATACCGTAAAGCGCATGGTTTATGCCGCAAGCAGTTCTACTTATGGGGATAGCAAGGCGCTGCCCAAAGTAGAGGAGCGCATTGGGAAACCTTTGTCGCCCTATGCGGTCACTAAATTCGTCAATGAGCTTTATGCCGATGTATTTTATAAAACCTATGGAACACCAACCATTGGATTGCGTTATTTCAACGTCTTTGGACCCAAGCAAAGCCCTAATGGAGCTTATGCTGCGGTTATTCCATTATTTATGAATGCTGTGAAAAACAATGAACCGCCGACCATTCACGGAGACGGCAGTCAAACACGTGACTTTACCTTTGTCCAAAATGCAGTAGAAGCCAATATTCGAGGCATGTTTGCCAGTGAAGAGGCGGTTAATGAAGTCTACAACATTGCATTTGGAGAGCGCATTAGTATCCTTGAGCTGTGGGAACATTTGGCGGACTTATCTGGAACTGATATTCAACCGAATTTTGGAGAGACGCGTAGAGGAGATGTTAAAGACTCTTTGGCCGACATCGGAAAAGCGAAAAGACTACTCGGTTACGATCCGCAGTATTCCGTAAAACAAGGGTTGGGCGTAACTTGGGAATATTTTAAAAAGCATTAAAGCCTCTCGCTTGGGCAGATCTTAGTGTCATTAAGCGAAATATAAAAGACCTTAATAAAGATGGTATCCCACCAGCATCAGTGTATTTTCATTCACATTTCTAAGTGTGCAGGTACCACTGTAGAAGAAGCTTTTGGTGTGGACACCACAGGTGATGCTAAGATGGGCTATGGGTGGAATGAGGCCTTGAGGATTCATTTGCAGCACGCTACACCTAGTGAACTTTTGGCCTCTGGCTTGGTTACTCGTCAGCAATGGGACAGCTATTATAAGTTCATTGTGGTGCGCAATCCGTATGCGCGTTCGTATTCTGATTATGCCTGGGTCATGCTAAACGGTGACGTATGGGGAACATTTCAAGACTTTATTCATGCCAAAGCTGCCTTCACGGACCGAATGACCAAACGCACGGTAGATTATATGGGTGAGCATTTACGGCCGCAATCGGATTATTTCCTTTTGGAAGGGGAGCCGGTTGTTTATGATCAGGTGATTCGATTGGAGTCTGCCAAATCAGGTTTCCAAACCCTTTGTGAGGCCTTGAATTTGCCTCAAGATTTTTTTAAGGCCTCGGCCAATGTAAACAAGAAGAAGTTGCCGCATTATTCTTGGTTCTATACTAAAAATCGGAAGAAACTCGTCGACCTAAAATACAAGCAAGACCTCCTTGATCTAGAATACCATTTTGAAGACAAAAGACCAACTTCATTAAATCTTGTGAATGATCTGTTGCTGATCTTTGGTAAGAATGGTAAACTTAATTTTAGATTGAAATATCCCTATTTAGCGCATCGATGGGGCAATGTTAAACGCAGAATTACGGACTGATGCGACACGGAATTCTCATAACCGCCTTTAAGGACCTCCAGCAATTGGAGGTCATCTCGTCTTGCTTTGATGAGCGGTTTTCGCTTTATGTTCATATTGATAAAAAGACCCAGGTCAGTGATGGCGTAATCAAAAAACTAGAGGCTCTTGAAAATCTAGTCTTCATTAGTCAAGAGTATATGGTCAATTGGGGAGGTTTGAATCATTTGAAGGCCATTTTACATTTGTGTGAACGAGCCATTGAGGATGAATCACTCACTTACTTCCATTTGATCACCGGGCAGGATCTGCCTATAAAAACGGCCGATGAATTTATTGCGCATTTTTCAAGTCTAGGCGGTAAAAGCTATTTAGAAAACTTCACCATGCCTGCTGCTTGTTGGAACAACGGAGGCTGGGATCGGATCTTGTTGTATAACCTCTACGATTCTTTAAATGCCAAAAAGCATATGCATTGGATTCAGAAGCTCTTGTCCATTCAAAAGCGGTTGGGATTCAAGCGGAACTATTCCAAAGATCTACCGCCGCTGTACGGAGGTTCTACGTATTGGAGTTTACATCGATCCGCAGTAAAACAAGTGGTGGACTATACCCGTGAAACACCAGCCTTGCTAAAACGGATGAAATACAGTTTTTGCAGTGAAGAGTTTTATTTTCAGACTATTTTGATGAATTCCGATTTGAAAGATAGTTTTGATACAGACAATAAACGCTACATACTCTGGGAAGAAAAACACGGCAGTAAACCGGGAATTTTAGACCTAGAAGATTGGACTCAAATTAAGCAAAGTGATGCCTTGTTTGCTCGAAAAATGGACTGGAATCATTCCGCCGGTTTGATAGAAAGAATTATGGAAAAGCATCAAAATGAAGACAAGGCGCAAGAATAATAAGGAATCCCGCCAAAAAAGAAGTATTTTGAGCCTGTAAAAGCTAACAACCCAAAAATTACCTACTCAGCATGAGCGAACAACGGGTGACCGTTTATACCAACCAAGGAAACACCAGCTTTCTCAAAGTACTCAGAGCCAGTATTTCTGATATTTTCAATTCTGGATTTTTGGCCAGACAGATCGCCATCCGCGATATCAAAGCGCAGTACCGACAGTCTTATCTGGGAATTCTTTGGGCTTTCATCACTCCGTTGACCACGGCATTGGTTTGGGTGTTTTTACAGTCCACAGGGACGGTACAACTCACGGACACCGGCATTCCTTATCCTGTTTATGCCTTTAGTGGAACCTTGATCTGGTCCATAATTACAGGAGCCATCAATGCACCTCAAATGAGCACTAGTAGTGCTAAGAGCATCATCTCAAAGATCAATTTCCCTAAGGAGGCCTTGTTGCTTTCGGGTATCTATAAATTGCTTTTTAATGCAATTCCCAAGATCTTATTATTGATCATTCTATTGGTGATCTTTGGTGTGGACTACCAGCATTCTGCTTGGCTGTTCCCTTTGGTCATGTTGGGTGCAGTATTCTTCGGGTTCACGCTTGGTTTGATCCTGACTCCCATAGGGCTTTTATACAACGATATTTCCAAATTGGTGATGACCGGGCTGCGGTTTATGATGTATCTCACCCCTGTAGTATATATGATTCCTGCTGATGGGATCATGAAAACCATCATGGAGTGGAACCCTTTTAGTCCCATGATCCTATTAGCGCGCTCTGTTTTAGTAGGAACGCCGAGCGATCATTTGGGATATTATTTTTTGGTCCTGCTTTGTTGCGTGCCCATTTTACTTCTAGGTTTGGTCTTTTACCGAATCTCAATTCCAATCATTGTTGAACGCAGTAGCTCATAAGTATGGAAGAGAAGGAAGTATTGGTTAAAGTTGAGGGCGTTAGTAAAAAGTTCAGCAAGGACTTAAAAACTGGGCTGAAGTACGGTTTGACAGATCTATTTACCAATGTGTTAGGGGGCGGAAAGCCTGATAAGCTTAGACCCAAAGAGTTTTGGGCAGTTCAAGACATCAGCTTTGAACTAAGACGCGGCGAGTGTCTTGGTCTCATAGGACATAATGGTGCGGGTAAATCAACTTTGCTAAAAATGTTGAACGGACTCATCCGGCCAGACGTAGGTAAAATAACCATGAAAGGCCGAATAGGGGCTTTGATAGAGCTCGGCGCCGGATTCAACAACATTCTAACGGGTCGTGAAAACATTTATAATAACGGTGCAGTACTTGGCTTGACCAAAGAAGAAATAGATTCTAAACTGGAAGAGATCATCAGTTTTGCGGAACTGCATGAGTTTATTGATATGCCGGTTCAGCACTACAGTTCAGGGATGAAAGTTAGATTAGGCTTTGCCGTTGCTGCACAAATGAATCCCGATGTACTCATTATTGATGAAGTCTTGGCCGTTGGGGACCTTGGGTTTGTTTTAAAGTGCTTTAAAACTATTGATTCCATCTTACCCAACACAGCCATAGTTTTTGTTTCTCATTCCATGCCGATGGTGTCCAGGATATGTAACCATGTGATCCTGATGGATGGTGGAAAATCAATTTTTCAAGGGACAGCTGTTTCTAAGGCCATTGATCTTTATTACGGAAAGTTTGCCAACTCAGAAAGAACTGTGGTCATGGATAGCGATTTAGTCAGCTTGGAAAAAGTTGAGATTTTAAATAATCGGGGTGATGAACTTATGCCTATCCTTAATTGGAAGGACAAACTAGAGATAGCACTCACTTTCAATATTACTGGCCTAAAGACTTATCCACAGATCAAGATTTTCATCTTTGACAAGGAGCAACGCAGTGCCGGATTACTGTACTATCAATACGAAGAAAAACAAGCACGAGACGGCGATTGGCGCGTGGTAATATCTCATGAAAATTTACAATTCTCTAAAGGAGTATATAACTTTAGTGTAGTGTTGTTTGAATCCTATGATTCTCAGCCTTTATACCGAATCAATTCCGCGCAAAATTTTCAAGTGGTACACGATGTAGATTCTTGGACTCCTCTTTTACTCGAGGCTCAAATTGACTATGAGAATAATTAGACGCAAAAAACCATTAGTTGCTATTGTCATCGCGCTAAATGATCTAGAAACCTTTCACGGGGGTTCTCGCAACGGGATCAAAGGTGAAATTGGTTATTTCGATCAGTTTTTAATACTCTATCAAAGCGTCAAAGACAATTGGAGGGGTAAATACTTTGATCATCAGTTCTACTTATTACACTCCATACCATTCAGTGAAGAAAAGATGGCAATACTCAGGAAAACTGATGTAAAGGTCATGCAGGTGGAGTACCCAGATCACCCAACCAAAATAAGACCCATGTGTTATAGGGTTGATATTGCGTGTGATTATAGACTGGTACTTGATGTAGACATGTACGCTTTAAAAGAGCCGAAATTTAATTTCAAATACGATGCCCAAGCCGCTTATGGCGGGAACAAATACAACAAAGAGCAATGGTCAGATATCTGTGACTACTTAAACGCGAAATTGCCTGAAGAAGCCTGTATAAAGAAGGAGCCTGGAAGCTATACCAGCTGGTCTTATGAAGAACATAACTTATATCAACTGGGAAAGTTCAAAAAACGACAATTTCCCTATTTCAATAATGGAGCAATCCTTGTGAGTAATGATCTGTCCAAAAACCTTGTCGATACTTGGGAAGCCTACAGGAGAGATTACACCCTTTACGTCAAAGATCGGTTTGATCATGACATAGACCAAGAAGGACAAGATGTAATGGGCTTGGCAATCGCCAATGTCACATCTAATTGGAATCACTTCCCTCGAGGATTTAATTTTGTTTTACAAGAGCGTTTTGTCATCGCGAAAAAACTAGTACATATTTTTAAGGGTGAACTAACTTTGCTACATTACATACAGATTACAGAAAAGAACAAATTTTACGGCCTTATCAAGGACATGCACACATTTATCCGCCAACAGTATTATGATTAATGTTACTAAGACTTTTTTACCGCCACAAAGTGTTTACGGCGCCATTTTGGAAAGGGCTTGGAAAACAGGTTGGATTACCAATAGAGGTGAGCTGGTAAGGGAATTAGAGACCCGTTTAAAAGACTATCTAGGCCTCGACCATATAATTGCAATGACCAACGGTACGCTGCCATTGCAAATTGCCATTAAGGGAATGGGGTTACAGGGGGAGATTATAACCACTCCATTTAGTTATGTTGCAACCACTTCTAGCATAGTCTGGGAAGGTTGTACTCCTGTTTTTGTAGACATTGATAAAACGTATTTGACCATTGATGAAAGTTTGATTGAAGCTGCTATTACACCAAAAACGACAGCTATTTTGGCTACCCATGTTTTTGGGAATCCCTGTAATGTAGAGGTCATTGCAACTTTAGCTAAAAAACACAACCTAAAGGTGATCTATGATGCTGCACATTGTTTTGGGGTACGCTATAAAGGGCAATCTATCTTAAAATTTGGAGATGCGTCAACTCTTAGTTTCCATGCCACCAAGCTATTCCACACTGGAGAAGGAGGGGCATTGATTTCAAATGAGAAAGATCTCCATGAAACCTTGTATTATCATCACAACTTTGGCCACAAGGGTAAAGAAGACTTTCAAGGCTTGGGAATCAATGCCAAAATGAGTGAATTACAAGCAGCTATGGGCTTGGCCGTATTGGATTATATCCCGGAAAATATTGAAAAGCGAAGTAAGATCATTCAGCTTTATAAAGAAAAACTAGAAGCCGTTAGCTTTATTGAGATACGACCGGGAACCGAATGGAATAATGCTTACTTTCCTGTAATTTTTGAATCTGAGGCTTTATTGCTGAAGGTTTTGGAAGCACTCAAAGCGGCTGAGATTTTCCCGAGAAGATATTTTAACCCGAGTCTAGAGGATTTGCCTTACATAGATTCAAATAACTGCCCTATTTCTAGAGACATTGCAAGCAGAATTGCTTGTTTGCCTATTTATGAAAGCTTGTCAATTGCTGAGGTAGAAGACATTTGCAACCGAATAAATGCGGCTCTATGAATCTGGTTGTAATGCAGCCTTACTTATTTCCTTATATAGGGTATTTCCATCTTGTGACCGCGGCAGATACCTTTGTTATCTACGACGATGTTAGCTTCATAAAAGGCGGTTGGATACACCGTAATCGAATTCTAGTATCGGGTACAGAGCATTTATTTTCGGTGCCTTTAAAAAAAGCCAGCTCTTTCGTGCCGATCAATGAAACCATGATCAATATAGAGCACTTTGAAACTTGGAGGCAAAAATTTTTAAAGACAGTAGAACAGGCCTATGCCAAGGCACCTTATTTTGACCCCGTGTTTCAATTGATAACTAATGTCCTCGCTTCTGAAAATTTGAATGACATCGGAACAATGGCCACTGCGAGTTTAAAGGAAGTAGCTTCTTATTTAAATCTCGATATCAATTGGAAGCAAAGTAGTATTGACTTTACCCACAATAAGGATGCTGAGCGCACCGAGCGATTGATCTCTATTGCGAATGTATTGGGAGCCAAAACATATATCAATTCACCTGGTGGACGTTCACTTTATAAGCAAGCTGATTTTGCGCAACATGATGTTTCACTCAAGTTTATTGATTCAAGTACAGTTTCTTACAAGCAGTTTGATAATGACTTTACGCCTAATCTCTCGATTATTGATGTGCTAATGTTCAATAGCAAGGAAGAAACTCGAGCGCATTTAAATAAATACAAACTAGTGGATTAGTGGAGTCAGTAACAAAACATAGTGTTCTATGATTATTTCTGTAATGCAACCTTATCTGTTTCCTTATCTGGGGTATTACCAGATGATTGCCGCAAGCGATGTTTTTGTGAGCTACACGACTGTAGACTATATACAGCGAGGGTGGATAAATCGCAACAGAATTCTCAAAAACGGAAAACCGGTTTATTTCACAGCGCCAGTTGTAAAAACTCCCTTAGGCACCCTTATTAATGAAGTTGAGTTGGTTGATTATGCGCGCTTCCGAACCTCTTTTTTAGATTCTATCAAGCAAGCATATAAAAAAGCTCCTCATGGCAAATGGTTAATCCAAGAATTGGAAGATTTTTTAGCCTCCGTCGATCCAAAATATATTTATGAATTGGCAACGGCCAGTTTAGTCTGGAGCTGCAAACTGTTGGGAATAAATACAGAAATTGTACTTGCTCATAATTTAAAGGGTATGCAAGGAGATTCTAAAGAAGAAAAACTTGCCTATGTAATTGAGGCAACAGCGGCCAAAACTTTACTCTTGCCACCTTCTAGTATAAAATTATACAGAGATTGGGAATCTGCTGCGAACAAGCGTTTTTTGGCTTTGCCCGATTTCATATATCCTCAATTGGCGGATGAATATCATCCTTACTTGTCCATTTTAGATACCTTAGCCTCCGTCGGACCAGAGCAAACGATTAAGGCAATTAATTCTCCAAGTTGGCAATGAAAAATGTAATAGGAATACAAGGAGTACCAAGATCTGGGACTTCGTGGTTGGCGCAGATATTTAACTCGTCTCCTGCGGTTGCTTTACGATTTCAGCCTTTGTTCTCCTATGCCTTTAAAGACAAGTTAGACCTCAACTCAACAGAAGAAGAGATTGCAAATTTTTTCAGTGATATTACGAATACCGAAGATGCATTCGTCAATATGCGGGATCCCGATATCCATAAAGGATACCCAAAATTTGAAAAGAATGCACAGCCCAGTCATTTAGTTTTCAAACATGTGCGATACAATCATTTGTTGCATCATTTAATGAAAACTAATTCAGATCTTAAACTGATTCTCATTGTAAGAAATCCTAAAGCAGTTCTAGCTTCTTGGTATAAAGCACCACGTGAATTCAATCCAGCGTGGAATTTAAAGGAGCAATGGCAGCACGCAAAACTCAAAAACCAGGGCCGTCCGGAAGAGTTTTTTGGCTATGATAAATGGAAAGAAGCTACCCGAATATTCCTTGAGCTGAAGCAATTATTTCCCGCGAGAATAGCTTTGATTCGTTATAAAGATCTTTTGTTAGATCCCCTGCAGATGGCGGTAGATCTTTTTGAATTTGCTGAGTTACCTTTAGAAGAACAGACCATTGAGTTTATTGCGGAAAGTACCAGCACCACGATTAAAGGCGTTAATTCGGTTTACCGGGTAAAAGCGCCAGAAGATAATAATTGGATGCAGGTATTGCCCACGGAGATGATTGAAGCCATAGATAAGGATAGTCAGCTGCAGACCGCTTTAAAATCATTCTATGAATAGGCCAATGGTTAGTGTAATTGTGGTTACTTACAATCACGAGAGTTATATAGGCCAGTGTTTGGAAGGTATTCTGTCCCAGAAGACGAATTTTCCAATAGAGATTATACTCGGTGAAGATCAGAGTACGGATGGTACACGTAAGGTCTGTCAAAAATATGCGGAAGAATATCCAGATATAATTCGTTTGTTTTTAAGGGATCGAAAAGATGTTATCTACATCAACGGCAACCCAACAGGACGTTTTAATTTTATTGAAAATCTTAAAGAAAGTAAAGGCAAGTACATTGCCTTATGCGACGGGGATGATTATTGGACGGATCCGCTCAAACTCCAAAAACAAGTCGATTTTCTAGAATCAAATACAGATTACGCAATTTGTTTCCACGAGGCTAAGATTCAATGGGAACAGCGAAAGAACTATACGGAGTTCTTATATAACAGTGACTTTCCATGGAATGCAATGTCTCCAGAAAAAGACGTTTACGGTATTTCTGATGTTATCAAAGGTTCCTTTATGGCGACCAATACTGTTGTTTTTAGAAAGGAACTTATGCCCGAACTTCCCAAGTGGTATGAACAAATACAAAGCGGTGATATGGCCTTGTATGCCTTGATTACAGGAAATAACAAGATCAAGTTTCTCAATGAAGTTATGGCCACCTACAGAAGGCATGAAGGTGGCGTGTCTCGGACTCACAGAACTAATGCTATACTTATCAATAGGTTGATGTTGCTTAAATATATTGATAGCTATTATAAGGGCGCGTATCGCGAAATTGTTATTGGGACAGCTGCAAGCTATATAAACCAACTCCAGCATTTGAGCGCAAAGGAACTTTTGACGCTTTGGAAGTTGAAGTTGTCCAGTAAAATTTTGAAATTGGGACCAATGATCAAACTCACTCAAAAGAAAATTAAGTCCCTGTAGTTATAAGGTCTAGAAAAATTATTTCCTTAGCAAAAGTTATGAATTCGTACTGTTCTATAATCACCTCTAACTATTTTTTCTACATCAAAGCGCTTTATGATTCCTTGGCGCAATTTGGTACGGACGCGAGTTTTCATGTTTTGGTAGTCGACGAGGTGGAAACCTCTTTGTCTTATGGTAACATTGAGGTTCATACCCTCGATGAAATCAAGCAGTGCTACCCAAAAGATTACGAGCTCATTGAGAAATATGAAGTAGATAGAGCGAGTAATCTGCGCTGGGCGTTAAAGCCATTATTGCTCAAGTACCTCTTTGAACAAAAGGGAAAGAACAAAGCACTTTTTTTAGATCCGGATCTCTATTTCTATCACGATCCTCGATTCCTGTTTGAACTCTTAGATCAAAAGAATGTCATCCTAACACCTCATTGGCGTTCCAGTGACCCTGTTGCGGACCCAGTAAATTTTGATTGGCTTTTTATGGGAGGTATTTACAATGCAGGTTTCTTCGGATGTAATTCAGAATCCACACACGTTTTAGACTGGTGGTTAAGGGCGTGTGCTTATAAAATGAGCAAGGAAGATGGATTTTACGTAGATCAAGTCTATCTGAACCTGATGCCGATTTATTTTCAGGACGATGTCATGCAGATCAATCACAAAGGCTGTAATGTCTCCAATTGGAACACTGTAGAATGTGAACGGAGTTTGAATGATGGGACTGTTGTGATCAACAATACCTACCCGGTTGTCTTTATACACTTTACCAACGGAACTATAAAGAGAATTGCCACTGGAGATGACACGCTGTTAAAACCTTTATTGGCGACTTATAGAGCGAGCTTAACCAAGCACAATCCGGACTTTAAGTTCAAGTATGAAACTGCAGTATTATCGCCTGCAGCAAAACCCAAAAGTTCCATGATTAAACGTTGGTTTAAATAGCAATGGAGAATCAGTTTGTCAACATATCACTGAATAAAAACACCTTAGATCGTTATTGGGTGCGCAGCAGTATTTTCAAAGCGATCAAATCTGCCGCTCCCAGATTTAAGGGAGAATTGCTAGATGCCGGTTGTGGGCAGATGCCTTATCGGGAATTCCTAAATAACAATTCACAGATCACTAAGTATGTCGGTTTGGATATAGAAGCAGCGATCAATTATAACGATGCTGTAAAACCAGACCTGACCTGGGACGGTGTAAAAATGCCCATAGCAGACCGCAGTTATGATACGGTTATTGCTACAGAAGTATTGGAACACTGCCCCGATCCCATGGGGTATTTGGCTGAGGTTTATCGGGTTTTAAAGCCTGGGGGGGTCTTCTTTTTTACGGTGCCCTTCCTCTGGCCTTTGCACGAGGTTCCTCATGATGCCTACAGGTATACGCCATTTACCTTAGAACGTATGTTTAAACAAACTGGTTTTTCAGAGATTGAGATCAAGTCTTTGGGTGGATACAATGCGGCTTTGGCTTCTATGATCGGGCTTTGGCTCAAGCGTCACTTAAGAGATTCTTGGAAAAAACGCATTTTGACGCGTATTGGTCTGTTTTGCATGAGATGGTTACTCAAGCGCGATGTAGCGCCCACCCAATGGAAAGAGAGTACCATGAGCACTGGTTTTTATGGTATTTTAGTCAAATAGATCGCAGCAGTTTATGAACATCGCTATATTTAGTCCCAATCAGAATCCGTATTCAGAGACCTTTATACAGGCCCACAAGAATAATTTAGCGGGTAAGATTTTCTATTATTATGGCAATGGCTGGGGCAATATCACTTTAGAACAAGGCAATAAAAAATTCAATCAACTCAGCACTGCCCAAAAGATCGCTGTAAAACTCACAGGATCTTCGGTGACCCATTTTCAAAAGCAGAATTTGGTGAACTCGCTCAAGCAGCATAAAATAGACGCAGCTTTGATTGAGTACGGGCAACATGCTCATTGGTTACGAGAAGTACTCGCACAGGCAGAAATACCTTACGCGGTGCACTTTCACGGTCATGACGCTACGGAGCATCGCATTTTAAAGAACACAGGCAATTATTCTGAGGTCTTTAAGCGAGCGGATAAGATCATTGCTGTTTCTCAGTTTATGAAACAACACCTTTTGGATTTAGGCTGCCCACAGCAGAAATTGCTTTACAATGTTTACGGTCCTAGGCCAGAATTCGCTGAAATTAAACCTACGCTCACTTCTCAAAAGTTTATTAGTGTGGGGCGTTTCACTAACAAGAAGGCACCTTATTACACCCTTTTGGCCTTTTCTAAGATCGCAGCCGAATTTCCAAAGTCAGAATTGGTTTTTGCCGGAGATGGTCAGCTTTTTGAAACCTGCGTGAACCTCACTAAACAGTTGAACTTAGAAAAACAAGTACGCTTTATGGGAGTGGCCAATGCCGATCAACTCAAAGAAGAACTAAGCAGTGCACTTGCCTACGTACAGCACTCTATAACAGCTGAAAATGGTGATATGGAAGGCACACCGCTTTCCATCTTAGAAGCGAGTTCTGCCGGCTTGCCTGTTGTGAGTACTTTTCACGCGGGTATTCCAGACGTGATTCTAGACCAGAAAACGGGGCTTTTGTGCCAGGAACACGATGTGGAAGCTATGGCGGCTAACATGAAACGTCTCCTGTCCGAGCCTGGTTTGGCTCAGGAGCTCGGCGCAAACGCAAGAAAGCACATTGCAGAAAATTACACTTTAAAAAGGCATATTTCGACCCTAGATTCGGTTTTAGCCGATATCGCTAAATCTTAATACCGTGGTCTCTCAAGTAAGCATAGTAATACCTATTTACAACAATTCAGCTACTCTGGGAGAAACTCTTGATAGCCTTTTAGCCCAAACTAATAAAGCTTGGACGTGCATTCTAGTTGATGACGGCAGTACGGACTCAAGTATTGAAGTTGCGACTAACTACTGCCAAAAAGATGATCGATTTAAACTACTCAAACGCGAGGAGGTTGATCCAAAGCTCCCTAAAGGGGCGAATAGTTGTCGAAATATAGGTTTGGAGCGGGCCAGTACGCCTTTTGTTATCTTTTTAGATGCCGATGATCTTTTGCTAGCAGATTCCTTAAGAGATCGTTTGAATGCTTTTGAGAAGCACCCAGAGTATGACGCTTTGGTTTTCTCATTCCGCACGCTATCAGAAGTAGGAGTTGCTGAATCCATCAGTAATTATGACCCAGACCACGAGAGTGAATTGGAGTATTTAAAAGCATTTTTGAGCTATCGAATTCCATGGCAAACCAGCTGCCCCATTTGGAAGCGTGAGTTTATTTTATCTCAGGGAGGATTTGATCTCAATTTTAGACGCTTTCAGGATGTAGAATTTCACAGTCGAATGCTTCTAAACGGAGCGAAAGTGAAACGAGTGCATCAAGATGATCTGCGGTATCGCATCAATACAAAGGAGTCTAAGTATCAGAGATCCGATTTTTTAAAAGTGATCACTGAGGCCATAAATGCATACCTGCTCAAGTTTGGCAAAGCTCAAGTGGATGGGATCATGAGTAGAACAGAGCGTTTACCTTATTTGAGAAAAATGTCTCTTAGACTTATAGATACCTTCCTTTTGCCGCAGGGAGAATGGGAGCTAATTCAGCAGACCGTGCAAACATCAAAAAGATCGGGAATTTTCAGTGCTTCACAGGCAAGAGCAACCAAGATCTATTGCTGGATGCAACGCACTAAAAAATACAAACAGAAAGGCTTTGGCATGTACCGACTCTACAGTTGGAGCAGAAGCGTTTCTGGTTTAAAAACGGAGGTGTCATGAGTTTAAAGGTCCTCTTTTTTCTCAAGGAATTTCCGAAGTTCTCGGAGACCTTCATACGCGATCAAATCGCAGCCTTGATCCGGGAAGGCCATGAGGTTCATATATACACCTTAAAGCGCAATGGGGGACAATTGGACGCCCTAAAGGGTTTGGAAGATCTCCAGCTTTTTGAAAAGACACAAAGCCCGGGGACCTTATTGCCTGCGTCAAAGAAAAAGCGGTTTAAAGCCATCCGCAATAAACTAAAACGCGCTGCAAATAAAAGTCATAAAAAGGCCTTGAGACGCAGTCTTAACGTGTTTAATTTTGGAAGATCTGCTGTTAACGGCAGGCTCTTCTTTTTGTTGGATTACCTCCATGAGAACCAGATCAACGTAATCCATGCGCACTACGGAACCATGGGAGAACAGGCAGCCCAACTAAAGGCCTGTGGGTTTCAAGGAAAGTTCTTCTGTACCTTTCACGGCTTTGATCTCCGAGGTGGCTTGGCAGGTAAATCAAGTTTTAAGTTTCCGCTCTTAAAATTATATGCCGACGGTATCTTCGCGATCTCTCATTACAGTGAAAAGCAGCTTTTGAGTATGGGCTTTTCAAAGTCTCAGTTGTATTATTTACCCAACGGGATCGCTCTGAATCCATCCGCGGAAATTAAAATCCCTCAAAACACTGTAAAGTTTCTCAGTGTAGGACGTTTAGTTCCAGAAAAGGACTATCCAACGGCCTTTAAAGCACTCGCTGCCTTTCAAAAAAGAAATCCAGAGCTGGAATGGAAATACACTGTAGTTGGGCAGGGAGAATTGGCTCAAGAATTAAAGCAGTTGGTACAAGATCTCGAATTGAGCAGTCGTGTAGAATTTACCGGTGCGCTACCTTCTGAGAAGGTTAAAATGGCTTATTTGCAAGCTGATCTCTTTTTGCTTTCCAGTAAAGTCGAGGTACTTCCAACAGTTCTTTTAGAAGCTCTAAATGCAGGTCTTTGTTGTCTGTCCACGCGCGTTGGCGCGGTGGAAGAGATTTTGGGTGCCGATGGCTACATTTGTCCGGCGCAACAACCGGAGTCCTTTTGTGCCGAAATAGAAAAGGCACTAGCTGAAAGGGAGCAATGGCCTCAAAAGCTTCAAAAACAGCAACAGCATCTGGTCAATACGTATGATAAGGCTAAAGTTGTGAAACAGTTGATCGCCTATTATTCAGGGTAATTCCAAGGCAATTCTCGTCCCAATAATTCTTTTAATCTTTGGTTTGGTGCTTTAAAGTGCGCCTCGAGTTCCGCGCGAAGGCTAGCGTTCAGTTTGGGATAACCGCTTTGCTGTCCTTCAAAATTGAGTTTTTGAATCATTTTGTCAAGTTTCCAACTGCGCGTGAGTCCCAACTTGTTGGAATAGTACAAGAGGTTCGGATATTTGGGTAAAACGGTCTTGTTTCGGTACTCCTGATTAAAACTGAATCCCTCGGCATCCGTTCCTAAAAAGGCAAAGAGTTCATGGAGTATATGCTGCTGGTCAAAAGGACGGATCAGCTCGTCTAAAAACAAAACAAATTGCTGCTTCATGGGGAAGTACTCCAAGTAATTTTCCAATTGAACGGCGTAGTTAGAATGGGCCAAATAACCATAACGAATGTCTTTGGAGGCCCGTTTTTGCTCTGCTTTTAAAGCCTGCTTAAAACTCAAATTTTCCCAGCCCATCTTGAGTTCGTGTAGGTAGTTTGAATAAGCGCGATCTACAGGATCTCTCAGCACCCAAATGATTTTCATCTTCGGAAAGTGTGCCGCTATTTTAGCAGGAACAAAGTCTTCTTGACCGTAGGCGGGAGACTTTTCACCAAAGATTTTCGCCTCAGGATTTTTACCTTTCTGTACGGCCTGAGCATACCAATCAAACCCCTTATTGAAATTTTGAGCGTTGTTGAAGAAATTCAACTCTTGAGCCGGCAAGTGGATCTTAGGGTGGTTGTTCAGATGAAATCTGAGGCTGGTAGAGCCCGCCTTCATGGCGCCAACAATTAAAAACTCCGGAATAGTCGTATCGCTTTTCAAGATCACTGCTAAATTGTTGGCAAGTTAATTATAATTTGTCCGCCTTCCATGGCTGTTGATTTTGAGAAGTGATATCTTAGCGTAACCACAAAAAAAGGAGTGCATGTCTACCAGCGGTCTGGTTTCCATTATTATTCCTGTATACAATCGGGCAGAACTCATTATCCCGACCTTGACGAGTATTGCCAAGCAAAGCTATTCGCAATGGGAATGCTGTATAGTGGATGACGGCAGCACTGATGATACCTATGCGGCCATTGAGCATCTTACCGAAGATGAACCTCGATTTAAATTGTTTGCACGCCCTAAGGATTTACCCAAAGGAGCCAACAGCTGCAGAAATTATGGTTTTGAGCAATCCCAAGGTGAGTTTGTGATCTTTTTTGACAGTGATGATTTAATGTTAGAAGAGGATCTAGCCATGCGCTTGGATTGTATGGAGGATAAGGATATCGTTGTTGCCAGAGCTCAAGTTGTGGATGAAGCCCTGAATTTGCTGCGCGAATTTAGAGTTGAAGCCTATCAAGACCTCTACAGGACTTATGCCTATACCAAAACAGAAATGGTTACCGATTCCGTGCTTTTTAGAAAGGATTTCTTGGTGGGCAAAACGCTATTTGACCCAACTGTAGTGCGTGGGCAGGAAGCGGAATTTTTCATGAGGATCTTTAGGGAAGTGCCTCTAAAAAATGTGGTTTTGATGGAAACTCCCAGTTTTCTTTACCGACAACATTCAGGCACTAAAACGGCGGCCGCGAAAAACTACAGACAGGACTACAAGCAATCGCAACTCAAAATATACGCAGACAATCTAAAGTATGGTGTAGCGCAAAAGGATCCGCAGCTGGTTAAGTATATGTACAAGCAGTTGGTGCCCATTTTGTGCAGTGCTGCTGCCAATCGCGATAAGCAAACCATGAAGGCTACACTCAAGCTCCTAAACGATACTTTGGGTCAGGCCAATCCAACACTAAAAGCAACCTTAAAGCGCGTAACCGGCATTTTGTTTTTCTTTGGTAAACCGAGTTATCGTTTGGAGAGTAAACTCAGAAATGCGGCCTTGAATTTTGAACTATGAGCATTCCTAAGATCATACATTGCTGTTGGTTTGGAGGTGCTCCGTTAAGCTCCTTAGCAGAACAATGCCAAGATTCTTGGCGCGCACATGCTCCAGATTTTACCATCAAGACCTGGAATGAAGCTAATTCAGAAAAGTATCAGAACCAATTCTACAAGGACGCCATTAGAGAAGGTCAGTACGCCTTTGCGTCCGATGCGATTCGCGTTGCTGTTTTAGAAGCCGAAGGTGGAATCTATTTAGATATGGATATGCTTTTGGTCAAACCCTTGGAGTCCTTGTTAAGCAATAAATTTTTTACGGGTTATGAAGTTGAAGGCAGACCTGCTTATGGAATCTTTGGTGGAGTTGCAGGCCATCGTTTTTTTAAGGCGATGAATCATTACTACAATACGCAGCGTTTTAATCGGTATTCACCGCCAGTGATCACTCATACCTTTAAGGAGCTGATCAAACCAAATGTTTTAGCCTCAGGTGAGATCATTTACGATATTGATTATTTCTATGCCTTATCTTATGAAGATCGAGACAAGGCCTATGAGTCCTTTTTGACGGATCGATCTATCGCAGTCCATTTGTGGGATCACTCTTGGAAGCAGGCGCCTGCTCAAAGCGTCGCCTGGCTATTAGAACAATTATGGGCTGTGCACATGGACCGTTGGATGCGCGGCTATCCCAAGGCTTATTTTAAGCGTTACCGAAAGGAGTTTGCTAGAAAATTGTTTCACAAAATCAACGGGAAAGCATAGCACTAAAAGTCTTACATATCAATACGTCTTCCAGAGGTGGTGCAGGGCTTGCAGCCTTGAGAATGCAAGGAGCTTTACAGGCTCAAGGCATTCAAGCAGCCTTTCTGTCTAAAACCTTAAGTATTGACTTTTCTGGAGAGGAAGTCGACGATACTTTTTTTAGTTACAAACCGCCCGGCCTTCTCAAACGTATAACACACAAACTCAAACCCACAAGCTCAAAAGAGCAAGGCTTTCAACGACTGGTTGCTGCTCTTCAGCCACCTCTAAAGGCAGAGATCGTCACCAGTCCCGAGTCCGACCATGATCTTTTGCAACACCCTTTGGTGCAGCAGGCAGATATTATCCACTTGCATTGGGTAAATGGTATTTTGGATTATACGAGCTTTTTTGCGGCCATAAACAAGCCTGTATTTTGGACCCTTCATGATATGAATCCCTTTTTGGGTATTTTTCACTACGCTGGAGACGAGACCAGAAACAGCGGGAAAAGTGCGCATGAGCTTAATCAGTCATTTAAAGTGCTTAAGAAGGAAGCTTACTCGCAAGCTAGGGATTTGCATCTTTTATTTCCATCGTCTTGGTTGATGGATGCCGCTAAAGCAAGCGGAATCTTCCCAGCACACACCACTTACCACTTACTGGCCAACGGTATTGATCATAGACCTTATGAACGCTATACTGCTTACAGAGAAATAGGGCAAACAACTCCTTTAAAGCTGATCTATGTTTCAGATCGATTGGACAATCACAGAAAGGGTGCAGATCTTTTGCAAGCTGCTCTTTCAAAATTGTCCTTTCCTGTGGAATTGATCACCATGGGCGCCGGAACATTAGCGATTGATAACCCTAAAATTGAGCTTAGTTCACTAGGTTACATTAACAATGAATCCGACAAGATCAAAGCCATTGCCTCTGCAGATGCCCTATTGATTCCCAGCCGGGAAGACAATTTACCCAACACCATGTTAGAAGCATTAGCCGCTGGAACTCCAGTCATTGGTTTTGAGATGGGTGGTTTGGCAGAACATATTAAAAGCGGTGTGAATGGCCAGCTATCCAAAGAGATCAGCGCTGCAGGTTTGGTACGGGCCATTAAGACCTTTGAGCAACAAAAACAGCACTTTAAGCGTTCCCTAGTCAAAGCATATGCTCAGGAACATTTTGATGTAAATAATCAGGCGAAAAAGCTGGTAAATCGGTATCTTGAGCCTCAGAATAACCCCCAAAAATTACAATCACCATGAAAAAGACACTCGTACTTGGAGCCGGAGGTTTCATAGGCGGTCATTTGGTCAAACACCTAAAATCTAAAGGACACTATGTGCGTGGTGTGGATCTGGTTCCGCATGCCTACAGCGATCTGCCTGCCGATGATTTTGTGATCGGTGATCTTCGCGATCCGCAGGTCGTAGCGACCGTGGTTGATCAAGGGGTAGATGAGATCTATCAACTGGCTGCAGATATGGGTGGAGCAGGTTATATTTTTACGGGAGATAACGATGCCGACGTGATGCACAACAGCGCCTTGATCAACTTGAACGTGGCTCATGAGGCGGTTAAAAAACAGGCAGGAAAAGTATTCTATTCCTCTTCAGCCTGTATGTATCCCGAGTACAATCAGCTGGATCCCGACAATCCGAAATGCTCTGAAGAATCTGCCTACCCGGCAAATCCAGACAGTGAATACGGTTGGGAGAAATTGTTCTCAGAGCGCCTGTATCTGTCCTTCATGAGAAATTATAATTTGAATGTGCGAATCGCGCGCTTTCACAACATCTTTGGGCCAGAAGGCTCTTGGAACAACGGCAAGGAAAAGGCGCCGGCAGCCTTGTGTAGAAAGGTAGCGGAGACTGCAAGCGGTGGCGCTATTGACGTTTGGGGCGACGGTAAACAAACCCGTTCCTTTTTGTATATAGACGAGTGTATCGAGGCCGTAATGCGACTTATGGAGTCTGATTTTATTGGCCCGGTCAATATCGGATCTGAAGAAATGGTATCCATCAATCAGTTTGCGGAAATGATCATCGGTCTCTCTGGAAAAGACATCAGCATTGAAAATATTCCGGGCCCAGAAGGCGTCCGTGGGAGAAACTCAGACAATGCTTTGATCTTTGAAAAACTCGGATGGAAACCTACCCAACCACTACAAGTTGGCTTGGAAAAGACCTACAATTGGATATCGGCCAAAGTAGCGGCCAAAGAGACGGACCAATAATCCGCAGATGCAGCCCTTAGTTTCCATAATCACCATCAACTACAACAATGCCGCAGGGCTTAAGGCTACTGTGGATTCTGTGATTGCTCAAGAGTTTCGCGATTTTGAATTCGTGATCATTGATGGCGGTTCTACTGATGGAAGCCTAGCTATTATTGAAGAAAATAAGGTCCATTTTGAGCATTGGGTCAGTGAACCCGACGGCGGGATTTTTGAAGCTCAAAACAAAGGGATCGCAGCTGCTAAAGGCGAATATCTACTTTTTTTAAACAGTGGAGATTGCCTTAACGGAACTCAAGCTCTAGGAGATTTTGTAAAAGCTCCTCAGTTTAAAGGAGACATAATCTACGGAGATTATAAATATGAAACCGGTGGGAAATCCTATCCAGATGAGCTTACGCCTTTGTTCTTTTTTAAATCCTCTTTACCGCATCAAAGCACACTTTTTAGAAGTCGTGTTTTTGAGCAAATGGGAAACTATGACACCAGTTTGCGCATTGCGGCAGACCGCGCTTTTTATATCAAGTGTTTTCTTTCCAATCAGTTTAGCTTTTCACACGTACCGCAAGCATTGAGCTTTTTTGACCTCAGTGGCGTGAGCAACGATCCTAGTTTTGCAGCCAAGAAGGAGGCAGAAGATACTCAGGTTTTGAAGCAGTATTTTGGTATCTATTATGAAGATTATCAGACCTTAATGGCCTTAAATGCTGCCTTATCAGCGGCCAAACGCAATACGCCTCAGGGTATTTTAAAGCGAATCAAACGCAGACTCTTTAAATAAATGGATTCTAAGCGTCCGCTGGTCACAGCGATCATCACCACCTACAACCGTACAGATTATCTGGCAGAAGCGATTGCCAGTGTCTGTAAGCAATCCTATGATCGTTTGGAGATCTTAGTGGTGGATGACGGTTCTACAGATCAATCCGCAAAGCAAATCTGTTCACAATTTCCAGAGGTGCAATACCATTATAAAACCAATGGAGGACTTTCCAGTGCTCGGAATTATGGAGTTTCATTGGCTCAAGGCGAATTTGTTTGTTTTTTAGACGATGATGACCTGTGGAAGCCCGAGAAAGTTGAGGTTCAGCTTCAAGCCTTTAAAGCATTTCCTGAGGTGCGGTTGGTGCACAGCAGCGCAGCAGTCATCGATGCTCAAGGAAATCTGACAGGAGCTCAAATAGGCGCTTCTCCAGAAAAGGCTCACAAACGCAGCGGTCAAGTATTTTGGAACGCCTTAGGGGTTTGGGTACCCAAATCTCCAACGGTTATGATCCGCAAATCAGCATTCGCAGACGACTTGCTGTTTGATGAGAGCATCAAGGTGGGGGAGGATATTGACTTTTACCAGCGTTTCTGTTACCGCTATCCAGTTCGATACATTACGGAACCTTTGGCTTTGTACCGCGAATACGAACAAACCGATCGCTTGTCCACGCAACGCGCCAAGTATCTGGGGATCGGATTGAAAATGTTGCGCAACTTCAGTGCTATGGGTGTTGGGGGATTTACACGATGGAAAATCGCTCAGAGACTTTTGACCATGGAGCTGCGGCATTACGCTCAGGCCTATCCAGATCGTCCTTTAAAGATTCCAGCCTGGAGACGTAAAGCGTTTCCGATTGGTTGTTTAAAACAGTATTTTAGTCACTGATGAGGTTCGGATTCAATCCAAATAAAGATCAATTACAACAAGAAGCAGCGTATTCACATCAGCTGCTTATTCCTGTTTATATACCCAATCATGAGGGTTATTTTAAAGATAGCCTTGAGATCTTGAAGTGTTGTTTAACGTCCTTGGAGAAGACCGTTCACCCAAGAACATTCATCACCGTGGTAAATAACGGCAGTAGTGAAACGGTTCGGGATTATTTAGATCAGCAGTTAGCTGCAGGCAGCATACATGAGCTCATTCACAGTACCAATATTGGTAAGATCAACGCAATCCTAAAAGGGCTTGCTGGCCATGATTTTGAACTGGTCACCATTGCAGATGCAGATGTTCTGTTTTGCAGCGGATGGCAAGAAGCTACTTACGAGATCTTTAAGGCCTTCCCAAAGGTAGGAGCTGTGGCACCGCTTTCATTTCCGACCTTTTTAAAATATTATACTGCTCCAGTTTGGGCAGATCACTGGTCCAGCTCCGCTTTAAAATTTCAAGAAGTTCAAGACCCAGAGAGTCTAAAAGCTTTTGCTCACAGCATTGGTAACGAAGAGTTTTACAAGCCAGCGCATTTGGAAAAGCAATTGGTTTTGACCCGCAATGGCGTTGCTGCTGGAGTAGGTAGTGGGCATTTTGTCAATACCTACCGGGGCTCACTATTTGATCCGCTGGTAGGGAAACACAGCCCATATCAACTGGGGGGAGACAGTGAAACCCGTTTTGTAGATCAGCCTGCTATGGATGCAGACGCCTACCGTTTGTCCACCTTAAAAGGTTATGCTTTCCACATGGGAAACACCCTAGAGCCTTGGATGCATGAAAAGCTTGAAGGTTTGGAAAAGAGCACTATAGAAACTGTTGATATCCCGTGGAATAAACTTCGCGCCAAACCCCTAAGAAATTGGTGGGTAAAGTTTATTTTTAAGCTATTAACCAGAGGCCCAATTTGGAACCGCTTGCTGCGTTCCAAAGGGTTGTCTGCCAATCAACTGAGAAACTATTAAATGATCGATCCGGCAAAAACAGCTTTTGTGATTCCGGCGCGGGGTGGCTCTAAGCGTATTCCGGGTAAAAATCTGATCCCTTTTGGCGGCAAAGCTCTGATTGATCACAGCATTGCTTATGCTCAATCTCATAAACAATTAGCTCGCCATTTACTGGTTACTACGGACAGTCCTGAGATTAAAGCACATTGTGAAAACCAAAACGTGACGGTTATTGATCGTCCGGCTGATCTAGCCTCTGATACGGCGACCACGGTTTCAGCCTTGCAACATTTGGTGCAGACGGCTCCAATGGATTTAGATTGGATCATTCTGCTGCAAGCTACCAATCCATTGCGACCAGAGGGGTTGATGAAAGACGCCATAGAAACAATTAATTCCCAACAGGGAGATAGCTTGATGTGTGTCTCCACCTTTGATAAAAAATTAGGGAAGCTAACCGATGGCAAATTTGAGCCTTATAACTACCATTTGGGGCAGCGCTCCCAAGATATGGAGCCCTTGTATCGAGAGAACGGTTTGCTTTATGTCAGTCACACGGATCTGCTCAAAAAAGGAATGCTGTTAGGTCCTAAACAAACGGTTTTGATCTGTGACCATCCATTCGCCGATGCGGATATAGATACCCCAGAAGACCTCAATTTTGCCGAATTCTTACTAAAAACTTATGCCTAAAGCACCAGAAATAACCATAGCCGGCAGAAAGATCGGTCCTGAACATCCACCTTTAGTGATCGCAGAGATCGGGATCAATCATGAAGGTTCCCTTGAGGTGGCCAAAGCCATGGTAGATGCTGCTGCAGCTGCAGGAGCAGAGGTTGTAAAACACCAGACTCACATTGTGGCCGATGAAATGAGCGGCGCTGCCAAAAAAGTAATTCCGGGCAATGCAGACGTTTCCATCTATGAGATCATGGATCGTTGTTCTTTGGATGAGGAGGATGAACTCACGCTAAAAAATTATGTGGAATCCAAGGGGATGATCTTTATCTCAACGCCTTTCTCAAGAGCTGCCGCGGACAGACTCATCAAATTTGATGTTCCCGGTTTTAAGATTGGAAGTGGCGAATGCAACAACTATCCGCTACTGGAACATATTGCTTCTTTTGGCAAGCCAGTGATCTTAAGCACGGGCATGAATACCATTGAAAATGTAGCCAAAGCCGTGGCTATTTTTGATAAGTACGGGGTGGAAGTTGCACTATTACACACCACCAATCTGTATCCTACACCAACGCATTTGGTGCGCTTGGGCGCCATGACCCAATTGCACGAGGCTTTTCCAGACAAGGTTTTTGGCCTGTCTGACCACACCCTGAACAATAATGCTTGTTTAGCGGCGGTGGCTTTGGGAGGCTCCATTTTAGAAAGACATTTTACCGATCATATGGATCGCCCCGGCCCAGACATAGTTTGCAGTATGGATCAGCAGGCTTGTAAGGAGCTTATTGAAGGGAGTCATGAAATTTGGCAAATGCGCGGAGGTGAGAAAAAGCCTGCTGCAGAAGAGCAAGTGACCATTGATTTTGCCTTCGCCACAGTATGTACCATTGCTCCTGTAGCAAAGGGAGAAGCCTTTACCAAAGACAACGTATGGGTAAAACGCCCAGGGACTGGAGAGATCTTAGCAGAACAGTTCGATGAGGTTTTGACGCGCAGGGCAGCAACAGATCTGCCTGCAGACGTTCAACTTAAAAAATCTGATTTGGCCTAATGGAAAAGCGACGCATAGTTTTTCTTACCGGGACGCGTGCCGATTTTGGAAAGATCAAATCTTTGATCGCCCGAATTGAGGCACATGAGGATTTTGAGGCCTATTTGTTTGTCACCGGAATGCATTTGATGCACACCTATGGCTATACTATGATTGAGGTGGAGCGCTGTAATTTTAAACACGTTCACGCCTTTGAGAATCATACCAGTGAGACCACCATGGAGTTGACTTTAGCCAAGACC
This sequence comes from Gilvibacter sediminis, assembly GCF_028561565.1. Lineage (GTDB taxonomy): Bacteria > Bacteroidota > Bacteroidia > Flavobacteriales > Flavobacteriaceae > Gilvibacter > Gilvibacter sediminis. The sequence goes on along the minus strand of NZ_JAQQTE010000023.1, from coordinate 87,047 downwards.
ATCACCGGTTTTTCAAGCTATATTCAGGACATTCAACCGGATTTGATCGTGGTACACGGAGATCGAGTAGAAGCTTTGGCGGGAGCTATAGTAGGTTCACTCAACAACATTCTTGTGGCGCATATAGAAGGAGGTGAGATCTCTGGAACTATAGACGAATTGATCCGTCATGCGACCAGTAAGATGAGTCATATTCACTATGTCTCTCATCGAAAAGCACAACAACGTTTGCAACAAATGGGAGAGGTCGCGGAATCTATTTTTGTGATCGGTTCCCCAGATGTTGATATTATGTTTTCTGAGAGTCTGCCTGGAATGGAAGCCGTTCGATCGCATTATGAGATCGATTATGAAGACTACGGAATTGTTTTGTTCCATCCGGTGACTACAGAGTCAGAAGCCATGCACACCTATGCCAAAGCCTTTGTAGAAGGACTATTGGCCGCCGATAAAAACTTCGTGGTGATCTACCCCAATAACGATTTGGGAAGCACTGCTATTTTAAAAGCCTATGAAGCTTTTGAAGGCCGATCTAATTTTAGAGTCTTTCCATCGATTCGTTTTGAATACTTTTTGACCCTGCTGAAGCATGCCGATTTTATTATCGGGAATTCTAGTGCGGGGATACGCGAGGCGCCTTATTACGGCGTTCCAACCTTAAATGTAGGGACAAGACAGCTCAACCGCGCAGAACACGATCATATCATTGATCTGCCTTATGAGATCGAGGCTATTGCTAAAGCTTTGGCCGGACCGCTACCGCAGATTCAAGAAAGCAAACCCGTTTTTGGAAACGGGCAATCCCACGATCTTTTTATAAAAAGCTTGGAAACCGTTGCTCTTTGGGACATTGACCATCAAAAACAGTTTAAAGATACTCATGAGTAAACCTGAGGATATTGTACTCTTTGTGCCTGACGGGGTTGGGATCAGGAATTATTTGTATGCTGATGTGTTTAAGAACCGGAAGGCGAATTTGCACCTCTATCACAATTTTGATCCAGATACTTTAGACCGACTTAAATCCGAACTCAGCTTCACTTCAGATCACGAGATTCCCGCCTACAGCGAATCTATCAAAGAAAAATATTACCGAGAGCTGATCCATTATTGCCGTTTGAAGCTCAACACCGAGCGCACTGAGAATTCCACCATCATGCATTTGTGGAACAAACCCAGAAAAGGATTCAAGCAAAAGCTGTTTTATGGCTTTGTGACCTTTATGGGGAATTTTTACAGCAACTACAAGGCGGTGTTGAAATTGGAGAAGCGTTACCAGAGTGAAATCCGAAGTAATCCAATTTATCAAGAGGTGAGTGCGCAATTGGCTGCGCTAAATGCACAAACGCTGTTTTGTACCCACCAACGTGCCTTAAAAGCGCCACCGATCTTTGCCGCCGCTCAAGATTTAGGCCTAAAGACCGCTACAGTGATCTACTCTTGGGACAATATTCCGAAGGCGCGTTTGGCCTTACAGGCAGATATTTATTTGGTTTGGTCTGCCTATATGAAAGAACAGCTATTGGCTTTTTATCCAGAGCTTGACCCAGAGCAGATTAAAACCACTGGAACGCCGCAGTTTGAAGCCTATAAAGACCCGAAGAACATCATCCCAAAAGAGGTTTTCTATGAGCAGTATCGATTGGATCCAGCTAAAAAGATCATCTGCTTTAGTGGCGATGACGAGTACACCTCGCCTTATGACCCAACTTATTTGCATGATTTTGCTGCCCAACTTCAGGAATCTGGATTGGAATCAAAGTATCAGATCTTGTTCCGCCGCTGTCCGGTCGATGTCTCTGGACGCTATGATGATGTCGTAGCCAAGTTTGAAGGATTGATCATAGAAGCACCGCCGCTTTGGAACTTCAACAGCAATGTTTGGTCTGCGGTTTATCCAACTCAGGACGATGTGAAACTATTGGTCAGTGTTGCCCATTATTCAGATATGGTGGTCAATCTGGGCTCTACCATGGCCTTTGATTTTGGTATGTTTGGCAAGCCTTGTATTTATATCAATTACGATCCTCCAAAGGCTACAGGCTGGTCGGTGAATATGATCTATAATTTTGAGCATTTTAAAAGTATGCCAGATCCTGCTGCTGTTTTTTGGTGGGAATCTCCAGAAAGCCTGCCGGAGTTGTTGCAGTCCATCCCGAGAAGAAAATCCAAGATTGGGGATTGGATGGATATTGTGATTGAAGACACAGCGGCTTCCGATAGAATTTACGAAGCCTTAATCAATGGCTGATGCTCCTTTACATATCGTATTTCTCTCTGCCGAATATCCCCTTTGGGCTTCTGGTGGTGTGGGTACTTTTATCCAAACTCTAGGACGTTCTTTAGTGGCTGCGGGACACAAGGTAAGTGTAGTAGGGCCTGGTGTTAAAAGTCATGAAGAACAGATCGAGGACCAAGGCGTAAAACTGTATCGACTTAAAAAGAATCCGTTGCCCGGTCCAAATTTCATGTACAACGCATGGGCCATGAATCAAAAGTTGAGAAAGCTCAACAAACAGCAACGTATAGACATTATTGAATCTGCAGAATTGGGACTGGCTTTGATCAGCAATTCGCATAAGGCTAAAAAGGTCATTCGTTTGCACGGCGGCCATCACTTCTTTGCGGAGGCAGAACGTCGTGGGATCAATTGGCGCAAAGGTTTGTTGGAGAAACGTTCCTTTGCCAAGGCAGATGCTTTTATCGCTGGCACCAACTACGTTCGCGCTCATACTGGGAAATACTTGAGTTATCACAATGCAGCGATGGCGTTGATACCCTATCCATTGCAAACAGATGTCGCCTTAACAGAGACTTCAATTGATCCAAACCTGATTTTATTTGCCGGAACCGTTTGTGAGAAAAAAGGCGTTCGAGAGCTTATTCAGGCGTTTTCTATTATTGCTCCAGAGTTTCCATCATTGCGCTTGGAGCTTTACGGCAGAGATTGGTTTTATCCGGACGGACGTTCTTATATAGAAACCATTCAAAAAGAACTTGCAGAGGCTCCTTTTGAACGCATTCATTTCAAGGGTGCGGTTTCTAGAGATATTTTGGATGCACACTATTCCCAGGCAGCAGTTTGCGTATTTCCCTCACATATGGAAACCCAAGGTTTGGTATCTTTAGAGGCCATGTTATTGGAGAAGCCGGTGATCTTTTCTCAATACGGTCCAGGCCCTGAGACTATAAAACATCAAGAAGACGGTTTGTTGGTGGATGTATACCAACCAGAAGACATTGCCGATAAGATCCGATGGGTTTTGAATCATCCTGAGCAGGCAGAAACTCTAGGCAAGCGCGCACGGCAAGCGGTAAAAGAGCGCTTCGATCTACAAAAGGTCACTGCACAAAATGTTGCATTTTATCGTTCTATACAATAGTGTTTATGGGTAGATTCGCATCAGATATTAAAAAATACAAACGCTATTCCAATAGGAATGGCTTGATCCTACTACTCACCCAACAAGGGCTTTGGGCGCTTTTGGTCTACCGGATCAACAATAAGATCTACCGCTCTAAACTACCCGGATTCATGAAACGTATTTTCTTGTTCTTTGGGCTGTTTTGGCAAAAGTATATTGAGATCATTGCTGGAATTTCACTGCCCTACAGTGCGTCCATTGGCCGTAGCTGTTATATTGGACATTTTGGTGGAATCATCATCAATGCCAATGCCGTGATCGGTGAAGATTGCAACATTTCACAAGGTGTTACCGTTGGAGTTAGTGGTCGTGGAACGGATAGAGGCGTACCAACCATAGGCGATCGCGTCTATATTGGTGCCAATGCCGTAGTAGCGGGGAATATCGCCATAGGAAACGATGCGGTGATCGCAGCTTGTTCCCTGGTGACTCAGGCAGTTGCAGCAGGAACTACCGTGGCCGGAGTACCAGCTAAGAAGATCAGTGATAATAATTCTAGCGCTTATATTCAATGAAACTGCTCGTTGTCAGTGCCGCACCCATACTCAAAAAGAAGGACGTTCTAGTGGCCTACGCGCCCATGGTGGCTGAGTTGGACCTGTGGTTTGAAAAGGCCGATGAGGTAACCATACTAGCACCGACAAAATACCCAAAGCAGTTATTGACTAAGGCCTTTGCGCGGCAAGATATCAAGATAGTCTCTGTACCTGCTTTGTACTTCGGATCCTTTTCGGGGCTCTTAAACGCAGTTTGGGGTATTCCTGTGACTAAGATCAAACTTTTGATTGCTATGGCTAAGGCAGATCATATTCACCTAAGACCGCCTGGTACCATTAGTCTTTTTGGTTGCTGGATGCAAATACTGTTTCCCTGGAAAAAGAAAACGGCCAAATATGCCGGAAATTGGTCTCCTAAGGCCGCCCAACCGTTTAGTTATCGAGTTCAAAAGCGGTTGTTGAGCAATACCTTCTTGACTCGAAATATGCAAGTTTTGGTTTATGGCGACTGGCCTGATCAAACTAAAAATATTAAGCCCTTCTTTACTGCGACCTATTGGGAATCAGAGAAGCAAGAGGTTGCGCCTCGTGATTATAGCGGAGCCGTGAAGATGGTTTATTTGGGAACCTTAAGCCCGAATAAGCGCGTGGATTACGCCGTTAAACTGATAAGGGAACTCAAAGACCTAGGAGTAGATGCGAATTTAGATGTCTACGGAGAAGGGGCAGAGCGCCCAAAGCTGGAACGACAGATCTCAGCTTTAGAGCTTGGTGATCGCGTTATATTGAAAGGCAATCAACCCGCTGAAGTAGTTCGTGAAGCATTAAAAAAGGCGCATTTTTCTATTCTAGCGTCCCAGTCCGAAGGCTGGCCCAAGGCAGTAGCCGAGGCCATGTTTTGGGGAGCAATTCCTTTGGCAAGCCCGGTCTCTTGCGTTCCTTGGATGTTAGATCAAGGCAAGCGTGGCTTACTTCTAGACTTTGAAACCGACGCCGAGACCATTGCGGCAATGCTCACCAGGCCCAGAAGATTGTCCAATATGGCATCAGCAGCCGTAAAATGGTCGCAACAATATACCATGGATCGTTTTAGAAGCGAAATTCACAAATTATTGGAATCATGAGAGTACTTCAACTCATAGATTCCTTGAACCCCGGTGGGGCGGAACGCGTGGCGGTTAGCTATGCGAATGCTTTACTTGGAGCGGTGGAGGCCTCTTTTTTATGCTCAACTCGGGCTGAGGGCAAGCTCAAAGCGCAACTTGACTCAGAAGTGGGCTATCTGTTTTTAAAGAAGCGCAGCGCAGCAGACCTCCTTGCGCTAATGCGATTGATCCGGTTTTGTAAGCGGAATAAGATTGACGTGATCCACGCCCACGCGACCTCTTTTTTTACAGCCCGCTTGGCGGTGCTTTTTTTAGGTCGATGCCAATTGATCTGGCACGATCACTACGGTAATAGTGAGACTCTAGAGCAACGCCCGCTTAAGGTTTTAGCTTGGTGTTCAAACAGATTTAATACCGTTCTTGCAGTAAATCAGAAATTGGCTGATTGGGCTAAGGAATTTTTAAAAGCGGAGCAGGTTCTCTATTTGGAAAATGCAGTGCCTATGCTTGATGCCGATCGTATTGAAGCTGTTGAACTCCCTGGAACCACTGGCTATCGTATTTTACAGATGGCTAATTTCCGTCCGCAGAAAGATCACTCCAATGCATTAAGGGCATTGGCTGAGGTCCGTAAAACACTGCCTGAGGTCAGCTTACATTTATTGGGAATGAATTGGCAGGATCCTTATTATCAAGAAGTTCTTGCTTTAATTGAATCCCTGGAAATTTCAACGGCCGTTCATCTTCACGGCTCTCAACAAGATGTCAATGGTTATATGAAGGCTTGTGATGTCGGCTTACTTTCGTCTCAATCAGAAGGCCTTCCTATGGCTGTTTTAGAGTATGCTGCTATGGACCTGCCTGTGGTTTGTACAAGAGTTGGTCAATGCGAGGAGCTTGTCGGCTCTGCTGGCTATACCGTCCCTGCTTCTGACCCTGCGGCTTTGGCAAACGCTTTAGTCAAAGCACTTAAGCAAAAAGAGGAAAGCAAGAAAAAAGCCCAAGACTTTAAAAAGCAGATAGCTAAGCGCTATTCCATACAGACTATTATTCCTAAATTGCTCGCAGTCTATGGCAAAACCTACTAAGCCTATACGGAAGTTTACCTATATACAGCTGCTTTTGCTGCATATCGGTATGGCCTTTGCGGTTTATTTCTTTAGGCCGAGTTCCACTATTTTCTTACTTGGGAGTTTCGCTATTTTCACTTTTTATGTCCTCGCTAAAGGCAATAAGAACAATGAGGTACTCTTTGCGGCGGCCTATTTTACAGGGGCTGAGGTGTTCTTTAGGATGACTGGAGGAGCACTTTTCTATGAGACTGGTAAGTATGCCGTGATCTTTTTTCTACTGCTGGGTATGTTTTACAGGGGGACTTCACTGAAGTCCTTACCGTTTTGGACCTATCTGTTTATTTTGGTCCCGGGAATTGTTTTCTCTGCCATCAACTTGAACTATGAGACCAACTTTAGAACGGCAGTGATCTTTAATTTGAGCGGTCCTTTCTGTTTGGGCGTGGCCGCTATCTATATGTATTTCAGGAAAGTCCAACGAGAACAATTGCAACAGATCCTAATGGTCATGTTGTTGCCCATTGTAACTACCATGGTATTTCTCTATGTTTTTACCCCGAGTATACGAGATGCTTTGTCTGGAACACAATCCAATTTTGAAACCTCTGGTGGGTTTGGTCCGAATCAAGTAGCGACAATTCTAGGTCTGGGCATGTTCATTTTGATCACCCGCTTATTCACCATTAAAGATCGAATTGTAAATATTGTCGATTTGGTTTTACTTTTCTTTATGAGTTATAGGGCGATTGTGACCTTTTCTAGGGGAGGAGTGATCACCGCTGGAATTTGTGCAGTCTTCTTTATTTTGTTTCTATATATTACCTCCAACACCAAGACTAAGGCTAATATGTTGCCCAAGTTGGGTATCGTTGTGGTCGGACTGATTTTTACCTGGCTTTTTACCTCCATTCAGACCACAGGACTTATAGACTACAGATACACCAACCGAGATGCCGCTGGACGCCTAAAACAAGACATTACCACAGGACGATCGGAACTCATAAGCAGTGAGCTTGAAGCCTTTTTTGAAGAACCTTTGACTGGGATTGGAGTAGGCAAGATCAAGGAATACCGTTTTGAGCAATCGGGTACCTTGGCCGCGACGCATAATGAGGTGAGTCGTTTGCTTTCTGAACACGGAGTTCTAGGACTTGGAGCGCTAATGTTACTGTTTTTGACCCCGCTGTTCTATTGGTTTAGGCAACGGCACAATCCATATTTGATAGCACTGTTCATCTTTTGGTTTTTGACCATTAATCACTCCTCAATGCGATTGGCGGCACCGGCATTTATCTATGGGTTGTCGTTATTATTTGTTTTAAATGAAAAGAAAAAACCTCGTCTACATAGGCAACCACCTGCGCAGCTCCGCTAAGAATCCGACCTATTCCATGCGATTGATCTCGCGTTTGGAGGCCGATGGATTTTCTGTGGTAGCGAGTTCATCGCACAACAATAAGTTGTTGCGATTGCTCGATATGTGGATGACGGTCTTCAGGCATCGAAAGTCTTGTGATTATCTGCTGATCGATACCTACAGCACTTTGAATTTTTATTATGCGATCATCATCGGGTGGTGGGCACGCAGGTTTAAAATTGCTTACATACCTGTACTGCATGGAGGAAATCTGCCCGATCGTATCAAAAGTTCGCCTAAAAAGCTAAAGAAATATTGTCAGGGAGCGCATCTTGTGGTGAGTCCCTCTGCCTATTTGGCCGATCAATTTGAGCAAGCAGGGTTAGGTAGCGTGGAGGTCATTGCCAATGCGATAGATCTGGAGCGCTACAGGCCAGCGGCGGATAAAGCCTTTGCTCCGACCTTGGTTTGGCTTCGTGCTTTTTTGCCGCTTTACAATCCGCAGTTAGCCCTACAAGCCTTTCAGCGCATACAGTTGAAATTTCCCACGGCAACACTCACTATGGCCGGTCCGGGTGACCCACAAATACTAGAAGAATGTCAAATTCTTGCAGCGCAACACAAATTGAATGTCTCGTTTCTGGGCAAAATAGATCAAACACAGTGGATTGCTTTGGGGCAAAAAGCCGCAGTATTTCTTAACACGAGTACAGCAGACAATCAGCCCCTTTCTGTGATTGAAGCACAAGCTATGGGCCTTCCAGTGGTATCGACTAAGGTTGGAGGCATGCCTTTTTTGATCTCAGAAGGAGTCAATGGGTATCTCGTTTCGAAAAACGACCCCGAGGCAATGGCAGCGGCTGTTATGAGAATATTAAATTCCGAGTCCACCTATAAATCAATGAGTGAAAAGGCTTTAGCAAGAGCTCAAGAGCACGCTTGGCCTTTAATCCTGGAAAAGTGGAAGTCTATATTAAATTAGATTATTATTTTTAACACCTACCAACCCCTACCATGAGCCAAAAATCCAATATTCACTTTGATATCTCAGAACGCAAGGTCCTGCTGCGCATTTTAGATATCTTCTGCGTATTGGCCTTATTATACGGGGTCGGTTTGGTATTTGATTTTGATTATTTCAAGATCAATTCATCACATTGGTTCTGGTCTATAGTATTGGGGCTTTACCTCACGGTCTTTGCCACTATTTTTGAGCTGTATGATCTGCAGAAGGCCAGTAATTTCGAGGTGGTGGTCAAGAACATCATTTTGACCTCTTCAGTCACGGTACTGTTCTATTTACTCACGCCATTCTTCAGTCCGGAATTGCCGGAGAATCGTATACAGATCGTCTATTTCTATTTAGCGATCAATGTGGCACTCTTTCTTTGGCGTTATGCCTATATCTCACTTATTGCCACACCGCGCTTCTTTAAACGCGTACTCTTGGTGAGTGATGCTTCAGAGGTTGAGCTGGTCGCCTCGGTTTTGCACAAGGTAGATCCCAACTATAAAGTCATCGGCTTTATAAATACAGAAAACAAGGCTTATAAACCATTGGAAATTGGAGGTTTAGAAGAATTTGAAGGTAAGAACATAAAGGAAGCTGTAGCGGATCATTTCATTTCAGAAATCGTGGTTTGCACACCAGAAGCACAAGGAATCAATCGACGTATTTACAACGAACTATTGGAATTGTTGGAGAGCGGATTCCCCATCCGAGAGTATACTCAGGTTTATGAAGAACTCTCTAAGCGTGTTCCTGTACAGCACGTAGATAAAGACTTCTATCGTTATTTCCCGTTTAGCCGAAGCAATCAAAACAAGCTCTATCTATTCTTCCACCGTTTGTTGGATTTGCTATTCTCTCTAATAGGATTGATTTTTGGTTTGCTGATCTCACCCGTCATCATTATTGGAAATCTTATCGGGAATCGAGGCCCTGTTTTTTACACCCAAGAACGCGTTGGACGTAACGGCAAGGTCTTTAAGATCATAAAGCTAAGAACCATGGTAGTGGACGCTGAAAAAGATGGTGCGCAGTATGCCACAGCGAAAGACGTCCGCATTACCCGCTTTGGTAACTTTTTACGCAAAACCCGTTTTGACGAGATCCCTCAGTTTTTAAATGTGATTAAAGGAGAAATGAGCGTGATCGGGCCAAGACCAGAACGTCCTGTTTTTGTGAAGGAGCTTTCAGAGATCATCCCTTTTTATGAGATCAGACATATTGTAAAACCTGGAGTAACAGGTTGGGCGCAGGTGAATGCCAAATACGGTGTTTCACATGCAGATGCCTTAGAGAAACTGCAATACGATCTGTATTACATCAAACGCAGAAGCTTGTTTTTGGATATCAGTATTGTGATAAAGACCTTAAGCACCATTATTTTCTACCGCGGGCAATAGATCTTTGTCTACCGCTTTTAGTAAGTATAAATAGCGAATTGCCAAGGCGATCACGAAAGGAATAAGCGCTTTAGGGAATACTTGCACACCTACAATCCAGTGCATACACATCAACACCAACATCAGCAATAAAAACTTCAAATAGGCCTTTGACCAGCGCTTGGGGTGTTTTTTGCCTAATTGAAAGGCCAACAACAGGTTTAATGGGAAAGCCCATAACAGATTGTAGTTATAAGCGGTGGTATAATGATCTGTAGCGAACCATAGCAATAACAAGATCACGCCTACTAAACCTAAAAACACCTGCAAAACAGCGTCTACGACTCTGGTTCGGCTTTGCTTCTTGCTATCTCGATAGGTGACCAATAATAAGCCCAAGCCAAGCAGTAGCATAACCAAAAGTGGACTGGTCAAAAAGTTACTTTCGCGCTCTTCAGGCTCGTTCTCAAAAAGGTCTTTAGTTGTAGCCACTAGAGCTGTTGCATCTTCTCCAGAACCACGACTGGCCGTTTCTAAAGCTTTAAAAACATATTCTGGTAAGAACATATGATCCTTTACAGGGGCTGTTCTATCGACTACAGAACCAATACCGAGATCCATTCCAAAGCTACCCCAGGTGTTCCAATGTACATTCTGCTGGATCAGTGTTCTAAAGGTCTGCGGCTCTTCTACAAAGCTGGAATCGATATGCATCTCTGGCACGATCTCTTGAAGGATCAGCGGGATCTTTGTGGCACAGTTGTCGTAGAAAAAATCGTAGTTGTACGCTCTGTTCTCTGGCTTTAAATTGTTTTCAAGATAGCTGAACACCGCTTGTTTCTCTTGTGGGCTCAGGGCTAAGACCTGCTCTTTGATCCAACGGTTATCTTCTATATAATTCCGTAGAAAACCTTCGGTACGGCGGCGGTCCAACACATAACGCATTTGACCCTTAGCAAACTTTGCGTAGAAGTTCGGATCACTAAAATCATAGACTCCATAATTGTAGATCACATCAATGCCTCGGGCTTTATCTTCCAATCGAATTGCGGTGTGTCCAAAAGAATCATAAAGGGCCTTTCCGGGGCCCATCGTCAGTATAGAAACCTCCGCACCGCTGGAGAGCTGCAGCTCTTGTGCCTGGATTTGTAAAGTGAAAAAAGTGAGGAGAAGAAGTAAAAGTTTCCGCATAGGCTATCTAAATAAGCTCCAATCAATTGTTAGAGAGAACACGTTAGAATACAAGGCGGCACTTTGGTCACCGATATCGGTCAAGGCGTAATCCAGTTGAATTCCTTTGTATTTAAAACCGACTCCAATGTTGGGTTGAAACCCTACATTGTCACTGCCGTCCAATTGTTGAATGTTCTGAAAATTCCCCGCTCCAGCGCGAACAAAGATCAGATCAATATACCCAAACTCCAGACCCACGGCTGGTGTGATACTGGCAAAAGAACTGGAGATGATATCGTTGGTCTCTGCAAAGCGCATATTGAGATCTACTGCCGCTAAGAGCGAATAATCATAGTGGAATACAAACTTTTTAGCGATCCCAATATTGAGCTTAGGCAAGGTTAATTCTGTAGTCTCTGGCAATTCCTGATTTTGACCTTCTACGGCATTGCTAATGGTTGCGAATTGATCTTCGTCTATGGTCCACGCGTTGAAGGTGGTCGTGATGTCTCGCGCCATGATTCCGAACCTCCAATTGGATTTAGATTGAAACTGAATTCCAGCGTCCAATCCAAAACCCCAAGAATTGGCAAAATCTCCAATCACACGACGGATCACTTTTGCATTGACCCCAATATTCAGGCCGTCTAAAGGTAAGGCGCGTGCATAAGAAAAGGTCACTCCGTAGTCTGCAGTAGAGAATAGGGAGATCCTGTTGTAGTCAATATTTCCTTGCTCGTCAATTAATTGGGTAGTGTTCAAAATATCATCCACGCCAAAACGAATAACAGACAAGGCCACCGCAGATCGTTTGTCCAAAGGCATGGCAAAGGCTGCGTAATCATAATTGGCAATATTGGCAAAATAGGAAGCGTGCATCAGGGCCAATTGGTTGTCTTCCAATTGCACCAAGCCCGCAGGGTTCCAATAACCCGAATTCACGTTGGCTGTGGACGCAGTCACAGCATTGGCCATACCAAATGCCGCGGCATCGACGCCAATGTTCATAAATTCGTTGGAATACTTTCTGGTGGTCTGAGCCTGAAGTCCCAGGCAAACTACCAGCAGTACGAGTAATAACTTCTTCTTCAAGCGTAATTTTTTACAGTCTAAAGCGGACGCTGTTTTGCCTATTAAAACTGCAAAAAGCCGTTGTTATTGTGCAGTTCCGCCTGCAGACAAAAATACTTTATTATTTTTACAATCAATTGTCAAAAACTCATGCGCAAATACATTCCTCACCTTTTTACTTCTTTGAATTTATGTTGCGGATGTATCGCTGCGATTTTCATAATCATAGGGCAACCTTTAGGAGCAGTTTTCTTTATGTTTCTGGGGATATTTTTTGACTTTTTTGACGGTCTTGCCGCACGCGCTTTAAAGGTGACCACAGAGGTTGGTGTTCAATTGGATTCATTAGCCGATGTCATCACCAGCGGTTTGGTGCCAAGTCTAATGATGATTCACCTAATGATCAATGCCGAATGGGACGGTACTATAGGTACTTATTTAGACGCCTTAATGGTGGAGAAGAACCCTTTGATTCCAGAAGAACTAGTTCCAAGTTGGTTACCAGTTATTGGCTTGCTGATTGTCATTTCTGCAGCCTATAGATTGGCCAAGTTCAATGTGGATGAAAGGCAGACCTCTGGTTTTATTGGCTTACCTACGCCGGCCAATGCTATTTTTATCGCCAGTCTGATTTTGATCACGGAAGATTTTAGCCCAGCTTGGGCCTATGAATTGTTGACTAACTCTTGGGTCTTAGTTGGAGTTACGATTGTATTCAGTCTGCTTATGCATGCAGAGATACCTTTGTTTTCACTTAAGTTTAAGTCTTTCGGTCTTAAAGAAAATGGCTTTGTTTATGGGTTCGTAATAGCTACTATTGCAGCTTTGTTGCTTTTCAAGATCATAGCTATTCCGTTCATCATTATAGGCTATATAGTCCTATCCATTGTAAAAAATACACTTACTAAATAATTACCATGGCAGAAAACATCATCACCTTGTTTATGTTGTTGATGCTGCAAATTGTGCTCGGTTTTGACAATTTGCTGTACATCTCTTTAGAATCAAAGAACGCTCCCAAAGAAAAGCAAGCCTATGTGCGTAAGGTGGGAATCCTAATGGCTATCGTATTGCGTATTGCCTTGTTGTTCTTTTTGATCTCAGTGATCGATTACTTCCAAAAGCCGTGGTTTGAATTGCCTTTTGAAGGCGTCGCCACAGGTGAGTTCAACCTGCACAGTTTGATTGTTCTCGCCGGAGGGATCTTTATCATTTATACCGCCATGAAAGAGATCTGGCACATGGTAGGGGTGACCCATGTGGATGATCAGGTGGAAGATGCCAAGAAGAAATCCGTAGGGAAAGTGATTGCCGCGATCATTGTAATGAACTTAGTATTCTCTTTTGACTCAATTCTGAGTGCTATGGCCTTAACCGATGTCTTCTGGGTAATGGCCACTGCTATTGTTTTAGGAGGATTGCTGATGATCTGGTTGGCCGATAGGGTAGCGCAATTCTTAGAGCGCAACCGTATGTATGAGGTTTTGGGACTTTTTATCCTTTTTATTGTTGGAATCATGTTGCTGACAGAAGGCGGTCATATTGCTCACCTCAAGTTATTTGACAACCCGATCACGCCCATGTCTAAAACCACATTCTATTTTGTGATCGTCGTTTTGGTTGTGGTAGATATCGTGCAGGGTCGCTATCAGAAAAAACTGCTTGCGATCAAAGAATCAGAAGCTAAAAAAGAGGAAAAGGAAAGCTAGAAATTCAGCTTCTTTTTACGCAGTTCAAAGTTTTGTCCTAGGTACACCTTGCGCACCATCTCATCCGCAGCGAGTTCTTCTGGAATCCCGTGCTTGAGAATACTTCCTTCAAACATCAAATAGGTGCGGTCTGTAATGGCCAAGGTCTCTTGTACGTTGTGGTCTGTAATAAGGATTCCGATATTCTTGTCCTTCAAACGCGCTACAATGCGCTGAATATCCTCTACTGCCACAGGGTCTACTCCTGCGAAAGGCTCATCGAGTAGAATAAAGTGAGGGTCTGTAGCCAAGGCGCGCGCAATCTCTGTTCTACGGCGTTCCCCACCAGAAAGCAGGTCTCCGCGGTTCTTGCGAATATGTCCTAAACCAAACTCTTCAATAAGCGATTCCATCTTATCGCGCTGTTGCTTTTTAGACAATTTGGTGAGTTGTAATACGCTCAAAATATTGTCTTCAATACTCAGCTTCCTAAAAACAGATTCTTCCTGAGCCAAATAGCCAATTCCATTCTGAGCGCGCTTGTACATTGGGAACTTGGTGATCTCCGTTCCTTCTAAGTAGATGTTTCCGCTGTTGGGTTTGACCAAACCTACGATCATGTAGAACGAGGTAGTCTTTCCAGCTCCGTTAGGTCCAAGCAGACCAACGATCTCTCCTTGATTTACTTCTACGGTGATCCCTTTAACGACCTGGCGGCCTTTATAGGATTTCATCAGATTTTCTGCGCGGAGCTTCATAGGGACAAATATGGCGATTATCTACGGAGTCGCAAAGACATTAACTATTCTTAACTTCTAATGCTTCCCAGTATTCGTAGGCGCGGCGCAGGTGCGGGATCACAATAGTTCCACCAATAAGCAGGGAAACACTCATGGCCTCAACCACTTCTTCCTTGGTGAATCCCATCTCATAACAAGACTCTAAATGATAACGCACACAGTCATCACAGCGCAATACCAGAGAGTTTCCAAGACCCAGCAGTTCTTTGGTCTTTTTGGGCAGCGCACCTTCTTGAAAGGCGTTGGTGTCCAGATTAAAAATACGTTTTACAATCTTGTTGTTATCGGCCAAAATCTTATCGTTCATTTTGGCGCGGTAGTCGTTAAAGGAGTCGACGATATTATCCATGGGCAGCTTTGGCCTTTTTGGCCTGTTTTTTAACTACGGCTTTAGAGATGTATATACTGATTTCATAAAGTACCAGAATCGGCACAGCCACTACAATTTGACTGGCAATATCTGGAGGGGTAATGATTGCTGATAGGATCAATACCAATACCAGCGAATATTTTCTGTATTTCCTTAAGAACTGCGGGGTTACCAAACCGATCTTGGTCAGGAAGTAAATGATTATAGGTAGCTCAAAGATGAGTCCACAAGCCACGGTTGCAGAGCGCACCAAGCCAATATAACTATCAAGAGTGAACTGGTTGAATACCTCTTCACTCACTTTGTAGGACCCTAAGAAATTGATAGAAAGCGGTGTTACTACGTAGTATCCGAAAAGCACTCCTAAGAAAAACAGGAAGGAAGCAATCAGAATAAATCCACGAGAGGTTCTGCGTTCATTGTCCTTGAGCCCTGGGCTAATAAAGCGCCAGAATTCATAGAGCACATAAGGGAAGGCTACAATGAATCCGGCCGTTATGGAAGTCCAAATGTGAGCAGAGAATTGCCCAGCAACCTTCATACTTTGGATCTTGAAAGGCAATTCATCAAAGCAAAAGCTATCTTGAAAGCCTAGAAAGGTCGCAACCTTGCAAAGCAGTTGGTAGGTTGGGAAATCGGCGTTCTTAGGGCCGAGCAATAAGGTGTCAAAGACAAAGGACTTAGCCAAAAAAGCAATCATACCCATGGCCACAATGGCTAGTGTACAACGAATAAGGTGCCAACGGAGTTCCTCCAAATGGCCTAAAAATGACATTTCTTTGCCTTGATTGGTAGCTGTACTCATTAAATTATCCCTTCTTTGGTTAGGTTGTGGATGTGAACTACGCCGCTGTATTTTCCGTCTTCTTCCACCAATAATTGTGTAATTCCATGCGAATCCAATTTTTGATAGGCTGCAACCGCCATAGCATCTTGCTCTATGGTCTTGGGATTGGCACTCATGATGTCTTGAGCCACCAAGCCGGAAATATTATCTACTTTGGTGAGCATTCTACGCAGGTCACCATCGGTGATGATTCCAACAATGGTATCGTTCTCAACTACTGCAGTGGCTCCCAACATATTTTTGGAGATCTCAATGATCACCTCTTTTATTGGGGTTTGTGGACTTACCTGTGGTTTGCTATTTAGCGCCGTCAAGTCACGTACGCGCAAATAAAGTTGCTTTCCTAAAGATCCTCCGGGGTGAAAACGAGCAAAATCCGCAGCTTTAAAACCGCGCATCTCCAAAAGACAAACGGCCAAAGCATCACCCATGACCAGTTGTGCTGTTGTGCTAGTAGTAGGCGCTAAGTTATTTGGGCAGGCTTCTTTTTCCACATAAGCGTGAAGGATATAATCTGCCTGTTGTCCTAAAAAAGAATCCTTATTGGAGGTGATTCCTACAAGCTTGTTTCCCAATGCCTTGATCAAAGGAACTAAAACTTTGATCTCTGGCGTGTTTCCGCTTTTGGATATACAGATCACTGTATCCTCTTGTTGAATAGTCCCCAGATCTCCGTGAATGGCATCTGCGGCGTGCATAAAAATGGCAGGGGTACCTGTGGAGTTCAAGGTAGCTACGATCTTCGTAGCAATGTTGGCACTCTTACCAATACCGGTAACCACAACGCGTCCGTTAGAGGCGTAGATATATTCTACGGCTGCCGCAAAGGTCTCATCAACCAAACTAGATAGATGCGCAATGGCTTTACTCTCCGTATCTATTGTTTGTTTGGCAATGGAAATGATCTGCTCTTGATTCATTAAAACTCGGGAATTATTCTTCTTGCTGAGGTCTAAAGAAATTAGTATATTGTAAATACAAAAGTACATAATTTTTCATGCCTTAGGGGAGATAAGTCATGGAGAGTTTAAAGGTATTTTACTTCTTATCGGAGCCGTTATTTTTAACAGACTTGCGGATCCGTTGATTAAGCAGATTTTATAAAACGTTTAGTAGAGTGAACGATTCCGAATTATACGCTGCACTCAAGAAATATTTTGGTTTTGACCAATTTAAGGGGCTACAGGAACAGGTGATCAAAAGCGTGGTCACCGACCACAACACTTTTGTCATCATGCCTACGGGCGGAGGCAAGTCTCTGTGTTATCAGCTCCCTGCCTTGATGAAAGATGGCACCGCCATAGTGGTTTCTCCCTTGATCGCCTTGATGAAAAATCAGGTGGATGCTTTAAGAGCCATCTCTGAGAACAAGGGGATTGCCCACGTACTTAATTCTTCCCTGAATAAATCAGAAGTAAAACAAGTTAAACAAGACATAGTAGACGGAGTGACCAAACTTCTCTATGTGGCGCCGGAATCTCTCGCCAAGGAAGATAATATTGAGTTCCTCAAATCAGTTACTGTGAGTTTTGTGGCAATAGATGAAGCGCACTGTATTAGCGAGTGGGGCCATGACTTTAGACCGGAATACCGCAATTTGCGCACGCTCATCAATCGTTTGGGAGACGCCATTCCAATAATTGGGCTCACGGCTACGGCTACGCCAAAGGTACAGGAAGACATCCTAAAAAACCTTGGAATTCAACAGGCCAATACCTTTAAAGCCTCATTTAACCGACCGAATCTCTTTTATGAAGTGCGTCCCAAGACCAAAAATGTGGATGCAGACATTACCCGCTTTGTAAAACAAAATCAAGGGAAGAGCGGTATTATTTACTGTTTGAGCAGAAAACGCGTGGAAGAGCTGGCGCAAACCCTTCAAGTGAATGGCATTGCAGCAGTTCCTTATCACGCTGGTTTAGATCCTAAAACTCGGGTGAAGCATCAGGATATGTTCTTGATGGAAGATGCTGATGTAGTGGTTGCCACAATAGCATTCGGAATGGGGATTGACAAACCCGACGTGCGTTTTGTGATCCACAACGATATTCCTAAAAGTATAGAAAGCTATTATCAAGAGACCGGACGTGCCGGTCGTGATGGAGGAGAAGGGCATTGTTTGGCCTTTTACTCCTATAAGGATATTGAAAAGTTGGAGAAGTTCATGAGCGGAAAGCCTGTTGCAGAACAGGAGATCGGTCATGCGCTGCTTCAAGAGATGGTTGCCTTTGCGGAGACCAGCATGTCTCGTAGAAAGTTTTTGTTGCATTACTTCGGAGAGGAATTTGACGTAAAGACTGGCGCCGGCGGCGATATGGATGATAACGTCCGCAACCCAAAAAAGAAACACGAGGCGCAAGAGCAATTGCATTTACTGCTGAGCGTATTGGGCAAGACCAATCAGCAATACAAAGCGAAAGAATTGGTACGAGTTATGGTGGGAGATGTCAATGCTTTGATCAAATCCCACAGAACTGACCAACAGGATTTCTTTGGCTCCGGGAAGCATCAAGACAAATCCTATTGGATGGCGCTGATCCGTCAATCGTTGGTGGCTGGCTACATCAGAAAGGATATTGAGACCTATGGTGTGCTTAAACTCACTCAGAAGGGATTGGATTATATTGACAATCCTGTGTCCTTTATGATGACTGAAGATCACAAATTCGATCATGAGGAAGACACTTCCATCACCGTAGCTAAGAAATCCAACGGAGAAGGAACGGATAAAAACTTATTTAAACTGCTCAAAGAAGAGCGCAAAAAGGTGGCTAATAAACTCGATTTACCGCCTTTTGTTATTTTCCAAGATCCTTCTTTAGAAGATATGGCGCTTAAATACCCCATTACCATCAGTGAACTCTCCAACGTTCACGGAGTGGGTGAAGGGAAGGCCAAAAAATACGGCGAGCCTTTTGTTAGCCTTATTGCCCGTTATGTGGAAGAGAACAATATTGAGCGCCCCGATGATTTTGTGGTCAAATCAACCGGAACCAACTCGGCCTTAAAACTATACATCATTCAAAATATTGATCGCAAATTACCCTTGGATGATATCGCCTCGGCTAAAGGCCTTGAAATGCCAGAGTTCATTAAGGAAATGGAAGCTATTGTCTTTAGCGGGACCAAACTCAATATTGATTATTATTTGGAGGATATTTTGGACGAGGATCAACAAGAAGAGATCCACGATTACTTCCTAGAAGCCGAAACAGATAAGATCGATGTGGCCATGGAAGAGTTTGATGGCGACTACGACGATGAAGAACTTCGTTTGTATCGCATTAAATTCATCAGCGAGGTAGCCAATTAGATTGTTGCTCATCTAGATTTACCAAGCCCATTTAAAACCGTATCTTTGCAGCCTTAAACACTAAGATATGCAAGACGGAATCTATGCTAAATTCACCACTTCTAAAGGTGACATTTTGGTTCAACTCACTTATGATAAAACACCTGGAACTGTAGGGAACTTTGTTGCTTTGGCAGAAGGTAACCTAGAGAACGGTGCCAAACCTCAAGGACAACCGTATTATGACGGTTTGACCTTCCACCGTGTGATCAATGATTTTATGATCCAAGGGGGAGACCCTAACGGTACAGGTTCGGGAGGACCGGGCTACAACTTTGATGACGAATTCCACCCAGAGCTTAAGCACGACGGGCCTGGAGTACTTTCTATGGCCAATGCAGGGCCTGGAACCAACGGGAGCCAGTTTTTCATCACACACGTGGAGACTCCTTGGTTAGACAACAAGCACACTGTATTTGGAAAAGTTGCTGAAGGGCAGGATATCGTGGATACCATTGCACAAGGCGATGTGATGGAAAAGGTAGAGATCGTTCGCGTAGGTGACGATGCCAAGAACTGGAACGCTGTAGAGGCTTTTAGAATGTTCAACGGAGCCAAAGCAGAGCGAGAAGCTGCTGCTAAAGCTGCTGCAGAACAAGCCATGAAAGACCTAACGGCTGGTTTTGATAAAACCGATAGTGGTTTGTACTACAAACTAATCCAAGAGGGTGACGGTGTTAAGGCAGAAGCTGGAAAGACTGTTGCTGTGCACTATAAAGGAATGTTGGCAGACGGTATGGTATTCGATTCTTCATACAACCGCGGAAACCCTATTGAGTTTCCATTAGGAATGGGGCAGGTGATCCCAGGTTGGGATGAAGGGATCCAACTTTTAAAGGTTGGCGATAAGGCGCGCTTGGTAATTCCTTCGGAATTGGGCTACGGAAGCCGTGGAGCAGGAGGCGTTATTCCGCCAAATGCAACCCTAGTGTTCGATGTAGAACTCATGGAAGTAAAGTAAATGAAAAAGCGGCCTCAAGGGCCGCTTTTTTTATATCTCTTGGTCAACCATATCGGTGACTACATAGTAACGCGGATCGTCAATGGATCGTTCAATGATGGTCTCAAAACGCGGATTGGCTTTGAGTAGTAAGGCGATGCAGTCTGGGCTCAGGTGAGTCAATTTGACTTGCTTGCCTTGTTGGATGTATCGGTTGGCAATTCCTCTTAAGGCTTCAATACCGGAGTGATCACTTACTTTGGATTCCATAAAGTCGATCTCTACTTGAGTAGGATCGTTCTTTACGTCAAACTTCCCATTGAAATTCTGAACCGATCCGAAGAACAAAGGTCCCCAGATCTCATAAACCTTAGTGCCGTCTTCTTTGATCTGCTTACGCGCACGAATCATAGTAGCGTTCTTCCAGGCAAATACTAAGGCAGAGATCACAACTCCAGACAATACGGCAATGGCCAAGTCTTGCCATACGGTGATGGCAGACACGGCAATTAAAACTACAGTGTCCGCCAGTGGGATTTTATGAAGGATTCTGAAGCTACTCCAGGCAAAGGTTCCAATCACTACCATAAACATTACCCCAACTAGTGCGGCAATTGGTATCTGTTCAATAAGACCTGCTCCGAAGAGAATAAAGCACAAGAGGGCCACAGCAGCAATAATTCCGGAAAGTCTACCACGACCACCGGAGTTGATGTTGATGATGGATTGACCGATCATAGCACAACCACCCATACCACCAAAAAGTCCATTGATGAAATTAGCACCACCTTGGGCCACACACTCTCGGTTTCCACTTCCGCGGGTTTCTGTAAGTTCGTCGATGAGGTTAAGGGTCATCAGGGATTCAATAAGCCCGATCGCTGCCAAAATAAAAGCTGTTGGAACAATGGTGCTGAGCCAGTGTCCGTCTAAGGTGGAGAACATATCAAAGATCTGCCATTGGAACATCGGTAGGCCTCCTTCAAGACCCGATCCTCCTCCTTCTCGAATAAAGGATCCTACAGTGCTTACATCCAATCCACCAAAGATGGCGATCGCTGCCACAACAATAATTGCCAATAAGGCTGCTGGTACTTTTTTAGTGAGTTTGGGTAAGCCCCACATGATTCCCATAGTCAAGGCTACTAGGCCAAGCATTAGGTATAATGGACCGCCGCTCAACCATTCAAATTCTCCGTTTACCTTGGTTTTAAACAGTCCCAATTGAGACAAGAAGATCACAATTGCCAAACCGTTTACAAATCCCAACATTACTGGATGCGGTATAAGACGCACAAACTTTCCTAAACGAAGGAATCCAGCGCTGATCTGTATGATCCCAACTAGGAGTAGGGTGATGAACAACCATTGGAGTCCCAATTGCTCCACAGGTTGCTCTAGTGTGAGTCCAACTTCATTGCCCTTGCTCACCAAGTGGACCATCACTACGGCCATGGCTCCTGTCGCTCCGGAGATCATTCCTGGACGACCTCCAAAGAGGGCTGTGATGAGTCCCATCATAAAAGCGCCATAGAGCCCGACCAAAGGATCTACCCCTGCCACAAAGGCAAAAGCAACTGCTTCTGGAACCAGGGCTAAAGCCACGGTAAGTCCAGAAAGAATATCGTTTTTTGGGTTTTGGGTAAAGTTGCGTAATAGGGTCTTCATGGCTTCTTCGCTAAAAAGCCGCAAATATACACTATTCAATCAACTCCGAATGTTGCTAGAATTGCAAGCCGTCTTCTGAATTTGGTTTCCATTTGATATTACAACCAATACTCGGTTTTTGATCTTTGCGCTGCGGATGGTTATTTAGGATATTATCTAAGGCCTCACGTAGATCCCGACCATTCACTGGAATACCATTAGAAGGGCGCGAGTCATCCAATTGACCGCGATAGACCAATTTTAGATCGGCATCAAAGACAAAGAAATCTGGAGTGCAAGTAGCGCCATAAGCCAAAGCAACCTCCTGCGTTTTGTCATAGAGGTATGGGAAAGGATATTTGTGCTTGCGTCCGGTATCATACATTTCTTCCGGGCCGTCTTGTGGATAGGTCTCAACATCATTGCTGCTAATGGCGGCAAAACCAAAGCCAGGAACGGTGTAGTCATTGGCAATGCGAACCAATTCTTCATTGACATGCTTTACAAAAGGGCAGTGGTTACAAATGAACATGATCACCGTGCCTTTATCTCCTTTTACCTGTTCTAAATTCTTAAATCCGGTGCTCATTACGTCGTCCAAGAAAAAGTCAGGGGCTGGGGTGCCCAATGGGATCATTTTTGATTCAGTTCTAGCCATGCAATTGTAATGTTTTGGTGTGCCTTATCTGTCGGAAATCCAACGCCATCGTTACAACAAAGATACGGCAAGATTGCCTATTTTTAAGACCGTTAAATTTATACACTATGGAACTGAGTTGGAACGATTTTACCAAAGTAGACATGCGGGTGGGAACCGTTGTAGAAGTAGCCGATTTCCCAGAGGCCAGAAACCCGGCCTATAAACTTTGGATCGATTTTGGCGAACTGGGAATACTAAAGAGTTCTGCTCAGATCACCGTGAAGTATTCCAAAGAAGAACTATTGGGAACTCAAGTAGTCGCTGTGGTGAACTTCCCTGAAAAACAAATTGGCCCATTTATGAGCCAATGTTTAGTACTGGGAGCCGTAGACGGCAAGGCAGTTACGATCTTGTCGCCTTCCAAAGAAACTCCAAACGGATTGCGAATCGCTTAATCGTCAGATTCTTCTGCTTCCTCAATATCAAAGGAAAGTCCTTCTAGAACCTCTCTGAATTTGGGAGCATTGATGTCATAGGTTTCTGGCGTGGCTGTAAAGTTGATCAATAGATATCCCGTAGGTGTTTCATAGGTTACGTATTGCATCTCATACATAGCTCTGCCAGCCATTTGCTGAATCTTATAAGAAACTCCTGTTGAATTCTCTGGGGGTTCCAATTCATTTTTGATCATGACTGTGGTGCGCCCGATATTATCTCCCATTTTTAAACCGACCAGTTTTTCCTTATTAAATGCCTTGAAGGATTTAAAATCCTCCTTGTCATAGAAGGAGATGGACATGGCGTTTTTGATGTTGTAATTATCGGGAAATGAGGCAAAGAAGACATCTTCATATTCTGAACGCGTAATGTTGAGCCACTCGGGTACCGTTAAAGCATAGTTCGCTCTTACGTCGACAAACTCCATGGCTTCTTCGGGTTCATTAAAGGATAAGCGATAGCTCAAAGCGTCCAAATCCACATAATAGCCAAAAACATCTATGGTTTCCGTGATTCCTTTAATCCGAGCAAGCGCTTCTTCTAGCGGTTCCTCTTCATAAGAGATCGTGTATACCCCGTAAAGGTGATCATTGGCCACAAAGTCTAAGTGATAATGGTAACGAGTAGCCGTTTCAAAATTAGAAAGGGTGTCTAAAATCGCTTTGGGCGTTGGATAATACCACAACTGAAACTTTTTACCATCACTGTTTTTAAAGATCTCAGAAGTGACCTCTAAGGTGGTATTCATGGTTTCGGCTTCCATGTATTTTATTTCATCGTCTTTAAAGAAATTCAACAATTCAATTTCCTTAATGGTGTCTGAAGCATTGGTATACATTTCGCTTTCATAAGGACGTGGCAATAATTGATAATAGTCCTTGTCAACTGTAAATCCGAGCACCTCTGTTTCTGGCTCAATCTCTGCTCCCGGTACCGTAATGGTCACAAAAGCTCGCGGTGAGTTATCTACCCAAGTATAGGTGTTCTCCCCCTGTAATACGTGATAGGGCTGGTCCTGTTGATCGTCCTCTTGTCCCAGCATATTGAAGCTGAAAAGTAGTACACAAAGTCCCGAAAGTAAATACTTTCTACATTTCATCACCAAAGAAAATTGCGTTCATCAAGAGTTTGTTGGTTCCGTACCAGAAAGCTCTAAAATTGGTGTTGTCTGTAAAGTAAATGATCTGTCCGCGGCCTTTGCCTTGGATCTTAACCATAGAAGTCCCACCGAGCAGCTCCAAGTTCTCTTCAGAGATATAGCCGCTGAGCAGCGGATTCTCGGTATACTGCACCGGATTATTGTAACTCTGCGCATCCGCCTCCATAAACAGGGTACTGTTTCTAAAGGTGGGCATATTGTCTTTGGTGTATCCAAAGGCGATCGGGTGAGAAAGGTCTAATTTGGTGTTGAAAATAGCTCCACCGATAACCTGAGCCCCAAAATAGTTGCTGCGTTGTTCAAAACTGATGTTAGTCGCCGTGTCTTGTTCAGACTTGAATTCGATCTTCATGAGTTCATTGCGATCCAACCAACGTCCCATATTCTTGTAGGCGATCAAGGTCCCGCCATCGCGGATCCAATCTTCAAGTTTCTCAGCGTCGGATTTATCCAAAGCACTGCCCCAAGAATTAGGAACAATGATGTCCGTGTATCGGCTCAGATCAGCGCGACCAAAATCATCCGTATCAATTTTAGTGATCTTCATGCCATAACGCGTATCAAACAAATGCCAGATCTCACCAGCATCATAAGGATTCATTCCGTTACCAATGATCAAAGCTACCTCTTGCTTTTCAATGGCTCTGAATTGGTTACTTCCCAAATCAATTCCCTGAGTATAACCTGTACCTACACCCGTAATCTCAATATGGCTCTCGCGAGCAACATCATTGAGGAACTTGGCCAGATCTCGGGGGCCGAGCTTTTGATTCTGCGCTGGGATCATGATGGTTCCGTAATCGTATTGTTTCCCACCAAGGGTGAAGGGTTTCATGCCCACTTTAGCCCGAATGCCCTCTTCCAGGATCATATTGAGCGCCTTAGGTGAATAGTATTCGTGCCATTCCATCAAATAGGCATAACCTCCTGTGTTTGTTAGGATTGTTTCCTTAGGTTTTAGGTCCGTCACCTCAGCTCCTGCTGCACTCAAAGAAGCTTTGTCGCTGTAGTTGAGGTTGAACGCCATAGGGAAGGTCCAGGCAGAAATGTCATAGAACAAACTGTCTTTAAAAGTGGTGCGCACATCAAACATGGCATTGAGTAGACGGTGGTTCTTTTGATTCTTTGGAATGATATAGCTAAAGCCTTGTTTATAGGATTTTCCGCCAACGTTCACGTCATTTTTAAGTTCGTGAAATTTGATCTTATGACGATCCAAGATCTCAGCAAAATGATAAACACGGGCAGCATCCTTAGGGTCACCAACAATATAAGCACCGCCTTTTGACGCCTCGTTGCGCGCGTCGCTAAAGAACTGCTTTTGGTAGTCCAAAAGGGTGGTGCGCATGTTTGCGCTGGCCTCTAAAGTACTTAAGGCTGCAGTCAATTGATTTCTGATGGTGAACGGGAAGGTCAAAATTCCATTATCGCTTTCTTGAGCGTGACCTCGAGATGAGGCTTGCTCAAATAAGATTCCAATTCCACCATTGATGTCTGGGAAGGTAGAACCCTTTCCGTAGTAAAAATCATCAAAGCTCTCTTCCGTATAATACAAACTACCAATCTGATCCAAGGCCTTTACGTGGAACTCAGCGATCTCTCCGGTAAGGTCCTGATTGCGCTGTGGCGTTAAAGGGTGCGTTCTCGATGGAATTCCCGGTTGGAAAAAGAAGGTCGCATTGGTGCCCATTTCGTGATGGTCTGTCAATACATTCGGATACCATTTGTGAAAGCTTTCAATACGCGCTCTGGATTCTGGTAATTGTACCGGTAACCAGTCGCGGTTCATATCAAACCAATAGTGGTTGGTGCGTCCGCCCGGCCATACCTCGCTGTATTCGCGATCGTTTGGATCTGGATTGATGTTGATACTTTTGTGTACGTTGGCCCAATAGGCAAAACGCTGCAATCCATCCGGATTGAACGAAGGATCCAACAGTACAACCGTATTTTTTAGTTTCTCCTCAATCACGGGGCCTTGGGCCGCTGCCAAATAGTAGGCGTAGAGCAGAGCCGCATTAGATCCGCTGGGTTCGTTTCCGTGGATGGAAAAGCCTTGATATACAATTACGGGCATTTGAGTAGTGTCTCCGCTGCCGTTATCGGTGAGTGCCATATGTGCCGCTTGTATCTGATCAATTCGGCTGTGATTCTCTGGGCTGGTCACGGTGAGTAACAATATAGGTCGCCCTTCAAAGGTAGTTCCTCTAGACTCAATGGTTATGCGGTCACTCGCAGCAGCCAAGGCTTGCATATACATGGCAAGTTTGTCGTGGGTGATGTGCCAGTCTCCAACTTGATGTCCGATCACACTTTCTGGTGTGGGGATGTTGGGGTCATAGGTGACGTCTGATGGGAGGTAATAATTGAGATCTACTTGATAGTCTTGTGCCGCTGCTGTTAGAGAGAAAAATACAGCCAGGCTAAAGGCGATTCTTAACATGGTTGGTTTGTGTGTTGTGGTTGGATTAATGCTGTAATCTATAATTCTTAAAGATAAAAAAAACCGCTGGCAAAGGGGCCAAGCGGTTTTTCATTTAGGGAAACTTTAAGATTTAAATATCGTCAAAGTCAATATCAGTAAAGGATTGGGTGGTCGGCTCTGAACTCACCTCAGCCGTTTGTGGCTGCCCGTTTTGGTATTCCTTTTTGTAGTCTTTCTGATGGCGCTCACTGATCACTTCCTCTCCTTTCTCTGCAATGATGAAGTCGATCATCTCATTTACGTGGTCTCTAAAACTAGAGAAATCCTCTTTGTAGAGGTATATTTTGTGTTTCTTGTAGTGAAAAGAACCATCTTCATTAGTGAACTTTTTACTCTCTGTGATGGTCAAATAATAGTCTCCTGCCTTGGTTGATCGAACATCGAAGAAGTACGTCCGACGCCCAGCTCTCAGGACTTTGGAGTAGATTTCTTCTTTCTCCAGCATGTGATCACTCATGTTTAGTTTAGTTTTTGCGTTAGCCAAAAATCTAAAAAAAAACGATAGCAAACAATAGGCAAACTATATTTCTTTTTCTGCCAATTGCTTTTGGTAAAGGTCCTTGTAATAGCCTTCTTGAGTGAGCAATTCTTGGTGAGTACCGCGTTGTAAAATCTGCCCTTCTTCAAGTACAATGATCTGATCTGCAGTCTTTGCAGAAGAGACCCGGTGACTTACGATCAAGGTGGTGCAATCTTGAGTTGCGACTTCTAAATTGCTCAAAATGGCCTCTTCAGTTTCCGTATCCACCGCAGAGAGGCAATCGTCCAATAGGAGTAGTTTAGGCGATTTGATCAAGGCTCTAGCAATAGAAACACGTTGCTTCTGTCCTCCAGAAAGGGTGATGCCGCGTTCTCCTAAAATGGTGTCATAGCCTTTACTAAAATCAACAATATTGTCGTGAACCACGGCCATCTTGGCGGCTTGCTGAATTTCAGCCTCGCTAGCCTCTTCTTTACCAAACTTAATGTTGTTGGCAATGGTATCACTGAACAAGAAAGCGTCTTGGGGCACATAGCCCATTTGCTGCCTAAAGGCTTCTAAGTTGAGTTCGCGAAGATCTTTCCCATCAATAGTAATGCTACCCTCTTTAACGTCATAAAGCCTGCCTAACAATTCCAGTATGGTTGATTTACCCGAACCTGTGTTCCCCAGTATGGCGAGTTTTTCTCCGGGCTTTAGATTAAAACTTACACCTTTCAAAGCAGTGATTCCAGTGTCTGGATAGGTGAAATAGACATCATTGAATGCAATGGTTCCTTGCAGTGTCAAAGGTTCTAAAGTAGGATTCTCAATTTCTGGTTGCTGACTTAAGAATTCGTTGATGCGTTTTTGAGAGGCCTCTGCCTGCTGGACCATAGAGGTTACCCATCCCACAATGGCCACAGGCCAGGTCAGCATATTCACATAGACCAAGAATTCTACAATGGTCCCTAGATCTATTTGGCCGTTGATGTACTGTTGTCCTCCAATATATACCACTAAGGTATTGCTGATTCCGATCAGTAAGATCATTAAGGGAAAGAAAAGGGCCTGTACTTTAACCAATTCAATATTCTTATCCTTGCTACCTTCTGCCAAGTCTATAAAGCTCGCATTGGTTGGAGGTTCAATCCCGTATGCCTTGATCACTGAAATACCGCTAAAGGATTCTTGGGTGAAGGTGGTGAGTTTGGCCAAGTACTCCTGCACCACAGTACTTCTTTTATGTATGGCCCGACTCAGCTTATAAATGGCTACTGACAGTATGGGAAGTGGTGTTACGGCGTAAAGCGTAAGCATTGGAGCTGTATAGATCATATAGCTGATGGTCACTACAAAGGTCGTCACCGTGGTGGCGCTATACATTACTGCTGGACCAACATACATACGGACCTTTGAGACATCTTCACTGATCCGGCTCATCAGATCTCCGGTTCGGTTTTGTTTGTAAAAGGCCAAGGAGAGCCGCTCGTATTGCAAAAAGACCTCGTTTTTCAAATCGAACTCGATATAACGAGAGATCACGATCAAAGTCTGACGCATCAAGAAGGTAAAAAAGGCAGAAAGTAAGGCCGCTCCAATGATGATTAAAATGTTGGTATTGAGTTCAGAATTCAAGGCGGCCATTTGATCTTTGGTGGCGTTGTAAAATGCGCTCACCGTATCAATAATATTTCCTAGAAAGATTGGAATGAACAAAGCAAAGATTCGCGCCACAACCGTGATGAGTAGCCCCAGGACAAGCCGTCCGCGATACTTGATAAAAAATTTGTTGAGATACCTCAGTTCCTTCATTCCCTCAGTAGATGGTTAATAAATTATTCTTATTTATACCCCTATTTAGTTGTTAATAATTCAATTAACCGTTACTTTTGCCCGTCCTTTTTAAAGGATTCTTAACCTATTACATTTATGATGGCAGAAACCATACCTTTTGAAGACCTGAAAAAAATGGATCCCGTTTTTGGTCAACTTTCTTTCGATAACCACGAGCAAGTGGTCTTTTGTAATGACAAAGATACAGGTTTAAAAGCAATAATTGGTATCCACAATACCGTGATGGGACCCGCTTTGGGAGGTACCCGAATGTGGTCATATAAGACCGAATGGGAAGCCTTGAACGACGTGCTTCGTTTGTCTCGAGGAATGACTTATAAGTCGGCTATTACTGGTTTGAATCTCGGTGGAGGAAAGGCGGTCATCATAGGTGATGCTAAGACGCAGAAAACTCCAGAACTTATGTTGCGTTTTGGAGAGTTTGTACACTCGTTGGGTGGAAAGTATATCACTGCAGAAGATGTGGGTATGGCTACTTCTGATATGGACTTGGTGCGCACCGTTACTCCTTATGTAACGGGAATCTCCGAAGCTAAAGGAGGGGCCGGAAATCCATCTCCAATTACAGCTTATGGTGTTTTTATGGGAATGAAAGCAGCTGCTAAATACCGTTTTGGTTCTGAAATGTTAGAAGACAAACGCGTCTTTGTACAAGGGATCGGAAATGTTGGTGAAGCATTGGTTGAGCATTTGACCAATGAAGGAGCAAAAGTTGTTTTGAGTGACATCAGCGAAGAGCGTTTGCAAGAGGTGAGTTCAAAGTACGGAGCAGAGATCTATCGCGGCGATAATCTTTATGCAGAGCCTATGGACATTTACGCACCATGTGCTTTAGGTGCTACGGTTAATGATCAGACCATTGAGTTGCTACAAGCTCCTGTTATTGCAGGTGCTGCCAACAATCAATTGGCGGATGAGAACATCCACGGAAAGCGCTTGCGTGAGCGAGGAATCGTATACGCTCCCGATTTCTTGATCAACGCTGGTGGGATCATCAACGTCTATGCAGAATTGGAGAACTACGGCAAGGCAGACATCATGCGCAAGACGGAGAACATCTACAATACTACCCTGGAGATCCTAGAGAAAGCAGAGCAGCAAAACATCACGACGCATCAAGCGGCTTTTGATATTGCTCAGGCGAGAATTGATGCGCGTAAAAAGGATAGCTAATCCACAGTAAACACAAGGCGTTTTTTAATTACATTTGCAGGGTACAACAAAGTATTCCTGTGTTAAGTTCTTATTCATGTTGACCCGAAGACATATACGTATAAAAGTATTACAGACCATCTATGCTTTTGACAAAGCAGAAATTGATGAACTCAAAAAGAGTGAAAAGTTCCTGGTTTACAGCATGGAGCAGATGCGCGATCTGCATTTGGTGATGTTAGGCCTGTTGGTAAACTTACGTGCTTATGCTGAGGTGCAACTGGAAAAGCGCAAAAAGAAACACCTAGTAACTCAGGAAGATCTCAATCCCAATACTCGATTCATAGACAACAAAGTGCTCGTTCTTTTAAAGGACAATGCAGCATTAAATAATTTAATTGCCGAGCGAAAGCTAGACTTTTGGCAATTGGATGATGAATACATCAGTTTGTTGCACAAAGAGGTGCTCGCTTCGGAGATCTTTGAGCAATACATGAATGGTGCTGAGCCAGATTTTAAGGCCGATAAGGATTTTGTGATCCAACTTTACAAACAGATCATTGCACCCAATGATAAGCTTTACGATTATTTTGAAGACAAGCGATTGACCTGGTTGGATGACTATCCGGTTGTCAATACGGGGATCGTCAAGTTGCTGAATCAAATGGGGCCAAACCCATCAGATGGAAAACTCATGCCGCCCGCTTTTAAGAATAAGGAAGATCTAGATTTTGGCGTGGATCTCTTTAGAAAAGTGGTGCTTCATGACGAAAAATACACTAAGGACATCATTGGTAAGACTCCAAACTGGGATAAAGACCGGATCGCAGATCTCGATATGATCATGATCAAGATGGGAATCGCAGAATTTTTACACTTCCCAAGCATTCCCGTAAAGGTTACAATTAACGAATATTTAGAAATTGCCAAGGAGTATTCTACCCCTAAAAGCAGTATTTTTATCAATGGTATTTTGGACAAATTAGTCCAGCAATACCGCGACAATGACAGCCTCAACAAAATAGGGCGAGGACTTAGATAGAATAGAAATTTTGGTTATTTTAGCCACTCTTAAAAAAATTAAACCTAAAAAGATGAGAAAATCAGCATTAATATTGGCAGCCTTTGTTGCTTTTGCCTTTACTTCTTGTAAGGAAAACGCTGCTGAAAAAGTAGACGGAACGACTGATGTATCTGCTAACGCAGGTGCAGCTACGAGCACTAGCGGAGATGAAGCGAAGTTCCCAATTATGACTTTTGAAGCTACTGAGCACGACTTCGGAACTATCGATCAAGGAACTAATGTAGAGCACTTGTTCAAATTCACTAATACTGGAAACGCTCCATTGGTTGTTGTAGATGCAAAATCAAGCTGTGGATGTACAGTTCCAACTTGGTCACGTGAGTCTATCCCTCCTGGTGGAGAAGGAGAGATGCTTGTGAAGTTTAACGGATCTGGACAAAACCAAGTAAGCAAAACAGTGACTATCACTGCTAACACGCGCAACGGTAAAGAAATGATCAAGATCAAAGCATTTGTAACTCCTAAGGCCGGAGCTGCAGGTGGATCTCCAATCCAAGCTAATCCTTCAGGAAGATAATCCATGGAAGGTATTCAACAATTTGTTCCCTTATTACTGCTTTTTGCCGTTTTCTATCTTTTTTTGATAGCGCCACAACGTAAAAAGCAAAAACAAGAACGCAAGTTCATTGAAGAATTAAAAAAGGGAGATCGCGTGGTTACCATTAGCGGTATGCACGG
The DNA here is from genome assembly GCF_028561565.1 of Gilvibacter sediminis. GTDB lineage: Bacteria > Bacteroidota > Bacteroidia > Flavobacteriales > Flavobacteriaceae > Gilvibacter > Gilvibacter sediminis. Next base: position 55,300 of record NZ_JAQQTE010000023.1, on the reverse strand, counting down.
CAAGGTATTGGATCTAAACGATGACGGTACTTGCATCATTGAGACTGGAGCTGGCAAGATCAAATTTGATCGTGCAGCTATTTCAATGGAAAAAAGCAAACGCTTAAACGAACCTGCGAAAAAATAAGTTGCTTTCGGGCAATTAAAAAAGCCGCTCTTTTGGAGCGGCTTTTTTATTGGTGCAAGTTTGTTGCAGCCTAAAATCATTTAGAATCGGTATCCAACTAAAAGTCCGCCTCTAAAGAATCCTTCCGGTCCAAAGTCAGGACTCAATAGGTAACGTCCGCCACCAATACTGAGTTCAAATACAAAACCGTTATTGCTTACCCATTTCTGTCCAACAGCGATCCCGATTCCCGTATTGAACCAAGATTCATCCGTGGTTATAAAGCCGGGAACTTCTCTATCTGGGATACCTGCAAATTCCTCTGTAAACTCTTCTTTACCAAAGGCAAACTGCAGCATACCTTCCACAAAGAACCCGCGCGCTCCATACTCTTTTTTATTAAAGAAGTATTGTCTGTAAAAAGGAGTGAGTGCAAAGGCTTGGTATTCATTGAAGCTGTCTTCTAAACCAATGTTGATCGCTGCTCCAACTCCAGAATAGCGGCTCAGCACGTATTCGTAATTGATCTCAATGTTCGGAATGGCTAATGCTTCTATGGCATCCAATCGCAGTTCGTGTTTTCTTTCGTCAATGGGTTTTGGTGATTCTGATTGATCATCCTGTGCCCATAGGGCAGCAGTAAACAGGCCCAAAAGGGCTGTTAGCATTTTCTTTTTCATAGCGTAATGTGTTGTTATTAATTACTTGGTGGCCAGCCTGCGAGCAATGTTGACGATGACCTCAATGGCTTTTTCCATGCTTTCCACAGGAACGTATTCATAGCGTCCGTGGAAATTGTGGCCCCCTGCAAATATATTTGGACAAGGCAGCCCCATAAAGCTCAATTGAGATCCGTCTGTACCACCGCGGATCGGCTTGATGATCGGAGTAATTCCAGCCTCTTGCATTGCAGCTTCAGCAAGTTCCACTATATGCATTACGGGCTCAATCTTTTCTCGCATATTGAAATACTGATCATTAAGCACCACCGAAACAGTATCTGCTCCATGCTTTTCATTCAATAGACGTGCAATCTCTAAAACGGTTGCTTTGCGAGCCTCAAATTTTTCGCGATCGTGATCTCTAATGATATATTGCAGTTGTGTTTGATCTACGCCACCTTGTTGATCGTAAAGGTGATAGAATCCTTCACGGCCTTCTGTAGTTTCTGGAGTTTCATCTGCAGGAAGCGCATTGATGAATTCTGTGGCAATGTACATAGAATTGATCATCTTGCCTTTGGCGTAGCCCGGATGCACGATCTTTCCTTTAATGGTAACCACCGCGCCGGCTGCGTTGAAATTCTCGTATTCCAATTCTCCAATTTGAGAGCCGTCCATGGTGTAGGCCCAATCGGCACCAAATTTTTCCACATCAAAATGATGGGCACCACGACCGATCTCTTCATCTGGAGTAAAACATACGCGAATGCGTCCGTGCGGAATCTCTGGGTGATTGATCAAGTATTCCATGGCCGATACGATCTCCGTGATCCCGGCTTTATCATCAGCCCCTAAAAGGGTAGTACCGTCCGTGGTGATTAAGGTCTGGCCTTTATAGAGTAGAAGGTCTTCAAAATAACTCGGGGATAGCACGATGTCTCGCTCAGCGTTCAAGACAATATCTCCGCCGTCGTAATTCTCGTGAATTTGCGGCTTTACATTAGCTCCCGTGAAATCTGGAGAAGTATCAAAATGACTCACAAAACCAATGGTCGGTAAATCGTGATCCACATTAGACGCTAAAGTAGCCATCACATAGGCTTTATCGTCTATGGTCACCTCACTCATGCCAATGGCCTTGAGTTCTTCAAAAAGCTTGTTGGCTAGATCCCACTGCTTTTCAGTACTGGGCGTGGTTGGGCTGGAAGCGTCAGATTCAGTATCTGTGGTCACATAGCTTACAAAGCGGTCAATGAGGTGTTTTCTGTCTATCATGGAAGGTGTTTTTCTCCCTCAAAAATAACCATATACAAGCAGGTGAACAAGTGGAAATTTGTTCACAATTCCTCTGTGGCAAAAGGAGAAGAAAATGTATTTTTGTGCAAACATTCTCTCGTGTATAAATTCCTGCTAAGACCACTGCTTTTTTGTTTCGATCCAGAACAGGTACATCACTTTACCTTTGGACTCATTCGTTTGATGCATAAAATTGGCTTAGGCCCGCTCTTTAGATCCATTTATGCTAAAAAGGATCCCAAACTTAAAAGAGAGGTCTTTGGACTCACCTTTGACAATCCTGTAGGATTGGCCGCAGGTTTTGATAAAGACGCCAAGCTGTATAATGAGCTGAGTAACTTCGGATTCGGTTTTGTAGAAATCGGCACCATAACTCCAAAGCCGCAAGACGGTAATCCCAAGAAGCGCTTGTTCCGTCTAAAGCAAGACAAGGCCATAATCAACAGAATGGGTTTCAACAATCAAGGGGTGGACGCAGCCATTGGTCGTTTAAAGAACCGCAAGACGCAGATTATCATAGGAGGGAATATTGGTAAGAACAAAGTCACGCCTAATGAGGAGGCGACCTCAGATTACATCAAATGCTTTGAGGCGCTGTTTGATCATGTCGATTATTTTGTGGTCAACGTGAGTTCGCCCAATACGCCAAACCTAAGAGCCTTGCAAGAGAAGGAGCCACTCACGGAACTTTTAAAAACCTTGCAGGTCAAAAATCAGGCTAAAGCAAACCCTAAGCCGATCTTGCTCAAAATTGCTCCAGATCTCAATGAAGATCAGCTCTTAGATATTATTGATATTGTTCGTGATTCCAATACTGATGGTATCATCGCTACCAACACCACCATTGCACGCGAGCCTTTGACTACATCGGCAGAGAAAGTAAAAGCTATCGGAAACGGAGGCTTAAGTGGTAAACCCTTGACCAGTCGAAGTACAGAAGTGATTCGCTTCTTGCACCAAAAAAGTGAGGGTTCTATTCCAATTATTGGAGTGGGAGGGATTCACTCCGCAGAAGACGCTTTAGAAAAGTTAGAAGCCGGAGCAAGTTTGGTACAACTTTACACCGGCTTCATCTATGAGGGTCCGGCCCTGGTAAAGGCCATCCATAAATCCTTACTTAACGCTTAACAAGCTTTCTAACCACGGTTTGTCCATCAGCGGTGAGCATATTGACCAGATAAACGCCGCTTTTAAAATTACTCAAGTCCATAGTTAAGTTCGTGCGGCCATTCATGTTTTGTTGATATACCAACTGACCTAGAGCAGAATAAACCGATACGATTTCTACATCGGCATTAGGTACTTGTAAGTTGAGGTGATCCGTAGCAGGATTTGGACTCATGCTGATGCTTTGCAGGCTGTTGTCATCTACAGATAAAATTCCTTCCAAAGATATGGTCAAGGTTCCTAAAGGTTCCGAAGAAAAAGGAACAACACCTTGAATATTGCTGATGGGCTCTTGCGGATCCGTATCCATATTGGGAGCGGTATAATCCAATCCACTGTCTGTTCCTGCATCATAAGGGTAAAGCACCACGGTGATCTCTTCAATCCAAGCACCTTCAGAATCTAAAAGCGACAAGCTATTCACACCGATGATCCAATCAGGAGAGGGTGCTACCATAGATACCAAGGTCAATAGCGGATAATCTGAAGTCGTTTCAATTAGGTCAATGGATACGCTTCCAGCTGCTGTAGCCAAGGCCGGTCCGTTGATTTCTTGATTGGCGTAGTTGTCTGCAATAGCATCGGCGACCTCTGTAAAGAACACCGTGTTATTGCCAGACTCAGCCACATCTTCAATGCCTGCAGTGGCCAATCCACCTACCTCAAAAAAGGTGACATTATCATTGTGAGTGGCTCCCACCAAACGCGACCAGTGCGCAGTAGCGGGCAGGCTGCCGCTAGAATGCGGATGCGTGGCTTGAGACCAAGTGCTTTCAAAGGTCACACTGTATTGCGCCGTGGATTGAGCCAGGCCCAAAAGTGGAGCTATTAGTAGTAAAAGTAAGAGTGTAATTTTTTGCATAGCTGATGTTTTTCCTCGGTAGTCGGAATTATTCCCTCAGCATTACACAAATTGAATTATTTTTATTGCCGTGTTAGAGAACCTCTACTTATTCGCTATTGCCACAGCAGGATTGGCATTCTCACCCGGGCCTGATAATATCTATGTGCTCTCTCAAGCCATGGCGCACGGGAGCCGCTACGGCATTGCTACTACGGCCGGGTTGATTTCAGGCTGTATTGTGCACACCACCTTATTGGCCTTTGGAGTATCAGCGCTCATTACGGCTTCTCCAACTGTATTTTGGGGTATCAAGATCTTCGGAGCTGCCTATTTGCTCTTTCTCGCCTACAAGGTCTACGGCGCAAAAGGTGATATAGTCACCGATTCTGGTGTTCCTAAAAAGAGTTTGACCGCGCTCTACTGGCAAGGTGTGGTCATGAATCTGCTCAACCCTAAGGTCATACTTTTCTTTTTGGCTTTCTTTCCGAGCTTTCTCTGGAATCCTGATGGAGACTTGGTAAAGCAATTCTACATTTTAGGCGGAACCTTTATGCTGCTCTCTTTTATCATCTTTAGCAGTATTGCCTTATTTGCCGGGCAACTGAACCGCTATGCTATGAGCAAGCCCAATAGTGGACTCTTCTTCAAGTGGTTGCAAATAATCGTATTTGTGGGAATAGCCGTGTATATTTTACTCCCCGAATAAGGCTGGGAGTTGTATATTTGAGTGATGCAAAAAGTAAAGCTTATTGAGTGCCCTAGAGATGCCATGCAAGGCATCAAAGACTGGATTCCAACTCCAGCTAAGGTGCAGTACATTCAGGCTTTATTGCGCTGCGGATTTGATACCATAGATGTAGGTAGTTTTGTCTCGCCTAAGGCCATTCCGCAGATGAAGGACACTGCAGAGGTGCTTAATGCCATTGATTTGAGCACTACGGAATCCAAGCTGTTGGCTATCGTTGCCAATGTTCGCGGGGCTCAGGATGCCGTGCAGTTTGAGCAGATCAATTACTTAGGTTTCCCTTTTTCAATCTCGGAGAACTTCCAAATGCGTAATACCCACAAGACCATTGCGCAATCGGTAGAGACCTTACAAGAGATCCTCAACATTGCAGATTCCAAGAATAAAGAAGTTGTCGCTTATCTCTCCATGGGGTTTGGGAATCCTTACGGAGACCCGTGGAATGTTGCTATAGTAGGCGAGTGGACGGAACGTTTAGCGGCTATGGGAGTACAAATTCTATCGCTTTCAGATACTATTGGTTCCTCAACTCCAGAGGTGATCGATTACCTTTTTGCCAATTTGATCCCGCGTTATCCGCAGATCGAATTTGGAGCTCATTTGCATACCACTCCCACAAGCTGGCATGAAAAAGTAGACGCTGCTTATAAAGCTGGGTGTCGCAGATTTGACGGGGCCATTCAAGGGTTTGGCGGTTGTCCTATGGCCAAAGATGAATTGACCGGCAATATGCCAACAGAACGCTTGGTGTCTTATTTTACCACAGTCAAAGCCGATACCAATATCAGTACCATGAGTTTTGAAAGTGCTTTTAACGAGGCATCTAAAATCTTCCACAAATACCATTAAGATGCGTTTTATTAGTGTAGTTCTTTTAGTGATTCTGACTTGGGGCTGTAGCAGTACTCAAAAAACGCAGACTCCCAAAGACGACGGTCAAATTGAGTTTGTGATCATTCAGATGAATGACGTTTATGAAATTGCTCCTCTAGGTGGAGGCAAGTACGGCGGTTTGGCTCGAGTGGCTCATTTAAAGGACTCCTTGTCTGCCATCAATCCGAATACCTTTCTGGTCATGGCTGGAGATTTTTTAAACCCTTCTTTAATCGGGACTTTAAAGCTTGATGGGCAGCGTATCTACGGAAAGCAAATGGTAGAAACGCTTAACGCCATGGGGTTGGATCTGGCTACTTTTGGTAATCACGAGTTTGATATAGGTCGAGAAGCGCTGCAGGCGCGCATCAATGAATCTGAATTTGCTTGGACCTCGGGCAATGTAATGGAGGTCAATGAAGACCGAAAGACCTATTTCAACAAGAACAGGAATATTGGCAATGTCGCCTTAAAACCTTACTACATCTGGTCAATGAAAGATGCAGATGGAACCACGCTCAATGTAGGGTTTGCGAGCTCCTGTATCGATTCAAACCCAAAGGATTTTGTGTCTTACGAGCCTGTATTTTCAACCTTAGAGAGTGATCTGACGGAATTGATTCCACAGTCAGACATTCAGCTGGGATTAACGCATTTAACCGTGGAGCAGGATACAGAGGTTGCTAATAGATTTCCGGCCTTGCGCTTGATCATGGGCGGGCATGAACACAACAATATGTCTGTGCCTACCAATAATGCTACTGTTGTTAAAGCAGATGCGAATGCAAAAACGGTCTATGTACACCGTTTTCTATACAACAAAGCTACCGATGCCTTGATCATTGATTCTGAATTGGTCCCTATAGATGATACTATGCCGAATCAGGCAGCGACCCAAGCTGTGGTAGACAAGTGGGATGCTATTTTGCAATCCAAACTCAAAGAAGTGGTCGCGGATCCTAACGAGATCATTTATACAGCGACAACTCCTTTAGATGGTACCGATAGTGCCAGTCGTGGAATTCAAACCAACTTAGGTGGGATCATCACGGAAGCCATGGCGGTGGCTTTTGACAAACCTGCGCAAGCTGCTATGGTCAATGGAGGTAGTATTCGAATAGATGATCAGCTTTCGGGCAATGTAAGTAGTCTGGATATCTTTCGAGTGCTTCCTTTTGGCGGTCATATCGTAAAGGTAGATATGACAGGTGCTTTACTGATCAAAACCTTGAATTACGGTTTGGAAAAAAGAGGCAAGGGAGCTTATCTACAACGCTTCAATATAGATCGTAATGCCAGAGGGGAGTGGATGCTCGGTCCTTCTGAGATTGACCCAGAAGGCGTTTACAGCATAGCTTTGAGCGACTTTTTGCTGAAAGGTTACGATATTCCCTTCTTAACGGCAGAGCATCCTGAAGTGCTTGGGGTTTATACGCCAAGTGCAGATGAAAAGGCGGGTGACATTCGCCGTGCTGTGATTGAATTTCTAAAAGGATAGTTCAGGAAAATACTGATAATCAGTTCCTGAATTTCTTAACCTAAATTTTATTTAAAATTATTCTAAATAAACTTGTTTCGAATGAGTTTGGGGATTACTTTTGTGGTGTTATTTAAAACGAGTCTAAATAAAAACAACTATGAAATATCTCCCAAATTTATTCCTTGCAGCCACTCTATTATTTGTGAGTTGTTCAGACGATGACAACACCGATCCAATCCCAGATAATGGGGGTGTGGACATAGAAGCTCCTTTGACGTATAACTTTGAACGCAACGGAGAAACTACGGTTTCTTTTGACGGACAAACCACCCGAATCCGCATGGGTGAAGAAGTGGTCGGAGCGCTTCTAGATTTTGATAACAGTACTTCAGAAAGCTTATTGGCTAAATTCAATCATCAAGAGGGTGAATCAAACTTTGAAAACGAAACACTGAATGCATCCAATAAGAACTTGAGCAGCAAAACGGCTGCATCTCGTGATTACTTTGTGACTAACACCGCAGAGACTGCGGTGATTCGTGCAGACTTTGAAACGTATATGGAAAAGCAAATTTCTGATGTGTTTCCAGGCGAGTTTCAAGCGGCAGAACCAGGAGTTGCTGGTCAATTAGCTGATGGAAGTGCAACGCGTTGGGTCGCTCCAGATGGATTGGAGTACAACCAACTTTGGATCAAAGGAATGATTGGGGCTTTGATGGCAGATCAAATGCTCAACAACTATCTCTCTCCAGCAGTCTTGGATGAGGCAGACAATATTGAAAATAACGACAATGAAGTTCTAGCAGAAGGTAAGAACTACACCACCATGGAGCACAAGTGGGATGAGGCTTACGGATATCTGTTTGGAAATTCCCCGAGCGCTACAAACCCACTGGCTACGCTAGGTGATGATGATAGCTTTTTGAATAAGTATTTGGGGCGTGTGGAGAACGATCCAGATTTTGCTGGAATCGCACAAGAGATCTTTGACGCATTCAAATTGGGACGTGCGGCCATTGTTGGGAAGAACTATCAATTGCGTGAAGTGCAAGCGGCGATCATCCAAGAGCGCGTTTCTGAGATCATCGCGATCCGTGCAGTCTACTATTTAGAGCAAGGGCGTATGGCGCTAGAGCAAGAGAATTTTGGGACTTCTTTCCACGATCTTTCAGAAGGTTATGGTTTTATCTACAGCCTGCGTTTTACTAGAAATACGGTGACTGGAGAACCTTATTTCAACCGTACAGAAGTGGATGCTATGTTGTCCCAGCTCATGGAACAAGGGCCGAATGGTCTTTGGGATTTGACTCCAGGAGTATTGAGCGATCTGGCAGAGACCATCGCTGCTAAATTCAGCTTTACAGTAGCTCAGGCTGCTGATTCAAACTAAGTGAATAACTCATCAAAACCGAGTGACTTTTCAGCGGGTCTACTCGGTTTTGAGTTGTAATTTTGCAAAAAAAATTGAGCATGTTAAAAAAGATATTTTTCATTCTATTTACAGGACTATTATTGGCCTGTTCTTCTGATGATCCTGCGCCAGATCCAGACAACGGAAACGGTGGCAACGGCAACAATGGCGGTGAAGGTACTACGGGCTTTGATCGCGCGGCGCTTCTAGCCAACTGGGCAGATAATATTATTGTACCGGCTTACCAAGATTTCTATCCTACCACAGAAGCTCTTGAAGTTAGTGTAACTGCTTTTAGAGAAAACCCAACAGCGGTGAACCTTGAGCAAGTGCGCACCGATTGGTTGAACGCTTACAGAGCCTTTCAGTGGGTGTCTATGTTTGAGACCGGTCCCGCAGAGGATTTGCGTTTTAGAGCGCGTTTGAATACCTATCCTGCAGACACGGCGACTATAGATGAATTCATCGCTACAGGAACTTATGACCTTGAGTTGCCGTCGACCATTGATGCGCAAGGATTCCCAGCCTTAGATTATTTGCTCTTTGGAATCGCGGATACAGAAGAGGAGATCATCGATTTCTATGAGAATGATCCTACCGCTGTAAATACCTTGGTCTATATGCAAGCCTTGGCCGTGAATATCAAAACTTTGACTTCTTTGGTGCGCGATTTATGGCAATCGAGTTTTGCAGCCAGCTTTAAGGCAAATACAGATGCTTCTGCAACTGGTTCTATTGATAAATTGACCAACGACTTTATTTTCTATTATGAAAAAGCACTGCGCGCCGGAAAGATCGGGATTCCTGCAGGGGTATTCTCTACAGATCCGCTTCCGCAGAACGTAGAGGCATTTTACAACCAAGAGGTCTCTAAAGAACTAGCGCTTGAAGCTTTGCTTGCCGTACAAAACTTCTTTAATGGTACTGGAGCCAATGGCGGAAACGGCCGAGGTTTTAAATCTTATCTCGATTTCTTGAATACCATTAAGAACGGAGAAGACCTAAGTACCTTGATCAACGAGCAGTTTGATCTGGCTCGTTTGGCTATCAATGATTTGGATGACAATTTTGCCACCCAAGTACAAACCGATAATATCGCCATGCTTGAGGCTTATGACGAATTACAGCGCAATGTGATTCTCATAAAAGTAGATATGCTGCAAGCCTTGAGTATTGATGTAGATTTTGTTGATACAGACGGCGACTAAATGTTCTCATTAGTAAATCACGCTTATTTTAATCGCACGATTAAGACCGCTCCTTTGGCGGTCTTTCGTGTTTTATTTGGTGTGATGATGCTATTGAGTCTGATTCGGTTTTGGGCCAATGGATGGATCAGTAAATTATACCTAGAGCCCGAGTTCCATTTCAGCTATTACGGCTTTGAGTGGGTGAAGCCTCTGGGCAATTGGACCTATCTCATTTTTTTAATCTGCGGACTGTCCGCTCTTGCTGTGGCCTTGGGTTATAAATACCGACTGGCCATAGTGTTGTTCTTTTTGAGCTTTACCTATATCGAGCTCATGGATAAGACCACTTATCTGAACCACTACTACTTTGTAAGTGTGTTGAGTTTTCTGATGATCTTTCTACCTGCCAATCGTTGGTTTTCCTTAGATGCACTTCAGCCAGGGTTTGCACTTAGAGAGGTTCCGCGTTGGACGGTAGACTCTATTAAGCTTATGCTGGGAATCGTTTATTTCTATGCGGGCTTGGCCAAACTCAACAGTGATTGGCTTATAGAGGCCATGCCTTTAAAGATCTGGCTTCCGTCTAAATACGATTTGCCTTTATTGGGAGATCTTATGCAGCAAGAGTGGGTGCATTACGCCTTCAGTTATGGAGGCGCACTCTACGATCTGTTCATTCCGTTTTTATTGCTTTTTGCCCGTACCCGTTGGTTTGCCTTCGGCTTGGTGGTGATTTTCCACGTCTTAACACGGGTGCTGTTTCCTATAGGGATGTTTCCTTATATCATGATCGTTTCTTCGCTTATCTTTTTTTCGCCGGAATTTCATGAGAGCATCTTGTTGCGTTTGCGTAGGGGGCTCATTAAGTTGAATCTTTATCGGGCTGTAGTATCAGCTTCTGAGTGGTCTTGGAAACCCAAAACTTTTGTGGTTCCAATTTTGGCGGTCTTTTTTGCCATCCAATTATTATTTCCTTGGCGGTATGTATTGTATCCCGGAGAGCTTTTTTGGACCGAGGAAGGCTATCGTTTTTCTTGGCGCGTCATGCTGATGGAAAAAGCGGGTTATGCGCAATTCAAAGTGGTTGACGGAGTGAGCAAGAAATCATTTTTGATAGACAACTCCGACTTTTTAACACCGCTACAGGAAAAGCAAATGAGCTTTCAGCCTGACTTCATTGTGGAATATGCCCATTATTTAGCCGATCATTACGAGCAACAGGGCTATGAGCAAGTAGAGGTGTACGTAGAAAGCTATGTGGCCTTAAACGGTCGATTGAGCCAAGCCTATATCGACCCTAAAATCAACCTGGTCACTCAAAACGATTCCTTTAAACATAAAACCTGGATACTTCCTTTTAACGATACTATAGATGGACTCTAAAACTTTAAAAACCTATTTATTGATCCTTTTAGGGCTTTGCAGTTTGAGTTCGGCTTGGAGTCAAGTCAATTTGGAATTGCAGATCAACAATTCAGAAGGGCAGCCAATAGAGGGAGCTGAGGTTTATTTGAATCCAGCCGTGGAGTCCACGCAAACCAACGCACAAGGTGTTGCCACATTTCAGGATTTACAACCAGACACCTACCAGGTCTATGTTTTTGCCTTAGATTTTGAGATCTTAGAGACTACCATCGATCTTACCCAGGATGCCAGCCTCAGTTATTCACTAGAGCCTTTGGGAGAAGCACTATCAGAAGTGATCATAACTGCCCAACGAGAGCGTGTGTTGGCACTAAGGCAACTCAGACCTGTAGAAGGCACCGCCATTTATTCCGGGAAGAAAAGTGAAGTCATCCTTTTGGATAATGTTACAGCCAATTTGGCCACTGCCAATGCCAGACAGATCTACTCTAGAATTGTAGGTCTGAATATTTATGAGAACAATGATGCAGGATTACAACTCAACATTGGTGGGCGCGGTTTGAATCCCAACCGAACGTCTAATTTTAATACGCGCCAAAACGGTTATGATATCTCTGCAGATGTGTTGGGGTACCCCGAGAGTTATTATTCGCCACCGCCAGAGGCTGTGCAAGAGATTCAGATTGTTCGCGGTGCGGCGTCTCTGCAATACGGAACACAGTTTGGCGGACTCGTGAATTTCAAAATGCGAGAACCCGTCAAAGACAAACCCATTGCCCTAGTGAGTAGGCAAACTTTAGGGGCTTATAATTTGTTTACCAGTTTTAACAGCGTGAGTGGAACGGTTGGTAAGTTTAGTTATTACTCCTATTTCAATTACAAATCTGGAGAAGATTTTAGACCAAATTCTGACTTCGAATCCTATAACGCTTTTGGGTTGTTGCGCTACAAACCCTCAGAAAGAACGACCATCACTGCTGAGTTCAGTTATTTGAATTATTTGGCGCAACAGGCCGGAGGCCTTACAGACAGTCAGTTTCAAGAAGATCCTACTTTTAGTAACCGTACGCGAAACTATTTTAAAGTCGATTGGAAGCTCTACAGCCTAAAGTGGGAGCAAGCTATTGCGCAACGCAGTCAGTTCAGCTTGAATCTTTTTGCTTTAGATGCTTCCCGTAAATCTGTTGGGTTTAGAGAGAACCGGGTCTCACAGGTAGACGATTTGGAATCGCCTCGAGAACTCATTGTTGGAAATTTTAGAAATTGGGGTGCGGAGGCGCGCTTTTTAAGCCGATACGATGCCTTTGGGCAAGAGCAGACCTTTTTAATAGGCGGGAAGTACTATCAGTCCAACAATGCAGAACGTCAAGGACCAGGCACTAATGGATTGGATGCAGACTTCAATTTTGCCGATGATCAGTTCCCGAACTATGCCCGTCAAAGTGATTTTGATCTCCCGAACTTGAATGTGGCACTATTCGCAGAACATATTTTAAAACTCAACGAACGCTTGAGTATCACTCCAGGAGCTCGTTTTGAATACATTAAAACAGAGATTGACGGAAGCTTTGAGCGCATCAACTTTGATTTAGCAGGCAATCCCATCTTGCAAGAAACAGTTCCGGATATGCGCAGTGTGGATCGCAGCTTTGTATTATTAGGTTTAGGAGCGAGTTATAAAAGCAGTCCAGCTTTAGAGTTCTATGGCAACATCAGTCAGAATTACCGCTCGGTGACCTTTAGTGACATCAGAATAACCAATCCTTCTTTGACCATTGATCCAGACATTAGTGATGAATCTGGTTTTACAGCTGATATCGGTGTTCGCGGTCACATCAAGAATAATTTTAGCTTTGACGCAGGTTTCTTCTTTTTGAGTTATCAAGACCGATTGGGCTTGGTCCTGCGCGCCGTGAGTGATATTCAGCAGGAGCAGTTTCGCGGAAACATAGGAGATGCCATTACTTACGGGTTTGAGGGATTTGGAGAGTATAACTTAGTTCCAGCCTTAGGGCTGTCTCCAGACTATCGATTGAGCGTTTTTGCCAATGTCGCTCTCACACAATCAGAATACACGCGTAGCGAACTCAACAATGTGGTGGGGAATCAGGTGGAATTTGTTCCTGATGTAAACCTTAAAACAGGATTGAGTTTAGGCTATAAGAACTTTTTGGCCAGCTTGCAGTACACCTATTTGAGCGAGCAGTTCACAGATGCGACCAATTCCCGAGCGGATTTAGACAGTCAAAGCGGAATTGTTGGAGAGATTCCTTCTTATGATATTTTGGACTTTTCTGCCCGCTACCGATTCAAATCTTGGTTACAACTGGAAGCCGGGATCAACAACGTATTAGACAACAGTTACTTTGTTCGCAGAGCTACCGGATATCCTGGCCCTGGGATCATTCCGAGTCAACCCAGAACTTGGTATGCCGGTTTGGAGTTCCGCTTTTAAGGGCTGCTGATTTATTAAGGAATTCTTTACATTCGCTCTCGCCGATTTTTGGTATATTTGCATGCAATTAAATAAAAATAAACGTTCGGTTACGGGCATCAGATTTAATTGCAATGACAGCACATCAAAACAAAATAGTAGGAGAAGGTCTTACTTACGACGACGTTCTACTTGTTCCAGCCTATTCACAGGTACTTCCCAGAGACGTTTCTATCAAATCAAAGTTTACGCGTAATATCACGCTAAACGTACCTATTGTGTCCGCAGCTATGGATACTGTAACAGAGGCGCGTATGGCTATTGCTATGGCTAGAGAAGGGGGAATTGGTGTTTTGCACAAGAACATGACCATTGAACAGCAAGCCACTAAGGTGCGTCGTGTCAAGCGTGCAGAAAGCGGTATGATCATCGATCCGGTTACCTTGCCACTAGATGCCAAAGTAATTGATGCCAAGAACAGCATGCGCGAGCACAGTATTGGAGGTATCCCAATCGTAGACGGTGAGGGCAAGCTTAAAGGTATTGTTACCAATCGTGACCTGCGTTTTGAAAAGAACAACGAGCGTCCTATCGTTGAGGTGATGACCAGTGAGAACTTGGTAACTACGCATGAGGGAACCTCCCTTATGGATGCCGAAGAGATCTTACAAGATAACAAGATTGAGAAGCTACCTGTAGTGACTAAAGAGAACACCTTAATTGGACTGATCACCTTTAGAGACATTACCAAGCTGTCCTTAAAGCCAATTGCCAACAAAGATACTTACGGACGTTTGCGCGTTGCCGCTGCCGTTGGTGTTACTGGCGATGCTGTTGAACGCGCTGCCGCTTTGGTCAAAGCAGATGTGGATGCGATTGTAATTGACACGGCGCACGGACACACTCAAGGCGTTGTTACTGTGCTTAAAGACATTAAAAAACGCTTCCCAGAATTAGAGGTGGTTGTAGGTAATATTGCAACCGCAGAAGCCGCTAAATATTTGGTAGATGCGGGAGCCGACGCTGTAAAAGTTGGAATTGGACCAGGGTCTATCTGTACCACACGTGTTGTTGCTGGAGTTGGTTTCCCTCAATTCTCTGCAGTATTGGAAGTTGCCGCCGCTATTAAGGGTAGTGGTGTACCTGTTATTGCTGATGGAGGAATCCGTTACACGGGTGATATTCCTAAGGCCTTGGCCGCAGGAGCAGACTGTGTGATGCTCGGATCGCTCTTAGCGGGAACCAAAGAATCTCCGGGAGAGACCATCATCTATGAAGGACGTAAGTTCAAGTCTTACCGCGGAATGGGTTCTGTAGAGGCTATGTCTAAAGGTTCTAAAGACCGTTATTTCCAAGATGTAGAAGACGATTTGAAAAAACTTGTACCAGAAGGTATCGTTGGGCGTGTGCCTTACAAAGGCGAGTTGTATGAAAGTGTACACCAATTTGTCGGAGGTTTGCGCGCTGGAATGGGATACTGTGGTGCCAAGGACGTTCCTACATTGCAGGAGACGGGTAAATTCGTAAAGATCACTTCTTCTGGAATCCACGAAAGTCACCCACACAATGTGACCATCACCAAAGAAGCACCAAATTACAGCCGATAGGTACTTTGGTCATAAGCATAAAAAAAGCACTGTTTTTGGACAGTGCTTTTTTTATGAGTTGTATTTGCTACCTATTCTTCCGTAGGCAAACCGAGCTTTTGCATTACCGCAACGGTAACGTCTAATTTAGGATCTAAATAAGCCACTGTAGCATTACTTGTCAATACTTGTGTATATCCTTGCTCTTGCGCCACAGCTTCTAGTGCAACTCCTACTTTTTTGTAAAGCGGCTGCATCAATTCATTTTGCTTAAGTTGCAATAGGGTTACCGAGTTTTGACGGAACTGTTGCATTTCACCTTCTAGTTCAATGATCTCGTCTTGCTTGGTCTTTTTGATTGCATCGCCATATGTAGTCTCGTTCTTCTGGTAATTAGCGATCAATGAATCGTACTTAGCGATCTTCTGACCCAATTCCGTATCTAATTCTTTTCCGTATGCCTCTACACCAGCCTTCACTGTTTCTAGATCTGGCATTTTACTCAAAATATAGTCCACATCAATGGTACCTACTTTTGAAGTTTGGGCGAACATTTGAAAAGAGGTCGCCACTGCAATGATTCCTATAAGATAAAAACGCATAATTCTAATTTTTTGCAAATATAGAATTTTAGGTTACAATTACGGTGCCAATTAACACTAACTGCCTTCGGCAATGCGCTGACCGCGATGGGGTTTGAGAATTTCTCGGAGTGCTTGCGCATCTGTAAGGTCCACAATGGCATAAGCCGATTGCCACATTGGAGATTGTTTAAGCACGCCAGTTTCATAGCAAGTGAAGGATTCACGCTCAAAGAATTCGTTTAAGTGAATCACGTGATGCGCTGCTGTTTGGGCAGCTGCGGGGCCTCTAAAGTCCCAAAGTAATCTCGCTTTATCTGTCATAATTAGGCTTGGTCTGCTACAGAGGTACCGTCTTCTACAAAGGCTTTAAAATCAGTCATGTATTTTAAGGACTGTTTTTTAAAGGCGCCAGGCATAAGCCATCCCATAAATTTCATCCCTAATCCTTGAAATTGGAACTCGCAATCAGAGACCCACTTCGTCTTTCCATCAGGAGTACTGTCAAAGTGAAGTTTTTGAATATTGTGAACACCCTTGGTGTCGTAATTCGCCTCGAATTCATGCGGAAAATTGCGTTTCACAATGGTCTCCGTTAGACTCATTTGGCGTTTGCCCATCTGATAGTTCAAGCGCATTTGAGCTCCTTCCTGTCCAGGTTCTCCGCTGATTTGCTCGTAGTCAATAAGACCGCGTTGCCAATGCTTCATATTTTCGGCACTGTCCAATTTGTCAATGACCTCCTGCAGTGGGCGGTCAATAATAATTTCGCAAGTATACTTCATAAGGCCAGATGTTTAGTTGTTGATAAGAGGAATAAAGGTAGCAAAAATCCAAGAGCGTTATTTTTTTCTTAAAATTATTCCACCCTTTACAGTCCAGGCGTTAAATTCTTGCTTGCCCCCGGCTTTTTGCTATTTTTGCGGGTACTATAAAAAAAGTGATCCATGCTCAAGAGAAGTCTACTTAGTTTATCGTTCGTTGCATTGACCATCTTTGGTGGGTTTGCCCAACAACTGGAAGACAAAACCGTGCTCACTATTGGAGACAATGCTATCACGGCAGGGGAGTTCATGCGTGTTTACAACAAGAATCTCAACTTGGTAGCCGACGCGGAACAACGCAAGGTGGACAACTATCTGGACTTGTATATTGATTACAAGCTCAAGGTTGCTGAGGCCTATGACATGGGATTGGATCAGACGGAGGCGCACAAAACCGAATACCGCAAGTACAAGCACAAACTGGCCACTACCTATATGAACGTCGGTGAGGTGACTGACGGATTGATGAAAGAAGCCTTTAAAAGACAACAGGAAGAGATCCGTGCGCGCCATATTGTTATCAGTGTGACTGCGGACGACCTGCCGCAAGATACCTTAGCAGCCTATAACAAAGCGGTGAAACTACGTCAAGAGATTATAGACGGTAAGCGTGATTTTGAAAATGCTGCGCGTCAATTCTCAGGTGATCCGAGTGCTGCCGATACCGGAGGGGATCTCGGATGGTTCTCTGTTTTTAAAATGGTATATCCTTTTGAAACCGTTGCTTACAATACTCCTGTTGGAGAGATCTCAGAGATTGTTAGAACTCAGTTTGGATACCATTTCATTGAAGTGCTAGACAGACGCCTAGTAGCGAAACAAGTAACGGTGGCGCACATTATGATCAGCCCAAAACAAGATGATCCAAATTTTGATGCGGAAGCCAGAATCAACGAGCTTTATGGGAACATTCAGCAAGGCGCTTCATTTGAAGACCTTGCGAGACAGTATTCAGACGATAAGAACACAGCACAAGACGGCGGAAAACTCAGCCGTTTTGGACCGGGAATGTTGAATGCAGAAAATTTTGAGCGCGCTGCATTTTCTCTAGAGAACCCTGGCGATATGTCCAAACCCTTACAAACCGATTTTGGATGGCACATCATAAAACTCTTGGAGCGTCACGAATACCCGACCTTTGAAGAGGTAGAACCGCGTTTAAAGCAAAAAGTACAACAAGCGCAACGCTTGGACTTCATCAAGGCTATGTCCATTCAGGAACTCAAGGCTCGGTATAATGTAACCACGCCAGATCATGTAGTTCCTTTCTTTGCAGATTTCTTGACCGACAGTATCAAAACCAAGACCTGGAAGTATACTGATAGTCTGAATCCGGCAATGAAAACGGAGATCTTCAATTTGAATGGGACTAGTTTTACCTATGACGATTTTGCGCGTTTTATAGAAGAGCGTCAACGCAAGTCCGCCAGAAAGGGGACAACCTACGGTGCTGCAAAGACTTTTTACAGTGAGTTTGAGCTGGCGACCATTCGTGATTTCTTCAAAGACAATTTAGATAAAGAAGACCAAGGCTTTGCCAATATCGTACAGGAATACAAGGAAGGCTTGTTGATCTTTGATCTTATGGAAAGTGAGATCTGGGGCAAAGTAAGAAAGGACAGCACTGGATTGGAAGCTTTCTACAATGACCAGATAGAAAACTATCAGTACAAACCTAGAGTAGTTGGTCTGGTTGCCTCCACACCCAACGAATCCGTAGCTAAAAAAGTTAGAAAGGCACTAAAGAAAGGGGCCACTCTTGCTGAGCTACAAGCGCAGTTCAATACCGAAAATGAAACCCAAGTAATTTTTAGTCAAGGAACCTATGCAGCGGGCCACCGTTTGCTACCCGAAGCTTACAAATTAGCGACTGGAGTTTCTAAAGTGTACAATAAGGCCGGGCAATTTACGGTTATACGAACAGACGAACTCTTAGCACCGACGGCAATCCCCTTAGAAACCATTCGAGGCCGTGTAATGGGTGATTATCAGGCTGCCCTGGAATCGACCTTCATGGAACGACTCAAGAAAAAATTCAAGGTGAAAATAGACCAAGCGGTGCTCAAGGAAATTAAAGCACAACTCTAATGCTTGGAAGAAATTACTGGTTCTTTGCTTTGCTTGCCGCTATGGCAATGACTTCTTGTGATTTCTTAACTCGGGAATTGCCTTCTGAACCTGTTGCTCGTGTAAATGACAGTTATCTTTTCAAGGAGGATCTTACCAACCTGATCCAGCCCAATACTTCTGCAGAAGACAGTATTTTGATCGTGACCAATTATATCAATCGTTGGGCCACTCAGCAGTTGCTTATTGATCAGGCCCGATTGAACCTTTCGGAGTCTCAATTGGCTACTTATGATCAGTTGGTGGACGATTACAAAGCCGACCTTTATACCAAAGGTTATAAGAATGCTGTGGTGTCTAATCAGTTAGACAGTTCCATAACAGCGCAAACCTATCAGCAGTATTATGAAAAGAACAAGGAGAGCTTTGTCTTGAAGGAGCGTTTACTCAAGCTGCGATATATTTACGTAGGGACGGAATTTAATGACACAGATAAGGTCTCTGAGGATCTAAAAGAATTTGATGCTGAAGCTAAGGAAGCCCTAGAGGAGATCGCTTTTCAGTTCAAGCGTTACTACCTCAATGACAGTACTTGGGTGCGCCAAGACGCCCTGCTTTCGGAAATACCGTTAATTGCGGTTAAAACCAACGCAGAAAAGTTAAAAAAATCTAATTTCGTAAGGCTGCAAGACTCTATAGGAGTATATTTGATCCAAGTTCAGGATGCCTTAGAAAAAGGGGATGATGCTCCGCTGGAATACGTCAGACCCACCATTCAACAAATTATACTAAACAAAAGGAAATTGGACCTCATTAAAAAATTGGAGGCCGATATTACAAAAGATGCGATCAAGAATAATGATTTCGAAGTTTATCAATAGCCGTTTATGTTTTGCCGCCCTGGCTTTAGTTGGGTTGCAATTGCAGGCGCAGGAAGTAGTAGAGGTAGATAGCACGGGAGTTGCGGCGAGTCAACAGGTCATTGATACTGTGAAGACCTTTGAGAAATTCAAAGTGGACGGGGTAAGTGCCCAAGTGGGTAAATACATCGTTTTGGACAGTGATATCGATCGTAAATACATTCAAATAGAACAGCAAGGTTTTTCAACTGCAGACATTACACGTTGTGAGCTTTTGGGAACTTTGATGGAAGAAAAACTATACGCGCATCACGCCATTCAGGACAGTGTGATCATTCCAGATGCACAGGTGAATGCGACTACTGATCAGCAGATACAGTACATGCTGGCGCAGTTCAACTCAGAAGAGCAGGTTTTGAAATTCTATAAGAAAAAGACCATGCCTGAACTGAGAGCAGAGCTTTTCCAGATCAACAAAGACAATATGTTGGCCTCTGAAATGCAGAACAAGATCATTGAAGGGGTAGAGATCACTCCAGAAGAGGTGAGAACCTTCTTTAATTCAATTCCTGTAGATGAGCGTCCGCTATTCAGCGCGGAGGTTGAGATCGCGCAGATCGTTATTGAGCCTGAGATCCCTCAGGAGGAGATCCAAAAAGTAATTGACCGTTTAAACGAATTTAGACGCGGTATTGTTGAGAACGGAGAATCATTCGCTACCAAAGCAGTACTGTATTCTCAAGATCCGGGATCGAGTACTAAGGGAGGTAAGATCAGCCTGAAGCGTTCCGACAATTTTGTAAAGGAATTTAAAGACATGGCTTTCTCCTTGCAAGAGGGAGAAGTGAGTGAGCCTTTTGAGTCAGAATTCGGTTATCACATTTTAATGGTGGATAAGATCCGCGGGCAAACCGTAGACGTGCGCCATATTCTTTTGATCCCTGATGTAACCGATGAGACTGTTGCAGTAGCGAAAGCCAAGATCGAGAACATTCGTCAACGTATTGTTGATGGTGAGCTGACCTTTGCTGAAGCAGCTAAGAGCGAATCCGACGAAAAAGAAACCAAGAATGACGGTGGGCAATTGGTAAATCCAGTAAGTGGTGATACCCGTTTTGACCTGACCAAAATGGATCCCGTATTGTCTCAACAGATCTACAACCTAAAAGACAAGGAGGTTTCTCAAGTATTGACCGATGCAGACCGCACCGGGCGTAAGAAATTCAAGATCATCATGGTGACCGATCGTTATGACGAACACCAGGCTGACTACTCTAAAGATTACGAAAAGATCAAGGACCTCGCCTTGAATGACAAGCGTCGTAGAGCTATTGAGGAGTGGCAAGATGAGAAGATCTTAGAAACCTTTGTAAGTGTGAATCGGGATTATTACGACTGTGATTTTGCCAGCAATTGGATAAAGAATTAATATGAGTGACGTAGCAGCGATCGGCCAATTGGTCGAGAAGTATAAAGCCTTAAAGACAGAGATTGCCAAAGTTATTGTAGGACAAGAAGAGGTCATTGACCAAGTGCTACTGGCTATATTCTCTGGAGGACACGCGCTGCTCATTGGAGTTCCGGGATTGGCGAAAACCCTTTTGGTTAATACCGTTGCTCAAACCCTTGGACTGGACTTTAAACGCATCCAGTTCACTCCAGACCTTATGCCTAGTGATATCTTAGGGGCAGAGATCTTGGATCAGAATAGAAATTTCACCTTTGTAAAGGGGCCTATTTTTGCCAACGTTATCTTGGCGGATGAGATCAACCGTACACCACCTAAAACTCAGGCAGCTTTGCTAGAGGCCATGCAAGAGCGCGCGGTGACTGTGGCTGGAAAGCACTATCCCTTAGACTTGCCGTATTTCGTTTTGGCAACGCAAAACCCAATTGAACAAGAAGGAACCTATCCACTGCCAGAAGCGCAGTTGGACCGTTTTATGTTTGCGATCAACTTGAAGTATCCAACATTTGAGGAAGAAGTTTCGGTAGTGAAAAACACCACTACAGACAATCAAGCCAGCGTCAATACACTATTCAATGCTCAAGAGATCATTGGGTTTCAGCAGTTGATCAGACGTATCCCTGTTGCCGATAATGTTATTGAATACGCGGTGACCATGGTAGGTAAGACCCGTCCAAAAGAAACTACCGCTACTGAGATGGTAAAGACCTATGTGGATTGGGGAGCAGGGCCAAGAGCCTCGCAGAACCTAATTTTAGCCGCTAAGGCTAATGCTGCCATCCGCGGAAAATACTCTCCAGATATTGAAGACGTTCAGCAAGTAGCTTATGGGGTGTTGCGTCATAGAATGATCAAGAACTACAAGGCAGAAGCAGAAGGGGTGACCATTGAGGCCATCATTAAAGACTTGTTCTAATTCTCAAACCGAGCTTTAAGACGCGCGTCCAGATCAGCGTCGTAAATACCAAAGAACATACTGGCCATCATGTCCTGGCGCTCACCAGAGGTGTTATCAGTCTCCAAAACCAATTCATACTGTTGATTTGTATATAGGGTAAAGCCTGTAGCGTCACTGTATTCCACAATTTTTTCCAAGCCCACCCGATCCTTATGATTCACAGCCTTAGCATGAAACAAAACTTGCTGTGTTGTTGCGTTGATGAGTTTTAAGCCTGTAGCAAAAGGATGTAAATGCGTGGCAATGTGATGTACTTGCAAGCTGTCTTTGATCTCCAATTGTGCCGTGATGTCGTTGCGATAGATTTGCTTGCCTGGGAATACCACCCAATGTCCGCTGCGGCGCACACCCTCGGCATCTTCATAATTGTGGTTTTTGGTCTCCACAGGGATACAAACGCTAGGGTCGTCCTTTGCAGCCTCGTTATCAAAAGGAAACAAAGGATCATAGGGCAACATCATAAAGACGGTCAAGGGTCTTAATGGTTTGAGCTCGGGACCATCAGCCTCATGAAATATACTCACCTTATGTCTCAGTCCAAATAAGAGACCTTTTAAGTTGTGGTTTAAGACTTGCGTGGATAAATAGAGGAATTCATCAGCCCGAATCGGGAACCCAAACCCCTCAGGATAACGATAGGATTCCATCCCATTGGTCAAAGTAGCCAAACGCGGATAATTACTACCAATTCTATTGGGAATCTGCCATTTGGAGTAATAGCTTTGATCATAATAGTCCATATTGGTGTGGCACATAAAATCCTTGGAGAGTTCGGTGATTCCATCCGCAGCCATAACGGAAGTCTCAAATCCATTGACCCAAACCAGACTGCTGTCTGTGGGATTGATCTGAAAACCGCGCATGGCCTTTGGTCCTTCCATGGAGGTGTAAATATTGTCTACATAGAATAGCGGGCTGTAAAAGTCTGTTTGCCGCGCGCCATAGCTCACTTGCCAATCTCCACTCAAGCCTAATTTAGCGAGCAAGGTGGTTTTTACAATGGCCTTGTGCCGGTTGGAAAGCTGCAAATAGTATAGACCTCCACCAAGCACAGCGGCTAATGAAAGCCAGACAATTATTTTAAGTACTTTTATGCGCATAGCTACTTACAAATATATTCCTTTATGCAAATAGATTACTCCAAGCGTATTTTTGGTTTAGACCTGATGCGAGCGGTTGCCATTCTATTTGTGGTGTTTTCTCATGCGCTGTGGATCGTTCCTGAATTGCCAGGCTTGCCTGGAGAACTTTTGCGACTTATGGGCGTCTTGGGCGTAGAGATCTTCTTTGTTTTAAGCGGATTTTTAATTGGAAGGATTCTTTTAAGACAGTTTAGTGGGGGATACAACAAGCAAGGTGTGGGCTACTTTTGGGTACGTCGCTGGTTTAGAACGCTGCCCAATTATTATTTGATCCTCTTGGTCAATATTGGGATTGTTCTTTTTATGGGACGCGATTTGCCAGAGAGTCTTTGGAAGTACTTTTTCTTTATTCAGAATGCCTTTAGCTCCATGGACATTTTCTTTACAGAATCCTGGAGTTTACCCATAGAAGAATTCACCTATTTGCTCGCGCCGATTTTGGCTTGGGCGCTTTGGAAGTTTCTCAAATTAAAAGCTCATAAAGCCTTTCTGTACACCGCTATTGGAATGATCTTGTTTGGCTTGATGTCTAAAGTCTTCTATCAATTGCAGGTGGCTGAGTCTGATATGATCTTTTGGAATACGGAGCTCAAGGCCGTGATGATCTATCGTTTGGACGCGATCTTTTACGGTATGCTTGGAGCCTATGCAGCTCAATATTTTGCTGATTTTTGGCAGCGCAACCGCTGGATACTTTTCCTTGTTGGAGTTTTGGGGATGCTGCTGATCAGTTTTGGGGTTCCCATGTTGGGCTGGTTCATAGACAGTCATCCTTGGGTTTGGAATGTGGGTTATTTGCCTTTCTGTTCTTTAGTAATCGCTTTGTTTTTACCCGTGCTCAGTGCTTGGAAAACAGCGCCGCGAATTATACGCGGTTCGGTAACCCGCATTAGTTTGATCTCCTACAGCATGTATTTATTGCATTATTCTGTCGTGCTACAACTGCTCAAGTATTTCTTGCCTACTGAGCGTCTATCCTTGATTGATAAAGGGGTCTATGTCTTGGTTTATTTGGCATTGACCTTTGTGGCTTCCTATGTTTTGTATCGAATTTACGAGCGCCCGATGATGAATTTAAGGGACCGCCAAATGGTAAAACGCTATTTTCAAGCCCCTTAGATTGCTAAGTCAGCAATAAAGACTCCCAGAATTTTAGAGGTTGTTCAATTTTTAATTCGGAATTTATCATTCCCGTAAATCGTAACTATACGGCTAAGTTCAGGGCATATTGGACATAAAAATCAAACGATTTTTTTGTATTTTCGCAACACTTCCAAAAAAATAGATACATATGGCATTTGACATTGACATGATAAAAAATACCTATGCGCAGATGGCGCAGAAGGTAGATGCTGCAAAAGCACTAACAGGTAAGCCTTTAACGCTGGCCGAGAAAATTCTTTATGCTCACCTTTGGGATGAGATGCCTTCCCAGCCTTTTGTTCGTGGAAAGGATTATGTTGATTTTGCTCCAGACCGCATCGCATGTCAAGATGCTACGGCGCAAATGGCTTTGTTGCAGTTCATGCAAGCCGGAAAACAAAAAGTTGCTGTGCCAACTACAGTACACTGTGATCACTTGATCCAGGCCAAACAAGGAGCTGCAGCAGATCTAAAGCGTGCTAATGAGACCAGTAGTGAGGTATTTGATTTCCTGGAGTCTGTATCTAACAAATACGGAATCGGTTTCTGGAAACCAGGAGCAGGGATCATTCACCAAGTGGTTCTAGAGAACTACGCCTTCCCAGGAGGTATGATGATCGGGACGGATTCTCACACCGTGAACGCGGGTGGTTTAGGAATGGTTGCCGTTGGAGTTGGTGGAGCTGATGCCGTAGACGTTATGGCTGGTATGCCATGGGAGCTTAAATTTCCAAAACTCATCGGTGTGAAATTAACCGGAGAGCTCAACGGATGGACGGCTTCTAAAGATGTGATCTTGAAAGTAGCAGGTATCCTAACTGTAAAGGGAGGAACAGGAGCCATTGTAGAGTACTTCGGGCCTGGAGCAACCAACCTTTCTTGTACAGGAAAAGGAACCATTTGTAATATGGGAGCAGAGATCGGTGCTACGACTTCTACTTTTGGATATGACGATGCTATGGAGCGTTTCTTACGCGCTACTGATCGTGAAGAAATTGCCGATGAAGCCAATAAGATCCGTGAATACCTAACAGGAGACCCTGAGGTATACGCGAATCCAGAACAATATTTTGACCAAGTGATTGAGATCAACCTTTCTGAGTTGCGTCCACACTTGAACGGACCTTTTACTCCAGACTTAGCGACTCCAGTGGGAGAGTTAGGACCTAAGGCAAAAGAGAACGATTGGCCACTAAACGTAATGTGGGGATTGATCGGTTCTTGTACCAACTCTTCTTATGAGGATTTGACCAGAGCTGCGAGTATCGCCCAGCAGGCCATCGACAAAAAACTAAAGCCAAAGAGTGATTTTGGAATCAATCCAGGATCGGAACAGATTCGCTTTACTGCAGAGCGCGATGGTTTACTAAGTGTGTTTGAAAACTTAGGAGCGACCATCTTTACCAACGCTTGTGGTCCATGTATTGGACAGTGGGACCGTTCTGATCTCCTCGGAGAAGAAAAGAACACCATTGTGCACTCCTTTAACAGAAACTTCTCTAAGCGTGCAGACGGTAACCCGAACACACACGCTTTTGTAGGTTCTCCAGAAATGGTTGCTGCCATTGCAATCTCTGGACGTTTGGATTTTGATCCTGTAAACGATACCCTGATCAATGAAGACGGTGTTGAGGTGAAGCTAGACGAGCCAAAAGGACTGGAATTGCCTCCACAAGGATTTGATGTAGAAGATGCTGGTTATCTAGAGCCTGTTGAGGACGGAAGCGGAATCAACGTAGTAGTGAGCCCAACTTCTGAGCGCTTGCAACTGCTTACACCTTTTGAGCCTATTCAAGACAGCGAGCTGCAAGGGGTAAAACTCTTGATCAAAGCTTTCGGGAAGTGTACTACGGACCACATTTCTATGGCAGGTCCATGGTTGCGTTACCGCGGTCACTTAGACAATATTGCAAACAACACCTTGATCGGTGCGGTGAATGCATATAACAAAAAGACCAACTTCGTTAAGAACCAACTAGACGGTGAATACGGAGGAGTACCAGATACCCAACGCGCTTACAAAGCTAAAGGGATTCGCACCATCGTGGTTGGAGATCACAACTACGGAGAAGGATCTTCGAGAGAGCATGCGGCTATGCAGCCACGTCACTTAGGAGTAGCTGCGGTATTGGTGAAGTCTTTTGCACGTATTCACGAGACTAACTTGAAAAAGCAGGGTATGCTCGGATTGACCTTTGCCAATGAGGCAGATTATGATCTGATCCAAGAAGACGATACCTTCAACTTTGTGGACATCGCGGACTTTGCTCCAGGTAAGCCATTAACTATAGAAGTTGTTCACGCAGATGGATCTAAAGACACCATCATGGCGAACCATACTTACAACGCTGCTCAAATTGAGTGGTACCGTGAAGGGTCTGCTTTGAACCTGATTAAAAAACAGAACGCTTAAATTAAAGCGCCTTAATATTAAAAACCCGAAGTTGACGCTTCGGGTTTTTTTGTTTATTTCAATTGTGATCTAAAAATCGCGATGTCCTCCTTAGTGGTTAAGTCGGGGACGTGTTCTTTTAAAGGAATACCCAGCATAGTGGCATTACGCATGTTTCGAATCATTAACCAAATGGCGGTGGGAAGTTCTTTTTCTTTGCGTTCAGGGTTTTCTGGACAATCTACGAGCCACCAGTAAAGATCGGCGCCATTAAACTTGAAGATATTCATGCTTACCCTCAGAGTATCCGTCTTATCGCGATAGTTTTCCAGTTCTTCAAGTTTTGGTTTTTCGATGATGTCGATTAATTCATTCTCTTTATTCAATCGACATAAAGCAAATCTTGCAATCTTCTCTTCAGGAAAATCTAAACCACTTCTGTCGTAAGCAATAAAGGCATTTTTGGCATCAGTGGTTTGTAATTGATTAAGCGCATCGGCTGAATAAAGATTATCACTGTTACAAACAACGAATTCCTTTTCCTTAAGCTCAGGGTATTGATCCATGGCTTGTTGAAGGGCATCAGCTGTTCCATAAGGTTTTTCGCGGCCTTCGGGAATGTATTGAATAGCAAATTTAATAGTAACACCAAGTCGCTCTTTATTCCAAGTATTATCGCCATACCACGATTTGAAGCTATCGTTTTGAGGTGACGTGATTAAAATAATTTCGGAATAATATGCAGCCTGCGCGTTTTTTATGATGTAATCAAGCACCGGACGCTCATCGCCCTGCAAAACAATCAAACACTTAGCACTCGCATTTGCCGCAGCTACTTCTGCAGCACTTAAACCTGCACTGGCTTGTGATTTCTTCATGCGGCTGGATGCGCCGCCGGCTAAAATGATCAGTGTTTTCATAGCCTAAGGTCTTTTGCACCCGCAGATACGCGCGCCTCAAATACTTCAACAGCTCCCGCGGCCTTAAGTGAGCTGATAAGTTCTTGCTCTTTCCCTTCCGCAGGAATACAAGCAATACAACCCCCACCTCCGGAACCGACAATTTTAGCGCCCAAGGCGCCCGCTTCATGGGCAGCGGAGATCAAACGATCTATCTCTGGCGTAGTGATCTTCAAAAGGCTCTGTAAAATACTGTGATGACGGTTCATCAAGCTTCCTAAAAATCGAACTTCTTCTGGCCTGTCTTGAAGGCAGGCCATTGCAAAACGCGTGTTTTGATAATTGCCATAGGCTGCAATGAAAATCTCTTTTAGATCGTCTTCTACATAATTCACATAATTCGCAGCGGAATGATGGGCATATTGATCAAAGTCGGGTACGTGACTTTTTACCTGAGCAATAGCCTTATGGGCTTTCTCATTGAGGTTTCTCAAACCAGCTAAGGTAGTTTTTGGGACTCCGGAACTGGCAATGATCAGCTTTTGGAAAGGTAATTTAACCGGTTCAAAACTCATGTCTTTACGAGTATTGATATAGATCGCTCCACCAATAGCTGAAGTGTATTGGTCCATTTTACCTCCAGCTTGTCCGTGCTCTTCCACTTCAGCCAAATAAGCCATATGGCCGATTTCTGCGGAGCTGAATCGATCCAAATGGTCGGTTAATTTAAGCACCAAAGTAAGCCAACCCACCACAAAAGCAGAAGAGCTGCTCAGTCCGGCATTGATTGGAATGTTTCCGCTAACCTGAATGTCATGACCAGTATGGATTTTTACGCCCTTTGCCGCTAATACTTTTAAACCCGATTTAATATAATCTTGCGGTTCAAAGGAATTGAGGTCTTCATTCAATGAAAGTGTTCTGGTTTTTTTAAGATCGACGAACTCAAAGTTCAAAGCTTCGGTCTCATTGGGCTCAGCTTTAAAAGTGATGTACCTATCTATGGCACAAGCAATGACCGGCAATCCTAAATAATCTTGGTGGTCGCCAAAGAGGCAAACACGCGCGGGGGCTTTAATAGTGGTCATCCTTTAAAATTGATCGCTGTTCCAGTTCCATGGTTTGCGCTTTACCCAATTACCGCGCGTAAAGTCTGGGAATTCTTGGGCTTCTCCATTTGCGGCAATAGAAGCTTCAGAAAGCGGCGTCACTGCGCTCCATGCCGCAGCGTCATATACGTCCAAAGGAGGCGCTGCATTGCGTTTAGCCGATTCTACAAAGGCGTGCAGCACAAAGAAGTCCATTCCGCCGTGTCCGGAGCCTGTGGCGCGATCTGCATATTTTTTCCAAAGCGGATGATCGTATTTGTCCAGCCAAGGTTGAGCCTCCTCCCAGCGATGCGGATCGGACTTACCTTCTATATAAATACGGCTGCCGTCCACTTCCCAAAGTCCTTCACTCCCTTGTACTCTAAAGCCAAGCGAATAGGGACGGGGTGAGTTACAATCGTGGGTTACAATGATAGTTTCTCCATTGGAAGTGCTAATCATAGAAGTGATCACATCGCCTTGTTTCCATTTGAGTTTTGCGTTGGGGTGATCAGCTCCGCCAACATCCACAATGTATTTATTGAGTCCAACAGCTTTGCTGGCCATAGAAGAGATAGACACCATTCGATTGCCTCGGTTGATATCACACATGGTTGCTACAGGTCCCAGACCGTGAGTAGGATATACATCGGCATTGCGCAGTAAGCTGTGCTGTGTTCTCCACGCAGATTCCGAAATTCCTTTTTCTCCAAATTCCGCGCCTTTGCCGTAGGCAGTCTTGCCGTCATTAAACTTTACAAAACGCAGGTCGTGTTGGTATCCGCAGCGGAAATGCAACAGCTCACCAAAGACATTTTGCTTCACCATATTCAAGGCAGCCATAACGTCTCTGCGGTAGCATACATTCTCTAAGATCATTAAATGAGACCCGGTCTCTTCATGAATGTTTACCAGATCCCAGCACTCTTCCATGGTGTTGGCTGCGGAGACTTCCAAACCAACATATTTGCCCGCTTTCATAGCGTCTTTAGCCATGCGAGTGTGCCAAAGCCAAGGCGTGGAAATGATCACCGCGTCAATATCTTGCATCGCGAGTAGATTCTTGTAGTCGTATTCATCTGCAGTGAATTGTTTTACTGCCGGGTGATTGTGCTTTTGCAAAAGTTCCTCTACCACCGGCATTCTGCGGGTATCGGTATCGCAAACGGCTACGATGGTCACATCATCTCTATACAAGAGGTTCTGCAGGTGATTGGTGCCTCGCAGTCCAACGCCAATAAGACCTACGCGAAGTTTATCTTTTAACGGATTCAGGTCTTGTGCAAAGGTAAAACTAGGAGCTAGAGCCAGGCCTGTTCCAATCAGGGCACTCTTTTTTACAAATTCTCTACGACTACTCATTTGGTGTGGTTTTAAACAAAGTTAACCATATTTCATTGTGACTTGTAAGTAAGCAGAAAAAGCTGCGTCTAAAACAGATAACTAACCGTGGTCAATACCTTGGTGTTGACTCAGACACTACAAAAATAATTGCTATGAAGACGCTTTGGTTCTTTGAAGAGGTTAACCTGTTTTCCATGCTTTGCCCCCACAAATTCAAAGCATTCAAGAAAGATCACAGTTTCAATACCTACAAAAAACAAGACTACATTTACTTTGAAGAAGATAGTGCCAGTAAGGTCTATTTGATTGAAGAAGGCCGTGTAAAACTCGGTTATTACACAGAAGACGGCGAAGAAATGGTCAAGGCCATTTTAACTAAAGGCGAACTCTTTGGCGAGAAAGCCATTTTAGGTGAAGAGAAGCGCGATGAGTTTGCGCAAGCTTTGGGCAGTACCAGTATTTGCCCTGTAGATGTTGGAACCATGCACGAACTCATGCGAGACAATCGCAGTTTTAGTTTTAGGATCTATAAGCTTATAGGATTCCGATTGAAGCGTTTGGAGCGCCGCTTGGATCTAATTCTTTATAAGGACGCAGAAACACGCGTCAAAGAATTCCTGAAAGAGCTGGCAGATGATTACGGCTATTGCTGTCCTTATAATGGAGATACGGTGATTAAGCATCCGTACACGCAAAAGGACATCGCCAAATTGCTGGGAACCTCAAGACCCACGCTGAATTCCATTATGAATAAATTCAAGGCTGAAGAGCTTATAGACTTTAGCAGAAACGAGATTCGTTTAAAATTTTCTGCTTAGTGTAAGCTAGCTGACATTTCTTTTTATGAGGCCGAACTAAGTTTGTATCGGTAATTAAAAACTATAATCATGAAAAGAAAAATTTTTAGCCTGTTGTTCGCTTCTTTGCTTTTTGCCGCCTGTAGCAATGATGATGACAACAATACTCCAGCTCCAGACGCTGGAACTCTTCAAGGTGGTCCATTTACCTTTTTGGTAGACGGAAACCCTGACTTTGTAAGCGGTATTACTACAGACCCTGATGCGGTTGGAACCAACAGAACTTTTGTAGTCACTGACGACGCCGGAAATATCTTGGGATTGCCACCAACGATAGAAGCGCTAGAAGGTGTTGACTTTGACGGTGCTGGTGTAGGTGTTTGTCTGATTTGGTACCTGCGTTTTGAAGATGATCTTCAAGGAGCAGAGGTAGGAGCAAACGCCAACGACCTTACTGGTACTTTTGATTTATCAAACTCGATCACTGTAAACAGAAACGCAGCTCCTAATGCTGGTGTTCTGATGGGTGGTCCATTTGAATTCTGTGTTGACGGAAGTCCTGATTTTGTTAGTGGAATTAGCACGGATCCGGCCGCTACAGGTACAAACAGAAGTTTTGTAGTCACTGATGACGCCGGAAATATCTTAGGATTGCCACCAACTCTTGAAGCCTTAGAAGGTGTTGATTTTGACGGCGCCGGAGGTGGTGTTTGCTTGATCTGGTACCTGCGCTTTGAAGACGGTCTAGTCGGAGCAGAAGTTGGTCTTAACGCCAACGATCTAGAAGGAGACTTTAGCTTATCTAACCCAATTGAGGTTGTGCGTAACGCGCCAAACGGAGGGATGATCAGCGGTGGACCATTTACCTTCACTGTAGATGGAACTCCAGACATGGTTAGCGGAATCACTTTAGACGGTACGCAAACCGGAACGAATTCAACTTGGGTAATCACTGATGATGCTGGTAACATCTTAGGATTGCCACCGACAATGGCAGCTCTTGAAGCAGTAGATTTTGACGCTGCAGGTGTAGGAGTATGTCTAATCTGGTACTTGCGCTTTGAGGACGGCCTAGAAGGCGCAATGCCTGGCAACAATGCCAGCGATTTGGTAGGCTGTTTTAGCCTTTCCAATTCGATCACAGTTACTCGAAATTAAGGAGTAATACATTTTTGTAGTGAAGTCCCGCTGAAAGGCGGGACTTTTTTTATGCAAGGAATCGGCTTATTTTTGGACTACCTATTCATGAAATTAGACCAGAACTTTTTTAAGAAACAATGGAGCAACATCCTTATGGTGTTGCTGATTGTTCTGTTGATCGTACCTCAGACAGGAACTCCTATTAAAGCCGGGATTCAACGCCTGTTTGCCTTTGCTCCAGACAGCTTACCTGAGGAGGAGCAACTCAGCTTAGATACTTATAACTGGCCCTTGCAAACTTTAGGAGGTGCCTCGGAGAATTTTGAGCAGTCAAAAGGTAAAGTAGTTTTGGTGAACTTTTGGGCGACTTGGTGCCCTCCATGCATAGCAGAGATGCCCGCCATGCAGGAATTGTATGATAAATTCGCAGATCGCGTGGATTTCTATTTCGTCTCCGGAGAAACTCCAGAGAAACTCCAAGCCTTTATGGATAAGAAAGGGTATGAGCTGCCGGTCTTTATCCAAAGTTATCAGGCGCCAGAAGTCATCAGAAGTAATTCGTTGCCTACTACTGCCGTAATTGATAAAACGGGGAAGGTGCTGCTTTTAGAAACAGGTGCGAAAGCCTGGAATGATCCAGATTTCTATGCCTTTTTAGAAGAACTGCTCACGCGTTGAGTTGCGGGTCCCGAAACGTAAACAGTAATAGCCAGGACCGTTAAAAGCATTCCAATATTGTAAATAGTGTCTTCCACGGGAATGGTTCCCATACGCAAACCGAGGTTTTCATCATTGTTGTACCAAACCACTTGTTCGTCAATTCCTGTTCCGGTCAAAACACCATTGACCACAAAGAAGGGAATCAAGATCACTAAATAGGTCAAAAAGAATCGGTTGAAGAGCTCAGGCCTCCAATTGTAGACTATTCCAAGTACAATTAAGGCGTAGCTAAAATTTAAGGCGGTGTACCAAAGGTGATTGGTATACCAAAGTGCAACCACTAGAACGGCAGCGAGGATCGTATAAATAACCGAAGTGGCCCTTTTAGAGAGCTTCACATTAGGCATAAGCTCAATGAGCGCGTAATGCGTAAAGATACAGGCGTAGGGGATACAGATAAAGAACAACCATTCCTCTATGGGTAGGTTGAATAGGTAGATTCCGCTTAGATAATCGGGATTGAATCCCCAGAAACCATTGACCGTAAAGGCAATGTCCCATGGAATGAATACCGCCATCATTACCAAGACTCCTAAAAAGAATCCTTTCCAGCGCTTGTAGAACTTTAAACGCGGGTGGAAGCTAAACAGGAAGGGAACAATAAATGAACCTAAGTTTAACCATAGGTACAGATACTGCATCGTTATTTTTTAAAGTATTTGAGCGGAGGAAGTAACATCCCAAAACACTGACCGTCTTCTTTGCCTAAATGTTTGTGGTGGATCTTGTGCGCTCTGCGAATACCGCGTGCATACCAATTGTTGGCGTTGCGGAACATCTTAAATCTTTGGTGGATGAAAATATCGTGCACCATAAAATAAGTGAATCCGTAAGCGAAGATCCCCAGTCCAATAGGCAGTCCCGCCCAGAAGCCATAATACTGCCAGGCTATAAAGCATCCAATACTCACAGCGGCGTAAAAGATAAAAAAGGCGTCATTGCGTTCCCACCAGCTGCCGTGATCCTTGTGGTGATGGTCTTTGTGCAAGACCCAAAGAAAACCGTGCATAATATATTTGTGGGTAAACCAGGCCATGAATTCCATAATGCAAAAGGTGGTCAAAAAGACCAATATCCAAAGCAGTATATCCATTACTATCGAACTAATTTTAATTGATATTTCACATAACTACGGGTCAATAACCCGAACTTCTCGTAATTGGGAACTCTGATCCGCTTGTTTTTAATTTCCATAGCGGGAGTTCTGTAAAGCTTTTTAAGCAGGCGTCTGTAATAGCGGTACGCCATAAATACGCCGAACTTCGCTTCTGTTGGCAAAAGTAATATTCCCTGATAGCCTTTTGCAAAGTCTTCTTCGATTTCTGCAATAATTCTTTTCTTGGCGTCTTCATCTAAGGCGCTGAGGTTGGTGTTCGGGAAGTAGGTTCTGCTCAAACCTTCAAAATCGGCTTTTAAGTCACGCAGAAAGTTTACTTTTTGGAAAGCAGATCCTAAGTGCATTGCAGACTCCTTTAGAGCGTCATATCGCTCCAGATCTCCTTTTACAAAGACCATGAGGCACATTAGGCCAACCACATCCGCAGAGCCGTAGATGTATTCCTTGTATTCTGCATCTGTGAGGTATTCGGTCTTGGTCAAATCCAAACGCATACTCTTCATAAAGGCATCAATGGATGACTTTTGAATGTTGTATTTGTGAACCGTGTGTTGGAACGCATTGAGGATTGGATTCAAATGGATTTTGTCGTGCAAGGCGTCTTCCAAGCTTTGTGAAAAGCGGTCAAAGAGTACGGCTTTGTCATAGTCGTGGAAGGAATCCACAATCTCATCCGCAAAGCGAACAAAACCATAAATATTATAAATGTCTTGTCGGATACTCGGCGCGAGCATCTTAGTGGCTAAGGAGAACGAGGTGCTGTATGCATTGGTCACCTTTTGGCTACAGAGGTTAGAAACGATGTCAAATGTTGCTTTCATGCTGCAATAGAGTACTAATGATCATTTTCTATCAAACCGGCTACCAACTTTCCTGAAATAAGGGACGGAGGAACTCCAGGCCCTGGAACGGTGAGTTGACCGGTAAAGTATAGGTCTTTTACTTTCTTACTACGCAGCTTTGGTCTCAAAAAGGCCGTTTGGAGCAAGGTATTTGCCATACCATACGCATTTCCCTTGTAAGAATTGTAGTCCTCAATGAAGTCATTTACACAGTAGGACTCTTTAAAGATAACGTATTTTTTGACTTCTTGCTGTGTCAATTTCTCTAAGCGAGTAAGAATAATGTCGAAATATTTTTCACGCATCTCTGGAGTGTCTTCCAAACCAGGAGCAAGTGGAATCAAGAAAATTCCTGCTTCTTTCCCTGCCGGAGCTGCATTGTCATCGGTCTTAGAAGGGAAACTGGCATAGAACAGAGGTTCATCAGGCCAAGTAGGTTCATCATAAATATCGTGGGCGTGGGTTTCAAAATCCACGTCAAAGAATAAGGTGTGGTGCTCTACGTTTTCAATAGGCTTTTCAAAGCCAACATAAAATAAAAGAGCAGAGGGAGCGAAGGTCTTCTTCTTCCAATAATTCTCAGAATACTGGCGGTGCTCTGCTGGCAATAGGGTTTCTGAGTGGTGGTAATCTGCGCCGCTAAGTACAATGTCTGCCTTGTGTATTTCACCGTTAGAGACCAATCCCGTTGCATGACCGTCATTAACGGTTATGGAATCTACATTGTGCTCTGTGCGGATCTCAACACCCAGCGATTCTGCTAAGGACTTCATACCTTCAATAACGGAGTACATCCCATCTTTTGGGTGAAAAGTTCCAATCCCAAAATCTGCATAGTTCATAAAACTATAAAAGGCAGGCGTATTGCTCGGTTTTGCTCCTAAGAACAAAACAGGAAATTCCAAGATGGAGACCAAACGCGGATTTTTAAATTCGGCGCGAACGTCTTTTGCAATAGTGCTAAAGAACTGCCCAATTTTACGCATAGTCACGGGTGTAACTAATTCTAAAGGAGACACCCCAGGGCGATATACCAGATCTTTAATGGCAATGTCGTAGTTGGATTTGGCCTTAGCCATAAACTTCTGAAGTTTGGCTGCGCTGCCGGGTTCTTCTTTTTCAAAGGTCTTACAGATCTTTTCCAAACTGTCTTCAATGGTAATGAAATCCATTTCACCAAAACATACACTGTATGCCGGATTGAGTTTGATCAGTTCGTAAAAGTCTTCGGGTTTTTTGTCAAAGTCAGCGAAGAATCGCTCAAAGACATCAGGCATCCAATACCAAGTTGGGCCTATGTCAAAGGTAAAACCGTCGCGTTTGAGTTGTCGTGCACGACCGCCTACGGTCTTGTTCTTTTCAAAGATGGTCACCTGGTGTCCGGCTTTTGCCAGATAAGATGCCGCGGCCAAAGAGGCGAAGCCGCTACCTACGATTGCAATGCTTTTCTTCATTTGTTTAACAAATTAAATCAAATTCTAAACAAAATGAAAGCTGCTGATCGTATTTAAGATTTTTTTAATGAATTGAGTTTTTCGAGTAGCCCTTCAATGGTCCCTATAACTGTGACATGATCTGGAACCTTATCTGCCTCAACCTCACGGGTCTTAGCCCCCATAAGCCACAATTGACTTGCTTGTTCTTTACTGATAATCTTATCAAATTCCTTTAAGTACTCATAAATGGAAACCTTGTCTGGTTTCACGGTAAAGAAGGAAACAAAGACAACATTATCGTGGTGCTTGAGCACATTGCGCAAGCTCGGTAATGGAATATTACTGCCCAAATAAATGGTTTGATGACCTGATTGTAGGATCTCGTAATGGGCGTACAGCAGTCCAATTTCATGAATCTCTTCATACGGTAGATACAAAGAGAAAAGAATGTCTTGGCGTTCTGGTTTTTGTACACTCTGTAGATTAGAGATGTTTACAATGATCTTTTGTTTGATCAGTTCAGAGATGAACCGCTCGTGGGCCGGGTCTATCGTTCCGGTTTGCCATAATGTACCGATCTCTTGTAATAAAGGAATGAAGACCTCCATAAAGATCTCTCTAAAACTGATGCGCTCGCTGAGTTCGTTGAAGGTGGTGGCAAAGAGGGTGTAATCAAAGTCGAACATGGCCGTTTTAAAGGCCTTCATCGCGTAGTCCTCTTGCTTTTGACTGGCGCGTTCTTCAATGATCTGCTGGATCTCCGTATCGCTCAACTTTGCGATTTTAGAAATCTTAATGCCTTCATTATAAAGGAAAGTTACATTGAGCAACTTCTTAAGGTTCTCCAGATCGTATTTACGGATGTTTGTATCCGTACGATTCGGCTCCAGTAGGCCATAGCGCTTTTCCCAAATGCGAATGGTATGCGCTTTTACTCCACTTAAGTTCTCTAAATCCTTTATGTTAAACTGAGTTTTAACAAGCATACATCAACGGGGCTTCATGAATTAAATCACAATATAGCGATTCACAAAAATAAGCTTTTGTTTAATAAAAATGA
The DNA here is from genome assembly GCF_028561565.1 of Gilvibacter sediminis. Classification (GTDB taxonomy): domain Bacteria; phylum Bacteroidota; class Bacteroidia; order Flavobacteriales; family Flavobacteriaceae; genus Gilvibacter; species Gilvibacter sediminis. Next base: position 18,263 of record NZ_JAQQTE010000023.1, on the reverse strand, counting down.
AAAAATAATAAACAATTAACAGAAAAAAATTTGCATGTTTTGAGTAAATTTTGTTTAACGTTTACGGCGCCCCGTGAAGTAAACTATGTTAACTCCACGGCCGCGCTTTCCGCTATATCTTTTCACTTCGTAAAAAGGATGCCGCTGCAATCGCTGGCGCGAGGTTCCGGTCACTAAATGGAAAGCACAGTTCCCTCAATTTAGATTCAAAACGATTAAACAAACCAATACATTTGTGCAAGAGTGAGAATATTATGAAAGGTCTTTTAGTCGCAATATTTATCATTGTTAGTGCCTGTGGAACTACTAGTGATCAAATTCCGAAGTCTTATTTTGAAATTGATCAATATGGTTTCGTTTCTGTAGATCAAGAATTTAAAATTAAACTCTTAAACTTTTATCCTAGTAATACACTTTGCCATACAGAAGGAGGGATTCCATATTCGTTAATAATCGGTGAAACCATCGATTCGGACTTACCTCCCAAATTAAGCGTACTGATAAAGTGTAGTTCAGAATCCTACCAAAAGGGCAAAGAGTATTCAATTCTTCCTATTGTTGATCCTATCGCAAAGACAAATAGATCCTACATTTTCCTCTTAAAAGATTCAATTATTGGCGGAGAGAATAAGCTCTGGCTTTTGGGTTCTGAGTTTCCCGCAATCTGGGGTCAAGTTGAAGATATGGAATGACTGGAGGGTGTCAAAATTTTAGCAAGGTTAAAATCAAAACGCAAATCGCTGTGCGATTTAAATCTGCTCCATAAAAAAAACGCTCAAGCTAGCTTGGCGGTGAGAGTGCCTCGCTTCGCTCGGCCGTCCCATGCCGCGACGAGGTCAAAATTATAAAGCGATAACGCGCCTAGCGCGTTAAATCTCACAATAAAAAAACCACGTCGAAGCTTGCTTCACGTGGTTTCTTCATTGCGATCTTTATTGTCGCTTTACAATTCTCTAGTGCCCGAGGTGAGACTGCCTCACTGCGTTCGGCGGACTCAAAACGCTAGCATGGTGAGAATCGAAAAACAGCAATTGCTGCGCAATTGAATCTCGCCCATAAAAAAACCGCATCAAAGCAAGTGTCGCGGTGAGACTAACTCGGCTTTGCCTCGTTGGGCTCAAAACGCTAGCATAGTCAAAATCAAAACGCAAATCGCTGTGCGATTTAAATCTGCTCCATAAAAAAAACGCTCAAGCTAGCTTGGCGTTTTTTGTTCGTCGCATCTTTGGTGCGTTTTGATTCATTTGTACCCGGAATGAGACTCGAACTCACACGCCCTAATGGACACATGGCCCTCAACCATGCCTGTCTACCAATTCCAGCATCCGGGTAAAAAAAAGTTAAGCTGTTGGGCTTAACTTTTAGTGGTGACCTGACTGGGGCTCGAACCCAGGACCCTCTCCTTAAAAGGGAGATGCTCTACCAACTGAGCTATCAGGTCTTTGTTGAATGCGGGTGCAAATATAAAACCATTCTATTTATTTATCAAAGCTATTTTGATTTAAATTTGAGTTTTCGAAGAAAGCCAATTGCTTCCTTGAAGCAGACAGAATTTAAAAGCATTAGTTATGATCGTTTTATTGGGTTATATGGGCAGCGGTAAGTCGCTGATCGGTAAAAAATTAGCCGAAGTGCTCCAATGGCCTTATTGCGATTTAGATGTTTTGATCGAGCAGGAAGCAGGGCAGTCGATCCCTGAATTTTTTAAGGAAAAAGGAGAGATAAAGTTTCGAATTTTAGAATCTCAGGTCTTACAGCAGCAGCTAGCTGACCCAAAAAATCAAGTCCTGGCTCTCGGAGGAGGAACGCCTTGTTATGCAGGAAACATGGATAAGCTCCTTGCAGCCAAAGGTGTTCAGACCATTTATTTAAAAACTCAATTGGATACCTTGTTGCAAAGACTCTGGCCAGAAAGAGCACAGCGTCCGCTTATAGCACACTTGGAGAATAAAGATGATCTCAAGGATTTTGTACGTAAACATTTGTTTGATCGTTCTCCCTATTACATGCAGGCAGAGCATCGTATAGATACCTCAGAGCAATCCGCAGAAGAAGTAGTAAAAGCTATAGTTGCCCAATTATTCTAGGCAAACTCGGTCTTGATCCTTCTCAAAGACTACAGCCACATTCTCGTTTAAAGAAGTAGAAAGTGAAATTCCTTTAAAGTCAGCTTTGACCGGGTATTTTTTGTGGTTTCTATTCACCAACACGGCTGTTTTGAATCTCGATAGTGGAACATTTAAAAAGTGACGCACACCGTAGATCAGCGTGGTGCCGGAGTTGAGCACATCGTCAATCAATACAACAGCCTTGTTTTCATAATCTGCAGCAGGCATACTGGTAGTGATAGGCGCTCTGGGATCTGCTTTGTCAATCTCCACCTTGCACAATGAAAAATGCATGGGCGCAATATCTTGCAGCATTTCTGCCAAGCGCTGTGCGAGCGTATATCCTCCACCGGCTATCCCAGCTAAAACGATCTCCTTTTCCGTCGCGTTTGCTTCATAGATCTGATAAGCAATTCGGCGAATTTTGTGTTGAACCTCTTGGTGATTCAAGATTGTATCCATAGCGCTGTCTTGTTGTTAAAACAAAGATACCAAAACTTTGTTCACTCTTGTTCGTCTGTGAAGTCCTCCAGATCACGACGATCCTTTTTCGTAGGGCGACCTGTTCCGCGTTTGCGGTAGTAGTCTTTGGAATATTTGAGCATTTCTAGGGTCTCTACGGCTGCCTTAGGGGTAATGTCCTGACGGTACATATCAACCAATTTGGCGCCCACACGACTGGGTGGTGTATCTAAGACCTTGAGCACGTAATCCACCTGGTTTTTTCGCACCTTGAGTTCATCACCCGGATATACTTCTCGGGCGGGCTTTACCACATCGTTATTTACTCTTACGGCTCCTTTTTTACAAGCAATTGTCGCCTGATTACGTGTTTTGAAATAACGCGTGGCCCAAAGATATTTGTCAACCCTCATACAAAGCTTCTAAAATCAACGTTAATGTTTACAGCAAAAGTATAAAAAATGGTATCTTGCGCCCGTCTTTTTAAGACATAAAATGGTGTAAATACGGCAGTTTAGCGCTGTCTGAACCTAAATTGATTTCATTGAAAAAGAAACTAGTAAACGGCCTTTTGTGTGCCTTGATAGTGGGAGGAGTATTCTCCTGCGGAAATGATGATAATGGCTTTGAGACCATTCCTCCACGGGATCGTGGTGAGGAAGCAGTCAATGCAGAAGCAGAATTGGTTGAATATCTGCAAACACACTTTTACAATTACGAAGAGTTTGAAACACCTCCGACAGGATTTGATTTTGAGGTGGTGATCGATACGATCGCTGGAGACAATGCAGATAAGATCCCGCTGATCAATCAAGTGGAAACTAAAACGGTAACCGACAGAGAAGAAGAGGATGTAACCTACAACCTTTATATACTGAAAGCATTACAAGGCGAAGGTTCAAGCCCAACCTTTGTAGACTCAACCTTGGTAACTTACCGAGGAACCTTACTGAACGGAACTCAGTTTGACGGATCTCCAAATCCAGTTTGGTTTGATCTCACCGGAGTTATTGACGGATTCCAAGAAGGTTTAGTTGAATTCCAAGGAGCTACCTCTCAATCCACAAACCCAGACGGTACTGTGAGCTTTGAAGGCTTTGGTTCTGGAGCGCTTTTTATCCCTTCGGGAATTGCTTATTTCAATCAGCCACCGAGTCCACAGATTCCTTTGTACTCCCAGTTGATCTTCACTTTTAGCGTCTTGGATGCAGTTGTTGCAGATCATGACCAAGACGGAATCATTTCGCTTAATGAAGATCTGAACGGAAACGGAAACGAACTCGATGATGATACCGATGAGGATGGTGTTCCAGACTTCGCAGACTTTGATGACGATAACGACGGCGTTCCAACACGAGATGAGATTGAGATCCTCGATGACGGAACTGTGATCCTCACTGATACAGATGGAGACGGTATTCCAGACTACCGCGATGCAGACTAATATCCCTGCAAATAAAACATATAAAAAATCCCGCCTAGAGCGGGATTTTTTGTGTCGTTAAGGATTAGGAATTTTATTTGCGTCCCATAACTTTTTTAGCCTTCGCAGCAATTGCGGCGGCGTTCAATCCGTATTTGTCCATCAGTTGTGCGGGCGTACCAGATTCACCAAAAGTGTCATTGGTAGCAACGAACTCTTGTGGAGTCGGATGGTGGAGCGCCAATTCTCTGGCTACAGATTCCCCGAGTCCTCCTAAGAAGTTATGTTCTTCTGCTGTTACAATGCAGCCCGTCTTTTTCACAGACTTTACAATGGCGTCCGTGTCTAAAGGTTTAATGGTGTGAATGTTGATAACCTCTACGCTAATACTTTCTTCATTTAAAGCTTTAGCAGCTTCTAAGGCTTCCCAAACTAAGTGTCCTGTAGCTACAATAGTAACGTCAGCACCTTCTTGAAGGTGAACCGCTTTTCCAATCTCAAAGGTCTGATCCTCTGGAGTGAAGTTCGCTACCTTCGGGCGTCCAAAACGCAAATAAACCGGTCCATGGTGTTCTGCAATGGCCATGGTGGCTGCTTTGGTCTGATTGAAATCACAAGTGTTGATCACCGTCATTCCGGGCAGCATTTTCATAAGCCCAATGTCCTCTAGGATCTGGTGCGTTGCTCCATCTTCTCCTAAGGTCAACCCGGCGTGAGAAGCACAGATCTTTACGTTCTTGTGCGAGTAAGCAATGCTTTGTCTTATTTGATCGTAAACACGTCCCGTAGAGAAGTTGGCAAAAGTTCCAGTAAAAGGAATTTTACCACCGATGGTCATACCTGCAGCAAGTCCCATCATATTGGCCTCTGCAATTCCTACTTGGAAGAAGCGTTCTGGGTGATTCGCTTTAAATTCGTCCATTTTTAATGAACCCGTCAAGTCCGCACAAAGCGCTACTACATCGGGATTCGTTTGACCTAAAGCAGTCAAACCTGCTCCAAATCCGGAGCGTGTATCTTTTTTTCCTGTATCTGTATAGGTTTTCATTGCTTGTCTTTTAGTAATCCCCTAAAGTTTCTGGATTCTGAGCCAAGCCAATGGCCAGTTGCTCGTCATTAGGCGCCTTTCCGTGCCAGGCGTGGGTGTGCATCATAAAGTCAACACCGTTACCCATCACCGTTTGCAAGAGTACGCAAACTGGTTTTCCTGCTCCGCTCATGTTTTTGGCATGATTCAGCCCGTCAATAACGGCTTGCATATCATTGCCGTTGGCAACTTCATGTACCAACCATCCAAAGGCTTCGAATTTTCCACGAACGTTTCCTAGATCAAGGACGTCGTCTGTAGAACCGTCAATCTGTTGTCCGTTGAGATCCACAGTAACAATAAGGTTGTCTACCTTGTTAGCGGCACAATACATAATGGCCTCCCAGTTTTGACCTTCTTGCAATTCTCCGTCTCCACAAAGGGCGTAGACCAAATGCGGATCGTTGTTGAGTTTCTTTGTTTCTGCGGCACCAGCGGCTACAGAAATACCTTGACCCAAAGACCCAGAGGCTACACGAATTCCGGGAAGTCCTTCATGTGTAGTCGGGTGTCCTTGCAAGCGAGAATCGATCAATCTAAAAGTGTTCAATTCTTCTACAGGGAAATATCCACTGCGGGCAAGTACACTGTAAAATACCGGGGAGATGTGTCCGTTAGACAAAAAGAATATGTCTTCATCCTTTCCGTCCATGTGGAATCCGTCTTTGCGGTCCATAATGACTTGAAACAAGGCCACAAAAAATTCGGCACAACCCAAAGAACCTCCTGGGTGACCCGAATTTACCTTGTGAACTTGCCTTAAAATGTCGCGTCTGACCTGCGTTACCAAGTCTTCTAAAGCTGCGATATCTGGCATAAAAAATGGTTTGAATTTAGGCGTAAAATTAAGCTATTCGCCCCCTTGAGCAAAGTAGGGAGCGGGTGAGTTATCAACGATTCCCAAGGATTAGTTAACATTGCGCAGGATTCCCCTTTAAAAACAGCATAAGATGCTATCTTTGCCATTAGAGGAAGCGACCATAGATTATGCAATTCAGCTTAACAGCAAACGACCCACAAAGCAAGGCGAGAGCCGGAAAAATCACCACCGACCACGGTACTATTGAAACCCCAATTTTCATGCCTGTAGGTACTGCAGGTACTGTAAAAGGCGTGCATCAACGAGAACTTAAAGACGACATCAACCCAGATATCATATTGGGTAATACTTATCATTTGTATTTGCGCCCGCAAACAGAGATCCTGCAAAAGGCTGGAGGTTTGCACAAATTCATGAATTGGGACCGCAATATTTTGACCGATAGTGGGGGATACCAAGTATACTCGCTTTCTGGTAATAGAAAGATCAAAGAAGAGGGAGTGAAATTCCAATCGCATATAGACGGGTCGTATCATATGTTCACGCCAGAACGGGTCATGCAGATCCAAAGGGTGATCGGGGCAGATATCATTATGGCCTTTGACGAGTGTACTCCTTATCCTTGTGATTACAATTACGCCAAGCGTTCCATGCACATGACCCACCGTTGGTTGGATCGCTGTATTGCGGAGCTGGACAAGCTACCGTTCACTTATGATTACGCTCAAGCCTTTTTTCCGATCGTACAAGGAAGCACCTATAAAGATCTGAGAAAACAATCTGCAGAATACATTGCCAACGCCGGAGCTGTTGGAAATGCAATTGGCGGATTATCCGTAGGAGAGCCTGCCGAGGAAATGTATGCCATGACAGAAGTGGTTACGGAGGTTTTGCCTTGGGAAAAGCCACGCTATTTGATGGGCGTTGGTACGCCGATTAATATTTTGGAGAATATAGCATTGGGCGTAGATATGTTTGACTGTGTGATGCCAACGCGTAACGCTCGTAACGGAATGCTCTTTACCTCAGAGGGCACCATCAACATTAAAAACAGAAAATGGGCCGATGATTTTTCTGTGATTGATCCTATGGGGCATACTTATGTGGATACCCAATACACCAAAGCTTATTTAAAACACTTGTTTAGTGTTAACGAACTTTTAGGGAAACAAATCGCCACGATTCATAATTTAGGCTTTTATTTGTGGTTGGTCCGTGAAGCCAGAAGGCAAATTATTGCTGGAACTTTCAAAGCGTGGAAGGATAAAATGGTGCGTCAAATGGACAAACGTTTGTAGTCAATGCTTTCAATTCTAGATCGTTACATACTTAAAAAGTACCTGGGCACCTTCTTGATGCTCTTGTTGCTTTTTATTCCGATTGGGATCACGGTGAACTTGGCCGAAAAGATCGATAAGATCCTGGCCAATGAAGTGCCGTTTTCTGAAGTTGCGCTCTATTACCTACACTTTACCATCTACTTTGCCAATCTGCTGTTCCCGCTATTTTTGTTCTTGTCAGTAATCTGGTTTACCTCTAAAATGGCGAATAAGACAGAGGTCATCGCTTTCTTGAGTAGTGGTGTTTCTTTCTATCGATTTTTGAGACCTTATATGATCGGTGCAACCATAGTGTGTATTGGCGCCTTATTTTTAGGGATGTATCTCGCCCCAATGGCTAGTAAAGGCTTCAATGAGTTTACCTATCAGTACCTCAAGCGCGGAAAGAAAGATCGAGACCAGACCAATGTGTATCGTCAGATCAACGAGACCGATTATATCTACGTGAGCTACTTCAACCCAAAGAATCAAATGGGACGCAATTTTACCCTAGAGCATGTGGTTGACAACAAAATGGTATATAAACTCAGCGCGAATCGCATAAAATACAATCAAGAGGACAGTACCTATACCTTGAGTAATTATACCAAGCGCATTGTTGGGGAGCGAGAAGATCAACTCATTATAAAAAATAAGTTGGATACGGTGTTTTCCTTTGATTTAGAAGACTTGACTCCGCTAGAATACATTGCTGAGACGCTTAATTATAACGAGCTAAACCGATTCATCTCCAAAGAGAAAGAGCGTGGTTCAACCTATATTAGTCGTTATGAGATTGTGAGAAACAAACGCTGGAGCTTGCCGATATCGGCCTATATACTGACCATTATTGCAGTGGCCGTATCGTCCATTAAACGCCGCGGTGGAATGGGAGTGAACCTCGCTTTTGGTATTGGCTTGGGAATGGTGTTTGTCTTCTTTGATAAAATCTTCGGAACCTTAGCAGAACAAAGTGATTTCTCTCCTTTGGTAGCGACTTGGTTCCCGAACGTTGTATTCGCTGGTTTGGCTGTTTACCTCCTTTACAATGCCAAGCGTTAAAAAGCTGCAATACCTGCATCTACACCTTATTGTATTTATTTGGGGATTCACTGCTGTGCTGGGTGCCCTTATAACTTTAGATGCCATTCCCTTGGTTGCCTACCGAATGAGCTTGGCAGCAGTATTTTTATTGATTTTTGCCTTAGTGACCAAGAAACGTCTGCGCTTTCCGAGGAGAACTCAGGCCAAGTTTGCAATTGCCGGGGGACTCATTGCGCTGCATTGGCTGGCGTTCTTTGGCGCTGTAAAAGCCTCCAATGTTTCTGTGACCCTGGCTGTAATGTCTACGGGCGCTTTTTTCGCTGCTTTTTTAGAGCCGCTATTTTTAAGGCGAAAGCTCATCATCTATGAGGTGATCTTCGGACTCTTGGCCATGTGTGGCTTGGCTTTGATCTTTAATGTAGATTCCAGCTATACCACAGGAATACTATTGGCTTTGGCTTCTTCATTTCTCGGTGCTTGTTTTACCATTTACAATGCCCAACTGGTCAAAGAGCATCAGGCGGGAGCTATTGGTTTGTATGAGATGAGTTACGGCGCAGTTTTTATACTGATCTATCTCGGATTCAGCGGTGGAATCACTGCGGATCTTTTTGTGATTTCACTTCGCGATTGGGGCTATTTGTTATTGTTGGCCTCCGTCTGTACCGCCTATGCTTTTGTCGCTTCGGTACACGTAATGCGCTGGCTCAGTGCATATACGGTAATGCTCACAGTTAATTTGGAACCTGTCTACGGCATTCTTTTGGGGCTGTGGATCCTCGGTGATGCAGAGTATATGCAAACTGAATTTTACCTAGGCGCCGGCCTTATCTTATTGACCGTCATTGGCAATGGAATCCTCAAATTATCTCGGGCTAGAAAAACCAAGATCGAAACTACGGGATAAACCCAAAGTTATTATATTTGTGAGCTAACCACCACACTAAAAACAGAAGCTAAAATCATGGAATATCTTGATTTTGAATTACCGATTAAGGAACTGCAGGAGCAGTATGAGAAAGCCTGTCAAATAGGCGAGGAGAGCGATGTTGATGTGACCAACACCTGCAAGCAGATCGAGAAGAAACTCAAGGAGACCAAGAAGGATATTTATAAGAACCTGACCCCTTGGCAACGCGTCCAATTGTCTAGACACCCTAATCGCCCGTATACGCTGGATTATATCAAAGCTATTTGTGGCGATTCTTTTTTGGAACTACACGGTGACAGAAATGTAAAGGATGACAAGGCGATGATTGGTGGTTTGGGAAAAATAGGTGATCAGTCCTATATGTTTATCGGACAACAAAAAGGATACAACACCAAAACCCGTCAGTACAGAAACTTCGGTATGGCGAACCCAGAGGGATATCGCAAAGCTTTGCGCCTGATGAAGATGGCCGAGAAATTTGGTGTGCCCGTAGTAACCTTAATTGACACTCCTGGAGCATATCCAGGTTTGGAAGCTGAGGAGCGCGGTCAAGGAGAAGCCATTGCGAGAAACATTCTGGAAATGACACGCCTTAAGGTGCCGATCATCGTGGTGATCATCGGTGAAGGAGCTAGTGGTGGAGCCTTAGGAATTGGTGTGGGTGATACCGTACTGATGTTAGAGAATACTTGGTATTCTGTGATCTCTCCGGAGAGTTGTTCCTCGATTCTATGGCGAAGCTGGGAATACAAGGAACAAGCGGCAGAAGCACTTAAACTTACCGCCACAGATATGAAGAAGCTCAAATTGATCGATACTATAGTAAAAGAACCTTTAGGAGGAGCGCATAGCGATCGTGAAGGGATCTATACAACAGTGGCTAAAGAAATCGAGAAGTCTTTCGATGAGCTTAAGAACTTATCCCCAACCGAATTGGTTGAAAAACGCATGGATAAGTATTCAGAAATGGGAGTCTTTAAAGGATAAGTGTCCTAAAATAAGGACTTAACGAACGACCCCGTTTTATCCCTTTTACTTTTCAAGGGTTATTAACAATAATCTGCAGTTCTTAACAGTTAAAATGTTAATAGCTGGTGGACATCGGCTGCGCCAATATTCATGCTGCCGATAACAATTTATTTACATTCGCCTCATGGATAATTTACAACCTCGCGCTAACTACGGACAACGGAAATCTCAGGTAATTTCTTTGGAGAAAGGAAAATTGCCGCCACAAGCTACTGATTTAGAGGAGGTTGTATTGGGTGCAATGATGATCGACAAAAAAGGTGTCGATGAGGTCATTGATATTCTCCATGCGGATGCATTTTATAAAGAGGCGCATCAACACATTTTTGAGGCGATCCATAAATTATTTGAAAACAGTCAACCTGTTGACTTATTAACCGTTTCCGCTCAGCTCAAGAAAGACGGGCAACTCGACTTGGTAGGTGGTGAATTTTACCTCATTCAACTCACTCAAAAAGTATCTTCTTCCGCGCACATTGAGTTCCACGCGCGCATTATTTTGCAGAAGTTCATTCAACGCAGTTTGATCAAGGTTTCTAACGAAATCATTGAGGAATCTTATGACGAATCCACAGATGTTTTTGACCTTTTGGACACAGCGGAATCCAAGCTCTATGAAATAACACAAGGAAATATTAAACGCTCCTCAGAAACAGCGCAGAATTTGGTGATACAAGCTAAGAAACGCATTGAGGAGATTGCTAATAAGGAGGGACTTTCGGGTATACCTTCTGGATTTACCGCATTGGATAAGCTGACTTCAGGTTGGCAGCCTTCCGATTTAATTATCGTCGCAGCACGTCCGGGTATGGGTAAAACCGCCTTGACCTTATCTATGGCACGAAACATGGCCGTAGAACATCAAATTCCGGTAGCGTTCTTTTCTCTGGAAATGTCGTCTGTGCAGTTGATCACCCGTTTGATCTCTTCAGAAACTGGTTTGAGCTCGGAGAAGTTGCGTACCGGTAATTTGGAGCAGCACGAATGGGAACAACTCAACGTAAAGGTTAAAGATTTGGAGCGCGCACCATTATTCATTGATGATACGCCCTCGCTTTCTATTTTTGACCTCCGTGCAAAAGCGAGACGTCTTAAGTCTCAGCATGACATTCAGATGGTGGTTATTGACTACTTGCAGTTGATGACTGCAGGAGGAAGTCAAAAAGGTGGGAATCGTGAACAAGAGATCTCTACCATTTCTCGAAACCTTAAAGCACTGGCAAAGGAATTGAATGTGCCGGTGATCGCACTGTCTCAGTTATCACGAGCCGTGGAGACCCGTGGCGGTAGTAAAAGACCTTTGCTTTCTGACCTTCGTGAATCTGGAGCGATTGAGCAGGATGCGGATATCGTTTCCTTTATTTATCGTCCGGAATACTACAAAATTGATGAATGGGATGATGAAGAGCGCAGCCCTACTGCAGGTCAAGCTGAGTTCATTGTAGCTAAGCACCGTAATGGTGGATTGGATGAGATCCGCTTGAAGTTTATTGGACACCTCGGTCGTTTTGAGAATTTGGAGGCCTTTGATTCGCCTTTTGAATTCCACTCGCGTATGAATGCTGCAGCCAATGACGATACCTTTAAACCAGACAGCTTCCCATCCGCAGAAGACGCCTTTGACGGCCCAGCAACACCACCGGATGACGATATTCCATTCTAGGATTTTTTCCCAGCTGCTAAATCTATATTAAAGGATAAGCTTGGAACGCTTTTTGTCGTTATCTTAGCCTTATGCGATTATGGATCTTTATCATATTATTTCTTGGAGCCTTTAGTGCTCAAGCTTCTTACATCCTGATTCCAATGGATGCGGACGGGCAAACCGAGCATTTAAAGGCCTACGGTATTACCTATTGGACCTTAGAAAAGGACCTTAAAGTAAAGTGGTTGTTGAACTACCGTGGAGGCGCTTTTTTATTGCCAGATTCTGAGGTGATTCGTAGAGAATGTCAAATTAGAGGGGTGCAATTTGAAGTGCTATCGGACTCTAAAACCGAAGAGATCCTTACCCTGATCGCAAGTCCTTCTCAGAATATGGAAGCTGTTGTTTTGGAGAAAGCACCGCGCATTGCCGTTTATTCCCCTAAAGGCAATCAGCCTTGGGATGATGCGGTGACCATGGTTTTGACCTATGCAGAGATCCCTTATACCGTGATCTATGATGAGGAAGTCTTGAGTGATCAGCTGATACTTTATGATTGGCTGCATTTGCACCATGAAGACTTTACCGGGCAATACGGTAAGTTTTATCGCAGTTTTAGATCTGCGCCTTGGTATATAGAAGAAAAGCGATTGGCAGAAGAACGCGCTGCTAAGTTGGGTTACAGCAAAGTATCTGAATCCAAACGTGATGTAGCCTTAAAAATAAGAGATTACGTTGTGGGCGGTGGTTTTATGTTTGCCATGTGTAGCGCTACAGATAGCTATGACATTGCCTTGTCTGCTGCGGGTGTGGATATTTGTGAATCTATGTTCGATGGTGATCCGTCTGAGGGGGGTTACCAAAGCAAACTGGATTATTCTCGAACCTTTGCCTTTAAGGATTTCATACTGGAACGCAGCCCGAACGTTTATGAATTCTCCGATATAGACATGACTCGCAAGCGTGCCATTCCCAAGGAGACCGATTACTTTTCCTTAATGGATTATTCGGCTAAATGGGATCCGATCCCAACCATGTTAGTACAAAACCACACGGCCTTGGTAAAAGGTTTTATGGGGCAGACCACATCTTATGATCGCAACCTGATCAAAGCCAACGTTTTGATCATGGGTGAAAACAAAACCAATGGAGAAGCGCGCTATATTCACGGAATCAAAGGAAAAGGATTCTTTACTTTTTACGGTGGACATGATCCAGAAGATTATACCCATAGAGTAGGAGACGCGCCTACGGAGCTGGCATTGCACCCAACCTCCCCAGGCTATAGACTTATTCTCAACAACGTTCTGTTTCCAGCTGCCAAGAAGAAGCGTCAAAAAACATAAAGACTATCTTTGATCAAATGCACGATCATGGATAAAAAACAACGTACTCTCTTTTACATAGCCTCTTTAGCTATTCTATTTGGAGTCGTCTCTTTTGTATTGGTGGGCTTTATCGTTGCCGGTGCTATGGCCGGTGATTGGTATATCCATCTGGCTTTTGGCGTAGTCTCTTTGGCCCTTGGCGCCTTGATTTTGAAAGAATAACTACTTATACAGCCTGAAGAACTTAAAGTACTTCGGATATTCTTCTCGAGGCTTAAAAGCGATCACCGTTTCTTGATAGTCTAGTGTAGATTCTGTCATTACCACCCGATCTGATTCTGATTTGGCCTTTTCAAACTCCTTTTCATTGACTGAGCAAACCGTTTTGTAAAACGGGCCTGCCAACCACTCTTTTACGATGGCATCATCAGCATACTTGAGATAGCAAGCCAAGCTGGCGTGTGCTACGCCTACGACGGCTTTGCCCGCAGGGATGCTGTCTTTGACTAAGATGTACATTTTAAGGTGTGACATGATGATCTTTGTTTACTGGTACGTAGTCTTGGTTAAAGCTATAAAGAATTTGAATAAAAAAGACGGATTGATAAATCTGTATTTGCCTCTTATTAAGGACTCTCTTAAAATGTGTAATTTAAAACTGGGGCGGGCATGGAATGCCCCGTTTCATCTCCATTCCTTAACTCTTATGCCGTCAGCAAGAAACGATAGAATCTTATCTATTCAATTCAAAGAAAAACCACTTAGGACTGTATTCGTATGGCATTGCTGTGCCGGCAACAGCATCAATATTACCTAAACTGATTGATGAATATGTAGCGCTTGGACTTTAATATTGCCACAACACGACCTAAATTAAAACTGGGGAGGGCATGGAATGCCCCGGCCTTATTGATGATGAAACTCTACCGGTCTACATCCAAACAAAAAGCCCCACTCGTAAGAGTGAGGCTTTTTAGCGAAATAATATGTTATTGATTAGGCCTAAAGCCCTTACTTGATCTTATCGACAATCGCTTTGAAAGCTTCTGGGTGATTCATGGCCAAATCGGCAAGAACTTTTCTGTTCAAGTCGATGTTATTGGCTTTTAAATGTCCCATAAACTTAGAATACGACATACCGTGCTCGCGGGCACCTGCATTAATACGGGTGATCCACAGAGCTCTAAACGTTCTTTTCTTAGCTCGACGGTCTCTGTAGCTATATTGCATAGCTTTTTCAACCGCGTTTTTCGCTACTGTCCAAACGTTTTTACGACGTCCAAAGTAACCTTTGGCGTGCTTCATCACCTTTTTTCTACGGGCTCTTGAAGCAACTGCATTTACTGATCTTGGCATAATTTACTTGTTTTTTGTAGCAGGCGATTCCGTTAAGAATACTTTTAATGGGCCTGACTCCAGGGTTATTACTCGTTTAAACCGGTGAAAGTTATTACTTCATTCGAAGCATTTGTTTCACATTGTCCTCGTCCGCTTTGTGTACGACAGTGTCGTGCGTCAAGGCTAGCTTACGTTTCTTAGACTTCTTTGTTAAGATGTGACTCTTAAACGCGTGCTTTCTTTTGATTTTACCAGTTCCTGTCAGCTTAAAACGCTTCTTGGCGCTGGATTTTGTTTTTTGTTTAGGCATTGTTCCTAAGGTTTATAATTATCTCGCTTTCTCTTTATTTCTTTTTAGGAGCGATGAACATGATCATACGCTTCCCTTCCAGCTTAGGCATTTGTTCTACCTTGCCGTATTCTTCTAATTCTTGTGCCAAACGCAGTAGCAAAATCTGCCCTTGGTCTTTGTAGATGATCGATCGACCTTTAAAGAATACATACGCTTTCAACTTAGCACCATCTTGCAAGAATTTAATGGCATGTTTCTTTTTAAACTCGTAATCGTGATCGTCTGTGTTTGGACCAAAACGGATCTCTTTGATCGTTACCTTGGTCGCTTTGGCTTTAAGGGCCTTCTCGCGTTTCTTTTGTTCGTAAACGAACTTTTTGTAATCGATGGCCTTACATACCGGCGGACTCGCATTCGGCGAGATCTCTACCAGGTCCAGTTCCAAATCTGCTGCGATCTGTTTCGCTTTGGCTAAGGGGTAAACACCAACTTCTACATTGTCTCCAACAAGGCGTACCTCGGGAGCTTTGATCTTGTCATTAATTCTGTGTTGATCTTCTTTAATGATCCTTGCCGGACCTCTTCTTCCTCTTTTTCTTCGTATTGCTATGACTTAAAATATTAGTCCCTAAACGGGCTGTTAAACATTAAATTCTTTTATGGTACTCTTAATATCGTTCTCAATAATAGCGATAAATTCTTCAACTTTCATCGTTCCCATATCGCCCTCGCTGTGTTTCCTTACAGCAATTGTGCCATCTTTCTCTTCTTGTTCCCCAACAATGATCATGTAAGGGATCTTGTTCATTTCGGCTTCTCGGATCTTTCTTCCGATGGTCTCGTTTCGGTTATCGACGAGCGCGCGAATTTCGCTATTTTCTAACAAATTTAAAACTTTTTGCGCGTAATTCTCGTATTTCTCGCTCAAAGAGAGGATGCTAACCTGCTCAGGCATAAGCCATAAAGGGAAATTACCTCCAGTGTGCTCCAACAAAATAGCCACAAAACGTTCCATAGAGCCAAAAGGAGCGCGGTGAATCATTACCGGTCGGTGCAGCTCATTGTCTGCGCCTTTATAGTTCAAATCGAATCGAATTGGCAATTGATAATCCACTTGAATGGTACCTAGCTGCCAGCTGCGTCCCAGAGCATCTTTTACCATAAAGTCAAGCTTAGGACCGTAGAAAGCGGCTTCGCCTTCTTCTACAACATAATCCAAACCTTTTTGTTCAGCGGCGTTGATAATGGCTTGCTCTGCGGCATCCCATACTTCAGTGTCACCTATATATTTCTCTGGTTTCTGCGGATCGCGTACCGATACTTGCGTTTTAAAATCTTCGAACCCTAAAGAGCCGAATACATAAAGTACCAGGTCGATCACCTTTAAAAACTCTTCATTCAATTGATCTGGAGTACAAAAGATATGCGCATCATCTTGAGTAAATCCGCGTACACGGGTCAATCCGTGTAATTCCCCACTTTGTTCGTAGCGATAAACCGTACCGAATTCTGCATAACGCTTCGGCAAGTCTCTGTAAGACCAAGGCTTGGTCTTATACATTTCACAGTGGTGTGGGCAGTTCATCGGCTTAAGCATGAACTCTTCTCCTTCATTTGGAGTTTTAATGGTTTGGAAACTATCCTCACCGTATTTGGCAAAGTGACCCGAGGTCACATACAATTCCTTTTGCGCAATATGCGGACTGATCACCATTTCATAACCAGCCTTCTTTTGTGCCGCTTTAAGGAAATTCTCCAAGCGCTCTCGCAAAGCAGTTCCTTTGGGTAACCAAAGTGGTAGTCCTTGCCCGACTTTTTGTGAGAAGGTAAAGAACTCCAATTCTTTTCCAAGCTTACGGTGATCACGCTTTTTAGCTTCTTCTAAAAGTTCCAGATAAGCGGTCAACTCTTTTTGCTTCGGAAAGGTGATCCCGTAAACACGAGTCAACTGCTTTTCATTTTCATCGCCTTTAAAATAGGCTCCCGCAACATTGAGGATCTTAACTGCCTTTACGATACCTGTATTAGGAATATGACCACCTCGACAGAGATCAGTAAAGCTGCTGTGATCGCAGAAGGTAATATCTCCGTCTTCCAACCCTTCAATAAGGTCAACTTTATATTCGTTCTTTCCTTGATAAAAGGCTAGAGCATCGGCTTTAGACACCTCGCGCATTTTAAAATCGTGTTTTCCGCGCGCGATCTCAAGCATCTTATTTTCTATTGCCTTGAAATCTTTCTCAGAAATGACTTGGTCCTCTGGCAGATCAACGTCGTAGTAGAATCCGCGTTCAATCGCAGGACCTACCCACAGTTTTACTCCAGGATAAAGTTCCTCCAAAGCCTGCGCTAAGATATGCGCAGAGGAATGCCAAAAGGCTTTCTTACCAGCGTCGTCGTTCCAAGTGTGTAGAGTTAGACTTCCGTCTGTGGTCAATGGGGTGGTTACCTCTACGGTGGTGTCATTATAAGTTGCTGAAATAACATTGCGCGCCAAGCCTTCACTAATGCTCTTGGCGACATCCATAGGCGTAGTACCTGCTTCTACAGATTTCACGCTACCATCGGGTAAGGTAATCCCTATCATAATTTTAATTTTAAAGGGGCAAAGATAGGTAGCTTTTATAGGGTAAACAATACGTTTGGGTTAATTCTGAAGGACGCTTGCTACGGATTTTACAAGGAATGTCATTTTGGAGTATATATATAAAGGTATAAAAGGGTGTTTTTGCCCAATTCTCAGCTTTTCAGTGGCTTGTGTTATCGAGGTCAAATTTTATTAAAAAAATTATCAATTATGTCTTGTGGAATATAAAAAGCGATATATATTTGCAACCGCTTTTGGAAAGGATAACAGCCCAAAAGAAGTTCATAAAAATACTGGCGCAAATTTTTTCAAATTATTTTTTGAAAGTATTGCAGGAATTAAAAACTGTTGTATATTTGCACCCGCTAAACGGATGAGTGACTACAAAACACGAGTTGCGTTGAGTGAAAAAAGAAAGAACAAAAGTTCATTGATATATTGAATTGACAGTGTACAATACTAAAGGAAACTTTGGTGTTGAAACGAATAAACCGAGTAAAAATACCCTGAGAGATTTTTTTGGTCAAACTTAGATATAGTAGTTGTTTAAAATTATTTAAGATTAAACGATGAAGAGTTTGATCCTGGCTCAGGATGAACGCTAGCGGCAGGCCTAACACATGCAAGTCGAGGGGTAACAGGAAGGAGCTTGCTTCTTTGCTGACGACCGGCGCACGGGTGCGTAACGCGTATACAATCTGCCTTGTACTGGGGGATAGCCTTTAGAAATGAAGATTAATACCCCATAGTATATGACTGTGGCATCACAGAGATATTAAAGGTTACGGTACAAGATGAGTATGCGTCCTATTAGCTAGATGGTGTGGTAACGGCACACCATGGCGACGAT
>NZ_JAQQTE010000022.1:276455-438328 GCF_028561565.1 Gilvibacter sediminis | reverse complement strand
ATCGTCGCCATGGTGTGCCGTTACCACACCATCTAGCTAATAGGACGCATACTCATCTTGTACCGTAACCTTTAATATCTCTGTGATGCCACAGTCATATTCTATGGGGTATTAATCTTCATTTCTAAAGGCTATCCCCCAGTACAAGGCAGATTGTATACGCGTTACGCACCCGTGCGCCGGTCGTCAGCAAAGAAGCAAGCTCCTTCCTGTTACCCCTCGACTTGCATGTGTTAGGCCTGCCGCTAGCGTTCATCCTGAGCCAGGATCAAACTCTTCATCGTTTAATCTTAAATAATTTTAAACAACTACTATATCCAAGTTTGACCAAAAAAATCTCTCAGGGTATTTTTACTCGGTTTATTCGTTTCAACACCAAAGTTTCCTTTAGTATTGTACACTGTCAATTCAATATATCAATGAACTTTTGTTCTTTCTTTTTCGCTTAACCCAACTCGTGTTTTGTAGTCACTCATCCGTTTAGCGGGTGCAAATATACAACACCGTTTTTCTTTAAACCAAACCAAAATGAAAAAAAATTAGAAGTTTTTTTTCAACACTTTCTAACGCCTTGATTTGTTACGTTTTATAGAATTCTGGGTTAGGGAGTGTAGCGTAAATCCCACAGGTGCACCAAAGGTGAACCGAGGAATTGCAGCGTAAAGCCCGACCGCAAAACGTCTGCTACGGGCTATAAGCCCTGTAGTAGCGTGGCGCGGTAACCCCATAATACATTTAAGAACGATTGTCGCACAATGCCAGGTACGGCTAGAGGCGAAATACTAAGATACAACCAATCTAGAGACTGGCAAAATAAAATTTGTAGACTTATTAACAGCTATTGCTTGTCCCAGTGATCGGTAAGATCCAGAAAATCAATGTCAAAGGCTGGCTTTTGACGCTCTAAAAGATTGGCTTGGAACGAGCGCTCCAAAATATCCTCAATCAAATAGTCTTCTTTAACCTCAAAGGGTTTGTATTCTTTTTTAAGCGAAATATCAAACATACTCGCTGTAGTGTTGTACCAGAAAGCTCGCCATCCGGTCCGCAGTTCTTTCACCAGATCAAAGGCCGTTCTGCCTGTTTGCCGGTATATGAGTTTGACTAAGATCTGCCCTTCTGTACGGGTGAGCTTTTTGAGGCGTTCTGAGAACTCTCCTTCTATATATTTCTGAATACGCTTGGTGTATTTTTTACGCAGGCGTTTATCTTCTATACTGTCCAAACGCTGTTGCAAGGAAAGCAAGCGTTCTGCAGCCAACTTGGCATAAGGATATACCTTTCTAGTTTTTCTGCGGAGGATCAAATACCGTCGGCGATCTTCTTTGGAGGTGAATTCCAGCTTATTGAGCAGTACTACCTCTTCTAGGTCTATGAACTCTCTGGGAATGGTATCTCCTTCTACAAAATAAAAGAAGCGCTCACTGCTATCAATTTCAACCACACCATTCTCACGCTCATCCTGAGCCTGAACCGAGAAGTTGAGACTCAACAGAAATACTCCTATATATATAAGTAGGTTTCTTTTCATGACTGATGTGGCTGCTAAAACCATTCCAAAATTAATAAAAGCCGTCCCAATAGGCCTAGTTAAAATTTGTAAATTTGAGTTCTTAAACAATTACCCGCAATGGCAAAATCCATATTAAACAAAAAATCAATGGCCTTTTTGGAGGCTTATCTCAATAATGCAGCCCCTACCGGATACGAATGGGACGGTCAAAAACTCTGGATGGAGTACCTAAAACCTTATGTGGACACCTTTATTACAGATACCTACGGTACTGCTGTTGGTGTGATCAACCCGGACGCTAAATATAAGGTGGTCATTGAAGGGCATGCGGACGAGATCTCTTGGTATGTCAATTATATTACCGATAATGGATTATTATATGTAATTCGCAATGGAGGGAGTGATCACCAAATAGCTCCGTCTAAGGTGGTAAACATTCACACCAAAAAAGGAATTGTGAAAGGAGTCTTTGGTTGGCCAGCTATCCACACGCGCAATCGATCTAAGGAAGAAGCCCCTAAGCCAGAGAATATTTTTATTGACATTGGAGCCAAAGACAAGAAGGAAGTAGAAGAAATGGGCGTGCATGTTGGTTGTGTGATCACCTACCCCGACGAGTTCCACGTTTTGAACAAAGACAAGTTTGTTTGCCGCGCTTTAGACAACCGTATGGGTGGATTTATGGTGGCCGAGGTTGCTCGACTTTTAAAAGAGAACAAAAAGGAATTGCCTTTTGGTCTGTATGTGACCAACTCCG
Source organism: Gilvibacter sediminis (assembly GCF_028561565.1). Taxonomy (GTDB): domain Bacteria; phylum Bacteroidota; class Bacteroidia; order Flavobacteriales; family Flavobacteriaceae; genus Gilvibacter; species Gilvibacter sediminis. Next base: position 436,058 of record NZ_JAQQTE010000022.1, on the reverse strand, counting down.
TACAAGAAGAAATTGGTTTGCGCGGAGCGCAGATGATCGCAGAGCGGATTCAACCCAACGCTGCTATTGTGACCGATGTGACCCACGACACCACAACTCCAATGATCGACAAAAAGAAGCAAGGACATCAGAAGATCGGCGAAGGGCCAGTGATTGCCTACGCTCCTGCTGTACAACAGAAGCTTCGAGATCTGATCATTGAAGCTGCGGAAGACAATGACATCCCATTCCAACGCTCTGCCCTATCTAGAGCCACAGGAACAGATACGGACGCTTTTGCCTACAGCAATAGCGGGGTGGCCTCTGCCCTGATCTCTTTGCCGCTGCGCTATATGCACACCACAGTAGAAATGGTGCACCGTGAAGATGTGGAGAATGTCATTAAGCTGATCTACGAGTCTGTCTTGAGAATTAAAGACGGAGAAAGCTTTAGTTACTTCGATTAAGCATTTAAAATCATATAAGATCCCGAGCCTCAGCTTCGGGATCTTTGTTTTTATAATCAATTGATAAATTCTGGATTATCTAATTGTAAAGCCCTTGGTTAAGCTATTGAATACATGTACTTTTAACATCTAAATTTTTACCCATGAAAAAACTACTAATACTCTCACTAAGCGCCCTATTTATGGTGGCTTGTTCTCAGGACGAGCAAGAACTGACAGCTCCGGCAGATTCTGCCTTCGACCTAAAAGCATTTGACAATTCTAATTTTGGAATCTACGAAGGTGTATTTACTACCGATAAAGGTGATAAACGCGCCACTGTAACGATTAAAATCCTCGATGAAGAAGTGGCTATGGCTACACTTTATTTTAGCGATGGCACAACTACAGTTGCCAGAAGCACATCTCCAATCCTAAAAGGAGAAGCTATTGACTTAGTCTCTTTTGAAGGTAAGGAAGTTAGCTTCAACTTCTCTGCCGATGTTGACGGCTCAAACGCTACGGTAAGTAACGTAATCTATTTAAAGGAGGCAGCAGATATCATTACTGCCAAATCCACCAGCCGCGCTCCGGTAACCTCATTAACGGGAACCTACATCTGTAATACTTGCGGAAATCCGAATCCAAGAACTTTTAACGTTATGATCTCTGGGGACGGAACAGGAGACCAAACCTACACCGCGCAAACCAGTTTTAATGGCAATACCTTTAATGGGAATGGTGCTCAGAGTGGCTGTGCGGCCGCTGGAAACTTTGATTACTGCGATATTAATGACACTGGATCCATTACTGTTGGTGCTGGTTCTGTAAATTGGAGCGGAACCGTTATATACGGAAACGGCCTTGCTGATTGTGGGCAATTAATCGGACAATGGTACTTTACAGGAAGTGCTAATAACAAGTCTGGTATCTTTGCAACCGATCAAAGATGTACCGGAATTATAGCTGCTGAAGATTTTGAAAGCACCCCAGGAGCCTACACCACAAGCACTGCTGAATTCACCGACGGTGGTACAGACTTCTTTTTACGTACAGACGGCTCAGACATTGGGGGCGCCTATGTAGTTGATAATATTGTAGAAAATTTCTTCTTTGCCGCTCAAGATATTGATGGTGAAGGAGCTACTCTTCCTGCCTATTTAGAATTCACCGACATTACCTTGGTTACTGGTAATGAACAATTGTTTGTAGACCTTTTATTAGCAGAAGACGACGATGGATCCAACCAAGACTGGGACGATTCTGATAACGTGATCGTGCAATACAGCTTTGATAATACGATATGGACTGATATCATCGCGATTGAAGGAGAATTAGGAGGTTCAACTTTTAACAATACGCCACGTGTGGACACCAACGGTGACGGATTTGGTGACGGAAAAGAAGTGACCAATGTCTTTGACAATTTTGTTGGAACTTTCCAAAACAACAGTACAACAAACCCCTCAGGATCTGGTACAGTAAGCATTAGAATCCAATTCCAATTGAATTCTGGAGATGAGGATATCGCAATTGACAACTTTTATCTTCTCGAGGAAGTTAATTAAGAGGTATAATACCAAATCAAAAAAAACCGGGCAATTCGTCCGGGTTTTTTTATAACGCCAACATTAGCTTGGTTAAGCTATTGAATCCTCGTACTTTTAAACACTGAAAAATTAACCTCATGAAAAAAATACTATTACCCCTATTTGCCGCGCTTGTATTAACCGCGTGTAGCGAAGACCAAATTGCTGTTGAAAATCAAGATGCCAATGCTAAAGCCAGTATTTCTGAAGCTTTAGTAACCAACTATTCTGGAGTCTTTACCACTATGGATTCTGAAACAAGAGCTACAGTGAGCATTGAGTTTCCTTCAGTAAATTCAATTAACACCTTGGCTAAGGCCACCCTTACACTAGCTAACGGTAAAGAATATACCCTAACCGCAGAAGAAGCTGTAGACGTGAGTAGCGCTATTGAAAACCTTCACTTCTACAACGACAAAATGAGTTTTGACTTTACTGTAGACACTGCTGGTGACAACCCTGTTGTGAGCAACGCTTTGTTTGCTGGTAAAGAATCTGATATCCTTGTTGTAGCTCACAAAGGTGGTTCTGTGCCACTGAGCCTCACAGGAACTTATGTTTGTTTGGATTGTGGAACCCACCCTACATTGGGAACTGGGGTGACTCAGACCTTTAATGTAGTCTTCCCTGACGGTTATGGGAATGCGACGAATCTCACCACGCAGATCATTCTTGGAAGTAATAACTACGGTTCGCCTACAGGAAACCAAGCTGTAGACGCCCAATCATTTGCTACTAACAGCGGAACAGTAGTTAGTTCTGCAAAGTTAGACGGTGCCGGAAGTGTACCTGGATTGAACTGGGAAGGCGCTTATCGTGAAGCAAGTACTTTTGGCTGTGAAGGTGTAACCGGAACTTGGAGTTTTGATTCTGCCTTTGGAATGCTGACTGGAACTTTTCAATCAGATAACGATTGTTTCTTCCGTGTTGCCGAAGGATTCCAAGGTTTTGACGGATCTGGCTTTGCACCAAGCCCCACAGCTGGACAACTAGACTCTGACTTCTTTAGTTATGGAGGAGCTTCAGATGGTGGTTTAGCCTATGGAGGAACTGTAACAAGTGGAGATGGTGCGCGTGGTCTTGATGTTGACGGAGGTGTAGGTTCTGGTGGAATCTATTCCTTTGAGAATAGCTCTACTTCTAATAGAATAGTTGGGATTCAACCAACAGGTAGTGACTTTACTCCTGGATATATCGAGTATCGTTACCAGAACACCTCTGGTGGAGAGGAAGATCAGTTGTTTGTAAGCTATACCATTTGGTCTAACAATGACCAAGCAAGATCTAACTCATTGACACTTTCAGTTTCTGCAGATGGTGTTTCTTACACAGACATACCAGCGGCAGATTTTGCAACGGTTGAAGCTGCAGCGGCAGGAGAAGGTTTCATCTCTGAGAATCGCTCTGGCGTCTCACTACTTGCTCCCTTAGGTGGTATTACTCTAGCAAATGGTGACTTCTTGTATATCAGATGGAGTACCGACGATATTTCTGGAAGCGGATCTCGAGACGAAATCGGAATTGATGCAATTACTATTAATAATGACTAATTCCAGTTTTTAAAATATATAGAAAGCCCGGGCGAATCGTCCGGGTTTTTTTATGCAGTCATAATTCAGAATCTATGGCCCCACTAAGTAGAGACACGCATAGGTCACGGAAGCATTTTGTTTATATTTGCGACAAACTTAAGGCCCTTGCTATTCAACTCGCTTAGTTTTGGATTATTCCTCCCCATTGCATTCTTGGTGTATTGGGCGATCGGCAGGCAAAATATAAGACAACAGAATCTGGTTCTTTTATTAGCCAGTTATATCTTTTACGGCCTTTGGGATTGGCGTTTCTTATCGCTGATCTTTGCCAGCTCCATAGTTGATTATTACGTAGGGATCTTGCTCCCAAAAGCTCAAACAAAAGAACGCAAGAACAGTATACTGGCGCTGAGCGTGGTGTGGAACCTGGGTGTGCTTTTCCTGTTTAAATACTACAATTTCTTTATCGCCGGATTCAGCGAGCTTTTCGCGCTAAATGCAGAGGATTACGTATTCAGTTCCTTGCGGATTATTCTGCCCGTAGGATTGAGTTTTTACACCTTTCAAACCTTGAGCTACAGCATAGATGTTTATCGGGAAAGAATTAAACCGAGTACAAACATTTTGAACTTCTTGTGCTTTGTTAGCTTTTTTCCGCAGTTGGTGGCCGGTCCTATTGAACGTGCCCGCAATCTATTGCCTCAGTTTGATAAAGAGCGCAAATTTGATCTAGATCTAGCCAAAGACGGCTTGAGGCAGATCCTTTGGGGGCTCTTTAAAAAGGTGGTTGTGGCAGACAATGCTGCAGTGGTGGTCAATACCATTTATGCCAGTCCAGAGGATCACGGAAGCCTTTCCCTACTCTACGCTTCAGTGCTGTTCTTTTTTCAGATATATTGTGACTTTGCCGGCTATTCAGACATTGCTATTGGAACTGCTCGCTTGTTTGGTTTTAGACTGAGTAAGAACTTCAACATACCTTATCTATCGAGGTCTGTTGCAGAATTCTGGCAACGCTGGCACATTACCTTGACCAAATGGTTTACAGACTATGTTTACGGGCCGCTGGCTAAGAACAGTAAGAACTATTTGGTGCGCACCGGAGCACTTTTCATTTCTATGGGACTGATCGGTCTGTGGCACGGTGCCAATTGGACCTTTATTGTCTTTGGGCTTTTCCAAGCCTTAACCATTTCTATAGAACGCATTCCTGTAACCATTAAGGGCAAAGTGGTCAACATAAACTACTACCTCACTAAAATGCCCTTAGGCCTTACAGTGATCTACAGTTTTACTTTGATCATGACCTCCTGTATCTTTTTTAGATCGGAGAACTTAGATATGGCCTTTTATATCATTGGTCGAATTTTGGAGGGTGTTCCCTCAGAACCTTTCTCATTAGAGATCGGATGGCGCGTGCTGTTTATTCCTCTTTTAATTCTGATGGAATATTTTACGAGAAATCAAGACCATCCTTTTGTAAAAATCGATTCCAAGACCGGACGTGTAGCGCGTTGGGCTATGTACTATCTGTTTATATTCTTTATCTTTCGATATGCCGGACCCAAAGAAGAATTCATCTATTTCCAGTTTTAAGGCGATCCTCAAGCGCTTTGGGCTGCCGGTGGTGATCTTCTTCATACCGGTAGTGATCATTGCTACTGTTTTAGAGGTGATGGTCGGTAAAATTCCGAGTACCTACAGTATTGTCGGTGACTACTTAAATAAGGAAGCCGCAGATATAGAAGTTGCCGTATTTGGTTCCTCGCAAATTAAAAATAGCGTCGACGCGTCTTTGATCAGCAAGAACACACTCAATATCAGTTCTAGCGCACAACACCACAATACTGATTTTGAGCTGCTCAAGGGGTTGGTAGATCGGCTTCCTAATTTAAAAACAGTGGTCTTTGAGGTGTCTTACGGACACTTTGAAATTCCACATAACTCCAAATATTATTGGAAACGCCCGGTGTTCCTAAAATATTACGGGATCAACACCTTTGACCGAGCAACGACTCCGGCAGACAGCCTTTTGTATATGTCGCATCCTGGTTTTTTTACCAAACAACTCCTGGGACATTACGTCAAGGACAGTTTGCCTCAATTCAATCGACATGGCTTTGAACTGAATAATTATAAAGGACGCTTTAAAAAGTTGAATTACGACCTACAAAAGATCCTCAACGACCCGATAAACATCAGCAGAAGAGAGTCCAAAGAAACCTTAGCATACAATGCCGCTTACTTTAAGGACATGCTGGCCTTTTGCAATAACCACGGTTTAGAGGTGGTAATTATTAGCCCGCCCACTTTTGCGAATTACAATGAAAAAAGAGATCAGAATATTTTAAAGCGAAGAGATAGTACGCTTCAAGCCTTGCTTGCTGCTTATCCAGAGGTACGCTTATTGATCTCAGAGACCGATCCGCGTTATATGGTCACCGACTTTAGAAATGGCAATCACCTCAACCCAGATGGGGCAGAGAAATTCACCAAGCAGCTAGACAGCCTGCTCAACACAAATTAATCCTTCTTTAAGGCTTTGAAATAACGGCGTGACTCCTTTAAAACTCGCGGCGCCATAATTATGGTGGCCAGCATGGTTGGAATCGCCATCAGTGCAAAAACACCATCGATCAAATTGATCATAAGACTTAAAGAAGTAGTCGCCCCTAAGATGATGCTTCCAATATAGAAGATGTTGTAGTACTTTTTATTGTGCGCTCCAAAGAGGTAGCTCATACATTTGCTTCCGTAGTAAGAATAGGAGAACAAAGAAGAGATACTAAAGACAGCTATACAGATCAGCAGGATATAGCTTCCAATTCCCGGCAGGCTGTTCTCAAAGGCAGATGCCGTCAAAGAGACTCCGTTAGCGCCACTGGTTTCCCAAACTCCCGTTACCAAAATAGCCAGAGCAGTAAGCGTACATACGATCAAGGTATCAATTGCAGGACCCAACATAGCCACTAGACCTTCACGGGTAGGCTCGCTGGTCTTGGCCGCTCCGTGAGCCATAGGCGCCGTACCTATACCGGCTTCGTTAGAAAAAGCTCCGCGGCGTATCCCCAGAAGGATCAGTCCACCGACTACACCACCAAAGAGCGGTTCTCCAGAATACAATTCCGCACTAAAAGCGTCTGTCACAATAAGGCTTAAGTACTTAGGAACTTGATCAAAATTGACTCCGAGGATATAAAGCACAGCAACAAAATAAAGCAGGACCATGGACGGTACCAGCTTGGCTGCTGTTTTACTAATTCGAGATAATTGGCCAACAATTACTACGGTAGTGATCCCCACCAAGATCAATCCGATGATCAAATTAGACTCAAACCCGACTTGAATGTCATTCGGAATTAAAAGGATATCATTGATGGCCTGAGTCAATTGGTTTACGTTAAAAACCGGTAAGGCTCCGATCATTCCGGCCATACTGAAGAATACAGCCATAAACTTCCATTTTTTACCCAGCCCCTCTTCAATAAAATACATGGGGCCGCCTTGTACTTCACCCGCGCTGTCTTTTCCTCGATACAAGATTGCCAAGGTGGCAGTAAAGAATTTTGTCGACATCCCCACTACAGCAGAGACCCACATCCAAAAGACCGCTCCTGGACCTCCTAGTGCAATGGCGACTGCCACTCCGGCAATGTTCCCCATCCCTACCGTTGCAGATAAGGCTGTGGTCAAAGCTTCAAAGTGATTGATCTGACCGGGATCGTCAGGATCGTCGTATTTTCCGCGCAGCACATTGATAGCATGTCCTAAATAGCGGAAGGGTAAGAATCTGGATCGAATCAGCAAATACAATCCACCTCCAATAAGAAGGATCAATAAAGGTAATCCCCATACAAATGAGGCAAATTCGGCTACGATCTTATCGAGTAATTCCATGCTGCGCTGCTAAATAAAAGCCTAAAATACCATTATTATTTTTGTCCTCTGGCATATTTTGTCAATTGGGAAACTTACCCTAATTTGACTGCACCAACTAACAACCAACTATGAGGCACTTTAGCTGCGTCTTCCTTTTTGTTTTTGCTTTTTTTACAGCCTTTGGACAAGAAAACGAAAGTTCTTGGAGAACCAACGCCAGAATTCTAAACCCAGAATTTTTAGTCGGACAGACCTTTGAGTCCAACAGCAACTTTCCAAACACTGGTCTGCAATATCAGTTTGTGATGAACTTTGGCATGAATAACGCCAACAATCCGCAGCAATGGGCACAACGCTTAAAAGCTCCGGTAACCGGTTTGTCATTAGGCTTGACCAACTTTGGTAACCGAGACAGTTTGGGCCTAGCAGTGTCTGTTATTCCCTATGTGCATTTTAGACTTTTCAAAAATGATAAATTCACCGCCCGTGTGGGTATGGGTGGATCCTATCATACCGATAAATTTGACGCCACTAAAAACCCCAACAATCAAGCGGTCACCACAGACATTACTTGGGCTTTTAGAACGGCTTTTTACTATCGGTTTTTACAAACAACGAACACCGATTGGCATTTTGGGATCAACTATTCCCACCACTCCAACGGACATACGCGCCTGCTAAACCAAGGGTATAATTCGGTTTTGGCCAGTGTTTCTGTAGCTTTTCACGAACCGGAGTTTGAACTATTAGCAGAAGGCAGTTTACCCACCTATGACAAAAGCACTCAGAACTATATCTCTATTCGCTATGGACAAGGTTTCAATGTATTGGCACTGGCCATAAACGATCAACGCAGCGTTTACAGCTTTGCTGGCGAATTTGGGCGGGTGTACAACAACACCTTTAAACTGGGTATTGGTTTTGGTTATCGCTTGTATAAACACTATTACGATTATATAAAGAACAATGAATCCTTGGTTCAAGACGGACGAGAATTTGACTTCTTTAAAGAAGATCCGTGGCGTTACGCCAGTAATTTTGCCATTACTTTTAATGGAGAGTTCCTGCTGAATCACATCGGGTTGGATTTGCAGCTTGGGGTGAATTTACACAAACCGGGTTATCAAATTGATTGGCGCTTGAATGAGGGTTGGGACAATACCCCTCGGGAAGTTCCTGAGAGCTGGCAGTTGGGGGAATTCAACTCTAAATATCAGATCAAAAAGCTCATCTCCTCTCGTTTAGGGCTTAAATACTACTTCATCGGCAACGAGAAATCGCCTAGACACAATGTATTCCTTGGGGCCCATTTACAGGCCAATCTAGGGCAGGCCGATTTCACGGAATTCAGCATTGGTTACGTCTACCAATGGAAACGCAAAAACTCAAAATAGTATGGACATCGCAATTAGAGTAATCGTATCATTGGTCGCATTGCTGCACCTGTATTTCATGTATTTTGAAATGTTTGCTTGGGAATCACGCGGACCTAAAGTGTTCCGAGGATTCAAAAAAGAACTCTTTAAGCCCACCAAAAGTATGGCTGCTAACCAAGGTTTATACAATGGTTTTCTCGCAGCAGGATTAATATGGTCGCTTTTTATCACAGACCAGGTGTGGGCTGATAAAGTAGCGCACTTCTTCCTGTCCTGTGTATTAGTGGCCGGTATTTACGGTACGATCAGCGTGAGCAAAAAGATCTTTTTAGTACAAGGAATTCCCGCCTTAATAGGACAGATCTTATTGATCCTAAAGTACTACGCCTAAGCGTTCAAGTAATTATTTACGTTTGAAGTAATTCGCTCGGTGATATTCGAGAGATCGGCACGCTGAAATTCAGTTCCTGTAATGTGCTCAAAGAGTTCAATATAGCGTTCTGATACGCTGTCGATGTATTCATCACTCATTTCAGGTACTGTTTGCCCTTCCAAACCTTGGAATCCTTTAGCGATCAACCATTGACGCACAAACTCCTTGGAAAGTTGCTTTTGCTTCTCCCCGCGATCTTGGCGCTCTTGATAGCCCTCTGCGTAAAAGTAACGTGACGAATCAGGCGTGTGGATCTCATCGATCAAAACAATCTCTCCATCCTTGGTCTTACCAAACTCGTATTTGGTATCTACGAGGATCAATCCGCGTTTGGCAGCGAGCTCGGTTCCGCGTTGGAAAAGTTTGCGGGTATAATCTTCTAAGACCGTATAGTCAGCCTCCGAAACAATCCCTCGCTTTAAAATATCCTCACGAGAGATATCTTCATCATGATCTCCTTTTTCGGCTTTGGTCGCCGGAGTAATGATCGACTCTGGGAAGGGGTCATTTTCTTTCATCCCTTCTGGCATAGGCACGCCACAAAGCATGCGTTTGCCAGCCTTGTATTCACGGGCAGCGTGGCCGCTCATATAACCGCGAATCACCATTTCCACCTTAAAAGGATCACAAGCTTTTCCAATAGCCACGTTAGGGTCTGGAGTAGCAACGAGCCAGTTTGGAACTAGATCTTCTGTATCTCGCATCATTTGCGTAGCGATCTGATTCAAGATCTGCCCTTTATACGGAATACCGCGAGGCATAACCACGTCAAAAGCGCTGAGACGATCTGTAGCGACCATCAGCAAAATATCATTATCTAGAGTATAAACCTCTCTTACTTTCCCACGGTAAACACTTTTTTGACCTGGGAAATTAAAATCAGTGGACATCAGAGTTCCCTTCATTTCAGTTGCGATTTTCAATTTGGTTATACGCAGCAATTACTTTCTTGACCAAGCGGTGACGAATCACATCCTTATCATCTAAATGGACTATGCCAACTCCGTTGATATCCTTAAGCACTAAAAGGGCTTCTTTAAGTCCAGAGATCACTCGGCGCGGCAGATCCACCTGCCCCGGATCTCCTGTGATCATGAATTTGGCATTCTTACCCATACGGGTCAAGAACATCTTCATTTGAGCATGGGTAGTATTCTGAGCCTCGTCAAGAATTACAAAGGCATTGTCTAAGGTACGACCACGCATAAAGGCCATAGGCGCAATTTGAATGACTCCCTTTTCTATATATGATGCTAGTTTTTCTGGAGCGATCATATCCCGCAGTGCATCATAAAGCGGCTGCATGTACGGATCTAACTTCTCCTGCAGATCACCGGGAAGGAATCCGAGATTTTCTCCAGCCTCCACAGCAGGACGCGTTAGAATAATGCGTCTCACTTCTTTATTCTTCAGGGCTTTTACAGCTAATGCAACTCCAGTGTAGGTCTTTCCTGTTCCTGCAGGTCCTATGGCGAATACCATATCATTCTTGCGCATGGTTTCTACCAATTTGCGTTGATTGACTGTTTGTGGTTTGATCAAACGTCCGTTTACGCCGTGAACGATAACCTCACCGCTGCTTTGATCGGTTTCATAATCCGCACGACTCTCGCTGGTCAGTACACGTTCAATCACGTTTTCATCCAGCTTGTTGTATTTACCGAATTGTTCCAGGATCATATTGAAGCGCTTGTCAAATTCCTCCAACAATTCTTCGTCTCCATATACTTTGATCTTACTGCCGCGCGCTACAATCTTTAGCTTGGGAAAGTACTTTTTTAGCAGTTCTATATTGGCGTTGTGTTGGCCAAACAGTTCCCGAGGATTGATCTCGGTGATTTCAATAATAAGCTCGTTCAAAAGCGAGGTGGTTTTAGGATTGCAATAAAGATAGAAATACTTAGTTTTGTTTTCGAACGCCGTTGTAGTTTTTCCGTAGGGTCAAACTGCTTCCGAGGTTCGTTTCAAATGTAGGTTATTTTTACCTCAAAAAGTTAACAAAATATCAACAATCCAAGGGATGCCAATTATCACCTTAACAACTGATTTTGGAGAGAAAGATCACTTTGCAGGAGCAGTAAAAGGAGGCATTTACAGCGCACTAGACGAGGTGCGGATTGTAGATATTTCCCACTCCATCTCGCCCTTTCACATCAGTGAAGCGGCTTACATTATTCAAAACGCTTATAAAAGCTTTCCGGCAGGGACTATTCATATCATCGGAATTGACTCAGAACTCAATCCGGAGAATAAGCATATTGCCGTTTATTTGGACGGACATTATTTTGTTTGCGCGGACAATGGTATCATTTCCATGATCACTCAGGAATTCCGACCAGAAAAGATGGTAGAGATCAACATTCACGATCGTTTAAAGAGTAATTTCCCAGTTTTGGACGTGTTTGTGGAAGTAGCCTGCCACATTGCTCGTGGCGGGACCTTGGATGTTATTGGGAAGGATATTCAGCAAATAAAACAACTCAAAGGGATTACTCCTGTGATCAATGCAGATACCTCCCAGATCATTGGGAATGTTATTTATATTGACAATTACGGCAATGTGATCACCAATATCAATCGAACCTTATTTGAGAATACGCGTAAAGGTCGTGGCTTTAATATTTCTGCCCGAACGGTGCGCTTCAATAAGGTCTTTGAACGTTATAGCGATGCCATTAACTTTGATGTGCATCCAGACCGCAGGGAGGAAGACGGTAAAAAGTTGGCCGTTTGGAACTCTTCTGGCTATTTAGAGCTGGCCATTTATAAAAGTAACCCGAGTACCGTGGGAAGCGCCTCTACCCTTTTTGGTTTGGGCTACCGCGATACCGTAACTGTAAAATTTCTATAGTCCATGATCGCCATTATCAAACGTGAAATTGCTGCTTTCTTCTCTTCCCCAGTCGGGTATTTGGTGATCGGGGTGTTTTTGTTGGTCAACGGATTGTTCCTCTGGGTTTTTGACGGCCCGTTCAATATACTTTATGCCGGTTTTGCAGATCTGGCAAGCTTTTTTCAATTGGCTCCGTGGATTTTGGTTTTCCTGATCCCTGCCGTGAGTATGAGAAGCTTTAGTGAAGAAAAACGCAGCGGTACGCTTGAACTCTTATTGACCAAACCCATTACCACAAGTGGCTTGGTATTGGCTAAATACCTGGGCATTCTCATATTACTAATAATAAGTCTATTGCCTACCTTTCTGTACCTGCTGAGTTTAGAAAGCTTAAAGATCGATACAGATCTGCTCGATTACGGAAGTATCTTTGGGTCGTATTTAGGCCTGTTTTTTCTCATGGCTGCCTTTGCCAGTATTGGAGTGTTTGCCAGCAGTTTGACCAGCAATCAGATCGTAGCCTTTTTATTTGGTGTTATTGGTTGCTTTGGAGGATACTTTGGAATTCAAGGACTCGCAGAGAGTCTTGGGTCGGGTTCCGGACTGCTCAATGATCTGGGCATGCAATGGCGGTACGAAGATCTGGGTCGCGGCGTCATAGACCTTAAGCATTTACTGTACTTCCTTGCTTTTATCTTGTTGTTTTTGACCACTACAGAAATGGCCCTGCTCCGCGGACAAATGCGCATCCAACCCAAACGATTTATAAAACCCGCTGCACTATTTATCGCCTTAGTTGCTGCTTCATTTGTGTTGCCGAGCAAACGTTTAGACCTTACGGCAGACAAGAGATACAGTCTCAATGAAGCCACCATAAGCCTTTTAGAAAAAGCCGAGGCACCACTAAACGTCACCGTCTTTTTAGAAGGCGAGTTTCCTTCGGAATTTAGAAAGTTACAGGCAGAGACCCAACAGCTCTTACAAGGCTTTAAAAGCGTGAACAGAAGGGTGAGCTTTGAGTTTGTCAACGTTTTGGAAGATGAAGAAAACCCAGAACAGGTACAACAGCAATTGGCCAACTTGGGCATACTTCCAGCGCGGGCTACGGTTCGCCAAGGCGGTCAAACCAATCAGGTTTTGGTCTATCCTTGGGCTTTGGCTAATTACCAAGAAAAAACCGTTGCGGTTCCACTGCTAAAAAATCAACTGGGAACCGCTATGGAAGAGCGGGTTTTGAATTCGATTCAAAATTTGGAATACGCCTTTGCAGATGGTTTTTCAAAGGTGATCGAACCCAAAAAACGCAAAGTAGCTGTGCTAAAAGGTAATGGACAATTGGATGACGCCTATATCGCGGATTTCTTCAGAAGCCTCAGAGACTATTATTTCATCGCGGAATTTACCCTGGACTCCGTCGCTACTAATCCTAGCGGGACATTGAGCAAGCTCAACGAGTTTGATCTGCTGGTATCAGCCAAACCTACCCAGCGCTTTAATACTGCGGAAAAGTATATTTTGGACCAATACCAAATGCAAGGAGGGAAATCCATGTGGCTGGTCGATGCCATTACCATCGAAACCGACAGTCTCCAACTCACCGGAGAATATTTGGCTACTCCAAAAGACTTGAATCTTACCGATTTCTTTTTCAAATATGGTGTCCGCATCAATCCAAACGTGGTTCAAGACGTGTATTCGGCACCTTTGGTCTTGGCTACTGGAGACGGCCAAGAATCTCAATACGAACGCTACCCGTGGTTCTACACTCCACTTACAGCAAGTGGACTAGAGCATCCCATCACCACAAACATTGAGGCCGTTAAGTTCCAATATGCCTCTGGTATTGACACCTTAGATAACGGAATTGACAAGACCATACTGCTGAGCAGTTCTCCGCTGTCTGCGCTGCGTGGAGTCCCTAATTTGATCCGTTTGGAAGAGATTGAAGGCTTTCTAAAAACGGTTGGCGAAGGTCCTGACCCAGCAAGATACAATGCTGGGGAGATCCCAATGGCTGTACTGTTAGAGGGTAATTTTACTTCGGTCTTTAAAAACAGACAGAAACCCTATACCTATTCTGAGCATAAAGATGAAGGCCTTGCTTCTAAGATGGTTGTGATCAGTGATGGCGATCTGATCAAGAATGAGCTGCAAGGAAACAGACCTCTGGAATTGGGCTATGACCGTCTTACAGGAAACTTCTACGGCAACAAGGAATTCTTGCTCAATACGGTCAATTACCTCTTGGACGATAGTGGACTTATAAACATTCGATCCAAAGAAATTGCACTCGCCTTTTTGGATCAACAAAAAATTACACGAGACGCCACCCAATGGCAAGCGCTAAACATCTTGTTACCATTGACTTTGCTGGGGCTCATTGGATTCGGATACCGCTGGAGCAGACGCCGCAAATACGCGCGTTAGTTGTTAATAAATTAGTTTCCGCAATCGGAGGTGATGCGATATATTTGTAATAGTAGCGAAGACCTGTATTTCGCAGTCACACACGATATTCACAGCGGATGAAATTCATAGTATCAAGTACCTATTTACTCAAACAATTGCAAGTGTTGGGTGGTATTATCAACAACAACAATACCCTACCCATCTTAGATAACTTTTTGTTCGATTTGGACGGCAATTCCTTGACGGTCTCTGCCTCCGATCTAGAAACCACCATCAGTGCCAAACTGGAAGTAGAAAGCAGCGAAAGCGGTCAGGTTTGTATTCCTGCACGCTTGCTTTTGGACACCTTAAAGACCTTCCCAGAGCAACCTTTGACCTTTACTGTTGAGGACAACAACACGGTGGAGATCAGCTCCAATCACGGGAAGTACGCTTTGGCCTATGCGGATGGCGCTGAGTTTCCATCTGCTATCGCTTTGAGCGATCCAAGCACCACAGAGATCATGGGTGATGTTTTATCAACGGCAATATCTAAAACCATCTTTGCCAGTGGAAACGACGACCTTCGCCCGGTAATGAGCGGGGTGTTCTTCCAATTTGCAAAAGATAAACTGACCTTTGTTGCGACGGATGCGCACAAATTGGTAAAATACGAGCGTGCCGACGTAGCGGCCGCAGCTGCTGCAGAATTCATCATGCCTAAAAAGCCTTTGAATCTCCTAAAGAGCATTTTGGCAGGTAGTGAAGAGCAAGTAAAGGTTGAGTACAATGAAGCGAACGCGAAGTTCAGCTTTGACAATACAACTTTGATCTGCCGTTTGATCGACGGGAAATACCCGAACTACGAAGCGGTAATCCCAAAGGAGAATCCAAACAAACTGACCATAGACCGCAACCAGTTCCTAAACTCGGTAAAACGTGTGTCTATCTTCAGCAATAAAACAACACACCAAATACGCTTAAAGATCGCCGGAGCAGAGCTTAATATTTCTGCAGAGGATATCGATTACAGCAACAAAGCCGAAGAGCGCTTGACCTGTGACTATCAGGGAGACGATATGCAAATTGGCTTCAATTCCAGATTCTTAACAGAAATGCTGGGCAACCTAAACAGTACAGACGTTTCCTTGGAAATGTCGCTTCCAAACCGTGCAGGAATACTAACGCCTGTGGACGGCTTGGATGAGGGCGAGCAGGTAACTATGCTCGTCATGCCGGTTATGTTAAACAACTAACCATTTTCAGTGTTAATTAATAAAAGCCGCTCAATGAGCGGCTTTTTTATTTGATTGATGTTCAGTATGCGTTATTTGATGAATTGCAGGCTAAACGGATATTCAAAGAATTCGTTGTTGCTCGCTTTGATTCCCCCAATGATTGGGATCACCAAGGTAAGCAGGCCAATTCCGATCAGCATGAGTATTCCCAATCCGAACAAGAAGATGCAAGGAATGGCTACAATAGCTGCAATGAACATGGTGATCTGAAAGTTCAGAATCTGCTTGCCATGATCATCAATGGTCGTGTCGCGTTCACGCTGAGACAGCCAAATAACTAGTGGCACAATGATCCCACCAAGGCCTGAAACTAAATTCAGTAGCTGTGAAAGGTGCATGATTACTACTAATTGGTTGTTTGATTTTGTTTTACTGTCGTTGATTACTTCCATGTTTTAAAATAAAGAGGCTAATACAAAGTATCCGAATAAATATCCAAGGCCAAAAAGCACAGCCACGGCTGCAAGTTGCTTGATTTTTGAAGGATTATTTTCTGTGGTCATTTGTGGTTTTTGCTTTATTAGTCGCGGCGGAAATAAAATGTTACAACCCCCTTTGAGTCCAACTGTAGTGCGAATTAGCTATTTTTGCCCTGTGATTCAACAAGAGACCATAGTAGCCCTAGCCACGCCTCCAGGAACTGGAGCCATTGCCGTGATTCGATTATCTGGTAAAGAAGCTTTTGACATAGCTGACAAACTCTTCGTCTCTATTCACAACAAACAACTCAAAGCACAAAAAACACACACGGCCCATTTAGGACATATTGTGGCAGATGGTCAGACTGTGGATGAAGTATTGGCCATACTATATAAAGGACCTACCTCTTATACCGGAGAGGATGTGGTGGAGTTTTCTTGCCACGGATCGCCTTATATTCAGCAACGCATCATCAACTTGGCCTTAGCCTCAGGCTGCCGAGCAGCAAAACCAGGAGAATTTACTCTCCGCGCTTTTATCAATGGTAAGATGGACCTCAGTCAAGCAGAAGCCGTTGCAGATCTTATTGCTTCAGACAGTGAAGCGGCGCATCAAGTGGCCATGCAGCAAATGCGTGGTGGCTTTTCTGAAGAGATCAAAAGCCTGCGTCAAGAACTGCTCAACTTTGCCTCTCTCATTGAGTTGGAACTCGATTTTAGTGAGGAGGATGTGGAATTTGCGGATCGATCTGCCTTTGAGGCGCTTTTAGAACGATTGCAAGCCGTTCTTAAACGCTTGGTGGATAGTTTTGCTATTGGGAATGTGATCAAGCACGGAATCCCCGTAGCTATTGTAGGAGCACCCAATGTTGGAAAGTCTACCCTACTCAATGCGCTGCTCAATGAGGAACGCGCCATAGTCTCCGACATAGCAGGAACCACTAGAGATACTGTTGAAGATGAGATCAGCGTAGGCGGCTTGAATTTTAGATTCATTGACACCGCAGGAATCCGCAACACAGAAGATACCGTAGAGCGTATCGGGATTGAAAAGACCTTTGAAAAGATCAACCAAGCACAGGTGATCATATATCTTTTAGAGGCTAATGAAGTATTGGCTCAGCCTCAAGAACTGATCCAACAACTCAGATCTTTAAAAGAGAAACATCCGCAGAAACCGGTATTGGTAGTGGCCAATAAATTAGACCTGCTCAATAGCTCACAACAATCCAAAGCGCAAGAATTACTAGAACAAGCTGTAGTCGACCTACCACAAACCCAGCAGGTTTTGATGTCTGCCAAAGCCAAAGAAGGCGTAGAAGCCTTGCAAGAAGGTCTGTTGGAATTTGTCAATACCGGCGCGCTAAAGAACGATCAATCTATAGTGACCAACAGCCGCCACTACGACGCCCTGCTCAAAGCCTTAGAAGAGATCACCAAAGTACGTGAAGGCATGGAGGCTCAACTGAGCGGTGACCTTTTAGCCATAGACATTAGACAGGCGCTTTATCATTTGGGAGAGATCACGGGCGAGATCACCAATGACGAACTTTTGGGGAATATCTTCGCGAACTTCTGTATAGGTAAATAAAAAAGCCCCGCTATTGCAGGGCTTTAGATGTTAGCTGAAAACAGAGAACAACTAACGCGTTAAGGATTAGTAAAACTTTTCAAAAACCTCATTTTTTAACTATCCTTCTAATCACCCAGCGCCCGTTTGATTTAAGCGCCACAAAATAGATGCCCTGTGATAATTGGCTTAAAGCATCTGTTGTAAGGGTGTTTCCTATAAACTGTTGATTTTGATCATACAGTACTTGTCCTACTAAATTGGTCACCTTGAGCTGTACCTCTTGGTTGCTCAGATCTGTGGCGGTAATGTTTAGCAGTCCATTACTTAGGGGGTTTGGATACATGCTGATGTTGTCAAGGGATTGATCTTGAACGTTCAGAACGGGTTGCTCAAAACTCAGACTGAATCTTGAACTGTCCAATCCTGGACCGGCTTGAAAACTATATATTGATTTACTCAAATTAATTACGGTATTGGTGAGGTGATCTGTCAAAAACACTTCCACACTTTCTATATCAACACCTTCTAAACGATCAATGCTGATGGTAAAGGTTTCTAGACTTGGAATCTTACTCTCCATTCCCAATTCCACCGTCATTGAAGTATTAAAGGTTTCTCTTGCTTGAATTGCCAACTGACTTTTGTCTGACAGCGTAGAGAACAAACTAATACTCGCATCTACGCGCTGACTGTCATAACCCGCATCAAATCCAGTAGTGGTCTCGTTGAGGAACCCTACAAGGATCATGCTTGAATTGGAGTAGGTTTGGCTGTCCATACGGAGCCAAATTCTATTTTCTGAACTGAAGGACTTCAAGGTGGTGTTGTTTCCAGTCACTCGCAGGTCATTGGTGAATTGAATATCTGTCCCAGCCTCTGATTGCAAGGCGAGAATACCAAATCCTTGTCCAGAAGCCATATACTGCGTTGGCGCTGAACCGCCATTGTTTGCAGCTACTCCACCCGTAAGGTTGTAGATGGAGATATCATCCATGGAATAATTGGATGGGTTAAATCCTGGATTTGCCTCGTCTGGAGCTGTTAAATGCTCCCAGAAATACACCTGATCAATTGCATCATTGGCCAAAATAAAGGCTTCTGTATCTATCGCAGAGGCATATGGATTACCCATCAAATTGAAATTATTCTCCGTTGCAGGTCCATTATATACCACAGAGGCAGTGATGTTACCGCTGTTTAATGTTCCTTGCGTATAGGTGTGCGAATAGGTCGCTGCTCCTGCCGCGGTACTCGGTTGTGGCAATACCAAATATCCTTGCCCAACGTTTAAGGCCGAAGCTGGTCCGAGGTAATCACCATCATCATCCAAGAAGTTCAAACCAGTGATCGCAGGATCTGTATTGGGCGTAAAGAGCGCCGGAAAGATCTCTAAAACTCGGTGAGCTCCGCTGTAAACTCCTGTTCTAGACTCTCCAGACATAGGAGATGACAAAGCGCTAAAATCGCGCACGTCAAGCGTTGGAGTAACCTTCACCACCTGAATGGTTCCGTTATTTACAGTTTCTGCAGTCTCCGCAATTTGAACTACACTACCCGTATTTTCAACGACTAAAGTTCCGTTTACGTTAATGTTTCCACGCGCGCTCAAATAAGTATTCGCCCCAACGGTCAAAGTTGTAGATGCATTTACGGTACAGATACAGGCATCAATGCTTGCAATAGCTCCTGTATCGTAGTCCGCGGCGATCACGGCATTCTTAGTAATATCAGGAGTTCCGTTGTCCCATCCTGCCCCGGTATAGGTAGTCACGTCAAGTCCAGTACATACCGGGTTTACACTCAAAGTAACTGTAGCAGTATTTAGAGTATCACCACAAGCGTTCTCTAATGTGGCTCGGTATTGATAACCGTCATAACTGATTGGAACATTCTGCAATGAAAGTGTTGTAGTAGTTGCTCCGGAATAGACTGAATCATCTGTGATGTCCGTAAATGATCCTCCTCCAGTGGTGTCTACACTCCATTGAATAGTAGCAAAATTGCTGGCTACCACCGTAAAATCGGTCGAAGTATCCAATTCAATGCTGGAATTATCAGGCTCTGTAGTGATGGTAATCGGATCACAACAGTTCAAAAGTTCCTCCATAGGTGTGATTCCACAGCCTACAGTCTCAGTAAACAATCCCATAGTATAAACGGCACCGTCAATATCCGTGGCAGAAAGCTCATAGTTGCTCACTCCATTTGACAAGGCATAATGCATCACCTGATCCGTATCGATTACGTGACCCAACTGATGGGTATGACCTAATTCATGAAGAGCTACAGTTTTAAAGTCGTACTGAAAAGTTCCAGGAGTTCCTGAGCCGTAATACCAGTTCGTATCGTCATTCCAAACTACATCCAGTTCCTCAACAATGGCACGGTTGGTTGTTGGACAAACTCCCAAATAACGACTTGTTACTCGTCCAAGCACCCCAGAAGGAAGCTCAGCACCGTTGTCAAAACGAACAATATTGATACCATCGGCCGCAGCTACATCCGTTGTTGTGGTACTTCCAATAATGAAGTTAATGTTAGACTCACAGCTCCACAAACTCAAAGCATCCTCAAAGAAAGGCTGAGCCGCACTGGAGTCAAAGTCGATGTGATAGTTAAAGGTAAATCCACCGCTTCCGTTGTCTTCTTGTAATACGGCAGGAAAATCTGTCGTTCCGTCTGAAGCGTTGATGTGGTTATAAGTAACTGTTAGCGCAGAACTACTTGAAGCTGATTCTGCTGTAGCATTGGTTACTGTAAAGGCACCCGTACCTGCTAAGTAAGGCACTTCTATTTGAATCTGAGTATCTGACCAACTCACAATTTGAGAATCCAATGCCGTCTCCGTGGTGATACCTCCTGAGTTCGCATCTGGAAAACTCACCGATCCTATGGTGGCCCCAAAATTGGAACCATTTATGGTCAGTACTGTTTGCGTTCCTGCGCTCACCGTAGACGGAGAGAATGAGGAAATCACAGGGGTGGCTCGTGTACCAGAGCCTACAATTGGTCTGCTAGGACGCGCTTCCATTTCTACAAAAACAGATCGCGCTGCACCCTCAACGTTGTCGTACAAACTCTCCACACTATTGTAGGTCTCAAAAACACCAGCGGCCTGATCCGTGAATTTGCTGTATTTGATTAATCCCTGTGCAGCACCTACCAGTTCATAAAGAGTTCCAGATACGTCTAAGTTTCCTGTAAAGGGCTTTACAAAAAGCATCCCAGTGGTACCTGACTCCATTCTAGCCTCTGAGGAAGTAATCTGAATCTGATCATCAACGTGTCCCCCCATGGTCACTACTTTTATTTCAGTTTCAAGACTACCTCCCAGCGACTTAAATATTTTGACGGTGTGTACGGTGTAAATGTTCAAACGGCCACTGTCCCAATAGCCTTGGCTATTAAGTACAGTTCCTTCAACGATCTTTGTGGCCTCAACGGCTCTATCAGCGAGCGACACAGGGCGCATTAATGCAGAACACTCTTGTGCATTTACCGTAAAAGGTAAAACCAAAAGCATCAGTAGTAGTAATCGAAATTTCATGTGGATTGGATTTGGGTTGATGTTAGTTTCTATACTTGTTTGGTGAAAGCTCCCTTAAAAACGAAGCCTACTCTCTCAATTGTCTGATCTTCTCTTCTACTGCTTGAAGCTCTTTAAAATGCGCCTTTAAAAACCTTTGTTGTCTAGTCAAAGCTTTAACACCTAACCCACTTGGAGGTGTTTGCCCTGTTTTAGACTCATTGTTTTTAAAAAAAGAACGCATGGAAATTGCTTCTAGTAATTAGTTCGAGTCGAAAATAGAAATCTGTGCACCCCTTGACAAATTTACATGGGGTGCAAAAGAGGGTGCAATTTAATAAATAATTGATTTACAAGGTATTAATGTAATCGTCTAAAGATGAATCTGGAGACAATCCCAATTTCTTTTTGATGCGAAAACGGGAAGATTTAACCGCCTCTAATGAAGTGTTTCTAAGATTTGCTACTTCTTTTCGGTTTAAACCAATTCTAATGAGCGAACAGATCTCCACATCGGTCTTGGTCAATTCCGGATGCGTAGTCTTTAGCTTTTTGATGAACTCAAAATTGACCTGTTCTATATTCTGCTTAATGAGCATCAATTTGGTATTGTCTGCTTTACTCGCTTTAAGATCTGCTATGATGCTCTTTAAAGTGATTCCCTCATTCTCATTAGAGAGTTTTTGCAAATTCTCAGCAATGCGCTCTTTGGATTTAATGTGTTGAATGGTCTCATTGAGTAGCGTATTGATCTCCTCTGTTTTATTGGCGATCTTATTGTTGAGTAAGATATTCTGATAAGCCTGTTCCTTGATCTTCTGTCGGTTTCTAAAGTAAATGATCAAACCGACAGCCAAAAAGATAAGCGTTAAGAGCGCAATCAGGGAGTTCCTTTTATTCGCGGCCAATTGTTTATCAGATTCTAAGAGTTTGATTTGGGCATCCTGCTGACTGAGCTCACTGAGTCGCTTTTCATTTTCAAAGGCCGCTTGATAATAGAGAAAGGTATTGCTTCTTTGAATCTCGTAAATAGAGTCTTTGATGCGTGCATTCTTTCTGAGTAGATCAACCACCTTGTTGTATTGTCCCTTTGCGGAATACATGGCAGCGAGTTTCTCCCGAGCTTCAATCTGAGCTTCTAGACGGTTGGTGCCGTTAATGTCTGCAAGTTCTTGCAAGGTCTTGATCAATGAGGCTTGATTACCCACAAGCTCAAAATAGGCGGCCTTGGCGGTAAGGGCATCACCTTGCAAATAAGGGGTGGTTCCTTCAGCTTCTATAGCTTCTAATTGATCCATAAAAACGGTGGCTTGCTCAAGGTCTCCCCGATAACATGCCCCCAATAGCTTATAATTGGTCTTGAAGCGGTCGTAGTAGGATTTGCTATATGGGTCATCGAACTTTGCCCCTGCTTCATCCATCAATTGAAGCGTAGCATCCATTTGCTCATAATTTTTCAGACTGTGATAGGCAACCACATTTTGACCCAGGAGTTGTAAATAGGACAAATAATCCTCATTTGCTAGAGCTTTTTTCAAGAGGCGTTCTCGCTCATTAATGCTTTTTTGAACAAATCCGTTCTTCTTGTATAACTGCGTGAGTTCTGCCCCAACTAAAATAGAATATTGAACATCACCCAAGCGCTCGTAGAGTTGTTCTGCCGTCTCAAATTTTTTGATGGCCTCTAAGAAGTTATTCTGATCGGATAGCGCTTGTCCCGAAAAGAAATACGCATCTGCAGCAAAGATGGAATCTCCACTGCTTAAGAAAAGGGTTGCCGATCTGTCATAATCCTGCAAAGCCTCCTCAAAGCGATTTTGATCATAGAAGAGCGCTGCTCGCTTGAGCTTCAAATGCGCTTCAGAACTTTCATTATTAAATCGATCCTTAAAGGTCAATAGAGAATCTGCAAGACGCTGCGCCTTTTCTATCCGACGTGTATTGATATAGAATTGAATCAAAAAGCGCGATTTAGACGCCATGGAATCAAATTCCTTCAAATCACCAGCCAAAGCCAAATACTCTTTTAGATATTGCTCCTGGGCAGAATCGTTATTTCTAATTAATGCCGTTGTCAGCTCATCCAAGACGGTCAGTCTAATTTGCGGATCTGCCGTTTGGCTAAGCGCTGTTTTTAAAGAATCAACTTTAGACTGAGCCTGTCCTAAGTGAATGAATAATAAAGCGATAAGTAGGAAAACGAAGGGCTTCTTCATGACGCGCGATTTGACCTCCAAAATAAGGAATTTTAGCCTTCAACTTAGGGGTGCAAATAGGGTGCAATAAAAAATGATCCCCAGGTTAAATCGCCTGAGGATCACAAATAAAATATCTTATGGGAAAATCTATTTTTCCGCTTAATTACATTTTTCTAAATCGCTAGCGGCATCTGTATATCCGTTATCATAAGCTTTTTGGAAATACTCACACGCCCATTCTTTGGCCTCAGCAGTGTCACCTGCATTGAAAATCAAGCCAGCAGCGTAATTGGAGAACCCGTCATTAGGATCTACCTCCAAGGCTTTGGTCACATCATCAATACCGGCATTCACATCACCCTGGATGACCATATTGAGCAAACCGCGATACGCATAAGCTTCTGCAACATCTCCATATTTATTTAGAATACTGTTGACCTTGCTCATGGCAGACTCATATTGAGTCTCCTCAATCAAAGCAACAACTTCCTCGATCTCGTCATCTAAAGATTTGGTGCTGTTACTGTTACCTATTGGAGATACCGGTGTGGCCGGCTGAACACCTCCTGAAGATTTTTTAGGCATGGTGGTGGATCTACCCGAAGCCACAGGGATTCCAGAAATTCCCTGCTTAGAGATCATGCCCTTGAACATTTCAAAATACTCCTTCATCGGGTCATAAGCCATAGCGATTCCATCATCAGTGAAGGAACCTTCCTCTATGGTCTTTCCGTTCTGTTCTACCAAGTAAACCATCTTCCCAGAATTCACTGCAAACTGAGTGACTACGCCTTTATCTTCATTAGTATCTTGGATCAAAAATGCATCAGAACCGCCTTCAAAGGTTAAAGTAGCCCAAGTGTCTGTATCTGGCCCTAAGGCATAAATAAGATTATCTGATTCTTTATTGTAAGCTAAAATTGGACCGGTTGCCGGCTCTCCGCCTTCATTCTTTGAGATAAAGATGCCGTTATCAAACTGCTGAGCACCCCATCCGTTACTACAATCTCCAATAAAGCAGTCTTTACTGCCGTCCGCTTCTAGGTAACCCTCCATAGCCAATTCATCATCAGCATTGACCGGAAAATGAACTCCGCCTTCATTTGGAGCAATAAAATAACGGTCACTTAAAGGACTGTTGTTAAAATATAGGGCTGTGGTCAATTTAACCTCGTCAATTACAACAGCTAATCCAGTCAAGGTACCGGCTACGAACTCTCCATAAATGGCCGTTTCGCCGTCTGCAGTAATCAATACCCCAAGGCCGTTGAATTCGCCTTCTTCAAAACCTCCGTAGTAAGTCCCGGTGTCATTTGTCGTAACCCCAAAACCATCTTGGCAATCTCCTTCAAGGCATTGTGCGACTCCCATTAGAGGAATCATTAAGAATAAAGTAATTAAAGCTTTCATGTGGAATAATTATTTGCCCAAAGATAACAGAAGGTTTTAATCCTGTACATAGGGCATTTGTCGTATAGTGATTTATTGTTTATTCTGATTCAATTCGTTTTTCTGTACTGATGTATTTGCCCACTACAACCGCGGTAATGATGACCAAATAGAACTGCCCCATGAGTCCTACTAAGATCACAGCTTTCTGAGCCAAGGCAGTCGCCGGCAGCATATCGCCATAACCTACAGTCATCAAAGTGATATAACTAAAATACATCAAGGGTTCTATGAGCTCACGGCCGTTGGAAATGGCTTCTACCATCATATCTCCTTGAAAGGATCCGGGGTTGAGCCATTCGATCAACACAAAAATAAAGCAGCCTATCAATCCTAAAGAAATATAACCACTCACAAGTCCGTAAATCACATTCTTATTGACTTGCTTGGCCACCCAAACCTGTCTAATGATCTCCAAGGCCACCAGAGTGTAGAATACAAAATAACAGCCTATGCGTACAATTTTAAGGTTAGCGCTATCCACTTCGAATAGAGAATCTACACCAAAGAGACCGCTGCTTATCAGTAATAAGAGCACAAAGAACCAAAAATAACGCCCCTTTTTAGAGACCAAGACCAAACCTGTCAGCAAATTAAGCATTAAAAGCAGTGGCGCTATAAAACGATCAAAGGGTTGTTGCGGCATGATCAAGGAACCGAATAAAATGGCTACTTGAGAGAACAAGAATAGCTCAAAACGTATGTTGTAAAAACGGTCTAGCATTAATCTTCAGCAAGGGTTCTATTAAAGCTGTAATTCTTGTAATTGATACGGTAAACCACACTGTAAAAGGTCGGAATGAAAATCAAGGTAATGACCGTTCCAAACAACAACCCGATCATAATACTCACAGCCATACCTTCCCACATCTCTCCTCCACTCAAATAAAGCGGGATCAATCCGAGCACTGTGGTAAATGTTGCCAGTAATATCGGGCGGAATCGCTGCAAGCAGGCCACAATAACGGCTTCAGGTTCCTCGCGTTTTAAGACGTTCTGCTCCACTTCCATCCTATCTATGAGGACAATTGCATTGTTGATCACAATTCCCGCCAAAGAAATCACACCCAAGAAAGGCATAAAGCCAAAGGGCTCTTGGAACAGTAACAAACCAACCACCACTCCAATGATTGCTAGTGGAATGGTCAAACAGACCATAACCATCTTTCTAAAGGAGTTAAATTGAATGATTAATAATAAAACGATTATAAAACCAGAAAGCGGCAAGTATTTCACTACTGCTCCCATGTTCTCTGCCGTATTTTCTGCATCACCCCCGTATTTATAGGAATAATCTGCTCCCCACGCTTCTTGTTGTCCGTCAAGCCATGGCGTGAGTTCCCCATTGATCTGAGATGCGTTAGCACCTTCTTTTAATTCACTGGATATCACCACCGTCCTGTAAATATCCAAACGCTTGATCTTGCTGTATTGCCATTTAGGAACAATACGCGCCACTTGAGAGAGCGGAACGCTCTTTCCAGTAGATTGCGAATAAACATTTAAGGTCTCCAGAGCTTCCAAGGTTTGCTGTTGGCTGCCTAAACTGCGCATCACAATAGGAATGGACTTATCATCTTCACGATATTCTCCTGCCTGAAATCCATCTAACACGGTTTGCAAGGAGGTCGCAATATCTTGATTGGTTATTCCCGCGGTCTGACTCCGCGCTTGATCAATCTTGATCTCAAACTTTTTACTCTTGGGTCCCCAATCATCCTTCACGTTCTTAGTACCATTGATTCCGCTGAGTTTGGATTTGATCTGATCCGCAATTGTGGCCAAAACATCAGGGTCTGGTCCAGACACCTTAACCTCAATAGGCGTTCCTCCACCCCCAGATCCCAAAGCACCCACTTTGATATCTGCATTCGGGAAATTGGCAAAACAATAGGCGTCTAAACGCGCAATCATTTCATTATTGACCTCAAAACTTGAGGTATTGACCAGCAAGTGGG
Source organism: Gilvibacter sediminis (assembly GCF_028561565.1). Taxonomy (GTDB): domain Bacteria; phylum Bacteroidota; class Bacteroidia; order Flavobacteriales; family Flavobacteriaceae; genus Gilvibacter; species Gilvibacter sediminis. The sequence continues at coordinate 409,182 of NZ_JAQQTE010000022.1, read as the reverse complement.
CATAACTGGAGTTGGCTTCATCTGGAGAATATCCTAAATCATAAGACTTAGGTCCTTCACCAATATAAGCCGACCAATCTACTATTCCATTGGCGCGCTGCTCGCTAACTTGCAAGGAGTCTTGCATAAAATCTTCTATGCCTTGAACCACATCAGAAGTGGATTCAATACGAGTCCCCAAAGGCAGATTCACATCCACCGTGATCATATTTCTATCACTGTCTGGGAAGAATACAAAAAGCACCTTAGTAAATCCGTAGAGCGACAAGAAAAAGGCCACAAAAATACCTAACAGCACCATGTATTTCTTAGAAAGCGCTATCAGGATCAGATCTAAATAATACCCTTTGAGCTTGCGAATCACCCGATCAATAATGCTTTCCTTCTTTTCTCCACTTTTATTCATCTTCAAGAACAAATAACAGAACAAGGTGATCACCGTCAATGCCATGATCCAAGAAGAAAGTAGCGCTAATGAGATGACCACGAATATAGGCCCAACAATATCTCCCATGGTCGATTCTGCCAAATAGAAAGACAAGAAGGCCGCAGAAGTAGTTAAAGTAGAGATCAACAAAGGAACAAAGAGCTCGGAACAGGCCTCAATGGCTGCCTGTTTCTTTTCTACGCCCTGTTCCATTTTAACCATAATGGTCTCTGCCACTACAATGGCATTGTCTACCATCATACCTAAAGCCATGATCAAAGCGGCCAAAGTCACCTGATTGAGTCCCATACCAATAACGCCCATAAGCATAAGGGTCATGACCACTACTATAGGGATCAAACTGGCAATAATGGCTCCAGAGCGCAAGCCCAAGAAAACCAGCATTACAATAAGTACAATGGACACGGACTGTAACAGGTTTACCACAAAGTCACTGATCTTGACATCGATGTAAGTATCTAAAGAGGCCAAGCGTTGTATTTCAAGACCTACTGGTAACTTCTGACGCCATTTGGCCATTACTTTATCCACGTCTGTTCCCAATTGGATGACATTGGATCCTTCTTTAAGGCTGACGTGCATGGAGATCGCGTCGCGTCCGTTAACGCGTACGCGCTGTTTTGGCGGATCTATATAGCCGCGCGTGACCTTGGTGATATCTCCAAGAGGTACTAATTGGGATCCTGAGCTCCCGACAGGAATCAGAGTCTCCCGAATATCTTCTATGGAATTGAAGTTGCCCGTGGGTTCTAAAATGATCCGTTCTTCATTCAAGTTGATCTGCCCACCACTACTGAGGATATTTGTGGATTGTATGATCTGTTGCAATTTGCTGGAAGACAGTCCATATTCTTTGAGTTTAGCATTGTCAAACTCAACAAAAACGCGCTCTTCTTGTTCCCCGCCAACTTCAACTTTAGCGGCATCGGGTAATTTAATGAGGTCATCCTTTATATCATCGATATACTCCTTCATCTCTGCATAAGAGAATCCGTCTGAGGTGATCCCGACCACAAGGCCGAATACTTCACCAATACCGTCGTCTTTCAAGTCTGGTTTTACCCCAGAGGGCAAGCCTTGTAAGGAGTTTAGTTTTCTGCGCAGACGATCCCAAACCGCTTGCATCTCTTCTGGTGGAACCTCATCCTTTAAAGTGACTTGCACCACAGAAAGCTCGGTTCTTGATGTTGAAGAGACCTCTTTAAGTTCAGGCAGTTCTTGCACCACCTTTTCAATTTTGTCGGTCACCAATTGTTCCACACGCTCTGGTGAGGCTCCGGAGAAAAAAGAAACCACAGAAGCCACACGCACGGTGTATGGAGGCATACTGTCTCTAGGAAGGGATTGGTACATCACTATCCCCATAAGCATAATGGTAGCCAGAATGGTAAAGGTGATTCGGTTCTTGTTTATCGAAAATTGAGTAATGTTCATGCTGAATCGATTGAGTTAAGAACCTATTGAATTGTTACTTCTTGTCCGTCCAGTAAGGTTTGCAGTCCTGCTGTAGCGATCTTCTGGCCTGGCTTTAGCCCCTCGACGATCTGAAAACCAGCTGAACTGAGATCACCTACCTTCACGCGGCTTTTCTTGACCACGGTCTTGTCTGCTTCTTGGGTGATCACAAAGACAAATCGTCCTTCACTGTCCTCTCCAACCGCTTGAGCCGGGACACGGATCATCATATCCTTTGCAGAATCTTCTCCTAAAGCAAAGGTTACGTTGGCTGCCATTCCTGATTTAACATCATCACTCACACGGTCTAAAGTTACCATGGCCGGATAAGTAGAAGTATTTAGATCTACTGCCGGTGAGAGCTCGGTCACGCGTCCTTTGAAGCTCTGCCCCTCTAAAGAAGAGAAGTTGACATCTACGGGCATATTCAAGGAAACATTATTGATAATGCTTTCTGGTAAGCCCAAGGAGATCTCCATCTCCACCCCAGCATTGAGCACAGCAATGGCTTGCCCTGCCTGAATATTCTCATCTACTTCTGCGGAGACTGCCGTGATCACCCCATCCTCTGGCGCATATAAGAACCCGTAACGGACCTGTTCCCGCTGAATTGACACCTCGCGCTTTGCAGACTCATAACTCTGCTGAGCGGTCTTATACGAGTTTTTGGCGGATTCAAAATCTGTTAAGGAAGCACTGCCTTTCTCATAGAGCACGCGGATACGGTCTAAGCCTAATTTTGCCGTGTTCATTTGTGATTCTGCACTGTTTACAGAAGTTATAGCTCGCTCGAGGCTCAAACGCGCTTGCACGTTATCTAGCTTGGCCAAGAGTTGATTCTTTTTTACCAATTGCCCGAGTTTGACATCTAACTGGACCAACACTCCCGAGCTTCTAAAACTCAGGTTGATCACCTTCTCACTTTTGGCCGTTCCACTAAAGACACGCTCTGTTGCAGAACCTGCAGTGGCTACCTCTGTATATTTCACCGGTCTAGGGTCTGCCTCTTTGACTTCTTCTTCAGAGCCGCAGGAAAATAAAAGGCTTGTGCAAACAAGAGCTAGTATACTGTGTCTCAAATTCGGTAGTTTCATCATTGCTGTTTTTTTGGATTGGGCTCGATTAGTCATTGGCATTCATAAATTCTAGGAATCGCTGCTGAAAAGCATTGTTCTCTTCCTCGGTGTGCAACAAAAAGTTATAGGAGATAAAGCGCTCCAATTGGATTGCGGTCAAAAGAAAATTATAGGTGGCACTGGCCTGCGCTAACTGGGTTTGCAAATAATTGTTCTGGGCATCTATGAGTTGAATGATACTCACAGCACCTTCGGAATAAGAGGTTTGCACCAGATCTAAAGATTCTTCCGCAGCAGCCACAGAGACCTCAGCCAGACGAATATTTGCAATTTGGTTGATTAGATTCAATACCCCAACGCTCACATTGGTTTCAATGGCCAACTCGGTATTGGCCGTATTGACTTCCAGTTGTTCTTTCTGAATCAGGGCGGTCTGTTTGTCAATGTTGTTTCTAAATCCGTCTAGGATGGGAACAGAGACGTTCACGCCTACATTGTAGTTGTCTGATGGGTCAGGATCAATACTCCCCACTCCCCATTGATTGAAATTCTGATTGAAATTGGCTTGTAAGGCCACCGTTGGAATGAAACGTCCGTAAGCGTTCAGATCAATGGTTCGATCTACGGCCTTGATGTTATAAGCAAGTGATTCTAGCTCGGGTGAATTGCGTTTGGCTTCTTCTATCAAAAACTCCACAAAAGGACGCTTGAGTTCTGGATTGTCCAGAATCTCTGCCAGTTGCTCGTAATTGTAGGACTCAAACACGCCTTGGCCAATAACAGCCTCGTCCACATCGATCACATCCATCACCGGAACATTCAATGACTGATTGATCCTTATGAAGGCCTGTTCCAATTGGTTAACGGCCTCAATAAAGACTTGGGTATTCTGCGCCAATTGACTCTCAAAACGGAGCATGTCTGATTTCCCAGCTTGTCCAGCCTCAAAGTTTTGCGTAGCAATACGCAAGTTCTCTTTGGTCAATTGAAGGTTTTGATTTTGAATACGCAAGTTAACCTTACTGATCAGCGCATTAAAATACAGGTTAGAAGATTCTAGAATAGCGTCTAGTTGAGAAGCTCTAAAGCTGGCCTCTTGGGCTTGATTCAAGTTCTTTTGAACGCTGATGTTGGCGCTAGCGGCTTCTGAATAGATGGTCTGGGTTAAATTTAGATTCCCGTCTACAGAGAATTCCGGTTGAAAGGGAGCAACTGCCACACGACGGTCTATATTGGTAAAAGTACCACTGGCTGTGAGCACCGGGTAATAATTACTCCATGCAGATTTAATGTCTTGCTCAGTGAGTTGTACACCCAATTCATTAGCGACCAAAGTTAGGTTCTGCTCTAAGGTTTTATTGATCAATCCCAACAAACTATAACTGGTCGGAGCAGATGCTTTTTGATACTGGCCCACAAAATCAGTCTGAGCGATCAAGCTGTATTTCACCGGAATCTTCAATTGATCGATTGTGTTGAAATTCACCGTGAGTCTGCGCTCTGCGTCTACAAAGACATTGAGATTTTCTAAAGGTTCGTCATTGACAAAGGCCTCAATAGACAAGGCCAAACGTCTAAATATTTGAGTTACGTCATCATTGCCGTTGTTGGTTCCCATGAGTCCCAACTCCACATCCTTAAGCCCAGAATTGGTAAATGAAGGAATGCCGTTGGCGATCAATATTTGGGCGAGCTGAGCTACCTCGTCATCAGTTAAAAAGAATCCTCCGGCTAAATAAAAGGCATCGACATCTACTATGCTGTTGGCCAAATCATCCAATGAATTAAAAGGCAATAATGTGTATTGAGCTCCAAGCTCTTCTAAAATGGGATCAAAGGTGGATTTGAGATCGATATTATCAGCTATACCCTGCTCTATGGCAATCCCCACCCGATCAAACTTGGACAGTTCGTGAAGGGTCTGCAGGTCGGCCTCAAAGGACTGCACCCCCGTCAAATAGGTAAAGTTGGTAATACCCGAAGTTCGCAAATTAGCATCTACAGCAGAAAAATCCTCAGAAATAGATCCTAATAAAATGGTCGGCTTCGGAAAGCTTTGCTGCTGTTGCATGACCAAGCTACTGCTGGTTCCAAAAGCCAAAATGATATCGGCATCACTACTTAAAAGCGCCTTGTAATTGGTCAGTGCCTGATCTACCCTAAAATTATGTGCTTTTTGATATTCTGGAGGGAACTCTATGATGGCATCCTCTCCAACTACTGCTTTGATCTCCGCGCGTAGCTGATCCAAATAACCTACGGTCTCTTCGGTTTCAATATCCACTAAAATGGCCACTTTAACCACTTCTTTTTGCTGTGCAAAACTCGCGGCACTCCAAGCAAATAAGGCTAAAACGAACAATCTCTTTTTGAGCATACTGAAACGCGTAATTTTTCTATTCATAAACTTCATCGCAGTTTAAATCGAATTAACAAACGTTCTATGGTGAGCCCTTGAACCAAAATGGAGAAAATCACCACGCAGTAGGTAATCACCAAAAATAAATCTCTGTGCATGGCCTCTGTTAAACCAAGAGCAAGCGCAATGGAAATAGCCCCTCTAAGTCCGCCCCAAGTCATTATAGCGTTGGTATGCGGAACAAAGTCTAAACGCTTTTGGAACAAGCCAATAGGGATGATCAATGAAATATAGCGGCAAATTAAGCCAATGGGGATGGCGATCAACCCGGCAATTAGAAAAGGTCTTTCGAGATCCAAAACCAAGATCTCCATACCTATAAGTACAAATAGGATCGCATTGAGTAAGATATCAATTAATTCCCAAAATTTGTCTACGTAATCTTCTGTTTGTTTAGACATGGCTTTGTGACGGATCTTTTGTCCGCCCACAACCAGTCCAGCAACTACCATGGCTAAAGGTCCAGAGACGTGTAAGTGTGTAGCCATAACCGTCCCAGCCATTACTGTGGCTAGAGTTAGTATGACCTCAATATTGTAATCGTCTATGCGCTTCATAAGTTGATAAGTGATCCACCCAAGACCCAAGCCCAAGGCAACCCCGCCCAATACCTCAACTGCGAAGAGTTCTAAAACGCTGGAGAAGGAGAATCCTGCCTCACTGTTGTCTGCCAGACCAAATATGGTCAAGAACACCACCACTCCAATTCCGTCGTTGAAAAGGGATTCCCCGACAATCTTAGCCTCCAGTTTTTTAGGAGCTCCTGCTTTTTTGAGGATTCCTAATACGGCAATGGGATCTGTTGGAGAGATCAAAGCACCGAACAGCAAACAATAGATATAATCCACTGCAAGGCCTAACAGGTCCAAAACAAAGTACATCGCTGTGCCTACCAAAAAGGTGGAGACCAATACACCAAAGGTGGCAAAAAGCAAAATAGGCCAGCGCAGTTCTTTCAGTTTTTCGAGGTCAGTATGCAGTGCGCCCGCAAAGAGCAAAAAACTCAGCATGACATCCAGTAATACGGTTTTAAAGTCAATCTGAGAGATCAAGAAGCGCTCGGCGCGTAGCAGGGTGTCATCAAAATAACTCAGTGCAAAAATCCCCAAGGTAAATAAGATGGTTACCAAGGTAAGACCGATGGTGTTCGGCAAGCGGACAAAACGAACGTTAATGTACCCGAAAAGGGCAGAGATGGTGACCAAAATACTGGTCAGCACAAAGTAATCCATGTTTGGTTAGCGTTGGTCGTTAGTGCAGTGAAGATAAAGCATCTGATCAAAAAATCCTCAGTCCTAAATCATTTTTACGAATATGTCAAAAAATAGGTGAGTATACTTAAAATACTGGTGTTGAACCCTTAACTGAGCAATGTCATGTTTTTTCTCTAGGCAAGCCGCTACCTTTTGATCACTAAATCAGCAATTATGGAAATCAAAAAAAATCCTAAAGTGAAGATCAGCGGTTGGAGTCATACCTTTTTTCTCTTTGGATTAGCGCTCATGTTATTCTTATCCTGGCGCGCCTTAGAATGGGAAACTCAGGAGCAATCCACCCTCAGCTTCACAGAGATAGATCTCGAGGCCGAATTTCAGGATGATATCCCTATTACTGAGATCATAGATAACGTACCTCCGCCACCTCCGCCACCAACTATCGTTCAAACCAGCATTGAAATTGTGGCAGACGATCTGGACATAGAAGAGACCGTGATTGAATCTACCGAGACCAATCAAGAAGAAGGTGTAGTCATTGAGATAGAAGAGGTTGAAGAAGTTGAGGAAGAGGAAGAGATCATAACCGTACCCTTTCACGTCATTGAGGAAGTGCCCATATATCCGGGCTGTGAATCCCTAGCTGATAAAACCGCGAAAAAGAAGTGCTTGTCAGATAAGGTCATGGCTTTTGTACAGAAGAACTTTGACACCGATTTGGCTGTAGAACTCGGTTTAGAAGGTCGTCAACGCATCAGTGTGCAATTTAGAATAGACGAGCGCGGAAAGGTGGTAGAAGTTAAAGCGCGGGCTCCTCACCCACGTCTAGAACAAGAGGCCATTAGTATTGTGAGTAAACTACCGCTAATGACCCCGGGCATGCAACGCGGTAAGCCTGTCGGCGTTTTATACATGCTACCGATCTTGTTTCAAGTAGAAACTCCGCATTAATAGAACATGCGTAAGGAAAAATTGGGTACTAGCCCTAAGGAATTCTGATCGACTTGCACGACTTGTGTAGAGACCGGCTCAAAGAATCTGTTGAGTACATTCTTGCGGTTCGTCAGGTTCCAAACGGAGGCAGCAACTTGAAAGCGCAGGCGTCCTTTTGTAAAACGATAGGATGCCGATGCGTCCAAGCGAATAAATTCATCCAAGTTATTCTGATTGGGAAAGCCGTAGTTGACCTCATCTTCGATCAAAGGAGTCGTAGGATCTGGTAAGGTGAAAGGTCTTCCTGTTCGCCAATTGATACCAACGGAAGCCTTGAAGCCTTTGTAATCATAGGCTAAACCCGCCGTAACGGTATGCGAAATGTCAAAATTTGACGGAAAGCTCTCTTCCAGAAGTGTGGGAAAATCATAGGTATTCTGAAGGTAAGAATAACTGGACCAAAGCTGCAGTCTCCAGATATTCTTCCTTACCAAAAAGTCAAGGCCATAGGCGGTATAGCTGCCGATGCCTTCTTCAAATTCAAATTGGTTGAGGAACCCTTGACTTCTAGCGGTAACGCCATCCACCTCTTTATAAAAGCCGGTTGCACCTATTAAAAAATCTTCCTTCTTATAATTCAAGCCGAAGGAGCCTTGCTTGCTTTGCACTATGGGAATGGTACTGTCATTAGCCAAACGCCAGCGTCGGCGTTCTACACCTAAGAAATCATTCTGAAAGTTGATGATCTGTGTAGTGACCTGATGTTTGAATTCTCCCATTGCTTCAGCAGAGAATTCAGGGGTTATGGCGTAAGCGAGTCGCAAACGAGGCTCTACTATATGAGCATCAAACTTGGGAATATAACTGTAACGTCCGCCGATATTTCCACTCCAATTGGTGTTCTGATCTGCCAAACTTAAATTGGTAAAAGCGGCGTGAATACGCACCACTTCCCCACTGAGATTTCGCACTACAGGATTATCAACATCGTCAAGGTTTCGCACCTTAGTCTCGATGAACTGGTAACCACTGCTCCATTTAAATTTGGAATTGAATTGCCAATGCGCCAAAGCTTTAATGCCGGTCTCAGAAACAGAATTCTCTTGCAAGAACCGCTGAGAGAGCTCAATGTTTGCATTGATAGCCTCCAAGATATAATCGGTATTGTACACTTCTAAAGCCGTACTGAAGCGTTCAGACCAATCGCGATTATATTGCAAACCAGCCGCAACACTGTTTTGAGAAACCTGACTCTGTCTGGAGATGATTCCGGAATCTAAGACTGTATTTTCATCAAAAACCAGTTTATTGTTGATCAACAAGAAATTGGCGCGTAGATGATCCTTATCAGAAATTCGGTGCAAATAACGCAAAGAGGTATCGTAAAACTCAAAGTTCTGATTGGTGTTGACAGTGTTCTCTTGCTGTTGAGTGACCTCTGTATTTTGAGAGATTCGGTCAAAATAGGCATCGAAGGTCGGGGTTGCGAACAAGTCACTTAAGGACTTCCGCCCAGCCAATTGCAAACTGCTATTCGCCGTGACAGGGATGTCAAAAAAGACATCCGCGTTCACCAGATTGATCCCTACATTGGCCTTGAACTTCGGGTTAATTCGCTGGGCCGTCTTCATCGCTATAGTTCCTGAGACACCATCAGTAAGCTGCGGATCTGTCCCGTTCTGAGTCAATCGCACTTCTTGATTCATCTGCGGATTAAATACGGAGATAAGTCCAAAGAAATGCCCGGATTGGTACATTTTTATGCCGTCCCATAAAATGAGATTTTGGTCGTGCGTACCTCCACGGATATTGATGTCTGAAACCGTTTCATCCACACTTTGAATTCCTGGTAAGGCTTGCACTGCCTGAAGCACATCGGCCTCTATGAGACCGGGTAATGCGCTAAATTTATCAAAATCTATTCGGTATTCACCAGAGGTAAGTCGATCTACCCCTTTGACCAAATACTGCTGCAAATAGACCGTACCCAATTGCTGCTGATTGGCAACCATATAGATCGGTTCACAACTGCGCTTGAAAAATTTAGCCTGCCTGTTAAGCGTTTTGTACCCTAAATAACTGATCTGAACTTGAGCTTGCGGATCTACTTCCACAAGTTCAAAATATCCTTCTTCATTAGTGATCGTAGCCTTACGCCCAACTTGCACGTTAGCAAAGGCCAAGGGCGTTTGGTCATCCTTATCCTGCAGATATCCGCAAAGGGTAACTCCAGTAGCCACAGATCGTTTGATGACACTAACGGTCGTTGAGTCCAAAAAGTGGTATTCCAGTAGGGTTTGACTTCGGAGTTGTACGAGAGCCTCTTCTAAAGTCAAATTGGACTCTGGTAGGGAGGCCGTCATGCCTTCAAGGATCTGAGGGTCGTAGTTAAAATCTACTTCGTAGCGCTCTTCCAAAGCGTCGAGAACTTCACGCAATGGGAACTCTTGCTGCGCTTGAGCCAAACTAGGGACCCAAAGCAGAAGTATCAATAAAATGCCGTGTTTAAAGTGTCTACTCACTCAGTGTTACTGCTGTTCCGTTAATGGTGTAGGTTAGCTGTAAAGGGGTTGTTAGTTGTTTCAAGGCTTGCTCCAAATTCTCATGGGTAAAAGCACCGGTAAATTGTCTTTTCAAGATAGACGGGCTGGCATTGATATCTACCTCATAATAGCGTTCTAATTCATCCAAAACCAAGGCTACAGAGACGGCATCAAAACTCGATTTGTTCGCGATCCAAGAAGGACTTGAATCGTTCACTTTGAATATTCGCGCCTCTCCTTGAAAGAATCGGATGGCATCTCCGGGAAGCAATTCTTGTTTAGCATCGCCATAAGTCACTGCCACACGGCCCTCATAACAGACCACTTGAAAGAACTCTCCACGATCCATTACATTGAACTCGGTTCCTAAAACAGTAACCTTCCCTTGCTTAGAGATCACATCAAAGACTTGGCCCTTGGCCACTTTAAAATAGGCCTCACCATTCAATTGTACCTCACGAGCCTCCGCCCAGGAGTCTTCACTAAAACTCAGGTTAGAACCAGCGTTTAACGCTACCTCAGAATTATCTGGGAGCACAACCGTTTTTTGCTCTGCCAAGGCGGTTGCTACTTTGGTACTGTCATCATTGAAAAGGGTGAAATACACCCCTAATGCAATGACCAAGATCGCGGCAATTCGCATTAGAGGCCTTAGGTATTGAAGCCTACCGCCCTCCTTTTTGGGCAAGGCTGCAAGTACTTCTTCAAAATCCTTTGGCTGAGAAAATTGATCAGCTTTAAAAGCCTTTGCATCCGCAAGTAAGGCCTTGTAATAGCCATACTCCGGATCTTGCTCGACCTGCTTTAGCTCCTGCTCGGTGAGGTCGTCATTCAACCATTTATGTAGTAGTTTTTCATCCATAGTTCTTGCTCATCTATAGGAGTAACAACCCACAGGCAAAAAATCCTGATTATTTTGTTCTAAAATTTTCCAACTGTTCCTTTAAAACGGCAAAAGCCGAATAAATTCTATACTCCACTACTTTTTTAGTCACCCCTAAAAGCTCTGCGATCTCTGCTTGCTTCTTACCTTCTATCTTACTCAAAGTAAATGCAACGCGCTGCTCTTCTGTTAAAGAAGCCAAAACCTGCTTGTAGCGCTCGTAATATTCCGCAGAACGCATAATAAATTCCGGGTCTTCATTAGTGTGTTTTGGGACGCTTTGCTGCTGATGCTTTAAAACCACCTTCTTGTGTTTCAAGCTATTTAGCATCAAGTTAGAAGCTGTGGTAAACAAAAAAGCTTTCGCCTTGTCTGGAGTCACCTTTTTACAGTTCTCCCAAAGCTTAATAAAGGCCTCCTGAGTTTTGTCTGCAGGTTCTGCAACGGCTCCGAATTTATAGTAAAGAAAATTGTGTACATCCTTACTCAAGGTGCGATAAAGCCGCTCAAATACTGCAGATTCACATACATCTTTATGAAGGTTTTTTGCCAAGTCCTGTGGTGTTTAGCTAAAGGTAGAAAAATTAATTTCAAAAGAATCAGGACAAATGTCAGGATTTTTTTCAATTGGGTTGTTTACTTTACAAACCACGCCAAATCGGCCATTAAAGAAACAGAAAATGAAACTACTTAAACTGCCCGTATTGATGATTTTGATGAGCGCCCTGCTCCTCACATCATGTCGCACGGAGGAATCAGAAGTGATCAACCCTAATAATGAAGAAACCCTAGAAGCCAATAGTGTTGTTGCTGGATTGATGCAACGCGTTAGTTTGAGTGACGGTTCTCTAGACAATATTATAGACAGCGCCAACTGCTTCACGGTGAATCTGCCTGTGACCGTTATCGTGAACGGTATCGAGGTAACTGTAAACACCGAAGCTGATTATGAGCTTATAGAAGATATTTTAGACGAGTCTGATGACGACACGGACACCGTGGAAATTGTTTTCCCGATTACGGTAACGCTTTCAGACTATACGGAGGTAACCTTGAATTCTATTGAAGAATTCTTGGCCTTAGCCCTTACCTGTCCCGATGAGGGAGAGACCGATCCTGACATTGAATGCTTGGATTTTGTTTATCCAATCACCGCCACGATCTTCAACCCGGTAACTGAGGAATTAGAGACCGTTGTCATTGAGAACGATGAGCAACTTTACGAATTCTTAGAACTTATTGAAGAAGGCGATGTGGTTAATATCGAATTCCCAATCAGTATTGTACTTGCTGATGGCACCACGGTAGTCATTGAAGATCTGGAGCAATTAGAAGATGTTATTGAAGAGGCTGAGGATGCCTGCGATGAAGACGACGACTACGATTATGATGACGACGATTGTGAAGACTGCACTACCGATGATCTAGTTGATCTAATTACGGGCTGTTCTCCTTGGTTTGTTGACAAACTAGAGATTGACGATGCTGACCTTGAAGATAGCTATGACGGATACCTCTTCACTTTCACAGAAAGTGGTGAGATCCTTGTAGAAAATGATACAGACGAATTTATAGGGTCTTGGGGCAGCACAGGTTCTGGTGAAGCGATCACGGTAGAGATAGATATTCCAGAGCTACCAGATTTTAATGCCAATTGGATCTTACACGAGATCGATGATGCTCCGGGGGAATTCGAGATAGACCTTAGACTTGGAGACGATCGCTTGCGCTTTGAGAGCGACTGTGAAGGTTCCGGTGGTGGCGATCCAGACCCAGAGGCAGAAGCATTAGCGGCTGTTTTAACGGACGGAGCTTGGTTCGTAACCAACTACTTTGATGATGTGGACGAGACCAACTTATTCTGCGAGTACACCTTTGAATTTGGTGCCGATGGCACTGCCGTAGCTGTAGCAGGAGACGAGACTGTAGAAGGGGAATGGGATATCATTAATGACGACACCGGACTGGACCTTTTTCTCGACTTTGGAGAAGCCTTCCCTTTTGATGAGATCCTTGACGATTGGGAGGTCATTGAATTTGACGAGAACGTGATTAGACTGCGCGATATCAGTGGCGGTGACGGGACTGAAGACCTTTTAACTTTTGGCCGTGAAGCGACAACTTGCGACTAATTCAGAACAAAAACAAACTAACAATTTATATCATGAAAACAATTAAATCCTCACTATTCGCCCTTCTAGCTGTAGTAGCACTTACTACAGTTAGCTGCAGCGAAGACGACAACAACAATAATAACAACAATGCTGCCGCGAATCTTTTGGCAGAAGAACTCAGAAACACTGCCTCCTCTGGAACCTGGCGCGTAAGTCGATACGAAGACAATGGACAAAACGAAACCAGTGATTACAACGGCTACTCATTCACTTTTGGAAGTGATGGGATGCTTACAGCCACAAATAGCTCCAATACCGTAACCGGAACTTGGTCTGTGACTGTAGACAGTTCTTCCAGTGATTCTTCTGATGATGACGGCTCTGATGACTCTGATGATGTAGACTTTAATATCTTCTTTGCTTCACCAGCTGATTTTGAAGAACTTTCTGATGATTGGGATATTGTATCAAGAACAGATACCCGCATTGAACTGATTGATATTAGCGGTGGTGATGGAAGTATTGAATACCTCACCTTTGAGAAAAACTGATGCAATTATGTTTGGTTGAAAAAGACCGAAGCTCTTCATAGCCTCAATTACCGGAATTCGGTCTTGAAAAGTCACCTCTTAAAAAGGAGGTGGCTTTTTTTATTGAACGGAAATGCGATACCCTAGACTAACTCCATAGGTGTCTCTAAAGCCGTCTCCCCAGTCTGCAGCCGCCTGAAGGTTTAGTTTGCCGTACTTTTTAAAGTCGTACTGAAAACCGACAAAAGTATTGAGGATCTGCTGTGGAGGATCAATTCTATTGTCCAATCTAAAAGATCCAAAGTTCTCCCAGGCAGTAGCCTTGGTATAGACCAACCAAGAACCTCTACCCGCGCTTAAACCCAAATGGATTCCTCTAACGCGGTTGTTGGCAATCTCCAAACCAGTTTCATCCATTGTAATAAAAGGCAATCCTAAAATGTTTCCGTCATAGGTCCATCCGGAGCGGTAAACGCCACTTCTAAAATAATTATCCCTACCCGCGTCACCAGTGGCTCCGCTTTGATCTGTAGTTTGGAAATACTCCACCACCAAACCTTTAAAGAGACTGGTGTAGTCTTCTGTATTGGGGTCATAATAAAAACCCCAAATACCATCTGGAAAATTCTTTAAACGAGTACCCGAACCGTCCTCAAAAGGGTGTGAGTGATAAAAGCGCAAATTCCCGTAGGTGGTGCGGTGATTGACTTCAAGTTCGTATAATCCTAAATGGTTCCCTAGCGCATTGGCTCTATCGGTATCTGAAGCAGCATCGCTTCCTTGACTGGCAAAAAAAATGTCAATAAAATCTGAGAAGCCAGATGGTTGTTCGCCGCGTTCTGGAGAGTTACCACCCCATTGCGCGTAATGCTGAATTCCCGCTTTTAACGTGGTTCTTGGGCTTAAATTGATCACAGCAGCCAATCGTTTAAAATGCAACATGGCGTCATCCACGAAGCGGTCATCATTGAGCTCATAGTGTCCGATCCCCCAATCCAAAGCGACTCCTTTAAAAATTCGTTGTGGTGTTGGGGCTTCCACCAAGATTCCCGGAAGTGCTCTGGCATTACCGCTGAGTAAAAAGTTATCTTGAACGAGGCCTAAACCTTCAAATCGATCTTCATTTCTACGTGAACCCACAACTACAGACAGCCAAGGTGTATCCAGTTGTGCATATAATTCATCGCGTTGCAGTTCATCAGGGACTTCATCACGATAAAACAAACTGGCTTTGGCAGATAGCACCCAACCGTTATTGAGTCTTAGGTTTCCGGACAATCCACCGTCTATTAGGAAATTGGTTTCCCTATCAACTGCACCGTTAGTATTGGCTTGCATCCAAAAAGGTAAGTTTTGTTGGCTGCTTCTGAATATACTGGCTCCAGCAGTTGCTTCATAGTTGTACTCTTGCGCAATCAAGGTTGAGAAACAAAGCAAAAATACCCCGAGCATTGAGGTTTTAGGCAGATTTAAACGCATGAGTTCTGGATTATTTTTTCTGTAGCACCTCTGGTGCGACAATCTCTGGTTGATCAACTTTAGTTTCCTTGAGATCTGTCATGTCCTGATCACTGAGATCTAAACATTCAAAGTCGGAGTTCTTGCTAATAAACTCAGGAACTAAGGCCTTCATTTTAGTCACCACACTGTTATCATCGTGCCTTAACGCCGCTTCAATGATCTTATTCACCTTAGTGCTTACAATGTCAAAGTCCTTGATGACATCCTTCGCGATAAGTATTTTCTCATGATGCGTAGGAAGCGCTCGAGACGAATCACTGATCAGTTCTTCGTAAAGCTTTTCTCCCGGACGCAGGCCTGTGATCTTTATGGCAATCTCTTTATCAGGCTCATAGCCTGCCAATTTGATCATCTTTTTAGCAAGATCCATGATCTTAACGGGTTCGCCCATATCAAAGATGTAGATCTCTCCTCCCTGTCCCATAGCGCCAGCCTCTAATACCAATTGGCACGCCTCAGGAATGGTCATGAAATAACGAATGATATCGGGGTGAGTAATCGTTACGGGGCCTCCTTTTTCAATCTGCTTTTTAAACAGCGGCACTACACTTCCGTTGGATCCTAGGACGTTTCCGAAACGGGTAGTAATAAATTTTGTTTCAGGAGAATTGCCTTCACTATTTACATAATAATTGCGCGACTGCACGTACATCTCTGCTGCGCGTTTGGAAGCTCCCATGACATTACTTGGATTCACAGCCTTGTCTGTAGAAACCATTACAAAACGCTTCACCTTATTCAACACAGCTAGATCGGCCAAATTTTTGGTTCCGTATACATTGGTGATCACAGCCTCTGGTGAATTATCTTCCATAAGCGGTACGTGCTTGTAGGCCGCCGCGTGATAGATCACGTCAATACTGTATTTCTTAAAGAAAACGCCTAAACGATTTCTATTAGCCACATCACAGATCAAACACTTAATGTTTAAATCTGGGTGATTGGCCTGTAGCTCCAATTGAAGGTTATGCAGTGGTGTTTCTGCTTGATCTAACACCAAAACCAATTTAGGGTTGAATTTGGCCAATTGGCGCACGATCTCGCTTCCTATAGACCCCGCACCTCCAGTTACCAGAATGGTTTTATTGCTGAGCTGCTTGATCTTGTCGTCATTGTGCAGCACGATAGGTTCGCGCTCCAGAAGATCTTCAATCTGCAGATTTTTTACCTGATTGGCTACCGATTTATTCTCACTCCAGTCTAAAACCAATGGAGAATTGTAAACCTTGATATCGTGTTCTAAACAATCTTCAACGATAGCAAATTTCTGATTTGCGGAAAGATCACTACCCGACATAATTACCGCCGTAGCATTGAGCCTTTGTATGTGATCACTAACCTTAGACTGTAGCTTCTCAACAGGTTTTCCAAGTATCTGAAGGCGCTTGTTGATACTGCGCGTTGCTACAAAACCTTGAATTTGAAAACGCTGCGGATGTTCAATATCCAAAGCGGCTGCGATTGAGATGGCATTCTCATCAATACCGATGATCACCGCTTTCTCCATTTCTTCCCCTTTTTGAGCAATTTTGAAATACTCGTAGAGTTGCTTCACCGCCAATCGGAATAAGAATAAAAAGGTAAAGGAGAAAAATAGATAAAGTACCAAAGAAGAATTCAAGAAGATCTTCTCCCCTTTCATGGCTACCATGGAATAGTTGATCACCATAAGCGCCCCAAAAGTGCTTACAGAGGCTAACAACAGTTTTAAGGCATCCATGTAAGAGCTGTGTCGTACCAAGCCCGCATAGGTCTTAAAGAGCAGCATAAAGCCAAAATGCACTCCGACGACCATTAAAATCTGCTGGGTAGCACTCAATAAAGGTAAATACTGGATTTGAAGATCTTTCAAGACTATTGCCGTAAGGACAATAGAACAAACCAATAAAAATGTGTCAATAAGTAGTACGCACCATCTCGGTAAATACTTTAGACTTCTAACGTCTAATGCATTATCCTTAGAGGAAAGAATGATTTGAAGCGCGTTACGTAATTTTCCTGCCATACTCGCATGCTGTTGCTACTCCATAAATTGAAGTATCGCCTTTTTTATCCGGTCCCTGTCAGCATCAGTCAAATTGGAACCAGAAGGCATGCACAATCCTTTTTTAAATAACTCTTCCGCAGTGCCGTCGCCATAAAATAAGGCTCCGTCAAAAACCGGCTGTAGGTGCATAGGCTTCCACAAAGGTCTGCTTTCTATGTTATTTGCTTGCAAAAATATACGTAATTTTTCATTATTCCGCTGATCATCGGATTTTTTAAAGATTATAGCGGACAACCAGTGGTTGCTGTAGGCATCTTCTGAGGATTCCTCCAGGACTTCCACCAAGTCTGAATCTTTGAACAGATCGCGGTAAAATTCGTTGTTCTTTCTGCGCAAGGCAACGTGTTTGTCCAAAACCTCCATCTGCCCTCTACCAATACCCGCAACGATATTACTCATGCGGTAATTATAGCCGATCTCCGAGTGTTGATAATGCGGTGCTTGATCTCTGGCTTGAGTGGCCCAGAACACAGTTTTTTGCTTTTGCGCTTCTGTACGGCACACTAAAGCGCCTCCACCAGAGGTAGTGATGATCTTGTTTCCGTTGAATGATAAAATGGAAAGATCCCCAAAAGTACCGCACTTGCGACCCTTATAACTAGAACCTAGTGCCTCTGCAGCATCTTCTATCAAAAAGATGCCGTACTGCTTACAGATGGCCTCGATCTTATCAATTTGAGCCGGCATCCCGTAAAGGTGCACCATCAATACTGCCTTGGGCTTGACACCCGCTGCCATCCTTGCCTTAATGGCGGTCTCCAAATGTTCCGGACTCATATTCCAAGTCGTGGCCTCTGAATCTACAAATACAGGGGTTGCCCCTTGATAAATGATAGGGTTTGACGTACCGCAGAAGGTGAACGATTGGCAGAGCACTTCATCTCCTGCTCCAACGCCAGCATGCAATAGCGCCAAGTGAATTGCAGCAGTACCTGATGATAAACAGGCCGCGTGATTTCCAGGACCTAAATAATCTTCAATCGCCTGTTCAAAACCATTTACGTTGGGTCCCAAAGGAGCAATCCAATTCTGGGCAAAGGCCTCGTTGACATAATTCTGTTCTGTTCCTCCCATGTGCGGAGAAGACAGCCATATTTTGGGTAGTTCGCTCATAAAACAGTTTTTATGATATAGCCAATATCTTTAAAGATACTGTAGTTCTCTATGTATTCTTTGTTCAGTTCGACCTTTTTTGGCCAGATCACCTCAGCATTGTATTTTTCTGGATCGTCTTGGGCTGCTAAAAGGGCTTCTTCGTCTTTAAAGTAAATAGAAGCGGGACCCGTGATACCCGGTCGGATATCGAGTAAAACGCGGTCTTCTCCTTCTAGTTTATCCATAAAACCGGGAACATCAGGACGTGGCCCTACAAAGCTCATCTCGCCTTTAAAAACATTGATCAACTGTGGCAATTCATCCAACTTAGATTTTCTCCAAAAAGCTCCCATCTTGGTAATACGCGGGTCTTTGCTGGTGCTCACCGTTGTGGTTACGCCTTCGATATTGCGCATGGAACGTAGTTTATATACTTTAAAGAGTTTAGCATCTTTACCCACCCGTGTTTGTTTAAAAAAGCCGGATAAACCCGTATCTAATCTGGCCAAAACGGCACAGATCAAGATCAACCAACCAAAAAGCACGAGCCCAATGGTTGAGACCAGCAGATCAAAGACACGTTTAATAAACTTATTGGCTGGAGACATTGCTGTAATTTAAGGCTAGTAAGGTTGGTTCACAAATTTCATTCAAAGCCTCTTGCTCTTCTGCGCTGAGCTTTTTGTGCGAGCCAACGCTGCGATTAGAGACCCTTGCAACGGCCTTGGCAATTTCTTCTGACTTGGCTCCATTCTTCCCTAAAAAATCTAGAATGGTTTTTAGTTCATCCTGCGGATTGTTGACAAATCGCTCGTATTTCACCTCAATGAATTGATCAGCGGCTAATTTGTCCTTATCGGCTTGAGTAGCCTGGACGCAGGCTTGCCATTGCAGGGCACAAACCTCCAAAAGGCTCTTGTTTTTGAAATCCGCATCAATTCCCGGATATACAGGACCCCAAAAAGAAAGTCTATCCGCGCCAAAAGCTTGTTTTAAACGATTAATTCCAAACTTCCAGATATAATACGGCAGATCGCGCAAAGGCGTTTGCTTGAGCTTTTTTAAGGTGTAATTGAGTTCGAAGGGAGCCGTCCAACGGATCTTAGCACTTGGTGCCACATCGCGCCCATCTCTGTTGATCAAAATGTATTTGGCCTCTGGAAAAACCTCGTGAACAAAGGCCAATCGCAAGGAGTTTGCGCAGGTCTTCTCCACTACATATTCCAAGTTCTGTACTTTCTTGAGCTGATTGAATCGCCCTCGAATGTAGTTCTTAACCTTGGGACGAGCCAATTCTGGACTCAAAATATCGGTAGGCTTAAAACGATTGCCATACCTCCAAACCGGATTGATCTCGTCACAATCCCAGGTTCCAAAACCATCGATGGAACAGATCACATCGCGCAGCATATTGGTTCCGGTTCTACCAGCACCAATGATAATTACTGGTGTATGGTTTAATTCTTTTGGCATAACATTTTGAGTTTTTCTTCTATAGCATCAACACTAGATTCTAGCGACAGTGCTTTTCGATAATAAGCCGCGCCTTGTACTCCAAGCGCTTTTCGTTTATCGGCATCCAAATCTAAAAAGGCGTGAATAGCGCGTATAAAGTCCTCGGTGCTATCGGGTTCAAAGGCAAAACCTGCATCAGCGGCTTCTAAGATCTCTTTGGCATCTCCTTTTAAGCCCATCAGAATAGGTTTTCCTGATTTTAAATAGGCCAATATCTTAGATGGAATGGTGATCTCAAAGAGTGGGTCCTTTTTTAAGTGAACCAAAAGTACATCCGCAGCATTTAAGAACATACTCACCTCTTCAGATTGTACCCGAGGGATGAACTGCAAATTATTTAAGCCCATGCTCGTAGCTTTTTCTTTGAGGCGCGTTTCATCAGCTCCTCCGCCCAACAGGATAAAGTTTATGCGTTTATCGCCTTTATCTTGAAAGACCTTCGCAGCTTCTAAAACCACATCTAAAGCCTGTACGATTCCTAAGTTACCTGCATAGAGCAGATTCACAGCATCTGTCTTAAAATACTGTTCGTAACGTTGCTTGTCCAAAGGAGTATCATCAATACGATCACGAGACCAATTACTCACAAATTGCATTTTCTCTGCCGGTACGCCTTTGGCGGTCAATTTTTTCTTGAAACCCGGGGTACAAACGGTAATGAAGCCTGCATTGCGGTAATTCCAATTACACCATGCGTTGATAATCTTCAGTGCTTTAGGATTGGTAAGCATGCCTGAGGTGGCAACAGTCTCTGGCCAGAGGTCGTTGATATCATATACAAAACGTACCCCGCGCAACTTTTTGAGCACAATTGCGGGAACAGCTACCGGGATAGCCCCTTGGTACACAAAACAGACATCGGGCTTTTTAACGAGCCACAGTCCAATAAAAGTCGCGCTAAGCGCATAGCTCAAATAGTGCAAAAAACGTTTGAACCCAGATGCACTGTGATCGGGATAGATTGGCACACGGATCAAGTTCACCCCTTCCATTTGTTCGCGTTTGTACAAGCGCTGTTTAAAGCCAGGATATATTTTTCCTATCGGATAGGAAGGAAACCCGGTCAACACCTCTACCTCATGGCCGCGCCATACCAATTCTTTGGCAAAATCAAGGCTCTTAGCAGTGGGTTCCGGATTAAAGAGTTGTTTTACAATTAGGATACGCATGGCGATCACTTAGACCAAACTACCCGGTTGATATAGTCCGTGTAGGATATGATGATTCGCACTACTTTTTCAGAGACATTAGGCATGCTGTAATCGGCAACGGGCCTAAAATTGCGCTCTGGAGCTCGTTTTTGAACACTTAAAGCTGCCAACCCTTGCAAAATTCGCTCCGGCTGCAAACCAACCATCATTACGGATGCTTCTTCCATAGCCTCAGGGCGCTCGTGCGCTTCACGAATGTTCAAGGCGTGAAAGTTTAAAATGGAAGACTCTTCAGAGATCGTTCCACTATCTGATAGCACCGCAAAGGAGTTTACCTGTAAGGCATTGTAGTCACTAAACCCTAAGGGCTTTAAAAACTGAATGTTCTTGTGCGCCTTAACCTCTTTAGCCTCTAGCATATTGCGGGTTCTCGGGTGGGTTGATACAATTACCGGGTAATCGTATTGCTCTGCGATGGTATTCAAAGAAGTGATCAGTCCTTCAAAATTCCTTGGATTGCTGATGTTTTCCTCACGGTGTGCAGAAACCACGAAGTATTCGTGTTTCTTAAGTTCCAATCGATCTAAAACATCAGAAGCCGCTATTTTGGCCTCAAATTGATTCAGAACCTCAAACATGGGGCTTCCCGTCTTGATGACACGATCTGGAGACAATCCCTCACGCAACAAATACTCTCTGGCAATATCACTGTAGGTCATGTTAATATCGGCAACATGATCTACGATCTTTCTGTTGGTTTCTTCTGGAACGCGCTGATCAAAACAACGGTTACCGGCTTCCATGTGGAATACAGGGATCTTACGCTTTTTCGCTGGAATTGCACAAAGGCAAGAGTTCGTATCACCCAAGACTAAAAAGGCGTCGGGCTGAATTTCTTCTAAAAGTGGGTCTATCCCAATTAAAATTCGTCCAACAGTTTCTGTGGCGTTCTTTCCGGCAGCTCCTAAAAAGTGATCCGGCTTTCTAATGCCTAAATCCTCAAAGAAGATCTCGTTGAGTTCGTAATCGTAATTTTGACCAGTATGCACCAAGATGTGTTCTATGGCGGGATTGGCATCTAAGGCTTTCATTACACAGGCAAGCCTGATGATCTCTGGCCTTGTGCCTACTACGGTTACTACTTTGAGCTGCTTCATCGCTGTTGGTTTTTCTGTGGCAAAAATAGCGGTTAATCTTTACAATTTGTAGCAATTAATCTACAGATTCGAAATAGGTATCTGGGTCTGCCGGATCATAGGGTTCATTGATCCAAAACAGGGTGATCAATTCCTCATCACCTATATTGGTGATGTTGTGAGTGTACCAAATAGGCATGTCTACATAAGCAGGCTCGCTGCCATCGAGAATATACTCATAGACCTTATCGGTATTAACTTTTCTCAGTTTGATGGACGCCTTACCACTGATCACAGCAAAACGCTCCACTTTACGCGTGTGGTAGTGGTTTCCGCGAGTGATTCCAGGCACTGTGGTGGAATACGAAGATTGTCCTGATGTCCCAGCACGCATGATCTCTACAAATGCTCCGCGATTGTCTGTGTGCTTCACAAACTTTCTAGGAAAATAGTCCTTAGGTATGTAAGATGTAAAAGTGTTGAATAGGTCAATATCAAAAGCCTGACTAATATCAGGGACTTGACCTTGTTCCACATAGCTTGTCTTGAAGTGCTCTAGCTTTTGTAATACTTCGGTCACCTTGGCTTTATACGGAGCTTCAATGGCTTTAAAGACCACACCTGACTCCTCGCTTATGATGGCCGCATAAAAATGTGCTACCAAAGCATTTACGTAGATCAAAGAAACTTCAGCATCTTGATGCACTTCTGGAGCGCCACCAGTATTCAAAAGGTGACAAAAGGTCGCTATAAATGAATTGTAGAAGGGCTTTCCAAAAGGTCCAAAGACATTCGGGATCAATAGTGAGGTCACGCTGCCTCCCTCCTCTTGGGCCCAGGTTTCTAGGAGTTGTCTACCGTCGCGTTTGGACTGTCCGTAGAGATTGTCCTGCTCTTCTTGCGTGGAAGAACTAAAAATGATCTTTGGTGTTACTGCAGCGGATTTACAGGCATCGATCAACTTTTGAACAAGACCGACATTAGTATCATAAATGACCTGCGGATCTTCGTGTCGATTCATCGCAGCTATGTGAACGATCACATCACAGCTCGCTACCCAATCTGTAAGAGCCTCCGGGTTATCAAACATATCACGCTGAAAATCGCTACGACTTACTTGCTCCGCTTTGGTTCCTAAGAAGTTGTACAGATGCTGCCCAATGAAACCGGCTTGCCCGGTAATACCAACTCGAATCATAATATTTACTGATTAGCAACGTCTTCTCTTATGAACTCCAATTTGAGTAACAACTGCTTCATGCCCTCAACATCCAGACGATCTGTATTGTGCGAATGATAATCCTCCACTTTACTCATATCAACCTCTCCTTTAGAGAAATAGTTGGCGTAGTTGAGATCACGATTGTCTGCCGGAATGCGGTAATATTCCCCAAGATCCTCTGCCTTGATCACCTCTTCTCGGGTAAGCAGCGATTCGTAGAGTTTTTCTCCGTGACGCGTTCCAATAACCTTGATCTCTGAATCACTTTTATAAAGTTCCTTAACCGCCTTGGCCAATACTTCTATGGTAGCTGCTGGAGCCTTTTGTACAAACATATCTCCAGGACGCGCATTGTTGAATGCAAAGAGCACAAGGTCTACTGCATCTTCTAAGGTCATCATAAAACGGGTCATGTTGGGATCGGTAAGGGTCAAAGGAGCGCCCTGCTGGATCTGCTCCACAAATAATGGAATCACAGAACCTCTTGACGCCATTACGTTTCCGTAGCGCGTTCCACTGATCACGGTATTACCCGCATTTCTGGATTTTGCTACCAAAACCTTTTCCATCATGGCTTTAGAAATTCCCATGGCGTTGATCGGGTAAACTGCCTTATCGGTACTCAACACTACCACGTTAGCTACATTGTTAGAAATAGCTGCCTCTAATACATTCTCTGTACCCAAGACATTGGTCTTTACAGCTTCAACCGGGAAAAACTCACAAGATGGAACTTGCTTTAAAGCTGCCGCATGGAACACATAATCCACACCGCGCATGGCGTTGAAAACAGCAGTGTAATCGCGTACGTCACCAATGTAGAATTTGACCTTTGGATTGGACAACTTTCTTCTGAGATCGTCTTGCTTTTTTTCATCACGTGAAAAAATACGGATCTCCGAGAAATGATCTGTGTCCAGAAATCTCGCCAATACGGCGTTTCCGAATGATCCGGTTCCTCCGGTGATGAGTAGTTTTTTATTCTTGAGTTTCATGGTCTAAAACTGTTTTTACCGCCCTTACAATATTGGTATTGGACTCGGTGTATATGTTGTTATAGTAATTTACAAGTTCTTTGTGTTGCTGATCGTAACCAGCATCGGTCATTTCTAGCACTTCTGTAATCCGTTGTCTCCACTGCTTTCCTTTAAGAGGCAAAAGCGTCTTGGGCACTGAGGCATTTACCTTTTCCCAAGGTAAGCCGGTGCTTGCCAAGACCAATTTTCCAGCTTCAATGGCTTCAAAAAAAACATGGCAAAAGCTTTCAGATCGCGACGGAATGATCACCAGATCCACTCCCGCAGATTTCTTTGCGAAATTAAAATTATTGTAGGTATCGTGAAAACCTACGCGCGCTTTTAATTGCAGTTTTTCAATCAGCGCCATTAACTTTTGCTGATAGATGGGATCCACAATGGTTCCGTGTATTTCCAATCGCACCTCTTTGGGAAGTTTTGGCAATTGTTTGATCACAAATTCAATGTTCTTAATTGGGGACACTCTCCCAAAATATCCAAGCACAAATTCTTCTCTGCCAGCAGGACGCTGAGCAGCTTGGATCGTTCCAGAAATAGGATTGTTGAAGATCAATTCTGGATATCCTTCAAAAAGAGCCAAAGAGGCCGCCTTTTCTTGAGTATTGGCATAATGGATCCACACCTTGTTCTTCAGACTCTTCAAATAAAGGGTCAAAAGCTTTAAGTAAAGACGCTTTTTAAGGTTTAAAGCGCCTTTGAGCAGTTGCCCTCTAGGACTGACAATGACCTTAAGGTCTGGACGTTTGCGAAGCGCCAGCAGCGGCTTAACGGTAAAATTCCAGTTGTACAAGGTGTTCAGCCAAATGACTGTTCCGCCTTCAAACCTCTTTTTTAGATCGGCTGCGGACACCCCATCCATATAATCCACCTTGGGATTTATTGCTGTATTGCTCTGTTGAGCTCCCAGTGGATCTGTCAAAGCCAAAACCTTATAAGGAATCTCATGAGACTCCAGAAGAGAGCAAATTCCAACCAAGGACTTATTGGGTCCGTCTTGAACAGAAACTGATCGAATTTGTGGAGTAACAACAATTACCATTAGTGCATCTAATGCTGGAATTTTAGGGCTTTCCCAGCGCTGGCAAAGAAACTAAATATTTAGCAATTACAGGCTATAATTCGGCATATAGCGCGCTGTATTGCTGCGCAATGTGCTCATAGGAAAACTGGTCCAGACGTTCATAAGCCGATACTCGTTTTTCACGACTGTAACCTTCTTTGATAAATTGGAGGATTGCCGCACGGATCGCAGCAGTATCTAAAGGATCTACCAAGAAAGCCTCTGGCGCAAGATCCTTCATGGGTGAACGATTGGAGGTCAATATGGGCAAACCGTTTGCTTGAGCTTCCAAAATAGGCAAGCCAAATCCTTCCTCTAATGAGGCAAAATACAGCAGATCTGCCTGCTGATAAAGCTCTTGTAACTGCTCAGAACTTATTGTAGACAAAACCCGAGCGCGAGCCGTCAATCCACAAGCCTTTAGCTTTTCTTCTAAACCATGGGGGCGCGCGTGAACCAAGGTCAGTTTTACTTCTAATTCGCGGCAAGCCTCTAAAAGACGATCGTAGTTTTTCAACGCTTTACCCCCTATTTGCAGAATGTGTATAGGCTTGGATGGCGTTCGGTTTAAGGCGATCTCAGGAGCCGCAAGCGGAACCGTCAAAGGATTGTTTATCACAACGGCTTTATCCGTTGCGGATGGGAACAACTGTTGCAAGTCGGATTTTGTCGCCTTAGAAACCACAACAACCTTGGTTGCATAGCGCAAAGGCAATTGATAGTAAAGCCAACGATAGACCGCTGATTTTTTCTCAGCCTTTAAATAATAAAAATCATGAATGGTCAATACCCGTTTCTGAAATGGAAAGGCCATGATCATATAATTGACTCCTCCGGTCACATGAATGATCTGCCCTCGCACAAATAGGCTCCGCAGAAAATATTTTACAAAATTGAAAAGATCAAAATTGTGATTTAGGCTTATGGTTTTAAAATCGAATTGAGTCTGCTTGGACTGCCTCCAAAAGTTGAGCAAACCGCGATAAATCGATTCAATGCTGAAATTGCCTGGGTTCGCTTTTCTAAAGACCAGATATACCGGTTGCTTACCCATTCTTATTCTTTTTTGCAATGAGTCCTAAAAAGGCATATTTGCGCTGTAAAAGGCGCAGCACAGCTGGCGACATTTGTCGGTATTGCCACAACAATAGTAGGAAAACCAATACGATGATCCCTAGCAGCACCCATATGGGTGGCTCACGGAATTCGATGAAATAAAACAAGACACTCAGCCCAATAAGCAGCGGGTTGAGCCAAAGCATCCCGACCTTTTTGAAATCCGCAGAAAGCTCCTTAGAACACCAATAGGGCAACCAAATGATACTTTTAAAGAACTCTGCTATTCCCAGGGCCAGAATAACCCCTTTAATGCTCATCGTATAAAAGACGTAAATACCAATGAGGATCATGGCCGTGCGAATAAAAGAGGTCTGAAAGACCAAATTGGTCCTGTTGATCCCTCGTAAAAAGGCGTCCATAATACTGCCGACGTTTTGGGTGATCATTACCAAGATCAAGCCGTAATACACCAGAGGCCTAAAGGTCAATCTGCCGTTGGTCCAGATCTCAAAAATGGGTTCAATCAACCAAATGGACAGCATGAAACCAATGATCAGAATACCTCCTGTGATCAACCAATACGAACCAATGACTTGCAATAAACGTTCTTTTTGCTGCTTCGCATACAGATTGATCAGTTCTGGAGTTATGGGGCTTAAGAAAATATCTGATACTTTGGTTCCGAAGTTTACCAAGGTTCGGATAGCGATGAATAAGGGCAAGAAAGTAGAGCCTAATAGCACCGAGATCAAAAGAACAACCCCGTCAGAAGCAGTCCTATCAAGCAGCGAACTACCTATGTAGGGCAAAGATTTCTTGTAGTTCTGCCAACCCAAGGCCAGACTGCCCTTTTGCCACCACGGAAAATATTCTGGCAGTAGTTTTCTGAGGTAAAAAAGAATCCCCAGGGAATAACAACTCTTAAAGATCAACCACAGGAGCGCCATATTGATCAGTGAAATACCGTAAACCGCTGCGGCCACCAAAACCGTAAACTCTATAAGGCGTTCAAAGATGGAGAACTGATAGGATTTATAGATGTACCCAAAAGGATTTAGGATCTTAACTAAAAGGCCTCTATAGGAACCAATAAGTAGGCGATAAAGGAATAGTATGAATAAAATGATGGCAATGTCACCATCGGGCATGTCATTGGTTATGAAAAAACTAAAAGCCCCCAGCTTGTAAATGATTCCAATGACCGACATTTGAATGAGCCCCGATAGAAAATTAATTCTAAATGCGGAACCCAATAAGGATTTGGCTCCTTCCTTATCGGTATGAACCATCGCGTTGAAGGCATTACCCACAAAGGTGTTATGACCAAACTCCACAACCTGAACCAAATTGTATAAGGCATAAATGGCAATCCAGGTACCGTAAGTCTCTTTGTCCCAGAACCGAATCAGTAAGGGAATAAGCAACATAGAATACAAGGTGAATCCTACTGTTTGGAGGGCCTTATAACTTATGGATTTGTTTAACTTCTCTGTCACTTATGATAATATCAGGCAGAAATTGGTCAGTTCTAATTGAAAATTAAGACTAATTCCTGAAAAACCGAATTAAATTTTATCAAAGGCCGTAAATCACAACGTTCTTCGATAAAAACGAACATTTAATCTTCGTAAAATGCTCTTTCCAGACCAAAAAAGTCCAGCAACCTCTCTTGATACAATTCAAGAAGGTGTTCTTGTTCTGCGGTTGATACCGGAGCGCTTTTTTTCACACTGTTGTGGGGAAGTTGCAGTGCGTCTGTAGAAAGGTCAAAACGATCGCTGAGTTCCTGAATTGCTTCAGGCAGTTGTTCCATTTTATAGACCTTGTCCACTAAAATCGATCCGGAGGAATCAGCATAAGCCAAACTTCCTAGGATTTTGCGAAAATAGTTTTTTTCTATATAATCCAATGGGTTTTTACAGGCTCCCTGCATCTTTAACCATTGGTAATGAGAGATCAGTTTAGCTTCTGGAGCGCGTTCTACACAGAAGGTGAAGTAGTTATCCCAAATGCTGGGCCCTAATCGCTCCTGAATTAATTTTGCGCTTTGGTGATTTTTATACGCTAGTCTACTTCCCTTTTTTATCATTCTGAAGTAATCCTGCACTGTGTATTGCCCCCATGGAAGGCGATAATTTTGAGCAGATCTACCACTAAGCTGCCTGCGCAGGTTCTCATCTTCACCAGATAACGGGGTTAAGACATCATCCGGTCCGCAAATGGAGCTCAGGGCAATTTCCAAGGCCGTACCCGCTGTTTTACGGGTTTTAATGAAGACGAATTTATGTTTATGTGAAATGATCAAAGCGCAGCTAAAATTGATAATTCAACAATCTGATGTCTCGCTCATAAAGACGATGCACCTGTGCTAGTGTCTTGGCCGAATAATGATCGCGATAATCACGCACTCGCGGCGGCCGTTGGCCTTGATATAGCAAAGACGGATGTTTTAGATAAAGCTTGAAAGTCTTTACTGACAGCCATTTTTCTTTAGACTTATTGTGATGCGGTAACATTCCCTGCGGCAGTGATAAACGCGCTAAAATCGTATCAAAGTCTTGCTGCAAGTTTTCCATGCGACCAACAAAATCACAAAGCAAGTGGTCATTTTCATCATAGATAAAATCTACCTGTGGCTTAAAAAACCAATTTTCATGCGCTAAGTAGTACTCCAAATAACGATCCACAAAGACCGCAAAACTGCAGACACTGGAAAATCCGCGAAAGCGATACAAGGAAACCAATCGTTCCCATGGGTTACGAACAAAACTGAATTTGAAATAACTCTCAAAGTCTTGGCTATCTATATGGCCTAGCGCTACGTGCTCTTTTGCAGTCAAATGCGCCAATCTCCTCGGCCCTTCTTGATTGGTATTGATCCCCAGCAAATACTTGGAATTATCCTCCGTTCGATCCCTACCCATTGTATTGAGAAAATAGTCCTCCACGGATTGACCCGCCGTTTTTGGAATGTGGATAAATAGGCCTTTATGTTCTGGGATCAGCATTAGAACTCGTAATTAAATGTTTTTAAATCACTCGCGAATTCCTGCTGAATAACTTCTTGCGTGAATTGATCGTAATACGTTCTGTAATGTGCATGATCGGAGCGTTTTTTCCACTCCAAGCCTTGGTTGCCGTATTTTTCAAGCAAAGGTTGAACCTGCTCCTGCAAGTGTTCAAAACGGATATAATTGATCTCTTTGAAACGTTCTGACTGCACCCATTCTGTCTGTGGAATGAACATGAGTTCCCGATCTCTATACGCTGGGTCTTTACGTTCAAAGGCTGCTTCTACCCAATCCCGAAAACTCAATGGATTTGTGGCTAGATTGTTCTGATTGGTCTGTTTACGATAGCTGTACTGAGAAACAACCTTATCAAAGGGATTGCGAATCACTGTATACACAGGAACTTCACGAGGTAGCAGTTCTTTGAATCGGTTTTGATAAGCCAATTCTAATTCATTCAAAGTATAATGACCTGCAGTGATCCCAAGACTTTGCGCTATAGATGAACCCGCCGTTTTGTTGATATGGATAAAAACGGGCTTCTTGTCTTGACGAATATCATCTAAGTATCGATTCAGAAGTCTTTTACGAATCCGTGGTAAATACAAGCGTTGATATAGTGCTGAATCACGAAAGTTCATAGCCCAATTTAACGATTAATGGCTTACAAAGCTCTTCATAGGTTTCCAGATCATTAGAAGTCAAAGCGCTCCAATCCAAGGTCTCTCCACGCATCCCAGAGTTTGATTGGTTGAGATGCGGAAAATCGGGAATTTCCGTTTGATGTTCTAGACCAATGGCATTCAAGAATTCCTCTTGCACAGGTCTATTCTTAATAAGGGCTTCACTTCTAAAATAAGTGTATTGCTCCTTTAGAACGTACTGATGCACCTGCGTATAGTACCAACAGAGTTTTTGAAACCGACTGGACTCTTTCCACTGTTTATACATATCATCATTGGGCTCTGGGAGTTTCTGAAATGAGGTATCCGCAGTCGTAAAAAGCTTGCGCCGATATACACTTTCTAAATAAGTCCTCGGGTGTCTGACCAAAAAGAGCTTGATCCAGCCCAGGTCTTTCAAGAAATCTCGATCTGCAAAACGAAAGTATGGATTGACTTCCACATAGATTTCTTCTGCTGACTGCTCACTCAAAGCGTCGCGCTGAGATAAATACTGCTGCGTAAATTCAGTGTAAGCCTTGAACTGTGATAAGTACAAAAAAAAGGGATCTTCTTTGCCTCTTTCGTGATACGCCTGTACTCCAGAGATTTGATTTAACCATTGAGTAAGACTCAAAGTAGCCGTTCTGCCAATAGATGTGATGAGTACTTTTTTACTCAAGCTAGTTGTCTTTAAAATACAGATATCGCCCCAGAGCAGCGATTTGATGACCTTGAGTCCCCATGATCTCAAAATTGGTCAAAAGTCCAGATAAAGCTTCTAAATGACGCTGTTCTGCCGGGTTCAACTCCGGAAACTTTGAAGCTAAAAGTACAACTTCTAAAGCAAAAGGACTTTTTACGGTTTGGGTATCAAGCTCCGGGTGTTTGAGCAGATCTCCTTTTGCAGAGGTGATCTGAGCTAGCAAATAATTAAGCGCTCGGTAAGCAGATCTTTGTAATTGTAATTCTCGTTTAGTATCGTAAAGCTTCATTTTACTTTGAGCCAAGTACAAACTAGAAATACCCCTTGTTATGATGGCGTGATAATAAACATGCTTATTGTGAAAATCCGGCCAATTACCGGTCTTGGTCTGTTGCTTTTCTATGTGGCGGAAAAACTCCCAGGCTTTCTCAGCATAGACCACTCGATTTTGAGCGTCCGGATTGAGGGTAATAAAGTTACTCAGAGCCCAAAGGGTAAATCCATTGAAGTTGGTATTGGCCTGTGGTTTGCTTTTGAGCAAATAGTCACAAAAACGTTTAGCGGCCTGGTAATAGGCATTCTTGCGTTGAGGATCAGTGGCTCGCAGATATCCATCGCGCAGGGCGATCATCACTATGCTGCCTTCATACATGGTGGACCCCGCATCTTTCACTGGAGTATCACAGGGTTGCGCAGGATACCAGTAGAACGCACCGTCTTCTTGTTGCGTGCTGATCAACCAGTCTAATGCATTCAAGGCCTTTTGATGCATATAACTCTCAGGTGGGTATAAAGATCTACTGTTTAAAATAGCCGAAGCAATATTGGCAGTTAGCCTTAGTTGAGGATGGCAGTTGGCCTCCCGCAGTGTCCATAAACTATCCTTTAGCCTGCTGTTGTTGGCTTTGTTGAGCATCTCATAGTTGGCAACAGCTTCTTGCAATCGCCCTTGTTGATTAGAAACAATTTGCACAAAAGGTGAAAACGGAACCTGATCAATGGCATAATCTTTTGTGAGGTTTGAATCCGTGATCTGATCATCACCTGCTTGTTTGAGATTCAGGTCATCTACCCAGACCTTTCCATTACCCTTAAAATAGACCGCAGTTCCAAGGTGAGAGACCTCTTTAGGAACTTCAAAGCTGTAGCGCAGCTCATACCATTCTTCTGGCCTTTTTGGGTCGAACTCAGCACTGCGTTTGGAGTCTATTTGCGCCAGTGGCCGAATCTCCTGGGCACCATCAAAGAACAAAGCCTGCAAATAAACAGCACTTCCCTTACTTTGGTGAAATGCGGCGTCCATTCGATAATGAACCGAAAACTCATAAACCTCCCCTGGGTTGACCTTTAAGTAGTTGGGGTTTTTTCCATTCTGATCGTAGCATCCGTAAAAGTATCCCGTTGCGTTTTCTTTACCCAAAGTATTGAAAACCCCTGCCCCTAGGCTTTCATTCCCGACGGTCTTATCTATCCCGTGATAAGCCAATGTGGTGGCGCGTGCTCGGTAATTTGCGGGTAGACTGGGATTGGTTGAAGTTTCTAGATCAAAACTGGCATTGGGAACCTCTTGGGCCAAACCAACAACCGCGTTCATCAATAGAAATAAAGCAAACCACAGCCTTAAACGCATACTAGGGTGTTAAATATTTATCATAAACCTTCGCGATATCACCCAATACCTTAGTGTACTCATAAGTACTGGTATACAGACTTCTGTTCTTGTTGTTCAGCACGGGTTTCTTTAGATCGGCAAAAGCCTCAACACTGTTATAGGCAAGGCATAAATTGGGCCACTCTGGACCACAGTTCTCCTTTAAGGCGGTCATTCCTTCTGCACAGATATATGGCGTGTTGCTCATTAGGGAGTCGTAAAACTTTGTAGGTTGGATCAACCTGTAGTTCTCAAGAGCAGCATTATACATGATCAAACAATAATCACACTCCAACATAAGTTCAATCACCCGTTGATGGGAGAGTTTTCCGTGATAGACAAAACGAGGATCCTCTAAGAGCGATTGATCAAACTGATTAGAAATGAAATTGGCCGCAATGTGCAGCTCTAAATGCTGATAAGTCTTTACGGCCTCAATGATGGCCTTAATGTTTCTATCATTAGACAGATAACCTGCATAGAACAGGCGAATATTCTTCCCAGTGTCTGGACGATTAATTTCTTGGCCAGCCAAAAAATCAGTCACGGTATTGGGAATAGCAGTATACTTATCTGCTTGCGTGTTGAAATACACAAACCCATTGCGATCGGGAAAAATGATCTGTTTGCAGATTCGTGCAATTCTGCGATCGGCCCAAATGGAGAACCTTTTGGTCAGTGGGCTCAGGGAAAAACTCCATCCGAAGTAATCTCGACAATCATAGAAAAGATCAATCCGTTTGGGATAAAAGATTTTATAGATCAGAATTGGCGTCCAACTGTGAAACGAAAAATTATGTACATAACGGGGTGCAATGCTCAAGAGCTTGCTAAGAATGAACCAAAACCACCCAAGCATTCCTAAAGCACCGCGTTTCTTGGTAAAATTCAAATAGGTAATTCCATCTTCCGATTTTGACTGCTCGTCATTGAGCCATTGAATCACATAAATCTTCACCGAAGGATCATCCAACAATTGACTCGCCTCCACGATTCGACTAAAGGCAGGCGTTACGTAGATATCTCCCGGTCTTATGTAAACGATCTTTTTCAAATCTTGACTTTCTTGATGAAATAAAGCAGTATAAACAATAAGCCTCCGTTAAGAATAGGAAAGCTCAAAGAACCTGTTGCCCATGTAGCCAAACCAAAATACAAAAAGGAATACACAAAAAGGTCTAGGAATCCTTTATAACGCGACCTAAAATAGCTGTATAAGCCTTGTAAAAAGCCTAGGAATAAAATTGGAAAAACCACCACTCCAAAATAACCAAAGTTGTAGAACACACTCACCATCAGTGTCGGTGGAGAGGTTCCCCGGGTAGAGCCGTATCTATAGGCGAATACCTTATTGGCTAAGTTAATGTGGGTGGATTGTCCAGGAAGGAACTGTTCCAAACTCATCAGCCAGTCATAGCCATAAGTGATCTCTTCATAAGTTAAAATATACTGATAGGCAATCAGACCCGCGCGCTGATTGGTCACAAAGAATCGTTCCATGGACACCTCAACTAAGAGTAGATAATCATCTAGTGAATTGAGGCCTTGAAGTTTTGCGCGGCTCAGAAAAAAGGTAGCGACCACAAAAAGGACAAAAAAGCCAACTCCGCCGTATAAGCCGATGCGATAGGTTCTTTTCTTACCCAGAAAATGGTAGCAATACACCACACCAAATAAGATAGACAAGACAAGCGCACCGCGTTGTCCTGTTCCTAATATAAAGATCAAATAAGCTACCAATGCGCCAGCGATAAACCATTTAGGACGGCGCTTATATCCTTTGATGTGCAAAAACAAGAGGGCGTAAAAGGAAGCCGGTAATAAGAAGTTCTTAAAGAGGTTAAAAAATCCTGGGGCATAATAATTCTGACCCGCATAGAATTCCAAACGACGACTACCGACGAAATCTAAAGTAGACCCCAGACTGACCAAAGACTTAATATTCTGCACAAATAAATTACCTCCAGCGAGCGTAAAATATATGGAACACATAATGATGGAAACATAAAAGGAAATGTAGACAAACCGAATATGAACATCTGTGATCTGTACTTTAAAATCTTCCTTATCCTTAGGTAATAAGAGCGCCGTGAGATAGGTGACCAAAGCAAAAACGGCATACATCCGCAGGTGGCTCACCTCTACTTCACGGGTAAAATCTGTAATGTAGATGGTTCCAAAATAGAAAAGCACCTGAAACAACATCCAAACCTTAACCGGATGATAGAGTGAAAAACGTCTGGAGACGTTTAACAAAATAAGGCCATTGATGATATGAAGTAGAACTTCTAGGTTCATTCTTTTCTATAAAACACGAGCAAAAGTACGAAAACCAAGTACCCGAGGAAAAGGCAAGAGGAAAGCAATAAGATAAAACTATCAAAATCGAAATCAAAAAACCATCCAATTGCAAAGGATAAAAGCACCAATCCAAAGCGGATAGCGTCCCACATCAGGTTGACACTGAAGCGACCAATGATATTGAAATAGTTACTTACAGGCACTACAATGAGTAAACTGCAGTAGTACAGTAAGCTCAATTTGATGATCTGACTGACGCGCTCATAACTCTCATCCAAGAAGATGTCAATAGCCCAATCGATCAAAAGATAAACTCCAGCTCCAAAAACCAAACCAGCGACAAGCAATAATCTGAATTGTTTAAAAAGGTAAGTTCTCGCACGAGCTACACCTGACTTTAAAAAGAGCTCACTCAAAGAATTGTTTAGTACATCACCCAGGGCTTTAGTGATAAAACTCAAG
Source organism: Gilvibacter sediminis (assembly GCF_028561565.1). GTDB lineage: Bacteria > Bacteroidota > Bacteroidia > Flavobacteriales > Flavobacteriaceae > Gilvibacter > Gilvibacter sediminis. The sequence continues at coordinate 373,931 of NZ_JAQQTE010000022.1, read as the reverse complement.
GGTACGGCCATGATCTTGCGCGCGACAAAATAAAGTCCTAAAAGTTCATTATTGTATAAAAACCCTATGCCCAACGGGATGATCTCATTGGTAGAGACATTCATCAGTTTTGCAGGCCCTGTGAGCATCATTTCTCGATAAGCTCCCTTTAAAGAGGTCTTGTATTGGGTAAAACTTTGCAGTGATGTAAGTCTTTTGAGTCCCGCCATTGAAAAAATGGATCCGATCAACGCACTCAACTCAGAAACCACTAGTCCGATAGGCACAAATAAGGCAGAAAAAAACGCAATGAGCGGCACCAGACCTTGGTTGATCCCACGTACTACTTCTGATACGGCGATTTGATTGAACTTCTTATCTGCAACATTATACATTCGGTTTACCTCATACAAACAGGTCAGCAAGGCAAAAAACGGAATGAGTAAATACTGTTTGGGTAGATCCAACCCAAAGACAATTAAAAAGGTGACGGCTGCAGATAATAAAAAGAGCCTGTACACATGTGCGTTCAAGAATTTGAGAAGGTCAAAGCGGTTCTCGTTGTCTACATTCAAAAACTTCAACTCGTAGCGCATGGAGAAAATGACTCCTAAAATTCTTCCAAAACTCAAGATAAATGCGAGTATACCAAAAAGATAAGGATCGTATAAACGGGTGATGAAGGGTGTACAAATCAGCACCAAGCCCTTACTGAGAACTATACTCCCAATAAGCAAGAAAACATTCTTGGTGTTTGTATTTTTTAAAGGAAACTTCATTCACTATGATCTACCTCCAAAAAATATGAAGGGTACAAAACTTACTTAAAGCAATTCAAGCAGCTGGCGGGGGCTCACAACTGAATTCCCCCCAATCTAAAGTCAAACCGGTTAGGCTTAAGCTTCAAAGAAATCTTTTAGACAGCTTACCGTATAATCCACTTGCTCATCCGTCATTTCTGGATAGATCGGCAAGGATAATTCTTGCTCTTGATGCGCTTTAGCCATTGCGTATTGGCTCTTATCCAAGTTCAAGTAATCATATGCTGGCATAAAAGGCATGGCATTCGGATAGTGAATTTGTGTGTTCACTCCGCGGCCTTTTAAATATTCCTTCAATTCATCACGTCTGGCTGTTCTAATGGCATAAACGTGATAGGTATGCTTTCCGTTAGCTCTCAATTTAGGTGTTACCAAATCTCCTACTCCTTGTAAAGCAGCATCATAACGTGCAGCAATACGTTGTCTAGAGGCAGTCCAATCTAGAATATACTTCAGCTTTACATTTAAAACTGCTGCCTGGATGGTGTCTAACCTACTGTTAATTCCTTCAATGATGTGGTGGTGCTTTACCAAGGCTCCGTGCTTGGCGTACATGGTGCATTTTTCGGCCAGATCTCCATCATTGGTAATGATGCATCCGGAGTCTCCATAGGCACCTAAATTCTTTCCAGGATAGAAACTGAAAGTAGCAGCGTCTCCATAAAGCCCGGCGCGTTTTCCATCAATCTCTGAGAAGTGTGACTGCGCGCAGTCTTCAATTACCTTGAGGTTGTGCTTCTTTGCGATCTCCATGATGGCTGGCATGTCTGCCATTTGCCCGTAAAGGTGAACGGGAATGATCGCCTTGGTGTTTGGTGTAATGGCCGCTTCTATCTTTGAAGTATCAATGGTGTAATAATCATCAATGTCAACAAAAACGGGCTTCGCGCCAGTTTGAGTGATGGTCTCAGACGTACTGATCCAAGAAGAAGCTGTGGTGATCACTTCATCTCCTGCTCCTATACCCATCATTTTCATCACGATAAAAATGGCATCGGTACCGTTCGCGCAAGGAACACAATGATCCACGCCGTAAAGCTCTTCAAAACCACGCTTAAAATCATCCACAGGCTTACCACCAATGAACATGGTGTTTTCTAATACATAGTCGATGCCTTCCTTAACCTCATCCTTAATGGTTAAGTACTGGGCCTTTAAGTCTACAAAAGGTATGTTCATTGTTCAAAGTCTTTTAAAAATTTTGCGGGGTTACCGGCATATACTCCGGATTTGGTAATGTCTTTAGTTACCACGGCGCCTGCGCCTATAACTACTTTATCACAGATGGATACAGGCAAGATGGTCGCGTTGCTACCAATAGAAACGTTGTTTCCTATTTTGGTGGATTTCCAAAGGCTTTTGTCGCCCTGAGCAGGTCCGCCTTTGGCAAACAAATCGTTGATGAACATCACCCCGTGACCAATAAAACAACGGTCGCCAATATCCACCAACTCACAGATAAAACTGTGGGATTGGATCTTGGTTTGCGCACCGATGGTCACATCTTTTTGAATCTCTACAAAGGGACCAATGAAGGAGTTGTCTCCTATTTTACAGCCGTAGATATTGGACGGATGGACTACTTTGACATTTTCGCCAAAATCAACATCCTTGATGCCCGCTTCAAAAATTATGGGTTCGTTCTTGTTCATTTTATTCGAATGAGCGGTAGATCTTATCAATGATCTCCACGGTCTTTAATCCTTCAAAGGAACTGGTATTGATAGAACTTCCATTCTTCAATACATCAATGAGGTTTTCATAAACCTTGTCGTGGTTGGACATAGACCCGGTGTACTTTCCGTAGTTATTTGCGGAATTGCCTTCTGGAAGGTTTTCGATCTTATATCCCTCAATGTTTTGATACTCCATCTCATTGAGATACTGTCCACCGATCTTTACGGTACCTTTCTCTGCGAAGATGGTCAGTGAGCCTTCCATGTTCTGTCCATAGCTGTTCACGGTGTAGTTAATGGTTCCAATGGCTCCGTTGTAGAATTCCAAGGCCACTACTCCAGTATCTTCAAATTCAATAACACCTTCATGTGCATAGTTGTTGGACATTCCTTTGGCAGCTTTTACATCACCGATCATCCAATACAGCAAATCTACAAAGTGACTGAACTGGGTGTAAAGTGTTCCTCCGTCCAAGTCTTTAGTACCCTTCCAAGAGTTTTTATAGTAATCAAAGTTACGGTTCCAGAAACAACTCAATTGAACGCTGTAGATCTTTCCTAAAACACCTTGATCAATAAGCTTCTTTACTTCTGCTACCGGTGGATTGAAACGATTCTGCTTAATAGCAAACAGACGCTTGTTCATGGCCTCTGCGGTCTTGATCATCTCTCCACAGTCGTGTACATTGATAGCCATTGGCTTCTCACAAAGCACGTGATATCCACCTTTCAAACCTTGAATAGAGTGTTGTGCGTGCAGTCCGTTAGGAGAACAAATAGCAAGAACGTCAATATCGTCTTTGTGGTTCTCTATCAACTCTTCGATGGAATAGTAGGCTTTGGCGTCGTATTGACCTCCAAGGGTATCGGCCTTCTCTTTTACAATATCGCAGACTGCAACGAGTTTTCCATTATTTGAAATATGCTCGGCATGTCTGTTTGCGATTCGTCCGCATCCCACTAAACCAAATCTTATTTGTTCCATTATCCTTTAATTTTCACTAATTAGTTCGTTTATAATATAATCCCCAATCGCCAAAGAGGAGGTTGCTGCAGGAGATGGCGCATTGCGCACATGCATCACATTTCCTTGCCGTTTAATATCAAAATCATCCAGCAATTTGCCCTCACGATCACAAGCTTGGGCTCGTACACCAGCGCCTCCAGGCTCCAGATCACTCATCTTCACTTCTGGGATCAACCCCTGTAAAGCCTTAGTGAATTGACGCTTGGATAGCGATCGGTACATTTCTTTAGTACCCGTTTTACCATATTTCCCGACTATTTTCCAAAAACCTGGCCAACGCAAGGTGGCTGCGAGATCCTTTAGATTCACGTCAAAGAATTTATAGCCCTCACGCTTAAAAGCGAGTACAGCATTAGGACCAGCTTCAATTCCCCCCTCGATCATTCGTGTAAAATGTACACCGAGGAATGGGAAATTAGGATCCGGCACCGGATAGATCAAGTGTTTGACCAGGCCTTGGCTTTCCGGCTTAAGTTTGTAATATTCCCCGCGGAATGGAATGATCCGAAGATCTTCTTCTTCACTGGTCATATTAGAAACACGATCGGAAAACAAGCCCGCGCAAGAAACCACCTTTGTGGCGGTATAACTTTCGTTAGCGGTATCGACCCTTACCTGATCCCCAGCGGGAGTTATATTTTGTACTTGCTGCTCAAAAAGCAAGCTTCCGCCCTTCTCGCGGATCAATTCTTCCAGTTTAATACACATCCCTGGGTAATCTATGATTCCCGCTTGTGGCACGTGTATAGCTTTAATGCCTCGTACATGAGGTTCGATCTCTTTGATTTCTTCCGAGTTCAAAAAACGCAATCCTTCCAAACCATTTTCAACACCGCGTTGATAAATGGTATCTAACAAAGGCAGTTCCTCTTGCTTCACAGCCACAATGATCTTACCGCAAACCTCATGCTTGATGTTATGCTCCTGGGCAAACTCCAACAGCATTTTATAGCCTTTTCGGCAATTGATCGCCTTACTGCTTCCCGGTTTGTAATAAACCCCACTGTGAATTACACCGCTGTTATTCCCAGATTGGTGTTTACCCACCGCTTGTTCCTTTTCCAACACAAGCACCTTTTTATTGGGATACTTTTGCAAAAAGGTATAAGCTGAGGCCAATCCTACGATTCCAGCGCCAATGACCAGAAGGTCATAAGTTATATTTTCACTGTCTTGACTCAAGTCGTTTTATAATATCATTCCAGCTGCAACGGTCTCATGAGTTGCATCGTCAATTAACACAAAACTTCCTGTGATGCGATTGTCTCGATACTCATCCAACATGATCGGTCGTGTTGTACGGATGGTAATACGGCCAATATCATTCATTTTGAGCTCTTTGTCCTCTTCCTCGCGATTGTAAGTATTGATATCGATCTTATACAATACGTTCTTGATCATCGCTTTAGGCTCGTTAGAGGTATGCATCAAGGTATATTTGGTGCGCGGTCTTGCCGGATTGTTGTGCAACCAACAGATCATCGCGTCAAATTCCTGCTTGGATTCTGGCTTGTTGTTAGTTTTTACGATCATGTCCCCACGACTCACGTCAATATCATCCTCCAAGGTCACGGTAACAGACATGGGCGCAAAGGCCTCATCCACCGCTCCGTTGAACGTATCTATAGATTTGATCTTAGAAGTAAAACCAGAAGGCATTACTGTTACTTCATCACCTGGTCTTAAAATACCGCTGGCAACACGTCCGGCGTATCCTCTGTAGTCGATAAACCCGTCACGCTGCGGACGGATTACGGTCTGTACAGGGAATCTCGCATCGATCTTATTGAGATCACTAGAAATATGCATGTTCTCCAATACGTGAAGCAAAGGTGCTCCCTTGTACCAATCCATATTCTCGCTGCGATTCACCACATTGTCACCATTCAAGGCACTGATTGGGATAAAACGAATATCCTTTACTAGTAATTTAGAGGAGAACTCCTCAAACTGACTGATGATTTTGGTAAAGGTCTCTTCTTTGTACTCCACAAGATCCATCTTATTCACACAAACGATCACGTGTGGAATTTGCAATAAAGAAGCGATAAAGGCGTGTCTTTTGGTTTGCTCTATAACTCCGTGGCGTGCATCGATCAAAATCAAGGCAGCATTGGCGGTAGAAGCTCCAGTCACCATGTTTCTGGTGTATTGAATGTGCCCTGGAGTATCTGCAATGATGAATTTACGCTTAGGTGTGGTAAAATAACGATAGGCCACGTCAATGGTGATCCCTTGTTCACGCTCATCGCGAAGACCGTCTGTGAATAAAGCCAAGTCTACACCTTCGTGTCCCTTGCGCTTACTGGTGTTGCTCACCGCTTCCAATTGGTCTTCAAAAATTGCCTTACTATCGTAGAGCAGACGTCCAATTAAGGTACTTTTACCATCGTCTACACTACCGGCTGTTGTAAATCTTAGCAGTTGATTGTTGCTGATTTCCATAAGTTCTTTCTGATTAAAAGTATCCTTGACGTTTACGATCTTCCATAGCCGTTTCGCTTCGTTTGTCGTCGGAGCGATTTCCGCGTTCTGTCTGTTTCATTGCAGAAACTTCCATTGCGATCTTTTCAACGGTGTCTGCGTCGGATTCAATACCACCAGTGATGGTAATATCTCCAAGCGTTCTGAATCGGATCTTTTTCTTTTCGATCTTTTCACCTTCCTCCAATTTCAAGAATTCAGAAACCGGAATCCATGAATTGCTTCTCCAAACAACTTCGCGTTCGTGTGCAAAGTACAAGGAAGGAATTTGAATATTTTCTCTTTGGATGTAATTCCAAACGTCCATTTCTGTCCAGTTACTGATCGGGAATGCTCTAAAGTGCTCCCCTTCAAAATGGCGGCCGTTTAAAATGTTCCACAACTCCGGGCGCTGGTTTTTAGGATCCCATTGACCAAAGTCATCACGGTGTGAGAAGAAACGCTCTTTTGCACGGGCTTTCTCTTCATCACGGCGACCTCCACCAATAGCACAATCCACTTTGTGTGTTTCAATAGCATCGAGCAAGGTAGTGATCTGCAAAGCGTTTCGCGTGGCGTTCTTTCCGCGCTCTTCCGCTACGCGCCCCTGATCAATTGATTCCTGAACAGAGCCAACCAAAAGTTGAGCTCCAAATTCTTTCACCAAAGAATCTCTAAAGGCAATGGTCTCCGGAAAGTTGTGTCCGGTATCTACGTGCATTAAAGGAAATGGGATCTTGGCAGGATGAAATGCTTTCTTTGCCAAATGGGTCACCACGATGGAATCTTTCCCTCCTGAGAATAGAATTACCGGATTTTGAAACTGCGCCCAAACTTCGCGCAGGATAAAAATCGCTTCTGATTCTAACTCGTCTAGATAGTTTAAATAATATTTGCTCATGCTAGTTGTTGAGTTCTAACTTCGACGCCACCGCTTGTAAAACAAGGGCAGCAGATTCATTAATATCGGTCTGCGTAGTATCGATACGCAAATCCGGATTTTCCGGAGCTTCATAAGGTGCATTTACACCTGTAAAATCTTTGATCAAACCTTGACGCGCTTTGGCGTATAAACCTTTGACATCTCGGCGTTCACACTCCTCAATAGAGGTGTCCACAAAAACTTCGACAAAGTTATAATCTTTAACCACACTTTTCACCATTTCTCGGTCCTTTTTGTAAGGCGAAACAAAGGCGGCCAGCACAACGGTTCCGGCATCGACAAACAAGTTGGCGATCTCTGCTATTCTGCGAATGTTTTCGGATCGATCCTCTGGAGCAAAAGTCAGATCGGAATTGATTCCTTTTCTGATATTATCCCCATCTAAGGTGTAGGTATGCACGCCTTGCTTGTGAAGCGCTTCCTCTACCGCATTAGCCACCGTAGATTTTCCAGAACCAGAAAGCCCCGTGAACCAGATCAAGAAACTTTTATGCCCATTGAGCGATTCGCGGTTTTCTCTGTTTACGCCGAATTGGTGTGGAATTACGTTTTCCTGCATGCCTATTTCTTTAAGTTTTTAAGGTAGTTCCGTACGCGTCCCAATGGCAGTTTTAACCACATGCGCTCGTGAAAATAGTACAAGATGAATTTTGTAAACAATTCCGTCAAAGCAATGTATAGTGCAATTTCATCAAACTCATTCAACACTGCACCGGCAATGATGAAGGTCGTTGTTGTGGCTACTAAACGCCAGGACAAGGTTTTAAATAAGGTCCGTTTTTTGGTAATGCGTTGACCAAAAAGGATCTTTTGCCAAATTCTTTCGTGTACGTAGTAGATCCCCAATTTCAAGAAGAACTCAATAAATCCGATCTTCAATCCATCCTCAAGGCTGCATTGATCTGCCAAACAGGTCACCAGCAAAACCACCAGGATAGTGTCTGTTGTAGCCACTATACGCCAAGTGATTCCTTTAATCAGGCTTCGGTAATGAGACTCTTGTTTAAAATTCGGCATGACTTAAATTTCCTTGGTTACCAAGAACCAAGGATTCAAAAGATCTTCTCGATTATAACGCATCGGACTGTTGGCAGGTAAGGCGACAACATGAACTCCAACGGCTTCACAGATCGCTTGTCCGGCAGCAGTGTCCCACTCCATTGTAGGGGCAAATCTCGGATAAACATCCGCTTTACCTTCCGCAACCAAACAAAACTTCAAGGAACTTCCTTTAGAGACAATTTCTTTCTCCTTTGCTGTTGTAAGACCGTCAATATAGGCCTTAGTATCATCGTTCAAATGGGATCGAGATCCGACAATGCGCATTTGCTTTTCATCAGGACTTGGATGGATGGGCTGGGCGGCTTCCATCAATGCTTCGGCCTGGTGTTGCTCATTTTCAGGAACCACTACCTTATAGGCCTTCTCTGCTTCAGTTTGAGCAAAATACAACTCTCTTGTATAGGGCGCATAGATCACGCCTAACTTGGGAACTCCCAAATGCGTCAAAGCAATATTAACGGTAAATTCTCCATTGCGCTTAATAAACTCCTTGGTCCCGTCTAAAGGATCAACGATCCAACACTGCTCCCAATGCTTACGCTCTGAATAATCCAATTGCTTGTTCTCTTCACTGATGATGGGAATGCCTGTTGGCTGCAGGTAGCTGTTGATGACATCGTTTGCCTTTTTGTCTGCAATGGTCAAAGGTGAATTATCATCTTTGATTTCGACATCAAAAGGAGCTTCATAAACCTCCATGATGACTCGTCCTGCATCTAAAGCTGCTTTTACAGCCGTTAACAAGTGCTTATTGTTTTCCATGATTAAGGGCTATTGAGTCTTTGGAGCAGTGATCAGCTCTTTGAGTTCAGGAATGAACTTTCGTGCCAATACTATAAAAGTACCTAGGATCAATCCGAAGAATACGTACAGAATAATGATCCCGATCTTACTGGGTCCTGCAGGCTCTAATGGAATAGAAACTGGTTTTAAAATGGTAAAGACCGGTGTATCTCTCTTAACCTGTAGTTTGGCAGATTCTAGCTGATTTGCCAGCTGAGAATAGACATTGAAGGCCAAGTCATTCTCGGTCTTGAGTTGTTCGTAACGGTTTTCACTGATTGAACTGATGTAGTTCTTGTTTCGGTCTCGGAACTGCCCTAAACGATTTCTTTTCTCCTCATAGATCTCACGGGCCTCTTCATGTCTTTCCATGAGATATTCCAATTCTTCTTGAGCCTTAGAGATATTGAACTCGATGATGTAGTCCTGCAATAAAATTTGCACGTGCTTGGTAAGCTGAGCTGAAACCGATGGGTCCGGAAGCGTGGCTGAGACCTCTACGAATCCTTCCAAATCGTTGAAGGCCACCTTAACGTGATTCTCCAAATACGCGATCTGCTCCTTTTCTGCTCTGGAAAGCACAACAATGGTGGTGTCTTGCAGCTGATACGATTTCTCCTCTCCGCTTCTAAAAAGTCCAATCACTTTTCCAGGTAAACCTACCGTATACTCTTTGACATAATCTGTGGGCTCCTTGAGATCAATCGAGTTTAAATACTCCGTCAGCGGGATCATTTCCCCTGTTTTCTCATCCTTGATGGGCGCACTCAGTATTTCTTTCTGAAAAGGAATACTCGTGGCGATGATTGGATAGAGTGTTGGAAAGATCTCATTCTTTCCGTTATCGTCTAAATTAAGCCCTACAAGCTTTGCAAATCCACCAAGCTTCTTCCCTAAACCTTGACTCCCGCTAATTTGAGGAAGAATGATGGTTTTGGATGAAAACTGCTTCGGAGAAAAAACGGCGATCAACGCCCCAAAGATCAAAAAGACAACCATGACCTTGATCACGAAGCGTCTTTTCTTCCAGATTAATCCTAAAAGTTCAAATAAATTGATGCTACTCATGATCGCTTATCTTAGAAGTCTATCAATTAAAAGCCCTACGGTTACCAATCCTGTGGTAATACCCACTCCTTCTTGTACCGTTAATGGACGTCTGTCTGGTTTAGCCGGCACCAAAATAATAGCCCCCGGTTTTAATTTCGGGAATGATCTAAAGAACAAAAATCGTTTGGTCGATGCAATATCACCGTTGGCGTAGACCACATAAACTTTACCCTGCTTGGCATTAGTAGAAAAACCACCCGAACGGTTGATATAATCTAAAAGTGTATAGTTCTCATCAAAACGAACCATGCTCGGAGAAAGTACTTCTCCTTCTACTTTGATGGTTTGTTTAGTGGATGGGATAAAAAGCTCATCTCCGTTTTCCAAAATGAGATCGTATTTAGAACCTCTTCCGTCTGCGCTCAATATTTTTTGAAGATCAATACCCACCTTGAATTCACTGCGATTGCGCAAATCTAGGTTAGTTGCTGTGCTGTCCTGTAGATCCACGCGCACTGCATTTTGAATCTCTTCATTGTAGTAAGGATTCTTTCTGATCAAATAAGCCCCTTCCACAAAGGCGTAGGGAGATACCCCACCAGAACGATCCACTAGATCTGAAATACGCTCGTCTTTCTGAGCTAAGCTGTAAGATCCAGGACGAATAATCTCTCCGCCAATTTGTACTGTTTTGTAATCTCCATACCCTTGCATATAACGGACCGCTACACGATCAAAAGGTTGTAAAACAAAACCACCTGTACTTTGACTAAGGGTTTCATCGGCACTTACAGAAAAGCTTTCGGTCAAGGTTTCAAAACTGTCGTCATTGATCCTGCGGTAAACGTCAATAACCATAGGATTAGCTCCTGCACGTAATCCACCGGCAATTAAAATAAGATCCTCTACCGTTAGATTCTCTATGAAAGGATAGCTGTCCGGATTATTCACCGCGCCATCAATCGTTAAGGTTGGTTGCTCCGTAAGACTGTATTTATTGTAAATGCGAACCTCATCATTGGGCTGTAAGCTAATATCGTTTTGTCCATTGATCACCTCCGCTACTGAAAATGATCGGGAAGTCTTTTGAACTCCATCAATGCTGCTGATCAAAATACCTCGTTGCATAAATGCGGTTTCATCCACACCGCTCGCCTTTTCAATTAATCCTTTTAAAGTAAGACCGTCTTGAAACTCATAAGTACCTGGTCGGTATACAGCTCCTTCAATGCTTACGGCATTCTCAAATTTATTGATGATTCCTTGAACACGAATGCGGTCTCCATCCTTAGGTTGGGCGCTTCGCATTTCAGAAAGTGGAATCTCCACTACTTTGCGGCGATCGTTCTCAATACGCTCTAAAACAACGAGTTCTTTATAGGCATTGCTCTTAAATCCGCTTGTATACACAAAAAGATCTGCAAACGTTTCATTTTCTTTCAACTCATAGATCCCAGGTCGCTTTACAGGGCCGCTCACAGTCACTCGCGTCTCATAAGGACCAACCAAAAGGACGTCTCCGTCACGTAAGGTCAAGTTTCCGTCTTGGGCACCGCGAACTAAGTATTGGTAAACGTCAAAAACAGCAACGTCTTCCCCGTTGCGAACCAACTTAATATTTCTAAAAGTACCTTCTCGTGTAGGTCCTCCACTCGCGTAAAGGGCATTGAGTACTGTAGAGAGCGCGCTCAAATTATAACTACCCGGAACTTTAACCTCTCCGATTATATTGACCTGAACGGTACGAACGTTGGAGATGGCAATATCTAGGTTTACTCGATAAGGACTGCTCGCTGGCGCAGAGAGTCCTGCATAAACGCGCTTTAATGCGCTTCTAATTTTTAGTTTGGCATCTTTAATTGCCATGCCGCTGACATAGATTGGGCCGATGTTCGGAATGCGCAAGGCACCTTCACGATCAACTTCAACCAGATAATTACTTTCTGCCGCTCCCCAGACACTGATCACCAATTCATCTCCAGGCCCCAAAACATAAGATTCTGGAGTAGCTAGGTTTTGGTTTGGCGCAAAAGAGATATTGTCATTGGCGAAGAAATCAAACCCGAAGAGGGAATCCTTAACCACTGCTCTTCCCCACGTACCGGCTGTAGTTGTAGTAGCAGGTGTGCTTAAAGTCAAGGGGTTCGCGGTAGTATCGTAAACATCAGAAGCCGTCTGACCATCGAGCAACATAAGTCGTTCTTCTAAGGCCGCGATTTGCTGTGGAGAGATTCCTCTAGCCCGAGCAACTGCTTTAACTTGATCAATGGTATAACCCTGAGCGTGGAGTTGCTCCCAGTATTCCAAAAGTTCGGAATCTGTCAGGTTGCTAAGATCGCCTCCAGACACTGTGCCCTGAGCTGTTGTTTGTTGAATCCCTAATGCAAACAAAAACATTGCGATTAGAGATATTTGCTTCACAAACTTAAATGTAATCATGTGGTCGATAAATTGATATTCTCAAGGACTCAAAAAAGCCGCCCTCAAAACTTGCGCAAATATATAAAATATAGCCAATAACACTAGTTTTTCCGCAAGTCTTTGGGAGAAATGAACACGGTGGGAATCTACCTATCAAGAGTACCAAAAAGCATACTTCTTCGTAACTTTACAGGGTGAGAAAATTCAAATTTACCTTTACCTTCGTTTTATTGATAATCCCGGCTTTAACGTTCGGGCAGCTAAAAGGACTGACTCAACTGTCTAATGAGGTTAGTGAATCTAGCGGCTTAGCCTTTGATGGAGCAGTTCTGTGGACGCATAACGACAGTGGCAATAGAGATGTTCTTTATGGCATTGACACTAATGACGGGACCATCACTAAAAAAGTCTTTCCTCCGGGGACCTATAATGAAGATTGGGAAGATCTGGCCATTGGCGATGACGGTATTGTCTACATCAGCGATACTGGAAACAATGATTTTTCCCGTAAAAGCGTGACTATTTATGGCGTGATTCCAGATCCCAATAGCCCAGAAAACGTATTGACCACTACCATTGAGTTTCCTGAGGATTATACCACTAAAAAGGGCAAGATCAAATATGATGTAGAGGCTTTAATCTACCGCAACGGGTCTTTTTATTTATTCACCAAGACCTTTCGCAATAAGTTCAAAGATCGAACGGCCGTGTTTGAAGTTGCTGCAAAAAACGGAACACAAACAGCTCGTTTCTGCGGATTCATTCCGTTGTGTGGCAAGGAAGACAATTGTAAGATCACCGGTGCTGCCTTTCACCAATCCAGCGGTCAATTGGCCTTACTCAGTCATAAGAACGTTTGGTTGATCCCAGATTTTGACCCGAATGCACTTGATTCTATTACGCTAAAACGTTACGAATTTGACGACGAGTCTCAAAAAGAGGGAATCTGCTTTATAAATGCTGATGAGTTGTTGATCAGCGAAGAACGCAACAAAGGCCGTCAATGGCTCTACTCCTTAAAACTAAGAGACTAGATCTTAGAGTGAAATTCCAAATCCGAAGGAGAATCGCAAGCCGTCATCACTGTTAAACAGGCCAAATTGACCGGAGATCGCATCTACCGCAGTCAGCAATAAACCTCCGCCGACACTGTCGTGCCAAGTGTTTGAGTCTTCTCCATCCACCCATACACGTCCCAAATCATATCCGCCAAAAACACCGAGTTTTAAAGGCAATAATCCTGTTTTAAATTTTGTGAGTTGCAGGCGTAAATCTGCAGACATTGCCAGAGCACTCTCGCCCGTGAATCGCTGCAAACGATAGCCTCTCAGTCCTGTATTGGCGCCTAAAACGGCTCCCTGATAAAACTCAAAATTATCTCCAATATTGAACTGTCCTTGAATCTGTGTGCGCAGAACGAGTTTACGAGTTCCGATCAAGGCGCTGTAAAATTCCAGAGAGGGTTTCACAAAGGCGAAGTTCCTATCACTTTCTTTTAGATTGGCTGTTGCTCCTGCAGAAAAATCAAAGAAAATTCCACGAGTGGGATAGGCTCTGTTATCCGCTCCTGTATAATTGTAATGAAACAAAACAGTTCCAAAAGTCTTGGAATCTGTAAGTATCGGATCATTCGGATCAAAAAACTGGGTGACGAATCGATCTGCTGTAGGATCCACTTCAATGCGCTCTGCCCGAAGCGAAACTGCAAAACTACTCCCCGCATCTCCTATCTTCTGAACGCCAATAGACCCTTGAAGGATTCCTGTTTTCACTCTATTGAAATCCAAGCCGAGGTCATCATCAAAATTTTCCGTATCGTTTCCGAATCCGAAGAAATTCAAAGCGAAATTCTCACTGGTGAATCGCGCTCCCGCAACCAGATCCCAATTGCCAAAGGTGTTGGCAAAATTTCCTTGATATTTCAAATCAAAGCCTTGGGTCGCAAAGAAATAACCTGCGCTAACCACGTGCTTTCTGTGATAGGGATCATTCTTAAAGCCTTTTACCGTATACGTATTGGTCGCACCAATCTTAATGCCATCATCGGGATTAAATCCGATGGTCGGCACGATCATATTGATACGGTTGATGTATTTATCGAAGTCGTAAACATTGTTGGAATAGATATCCTTTAAACGCAGTTCTGCGCCACCGGTATTTACCACGGTGTTCGGTTTAGAGGCATGATCATAAATCTTTATCTGCCTCCCGTCCTCCAGGTCATAGATGTCGTTGTTCTGTCCTCCAATAACACGGATGAACACGGGGTTTTTTCCGCCTCCACTAGCGGTAATTCTATCATCGTCATCTAAGGCATAGATCCAAACCTCTTTGGTTTCTGAGCTCTTTACCGTTCTTGTTTTAAAGGGTGCTTGCGCCACTCCGTCTTTGATACGACTCACAGTGATTCGCGTTTCTCCGCGGCCGCGTTCAATGTTGATCAAATCGTCCTTATCTGTGGCCGTGATGATCACTAACTTGCTCAAATAGGTATAATAGCGTTGCGCTAATTCATCCAGATCCAAAAGGCGAGCCTTGAGTTTGGCTTTGATCTCTTCTGCAGTTTCATCCTGAATTTCTGGAGGCAGTTTAGAAAAAGCATCATCAATGACCTCATCGGTGATCTGCTGACGGATATAGGCAGCCTGCTCCAACCAAACATTCAAGTTGCTGTCTTGGGTAAGGGCTCGATCTAATTTAATCCCTGCGGAGTTGATCCATTTGATGTCTTTTTGCTCGTAGTCAAATTCTTGGAATTGACGGGTCGAAGGTATGATCGCCTTTAAGAAATCTAAAAGTGCGCCGTCATAGTTGGAGTATACTTGATCTCGATCCCGCGGAATGGGTCGGTAGATCTTCTGGTCGTCAGAAATATCAAAACGAGACCAACGCCATTGATCCTGGTGGCGATCCCAATCTCCCACCAACATATCAAACAAGCGCGCCTTAATATAGCTGGCCTCATCAATTTGATATTTTTCATCGGCGCGCAAGTTGGCTAACATGTCTGAGGTGCTTTCAATATCATCCGGAGTTCCAAAGGAAACCACATCTAGAAAACCGTCATCTGGGCGCTCTTCAATGATGTAAAGCTCATCTCCAAACTCTTCATTATACTTGCCCAAATAAGGGTGTTTAGGCATATAAACCAATTGCGGATTGGTATGAAATAGTCCGATGGCATCAGAAAGCGGCCCTACCGTAAAGCTGGCAAAAGGATGGCTAGAAGTGTAGAAGTCAAGCAATACATCTTCTGTGAGGGTCTCCTTAAAGTCTTTTTCTACATAATTATCTTTAAACGCCACTGTTTGAAGGAATTGCACGGCACTCTTTTTCACAGCTCTAAGGGCAAAATTCCTTCCCTGACTGTCAATGAGACGCAAAGATCGGGTCTGGTGACCTCCCCCTTTTCGTTCAATGGTAAAGCCTCCCATGAACTCATCTAGAGTGACCACAGGCACCTTGATATCCGTCCCATAGATATAGCGGTAGTGATCTCCCCAAAACCAGCGATAGCCGTCAGTTCTATCAGTCCCTTCTGTATAGGCTTTCGCATTGGTAGTATCTTCAAAACTACTCGCTAGCCCAGAGGTATCGTAAGGTGCTTCTGCCGGATGGACATCCGCAGTGTGTACTAAGGTTGCTTCAGCTCCCTCCATAGTATAAAAACGCACCTTACTAGAACGATCATCATAGAGGTCCAATACTGCAAATCCTCTAGAGCTCGATACGAATTGTGCTCCCGGCCCCATCGCAACAGGACTCTTCTTAGACCCTGCTCCAGAGACGATCTGCTTGATATTATCTAAATCGATAAACTGTAAGGTATGCTCATGCCCAGAGACAATGATGGCGCGGTCTGAAGCGGTCACCATAGTAGTCAAGCGATCCATAAGCTCATCGTAGCGCATGTTGTAGCGGTCTTGATTGGTCACTCCACCTTGAGAGCGCGCTAAGGCTACAAAGGATCCTAAAATGGGCAGTGGAATCTTACTGCCTGATGGAAAAAGGTGTTGACGTGCTGAAAAATAACCACCGTGAGGACCATAGGTCATTGCGGGGTGATGCGTTGCGATGATGATGGTCTTTTCATTATTCTTTTTAAGCTCCCCTTCTAGTTCCAAGAAAAAATCGTTTCTCGACTTGATGTCACAATCGTCATTCATGGTTGGATGTTTGTCCCAATCCACTAAAAACCATTGGGTGTCAATAAAAATGATCTCCAAATCATCATTGATAGACTTGGTTCTAATAGGACAGCCTTTCTCTGGCTGGAAAATCTCATTGTTATCGGTGACCTTCTCCAGATAATCTTCTTGCCTTTTTAGGCCCGGTAGTCCGCGGCTGTACCAATCGTGATTCCCAGGAATGAAATAGGACTTTCCTTTAAAGTTGGCAATAGCAGCAACTTGGGCATCTAAATACCCCTTAGCCGCCTCGTACCCCTTATTGGACTTTGGCGGCAAGCCTTTGGGGTAGATATTATCGCCCAAGAAAATGGCAATATCATCCTCTTGGCCTTCGGCTTCTAAAATATCCTTAAAGCCTGCAATAGAGTACTTGTCTGGATCTTGGCTGGCAAATCCAGCATCGCCTAAAAGAAAAATAGAATGTGTCTTTTTTGCTGTCGACGGGGGTTGGGTGTAGGTCGAGTCTTCAGCGATCTTGGTTGAGTAGGTAGCACAACTCAGAACAATAAAAGCGAGCGCCAAAGAAAGGACGAGTTTAAATTTCGACATAAGAAGTAATGATAATTTAGTAATTTGGCGTAATAATCGAACAGATGAATTCCCTTATCCAAAATACTCACGAGTACGTTTCTAAACTCTTAGAAGAGAAACTACCTCCCGAGATCGTCTACCACAATCTACTCCATACCAAACGCGTATTTAAAAGTACGAAAGAAATTTTGGAACACAGTTCCGTAAGCGAGAAAGATGCCGAGGCACTTCAGCTTGCCGCTTTGCTCCATGACGTGGGCTATATAGAGCAATGGGACGGTCATGAGGAGATCAGCGCGAACATGGCTCAAGAGTATTTGGCTTCTCAAGAGGTTCCACAAGAGCAGATTGACACGGTGAAGCGATGCATTTTGGCCACCAAAATGGAATACACTCCCGAGGATGAATTGGAATTTATCATTAGAGATGCAGATGCTTCTCATTTTGCCAAGGACTACTATTTAGAAGCTTCTGAGTATCTGCGAGAAGAATTAAAGAATTTGGGAATTCACGATTATTCCGCGCGCAAATGGACCTTGGTGAATATTGATATGTTTTCCAAGACCCATGAGTGGTATACGGACTATGCCAAAGAGCAATGGCAGCCTCAGAAGAAGCTGAACCTCAAGATGCTCAAGGAAGAAAGCGCCGCTCAGAAAGAAAAGAAAAAGAAGGCCAAGCTCGCTAAACTCAAAGCAAAGCTCAAGGATGAAAGTCCTGAAAAGGCCATTCAGTCCATGTATCGTGTCACCTTGAGGAATCACATCAAACTCAGTGATATTGCCGATACCAAAGCGAATATTTTGCTTTCTGTAAACGCGATCATCATTTCTCTGGCCTTATCCAACTTAATTCCAAAATTGGACAATCCGTCAAACGCCTATTTGATCATTCCAACGGTGGTGTTTGTGATCTTTAGCGTAGCGTCGATGATCTTATCGGTACTCGCAACACGCCCAAATGTGACGCGCGGAAAGTTCACTCGAGAAGACGTGGAGCAAAAACGTGTGAACCTCTTGTTCTTTGGAAATTTCCACAAAATGGAATACAAGGAATTTGATTGGGCGATCAATCAAATGCTCAACGATAAAGACTATATCTACTCTGCCATGACCAAAGACCTTTATTTCCTAGGGATTGTTCTGGACAGAAAATACAAGATCCTCCGTTTGACCTATACGGTATTCATTGTAGGCATAATAGTTTCGGTGATTGCCTTTGCCATTGCTTTTCAATGGTCTGCCGGCATTCGCGAAGCAATGGGAACTTAATTCTTGATCTCTTTCATCAGATCTTCATAGGTATAGAACTGCTTATCGTTCTTTTTGGTCTTGTAAAGCACGTCCACACGGATCGCTTTTAGACCTGTTACGCCTTGTAGATCCTCCAATTCCACAACCTCTACGTTATCACTGAGCACGTTTTTAGACTGTAAGAACTTGATATAACGCAGGTATTCTTGTTCATCACTGCGCTGAGAATAAACTATGGTGATCTTTCCCTTTTCGGTAACGCGTTTGTTAGTGCCTTTAATATAGGCTTTATCCACACGCTTTTTAACTACCTCATAACGGGCGTTGTAAGTACCATCAACATCAAAACGCTTTTCATCCATACGGAAACGCACAGATAGCGCAGCGTTGAACACCAAGATCATGGAAGCCACGTCCAAATCCAAAGGAAGCTTAGGCTTCATATTGTAATAGGCGTTCTCCATCTCACACATGACCTGCAATTGCCACAGACGCAAATTGTAAAGGTATACCTTGTTAAAGCTGTCCTGTTTGGTAATGGATTCTCCGATATACATATTGTGCTCTACCCCATCGGTTTTGAAGCGTTCAAAATAATGCGGATACATCGCTTGGGCCTTAGCCTGCTTTTTATCCAGCAGTTCTGACATCTTTTTATTGATCAGGGTGATGGAATTGTCGTAATCCTTTCTGTGCTTGTAGATCAAGTTCAGGTTTGGATCCAACTGTTCGCGATAGCCCTTTATCGCTGTTGCTAGCTCTGGTGACAACTTATTGAAATGAACAAACAGCGGTTTTATATTGTCCTTGATAAAGGAGCGGATCTTTTGCTCGCTGTCTACCTTTAGGTCTTTGTGAATCACTTCCAGATAGGTATCAATTCGATGGATGTATTGCTCGTAAATGGGCATGGGTTCGGTCTCTAAGCCGAGTTTTATCACATCTTTGATCGCTGCTAACTGCAAAATTAGATCGGCCTGAATGGCGTGATTACGCGCCACAGAAGACCCTTTGATGTCGATCTGCCCAAAGAGCGGATAAACATTGTCAAAAACGATCTCTCTAAAACCTACATCCTCTCCTGCATATCGCTTGGCTAAAACTCGTTTGGATTCTTGAACAAACTTCCAGTGCACACTGGGGTGGATAGAAGTACACTCATGCTGAATCAAAAGTTCGATCTCATTTTCTTCTCTGCGCTTGGAGCTGCGCACCGAGTCAATGATATAAGGCATCATATCATTGAGTTTGTTGGCGTTGATGGAGTTGAGTTCCTGAGGATTTGGAGAGATCAACTCCAAGACACCCAGCACTTTACCCTCATCGCGTACTGCCGCCAAAATTGCGCTTCCCGCCTTCTGATCGTTTAATTTTTTGTACAGCGGATTCTTCGGATACATCTTGTGGAATCGCGCTACGTCTGAGACGCAATAGTATTCGTTAGAGATAAAAAGCGCCTCGTAAGAATGCGGGCATAAAGCCTTGTCGCATGAGGCAGCCATCTGTCCGTTTAAGATATAACTGTGGATATTCTTTCCTTGCGGGATGGGCTCAAACCGATGATCCTCTTCGTTGTAAACCGCGAATCCCATTTTGATCTCAGGCAGATTAAAGATAGCCTGCAGGATGGTTTGGAACTCCTCAATGTCCTCATCTACCTTCTCGTCGTTTTGACGCAGTAAGGTCGCTTTTAGGTCAGACAAGGCTACATCAACTGTTGCGTCGTACATATTGCCGATCACAAAACCGTTGAATTCCCAGCTCTGTGGAGGGAACTTAGATTTCCAAAGTTCAATATTGTCGTAATTATCTATGAGCTCCGCGATGTCTTCCTCGGTGAGTTCTAAAGCTCTTTCTGTAGGTTTCATCTCAATGAAATCTCCATTGTAAAGCACGCGGTAGTTTCTGGTGATTTTATTGGTATCCGGAATAGCAAAGTGGAACGGACGTCTAAAGTCCATACGCTTGCCGTAATGCGCTCCTAAGATCACACTACACGCCATCACGTAAAACTCGTCGTCGGTAAAATTGGTAAAACTCAGGTCGTAATTCCCCTCCGCATTCTTGAGAATGTTCTCAAAGCGCTGGGTCGATTTAAAGATATAATCTCTAAAAGGAATGGTCGCAATCTTGATCTCATTGCGTTGCAATACAGGAGAGAACAGATCGCTCAAAATAAAGTCGATCTGTGGTTTAAAACGCTCCACATCTTCTGGAGATTCCAAACCAGTGGTCAACTCCGGATGCTTCTCCGCCAATTCAAGTACCGCCTTTGCGCGCTCTTGAACTAAGGAGTCCGTGCTATTAATATGCTCTTTGTAGTGTTCAAAGAGTTTTCCAAAGCCAATTTTTATGGTTAATGGAAAGTTGTCGTCACTCAGGTTCATTCCTAGAAATCAATTACTTAGAAGCCTTCTGACCGGCTTGTATTGCAAAGATACAATAATATAATCTTAACAAAATTTATTGCCGCGAATCGCTATTTTTGCCCTTTACACTCTTTAGACGTATGAGATTATTATTCGTTACGGCAATCGCCGCAATTTTAACAGCCTGTGGAGGCGATAGCGGACAAAAAAAATTAACCGGAACTGCTTTGGGTTTTGCCGAAGGCACCAAACTCTATTGGCAAAGCATCGATGAGAATAACCAACCGGTCATTTTGGACACCCTTATCGTTCAAGGTGGAAAGGTCAGTATTGACTTGGAATCTGTAGAAGGAGCAGAACTGCGTTTGATCACAGAACCTGTTGGGCGTAAGAATATGATTGTCTTTAATGAAAACCAAGACATTAAGATCACCATGTACAAGGACAGCATGCAAGCCTCTCGCGCCAGCGGAGGACGCAGCAATGATCTTTATGCAGAATACAACCAAACCCTGCGCCAATACGCGGTCCTAAAAAAGGAGAAAGCCGAGGCTTATAAGCAGGCGCGTCAAGAGCAGGATGGTATTATGATCAACATCTTACAAGAAGAGAACAAAGAACTCATGTCTGCAGAACGCGCTTTTAAAAAGCAGTTCGTGCAAGAGAATCCGAACTCGCTCTTTACCATGATCATCCTTTCTGAATTGATCAACAAAAAGGACATCACTGCAGATGAAGCTCGTGAGATCGTTGAGAACACTAGTCCAGAGGTATTAAACACCCTGATCGGAAAAACCGTGAAGGAATCCTTAGAAGCCATGAAGAACGTGGAGATCGGTGGTATCGCTCCAAAGTTTGAAGCGCCGAATCCAGCGGGAGAGGTTGTTTCTCTAAAAGATGTCAAAGGAAAAGTCACCCTTATTGACTTTTGGGCCTCTTGGTGTAAGCCTTGCCGTGTTGAAAACCCTAACTTGGTAAAAGCCTATGAAGCCTACCACGACAAAGGCTTCAACATCATTGGAGTTTCACTGGATCAACCTAACGGAAAGGCCCGTTGGATCAAAGCCATCGAAGACGACGGCCTGCCTTGGCCACAGATCTCTA
Source organism: Gilvibacter sediminis (assembly GCF_028561565.1). Lineage (GTDB taxonomy): Bacteria > Bacteroidota > Bacteroidia > Flavobacteriales > Flavobacteriaceae > Gilvibacter > Gilvibacter sediminis. The sequence continues at coordinate 352,259 of NZ_JAQQTE010000022.1, read as the reverse complement.
ATTTGCAATTCTGGCAAGATCCTATTGCGCGTATGTACAATGTACACGCTATTCCTGCCTCATTTCTTTTAGATGAAAACGGAGTGATCATTGCCAAAAACCTGAGAGGACCGCAGCTAGAAGCTAAACTGGCTCAGTTATTTGACAATTAATCGTCTGCCAAAAGCAGAAAACTCACTTGCACATTAACACGGATCTCTAGTTCTCCTGGAGCAATTGTCGGTTCACTTTCCGCAGCGTCTGCTACTGCAAAAGACCGCATGTTCACCGCAGGCATAACCGTTGCCGTTTGTTCACTGATCTTTACCGCCCTACCGATCTCTTGTCCTAAGGCACCGGCATATTCACGTGCTTTTTGTTGCGCGTGCTGTACCGCTTTCTTGCGCGCCTCGGCTTCTAAGCTGACTCGCTGTGAACTCCCAAAGGTGATATTGTCAATGCGGTTGACTCCAGAACTGATCAAGCCATTCATTACTGATTCATACTTGCTGAGATCTTTGAGCAATACATTAATGGCTTGATTCGCCTGATAATTGTAAGTCTTGGAATTGTAGTTGTAATTCTTATTGAGTCTGATATATTCCGTTTGCACGTCGGCATCTGGGATTCCTGAATCCTTTAAAAAGCGTAACACAGCTGCGACTACCTGATCATTTTGTTTCTTCACGGTAGCAGCCTCCTGTCCCGTATTCTCCACACGCAGACTTATTAAAACCTGATCTGGCGTGATCTTGACCATCCCAGTTCCTGTAACATCAACGCGGGAAGGAAAAGCCTCTGTTTGGGCATATATGCTTGTACTCATAATAGTTAGACTGATAAATAAAAAAAGTGTTCTCATATTCGTTTTTGTTTGATAAGCACAAACAGTGCCACAATTGGAACCGCCATCAGCACAACTATTTCCGTGCGAGATTCCAGCAGATAAGGTTCAAATAAAAGGGTTAGCGCATATCCCGCTACTGCGCCACCAAAGTGAGCGTCATGACCAATATTACCCAATTGGTTTCGCATGCCGTAGATGGAATAAACCAAGTATAGTATTCCAAAAAGCCACGCCTTTATAGGTATCGCAAAGAAGAGATACAAGTTTTGATTTGGATACAACAGCACAAAGGCAAAAACCACTCCAGAGACTGCACCACTGGCACCAATGGCGCTGTAGTGATATTCATTCTTATGAAAAGCATACGACAAGAAATTCCCAACCAGCAGACTCGCAAAGTAAATGATCAAAAAAGGAAACAAGCCCAAGCGGTTCATAATGGCTCCGGCAAAAAAGTAAAGGGTTAGCATATTGACCAACAAATGCGTCCAATCTGCATGCAGAAATCCAGAGGATAAATAACGTATGTATTCTCCGCGACGAATCGCGCCGACGTTGAATTTGTATTTCTCAAAAAATGAAAAGTCCTGGAATCCTTTGGAGGAAAACAGAATGTTGGCTCCAATAAGCAGTATGGTAACCGGGGCTATATCTAACATAATTGCGCTTTGAAGACCAAATTAATGAATTAATTTTAGTTAGTTTTGCTTAAATTTTTTTGATGCGTAAAGCAGTTTATTTTCTAGTTAAATCACTGGTCTGGGCCATCTCTAAACTCCCGTTCTGGGCGCTTTACGCCTTAGCCGATTTTCTATTCCTGCTGACCTATTACCTCATTGGCTACAGAAAAAAGGTCGTTTACTACAACCTTCAACTCGCATTCCCGGATTGGGATGAAACAAAGATCAAAAAGACCCGAAAAGCATTCTACCGTCACTTCTGTGACTTTGTTTTGGAGACCATAAAAAGTTACACCATAAGTCAAGAGCAGGCTGAGAAACGCTTCGTCTATAAGAACGTCGAGATCCTTAAACCCGTATTCAACAATAACCGATCGGTGCTTTTGTGGTGTGGCCATTACGCTTCTTGGGAATGGAGTGGAATTTTACAAAAGTCCATCCCTGTTCAAGGTTACGCAGTCTATAAAAAGTTAGAGGACCCATCTTTTGACGCCATGGTACGCAAGATACGCGGGCGATTTGGCGGCATCATTGTGAACAATAAACAGATCGTTTCTACCCTCTTCAGAAACAAAAAAGAAGGCATTGCTTCCATGACATTGATGCTGAGCGATCAAACCCCAAGACCTACCGTGGCTAAACACTGGGAACCCTTTATGGGCATAGAAGTACCCGTATTTACTGGTGGAGAAGAACTCGGTCGCAGGTTAGATTTGGTTCATCTTTATTTGCATGTGGAAAAGGTAAAACGCGGCTATTACGAGGCTACTCTGGTTCCTTTACATCCTGCTGAGGCGAATGAATATCCAATCACCCGTAGCTTTTTGAATGCTCTGGAATCACAGATCAAACAAGCGCCAGAATTCTACCTCTGGTCCCACAAACGTTGGAAGTATCGCAAAGAGGCTTAGAGCCCGGCCAACTCGCTTAGCTCCCCAATAAATCGATCTGCAAGAGCATCTGCAGCCTCAGCGGACGGAGCTTCTGTGTAAATACGAATGATCGGTTCTGTATTCGATTTGCGTAAATGAACCCAAGAATCTGCGAAGTCGATCTTTACCCCATCAATGGTCGATGGGTTCTCTGCAGCGTATTTGCTGTGGATTCCAGCCAAGATACCATCGACGTCCAATTCCGGAGTCAATTGAATTTTCTTTTTACTCATAAAGTAACTCGGATAGCTCGCGCGAAGCTCGCTCACCGTTTTGGTTTGATAGGCCAAATGGGTCAAGAACAAAGCGATTCCTACTAAGGAATCACGCCCGTAATGCAGCTCTGGATAGATGATTCCACCATTACCTTCACCGCCAATAACGGCGTTCTTCTCTTTCATCATGGTCACGACATTGACCTCGCCTACTGCGCTGGCAAAATACTGTCCGCCGTGCTTTTCAGTGATATCGCGCAAAGCTCGAGAAGATGATAAATTAGAAACCGTATTTCCAGGAACTCTGCTCAAAATATAATCCGCAACAGCAACCAGGGTGTACTCCTCCCCAAACATGCTGCCGTCTTCTGAGATAAAAGCCAATCGGTCTACATCGGGGTCCACAACGATACCAAAATCAGCACGCTCGTCAATAACGGCTTTCATAATATCTCCTAAGTGCTCCTTTAGCGGCTCTGGATTGTGTGGGAAATGCCCGGTCGGCTCGCAGAATAATTTTACAGTTTGTACACCCAAACGGTCTAATAACAAAGGAACAGCCACTCCTCCACTAGAATTCACGCCGTCAACAACCACTTTAAAGCCTGCTTTTTTGATAGCCTCGGCATCTACCAGATCCAAATCAAGGATCTCATCAATATGCAGATCCATATAGGCTTGGTTCTTATTGATCTCGCCCAGATCATCAACTGCTGCAAAATCAAAATCTTGATTGCTGGCAATGTCTAAGATCTCCTGTCCGGCCGCAGCATCTAAGAATTCTCCTTTGGCATTTAGGAGTTTTAAGGCATTCCATTGTTTGGGATTGTGACTAGCCGTAAGGATAATGCCTCCGTCCGCATGCTCCATAGGAACAGCTACCTCAACAGTTGGTGTGGTAGAGAGTTCCAAATCCACAACATTGATCCCCATGCCGATTAAAGTCTGCATGACCAACTCTTGGATCATCGGTCCTGAAATTCGCGCATCGCGACCCACCACCACTTTGTAGTTGGTCTTTTCACGTTGCTGCTTGATCCAAGTGCCATAGGCTGCTGCATAGGTCACTGCATCAATAGGAGTTAAATTATCCCCGGCGCTTCCGCCGATAGTTCCTCGAATTCCAGAAATAGATTTGATTAGGGTCATGCTCAATAAATTTTGGCAAAGATAGCATTTCTTCAGAGGCTCTAGTCCGTAGATTTTGTAAATTCGAGACATGAATTATCTCGCTCATATTTATCTCTCCGGAGGTGATCCGGAAGTAACCGTGGGCAACTTTATGGCCGATGCCGTCAAAGGAAAAAACTACCTGAATTATTCCGAAGGTATTCAAAGAGGCATCATTCTACACCGCGCCATAGACACCTTTACCGATAGTCACCCCATTGTAAAACAGAGCAGCAAACGCCTGCACAAAAAATACGGGCATTATAGCGGAGTCATTGTAGACATTCTCTACGATCACTTCCTTGCAGCCAATTGGAGCGATTACAGCGACCAACCGCTGGATCAATATGTTCAAGACTTTTACCACTTATTAGAAGCGCATCATGACATTGTACCGGAGCGCATTCAAAAGATCATGCCGATTATGTTTGCCAACAATTGGCTCTTGAGTTATGCCACGGTGGAAGGAATTGGCAAGATCCTCTTCCAAATGAACCGCAGAACCAAGAACCGATCCAAGATGAATTTCGCTATCTTAGAGCTCGAAGCGCATTATGAGGAATTCTATGAAGAGTTCACCACTTTTTTTGCCGAACTCATGACCTACAGCGCTGAAAAACTAAAAACCCTATGACCAAAACACTAGCCAGCCTGTTTGCAATTCTACTGCTTGTAAGTTGCAAGAATGAACCCGAGACTACTGCAGTAGCAGCTCCGTCTAAGCAAGGATTAATTACCGAAAAGGCCATGGTGGTCTCTGCCAGAGAAGAGGCCTCCCGTATCGGAACGGAAATTCTAAAAATGGGTGGGAACGCCTTTGACGCTATGATCGCCACGGAGATGGCGCTAGCCGTGAGTTATCCCTTTGCCGGGAATTTAGGCGGTGGAGGTTTTATGGTGTACCGCACCAAATACGGAGAATTAGGCGGCTTGGATTATCGTGAAAAAGCGCCCATGGCTGCTTTTAAGGACATGTATTTGGATGAAAATGGCGACGTGATTTCTGCGAAGAGCAAGATCGGTGGACTGGCAGTAGGGGTTCCCGGCACTGTGGCCGGTATTTTTGCAGTACATGAAAAATTGGGTTCTCTACCCATGGAAACCTTGTTGGAGCCTGTAATTCAATTGGCCGAGCGCGGTTATGTGGTGACCGAAAAGCAACAAGCGCGTTTTGACCATTACGCAGCCCTCTTTGATTCTATCAACAAGCAAAAAACACTTTACAGTCAAGGTTTTAAGGCAGGAGATACGGTGAAGAATCCAGCACTCGCCTATAGTTTAAAGACCTTACAAACGGAAGGGCGCTCTGCGTTTTACGGCGGCGTTCTGGGAGAGCAATTGGTAAGTTACCTCAACAAGCACGATGGAATCATCACCATAGAAGACTTAAAAGCTTACGAAGCCCAGTGGCGTGAACCGGTAGTATTCGATTATAAAGATTTACGAGTCATTTCTATGTCACCACCGTCATCTGGAGGAATTTGTTTGGCGCAGATCATGAAAATGATTGAACCCTATGATCTCAGCAGTTATGGGCACAATAGTTTAAAAGCCATTCAAGTCATCACCGAGGCGGAACGCCGTGCTTATGCCGATAGAAGTTATTATCTCGGTGATCCTGACTTTGTGGATATTCCAACGGAGATTTTAACCAGCGACTCTTACCTGAGCGGTCGTATGAGTGATTTTAGTTTTGATGCGGCCACGCCTTCATCAAGCATCAACTACGGAGAAGTAGAGGTTGTAGAATCTATGGAAACTACCCACTACTCTATTGTAGACGCCTTTGGAAACGCTATTGCAGTCACCACAACACTCAACGGAGCTTATGGTTCTAAACTTTATGTCCCAGAGCTCGGATTCTTTCTGAACAATGAAATGGATGACTTTAGTGCCAAGCCCGGCGTACCTAATATGTTCGGACTCATAGGTGCCGAAGCCAACTCCATCGCTCCGCAAAAGCGTATGCTCAGCTCCATGACCCCAACCCTTATTGAAAAGGACGGCGAATTCTGGATGACCGTGGGAACCCCCGGTGGTTCTACGATCATTACCTCAGTTTTACAAACCGTGCTCAATGTATATGAGTTTGATATGAGTATGCAGGAAGCCGTTAATGCACCGCGTTTCCATCATCAATGGCTGCCAGACGTGATCTTGTTTGAGCCGGAAGGTTTTGATCAAGCGGTTTTGGACAGTCTAAAAACTAAAGGCTATTTGCCCAATTCTAACAACTCACCCATCATCGGTAAAGTGGACGGAATTCTGGTTTTACCTGACGGTAGATTGGAAGGCGGAGCTGACCGAAGAGGCGATGATACTGCCGTTGGTTACTAGGTACTTACACGATGTATTTTCTTACAAAAAGTAAGATTTGTACTACATTTTAAGATATTTTTCTATTTTTACGGCAGATTAGGTAACTCTATGTTGCAGCAGGAGCTACAAATTTTTATACTTGGGGCTATTATATTTAATTGATTTTTAGATACTTATAGTTTAAATTTACTTTAAAACGAATCTACAACGCCGTTTCTGGGCCGTTGCACACTTAGCTGTGTTCGGGTCTAAAAACGTGCTTGACCTGCTGCCATAGCGCTATCAAAAGTGCAAAATATGGCCAAATCCTATAAAAAGGATATACTCAATATAATACCGCTGATCTTCAGTGGGCTGCTTTGTATTGGCCTGTTTTTTCTCTTGTGGCAAAAAAGCCAGACCGACCCGGAGTTCGCTCCCCTGCTGCAAAACATCAACACCACGCTAACTTACATCAGTGCCATCTTTGGCGCTGTGATAATGGTGTATCTGGCCGCCAATGTGCTTACGGTTAAAACCAATCGCAATAATTTGCTCTCAGAATTGCGTCGAGTTACCGATAAGATGAACAATTTTAGAGAGATCGTAGAGCTGCTTTTGCGCTCTAAGATGTGGCTTCCTGGTCTTAAAGAATATATAGACGATGAGTATGAAGGCCTCACCTTCTTTGAGGTAAAGGAATTCTACAAAGGAAAGTCCAAGCTAGCCATTGAGTTCTTGCAGGAATCGCACAACTATGAAGACACAGAGAACCTGTATTTAGAGCTTAAATCACTGCTCTACAATTCTGCTCGAGACAAACGCATCAATGAGAATGTTACCCATCCGAAGATCTATGACAAGCGTTTATTAGAGCGTTGGCTGGAACATAAATGTGGGTCAGGGCTTTGGTATTACTTCGGATACAAATACAGTACCTACAAAGAAGCGCTCAATTTGAACAATGTTTATGAGCGCCATCAGGATAAAATAATGAAACTGGCCTTGTCTATTGATAACGAGGCCTTTGAGGACTCTTCATTCAATGAAGTATTCCTCTCTAAGCTTGGAGAATATATGTCTAATGAGATTCTGCCCAAGCTCTATCAATTTCAGGAAGGATTCGATAAAAAACTGCCAAGGATGGTTCGTTACCTATACGCCATTTTTGCTGTGCTAATCATTTTTGGAGTGCTACTACCTATAGTGGCTTCCTTGCTGCAACTATCTATGATTTTTAGCATAGTTAGTGTATCGGTGATCATCGCCTTGGTGTTTTTTATCGCTACTTCCTTGTACCAATTTCTGATAAGCGAATCCACCCGTATGCAAGGTTGATAAAAGCTTCTTAAGTCCCTGAGTTTTTAGCGGTCAAATCAGTACCTTTGCAAACTATGGCAAATCAGGACGATTTTATCGAAGTTTTAGGGGCTCGAGTGCACAATCTCAAGAATATAGATGTTCGTATTCCTAGGGAAAATCTAGTGGTGATCACAGGACTTTCTGGCAGTGGAAAATCATCCCTAGCTTTTGATACTATTTATGCGGAAGGACAACGTCGCTACATAGAGACCTTCTCGGCTTATGCCCGACAATTCCTGGGAGGATTGGAACGCCCCGATGTGGACAAAATAGACGGTCTGTCTCCTGTAATTGCCATTGAACAAAAAACTACGAGCAAATCTCCGCGCTCTACCGTGGGAACCATCACGGAGATCTACGACTTTTTACGTCTGCTTTACGCCCGCGCCAGTGACGCCTACAGCTATGAAACGGGTGAAAAAATGGTCTCTTACAGCGATGAGCAAATTCAGGAGTTGATCCTAAAAGAATTTGAAGGCCGCAAAGTTTCTGTGCTTTCTCCCGTGATTCGTTCCAGAAAAGGTCATTACCGCGAACTCTTTGAACAGATCGGTAAACAAGGCTTTATTAAAGTACGCGTAGACGGCGAGATCCTGGATCTGGTAAGCGGAATGAAAGTGGATCGATACAAGATCCACGATATTGAAATTGTGATTGACCGTCTTTTGGTAGACGCCTCTGCCCTTTTGGACAACCGCTTGGCAGAGACCATTAAAACCGCCATGTACCACGGAGATGACGTGTTGATGGTCATTGACAACGAGACTGGAGACACGCGTTACTTTAGTAGAACGCTCATGTGTCCTACCAGCGGTATTTCTTATCCGAACCCGGAGCCTAACAACTTCTCGTTCAACTCTCCTAAGGGTATGTGCCCGAGCTGTAAAGGTTTGGGGCATATGTATGAGATCAATGTGGATAAGATTGTTCCGGACAAAAAGATGTCCATCAAACAAGGAGCGCTAGCCCCGCAAGGTCCGCAGAAATCCAACTGGATCTTTAAACAACTGGAGTTAATTGCAGAACGCTATAACTTTAAACTCAGTGATCCTTTTGAAGATATTCCGAAGGAAGCCGTGGATATCATTCTTTACGGTGGAAACGAAAAGTTCGAAGTCGCTTCTAAAACATTGGGAATAACTCGTACATATAAGATCGATTTTGAAGGGATCGCGAACTTTATAGAGAATACCTACCACAACAACGACTCGGCTTCTTTGCAGCGCTGGGCCAAAGAATATATGGACCATGTGGAATGTCCGGATTGTGGGGGATCCCGCTTGAGAAAAGAATCGCTTTACTTTAAAGTAGCTGAGAAAAGTATTGCAGATCTCGCTAAAATGGACGTGGTAGAACTCTTGGAGTGGTTCTCCTCCATTGACGACAAACTCAGCGAGTCGCAAAAGAAGATCGCCTCAGAAGTGATCAAAGAAATTAAAGCGCGTTTGCAATTCTTGGTGGATGTAGGCCTTACCTACCTCTCCCTGAACCGCAGTTCTAAATCCCTCTCCGGTGGGGAAGCCCAACGCATCCGCCTGGCAACACAGATCGGTTCTCAGTTAGTTGGAGTACTCTATATCTTGGACGAACCGAGTATTGGACTCCACCAAAGAGACAATGCGAAACTAATAGACTCTCTGGTAAAACTCAAAGAGCTTGGAAATTCCGTCTTGGTTGTGGAGCACGACAAGGACATGATAGAGCACGCAGATTATGTGATCGACATAGGTCCTGCCGCTGGAAAGCACGGAGGAGAGATCGTTTCTAAAGGTGCTCCCGAAGAGATCTTGGAACATCCGACACTAACGGCGGAGTATCTCAAAGGCACCAAAATGATCGAAGTGCCGGCCAAACGCCGTGAAGGTAACGGCAAAACCTTAAGCCTTACTGGAGCCACAGGGCACAACTTAAAGAACGTTAGCATTGATCTGCCGCTGGGTAAAATGATTGGGGTTACCGGAGTATCGGGTAGTGGAAAGTCCACTTTGATCAATGAAACCCTGTATCCTATTTTGAATGCGCACTTTTTCAACGGTGTTAAAAAACCGCTACCGTATAAGAAGATCAGCGGTTTGGAGCATATTGACAAGGTGATCGACATCAATCAAAGTCCAATTGGGCGCACTCCGCGTTCCAATCCTGCAACTTATACCGGAGTGTTTTCAGAAATACGTTCGCTTTTCGCGAAGGTTCCAGAGGCGGCTATTCGCGGTTACAAACCGGGACGATTTAGCTTCAACGTGGCCGGTGGACGTTGCGAAACCTGTAAAGGAGGCGGTCTAAAAGTCATTGAGATGAACTTCCTTCCGGATGTTTATGTAGAATGTGAAACCTGCCAAGGAAAACGCTTCAATCGTGAAACTTTAGAGATTCGCTATAAGGGGAAATCCATTTTTGATGTTCTTGAAATGACCATCAATGAGGCCTGTGATTTCTTTGAACACATTCCAAAGATCTATCGCAAGCTCAAGACTATCAGAGATGTAGGCCTCGGGTACATCACCCTAGGGCAACAATCAACAACCCTTTCCGGAGGAGAAGCCCAGCGAATTAAACTGGCAACAGAGCTTTCCAAGCGTGATACCGGCAACACTTTTTATATCTTAGATGAGCCCACTACTGGTTTGCATTTTGAAGATATTCGGGTTTTGATGTTGGTTTTGAACAAATTGGTAGACAAAGGAAATACGGTTCTGATCATTGAACACAACCTCGATGTTGTAAAAATGGTAGACTATTTGATAGACATAGGACCAGAAGGTGGTAAAGGCGGAGGAAAAGTTGTCGCCGAAGGAACCCCAGAAGAAATTGTGAAAGTAAAATCGAGCCATACCGCAGCTTTTTTAAAGCGCGAACTGGAAACGGTAAAGAAATAAAAATGTAAATGAAATGAGCACAAAGAAATTTAATTAGAATCATGCCATTGAAATAATTAAATTTTTTGTGCGAAAGCGAAGCGGTTGATTTATGCAGATAATTTTTATTTGCTTGATTAACAGCCTAAAAAAATTATCAAATAAATGAAAGCTAATAACAATCCAAAAGGTTGGAATGAAGTAAAGACCAACGACTCCTGGGCGATCTTTAAGATCATGGGAGAGTTTGTCAACGGTTATGAGAAACTGAGTCTTATTGGACCCTGTGTTTCTATCTTCGGATCTGCACGAACCAAACCGGACCATCCGTATTACAAGCTTGCGGAGCGCATTGCCCAAAAGATCACCGACCACGGTTACGGAGTCATCACCGGTGGTGGTCCAGGTATTATGGAAGCGGGTAACAAAGGAGCGCATATCGCCGGCGGAACTTCTGTGGGTCTGAATATTGACCTACCTTTTGAACAGCACGACAACCCATACATTGACAGCGACAAGAGCATCAACTTTGATTACTTTTTTGTACGAAAAGTGATGTTTGTAAAGTACTCTCAAGGTTTTGTGGTTATGCCTGGCGGATTTGGAACTTTGGATGAGCTTTTTGAAGCGATGACCTTGATCCAAACCCACAAAATAGAGCGTTTCCCAATCATTTTGGTGGGCAGCAGCTTCTGGTCTGGACTCATCGATTGGATCAAACAGACGCTTTTGGAAGACAACGGGAATATTAGCCCGGAAGACATTGACCTGTTCCACATTGTGGATACAGAAGACGAGGTATTGGAAATTCTTAATAACTTCTATTCGAAATACAATTTAAGCCCGAACTTCTAAGTTCTGCTGAACTACTCCTACCCCTATGTTGAAACAATATTGCACCCTATTGCTATTGTTGCTGAGCGGAATTGCGTTTGGTCAAAATGACTTTACCGTAATGTTCTACAACCTACTTGATTATCCATCAGCGCCTCCTGCAGACAGAGACAGTCATTTGCAAACCCTTTTTGAAACCTATCCTCCGGATATCCTTTTAGTTTGTGAATTGGAATCTCCAAGCGGAGCAGACAACCTGCTGGACAATGTGCTCAACGCAGATGAAGCCTTGTATGAAGCAGCTGAATTTGTGTTCAACACCTCAAGTACAGCCAATTTGCAGCAATTGGTATACTACCGTGCAGATAAATTTGAACTCTTAGATTTTACGGTTATTCCAACCACAGTGCGCGATATTAACGGTTATGAATTGGTGCTTAAAACAGCCAATCAAGATACGGACCCAATTACGCTTTTAGTTTATTCATCACACTTAAAAGCCAGTACAGGAAGTGCTAATGAGCTCAAACGCTTTGAGATGATCCAAGCCTTTACAGACACTTTAGACGATTTAGACCCGGACTCCTTTGTAGTCTTTGCCGGAGATCTCAATTTATATACGGGTGCGGAACTGGCCTACTTAGAGCTGACGGCCGTTTCTAATCCCATCGTCTTTAAAGATCCTCTGAACCGCAGCGGAAACTGGAGCAACAATACAGCCTACGAAGATCTCTTTACGCAAAGCACACGCAGTAGCTCTGCCCCTTTTGGAGGGGCCGGTGCCGGTGGAGGAATGGATGATCGTTTTGACCATATCCTAGTCTCTGAGAACCTTTTAGACGCTAGCAGCACTTTGCGCTATGTAGAAGACTCTTACCTTACCATAGGAAACAACGGAAACTGCTATAACCGCAGTGTTAATAACAGTTTATGTGATGGGTTTTACAGCGAGGAACTCCGCGATGCCCTTTGGAACATAAGTGATCACCTGCCTTTAAGCATCACCATAGAGACTGATGAGCCCTTGCTCAGCGTAAATGAGTTTAGCGCCAATAATGACCTTTATTTCCCGAATGGAAACATCGTTAGCTCTCGTATATATGTGGCAGGAAGCATAACAACCGATAATCAACGTTTGGGACTTTACAATAGTCTTGGGCAATTCTTAGGTCATTATAATTTTGAAACAGGAAGCACCTTGGAAATTCCAACGGAGAATTTACCCAGCGGTCTTTATCTTTTGCGTTCTGAAAAGGGCGAAACTCTCAAATTCATCAAACGTTAATGCATCGTGGCATTGGCATAGCTTTCTTGCTTAGCGCATTGCTGAGCAGTCTCGGTTTCGGGCAAACCAATCAGTTGCTCATTAAGGCGGAGGCAGATCCTGTTGGACACTATATAGACGTTGAGCAAGAGATCATTTACTACAACAGCAGTGAAGATACCCTCCACGAGATCTATCTTTTGGACTGGGCCAATAGTTTTTCTACCAAGACTTCAGACCTCGGGATACGCTTTGCGGAGAATTTCAACAACCGCTTTTATTTTGAACAGGATAAGAACCGCGGAAAGACCCAACTCAATTCGCTGACCGACGAGGCTGATTCCACTTTAGAATACACACGACCCAAGGTAGATTTGATCCAAATTGCTTTGCCGCAAGGCTTGGCTCCCGGGGACAGCAAAAAACTTAAACTCAGTTACCGTATCCTTTTGCCCAATGACCGCTTTACGCGTTTTGGTTATGATAATGACAACAACCTAAAGTTGCGCTATTGGTACATGGCTCCTGCCGTCTACAATAAGGGCTGGAAAGCCTACAGCAACAAAAATCTCAACGATTTTTACACAGATCCTTTCCACGTCAAGGTGAATTTCACTGCTCCGACGAATTACAAAGTGATCAGCAACCTCAACACCATCTCATCACGAAATACCGCAGAGGTCACTACTACAGTGCTTACGGGTGACAATCGGACGGAGATACCGCTTTATATTACCAAGAACTTTGATTTCGAATCTGTTATCACTGACGAATTCGAAGTAATTACTAATCTAGACGACAACAAGATCAGTCCGCCGCTGAAGGCTTTGAATATTGATCGGATCATTCAATTCTTGAAAAAGGAACTCGGTCCCTATCCGCTGGAAAAGATGATCATCTCTAGAGAGGATTACAAAATGAGTCCTGTTTACGGTTTGAATCAGTTGCCGGATTTCATCAGTCCTTTTCCCGACGGTTTCCAATACGATATTGAACAACTCAAGACCATCACGGCCAAATACCTCAAGAATACCTTGATGCTGGATCCGCGTAAGGATCATTGGCTTTATGGAGGGATTCAAGTGTATCTGATGATGAAGTATACCGATCTGTACTATCCAGACATGAAGATCATTGGGAGTCTGAGTAACCTTTGGGTGATCAAATGGTCTCATGCCAGTGATCTGGAGTTCAACGATCAGTACGAACTGTTGTATATGAACATGGTTCGTAGAAACTTGGATCAATCCCTGACCACATCTAAAGATTCTTTGGTAAAGTTCAATAAGAATATTGCCTCCAGTTATAAAGCCGGGGTCGGTTTTAAGTTTTTAAAGGACTATTTGGATTCTGATGCTTTAGACGAATCCATCCGCAGTTTCTATGAGCAAAACGTGTTGAAACCAACTACCTCTGAGGCCTTTGCAGACTTGGTGAAGGAAAATGCAGAATTGCCTGTGGATTGGTTCTTTGATGAGTATGTGGAGACCAACGTCCCTATCGACTTTAAGATTAAACGGGTGAAGCGCATGGGAGATTCCCTGCGCGTGACCATCAAAAATAAAACTGGGGTTAAGGTACCGGTTCCCTTGTACGGCCTGCATAAAGATTCTATTGTTTACACCAAATGGTTAGCACCAGTAGACAGTTTGACCACGATCACTATTCCTCGTGAAGGGATCAGACAATTGGCTTTGAACTACAACCGCGTAGTGCCAGAGATCAACAACAGAAACAACTATAAAAACCTCAAAGGGATCTTTAACAAGCCCATAGAATTCCGACTGTTTTTAGATGTTGAGGATCCGCAATACAATCAGAGTTTTGTCATGCCTGTCTTTGATTTTAATGTCTATGACGGACTTTCTATTGGGCCTAAACTCTACAATAAAACGGTGCTTCCTAAAAATTGGAATTACCGCATTCAGCCGCGTTATGCCCTAAAGTCGAATCAAATTGTAGGTAGTGCTTCTGTGGTTTATACAGACTTTATACAAAACCGCTCCTTATATGCGATGCGTTATGGGTTCTCTGGAGGAACGAGTTCGTATAACGTCGGATTGAATTTTAGACGCTACACGCCGTTTATCACCTTCTCGTTTAGAGATCCGGACAATTTGCGCAGCAATATGCGCCAGACCATCAGTTTGAGAAACATCAATATTGACCGTGATGAGGATCCCAATGTTCCTTTGGAGACGCCGAACTACAGTGTATTCAACCTGCAATACACCTATTCAGACAACAACCTGATCGACTTTTATAAGGGAACCTTCAGTTATGAACTTTCTGATCAGTTCAGCAAGGTGACCACTACGTTGGAATACCGCAAGCTGTTTTTGAGTAACAGGCAGTTGAACCTGCGATTCTTTGCGGGAGTCTTTCTCTTTAACGATACCCCGAGGGATGATGACTTCTTCAGTTTTGCCTTGGACCGCCCTACAGATTACCTCTTTGATTACGATTACTACGGCCGTAGTGACGATTCTGGGATCTTCTCTCAACAGATCATTATTGCTGAAGGTGGATTTAAATCTCAGCTAGAACCTGCATTCTCCAACAGTTGGATAGCCACCGTCAATGCCAGCACCAATATTTGGAAGTGGATCTATGCTTATGGCGACGCCGGGCTGATCCACAACAGAGATCGAGGTACTCAGGCCGTTTTTGACTCTGGAATTCGTCTGAGTTTGGTAGCTGATTATTTTGAGGTCTTCCTTCCGCTCTACTCCAATTTGGGTTGGGAACCGAGCTTGGGCAACTACGATCAACGCATCCGATTTATCGTAACGCTAAGCCCACAAACCCTCTTTAGGCTCTTTACCAGAGAGTGGTACTAGGTTCTGCATTTTCATTGATAAATATTTAACAGAATTCCAGATTAGCGGTTTTAATTTAATTATTCGCAATCAAAACAGACATTAGATGTGAATTTGTTAATATTTCGTCCCATAGCACTATTGCCCAATCCGACGATTTTCGCTAATTTTGTGTTCGCGCAAAAAGTATCCCACTATGCAAACACATCCGCAATCAGAAACCGAGATCAGTTTCGAAGATTTTAAGGCTCAAGTACTTAATGATTATCGCATAGCCGTGACCAGTCGCGAATGCAGTTTATTGGGACGTCGTGAAGTACTTACCGGAAAAGCCAAGTTTGGGATTTTTGGCGACGGAAAAGAAGTGCCTCAACTCGCTTGGGCAAAGGCCTTCAAAAACGGAGATTGGCGCAGCGGATACTACCGTGACCAGACTTTTATGATGGCCATAGGCGCTTTGAACATTCAACAGTTCTTTGCGGGGCTTTATGCGCATACAGACCTAGAACACGACCCAATGTCTGCCGGACGTCAAATGGGTGGACACTTTGCCACACACAGTGTTGACGCCAATGGACAATGGAAACGCCTAACGGACCAAAAGAACAGCAGCTCTGACGTCTCTCCTACGGCGAGTCAAATGCCTAGGCTCTTAGGTTTAGCACAAGCCTCTAAGATCTTTAGAAATGTCAAGGAACTCTCAGGACATACACAATTCTCCAAAGGTGGTGATGAAGTTGCATGGGGAACCATAGGAAACGCTTCAACCAGTGAAGGACACTTTTGGGAGACCATCAATGCCGCCGGAGTTTTGCAAGTACCAATGGTAGTGAGTGTTTGGGACGACGAATACGGAATCTCTGTACACGCCAAAGACCAGACCACTAAAGAGAACATCTCTGCTGTACTCAGCGGATTCCAACGCAATAGCGAAGAAGACGGTTATGAGATCATGACCGTGAAAGGTTGGGATTACGCCACACTGATCAATACCTATCAACAAGCCGGACGTTTGGCTCGTGAAGAACATGTACCGGTCTTGATCCACGTTCAAGAGCTCACCCAACCTCAAGGTCACTCTACCAGTGGTTCACACGAGCGTTACAAATCTCCAGAGCGCTTACAGTGGGAACAAGAGCACGATTGCAACCTCAAGATGCGCGAGTGGATGTTGGCAAACAATATCGCCACAGAAGAAGACCTCGTTACTCTTGAGAAAGGCATCAAAAAGGAAGTTCGTGAAGGCAAGAAAGCAGCCTGGAATGCTTATTTAAGCGGGCAGTTGCAAGAACAAAAAGAAGCACTTCAGTTGTTAGCGGAGGTAGAAGCAGCTAGCGCTAACGGTAGTTTCATTAAGCCTATCCGTGAGAATTTAGCAGCCAATACAGAACCGTTTAGAAGCGACATATTAAAGGCCACACGCTCCGTATTGCCCTACTTGGTCGGAGAAAAATCCGAAGCAAAAACAAAACTGCACCAATGGATCGCCAGCTATAAAGCGCGTATCCAACCTAAATACAGCGCTCATCTATACAGTGAGCACGATGGAAAAGCCACTGCCATTGCAGAGGTGCTGCCAGTTTATGACAACAGCGCGGAAGAAGTTGACGGACGCGTTGTGGTTCGTGACAACTTTGAACACATTTTTAGAACCAAACCAGAGACCTTGATCTTTGGGGAAGATTCTGGTAAAATTGGAGACGTTAACCAAGGTTTAGAAGGTCTTCAGGAAAAGTTTGGTGATTTACGTGTTGCTGATGCGGGAATTCGTGAAGCCACTATTCTTGGACAAGGAATCGGAATGGCTATGCGCGGGCTACGCCCTATTGCAGAGATCCAGTATTTGGACTACATCCTATACTGTATTCAGATCATGAGTGATGATTTGGCTACCGTGCGTTACCGAACCCACGGCATGCAAAAAGCACCGCTTATTGTTAGAACTCGTGGACACCGTTTAGAAGGAATTTGGCACAGCGGATCTCAAATGGCCGCCTTAATTCACCTGCTGCGAGGCATGTACATCTTAGTACCGCGCAACATGACCAAAGCCGCCGGTTTTTACAATACACTCCTAGAAAGTGACGAACCCGGACTCATTGTAGAGTGCTTGAATGGTTATCGTCTAAAAGAAAAAATGCCGAGCAATTTAGGGGAATTCAGAACGCCGATTGGTGTTGTAGAAACCGTGAAGGAAGGGAGTGACATCACGCTTGTTTCTTACGGCTCTACCCTGCGATTGGTAGAACAAGCTGCAAAATCTTTGTTACAGGTTGGTATTGATGCCGAGGTGATCGATGCGCAGTCATTATTGCCTTTTGACCTCAGTCAAGACGTAGCTAAAAGTGTGGCTAAGACCAATCGTCTTTTAGTGATCGATGAGGATATGCCTGGTGGAACTTCAGCCTATTTATTGCAAGAGATCTTGGAGAAGCAAAACGTATGGCAGCATTTGGACAGTAAACCACAAACACTATCGGCTCAACCACACCGTCCAGCTTACGGATCTGATGGAGATTACTTCTCAAAACCGTCTGTTGAAGATATTTTTGAAAAAGTTTACAGTATCATGCATGAGGCGAATCCACAGGACTTCCCAACACTTTAGAGGGTTTTTCCTGTGCGATTTTTTCAATTCGGATTTTGATATTAAAAAAATAATTCGAACATTTACACCAGATAACAACAGACAAGTTAAGTTAGACAATATGGCTACTTTCAATTTCAATAACAATAATAATAACAGGATGCCCTAGCAGAAACTTGTCGCTAAGATATTGCCCGTCAGGTTTTTGTACTTGACGGGCTTTTTTTTTGATTTAAACTAAACAACAAAATTATGTGTGGAATTGTATGCGCCTTTGACCTTAAGCAGCCTGCTCAGCAGTTGCGACCTCAATTATTAACCATGGCTAAATGCCTCAGGCATCGCGGACCCGATTGGAGCGGAATCTTTGATCACCCCAAAGCGATCTTGGCGCATGAGCGTTTGGCGATCGTTGATCCTACTTCTGGAAAACAACCGCTTTTTAGTGAGGATGGGAATTTAGTATTGGCTGCAAATGGAGAGATTTACAATCATCAATATTGGCGCAAACAATTTGAAGGCAGCTATAATTTTCAGACTAAATCAGACTGTGAAGTGATTTTGGCATTGTATAAGGAAAAAGGAGCCGATTTCATTGATGATCTGAACGGTATGTTTGGTTTTGCGTTGTATGACGTGGAGCAGGACGCCTATCTGATTGCCAGAGACCATATGGGAATAATCCCTTTGTATATGGGCTGGGATAAGGACGGTACTTTTTATGTGGCCTCAGAACTTAAAGCACTGGAAGGCGTCTGCACCAAGATCGAGTTGTTTCCTCCGGGGCATTACCTCTACAGTAAAGATGAGGAGCTCAAAAAATGGTACAGCAGAGACTGGATGGATTATGAAGCTGTGAAGGACAACGAAAGTAGTGTTGAGGAACTTCGTGAAGCATTAGATGCAGCAGTCAAGCGTCAATTGATGTCTGATGTGCCTTATGGAGTATTACTTTCTGGCGGATTGGATTCTTCTGTCACTTCTGCTCTAGCGAAGCGTTACGCAGACAAAAGGATTGAATCTGGAGATAAGGAATCGGCTTGGTGGCCGCAGCTGCACTCCTTTGCTATTGGTTTAGAAGGCTCACCAGACCTGGCTGCAGCCCAAAAAGTTGCCGATCATTTAGACACGGTGCATCACGAGGTAAAATTTACCATTCAAGAAGGACTCGATGCTATTCGCGACGTAATTTATCATTTGGAAACCTATGATATTACTACAGTGCGTGCCTCTACCCCTATGTATCTGATGGCTCGAGCTATCAAAGCTATGGGAATCAAAATGGTGCTATCTGGAGAAGGTAGTGACGAGATCTTTGGCGGTTATTTGTACTTCCACAAAGCGCCTAGCGCTGAAGAATTCCACAAAGAGACTGTTCGCAAGCTGAGCACCTTGCACCAATACGATTGCTTAAGAGCCAACAAGTCCTTAGCGGCTTGGGGCATTGAAGGGCGTGTGCCTTTCTTGGATAAAGAATTCATGGATGTGGCTATGCGCCTCAACCCAGAAGACAAAATGATCAAAGAAGGCCGAATTGAAAAATGGATCTTGCGCAAGGCCTTTGAAGATATGTTACCGGAAGAAGTAGCTTGGAGACAAAAAGAACAATTCAGTGATGGTGTAGGCTACAATTGGATCGACACGCTTAAAGCACAAGTAGAAGAATTGGTCAGCGATGAACAATTGGCCAATGCCCACTTTAGATTTCCGGTGCAACCACCAACTTCTAAAGAAGAGTTTTACTACCGCAGCATTTTTGAAGAGCACTTCCCTAGCGAAACTGCCGCATGGAGCGTTCCTTCTGTGCCGTCAGTAGCTTGTAGCTCACCAGTAGCCTTAGAATGGGATGAAAGTTTTAAAAACCAGAACGACCCGAGCGGTCGCGCGGTAGCCAATGTACACGAACAGGCCTACTAGCCCGTCACGTGATAACCGCCATCCACATGTCTGATCTCACCCGTGATGCGGACATCTGGACGAAACAGATGAACAATCTCTTTAGCCAAGTCCTCTGGGGTAGCATTCCCTAGGGGACTCATTTTATCTGAGGTGGTCACGTCTTCTGGCATTAATGTTGCCGTTCCCGCTTTACTTCCCATATAAGGGGAGAATCGAACGGCATTCACGCGCATGGCATGACTGCGCCCTAGCTCGTCGGCCAATTCTACAGTAATACGTTCCAAAGCAGCTTTAGCGATACTCATGTTTCTGTATGGATGGAAAGTTACCTTTTCTGCTGCGATATAGCTGATCGAGCAAATGGAAGCTCCGCGCTGCAAGACCTCAGCATGCAGCAAGTGATGTGTCAATCGAATTAAAGAATAGGCAGAAACATCTAAGGTGTCACAGAACTCATCACGCGTAACCTCCAATAAGGGCTTCACTTGCTTGTTCCTAATGGTCTTATCCATGGCAATAGCGTGTAAAAGACCGTCTAATTCAATTCCTTCTTCTTTTAATCCTTTGGCAAAATCGGCCACGTTCTCCTCTAAGGTTACATCAAGCACCGCTGTCTTAACGTCCTTTCCCAAAGCGCTTTCTACAGCTTGCTGAAAATCTTCAAAGTTCTTGTTCAAATAGGCTTTTGCTCTGTCTGACAAGTCACCGTGATGACTACTTACTCCTAAGGCAGTACAGACTACCTGTCCACCCATTTTAATGATCTCTTTGGCTGTATACATGGCCAAAGATTGTTCATCTGCTATTCCTGTGATCAAAAATGTCTTACCTGCTAACATAGCTGTTTGATTTACCATTTATATAAGGCTGTCCCCCATGTCCATCCGGCACCTACTGCTGCAAACAACAACAGATCACCCGGAGTTGGAGGTTCGTTTTTCAAAGTTTCATCCAATACGATGGGGATGGTTCCACCCGAGGTATTGGCATATTTGTCCATATTGGTTTTTACCTTTTCAAAAGGCAAACCAATTTTTTCTGCAATGGTTTTGAGAATACCAATGCTCGGTTGATGTGGAAGCATAAACTTTAGCTGATCAACGCTGGTGGTGTTGCGCTCAAGTAAAGCATTGATGCTTTTGGGTACCACAGCCGTAGCGGTCTCATAGACAGCTTTACCATCCATGGTAAAATAATGTCCGCCATTACTGAGTGTTTCTTCGGATGCAGGTTGCTCTGATCCTCCAGCATAAACGGTGAAACCATCTTTTCCGCGACCGTCCGTATGCAACAAAAAGTCAACAAAACCTTTGTCTTCCTCCGTTGCCTCTAATACAATAGCCCCTGCTCCATCGCCAAAGAAAACCGAATCTCTACGATTCCAATCAGTAATGTTGGAGAAGGTATCGGCCCCGATGACCATAACTCTTTTGAACATGCCTGAGCTGATGTATTGCGCTCCTGTGGCCAAGGCAAACAGAGCTCCAGAACAAACTGCAGAGATATCAAAAGCCACTGCATTAAAGGCTCCGAGCTTTTCTTGCACAAAACAAGCGCATGAAGGCGCTGGCCTATCTGGAGTTGCGGTTGCAACCACTATGAGTTGAATATCGCTTGGCGAGAGCTCAGCATCTGCCAAAGCGCGTTTTGCTGCTTCTGCAGCAAGATCGCTGGTGGTTTGATCGGTCACTACGCGTCGCTCTTTTATTCCTAATCGGTTGTGGATCCACTCATCTGATGATCCAACGGCTTCAAAAAAACTGTTGGGGACTACCTTGTCTGGGGTATAAGAACCTGTTCCCTTGATGTATGCTCGCATTTTTCAAAAAAATTTAAGCTCTAAAAATGGACAATTTAGACAGGCCAACAAGGGCAAAAAGGAATAAGTTGAAAAGGATTATCAATCTTGCAACAGATTGTGCTGTGCCTGCGGATTCCATAATTTAAAACCGCAATAAGCACCAAATACTGCATATTTTTCAATGCGATATTCGCAACGAAATCGTTTTAGTAGATATGATATTCGCAATAAAAGCGTTAAAAAAGCGATTGAAATGCCCTTAGTTGAATTATGGGAGCCATTTTTTGTCAAAGTTGGGTTTGCGCTTCTCTAAAAAGGCATCCCTTCCTTCTTTGGCTTCATCGGTCATATAGGCTAAGCGTGTAGCTTCACCCGCAAATACTTGCTGGCCTACCATACCATCATCGGTCAGGTTCATGGCGAACTTGAGCATCTTGATAGAGGTTGGAGACTTAGCCAATACCTCTTGAGCCCACTCAAAGGCCGTGTCCTCTAATTCATCATGCGGGACAACAGCATTGACCATTCCCATCTGAAAAGCCTCATCGGCAGAGTAATTTCGACCCAAGAAGAAAATCTCTCTAGCCTTTTTCTGCCCAACCATCTTAGCGAGGTAGGCCGATCCATATCCGCCGTCAAAACTGGTCACATCAGCGTCGGTCTGTTTAAAAATAGCATGCTCTTTACTGGCCAAGGTCATATCACAAACTACGTGCAGACTGTGTCCACCCCCTACGGCCCATCCAGGTACCACAGCTATGACAGCCTTAGGCATAAAACGGATCAAGCGCTGAACTTCCAAGATATTCAAGCGGTGGTATCCGTCTTCACCAACGTATCCCTGATGGCCTCGCGCCTTTTGATCTCCTCCACTACAAAAACTGTAAACACCATCCTTGGGTGAAGGCCCCTCAGCGCTTAAAAGCACCACACCTATCGAGGTGTCTTCTTGGGCATCGTGAAAGGCATCGAGTAATTCGCTGGTCGTCTTTGGGCGGAACGCGTTGCGCACTTCCGGTCTGTTGAAGGCAATACGCGCCACTCCATCACACTTTTTATAGGTGATATCGGTATAGGTTTTGGCGGTGATCCAATTTGCTTGAGACATATTCACTATTTTCGTGTAAAAATAAGGCTTTTTTAGCTGAGCCACTCTTAAACTCATCCAGTTATGCGTCGTATTGTCACCACTCTGACACTCTTATTCTCCTTTGTTTTTACCAACCAAGCACAGGAACCCTATCAATTCACAACCCTAATTGATCTTGAAGCAACACCTGTAATTAGCCAAGGCGTAACGGGAACTTGCTGGAGCTTTTCAACCTCTTCTTTTTTAGAGTCTGAGATCATGCGGATCTCAGGACAACAGATCGATCTATCTGAGATGTATAATGTGCGAATGACCTATCCTAAAAAGGCGTGGAATTACATGATGCGCCAAGGAAAGGCACAATTCAGTGAGGGTGGATTAGCCCATGATGTGATCAACTCGGTGCGTGATTACGGTTTGGTACCCAATAGCGTCTATACTGGTTTGGAAGCAGGAGCTGACAGGCACAACCATGCAGAAATGGTGGCTGTGATCAAATCCATGCTCAACACCTATATTGAAAATCCAGGGCGCAATTTGAGTGCCAATTGGCAAATGGCTGTTGCGGGCGTTTTGGATGTGTATTTAGGGAGCATTCCAGAGCAGTTCAAATACGAGGGGAAGAGCTATACGCCGCAGTCCTTTTTAAAAATGACGGGCTTGGATCCGGATGCTTATGTCAGCATTACTTCTTTCTCCCACATGCCGATGTACGCTCAAAGTATATTAGACATTCCAGATAATTTCTCTAACGGGAGTTTTTACAATGTCTCCTTGGACGAGCTGATGCAAACCATTGATAATGCCTTAGAAAATGGTTACACCGTAGAGCTGGACTGTGATGTCAGCGAGCGCGGATTCTCTTCTAAAAATGGAGTGGCTGTAGTTCCTGAAGATGCGAGTCTCACTCCAAAGGCCTGGACTGCGATCTATCCAGAACTCACGGTAGATCAAGATTTACGTCAAGAGCGTTTTGAAAGCTTTAGTACTACAGACGATCACTTGATGCATATTACTGGTATCGTTAAAGATCAGCAGGGCAATCGCTACTACAAGGTAAAGAACAGCTGGGGCACGGCAGAAGACCGAACTGCCTTTGGCGGTTACGTTTATTTCTCCGAGGCTTATATGCGCCTGAAGAGCATCAGCATTATGGTACATAAGGATGCAGTGCCAAAAAACACAGCTAAGAAACTGAATCTCTAAGGCTTAGGGTCGTTTATCGAGTTTATTGTCCGTTTGTCTAAAACACTGATTTTCAGAAGAGTGATTTGAATCGCTTCTCATATACCACCCCTAGCTTTGTACAAAAATTCTAGGGGATGAGAGTTGAACGTTCAGTTATCTATAAATTTTGCAAGAAAGAAGTCAATTTAGAATGCACCGATCTGTTCTTTTTTGATGATTTTGTGATCTCGCAGATGCATGAAGCCTCAGTTTATGACCGAGATGCAGCCTACAGCATCATATTTGCGATCTCCAATTTCTATCCTGAGGATAAGCCGTTCCATTATATTTCCAATCGCATACACGATTACAGCATCAATCCCGTTGATCTCAAATGGTTTTTAGAACTCTTTCCGGCCATGCAGTCCTATCACGTTGTGTTTTATGAAAGTCCAAGCAAAAGTCATCTAGAACTTGAGTCGCTTTTCGCCCCCATCCCCATCGTTGCACACGAGCAATTGATTCAGGCTCTAGATGCGCTTTTATTGCCTCAGCATCGCATTTCCAAATACAAGCGTTAACATACTACTAGTATATTTTTGGTGCGATTTTTGCTATTTTAGCTACAGCTATGAGAAGGCCAAGAATTTATATCCTGTTACTGCTGATGATCGGGTCGGTGTCTATTTGGGCGCAAGAGCCAGACACTTTCACTATTGATTTTGGCGCTTTTGTTTTGGAGGATGAACCGGATATATTTTCTGAGGAGTACAACTTTGTCTACATCGGGTCGTATCCATTAACCCCGATCAGTTTCAACACAGAGGCAGGTTCTTTTTGGGAGCCTGTGGACATGTCGGCAGCAATTAATAAAACCAATCAAGACCGGGTACGCGCTATGTCTATTAGACCGATTCGGGTAAAATCCTTAGGGTTTACCGTGCAAAGCCCTTACGCCAATGACAAACAGTCTAAGGTGACCAATACGGTTTACACAGAAATGCGCGGTTTGCAATTCTTTGACCCGCTAACAACAAGAGGTTTTTGCTGGCGTTGCTCACCCTACAGTGGGAATCGTTTTTTTAGATAAGACTGATTCCGTCGTCTTCTATCTTTACCTTTCTGGCCTTATACAAGGATCCTAAAGCCTTTTTAAAACTCTTTTTGCTCATTCCGAGCAATTCTTTGATGGTA
Organism: Gilvibacter sediminis; assembly: GCF_028561565.1. Classification (GTDB taxonomy): domain Bacteria; phylum Bacteroidota; class Bacteroidia; order Flavobacteriales; family Flavobacteriaceae; genus Gilvibacter; species Gilvibacter sediminis. Next base: position 327,266 of record NZ_JAQQTE010000022.1, on the reverse strand, counting down.
TCCGGATCACTTTTATCCGTGACCCCTAAAAAGCCGCCAGCCATCTCTAGTTCTTCCAGGAGGAATTCTGCATTGGGTTCAATGCTGCGATAGCCTTCTTGCTGTAGTAGTAGATCTATCTTGTTGTCCGGGCGTATCTTTTTAACGTAAGCAGGCAATCTGTCCCCGCTTCTGATATCCTCAAAGATATTCTCAATGTAAATCAATCCATCATGCTGACCGTTTACAATAGCGTTTGCGCCGCGCTCGGTAATGTGGGTGATCAAAATATCCACCTTGTCGTATTTCTTCAAGGTGATGTTATCGTTGGAGAGGTATTTCTTAGTTTTAGATGAACCTACCAAGCGCTCTGTCTTAGGATCTATGTAGATGTACACGGTATACCAACTTCCCGGGGTCATTTTTCGGGCTTGTTCTTTAAAAGGCACAAATAAGTCCTTCTCAATTCCCCATTCCATAAAAGCACCGTGAGGGGTTTGCTGAGAACAGCGCAAATAAGCAAATTCACCCACAACTGCTTTGGGTATTAAGGTTGTAGCGATCAGTCGCGCTTCATTATCCCGGTAAACAAAAACCTCTATAGCGTCACCAATGGCGTATTGCTGGGGTTTGTATTTGTGGGGAAGTAAAACCTCATTTTCTTCGGTATCTCCTAAGTAAAGTCCAGGATCTGTCTCCCTTAAGATGGTAAGTGTATTGTATTGACCCAATTCCATGCGGCAAATGTACAACTTAGAGTGATGCTAAAAACAACTGTTTTTAATTTGTGAGGGTGGGCGGGTTTGAGTATTTTAGGCCTTCCTTATGAACCTCACTCCCCACACCCATTTTGATGACGGCAGATCGCCGAGACATGTGCAGTATTCCGCACTAGGGAATATCTATTTCTATGATCAAATAGTCATTACTGAATTTAACGAGGGCGTGAACATCTCTTACGTCACGGGTATTCAATTGCTCATGGAGTGTCTGAAATATATTGGCCCTAAGCCTTTTACTATGATCTCCAACAGGATCAACAGTTATTCCGTGCAGCCCAACGACTATAAATATCTAGAACGCGTACCCAACCTAAAGGGAATCGCTATTGTTGCCAAGGACTCTGTGAGCGCGGCAAATGCCATGTTGGAATCAAAATTCTTCACTAAAGCCTTCGCTGTTTTTGACGATATTAAAAGTGCTAATGAATGGAGTAAGTCTATTATAGACCCTGCTTAACCGCTTTGAAATAGTCCAAAAGAAGCTGATCGTTTTCTTCTCTAGGCGTGAAGACCTCTAATATTGCTGGTTTATCACCTTGCCAAAAAGATTCCTCCAAATGCTGATGTAGATCGGAAAATGAAGTTACACTGCTGTAATCCCATCCGTACATTTCTGCTAAAGAGGAAGCATTGAGCCCGTGCACCGTCTCAAAATAGGTGGTAAAATTGTCTTTTGATTTGTCTCCAGGTAGGATTCTAAAGATTCCGCCGCCCGAATTATTGATCAAAATGATTCTAAAGTTAGCCGGAGTGTGATTGTTCCAAAGGGCGTTGCTGTCATAGAAGAAACTCAGATCTCCTGTTACAAATAGCACCGGATCATCACAAACCACAGCATGTCCCAAGGCCGTACTGGTAGAACCGTCTATACCACTAGTACCTCTGTTGCAATAAACCGCAACACTTTCGGGCAATTCAAACAACTGTGCATAGCGTATGGCAGCACTGTTGGCAACCTGTATTGTAATTCCCGCAGGCAGTGCATCAAAAACGACACCGTAAGCTTTGAGGTCAGAAAAGGGAATGGCTGCTAAATAGCGGTGGTGGTTCTTTCTAAAAGCATCACGCAACTGCAACCAATCCTTTTGATAAGAAGCTTCCTGCTTCCATTTAGATTCTGGCAATCGCTCTAAGAAATCTGTAACGGTTGTCTCTAAATGCCCCTTTAAGGCAAAGTAAGTGTCATTGGCTTCTAAAGGATCTATGTGCCAATGCCATTTGGGTGCATGACCCCTCAAAAAGGCTTTGATCTTCTTGGATACCACCATGCCGCCAAAGGAGATCAAAAGATCAGGCTTTAAAGCGGCTAACTCCTCAGGATCTAAAGCTGCTATCAATTGATCAATACCACTGACAAGTTTGGAGTGATGCAAATTAGAGGTCGTCTCTGTGAGCATCAAAACTCGAGGATCATTGAGCAGTTTGTCGAGCGCTTGCGTTTCTACCGCACCTGGAGGCATTACACCGGCAATGACCATGATTCGTTTTGCGCGATCAAAATCCTCCAAAAAGTCAAGAGGTAGTTCAAAAGCTGCTTTCTCCTCTACTAGGGTCTCTGCCATGTAGTGAACTGAAGGACCATCCACCAATTGATACAAGGGTTCTTCAAAGGGTAGGTTGAGATGCACTGGGCGCTTCTGCTTAATAGCAGTATTCAGCGCCCGCTGAAAATATTGATGATTGACAGAATCTGCTCCGCAGTCCTCAATACACTGGGCCGAAAAGCTCACGTGATCTCCAAAAACACCCTGCTGCTTAATGGTCTGACCATCTCCGATATCGATCTTGTGTGCGGGACGATCCGCAGAAAGCACTACCAAGGGGATCCTGCTGTAATAGGCTTCGGCTATAGCAGGGAAATAATTTAAGACCGCAGAGCCAGAAGTACAGATCAAGACTGTCGGCACTCCATCGAACTGACTCATTCCCAGACCAAAGAATGCCGCTACGCGTTCATCTACTATAGAATAGCAAGCAAAATACGGGTCATTGGTAAAACCTAAAGTAAGGGGAGCGTTTCTGGAACCCGGAGAAATAATTACCCGAGAGATTCCATGTGCCTTGCAAGCAGCAACAGCAAGTTGCGCTAAAGGTATACTGGAATATGTCTTCTCTTCTAGGTTTTGGGCCATTGTGCTATGACGGAACCGGCAAGCGCAAAATTTGCTTCATGGTTTCGGCTTTGTTGACGGTCTCTACCCATTCATCAAAAATGTTAGAGCCCTCTGTAACACCTCCACCGACAAAAATCTCGGCCGCTTTGTCCGTAATTTTCATACAACGCAAATTTACGTATAGTTGTGTATTTAAACCAGCAGTTACCCTACCTAAATAACCGGTATAGTACTCACGATCGTAATTTTCGTGTTTGCTGATGAAATTCTTGGCCTTTGTACGCGGCAAACCACAAACTGCAGGAGTTGGATGCAAAGCTTCCAAAACGCGATGTAGCATTTCTTTTTTGTTCTTTAGGGTTCCCGAAATATCATTGCAGATGTGCCATAAGGTCCCGGCTTGTTTGTTGTAGGTTTTAGAGACAACAATAACCTTGGCTAAGGACTCTAGGCTTTCGGTTATGGCCTTAGTGACAAAACTCTGTTCATTGACCTCTTTAGGTGTCCACTGCGGCTTTACATCGGGATATACTTTTTGGGTGCCAGCCAAGGCCATCGTTTTAAAAGTGGTTCCATCTACCTTGATGAAGGTCTCTGGAGTTGCTCCGATCCAAAATCCAACTTTAGGGTGATAAAAGGCATACACAAAGGCATCTTTATAATGTTTTAAGGTAGCTAGAAAAAGTGCTATCGGGTCAAAACTACCCGGCACTACGTCTTTTCTACTGCAAACCACTTTAAGCAGGTTTCCTTTGCTGATCTGCTCAATAGCCTCACTCAGCATCTGCTCGTAATTGACCCCAACAATAGGCACATCCGTTGCAGCAACCCGAGGGTCCAGATCGCGAAAATAATCGGCATCCAAAGCTACAGTTAAGGCATCAGCATGCTCATCGGGAATCAAAATAGCCCGATTCTTACTGGAATAAGGCATAAACACAAAACCGGTTCGCGTGAGATTTTTGACCAGATGTTGCTTGTCACTATGCTGCAATAAAGCATGGACATTGAGGCTGTTGGGTTCGTTATAAATTACAAAAGGAAGGTTGTTTTTAAAATGCGATTCAACTTGGGGAGTAAAATCTAAGAGTGTCATGGTTGTTCCTTATAGAGCGTTAGTGTTGTTAGTTTTACGAGTGAGATTAAGTTATTTTGTTCATCGGTAATTCGGATCTGCCAAAGTTGTGTGGTTCTTCCCTTGTGCATGATCTCCGCCTTGGCGAAAACCGCTCCTTCCCGAATGGATTTTACGTGATTGGCTGCAATTTCAATTCCCCTGACCTGTACATCTTTCTTTCCGAGAAAGATAAAGGCCGCTGCGCTCCCTACACTTTCTGCCAGTGCCACCGAAGCGCCTCCGTGAAGCACGCCATCGGGTTGATGGACTCTAGAGTTCACGGGCATTTTTGCAGTGATAGAATGATCATTAAAGTCAACAAATTCAATATTGAGCGTTTCCATTAGTGTGTTTTTGCACATCTGATTGCAACGCGCTAAAAGTTCTTCTTTGGTATACTCCATTTGAATCGTTTACTTTGTAAATATACAAAATTAGGCCGCAGCATTTATGACTACAAAACGGGTTATTTATCAAAACTCAAACAGCTATGAAACCCTAAACGAACGCCAGGGGACTGATCAAAATCTATGGTTTGCCTTTCACGGAATGGGCTATTTGAGCCGATACTTTTTGAAGTATTTCAAAGCCATGGATCCACTGTCCAATTATATTGTTGCACCGCAAGCGCCGAGCAAATACTATCAAGGCCCTGATTTTAAACACGTAGGGGCAAGTTGGCTCACTCGGGAGGACACTGCTGCAGAAACTCAAAACGTGCTCAACTATATAGATGCGGTCTTTGAGGCAGAATCCTTGGACCTTTCTAAATTGATTCTGATGGGTTATTCTCAAGGTGTATCTGTAGTTTGCCGTTGGATGGCTAGCAGAAAGATTCAACCCAAAATGCTGGTTTTGCATTCAGGTGGCATTCCTGTAGAATTGACCAAAGCTGATTTTGACTATTTAGATCCGGCAACTCCTGTCTATTATATCTATGGCGATAAAGATCAATACATCACTCCAGAAAAACTAAAAGATCAAAAGGAAAGAGGCGAATCTCTCTTTGACAACCGCTTATGCATTCGTACCTTTGAAGGAATACACGAGGTGCACACCAAAATGCTTAACGAATTGGCAGAAAAAGGAAGGATCTAAGACCAGAAAAGCACCTCAGACCTAAAGGCATTTAGCGATGAGAAACTTATTCACTATTCTTTTTTTAATGCTGACAGTGATCAGTTGTAAAGAAACAACGGAGATCGGAGCAGTAAGTCCGCAGGAATCCTCAGCGAACGATTTCAAATACACCCCTTCGCAACAACACAAGGATTACTGGTTCAACGGAACGGCAGAAATTTCTAGTTATGCCCTTTCTCAAGCGCGTTACGGAGAATTGAGAGAAGGCCAAGCGGCAATGATCTTTGTGACCGAGCCTTTCTCGAAAAGCAGCTTCACTAAGGCAGATAATCCCACAGCGGCAGATCCGTCGGTGCTTAAACTGAATTTCACCAAGAATTTCAATACTGGGATCTATCCTTATTCCATGATCAATTCTAGCTTCTTCCCTTTTGAGGATGGACAGCACAGTTTAAAGATCGCCACTTCTGTACAAGAATGGTGCGGTCATGTTTATATGGAGCTCAAAAATACAGATCAGTTTGAGATAGACATTAACTCCTACTTTCAAGGAGAGGGCCAAGAAGGATTGCGTTTGAGCAAGTCCTTGTTAGAAGATGACCTCTGGTCTATGATTCGACTACAAAACGATAATTTACCGCAAGGAGATCTAGAAATGATCCCGAGCTTTTTCTATCTGAGATTAAAACATGTAAAAGCGCAGGCGTATAAGGCCGTAGCGGAGTTAAGCAGCGCAGATAGTATCAGCAGTTATACCCTAAAGTACCCTGAACTAAAGCGCACCATTAAAATTGATTTTCAAACCGCTTTTCCACATAAAATTTTAGGCTGGGAAGAAAGTCACCCCAAAGGCTTTGGCAGCAGTGATACGATCACTACTACTGGAACCTTGATCAAGAGCATTCGTTCTGATTACTGGCGCAGAAATAGCAATAGCGACAGTGTTTTAAGAGACACCTTAGGATTGAAATAATTGGCAGCAAGCTATTCCTATACAACCACCGTTAAACAGCAAGGGAAAGGCTGGTCTTGCTACCTGCCCTTGCCTGAGGCGCATATTGACGCTTTAAAGGAAGGCGGAAACAAACGCGTAATTGTTCACCTGAGTAAAGATTATAAAGTGCACGCGGCCATACTTTTTAGAAAAGCCTTTGGACATTTTATCATGCTGAGCAAAAAGCATATGAAGGCCCTTGATCTGGAATTGGGCAGCGAAGTACAGGCCACGGTAAAAATAGACGATACCAAGTACCAATTTGAAGTACCTGAGACCTTTGCAGAGGTGATCCGGACAGACCCGGAGGCAGAAGCCATCTTTGAAAAACTCACTCCTGGCGGGCAACGAAGCATTTTAGCAACAGTGGCCGCAGTAAACAATACAGACAAACAGATCGATCGCGCCTTAAAGATCGCTGACCTTTTAAAACAAGGCGTTACGAACATAAGAACCATTAAATTCTAAGTATGCAATCCGGCAGAAAACAACTCACTAAAGACCTCAGCTTCTCCACCTTCATTCACGGCTATTGGCGCTTGAAAGATTGGGAGTATTCTCAAGACGAAATTTTGAATTTGCTCCAACAAGGATTGGACCTGGGAATAACTACCATTGACCACGCTGATATTTATGGAGACTACGAGTGTGAAACCCTTTTTGGCAAGGCCTTGGCGAACAAATCAAGCTTAAGAAGCCAATTGGAACTGGTCAGCAAATGTGGCATCAAATTGCTTTCTGAAAAATATCCGGAGCGCTCTGTGAAATCTTATGACCTGAGCTATGATCACATTGTGGGTAGCACGGAGCAATCCTTGAAAAACTTGCAAACAGATTATTTGGACGTTTTGCTTTTGCACAGGCCTTCGCCACTCTATGATCCGGGTGAAGTTGCTCGTGCCTTTGATCATTTAAAGCAAAGCGGAAAGGTTCGCTACTTTGGAGTGTCTAACTTCACCCCGCAACAAACGCAAACCTTACAGTCTTACTTGGACCAAGATTTGATCACCAATCAAATTGAGATCTCTGTGAACTGTTTAGAACATTTTGACAACGGCAATATTGATTATCTGCTGGAAAAGCGCATGCATCCTATGGCGTGGTCGCCTTTGGCAGGAGGGAAACTCTTCTCCGCTGCCAACAAGGACCGTGTGCCCTTGCTCGAAGTGATCCACAACATTGCAGGAGAACTCAATACAGACATTGCCACGATCATGTACGCCTGGCTGCTTAAGCATCCTGTTGGGATCATGCCTATAGTTGGAAGTGGAAAAATTGAACGTTTAAAAGCTGCCGTCCGTGCCCAAGAAATTAATCTAAGCGACGAGCACTGGTTTAGAATTTACGAGGCAAAATTAGGCCATGAAGTCGCTTAAAGATGGATTACAAAGCAATAAATAAAGCCAGTTGGAACACGCGCACGGCGGCTCATGTCACCTCGGAGTTTTACGACCTTCCCGGATTCTTAAAAGGGAAGAATTCATTAAACAGCATAGAATTAGAGCTGCTTGGTGAGGTAAAATCAAAGTCAATTTTGCATTTACAATGTCACTTTGGACAAGACAGTCTTTCCTTGGCGCGCATGGGTGCTAAAGTAACTGGCGTAGACCTCTCAGACGCTGCTATTGACAAGGCACGAGAGCTCAACAGCTCTTTGGGTTTAGATGCCGAATTTATTTGTTGTGATCTTTATGAACTACCCGAGCATTTGAATAAGCAGTATGATATTGTCTTTACTAGCTACGGCACCATTGGCTGGCTTCCAAACTTGGATCGCTGGGCAAGTGTTGTCAATAGATTTTTAAAACCTGGTGGTGAATTTATTATGGCGGAGTTTCATCCTGTGGTATGGATGTACGATGACGATTTTAAAGGCGTGATCTACAATTACTTCAATGACGGTCCTATTAAAGAGACCTCATCGGGAAGTTATACCGACACCGATCACGATTTTGAAGCAGATTATGTGACTTGGAACCACCCTTTGAGTGAAGTACTGACTGCCCTCTTGGACCAAAAGCTTAGCCTTGCGGTTTTTCAAGAATTTGACTATTCGCCTTACGATTGTTTTGCCCACACGGTGGAAGTTGCCCCTGAAAAGTTTCAACTCAAACCCTTTGATAATAAAATTCCATTGGTGTATGCCTTAAAGTGCACCAAGCAATAAGATTACGCTATGAAAGAGAACGAAGAAATTGCAGTATTTTGGTTTCGAAGAGACCTGAGACTTCATGACAATGCTGGGCTTTATGCAGCTGCCGATGGGGAATACAAGATCCTCCCGCTATTTATTTTCGATGAGAATATACTGGATGAATTGCCAGCAGATGATGCGCGGGTTAATTTTATTTATGACAGCCTGTCTAAAATGCAGCAAACTTTAAAAGAAGGAAATGCTGGCTTTTGTATTCGTAAAGGAAAACCTTTGGAGGTCCTTAAAGAATTGGCTAAACAATATAAGATTGCGGCCATTCACACCAATCGCGATTACGAACCTTATGCCCGTAAACGCGACAAGAGCGTTGCAAAATGGGCCAAATCAGAAGATATTGTTTTTAACCGTTACAAAGATCAGGTGATCTTTGAACCGCAAGAAGTACTCAAGGATGACGGTGACCCCTATGTGGTGTACACGCCTTTTAAGAACAAGTGGTTGGAACACTTTAATCCGAATGAACACCAGCCCTATCCTGAGGTAGGTGTTGAAGCATTTGCCGCATCCTCTGAGGAATTTCCAAGCATGGATCAACTCGGATTTAAAGAATCTGAGATCAAAGTTCCGGAATATGACTTAGATGTAGTCCCAAATTACAAAGACACCAGAAACTTCCCAGCAAAAGACGGGACGAGTCGCTTGGGACCTCATTTGCGCTTTGGAACGGTTGGGATCCGGAAGTTGGTACAGAAAGTAAAAGATGAGGAGGGCACTTTTTTGAGCGAACTCATTTGGCGTGAATTCTTTATGCAGATCCTCTATCATTTCCCCAAAGTGGTCAATAATAACTTCAGAGAAAAATACGATGCTGTGCCTTGGCGCAACAATAAAGAGGATTTTAAAAAGTGGTGTGAGGGCAATACCGGTTACCCTATGGTAGATGCCGGAATGAGAGAACTCAACAATACGGGTTATATGCACAACAGAGTGCGCATGATCACCGCAGGATTTTTGTGTAAACACTTACTGATCGATTGGCGTTGGGGGGAAGCCTATTTTGCCGAGAAACTTCTGGATTATGAATTGGCCAGCAACAACGGGAACTGGCAATGGGCTGCGGGAACAGGCTGTGACGCTGCTCCCTACTTTAGAGTATTTAACCCCACCACCCAGATCGATAAGTTTGACAAGCAACGTGAATATCTCGATACCTGGGTGCCCGAATATCAATCGGATGATTATCCCGAACCCATGGTAGAGCACAAAATGGCACGAGAGCGCGCAATTAGCACTTATAAAGAAGCTTTAAATTCCTAAAGAATGACTTTAGACGAACTTCGATATCCCATCGGAAAGGATCAACTTCCGGAAAAGATCAATATGATGAATTATGCCGAGTGGATCGCTACCATTCGCGATTTCCCTTGGCTCCTCAAGGAGTTGGTAGACGACTTGAATTCAGCAGAATTGAGTTATATCTATCGCCCTGAAGGATGGAACATCAAACAAGTGGTGCACCATTGCGCAGATTCGCATATGAATGCGCTTACTCGCTTCAAATTGGCCTTAACAGAAGAAAACCCGGTGATCAAACCTTATAAAGAGGCACTTTGGGCAGAATTTGCGGACGCGACGGATAACGATCTCACCCCAAGTATTAAGATGCTAGAGGGCATCCACGCGCGTTGGTTCACCTGTGTGAGTAAGTTGACCCCTCGGGATTTTGAGCGGCCTTACTTTCATCCGGATCAGCAAGCCTTGGTCCCGCTAGGGGAAGCATTGGGGCATTATGACTGGCATTGCCGCCATCACTTAGGACATATCAAACAAGCTTTGGCCTATAAAAATGATTTTTCAAATCTGTAATCCTCGCAGAATTAGTAACTTTTATACGCTAAAAACCAAACCAACCTTTAAATCATGCAAACAACCAAACATTTCTTTGTAGCACTAGTAGCGGTATTTTTATCAAGTGTGGGATTCGCACAACAAGTAGAACTCCCCATTGACACTACAGTGGTCACCAATCACAAGACCACGATCATGGGCAAAGCAGTAAGCTATTCTGCAACTACGGGAACACAACCCGTTTGGGATGAAAACGGGAACCCCATTGCAAGTTTGTTCTACACCTACTACCAACGCACAGATGTGGGCAGTAAAGAAGCGCGACCTTTGATCATGTCCTTTAACGGCGGACCGGGTTCTGCTTCTGTTTGGATGCATGTGGCCTATACAGGGCCAAAAACCTTGAAGATTGATGATGAAGGCTATCCCGTACAGCCTTATGGAGTACAAGAGAATCCCTTCTCTATCTTGGATGTGGCTGATATTGTATTTATAAATCCTGCCAATACGGGATATTCCAGAACCATTCCTGCCATGGGCAAAGAGGTAGACAAATCCAAGTTCTTTGGGATCAATGCCGATATTGAATACCTGGCCGAATGGCTCAATACCTTTGTGACTCGCAACAACCGTTGGCGATCTCCAAAATATATCATTGGAGAGAGCTATGGTGGAACGCGCGTGATGGGCTTGGCCAAGGAGCTTCAAGGAGCTCAATGGATGTATTTAAACGGGGTGATCATGGTATCCCCGGCAGACTATTTGGTTTTCAATAGTGATGTACCCGTAGAATCTGCACTAAACCTCCCCTATTACACGGCTACCGCTTGGCATCACAAGGTATTGCCTGCAGATTTGCAGAGCAAAGACCTTTTAGAGGTATTGCCAGAAGCAGAAGCTTTTGCCGTTGATGAACTCATGCCTGCCTTAGCTAAAGGCGGATTTATTTCGGATGCTGAGAAAGATGCCATTGCGACCAAAATGAGTTATTATTCAGGGCTTAGTAAAAAGACGATCCTAGACTTGAATTTAGACGTACCAACGGATTATTTTTGGAAAGATCTCTTACGTGAACGCAGCGGGTATACGGTTGGCCGCTTGGATTCTCGTTATTTAGGTTTGGATAAGACCATCGCTGGAGAAAGACCAGATTACAATTCTGAGATCACCTCTTGGCTGCACTCGTTTACTCCTGCGATCAATTACTACATAAGAGAACACCTCAACTTTAAAACCGATTTGAAATACAATATGTTCGGCCCTGTGAGACCTTGGGACAATAGAAATAACAATGTTCGCGACGATTTGCGTGCCGCCATGGCAGAGAATCCTTATTTGAACGTTTTGGTGCAATCGGGTTATTACGACGGCGCCACTACCTATTTCAATGCTAAGTATACCATGTGGCAAATTGACCCAAGCGGACGTATGAAAGACCGTTTTGAATTTAAAGGATATCGCTCGGGACACATGATGTATCTACGCCGACAAGACCTTGAGGCAGCTAATAATGATCTGCGTGCCTTTATTTTAAAAACGACCAACAAAGGCAAGTCAGCTAAATATTGATATGGAAGATTCCGCGCCCCAACATCACGATCTGGTTACCTACTCCGCTATGGAGGAAAAGCTCAATATCTGGTCACACGGAATTGGATTTCTCTTGGCTGTGGCGGCACTACCCCTATTGGTAGTAAAGGCCAGCACCCAAGGTTCTACATGGCATATTGTGAGTTGGAGTGTATTTGGAGGGAGTATGATCATTCTATACGCGGCGTCTACCTTATATCACTGGAGCAAAAAACCTAAACTAAGGAGGCGCTTTAGAATTTTTGATCATGCCGCGATCTATTTATTGATCGCGGGCACCTATACTCCGTTTACACTCACCACCTTGAACGGCACTGTTGGCTGGATTTTGTTTGGGATTACTTGGGGACTGGCCATAGGCGGAGTTGTACTTAAACTCTTTTTTACCGGGCGCTACGATAAGCTGTCTACCATACTCTATGTAGCTATGGGATGGATGGTCATATTTGCAGTAAAACCCATGATCAACAATTTGGATTCCGTCTCACTGTGGTACCTCTTAGCAGGAGGAATTTCCTACACTGTAGGCGCAGTTTTGTACAGTTTACCCAATTTGAGGTTCAATCACGCAATATTTCACGTCTTTGTTTTAGGAGGAACAATCTGTCATTTCTTCGCTGTTTATCTGTCATTACAAAGCTAAGAGAGTGTTACCGCTAAATTAATTTTAACAATTTCTGTGGATTAATTCAGTTTTATTGAATTCCGCCTTGTATTAAGCCTTACCTTTGCAACTAAGTATTATTAATTATTTTTTATGTTACACGGAACCGTAAAGTTCTTCATCGATGATAAAGGCTATGGCTTTATCACTGAAGATGATTCAAACACGGATTACTTTGTTCACATTTCCGGACTAGCTGATGAAGTTAAAGAAGGCGATAAAGTATCATTTGAATTAAAAGAAGGAAAAAAAGGTATGAACGCAGTTAATGTTCGCTTGGCTTAATTCAAATTGATCTAAGACATACACTTTTACGACAAACCGTGCCTCTGGCGCGGTTTTTTTATTGATTGGAATGAAGTGCTACGCGGTTGCCTTCAGTATCTTCAAACACTCCCATATAACCGTGCTCTGGAGCGATCAAGGTCTTTTCTCGCAATATCTTACCACCAGCCTCCACCACGCGAATCAGCGGCTCAGCAACATCCTGAGTCATTAAATAGACCAAAGTTCCTGCATGACTGGGCGTATATTGTTCATGATTGATCAAAGCTCCAGTAGCGCCTTGGGCTCCATCGCCTGGAAAAAAACACATATCAAATCCGCCTGTATTGACCAGCTGCATCTCACACTGCAAGATAGACTCATAAAAAGACTTGGCTCGATTAATATCTGTAGTGGGAATCTCAAACCAATTGGCTACAACACTGCTCATGATTCCAAAATGCTTTTGAGTTTACTCAAGCCTTCTTCAAAATCTTTCCCGACCGCCTTATCAAAATTGAAAAAGAGCATCATGATATTCATGGGCACCGGGTTATTTCCTGTAAACCCCCAGCTGACTTTAGTCCCGTCCTGGTGATCCTCAGTTTGAATGTAGGCATCGCTTTGTGACTTCCAAGGTTTGAAGAATCTAAGCTCAGTGTCCAAACGGTGGCCCTCATCGATCTTTTTGATCTCCTGTTCCCCGACACCCACATCTTTGTTACCTTCCCATTTAGAAATAAAACCGACCGTAGCGTCTTCACCTACGAATTCTTGCTTCATATTCGGGTCTTTGGCCTTCCAAGGCGACCAATGGTCTTGATTCTTAATGTACTTCAAATACTCAAAAACCTCATCTTTGGGCTTATTGATAACGATAGTACGTTCTACGTGATAACTCTTTGGGGCGATAAGGGCCAATAGGGCTATAAGCGCTACCAGTCCGCCTAAAATATAGAGGACAATCATATCGAAAGAAGTTTAGTTAGTCATTAAAGCTAACCATTATTTCGATCTTCTAAAAACCGATCTATAATCTGATCCGCATTCTTTATGCTTTTAAGCGTCCAATCAATGCGCTTTTGCTTGATCTCATCAGCAGTTAGTTCCCAATTGATACCCTCTGACCGAAGTCTGCCCGACAATTCATAAAGGCTAATAGCAGCCGCTACAGAAATATTCAAACTCTCGGTAAAACCATACATCGGTATGGTCAAATGTGCGTCGGCGTGCTGCATCACATAGTCACTCAGGCCGTCACCTTCTTTGCCAAAGAACAAGGCGATCTTTTGGGTAATGTTGAGCTTTTTAGGCCCCACGGCCTCTCCATGAGGTGTGGTTGCAATGATCTTATATCCTTGATCACGTAAGGTCGCAATACACGACTCCACAGAATCATAGCGAATCACATCCACCCATTTCTGAGCACCCATAGCGATCTCTTTATCAATACGACGGCCTTCTATCTCTTCAATGACGTGTAACTCCTGAATACCAAAAATATCACAGCTACGCACCACGGCAGATGTATTATGAAGCTGGTAAACCCCTTCTGTAACTACCGTAATGTGTTTGGTTCTACGGGCGAGGATATCCTTGAACAATTCCCGCCTTCTCGGGGTTAAAAAATCCTCTAAATAAGCAAATAGATCGGCGTCCATAATTTGTAAATTAGTAAATATTCTCAAGCTCACCAATCAAATGAAGATCACCGTACTCAGTGGTGCTGGTATCAGCGCAGAAAGTGGATTAAAAACCTTTAGAGATTCCAATGGCCTTTGGGAAGGTCACGATGTTATGGAAGTAGCCTCTCCGCAGGGATGGCGGGCCAATCCAGAACTGGTTCTTGATTTTTACAACCAGCGCAGAAGACAACTTTTAGAGGTTGAACCCAACACTGCCCACAAGGCTCTTGCTGCTCTTGAAGCTAGTCATGAGGTTGATATCATCACCCAAAATGTGGATGATCTTCACGAACGCGGCGGGAGTTCCATGGTGATGCACCTACACGGCGAACTCTTAAAGGTTCGTTGCAGCAAATACCATGATGATATCAAGCTTTGGAAAAAAGATGTAAATCTGGGAGACTTAAGTAAAAACGGACATCAGCTCAGGCCGCATATTGTGTGGTTTGGAGAAGACGTCCCACTGATCCCAAAAGCAGTAGAAATGGTAAGCCGCTGTGAGGCGCTGATCATTGTGGGCACCTCTATGCAAGTGTATCCTGCAGCTGGGCTTTTAAATTATGCACCTGTGGATACGCCTATCTTTTTTGTAGACCCCAATCCCGCTATTGCTTCTGGAGGGCGCATTCAGGTAATCGATCAGACCGCTACAAAAGGCATCCCTACTGTGGTCGATCTCCTAAGTTGATCAGAGCCCGATATTGCCCGGCCCAAGACACTATACTTGTGATCTGCTCCTCAGTCAAAATAGCATCTTTATGCACCTTGGTGTAAGAGGTCATGGGCATCCAACGGTTCTCTACCTGCTCAATGATCTCTTGCATCTTATGATCTTTACGGCCTTTAGCATAGCTTCCCCATTCCGAGAAGTTTAGTTCGCCTTTGCCGTGACGAATGTGATCATCCAACCAAAAGGAGATCGGAGCGATCTCAGCGTACCAAGGGTAACGCGTATTATTACTGTGACAATCCAAACAGGCCGTTTTAAGCGTTTCCATGACTTCAGTAGGCGGATTGGTCTCTGCAACAAATGCTTCTAAATAATCTCCTTGTGCCTCGTTCTTCTCTACGCGAAAGAACTGCATCACCACAAAGGCTACCAAAGCCAAGGTGAGGACTTTTTTAAGTATCTTCATGTCCCAGTTAGTTGAACGATCAAAGTATAACAAATTGTCGCGAGAAGCTCTTGAAGAAACGTTAAATTACGCTAAGGCCTACCGAGCTAGTAGGCAGCAGGCGGCAGATTGGGTCCTGAAAAATCCAGACTCCTTTGAGGACCTCTTGAAATTCTGTGCAGACGAGTCAACCGATCGTTCTCACAAGGCTGCCTGGGTATTGGAATTTGTCTGTAAGGCGCGTATGGAACTCTTACTGCCGCATTTGGATCTGTACTGTACTATTGTTCCCGAGCTCAAAAAAGATCAAGCTAAAAGACCTTTTGCCAAGATCACAGAACTGCTTTGTCTGGCATACTACAAAGATATTAATGACGCCGTGCGATCTTCTTTAAATCGAGAACATCGGGAAGCCTTGACTGCAGCTTGTTTTGACTGGGTCATCAATGAAGAAAAGGTAGCTTGCAAGGCCTATAGCATCCAAAGTTTGTATTATTTGGGAACTGAGTTCGATTGGGTCCACCCAGAGCTACAAATGATCCTGCAAGAAGGTTACGCCAAACACTCCGCAGGCTACAAAGCCCGCACCCGAACCTTTTTGGCCAAGATCGAGAAATTTCAGGCTGGAAAGACCCCTTAAAATTTCGTTTTAAAACGTATCTTAGCCCTTTCTTAAAAATCAGCCAAGATGAGCAATACGGCCCTTCGTGCAATTTCACCCATTGATGGACGCTACGCGAGTAAAACAAGTGCCTTAGCCGATTATTTTTCGGAAGAAGCCTTGATCAAATACCGCATTCAGGTAGAAGTGGAATACTTCATTGCCTTGTGTGAATTGCCCTTGCCTCAGCTCGCTGATTTTGACCACAGCCAATTCGATGCTCTGCGAAAGATCTATACCGACTTCAGTTCAGAAGACGCCCAGCGCGTCAAAGAAATTGAAGGGGTTACCAACCACGATGTAAAAGCCGTGGAGTATTTCATCAAAGAAGGATTTGATCGTTTGGGAATTGGCGCTCAAAAGGAATTCATTCACTTTGGACTCACCTCTCAAGACATCAACAACACGGCAGTGCCTTTGTCTTTAAAAGAAGCTGTAAATGATGTATACATTCCTGTCTTTTTAGAGCTGATCCAGAAATTAGAAAGTCTTGTTGAAGCCTGGAAGGACATTCCTATGTTAGCGCGTACGCACGGACAACCGGCCTCTCCTACCCGTTTGGGGAAAGAGATCGATGTTTATGTGGTTCGTTTAAAGGAGCAATTAGACCTTTTGAATGATGTAAAAAGTGCTGCTAAGTTTGGAGGAGCTACGGGTAACTTCAACGCACATCAAGTGGCCTATCCACAAATTGATTGGAAAGGTTTTGCTACGGATTTCGTGCAGGAAAAACTCGGACTTCACCACTCCTTCCCAACCACACAAATTGAGCATTACGACCACATGGCTGCACTATTTGATGGCCTAAAGCGCATCAATACGATCATCCTGGATATGGATCGTGATTTTTGGACGTACATCTCTATGGATTACTTCAAGCAGAAGATCAAAAAAGGTGAAGTAGGTTCATCGGCTATGCCACATAAAGTGAACCCTATTGACTTCGAGAATTCAGAAGGGAATTTGGGAATTGCCAATGCCTTGTTTGAACATTTGGCTGCAAAGCTTCCTGTAAGCCGATTGCAACGTGACCTCACGGATTCTACGGTGATGCGAAATATCGGAGTGCCGTTAGCGCATACGGTAATTGCCATGCAAGCCACGCTCAAAGGTTTGGGCAAACTATTATTGAATGAGCAAGCCCTCGCTGATGATCTTGAAAACAATTGGGCAGTAGTTGCTGAGGCGGTTCAGACGATTCTGCGTCGCGAAGCCTACCCAAATCCGTATGAGGCCTTAAAAGGACTTACGCGGACCAATGAAGCCATTACCCAGCAGACCATGGCCGCTTTTATTAAATCTTTGGATGTATCTGACGCCTTAAAACAAGAAATGCTGGCTATTACACCAGCATCCTATACGGGGATTTAATATCCCATAATGTTTTAATCTTGCTTAGTCCTCGATCTCGTCGATGATGGAATCCAATTGGGTTTGATTTTGCTCGTCGTCTACCCAACCTTCTTGGTCTTCCCAAGAATCGTCATAGTCTTCTTCACTGGTATCAAAGAGTTGTCCCAATCCGTTCATTTGGCTCACATCTAGATCTCCGGTTTCTATGGAACGCATCATATTGACAAACTTCTCCGGATCCATATCGTTCCCAGTCAGTCTAAAGATTGCAAAACCGCGTTCTTCATCGCTGGCAAAGATCACCAATTCGTCAATGGCGTCCGTCTCACCAACAAACTTCAAAGAAGCACCTTGGGTTGGAGAACCAAAACTGATCAAGGTCTGATACTGTTCTCTAGCCAAGATATCAATCACGTTTTGCTTTTCGATCTGATACTCTGCCTTCAAAGAATCTCCTTCTTTAATAGGATAAGCCATAATGTTCAGCTTACGCACAGACTGCATCACTTCTTTTTGTTCTGCGTTGAGCAGATCGCTGTCTTCTGTGATCAGGCTGGAAGGCAGATCAAATTTCACAAAACGGCTGTCTTCTTGTTTGTCTACAAAGTAGGACTGTAAAGTAGGCTCCTCGTTGCAACTTACTAAGGTTGCAGCGAGGAGAATACTTAAGCTAAATAATGCTAATAAATGTTTCAATAGGGTTAGTTTTTGTTATCGATGTTCTTGAGCTCTTCGCTACCTGGCAACTTTAAATCTTTAGTGAGTTGCGAGATCTGACTCAAGTTCAAATCTCCAGTAAGGCTCATGATCACGGACATTTGCTTGCCGTCAATATCACCGGTAACGTGCATGAGAAGTTCTTTTACAAAACCTTCACTCTCTCCGTCTTGAGAATAAAAACGAACACGCTTTCCGTCACTGCTTACGCGCATCAACTCTTCCAGTTTGGAATTGCTCTTTAGGTAATTAGTCACCGTTGTGTTCATATCGTTACGGGTGGCTTCATCTTCTGTTACAAAAACACGGATATTGTCAATATTGTCAATAAGGTCTTTGTAAGCTTGCGCTTCTGGATCATCGGTTTCAAAGTCGATATCTCTGATCAACTTAAACATCTTGGCGGTAGCAACAAAGGAAGTTACTTTTCCGTTGGTCTCGTATTTGTCAAAAACATCTTGAGCAAATCCGGTTGCCGTTACTACAAATGCCATTACTAAAATTATAACTCGTTTCATCTTTCTTAATTTGTGATTTAGGTTAAACAAGCGGTTCCTTCAACACTTTATCTGGTTCCGTCTTGTTTTGACATAGTCTTCCAAAGAAAACTACGCTCAATTCATACGTTGTTTTTTGATTGATTAATCTTACTTAAAAATCTGTTCTGCGGCCTTGTCAAATTCATTCAGGTAGGCCATCCCCTCAATTCCGTCATTGAGATTCCCAGACAACATTTGCAAGGCCTTCTTAGCTTCTTCAAAGGCTTCCAAAGCCTCTTGTTGTTCGGCGGTCAAGGTCGGTGCGTCGTCTGCGTTGTTGTTCATAAAGACTCCAACACTCAATAACACTCCAATTAGTGCTGCGGCGGCATAACCCCAAATTGGATTGCGTCTTTTGACTTGTGGCACCACGAATTCTGTTTCTGATTTCTGCTGACGCATATACCCAAAGCCTGCAAAGAGGTCTTTGTACGGGGCCAAATGGTCCGGCAGGTCTGCAGTAGCAAAGTACTGCTGTAATTGAGCTTCTTGCTCTAGGGTGGTGTTTCCCTCAAAATACTGCTCCAATAGGGATTCTATCTTAGCTAACTCCATAATTGTATTTTTTTATCAATGCTTCCCGTACTGTTTTACGCGCTCGGCTCAAGGCCACACGAATGGCAGTGGGTTTCATTCCTAATATTTCTGCGATCTCATCAAATTCATATTGTTCTACATCACGCAGCTGAATAATCATCTTTTGTTGCTCGGGTAAGGTTTCCATGATCTCAAAGACCATGCGAACTCCGTCATTGGCCTCTACCTGATCTTGCAATCTGGCGTGAGGTGATTGGTAGTTGCTGTGCACGATCTTCAAGTGCCCGGCTTGTTTGGATTTCAATCGGTCCAAACAATAGTTTTTGGTCATGGTCATCGCAAAAGCCTCTGGATTATTATAGTTGCTCATGCGTTCTTTTCCCTTCCACAACTTTAAAAGAACTTCCTGAACCGCATCTTCTGCCTCATCAGAAGAAACTAGGATTCTTCGCGCTAAACGATACATCTTATCCCTAAAGGGCAATACTATGTTTAAGAACTCCTGTTGTTTCATTTTCTGATGGTTGGCAATTATGCGCTTCTGAAGTTAGGACGAACCAGGCAATTTTTTGTTACAAAAAAAGTTTAAATTCGCAAGGAAGCTGTGTTTTAGCCCTGTCTAGCAAGGAACTAAAAGTTTTATCGACTCAATAGGAAATGGCACAGTTCATGTTGCCTTTATTAAAAAAAGCTATGCGAAAATTATCCCTACTTAGCGCGGCGGTGCTCTTGGTATTTACTACCGTTGCCTGTTTTGAAGATCAAGACGATAACCTGACCAATATTAACGGAAACGTTGCCTTTACCATAAACGACTTTATTTGGAATGGCCTCAATGCCTTTTATCTCTATAAGGATGATGTGCCTAATCTGGCCAACGATCGTTTTGCAACCGTTGAAGAGAAATCAGCCTTTACAGCCTCATACCCAAGTCCAGAAGCCATTTTTGACGATCTGTTATTTCAACCTGGGACTGTAGATCGATTTAGCTTTTTAGTGGATGATTATATCGCTTTAGAACAGCAGTTTCAAGGGATCACCAAGAATAACGGCATGGAGTTCGGTTTGGTTTTCTACCCAGATAGCGAATTTGAGATCTTTGGCTATGTGCGTTATGTGCTGCCAGGGACTAGCGCAGAAGCAGAAGGTTTGACCCGCGGTGTAGTCTTCAATACCGTCAACGGGCAGCAGATCAACAACGATAACTTTAGAGGTCTTTTTAGTGCCGACACTTACACCATTGGTTTAGCCACTTTTGATGGCGATACGGTTACACCAACCGGAGAAGAAGTAACCCTCACTAAGGCAGAATATACGGAGAACCCTATTCTAGTAGCAGAGACTTTAAATGTAAGTGGACAGAACATCGGCTACTTGATGTACAACGGCTTCACTTCTAATTTTGATGAGCAACTCAATGATGCCTTTGGACAGTTTGCTGCCAATGGCATTACTGACCTGGTTTTAGACCTGCGCTACAACCCAGGAGGTTCAGTGCTAAGTGCAATCAGTCTTTCCAGCATGATCACAGGGCAATTCACCGGAGAGATCTTTACCACAGAACAGTGGAACAATGACAATCAAGCTTTCTTTGAAGCCAATGACCCAGAGCGCTTGGTGAATCGCTTTAGAAACGATACCCGTAACGGAACGAGCTTGAACAGCTTGAACTTGACCAACGTTTATATTTTGACCACCCGCAGATCGGCCTCAGCCAGTGAATTGGTGATCAACGGCTTGGATCCGTGGATCAATGTGGTTCAGATCGGCGGGACCACTACTGGAAAGTTTACCGCCTCCACTACCCTATATGACTCGGAGAACTTTGGGCGTACGGGGGCAAATCCAGATCACACTTATGCCATGCAGCCTTTGATCCTAAAATCACTCAATGCAGATGGCGTAACGGATTATTTTGACGGCTTGGTTCCAGACACGGAACTGAGAGAAGATTACAGCAATTTGGGGACCTTAGGAGATGTGAACGAACCTTTATTGGCAGAGGCCTTGAATCAGATCACCGGAGCCGGATTTGGCGCTGCGCCAAAAACAAGCGGCCCAGAACTTAAAGAAGTCTCAGGCCGCAAAGAGCAGTTGCCATTTTTTAATGAGATGATCTACGATCTTCCCTTACCTAAATTCACAGGTAACTTTAAATAGGCTTATAAGTTAATATTCATTCCCAGGCTGAAGTTTCTGCCCAAAGTCTGAAAACGAAACAATTCCTCGTACTCTTCATTGAGTAGGTTGTTTATGCGTGCTGTGAATTGAATAGCGTCGTTTAAGCGATATTGCCCGTACCAATCCAAGATTCCAAAGGCATCTAGGGTTACCGCCTCATTCTCAAAACTCACAGAATTGAAAAAGGCATCCTCACGTTCGGCGTTGTATTGATATTGCAAACCAGTGTTGAACTTCTGTGTCCATTGGTAGTTTAGATTCGCATTTAATTTGTGCTCCGGAATACGCAGGTTGAAGCGTTCGTCTGGTTTGGTGTAGGTATAATTAGCGTTAAAGCGGAATTGACCTGTTGTGAACTGTCCCTCTACTTCAATTCCACTGGCCGTGAAATCCTCCGTAATGTTTTGATACTGGAAGATGAAAAGATCTGGATCTACCGTAACAAAGTCAATAAAGTCTTCTTCCAAACGGTTAAAATAAACAACACTCACCTGGAAAGATTCTGCTTTCCCCACAGCCAAACCAGCTTCTATAGTGCGATTGTTCTCAGGATCTAACTCCAAATTTCCAAAGCTAGGATCAAACAATTGGAACAGACTCGGTGTAATATAGGCAGTGCTATAGCTCGCTAAAACCTTGGCGTTAAGATCTCCTAACTGGGTATTATAAGAAGGATTGATGTGATAAACTACGGCGTTGTCATAATTGCTGTGTGTATTTAAACGCACTCCCGCATTCAGGTTCAATCCAAAATCGCTTTGATACACCACATTCAAATAAGGGTCAATGATATCAAAGTCTGCAGTTTGGTCGTTGATGTCTTGGTTAAACTCGGTCTGTCCAAATGGAATGGAGAAGCTGTTAAAATCACTGAATTGCGCATTTACCCCAACCACGGTGCTAAATTGCTTACTCCACTGGTGATTCCAAAAACCATCCACGGCAAAGAAACGGCTGTCAAAACGCGATGGAAAAGAAGACTCAATATCGCGCTCTGTCCAACTGTAGGCATCGTTTACCACTACACGTCCTTTTTGGTAACGGTAGGTCAAATTACCACGCAACTGTTCCAATTGGGTCGTGCTTAAATTATTTGCGTCGGAATAGTCAAAATTGTCAAAGGCTGCTTTAAAACGAGCATTAGTAAAGCTTCTGCTAATACTCAATCCATTATTAAACGCATAACCAACAGTTGCAGTCGCAGAATAGGAATTGAATGGATCATTCTCAAAAGCTGGCTCCCCTTCTGGCGCAGCTACCGCAGAAAGTCCTGTACGTGATTGATGATCAATCTGCATTTGGTACGACCAACCTTTATAAGATCCGCCTAAACGCGCCGAATTATTGAAGGTTTGAATTCCAAAACCGGTGTTCTCACTTGAGTTTTCTGTAGATAAGCTGGTACTGGCTTGCACGCCAAATACTTTGTCATGATTCTTTTTACTGGTCAAGGAAATCACTGCTGTTGCAGCCCCTGAACCGTAAAGCACACTAGAAGCGCCTTTGAGCACTTCAATTTTTTCAAAGGCCGAGGCAGGCAACAAACGCAGATCAAAATCATTGGCGATCTGCGAAGGATCGTTCACTTGAACGCCATCGATCAAAACAACAACCTGACGGTTTCTACCGCCGCGAACAAAATAACCGAGGTTCTGCCCTCCATTAGAACGACTTCCGTTAATCTCAATCCCCGCCGCGCGATTGAGCAATTGTGCTACAGAACTGTTGGGTTCTTGAGCGATCTGCTCCGCAGAGATCGTGGTGATGATCTTTCCGCTATTGGCAGAGGTCAAAGGTGTTTTGGAATCTAAAAAAACAGTGTCTAAGGCCTGCTCACGTCCATCGGTCTGTGAAAATCCGACAGTGGCAAAACCCAACACCATTCCAGTAATACAAAGAATCTTCTTCATTTTAAAAGATGTTTACTGGAATAAAAGATGTGGCAAGTATGCTCAGTCCTCTGTGGACTGAATCAGCATGCAAAACTTTTATCCCGAAAGTTTAACTAATAATGATCGTTTTAGGCAGGTCTCCTGACTTGCTGCGGAAGCTGGCCTTCCCATTTCTAGAGAAACAGTGGCGCTTTAACAACTTCCTAATGCCAACGGCATCGCTTACAGTTGCGGGAACAGTTCTTGACTTTCACAAGATTCCCTTTTAAGAACATAACCAGCAAAGGCCATGTCCACCTAATACGGCGCAAAATTAAACAAATTAAATCCTGCGAGCTTAGTAAAGGACAAATAATATTATTTTTGAACATGCGTAAAACCCTCTCTATTGTTTTTGCTCTGCTCGCTTTAGTAGCCTGCAAGAATAGCTCTTCCGAAGAAAATATTACCGACACCTCTGAGCGTCAGAGCGTTGATAACACAGTAACGCATGCGCAGGGATTCCGCCTTTTTGAGTATTCCGACTACAGTATTTTAGAGGTTGATGATCCCTGGCCAGATGCAGACAAGACCTTTAGATACTTGCTCTACACAGAACGCTCTATGCCTTTACAGGATGCCGAGGACAACTTTGACGCTATTTTAACGGTTCCAGTAAAGAGTTTGGTAGTGACCTCTACCACGCATATACCGTCATTGGAAGCGCTAGGCGGAGAAACCAAACTCGTAGGCTTTCCACAAACCGATTATATCTCCAGTCCAAAGACCCGAGCGTTGATAGATTCTGGTAAAGTAAAAGAACTCGGTGGTACACAAGATTTGAATTTAGAGTTGCTCATAGCCGCTGCACCCGACGTGGTGGTTGGCTTTGGAGTTGATGGAGATAATAAGACCTTAGATCGTGTGCAGGAATCTGGGATTCCTGTGGTTTATAATGGCGATTGGGTGGAACAAGATCCTTTGGGAAAAGCAGAGTGGATCAAATTCTTTGGAGCCCTTTTGGGCAAGAATGCCGAGGCAACACAGGCTTTTACAGAAATTGAATCCGAATACAACCGAGTAAAAGCATTGGCGCAAGAAACCACCGATTCACCTTCTGTGTTGAGCGGTGCCATGTATAAGGATGTGTGGTATTTACCCAACGGAACCAGTTGGGCGGGACAATTCCTCAAAGATGCCAAGGCCGAATACCGCTACGGAGACACAGACGGCAAAGGTAGTCTGGCCTTGAGTTTAGAGGCTGTGCTGGAAAAAGGGCAATCTGCAGAGTTTTGGATCGGCCCTGGGCAGTTCACCTCCCTGGATCAAATGGAGCAAGCCAATGCGGCCTATGCAGAATTTGAGGCCTTCAAGAACCAAAAGGTGTTTAGTTTTACCACGCTAAAAGGACCAACCGGTGGCGTGATCTATTACGAATTGGCTCCCAACAGACCCGATCTGGTCCTCAAAGACCTTATTCGTATTTTGCATCCTGAACTAATCCCAGAACACAAACTCTACTTCTTTACCCAACTAAAATAAAATGAGTCAAAAGCACATCCTCCGGTTTTTCCTATTAGGCGGCGTGCTTACACTGGCTTTCTTTGTGCTTAATCTCAGTTTGGGATCTGTAGGTATACCTCTAGGTGAAACTTTGAGCATTTTGGGAGGAGCAGAAAGCAGCAACAGCAGTTGGGAGTATATCGTTTTAAATTATAGATTGCCCAAAGCCCTCACCGCTTTAATGGTTGGAAGTGGATTAGCCATTGCAGGACTTATGATGCAAACTCTTTTTAGAAATCCATTGGCCGGTCCTTTTGTGCTAGGAATTAGTAGCGGGGCTAGTTTGGGAGTGGCATTACTGGTTTTAGGTGCCGGTATCTTTGGAGGAAGCTTAGCCACAATGGCTTTTAAAAGCTGGGGCATTGTTGCCGCCGCAAGCTTGGGAAGTTTCTTAGTATTGCTTGCTGTATTGACGGTGACCACACGCATAAAAGATACCATGGCCATCTTGATCATTGGACTCATGTTTGGTTCGCTCACCGCTGCTGTGGTAGCGGTAATGGCCTTTTTTAGTCCCGCAGAAGATCTCCAACGCTATGTTTTTTGGTCTTTTGGAAGTCTGGGCGGAAATTCCTGGGGAAGCGTAGGTGTATTGGGACTGTGTTTTGCTATAGGTATAGTGATGAGCCTGTTCAATATTAAAGCTTTAAATGCCCTTTTGTTAGGCCCTGATTATGCACAAAGCATAGGCGTCCAATTAAAACGCGCCACCCTTTGGATCATTTTGGCTACTTGTATTTTGGCAGGAGCCATCACCGCTTTTGCAGGACCGATCGCTTTTATCGGTTTGGCGGTGCCGCATTTGACCCGTTTGTTCTTAAATACTTCTGATCATAGAGTCCTGGTACCCGCAGTAGCCTTAACGGGAGGAATCTTGATGCTGATCTGTGATGTAATAGCACAACTTCCCTACTCTGAATTTACCTTACCCATTAACGCAGTAACTTCACTTTTTGGAGCTCCGGTGGTCATTTGGTTGTTGGTACGTAAACGCAAACTTTTATTCTGATGGAAAAGTCGGCAGCGATCACACTTCAGGATCTATCCATTGGATATGGTAAAGGCAAAACGCAGACCGTAGTTGCTAAAGACATAGACTTGACCATTAAAACCGGTGGTTTGTATGGTTTGATAGGGATCAATGGCGCTGGTAAATCCACTTTGATCAAAACTTTGAATGGGAGCTTGAATCCATTGCAGGGAAAGGTCTGGTTTGACAAGCAACAGTTGAAATCCTTAAGCCCGACGGAGCGTGCCAAGCTGTTCAGTGTGGTACTGACCAAGTCTCCGATTTCTTTAAATCTGAGCTGTTATGAGCTCATCGCTCTGGGAAGACATCCGTATACCAATTGGATGGGGGTGCTCCGCGAGCAAGACAAGCAAGCCGTAGAAGATGCACTATTAAAAACCGATCTGTTGGAACTCAAAGACCGCAAGTGTTTTGAGCTTAGCGACGGGCAGTTACAACGCGCTTTATTAGCTCGTGCCATTGCGCAGCATACACCTTTGATCATTCTGGATGAACCTACGACTCATTTAGATATGCATCACAAGTTTAAAATGCTCAAATTGATGGATGAATTGGCGGCAGAAGGCAAGACCATTATTTACGCTACGCACGATTTAGAGCAGGCCTTGGACCTCTGTGATGAACTCCTGATCTTTCAAGGGACTCAGATCGTTATGCACACTCCTGAATCGGCAGTTGAGACAGGTATTATTGGGCAACTGTTTCCAGAACAGACCGTTAAATTTGATGCCTCTAACAAGCGCTTCTTTCTCAATAAATAAGGATTTATAAAATCCACCTATCCGAAGCTTAAAAACTAAGAAAGTTCAAAAGGCTTCCCTATCTTTATCAAACTATGACGAGCGAAGTATTTTTATTTGTTTTATTAGCGATTCTATGCATGGTCTTTGGTGCATTTATAGGCAATAGACTGGCACGACTTAAATTCAACGCCAGAACTGCGGCCTTAGAAGAACGATTGCATCAAGAGCATTTACAGATCGAAAAATTGGACGAACAGTTCAAGCGCGCCTTGCTGGACAAGGAGAGCTTGCGTGAAGAAAAAGAATTCCTAGGCAATGAACTCACCAAGCAGAACGCGGCTTATGATCATTTAAAACAACGCAGTCAAGAGCAGCAGGAAGAAGTAGAAAAACTTCAGGAGAAATTCGCCAAGGAATTTGAGAATCTCGCCAACAAGATCTTCGATGAAAACTCTAAAAAGCTCACCCATAGAAACAAAGAGAGCATTGAGACCATCTTGAATCCACTACAAGAAAAGATCAAAACCTTCGAAAAAAAGGTAGAAGATACCAATAAGGAAAACATCGTAAAGCACACCGAACTCAAGCAGCAAATCAAAGGTCTTATGGAGCTCAACGAGCAAATGAGCAAGGAGGCCACCAACCTTACCAAAGCCTTGAAGGGTGACAGCAAAATGCAAGGGAACTGGGGGGAATTGGTCTTAGAACGCGTTTTGGAGAAATCTGGGCTAGAAAAAGACCGAGAATATTCGGTACAAAATAGTTTCACTACAGAAGACGGCAAACGCGTGCTGCCCGATGTGATCATACATTTGCCGGAAGGCAAGAAGATGATCATAGACTCTAAAGTAACCCTTACGGCCTATGAGCGCTTTGCTAGTGAAGAAGATGAATCGCAGCGTCCAGCATTGCTCAAGGAGCATATTGGATCGCTAAAGCGCCATGTGGATCAGCTGAGCGAGAAGAATTATCAAAACCTGTATCAGATAGAGAGTCCAGATTTTGTATTGCTCTTTGTGCCTATAGAACCCGCATTTGCACTGGCTACTCAAGCAGAACCCACCCTCTACAATTGGGCGTTTGAAAAGAATATTGTCATTGTGACCCCGACTACCCTATTGGCTACTTTACGTACTATTGACAGCATGTGGAACAATGAAAAGCAGCAACAAAATGCCTTGGAAATAGCCAAACAGGCTGGCGCGCTTTACGATCAGTTTGTCAACTTAACGGATGATCTATTAAAAGTCGGCAAACAGCTGCAAACCGTCACGGGCACTTATGAGACCAGCATGAAAAAGTTGACAGGACGCGGCAATTTGATCACCCGTGTGGAGAAGATCAAAAAGCTTGGGATCAAACAAACCAAGCACCTCAATGAAAACTTGCTAAAACGCGCAGAGTCTGATGAAACTGATTAAGATCATGGAGATCATGGGCTACGGCTTGTTTAGCATAGTCATGTGGTGGGCTGGTATCAGCACCTTAATGGGTAAGAAGATGCAATCGGTAATTGACTCTTATGGTGGAGCCATGACCGTCTTTGGCATTATTGCCCTGATCATTGCCACAGTGCTAAGCTATATAACCATTCAAAAGATACGCGAGTATCGCAAAGGAGACTTTACTTAACAGCTCAGTTATAAAGACAATAAAAAAGGCGCAGATTAACTGCGCCTTTTTTATTGAACAGGGTTGAATTACTTGGTAAGGTACATTTTGCGTCGTGAATACAATTCATAGAACGCATCGTCCTTAAGACTTTCAATGAACAAAATCGATTCTCCAGTACTCTTCATTTCTGGCCCCAATTGTTTATTCACATTCGGGAATTTGTTGAAAGAGAAAACCGGTTGCTTGATAGCGTATCCTTCTAGCTGCGGATTGAATTTAAAGTCCGACAGTTTTTTATCGCCAAGCATGAGTTTGGTCGCATAGTTCACATAAGGCTCTCCATAAGCCTTTGCGATGAAAGGAACCGTACGAGAAGCTCGTGGGTTGGCCTCAATGATGTAAACTTTATCATCTTTAATGGCGAATTGAATGTTGATCAATCCAACGGTATTCAAAGCTAAAGCGATCTTCTTGGTGTGATCCTTGATCTGCTGCATCACGAACTCACCCAGGTTAAAAGGTGGTAAGGTTGCATTGGAGTCTCCGGAGTGGATTCCACAAGGCTCAATATGCTCCATAATACCAATGATGTAGACGTTTTCACCATCACAGATCGCGTCTGCTTCTGCTTCAATAGCTCCATCTAAATAGTGGTCTAAAAGCAATTTATTGTTCGGGATCTTGCGCAAGAGGTCTACTACGTGTGCTTCCAGGTCTTGCTTGTTGATCACGATCTTCATTCCCTGACCTCCAAGTACGTATGACGGACGTACCAATAGTGGGAAGTCCAATTCATCGGCCAAGTCAAGGGCTTCATCAGCAGTCTCAGCCACACCAAACTTAGGATAAGGAATATTGTTCTCTTTAAGCAAGGTAGAGAAGCTTCCGCGATCTTCCGCCAAGTCAAGTGACTTATAACTGGTTCCCATGATCTTGATTCCATAGCGATCCAGCTTTTCAGCGAGTTTAAGCGCTGTTTGCCCTCCTAGCTGTACGATGACACCTTCTGGCTTTTCATGACGAATAATGTCATAAATATGCTCCCAGAATACCGGTTCAAAGTAAAGTTTATCTGCTACATCAAAGTCTGTAGATACCGTCTCTGGGTTACAGTTGATCATGATGGTCTCATAACCTGCTTCTGCAGCCGCCAATACTCCGTGCACACAACAGTAGTCAAATTCAATACCTTGACCGATACGGTTAGGTCCGGAGCCAAGTACAATGATCTTCTTTCTGTCTGTAGCAGGACTGTCATTCTCTACATAGGTCTCCCCTTCTGGAGAAGTCATGGTGTTCTCAAAGGTGGAGTAATAGTATGGTGTCTGGGCTTGGAATTCCGCAGCACAGGTATCTACTAATTTATATACGCGACGAATGTTCAATTCTTCACGTTTGTTGTATACTTCACTCTCTAAACAACCCAGCATATGCGCGATCTGACGATCTCCATAACCCTTTTGCTTCGCCTCCAAAAGCAGATCTCTGCTTAAGGAATCAATAGTGAAGTTTGAAATTTCTTTTTCGAGTTGATACAATTCCTCGTATTGCTTGAGGAACCACATATCAATCTTCGTAATCTCGTGAATACGCTTAAGTGGAATCCCCAACTGAATCGCATCATAGATCACAAAAACACGGTCCCAACTGGCGTGCGTCAATTTATCGATGATCTGATCGTAGTTGGTGTAACCTTTTCCGTCAGCTCCTAGACCGTTTCTTTTGATCTCTAAAGACTGAGTTGCTTTATGCAAGGCTTCTTGGAACGAACGTCCAATTCCCATCACTTCTCCAACGGCTTTCATCTGCAATCCTAAAGTACGGTCAGAACCTTCAAACTTATCGAAGTTCCAACGTGGGATCTTTACGATCACGTAGTCTAAGGTTGGCTCAAACAAAGCCGAAGTGGTCTTGGTGATCTGGTTCTCCAATTCATCCAAGTGATAACCCATAGCCAACTTCGCCGCGATCTTTGCAATAGGATATCCTGTCGCTTTAGATGCCAAGGCTGATGAACGCGAAACCCTTGGATTGATCTCAATGGCGATGATCTCTTCCTCATCGTCTGGGCTAACGGCAAACTGCACATTACATCCACCAGCGAAATCTCCAATAGAACGCATCATGTGGATCGCCATATCACGCATCTTCTGGAAAGTCCTATCAGAAAGCGTCATGGCTGGAGCCACAGTAATGGAATCACCTGTGTGAATTCCCATAGGGTCCATATTCTCAATGGTACAGATGATCACCACATTGTCGTTACTGTCTCTAAGCAGCTCCAATTCGTATTCCTTCCAGCCCATCATGGCCTTATCAATCATCACCTCGTGGATAGGTGAGATCTCCAAACCGCGACTGAGTGCCTCATCGAATTCCTTTTCATCGTAAACGATAGAAGCTCCTGCTCCACCAAGGGTAAAGGAAGCTCTAATACAAAGCGGGAATCCAAACTCCTGGGCAATTTCTTTTCCTCTCAAAAAGGAGGTTGCTGTCTCTTGCGGTGCCATACCAACACCGATCTCAGTCATCAGGTTACGGAACTGCTCACGGTCTTCAGTAATATTGATGGCATCAATATTCACTCCAATGATATCTACATCAAAATCCTTCCAAATACCTTTCTCATCTGCCTCAATACAAAGATTCAATGCAGTTTGCCCTCCCATGGTTGGCAATACCGCATCGATCTGTGGATGCTCTTTGAGTATTTTTACAATGGATTTTGTGTTGAGCGGCAAGAGATACACATGATCGGCCATGGATGGATCCGTCATGATGGTTGCCGGGTTGGAGTTGATCAGAATAGTTTCGATTCCGTCTTCGCGCAAGGAGCGAAGTGCTTGTGATCCTGAATAATCAAATTCACAGGCCTGACCGATGATAATCGGCCCTGAGCCTATGATAAGGATGGACTTGATTTTTTCGTTTTTTGGCATGAATTCTCGCTGGTTTAAAAATCGTATAAAATTACGGCTATGTAGG
This sequence comes from Gilvibacter sediminis, assembly GCF_028561565.1. GTDB lineage: Bacteria > Bacteroidota > Bacteroidia > Flavobacteriales > Flavobacteriaceae > Gilvibacter > Gilvibacter sediminis. Next base: position 296,085 of record NZ_JAQQTE010000022.1, on the reverse strand, counting down.
CATAAAAAAAAGGTGTTGTTTAAAGAAACAACACCTTTTTATATACAGATTATCAACATTATTTTTTGTGACGTGCTTCAGAAGACACGGTTAATTTCTTACGGCCTTTAGCACGTCTTGAGGCCAATACCTTACGGCCATTTACAGACGCCATGCGCTCTCTAAACCCGTGCTTGTTTCTTCTTTTACGTTTCGATGGCTGAAAAGTTCTTTTCATCGTCTGTTTACTTTAGTATCTTCTTGAATTGAATTCTTATGACCTCTCTCAAAGTCGGCTGCAAATATACAATCATTTTTTTCTTTCACAAAGGCAAGCTGAAAAACTTTTTTTCCTTAAAAAATTAGTTTCTTTGCACCCTAATACTTCGTGTAATGAAATTCTTCAAAACAACCCTGTTTTTCTTACTTATTTCGGCCGCTACAGCCTTTGGTCAGCAAAAATTGGGATACAATCTTAAAAAAGGAGATCAATTCAACCTAACCCAAAAATCCCTACAAACCATCAAACAGAGTATTACGGGGATGAACATAGAGCTCGTTAACGATATCCAAGCGGAGTTTTTGCTCACTGTGGTGGATGTTACTAAGGATTCCTATATGATTGAATTTGAGTTCACGAATTTCGCCTATGAAATGCGTTCCGAAACTATGGGACCTATGCTCTCCGTAGATACCGCTAATGAGGAGTATGATGAAACCGATATCACCCAGACCATCTTTAGAGGTTTACTCAATGTTCCTATGACCTTTGAGATGCTTAAAACAGGACGCATCATTGACATTACGGGGGGCGATGCATTGATTGACAATATGTTGAAGAAATCGGGTATTGAAGATGAAATGCAATTGGCCGCTATGCGTCAAGGCATGGAGAAAGAATACGGAGGACAAAAGATCGCAGCTGGATTTGAGCAATTCACCTATATCTATCCAGAATCTAAAAAAACTAAAGGAGACACTTGGAAAACCGAAATTGACGGTGATCTAAAGGCGCAGCATGTCTGGACTTTGGAATCCTTTAATCGCAACATTGTAAACATTGCAGGAACCGCCGAAATTCAAATGAATATTGATTCAGGAACCACTAAGATTCAATGTGAAGGGACACAGACTACACAGATCGTGGTAGACTCAGCACACGGTTTTATCACCAGTTATCACTCAGAATCTACTGCAGATGGAGAATCCTTTGCAGAAGCTTTAGGAGACGAAGCCATCCCAACCTCAATCACAACTATTACAGACTATACCATTAATAAGTAATGTTTAATAAGTATATCAAACTCGTATTGGCCGGTGCTCTTGTAGCTGCCGCCGTTTGGCAAATGACTGAAGACTACATAGGTAATGGGATCATGTTGATCCTCTTAGCCGGAGTCTTTGTATTTCTTTACTTTAAGAACGAACTCATTCTGCTCGCCTTTTTAAGACTGCGCAAGCAAGATTTTCCCGGCGCAAAAAAATGGTTGGATAAGATCAAGAATCCTGAGGCTGCTTTGGTTAGAAAGCAACAAGGATATTATAATTACCTCAACGGAATGATGGTCTCTCAGACCAATATGAATGAGGCAGAGAAATATTTCAAGAAGGCCATAAGCCTAGGACTAAACCTCGATACAGATCTGGCGGTTGCCAAAATGAACTTGGCAGGAATTGCGATGACCAAGAATCGCAGAAGAGAAGCTCAGGCTTTACTTACCGAGGCCAAAAAGCTAGACAAGCACAATATGTTGGGGGATCAACTCAAGATGATGCAGCAGCAAATGAAGAAAGGCGGACAGCCTAGACAGCAGTTCCAACGCGGCGGGCGCAGACGCTAGAAGTAAGAAAAATACTTCTTTTCTAGGGCTAAAAATTTGGTAATCAAGGGATTTTACTTAATTTGCCCCACGAATCTACCCCTAACTGCCTATGGTGAAACTAATACACCTAGTGCTTCTTTTATTGTGTTTAAAGGCCTTCTCTCAAGGGACAGACCCAAGACGCTTATTTTCTTATAAAGTTAAAGAACAGCTCAAAGAATACGCTATAAACGCAGACAATGCCTACGAACTCAAAGACTATGAGCGGGGCGCATTCCTTTTCGATTCTCTGGTCAAACACGTGGTGATCAACAGTTATATGGACAATTTTAAGTTCAAGAAACTGTCAGGGCGTACCGTTTACTTTCACGATTACGAGAAGCCTGTCTTTTTGATGACCTATGCATCTTGGTGTACGCCTGGAAACGGTGAAATCCCAGCACTCAATAAGGTTGTGGAACAATACCACCCCTATATTGATTTCGTGATCTTATTCTGGAACACAAAAGCTCAAGTGAAAGCCGTGGCCAAAGAATACCATCCTAAAATGGACGTGGTGTACATTGACGAGACAGAGAATATCCACGATCACGTGATCATTAGTATGAAGCACAGTTTAGGCTTTCCAACCTCTTTCTTTATTTCTTCCAACAAACAGATTCTAGATGTGCGTCGCGGTGTACTTCATCCTTATTCTGAGGAATACGAGGTCTCCTACTCCTTGAATTACGACTCCTTTTTAAAAGGGATAGCCCTCTTATTCACTGAAGAGGAAGCTCCTTACCCAAACTCATTGTTAGGTCAGAATTAAGGTTACTGCCCCATACTGTACACGCCCTCTTTAGGAATGGTGATGGTGTACTTCTTTCGTGAAGCATTCTTGAGATAAGTATCTCTAAGCCAAGGGTTGTGCAACTTTAAGATCTTGTAATTAATGTTGAATTTCTTAGCAAAAGCAGGCATATCTGTAATGGCCGTATCAATCACCACCTCGTAAGTCGGGATCGGCTGATACAGGTCTTGCTCTCTAAAATTGAATCCGTATTTCTTAGGATTACTCATGATCTCTTTAAAGGCCAAAATTCTAAACAGATAACGGCTCGTCTCATCATTAAGTAAGAGATCGTAATAGCTGCCAAAAGCATCTTGACGCTTTTGTTGTTTGCTGATCCCCGCATTACCGGCATTGTACGCAGCAGCAGCCAAGGTCCAACTTCCAAAACGCTCTTTGGATTTTTTCAAGTACTCTGCGGCAACTTTGGTGGAAAGCTCCAAGTTGTAGCGTTCGTCCACATAATCATTGATCTCCAGACCGTACTCACGACCCGTGGATTTCAAAAAGTGCCAAAAGCCCGCTGCTCCTGCAGGAGACCGATTGTTTTGTAATGCGCTCTCTGCCACAGCGAGGTATTTGAAATCGTCCGGAAGACCGTATTTTTTCAATAGGGGTTCAATTACCGGGAAATAGCGCTTGGCGCGTTTCATGATCAAGAGCCCGTTGGACTGCCAATAGGTATTGACCAAAAGCTCCCGGTCCATACGCTCGCGTATATCGGGATCACTTAGAGGAACCTCCTCCCCAGCAAAACTCATTTTATCGGGCAATGGCAAGGCGTAGATATTGTAATCGTTTACAATTTTAACCTCTAAATTCTCATCGGTTGGAGCGTCTTGAACTGCATTGATCATAAGACCTGCACAGCAGACCACCAACACCAACATTATTGCTTTGTAATACTTCTTCATGATTCACTAATTTTCCCAGAATAAAGATAGCAAATACCGGCATTTAGCCCAATACTTCACCTTTGTTTAACAGCTTAATTAATTGTTCTGTAACGGATTTTGCCTTGTAAATGACCATAGCGTGCGTGCCTCCCGCAATGGCAGCCGCTCCCTCGATGTGTTTTATAGGGAATACTATGTCCTTATCCCCATGAATATGAGCTACATCAGGATCTGCGGTCTCTCTAGGCCAACAGATCATCATTTTTATGGCCCAATCTAAGTATTGCTTGTTTCTTACAGAGAGGAACTTATCATAGAGCTCTAGGCGCTTTTTGGAACGTGGACCAATTGCAAATCGCCTTAAATTCCTGCTGTTCACCACTAAGCCTGTAGGTAACACCTGATAGATCTTGCTTTTCTTAGCCAAAGAAAATCGCATGGGCAATTCTGCTCTGGACTTTACACTAGATATAATGATCACCTTGGCATCTGGCAAAAAGGCCTTCATCTCTTGTGCCATTACTCCACCAAAAGAAACACCAACTAAATAACCGGCTGGGTCATCAACGCGATCAGCCATACGCTTGGCATAGGCTTCTAAGGATTCATCATCCTCAGGGATCATCCACTCCAAAATGGTGACCTTAAAGCGATCTGCTGGCAAATGGATGTTTTCAAAGATCTCTGGTCCAGCCGCCATACCAGGGATCAAGTAGACGTGTATATGCGTTTGATGCATCTGCGGTTTCTCGTTAAAAATCAGGGTAGAAACAAAGATATTTCGTACCTTTGCGCTGTAAAATTAGTAATATTTCTAATGAGTTTTGCTAGCTTTTACCACAGATTTAACACCAAACGACAGACTAACTAACTAGCTAATTATCAGCGGATAAATTGAAAAACGGTGTGAGATCTGCAACCAACCCAAATTTTACTTAAACTAAGCGGTACTGAAATCTCTGGAGAGTTTCAGCGAGACCATCTGGTAATCTAAAAAAATTGAAATGATGATTGAAGACGTAGAAATCCACGACAATGAATTTTTAAGACAGTTTGAACTTGAGGTTGGTGATAATATGGCTAGAATTGAATATTCTCTTCAGGAGAGAAAAATCTTCCTTACCAAATACTATATGCCTGAAGATATGGAGGAACAAGGTTTCCGAGATATTTTTATCAAAGCTGTTTTTAAAGAAGTGGAAGACCGAAATATCCGCTTGGTTCCAACAAGTCCTGAGATCGCATCTTTTATGCGAAAAAACAGAAGAATCTACAAAGATCTACTCCCCGTAGGAATATCCATCTAACCCACGCCGGCCTCTCGGAGTAACTCAAAACGCACAAATCCTTCTTCATCAATCTCGCTCAGCTGAACCTGATGCAAGGTGTTGACTAGTGCCGGATCCCAAGGCATGCGGACCTTTACGTAGTTTTCTGTAAAACCGTGGATATAGCCTGATTTATTCTCGCCTTCAAACAAAACAGTTCTAGAAGTTCCCAATTGAGATTCATAAAACGCCCGACGCTTCTTTACCGAAAGACCACGCAACATGCGTGATCGTTTAGAGCGAATCTTTTTCGGCACTGGATCTGACATGCTAGCCGCTTCCGTATTGTCACGCTCCGAATAAGTAAATACGTGCAAATAAGAAATATCTAACTCATTCAAGTAGTTGTAGGTCTCCAAGAAGTGCTCCTCAGTCTCCCCAGGGAAACCAACAATGACATCCACCCCAATACAGGCATCTGGCATCACCTCGCGAATTCGCGCCACACGTTCCGTATACAAAGGCGTTAGATAACGTCTTTTCATGCGTTTTAAAAGCGCATCGCTACCGCTTTGCAATGGAATGTGGAAATGCGGCACAAAGCTATTAGAACGCGCCACAAAGTCTATGGTCTCGTTCTTAAGCAAGTTTGGCTCGATGGAAGAAATACGCAATCGGTGAATTCCGGGAACCTCATCCAAGGCCTTCACCAGATCCAAAAAGGTGTGCTCGTGCTTCTTATTGCCAAACTCTCCCTTGCCATAATCACCGACGTTTACCCCAGTCAAAACAATTTCTTTAATGTCTTTGGAGGCGATCTCCGCAGCATTGTTCAAAACGTTTTCAAGGGTATCACTTCTAGAAATCCCTCTTGCTAAAGGAATGGTGCAATAGGTACACTTATAATCACAGCCGTCCTGTACTTTCAGAAAAGCACGGGTTCTATCGCCTATGGCATATGAACCTACATAAAAATCTGCCTCGTTGATCTCACAGGAATGCACTTGACCGTAATCGTTCTTGCTGAGATCATTGATATAATCCAACAGTTTGAATTTCTCCGTAGCCCCGAGAACCAAGTCTACACCGTGAACATCGGCTAATTCTCGTGGCTTCAATTGCGCATAACAACCTATGGCTGCCACAAAGGCTTCAGGGTTGGATTTCTGAGCTTGCTTGACAATGGTTTTAAAGCGCTTGTCTGCATTCTCAGTAACCGAACAGGTATTAATCACATAGATATCTGCAGATTCACCAAAGTCCACACGCTCAAACCCCTCTTGGACAAAACCACGAGCAATAGTCGAGGTTTCTGAGAAGTTCAACTTACAACCTAGGGTGTGAAAAGCTACTTTCGGCTTCTTTTTATGTGCAACTTTTAAAGACAAATCAACAGGCTATTTATTATCTTTATCGGCATATGCATATGCAGATTCAGCGGGCAAAATTACAACTAAATTACAGGAACTTAAAATTAAAGGTCGGGATATCTGCACTTTATGTTTTGAGTGTTTTACTGCTGATTTTTAGTGTGTTGGGATGCAGTTCAGAAGCTGATTCTAACCGTGATCATCTTGTTTTTCGCTACAACGAGCACAGCAATATTTCTTCCTTAGATCCTGCTTTTGCAAGGAATCCCGCCAATATTTGGCCCGCTAACCAATTGTTCAATGGGTTGATACAGCTGGATGATGCTTTGAATATTCAACCGGATATTGCCAAATCTTGGACCTATAACGACAGTACCTTCACCTATAGCTTTACACTGCGATCTGATGTTTATTTCCATGAGGATGCCGCTTTTGGCTCAAAAAAGACCAGAGCGGTTGTGGCATCAGACTTTGTTTACAGTTTTAATCGACTCATTGATCCAACGATCGCCTCTCCAGGGCGTTGGGTAATGAACCCTGTAGATGAGATCAGTGCCATCAACGATACAGTGGTCAATATAAAACTCAAAGAAGCCTTTCCTCCTTTTTTAGGAATGCTGGGGATGCGCTACTTTTCAGTAGTTCCAAAAGAGGCGATAGACTATTATCAAAACGACTTTAGAAAACATCCGGTTGGAACGGGACCCTTTACCTTCAAACTCTGGGAGGAGAATGTGAAATTGGTTTTGCGTAAAAACCCGAATTACTTTGAAACCGACAGCACAGGGAATAAGCTGCCCTACCTAGAGGCTGTGGCCATTACTTTTTTGCCTGACAAGCAAAGTGAGTTCCTACAGTTTGTGCAAGGAAATTTGGATATGGTGAACAGTTTGGATAATTCCTATAAGGATGAAATCCTCACTGCTGATGGTAAACTCCGCCCTAAATATGAAGATCGCGTTACCCTGCTGAAGAGTCCATTTTTAAATACGGAATATTTGGGCCTGTTCATGGGGGACAGCACGAGTATATTACAATCAAAAGTGCTTAGACAGGCGATAAATTACGGGTTTGATCGTCAAAAAATGATCACTTATCTGCGCAATGGTGTTGGTATTCCCGCGGAACACGGCTTTATTCCCAAGGGTCTTGCAGGTTATAACGAAGCAATAGGCTACAACTACAACCCAGAAAAGGCTTTGGAGCTTTTGGAGCAATACAAGAAGGAGACGGGTGATATGCAGCCCAAGATCACTATTGGAACTAACAGCCAGTATTTGGACTTTTGTGAATACATTCAACGCGAATTGGAGAAAATTGGCATAGGTGTCAAAATAGAAGTGATGCCACCCTCTACCCTACGCCAAATGAAGTCCAGTGGAGAACTCAACATTTTTAGAGCCAGTTGGATCGCGGATTACCCAGATGCCGAAAATTACCTCTCCCTCTTCTACAGTAAAAACTTCACACCCAACGGCCCTAATTACACCCACTTTAAGAGTGTTGTTTTTGACAGTTTGTATCAAGTGGCATTGAATGTTCCAGAGATCGCGGATCGGCAGATACTCTACAAAAAACTGGATTCTATTGTAACAAATCAGGCTCCTGTAGTACCCTTATATTACGATATGGCCTTGCGCTTTGTCAGTAAAGACGTGGAAGGCTTAGGAATCAACCCGCAGAACTTCTTAGTATTGAAGCGGGTTAGAAAGAATTGAGATAATATAATTGCTTGCCTATGGCTTTTTTTGGTGGTGCCGTTCAGGCCATGATTACCTCTTTGAAAAACAACAAACGGGAACGCAAGTCTCGATTTGATGACGGACAGGTGTATAAGCCCGGCACCTACGGCAAGTTTGAGGATCATAAAAAATTCACTCCAGCACAGATGGAGGCCTTTACAAAGAAGGTCAAAGAAGCTCGCAGAAAGCTATTTTTAAAACAGTTGTTTGTCTTTAGTGTGATCTTTTCAGTGATTCTAGGCTTTTTCTATTATATGATGTTTGTGCGCTAGACTTACATTTTTTGGATGATAACAAGGTTAATAGCGGCTTTTGGTTTTGAAATAGAAACCAAAAAAAATACGGGGGTTTCCAACCCCTCCCCAATTAAAATTAGTGCATTTATTTCTGCCTTAAAAAAACTTTTGCCACGTGTTTATAAATCCAATGAAGTGATTATTTGAATACAAGAAATCCGTTTATCCCTATAAATTCGCTAGAAATTAAATTGAGATGGTGACTTGCTCTTAGCTTTGATTACTTTAAAAATATAGTATCTGCCTTTCTCAGTCTTAATTCTTCGATTTTAAGATCTTGATAAAAATTGTAATTCTCATTTGGCTGAGTATAGTCATAAGCGTCAAATTCAAAGTATTTTATCACTTGTGGAATATTCTTTTTCACTTTTACTTTATCTGGGTGTCTCATAATAAAATCGGTATTGCCTCGATACCAGCCATCCCAAGACTCTAAAGGATACTGAGACTTCTCAGTTGACTGATAATAGTAATTCCAATCATCCATAAGATATTTTGCAAATAATTCTGTTTGCGCTTGAGTGTACAAATTTGGATTAGCAAAACCCTCCTTTCTGGCATATACCAGAACTGGCTTATCTTTATAAATGAAGTAATAGCTCGGTGGAAAGCTGTATATCCATGAAAGATAAATTGGTGAATTAATATAATAATCACCCGTTTTTAGGTCGTTTAAAGTATTAGCATAAATAGCCGCTATTCCGTAGTTTTCAACAAAAGAATCCTCACATTTAAGAAAGAAAAAGTTAATATTTTCTCCTAGCAAAACATCTTCTTGTAATTCATTCGTAATATCGACAAGAGTCTTGTTTTCTAAAACTGGATAAACTCTTTTACCGCAACTAACCGTAATTAACAGTACTATTAAAAATGAATATCTACTCATGGCTAATTATATTCAAATGCAGTATAATGGTCTAATAACCAAGCATTATCCTGTTGGCTTACGTAAGCAAAAAACCTAATCCCGGCGCCATTTGGCGGTCTGTTGAAAGACTTCTTCCATGATCTTTTGGTCCGCTTCTGTGAACTCTACATTTCTACGTCCCATCATGGCTTTAGCAGTTTCAAAAGCCTTGTTGGTCTTGTAGGTCACCATGCCTGAAGAACCGCCCCAGCTGTAACTCGGAATAAAATTACGCGGAAAACCTCCGCCATAGATATTAGCACTAACTCCTACGACAGTTCCTGTGTTAAACATGGTATTGATACCACATTTGGAGTGATCTCCCATCATCAGGCCACAAAATTGCAGCCCTGTTTTGGCAAAGCCTTCAGTACTGTAATCCCAAAGGCGCACAGGAGCGTAGTTATTCTTTAAATTGGAGTTGTTAGAATCTGCACCCATATTGCACCATTCTCCTAAAACGGAATTACCTAAAAAACCGTCATGTCCTTTATTGCTGTAAGCAAAGAGAACAGAATTATTTACCTCTCCTCCAACTTTACAGTGTGGTCCTACCGTGGTTCCGCCATAGATCTTAGCCCCCATTTTCAAGGTAGCATGTTCGCAAAGCGCAAAGGGCCCACGAATAGCACAAGCTTCCATGACCTCTGCGTCTTTTCCTATGTAAATTGGTCCGTCAGTAGTATTCAATGAGGCGAGATACACCTTGGCACCTTCCTCAACAAATACCAAATCAGGGTCGCCTATAACATGAACTCCGTCTCCTAAAGCCTGGGATTGCTTATCCTGAGTAAGCCAAGCAAAATCTCGGGCTATGGCAGCGCCATTGTGCTTAAAGATGTCCCAGGTGTTGGCAATGCGAATCACATCATCATAGCTATACTGAATCACCTCAGCGGCGTCAAAATCTACTTCCTCTCCCTCAGCCGCGAAGAATGCCAAAGGCTCGTCATCATAGAATAAAGCTTGTCCTGGTTGCAAACCTTTTACAATAGTCGCGAGATTGTCTGAGGGTAAAAAGGAGCCATTGATCAGAATATTGGCCTCCATCTCCACCATGGGAAACTTATCTGACAAATAATCCTCTGTAACGGTTGTCGTGGTATAACCCAATACATGTTCCCATTTTTCACGGATCGTAAGGATTCCGACGCGTATATCTGCTACAGGCCGCGTAAAGGTGAATGGCAATAATTGATCACGCACGGAGCCGTCAAAGAGTATATAGTTCATAAAGACTTTTTTCTGAGAGTAAAACTAACAAAAAAAGCCTCCGATCTCTCGAAGGCTCCTTGCAAAATAATAACGTTTCGTTTATTTCTTGTACTTGGCGTATTTGTTCTTGAACTTATCAATACGACCAGCAGTATCAACTAATTTAGACTTACCAGTGTAGTAAGGATGTGAAGTTCTAGAAATCTCCAACTTCACCAATGGGTACTCTTTTCCGTCTACCTCGATTGTTTCTTTGGTATTGGCTGTAGACTTGGTAATAAAGACGTCATCGTTTGACATGTCCTTAAAAGCGACAAATCTGTAGTTTTCTGGGTGAATTCCTTTTTTCATCTCGTTATATCTTAAACTTCACATTTTTGAGGTTGCAAATTTAATCATCTTTTATCAATGTACAAGCTTTCTTTTTTATTTTTTAATCTCGATTTCAAAAGAATTTGAAATGTAACGAATTCTTATCTTTGTGTACTAACCAACCAAACTAAACACTTCTTCGTATGGAAAATCCTCAACCTTCGGTTAAAAACATTGCGTTGAACTACGGTGCCCTTTGGGGTCTAGGTTCAATCATTATTGGCGTTCTTACTTATGTCACCAACACCTATATGGATAGACCTTGGTGGTCTACGGTATTGGGAGTTGCAATCATGATCGGAGCAATTGTCATGGCCTACAGAGCATTTCTCTCACAAAATGGTGGTTATATGAGTCTAGGGGAAGCCCTTAAGACCGGGATGGGAGTTACCCTTATCGCCTCGCTTATTGGTGCGGTTTGGATGTATCTATTCATCACTGTGGTAGAGCCTGGTTTTATTGACCAAGTAGTTGAAAATGCTCAGGTACAAATGCTGGAAAGTCAGCCAGATATGACCCAAGAGCAGATGGACGCAGCCATGGACATGACCAGAAACTTTACTCAGCCATGGATCATGGTAACTATCAGTATTGTAGGGACGCTTTTCATGGGATTCATCACTTCCTTGATCACTGGTTTGATTATGAAGCGCAATAACCCAATGGCGTAATAAGATTTTATGACCTTATCGGTAGTAATACCTTTACTTAACGAGAAAGAATCGTTACCCGAATTACACGATTGGATTGCTTCCGTGATGCAGTCCAATCGTTTTTCTTATGAACTTCTGTTTATAGATGACGGAAGTACGGATGGTTCCTGGGAAACTATCAAACAACTGCAAGAAAAGAATCCGCAGGTTAAAGGGATTCGCTTTTTGCAGAACTACGGCAAGTCTCAAGCGCTCCACGCCGGTTTTAAAGCGGCTACAGGTGACATTGTCATCACTATGGATGCGGACCTTCAGGATAATCCAGAAGAGATCCCTGAACTGGTTACCATGATCAAACAAGGCGGTTACGATCTAGTTTCTGGCTGGAAGAAAAAACGCTATGACAATACGGTAACTAAAAACCTGCCTTCAAAACTCTTCAACTTTGCAGCGCGTAAAACCTCTGGGGTAAAGCTGCACGACTTTAACTGCGGCCTAAAGGCTTATCGCAGCAGCGTCACCAAAACCATAGAGGTTACTGGTGAAATGCATAGATACATCCCGGTTTTGGCTAAAAATGCCGGCTTTCACAAGATCGGAGAAAAGGTGGTGAAGCATCAAGCGCGCAAATACGGTACCACCAAATTTGGGATGGAACGTTTCATTAATGGCTTTTTGGACCTGATCACTATTTGGTTCCTATCCCGCTTTGGCAAACGCCCAATGCACTTCTTTGGAGCTATTGGAGCTTTAATGCTGCTGATTGGTTTTCTCTTTAGTTTGTATTTGGGAATTGATAAGCTCTTTCTGAATAAAACTGGACGCTTGATCACCGAGCGTCCTCAATTCTACCTTGCGCTGACTGCGATGATCATGGGAACTCAGTTTTTTATGGCTGGATTCATAGGAGAAATGGTACTTCGTAATCGTGACAGAAAGGACCGCTACCACATCAGCGAGACGATCTAACGCCGAATCAACGAGAAGTGCCCACGAGCGCTTCTTCCATCAGGCAACTCAATCAAATACCAATAATCACTAGACGGCATAGGATTGCCGCGATAATTACCGTCCCACCCCAATTGATTGTGTCTCAGGTTTTTTAAGATCTTCCCATAACGGTCAAAGATCTTAATGGTGGCTCCTGGGAATTCACGAGCATTGAAGATATGCCATAGATCGTGGAAGCCGTCTCCATTGGGTGTAAAATAATTCGGTGCGCCACCTACAAAAATATCTTCTTCATAGATCAAACAATCTTCCGCATAGACAGCTACACGTCTTGGACCAGCCAATACATCGGTAAACACATTATCTGATTGCAAGAGGCCGCCATCCAATTGATACTGCCAGGGACCTTCTTCCTCAATTTCTACAGTTACGGTGTTTCGATCTTGGAAATCAGCCACAACTACGGTAATGGAAGCAGGCACAGGAATGGCAACTACATTGACCGTAACGGTTGTATTACAACCAACCCCATTGAAAACATCGACCACATAAACACCCGGATCGCTAACAGCTATAGTGCGTGTTGTTTCCCCGTTATCCCATAAGTAACCCGCGTAATCTCCAGGATCAAGAATGATCTCATTCTCATCCGGGCAGATCTCCAGGGTAATATCCTGTGCTTCTGGAACCGGTCTAATGTCTGGAATAATTCGTCCAATAAAGGCGCAATCATTGTTGTATTCTACACGATAATACACCGCTAATTCCGTGTCAAAAGCGGTGAATTGCACTTGGTCCACCAACGGATTCAGCTCTAATAAGGCGTCATCTCTAGTATCAAAAAAGCTTATTTCTGCTCCTGGATACAATTCCAAAAGCTGTGCTTCAAAGTCAACCAGATCCACAATAGCTTCAAAATCTGGATTGTCACTGCGATTACACGCCACCAAGGTGACATCCCCAGCATAAGCCATAGGCTCTACGATCAATGTTACCGGCGCAATGGCAAAACAGAGCGCATTTTCAAAAACGCGCACATAAACTACCTGCCCATTAAATTCATTTTCGTAACCAATCTCTGGTAGCGCATTTTCATTGTTCTCAGCATCTGCTAAGGTTCTAAAGAAATTCACGGTAAATCCACGAGGATCTCCTATGAGTTCCGTCAAAGCTTCATTGAGGTTGAATCGAGAGATTCCATCGTCTACACCGTCTATATCACATTGTACCAACTGTACGCCACTGTTGACAATAGGTGCATCACCAATCTCCACAAATTCAATGTAGCGCTGCGTAGGGCGTGTTTCGTATTCTACATCCAATGTCACCGTGTAGACCCCTGGGCCACTAAAAATATGCGTGGGGTTGATCAAGGTAGAAGTATTGGCCGCTCCACTGGCTGGGTCTCCAAAGTTCCAATTGACCGCCACTATTGGATCGTCTGCGGTAATGGTAAAGGCGGTCTCGTCTCCCAAACAGAAATTCTCAATATCTACAATACTCTCAAAGAACGACTGAATAAAAGGCGGCAGACCAAATTTGGTGGATCGCCCACCCAGATCGGTATCGTACAACCTAAAGTCACTGTCAAGCCGTGGAAAGTTAGGCGTTCGGATCACCGAAAGATTGTTATTCGGAATGGAATGGTAGATCTTTTTGTCAATAGCAATTTGAAGGCTTCCGGCCAGATCACTAATGAAAGGATTGGGAATGTCCGCTACTGTAAAGCGTGAAGCCACTACATCTGGCGCTTCCAAATCGTATTGAATGATGTTGATGTTCTCTGTAGCTCCGGTATCGCCATTAATGGTCTTTCCGCTGGCATAAAGCTTGGAAGAATCTGCAGAGAATTCTACGCCGTAAAACACCAAATCGGTTCCTAAAACCACTTCATTGCTCACCACTCCTGTTTCCGTATTGAAATCATAGAGGAGGAACTGTCCCGAAAAGTTGGGTTGAAATATGGAATGGGCAACTGCCAATTGATCTCCATCTGGAGAAGCCTTTATGGCTCCACGGATATTATTGAAATCATTGATGTTTGGACCGATGGTTGAAATAACAGGAGTTGGATTCAAGCCGGTGTCATCCACGAAATACGAATAAAAGCGATTTTCAAAATGGGTGATCACCCAGTAATTCTCTCCATCTGCTGCGCGTACGCCTGTGATCTTTTCAGAACCTTGAGGAAGCAGATTCACATTCTTTTCGGAGATATCTCCCAATCCTCCGGCCAAATTCATATCGACCACAGAATAGTTAAAACCGTTTCCAGCGCCACCGTCTTGATAGGCCTGAACCACGTCAGAAGTAAAAATATAATAGAGGTTGGTGCTGCCTGGCTGCGGAATCACTAAAGCCGATTGCGTCGCCGAAAAGCTACCATTGAGATCCTCCCCATTAGGCATGACCTCATGAATGCGGTTCCAAACATTACGTCCTTCTGTATAGAACAACAAACTACCCTCTGGCGTAGAAATGGTCTCGCAACCCTCAACGGTGTTGAGAACACCGTCTAAACGCGGCACGGGTTCTCCCGAATTGAAATCCAAGCCTGCGTTGCTGCCAAAAAACCAATTGGCGGCTTCACGTTGCCCATGAGCCAGGCTCACGAGTAAAAGTAAACTCAGTAATAATACGCGTTTCAAAGGGTGCAATTTTTGGTTAAATATAAGGATCAGATTTGGTTTTTTATTGTTTATCAAGGCGGATTCGCGAAGGAACAGTGCCTACTCCGGTACTGCCGTCAAATCCTAAATAGCCTTCCACAAGCCATAATTCGAATACAGAATCTTCCAGTGGATCTAAAGGCGCATTCACACTGTCCGGTCCCAAAAGGATATCGTCTGCGCGCTCGCTGCAGTTGGCATTGAGCTTGCGCAATTGATTCTCCCAAAAAAAGGATTCATTACAACCTACCGTGAAATAGAACACACGCGGACGTCCGTTGGTGGGAGATTCTGGCGGCCCAGGAAAACGGATCTCTCTAACGTTTTGATTGGCTCCCGTAGTAATTTCTACCAAATGAGGCGGACCAAAAGTAGGCCCAAAAGGACCGTCCAACACACTGGTATATCTATAGGTTCCGGTAAATAATTCTGGCGCAATAGGTTCCACTAAAGGAATGGAATACCGATATGGCGAACTAAAAAAGGTCTCAAAAGCAATAATACAAGACGCGCCGCTACCTACTGTAAAAGTGCGTTCATCCTCTAAGCGAATCAATAGGCGTAAAACAACCTGATCCCCACAGCTGGTAGCAGACAGTGGCACAGATAAGGCAGTCAAAACCTCATCTAAACTGTAGTCCAGATTAAATCTAGGCAATCCCACCGGACCTGTTTCTATGTCTTCTTTTTTAATGAGATCAAAAAGCACCTCGGTATCAGGCACATTGCCGTTGTCTGAATCTCGATCTATATATTGGGCGTACACCTCGATCTCGCGTAGCAAATCGCCATCTTCAACATCTTGCTGTTCCAAAACAGCATTGAATCGACTTTCGGGATCGTTAATATTAAAGTCAGCTTGGACAAAATCTACGGTACGCAAAAAAGAACCATTGGTCACGCCTTCAAAAACGAGATCAATGGCTTTATCATCATCGGAGCATTGCACAAATAGCAATCCGCCAACAATTAGGAATAGCAATTTTTTCATTGTTCATAGGTTGGTACCCGAAAATACCGAAGGAATGTGTTATTTTTGGTAAATCCGATAGACGTTTACTCTATTTACCCCTCCAAATTCAATCCAACAAGAGTTTTAAGCTTTTCTAAAAAAGTGCCCCTAACAGGGCGATTATTGTACCTTTGTTAATAATTCATAGCGATGATTTACATAGCACCAGAAATTTTAGAGCGCGTGAACCAATGGTTGGTTCCGTTTTTTGATGAAACTACACAACAGGAGATCAAAGAGATGATCGCCAACGACCCTAAAGGCTTGGAAGATTCCTTTTACAAGAATCTCGCTTTTGGAACCGGGGGCATGCGTGGAATTATGGGACCAGGTGACAACCGGATCAACAAATACACCCTAGGCAAGAATACTCAAGGACTTTCACAGTATCTAAAAAAGGTATTCCCGGGAGAATCGTTAAAAGTGGCCATTGCTTATGATTGTCGTCACAACAGTAAAAGTTTGGCTGCAGAAGTAGCCAATGTATTTTCTGCGAACGGGATCGAGGTGTTTTTGTTTTCTGACCTGCGCCCTACTCCAGAACTTTCTTTTGCGGTAAAGCATTTGAACTGTCACTGCGGAATTGTTTTGACAGCATCGCACAATCCACCAGAATACAACGGGTACAAGGTTTACTGGCAAGACGGAGGCCAATTAGTACCTCCACAGGACAAAGAGATCATTGCAGTGATCAACGAGCTGGCTTATACCGACATTCAATTTGAAGGTAATGCAGACTTGATTCACAATATAGACACTGAACTCGACGAGGCTTTCATAGCTGCTTCTTTAGCGAACGGGATGAAAGATACCACGCCAGAACAGCGAGCAGCACTGAAGGTGGTCTTTACCCCTTTACACGGAACTTCGGTAACCGTGATCCCAGAAGTACTGACCCGAGCAGGCTATTCACAAATGCAGATCGTAGAAGCGCAAGCGACACCAGACGGAGATTTCCCAACGGTTAAATCACCCAACCCAGAAGAGCCAGAAGCCCTTTCTATGGCCATGCAAATAGCCGAGGATACTGGAGCAGACATGGTGATTGGGACCGATCCAGATTCGGACCGTTTAGGAATAGCCGTGCGTGATGAGAATGGCAAGATGACCATTTTGAACGGTAATCAAGCCATGGTGATCAAAACACATTTCTTATTGGCTCAAAAAGCGGCCAGCAGCGGAATTCAGTCCGAAGATTATATAGCTTCTACCATTGTTTCTACTCCCATGATGGGCGTTTTGGCTGCAGATTACGGCATGCCGTGTGAATTGGGCTTGACTGGGTTCAAATGGATTGCCAAAATGGTCAAAGACATGCCTGAACGCAATTTAATTGGCGGCGGGGAAGAAAGTTTTGGATTTATGATAGGCGATTTTGTTCGCGATAAAGACGCTGTGACCGCAAGTTTATTAGCCTGTGAGATCGCTGCCCAACAAAAAGCCAAAGGCGAAACCTTATTGGATTACGCCGTGGAGTTATATAAAAAATACGGAGTTTATCAGGAAGAGTTGATCTCCTTTGTAAAACCAGGCAAGTCTGGTGCAGAAGAGATTCAAGCCATGATGAAGTCGCTTAGAGAAACCCCTTTAAAAGAAATTATTGGAGAAGCCGTTGTGCGTGTTGATGACTATCAACACAGCGTGAGCACGCACCCAGACGGTTCTCAAACCCCCATCGACATGCCAAAGTCGAACGTTTTGATCTACTGGACCGAACAAGGAACCAAAGTGGCTGCCCGCCCGAGTGGTACCGAACCAAAGATCAAATTCTATCTCAGTGCCAATGCGCCCTGGGAAGGCAATTATCGTAAAACGCAAGCCGCATTGCTAGACAAAATGGACCGCATTGCAGCTCAATTCAATCTGCGCTAGTGCAATATTTTAAACAGATTATCTCTTTCGCGCGTCCCTACAAGCGTTATGCTATTGGGAATATAGTGTGTAACATCTTTTACGCCCTATTCAGCGCCTTATCCTTTGTCACCTTGATTCCTATGCTGGACGTGCTCTTCAAAAATGAGCTCGTTGACGGCCAGCCAGGATCAGCTCAAAAACCCGAGTATACAGGCATTGCAGACACGGTAGACTACTTTAAACAGTATATGGCCTATCAGGTGGACCAATTTGCTCAAGACGATGCTTCAAAGGCTTTGATCTTGGTGATTGGTCTGGTGATCGTGATGTTCTTCTTTAAGAATATCTTCAATTATTTGGCGATGTATTTCATCACTTTCTTGCGCAACGGCGTATTAAAGGATCTGCGCAACGCATTGTTTGATAAGATCACGCGATTGCCGATTGCCTTTTATTCTGAAAAACGCAAAGGAGACACCATTGCCAGGATCTCTAACGACGTTCAGGAGATCCAGCATTCGTTCCTCTCTATTTTAGAGCTGATTGTAAGAGAGCCTTTGACCATAGTGTTCACAATAATCACCATGTTGCTCATAAGCGGTAAGTTGACCATTTTTGTCTTTATTTTCATTCCGATATCGGGATTCATCATTTCCCGAATTGGTAAGTCCTTAAAACGAAAGTCCGATCGCGTTCAGGCAGAGCAAGGAACCTTTCTCTCTATTGTGGAAGAAACCCTGGGCGGATTGAAAGTGATCAAAGGATTTAACGGTGAAGGAGCCTTTAGTAAAAAGTTTCAGGCCTCTACCCTTCGCTTTTACAACTTTTCTAACAAATTGCTCAACAGGCAGAACTTCGCTTCCCCTACCTCTGAATTCTTAGGGATCTTTGTGATCGCTATTCTGCTTTGGTTTGGTGGACGTATGGTTTTGATCGATGGCACTTTGGACGGCAGTGATTTTATCGCCTATATGGGATTGGCCTATAATATCCTTACACCCGCCAAAGCGATCAGCAAGGCGAGTTACAGTGTAAAACGCGGAAACGCAGCGGCTCAGCGTGTGTTGGAGATTTTAAATACAGAATCGTCACTGGAAGACAAACCCAACGCTATTGAAAAGGAGGAGTTCCAGCAAAGCATCAGTATAAACAATATCTCCTTTAAATATGAGGACGAATACGTGCTAAAAGACTTCACTTTAGAGGTTAAAAAAGGGCAAAGCGTGGCCTTGGTAGGGCAATCCGGAAGTGGAAAATCTACCATTGCCAATTTGGTGACGCGATTCTACGACGTCAACAAAGGTAACATCAGCATTGATGACACGGATATTAGAGACTTAACCAAAGCTTCCCTGCGCGGGCTTATGGGCTTGGTCACACAAGACTCGATCTTATTCAACGATACTATTAAAAGTAACCTACTC
Organism: Gilvibacter sediminis; assembly: GCF_028561565.1. Taxonomy (GTDB): domain Bacteria; phylum Bacteroidota; class Bacteroidia; order Flavobacteriales; family Flavobacteriaceae; genus Gilvibacter; species Gilvibacter sediminis. The sequence goes on along the minus strand of NZ_JAQQTE010000022.1, from coordinate 276,822 downwards.
TTGGGAAAACCAGACGCTACGGATGAAGAAGTACATCGTGCGCTTGAAGTGGCCAATGCCTGGGAATTCGTAAAAGAGCTGCCATTGGGTGTTGAAACCAATATTGGCGATGCGGGTAATAAACTTTCCGGAGGGCAAAAACAACGCCTGAGTATCGCCAGAGCCGTTTTAAAGAATCCGCCAATTATGGTTATGGATGAGGCCACCTCGGCCTTAGACACTGAATCGGAGCGTTTGGTGCAAGACGCCTTAGAGCACATGATGCAAAACAGAACTTCCATTGTTATAGCGCACCGTCTGTCTACCATTCAAAATGCAGATCACATTGTTGTTTTGCAAAAAGGAGAAATTGCAGAACAAGGCACTC
>NZ_JAQQTE010000022.1:3715-276298 GCF_028561565.1 Gilvibacter sediminis | reverse complement strand
AAAAAAAAAAGCAGATCCTACGATCTGCTCTTTTTTTTAACTGCTGCCGTATTTGGGGCTCACAACAGCAGTATGATTTAATTAACAACAGTGTAAATGTAGGAAGCTGTATTTAATTTTCCAAAAAAATATTGCATTTTATCTTGTTTTTTATGCATTTCATCGATGTTTTAGTTTTAACAAAGATGAATTTCCTACAATTTACTATGCAGTAAAAATTAAAAGAGACAGCTGGATAATGCGCAAATAAAAACGGGCAAACCCCCGCGGTAAGCCCGTTTTCGTAAAATAACTAAAGTAGTTGGGGCTACATTTAGTGAACAGAAGAATGTTCTTGAGGGCTAATGTAGAAATATTTTTCCTACAAAAAAATTTTTAATGCATTTTATCGATGTTTTTTAACGTTTTATCTGCTTTTTTATGTGTTTCCCTTAATTGTGACTACAGCATTCACCTCTTTTAAGGATCATTTAAGGTCCCGAAAAGATATTTTAAACCTCAGATTAAACCTTTTTGATACCTTGTAGTCTTAAGGGTAAACCACTACCATTGATCGCTGAATCTACTTTAGTATCGGAATTAAAAGCTCCCGAAACCCGGGAGGCCGCCTTCAGCACCCTTATGAAACAATATAAGGAGCGCTTGTATTGGCACATTCGCAAAATGGTTTATTCTCATGATGATACGGACGACGTACTACAAAACACCTTCATTAAAGTATACCGAAGCATAGACTCCTTTAAAGAAGAGAGTAAGCTCTACACGTGGATGTATCGTATTGCAACCAATGAGGCCATTACTTTTCTCAACAAAAAAGCCAAGCGTATGGAGACCGGCAATGAAGAAGTTCAGCAGCAGGCTGTGGCCAACTTAGCTGCCGATCCTTATTTTGAAGGCAATGAAATTCAGCTTAAATTACAAGAAGCAATTGCCCAGTTGCCGCAAAAGCAGCAATTGGTTTTTAATATGAAGTATTTTGACGACATGAAATACGACGATATGTCACAGATCTTAGGCACCTCTGTGGGGGCCTTAAAGAGTTCCTATCACATCGCCGTTAAAAAAATAACCGCCCAATTGAAAGCCGATTAAACCTTTAGTGACAAAAACAGTCATAAGAGCAGTATCATGAATTTGGAAAACGCACATAACAACTCAAATCCCTACGGAATCCCAGAAGGCTATTTTGAAGGCTTTGAAGCCAGCGTGCAAGCCCGTATCGCAGAAGAAGAGCTTCGGGAGTTGGTTTCTGATTCAGGCTTTGTGGCTCCAGAGGCTTATTTTGAAACGGTGGAACCCAAGGTCAGCGCGCAACTCAATAGGTCTGCACCTAAGGTCATTTCGATCTTTAGCAGACGCACCTTGTACGCCGTTGCTTCGGTTGCTGCAGCAGTTCTACTTATTGTAAGTTTGGTCAACAACGGTGGCGGCAGCGCTACAGATACGCTCGCCTTTGACACTATAGATACAGATACTCTTGAGGCTTACGTGAACAGTGACGCTATTGCTTTTACAGATGACGAGCTTATGGATTTTGTTTCTGAAGCCGATCTAGAAAGCAGCTTGTTCAGTGATGAATCCCTTACCGATGAAACTATAGAGACCTATCTCTTGGACAACTTAGACGATATTGATTTAATAACCACCTACGAGGAATAATTGTTTCCGTTTTTGAAGACAGACACTATGAAAAAACTATACTACATATTTATCTTTTGTTTACTGCTGAGCAGTTTCTCTGCCGATGCGCAGCGGCAACGGCCCAATCCCGGGGAGATTGAAGCGCAGAAAACAGCTTTTATCACCAATGCATTAGACTTGAGTGCAGAACAGGCTCAAAAATTTTGGCCCATCTACAATCAGTCCGAAAAGGCCATGGAAAACATCAGACGCCAACAAAGAGAAGCCCTGCGTCAAGTTAGGCTTGGTGGCGGATCTATTTCAGACGATGATGCCTATGCCTTGATCGAGAATTTGATGAATTGGGAACAAGAGATGCTCAATGAACGCAAAAAACTCGTGGCTAATTTAAAAGGAGTGGTCTCGCCTCAACAGATCCTTCGCCTGAAGCGCGCTGAAGAAGAATTTAAAAGACGCCTCTTGCAAGCCATGCAAAATCGTAGAAAGAATTAAAACAAAAGTGGACCTCAACGGTTCGCTTTTTTTTTATTTGAAAACGAGCTTATCGATCTTGCCGTAACCACTGGCAAAAGCCGTGGTATCGTTGACAAACTGAATGTTGTAGTAGGATTCGTCAGTGAGGTCGATCCAAGAATCGCCACCGTCATTAGAATACGATATCCCTGGAATTCCAACGGCCACTATCCCCTGCCCTTTGGTGTTGGGCACATAACGCACGCATGAACGGTAACCCGGTCCCGCTTGATCACTGATCAGTTTCCAGGTCTTTCCCCCGTCCGTAGTAACCGCTTTATTGCCTCCGTTCTCAGTTTTGGCTTCCCAATTCCCTCCGAAAATAATTCCGTTTTTCTCATCTAAAAATGAGACCGAATAAATTCCCGTCATGGCCTGCCCTTCCACAATAGGCGTTTCATAGACCTCCCAAGAATTTCCTCGATCTGTAGTTTTAAAAACACGGGCGCGCTTGCCTCCAGAGACCAACCAAGCGGTGTCACCATATACCGCTATATTGGTATTGCTCGCAGCAAAGGCCGCTTCTCCTTCTGCAGTCTCTGGCAGGTTATCACATGGTATTTTATTCCAAGTATTGCCTCCGTCTGTCGTTAATATTACAGACAAACAACCCTCTGTTGGGTCTCCCATAGCAATCCCGTTTTGATCATCCCAAAAGGCCATAGCGTCATAGAATACTTTTGGATGCGTTTCTGTGTAAACATCTTCAATAAAAGTGGGATTGGTTCCTTCTAAGCCGATCTTATACAAAACTGCTGGGTTTGCAATAGAAAGCACAAACACAGCATCACTCGTCTTAGCAATGGATCTAAAGGCTAAAAGCGAATCCTGATAGCTCACTGTCGCCAATTTGGGCACCTGCCCTTCCACCACCCCGATCTTCCCATTATTGGCCGCAAACCAAACTGTAGAATCATTAACCGCGGCAATGGCTCGAATACTTATACTGTCTCTAAAAACAGCGCTGGCTTGAACACTGGTAAATTCTGGCGCGCTGGAATCTGTACATGAAATAAACACAATACAAAAGATTGACAGGCTGAGCAAGGTTCTAATCATGGATCAAAAGGATTTAAGTGCAAATATAGAAGAATGCATTGCACGATTAATAATGATAATTTAAGCGATGCTGTAGTAGGCTTGTTCATAAATAAGGCTACTTTTGCAGCGATAATGAATACAGAAGTACGATTCCATAGAAATCTGGTTTTCGCCACCTTAGACAGCTTAAAGCTGATCTTCAACGAGCAAAAACAAGCCGATAAAGTCCTCAAGCAAACCTTGAAGCGCGACAAGCGTTGGGGGTCGCGAGACCGAGGGTTTATCGCAGAAACAACTTATGACATTGTGCGTTGGCAGCGTTTGTATGCCAAGGCAGCCGATGTTAAAGCGCCTTATTCCCGTGAAGACCTCTTTAGACTCTTTGCGGTATGGGCTGTGCATAAAGGACATTCCTTACCTAATTGGCCTCAGTTGGAAGGTACGCCTGTACGCAGGATCCGTGGGAAGTTTGACGAACTCAAAAACGAACGCGTTTACCGCGAATCCATCCCGGATTGGTTAGACGCTATGGGCCTTGACCAATTAGGAGGACAATGGGAAGAGGAGATCAAGGCACTCAATCAGCAAGCTGATGTGGTCTTACGTACCAATACATTAAAGACGAATAAAAACAAACTCAAAGACGCTTTAGAGGATGCAGAGATCCGCACTCAATCTAAAAAAATAGCAGCAGACGCTTTAGTTTTAGAAGAGCGCACCAATGTGTTCTCCTTACCGATCTTTAAAGACGGTTGGTTTGAGGTACAAGATATTTCTTCCCAACAAGTAGCTCCACTATTGGATGTAAAACCAGGAATGCGTGTGGTTGACGCCTGTGCTGGGGCTGGTGGAAAAACCTTGCACCTAGCAGCCTTGATGGAGAACAAAGGGCAGATCATTGCTACGGATATATACGATTTTAAATTGGCGGAACTCAAACGTCGCGCTCGCAGAGCGGGAGCTCACAATATTGAGACGCGTCTTATTGACTCGCCAAAAGTGATCAAAAAGCTTTACGGTAAAGCCGATCGCGTGCTTATTGATGCACCCTGTAGTGGATTGGGAGTACTCAAACGCAACCCGGACAGCAAGTGGAAACTGTCTCCAGAATTTATGGAGGAGGTCCAAGAGTTGCAGGCAGATATTCTGAGCCGCTATTCACGTATTGTAAAGCCTGGAGGAAAATTGGTTTATGCCACTTGTTCCATCTTGCCTGCAGAAAATCAGTTGCAAATTGAAAAATTCCTCGCTTCTGAGGCGGGTGCTGATTTCAAAAAAGTAGAAGACAAAACTTTATGGCCAAGCAAAACCGGTTTCGATGGTTTTTATATGTGCCTGCTTACCAAATCGAACTAAAATGAGATCCATTTTAAGCCTAGCCTTTTTATTTGTAGCCCATCTTGCAATTGCACAGCAACCCTATTATGACGATGTAAATCTGACTTTAACGGGAACGGCTTTATACAATGAGTTACAAACCAAGATCAGCAATGCCAGCAGCACCTTTGATTATTCCGATGCGCGTGACGCTTTGTTAGATACTGATGAGAACCCGTCCAACAGTAGCCAAGTTTTGTTGGTTTATGGATACAATGATTCTGACGGTAGCTGTACTACGGATCGAACCAGAAATAAGAGTCTCTTTGGGGGTATGTCTTGTGAATACAATCGCGAGCACGTTTTTGCACGTTCTAATGCCGACCCCACCATGGGAGACGTAGGCAGTACCACTACTGGAATTGGTGCTGACCCGCACAACCTGCGCGCTTCCGATCAGCAAATGAATAACAACAAAGGCAACCGTCGTTTTGGAGATGGCAGCGGAAACGCTGGGGTGATCAGCGGCGGAAATTGGTATCCTGGAGACGAATGGAAAGGTGATGTAGCCCGTATGATGATGTATATGTACACGCGTTACGGCAGTAGATGTTTACCTTCTTTAATGGGTACCGGTCCTACAGAAGGCAGCACTCAAATGCTGCAACTCTATTTGCAGTGGAATATTGAAGACCCAGTGAGCTTTTATGAAGATCAGCGCAATGACTTTTTAGAGTCTGCATATGGCAACAGAAACCCTTTTATTGACAACCCAGTCTTGGCAACGATCATTTGGGGTGGTGATACCGCAGAAGATCGTTGGGGATTGCTGAGCACTGCAGAATTGAGCACCGATCCTTTGGCGTTCTACCCGAACCCGAATTACAACGGAACCTTGAACATCAGCAGTACACTGCCTGTAACTGCAATTCAGGTGTATTCTGTAAGCGGGCAATTGGTGTTATCTCAAGATGATTTTCAAGGAAGCACATTAGATGTTTCTGCCCTTAATTCTGGTGTCTATTTGGTACGATTGACCGAAGCTGAAAAACAGTTAGTAAAACGGTTAATTATTCACTAAATCTTCTGGGTTTAGAGACGAAAAATTTTCGGGAATTGACGTACCTTTGCATTGCAATTGTACGTTAATCCGGCCGTATTATGATTCATTTTTTTGGCGATGCTACCACCGTTTTCGCCGTTCAAGCTACTTCTGACTTTCAAGAATCTGACCTGCAAAAATTAACCTGGCTTTTTGGCAACCGATCTCGTATCGAGGGTGCTGCCGTTAGCGGTAATTTTATTGGTCCAAGAGCTGCCATGGTAAGCCCGTGGAGCACCAACGCTGTAGAGATCACCCAAAATATGGGCCTCTCAGGCATCATTCGCATTGAACAATATGAAGCGGTAGCAGACAATTTTGAAGACTTTGACCCTATGCTGAGTCAAAAGTTCAACAGTTTGGATCAAGAGCTTTTTACCATTGACATCCAACCGGAATCCATCAAAGAGATCACAGACATAGCTGCTTTCAATGCCAGCGAAGGTTTGGCCTTGAGTGATGACGAGATCCAATACTTAGAAGAATTGGCTGATCGTTTGGGCAGACCGCTTACTGACAGCGAGGTCTTTGGGTTCTCACAAGTAAACAGTGAACACTGCCGCCACAAGATCTTTAACGGTACTTTTGTAATTGACGGCCAAGAGCAAGACAGCAGTTTATTCAAACTGATCAAAAAGACTTCAGAAACGCATCCAAACAAGATCGTTTCTGCTTACAAGGACAACGTGGCCTTTATTGAGGGACCAAAAGTCACCCAATTTGCGCCAGAGCGTCCAGAGGTACCTTCTTTTTACCAACAGGAAGATTTTGAATCTGTGATCTCGCTGAAAGCCGAGACGCACAACTTCCCAACTACAGTAGAGCCTTTTAACGGAGCTGCTACAGGTTCTGGTGGAGAGATTCGCGACCGTTTGGCCGGAGGGCAAGGATCATTGCCATTAGCTGGAACCGCAGTTTATATGACGGCTTACTCTCGCCTGAATGAAACACGCCCTTGGGAGCAAGAGATTGATGCCAGAAACTGGTTGTATCAAACGCCATTGGATATTTTGATCAAAGCTTCTAACGGAGCTTCAGACTTTGGAAATAAGTTTGGTCAACCCCTTATCGCCGGGTCTGTCCTGACTTTTGAGCATGAAGAAGATGCTCACATTCTCGGTTTTGACAAAGTGATCATGCTAGCCGGTGGTATCGGGTATGGAAAGAAATCACAGGCCATAAAAGCCACTCCGTCTAAAGACGACGAGATCGTTATTCTAGGAGGAGAGAATTACCGCATTGGTATGGGAGGTGCGGCAGTTTCATCTGCAGACACCGGAGCCTTTAGCAGTGGTATTGAACTCAACGCCATTCAACGCTCTAACCCAGAAATGCAAAAGCGGGCGGCTAATGCCATTCGCGGTATGATCGAAAGCAAAGACAATCCGATCGTATCTATTCACGATCACGGAGCTGGTGGACACCTGAACTGTCTCTCTGAATTGGTAGAAGAAACTGGAGGTCATATTGATCTTGACGCACTGCCTGTAGGAGACCCTACCCTATCGGCTAAGGAACTCATCGGAAACGAGTCTCAAGAACGTATGGGCTTGGTGATTGGTAGTGAAGATGCCGATATACTAAAACAAGTTGCGGATCGCGAGCGATCTCCAATGTATAAGGTGGGGAAAGTTACCGACGACCATCGCTTTAAATTTGAAGGCAGTAAGTCGGGCCAAAAACCGATGGACTTCATGCTGAGCGATATGTTTGGAAGCTCACCAAAGACCATTATGGAAGATCAACGCATCGATCAAGATTTCAACGCGATCACCTATGACCCGTCGGCTTTAAAACAATACGTCTTTGAGCTAATGCGCTTAGAAGCGGTTGCTTGTAAAGATTGGCTAACCAATAAAGTAGACCGCTGTGTAAGCGGACGCGTAGCCAAACAGCAATGTGCAGGTCCTTTGCAGCTGCCTTTGAACAACTGCGGAGTTATGGCCTTAGACTACAAAGGCAAAGAAGGTGTAGCTACTGCTATTGGACATTCCCCAGTGAGTGGTTTATTAAACCCTGCTGCAGGAAGCCGCAACTCCATTACTGAGTCATTGACCAACATACTTTGGGCGCCTATCCAAGATGGTCTTAGCGGAGTATCACTTTCCGCAAACTGGATGTGGCCATGTAACAACCCGGGCGAAGATGCACGCTTGTATGAAGCCGTTAAAGCGGTTTCTGATTTTGCCATTGAATTGGGAATCAACGTACCTACTGGAAAGGACTCCCTTTCCATGAAACAGAAATACAAAGACCGCGAAGTATTGTCACCAGGAACGGTGATCATCTCTGCCGCGGGTCATTGTGATGATATTACTAAAGTTGTGGAGCCTGTCTTGCAAAAAAATGGGGGCAGTGTGTATTATATCGACTTTTCTAAAACTGCGGCTGCCTTGGGCGGTTCTTCCTTTGCTCAGACACGTTCTGCTTTAGGAAACACTCCTGCTGATGTAGCCGACGCGGCTTATGTAAAAACAGCCTTCAACACCCTACAAGAGTTGATTAGAGCGAACCAGATTGCTGCGGGCCACGATATTGGTTCTGGTGGATTGATCACAACGCTGGCAGAAATGTGTTTTGCCGATCGTGATTTGGGAGCTGATCTAGACTTGAGCGGTTTAAACGCTGCTGATTTTGCCACAGCTCTCTTTGCTGAAAACTGCGGGGTTGTTATCCAAGCTGCACAGGACGACGCTGTTGAGAGCGCCTTGAATGCAGCTGGCGTTTCTTTTGTGAATCTTGGGTCAGTTCGTCAAACTGCAGAATTGGACGTGAAATTTAAGGGAGATTACTTAAGTTTTAAGGTAGACGAATTACGCGATGCTTGGTATGAAACCTCTTACCTTTTAGACCGTAAACAAAGTGGTGCAGACAACGCTAAGGCACGTTTTGACAATTATAAAAATCAACCGCTGAATTTTAAATTCCCAGTGGATTACACCGGAGCGCTTCCTGAGATCGATCCGACGAAGCCTAGAATCAAAGCAGCCATCATTCGTGAAAAAGGTTCCAACAGTGAGCGTGAAATGGCCAATGCCATGTACTTGGCAGGTTTTGACGTAAAGGACGTTCACATGACCGACTTGATTAGCGGCCGCGAAACCTTAGAAGACATTCAATTCATTGGCGCAGTAGGAGGCTTCTCTAACAGTGACGTATTAGGTTCTGCCAAAGGATGGGCCGGTGCCTTCCTTTACAACGAAAAGGCCAAAGCTGCTTTAGATAACTTCTTCGCCAGAAAAGACACCTTGTCTTTAGGAGTGTGTAACGGATGCCAGTTATTCGTGGAACTCGGCGTGATCAATCCAGACCACGATGAAAAACCTAAGATGCTTCACAATGAGACGGGTAAGTTTGAATGTAGCTTTACTTCGGTAACCATTCAGGAAAACCCATCCGTGATGCTTGCAGGACTTGCAGGTAGTACTTTAGGAATCTGGGCGGCTCACGGTGAAGGTAAATTTGCTTTGCCTAAAGCAGAGTCCGCCTACAATATCGTTGCCAAATACGCTTATGAAGGACTCCCTGCAAATCCAAACGGCTCTGATTATAACACGGCCATGATGTGCGATGACAGCGGACGCCACTTAGTGATGATGCCTCACTTGGAACGCTCAACCTTCCCGTGGAACTGGGGGCACTACCCTGCAGATAGAGACGACAAAGTGACTCCATGGCTACAAGCCTTTGTGAATGCTCACGAGTGGTTGGAGCAAAATATGGAGGGCTAATTCCCTAGTTTTTAGAGGATCGTCAATTTACCCACGCCTTAGAAAGGCGCATTTGAGGGTATGGCAAAAAATGGCTGTATTTTTTTGTAATTTGCGAGAAATCTAGCAGAAACGAACTATGACAGAAATTAAGAGACTCTTTGACTTCCCCTATTACCAACTGGAAAACCTGCCGCGCGAGGATGCGCTAGTGACCAAAAAAGCCGGCAACTGGACAAAAACATCAACCCAAAAATACGTAGATCAAGCCAATGCGATAAGCCGCGGTTTGCTGCGTTTGGGAGTAGACAGTGGTGATAAAGTCGCACTCATCTCCATGACCAATCGAACTGAATGGAATATTTGCGATATTGGAATCTTACAACTCGGGGCTCAGGATGTACCGATCTACCCAACCATCTCAGAAGAAGATTACGCGTACGTACTCAATCACAGTGAATCCAAATACTGTTTTGTCTCTTGTCAAGAGGTTTTGGAGAAGATCAATAAGATCAAAGATCAAGTCCCTACCCTAAAAGGAGTTTACTCTTTTGACAGCATTGACGGTTGTGACAATTGGACCCAAGTTTTAGAACTCGGTGCTGATGATTCGAATCAGGCAGAAGTACAAAAACGTATGGATGCGGTAAAAGAATCAGATTTGGCCACCTTAATTTATACTTCAGGAACTACCGGAAAACCTAAGGGAGTGATGTTGAGTCACAGCAATATTGTGAGCAACGCCATCAATAGTTCAACCCGCTTACCGATAGTTCAAGGATCTGCTAAAGCCTTGAGTTTTCTACCGGTTTGTCACATCTACGAGCGTATGCTCATGTATATGTATCAGTACACGGGTACGGGAATTTATTTTGCAGAGTCGCTGGAAACCATCAGTGATAATTTAAAGGAAGTGCAGCCACAAGTAATGTCTGCCGTTCCGCGTCTGTTAGAAAAAGTATACGACAAGATCATTGCTAAAGGAACCGACCTTACTGGAGTGAAGAAGAAATTGTTCTTCTGGGCCGTTTCACTGGGTCTTCAATGGAAGCCTTATCGCGCTAACGGCGGATGGTATGAGTTTAAATTGGGAATTGCCCGCAAACTCATCTTCAGTAAATGGCAAGAAGCTCTTGGAGGAAACTTGCAAGCCATTGCCTCAGGTTCTGCCGCTTTGCAACCGCGTTTAGCACGTGTGTTCAACGCTGCCGGCTGCCCTGTTTTTGAAGGCTACGGACTTACTGAGACCTCTCCAGTAGTTTCCGTGAACGATATGCGCAACGGCGGACTTAGAATAGGAACCGTTGGTAAAGTATTGCCAGACACTGAAGTGAAGATCGCAGAAGACGGAGAGATACTGGTTAAAGGACCTCAGGTGATGATGGGATATTATAAGGACCCAGAGAAATCTGCAGAAGTTTTGAAAAACGGCTACTTCCACACCGGTGATATCGGAGAAGTAGATGCAGACGGATTCCTAAAGATCACGGATCGTAAAAAGGAAATGTTCAAAACATCCGGAGGAAAATACATTGCGCCTCAGCTAATTGAAAATGTGATGAAGCAATCCCGCTTCATTGAGCAGATCATGGTTATTGGTGACGGAGAGAAGATGCCTGCTGCCTTCATTCAGCCGAATTTTGAATTCATTGCCGATTGGAACGAGCGCAAAGAAAAAGGCCTATCGTCTGACCCGGCTGAACTCATTAAAGATCCAAAACTGATCAAGCGCATCCAAAAAGAAGTAGACAAATACAACCAACGCTTTGGGAAATGGGAGATGATAAAGAAGTTCGAGCTTACCCCAGAAGTTTGGAGTATCGAAGAAGGTCACCTTACGCCTACCATGAAAATGCGCCGAAAAGTGATCAAAGAAAAATATATGGACCTATATAATAAGATCTACGACAAAGCATAAATTTAAATTGTCGTGTAAGGACTTGCTCCTTATTAAAGACTCAATAAAGGTGTAGAACGTTCTGCACCTTTATTTTTTTAACTATGAGAAAGATCTTTTTTGTACTGCTGATGAGTCTGAGCAGTCTCCCCTATAGCTTTAGTCAAACTCGAACCGAAGCCTTTAATCAGAATGTAGAACTCGGCGCCATCAGCTGGTACCGCGATTACGATGAAGCACTGGCCGCGTCCAAAGCAGAGCACAAGCCGGTTTTAATACTATTCCAAGAAGTACCTGGTTGTACCACCTGCAGAAACTATGGCAATAATGTGCTTTCTCATCCGCTGCTTTCAGAAGCTATAGAAAATGAATTCATTCCTTTAGCCATCTTTAATAACAAAGGCGGAAAAGATGCTGCCGTGCTTAAAAAATACCGCGAACCCAGTTGGAACAATCCGGTGGTTCGTATTGTAAATGCGAGCGGAGAGAATCTAGTAAATCGTATTGCTGGGAATTATACAGCTTTGGGGCTGTATCAAGGAATGCAAAAAGCATTGCTTAAAGAACAAATTACACCGCCAGCATATATGGAGATCCTAGCAGAAGAATTACAACTGCGCCCAGACAATACCAAACAAGCGGTTTACAGTATGTATTGCTTTTGGTCTGGAGAAAAAGCTCTTGGATCTTTAGCCGGAGTGGTAAAGACCGAGGCCGGATTTTCAGGCGGACGTGAGGTGGTAAAGGTTACCTATAATAAGGACGAGATCTCCAAAGAAACCATTGACGCTTTTGCCCAACGCAACAGCATTAGCCCAATCATTGGAAATGCCAAATTCCGCGCAGCGCTCAATGATGAAGACTATTATTTGCAACGTTCTTTGTATCGTTATTTGCCTTTAAGTGAAGTACAGCGCACCAAGATCAACAGCTTAATTGGGCAAGGAGTAGATCCCACCTATATCTTAAGCCCTTCGCAGGAACGTTGGTTAGAGCTTATTAAAAACAAAACCATCGCCAAAGAGAATCGATCTGAAAATTCTTTCAAAACAGAATTCCTCGACCTAAAGCGCATATACTCCTTGTAAGCTTGACCAACGGCTTGCTCAAATACTTTTAGAAATATTTATTATGCATGCATAGTATTTTTCCTTATCTTTGGAATGAAATTATATCCAAATGAAGGAAAAGACCATTGACTATATTTTGCGTGCCACCTGGATGGCGGTTGCCAAAATGTATAATGAAGAAGCCGGAAAAAAGGGTTCGACTATGGCCACAGGATTTGCGCTAATCAGCATTGATCCTGAAGAAGGAACTCCCTCTACGGCCCTAGGGCCTAAGATGGGCATGGAAGCCACTAGCCTTTCTCGCACCTTAAAAACCATGGAAGAAAAAGGTTTGATAGAACGCAGACCCAACCCATTGGACGGCCGTGGTGTTTTAATTCATTTGACGGATTTTGGACGCGAAATGCGCGATTACTCAAAACAAGTTGTGATCACTTTTGATGAGGCTGTAAAAGAAACGGTGAACAAGGAAGACTTTGCAACCTTCATGCGCGTGGCCAATAACATCCTAGAACTCATTCAATCAAAGAAAATATACAACGACAAAAAAATTGTATCCTAAATGGCAAAACGTACCATTAATAAAGTAGCAGTCATTGGCTCCGGGATCATGGGAAGCGGAATCGCTTGTCATTTTGCCAACATCGGAGTTGAGGTTCTGCTTTTAGACATAGTTCCTCGTGAACTCACCGAAAAAGAACAAGCCAAAGGCCTAACCCTAGAAGACAAGGTAGTTAGAAACCGCATGGTTAATGATGCCTTGACTAAGGCTATCAAGTCTAAACCAGCTCCGCTTTACCACAAAAGCTTCGCCAGCAGAATCACCACCGGTAACCTGGAAGACGATATCGCTAAAGTAAGCGAGGTCGATTGGATCATTGAGGTGGTTGTAGAACGTCTGGACATCAAAAAGCAAGTTTTTGAGAATCTGGAGAAATACAGAAAACCAGGAACGCTGATTACATCAAATACTTCAGGTATCCCGATCAAATTCATGAGTGAAGGACGCAGTGAAGACTTCCAAGCACACTTTTGTGGAACGCACTTCTTTAACCCTGCCCGTTACTTGAAACTCTTTGAGATCATTCCTGGGCCAAAGACCAATCCAGAGGTTTTGGAATTCCTGAACGGATATGGAGAACAGTATTTAGGAAAGACATCAGTAATTGCTAAAGACACCCCAGCCTTTATCGGGAACCGTATTGGGATCTTCAGCATTATGAGCTTGTTCCATATGGTTAAGGAAATGGACCTGACCATTGAAGAAGTGGACAAATTGAGTGGACCGGTCATTGGTCGTCCAAAGTCTGCCACTTTTAGAACTGTAGACGTTGTAGGGCTGGATACTTTGGTACACGTAGCCAACGGAATTGCAGACAACTGCCCGGATGATGAGCGCAAACCACTATTCGTTTTGCCAGATTTCATCAATACTATGATGGAGAATCAGTGGCTAGGAAGCAAGTCCGGACAAGGCTTCTATAAAAAAGTAAAGAAAGAAGACGGTTCTAGTGAGATTCTTTCTTTGGATCTAAATTCTTTGGAGTACCGCGCTAAAAAACGCGCTTCCTTTGGTACGCTAGAGTTGACTAAAAGCATTGATAAAGTAATTGATCGTTGGCCAGTATTGGTCGGTGGAAAGGACAAGGCCGGTGAGTTTTACCGCAGGACCTTGGCGGCACTTTTTGCCTATGTTTCTCACCGCGTACCAGAGATCACCGATCAGCTTTATAAAATTGATGACGCCATGAAGGCAGGATTCGGATGGGAACACGGTCCTTTCCAGATCTGGGATGCCATTGGTGTAGACAAAGGTTTAGAATTCATCGCAGCAGAAGGATTAGAAGCAGCTGCTTGGGTTCAAGAAATGCGAGATAGCGGTAGTGACAGCTTCTACTCCGTAGTTGACGGAGCTACCTACAGCTATGATCGTGACCAAAAGTCACAGCAAAAAATTCCTGGACAAGATGCCTTTATCATCTTGGACAACATCAGAAAATCTAAAGAGGTCTTTAAAAACAGCGGTGTTGTTGTTGAAGATCTAGGCGATGGAATCCTGAACGTAGAATTCCAAAGCAAGATGAACACCATTGGTGGTGATGTTCTAGCCGGACTAAACAAGGCCGTAGACATTGCAGAAAAGGATTTTGACGGTTTGGTAGTTGGAAACCAAGCGGCAAACTTCTCTGTTGGAGCCAACATTGGAATGATCTTTATGATGGCCGTAGAGCAGGAATATGACGAGCTCAACGCTGCTATTAAATACTTCCAAGACACGGTGATGCGCATGCGCTATTCTTCTATCCCAACGGTAGTTGCTCCTCACGGAATGACCCTTGGTGGAGGTTGTGAATTGTCCTTGCACGCTGATATGGTCGTGGCAGCTGCAGAAACCTATATTGGACTCGTTGAGTTTGGTGTTGGTGTGATCCCTGGAGGTGGTGGTAGTAAAGAAATGGCGCTTCGCGCAGCAGATACCTTCCACAAAAATGACGTGGAGCTTAACGTACTGCAAGAATACTTCTTAACCATCGGTATGGCTAAAGTGGCAACCTCTGCTTATGAAGCCTACGATACCGGAATCCTTCAAAAAGGAAAGGATATTGTAGTGGTTAACAAAGACCGTCAATTGGCAACCGCTAAAGCTTATGCCCGTATTATGGCAGATCGCGGTTATACCAAGCCGATCCAACGCACAGATGTAAAAGTACTTGGAAAACAAGCCTTAGGTATGTTCTTGGTTGGTACGGATTCTATGGAAGCAGGACGTTACATCAGTGAGCACGATAAGAAGATCGCCAACAAATTGGCCTATGTGATGGCCGGTGGAGATCTTTCGGAACCACAACGTGTTAGCGAGCAATACCTGCTCGATCTAGAACGTGAAGCCTTCCTATCTCTTTGTACTGAGCGCAAAACGTTGGAGCGTATTGAGCATATGTTGAAAAAGGGTAAACCATTAAGAAACTAGAAGATGAAAACAGCATATATAGTAAAAGCATATAGAACCGCCGTGGGGAAAGCGCCTCGCGGACTGTTCCGATTTAAGCGTCCGGACGAGCTGGCAGCAGAAACGATTGAGTACATGATGAAGGAGCTGCCGGAACTGGACAAAACCCGCATTGACGACGTAATTGTCGGGAACGCGATGCCAGAGGCAGAACAAGGCTTGAACATGGCGCGTCTGATCTCTTTGATGGGATTGAAAGTAGAAGATGTTCCTGGAGTGACCGTAAACCGTTACTGTGCTTCTGGAATTGAAACCATTGCCATGGCTACGGCTAAGATCCAAAGTGGCATGGCCGATTGCATCATTGCCGGTGGAGCGGAAAGCATGAGCTATATTCCAATGGGCGGATACAAACCCACTCCAGATTACGGTCTGGCTAAAAACGGAAACGAAGATTACTATTGGGGTATGGGATTGACTGCTGAGGCTGTGGCCGATCAGTTTAAAGTATCTCGAGAGGATCAGGATGAGTTTGCTTACAATTCGCATCAGAAAGCTTTGAAAGCACAAGCTGAAGGGCGTTTTGACGATCAGATCGTTCCCATAGAAGTGAATCACACTTTTGTGAACGCTGCTGGTAAAAAAGAAACAAAAAGTTATACGGTAAATAAGGACGAAGGGCCGCGTGCTGATACTTCTTTAGCGGTATTGAACAAACTGCGCCCTGTATTTGCGGACGGAGGAAGCGTTACTGCTGGTAACTCTTCGCAAATGAGTGACGGTGCCGCTTTTGTAATGGTGATGAGCGAGGAAATGGTGAAGGAATTAAACTTGGAACCGATTGCGCGCATGGTGAATTTTGCCGCTGCGGGTGTGGAACCGAGAATTATGGGAATTGGCCCGGTTAAGGCCATTCCAAAGGCTTTAAAGCAAGCAGGCTTAAAGCAAGAAGACATTGATCTCATTGAACTCAATGAAGCCTTTGCTTCACAATCTTTGGCTGTGATTCGCGAGCTGGGATTGAATCAAGAGATCATCAATGTGAACGGTGGAGCTATCTCTCTAGGACACCCACTTGGATGTACAGGAGCTAAACTGAGTGTGCAACTCTTTGATGAGATGCGCAAACGCGATATGAAAGGCAAGTACGGAATGGTAACCATGTGTGTGGGAACCGGACAAGGTGCTGCAGGTATTTACGAATTTTTAAACTAAGAAGGCATGGAAACAGTAGACAAGCAAGATATTATTCGAGGAGGTCAGTTTATCGTAAAAGAGACCGCCAGCCAGGACGTGTTCACTCCAGAGGATTTTTCTGAGGAGCAACAGATGATGAAAGAATCTGTAAAGGAATTTGTGGATCGTGAGATCTGGCCAAAGAAAGAAAAGTTTGAGAAGAAAGACTACGCTCTTACCGAAGAGATCATGCGTAAAGCGGGAGAACTCGGTTTCCTTGGAGTAGCAGTACCAGAAGAGTACGGCGGCTTAGGGATGGGATTTGTGTCTACCATGCTGGTTTGTGATTATATCTCAGGAGCTACAGGATCCATTGCAACTGCCTTTGGAGCGCATACCGGAATCGGGACTATGCCAATTACCCTTTACGGAACCGAAGAGCAAAAACAAAAATATGTGCCGCAATTGGCCATGGGAGAAGTTTTTGGTGCGTACTGTTTGACCGAGCCAGGAGCGGGTTCTGATGCCAACTCGGGTAAAACCAAAGCTGTACTTTCAGAAGACGGATCACACTATTTGATCTCTGGACAAAAGATGTGGATCTCCAACGCTGGCTTTGCTTCTACCTTTATTGTGTTTGCTAGAATTGAAGACGATAAAAACATTACTGGTTTCATCGTAGAATACGATCCGGAGAATCCAAACGGAATGACCTTGGGTGAAGAAGAGCACAAACTCGGAATCCACTCCTCCTCTACCCGTCAGGTTTTCTTTAACGAGACCAAGGTGCCTGTTGAGAATATGTTATCGAACCGAGGCGACGGTTTCAAGATTGCCATGAACGCCTTGAACGTAGGGCGTATCAAATTGGCTGCTGCTTGTTTGGATGCACAACGTCGTGTGATTGGAGAAGCTGTGAAATACGCCAACGAGCGTGTGCAGTTCAAGACTCCTATTATGAACTTCGGAGCTATTCAAGCTAAGATCGCTAATATGGCTACCAGCTGTTATGTTGGAGAGTCTGCAAGTTACCGTGCTGCCAAGGATATTGAAAACCGAATCAACATCCGCCTAGAAGACGGGAATACGCACCAAGAAGCTGAGCTTAAAGGTGTGGAAGAATTTGCCATTGAGTGTTCTATTTTGAAAGTTGCCGTTTCTGAGGATGTTCAGAACTGTACGGATGAAGGCATCCAAGTCTTTGGGGGAATGGGCTTTAGCGCCGATACTCCTATGGAATCTGCTTGGAGAGACGCTCGTATCTCTAGAATTTATGAGGGAACTAACGAGATCAACCGTATGTTGGCTGTTGGAATGTTGGTCAAAAAGGCCATGAAAGGACATGTAGACCTACTAAACCCAGCTATGGCTGTGGCTAATGAGCTGACTGGAATTCCATCTTTTGAAACGCCAGACTACAGCGCGCCAATGAGCGAGGAAAAAGCCATGATCGCGAAGTTGAAAAAAGTATTCCTGATGGTCGCTGGAAGCGCTGTTCAAAAATTTGGACCGCAACTCGAAGAGCATCAACAACTGTTAATGGCTGCTGCAGATATCTTGATCGAGATCTATATGGCAGAATCTGCTGTATTGCGCACCGAGAAGAACATTGAGCGTTTTGGTTTGGATTCTCAAGCGGAACAGATCGCAATGACGCAATTGTATTTATACGATGCCGTGAACATTGTTAACGATAAGGCCAAAGAGGGAATCATCTCTTTTGCAGAAGGCGACGAACAACGCATGATGCTTATGGGACTTAAACGTTTCACTAAATACCAAAACAATCCTAACGTAGTGGCTTTGCGCAAGCAGATCGCTGCTCGCGTTGCCAAGGATAACGATTACAGTTTTTAAATTAGGGTTTTAATTATTGTGATAGAGCCGCCCTGTTGGGGCGGCTTTTTTTTGGCTTCGTTTTTGCTATCTTTATGCAAACAACACTCATGAATCGCTTACTATACCTACTCACACTACTCTGCGGAAGTCTGGCCTTTGGACAAACCAATCCGGACGTTTTTATTGCCAGTATTGATACTGATGAAGAAGGCACCACCATCAGTGGTTTACAAAACCTTTCTAACGATCCGGGTTATGACAATCAGCCGAGCTTTGGCACGGACAATCTATTGCTTTATGCCGGTAACAATGACGGGCAAACTGATATTTTCCAGATGCACTCGCGAATGGGACGTAAAATGCGTGCCGGGGGCTCACTCGCTGGTGGAGAGTATTCACCTCAGCTTATGCCCGATGAAAGCGGTATTGCTGCAGTACGACTAGACACCACAGGTCTGCAGCGTTTGTATCGTTATGAGCGCAGCGGAAAGTCCACGGTCTTGATCCCCGATCTCATGGTGGCTTATTTTACCTTTTACGATGCCAATCAGATAGTGGGCTGCTATATTGAAGACGAAACTTTAAACCTGTTTGTGCACAAATTGGACGAGGCCAAGACCTATACCCTGCTCAAAGATGTAGGCCGTAGCTTCCATAAAGTTCCTGGACAAAACTCGGTCAGCTATACCGCCACCAATGAACAAGGACAACAAGATGTATACCTCTTGGATATGGACAGTTTGGAAAGCTTTTTTGTGACCCAACTACCTATAGGCGTGAATGATTATGCTTGGCTCAATGACTCAGAGTTGATCGTAGGTAGCAACAGCAGTTTATTTGTTTACGACACCTTTGATAAAAAGGATTGGGAAAAATTCGCGGATCTCGACGCTAATGTAATTACAGACATCAGTCGAATCGCCATCAGCCCTTCTGGCAAAAGAATCGCTTTGGTGGGAATTCCCAAATAGTAAATAATTATAACTGTTAACCAGCAACTGCGGTTATTGTTTGAGCTTTGTTTCATCAGAAACTAACTAACAATGATCCAAAAACTAAGCTTTTCACTTTTAGGCCTTTTGCTGCTGAGTTGTAGCAAAAGAGACCCTGTACGAGAGGTCAGAATACCAGAAGTTGATTTTGAGCTCACCTCTTGCGGCCAAGCCAATTACCCGGAATGGTCCACATCACCCTATGTGCTGCCTTATCCTGTGGGGAAGTCCTATAATATTGGATTGACGCATTGCAGCAGCAGTTTTCATGCCGATGGTGAACCAGATCAGTTTGCTGTAGATTTTGATATGAATATTGGCACCTTGGTCACCGCAGCCAGAGCCGGCCGTGTGATCCACATAGAAGAAAGTGGCAAAGACGGCAATTTCCCTAACAATTTGGTGGTGGTTCAACACAGTGACAACACCTTTGCGCAGTATATGCATCTCACTCAAAATGGAGCTATTGTAGAGCTGAATGATCTTGTGGTTCAAGGCGACTCCATTGGCTTTAGCGGATCCACGGGTTTAGCAGGTTATCCACATTTACATTTCATTGTCACTGGTGGAGGTTGGACCTTCCCCTACCTTGGGCTTCCCGTGAACTTTAGAAATACTGACCCAAACCCAACCCGATTGACCAGCGGAATTATGTACAGAGCAGAACCGTATTAACATCTTTTCTGAAACTTTTTGGCTAATTTTAGGCAAAAAGACCAACATGCGGAATTTTATTCTTTTACTACTGCTGATAGGCAGCATTTCTCACGCCCAAACGGACCCAAGAATTTATGATATCATTGACGCTGTATCTGAAGACAGAATACGGCAAGATGTCAAAACCCTAGCCGGTTTTGGCACACGTCACACCCTGAGCGACACTCTTTCTGATACGCGCGGGATTGGTGCTGCCAGGCGCTGGATCAAAAGCGAGTTTGAAAAAACTTCTGCGGGTTGTAGCGGTTGTTTAGAAGTATTTTATCAGAGCGATTTTGTCCCCAAAGGAGACAATCAACGCATTGTAAAAGACGTCAACGTGGTTAATGTGGTAGCGATTCAACGCGGTACTAAATACCCTAACCGTTTCATCATTATGAGTG
The DNA here is from genome assembly GCF_028561565.1 of Gilvibacter sediminis. Lineage (GTDB taxonomy): Bacteria > Bacteroidota > Bacteroidia > Flavobacteriales > Flavobacteriaceae > Gilvibacter > Gilvibacter sediminis. The sequence continues at coordinate 255,950 of NZ_JAQQTE010000022.1, read as the reverse complement.
GTGATATCGATTCTCGTGTAAGCGACCCTACTGACTATACCTCAGACTCTCCTGGAGCCAATGACAATGCCACTGGGATGGCTGGAGCCTTGGAAGCGGCGCGCGTGCTTTCCAAATACCAATTTGAAAACAGTATTATCTATGTCGGTTTAAGCGGAGAAGAACAAGGCCTCTACGGAGGAAAAGGTCTGGCCGCTTACGCTCAAAAGCAAGGTTGGGAGATCATTGGTATTCTCAATAACGATATGATCGGAAACATCACTGGAGTTGACGGCGTGGTTGACAATAGAACCTTCAGAATCTTTAGTGAACCTTATCCACCAGAGCCAGACGCGCGTCGATTACGCGCTATGCGTTTTTACGGTGGAGAAGTTGATGGGATCTCTCGTCAGCTTGCTCGATACGTACATAAAACCACGAAGACTTATATGCCAGAAATGAATCCGATGATGGTCTACCGTTTGGATCGTTTTGGCCGTGGTGGACATCACCGACCCTTTAATGACGCTGGCTTTGCGGGTATCCGTATCATGGAAGCGCATGAGAATTACACCCAACAGCACCAAGACATTCGCGTGGAAGACGGCATTGCCTATGGCGATACCTTTGAGCATGTGAACTTCCCTTACGCTAAAAAACTCACTGCAGTGAACGCAATTACTTTGGCCAACCTAGCATGGGCGCCTCCTGCGCCTAAAGAAGTAGGTATTGGCGGTATTGTAGAGGCCAGTGCGCGTTTGGAATGGTCTGCAGTAGAAGGCGCTGTGGCCTATAAGATCTATTGGCGAGACACTACCTCACCGACATGGGACAACGCCCGAATTGTTACAGATGGCAACAGTGCAACCTTAGATGGCATTGTTATTGACAATTATTTCTTCGGAGTTGCAGCCGTGGGTGCCGATGGGCATGAAAGTGAGGTTGTATTTCCAAATAAAATCATTCGTTAGATGAAGTATCGGTTTCTTTTTTTACTGCTGATCTGCAGCATTTCTTTTGCTCAAAATTATACCCGTCAAGATTCTCTAAGAGGACAGATCACTGCCGAGCGCGCTTGGTGGGACTTACAGCATTACCAGCTAGATGTCACCGTAGACATTGACAATAAAAGCCTTTCGGGCTCCAATACTATCACGTATAAAGTGTTGGAAAACGCAGATCGATTACAACTTGACCTGCAAGAACCCATGCGCATCGATAAGGTGGTTCAAAATGGAAAAGAGCTCAAATGGACCTCAGAAGGTATTGCGCATTACATTCAGCTTCAAAAGAAAATGAAGCCCGGCAAAGAGGAAAAGCTCACCGTTTACTTTAGCGGTAAACCAAGAATCGCCAAAAATGCACCCTGGGACGGCGGTTTTGTCTTTACCCAAGACAGCAACGGAAAGCCTTTTGTGGCCAACGCCAATCAAGGAATTGGCGCCAGTATTTGGTGGCCCAATAAGGATCACCCTTATGATGAGCCCGATCAAGGAACCGTGATCAGTGTCATTACACCTAAAGACCTTATGGACGTTTCTAACGGCCGATTGATCAAAGTGGACAGCACAGCGACAACCAAGACCTGGACTTGGCAAGTGGTGAATCCTATCAACAACTACGGAATCAACATCAATATTGGAGATTATGTTCATTTTGGAGAAGACTATGCCGGAGAAGCTGGCAAATTGGATATAGACTACTATGTCCTCAGAGAAAATGAAGCTAAGGCTCGTAAGCAGTTTGAGCAAACCACAGGCATGCTAGAGGCTTTTGAACATTGGTTTGGCCCCTACCCTTTTTATGAAGACGGATTCAAGCTGGTGGAAGCTCCTTACTTGGGGATGGAACATCAAAGTTCGGTCACCTATGGGAACGGCTATAAGAATGGGTTTAGAGGATCTGACCTTTCAGGTACAGGTTGGGGCCTGAAATTCGATTTCATTATCATCCATGAGGCGGGACACGAATGGTTTGCCAACAACATTACCCACTCTGATGTAGCGGATTTGTGGGTGCACGAAGGGTTTACCAATTATAGTGAGAATTTATATCTGGACTATCATTTTGGAACCAAGGCAGCAGCAGACTATGTGATCGGATGTCGAAAAAACATTTACAATGATATCCCAATTATAGGCGATTACGGCGTGCGTAATGAAGGTAGTAGTGATATGTACTACAAAGGTGCCAATATGCTTCACAATTTGCGTATGCTTATAGAAGATGATGAACTCTGGCGTGAGATCCTCAGAGGTTTGAATGAAGATTTCAGACATCAAACCGTGAGCAGTAAGCAGGTAGAAGATTATATTAGCAAAGCCACTGGCAAAGACTTTTCAGCCTTCTTCAATCAGTATTTGCGCACCACCATGATTCCAAATCTGGAATTGGCCATAGACGGGAATCAATTGAAGTATCGCTACACCAATATTGTGGATGGTTTTGACATGCCAGTGATCATGATGCTGAATGATCAAGAAAAGTGGATCTTCCCCAATAAAGACTGGCAGTCAGAAAAATGGACGGACACTATCAACTTTGTAGGTGTTAAGCGCGACTTTTATGTAGAACCGGTAATGGTAGAAGACTGATGGAAGAACGCCCAGAGTTGTATTTTCCACGCGATGTGGAATGGCGCGATTGGCTGGAGATCAATCACGGACAGTATCCCAAGGGCATCTACCTCATCTTTTATAAGCTGGAGAACAACATTCCCACCATGCGTTGGGAAGAAGCCGTGCGTGTGGCCTTGTGCTATGGCTGGATCGATTCTACTGTAAAGAGTCTTGGCGGCGGTAAACGACGGCAATACTTTTGTCCGCGCAATCCTAAAAGCAACTGGTCTGCACTGAATAAAAAATACATTGCGGAACTAGAAGCGGTTGGCCTCATTCATGAAGCAGGTTATAAAATGATCAATCTGGCTAAAGAGACCGGCACCTGGACCGCCATGGACGATGTGGAAAACGGCATCATCCCCCCTGATCTGCAAAAGGCATTTGACGCCAATCCCCAGGCCTTTGAGAATTACAACAACTTTAGCCGTGGGTATAGGAAGAGTTATCTAAGTTGGCTGCACAGTGCCAAACGCGAAGAAACGCGACAAAAGCGCATTGCGGAGATCATTGAATTGTGCGCATCCAACATAAAATCCCGCTAAAAGAGTATCTTTAATAAAATTCACTAACATGACGCGATCATTCACGCTAATTTGCCTCTTGTGCGTATCATTCACCTTTGCACAAAAAGAGGATGCTTCATGGGACGTTACCGCTCCCGGAGACGATTTCAACTACAAAACCCACCGCTTTACGACTACCGAAGGTACTTGGATGAATCTGGACGTGAGTCCTGATGGCAAGACCATTGTCTTTGATATGCTGGGTGATATTTACAGCCTCTCAACCAGTGGCGGGAAGGCCAAAGTGTTGCGCAGTGGTATTCCTTTTGAAATTCAACCCCGATTCAGCCCAGACGGCACCAAGATTCTCTTTACCAGTGACGCTGGTGGCGGTGATAATATTTGGGTTATGGATGCGGATGGTTCCAACGCCAAACAGATCACCAAAGAGAATTTTAGACTGCTCAACAATGCCGCTTGGATGCCAGACGGATTTTCATTTGTAGCTCGTAAACACTTTACTTCTGGGCGTTCCTTAGGCGCTGGAGAAATGTGGCAATACCACATTACTGGTGGAAGCGGAATTCAATTGACCAAACGCAAGAACGATCAGCAAGACGTGAATGAGCCAGTGATCAGTCCTGACGGAAAGTACCTCTACTACAGCGAGGACGTTTATCCTGGAGGCTTCTTTCAATACAATAAAGACCCGAACAAGCAGATCTACGTCATAAAACGATATGAGTGTGCTACAGGGAAAACCACACAATTGACCGGAGGTCCTGGTGGAGCGGCGCGTCCGCAGCTTTCTCCGGATGGAACTATGATGGCCTTTGTAAAACGGGTCCGCACTAAATCAACCTTATACATCCACAACTTAGAGACCGGAGTAGAATACCCTGTATTTGATGCGCTGAACAAAGACCAGCAAGAGGCTTGGGCCATCTTTGGCGTTTATCCAAACTTTGACTGGATGCCAGACAACAAGCATTTGGTCTTTTGGGCGCAAGGAAAGATCCACAAGCTCAATATTGCAGACCTAAGCCTTTCTGTGATTCCTTTTGAGGCGGATGTAAAAGTTGAACTTGCAGAAACCGTGCATTTCAATACGCCCATTTCTGATACTGACTTTACCAGTAAAGCTATTCGACAAGCCGTGACCTCACCCGATGGCAAAACGCTTGTTTTCCACGCCTTAGGATATTTATGGACCAAGTCCTTACCCAACGGCACACCAAAGAGATTAACTCAAGGCACCGATTTCGAGTTTGAGCCAAGCTTCTCCCCAAACGGAAACAGGATCGTTTTCGTTACTTGGAACGACTTAGAAAAAGGTGCCGTTTTTTCCATCCCAACCACAGGTGGATCAGCGACCAAATTGACCTCAGAAAAAGCCATTTATAGAACCCCGGCTTACAACAGAGCTGGAACACAGATCGCTTTTAGACGAGAAGGTGGAAATACTGATCAAGGCTTTACTTACACCAAAGACAGTGGTCTTTACAGTATGAATGCCGATGGAAGCGGAATGAAGAAACTCACCACAGAAGGTGAATATCCAAGCTACAACAGCACAGACAGCCGGATCTATTACCAAACTGGAGGTACCTACTTTGGAAACAATACCAAAAGCTTGCACAGTGTTGATCTCAACGGGCAGGACAAACATACCCACGTGAGCTCAAAATACGCCAACCGCTTGGTGCCGAGTCCCGACGACCAATGGATCGGGTTTAGCAACTTGCACCGCGCTTATATTGCCCCTTTGGTGCTCAATGGAAAAACGCAAGACCTGACTCCAAGCAGCACAAATGTCCCTGTAGTTCAAGTAAGCAAGGATGCTGGGATCAATATACATTGGTCTTCAGATAGCAAAGCCATGATGTGGACGCTTGGTGATGAATATTTTAAAAACGATCTGACCGATAAGTTTGGCTTTATTCCTGGCGGAAAAGATGAGGCTACCGACATGAGTGAATCGGGCATAAAAATTGGTTTACAACCGGCCGTGGATAAACCCAGCGGTGTTATTGCCTTTACCAATGCTCGTATTATTACCATGGAAGGAGACGAGGTCATAGAAAATGGAACCATAGTCATCAAGGCCAATCGTATTGCTGCTGTTGGAGCGGCTGATGATATAAGCGTTCCAAGCGGCTCTAAGGTCATGGATATGAGTGGCAAGACCATAATGCCAGGAATGGTTGATGCACACGCCCATTTGGGAGCCTTCCGTTACGGACTCACTACGCAACAAAACTGGCAACTAACAGCCAACTTGGCCTTTGGTGTAACCACAGCGCATGACCCTTCAGCAAATACGGAGACGGTCTTTACCTTATCTGAAATGGTAAAAGCGGGTAATCTTGTTGGACCACGCATCTACTCCACCGGTTTTATCCTTTATGGAGCCGATGGAGATTTTAAGGCAGTGATCAACAGTTTAGACGATGCCAGATCGGCCATAAAAAGAACTAAAGCTTTTGGAGCCACTTCTGTGAAGAGTTACAACCAACCCAGACGTGAACAGCGACAGCAGGTCATGCAAGCGGCACGTGAGTTGGGCATCAATGTAGTTCCAGAAGGCGGATCCACCTTTTTCCATAACCTTACTATGGTGATGGACGGGCATACCGGTGTAGAACACAACATTCCTATTGCTCCAGTTTACAAAGATGTCATTGAGCTTTGGAAGAATTCAGGAACGGGATACACCCCAACACATATTGTAAACTATTCCAGTATGAGCGGTGAATACTACTGGTATCAAACCACCAACGTTTGGGAGAATGAAAAACTGCTGAAATACACCCCGAGAAGTGTCATTGACGCGCGTTCCAGACACCGTACTATGATTCCTATGGAAGAGTATACCAATGGACATATCTTGAATTCACAGACCACGACCGCCTTGGCAAACGCTGGAGTCAAAGTAAATATGGGTGCTCATGGACAATTACAAGGAATGGGAGCTCATTGGGAAACCTGGATGCTGGCTCAAGGAGGAATGACTCCTTTACAAGCCTTACAGTCGGCAACAATTAACGGCGCGGAATATATCGGTGCTGGGAATGATATAGGCTCATTGAAAGTTGGAAAGCTTGCGGATCTGGTTATTCTGGATAAAAATCCTTTGGAGGACATTCAAAATACCAACAGCGTATTGTACACTATGGTTAACGGCCGTTTGTACGACACCTCAACTATGGATGAAGTTGGTAATTCCCCTAAAAAGAGATTGCCGTTCTACTGGGAACAACCAGGCTACAATCAGGCGTTTCCTTGGCATCAAGAAAGTAACAGCTTCTTAAGGCCTGGCTGTGGTTGCCATATTGGACATCAAACAAACTAAGAGGAGCACATGAAATACTGGAGAGCCCTACTCCACTATTATTTGAGTCAACTGATCCCGGGATTGGCCTTATTCTTTTTGAGTTGGGCCTTTATTGATCTGATTTGGGCTATGGGTATTTACATCCTCTTAGCGCATGTGGTAGGCTATCTCGCGTTTAGGTCCTTCTACGCGGAACAGCTCAATTTCTATAATAATCTGGGTTTTACCACAGGACGCTTACTGCTGAACGTCTTTTATATCAACCTGTTGCTTTTGTTGGTTTTGGCAGCACTGATATCATTAATTCTGTGGGTGTTGTTTTGAAACTTGTCGGACTCAATATCACCAAGTCATATGGCGCCAATAAAATACTAGAGGACGTTTCCCTACAGATCAATGCCGGTGGCATTTTTGGATTGTTGGGTCGCAATGGCTGCGGAAAGTCCACGCTTTTAAAAATACTCTTTGGAAGTCTTAAAGCCGATACAGGCTCCTTCTACCTCAATCAAGAGACTTACGAACCCTATCACAATTTTAGGCAGCAAAAGGTCGCCTATTTGGCCCAAGACGGCATGTATCCGCGGCAACTCAAAGTAAAGGATCTAATTCCTATGGCTTGCCCGGAAGGAGCTGTTCAAGACCGTATCTTCTATACCCCGGGTATTCATGAGCTCACTAAGAAATGGGTAAGTTCGCTTTCTGAAGGTCAACGGACGTATTTGGGTGTAGTGCTATCATGTTATATGCCGCATTCGGTTTTACTTCTGGACGAACCCTTTTCCATGACCGATCCAAAGACCATAGAACAGATCAAAATCCTGTTAGAAGAAACGGCCAAACACAAAGCGGTGCTGATCACCGACCACTACTACCACGATGTCATGGAGCTTTGCAGTGAGATCAAAGTTTTGCAGCAGGGAAAACTTTATGAGACCAGCACAGAAGAAGATCTTAAACGTTTGGGCTACATCCGATAAGATGCAAAAATCGTCTTTAAACGGAATCAGTCATTAAATTTAGCTTAGCGACTATCAGGTATTGTCATTGATTCGTATCTTTAAACAAGTAATACTAAACATTAAGAGACATGATCAAAGCAAAATATCAAAGTGTACTGGATTTAGGGGAAAAACTAAACATTCAGGACGGAGACGTTCGTGAAGAAGGCGGACAACTCAAAGTATGGGGTACAGCAGCGACTCCTTATGAGAAAAACCTCTTGTGGGATGAGATCAAAAAAGTAGGCGGAGAAAGCCCTGCAGACATTATGGCCGACATCAAAGTAGCTGATGATTCTGTTTACCACCGTCATACTGTAGCCAGTGGAGAATCTTTAAGCAAGATCGCTAAGCACTACTACAAGGACCCGATGAAGTATCAAGCCATTTTTGAGGCCAATACAGACATCCTTAAGAATCCTGATATGATCCACCCAGGACAAGAATTGGTTATCCCTAACCTGTAATTGACACTTGAAAACTTAAAAAACCGCCAATTGGCGGTTTTTTTATTGCTATACGATGAGCTTTTTAACGGCCTCAACATAACCGCGACTTACCCGAACGCTATCTCCGCTACTCACGGTGATATTATAGGTTTTGCCGTATTTAGTTACTTCTTTAATGGCTTGAAGATTGACCAAAGAAGATCGGTGGACGCGCAAGAATAGCTTGGGATCCAACTTATCTGCCAAAGCACTGATTCCGTAATTACTCACAAAACTTCCAGCTGCGGTATGCAATTTGGAATAATCACCATAGGCTTCAATCCACTGAATTTGCGCCACCTCAATGGTAATGAGCTTTTTGTTGGAGGAAACCAAGACCCGCTCGGGATAATGTGCCGTGTCCATCAATAAGGTATTGGTCAATGGTGCCAAGGCTTGCTGCGAATCTGACTTACTCAGGCGTTCTACTGCAACTCGAAAACGGTCTTTGGTATACGGCTTCAATAAATAATCCACCGCATGCACCTCAAAGGCTTTTAAAGCGTATTTGTCGTAGGCGGTGGAGAAAATGATCTGTGGCAGCTCATCCAAGCGAGTGATCACTTCAAAACCGGTCAAACCGGGCATTTGAATGTCTAGAAAAACTAAGTCAGGTTTAAAGCGATTGATCTCTTTTACCGCATCTACGCCGTTGTTGACTTCTGCCATTACGATAAGCTCTGGATAGTCCTCCAAGTACTCCCGAATCAATGAGCGTCCTGCCTGCTCGTCATCAACAATAATAACCTTCTGCATTAAATGGCAAATTTTATGATGGCTCCTTGAGGCTGATTGTCAAAGATCTCCAATTGCGATTGATACATCTTTTGTAAGCGCAGATGTGTATTGGCTAATCCAATTCCTTTGGTAAAAGCGGCTTCTTTGTCTGCTATTCCCACGCCGGTATCGGCTACCTCAAACATGAGTTTCTCTCCTTTTTTAAAGATGCTGATGCTGATGGAACCCCCTTCAATAATGCTAGAAAGGCCGTGTTTTATGGAATTCTCAACCAAAGGTTGCAAGAGCATGGGCGGAATCTTTTCATCGTACAATGCCTCATCGACATTAAAATTCAAAGACAAACGTTCACCGTAACGCGCCTTTTCTAAGTCGAGGTATTTGGTTACAAATTCCAGCTCCTCCCCTAAAGTCACCAGTTCTTCTTGAGAAGCGCGGAGTTGATATCTAAACAAATCAGACAGCTGCGCGATCATGGTTCGCGTCTTCTCTTGTCCTGGTGGGACTGAGGCGTTGATGGTATTGAATACGTTGTATAAGAAGTGTGGATTCAATTGCGCTTTGATCGCGGAGAGCTCACTCTTTAAAGCAGCTTGACGCAATTCCCCCTCTAATTTTAGTTTCTCCTGATTCTTTCTAAAGTATTCATAAGCATGAAAGAATCCGAATTGAATCATATAGAACAGCGCTGGAATATACACATCCCAGACTTCAGCGCCTCCTTGCAAATGCCACATGCCCCAGGCTTCGCTGAGCTCGTAGTATATAAACTTAGACCCAAACACAAAGATGGGCAGTGTTACAAGATGTACCAGTAGGCGTTGATAGAGTTTCCAGTCCTTGAGTCCTCTAAAGATCAGCAGCCATACGGGAATCGTTAATAAAAAGAAAATCGTGTACTGCATCCCTCCGCGGCGAATGAAAGGCACCAATTGAAAAATGGCGTCTTCTGGATCGTTATAACCCGCGCGATTCACCCAAAGGGTAATATGGTACATCAGCGCAAAGAGCATATAAAGCCCAAAGGTGATCAAGATGTCTTTGATCCGCACACTGGCTATGGTTCTGTCATGCCAGGCTGTTTTGTTGGTTTCCATAATTAGTTTTTAGCTGATGGCGTGTAGATCACATTTTGCACGCGACCATAATTTAGTGAAAATCCTTTAAGGCTGTTGTCTGCGTTGAACTGCGGAGTCAAAATATAGCCGCCATTGACCCTAATGGTATTGGCCCGTATGAGTTCCGCATCTAAAGGTCTGTCCTTTAATTGCACCGTAAACTGATTTTCGCCTAGATAACGCACTAGCATATCAGAATCCAATTCTGTGTTGGAAAAATCTCCTGACAGCTTCTGAAGTTCTTCTGGGATGATCTCAAGCGGTGGCAGCCAGCCTGCCTTGCGCGTGGGTATCTGCGGATGATACATTTCAAAGTCCATTTTACCTGGGCTCTTTTCACTCGGCACAAAGGCCAAGGCTAATCCCGAACCGTTAGTGTACTTGTAGACATTGCCTTTAAAGTGTTCCAGGGCCACCGGGTTGGCGCCTTTGATCTCTCTAAACAAAGTGTCGTTACGTTTTACAATAGCAACTTCCGTGCTCGATTCCAGCAAATAGGTGCCTAAAATTGAACTTTCCTTTGGTTTAGGCCCTAAAGTCTCTGGCATACTTGGTGAAGCTACACCTTGCTCTTGCGCTCCGTAAATGGTTTCTAATACTTGCGTTGCCAAATAACTGGCATCTACAATACCGTTGTTCATGACAAACACAGCTATTTCATCTTGTGGCAAACGCGCTACATGAGCTCCGTAAGCTCCCGTTGCTCCAGAATGATAGATCATGGGTTGTCCGCTAAAACTACCTTGCTCCAAACCATAACTGTATCCTGTTGGAGATAAATTTAACGCTTGTTGCGTTTTAGCTTGCCAAGAATCTTGATCTGCAAGCACGGCCGCCTGGATCTGCTTCTCATAATTGAGCATATCGGCTAGTGTGGTATATAGAAAACCGTCTCCGTGTAGATCTGTGATCATAGGATAGATCTGCCAGCGACCGTCTCCCCAATTGGCGTAGGCCGTGGTCTTATTAGGAATCACTTCCATATAGTTGTCAGAGAATTGGGTGTGATTGAGTCCTATGGATTTGAACCAGCTTTTGGAATAGTCTGCAAAGGATTCTCCGGTAACCTTTGCGATGACCGCGGCTAAAACGATATATCCACTATTGCTGTAGGTATAATCCGTGCCCGGTTCAAAGTTGAGCGTTTGTTGTTTTTGAAGGATCTTCAAAACCGTCTTATTGCTCAAACCTTCACGCCTCCACCAAGGATTGCGCTGTACAGCCATCAGATCACAATAATCTCTAATGCCACTAGTATGTGTTAGAATTTGTTCTAGTGTAATGGGTTCTTTAATAGCCGTGTATAAGTCCGGCAAGTAGGTTCTCAGATCGTCTTGAAGGTTGATTTTACCTTGCAAACTAAGATCTACAACCATGGCTGCAGTGAATTGTTTGGCTACCGAAGCAATATTGAAAACCGACTTATCGTCAACGGGAATTTGGTACTCCAAATTCGCAAAGCCCGCATAGTGCTCAAAAACCACATCCCCTTTATATACAACACCTACGGCTACACCAGGGGTGTCATCACCGATCTGTTGATCTATTAAGGATTTTAAGGCCGATTGGTCAATTTGCTGGGCGTGGAAAAGGCTTGTAACCGTTAAAAAAAGGCTTAGGAAAATCTGTGTTCGTTTAGTCATGATGATGAAATTTACTCAAATTTAAGAACCTGAATTTGATTCGAATAGCTCCATCAGACGAATGGGCCTATAGCCCGATGAATGGTCCGGGCACGTTCATCGGCTCATAGGGCCACTGGTCGGATAGTTCTTTTATATGTCTTAAAGCCGTTTCATATTTGCCTTATCAATCAAACATCAGCTTTATGAACATTGCAATCAAAATACGAATCAGTTTATTAATACTGCTGCTCAGCAGTAGTTTAATAACGGCCCAAAACTTAGAGCTCAGTGGGCAATTGGTAGATCCTAACAATCAACCCGTCGCCTTTGCCACCACCTATTTATACAAGGTACAAGACAGCACCTTGGTCAAAGCAACAATTAGTGATGATAATGGATACTTTGTGATCAAAGAACTGCAAAGTGACCGTTATTATATTGCGCTGAACAGTTTGGGTTTTGCTCCCTACGAGTCCGAAGCCTTTACGCTAACTGAGAACTTGAAGCTTCCTACAATTACTTTAAAAGAGGCTGCCGAAGCCTTAGATGAGGTTACCATCATTGCAGAAAAACCGATTGTAGAAGTCTTAGCGGATAAAACGGTCTTTAATGTAGATAAGACCATCAATGCTACAGGAAGTACTGGTTTTGAATTGCTCAGAAAAGCCCCGGGCGTACTTATAGATAATAACAACAGTATTATAGTAGAAGGGAAAGCTGGCGTGCAAATCTATATTGATGGAAGACCTTCTGTGCTTGCTGGTCAGGATTTGATCAACTACTTAGAGACGCTGCAATCCACAGATATTGAATCTATAGAAATCATCACCCAACCCTCCTCTAAATACGAGGCTGCTGGAAACGCTGGGATCATCAATATCATTCTTAAGCGCAACAAGAGCTTGGGAACCAACGGTTCTTTGACCCTAGGATATATCCAAGGTAAATTTCCACGGGTGAACAGTTCCATCAATCTGAACAACCGCGGTAAAAAGACCAACCTCTACGGAACTTACAGCAACCGCTTTGGAGACGGTTTTGGTTTTATTGATCTGTTTAGACGTCAAAACGGAACCACCTTTGATCAGCGGAGCACTACGGTTCTAGACATCAACAATCACAACATCAAAACAGGTTTTGACTACTACATCAACGATAAACATACCCTGGGGGCACTTTTCAATGCCAACTTCAGTAATGTGATCAACAGAACCAACAGCCGTACCCCTATTATCCCTGGAGGCGAAACCACGCCCGTAGAGGTATTGATCGCTCAGAGCAACTCAGACAACGTCTCATCAAACCTCAACGGAAACCTCAACTACAAATACAAAGACACCATTGGCAGAGAATTTACAGTAGATCTCAACTACGGAAACTTTTACAGCGACCGCAACAACTTTCAGCCTAACTTCTACCTCAACGGCGCTGAAGAAGACACCCTGAGCGAATCCATTGCTCGATTCATCACTCCGATTCAGATCGATATCATTGCAGGACAGGTAGATTACGAACAACCGCTGATGAGCGGAAAACTCGCCGCTGGAATTCGCTATTCTTACGTAAAGACCAATAATGTCTTTGACTTCTTTGATGTGGTGGATGGACAAGAGATCCTCAACCTAGAGCAAACGAACACCTTTGATTATACCGAGCAGATCAACGCCGCTTATTTGAATTACAACATCCGTTGGGACAAATGGAACTTGCAATTAGGGCTAAGAGTAGAACAAACCATCTCTGAAGGAGATTTGACCTCAGCCCAAGACAACGCCAATGACCTGGTGGAGCGCAACTATACCGATTGGTTTCCCAGTGGTGGATTGACCTACCAACTCAACAGAAAGAACAGCTTGGCCTTGACCTACAGTCGCAGGATTCAACGCCCAACCTATCAGAGTTTGAATCCTTTCCAATTCAAAATTGACGAGCTGACCTTTAGACAAGGAAATCCTTTTCTACAACCACAGTACACCAACAACATCAAACTATCACACACCTATAATTACCGTTTGACCACCTCTTTTACCTATACCTATATCTCTGACTTTTTTGCTCAGGTTACCGAGGCCCTTGGGGAAGATCAAAACTTCATCAATCAACGCAACGTGGCCAACCAAAGAGTGTATAATCTGGGAGTGTCCTACCCGACGCGTATCAACGACTGGTGGAGCATTTACTTCAGTATTAATGCCTTTAGAAGCGAATATGAAGCCACCTCAGAAGATTTCTTGGCCGTGAGTCAAAACACTCTGAGTTTCTACGGACAGAATACTTTTAAGTTGCCTGCGGATTTCACCTTTGAGGTCTCGGGTTGGTTCCAATCGCCTTCTATTTGGGGAGGAACCTATCAGACCCAAAGTCTTGGATCCCTAGATGTGGCGCTGCAGAAAAAATTCTTTAACGACAAACTCACCTTACGCTTAGCAGGGAGTGATATCCTTTTTACCTCGCCCTGGCAAGGAGTTACGGAGTTCGGTGATCTGATCATTGACGGAAGCGGTGGATCCGACAGCAGACAGTTCCGAATGAGTTTGAATTACAACTTCGGATCTGACGAGGTGAAAAAAGCACGAAAAAGAAAAACGGCCATAGAAGACGAATCCGGCCGAATCGAAAATTAAAAATCATGAAACTACCATTACTCATACTCACCTTTCTGACCAGCGTCCTTACGGTGTGTGCACAAAACTATCTATTCCAAGGAGGAAAAGTATTTAAAGCAGAAGACCAACAGCGTTACAACACCTTTCTGGAGTTAAACTTCTTCACCGTCAATGGTAAAATAACCTTTGAAGAACCTGCTCGGATAGACTCCATTATTGATATCAGTGGCAAATTTGTAATCCCAGCCTTCGCAGATGCCCATACTCATAATTTGGATCGTGAATGGCAGCTGGGATTCCTACCACAGCAATATTTAAATGAAGGTTGCTATTACGTCTTGAATCTTACGAGCAAAAAAGACCTCGTTGAAAAAATTGGCGATAAGTACACTACTTATGATACACCGGAGGTAAAGTTCTCGCTTCAGGGACTCACCAGTACATTAGGTCATCCCTTTATGGCCTATGAGCCCTTTGCTATGGGCCTCAGTGATGCCAGCACTTGGAAATCCAAAGAAAAGGAGATCAAGTCCAGTCGATTGGACGAGAACAACAGTTATATATTCATGGACAATATAAAAGATGCAGAAGAGAAACTCCCGTTCTTCTTTGAGGGCCAACCTTACGTGGTCAAGATCTTTCTTTTAGACGCAGCGAATTATGAGCAAAACGCCTCAGATACTATTGCTGGCAATAGTGGATTAAGTCCAGAAGTCGCTGCTTACGTTGTGAAAGAAGCACATAAAAAAGGCAAACGCGTCTTCGCACATATTGAGAACAAAAGCGATTTTGAATTAGCTGTATCTATTGGCGTGGATGCCGTTGCACATCAACCGAGCATAGGCTTTACTGGAGATCCTGGAGAACAGCAAAATTATTACGTTTCTGACGAATTGATCACAAAAGCTGTGGCTGCAGACCTTGCAGTGATCACAACCATACAATGGCACATGGACGGCGCTGCAGGCGCTGAGATGGAAGCGCGTAAGGCAATGACATCAGACTTTTTGAGACGCTATTATGAAGCTGGTGGTAAGGTCTTGATCGGTTCAGATCGATTCAATAAGACCTTAGCACCAGAAATTGAAGCGCTCAGAGATTGGACGGATTTTCGCGCTCACGAGATATTCAGAATATTAGCAATTTATACCCCGCAGTATATCTATCCCGAAAGAAAAATCGGGAGTATAACCGAATCATTTGATGCCGATTTTTTAGTGATCGGGACTAATCCTTATAACGATAGAGATTTTGATAAAAAGATCCATTTAAAAATCAAAGGCGGGAAAATCTTAAAATAAACCTCAAAAATTAAATCCAATACAGAATTATGAAAACTATACTTACCATAAGTCTTTTACTCAGTGCTTGGTTATCTCAAGCTCAAGATGAATATCTGACGATCTATCGCTCAGGCCAATCTTCTGATCAAATCAGCTATCCGCCCAATACTCCTTTTGAACTCACGGATGAGACCGGAGCCGTTGTTTTTTCAGATAAAAGTGATGCTAAACAATTTGAGATCCGTTCCACTTATGAGCTTACTCTCTATCCAAGCTATAGAGACAAACCCGAAACCTATACTTTAACCAGCGGTAAACTCACCTTAAATCCGGCAAAAAGGTTACAGGTAACACAATCCGATAGCAATTGGGGTTACACCTCTAACGGTATTTCGGTCACCAAGACCTTGAGTGCTTCCAAGCGTAATTACGGCTTGCAAAATGTAACCCTAAACTTTAGCAATGGTGTTGTTTTCACCTATATGGATGGAGATTACAAGGCGACCTTAAACGGAAAAGAGCTGGAGATCAAAGGAAAATATTTGATCTACAGCCCTCTTGGAATTCATAAAGTAAGCTTCAACCCACAAAGTGGAAAAGCCTATTGGGTATTTGAACCGCGCTCTTAAAGTCCGCTGATATAGCTTCCGTAGAGATCTTTAAAGTGTAGACCATCTCCCATTGGGTGTTTGCTGAGCTTTTTATACTCGGCTAGCGCCCATAAGATGCTCTCTTTATAGAAGGCGCGATCTTCCTTGGCCAGATCTGGCGTGTATTCACGTACCAAATCGTCTAGCGGATGAATTCGATTCAACGCGCTGGTGTATTCAGCATCAGAGAGATTATCTAAGAGTTCAAATCCAGGTTCTTCAAAGAACCAAGCGACAACCTCAGCATAAGGATCTTTGTCTCCGTCTCGTTGCAGCTTTTCTACTTTAGGGAAATGCTTTTCAAAGCTGGCCAAAACGGCATCAGCTATGAGTTGTTGAGCCACTTGAGCCGCTCCTTCTTGTTCGCCTTCATAAACGAGTTCTACTTTACCAGTAATGGCAGGAATCACTCCCATAAAGTCTCCCAAACGCACCGTGGTCTCCGATTCATTATTGATCAAGGCACGGCGCTCTGCAGTACTGAGTAGGTTTTGATAAGCCGTAATACTCATACGCGCACTAACGCCACTCTTGGCATCAATGAACTCGCTTTTCCGCGCTTCAAAACTGATCTGTTCCAAAATATCTTTGGCCAAATCTGGCACATAGATATTGGCCTTTTCTGCAGCGGCAGCCTCTGTTTCTTGCTGAGTGATCTTTCTGGCGATCTCCAAACTGTCTGGATAGTGCGTTAAGATCTGCGAACCAATACGGTCCTTAAGCGGCGTGACTATGCTCCCGCGATTGGTATAATCCTCCGGGTTTGCGGTAAAGACAAATTGTATGTCTAGTGGCAAACGCAGTTTGAAGCCGCGGATCTGTACATCTCCTTCCTGAAGGATATTGAACAGCGCCACTTGAATTCGCGCTTGAAGATCCGGCAATTCGTTGATCACAAAGATGCAACGATTGGCTCTTGGGATCATCCCAAAGTGGATCACGCGATCATCTGCATAGGTCAATTTTAGATTGGCCGCTTTTATTGGATCCACATCACCAATAAGATCTGCAACAGTCACGTCTGGAGTGGCAAGCTTCTCTGCAAAGCGATCCTCTCGGTGCAACCAGCTGATCGGAGTATCATCTCCTTTCTCAGCTAATAATTCACGAGCATAGCGCGAAACTGGCGCAAAAGGATCATCATTGATCTCACTACCAGCAACTACAGGAATGTATTCATCCAAAAGGCTGATCATTTGACGCGCCAAACGCGTTTTAGCCTGCCCTCTTAGGCCTAATAAATTTATGTTGTGTTTACTTAAGATGGCGCGCTCCAGTTCTGGGATCACGGAATATTCATAACCATGGATGCCTTCAAAAACGGTTTCTTTGGCCTGTAATTTGGCTATTAAGTTCTTGCGCAATTCATCTTTGACAGACTGATAGGTATATCCTGCAGCCTTGAGTTCTTTAAGCGTTTTAATCTTCTCTGTATTCATAGCTCTTTTATCCTTTAATTCGCTTTTTGCGATTGGCTTCGTAATCGGTAAAAATCATCTCGCCCAAACCTTTAAGCCCTGTGTAGAAGGCCTTTCCTTGATTAGCAGCCGTAAAATGATCTACAAACTGCATTAAATAGGGGTCTTGAGCGATCATAAAAGTGGTGATGGGAATATGCAACTTTCGGGCCTGTGCCGCCATAGTGTAGCATTTGCTCACAATATGCGGATCCAATCCATTACTGTTCTTGTAGTAACGTCCGTCAGGCAATTGCAGACAACTTGGCTTCCCATCGGTGATCATAAAGATCTGTTTGTTGGTATTTCTTTTTCTGCGGAGCATATCCATAGCGAGCTGTAGCCCAGCTACTGTGTTGGTATGATAAGGCCCTACTTGCAGATAAGGCAAATCTTTGACCTTGATGGGCCAAGCATCATTACCAAACACTAAAATATCTAAGGTGTCTTTTGGATAGCGGGTCATGATGAGTTCAGAAAGCGCCATGGCCACTTTCTTAGCTGGAGTGATTCTATCCTCTCCGTAAAGAATCATGCTGTGGCTAATATCGATCATAAGTACCGTGCTCATCTGCGCCTTATACATGGACTCTTCCACCACTAAATCATTCTCTGTTAAGTGGAATCCATCCAAACCATTATTGATCTGTGCATTGCGCAGGCTTTCCGTCATGGAAATACGATCCAAGGCATCTCCAAATTGATAGTTGCGGAATTCTCCGGCCATTTCATCGCCGTTGCCGGTATATTTTGTTTTGTGGTTTCCTGCTCCGCTTCTTTTTAAGCGACCAAAGATCTGCTCTAAGGCTCTTTTGCGAAGCGCGCGCTCGGTCTTTTCTGTAAGTGCAACTCCTCCGGAACCATCTGGTTTGATCTCCTCGCGGATGTACCCCTTCTTCTTGAGGTCTTCAACAAAATCGTCTAAGGTGTAATCCTCTGTGGTGAGTTGGTATTCTTGATCGAGTTGCTCGAGCCAATCCATGGCCTCGTCAAAATCCCCAGAAGTATGAGTGATCAACTCTTGGAAAACTTCGAACAATCGGTCAAAGGGAGACTGCTCTTCTGCTTCGTGACGGGTAAAAGCAAACCCTATGGAACGCTTTGGATTCTTCATTGTATAAAATTAAGACATTCTCAGGCCAATAGCTAGGTGTTAACACTGCTTTAAGAATTGTATACATCTTATGTAGTACCTTTAAGCTTTCTGAAAACCAACCTGACCATGAAACACCTTTTATTAGGCGTTGCCATCCTATTCTCACTCGGAGGATGGAGCCAAACAGTAGACTTAGAACAATTTGAAAACATGGAACCCCGAAACATCGGACCGGGGGGTATGAGCGGGCGTGTAACTGCCATTGATGTTGTACACGACAATCCGCAAATGATGTATGCCGGAACCGCTTCCGGTGGCCTTTGGATGTCTGATTCCGGAGGGATTGATTGGGAACCGATCTTTGACGATCAGCCCACCGCTTCTATTGGAGCCGTAGCCATCCAGCAATCCAACCCAAGTGTGATCTGGGTAGGAACCGGAGAAGGAAACCCTAGAAACAGTCTCAACGGCGGATTTGGAGTGTATCGTTCCCTAGACGGCGGAAAGAGCTGGGAATCCATGGGCTTGGAAGAAACGCGTCACATTCACCGCATCATCATTCACCCAGACGATCCAAACACTGTTTATGTCGGTGCCATTGGAAGTCCTTGGGGAGAGCATCCGCAGCGAGGCGTTTTCAAAACGACTGATGGCGGAAAGTCTTGGGAAAAGGTATTGAGTGCGAATAATAAGACGGGAGTAGCCGATATGGTTATGGATCCGTCCAATCCCAATAAATTGATCGTAGCGCTTTGGGAACACAAGCGTGACCCTTGGTTCTTTAAATCTGGAGGGGAAGGGTCTGGCCTTTTCATCACCTATGACGGTGGAGAAAACTGGACTGAAAAAACAGACGAAGACGGCCTGCCTGCGGGAGATTTAGGCCGTATTGGTATTGCTATTGCCAGAAATAAGCCGAATGTGGTTTACGCCTTAGTGGAAGCCAAAAAGAACGCCTTGTACAAAAGTACCGACGGTGGAGAGTCTTGGACTATGATCAACAATAAGAGCGATATTGGTAACCGTCCGTTCTACTATTCTGAGATCTATGTGGATCCGCAGAACGAGAACCGCGTTTACAGCATCTTTACTTATGTCAATGTCTCTGAAGACGGCGGAAAGAACTTCAACCAGCTTATGCCGGCCTATGGAGTCTCTAACGGAGTACACCCAGACCACCATGCCTGGTGGATTCACCCAGAGAACGGCAACTTTATGATAGACGGTAATGACGGAGGACTAAACATTACTCATGACGGTGGAAAGAACTGGCGCTTTGTGGGGAATATCCCTGTGGCGCAATTCTACCACATCGCAGTAGATAATGAGTTCCCGTATAACGTATACGGAGGAATGCAAGACAACGGTTCTTGGAGAGGCCCAGCTTATGTATGGCGTGCTCAAGGGATCCGTAATTCTTATTGGCAAGAGATCAGCTTTGGAGACGGATTTGACGTGGTTCCAGACCGCGATGATTCCCGCTTTGGTTGGTCTATGAGTCAGCAAGGCTATGTATCGCGTTACGACTGGCAAACTGGAAATAACTATTCGGTGCGTCCTACGCATCCAGACCCAGACGTACAACTCCGTTTTAATTGGAATTCTGCGATCAATATTGATCCTTTTGACAACGGTACGATTTACTTTGGATCTCAATTTGTACACAAATCCACAGACAAAGGTTTGACTTGGGAGATCATATCTCCAGACTTGACCACTAATGATCCGGAGAAACAGAAACAAGGCGAAAGTGGCGGACTTACGATGGATGCTACCGGCGCTGAAAACCACACTACGGTATTGGTCATTGAACCTTCTCCGCTAGAGCAGAACATGCTTTGGGCAGGAACAGATGACGGACGTGTGCACTACACCACTAACGGTGGCGGCAGTTGGACAGACGTTTCAAAAAATATCAAAGGCCTACCAGCAGGAAGCTGGATCGTTCAGATCAAAGCTTCTAACAAGCGTAAAGGAGAAGCGCTGTTGGTTGCCAATGACTACAGAAGATACAACTACAGTGCTTATGTATACCGCACCAAGGACTACGGAAAGACTTGGCAGCGTATCGTAGATGACAATGATGTGATCAGTTATACTTTGTGTATAGTTGAAGACCCTGAGGAAGATAACCTGCTCTTTATGGGAACGGATGACGGTCTTTATGTTTCTATCAACGCTGGAGGCGATTGGGTAAAATGGACCAACGGATTCCCAACGGTTCCTGTAAAGGACTTAGTGATTCACCCAAGAGAGCACGATTTGGTGATCGGTACTTTTGGGCGTGCAGCATGGGTATTGGACGATATTCGTCCGTTAAGAGCTCTAGCTGCGGATGCGAGCAAGTCTAAATCTACCTTGGCCCTTTTTGATCCTGCTACTGCTTACTTAGCGGCGTATCAACAACCAACGGGAAGTCGTTTTGGTGGAGATGCTCTTTACAATGGAGAGAACCGTGATTTTGGGGCGCAGATCCGTTATTTGATCAACAAGCCAGAGCAAGAAGAAAAGGCCGAGGATGCTGAAGAAGATGAGATGGCCGTAAAATGGGATTCTATTACACTGAATATCTATGACGGACAGCGTTTGATCAGAACCCTTAAGCAAAAAGCACCTAAGGACAATAAAGTGAACAATTTCACTTGGTATCTCAACGAGAAAGGTGTAGACAGACCAAGCCGACGCATTAGAACGCGCAACTTTGGTGAGCCTGGAGGCGTTGAAGTAAAACCGGGAACCTATCGTCTGGAAATGATCTACGGAGATCAAACGGCAAACAGCCAGATCACCGTCAAGATGGATCCAAGATTAGACGTTCCGCCGCAAGCCATTGAAAACGCTTACCAAAATGGTAAAACGCTAGAAGCCATGACACAGACAGCCGCAGATGCTGTTAAGCAATTGGTTGAAAGCAAAAATATTGCGGAGGATTATAAATCCAAACTGAGTAAACTTGATAAAGAAGCGCATAAGGAGGCCATTGACCAAAGCAAAGAGATCATTAAGTCCATTGATGAGGTCATTGCGCTTTATTTGGGTAAAGTGGACGAGCGCCAAGGAATTACACGTAATCCAGAGGTGACCATCATGCAGCGCATTGGGCTGGCAAGACAATACGCCACCAGCCGTCCAAACGGAACAACTTCCACAGAGACGCGTTTGATGACTCAGGCACGTACGGCTTTAAAAGAAGGACTTGATGCTACGAATACTTTCTTTACAGAACAGTGGCCAAGTTATCGCGCAGCGATCGAGGCCATCAACACCTCAGCCTTTAAAGAAGTGAAACAATTTAGTTTGCAGAATTAATTTGTCTAAATTCGAACAGAAGTCTGTTTGATGGAACGTAACTATACCAATACAAAAAAAGCAGGCCTCATTATGGGGCCTGTTTTATTTCTGATCCTTTGGTTTTTTAAAGGACAATTACTCAGCGAGGCTGCAGATCCAGTAATTGCAGTAGCCGCTTGGATGATCTGTTGGTGGATCACTGAGGCCGTGTCAATATCGGTTACGGCCTTGCTCCCGCTAATACTCTTTCCGCTAACCAATGTGATGCCCATAAAAGAGGTGGCTCCGCATTACGGCAGCAGTATAGTTTTTTTGTTCTTCGGAGGATTTGTAATGGCCTTGGCCTTGGAAAAAGTCAATCTGCACAAACGCCTTGCTTTATCCATCATTAAGATAACAGGCACCTCGCCCAACCGAATTGTTTTGGGTTTTATGCTTGCCACTGCCCTTTTGAGTATGTGGATCAGCAATACGGCCAGCGCGCTGGTCATGCTTCCTATTGGACTCTCTGTGATCAATTTGTTGATTGATGATGCTGATGGTTTCACAAAGAACGACAGAAACTTTGCCTTGAGCGTCATGTTGGGAATTGCCTATGCAGCGAACTCAGGCGGAATAGCAACTATAATAGGGACACCGCCAAATTCGGTGCTTATTGGCTTTCTTGAAAACGAATACAACACTACCATTTCCTTTTTGAATTGGATGGTCATGGGGCTGCCCTTTTCCATCATCATGATTGCATTGGTGTATTTTATTTTAGTTCATGTTGCCTTTCCCAACCGACTCAAGCGCTTTGATGCGTCTAAAGATCTGATCGATTCAGAATTAAAAAAATTAGGTGGACTCAGTCGGAAGGAAAAACAAGTACTGGCTGTGTTTGCCGTCGCGATAAGCCTTTGGATCTTTAGAGGAGTACTCAACGCCCAATTCCCAGGCTTAGGACTGACCGACACAGAGATCAGTATGTATGCCGCAATTGCCCTCTTTGTGATCCCGAATCGATTTTCTAAAGGACAATTCATACTCCAATGGGAAGACACCTCCAGACTGGCCTGGGGAATCTTAATTCTCTTTGGTGGCGGTTTGGCCCTGGCGTCGGGACTCTCACAAGCAGGAATCATCACTACCATTGCCAACTATATAGCAGCCATGGATGGTTTAAGCACAACCACCATCGCTATTTTGATCATTGCTGTGATGCTCTTTATGACCGAACTGATGAGTAATGTGGCACTGGTTGCCATCTTTGCACCTGTGGTAGCCGGTATTGCCATTGGGCTGGACATGCCTATGGAACATTTGCTGATTCCCGTAGCCATGGCCTCAAGCTGCGCTTTTATGCTGCCTATGGCCACTCCGCCTAACGCCATTGTCTTTGCCAGTGGGTACATCAAAATCAAGGATATGGTCCGCGCGGGATTCTTTCTGAATCTTTTGGCGATCGGATTGTTGTTCCTCTTTTTAAAGCTGGTGATTCCATTTATTTTTTAATTTCTTTCAGAAAGCCGTAATTTTAAACAAAACCAATCCTATTGATTATGAAACGCATTTCAATTTTACCTTTTCTGCTTTTAGCTCTTGCTTTCACTGCTTGTAAGAGCGATGCCAAAAAAGAAGAGGCAGAAACCACTGAAGAGACTGCAGTAGAAAAAGAAGTGGAAGTGACTCAGGAAGTCATGGCGCTTAAGTTCAAACTGGAACCCAAGAGTGATAGTGGAGCTTCTGGAGCTGTTAAGTTCACCGCTAAAGACGGGAAAGTTTTTATGATGGCAGAGCTTGAAGGGCTATCAGAAGGAGAACACGCGATTCATATTCACGAAAAGGCAGATTGTAGCTCTCCAGACGGAAAGTCTACAGGAGGCCACTGGAACCCTACTTTTGAGTCTCATGGTAAATGGGGTGATGAAACCGGTTACCACAAAGGCGATATAGGAAACTTTACCGCAGACGCGGAAGGGAAAGCCACCATTAGCTTTGATACCGATGAGTGGTGCATGGGTTGTGGCGATGAGAAAAAAGACATTTTAGGTAAAGCCATCATTGTGCACCAAGGTGCTGATGACTTCACTTCACAACCTTCTGGTGCTGCTGGAGCTCGCGTAAGCTGCGGCGGAATCATCGAATAGCAACAAAAAAATAACACAGAAAGACTCCTGTCGTTAGCGGCAGGAGTTTTTTATTTATACATTTGAATCAATGAATCCCTCTGCAGCTGGTTGGATAGATAAATTTTTTCATGAGTTTTCTCAAGAAGACCTGTTGGTTCCTTTTGAAAAGAAGGGGCATTTCTACACGCAATTACGCAAAACAGGCTTTGTCTATGGAAATTCTGTTGCTGCTCTGGTCAATAAGCCCATAAGCGAGCTCAACCTTACTGTTGCGGAATTAAACAAGGCCAACCTACTGCACAGTCTTTATGTGATCTATTATAAGCAGACGCAAATTCGGGATGTCAAAAAGTTCTTAGAACACGCCATTAGCTTTTATCGTGAGATTGACCGCGGCCGTATGAGCTTGCTTTCTAAGCTATCTCTAGGAAAGTCGGTCAGTAAGAATTTAGAGAAGATCCTCTCTGCGCGTATTCTTGAGAGTGATGCTACGCTCAAAAAGGAGCAGACCTATGAATTCTCTAATGTGCTATTGGCTACCGATCTGTTGACCTATCAGATCTATTGTGATTCTCCCATGTTGGCGAAGAATTATGCCACCTCCTTGGAAAAGGCTATTGCTACCTATTGCTTCGGAGCCTTGCAGTCCAAGACCAAACAAGACAAGTACGATATTCTGCTCTTGGAGCTCTTTGAAATGGCTGGCTTAAGCACCACAGCAGCTCCTTTAGAAATGTTCTTTAGCGATACGCATATGACCTTAACAGCTCCGTATCTGTTAGACCTATGCTGTATGGCCATCAAGGACGATTTAAAAGTAGAACCCTCTGAGCGTGAATATATCTTGCATTTGGCCATTCAGTTAGGCCTAGATCAAGAAGAGGCCCTGGTGGCCTTAGACGAACTTGAGCTCTTTATGGAAGAACATGAGAATGCCATCCACTTCTTTAATCATACGCATCCCGTTCAGCATTTTTACAAGCAGACCAGTAGCACTGTGGAGCGTTTGATCTTGCGCAATAAAAAGCGCTTACTCAAAGAACTCAGTGAAAGTGGTGAGCTGCTTGTTTTGTTAGGGCAATCGACCATTCGAGAATTAGATGCAAAAGAAAAGGACAAGGTTAAGGATCAACTCTTGGACATGTTTAAAAGCATTCCTTCCCTAACCATTTTTCTTTTACCGGGAGGCAGCCTATTACTGCCGCTCTTTATCAAGTTTATTCCAAAACTACTCCCCTCCGCTTTTAACGAGAATCGCATTGACGAAGACAAATAAAAAAACCCCCGCCTAAGGCGAGGGTTTTCTTTTACGAAAGGTTTGTCGTAATTATTGCTTCACAACACGTTTAACCGTTTGTCCTTGATCAGTAATGATCTGAACAAAGTATAGTCCTG
Source organism: Gilvibacter sediminis (assembly GCF_028561565.1). Taxonomy (GTDB): domain Bacteria; phylum Bacteroidota; class Bacteroidia; order Flavobacteriales; family Flavobacteriaceae; genus Gilvibacter; species Gilvibacter sediminis. The sequence continues at coordinate 230,657 of NZ_JAQQTE010000022.1, read as the reverse complement.
AAGCTATATCGTTAAGGTTGAACTGAATTTCAGCTCCAACACCTTGTACGTTTAGTCTCTTGATCAAACGTCCGTTCACATCGTAAAGGTTTACATCTTCCACTACAGCTGTGCTGCGGTTACGAAGCGTCAATTCTCCTTGACTTGGGTTCGGATATAGTGTAATCACATTGTCAATTCCAAATTCGTCAACACTCAATACACCTTCTACAGTTAGCGTAAAGGTACAGTCGCTAGAGTTTCCTGCAGCATCTGTCGCAGTAAGTGTTACAGTATAGTCGCCTGGGCCTAACTCAGCACCAACCGCTGGATCTTGCGTAATTGTTGGATCTTCTGGACAGTTGTCAGAGAAGGTAGCAGAAAGTGAGTAATCTGGCACCACGTAAGGTAGTCCATCCTCAATTACATATACCTCATCACCAGGACAGGTGATCTCTGGAGCAATGTCCTCAGCAACTACTTGTGTAAGTGTACGAGGAGCGACACAACCGGCAAATCCGATTCCGATGTTCTCGTTAGCTACACCATAAGAAGCTTCCAAACACGTGTTTGGCCAGTCTAAAGCACTGTCTGAATCTCCATTACGTTGGAAAGAGTCGTTACAGTTTGCAGTAAGATCAGCACCTGAACCAACCCAGTCAAGATCAGCAGCTGTAATATTGAATCCAGCTACGTTAATATCAAAGGTTGCAAGAGTTGCACTGTCTACGTTCCAGAAGGCAGAGTCTACTACGTTTCCAGAAGGATCAAGAATAAGGATCCATCCTGAATCAGGAGCATCATTATCCCACCAGAGGTTACTTCCCCAGTAGTCAGCGTCACCTGCAGTATCGTTCCAAGCAATGGCCTCATCTTCATCCATAACACCTAATGTCTGAACCACAGGGTTCACCGTGTTGATGTTTGAGAATGGCTCTTCACTTACTACTACGCGGTATCCGGTGTAGTCCGTTTGAACACCTACGTTTTGGATCTCAAAACGGTCTGGAGTTTCTAGAGTTACTTCAGAAATTACCAATTTAGACAAGAAGTCATCAGCAGTCTCTTCAGCCCATAGATCAACAGAACCTGTTGGAGTGAATGTGTAGTCAGTACCTTCAAATAAGAAAGCTCCTCCTACCTCAGCGTCAAACCAACGAATGTTGTTAGCAGGATCTGAAAGTGTAGCAGTTACAGTTACCTCGTCTCCGATACATACGTCAGTAACACCAGTTGTCAGTGGAGAATCTGGAGTTGCCAATACTTCGATATCATCCGTAGCTACAGAAGCCGTAGCACAAGCTGAATCAGCGATCTCATAAGTAATGGTGTGGATTCCAACACCAGCAACAGCTGGATCGAAAGTATAAGTAAGACCGTCTCCGTTGTCTGTAACACCAGGTCCGCTGTAAACACCACCAATTGGGCTACCAGCTCCAGTTACTTCAAAGGCCTCTTCTGTAGAACAAACGTCTGAAGGAGCAGTAAAGTTAGCTTCTCCAGAAGGAGTGTCAAAGTTCTCAGTTCCATCAGCTACACTGAAAGAAGAACCTTGAACTGCATTGATACCCAATCCACGCTTAGCGAAGGCATCCCAAATGATACACTCGTTAGCTCCTCCGTAAATAGCAACGTCTGCCGCTAGAATAGCGTCACGACCGTCTACAAAACCAGGGCTACATGGTTGAAGCTTCATCGCTTCAGTAACTAAGGCAATAGCCATAACGTTACCAGCATCTAAAGAAGCATCTCCTGTAAAGTTGTAAATATCAGCATCCCATCCGTTAGCGTCAATCAAGCCCCAGGTCATTTCCCAAAGCATCATAGCCCAAACAGATCCTACTCCGTGAGGAACAGCAGATGACTGAATAAAGTCATACGTCTGTGGGTTGATGTTCATATCAGTACTGTATGGGAAAGGACGAATCCCAGCTCCATCAGGACCTTCATTAAATAGGTAAGTACCTACTCCACGTGGATCTACACCAGCATCTCCTGGCTCCATAGTCATTACAAGACCGTACCAGTCAGACCATCCTTCTCCCATCTGCTCAGAGTTACCTAAACATCCAGCAGCTCCTGGTCCACCCGTCAAACGGTTAGAGATACCGTGTCCGTATTCGTGGATAATTACAAGGTTGTCATAGTCACCGTCACGAGATCCACAAGTATACATCTGCATACGTGGGTTTCCTCCGTCTGGTGGAGTTCCGAAGTTTGCGTTACAAGTTCCAGAACCGTCTTGGGCTTCAGAATCTACAGAGTCTCCTCCGATTCCACCACCACCGTAGTTGTTTTCTTGGAAGTTACCTCCAGCAGCGTCAAATCCATACTGGTACAACACATCGTGAATGATGTTAGTCCAGTAGAAAAGATTGGTTACTGCGGCAGCTTCATATTGGTTTGCAGGAGAGTAAGCGATATCCCACTCAAATCCTACACCTCCGAAGAATAAGTCAGAGCCGCCGTCAGGCTGGTATCCAACATTGTCTCCGTCTTCATAAGCGTTTGCGTTGTTACCACGTGTTGTAGTGAACTCCGCTCCAGCAGCACCGTTAGTATCGTGCCATCCGAATGGAGAAGCTACAGGATCTGCAGGATTCACCTCAAAAGTACGATCTCCGAAGAACGGGCTTTCTAAAGGCAATGCAAATACTTCGTAACACTCAACACATCCACCTGCAGCATCAGCAGCAGCAGATTTGTCTACAGCTGGCTTGAGGTTTTTGTTGAAGTTCAATACGTTCTCGTGCTCACTGTGATCGTGTTCAAACTCACAGCTTACCATCCAGTTCACACGGTCGATGATTTGACCGGTGCTGGCATCTACACGAACAGACCACCAGTTTTGCTGACCGATCTCTAAAATAGAAAGGTCCCAAGCAAGAGTGATGTCTCCTTCTTCTGATTTCTGATAAGTTAGGGCAACTGGAATCTCCAATAGAGAGATACCACCTTCACTCATGAGCATTTTAGGAGATCCTTGAGAAAGATCTTCTACAACAGAGAATGATTTTGTAGGTGTGTAACCCAAAGCATTAGCAGCAGCAGTGATTGCTCCGGCAGCTGTAAGACCTGGGCTGGTCATTCCACTTGATTTGTCAATGGATTGTGCAACAAAGCCGTTGTTCATTTTTAGTAGGGTACCGTCTGCTTTGATGTGTGCAGAAGATTCAGAACCGTAAACAGGAATTCCGTTTACAAGCTGGCGGTAGTACACGTGGGTAATTCCGCTCACCTTACTGGTGCTTTGGCTTGTGATCTCGAACTGAATGTCTTGAGACGTCAATCCGTGATTCTCTTTTTGTTGGCTTAAGTAGTTAGAAATGGTTGATGTTGCATCCTGAGCAAATGATTGGGGCATAAGAATCCCAAACAACCCGAGGAGTACAACCAGGGTACATTTTTTCATAGAATTTTGATTTAGCGTATTTGTTATTCTAAACGTGCCCTAAAGTATTAAAAAATCTATGAATTTGATAACAGAAATTTAACAAAAACTATCAAATGTTAGTTTTTTTAACATTTGGGAATAATTTTGTTTAAAGTTTCGATATCAGGGATTTACAGACTTATTCCAACCACAGTTTGAAGTCCTTTACACGTTCTCTTGCAACGATAACATCCTGATCCTTATAACTCTCCAGCTTGATCTGCAAACGCGAATTGGTATAAGAAATGATGTCTTTGATCGCATTGATGTTGATGTAAAACTTTCTGTTGATGCGGAAAAATGTAGCCGGCTCCAACTCATCCTCCAACTGTTCCAAGGTAGTGTCGAGTAAATAATCACGCCCTTCAAAAGTATGGGCATAAGTACCTTTGTTCTCACTGTAAAAGCATTCGATCTCATCTACCGGAATCATACGCAAATGCTGCCCTATCTTGACGGTAAAGCGTTTTTTGTACTCCCGCTCCACCGGATTGGTCAAAAGTTTTTTGATGTCCTCAAAGTTGAGCTGCACATTTGAGGTTTGCTTTTGCTGACTCTTATATTGGTTTATGGCCGCGATCAATTCGTCCTCATCAATAGGCTTTAGCAAGTAATCAATACTGTTCAATTTAAAGGCTTGCAAGGCGTATTCATCATAGGCAGTGGTGAAGATGATTGCACTGGTGATTTCAATTTTATCAAAGATCTCAAAGGAGAGTCCGTCGCTTAACTGAATGTCTAAAAAGATCACTTCTGGATGCGAATTCTCCGAAAACCAGGCTATGGATTCTTCAACAGAATGCAAGAGCGTCAAAACTTCAACATCTTGTGCTTCAAGCATACGCTTTAAACGGCGTGCTGATGGCTTCTCGTCTTCAATGATTATTACTTGCATAGTAGATTAATGGTCAATTAGTAGTTTAAGTTTTGTTCTTCTTCCTCTTCCTCGCGCATGAACTCGCGGATCTTGCGTTCTTCCCAGTTTCTGATGAAGCCGAGTCTATCGCTAAAGACCCATACTCCGTGGAAGAACAGACCAATTCCCCAGAAAAGTGGCGTGGTAATGATAGACCAATGCGGGATCTCAAAACCGATGTTCCCTTCATTGAACACCAATACGCGAATTAGGATGATGGCCGTATTGACAATAAGGTAAACAATTAGGTGGTTGTAGAAACCTTTGATATTCTCTACCTTTTTCTTAGCGCGACCGTATTTTGAGTTTGTATATTTTTCCATGATTGATAAATGCTATATGCTTATTCCCAGCGTTGGCCGGAATTGTAATTCTTGTCGGTGTCCCAGTTGATCTTATCGTCCCAAGACTCCTCCTCTTGTTGCCCTCCATTCTCATGGAACTCTTCCTCTCTCATAAACTGGCGGATCTTGCGCTCCTCCCAATCGCGATTGAACATTGGGCTCAACCTAAAGGCTTTGATTGCGTGGAAAACCAATCCGATTCCCCATCCAAATGCGGCCCATAGAAACCAAACGTAACTAAAGCCGTTGGTGGAGTAATTAATCCATGCTAAAAATGGAATGATGATCACGTACCACATGAGACTGGTATAGAACTTTTTGAGTTCTTCTACACGTTCTTTTGCGCGGATGTATTTGTTTTGATTTTTAGGACTGTTACTCATGATTTTTAAATTTGATACTCAAAGATATTTAAGGACTATCGCCACTACAATTCTTTAGGACCGAACGGTCGTTTTTTACTGCTGAATTGTATTAAAGATCATCTTTGTCCATAAACTCCCGAATCTTGCGCTCTTCCCAGTTCTTACCCAATAGGGGATTGTAACTGAATACCTCCATGGCATGACCTACGACTCCCAGTCCCCATCCACCTATAGGAAACAAGGCCCAAGGGAAATCCGTAGACATTAAATTCAAATAAATAAAGACCGGTACAAAGATCAAATAGATGGCAAAGTGCACGTAAAACCCTTTGATCTTGTCTACACGCTCCTGTGCGCGCAGGTACCTTTTTTCACTGATATATTCTTGTTGTATGTTCATTTTTGTTGCTTTTTGTTTAGTAAGTAATGGTATGGCCACTACAAACTCTTTGTTGACTTCTGAGATCAATACCGGTCGGTCTGTAAGCAGTTGATATCGCTGTCTGATGTTTTGCAATCCTACGCCACTACTCTTTTTGACCACCTGTTTAGGCTGGATGTTGTTCTTGACCACCAAGGCGCCGTCTTGCTCATAAATAGTGATCACCAAGCGTTTAGAGGGCGTCACCATATTGTGTTTCACCGCGTTCTCTAACAACAGTTGCAAACTCAAAGGCACTACTTTGGCATCTGGGTTTTTTAGGCTTTGCGGCGGATTGTATTCAATCGCTTCTTCAAAACGCATCTTGAGTAGCGAAATATAAAGCTGCGCAAAGTCTAATTCTTCCTGCAGGGTAACCAGGTCTTTGTTCTTTTGCTCCAAGACGTATCGGTATACCTTAGAAAGTGAGGTCGTGAACTTAGTGGCCGCTTTGGGATTCTCTTCAATCAGACTGGTGAGCACGTTCAAACTGTTGAACAAAAAGTGCGGATCCAACTGATTTTTCAAAGCGTCAAAACTAGCTGCAGCAGACCCCGCGATCTTCTTTTGCTCCTTAACTTGCGTATCACGCGTAAACTTGTAATAGTAAAAGGTGTAATAAATGGTGAGCATCACCACGGTGATCAAAAGGGCCACCATGTAGTACTCCGGCCTTTCAGAAGCTAAAAAGTCCCTGATGGCTTTACCTTCTAAAACAGTATGGATGAACAATCGGATCACCGCTATGGCTGCAATGGTCGCACCTAAGCTGGAAAGGATCGATTGAATCAGATTCTTAGCTTTAAAGAATTGTTTTCCATACTTCTTGACAAAGTGGCTGATGATGTACCCGTTGAGCACAAACAAGACCACAGAATAAATTTGATTGATGGTAAATTCTGTCAATAGTTCAGTAAAGGATTCTATGCGCCATCCCAACATATAGCTGATGATCATCAGCACGATGAAGATGATTATTCCAAATCCAAAACCGCGGATTACTTCTTTAAAGAATCGAGTCATAATTAATTATTACAAGTACTGTCAATTACTTTAAGGCCGTAGTCTTTTCCGTGCTGCGGATAGAACTCTTCACTGGCCTGAAAGTGGTCATATAAAAGTATAGCTTTTTGCAAATCTTCACAGAATTCTGCAGGATCTTGCCCAAAAAAGCGCGCTGCTCCCATATCCCATTCGAGTTTCCCCATGGCTACTCGAGGGTTATTAGGATCGATCTTTGCCGCCTTTTGATAGATGGCTGCAACTTTAGGCGCATACTGCATGCCGTACTTTTCTCCATCAAAGGCTACCCAAGAGGTATACCATTGTGCCTCTACCACCAACAATTCTGGATTGTTTGGGCTTACGCCTTTAGCCAGGTTCAAATACTCCTGAGCTTTGTTGAGCATGGCAGTTCTTTTGTCTAAATCCATTTCTTCATAGCTCTCAATAGTATTGATCAAAGCTATGTAATAGGCCGGCAACCATTGGTCGGTTTCTGCATTAGCGATGCGCTCAAAAATATTTGAGGCCTCCATGGGTTTATCCTCTCCCCAAGTGGTCAGTGCTTTTTGCATGCCCTTTTGGTAAGGAGTTTGTGCTGTGACTCCAAAGGCCACAGAGATCATTAAAGCGAAAGTAAATACGAGTGTTTGCATGACTGTTGTGATTAATATGTCGTAAATATCTGGGCTTGTTAGTGCATTTCACACTTTAGTAGACCCAACTGTTGTTTTTTGCTGATGAAGTGTAATTATGGCCTAAAGATTGTCCAATTGGTTGTCCGTTCCGTCATCTGAGATGGTCCAAAAGAAGCCTACAAAGAAGAACTGATCTGCTGCTGGGCGCAAAGCTCTACGGTCAAATTGACCGTTGGCATTGGGCGTGTTGGCATACTGGTACCCATTCACATTTCTAAAGCCCAGCATATTGTTCACGGAGAAGTACAAGATCTTCTGTTGGTCAATTAGATAAGCCCAATTGAAACTCAGACTGTGAAAATCCTTAGTCTTTTCTTGTAAAAATCCAGGTCTGTTGAGATCCGTGTAGGTTCTTCCGCTGCCGTATTGATAGCTCCAACCCAATTGACTCTTGAGTTTATCTACCCAAAGTTTGGTCACCACAGAAAGGTTGTGGGTATTGGCAAAATTAGGTGTGGCTGCCGTTGGAAAGTTCTGGTACTGACGCTCGGTATCCAAATAGGAATAACTCACCCAATAGTCCAGATTCTTTATGGACGTATTGTCTCTCCAAAAGAGATCAAAGCCTTGTGCATAACCGTCTCCAGCATTTCCAAATTGGCTCTCAAAACCGGCCATTTCGGTGTCAAAGGTGACCAGATCATTATAGTCTTTGCGATACAGCTCTGCTCTAAAGATCTTCCCTTCATGACTGAACTGATAGTTTAAGATATAGTGTTGTGTCATCTGCGGATCCAATCCCGGAGAGAACTTTAAAAAGTCATTTCCAACCTGCTGATAAAAGTTTCCGTATGCCAAAGACAGCTGACTGTGTTTCCCCGTTTTATAGGCTGACGAAACTCGCGGCGCAATACTGAATCGGTCGTTGGCTTGGGTGTACTCACCTCGCAGTCCGACCTTTACCGCGAACTTCTTTGAGAAAATGATATCACTCTCTGCAAATGCCGCACTGATGTTATTGTTGAAGCCGTAATCCACATTGACGTCCGGATTGTTGAAATTCTCATCAAAATCGGTCCAAAACTGCTCGGCTCCAAAAGCCAATTTAAATCGACTGTTGAATCGCTTTCTCACCTTGGCTTTAGCGTGAACAGAGTATTCCGTATTGTCAATATTGTTATCAATAATGGTCACATCGGTATTGGCAATGGTAAAACTTCCGCCCAAGTCCAACTTCCATCCGTTATCAAAACGTTTGTAATAAGAACTGTTGGTATACCAGTTTCTATTTTTTAATCGGAAGAATAAGCCTTCCTCCAGATTGATATCCTCTTGCGTCAAGCTAAAGTTTGAACTGTCAAAAGCCGTGTAAACTTTCAAAAGCCCGTCTCCTATCTTGTGACGATACACTGCCTCTCCTGCAAAGGTTTCAAAAGGTTCGTCCCAATCGTTTCGATCCGGATAAACCACCAAATAAGGCGCCAGATTGATGTAAGAAGCATTAAAACTCACCGAACTCTTATCCCAAAGTTTGGTATGTCCCAAAGAACCGCCCACGGTCATAATGGCTATGTCGGTTTTATTCTGAACAGGCTCATCAATGGTATTGAGCAAAAGCACAGAAGACAAGCCCTGCCCGTATTCCGCAGAATATCCTCCAGTAGAAAAAGTGATCCCGTCAAAGAGAAAGGGCGAATAACGGCCGCGGGTTGGAATATTATTCGTTGTTGGTGTATAGGGCGTAAAAACGCGTATCCCATCTATAAAGATCTGGGTTTCCCCAGCATCTCCTCCACGCACAAAAAGACGCCCGTCTTCAGAAACGGTAGTGGTTCCCGGTAAGGTCTGTAGCGCTCCTACAAAATCGCCCAAGGCACTCGCGGTAGTAACCACATCCAAGGGCTTTAAAACAGAAACCTTGCTGTTGTCTCCGGCTTCAAAGGTTCCTGCAGAAAGCACAACGGTTTCTAATGCATTGAGGTCTTCTCGGAGTTTGAGTTGCAAATTGTTCATTGCGGTAACTTCTGCAGCGTACTCCAAGGTTTCAAAGCCTATATAAGAGATAGACAGCGTTTGCACCCCTGTTTCTTCGGATTCAAAGCTGAAGCTTCCATCCGCAGCCGTAGAGGCGCCATCATAGGTTCCCACTAAAAAGACATTGGCTCCTTCTACTGGGTTTCCACTAGGGTCAGTAACTGAACCGTTCACTGTAGTTTGCCCAAAGGCCTGGATTAAAAATCCTAAACAAGAGATTAAAAATAAGACGAGTGATTTGGTGAATTTTCGCATGAGCGCTGATTTTCATTTTTTGATTGATGGTTCAAAGATGCAGCAGCGAAATGGGGAGCACTAAAATTTTGGACTGAACTGTAAAAAAGGAAGGCTCAACTGAAAAAGTGGTATCTTTAAGGGTAACCAATTTGAAAAAGAAATGCGAAAAATTACACTACTATTAACCCTGTGCTTTGCGCTGTTTCAGACCAAAGCGCAAGACACCTTTTCTATTGTAGCCGTGGATCCTGCCACGGGTGAAGTGGGAGCGGCAGGAGCATCCTGCGTGGATGGTGTTGGAGATCTGGGAGGACTAATTGACATTATCAGCGCCATTATTCCCGGCCGTGGAGGAATCAACTCTCAGGCTTATGTCTGTATCCCGAATGCCAACTTAGCAAACGGGATCGAACAAATGGAAGCTGGGGCCTCTCCGGCAGAAATCATCTCCTGGCTTTTTGCTAACGATAGCTTTCCTTGTGGCAGCGGTGGACCTTTTGACGATCCAACCTATCGTCAATACGGCATAGCAGATTTCAATCCAGATACAGGAGCTCCGCGTACAGCAGGTTATACAGGTTCTAGTGCAGATGATTACAAGGATGACATTCAAGGCCCTACCTACTCTGTACAAGGGAATATTTTATTGAACGCGACTGTTTTGGAGAATATGGAGGCGAATTTTGTGAGCACCACTGGAACCTTGGCAGACAAGCTTATGGCCGCCATGCAGGGAGCGAACTTTGCCGGCGCTGATGCGCGTTGCTTGGATAGAGGAACTTCATCTACCTCTGCCTTTTTGCAGGTCTACCGTCCAGATGATACTCCAGGGAATCCTTACCTGCGTTTGAATATTGAAGAAATGCCTTTTGGAGAAGAGCCAATTGATTCGTTGCAAACGCTTTACGATGCATTCTTATCTGTAGAAGAGAACAGTTTGGATCTGCAATTGCGCGCCTTCCCGAATCCAGCCTCAGAATTTGTGACCATTGCGCACAATCCAAACGTGGTAGTTAATACGTATACAGTATATGACATCAGTGGTAAACGACTCAATATTGAGCCAGAATCACAAGGACAGGGCCAAGTACGTTTGTCTGTGGCAGATCTGCCAAAAGGAGTTTACTTTGTACAAGTAATGGCAGACGGATACCGTCAGACGATCAGTTTTATAAGGTCCTAAAACTGACAACTAACTAAACAATTAATACTATGACCGATGCAGAAAAGATTGACGCCTATATAACCAAAAACAAGCATTGGGAGCAGGAACTCACCAAACTTCGCAGTCTGTTACAAAAGACCGAGGCCGTTGAAACGGTCAAATGGGGCATTCCCACTTATACCGTTGGTGGTAAGAATGTTATGGGCATAGGCGCCTTTAAAAATCACTTTGGACTGTGGTTTTTCAATGGATCCTTTTTAAGTGACCCCAAAGGAGTTTTACGCAATGCCCAAGAAGGTAAGACCCGAGGTATGCGACAGCTCAACTGGAATTCTATAGATGAAGTTGATTTTGACATGGTCCATGCTTACGCCTTAGAGGCCATTGAGAATCAAAAACAAGGCAAAGAGATCAAGCCGCAGCGTAAAACTAAAGCTTTGGTCATTCCTGTAGCATTGCAAACGGCTTTTGATCAAGATGCCGAATTAAAATCAGCCTTTGAAGGACTAACCCCCGGGAAGCAACGCGAATACGCCGATCATATCGGAAGTGCAAAACAAGAGAAAACGCGTTTGAATCGCTTAGAAAAGTGCCGCCCAATGATTACAGCAGGCGCAGGATTACACGACAAATACAAGAACTGCTAATTCATATGGCGGGAAAAATGATTAGGTCTTCAAAAAGGCAGGTATGGGCCTACCTCAGAAGGGCTTTCTGGGTAACCGTTGCCTGGGTGCTGATCAGCAATGTGATGTTCTTTTATGAATACAGTATTCTGGCCAGCAATCGGGTACTGACCTCAGAATATGATTTTCTATCCAATTTCATCGCTAATTTGATCATCTCTACCTCAGCTGGGATTATCGGAGGCTTAGTCACCATTCATTTAATGGAACGTGCCTTGCGCAGATTCTCCTTTATCAATGCATTTTTGATCATACTGGTGATCTACACCATAACTGCATTTCTGGTTAGTGCTGCAGGAAACATCTATTTACAAGGTCAGAACTTGGACCTCCCCGTTTATGATGAGGATGTTTTAGAAGAGACCTTCTTCTTTTTCTCGAGTTGGATGTTTGTAAAGAATTACCTGATCTGGCTGTTCATTGTCTTGGTTACGCTTATCATTCTAATGGTCAATGATCGTTTTGGCCCTGGAGTTTTCCCCGATTATCTGCTTGGTAAGTACTTCAGACCCAAACAGGAGCGCCGCATTTTTATGTTTGCAGACATTCGCAATGCTACGGGAATTGCCGAACAGCTTGGGGAAGCACGTTACTTTAATTTTCTCAAAGATTTCTTTAGGGATATTGCTCCCGCTGTGGTGCGTACCTACGGCGAGGTATACCAATATGTAGGGGACGAAGTGGTTTTGAGTTGGAAAATGAAACGCGGGCTAAAAAATTCCAACGCGCTACATTGTTATTATCTAATGAAAGAACTGATCAACAGTAAAGCCTCTAAATACCAAGCTAAATACGGTTTGGTTCCTGAGTTTAAAGTTGGGTATCACTGCGGAAATGTCATGAGTGGTGAATTGGGCCAAATAAAGCGAGAGATCGCTTTTTCTGGCGATGTACTCAACACTGCGGCGCGCATTCAAAGCAGCTGTAATGCTTTGGGTGTTGATATTTTGGCCAGTGAAGATTTTGCTCAATTGTTGGTTAAATTACCGGAAGGTATTACACCCAAAGATCTGGGAGCACATCCGCTCCGGGGAAAATCAGAATCCTTGACCCTGGTGACTTTTACGGAACAATAATTGATTCATCCTACAAAACTTAAATTATGAAAGCAGATACCTATACTAAAGTAGTCCTGACTGTAATTGCAGTCTGCCTTACCGTTAACACTGCCATGAAACTGGATTTGATGCCCAAGGCCTATGCCGATAACGGCTTAAACGATCTCAAACCGCATTCGCAATACGGTCTGGTTCCGCTTAATGAGAACGGCTTGGTTGAAGTCAGCATTAAGGACATCAACACTTATGATGAACTCTATGTGAATTTGCGCGGCGTAGACACCTCAGAAGAAGTGAATATCAATGTGAAAAGCATAGACACTTCTGATGAATTAGACGTAAACATTGATGAACTCGGCGGAACTTGGCTCAACCCTGGAGGGCCAATTAAAGTACAGGTTCAGAACTAGTTACCATTAAATACGCGCAATTTTATCAGAATTCCTGTAACAAATCGGGCGGAAATCGAACAAACCAATGAAGTTAAACTGCAGCTGACAACAGATCAATTGTAAACTGCAAAATAACCTCTAACACTAACAATCAACCTTTGGATCAAAACCTGAAACATAGTTTTGTAAAACAGCTCGAGGAGCATCAAAACGTGGTTCATAAAATATGTCGACTGTACACCCGTAATCAGGATGCGCACAACGACCTATTTCAAGAGATCACTATACAATTGTGGAAGGCTTATCCTAAGTTTCGCGGGGATGCCAAGTTCAGTACTTGGATGTATCGTGTGGCCCTGAACACGGCAATTACACTTTATCGTAAGAGCAAGAAGGGTGTAGCGACTCAGGAGTTTGAAGGAGTTAGTTTTAAAATCGCGTCGGAGAAGTACGATGATACCATCGAGGAACAATTGAAGCTGATGTACGCGGCAGTAAAGGATTTGAATGACATTGACAAGGCCTTGGTGTTCTTGTATCTGGAAGACAAATCCTATCGTGAAATCTCTGAAACCATGGGTATTTCAGAAGTTAATGCTAGAGTAAAGATGAACAGAATAAAGGAAAAGTTGCGTAAAATTTTAAATCCGTAGGAATTATGGATCAACTCGAACTTTTAAAAAAGCAATGGCAAGCACGGGAGCAAGAGCTACCGAAGCTGAGTTTTGACGATATCTATCCAATGATCTTGAAGAAGTCCTCTTCTGTCGTCAAATGGATCCTGATCGCTTCTGTGATCGAGATCGCCATTTGGATCGGTCTTAATTTCTTGATTCCTGAATCGAGTAAGACCATCAATCAAGGCATGGGCCTTAGCCGTGCCTTTACTTTGGTCAATGTGATTCACTACACCATTTTTGCTGGCTTCATTTACCTCTTCTACAGAAATTACCAAGCCATAAATAGCACCGATACGCTCAAGGAATTGATGCGTAAGATTTTAAAGACCCGCCGCACCGTGCGCTACTTTGTCTATTACAACATTGGTACTTCTGTACTCACTTTGTTTGCGGTCAATATTTACTACTACTTCAACAAAGAACAACTATACGGACTTTTAAAAGCAACCTTCCCAGAAGGCTATGCAGAAGTTGATTTGGCAAGTTTCACAAGTGTGTTCTTTATCTCTCAGATCATTGTGGGTATACTTTTCATTGGCTTTATTGCCTTGATCTACTATTTAGTATACGGCTTAATGCTGCGCAGACTTAAGCGCAATTATGTAGAATTAAAAAAGATGGAGGTCTAGAACTAATCCTGGCGGTAACGACGCTTTTTATTGAGCTCTTCTGCCTGAGCCAACTCCTCTTGTGGAATTACCTTTAAGAACGATGGATGCTGTTCAATGGCATACTGTAGCTTCTCTACTATAGAATCCACCGAATCATTCTCATAATCGATCTCTAACGGTTCTTTGATCACCATAGATTGCAAGATATTGCGCTTTTTGATGCGCAGTCCTTTACGATCAAAAGAACGTCTAAATCCATCAATGACAATAGGAACTACTAATGGCTTATTCTGTTTGATGATGTGCGCTGTACCGCGACGAATAGGCTTCCAAGGCTTTGTTGTTCCCTGCGGAAAGGTGATTACCCAACCGTCTTCTAAGGCCACAGCAATATTGTTGACATCACTCATCTTTACTTGACGATTGATCTCTTTCCCCTTTTCACGCCAGGTACGCTCAATACTCACAGAACCTGTATACGCTAAGATCTTAGGCAAGAGCCCAGCACTCATGGTCTCTTTGGCTGCCACAAAGTAGAGGTTTAACTTGGGTTGCCATAAGTAGCCAATATTCTTAATACTATCCACACGCCCACTCAAACTCGCATTGAACACATGGAACATAGCCACTACGTCTGCAAAATAGGTTTGGTGATTGGAAACGAATAGTACGTTATTTTCTGGCAGCTCTTTGATGATCTCCGAACCTTCTATCTGCAGCTCGTTAAAGCCTTTGAATCTGCGGTGGGTCATGGCGCCCAAAATGCGGATCAACCAACGTTTGATAAATAGAATATGTCCGAATGGATTTCGCTTAAAAAGCCCCATGTAGTTTTCTTTAGCCCGCCAAAGATACGAAATTGACTCAGGTCTTAAAGCTGCTTTAACAGCTCTCTTACCTCATTGAGCATCATAGCCGTCGCACCCCAGACTATATGGCCGTTGAGCTCAAAAGCCGGCACCTTGATCTGGTGGGCGTAAGAGGTAGTAAGCACGCGTGTGGTCAAGGGATCATCAGATAGGAATTGCGGCAGATCAACTTCTACTAAAGCATCAACTTCGGATTCTTGAAGGACAAAGTTTGGCGTCTGCTGGGCAATACCCAAATAGGGATGCACATAAAAATTACTCGGCGGAATATAGACATGCGTCAATTCTTTCAGAACCACTATATCACTGGTGGGAACCCCGATCTCCTCCTCCGTTTCTCTTAAGGCTGTTTGCATCAGATCAGCGTCAGTATCTTCATAACTTCCTCCTGGAAAACCGATCTGAGCCGAATGTACACCCTTATAGGTCTTTCTCAAGATAAGCGCGAAACGCGTTTGTAATTTCAGATCTGGATAAAAAAGCACCATCACACCTGCCCTGCGCGCAGTTTGCGCCTCAACTGCTTTCCGCTTGAGTTCTTGCAATCGTTCTAGAGGGGCCATTTCTAATTGAGCCACCTCTCCGGGGAGTGACATCTGCTGAACTTTTGATATTTTTGATGCGAATTGAGAAAAATCCATACTATGCGATTCCTGTTGCTTTTTTGCCTGCTATTTTTTGTTACGGCTTGTGAAGATACTAAAAAACAAAGCCCTGCCGACACGCCATCCGCAGAGACAAAAAAGACAGAAGCCGTAGTAAAAAAGGAGCCTGAAGCAGAAAAAAAAGAAGAGCGTACGCAAGCCCTTCCTTTTCTCACGGAAGCCATTGCAGACAGCGTTCTATTGTCTTATGGCAAAGTAAATCCAGAAACACGCGCTCGAATAAAAACCAAGTACGGAGACATAGAATTACAACTCTTTAAAGATACTCCGATACACCGAGCCAATTTTGTGTATTTGGTCAAAGAGGGCTACTTTGACAATACCTACTTTCACCGCGTGGTTCCGAACTTTATCATTCAGGCGGGAAACAGTGACAACGCAGACACCAATCGCAAGCGCGCTAAACTCGGGAAGTACAGACTTTCTGCAGAGTTAGAAAGCGGTCGTCGTCACCGCAGAGGCACGATTTCTGGCGCCAAATGGTATCGAGAGAATCCAGATAACAAATCGGCAGCTTATGAGTTCTTTATCTTTTTAGGTCCGGAGAAAAGTACAGGACACCTCAACAACAAATACACCATTTTTGGACAGGTCACTCAGGGGATGGACGTGGTAGACACCATTGCCAATCTCCCAGCAGATGAAGGCGAATGGCCGCTCAACAATGTGTATATCAGTATAGAACTTTTGGATTAATTCTCAAGAGGACTGCGGATAGAAACTGGGCAATCTCAGCTTAAAGACCACTGCAATAAGTCTTACAGCAATTACAACCCCTGCAGCCAGCCCAAATTGCAACCAAGACGGGAAGTTCCCATAACTGGCGGCAAAATAGACCACACCTCCGGCTATACAAGCCGTCGCGTAAATTTCTTTTCTAAAAATAATGGGGATCTCGTTGCACAGAATATCACGAATCACACCACCAAAGCAGGCACTTAAGGTTCCTAGAATGATACAGATCACAGGGTGAAACTCTGCCCCAATTCCCTTTTGAATACCCACCATGGTGTACAAGGCGATTCCAATGGTATCAAAGAGGAACAAGGATCTTCTGAGATAGCTCAGGCGTGATCTAAAAATGATCGCAAAGACCGCGGCCCCTGCAATGGTGTAGATATACATCAGATCATACATCCAGAAAACGGGCGCGTCCATCAACAGATCTCGGACCGTTCCTCCTCCAACAGAGGTCACAAAGGCAATGATAAAGATCCCGAAAGGATCCAAGCCTTTTTTCATGGCAGTAAGCACCCCAGAAATAGCAAAAGCGATGGTCCCTAACAGATCGACCCAAAGCAGCAAACTCATAGACTTTGCGTGTAGTAATTGTAGTCCTTAAGTACCGTGTCAATGTATTGACGATCGTACAGGTCTGAATTGCTTCCGATAAGGCTTTCAACCTTGACGCGAAGCAGATTGAGTGTCTTGTAGTCGTTAGAGCGGACGGCTATGCGATAAGTTTCTTTGATGAGTCGGGCGTCCTTGTCAGAGAGTTGAGTTACCGTGGCGAATTTAGGCGTGTACTCCTGCTCGATCTCTTCTAAAATAGTACTGCTGATGTTGTAGCGTTTCTTGGTGGAGATCACTACCGTTCCTGCGGCAGAATCGCCTATGCGCTGTTGTCTTTCACTAAAAATAAGGGTCAAAAGTCCAATTGCTGGAAAAACCCAAAGATCGACGATACGCATCATCCAGCGGACCATATAATTAGACCAATGTACCGGTGATCCGTCTAATTTGACCACGCGAATTTGCAAACACATCTTCCCTACCGTACGCCCATCAAAGAGAATGTGCATATAGAGGGAATAAAACATAATGGGCAGTAGCAAAAGGGATTGCAATCCAAATACCGACCAATCATCATTGAACATTCGGTCAAAAACAGCAGTGGCCTTACTCAGAATGTAGAAGTACAAAATAAAGATCACCAGATCCACCAATAAGGCCAGAATGCGCTCCCCAGCACTGGCTATGGTATAGCCTAAATTTACGTTCTGGGTAGTACTAATTTGTAAGTTTGCCATTTGCTTGCAAGTGCTTATCTTTAAGAAAAAATTACTGAATGCGCGAGGCGGCTTTTGTTAAGCAAAATAAAGAAAAATGGATCGCTTTTGAAAAAGCAATAGCACTTAAGTCGCAGATCAACCCTGATACGCTCGCTGATCACTACATTCATTTGACCAATGATCTGGCTTATGCCCAGACCTATTTTCCCGATTCTAAAACGCTGCAGTACCTCAATTCGCTGACCTCTCAAGCGCATCAGCAGATCTATAAGAACAAGAAGGAAGACAAGAACCGGGTCATCAGTTTCTGGAAGGAGGAGTTTCCGCTCTTTTTCTATCAGCATCAACGCACCCTGCTCTACGCCTTTTTGGTTTTTGCCGCTGCGATATTCATAGGCGCGATAAGCAGTTTGTATGACGACACCTTTGTAAGGCTGATTTTAGGAGACGGTTATGTCAACGAGACCTTGAACAATATTGAAAACGGAAACCCGACGGCCATTTACGGCACCGGTAGCGAATGGGGAACTTTTCTGGCCATTACTGTAAACAATATTCGCGTGTCTATTTTGGCCTTTGCCTTTGGAGTTATTACCTCAGTAGGTTCTGCCTACGTATTATTCTCCAACGGAGTTATGGTCGGTGCCTTTTTTACAATGTTTGCGAATAACGAAGTGTTTTGGCAAGCCTCTAAAAATATTATGCTCCACGGAGCTATTGAGCTTTCTGTGATCGTTGTAGCTGGCTGTGCCGGAATGGTCATGGGTAATGGAATCCTTTTCCCCAAGACCTTTTCCAGGCGATTGTCCTTTGTTCGAGCAGCCAAAGACGGCTTAAAGATCGTAGTGAGCACTTTTCCGTTTTTCATTATTGCCGGCTTTATAGAAGGTTTTATAACACGGTACAACGACATGCCCATTTGGATGGCGTTGTTGATCATTGGCGGTTCATTCGCACTGATCATTTTCTATTATATTATTTATCCGATCCAACTCCACAGAGCCCATGCAGCACGATAAGGTAGAGTTCAGACAAAAGCTGGATTTTGGCCAGCTCATTTCCTATTTCTTTGACTTTGTAAAGTTCAATTGGAAGGACTTCAGCAATATCTTTTTACTTTACAACGGTTGGTTTATGCTGGCCTTTATTGGCTTGAGCTATTTGATGGTCTCGGGTTATTTTG
This sequence comes from Gilvibacter sediminis, assembly GCF_028561565.1. Classification (GTDB taxonomy): domain Bacteria; phylum Bacteroidota; class Bacteroidia; order Flavobacteriales; family Flavobacteriaceae; genus Gilvibacter; species Gilvibacter sediminis. The sequence continues at coordinate 211,967 of NZ_JAQQTE010000022.1, read as the reverse complement.
GGGTCATTAGCGGCATAGGACTCTACAACGAGCCTCAAGACACAGACAGTTATGCTGCCATGGCAGGTTTAGGAGTTTTGTGTTATATGATCATGCTTTTAATTGTGGGTGCGGTGAATTACGGCTTGAGCTCTGCTTACATGTCCTTGTATTTCAAACGGGATAATGACGAACCCATAGACGGCAGAGACGTATGGCAACTTTTAAAAAATAAAGGCGGAAACCTAGCAGTTTTTATGTTGCTGCTCATTTTGATCTTCATCGGCTGGTTCATTCTTTTTGTGTTGGTGAATTTTATCCCTGTCTTAGGGTTCCTATTCGGTTACGCCATGTTCTTTATGCTTACTGCATGGGCCGGAGTCTCTTGTATGGCTATGTTTCACGACGATCTAAGCGCTAGTGAAGCCTTAGGAATTGGTTGGAATTTGGTAATGGCAAGCTTTTGGAAAAGCGTCGGGATCAATTTTGTGTTGGGATTGATCATTGGTATGCTGCGACTTTTTATTCTGAGTATCCCCGCAATCATTGCCGGAGTGATCTTTTACCACGCTGTAGACCAACAGAGTGTGAAAATGACCGACAGCATAGTCACCATCATATGGACGCTTTTTGTGTCTATCGCTACCTTGGTCTCTATCTATGCGCAAGCCATCAGTCAATTCATGAACGCTGGCTTGTATCTATCCTTGCAAGAGGCAAAGACCAATACCTTTTTACGCACTAAAATTGAACAGATCGGGCTTGGGGACTAAAGGATTGTTTTACATACTGCTTTGGTTGTTACCACTGATGGGGTTCTCGCAAGAGCAACCTGCTGAGATCAATTATGATGATACTCCTATTGAAGGGCGACAGTTTGAATCCGACTTAGACGATAAATACGATGGCAGCAGTTTTGATTATGAAGAAAGTGCTGGTAGCGGAGAAAATGTCATTGCGCGTGTCATTGGTGGTTTCTTAGATTGGTTGGCAGAGGTCTTTGGAGTTGAAATGAGCCCGGAGACCTATAAAATTGTGGAAACCCTACTCTACGTCATTATGATAGCTGGAGGACTTTATTTGATGGTTCGATTGTTATTGGGGCAACAAGCCACAGCTTTCTTTGGCGGAAACAATACCGCCTTGGCTCCTATTCTAGCCCAAGAAGAAGACTTGGCACAAATCGATTTGCAAGCGCTTATTGATGAAGCCTTGCAGCAGGGCGATTACCGATTGGCCGTTCGCTATATGTTCTTAAAGGCATTAAAAGACCTCTCTGGCAAACGCTTGATTGAGTGGCATTTTGAAAAGACGAATAACGATTACCTGCGCGAATTAGAATCCGATCAACTCAAAAATGAATTCAAGACCGTAAGCAGACTCTACGACTATGTTTGGTACGGGGAGTTCCCCATAGACAAACAACGATTCAATCAGGCGGCAGAGCGCTTTGAGCAACTTCAAAAAACCATCAACCGCTATGGATAAAAGATCCAAACGCATATTGATCGCCTTTGGGGTTGCCCTTATAGTATTGATGGTCGTGGAGATCATGCGCCCAAAACCCTTGGACTGGTCACCCAATTACACCACTACGGCCAAAACTCCATTGGGCGGGCACATAGCCTATGAAGAACTCGGGGACTTCTTTGATGCTCCTGTGAAGCGGGTTACTGAGGATCCTTTTGAATTCTTGCAACGTGAAGACTACGGAACCGGCGAACTCTATTTCTTTGTGAATGCCTACCTGCGTTTGGATGGAAACCAAGTAGATCGGCTTTTAAAATTTGCTGAAGCCGGAAACACGGTTTTCCTTTCCAGCAATGCCTTTGGAGAAGTATTGTTAGATACCTTGAAGCTGGACATCTCTAGAGAATACAGCTTTAGAGAAGCAGAAGCCCGGCCACAACTCTACAACCCAGGCTTGGCCTTGGACGAACCTCCACTTTTTCAAAAAACAATAATCCCGGTTCACTTTTCAGAAATAGACACCTTGCAGACTACCGTGCTCGGTGCCATGGATGTGCTCAATAAGAATTTGGTCACTGAAGAGCGAGAAGAAGATCTTTTAAATTATGTCCGTGTACCTGTAGGTGAAGGCAGCATTTATTTACATACTCTACCCCAGGCCTTTAGCAACTACTATATGTTAGACGGCGCTTCTAACTACACCGCAGCTGTTTTGTCCTATCTGGAACCCTCAAAGATCTATTGGGATGAGCACCTAAAGTCTGGAAGAGTATTTATTGGCAGCCCCTTGCGCTATGTTTTGAATCAAAAAGGATTGCGCTGGGCCTATTATTTGGTCATTGGCGGTTTACTGCTGTTTGTGCTGGTACGCGCCAAACGCGAGCAACGCATGATACCGCTGGTGGAACCCCTGCGCAATGACAGCAAGGATTTTACTGCCACCATAGGGAATCTGCATTTTCAGTACAAGAACTTCAGTAATATCATTGCCAAGCGGATCACCTATTTCTTAGAGCGCATTCGTTCAGATTACTATTTGAATACAGAAAACTTGAATGAGGATTTTATAGTTCGATTAGCCAGTAAAAGCGGGAATCCCAAAGAAGAAACTCAAGAACTGATCCAATTGATCAACGCCTTAAAAGGAAAAAGTATACACAGCGAGTCAGATCTGATCAGACTCAATAAAGCCTTAGAAAAATTTTATAAATAACAATTATGGAAGATCCTAAACAGCCGCAAGACGAGCAACAATCGCAGCCGCAATACCCGGAAACGCCACAAGCAGAAAATCAGGCGCCCGAAGCTGCTCCAACCGGAGATATGTCCTTCAACGCCCGAATCGACCTCAGCGAATTAAGTGAGGCTGTGGCTCAGATCAAATCAGAGATTGGGAAGATTATTGTAGGCCAAGAACAAATGGTAGAGCTTCTGGTCATCTCTTTATTGGCCAATGGGCATTCTTTGATCGAAGGGGTTCCAGGAGTAGCCAAAACGGTCACTGCAAAGTTGTTGGCGAAGTCCTTAAATGTGGATTTCAATAGAATTCAATTTACTCCAGATCTCATGCCGAGTGATATTTTGGGAACCTCCATTTTCAATGTAAAGGACCAAGAATTTGAATTTAAGGCAGGTCCTATATTCTCTAATATTGTCCTTATTGACGAGATCAACCGGGCGCCAGCAAAAACACAGGCGGCATTATTTGAAGTAATGGCAGAACGTCAAATAACCATTGACGGGGTTCAAAACAATATGGAACAACCCTTTTTGGTATTTGCCACGCAGAACCCTATTGAACAAGAAGGAACCTACGCCTTGCCAGAAGCGCAATTGGACCGTTTCCTCTTTAAGATCAATGTGGACTATCCCGCTTTAGAGGAAGAGATCCTCATTCTAAAAAATGAGCATCACAGAGAAGATCACGATCCGTTTCAAGACATTCAAGCGGTACTCTCGGCAGAAAAGATCATCGACTATCAGCAAACGGTCAAAAAGATCTTGATAGAAGACAACCTGATCAAATACATTGCGGAATTGGTCAACCAGACCCGTACCAACCCCAACCTGTATTTGGGAGCCTCGCCACGTGCTTCCATTGCCATTATGAACAGTGCTAAAGCCAAGGCTGCAATTGAAGGACGTGACTTTGTGACTCCAGACGATATCAAAACGGTCACTGTTCCAGTCCTGCGCCACCGCGTTATTGTAACGCCAGAACGCGAGATGGAAGGTTTCACCGCAGACCGCGTCATTGCACAGATCATTGAATCACAAGAAATTCCGCGCTAAGTGAAACGATTCATTAAAAGTCTCTACCTGAGAAACCGCTTCTTTGCGGTGTTGATCAGCATAGTGCTGCTCTTTGTATTGTCCTTCTTTTCTGAGGATCTCTACGGAGTGGCTCGCCTATTGCTGACCATACTGCTTGTTTTGACGGTTTTGGATATACTTTTATTGTATCGAAATAAATTGGGAATAGAAGCCCAACGCGAACTGCCGGAAAAGCTCTCTAACGGAGACGACAATGACGTTAAGATTAAATTGCGCAACAGCTTTCGCTTTACTGCGCATCTCAGGATCATAGACGAATTGCCCAAACAATGGCAGATCCGTGATTTTGAACTGCTCACACAGATCGGTAGCGGTAAGGAAAAGCTCATTACCTATCAAGTACGGCCCACAGAACGTGGCGAGTATCACTTTGGGAATCTGAATGTGTTCACCTCAACCATTTTGGGATTGGCTTGGCGCCGACAGCAGTATGACTATGACGCCATGGTGCCGAACTATCCGTCATTCCTTCAGCTCAAAAAGTATGAATTCGTTGCCTTTACCAATAAACTAAAGATGTTTGGACTCAAAAAGATCCGTAAGATTGGGAATACGCTAGAGTTTGAACAGATCAAGGATTATGTAGCCGGAGATGACGTGCGCAATATCAACTGGAAGGCTACCGCCAAGAAAAACGCCTTGATGGTCAACCAGTATCAGGATGAAAAATCCCAACCGGTTTATTCTGTCATTGATACGGGAAGGGTGATGAAAATGCCTTTCAACCAACTGAGTTTGTTGGACTACGCCATTAATGCCACCTTGGTGATCTCTAACATCGTGCTTAAAAAACAAGACAAGGCCGGGATGTTCAGTTTTTCACGAAAGGTAGAGAACCAGATTGTCGCCAAACAGCGTCGTTCCCAAATGAATCTGATCTTGGAAACGCTTTACAACATCAACACAGACTTTGCAGAAAGTGATTTTTCAAGGCTGTATGTAGATATTAAAAGACGCATCAAATCGCGAAGCTTACTGTTGCTCTATACCAACTTTGAAACCTTAGATGCGCTGCACAGGCAACTGCCCTACTTGCAAGCCATAGCCAAAACGCATTTGTTGGTAGTGATCTTTTTTGAGAATACCGAATTGGCAGCCATGACCCAAGAACCGGCAGAAACTACTCGTGAGATCTTCCAGAAGACCATCGCGGAAAAGTTTGTCTATGAAAAGAAGCTTATTGCCAACGAGCTCAAGAAATACGGGATCCAAGCCATACTTACCGCTCCGGAGAATCTGACCATCAACACGATAAATAAGTATCTGGAAATTAAGGCCAGAGGATTGTTGTAACAGTTCAGCCTGATTTTTTTACAGTTCGGTGTTTTGTTTTATGAAGACCGATGCCACTATCGCATCTTTGACCTGTCTAACAATAAAAACACACACCATGTCAGTCAAAAACATCGTCTTCACACTAACCTTAATGCTCATGGGAGCCATCCACTCAGCCTTTGCACAATCAGAAGAAGGAATTAGTATCACCGTTACCGTGCCTGTACAGAGCACAGAAGGAAAAGTGATCTTTGGGCTTCACAATGAGTCTACCTTTATGAAAGCGCCTTTAGCCGGACAAGTAAGCCAAATCGTAGACGGAAAAGCCATCGTTACTTTTGAAGGAGTAACCCCAGGAACCTACGCCGTAATGTGCTTTCACGATCGTAACAACGACGATCAAATGAACTTTCAAGCCAATGGAATGCCTCTAGAAGATTACGGAGTTTCCAACAACAATATGTCTATGGGCCCACCAACTTGGGCCGATGCGAAATTTGAAGTAGCCAAAGAAAACCTTGAATTAGAAATACGTATGTAATACAACATTCCCTTAGTTTGTGAATGAACTCCTGCCCATGGCGGGAGTTTTTATTTATAGACCCTTTCTAACAAAGCTCAAGCTTCCATAAGTTTTAACTATTGTTTGTATCTTTGCCTCAAAGCAGCACTATGACCATTACCCAGCTCAAATACGTCCTTGCCGTGGCGGAACACCAGAATTTCACCAAGGCCGCAGAAAAGACCTTTGTTACGCAGCCCACACTGAGTATGCAGATCCAAAAATTAGAAGATCAGCTGGATGTATTGATCTTTGATCGTACCAAAAAACCGATTGCGCTTACGGAGATCGGTAAAAAGATCGTGCAGCAGGCTAAGAATATTGTCAATGAGGCTGACAGGATCCAAGACATCGTGGATCAACAGAAAGGTTTTATTGGCGGAGAGTTCAAACTGGGTATTATCCCTACGGTTATGCCCACGCTCTTACCTATGTTTCTGAGAAACTTTACCAATAAGTTTCCCAAGGTGCTCTTAAAGATCGAAGAGCTCAATACAGACGATCTCATCCAAAAACTGGACGAAGGCCATTTAGACGCTGGAATTGCAGCCACGCCGCTACTCCAAGAAAATATAAAAGAACGGGTACTTTACTACGAGCCTTTTGTGGCTTACGTACCTGGGCAACACCGACTGGCCAACAACCAGACCATTGCCATTGGCGATCTGGACATAGATGATATTTTACTGTTAGAAGACGGGCACTGTTTTAGAGACGGAGTGATCAATTTGTGTAAATCGGCCAAAACCAGTCTGGATGACCGTTTCCAAATTGAAAGCGGCAGCTTTGAAACTTTGATAAAACTCTCTGAAGAAGGTATGGGAATGACGCTACTGCCTTATTTACACACCTTAGATCTGGGGGAAAGACAAAAAGCCAACCTGCATCACTTTAACGATCCTGCTCCTGCGCGAGAAGTGAGTCTGATCTATCCTAAAAGCGAACTCAAGATCCAGATCATTGATGCTATGTTTGACGTGATCTCTGGTGTGGTACGTGGCGCAATCGCCTATCAGGATGTACAGATCATCAGTCCACTACCGAACAAAAAGTAATTATAGAACTTTACCGCAGTATATGAAGCAATAAAAAAGCCTCCTAGTGGAGGCTTTTTTTATGGGTTTAAATAAATAAGACATTGATTTAATTCGGGGTTCTGCTTGATCAGTGAATTTACCCAGATTCGGAGTTCCTCTATCTCATGGGGGAGCAATCTATTCATTGCTTTATTCAACTCCTTGCAGAACAACTGCGGATCAAAACTGACCTTAGCCAGTACCGCTTTGGTGTAATCAAACATCGCTCTTGCCATAGTTTAATTTAATTAAGTTAGGGTAAAAAAGCGTAATGATGTTGCAATAGGCGTTTTGTTTAATCTTGACCTCAAGATAATAAAAAATCCAATATGGAATTTCTATCCACTTGCAGTTTTAACAACCAAAAGGGTATTTTTTAAGACTAAAATAACAATTCACGAGGCTTAGAAACTACGATCTCCATCCAGCAGATCACCTAAACCGCCTAAGATACTTCCTTCACCTTTGTCCTTTCCGCCTCCTCTTGGAGCCGCTGCAAGCACGCGCCCAGCCAAGCGGCTAAAGGGTAAGGATTGAATATAAACGGTCCCTGGACCTGTTAAGCTTGCAAAGAACATTCCTTCTCCACCAAAAATGGTATTCTTAATACCTCCAACAAACTCAATGTCATAATTCACGGTTTGATCAAAACCAATGATACAACCCGTATCTACCTTGAGTTTTTCTCCTGGAGCGAGTTCCTTAACTGCAGTGGTTCCGCCGGCATGAACAAAAGCCATCCCGTCACCTTCTAACTTCTGCATAATGAAGCCTTCACCACCAAATAGACCGCGACCTAATTTTTTAGAAAACTCTATACCCACAGATACTCCCTTGGCCGCGCATAAAAACGCGTCCTTTTGGCAAACGAACTTCCCGCCCTGCTTGGCCAGATCTATAGCAATGATCTTCCCGGGATAGGGTGATGCAAAGCTGACTTTACGTTTATCAAAGGCGGTATTGTAATAAGCCGTCATAAAGAGACTCTCTCCGGTTAAAAGGCGCTTACCAGCTCCCCAGAGTTTGCCCATAAAACTTTGATCTTGCTTGGAACCATCTCCAAAGATGGTTTGCATATCGATCTCCGTTTCCATCATCATTAAACTCCCGGCCTCTGCAATAACACCTTCATTAGGGTCGAGCTCTATCTCGACGTATTGCATTTCCTCTCCGTAAATGTGATAATCAATTTCGTGTGCTGTCATATTGAATGTTTGGTTTTATTCAATTAGTGTGGCGACAGCAAGAATGTTACACCTAATAGTATTAATTAGGTGTTAAGTCTGAGGTACTACTTAAGAGCGAAGCTTAACCGTCCACTCAAAATCAAAACTGGAAACCACTACTCCATCGCTGTTGGTCCCTTCTGCATGCATCCAGCAAGTTTGGCCTTCCCCAGTTTCAATGGTCTTTTGAATGGCAGCTCTAATGGCCAAACCATCATTACATATAAAGGTAATACGTCCACGCGCCTTTTTACTAAAGCTGGCCTTGTTGTTGGCCACTAACATAGAAATGGGTTTGCCTTGGGCTTTGATCTCATCCATTACCAAAGCTCCTGTTGCGAGCTCCGCAGCCATTCCTTGTACGGCCCAAAACATAGAATTGAAAGGGTTTTGATTGATCCAACGATGTTTTACCGTCGTTGTACAGCGCTCTTGTGAAATCGATTTTAATCGAACCCCCGTTAAAAAGGCTGAGGGTAATTTAAAGGCTGTAAAGGTGTTGATCTTTCCGGGAGTTAGCGCCATAGCAAGGGATTTGAGCGCTAAGATACAACTTCTCAACGGATGGAAACGAGTATTACTTTTTGTTAAAAAAATGTTAATATTAGGTACTATGCGTAACAAAGTACTGTTTTTTAAACATATATTTGCATAAGAAAATAACAAGCAATGGACAATACTGGCTTATCAAAAAATGACAAATCGTTGGGAATGGCGATCCACCTAGCGACCTTTTTAAAGTACTTTTTCCCATTCGGGAACTTTATTGGTCCGCTTATCTTATGGACCACTAACAGAGAAAAAGCTTTTATTGATCACCACGGACGGGAGGCTATAAACTTTCAGCTAAGTCTATTACTCTATGGCGTTATCATCGCCGCTCTATGTCTTCCGTTCGTGTTCTTTCACGCTGGTGATTTCATCAGCATCCTAGAACACCTAGACGACGCCTACTACAGAAGTCGTTCGGTAAACGCAAACGAATTAGGCGGATACCTGACGGTGATCTTTCTAGCTGTACTCTTGGCCTTCTGTATCTTTATTTTTGAGATCTACGCCGTGATTACCGCCGCAATGAAAGCAAATAACGGAGAGCTTTACCGCTATCCCCTATGTATACGATTCATCAAAACAGAAGAAGCTGAATTCACCCCTGCAACCGCTGGCGGTCCAGCTTCTGAAGAACCCACGGCTACAGACTCGGCCTCAGAACCTGAGGTTGATTTTACGGAGCCTTCATCATCATCAAACGAACAAAACACATCATCAAAAAATGAGCAATCTAGTTAATATGGTCATGGCCGCAGTGCTAAACCTAATGAGTCCGGGGAGTCCCGCACTTCCTCTAGCAGACCAAGCCAAGACCATCGAAGCGGTTGTTGAGCAGTCGGCACAGATCGATTGCGTTGCAACGACCATCCGCTTCGGAACCGAGAATAGTTAATTCTCATTAAACGAAAAGAACATGAAAATTGAGAACACAAAAGCACAAATGAGAAAAGGCGTACTGGAGTTTTGCATCCTGTCCATCTTAAGAGACGGAGAGGCCTATACTTCAGATATCCTGGACGCATTGAAAGAGGCTAAAATGCTGGTAGTTGAAGGGACTATTTACCCTCTGCTGACACGGCTAAAGAATGCCGGATTGCTATCCTATCGCTGGGAAGAATCCACGAGCGGACCGCCTCGAAAATATTATGAACTAACCGAAACTGGTAAGCTGTTCCTAAAAGAACTAAACAACACCTGGGACGAACTGCAACAGGCAGTCAATACAGTAATTAGCGTAAAATCAACAAAATGAAAAAGACAATCAATATAAATTTGGGCGGAACCTTTTTCCACATTGACGAGGATGCCTTTGCCAAGCTGAATCGCTATCTGGATGCCATCAAAAAATCCTTTACCGATCCTCAGGGACAGGATGAGATCATCCGTGATATCGAAGCCCGAATTGCCGAACTATTTGCAGAGAAAAGAGATTCGATCTCTCAGGTGATCTCTATCAAAGAATTAGACGAGGTTATTGCCGTTATGGGCCAACCTGAAGATTATATGGTGGACGAGGAGATCTTTGACGATGCACCTCCGAAGCAACAACGCAAGCAAGAGTACCAAAAACGCGCAAACTACAAACAGCTCTTTAGAGATGTAGACAACAAATTCATTTCTGGTGTGGCTGCCGGATTGGGACACTATTTAGGGATCGATACGATCTGGGTGCGTCTATTATGGATCTTACTCACTGTATTCTCTAGTGGATTCTTCCTTGTAGTATATATTTTATTCTGGATCTTGGTTCCAGCCGCAGAAAGCACTGCAGACAAATTGACCATGCAGGGTGACGCGGTCACAATAGAGAACATTGAAAAAAAGATTAAGGACGAGTACGAACGCGTCGCCGATAAGGTAAAAGATGTCGATTTAGACGGTGCAAGAAAACGCGCCAAATCTGGAGCCTCTAGCTTTTTTGACGGAGTTGGGAGCGTATTCAGCGTCTTTTTTAAGATCATTTTCAAGTTCATTGGAATCATTTTACTGATCACGGCGATCTCTACCTTGGTGAGCCTTATTGTAAGTATGTTCTCTTTAGGCTCTGTGAGCTTTTGGGGAAGCGATCTGACCGATTATATCACCGTGGTGAACACCTCTGGTGCTCCAATTTGGTTGATCTCTATCTCCGTACTTCTAGCGGTGGGTATTCCATTCTTTGTACTGTTCCTACTTGGATTGAAGATCTTGATTCCGAACATCAAATCAATTGGAACACCAGCCAAGATCACTTTAGGTATCGCTTGGATTGCCGCAGTGATCATGATGGGAATCTTTGCGATCCGTGAGGTGACCGAGATCTCTAATGAAGGCAGCGTGAAACAAGTGAACCCAATAGCGGTGACCGCCAATGACACCTTACGTGTTAAGATGGTCTCTAATGAGAATTTTGAATACCGAGCCAACAGAAGCGGCGGATTTGAGATCAAAAGAGATGATGACGGCAACCGTGTCCTTTATAGCAACGACGTTAGATTGATCGTAAGATCAACCAGCAAACCAGAAGGTAGAATCAGCATTGAAAAATCTGCTAACTCTACAGATTATCAGCGCTCTAGAGAATATGCCAACCGTATCAACTATAATTATGAACTGAAAGGAAACACCTTGTATTTAGACGGATATTTCTTAGTCGATGTGGCCGATAAGTTCCGTGATCAAGAAGTAGAGGTTATACTGTACTTGCCAGAAGGGTCCGTTCTCTTTGCCGACAAGAACACCAGAACCTTCCACTCTAACAGTTCTTACTATGACGATATCCTGACTCGAGGCGATGAAGAGTACTTCCTACGCATTGAAAAAGGAAAGACGGTTTGTCTGAACTGTCCAGACGGAAAAGAGTCTAACTACCGTGGAGATAGAACCACCAGCGGTTGGGACGATGACGACTGGAGCAGTGACGATTGGGACGACGACGATTGGGGCAAAAGCGACACCTGGGTAGACGATGTGGAGCCGTCTACCGAGGGTACGACCCAAACGCAATCGACCGTAACGGACACTACAGCAACACAAACTGGAGTGGTTAATGACAGTATCAATAATTCATCAAATCAATAACAACTAAATCTTTAAACGTATGCGACTTTCAATTTTAGCAATCTTAAGCGCCTTTGTAATGACTTCCTGCAACTTTGACCTTGTGGTCAATGCAGAAAGCGGCAACGGCAATGTAGTCACCAAAACCCGTAACCTTAGCGATGACTTCAATGGGGTAAGAGGTTCCAGCGGCCTGGACGTATTCCTGGAAGAGGGATCGGAGAACAAAGTAGTGGTAGAAGCAGATTCTAACCTGCACGAATTCATCGAAACCGAAGTAGTCAATGGAGTACTTAAAATCAGAACCACCAAGAACATCAACCGCGCGAGCGCTAAAAAGGTCTATGTGACCTATACGAGCCTAAATGTGGTAGAAGCCAGTAGCGGTGCCGATGTGCTTGCCAGCGACATCATCAGAGCCGATCAATTAGAGATCAGCAGCAGTAGCGGAGCCGATCTTGAATTAGAGATCGATGCACGTGAAGTGACAGCCAAAACAAGTTCTGGAGCTGATATCAAAATAAGCGGACGCGCTAAATACTTTACAGCAGACGCCTCTAGCGGTAGTGATCTCAATGCTCGTAATCTAGAAGCGACCAAAGTACGCGCTGAAGTATCGAGCGGTGCAGATATAGTGGTTAACGTAACGGAAAGCCTTGATGCCAAAGCCAGCAGCGGTGGTGACATCAAATACTACGGAGACCCAATGACCGTGAACAAAAAGGACGGAAAATCAAGCGCAATTCGCAAGATGTAGTCCTAACGGAAATGAGCGATCTAACTCCATAACGCTCATTCATACGTTGAAGTGGACCGCCACAATTGTGGCGGTCTTTCAATTTAAATTCATCAATCAACAACTATGAAAACAATCAAACTCCTTGTTTGCCTGCTAGTCCCTGCCTTAAGTTTTGCGCAGCTAGACCCTCAAGACGAACATTACAAAATGGTCATGGCTAAAGACAGCCTGCTGTTTGAACTCGCCTTTAATCAATGTCAAAATGAAGTGCTTCAAGGCCTTATCAGTGAAGATTTTGAATTCTATCACGATCAAGGCGGGATCACCAAAGGCAAACAGGTATTTATTGAATCTGTGGATCAAAACATTTGCAACTTCCCAGGCCGAAAAAGTCGGCGGGAACTAGTTGCGGGTTCTACGGAGATCTTTCCTTTATATCAAAATGATGGAACCCTGTACGGCTTGCTGCAGAAAGGAGAACACAAATTCTATTTCAGTATGAATGATGGACCCGAACAAAAAGGGTCTATTGCACTATTCTCTCACCTTTGGATAAAAGAAGGCGACGATTGGATGCTGCAGCGTTCTTACAGTTATAACCACGGACCACAGCAATAAAAAAAGCCGCTCAAAAGCGGCTTTTATCTTTTCATTCGAGTAGCGATTAAGAAGCTACTGTGGATTCACTTTCAACAGCGGCTAAATAACGTTCTGCGTCCAAGGCTGCCATACATCCAGTTCCTGCAGCAGTGATCGCCTGGCGGTACACATGGTCTGCAGCATCTCCAGAAACAAAGACTCCAGGCACATTGGTATGCGCTGTTCCTGCCTTGTTAATGATGTATCCAGTCTCGTCCATGTCTAACCAACCTTTAAAGATGTCTGTGTTGGGTTTGTGACCGATCGCCACGAAGAATCCTGTTGCTGAGATCTCATCGGTAGCGCCAGTAATATTGTTCTTTACACGAACTCCTGTAACTACTTGACCGTCTCCTAGGACTTCATCGGTTTCTGTATTGAAGAGAATTTCAATATTCTCTGTATTGCGCACACGCGCTTCCATGATCTTAGATGCGCGGAATTCATCACGACGCACCAACATGGTTACTTTTTTACACAACTTAGAAAGGTAGTGCGCTTCTTCACAAGCAGAGTCCCCTGCTCCTACGATCACTACTTCTTGATTGCGGTAAAAGAATCCGTCACAAACGGCACAAGCCGATACGCCTCCACCGAGATTCAAATATTTTTGTTCAGATTCTAGCCCTAGGTATTTTGCAGAAGCTCCCGTGCTGATAATGATGGTATCTGCATGGATCTCTGTAGTCTCATTGACCCAAATTTTATGTACTGGTCCGCTAAAATCTACTTTAGTTACCCAACCGTCTCGTACATCTGTACCAAAGCGTTGGGCTTGCTTTTGCAGTTCTATCATCATTTCCGGGCCGGTAATTCCGTCAGGATAGCCTGGAAAATTCTCTACATCATTGGTAGTAGTAAGTTGCCCACCCGGCTGCATTCCTTGGTACAAGACTGGGAACATATTGGCACGAGAAGCATAAATGGCAGCGGTGTACCCTGCAGGTCCCGAGCCTATGATCAAACATTTAACGCGTTCTATAGTATCTGACATTTCATTCTGATTTGATACAGTAAAAGTAGTAGAATAAAGGCAATCCTTACAGTAAAAGTTATCAAGAATGTTGATAACCTTATTGTGTTCTTTTGGAACCGAATTTAGGCCAGAATCTTCCAGTCATTTGCTGGTAATTGGAGTAACTACTATAGCGTTGTACTAGAAGCTCTTCTTCATAGCTGGATTTCCAATAAAAGACAAAATTGATCAGTAGGGTAATGAGTAGTTTTTCAGCAGATGCCGCGTAGAGCGCATAAGAATACATGCCTACCAAAATTCCGAGATAGATAGGATGACGAACGTATTTATAGATGCCATTTTGGATCAAAACACTGTTCTTCTTTGGTGAAGGAAAAGGACTTAAATTATCACTCAGGTTGAGAATTCCGAGGATAACAATGATGATACCTAAGGCTACACCTGCACTAGCGGCATATCGTAGCACAAGAGGTGCTTCTATATCCAAAAGGCCCCAGTTCAATAAATAACAAACAAAGAGTAAAAATTGAACCAAGACAAAAAGTACATCCTTTTTCAATTTAAAGGCGGTCTAGTTGCAATAGTTGATCTCACAAAAATACAGAAATTACTTACAACCCAAAATTTATTCGATGTACGGATTTCCTGAAAAATAAATTTTTCGAATTTTTTTTGCGACATTTTTAAAAACGGCCCGTTTACTAAACAACAAAGCATCACAGATTGTCTAACACACCACAACTAATCAAGGCCTGCCAAGCCAATTCTTACGCAGCTCAGCTCGAGGTATTTAACACCTACAAAGGGTTGCTGTATACTGCCGCGATACGCATATTAAAGCGGCCTAGCTTGGCGCAAGATGTGGTTCAGGAAGCGTTTATCAAGGGCTTTCAAAAGATTGATGATCTGGACTTGAACAGCAATTTAGGAGCTTGGCTCTACCGAATTGCAACCAATATGTCTTTGGATGTATTGCGCAAAGAACAGCGCTTTGACTGGCAAGAGGAAGAGGACACCACAGTAGCCTTTACTCCAGAAGAAGATCAGACCGATGAGCTGCCCTTAAAGCTGATGCAAGAAGCTTTGGATGAACTAAAAGAACAGCATCGGTTGGTTGTGGTCTTGTACGCTATTGAGGGGTATTCTCACAAAGAGATCGCTCAGCATTTAGAACTCAAAGAAAGTACAGTACGCAATCAGTATAGACGAGCAAAATTGGCTTTAAAAGCAGCCATCGAAAAAAAATTAAAGACATGTCCTTAGAGAAGCAATTAGAACGATTAAAATCAGAAGGAAAACTTAAGCAGTGGCCCGAATCACAAGATGTGTTCTTTGAAGCACGTCTTAAAAAAGAGTTCCACTCATCTGCTAAAAAACCAAAAACCAAATGGTGGTATGCGGTGGCAGCCGTTTTGGTACTGGGAATGTTGAGCATTCCTTTTTTAAATAATGACTCCGGAATTGACCCAGCACAGCAAGAAATGTTGGATCAAATTGCCGCGATGGAATATCCGAGTGAACAATTGGAAGCCTTGGCGGCCTATCAAGAAAGTCAAGATCGCACTGCCGATGAGAACTTTCAAAAAGTACTGATCTCTTTACTGAGTGAGGAGACTCAGACCAATGTTAAGATAGAGGCTATTACCGCTCTTAAGGCCTTTGGTCAGCAGGAAGAAGTTCGCACGGCCCTACTCGGCGCTTTAAGCAGTGAGACTGAAGCCTTAGTACAAATAAAACTTATAAAAACTCTCGCGGAGCTCAAAGAAACACGAGCTACAGATCCGTTAGAACAAATCGTAGCAGACCGCAACCAGGAAGCCGCAGTGCGCAATACGGCCTCTCTGGCGGTGGCTGCTTTTAATAATCAATAAACATTCATCATGAAAAAAACGTTCATCACTTTAGTAATGCTTCTGGCCGCAGTAAGCCTTTCTGCGCAGGAAAAGTCCATCGACTTTAAAAAAGGCACTTTGGAAATTTGTACATCCTCTAAGATTCAAATATCGGGCTACGATGGGGATCAAGTGGTCATAAAAAGCAATACTCCAGAGAATGTCTTTTATGTCAATAGAGGCAACAGCTATGTGCTAAACGGCCAAGCTCGCGTAAATACCACGAGCACGGACTCGATCAGTTATTTGTATTTCAGCACCTTTGATAAAGACAAAAAAGAGAAATCAAAAGGGCTTACTCCTCTGGGAAGCACCAAAGAAGACCACACGGCCATTGACATGAATTTTGACATTCAAAAGTTTGGGAGTCGTTTGACCATTACGGATAAAGCTGCGGACGGACAATCCAACGTGCTCTTTGTGAGCAGTACGTCTTATGAGATCTTAGTACCGAATAGCGTAAAACTTGTTCTAGATGCCGGGAAATGTAAAAACAACAGCAACCCCAGCCGTTTGATCTTTTCTGCGGAAGCCTTAAAAATCAACGATTACGCAGGAGAACTCATGGTTTCTAGCCAATACAAGGCCATTGAGTTGACCGATGTTAGCGGACCTGCTCTTGTTAACACCTTAGGAGGTGATGTGAAGGTGGTCTTTGACAAAAAGCGCCCTGATGATCTGTTCTCTATTATTAGTAATGATGGCGATATTGACATCACCATGCCCGCAAAAGCTAAGGTTAGCGCCAGTATCGTTGGACAAGAGATCTTGAGTAATCTCGATTTTAAGATCATTCAAGAAGAGTACAGCGACAATCAAAAAATGATCAATGCTGAGCTAAACGGTGGCGGTACCAAGCTGGATATCCGAACCGACTTTGGAACCATTTACTTGCGGAAGCAATAAGCTTTGGGAAAGAAAAATTTAAAGCGCCTTCGGGCGCTTTTTTTTGTTGTCATCGCTTGGTAAAGGTAAATTTTGAAGGATTCTTTTTGCTTCGCAAATGATCCTGATTTGGGGATGTTGCTAGAGAAAGCCTTCAAAGTTTAAGAGAATAAACTTTGGTTCGTATTAAGAAAGCAACAAACATTAACGAGTGTTGTTTTGCCTCGCAAAACCAAATGTCCGGTGGACATTTGATGGAGGCATCCCCGAAGGGGAAGGACCTGCGACCGACTGCAACAAACATTAACGAGTGTTGTTTTGCCTCGCAAAACCAAACATCCAGTGGATGTTTGAAGGAGTTAGCCGCGAAAGCGGAAGGCACTGTTGAACTTGATCGGTATAGTAAAGTCGTAAATAAAAGCAACAAACAAAAGGATTACTCGCCTGCGGCTCGTGATCCTGGTTTTAGTTTGTTGCAAAAGAAAAAGCCTTCAAAGTTTAAGAGAATAAACTGTGGTTCGTGTAAAGACAGCAACAAACAAAAGGATTACTCGCCTGCGGCTCGTGATCCTGGTTTTAGTTTGTTGCAAAAGAAAAAGCCTTCAAAGTTTAAGAGAATAAATTCTCTACACTTTTCAGGCTTTTTCTTTTGTCGGGGTGGCAGGATTCGAACCTGCGACCTCCTGCTCCCAAAGCAGGCGCGATAACCGGGCTACGCTACACCCCGTAAGAGGAATGCAAATTTATTCAAATTCTTAATTGTGGCAAGGGGTAATGGCAAAAAAGAAATCAGATGAAGATCTTTCCTTTTAAATACAATACTGCATGTCCTGCAATGTGCACGCGATCTCCTTTATGCTCGCAGTACAACACGCCTCCACGTTCTGATAATTGATGCGCCAAAAGGGTCTTTTTTCCGAGTCTCTCGCTCCAAAAAGGAATTAAACTGGCGTGGGTTGATCCCGTAACAGGATCCTCCGGCATGCTGGCCACAGCATCAAATACCCGAGAAACAAAATCTACGGAATCTCCTTTGGCCGTGGGAACTATACCTAAATACGGTAAATGCTTTAAACTGTTAAGCTCATATTCAATACTTCGGATTTGATCTTCAGATTCAAACAGTAAAATCAAATCACGACTGGCATGTGCTTCTAAGGGTTTGTGATTGAAGGACTCAAAAACTTCCTGCGGAATGGTAATAGGCTCAGGTTTACGAGTTGGAAAATCCAATTGAATACTCCCATTGGCTAAACGCTTTGCACTTAAAGGACCACTCTGTGAATTAAATTGAACTACATCCAAAGAAGGATCAATGAACTGAAAGATCACAAAGGCCGATGCCAATGTAGCGTGACCGCAGAGGTCAATCTCGGCATGCGGCATAAACCAGCGAATTTCAAAATGATCTTCACGTTGCACGAAATAAGCCGTTTCTGCCAGATTATTCTCCTGGGCAATTTTGAGCATAGTCTTTTCATCCAGCCATTCCTTTAAGGGAACGACCGCTGCAGGGTTGCCACCAAAAACCTGATCTGTAAAGGCATCTATTTGAAATATATTTAACTCCATGAATTGAGTAATATGGATTGAACTATCGCTTCCACGTACCGCCGTATTTATAGAGCGGATTATCTTTCTTCACTTTTAGCAAACAGCTTTCACATAAAAACACCCAAGCTTTGGGTTGTTTGTATTGGACTCGGTACATAGTGTCAAAGTCTTTAGAACAGATTTCACAGTGTTTTTTACGCATAAAGGCTTGCTTAAATCGCTTTATAAAATTACAAGGAATTCCCGTACATTTAAGACTACTAACGCAATTAATCCAACCTAAACGCAGATGAAAAACAGCTGGCTTCTCCTATTAACAGTTCTATTATTTGGGACCAGTATGGCTCAAGAGTCTGATACAGAAGTTAATTATCGCAATGAGATTGGACTCAATCTGAGTGATCTGATCAACGGATCACTGCAAATACGCTATGAGCGCAGTTTGGGAGATCACTGGGCGGCCAGTCTGGGTTTTGGTTTAAAGAGCGAAGAAGGATTGATCCGATTCTCGGGATTGCGCACCTCCAGGTTGACCACCAATGATTTGACCTATTCGGGCTTTAAGATCATTCCAGAAGTGCGCTACTATATTAAAAAGACGCGTCAATATAGAATGGATGGATTCTATTTTGGCGCCTATTTAAAACACACTAACTACAGCTCGGAGATCAATGGTATTTTTATTGATGACGATGGAACCCCGCTGGACATTCGGTTTGACGGGCGGCTAAAACTTACCTCTTGGGGACTCATGGTCGGCTACAAATGGGCTATCAACAAACGATTTGCCATTGACTTTTTGATTGCTGGTCCTGGAACGGGGTACCACAACTACTCTATCCGGAACACTCGAGATCTGCCCGAATCCTTCTATGATAATTTAAATGAAACCTTGAGCGAATACGCCATCTTTGACTTTTTAGACAGCGACTTTCGATTTTCAACTACGGAGGAACGGGCGCGCTTCCGTTTACTCTCATTTAGATATGGAATTACTTTATCGTACGCATTTTAGAATTATTTTTGCAACACAGGAACCAAACTAGATAACCATGAAGACTATCAAACCATTAGTGCTATTATTACTCGTTTTCTTAGGGCTACAAAGCTGCGGAAGTATTGATGTGATCAACACCTGGAAAGCGCCTCAAGACAACGTGGATGACTTTAAACAAAGGAATATTTTGGTCATTGCCAGAACCAACAATACCGATGCGCGTATTGCTTTTGAGACTGCCTTTGCTGATGAGATGCGCAGACGCGGTATGAAAGCCACGGAAAGCTTTACCAAGTTCCCAAAGATCCATGCAGAATATGAGATGAGTGAAGAACGCTTGAAAATGGTACGATCTATAATGAATAGTGAAGGCTATGACGGCATTGTGATCACTGCGGTAAAAGACAAACAAACTACCGTAGAAACGACTACCAATGGTGTTTACGCAGGTACAGCCTTTGATTACCCTGGTTATTACAGAGGCTTTTACCGTTACTACCGCACACCATATGCTGTCGGTCCATATTACGAGAACTTTGGTGGTTACATTCCTTTATCTACCACCACCAGAACACGTGTAGACTACGTAGTAGAAACCCTGGCCTTTAACTTAACTGCGGATGAGAACGACCAATTGGTTGCAGCAGTTACTTCTAAGATCATAGATCCTAAAAACGCGGAGAAAACTGCTTTGGAATACGTGGAGCAATTGGCCAAACACTTGGAAGCCAAAAACTAAGCTCACTCTCTTAAAAAAGGAAGACACAATTCAGGGAAATTGCCTAATTTCGCTGACCATCAATAGATGAAACACAAGCGCCTTTGCGCGCTACTCGGGATGTAGCTTAGTCCGGTTAAAGTGCTGGTCTGGGGGACCAGAGATCGGAGGTTCGAATCCTCTCATCCCGACAAAAGAAAAGACCCAAAAAGTGTAGCAAGTATATTTGCTTAAACTTTGCGGGTCTTTTCTTTTAGCAACAAACCAAAACGAGGATCACGAGCGTGCCTCCTTCGCCGAAGGCTACGGAGGCCGAAGAGCGAGTAATCCTTTTGTTTGTTGCCATATTTACTTCAATAGTTGGTTCAATTCGTAAAATCTCTGGTCACCCACTTTAAATTAAGTTCTCGTCAAACCAAACATCTTCATATCCGTTATTGTCGATTAGGAATCTATGTCCAGGAGCAAGATCTAAGAATTTTAAAACACTAGGTAATACTTCCTTTAAGTGTTCAACATGAAGTGGTTTGAAAAAGTCTTCTGCCTCTGAAAACTCGGTTCCACACCATATGTACCAACCATTAGTTTGGTTTTCTGGCATATGTCTCAGTCCATTGATTGGTTCTTTACCAAGAGTTTCAAGAGCAATACCTAACTTTAATTTAGAATCAGCTTCCATAATTCACCCAATCACAATCGGCCTTTTACCCTTAACACCATTTTTCAAATCTAAAGGCAGCTCCCATTCTCCTCTAGCATTTGGCCAATCAACTTTATATCCTTCTTCTAATGGAATGAATTTCCATTTAGATGAAACAAAGTCTTGGTTTTTAAAGCGCTCTAAAATTGCTTTAAGTAAATGAAATACCTCCTTGCCCCATTCATCAATGGTATCATTCGTATAATCAAAATAATAATCGGGTTCAGCAGACCAAAATATTCTCGCCGCCGTTCCTTTATCACAAATTTCACTTTTGACGATCCATTCCAATACTTCTACACCATCATCCCAATTGTAAATGGTTGCTAAAAAATACTGTTCGGCAGAATTTAGTGTTTTAAACTTCTCGTAATCGGGTTCAACAATTTCATCGTTTTCGTCAAAGGAAAACTCAAAAAAGTACTTTTTGATAAAACGTGCACGATGGGGTAAAATCATTTTAATTTTTTAAAAAGTTTTTAAATTGTAAGCCAGGCGTTCGGAACAAATCATATTTCTGAACCTTTGTTTGGTTATAATTCAAGTTATACACCTATAATAGCCACAGACTAAAATTTCTGTTTCAAATCAAATAGACGAAAACTCAGCCTTAATTTGGTCTAAATACTTTATTAATTCCTCTGATGATTCAGCATGTACTGATATTCCTAAATAATGTTCCCAATGTAAAGTGATTATGCCTTCAGAAAGTCTATAATCCAAATATTTTTGATCAAGACCTTCAATACTTTCAACTAAATCTCCTCCAAGCTTGTTTTGAATATACCAATCTACAGCAGCAAAAAGCTTTTCTGAGTGACTCCCAGAAATAATGTACTCAGTTCTATGTTTATCCACAGTCACATTCTTTAATATATCAATCCTCAGCTATCACTCTCGATCTTCCTACTACCTCTACTATGAATAAAGATTCCTATAATAAAATAGCATATCAAAAAAGGAATTCCAAAATAGGTGGCTAACGCTGGTGGAAAGGCCCAAACCAGGCCGCTTATTGTGAATAGAATCAAAACCCATTTATTAATGTTCAATTGATCTGCCAAATAGACATTAAAACCAAGACTAAGAATACCTAAACCCCAAAAAACAGCTAAAAACGGAAAGTCATTATCTTGTAATTCGTCCTCATATAAAAACATGAAAAACAAGCCGAGATGACTCAAGACGAAAAAGGTTCTAGCTAATATTTTGGTATTATTCATGTGGTTATAAAAAGCAAATTAAAGATACCGAAAAGATAAGCCAAGGTTGAACGATTCGTGTGGAAATCCCCCGCGCCAGCGATAGCAGTGGCATCCTTTCTGCGCAGCGGAAAGATATAACGGATAGCGCGGTGACGTCGAAGGCGGCAGGCGCCAAAA
Source organism: Gilvibacter sediminis (assembly GCF_028561565.1). GTDB lineage: Bacteria > Bacteroidota > Bacteroidia > Flavobacteriales > Flavobacteriaceae > Gilvibacter > Gilvibacter sediminis. The sequence continues at coordinate 189,972 of NZ_JAQQTE010000022.1, read as the reverse complement.
ATAATAATCACATCCTCCTATAAACCCAACTCGGAATCAATCGCAATATCTTAGCGACAATCCACCACCGTTTGGTGACATAGCCAATGCCCTTTTTCCTTTTTATTATCCCAAAGATTTGACGAGCCGCTTTTTCTTTAGATGCAACCCAAAACTGTCCGTCCCCTTTGGCCATGTCGGTATCCACAAAGCCTGGCCTTATATCAGTGATGAAGATGGGTTTCTTGGATTTAGTAGCCTTTTGCCTTAAGCCTTCCAAGTAGTTTATCTGATAAGCCTTAGACGCATTATATGCCGGTGCTAGCCTGCTACCGCGAATTCCCGCAATAGAACTTATTGCGACCAAATGGCCCTTGCCATGCGCTTGAAAATAATTGAAAGCCCAATCTACTATTTGAGTGAAGGCATTTACATTGAGCAGGTTTGTGTTATGCTCAATTTCAAAGTCGAGGTTTTCATTGAGATCTCCAGTTCCGGAGCTCAAAATCAAAAGGTCAAGCCCTCCCATTTGGTTGGTCAATTCCGTTAATTTTTCAGCATTGTTCGCTGTGGTACAGTCAAAAGAACTTATAAAATAAGCTCCGGAGTTTTCCCGCTTTAGCTTTTCGAGTTCTGCTACACGTCTACCAGTGATTCCAACCAAATAATCGTGCTGAACAAGAAGTTTAGCAAGTTCGTTACCTATTCCAGAGGTCGCTCCTATGATTATAGCTCTTTTCATGCAGTCTTGCTTAGGGTAAAGGTCTCAGTTAATATCAAAATCATCCATATCCCAATCTAGGGTATCATCATCGCCACCTCCTTTGCCATAGCGATACAGAACAATTAGAATCACGACGGATATTGCAAGGCCAATGAGCTTATAGATTTGATCGTTGGTGAGGTTCATTGCAATTTGGTTAAATGCTTTAAGACTATGGTAGGAATGCTTGATAAATATATGGCACGTTGAACCAGGTCCATATTAGTGAGAACACAAGACCCAGCCAAAACATAACGTTTCTGCTGTCCTCGGTAAAATAAACACGCTTGGCAGTACGAGATGAACGCAAGTAATAAACAAAGAGGAGTTCAAATCCCCAACCAAGACAATAAAATACATTGGCGCCGATTAACCATATTAATGCGGGAATCCACGGAGATTCAGGACCAATACCATTAGGAACATCGCCACGCATCAGCCAACCAAAACAAAGCACAACGGCAATAGCCACTGTAAATATCACTCGTCTCTTTTCCCAAAAATTAAGAAGTGTTTTTATCTCAATTTCCATACTGTCTAATTTATTGCCTCGATATATTTTAACACAACTATTCACTCAAACTCCACATCCTAATCGGCCTATCATAAGGTGCAGGTTTCCTACCAAGTTCCTCTAATTTATCTTCACAAAGCGCTTGATTACAAACGTTCCTACTAAAAGCAGCGCCATTAGACTCATCCCGCCCAAGGCTAATTGCACTCCGAGGATAGGCTCATCGTAGATCAAATCGTTTAACAAGGCAAAAGCTGATGACACCATTCGCGTTGGCAGAAACGACAAGCTGATCATTATTGCTAGGTATTTAGGATTGGTGTATTGAGTTAAAACGGAATGCACCACAGGAGCAGTAAACACCTCCGCTAGTCCTAAAAGGATCAAACTCACAATAAATAGTATTCCGTGTTGCTCTGTAGCCACTTGCGGGATTTGCAAGAAAACAACAAAAGCCAGAACTCCAAAAATGAAACCAAGCGCCATTTTAAAGAGTTGACTTGTATAAAAATAACTCCACGCTAAAACGGCCAAAAATGTTAGTGGTAACAAAATATAGGTACTCATGGATTGCCACTCACTATGACCAAGCCCTAAGCCTTCCATATCTCCAAACTGCGCCTGAATATCATAGAAACAAAGGCTTGAAAGCTCGTAAAGCCCCCAGAAAGCACCCACAACAATAAAGGCTATCAAGATGTTTAGTATCCGTCTGTTAAGCGAAAAACTAGGCTTTTTCAATGCATTTAGATCGGGTTCTTTAGTGAGGACAATTGGAACGATCGCCATCAGCGCCAACATGCCCGAAAGTCCAAAGGCGATGGCATATCCTTGGCTATCTGCTAAAATTCCCAGAGCTAAAATTCCCAGGAATGATCCCAAATTTACGGCCAAGTATAGGAGCGTAAAACCCGAGTCCAACAATTTTAATCTATTCAGATATGATTTACCGAAGTTGGCGATAAGATTTGGTGTATACAGACCACCTCCCAGCACGACCAAAACCATTCCTGCATAAAGCCCTGCCATAGATGGAAAACAGAGGCAGAATGCGCCTAAGGCTTGTAAAACCCCTCCAACGATCACAGTCTTTTTATTTCCTAAAACGAAATCTCCCAAGAGCGCTCCTAGGATCTGAGAAAAGACAAATACACTAATGAAGAGGCCATAAAAAGAAAAAGCTTCTGACTGATCTAAGGCCAGCGTTGCTTCATCCACCATATAAAGTACGAGTATAGCTCTAAGGCCATAAAAAGATGATCTTTCAAGCATCCTTGATAAGACATACCAAAAAGATTCAAGGCTGTGTTTTTGACTGTGGATTCGATCCATTGAGATGGTTTAGCAGTTGATACCTTAAAACTAGTCAAATAATCGGAAGTCTACTTGACACAGGCTTACTCTCGCGTCAGCCGTTCAACGGCAGCCGCATGCTGGGGAAACTGATGGGTTAAATCGCTGCGGTTGGCCAGCTGAAAATCAGCAAAACTAAAACCGGGAGAAACCGTACAACCAATAAAGGAAAAACTGTCAGGGGCCATCACCTCAGCGGCAAACCAACAACCACCAGGAACCACATATTGAGGAACTTCTCCCTTACTCAGATCAATCCCTATACGATGCTTGCTGTAAGCGCCTTCTGGAGTTATGATGTGCAAGAGCAAAGGCGACCCATCATAAAAATGCCAGATCTCGTCTTGATTGATTCGATGGAAGGAAGAAAAATTCTCTGAAGTCAAGAGAAAGTAGATACTGGTTGAAAAATTGCGTTCTCCTGCATATTCAGCTGGGAGATTCGAGGCGGAAATAGTTCCCGTACTACGGTAGGTCTCTTTGTAATAACCACCTTCCGGATGCGGTTTAAGATCGAGTTTGGTGATTAATTCTTCTAAGGTATTTTTCATGGAATTATGAATCGAATTTAAATAAGAATACACCTAAAAAGTGTGAATCTTAAAAGCATCGGCAACTAAAGATAACTAAAAACTGATCCAAAGCGCTCCGCTAACGAAATAGCTCTACGAGATATACTACAGCAAAGATCCAACCTACATACAAGACTGTATATCCTAAAGCGTAGACCGCGGAGATCCCGAGATCGCCTTGAGTTTCTTTGGACTTGCTAAACACCAAGCGCAAGGCTCTAAAGAACACCCAATACAACATGGCAAGCAACACAAAGAGCGAAAACCAAAAGATCGCTTCCAAAACAATAAGCAAAACAACAATGGCAATGGTCATAAGGATCCAAAAGACAATGGAGGCGATAATTCCGCCTATACCCTCTCCCACCTCAATGTCTGGTAAATCTATATCTGGAGTGGTCGTGCCAAGGATATCTCCTCTTTGAAAATGCTTAAACTTTGGAAAGTTGTCTAAGAGTCCAACCCCAAAATAAAGCCCGTAGGTCATAAAAAGCACTAAAGCTGTCGCTATGATGCCTAAAGACATATACAGGTTGGTCGTTAGGCTTCTGTGATAGTGGAGCCCAGAAAAGTATACCGTCAACACGGTGATGACAATCACCAGCAAGGAAATAATAAATACAGATTTACCTTTTAAGTAAGTCTTTTGCGGTTTCATTCCATTGTTTAAACAACCGCCTTTTCAAAGGCGATATAGTGCGTGGTGGTTTCACTGACCAACGGAATGATCTTCACTTCGCATTTATACGGGGAACGATCCTTTCTGTGGTTTACGATCACCTCGGAGAAAGGTTTGTTCGCTTTTAGTTTCTTACGAATGCGATTCTTGGTAGCTACGGAAGTGCTGGCTCCTTGCAAAAAGCGCGGAGTCTTACTTATAGCATAGGATTTTTCATATCCCGTCATTACCGTAAAGCCATCATTGACCCAAATAATATTCTGATCCTTGTCTGTAATGATCAAGGCCTCGTAATCGTTCTCCGCAAAGGCTAAGTCAAGATCGGCTTGCCATTTGAATTTCTTGGCAAAGGCAAACACTTTATCAACCTCAGCGCGTTTTTGCGCTTGGGTCAATTGCTTTTGGTAAGCGCTCATAAAGAGGTCCCAGCTCAACAGTGGCATGGCTTTAAGGGACTCTTCAAGTAGGTTGGGTTTTAGTTGGGTGTACTCTTCTGTTGAAAGACCGGATAGAAAAAGATCCAGTGTACTCAAATCAGTAAGATTGCTTTTCATAGCAGCTTTAATTGTTTAGTTCGGGCTTCACAGGGCCGATAGATTCTAGGTAGTGGCACGAAAATACGCCAAAACACCTAGAAAACCTGAACACTTCGCACAAACCTGTGACTAAAGAAGGCTTTTTAAAAACCGTTGTTCCTTGATCACCGAGCGCGCTATGATGATCCCAACTAGTAAAATAGAACCAAATCCGGAGATCAGCAGGTAGTTGTAAAAACCAGATGAAAACGCCTGCTTGAAATAAGGCAATAACAGAACAAAGCCAATCAAGTAGATCCCAAAGCAGAGCGGCGTGATCCAATAATTTACGCGCAGCCTCAATCGGTAATGCCGCTTTAAGTATTCTTGGAAACGCAATGGATCCATAGCGATGAGCTGCGCCTCTTTTTTATATAAGGAGAAGAGTTCAAAACCGATTCGAGCGCCCAGACTACCCAGCATCAGCAGTAAACCCAAACTAAAATTATTCCAAGAGCCTAAGGCGTAGATCAGCGCGTATACGCCGACGATCAAAAAGGTCATGCCAATAATTAAAAGGGTTAGATACTGTCCTTTGCGCTGCCTGGAAGCCAGTTTTTTAAGCGAGTCTGGATTGAGTTGAAGCGTCTGTTCGTGCTGCGCTTCCCAAAGCTGTGAGAGTTTATCTTTTTCCATTGGTAAGACATTTTAAAAGTGATTGTCTGATACGGTTCAGGCGCGTTCTCACGGCGCCGTGTTTGAGGCCCATGGTCTGTCCTATTTCCGCTTGCGGAACTGCCTCGAGCTCCAAGAGTATCATGGTTTTGTTTTGTGGCGTGAGTTGATCAATGCATTGATACATCTGCCAAATTTGATCTTCTTGAGTCTCTGTTTCATCACTGCGGAGCTGAGCTAGAGCTTCTTCCTTTAGAGGCAATTGCTTTTTAAGGCTTCTGAGATCACCCAGACAGGTATTGGCAGCGATGCGATAGATCCACGTACTGATATTGGATTCGCCTTTAAAAGACTTTCTGTGCTTCCACACCTTGATGAAGGTCTCTTGCTGCCAGTCTTGGGCAAGAGCAATATCACCAGCGGCGTACCCCAAACAAAGGCGGTACACCTTATCTGAGTAATTGTGGAAGATCTGGTCAAAGTCTTTTTCTAGATTCATTCGCCGCGGCTGAGTAAGTCTTCGAGCTGGTTTTGGAACCACTCGGGTTGATCAAACATCACAAAGTGAGCAGAATTTTCTGCAATCCGCAAATCATAGGCAGATAAATTGGCGTATTGCCCTTCATAGGTCTGTGTAATGACCTGTTTGCCGTAAGGCTGATCTGCAGCAATTATAGTAACCTCTGCACGAATGTTCTTTAGATCTTCACGCAGATCTAATTTGAGATAATCCGTATAGCCGTAAACATAAGTTTTTCTATCTGCCTCCAAGATCCAGTTTTTGATCTGCTGTTGAGTCTCAGCATTAAGACTCATTCCGCTAGCCATCATCGCCGCCATTTGCGCGAACTCGGTGTCACTCATAGCGAGCTGTTGGTTGTTGTAGGGACTGTCGTAAACCAATACGTCTGGATCGTAATTCGGGATCATCAAGGCCCCTGCAGCAGGAAGTGCATCCACTAAAATCAGCTGTTCGACAGAATTATCAGGTCTACTCGCCAACCAAGTCCCAACGGCTCCTCCCAAGCTATGACCGATAATGGTAAGCCCATTAAGCTCATTGGTTTGAATATAGTGCTCTAAGGAATCATTGACCTGCGGCAACCAAGGAAAGTCTATGGGCTCCAGACCGCCAAAACCTGCTAAGGTCACAATATGGCATTCAAAATTTTGAGATAAATGGGCCACGGTGCTCTCCCAACTGCTACCGGGAACGGTAAAACCTGGAATGAGTAAGATAGGATCTCCCGAACCTTGAACTTCTATTTTGATGGCCTCTTGTTGTGCCAGGCTGATAGAACTAAAGATTAAAGCGATTATAAGTGCAATTCTTTTCATGATTTCTGAGTTTGATTTGCGCTTTAGATGCAGAAATCTGAAAATGTTACATCCCCTTTTAAAATTGAGGTAGATAAAGCTCAAAATCACCTAAGCTTATGGCGTCTAAATGTCCCATTTGAGTTTCATCTGAAGTGATTAAGTGCAGATGCATAAAAGTATCGTGGTGGGTGAATACCCCTTGATGCTTTTTAGAGAAGAAGCCCACGATCTCCACGGCAGTATCAGCGAGCTCATAATTAGTCTGTCCCTGATGTGCCTCCGCCGGAGAACTTACTTTAGTACCCTCTGGTAAATTTTGGATATGAATACTTGCGCTTTCAGCCTGCCCTTTAATTTTAAAAACAAATGGCGTTTCTCGCTCCTGTGTTTGCTGAACTAAAAAAGCTTCTAGTGATTTTAAATCCTTGACCTGATCAGGCACCTCAATTTTATTCCACTGCTGAACCTGCCCATAAACAAAAAATGGGGCTGACGCATCAAAGGTATTTACCACTTGCATGGTAGAATCAGTAAGGACCCGAGAAATATAACTCTTCCCATCGTTGATCAATAATTCGCCTTGTAAATAGCTCAGTGGCCCTATCCCGTATAAACCGGCTTTGTCATTAAGGCTATCTAAAACTATCGCAGGTCCCAGCTCGCCTTTCCACATCACATTGCGCATGGCTCCTACAATCTGAACCTCAGAATTTGTCGCTGTGTCAGTTAAAGTTTGTTGCTGCTTCTCAGACTTGCAGCTAACTCCTAAAACAAGAAGTGTACAGCTACAACACAGCGCTAATAATCTTGAATTCATTATGTTCATCAATTGACTTTAATCTAGGCTTAAAGATAGAAGAATTGAATGATTACCGTAATTATGTATTTACCTCAGATCAACCGCGGGACCGTCTCTTTCTCAGGTTTTTTTCAGCATCATTTTCGTGTTTTTACATAAACCTCCACATCTATCATACGGCCGTCCTTTTCTTCAGCATTTTCTAAGGTTTTCTCGTGGATGAAATCCAGCTTGGCCATGGCGCGTTTGCAATTCGTATTTCCGCCATCTACAAAGCCTTCAATACGATTCAGACCCAGTTTGGAGAGTCCGTAATCGGCAACAAACGGAAGCGCCTGTTTCAAAATGCCTTGCCCCCAATAATCTGGCAGTAACCAAAGCCCGATCTCTGCAGTTCCAACTTGAAGATCAATATCATTGAGTCCGGCAGCTCCGTAAAATTCATCACCATCCAAACTGCAAATGGCCCACCATTGTTGCTCGGGTTTGGCATACCAATCCATCTGTTCTCGGGTAGCCTCTAGGCTGTCAAAGGACACACCGTAAAAAGGAATGACCTCGGGGTGCGAAAGCCCGTGGTAAATATGTGGGAGATCATCCGCAGTGATCTCGCGAAGCAAAAAGGTATCAGTTTTAAAGATAGGATTCATCACTAGACTATTCGTTGAATCTTTATTTAAAGTTAGCATTTACACCTTTTACATCTTCATACCAAACAATAGCCTGAAGGTAGCGCTGGGCGCCTTCTTCGGTTTGATCAAAAATAAAAGATTCAAATTCTGGAAAACTGTCTTGCATAAAGTCTAAAAGCTTTTGTCTATTAGCAACCCAAACGGAATCTTTAAAAACAATTTCATCTTTCGTTTCTACTATGCTGATGCGTTGCTCGTCAAAGTACAACACTTGTCTTGTGATTATGGGTTCTCCGTGTAGAAACTCAATTCGCTTACAGCTTTTGGCAACCTCAACCACCACAGTACTGTCTACCTCCTCCATTTTTAGCACCTCATAATTGGGCTTAAACATGGCATCCCATTTCATCCAATCTACATAACCGCTTCTGGCAAAGGTCTGCTGATAATCATACTTGGGTTCACGGGTGGTGATACTGTCTGTCATAAGCCGGGGAAGAGCTGCGAGATCATTGGTGTTCAACATTTCATAGTAATCCTGAGCGACAGCTAAGCGGTCTGTTTGTTTATCTTTTTGCTCACAGGCCAAAAGCAGACTTATCAGGCTAATTATAAAAACTACTTTTTTTATCATTCTTGAAAAATTAAGAGCGGGAGGCTACATAGATCATATTCTCACTACTTGTAGACGGCAAAGCACCCAAGCTTGCAGTACTCGCTTTTTTACCACCTATTTTTTCAACTGCTTTTTGTGAGCGTATATTTTTGCTATCTATGAAGTAAACCACATGTTCAAAATGGAGCAAGGCATAATCCATCAAGAGTCTCTTAATCGCACCGTTATAAAGACCACCCCAATAAGTTCGGGCCAAAAAAGACCAACCAATCTCAATACCATGAGGAAAATCAGCAAGCAATTTATAACGAGAACTCCCTATGATTTGTTGGGTCTTTTTATCCAAGATAACCAGACAGCCTCCAGACTTTAAAGATTCGTCAAAAAACATGTCAAACAACTCGCGTTTGTACCGATCAACAGGATGTTGCTCCCAGATATTCGGGTCTTTTGCAACGAAATATAAAGCCTCTCGATCCTTCGCCAGTAAGGGCCGAATCTCAACCAACTCATCTGCAAGTGTGGGCTGTAAATTCATTAGATTATTTTCTTTATAATCAAACCATAACTAAAACAGAGTCTATCATCCAGACAAACTTTGAGCATTAGCCCAATGTCTAAAGTTATCTATCTAAAAATAGTAAAACTTAGGTTTATTGTTCCTGATCTGATGCCGGAGTATCTCTTTTTCTGAGCAGACCGATCATGTTTCCAATGCCTATGCCAATAAAAGTACGATCCTTATTGATCTGCAGTGTGGGAGCGACCACCAAACCAAAAACCCTTGTTATGGGGAATTCAATTTTTGGACTGATCACTACGCTCACCGTGTTATATCGGTTGTACTCCCAAGTGTAATTCTCCGAGAGGAAGCCGTTGGAGACAGGTTGCCAATTCCCGGGTTCACGCAAAATGGTAAATCCCAAACCCACCGTAGCATTGATCCTTATTGTGCCCGCAGGATTCAAATTCCAAACCCTTCCGGCTCCGGCATAAACATTTTCAAACTGATCAAAAGGACTAGTTAACCCTAACAATAACACCCCGGCTAAGCCAGTACTGTAGTCATCAGGGGCTGATTTGGGTTCACGAATGTTACCAGAATATCCCAATCTAAACGAATACTTTTCTTTGTAGATGTAGTCTAGTTCTGCATCAAAACCTACATAATTCCCCAGATTTAAAGAGACAGTGCCATAGATGGTATGATCTTGCTGAGTCTGTGCAAAACTCATACTGCATGCAAGGGCAAAAAACAGTAGTAATTTCTTTTTCATAGAAGCATAGTCTTGGCTACTTGCGTTGTATCAATAGCATCGCTGATAATATAATCGGAATCAAAATGGCTACGGCCAGTATTCCGTATTTCAATACAGCAAACTCATAATAAAGCGAATAAGGCACAAAGGCATATTTGCGTTCGAATTGCTCTATTTTGAGATCGATAATTGGTTTGTATCGATCAAAAACCCAAAAGACCACAAACAACACAAGGCTGCACAAATAAAGGAGTGTGATGCGAAGCTTTCTAGATTTTACGAGGTGCAATACCAATAGGCTAGCAAGTTTTTATTTTAAAGATAGTGAATTCTATGGCGGCTCAATGCCTAATTTTCTTTACTGGCAGCGATTTTACCTTCGGTTACAGTCGCTGCAACCTCTTCTTTTTCTTGCGGATCGAGTTGCTCACGCGATTCTTGAGCTTGAGGCTGAATACAAAAACTTGAAAACAGGGGCAGATGATCGGAATCTACTGAAGGTAACACTTTTAAGGTTTTAATTTGAATGGTTTGGGAGTGAAAGATCAAATCCAAAGGAAATCGCAATAGCGGCCATTGCGCGGGAAACGTGCTGAAAAAGCCTCGACCAATACGGGCATCTTTGAGTTTGGAAAGCTCCGCAAATCGTTTTGAGATTCGGGACCAGCACACCACATTAAAGTCTCCAGCTACAACGGTAGGGCAACTTGATTCGGCCACAATACGCGCTAGCTTGAGCAGTTCGGCATCCTTTTGTTTTGCCGTAGGTTTCTCTGTTGGACTTGGCGGAGGCGGATGAATGCCCCAAAAGCAAAAAGCAGTTCCCTGAGTATCTTCTAACTCCAATCGTACCGAAGGATGATCATCAGCGATCAGAGCCTTAGCCACTCCCTGTTTCATTTTAAGCCGCGTATAACAATGCATTCCGTATTTATTATCCTTGGGGATCTTTAGGTTGTTGGGATAGGCTGCTTCTAAAGAGTTCATGGCCGTTTCCCACCGCATGTCAGTCTCCATTAGCAAAACAATATCCGGATCTTCTTGAGCGATCAAATCCAATACCTTTTGATAGGAAGTATTCTCTTGCATCACATTGATGCTGAGTAAGCTCACAGAAGGATCACCTTGCTGCTTTGAACCCTTTGAAAAATATGGGGCTACGATCCCAAGCTGATAACTCATGGTGGTCAAAACTACAGCGAGACAAGCCAAGCTCGCCCTACTCCATTCTTGAGCCATTAAAATGATCAGCAAAACAACCATCAGCCCTAAAAGCGCTAAGAGCTGCAACCGAATAAAATCGAAGAACCTGAAGAACCAATGTCTCGATGGGATCAATGGCAAATAGCTGCATGCACAAAACAGCAGAGCCATAATTAATACGGGATGGTAAAAATCAGTCAGCATTTCCATTTAATATAAAAAAAACCGCAGTTATACGCTGCGGTTTTTCTTCTCATGTGATGATCACCCTAAGGCATGTCCTTAATTGATCCAAGTAATGAAGATCAAATACAGCGGCATCCCCAGTGTAATATTGAACGGAAAGGTCACTCCCAAAGCCATGGGCAAGTACAAACTTGGATTGGCCTTTGGTGCTGCCAGTTGCATTGCCGCCGGTACCGCAATATAAGAGGCACTGCCGGCAAGTATACTGAACAGGAACTGGTTCCCGATATTGTCTGTAAAGAAAGAACTGATGTAAGCCGCAGTCAAACCATTGACAATAGGTACAACGATTGAAAACAGCACTGCGAACTTTCCTTTCTTTAAAAAGCTCTTGAGTTTTTTACCTGAGGTGATCCCCATATCCAATAAGAACACCGCCAGAAATCCTTTAAAGATGTCTGTGGTAAAAGGTTTAATTCCCTGCGCTTGTTCATCACTGGCCAAAAGCCCGATGACCAAACTTCCCATAATGAGCAGCACAGAACCGTTGGTCACCGCATGCTTGACGTGCTCCCCTACTTTAGGCTTGCCTCGAGTAGCACTAAAAAGCGCGATCAACAAGACGCCCACAACAATAGATGGTGCTTCCATCAGGGCCATCACTGCCACCATATGCCCACCAAATGCAATGTGTTCCATCTCTAAAAAAGAAATGGCCGTTACAAAGGTCACGGCACTTACCGAGCCGTAGGAGGCAGCGATTGCTCCTGAATTTGAAACATCAAAACGCTGTCTTAATATGAAAAATGCGATTAGTGGAATAACGGTGGCAAGAACAACACCAAACAAGAGTGAGTAGCCTATTTCGGCACTCCAATCGCTGTGTGCGAGCTCTTGCCCACCCTTAAACCCTATTGAGAATAACAAATAGAGCGATATGAATTTTGCAGAGTTCGACGGTATGGCCAAATCGCTTTTAAGTTGTACTGCAATGATCCCTAGAAAGAAAAATAAAAGCGCGGGATTGGTTAGATTGTCGATCAGCAGATGCAAGTCCATAATCTCTGTGTGGCTAACTCTTAAAGATTAATCCTCAATTAATTCTAGTTCTATGGTTCCGTTGATGCGGAAACGTTTTTGTGTTGACTCTTTAAGATTGATGAATTCACGAGCGTTGCGCTTTTCTGCTTCCAATTCTTGAATGCGTCCGTCAGGAAAACGCGTGTCTGCACAAAGATCACCTTCACAAGCTGTCAGGCGTTGCAATTTGTGGAAGTTGATCTTTTCATTGAGCAAAGCGTTGATTAGATCTTGTGCTTCTTGTGCGGAGAATGTTCCGTCAATGAGTCTGAATTTTTGTAATACTGGCGTTAGAGTTTCCATAGTTTCTGATTTATTTTCTTGAATTTTTATTAATGGCGCGCAGTTCTGCGCGAAAGGCTTGACGTTCTGTTTGTGCTATGATCATAACACAACTTAAAATGAAGCCAACGGTGACTAGTTCTGTCATGAATAGTCCCCCAGTTGCTGCAGAAGCATTGAGCAACAAACCAAAGGCTGTCAATCCAAAAACTACGGGCATTTGCTTTTTAAGCATAAGCCAGAGTCTTTTTGACTTGTCTTTTAGCGTGCTTATACTAACACTTTGATTAGAAGGCATTAAGAGGTTGTTCATGACTTTTTCATTTTATTTTGCTGCAAATATCCTGTGAAATAATTATATATTTTTATTTATCTTTATAATGCTTTACATAAATCAATCTTATGAATTACACTTTGCATCAATTGCAGATTTTCTTGAAAATCGCTGAATTAAAGAGCATTACCAAGGCTTCTGAGGCGCTCTATTTGACCCAGCCTGCAGTGAGTATTCAGCTCAAAAAGTTTCAAGATCAGTTCTCAATTCCGCTTACAGAAATCGTAGGACGTCAACTTTATGTGACCGATTTTGGCCAAGAAATCGCAGAAGCGGCACAGACCATTTTGGAACAGGTAGAGCAGATCAACTACAAAAGCCAAGCCTTTCAAGGACAGATCTCAGGAAAGTTGAAGATCTCTATTGTTTCTACGGCCAAGTATTTGATGCCCTATTTTCTTTCTGAATTTATGCAGCAAAACCCCGCGGTAGATCTGAATATGAATGTAACCAACAAGGCCACAGTAGTAGACAGTTTGGAAAACAATGAGGTTGATTTTGCCATGGTTTCTGTGATTCCGGATCAGATCAAACTAGAGCGGGTAGAATTGATGCAAAACAAATTGTTCTTGGTCGGTGGAAGGCGCTACGAATCCGACGGCAGGCCTAGTGGTAAAAAAGTACTTACTGAACTGCCGCTGATCTACAGAGAAAAGGGATCGGCTACACGTGCTGCCATGGAAGAATTCATCAGTAAAAACAAACTCCCCACCTACAAGAAATTCAGTCTGCAATCCAACGAGGCGCTTAAACAAGCCGTGATCTCGGGAATTGGTTATTCCATAATGCCACTAATAGGAATCAAAAATGACCTGAGCAATGGCGATCTGCAGATCATTCCTTACAAAGGACTTCCCGTAAAAACCAATTGGAATCTGGTTTGGCGCTCTGCTAAGAAACTCTCTCCGGTAGCTCAAGCCTATCTGGATTACGTCAATGCCAACAAGGACCGTATAATCAATGACACCTTTGACTGGTTTGAAAACTATTGATCTGCTGGGGTATAATTTGTAAATTAGTATAAAAATAATCTCATGCGTTTTGTAGTATTGTTACTCAGTCTAGCACTCTTGTTTAGCTGCCGATCAGAATCTCAGAATCAAGAAAACAGCTTGGCTCTTGAAGGAGGTAATTCCAGTGCTTATCGCATTGAAACCGCGGTGCCTGAACTCTCTAATCCCTGGGGCATGACCTGGCTGCCGGACGGCTCCATGCTCATCACCGAAAAAGGCGGAGAACTCATCCACTTTAAAAATGGTAAAAAGATCTTTATCGAGAATCTTCCGGAGATCTATGTTCGCGGGCAAGGCGGATTTTTAGATGTTGCGCTCCACCCAGATTACGCCAATAACGGTTGGATCTACTTTACACATGCTTCTCAAGAAGGTGGTGGTGATGGCGGAAACACCAAACTGATCCGCGCCAAGCTAGACGGAAACAGACTCATGAATGTGGAATCACTTTACAAGGCCATGCCCAATTCCACCAAGGGACAACACTTTGGATCTCGCATTGCTTTTGACGCCGAGGGTTATGTGTATTTCAGTGTTGGAGATCGAGGCAATCGGGATGTGAATCCGCAAGACATAAAAAGAGACAACGGCAAGATCTACCGTTTACACGATGACGGCCGTATCCCTGAGGACAATCCTTTTGTTGGGGTTGCCGGAGCCAAAGAAGCTATTTACTCTTACGGACACAGAAATCCTCAAGGCATGGATGTTCACCCCATAACCGGTGACATTTGGACCCACGAGCACGGCCCAAAAGGAGGTGATGAAGTGAACATTATTAAAAAAGGAGCCAACTACGGTTGGCCGGTGATCTCTTATGGGGTGAACTACAGCGGAACCTCCTTTACCGATAAAACCCAGCAAGAAGGTATGGAAGCGCCACTTCATTATTGGGTCCCTTCTATCGCGCCCTGTGGAATGGCCTTTGTGACCGGGGATAAATTCCCAGCCTGGAAAAATCATCTTTTGGTGGGCAGCTTAAAATTCAATTATGTAGAACTGCTTAAATTGGATGGAGATCGCGTAATTGGGCGAGAAAAGATCGCTGACGGAATTGGCCGCGTCCGTAACGTTAGAATCGGGCCAAATGGTTATATTTACATCGCTCTGGAAGGCCAGGGAATTGTGAGATTACTACCCAATTAAACATCAATTAACTCAATCAACATGAAAAAATTATTGTTACTAGCTACTGTATTTGCCACTTTAATCGCTTGTAAATCCGAACAAAAAGAAGAAAGTGACCAAGGTTCTGGTGTAAAATTGGGCGGCCAGAAAACCTCTGCGAGCAAGGCAGACCTCAAAGCGAGTATGGAACGCGGGGAAGCGGTATACACCAGCCTTTGTGTAGCTTGCCATATGGGTAACGGTCAAGGAGTTAAAGGCGCATTTCCTCCGCTAGATGGTTCCAACTGGCTTACAGAAAAGCGCGCGGAGAGTATCCACAGTGTGAAATACGGGCAACAAGGAGAAATTGTAGTCAACGGAGAAACCTATAACGGCGTTATGGCTCCATTAGGACTTAGCGACCAAGAGGTAGCCGATGTACTGAACTACGTCATGAATTCTTGGAGCAACAAACAAGACAAAATGGTTACCGTAGAGGAAGTTAAAGCGGTTACAAAATAAGCGCAGAAACAGCCCTACTCAGAGCGAATAGAATCGCTAAAAGTCCTACTTTTGCATAAACATTATCACCCATGTTGATTATTGGCATTGCCGGAGGAACTGGAAGCGGAAAGACCACTGTAGTCAATCAAATTGTTGAAGAACTACCAGCGGCGGAACTGGCCGTTATTACCCAAGATTCTTATTATAAAGATACGAGTGATCTCACCTACGAGCAACGGGTAAAGATCAACTTTGACCATCCGAATTCCATTGATTTTCCACTGCTGATTCAGCACGTGAAGGCACTTAAATCTGGTCAACCCATTGCACAGCCTGTTTATTCTTTTAAAGAACACAACAGAACGGGTGAAACCGTGGCTATTGCACCCATGCCTGTGATTATTGTAGAAGGAATCTTAGTACTGTCTCAACCCGAATTGCGTGAGCTTTTTGACATTAAGATCTTTGTGGATACCGATAGTGACGAACGCTTGATCCGCCGTTTGAAGCGCGATATTTGCGAACGCGGAAGAGATCTCAATGAGGTCTTAGAACGTTATCAGACCACCTTAAAACCCATGCATCAGCAGTTCATAGAACCTAGCAAGGCACATGCGGATATCATCATACCCACACACCGTTATAATACGGTTGCCGTGGATATCGTTAGAACTATAATTAGCGAGCGTCTCTCTTAATGAAAAAACGATTCGAGCATATCACCTCGAGTAAATGGTTCAAATGGCTGACCAACAAATACGTATTGATCGCTTTGATCTTTGCCGTATGGATGCTCGCCTTTGACTCCAACAACTTTTTCATTCATCAAGAACTCAATGAGGAGATAGAGACCTTAAAAGGAACTACAGAAAAGTATCAGCAAGACATTCAAGATGATAAGCAGCAGTTGGAAAAACTTCAAGACACTAACGAACTTGAAAAATACGGACGCGAAGCTTACTATTTGAAAAAAGAGAACGAAGATATTTTTATAATCACTCACGAAGACAGTACCGACCAAAAACCATGAGCGATAACTTATTTGAGCAGTTCGAGGGCGTTTCTGCCAAGCAGTGGAAGCAGAGTATTCAGGCAGGATTAAGAGGCGCTGACTACAACGAGACCCTTTTAACATCCACGCCAGAGGGGATTACTATTAAGCCTTTCTACAACGCAGAGACCACACCAGAGACCCTTTCTGGCTTGAATTATCCAGAAAATTGGTCAGTGACTCAGGCTGTTTTTGTACACGACACACGAGTGGCTCGTGGCCTGATCTTAAAAAGTATTCAAGGCGGCGCGGAAGCCATTTTGTTGGAAGCTGCCTCAAGTTTTGACCCGGAGGCCTTGTTTGAAGGATTGGATTTAAACGGAATTAGCCTCTATTGTGATTTTACGCACTGGGACGCTGAATTCTTAACGAAGTTCTCCAAGGCTGCCAGCACTACTAGAGCTCATGTTCATCTAGGTGTTGATATCATTGGGAACCTGGTCAAAACAGGGAATTGGATTGCCAGCAATGAATCCGATCACCATTTGATGGAAGCAGCAGTGAAAGCTCATGCAAACTCAGGTTTAAGTGTTTCAGTCAATCATTACGGCAATGCTGGAGCCAATGCCGTACAAGAGTTGGCCTATGCGCTAGCCCACACCAACGAGTACTTGAATCACCTGGAACAGGCGGGAAAATTAGAACAAGATCTAGCGATCAACTATCGTTGGTCCATCGGTGCGAACTATTTTATGGAGATTGCTAAGTTTAGAGCTTTTAGACGGCTCATCAAGGAACTCGGCGCGCTCTACAATATCCAGTTAAATGATACGCATTTAGCGCGACCATCAAGCAGAAACAAAACTATTTACGACCCTAACGTGAATATGCTCCGAACTACTACGGAATGCATGAGCGCTGTATTAGGTGGAGTTGACGCAGTCTGTAATTTACCCTACGACGCCGTTTATCACAAAAGCAATGAATTTGGAGAACGCATCTCCAGAAATCAATTGTTGATCTTAAAAAACGAGAGTTACTTTGATCAAGTGACCAATGCGGCAGATGGCGCCTATTACATTGAAGATCTCAGTCAACAGTTGGCTCAAAAAGCCCTAGAGCTATTCAAACAGCTGGAGGCTTCAGGGGGATTTGTCAAGGCCTTGTTTGCAGGGACCATTCAGCGAAAGATCCGCGAACAGGCCAAGGAAGCGCAAGCTGCCTTTGATTCGGGTAAAAAAGCGCTTTTAGGAACTAACCTCTACCCCAACGAGGAAGAAAAGGTTAGCCAAACCGTGGAACTCTACCCCTTTTTAAAACAAGAATCGCGTAAAACAATTATTGAACCATTGATCATCAAAAGAATTGCAGAAAGTCATGAAAAAAATCGTTTGGACCATGAGTAAGAACTTTGGGCTAATTGCCTTTTTGAGTATGTTTTTAGTGGGATGTAATGAACCCATGGAATACCGTTACGCAGATGAGCCGCAAACAGTAACCTGCAGTGGAGCAAATCTCAAGTTGATGCACGAAGCACTGTACACTTTTGAAATCGCCATCGCTGAGCATTACAATTATAGAAACTACAGTCCTTCAACTCCCGTCTATAAAGAGAACGGCTATGCGCAGTTCATGTATTCAGGCATTACTAATACCGCTCCTTTCGTAGACATTATGGATGAACATTCAAAGACAGTTGCAAAGATCTTGAGCGAACAAGACGAGCTTTGGGTGATCAAAGACGATCAATATCAAGTCAATTACAAAGGAAAGTTCGTTTCCTGTTTGGTGAGTAATATAGAAGATCAAGAAATTCGAGAGATCTTACAATCCTTGATCGCTGCAGATGCAATAGAATCACGTTTGCTTTCTCCTCCTTTGAGAAAACGAGCCGTAAACACAGTAGATGACCCTGAACTTGGGATGATCGTAGCATTAGAGGGTTATTACAAGAATTTATTGAATCGCAACCTGCACTTAAGCTCCAGCAATGAGTAGAAAAGACGTTCAGCATATGAGTTTAAATAGCGGTAAAGCCGTTCCCAAAAAGGTAAAAACCTTTGGGACTGCGGAGGATATCACCGTTAAATCTCATTATACCGAGCAGGACACTGCGAATTTGAAGCATTTGGATTTCGCAGCGGGGATCGCTCCAAATTTGCGAGGCCCCTACCCGACCATGTATGTACAACGTCCTTGGACCATTAGACAGTACGCTGGTTTTTCTACTGCGGAAGAGAGCAACGCCTTTTACCGCAGAAATTTGGCCGCAGGGCAAAAAGGACTTTCTGTAGCCTTTGACTTGCCAACACACCGTGGATACGACAGTGATCACGAGCGCGTGGTAGGTGATGTAGGAAAAGCAGGCGTGGCCATAGACAGTGTTGAGGACATGAAGATCCTCTTTGATGGAATTCCTTTGGATAAGATGAGCGTCTCCATGACCATGAACGGTGCTGTTCTGCCCATCATGGCTTTTTATATAGTGGCGGCTCAAGAACAAGGAGTTTCCTTGGAGCAACTCTCAGGAACCATTCAGAATGATATTTTGAAGGAATTCATGGTGCGAAATACCTATATCTACCCACCGACTCCTTCTATGAAGATCATCTCAGATATCTTTGAGTTCACTTCTGCAAACATGCCTAAGTTCAACTCCATCAGTATTTCTGGATATCATATGCAGGAAGCAGGAGCGACTTGTGATATTGAGTTGGCCTATACCCTTGCAGACGGTTTGGAGTATATCCGTACAGGTATCGCGGCAGGTATGGATATTGACAGTTTCGCTCCTAGATTGTCCTTTTTCTGGGCTGTGGGGATGAATCACTTTATGGAAATCGCCAAGATGCGCGCTGGGCGTATGCTTTGGGCAAAGATCGTTTCTGAGTTCAATCCGAAGAACCCAAAATCACTGGCATTGAGAACACACAGTCAAACCAGTGGCTGGAGTCTTACCGAGCAAGACCCTTTTAACAATGTAGCACGAACATGCATAGAAGCGGCTGCTGCCGCATTTGGAGGCACACAATCCTTGCATACCAACGCCTTGGATGAGGCCATTGCCTTGCCAACGGACTTTTCCGCTCGAATTGCACGCAACACACAGATCTTTTTACAACAAGAGACCAGCATCACCAAGACTGTTGACCCTTGGGCGGGCAGTTACTATGTGGAAAGTCTCACCAATGACATTGCCGAAAAGGCCTGGGCCTTGATCCAAGAAGTTGAAGAGCTTGGCGGCATGACCAAAGCCATAGAAGCAGGAATCCCCAAACTTCGCATTGAAGAAGCTGCAGCCCGCAAGCAAGCGCGTATTGATAGTGGGCAAGATGTGATTGTTGGGGTAAACAAATACCGCCTGGAGCAAGAGGACCCGTTACACATCTTGGATGTGGACAATCAAAAAGTGCGCGCAGCTCAAATGGAGCGACTTGCCAGCATTAAAACAGAGCGGAACAATGAAGCAGTCGAGGCCTGTTTAAAACGATTGACTGCAGCAGCAGAATCGGGTGAAGAAAATTTACTAGCTTTAGCTGTAGAAGCAGCCAAAGAACGAGCAACCTTAGGAGAGATCAGTGACGCTCTAGAAGCATCCTTTGGACGCTATAAGGCACAAATTAGATCATTTAGCGGCGTGTACAGCAAAGAAATCAAGAAAGACCCAACCTTTGAAAAGGCGCGAGAAATGGCCGATCAGTTCGCAGAACTGGAAGGTCGCAGACCGCGTATTATGATTGCCAAAATGGGTCAAGACGGACACGATCGCGGAGCTAAAGTGGTTGCCACCGGCTATGCGGACGTTGGCTTTGACGTGGATATTGGACCGCTGTTTCAAACTCCAGCAGAAGCCGCCAAACAAGCTGTGGAAAATGACGTTCATATCTTAGGAGTATCCTCTTTAGCCGCTGGACATAAGACCTTGGTTCCTCAAGTCATTGAAGAGCTCAAAAAATACGGGCGTGAAGACATTATGGTCATTGTAGGCGGAGTTATTCCAGTGCAGGATTATGAATTCTTGTTTGAGGCTGGAGCTGTTGCAGTTTATGGCCCGGGTACGCGTATTGCCGACGCTGCTATTGAGATGCTTGAGATCTTGATTGACTCTGTAAATTAAATCATGGAATACGTATTAAAATCCAAACGTCTCGGGTTTCGCCCATGGACGCAAGACGACCTGCCGCTTTTTAGGCTTTTAAATCAAGATGCCCGAGTCATGGCACATTTTCCAAACCCACTGCCTGAAGAACAGCTTCAACTGTTCTTTCAGCGCTTGGCGGACAGTTACCGAGAAAACGGCTACTGCTACTTTGCAGTTGATCTGTTAGAATCGGGAGAAGCCATTGGAATGATTGGACTTATGGATCAGAATTACGATTCAGACTTCACCCCTTCTGTAGATATTGGTTGGCGGATCAGCCCTAATCATTGGCGCAAAGGGTATGCATCAGAAGGCGCAGCTGCAATACTAGATAATGCTGATAAAATCTGGGGACTCCAGGAGGTTTATGCCTTTGCTACTCAAAAGAATACAGGCTCCATTAAAGTGATGGAACAGATCGGCATGGAAGCAGCAGGATCCTTTGATCATCCTAAACTAGAAGATTACCCAGATCTCAAACGCTGTGTGGCCTATTTGTGGAAATCTGACAGTAGGAATTAATTTTATTATGCATGCATAGTATTTAAGGAGAAAACCGTAACTTTGAACAAAACAGCAAATCATGAATCATTCAGCTAAAATGATGCGCGACGACGCGCTAGCAGGAAAAGTAATTGTAGTTACCGGTGGTGGATCGGGATTGGGAAAATCCATGACCCGTTACTTTTTGGAACTTGGAGCCAAAGTAGTCATCACTTCCAGAAATCAAGAAAAACTGGACGCTGCAAAGACAGAATTAGAAGCTGAGACTGGCGGGCAAGTATTACCTGTTGCTTGTGATGTTCGTGATTATGAAGCTGTTGAGAATGTGTTGGCCAAAACTGTAGAGGCCTTTGGAAGTCCCGATATTTTGATGAACAATGCCGCAGGGAACTTCATCTCTCCTACCGAGCGTCTGTCTGCCAATGCTTTTGATACCATTATTGATATCGTCCTAAAAGGAACTAAGAACTGCACCTTGGCCTTCGGGAAGTATTGGATCGCACAAAAAGAAACCAACAAAACAGTATTGAATATTGTGACCACCTATGCGTGGACCGGTTCCGCTTTTGTTGTACCAAGTGCTACAGCTAAGGCAGGTGTGCTCGCTATGACGCGTTCTCTCGCAGTAGAATGGGCCAAATACGGTATCCGCTTTAATGCAATTGCTCCAGGACCATTCCCAACTAAAGGCGCTTGGGACCGATTGCTTCCGGGTGATCTCAAGGAAAAATTCGATCTGGCTAAGAAAGTACCGTTAAACCGTGTTGGTGACCACCAAGAACTAGCCAACCTAGCAGCTTATCTGGCCTCAGACTTCTCGCATTATCTCAACGGAGAAGTAATTACCATTGACGGTGGAGAATGGCTAAAAGGGGCAGGACAATTCAATCTACTAGAAGAAATTCCACAAGAAATGTGGGATATGCTAGAAATGATGATCCGCGCCAAAAAGAAAAAGTAGTCTAAGACTCAAAATTTGCTTTATTCTTTCTAAACCTAAGGCTGAAGGGCTGTTGAAAAGTTCTTTATGCCTAAGCGATGCTGTTCACTTCCTGTTAACAAGTAGGCTTTCCTAAACGGGCTAATAATTGTATTTTTAAATTCTCAAAACGAAAACTACTTATGGGTAAAATTATAGCTGTAGCCAACCAAAAAGGCGGTGTCGGAAAGACAACCACCTCTGTGAACTTGGCGGCATGTCTGGGAGTGTTGGAGCAAAAGGTTTTGCTCATCGACGCGGATCCTCAGGCTAACAGCACCTCGGGCCTCGGTATTGACGTGGCTCAGGTTCAAAACGGAACCTACCAGCTTTTGGAGCATACTGTAGGTGCCGACGATGTTATCGTAAAAACAGATTCCCCAAATCTTGATCTGATCCCTGCGCATATTGATCTTGTTGCCATAGAGATTGAACTGGTTGACAAGGAAGCGCGCGAGTATATGCTCAAACGCGCCATTGAAGATTTAAAGAGTCGCTATGATTATATCATTATTGATTGTGCGCCCTCTTTAGGCCTTTTAACCTTGAACGCTTTAACCGCTGCGGATTCTGTGATCATTCCTATTCAGTGCGAATACTTCGCCCTAGAAGGCCTCGGAAAGCTTTTGAACACCATAAAAAGTGTACAAAAGATCCACAATGCAGATCTGGACATTGAAGGCCTTTTGCTAACTATGTATGACCAACGTCTGCGCTTGAGCAATCAGGTTGTTGAAGAGGTGCGCAAGCACTTTGATCAAATGGTCTTTGAGACAATTATCCAACGCAATGTGCGTTTAAGTGAAGCGCCTAGCTACGGGGAAAGTATCATTAGTTATGACGCGGGTAGTAAAGGTGCCAATAATTACTTAAGTTTGGCTCAAGAACTCATTGAAAAAAATAGCAATTAATGGCCAAGGCGACTAAAAAGCAGGCATTGGGACGTGGTCTTTCAGCACTTTTGAAAGACCCTGAAAACGATATTAAAGCTGTTGGCGACAAGAATGCCGATAAGGTTGTTGGAAATATTGTAGAATTGGAACTCGATTTTATCGAGGTCAATCCGTTCCAGCCTAGAACCAGCTTTAATGAAGAACAATTGCGAGAACTCGCAAGTTCTATCCGTGAATTGGGTGTGATTCAACCCATCACGGTTCGCAAGCTGGCCTTTAACAAATACCAGTTGGTTTCTGGAGAGCGCAGATTCCGCGCCTCAAAACTGATTGGACTCACTACCGTTCCCGCTTACATTCGTATTGCCAATGACCAAGAGTCATTGGAAATGGCCTTGGTGGAGAACATTCAACGTCAAGATCTAGATCCTATTGAGATCGCCTTGTCGTATCAGCGCCTGATTGAGGAGATCGATTTGACTCAAGAAGCGCTTTCAGATCGTGTGGGTAAAAAACGCTCTACCATTGCGAATTATTTGCGACTGCTCAAATTGGATCCAATCATTCAAACAGGAATGCGTGACGGTTTTATCAGTATGGGACACGGACGCGCCTTGATCAATATAGACGATTCAGAAAGTCAATTGGATATCTATGAAAAGATCATTGATAAGAATCTGTCTGTACGCGCCACTGAGGCCTTGGTTCGTTCTTTTAAAGATCCGTCTGCGCCTACTAAAACCGCCAAAAGCATCCCTGCTGCTGCCAAAAAACAAAATGATCTCCTCGGTTCATTTTTGAATGCTAAAACCAGCATAAACATGAACGCGAAAGGAAAAGGGAAATTAGTGATCCCTTTCGATTCTGAAGCCGACTTAGCACGTATTGTCAAACGCATTCAAGGTGAAGATTAAGTATTTATTCCTTCTGGTTTTTGGGATCGCCACTACTCTAACCCACGCCCAAGACGACGAACTGGACGTTCGCGTACAAGACACCGTGGTCGCCTCAACGGCGACAATTTTGGATTACGATCCGCTAGCGCCGTCTAAGGCCGCCTTCTATTCTGCGGTTTTGCCCGGATTGGGTCAGGCTTACAATAAAAAATATTGGAAGATCCCTATCGTTTATGCAGGAATTGGAACTGGGATTTATTTTTGGATTCAACAGGATCAAGAATACGACCGATTTAGAAACGCCTTCAAGCGCCGTTTGGCCGGATTTACTGACGACGAATTCTTTGGAGACGGCGATACTCCTTTGGTTTCTAACGATCGTTTGATAGACGCCCAAAGGCAAGCTCAGAAAAACAAAGACATCAGCCTTATTGTGGCCGTGGCCTTTTATCTGATCAATATAGTAGATGCTAACGTGGATGCGCATTTGCGTCAGTACAACATTAATGACGATCTTTCACTAACCCCTCAACTGCAGATTGATCCCGTCTCTACGCAGGCCAGCTACGGATTGAGTCTGCGCTTCAATTTTGGACAACGATGAAAATAGCCCTGCTCGGTTATGGAAAAATGGGACGGACCATTGAACGTCTGGCAACCGCTCAAGGACATGAAATTGTAGTGGCCACCAATGATAGCAGTTCTATTGCGGATTTCAATAATGCTGATGTAGCAATTGATTTCTCCGTGCCAACGGCAGCCTACAACAACATAAAAAAAGCCTTGGAATCGGGCATTCCTGTAATTTCTGGAACCACGGGCTGGCTGGAGGAACTTCCTAGAATTGAAACCTATTGCCAAGAAAAACAAGGTGCTTTTTTGTATGCCTCTAACTTTAGCGTTGGAGTCAATATCTTTTTTGCCATCAATCAAAAGTTGGCAGAACTTATGGGCGAGCAAGCGCAATACGAGCCCGCCATCACGGAGATCCACCATACCCAAAAGCTCGACAAACCCAGTGGAACAGCAATAAGCTTGGCAGACGCCGTATTAAAGTTTTCACAAAAACAGGCTTGGGCGTTACAAAACAACAACCCCAGCGACCTATGGATCGATTCCATCCGTGAAGGCGATGTAAAGGGAACGCATCATGTCAAATACACCTCTGCTGTAGATACCCTTACCATTAGCCATGAAGCTCACAGTAGAGATGGCTTTGCGCTAGGAGCTATTGTCGCTGCAAAGTGGATCATTGGAAAACGAGGCGTCTTTAGCATGCAGGATGTATTAAACCTGAGTTAAAGCCCTATATTTGAATCAAAATTATCGCTAATTAGCAGTCAAAATCGCTACGCATGACCTTAGAAGGACTTTTGATATTCATTCTTATTGTTCAAATCATACATTTTGCGGGTACCTGGAAATTGTATCAAAAAGCGGGAAGACAAGCCTGGGAAGCTGCTATCCCTGTGTACAATGCGGTAATTTTGATGAAGATCATTAACCGTCCTTGGTGGTATACCATTTTACTTTTTGTACCGATTGTCAATCTGATCATGTTCCCCGTACTTTGGGTTGAAACACTGCGCAGTTTTGGCAGAAACTCCAATGCGGACACCTATTTGGGCGTACTCACATTAGGCTTTTATATCTACTACATTAACTATTCTGTTGATGTAACGCATATACCCGACCGCAGTTTACAACCCACTACTTCTGCAGGAGAGTGGATCAGCTCTATTTTATTTGCCGTTGTGGCAGCCACGCTGGTTCATACGTACTTTATGCAGCCATTCACCATTCCAACCTCGTCCTTAGAAAAAACGCTTTTGGTGGGTGATTACCTCTTTGTAAGTAAGTTTCACTATGGCGCTCGCACACCGATGACACCAATTGCATTCCCAATGGTGCATGACACGGTTCCTTTGGTAAACAGCAAATCCTACAGTCCGCAGCTCAAAAGCCCCTACATGCGTATGCCGGGCTTTCAAAAGATCAAGCGCAATGATATTGTGGTCTTTAACTGGCCCGTGGACACGGTGAACATTGTTAGTGCACCGAATGATGGCAAATTCCATTACAAACCCATAGATAAAAAAACGAACTACGTAAAGCGTTGTGTGGGTCTTCCGGGAGATTCTATTGAAGTTCGAGACGGATACGTCTGGGTTAACGGTCAGCAAAACGTTTTGCCAGACCGTGCAAAATTGCAGTTTGGCTATGTAGTTTATACCAAAGAAGCCTTAAATGAAGGTGATATTGACTACATCAGAAAGCGCTTTGACATTACGGACATCATCCCAGAATACCGTCAGCCTAACACCTACTATATGCAAATCACGGATCCTGCTTTGGAGCAGTTCCGAAACTTTGCGAAAGTTTTGCAAGTAGAGTCGCTGCGTAAATATGAAGAAGCTGGTAAGTGGTCTCGTGGTATATTCCCATACGACCCACGCTACCCGAACAACAACGTTCATTTTGGACCGATTTATATTCCTCAAAAAGGAGCAACTGTGGCCATCACCCCAGAAAGTATCGGATTCTACAAACGGATCATTGAAGTCTATGAAGGCTATGAGATGGGCGTAAGCAACACCATTCGTGTTACTCCAACAGAGGTACTGTTAAACGAGCGTCCCATCACCGAGTACACCTTTGCCCAAGACTATTATTGGATGATGGGTGATAACCGAAACAACAGTGAGGATTCGCGTACCTGGGGTTATGTACCCTTCAATCACGTGGTTGGAAAGCCTGTTTTTGTCTGGATGAGTATTGACAGCCAAGCCAAAGGTTTGGCGAATAAATTCCGCTGGGAACGATTCTTTACGACTGTCGGTGGTTCTGGAGAGCCCGTGTCTTATTTCAAGATCTTCTTAGGTCTTTTAGCAGCTTGGTTTGTTTTCAACTTCTTTAGAAAACGTCGCAAACAAAAGGCGTAAAATATTATGCCTGAGGTTACTTCTTTAATACATCCCGCATACTTTGGCAATATTGCGCTTTGGAGTGTTATTGTTAAGGCAGAAGACCTGCGCATTGAACGCTGTGACAACTATCAGAAACAAACCTACCGCAACCGACTGTACATTGCCCACAGCAACGGTAAGTTGGGTTTAAACATCCCTATCAGACACAGCAAAAAAGGCGAACGTCAAAAAACAGCCACCGTAACTATTGAAAATAATTTTCATTGGCAACGAGATCATTGGCGCAGCCTAGAAGCTGGATACCGAAGCTCCCCTTTCTTTGAGTTCTATGAGGACGAGCTGGAACCCTTTTTTAAAGAACGAAAAGAGATCCTCTTTGAGAACAATCTGCAAAGCATGGAGCTCATAGCAGACTTGATAGGCATACCTTTCGAATACTCCTTTACCGAGCAATACGATCTAGAAACACCCCCAGGAACTAAAGACTATAGACCTTTGATCCGTTCTAAAAAAGTTCCTGAGATTACGACACCGCACTACCACCAAGTTCATGAGGTGGCTCATGGGTACTTGAATAATCTGAGTGTTTTGGATCTGCTATTCAATCTCGGCCCAGAAAGTATTTCCTATTTAGAAAAGCTGGAACTCTAACTATTCCCACCCAATAGTACCCAAAATAGGTCTGTGATCTCCAAAGGGCCTTCCTAAGGTCTTAAAAGCATCAATTCGCAAGCTCTGATCAGCAAAGATATAATCGATTCGTATCGGGTAGAAATCAAAAGTAAAGGTACTCCCTAAGCCAGAACCCACCTGAGCGTATGCGTCTTGATACTCTAGAGCAAAACGACGGTATACATAACTGAAGGCAGTATTGTTCAAGTCTCCCGCTAAAATAACCGGATAACCCGATTGTCGGCTGTGTTCCAAAACAGCTGCGGCCTGCTCCTGTTGCAGCTTAAAGGCTTCACTGATACGGCGGCGGATCAAATTCCGAGGTCGGTCCTGAAGATCGGAAACATTGGGCGCCAATTTGAAAGATTGTAAGTGGACGTTATAGACCCGTAGCGTGTCTTGATGCGCAACGATGTCCGCATAAAGGGTATTGTTGCCAGTTCTATTAAAATCAAAGGCTCCTTTTGTAATGATGGGATGCTTTGAGAATATAGCATGACCTAGAGGTCTGTTGTTTTTAAAGTGGACGTATTTGTGTGCAAAGACATCAAAGCTGATCGTTTCCAGATCATAAAATTCTTGAATGAGCAATATATCAGGATCGTGCTCCTCGATCATGGCCTGCATTTTAGCATTTACCTCAGGATCTGGCGTATCGCGATAGGCCTCAAAGAGCTCCACGTTAAAGGACATTACCTTGAGCTGCTTGGGAGAAGGATCTGCTGATTCTGATCCCCATTTCCAAAAAGCGTTGAAGTGAACATAGGCTATCAGCAATAAAAGCGCAGACACCCAAATGCGCTTTTTTAAACGAAACAACCAATAGATCACAAAGGCCAAATTGATGGCTAACAAAGGGGAAACCAATAGCGATAATGCACTCAGCAGCGGAAAACTGTCTGGGGCTATATAAGGGGTAATGAAGGACAGTGTCAACAAGATAGCTGCCACAACATTTAGCGCGTAAAGGATTTTATCGATCAATTTCAATGATCGCGGATTTATTGTTTGTTTACTCCCGATACTTGAACAAGAAGTCTTTTTCTGCCTTGCTCAAGCTCTCATAACCACTCTTGCCGATCTTATCCAATATGGCGTCGATCTTCTTTTGCTGCTCGTCTTTACTGCTCGCAGAGGATGTAGTACTGCTTCGTACGTTTCCCTTGGGATTGCGATGTACCTTTTTGAACGGACGCTTTTTACGAGGGCTAAAATAAGCCACTAAAGCATCCATAAAACGTTCAAAACCAGCACCGATATTATTGCCTTTGGCCAATTGTTTGGCATAAGTATAACCAAAGATGGCACCACCCATATGGGCCATTAAACCGCCAGCATTATCTGATGCGGGCATCGCAATAAGATCCTTCAAAACAAAGAAGGCAGCAATTTGCCAAAGCTTTATGTTAAACATAAAAACGCGCATTTCTGCGTTTGGCGTATATGTGGCTATAAAAACCATCACCGCAAACACTGCGGCAGAAGCCCCTTGAAGATTTCCAACGGTGAAACCATCAAAGGCAGGGAATAAATTAAATGCTAAGACTGTCAAGACACCACCTGCTACTCCACCTAAAAGATACAAGGTGAGTAAAGTGCGTTCTTTAAACAGGTTTAAGACAATGTTTCCAAACCAATAGAGGATCAGCATATTGAAGAAGATGTGCCAAAACCCACTGTGCAGAAAGGCATAGGAAAAGAAAGTCCACGGTTTGTAAAGGAAATCCCAGGTTTGCAACGGCAGTGCGAACCAAGATTTCATATCGGCCTCATTGATTCTGAGAATGAAGGATCCCAAATAAAACACAAAGAACACAATCACATTGATCACTATGAGTTTGATCAATACGCTAGACATCTTGTATTTCTGAAGCAGATCGTTTTGTGCCATAATTATTGGGGATTAAACATTGTTTTTCGCCAACTCCACGCCATGATAAAACCAAACAAGGCTCCTCCTACGTGGGCCCAGTGCGCAATTCCAGGCAAGTTGTCGGTTAAATTCAATACCGTATATCCTATCAAAATAAGCGGAACAAAATACTTTGCCTTGATCGGGATGGGTAAAAAGATCATCATCAATTGGGCGTTCGGATAATACACGGCAAAGGCAGTCATGACGCCGTAAACTGCGCCAGAAGCTCCAACAGCAGGCACAAAATATCCTTCAAAGTTAATATTTGGATAATCCACAAAGACCTGTCCATTGGCTATAGCCTCGTCAATGAGATCCCTGCCAATCCCCACTTGTGTTAGGAAATTGATATCCAGCTGCAGATCGATATAATTAGCAAGGGTATGGATCAAAGCCGCTCCCAATCCGGCAGAAAAGTAAAAGAACAAAAAGCGCTTGGAGCCCCATTGACGCTCCAGCGGGGTACCAAACATCCACAAGCCCAACATGTTGAATGCGATATGAGAAACACTTCCGTGCATAAACATATGCGTTACCGGTTGCCAGAATTTGAACGAAGGATTCTCGTAGAAGTACAAAGAGAACAGCTGATACATGGTATCGGGCATACTCATGGTACCTACAAAAACGATCACGTTAATGATCAAAAGAACCTTTACTGTTTCTGAGATGGAATACACTTAAAACTTATTGTCTATTTCTGTGTTCGTAATTATTTTAAAGGTCGGCTTACCAAAAGGACTCACCGCAGCGTCTTTACAGGCAAATAACTGATTGATCATGTGTTGTTGCTCATCTTGATTCATCTTTGAGCCCGAATGCACACTCAAGCTCTTCGCCATACTTTTCGCCAATGCATCATTCGCACTAAAACTCAACTCAGGAACATCAGCACTTAGGTCTGCCAATAAATTTTCAACCACCGCTCCTACTTGCTCAGCTTGAACAGATGTTGGGATGGCCGTCAATGAAACCTGCTCTTCAAAGCTCATCTCAAAGCCTAAATGGGTCATCCCTTCACTTACTTCTTGCAACAAAGCGCGTTGTTTGGCATCTAGCTCTAAAGTTAAGGGAAACAACAAGGCTTGACTGTTTGCCGCCTCGGACCCCATCCGCCTTAAAAAATCTTCATAAAGCACCCGCTGATGGGCTCGCCTTTGATGCACCAACAACAAGCCGCCCTTAGTTGGGCTGGCTAAATATTTTCCAAACAATTGCATACTTGGCAATTGGGACTGCTCCTGTTCAGACTCAAAGAAACTACCACTCACCTCACGGCTCTCTAAAGTGATCTCTTCAAGATCGGTCTTGATATCTCCAGGGTCCACTTGCGTGTATAAGGCTTCCCAACTGGGTTGATGTTGTTGTAGTCGTTGATAATTGCTTCTGCTTGCAGCAGGCTTCTCCTTAAACGGATTAAAGGTTGGATCCACGGCCACCTTAGGCATCTTTGGACTGGCCTGATTCATATCATAGGGCGTATCCAAGGTTTCATCTCTATTAAAATCGAGTACCGGGGCTACATTGAACTGCCCCAAACTGTGCTTTACAGAGGCTTGCAACATGGCGTAGATGGTGTGGTCGTCATCGAACTTGATCTCCGTCTTGGTAGGGTGTATGTTGATATCGATACTGTCTGTTGGCACCTTCAAAAATAGAAAGTATCCAGGAACGGTCTTATCACGTAACAGGCCTTCAAAGGCTGCAGTTACGGCATGATGCAAATAAGACGATTTGATGAAGCGATCATTCACAAAAAAGAACTGATCCCCTCGTGATTTCTTAGCGTATTCGGGCTTGATCACAAATCCGCTTACGGAGACCACGTCAGTTTCCTCAGATACGGGGACCAAACGCTCCTTGGTCTTTGCGCCAAAAATTCCTGTAATACGCTGTTTTAAGTTCGACTTAGGCAAAGAGAACAACAGTGAATCGTTAGAATGTAAGCTAAAGGCGAGCTCTGGATGCGCCAAAGCCACACGATGGAACTCATCAATGATATGTCTTAACTCTACCGGGTTACTCTTTAAGAAGTTACGTCGCGCGGGTATGTTGAAAAACAAATTCTTGACCGAGAGCACGGTCCCCACAGGGGTCACACATTCTGAGACCTCTGTGATCTCACTGCCGGCAATTTTCACCTCGGTCCCAACCTCATCATCTGCAGTACGCGTTTTAAGGCTGACCTGGGCCACCGCGGCAATAGAGGCTAAGGCCTCTCCGCGAAACCCTTTGGTATGGAGCTTAAAAAGATCTTCCGCTTGATGGATCTTTGAAGTCGCATGCCGCTCAAAACAGGCCTGAGCGTCTTCTGCAGACATCCCAGAGCCGTTATCAATAAGTTGTATGAGTGTTTTTCCCGAATCCTTGATCACCAACTGCAAATCTGTTGCACCAGCATCCACAGCGTTCTCCAGCAATTCTTTCACTACAGAAGCCGGGCGTTGAACCACTTCTCCTGCGGCGATCTGGTTAGCCACATGTTCGGGTAAGCGCGTTATCGTAACTGCCATTTATCGGGAACTCGTAAAAATGGATAGATCAAAATCAATCATAAACAGGAATAACAACACCAAAACCGCGATGATAAACACCACCCGTCTATTCACATCATGACTCGGATTGCCTTTGTAGTCGGCCCAAGCGTGCTTGAACTTGTTCTTTAGGCCACGAGCTGGTGTAGATGCGGTGCGATACTCTTCAAAACGATTGCCCATCTCAAAAGGACGCTTACCCCCGTTATTGTAATACCGAGGTTCGTAATCGTATCTCTTGTTCTTGCGTGTTTTGAATATTCCCATTATACTCTACCAAATTTACTAAAATAGCCGCGTTTGTTAAAGAGGCTTTTCTCCTTTAACAAAACAAAAACAATGCCAGAGCAAATTAGGGGGTTTTAGAACCTGCTTTCCTTGCGCAGTTGCGCCATTTCAATCGCTGCAATAGCCGCTTCCGTTCCTTTGTTTCCGTGCTTGCCACCAGAACGATCAATGGCTTGCTGCATGGTGTTATCTGTCAAGACACAAAAGATCACCGGAATCCCTCCACTTGCGTTGAGTTGAGCAATACCGTTGGTCACCCCTTGACAAACAAAATCAAAGTGTTTGGTCTCTCCTTGGATCACACTACCTATAACGATCACTGCATCTAGCATATCGTAAGATTCACGCATGCGCTGGGCGCCGTAGATCAGCTCATAGCTGCCCGGTACATTCCAACGAACAATGTTGTCATTGATTGCTCCGCAGTCCTTAAGGGCATCAAAAGCACCTTGAAACAAACCTTCAGTAATCTCGTGATTCCATTTAGAAACAACAAGACCGAATTTAAAATCCTTGGCGTTAGGTACTTCGGATTTATTGTAGGCCGATAGGTTATTCCCTGCGGTTGCCATAACTATTGCATCGCCTCAGCCTGTCCTAAGAAGATCTGAGCTTCATCTACGAAAGGAGAGTCTGGGAAGTTTTCTTTGATTCGCGCTAACAATTGAGCCGCTTCGCTGTAGTTACCTGACTCAATAGCAGCTTTACCAGCTTTCAAAAGGTATTTTGGGGTCGTATAGTCGTTAGTGTTGAGATCAGCGGCTTGTTTGTAGTAATTCAAAGCATCACCGAATTCTCCTAATGCTGCGAAGGCATCTCCAATTCCTCCTTTGGCTTGAGGTGCCAAGATCTCGTCTGTAGCACTAAAACCGTCAAGGCTTTCAATGGCTTTTCTGTAATCTCCCGTTTGCAAATAAGCAATACCAGCGTAGTAACGCGCCATGTTTCCGGCGTCAGTTCCTCCGTACTTAGAGATGATCTCTTCAAAACCGTATTGCCCGTTACCTCCTTTAAGAGCGAGGTTGAACAAAGAATCGTTTTCTGTAGCAGTCATGGCTTGTTCCCAGTAATTCTGCGCTTGGAACATTTCATTCATCGCTTTGGCTTCCTTGGGCTCTTGCACATAAGTCTGGTAAGCCAAGTATCCTAAGATACCTAAAGCTATAAGACCAATAACTCCAAAGATGTACTTCTGATTATCTGCAACCCACTGCTCGGCTTTATTAGCTCCTTCATCCAGAGTGTTAAATACCTCTGCCGTTGCGCTATCTTCTTCGAGCTTGGTTTGCTGTTCTACCTTTGTTTTAGGTCTTCCTCCGCGTTTTTTATACGTTGCCATACTGCTGATTTATTGCGGGGCAAAAATATAATTTTTATTAGAATTTGAAAGACAATTTATTCGTTAATTTTCAATAATTTGCAGGCTGTTTCGCACTGCGGATTTTAAGCTCCGCGTCTCAGCATACCCGTCTTGATTAGAGCGACAGCACATGATTTTAACCGACTTATCCTTAGTTAATTACAAAAACTTTGAAAGCCAAAGTTTTAGTTTTGACCACAAGATCAATTGTTTTGTGGGCAATAACGGGGTGGGCAAGACTACGGTTTTAGATGCGGTTTACCACTTGGCTTACGGCAAGAGTTATTTCAATCCTATCAGCAGTCAAAACATTCGTCACGGGGAAGATTTCTTTGTGATCGACGGCAATTTCACCCATCAAGAGCAACCGCAACGCATCTTGATCAGCAACAAAAAAGGGCAAAAAAAGATCATCAAACGCAACGGAAAAGCCTACGAGCGTTTTTCTGACCATATTGGGTTGATCCCTGTGGTGATCATCTCTCCGGCAGATCGTGACTTGATCACAGAAGGCAGTGATGTACGCCGAAAATTCATGGACGGTGTATTGTCTTTGAATGATCCGGCTTACTTGCAAAACCTCTTGGACTATAACAAAGTCCTGTCTCAGCGCAATTCCTTGCTCAAGTACTTCGCCTTAAACAATACGTACAATGAAGACACGTTGACTGTTTATAATGAACAGCTGGATCAGTTGGGAACGCCAATTCACGAAAAACGAAAAGAATTCCTCGCCCAGTTCACGCCTATCTTCAACAGACGGTATGCAGAAATAAGCGGCGGCCACGAAGCGGTGAGCTTGCACTACAAAAGCCAATTGGAAAACACCACTTTGTTGGAGCTTTTTACACAAAGCATCAATAAAGACAAGGCTTTACAGTATACCAGTCAAGGCATTCACAAGGACGACCTCAACTTTGAAATAGACGGTCATCCCATTAAAAAATTCGGTTCTCAGGGACAGCAAAAGTCGTTTTTGATCGCCTTAAAATTGGCTCAATTTGACTTTGTAAAAGACAAAGCCAACCAAAACCCGATTCTACTTTTGGATGATATTTTTGATAAGTTGGACGAGTCTCGCGTAGCGCAATTGCTACAATTGGTCAAAGAAGATAATTTTGGTCAGATTTTTATCAGCGACACCCATGCGGATCGCACTGAGGCCGTAATAAGCAGCATCCACCAATCTTATAAAATGATCGCCTTATGAAACAGTTCCTCGGAATCTTAGTTAGCTTTTTACTTTGGTCTTGTCATTCTGGTTTCAACGGAGACTATTCTAATTTACAGGGCTACTGGCAAATAGAAACCGTGAGCACAAACGGTCAAGTGGTCAAAGCCTATCAGACTAACCTAGTGGTTGACTATTTTGAATTGCCCAACGCAGAGAGCGGAATTCGTAAAAAACTAGCCCCGAAGCTCGATGGTACTTTTGCTAAAACCAACAATAGCGAAGTTTTTAGACTCATTGAAGAGGCTGGTGATCATTTCATTGAATTTACCACACCTTATGACAGCTGGCGTGAAAAGGTGGTGCGTCTTAATGAGACCGAACTCATTTTAGAGGATCAAGAAGGAACACAGTATCAATACAAGCCTTATAAGGCGACAAACATTCTAGGTGATGAGTAAGCGCAATCGAGAACATCTAAGTCTTGGTGATGCCCTGAAGGATTTCTTTGGGCAAGGGAAGCTCAAGCGCGGCATGGATCAAATGAACGTGCGCGATACTTGGAACAAAATAATGGGGCAAGCCATTGCCGGTTACACAGAAGACATTCGGTTGGAATCTGGAACCCTTTATGTGAGACTGACCTCCTCTGTGCTTCGTGAAGAACTCAGTTACGGGAAACAAAAAATCATTTCCATGCTCAATGAAGAATTGGGCACAGAAATGATTAAGAAATTAGTTTTGCGCTAAGCGCGATGCGTTTTAGAACTGCTCTCTTCCAGCAAAGTGGAAATTCCCTTCAATAGCAGCGTTCTCATCACTGTCACTTCCATGAACAGCGTTCTCACCGATTGAAGCAGCATACAATTTACGGATAGTTCCTTCTGCAGCCTCTTCTGGGTTTGTAGCACCGATTAGGGTTCTAAAGTCAGCAACAGCGTTCTCTTTTTCCAAGATCGCAGCAACGATAGGCCCGCGTGTCATATATTCTACCAATTCTCCAAAGAACGGACGCTCTTTGTGGATTGCGTAGAAAGCCTTGGCATCATCGGTAGTCATTTGCGTAAGCTTCATAGCTACGATTCTAAAACCAGCGGCTGTAATTTTTTCTAAGATCGCTCCGATGTGTCCTTTTTCAACGGAGTCGGGCTTCAACATTGTAAATGTTCTGTCTGTTCTCATGTCAGGTGTAAAAAATTTGTGCAAAAGTAGCCCTTTTCAAGCAGATTGCAAGCGCTTAACGATTCTTTAACCGCAAAATAAACTTGATTCTTAAGTATTTATTCAGTCTAATAAGACTGAATAAATTGCTCAATTAGCACATCGTCTTTCCCTCGAATCTCAAAAACTACCGTTTTGGAAGGTTGATGGACTTTGATCAGACCAAAATTAAGCTCCTTGGTTCCCTCGCCCCAGCGGTATTCGCTCGGCTCAAGCGGAGAACCTGGAAAGGTGTGAGTCAAGCCGCTGGCGGTAAAGTCTAGTAAAGGATATCCCAGACCCGCCTGATCATCTTTGGACATTTCTGCATGGTGTCGGTCCCCAGAAAGCAAAATGATGTTTTTGGATTGCGCCTGTTTTAAAACTTCATACATCTTGATGCGCTCTGCAGGAAAGTTGCCCCACTTCTCCCAGCCGTGATCCGCGTTGTTTAGGAACTGTACACTGCTAACTATGAAGGTGAAATCATGCGCGGTGTCCTTCAATTGGTTTTCCAACCAAACCCATTGTAATGGCCCTAAAAACCAACCGTCATGATCCGTTGGCCAAGGCGTATAGCGCTTGTCGGGATCTTCACTTTTTAATAGCGGATCGCGATAGTAGCGAGTATCCAACATAATGAACTTGACCGATCCTTGATCTGTTTTGTGCACATAGGAATGAAACACTCCTGGCTGATCGCGCAAACTATCTCCTTTTGGCAACTCCATAAAATCCCAGAAAAGTTCGCTCGCTTTGATCTTCATCGGGTATTGCGCTCCGGCATCATTCTCACCATAATCGTGATCGTCCCAAGTTCCAATGACTTTGGTTTGTTGTCTAAGTTTGGTGTAATCTGCTTGGTTGAACTGCTTGTTGTAATCTGCGCGCATCTTTGAGCTGTCACGCGTATCGCTGTAGATATTATCACCGCCCCAAATAAAGAGTTCTGGCTTATGTCCTAAAATAGGATTCCACAAGGGCTGTTCTCGCTCCTGATCATTACAACTGGCAAAAACAAAGGTGAGCGTATCGTTGACCGCTGTAGACTCTGGTTCTACTTGGGAGTTGGACTGCGTATTCTTGCAAGCTGCTAAGCACAAGATCAGCAAAAGAGAAAAGGTGATTTTATACATGACGATGGTTGGATTTATTTGGGATAAAGTTAACCATTATTGGAAGTATTGGCAGCTGGTCTCTCGTTATTAAATTGTATCTTCGCTGGCGATGAATTCCGCTGAAATTTCAGAATTAAAAAAGCTATTGAGCAGTCCCATCCGCATCGTGGTGATTGGACATAAAAATCCCGACGGGGACGCTATTGGTTCTACTTTGGGCCTAGCGGGCTATCTCGAAAAACTCGGACACAATGTTCGCGTTATGGTTCCCAATGATTATCCTAAATTCCTTAAGTGGATGCCAGGTAATGACAAGATCCTCAGATTTGAGAGCCACGCGGACAACTGCGGAACCCTGCTTAAAAAGGCGCATTTGGTCTTCACCCTAGATTTTAATGCTTTACACCGTCTGGGTCCAGAAATGGAAGCTGTACTTCAAAAATTGGATTGTCCATTTGCGATGATAGATCATCACCAGCAACCGGATAGCTATGCAAAATTCACGTATAGTGACGCGAGCATGGGATCCACTTCAGAAATGGTCTACCACTTTATGGAAAAGATGGGCCACCTGAATTATTTAGACGCTGATATTGCCACAAACCTCTATGTAGGGATCATGACCGATTCTGGTTCGTTTAGATTCCCGGCGACAACCAGCACCACCCACAGAGTGGTTGCAGATCTTATTGAACAGGGTGCTGAGAACTCGCAGATCCACCGCAACGTTTATGACAACAACAGTGAGAACCGCATGCAATTGTTAGGCACGGCTCTGAGCAACCTCAAGGTCATGCAAGAGCACCGCGCGGCTTACATCAGCCTCAATCAAGCGGAACTCGATGCCTGCAATTACAAAAAAGGAGACACGGAAGGGTTTGTCAACTATGCCCTCTCTATTGAAAACATTGTTCTCGCTGCTATTTTTATTGAAAGCGAGAAAGACGGGATCATTAAGATATCACTGCGCTCTAAGGGAGATTTCTCAGTCAATGAGATGGCCCGAGCCCACTTTGACGGTGGTGGTCATATTAATGCTGCGGGCGGAAGATCCACCCAAAACATGGAGGAAACCATAAAGTATTTTATTAGTATCTTGCCCTCCTATCAAAATGCCCTGCTTAATGCCTAAGCCCCTGCTTTTTCTCATCACCCTTTTTATGGTAGTTTCTTGCGCCCAGCCGGAAGCGCGTAAGCCTGTGAGTCAAAGTTCTGGTAGTTTTGTGAATGCCTCGGTAAGTCGCAATCAGAAGTTAGTAGCACAACAAGAGGCGGCTATAAAAGAAGTGATCGCTAAAGATACTACGACCACATATACGGCTTCAGAAAATGGTTTTTGGTTCAGTAAAACGGTAACCGACTCCAGCACCACTTACCTACCTCAATTTGGAGATCGCTTGGTTTTTGATTACCAAGTGGAAGATATTTATGGGAATGTGATCTACCCTAAAGCTCAGATCAGTCCTCGCAGCTATGTGATGGACCAGCAAGAATTGATCACCGGATTACGCCAAGCGCTAAAGATGATGCATGCCGGCGAATCCATGACCCTTTTTCTGCCTTCATATACTGCCTACGGCTATTATGGAGACGATAATAAAATAGGCATCAATTACCCTTTGAAGGTCAAAGTAGACCTAAAGTCAATTGAGCCCCAATCTAAAAATGAATCCAATAATTAAGAAGATAGAAATGAAGAGAATCACTTTATTACTTGTATTTGCAGGACTTTTCGCAGCGTCTTGTCAAAATCCAAAATACCCAGACTTGGCAGATGGTGTATACGCTGAGTTTGTTACCACTCAAGGTACCTTTGTAGCGAAATTATTTCATGATCAGGCACCCGTAACGGTGGCCAACTTTGTAACGCTAGCTACCGGCAAAAGTGAAATGGCCGATTCTACCTACGCGGGTAAACCTTATTATAACGGACTGATCTTTCACCGTGTGATCAAAGATTTCATGATCCAAGGAGGATGTCCATTAGGAAACGGAATGGGAAGCCCAGGTTATTCATTCCCTGATGAGTTTGTACAAGGTCTTGTACACAACAAAAAAGGAATGCTGTCCATGGCTAACAGTGGGCCGAACACCAACGGAAGTCAGTTCTTTATCACCCTAAAAGAAACGCCGCACTTGGATTACAAGCACGCCGTTTTTGGAGAGATTGTTATTGGACAAGATGTTGTTGATGCTATTGGATCTGTAGAGACTTCTAAGCCTGGAGACAAGCCAATGGAAGATGTAGTAATGCAAGAAGTAAACATCATTACCAAAGGAGACATTACAGTTCCTACGCTTAAAACGGCCTTAACCAATAAAGCTGAAGAAGCTGCTGCACGCGCTGCAGAGATCAAAGCTGTTGCAGATGAATACAAAGCGAAGAACGAAGCGACACTTGCAGATGCAGAAGAGATGGATTCTGGGCTACGCAGAGCCTATGTGACCCGTGGTGACGGGGCAGAGCCTGTTGAAGGACAAATCATTCTTTTGGAATATGAAGGATATTTTACAGACGGTATGTTGTTTGACACTTCCAATCCAGATCTAGCTGAGAAATTTGACGTGATGAACTTGGCGCGCAAAGAAGCAGGACGTTACGGACCACTAGAGATTCCTTTCTCTGCAGATGCTCGTATGATCCCTGGTTTTAAAGAAGCTATGTTGAGCATGCGCGTTGGAGACGAAGTAATGGTATACTTGCCTTCTCACCTAGCCTACGGTCCACAAGGATCCAGAGCGATTCCGCCAAACACAGACTTGATCTTTAGAATGAAGATGACTGGTATCAAACAGTAAGCTTCTAGAAGAAATAAAAAAGCCCCGATCTCTCGGGGCTTTTTTTATGCGTTTTCTGGAATCCGTTTTAAAGTTTCAAGAACATAACTCCAGTATTTTTGCACTGAAGAAATGCTGGCGCGTTCGTCTGGAGAATGCGCTCCTTTGATGGTAGGGCCAAAGGATATCATATCCATCCCTGGATAGTTCTGCCCCAAGATACCACATTCCAATCCCGCGTGACAAGCGGCAACGTGAGGTTGTGCATCAAAAAGTTCTGTATAGAGCGATTCCATCACTTTTAAAATAGGACTGTCCATATTCGGTGCCCACCCCGGGTAATCGCCAGAAAGACCAACTTCCAAGCCGGCATTCTCAAAATTAGCGCGCAAAGCATTGGATAGATCGGCCTTAGAGGATTCTACAGAGGATCGGGTCAAACAACCAATATGAATTTTCCCGTCAGCAACTAAAACGCGCGCAATATTGTTTGAAGTCTCCACCAGATCGGCAATGGCAGGGCTCATTCTGTAAACACCATTGTGCGCTGCATAAAGGGCATTAATCAGGGCTTTTTGAGTAGCGGGATCTATAGCATCTGCTGGAGCTTTGGCTTCCTTGACCTCCAAGGTTAAACTGGGCTCTAGAGATTTAAACTCGGTCAAAATTGCCTGTTTTTCAGCTTCAAAACGCGCCATGACTTCCGCCTTTGCATCAGCAGCAATGGCTATCTGCGCCGTACTTTCTCTTGGGATGGCGTTACGTAAAGACCCACCATCGATTTTCGCGATTCGAACGTAATCACCCATCGCGTAAAGCAAACGGTTCATAAGCTTGTTGGCATTGCCCAAACCTTTGTGTATATCCATGCCACTATGACCTCCTTGCAATCCCTTTACATGAATCGTGAAACCAGCGTAAAGGTCAGACAAAGGCATTGGTCTATAGCTTCCACTGGCTGTGATATCAACGCCACCAGCACAACCTACTCCTATCTCGTCATCTTCTTCAGTGTCTAAATTCAACAGGATCTTTCCCTGCAACAAGCCTCCTTTTAGCCCCATGGCACCGGTCATTCCGGTTTCCTCATCAATGGTGAATAGGCCTTCAATCGCGGGATGCGCAATTGAATCCGAAGCCAAAACTGCCATAATTGTGGCTACGCCCAAACCGTTGTCTGCACCCAAAGTGGTCCCGCGGGCACGCACCCAATCCCCATCAACATACATTTCAATGCCCTGTGTGGCAAAATCAAAGTCTGTGTCGTTGTTCTTTTGATGCACCATATCCAAATGCGATTGCATCACCACTGGAGTTCTGTTTTCCATTCCTGGAGTAGCTGGTTTTCTGATGATCACATTTCCTACGGCGTCCTCAAAGGTCTCTAGGCCTAAGCCCTCCCCGAAGGATTTCATAAAGGCTATCACCTCTTCCTCCTTTTTGGAAGCTCGCGGAACGGCATTGAGATCGGCAAAATGCTTCCAGATCACTTGAGGTTCTAATTGACGTACGGTATCGTTCATGAAATAAATTTTTAACAAATTTAGCGGATTAGCGGGCGTTCAAAAAATTAAAAAACAAAGAATTGTTCGTAAGTTTGAACAATGCGATTGAAGATAAAACTCGGCTTGGCCCTGCTGCTGATCGTCCAAATATTTGGCTTGCGTCTGTTGCGCTATATACCAGATACTGTGGAGCGTTATTACAGTCTAGGGATCTACCCGTTCTTTTCCAAACTGAGTCGTTATATCTTTGGTTGGATCCCTTTTTCTGTTGGGGATTTTATTTACCTCGGACTCATTGTTTACGCCCTTCGCTGGCTTTACCTAAACGTAAAACGCCTGAGAACCGGCCCGGCTGGATTCTTTTTAGATATAACTGCTGCCGTCTCTTTAGCCTATTTAATGTTCAATCTGATTTGGGGGATCAACTACTACCGCAATCCGCTGTATAAAACATTGGAATTGGAGAAGTCCTATACCAATGAACAGCTTTATGATCTGACGCAGCGCATGATCGCTAAATCCAACGAGCTGCACCGAGAGTTGGGCTATGCGGATTCGATCAAGATCGACCTGCCCTACTCGCAAAAGGAGATCTTCAAACGCTCTTTAGAAGGCTATGCGGCTTTGTCAGAAAAGCATCCCATGTTCAATTACAGGCCGAGATCCATTAAAAAATCAGGCTTGAGTTTAGGGCTGACCTATATGGGTTACAGCGGATATTACAATCCCTTAACTGGGGAAGCACAGGTCAATCGACTCATCAAATCCTATAAATTTCCAGTGGTTGCCTGCCATGAAGAAGCACACCAAATGGGCTATGCAGCAGAAAATGAAGCCAACTTCATCGCTGCCTTGGCCACCATTCACAACCCGGATACTTATATAAAATATACCGGCTATATCTTTATGCTCCGATACTGCATCAATGAGATCGCCCGTAGAGATGAGGCTGTTTATCGGGAAATGCTCACAACCATCAATCCCGGAATTTTAAAGAGCTACAAAGAGATGCGTGACTTTTGGGCGAGCTACAACAACCCCTTTGAAGATATCTCTAAAGCTTTTTGGGACAATTTCTTAAAGGCAAACAACCAAGAAAAAGGAATCATGAGTTACAGCTATATGGTTGCCTTGGCGGTGAA
Source organism: Gilvibacter sediminis (assembly GCF_028561565.1). Classification (GTDB taxonomy): domain Bacteria; phylum Bacteroidota; class Bacteroidia; order Flavobacteriales; family Flavobacteriaceae; genus Gilvibacter; species Gilvibacter sediminis. Next base: position 147,573 of record NZ_JAQQTE010000022.1, on the reverse strand, counting down.
CTACTTTGAACAAAATCCGCTCTAAGCTTGATTTAACACGCTGTTAAAGATTTGTTAGAGCCAAGCAGCCCGCCAAATACCCTTAGTATCTTTAAGGAGTAAACCAACCATTTTTAGTCAAAACGTGAAATTCCTCAAAGATAGGTTCGCTTGGGACCGTTCTTGTTTGTATTCATTATCTAATGAAACGAACCCCGTTTTGCGCTCAAAATTCAAATTCAATCTTATGAAATTCAGATTACTGTTGCTCTGCTGCCTCTTTCTAGGCGGGCAGTTAGCAGCTCAGGATTATTTTCCAGACAACGACAGTGTAAAAGAACAGAACACCAATTACACCGCGTTTACCGGAGCCACGATCTATGTGACTCCAACCAAAGTACTCAAAAATGCAACTTTGGTCATTCGCGATGGGAAGGTCGTTTCTGTTGGAACTAACGTGACCGTACCACAAAACAGTATTATTGTAGATGCTAGCGGTACTACCATCTACCCTTCATTCATTGATCCTTATACGGAGTTCGGTGTAAAAAAGGCCGAACGCGCTCAGGGTGGTGGCCGGTCTCCTCAATACAGTCCTAGCCGAGCTGGATTCTATTGGAACGATCACATCATGCCTGAATACAATGCCATTGCAGATTTTAAATTCGACAATAAAACTGCAGCTACCATGCGTAAAGCTGGATTCGGAGTTGTAGGCGCTCACCGCAACGATGGTATTGCACAAGGAACAGGCGTATTAGTAGCTCTTAACAGCAAGGGCGATGATGCCGATCGCGTTCTCAATACAGCAGCGGGACAGTACTTCTCCTTTGATCGTTCTGTCGCATCAAGACAATCCTACCCTACTTCATTGATGGGAGCCATGGCTTTGTTGCGTCAAATGTATCACGACATGCGTTGGTACGAGGCTGGCAATAGCAATACCACAGATAGATCCTTAGAAGCTTTGATCGAGAAAAAAGGCATGTATGCGGTTTTCAATGCAGGCGATAAAGGCAATGATCTAAGAGCTGACAAGGTTGGAGACCAATTCGGTATTCAATATGTAATTGTAGGTGGAGGTGATGAATACGAAGCGATTGCAGACATCAAGGCCACGAAGGCTACCTATATTCTGCCGATCAACTTTCCGGATGCTTATGATGTATCCAACCCTTACCAAGCAGATTATGTAACCTTGGCAGACATGCGTAACTGGAATCAAGCTCCAGCCAATCCAAAGATCATGGCAGACAATGGAGTTTCCTTTGCCTTTACGACCTACGATCTTAAATCCGCAGCTGATTTTAAGGGCAAACTCATGAAGGCGATCCAATACGGTCTGGACAAAACTACAGCACTAGAGGCTCTAACAACAGTTCCAGCGCGTATCATTGGAATGAGCGAAACACTGGGGAATTTAAATCCAGGGGCTCAGGCCAACTTTCTGATCACTTCTGGAGACATCTTTGAAAGCAGCACCACACTTTATGAGAACTGGGTTCAAGGAACTAAGAACGTGATCAATGACCGCAGTGTAAAGGATATTCGAGGAACCTACACGCTTATGGCGGGTGGTAAATCTTATGAAATGACCTTGAGTGGAGACGCAGCTAAGCCAAAAATTGAGATTGCGCAAGGCGATACTAAGTTTCCTGCTAAGTTAACGTACAATGACAACTGGGTGATCTTCTCTATGACTGACGAGGAGAACAACGATATTTATAGAATGACCGCTGCGGTGGTTAGCTCTTCAAATAACCTAAGCGGAAGATTGGTACTCCCTAATGGACGCGAGACCAGCTTTAATGCAAATCAAACTGCAGGTCCTGAGGAGGCTGAAAAAGAAGCTTCCGGAGATAATGATGAGGCTCCAACCATGGTAGACATTACCTATCCAAACATTGGATACGGTTACTCAGCAGTACCACAGTCTCAAAACATATTGTTTAAAAATGCAACGGTATGGACTGGTGAAGCTGATGGAATTCTCATGAGTACAGACGTACTGGTTCGCGATGGAAAGATCGCAGCCATTGGTCAAAACCTCAGCGCCAGAGGTGCTAAAGTGATCGATGCCACTGGGAAACACCTCACGGCAGGTATCATCGACGAACACTCGCATATCGCAGCTTTAGCGATCAATGAAGCGGGACATAATAGCTCCGCAGAAGTAACTATAGAAGACGTAGTAGATCCGGAGGATATTGATATCTACCGCAACTTGGCGGGTGGGGTTACTTCCATTCAGATCCTACACGGTTCTGCCAACCCGATTGGTGGCCGCTCTGCGATCATCAAACTCAAATGGGGAGAAAGCGCAGACAATATGATCTACAACAACACCCCGAAATTCATCAAATTTGCGTTGGGTGAGAATGTAAAACAATCCAACTGGCAAAGCTACAGCCGCTTCCCACAGACTCGTATGGGTGTGGAACAGCTGTATATGAATTACTTCAGCAGAGCCAAGGAATACGACGCCAAAAAGAAAAGCGGCGCTAATATTCGCTATGATGAAGAACTTGAAGTCTTAGCGCAGATCCTCAATGGAGAGCGCTTCATCTCTTGCCACTCTTACGTACAAAGTGAGATCAATATGCTCATGAAGGTGGCCGAGAAATTCAACTTTAGAGTAAACACCTTTACCCATATTTTGGAAGGATATAAAGTAGCAGATAAAATGGCTGCTCACGGTGTTGGAGGTTCTACCTTTAGCGATTGGTGGGCTTATAAATACGAGGTGAATGATGCCATTCCTTACAACGCCGCCATCATGGCGCGAGAAGGTGTTGTGGTTGCTATTAACAGTGATGACGGTGAAATGTCACGTCGTTTGAATCAAGAGGCTGCCAAGACCATTAAGTACGGAGGTATGAGTGAGGAAGAAGCGTGGAAGATGGTGACACTCAACCCAGCTAAACTCCTACATATTGATGATCGTGTGGGTAGTATCAAAGTAGGCAAAGATGCCGATCTAGTTTTATGGACGGACAACCCATTGTCTGTATATGCAAGAGCTCAGCAAACCTATATTGAAGGTGCTTTGTTCTTTGATCTGGATAAGGACGCCGCCATGCGCACTGCAATTCAGCAGGAGCGCAATACGCTTATCAAAATGATGCTCGATGACAAGGGAGGTAAGAACGGTAACAAACGCAGACCCGGAAGCCGCCCGAAGCAACGATTCACATGTGAAACCATTTAAAATCAGGAAAAGATGAAAAATATATTCAAATTTATTCTAGCCCTTGCCCTGATTGTTTCAGGGAACATTTACGCCCAACAAACTCCAGGTGACGCTCAAAGTGGAGCCATTAGCATTACAGGCGCTACAGCACACATCGGAGACGGGACCGTTATTGAGAATGCCACGATTGTATTTGACAACGGAGTGATTACTGCCTTAGGAGACAGTTCAACCCCTACTCAAGGCACCGTGGTCAATGCCAGCGGAAAACACATCTACCCAGGGATCATTGCCCCTGCGAAATCTTTAGGATTGGTAGAAGTAAACGCGGTTCGCGCGAGTGATGATCAAGACGAATTGGGAGACTTCATTCCGCACATTCGCAGTTTGATCGCCTATAACGCAGAATCTAAAGTGGTTGAGTCCATGCGCCCAAACGGCGTATTGATTGGTCAGACCACGCCTCAAGGAGGTCGTATTTCTGGAACTTCATCCATTGTACAATTTGACGCTTGGAATTGGGAAGATGCCGCTATAAAAGAAGATGACGGAATTCACCTCAACTGGCCGCGCAGCTTTAGACGCGGACGTTGGTGGGTTGGCGAGCCTCGTGGGTTCCAACCCAATAAGGATTACGCCGATCAGGTTGGAGAGATTGCCAGCTTTATGAACAACGCCAAAGCTTACGGCACCGGAAAGGGTGCTGAACGCAATTTGGCCTTTGAAGCTACGGTACCGCTCTTCAGTGGAGGAAAGACACTTTACATCTACGCCGATGGCGAGAAAGAGATCATTGATGCCGTGAATTGGGCACGTGATAACGGTATACAGAAATATGTAATTGTTGGTGGGTATCAAGCCTACAAGATCACAGACTTTTTAAAGCGTAACAATGTTCCTGTATTGGTAAGTCAAACGCACGCCCTGCCAAATTTCCAGGACGATGATTACGACTTGCCGTATAAACTTCCTAAGCTGCTTGATGACGCAGGAGTTTTAGTGGGTATTCAAAATGCAGACATGTCAAATTTCCAAACCCGAAATATGGCGTTTTATGCTGGACAGGTGGTAGGACAAGGCATGGACAAGGAACGCGCACTACAACTCATCACTGGAAATAACGCAAAGATTCTGGGTATTGATGATATGTACGGAACCCTGGCTGTTGGAAAGAGCGCTACGCTTTTTGTCTCTGAAGGCGATGCCTTGGATATGCGCACCAATATTTTGACGCATATTTTTATTGACGGTCGCGCTGTTTCTTTAGAAACACACCAAACGGAGCTTTGGAAACGCTACAGCAATAAATACGGTCAAAACTAATCGTATAAAAATCCTATATTGGAGAACCGTCATTTTTGGCGGTTCTCTTTTTTTTGAAACACATATGAAAAGAATCTTTCTTCTACTTACCGTTTTACTAATTAGCCCAAATCTCACCACGGCACAGGTTGATGAGGATCAGCTTGGAGCTTGGTATATGTACTTTTGGACGGCAGATCTGGAGAATTCCCGCTGGGGATTCCAAGGTGATATCCAATACCGTAATTGGGATGTGATTGGCGATTTGGAGCAACTTTTGCTGCGTGGCGCGGTTACCTATCGCCCTAAGGACACCAACATTAAACTCGCCTTGGGATATGCCAATATCACTACAGGTGCCTTTGGTGATGACAACAGCACGGTGAATGAAAATCGAATTTATCAGGAAGCCTTGATGCCGCAAAAAGTGGGTGGTCGCTTGTATTTTACGCATCGTTTTAGATACGAGCAGCGCTTTAACGAAGGGCAAGATTTTAGAACTCGATTTAGATATGGATTGTTTTTAAACATTCCTTTAAGCGGAAAAGAAATTGTGGCCAAAACCTGGTATTTAGGATTTTACAATGAGCTCTTCATCAATGGCGAACGCAATATTGGTGATGGCAGACGGGTAAGCACCTTTGATAGAAACCGTTTCTTTGGTTCTGTAGGCTACGCGATAAAATCCAACCTAAAAATTCAAGTAGGCGCTATGCGACAGATCACCAACAACGTGGATAAGACGCAATTGCAATTGGGTGTGTTTCACAGTTTTTAAAAACTGATGGGCATCAATTTTTAGAAATCAAAGAAAACGTACTTTGCGATCGTTGACACAACGCTCATGATTAAAAATTACCTCACGCTTTCTTTACTATTCTTTGCGTTTCAAGCCTATTCCCAAGAGGCTCCTGACCCTTTGGGTGGATGGTATACTTATAACTTTGACCATCAATTTTCACAGACCCCTTGGGGTTTGAACGGAGAAGTACAATACACCGGTTATGAAGCGATCAGTGATCTCAATTGGTTTTTGGTCAGAGCTGGTCTGACCTATCAATTACCAGAATCTAAAGTAAAGTTCGCACTGGGTTATGGTCATGCTACTTTTGGGGTTATTGGGGCAGAAGATGCTAAGGTGACAGAAAATCGTATTTATCAAGAGGTAAAGATTCCTTCTAACCTCTTTGGACTAACCCTTAACCATCGATTCCGGTACGAGCAGCGTTTCTTTAATGGTTTTTTTAGGTCGAGAATTCGCTACGGTTTGTTTCTAAATATCCCACTAGGCAGTAAACAAATCACGGCCAAAACATGGTATTTGGCACTCTACAATGAATTCTTTGTCAACGGAGAACGCAAATTGAGAAATGGCAACGAAGTGACCTTTTTTGATCAAAACAGGATCTATGGGGCACTCGGCTATGCGTTTAGTAAAGATTTTAAACTGCAGCTGGGCGCTATGCGTTTAATAAGAAGTACCGATGACCGTATGACCCTGCAGGCCAGTTTGCATCACCGATTTTAGCAAGAAGTTGTAGGACAAGCGTACTGAATAGGAATTTCGTTAAAAGATCCCCTAAATTCTAAGGTCTCGCCGGAACCACCTACCAGACCACCGATTACTGAAAATGTTCCGCTTACAAAGTCTGGAGTTGTGTCGTCAAAATTGAGTTGAAAATCGGTCACGACAAGTTCTCCCACACCGTTATAGGTATTGTATGAACTGTATTGTTCCAAGACCCCATCATCACCTGCCGCTTGATAGGATAAAAGCACGCGCACATCCATGCAGGGATCGGGTCTGGACGCCTCATAATCTCCTAAAGTATAACCCGTAAAATCTACATTGGTGATACGAATGCGAATGGAAACAGAAGAACCGTCTGGATTGATATTTTCTGCGAGCATAGTCACCAAACAGCCTTCATTGCCAGCGCCTTCTACGCGATCACTTAAAACCAATATGGAACCGTCTGCTTCTACGGCCATGGTCCCTGGAGCGGCCTCTGGGATGAGGCTCAGATCATCATCCATGGGATCCTCGGTGACATCACAGGTAGTGGCTGTTAAAAGAGCAAAAAGCGGAAGTAAAAGAAGTTTTTTCATAGGTTCAATTTAGCAAAAAGGACTTGAACAGGTTAAGGTCAATGGAATACGATTCAAATGCATCAGCACCTCAATGAACTCCCCAGTAGATTCTCCATCTGCTAAGCCTCCACCGGTAAAAGTAATCTCTGCACTGAAATAATTGTCTGCCCCCGTCTCTAGAGTGAATTCAAATTCTGTGATATTCAGCGTACCAAAACCGCCCCAATCACTCAGACTGCTGTAAACGACAAAAGAGCCATCTTCTTCATAAACAAAAACACCCAAACGAGTTCTGGAACAGGTTTCAATATCATTGGAAAAGTCTTCCCAAAGAACAGTTTCGACCTCAGGATTCGAAATACGGAACAGAAAACTGAGTCTGCGGCCATCGGGCAATTCTACAAATGGAACATACCCGATCTGCCAGATATCTGGAGCACAGGTGGTGATGGTGCCTTCTTGTTCAACGTCTAAAATATAATCCTCACCTTCAAAAGTGATCGCAGCTTCCCCGGCTGCAGCCTCTGGAAAGGCCAAAGGTTCAAATACTGGGTCTGTACTTTCAGAGCTGCAACTAATTAGTATCAGTAATGAAAATATGGAGTAAAAAATCTTCATAGGCCGTTTTTAAAGATAAGGAGAAGTTCCAAAACTGCACCCAACAGGAATCATATTAAAACTACCACGAACATTTAACGGCATAACACCTGGGCCTTCATCAGGAATAGCACGATGCATAGTCACCTCAAAAGTAGCGGTAAACTGCCCTAGAGGAATGTCCGGAAACAAACTGCAATCTGGAAAATCCATAAGGGTCACATCTAAATAACCACTACCGCCTAGAGAAGGATCTGCATGATAAAATTCATTGGTGCTCCCATCAGGACTGTTGTACCACATTCGAACTCGCAAACCAAAATCTCGGTCTGTTGTTGTGGACTCACACCATTCCCAAAAATTTTCTACTTGATCAAACATTTCAACTTTTGGATCTACTAAAAGCACTTGAAAAACTACATTAGAAAAATCTGGATTTGTCAGGACACCAAAAGTTTTCAGTAGCGCAGGATCTCCACATTGAACGCCAACTTCACCCAATACATTAACTGCGGGAAAAACAATGATGGCATCATCTATTTGAATAGCTATTTCACCCGGAGCGGCCTCTGGAAAGATACTGGTCTCTTCAAATTCCAAGGATTCATCAGATTCACATAAAAACGCTGTGAATAATAAAAATATACCGCAAAGTCGTAGTAAGATTTTCATAGGCTTGAAGTTTAGAAGTAATAGGGTATATCGTAAAAGTACTTCAGGGGTACACGATTGAATGCCCCTCGAATTTCTAAAGGATCTGCATCTGGATCATCGGGAGTCACGCGTATCAAAGTAAAGTTGAAATTTCCGCTGACATAACCGTCAAGATCGTCACCAGGATCTGGATCCATAGGACTGTAGCAGCACTCAGGAACCAAAAACTCGGTCACTTCCAAGTTACCTAAACCACCAATATCAGGATCACTGCGGTAGCTCTCAGTTGCTGATGTAGCATCCGGTTCGTAATAACTCAGACTCAATCGAATTTGAGAATTTATGCCAGGAGAACTTTCACAGGCATATGTAGTTTCATCTAAGGTATTTTCAAACAGGCCGACATCTGCATTGTACTGTCTCAACCATACAGAAACGCGAGATCCATCTGGATTATCCAACAATCCTGCTAATAACACGCGACTGAAAGAAACCTCTTCATCAAAACATTCGTCGGCCTTATATCTTCCGACTAAAAAGGGACCAGAAATAATGCGCACAGAGCCTTCTATCTCTATGGCTAGCTCTCCTGAAGCTGCCTCTGGAAAGGCAATAGATTCATCAGAAACCAAGGTGTCATCTGATTCACAGAGAAAGGCTGTAAATAGAAAGAAAATGGAGAGGTAATAGAGTATCCTCATAACAAGCTGCTTTCTTAATAGACTGCAACTTGCAAAAAGGTTGCGTAAAAATTTAGCGCGGTACTACTGTGGCTCCTTCTGGTTTTGCAAAAAGGGAGTCGTCCAATTGGGTTTCAGTGACATTGACCTTGGTAAAACTCACATCGTTTCTAGGTGTTTTGGGCTGACCGTCTTCTACCGTGTACCACGTCAAAGTCTTAGGTAAAACTAAACCGTTGACCTCTTGCCATTCGGAGTATTTAATGAAGGAGAAATTGTCTTTCTTTTCATTATCCCGATAGGTTACAGTATAAGCTAACCAGGCCATTTGTCCTGTTTCTGGATCGCGATAAATGATGTATTCGTCTTTGGGAGAGTCGCCCACCCCATCGTTGTAGGAAATTAACGTCCCTGGATATCTCTTACCCTCAAATTCTAATGGCTCCGCCAATTGTTGATAATTGACTCCAGGATCTGCCACGATAAACGGCATAGCATAGAAATAGAAATACAGGTTGTGATAAAATCGAGCATTGCCTTTGTAGGCGGTGGTATCTTGATCCAACCAAACGTCTGTTCCGTCAAAACCGATCACCCAGTCCTTGTGCTCAATACGCGCTCTTCTGCTTTTTAGATCTGTGGAATGCTTCTCTACCCCACTCGGCTTTTCGATCTCAAAACACAAATTGTTCATTTTGTCCCATTGAGCGACTCCGCCGTGCGCCTCAAAAACGGGTCCAATACTTTTTGGAAAAATTCTTGGTGCGGCTTCCGCTACCACTTGTTGTTCAAGAGTTTCTGATTGCTCTTTGTCTTTGGTTTGTGTTGAATTGTTGCAAGCCACTAGTGTTAAAGCAGCTAGACCGAGTAGTAATGGTTTCATAGGGTTGGTTTATCTTTACAAGATATTAAATTTGTGCTTTAGTCTGCAGATGATCAAATTCATTACAAGTTCACAGAACTCTTTTATCAAATCTTTGGTACCGTTGCGCGATAAATCGCGAACGCGACGTCAAAGCGGAAGCTTTTTCATAGAAGGCCAACGCGAGATCGGCATTGCGCTAAAACACAACTATGAATTAAAACAATTGCTCCTCTGTCCTGATTTGCTTGACGAATCCACATTGGAAAGTTGGAACGCTACAGCAGAAGCAGAGATCATTCATATCAATCGTGAAGTATACGCCAAATTGGCACTTAGAGATTCCACAGAAGGGGTCTTGGCGGTGGCGTCGGCCAAATCTCACGATTTAGAGGCACTAAGCCTCTCAAGCCAAGCTCCGCTTGTGCTTGTAGCCGAGGCCCCTGAAAAACCTGGAAACATCGGGGCTTTGTTAAGAACAGCAGACGCAGCCAATTTAGACGCTGTGATCATTGCCAATCCCAGGACAGACCTTTACAACCCAAACATCATAAGGTCAAGCGTGGGTTGTTTGTTCTCCAATCAAGTAGCGACAGGTACTACCCAAGAGGTTCTTGCTTTTTTAAAGGAAAACGATATCCGTTCATATGCCGCCTGCTTAGAAGGAGCGCAAGCTTATCACGAACAGAATTATCAAGAGCCGACTGCTTTGGTAGTAGGCACAGAGGCCGATGGTTTGAGCAATCTTTGGTTGGAGCAAGCCGATGCTCGAATTAAGATCCCCATGCAAGGAAGCATTGACTCTATGAATGTTTCTGTGGCCGCAGGAATCCTAATTTTTGAGGCCAAACGTCAACGCAATTTTAAAAGCTAATGAATCCGCAGACCCTATTTTTACTCATCATAGGATTGTTAGTGGTCAACTATCTGTTCGACTTGCTTTTGGGCTATCTCAACGCTAAGCGATTCGGTAATAAACCTCCGTCTGCCTTAGCAGATCTATATGACCCCGAAGAGTATCAAAAATCTCAAGAGTACAAAAGAGTTACCTACCGTTTTGGTTTATTAAGTGGCGGAGTTTCCTTTGCGGCAACTCTGATCTTCTTTTTAGTGGACGGTTTTGCTTGGGTTGATGCTCTTGCGCGATCTTGGAGTGATCATGAGATCGTAGTAGCCTTGCTCTTCTTTGGAATCATCTTAACAGCGAGCAGTATACTATCGCTACCTTTCTCCTATTACCGAACCTTTGTAATCGAAGAGCGCTTTGGTTTCAATAAAACAACACTTAAGACCTTTGTACTAGACAAGATCAAAGGAGCGTTCATTGGCGCTTTGATTGGTGGCGGACTTTTAGCGCTTCTGATTTGGATCTACCAGCAAACCGGAGCTAATTTCTGGTGGTACGCTTGGGCGGTAATTACTGGTTTTTCTGTACTGATGAACTTCTTCTATACCCGTCTCATTGTGCCGCTTTTTAACAAGCAAACCCCTCTGGAAGAAGGGCCTTTAAAGGACCGATTGGAAGCCTATGCGCAAACGGTTGGCTTTACACTTTCTAAAATAATGGTCATAGACGGCTCCAAGCGCAGTACCCGAGCCAATGCTTATTTTTCTGGCTTTGGACGCCAAAAACAGGTCACTCTTTACGATACACTCATTGACGATTTAGAAGAAGACGAGGTAGTTGCGGTTTTGGCTCATGAAATTGGTCATTATAAATGCAACCACATTCCCATCAATTTAGTTTTAGGGATCGTCACAACAGGCTTGACCCTTTTTATTTTCTCACTGCTGATTGATAACCCTTTGCTTTCTGAGGCCTTAGGCGTAGGACAACCCTCCTTTCATTTAGGCCTAATTGCCTTTGGTATTTTGTATTCTCCGCTGTCTGAGATCACGGGACTATTAATGAATTATCTCTCTCGAGTATTTGAGTTTCAGGCGGATGCTTATGCCGTGAAAACTTTTAAAGCTTTGCCCTTGGTCAATGGCTTAAAAAAGTTGGCTAAAAAGAACCTGAGTAACCTCAGTCCGCACCCGGCCTACGTCTTTGTACATTACTCGCATCCTCCACTGGATCAACGGATTAATGCAATGTTGAATCCGCAATAAAACCGCCATAAATACTGACAAGCTTACAGTTGATGCCGATGGGCATGGAAATTGTTGTGTATTGTAGTACTAAATTGTACTTTTAAGTAATGACTGAGCAGTTTATAGAAGAAGAAAACAAGCAGATCGCCAAGCAATACAAGGAGCTTTTGCGTATCAGTTATCAGACCTTGAGTAAGGAAGATAAAAAACTGATCCGCGACGCCTTTGACATTGCCGTAGATGCGCACAAAGACCAGCGCAGAAAATCTGGTGAGGCTTATATTTTCCACCCGATCGCTGTGGCTAAGATTGTAGCTTCTGAGATTGGCTTGGACGCGACTTCTATTGCCGCTGCCCTACTCCACGATGTAGTTGAAGACACCGACTACACCCTGGGTGATCTGGAGCAAATGTTTGGAGAGACCGTAGCGCGCATTGTGGACGGACTCACCAAGATCTCCAACCTAAAGAGCGAGAAAGACGTTTCTCTGCAAGCGGAAAACTTCCGCAAGATGCTACTCACCCTGAACGAGGACGTGCGGGTGATCATCATCAAGATCGCAGACCGTTTGCACAATATGCAGACCATGGAAAGCATGCCTGCGCACAAACAGGTCAAGATCGCTTCGGAAACGCTTTATATCTATGCGCCGCTTGCGCATCGGATTGGGCTTTACAACATCAAAACAGAACTGGAAGACCTCGGACTAAAATATACCGAGCCCGAAGTCTATCAAGACATTTACGATAAAATTGAGGACAGCAAGGAAGGACAGAACGCTTATATCAGCGAATTTTCCAAAGTGATTCAAACCTCTTTGGACGAGGAGAAACTCAATTACACCATCAAAGGACGACCTAAGTCCATCTTTTCCATCCGCAGAAAAATGCTCAAGCAAAACGTCACCTTTGACGAGGTTTATGACAAGTTTGCCGTGCGTATCATTTACCGTTCGGATGCCGAGAATGAAAAATTCATTGCCTGGAAGATCTATTCCATAGTGACGGATCACTTTAGGCCAAACCCAACGCGATTGCGCGATTGGATCTCGTCTCCCAAATCCACAGGGTATGAAGCCTTGCACATAACGGTAATGGGCCCTAAAGGACGCTGGGTAGAGGTGCAAATACGTTCCGAACGCATGAATGAGATCGCGGAGAAAGGTTATGCCGCTCATTACAAATACAAGAACAAAGAACAAGAAGACCAAGGCTTGGACGCTTGGCTAAACAAGCTTCAAGATACTTTAGAGAATTCAGAGATCAATGCGGTAGATTTTGTTGCCGATTTTAAACTGAACCTCTACGCCAAAGAGATCTTTGTCTTTACACCACAAGGAGATCTAAAATCCTTGCCAAAAGGGGCAACTCCTTTGGATTTTGCCTTCTCCATTCACACGGAAGTAGGTATGCGAACCCGAGGAACTAAGGTCAACGGGAAACTGGTTCCGCTGAGTCACGAACTCAAAAGCGGGGATCAAGTGGAGATCTTGACCTCAGACAAAGCCAAGCCCTCTGCGAGTTGGTTGGATTATGTGACTACAGGGCGTGCGCGTTCTAAGATCAAATCGTCATTAAAAGAAGAGGTCAAAGAAATTGCGGCAGAAGGAAAAGTGGTACTGGCCAGAAAGCTCAAATCGCTAAAGATCGCTTTAGACGAAAAGACGGTCAATCAGTTGGTGGTGTTTTTCAAACTACAGACCAGTTTGGACCTGTTCTATCGCGTAGGCTCAGGAATCATTGACAACAAAATGCTCAAGGATTTTGCGGCCTCGCGTAACAATGCCTTGATCAGCTTCTTTAAGAATCGCATTCGCAAGCCACAGGAAAAGGAGAACATCAACAAGGATGAGATATCTGTCAATTACGATCAGCTGGTCTTTGGGAAGGACGAGCAAAAGCTGGACTTTACCATGGCCAACTGTTGCAACCCAATTCCCGGTGATCCGGTGTTTGGTTTTACCACGGTTAATGATGGAATCAAGGTTCACAAAAAGAATTGTCCGAACGCCATTCAGATGCAGAGTAACTACAGCTACCGCATCTTACCGGCCAAATGGATCGATTCCAGTCAACAAGAATTCAGCGTGGATCTGGAGATCACCGGAATTGATAATATTGGGCTGGTCAACGAGGTGACCAAGGTGATCTCTAACAATATGCACATCAATATGCGATCCATCAATTTTAGCAGTAATGACGGCATATTCACGGGCTTGATCACGGTAGTAGTCAAGAACAAGACCATACTTAATAATTTAGTTAATAACATCAAGAAAATTAACGGAATTGATAAAGTCTTAAGACTGTAAAAAAACGTAACTTTGCCCTTTAATATGAGTGGGAAAACGGCCAATAGCAATCAAGCGATAGTAAAGAATGTTTTTACCGGTTACCTGGAAGAAAAAGGGCACCGAAAAACTCCAGAACGCTTCGCTATTCTTCAAGAGATCTATGATAGTGACGAGCACTTCGACATCGAATCGCTCTATATCAAAATGAAGAACAAAAAATACCGCGTTAGCCGTGCCACTTTGTACAACACTATTGAATTGCTGTTGGAGTGCGGCTTGGTGCGTAAACATCAGTTTGGGCAAAATCAGGCACATTACGAAAAGTCTTATTTTGACAGACAACACGATCACGTGATCCTTGAGGACGGCGAGGTTATTGAATTCTGCGATCCCCGCATCCAATCGATCAAAAAAACCATCGAAGAGATCTTCGACATTGAGATCACCAAACATTCACTCTACTTTTACGGCAACCGAAAAACAACCGACTAAATAAGCTTATATGGCAGTAGATTTGCTTCTAGGACTCCAATGGGGAGATGAAGGAAAAGGAAAAATCGTTGATGTACTTACCCAGAATTACGACATAATTGCACGCTTCCAAGGAGGGCCGAACGCTGGTCACACCTTAGAATTTGATGGCATTAAACACGTTTTACACACCATTCCTAGCGGAATCTTTCATGAAAACGCCGTGAACGTTGTAGGGAACGGAGTTGTAATTGACCCTGTGATCTTTAAGCGCGAGTTGGATAACCTACAACAGTTCAACATCGACATCAAATCCAGACTGCTTATTTCACGCAAGGCGCACCTTATTTTACCGACACACCGCTTGTTGGACGCAGCCAGTGAAGCTTCAAAAGGAAAAGCCAAGATCGGATCGACCTTAAAAGGAATAGGTCCAACCTATATGGATAAGACCGGGAGAAACGGTATTCGCGTAGGTGATATCGAAATGAAAGATTGGAAGAAACGCTATCGTGCCTTGGCCGATAAGCATGAAGCCATGATTGATTATTACAAAGCGGAGATCGAATACGATCTAAAAGAATTGGAAGCTGAGTTCTTCGAGGCGGTAAAAGTACTTAAAGAATTGACCTTCATTGACAGTGAAGAATACCTTTACCAAGCTCAACAAGCTGGGAAAAAGATCTTAGCAGAAGGTGCTCAAGGTTCGCTGTTGGATATTGACTTCGGAACTTATCCTTACGTAACCTCATCAAACACTACGGCCGCTGGAGCTTGTACAGGACTTGGTGTGGCACCAACTCAGATCGGAGAGGTATTTGGAATCTTTAAAGCTTATACCACCCGTGTTGGAAGTGGTCCATTCCCTACTGAACTATTCGACGATTACGGTGAGACCATGGGACGCGTTGGGCGTGAATTTGGAGCGACAACAGGTCGTCCAAGACGTTGTGGATGGTTAGACCTTGTAGCTTTAAAATACGCCGTTCAAGTTAATGGAGTGACGCAACTCATGATGATGAAAGGCGATGTACTCAGTGGATTTGATAAACTGATGGTTGCAACTGCTTATAAGTACAAGGGAGAAACTATTACCCACCTGCCGTACAATATTGAACCGGAGAATGTAGAACCTATCTACACAGAAATGAAAGGTTGGTCGCAGGATATAACTGAAATGACTAAAGCCGATGAGCTGCCAGAGGCGCTTAACGACTACATTGCTTACTTGGAAGGAGAACTCAACGTACCTATCAAGATCGTTTCTGTAGGACCGGATAGAACCCAGACCATTCACCGATAGGAAATTATATCTTTTTTCACAGTTCCCATAGCGGCATTTATGTACTTTTGAGCATGCTTCGTGCGAATATCATAAAAGCGCTATTGCCATTATTGTTGGTTTGTTTTGTTCTTCCTGGACAGGCTCAGACCGATCCCAAACCCTCCAAAGTAGATATTAAATCTGGCTATTTGGAGAAGCGGGAGGACTTCCCCGATGCTGTTATTTACACCAAAGACAACAGCGGACAAGTATTCATTGTTCACGAGGGCGTTGAAATGTGGTGTGACCAAGCTTTTGTGTACATCAAAGAGAACTTTGTCAAGGCCTATGGGAAGGTTCGTATCTCACAAGGAGACACGGTAGTGATGAATTCCAAGTACGCAGAATACAACGGAAACACGCAATTTGCCTTTGCTACAGGTGATGTAGTCCTTAAAGAGCCAAAAACGACACTCCGAACAGATACACTCTATTTTGATCGCATCAAACAGCAGGCTTTTTACAGAAGTGGTGGAACGGTAATTGACACTGCCAGCACACTAACCAGTAACGTGGGTAGGTATTTTGCCAACAACAAAAAGTACCAGTTCCTCTCCGACGTTAAGATCGTCAACCCAGAATACACGGTGAATTCCAATCAATTGGATTTCTATTCAGAAACAGGAGGCGCTTATCTCTATGGCCCCTCCACTATTGTCTCTGAGACCAGTACGGTTTACTGCGAGCGCGGTTATTATGACACCCGAGGTGATACCGGTTACTTTGTAAAGAATTCCAAGATTGACTACGAAACGCGAACGCTATACGGAGACAGTATCTACTTCAATCGCAATACGAGTTTTGCCAGCGCCACCAACAACATCAAGATCTTAGACACGGTCAATAATTCCGTGATCAAAGGGCATTATGCAGAGGTCTTCCGTCAAAAAGACTCGCTTTTTATTACCAAAAGAGCGGTGGCAATTACAGTCCGTGATGGCGATTCCATCTACGTTCACGCAGACACCCTAAGGGTTACCGGACCAGAAGACAATCGAATTTTAAAAGGATTCCACCGGGCCAGACTATACAAAAGCGATATGAGCGGAAAGTGTGATTCCATCTACACCTCCGAGCGCATTGGACTTACTAAAATGATCACCAATCCAGTGCTCTGGAGCGGTGAAAACCAAATGACGGGTGACACCATTCACCTACTTTCCAATACGGTTACAGAGCAGTTGGACACGCTGAAGGTCTTTGAAAATGCTTTTCTAATTCAGAAAGACAGTGCCGGTTACAATCAAGTCTCCGGAGTTAGACTCACCGGGCTCTTCACAGAGAACGAATTAGATACCGTAAACGTAGATCAAAATGCAGAAGTGGTCTACTATGCCCGCAACACAGACACCAACAAACTCGAAGGGATTGACAATACCATTGGAAGTAGCATACAGATCACCTTGGAGAATCAAGACATAATTGGAATTCGGTTCATCAATCGCGGGACGGGTAAATTTTTCCCCGTCGATATGTATCCAGAAGAAAAGAAACTTCTGCCCGGTTTTAATTGGCGAGGCGATGAGCGCTTAACATCTGTGGAAGATCTCTTCATAGGCAAACCACCGCCGAAACTGCCAAAGATTCGCGGTATCCCGCTTCCTGATGACGAAGGCGAGTTCTTTGAGGACGTTCCAGAAGAAGATCTCGAGATACCGGAATACTCCAACTTAAAACCCAAGGACCTGCTGAACGACCCAGAAGGCCCTAAGGCGCAAGTTCGCGACACGCTGCAGGACAAAGCTGCTCAAGAGAAGGAGAAATACTTCCCGGGAAAGACCGGTAAAAAGGACAACGATCCAGACGATAACGACGACGGAGAAAACTAAATGCTCGACGATTTTTATAAACATCAGGCGCAAACCACTCCAGATCCCTTGGCTATGGAAGTAGCTCATGCGGAGGGCTCTTATATTTATGATACCGCAGGTAATGCACACTTAGATTTTGTAGCAGGTGTCTCTGCTTGTAGCCTTGGGCATAAGCACCCAAGGGTTGTGGCAGCCATAAAGGAGCAAACGGACAAATATCTCCACGTTATGGTTTATGGGGAATATGTGCAAGCACCTGTTGTTACTTTAGCTAAAGAATTGGCTCAAGCCCTGCCAGATCCTTTGGACACAACCTATTTTACAAATTCTGGTACAGAAGCCATTGAAGGAGCTATCAAACTCGCCAGACGCGTTACCGGTCGCAGTGAGCTTATTGGCGCGAATCACGCTTATCACGGCAGCACTATGGGTTCTTTAAGTCTGATGGGCTTTGAGGAGCGCAAATCTGCTTTTAGACCCTTGATTCCCGATTGTCGCTTTATTGACTTCAACAGCTTTGAGCATTTACCACGCATTACTCATAAAACCGCCGCTGTAGTTGTGGAGACCATTCAAGGAGGAGCTGGTTTTATTCTTCCTGAGGATGGATACCTCAAAGCGCTTTCTGAGCGCTGTAAGGAAGTTGGAGCCTTCTTAATACTGGATGAGATCCAACCGGGTTTTGGACGCACCGGCAAGCTCTTTGGTTTTATGCATTACGATATTGTACCCGATGTAGTGGTGATGGGAAAAGGCATGGGTGGCGGCCTCCCTGTTGGTGCCTTTACAGCCAGTGCCGCTCATATGAAACAATTGCAAGACAACCCCAAGCTGGGCCATATCACAACTTTTGGCGGCAATCCGGTAATTGCGGCCGCTTCTTTAGCGACTCTCCATGAGATTCAAGAATCTGAGCTTATGCCAGAGACTTTGGAAAAAGAGCAGCTCTTTAGAAGCCTACTTAAACATCCGCAGATCAAAGAAATCCGTGGTAAAGGGCTTATGCTGGCACTGATCCTTGAAAATGCCGACATCACCAATCGCTTAGTCTTAGAAGCCAAGGAAGCTGGATTGATCCTTTTTTGGCTGCTTTTTGAGCCCCGAGCGGTAAGAATAACCCCACCACTGACCATCAATAAAGACGAAATTCGGAAAGGTTGTCAGGTCATCCTGGATATCCTCAATAAAATCGACTCCGAATAAAAATTTATAACTGACTGATAATCAGCGGCTATTAGCCTTAAATTTCTGTTAATTACTTTGTTGACAACATAATCGGCACGAGAATTGAACTCCCATTTACATGGTTAACTTTAATATGGAAGAAACTTAACACCCCGCTTATGCAATTTGGCGATAAGGACTCTACTAACTTCTCACTTACCCGTTTCGAATCCATGCTGAAAACCAACAATGTGCTCTTCTTTGACGCAGAAGAGTTCGAGGATATCATTCAGCATTATTTGGACAACGGTAAGATGGCTCTAGCTAAGAAGGCTACCAAACTCGGTTTGGAACAGCATCCTACGGCTACGAACCTGAAGTTGTATAAGGTGGAGATCTACATATTCGAAAACAAGCTGGATCTAGCAGACACATTGCTCGACGAGCTTTACAGTCTGGAATCTTCCAATGAGGAGATCCTGATCCAGAAGGCCAATGTATTGTCCAGACGCGACAAGCACGAGCAAGCTATTGCCCTTTTAGGGAAAGCTTTAAAGATCACCAATGATGCTGCGGATGTACTTTCGCTTATAGGGATGGAGTATCTGTTCTTGGAGAATTTTGAAAAGGCCAAGATCAATTTCATGCGCTGTTTAGAAATAGACAATCAAGACTATTCGGCTCTCTACAATGTGATCTATTGTTTTGATTATTTAGAGCAGCATCGAGAAGCCATTGACTATTTGAACGATTTCTTGAACACCAACCCTTATTCTGAGGTTGGCTGGCATCAAGTCGGTAAGCAATACTACACCCTCAAGGAATACAAGAAGGCCTTGGCCGCCTATGATTTTGCGATCATTAGTGATGACACTTTTATTGGGGCCTATTTAGAAAAGGGCAAGGTTTTAGAAAAGCTGGGACGCTATAATGAAGCGATCACCAGCTATACCATTACTTTAGAATTAGACGATCCAACTAGTTTTGCACTCTTGCGCATTGGCAAATGTCATGAAAAGTTACGCAATGATGAACTCGCGCTGCAATTCTATCACAAATGTATAGAAGAAGACGGCCTTTTAGACAAAGGGTGGATTGCCATTACGGATTATTACAACCGCAAAAAGAATTATCAAAAAGCGCTTTACTACATTGACAAAGCCCTGAATATAGACAGTGAGAACGTTTTGTATTGGAAGCGCTATGCCGTGATCAATAAGAACCTTAACCTCTTTGAAGAAGCAGAACACGGCTTCCGCAGAACCATTGAGTTAGGCAATTACGAGATCGACTCTTGGACCTCTCGTACAGATATCTTGATTCAATTGGGCGAATATGAAGCCGCGATCAACAACCTGAATCAGGCCGCAGAATTCTATCCCGACGCGGTAGAGATCGAGTTCCGTTTGGCTGGTCTGTACTACTTGACCGGGGAAGAGAACAAAGGACAATTCCACTTGAATAACGCCCTGCGTTTGGATGTTGAATACAGCATCATCATTGAGGAATTATTCCCCACTGTTTTTGCAAAGGCAATCGTACAGAAAATTATTCGCCAATACGAAAACGCTTCTCGTTAGGAATCGTTATTTTTGGGAGAATTCCACTAAGGGTCTATGGCTTCTAACGCGCTTATTTCCCACTTATCGACTTATTTGAAAGGCATCGCCATGGGCGCTGCTGATGTAGTACCTGGTGTTTCCGGCGGTACCATTGCTTTCATAACAGGCATTTACGAGACCTTGATCGGCACCATACACAAGTTGGATCTGGGACTGTTCAAACATTGGAAAAATCACGGCTTTAAAGCCATGTGGTCGCATTACAACTTAGGATTTCTAGCTGTACTCTTTTTAGGGATCGCGACCAGTATATTCTCCTTGGCCAAGATAATTACCCATCTTTTAGAAACGCACCCCGTACTGGTTTGGTCTTTCTTTTTTGGATTGATCGTGGCCAGCATCATCTATGTGGGTAAACAAATTGACACTTGGAGACTTCCGGTGATCGTTGCTTTAATTGCGGGAGCAGTGATCTCCTACTTCATCACCATTGCAGAACCCATTGCTGCTCAAGACAGCCTTTGGTTTATGGCCTTGGCTGGTTTTATTGCGATCATAGCCATGATCTTACCTGGCCTTTCCGGCGCCTTTATTTTATTACTCCTTGGAGCTTATGAACCTGTTATTGGGGCGATCTCTGGAGTTATCGACGGACTCACAGGCGAAGCAGATCTCATGTGGGATTCCTTTTTAAAACTGACCATCTTCGCCATTGGCGCAGTAGCAGGACTCAAAGCATTCTCAGGCATCTTGAATTGGATGTTCAACAATTACAAGGCCATAACCCTAGCGGTCTTAACCGGATTTATGCTGGGAGCTCTGAATAAAGTTTGGCCTTGGAAGGAGATCTTGACCACACGAATCAACAGTGAAGGTCTTGAGGTTCCTTTGTTAGAGAACAGCATTTCGCCAAGTAACTTCTCGGGAGATCCACAGGTGGCAGGAGCCATTATTGCTGCAGTAGCTGGTTGTGCACTTATCCTTGGCTTTGAATGGTTAGCGAAACGCAAATCCGCGAAAGCAGATGGCAACGGGGCGTAGTTTTGTAGACGGCTTCTGGCTGGTCCTCAAAGGTCTGGCTATGGGTGCGGCCAATAAAGTTCCCGGAGTATCGGGAGGTGTTGTTGCCTTTGTAGCTGGCTTTTACGAAGAGTTCATTTATTCGCTTCAGAAAATTAACAGTAAAGCCTTTGCCCTACTGTTCAACGGCAGATTCCGCAGTTTTTACGAATACATCAATGGACAATTTTTAGGGCTGCTCATCTTGGGTATGTTGATCAGTTATTTCAGCGTTTCCAAAATACTGGATTATTGGCTACAGCATTACGAACTCTATGTGTGGAGCGGATTCTTTGGGATGATCATTGGATCCATCTACTACATTGGTCGCGATTTCAAAAAGTGGAACAAGCAAACCATAAGCCTGCTTATTGTAGGTGCAATGCTGGGGATTAGCATTAGTTTTTTAGAGCCCGCCAAGGAAAATGACAATTTGATCTTTGTGTTTTTCTGCGGAATTGTGGGTGTTTCTGGCATGACCCTGCCCGGGCTTTCCGGTTCATTTATTCTGATTCTATTCGGGAATTATGTTTTGCTTTTGGTGGATGCGGTCAATGCGCTCTACGATACGGTTGCGAATATCATCAGTTGGGATTTTTCCTTTACAGACGACCCAAAACGGCTTCGACTTCTGCTAGTGCTTACGGTATTTGCACTAGGATCACTTACGGGACTGGTTACCCTTTCTCACGCTTTGGGTTATGTACTCAAAAGATTTCGAGGCGCGACCTATGCGGCGATTATTGGCTTTATTACCGGTTCTCTCGGCGTGGTGTGGCCTTGGAAACACAAGATCTATGAATACGACGCCTCTGGCGCTATCGCCATGGATGCCAACGGAGACCCCATTATCAGTAACTACGAACGATTTTTTCCGGAATTGATGAGTTCAGAAACACTTTGGGCCGCAGTTTTCATTGCCTTGGGTGTACTGCTGATTCTCTCTCTGGGATGGTATGACACTTACAAAAGGCGCTAATGGCTCAATTCGGTTTAATAGGAAAGAACATTGACTATTCGTTCAGTCGCGCACACTTTGGAGAAAAATTCAAAGCCCTTGGTCTCGATCACACCTATGAGAACGTGGATCTGCAATCTGCTGAGGAGTTAGCGCAATTCATTAAACAGCCCGTGCCTTTTAAAGGCCTCAATGTCACCATCCCTTTTAAAACGGCTGTGATTCCCTATTTGGATGAATTAGACCCTGTTGCAGAAGCGATTGGTGCAGTAAACACCATAAAGATCACCGAAAGCGGACGCAAAATTGGTTATAATACTGATCATTTTGGGTTTCAAAAGGCCTTAGAGCCCTTCTTGCCACTGAAAGACAGATCGGCCTTGATTCTAGGTACAGGAGGTGCGGCAGCAGCAATCGTGCATACATTAGCCAATCTCGACTTTAGAATTCAATTCGTTTCACGAGAAGCCTCAGATGCAGCGCTGAGCTACGAGCAGGTTAGCCGATACGTGATCTTAGACCATTTGCTTATTGTGAATTGCACTCCATTGGGAACACATCCCAATACAGACCGCAGCCCAGAGATTCCTTATGAATTTATTACTGAAAATCACTTGCTTTTTGATCTGGTTTACAATCCTGAGGTAACCACATTTATGAAAAAAGGAGCCCGACTCGGAGCGACAACTACCAATGGATATCAAATGCTCGTCGGGCAAGCAGAAAAAGCTTGGGAAATCTGGAATTCCTAAAAATCAAGCCGATAGACCCATTTTGAATCCAAAAAAATGCCTTGCAAAATCAGGGGGTAAATAGTATCTTAACGGTATATTTTTCTACGAACCCAAACATTGAAAGACATGTCTGACCCTAAAGAGCAGCCGGAAAATTCCGCAGAAGAAACCAAAGCAGCAGCTGAATCGACAGCCAATGAGCCCACAGAGACTCCTGGTCAAGAAGATTCCGTTAATGCACCTAAGGCGCCTGCAAGCGCAGAAGAAACAGCTTCAGATCTCGCAGCGGAAGCTTCAGAACAAGTCGCTGATGAATCAGAAGCAACTGAAGATGATGCGGCTGAGGAAGACTTGGTTGATTACAGCGATCTGAGCGCTTCAGAAATGGTCAGCACCTTTGAAGAACTCCTAAAAAGTGGGAAGGTCTCTAACATCAAAGCCAAGGTAGATGCCTTGAAACAGGCTTTCAATGCACAGTTTCAAGAAGCCTTTGAAAAACAGAAGGAAGCCTTTGTTGCAGAAGGTGGAAACATCGTTGATTTTCATTATTCGACTCCGGAAAAAAAGGCCTTCAGCACCCTGCTGTTCAATTATAAGGAAAAGCTCAACAATCACTACAAGAACCTTAAGAAAGACCTTCAAGCCAATCTAGACAAAAGATTAGAGCTCATTGAAGAACTTAAAGGCTTACTTGCCGTAGATGAGAACATCAACTCTACCTATAAGCACTTTAAAGACATTCAGGAGCGCTGGCGTGAAGCCGGTCCCATCCAAAGAGATAAATACAATACCGTTTGGAATACCTACCACCACCACGTAGAGAACTTCTATGATTTTCTGCATTTGAATCGCGAGTTCCGCGATATGGATTTCAAACACAATTTAGATCAGAAATTAAAGATCATTACCCGCGCCGAAGAATTGGCTCAAGAAGTCGACGTTTCCAAAGCCTTCCGCGAACTGCAAATGTTGCATAAAGTTTGGAAGGAAGAACTGGGCCCTGTAGCCAAGCAGTATCGAGACGAAGTTTGGGAAAAATTCAGCGCTGCCACCAAGGTCATTCATGACAAGCGCATGAACGCTCAGCAGGAAATGGAGAAGTCTTATGAGACGAATTACCTGCAAAAGCAAGAAGTGATCAACAGCATAAAAGAGACCACAAGCCAAGTAAAACCTACGCATCAGGGTTGGCAACAGGCCATCAAAAAAGTACAAGATCTGCGCAATCTATTTTTTGAGATCGGAAAAGTGCCCCGCTCTAAAAACCAAGAGATCTGGGATGCATTTAAGGCGAGTACTCGGGACTTCAACAAAAGTAAAAACGACTTTTACAAGAATCAAAAGAAACAGCAGTATACTAACCTGGAAAAGAAAATGGAGCTGATTGCAACCGCTGAAAAATACAAAGACGCGGAAGATTTTGAAGAGGCTACGCCCATCATGAAGCGCATTCAGACCGAATGGAAACAAATTGGGCATGTCCCCAGAAAGGACAGTGATCGTATTTGGAGTGAATTTAAGGCCGCTTGTAATCATTACTTCGATCGGCTACATGCACAACGCAATGCTGCAAACAAAGAAGAGGTTGAAGCCTTTGAGAAGAAAAAGGCTTTGCTGGATACCTTGACAGGATTTAAAGCTTCAAAAGATGCCGCTGCTGATGTAGACAACTTAAAGTCACTGCTCGAAAGCTGGAAGAGCGCTGGACGTGTTCCCTTTAACAAGAAGAACATTGAATCGAAATTCCAGAAGGCTTTGGATCAAGCTTTTGGCAGTCTAAATATGGATAAGGTTGAGGCAGAGATGATCAAATACGAGGCTAAACTGGAATCGCTCAAAGCAAATAACGACCCGCGTAAACTCACCAATGAGCGGATTTACGTGAGCAAGAAAATTGACGAGGTCGTCCAGGAAATCAACCAATTGGAGAACAATCTGGGCTTTTTCCAAAATAGCGATGCTTCGAATCCGCTATTTAAAGAGGTACAAGACAATATTGAACGTCACAAAGAAACCTTAGAGGTCTGGCGTGCTAAGTTGAGCAAACTTAAAGCCCTCAATTAGTATTGAGCTGCCCGCTATGCCATAGCACTGACAAACAACTTTTCTATCAAGACAGACTGCATGAGTTTTGGCAGTGTGACCAATGCTTTGGCCTTTATAGAGCTGCAACCAATATACTATCGGCCCAAGAAGAAAAAGAGCGCTATCTTACCCACAACAACGATGTCAATGACAAAGGCTACCGCAATTTTGTAGCGCCCTTTGTCAATCATATCACACAAAATTTCACCACGGAGCAGACGGGTTTGGATTATGGTGCAGGAACCGGTCCGGTCGCAGCGGTCATGCTTGAAGAACAAGGCTACGCGGTCAAACTTTACGACCCATTCTTTCATCCAGATCCTTCACCGCTTAAAAAACCTTATGATTTCATCATTTGTTGTGAAGTTATGGAACACTTCCATCAGCCTGACTTGGAATTTGCAAAGCTTAAGTCGCTTTTAAAACCGAAGGGGCAATTGATCTGCAAAACAGATCTCTACGATGGAAAACTGAATTTTGAAAAGTGGTATTACAAGAACGATCCGACTCATGTCTTTATCTACCACCCAAAGAGTTTGGAATTCTTGGCAGTGCAATTAGACCTGGATCTTAGCTTTATAGATCATCGCACGCCAGTATTTACGCGTCTTTCTTAGCTTGTTCCCAGATCTGATCCATTTCCTGCAGCGACATTTCAGACAGGCTGCGTTTTTGAGCGGCAGCCGCTTTTTCTAAGAACTGAAAACGCTTACTGAACTTTTTATTGGTGCGCTCCAAGGCGCTTTCTGGGTCAATCTTTAAAAAACGAGCATAGTTGATCATGGAGAAGAGTACGTCACCAAATTCGGCCTCCATAGCGGCTTTATCACCTTTGTCAACCTCATGCTGGAACTCAGCCAATTCTTCTTGCAGTTTTTCAAAAACCTGATGAGGTTCCTCCCAATCAAATCCCACTCCAGCTACCTTATCTTGAATTCGATTGGCCTTCACCATGGCAGGCAAAGATTTGGGCACGCCTTCTAAAACGCTTTTCTTACCTTCTTTAAGTTTGAGTTTCTCCCAGTTTTGCTTCACCTCTTCTTCATCTGCAACGGTGACATCACCGTAAATATGCGGATGTCGAGAAATAAGTTTTTCTGAGATTCCGTGAGCAACATCTGCTATATCAAAGGCCTTTTTTTCACTGCCGATCTTAGAATAGAAAAAGATATGGAGTAAAAGATCTCCCAACTCGCCGCGAATACCCTCCAGATCATTATCCAAGATCGCATCGCCCAACTCATAAGTCTCTTCAATGGTCAAATGTCTCAGCGATTCTAAGGTTTGCTTACGATCCCACGGACACTGCTCGCGCAGCTCATCCATAATGGTTAACAATCGGTCTAAGGCTTGGAGTTGATCTTGGCGTGAGTTCATAATTCTGGTTGAGAAGAAACAAATTTAATTAAATGAAAATAGCCATCAAATTGATGGCTATGGTAAGATTGTATAAAAAGTATTTGACCTATTCTTCCTCCTCTGCAGCGAAAGAAGTGTGCCCATTCTTTTGTAAAAGATTGTACCACTGTACTACTTTTTTAATGTCACTTGGATAGACACGATCTTCATCATAGTCTGGCAACACCTCAAAGAAGTAGGCTTCTAATTCATCTTTAGAACTCTTGTGATTAATGGCCTGCCCGCCATTTTCCTTAGTGCTGATCTTATCAAAGACCTCTGCAAGCGGCACTTCTTCGCTCAAGGTATAGATCGCGATCTCAGACAACAGACTCACATTATGGCGTCCGCTAACACTTAGGGTCTTTCCGTCTACAAGAGATTGTGCCAAAAACCCGGTGCGGGTCTGCGTCTTTAATTCATAAAGACCTGGCTTGCCAGAAATGGCCATGATTTTTTCTAAACTCATACTGAATCAGCTAATTTTTGGCTGCAAATTAAAGCTCTTTGATTGGAAATGTCAAGTTACTTAACGTTTCTTTTTAGGGTTGGGGAATCGCATCTTGTAATCGATGTTCACCTTACCCTTGCTTATATTGTTAAGCTTTCCTTTGATTAGACGTTTTTTAAGCGGAGAAAGTTTGTCGGTAAAGAGGATCCCTTCAATGTGATCGTACTCATGCTGAATGATCCGAGCGGCGATTCCGCTGTAGGTATCGGTGTGTTCTTTGAAATTCTCATCCAAATACTTGATGGTAATGGTTTCTTGACGGAACACATCTTCTCGAATATCAGGAATACTTAAACAACCTTCATTAAAGGCCCACTCGTCTCCTTCTTCTTTTAAGATCTGAGCATTGATAAAGACCTTTTTAAAGGTGCTGAGCATTTTGCGCTCTTCTTCTGGTAGATCCTCATCGTCCTCAAAAGGAGTAGCATCCACCAAAAATAAACGAATGGAGCGTCCCACCTGTGGTGCAGCCAGGCCAATGCCGTGCGCGCCATACATAGTTTCAAACATATTCTCCAGCAGTACGTCAAGATCTGGATGATCTTCTTTAATGTCTACCGCTTTTTTGCGTAAAACGGGATCGCCAAAAGCCACTATAGGTAAAATCATAAGTGATATTCTAAATATTCTTGTAAAATAATGGTTGCACTGACTTGGTCTATCAAGGACTTGTTTTGCCTTTGTTTCTTAGACAAGCCACCATCGATCATTGCCTGAAAAGCCATTTTACTGGTAAAGCGTTCGTCCATGCGCTTGATTTCCAAATCTGGGAAGGCTTCAGCCAGTTTTTCTGCAAATACCGCTATCTCCTGTTCTACGTCAGAAAAACTACCGTCGTGTCTTTTAGGCTGTCCCAAAAGCAACAGATCAACGCTCTCCTGTTGGAAATACTGCTTCAAAAAGGGCATTAACTCCGATGTTGAAACCGTGGTCAATCCAGAAGCAATGAGTCTGAGCGGATCAGTCACTGCCAAACCCGTTCGCTTGGTTCCGTAGTCTATGGCTATAATTCTAGGCATCTGCGCTGCAAAAATACGCGATTCGCCAATAGTAGCAAACAATACACGCGTATTCCGAGGCAGCTTAGTATCTTTACCAAAAAAAGAAACATGGAGCAATTAAGACCGCTAATAGAACAAGCTTGGGAAGACCGATCCCGCTTGCAAGACCCAGAAACTATTAACGCCATCCGTGCGGTGATCAATCACTTGGACGCTGGAGATCTGCGCTGTGCCTCCCCTGTGGAAGGTGGCTGGCAAGTCAATGAATGGGTCAAAAAGGCGGTGGTGCTCTATTTCCCTATTCAAAAGATGGAAACCCTTGAAGCGGGAATCTTTGAATACCACGACAAAATGCCCCTGAAAAGAGGTTATGAAGAAAAGGGAATTCGCGTGGTTCCTAATGCAGTGGCCAGACATGGTGCCTATATCTCTAGCGGTGTGATCATGATGCCGAGCTATGTGAATATTGGTGCTTATGTTGATGCCGGAACCATGGTAGATACTTGGGCCACAGTTGGTAGTTGTGCGCAGATCGGAAAGAACGTGCACCTAAGCGGTGGTGTAGGTATTGGTGGGGTTTTAGAGCCACTACAGGCAGCTCCGGTGATCATTGAAGACAATGCCTTCATTGGATCTCGAAGTATTGTGGTTGAAGGCGTTCGTGTGGAACGTGAAGCTGTTCTAGGCGCCAATGTTGTAGTCACGGCCTCGACCAAGATCATTGATGTAACCGGAGACACTCCAAAAGAGTACAAAGGCGTGATCCCAGCGCGATCCGTAGTGATCCCAGGAAGTTATACCAAAACCTTTCCAGCCGGAGAATACCAAGTCTCCTGCGCCTTAATAATCGGGCAGCGCAAGGAGAGCACCGACAAGAAAACTTCTTTAAATGACGCTTTACGCACCTATGACGTAGCCGTCTAAAGACCGTAATTTGAATAAAATACTCGTAATACAACACAAGATGATCGGAGACGTGCTCACGTCTTCAATCCTCTTGGAGTTGTTGCGCGAGCACTACCCTGAAGCGCAATTAGACTACCTGATCAATGACAATACGCTAGCTGTAATTCAAGGGAATCCTTTTGTAGATAACATTAAATGCTACCAGGCTCAAAAAGATCAGGACAGTAGTTATAAGAATTCTTTCACCCAAGGGCTAAAAGCAGAAAACTACGATCTGGTTGTAGATGTATACGCCAAATTGCGTTCCGCACGATTGACCCGTGCACTCAAACCACAACAGAGTGTCTCCTATTACAAATGGTATACCCAATCGGCTTATAAAAGAACGGTCAGACCGCTCAAACAAACCGATAAAGATGAAGGTCTAGCACTGGTAAACAGGGCATTATTACTAGAAACCTTGGGAATAGACATTCCGGTAATCCCAAAACCGAAGATCTATATTGGTGAAACCGAAAAGAATCTAGCCGAGCAACAATTGTCTGCAGCAGGCTTGGATGACGCTCCGCTTCTTTTCATGATCGCCGCCTTTGGTAGTGGTCCGGATAAAACGTATCCCTTAGATTATATGGCTCAAGTGCTTGATGATTTGGTGCTAAACACAGAAGCTACGCTGCTTTTTAATTATCTACCTAATCAAAAGGCCCAATTGGAGCAACTTATGGGGCTTTGCAAAACAGAGACCCGAGCGCAAATGCGTCCAGAAGTCTACGGAAAAAGTCTGAGAGAGTTCTTGGCACTTGCTTCCTGCACCCATGCGGTAATTGGTAATGAAGGCGGAGCAGTGAATATGGGCAAGGCCTTGAATGTCCCAACCTTTTCGATCTTTTCGCCTTGGATCTTGAAATCGGCCTGGAACAGTTACGAAAGCAGTGGATACAACCAATCCATTCACCTGAGTGATATTCGTTCGGAGCGCTACAAAAAACATCCGAAGAAATACAAGCGACAAGCCGCTCAATTATATCGAGAATTAGAAGCGAATTTTGTGATTGAAAAACTGCGAGCTTTTACAGCGCATCACGCCTTTTCGGCGTCTAAACCATAAGCGGTTCTAGTGAGCTTTTGATCCTTAGTGGTTTTACGGATGGCAGCATTTTTGGTCAACATCTCCGGTTTCACGTATCCTCTTGGATGATCCAAATGCACACAGATTGCTGTGTAGCGCAACTGTTTCGCCTTAATTCCTGCATTGAACAAACGCTCTCCCAATTCCCGATCCTCACCTCCGTATTGCATCCGTTGGTCAAAACCATTGGCGGCTAGAATATCAGACAACCAACCGGAAGAATTATGACCGTTCCAGGTAGCCTCGGTTGGAGTGATCCAATTCAGGAATTTCTGTTTAGCCGTATTAGTGGTGAGTTTGTTGTTCTTAAAAGACGATTTAAGCCCCTGCCCTTTTAACCAAGTAACATCAAAGCAGCGTTGCTGCTGAATATCCTGCTGAGTTATCGCTTTAGATATCTCCATGGGGAGCTTGAAATAGCCACCGGAGAGAAAGTAACCTGATTCCCGATGGGTAGCGTGAACAGCGACAAAATCGCTACGAGGAATACAATCTCCATCAGAAAACAACAAATAATCTGCACTGGCAGCCTTTATAGCCGTGTTTAAAATTATGGTCTTTTGAAAGCCCTTATCCTCGTGCCAAACATGAGTGATCTGAAAAGGAAGCTCCCCGCGCATGGTTTCAATGAGCGCTTTAGTCTCATTAGTGGATCCGTCATCTGCAATGATTACTTCAAAATCTGTAAACTCCTGGTGAGCATAGCCCCAAAGCACTTTTTGCAACCACTCTGGCTGGTTATAAGTGCTTAAAACAACAGATATTTGCGGCTTTGACATAGTTTTGCGTCCTGAGGTTCTAGAATTGCTTTGCAAATCCTAACTTTGAGCGCCTCAAAAGTACGTAATTTTCATGCGAAAACTCAGTGCCTTATTAATCGTAAAGAACGAGCGAAAACATCTTCCGGATGTGATCGATACCTTGGGTTTTGCTGATGAAATCATTGCTGTTGACTCCTTTAGTGATGACGGTACCTTTGAGTTTTTAAAAGATGATCCGCGGGTACACTGCGTACAGAAACAGTTTGTGGATTACCCCTCCCAGCGCAATTACTGCATGGAATTGGCGGCGAATGATTGGGTGTTTTTTGTGGATGCTGATGAACGCGTACCTGTAAAACTCGCTGAGGAAATTCAGCTTCTTTTAAAACAAGACAGTCTGGCCAACGGCTATCAGATCTACAGACAATTCTATTACAAAAGGGAAAAACTACGCTTCAGTGGTTTACAGACCGACAAAGCTTTGCGGCTTTTTGACCGAACCAAAGGCCAATACAGAGCAGAGAAACTGGTTCACGAAACTCTAGATCTATCGCAACCCGTCGGTATCCTTAAAAACAAGTTGGATCACTATTTCTTTGACGATTATCAAACCTATCGCTCCAAAATGATCACCTATGGGAAGATGAAAGGTTTGGAGTTGTATCAACGCGGCAAAAAATACCAAAGTGCAAAACAGTTCTTCAAAACCATTTACAAGTTTTTAAATCATTATTTGATCCGCTTGGGGATTTTGGACGGTGCTAAAGGTTTTATCGTTGCAAAACTGAATGCGCGCAGCGTTTGGGAACGCTATAAAGAACTCAAGCGCTTATCGCTTTCTCCAAAAGAGTAGCTTTTTCTTGAGACGCCGTTTGCGGTGATACTTGTGCTGAAAACGACTCACATGACCCCACATCTGCTCAAAAGTATCTTGCGCGTCATAGCCCGCTAGATCGGCATATTCATCACTCATCACACGCACCATATCTTCTACAGGAGTTAAACGAGCAAAATTCAGAATGCGTTCTGCTTTAGAAAGGGTTTTGAATTCCATCCGATTCAAATCCACCAAAAAGAACTCATAACCCGCTGCCGTTTTTTTGATCAACGTATTACCCGGAGAATGATCCTTAAAAAGCACTCCGCTTTCATGCAGCTTAAAGGTAAAACGGGTAAAGGCTCGCAAAATGGCTTCGTGATCAGGGTAGTTGGCATCGTGAACCAACTCGCGATAGGTCAGATCACACTCCAAATGCTCACTCAGATAATAACTGTCCTTGAGTCCATTCCAATACTTGTTTTCGGCATAAGCAATTGGCTTTGGAGTACCAATACCCAATGAAATCAGCTTCTCCGCATAGGTAAAAGAACGCTCCGCCTTAGAAGGTCTGATGTAACGATACACCCAAGTATTGACAATATTCGGGTTCTTAAAACGCTTCACATTGACCCGCATGCCCAAAGCATCAAAAAGTCTGATCTCATTGCGCTCTCCATCACCAAAGAGTTCCCCTTGCTGCTCAAATTGAAGCACACAAGTTAGCACCTCCTTTTGATGATCTAAAAAGGGTTCTGCAATGGTAAAATCGTAATGAAAAGCCTGTTCCATCTGCTGCAAAAATACATTTATAATTCTTTAGAACTGCAGCAAATCAAATACCTTTGCCAAAACTTAAAACTCGCAGTTTTATGCCCAAGCGCATCTTTTTAGAAATGCACAACTTAAAGAATCCTTTTACGGGATTCGGGCAATTCAATCTGCATTTGCTTCGCGGGCTGCAGGCCTGTAATGATCCTGACTTGAAATTTGTTGTGCATGCTCAGGACTTGAAACCCTTAAAGGAGGAGTTTGGAGACTTTTTTGACTACAAATACTATATGGGCTTGCGCCGATATGATTGGGCGCAGATCCGCAAGAAATACGATCTTTGGCACTCGGTCAATCAGAATACCAAAGTAGAGCCTAAAAGAGACCTGCCGTATGTGCTCACGATTCACGACGTGAATTTTATAGATGAGATCTCTAATGATCTGAACCATCCCAGAAACCTGCGTTTTAAAGAAAAACTGGCTCGGGCCAACGCGATCACCTACATCTCAGAATTTGCCAAGCAGAGTACACATCAGTACTTTGACATTCCTAAAGTTCCCGAGCATGTGATTCTTAACGGCAACCCCAGCGGGGAACTGTTGGATTTAAGCAATTACATGCCGCAAACAGACATCCATGGAGACTTTCTATTCACCTTGGGTGATTTTTGGGAGCGTAAGAACTTTCACCTTTTGGTGGAAATGCTCACCCAACTGCCTGATGAGCGTTTAGTGATTGCAGGGAACGACAGCCGTACCTATGGTGACAAGGTACGTGAGACCATAAAAAAGCACGGATTAGAAGATCGAGTGATCCTAGCAGGACGCGTAGATGATCGAGAAAAGCAATTTCTTTTGGCTAATTGCAAAGCCTTCCTTTTTGCCAGTCTTCGTGAAGGATTCGGATTACCTCCTATTGAGGCAATGAAATTTGGTAAACCCGTTTTCTTAGCACACAGAACGTCCCTTCCAGAGGTTGGAGGTGCCGTTGCTTATTATTGGCATGAGCTTGAGCCAACAGCGATGGCCGAGGTCTTTCAAGAAGGCATGGCCGATTTTAATACAGATCCAGAAACAAAAAGTAAAGCCTTTGAGGCGCAGGCAGCCAAATTCGAATGGAATACCGCTGCAGCCCAATACATAGAAGTCTACAAATCTTTGATTTAATTATGAGAGCAGAAGTTGACAAAACCTTTGAAATCGTAAAAAAAGGAGGAACCATTGCCTACCCTACAGACACTGTTTGGGGTTTAGGTTGTGATGCGACAAATTACGACAGTGTAGAACGCGTTTTTGAGATCAAGCAGCGCCCAGCAGAAAAAAGTATGATCTGTCTGGTAGATTCCCTGCGAATGTTGGACGAATTCTTTGAGAAAGTTCCAGAAACGGCCTTTCAGATCTTAAAATACGCAGACAAACCCACAACTTTGATCCTAGACAACGCCATTCGCGTTTCTGAAAATGTTATTGCCAAAGACGGCAGTTTAGGCGTGCGTGTGGTCAATGATAATTTCTGCAAAGCACTGATCAGAAAACTCAAGCGTCCTTTGGTGTCTACCTCAGCCAATATCAGCGGTGAACCTACGGCCAAAACCTTCTCAGAAATCAACCCACTTATTTTGGAAGGCGTAGACTATGTCGTAAATTTGCACCGCGATAGAAAAGCGGCCAAACCTTCGAGTATCATTAAGCTGAGTGCCGATGGAGCCGTGAAGGTGATCCGACAGTAAATGCAAGACAAAACCCACTTTAAAGAAGCGCTGAGCGCACCTATTTTCACTACCCTTTCCCAGGTTGCTGACCAACTGGATTTGGAAGCTTATGTGATCGGTGGTTATGTCCGTGATTTCTTTTTAGATCGCGGTACGCATAAAGATATAGACGTGGTTGCCATTGGCAGTGGAATTGACTTAGCTAAAGCTGTGGCAAAAGCCTTACCAGATAGGCCAAAGGTTTCCATTTTTAAAACCTACGGCACGGCCATGATTCAGCATGGAGATGTCCAACTGGAGTTTGTTGGAGCCCGCAAGGAATCATACACCGAAGATTCTCGGAATCCCGCCGTGGAGAACGGCAGTTTGGAAGACGATCAAAACCGTCGAGATTTTACCATCAACGCCTTGGCTTTAGGTCTGAATGCAGATCGATTCGGGCAATTGCTGGATCCTTTTGAGGGGATGCAGGATTTAAAGGATAAGCTCATTAGGACTCCGCTAGACCCAGAGGTGACTTATAGCGATGATCCTCTGCGCATGTTACGCGCGATCCGTTTTGCCAATCAGTTGAATTTTAAAATTCAGAAAGAATCCTTGGAGGCGATTACGGCTCAGGCAGATCGTATAACCATAATCTCCAAAGAGCGGGTGGTAGAAGAACTCAACAAGATCTTGATGACGCGCAAGCCTTCTATCGGTTTTGGGCTTTTGCATAAAACAGGTTTGCTCAAACACATACTGCCGGAATTACTCGCCTTAGAAGGAATTGACGAGGTAGAAGGACAACGTCATAAAGACAACTTCTGGCACACTTTGGAAGTGGTTGACAATATCTCAGAGACCACAGAGAATCTGTGGTTGCGCTGGGCGGCACTGCTGCACGATATTGGGAAAGCGCCCACCAAGAAATTCAATAAAAAACAAGGCTGGACCTTTCACGGGCATGAATTTGTGGGCTCTAAAATGGTCTACAAACTCTTCAAGCGTTTGCGCATGCCGCTGAACGATAAGATGAAGTTTGTTCAAAAGATGGTTCGAATGAGCTCCCGCCCTATTGTTCTTGCCACCGAGGTAACCGACAGCGCTGTGCGCCGTTTGATCTTTGATGCGGGAGATCACGTGGACGACTTGATGACGCTTTGCGAGGCAGATATCACCACCAAGAATCCGAAGAAATTCAAGCGCTACCACAAGAATTTTCAATTGGTTAGAGAGAAGATCGTGACCGTTGAAGAAAAAGACCACGTGCGCAATTTTCAACCTCCTGTAAGTGGTGAGGAGATCATGCAGACCTTTGGGTTGCCGCCATCTAAAGAAATTGGAATCATCAAGGAAGCCATTAAAGAAGCCATTTTGGACGGTGTTATTCCCAATGAATACGAGGCTGCCAAGGCTTTTATGTTGGAAAAAGGAGAAGCCCTAAACTTAAAACCGCAATAGGATGTTTGTACGCTTTGTAAGGATATCACTGATTTTGATCTATTTAGTAATCATTGCCGGGGCTGTTGTACGTATGACCGGAAGCGGTATGGGTTGTCCGGATTGGCCCAAGTGTTTTGGGTATTATATTCCTCCTACGGATGAAGCGACCTTGCTCTGGGAAGCTGACCGGGAATTCAAAAAAGGACAGGTCATCATCAAAGATGAGGCCCTTGAGGTTGCTAAGGCAGACTTTACCACGGGAAGCGAATATTCGGCAGCCAATTGGGAAGCCTACACCGAGCACGACTACGCCATTTTCAATGTATGGCATACTTGGATCGAATACATCAACCGATTGCTGGGAGCCCTATCTGGTCTCGCAATTCTCATTATGGCCATCCTTTCTATTTGGAAATGGAAGCAAAACAAATGGCTTACCCTGCTCTCTTGGCTGAGTGTTTTTATGATTGGATTCCAAGGCTGGCTGGGCGCCACTGTGGTTTATTCGGTTTTAGCGCCAGTTCGCATCACGATTCATATGGTCATGGCGCTGCTAATCGTTTTGGTATTGCTGCTGATCTTAAGGCAAGCTATAGGGAAGCAAAGGCCGCAAGGGGTCACTGGGAAATACAAAACCCTGCTTTGGGCAGCGCTTGGATTAACGCTGATCCAAATCGTATTAGGAACACAAGTGCGCCAATTTGTGGACGATCAAGTCAAAATGGTGGGATATGAAGCCAAAGACACTTGGCTGGCCTATCCAGAGCTCAATTTTTACATTCACCGTTCCTTTTCCATTTTGGTAGTTTTGATCAATGTGCTCTTGTGGCGTGGTAATCAAAAGAACGGCTATGGATTATACGGCATGAATGGTATCATGGCCATTTTAGGGATAGAAGTACTGACGGGAATCGCTATGTATTATTTTGATTTCCCTTTCTTAACACAGCCTATTCACCTCGTATTTGCAGCGGTTTTATTCGGATTGCAAAGCTATCTGATTTTACAGGTCCTTATTCCGAGGAAAACTGTCAAAATATCTTAATTTTACGGCCTTATGGTTTTTAGATTCAGAATCATTTTAGATACCCAAGAAGACGTCTTTAGAGATCTGGAGATCCTTCAAGACGCCACTATGGAAGACTTCCATAACGCCATCACCCAAGCCTTTGGTTTTGGTGGGCAGGAAATGGCTTCTTTTTACATCAGCGATGATGACTGGCAGCAAGGCGAAGAGATTGCCCTTTTTGATATGTCAGAAGGTCCAGATCCTACGCGTATTATGGCAGAAACCTTATTAGAGGATGTCCTTGACGAAGATCAAACCAAATTGATCTACGTGTATGACTTTCTCTCCATGTGGACCTTTTTGGTGGAGTTGGCCGAAATTGCAGAACCACAGCCGGGTCAGCAATATCCAAACCTGATGTACGTTCACGGCGAATTGCCAGAAGAGGCTCCAGACAAAGAGTTTGTGAGTGAATCCATGGAAGGTGACTTTGACGATGATATGGATTTTGAAGACGATGATTTTGACTCTTTAGACATCGATTCTTGGAATTAATTTCCTTTTAGACTTATGATCAATTTATACAGCGCTCAGATCGCTTCACTAAGCCTACACCGTGTAGGGAATAAATCACGCGCAGAAGGCTTGTTCCTCTCCGGCGCGCCATGTAAACTCACTGACGAACTCAACCCTTTGATCCGCGAGTTCTTCTTTAAACCCTTCCGTGAGAAAGAAGAAAGTTATTTGAGCTTTACGCATGAGGTGGATCTGGAATACCACGAACTGTACAAATTGGTCAAAGAGCTATTGAGCAATCCAGATAATGCTCACGAGGTCAGTACCAAGATCACTACGCACCTGTACAATCAAAGCGAGCATCCGCATATCAAGAACGGAGAAGTTTATGTGGCCTACTTAGAGAACCTGCAAATTGACAACCAAAAGGTTGACGGTGTTGGAATCTTTAAGTCTGAATTAAAGCAGGACTTCTTGCAGTTTCAAGAAGGCGGACAACAACTTGAAATGCACTTGCAGCAGGGGATCAACCTCAATAAGTTAGACAAGGGTTGTATTGTTTTCAATGTAGAAGAGGAAACCGGCTATAAGATCTTAAGTGTAGACAGTAACCGCTATGATGCGCGCTATTGGTTGGAAAGCTTTTTAGGAGTGGAGACTCTGGCCGATGATAATTTCTACACCAAGAAATACCTGCGTTTTTGTCAAGACTTTGCCAAGGATGTCGTTTTACCTGCTGAGGACAAACGAGAAGAAGTGCTTTTTATGAATCGCGCGGTGAATCACTTTGCCAAGAACGATCAGTTTGAAGAGACCAAATTCCTCAACGAGGTCATTGACAATCCAGACCTCATCCCAGAGTTCAAACACTACAAGGCAGAACGTGGACCAAAGTACAGTGTGGAAGACCTCTCCGATTTTTCTATTGCGAACACAGCCGTATCCGCAGCGCGTAAAAAGATCAAGAATGTGATCCAATTAGATACCAACATTCAGATCAAAATGGATTTCATCAACCCAGAGAGCGCAGACAAATTTGTAGAAAAAGGTTGGGATGAAGAACGTCAGATGTATTATTATCTGGTATACTTCAATAGAGAACAGAACACTTAAAGGCAATTCCCAAAGGATTCCTTTTAGCGTGTAACATTTATGGGGCTGGTTCGTCTTACAGACATCAGTTTTACTAAACAACCATAAATGCAACCCATCCTAACGCTCAACAATCTCACCAAACGTTTTGGGCCGCTTACCGCAGTAAACAATCTGTCTTTTACCATTGAAAAGGGCAATGTTTACGGTATACTCGGGCCTAACGGAAGTGGAAAATCAACGACTCTTGGAATCGTACTCAATGTTGTAAACAGAACCTCCGGTGACTTCACCTGGTTTGACGGCAGCACCTCAACCCATGATGCGCTCAAGCGCGTTGGTGCTATCATTGAACGCCCAAATTTCTATCCGTACATGAGTGCGGCACAAAACTTGGCTTTAGTAGCTAAGATCAAAGGAGTTTCTGAAGATAAGATCGAAGAAAAACTGGAACTCGTCGGTCTTCTGGATAGAAAGGACAGTCGCTTTAAAACCTTCTCTTTAGGGATGAAGCAACGTTTAGCAATTGCCTCTGCCCTGCTCAACGACCCGGAGATCTTGATTTTGGATGAGCCGACAAACGGTTTAGATCCGCAGGGAATCCATCAGATTAGAGAGATCATAAAAAAGATCGCCAAAGGAGGAACTACTATTCTTTTGGCCTCTCACCTATTGGACGAGGTTGAAAAAGTCTGTTCTCACGTGGTTATTTTGCGTCAAGGAGTTTCACTTTACAGCGGACCAGTAGAAGGCATGAACGCCAGTCACGGTTTCTTCACTTTACAAGCCGAAGACATGGTTAGACTGCGTGCCTACTTAGAAGGAAGCGGAAGCTTTGGTAAAATAAAAGAAGAAGGTGAAGCCTTAGTG
This sequence comes from Gilvibacter sediminis, assembly GCF_028561565.1. Classification (GTDB taxonomy): domain Bacteria; phylum Bacteroidota; class Bacteroidia; order Flavobacteriales; family Flavobacteriaceae; genus Gilvibacter; species Gilvibacter sediminis. Next base: position 108,742 of record NZ_JAQQTE010000022.1, on the reverse strand, counting down.
GCCTACCTCAACGAACCTTTAGAAGCCAGCGTACTCAATGAAATGTTGTTCAAAGAGGGCATTGTATTGTCCAAACTTGACAAGCGTAAAGAAAGCTTGGAAGAACAATTCTTAGAACTAACCGCCAAAATTGAACAGCATGCTTAGACTTTTTAGAATCGAGTACCACAAACTCATCCACAATAAATCGGCACGAGTAATCACCGCCGTATACTTTATCTTGATCTCTTTAATGTCGCTTTTGGCGTCTATCAAATTCAACTTCGGAGATTTTAGTTTTCGTTTGGCAGATCAGGGGATCTTTAACTTTCCGTTCATCTGGCACTTCAACACTTGGATCGCCGCACTGCTCAAGATGTTCTTAGCCATTGTGATCGTATCCATGATGGCCAATGAATACACGCACAGAACGCTTAAACAGAACCTAATCGACGGACTCAGCAAACGCGAATTTGTGTTGTCTAAATTCATAACAGTTTTCGTTTTTGCAGCCTTATCTACGGCCTTTATTTTCATTGTTTCCTTGATCTTAGGACTGATCTTTTCAGACTACACCGAGTTTGGAATCATCTTTAGAGACTTGGAGTATGTCTTTGCCTATTTCTTGAAGCTGTTGGCATTCTTCTCCTTCTGTCTGTTCTTAGGCGTCTTGGTGAAACGTTCAGCTTTTGCCCTTGGATTTCTGTTGATCTGGTGGATCATAGAATGGGCCATCTATGGAATCATGGTCTCTAAGCTCCCGGATAATTCAGACTTACCCGCTCAAGTAGTTCAGTTCTTCCCACTGATGAGTATGCAAAACTTGATCATTGAACCGTTTACGCGTTTCAACGCAGTGCAATCTGCAGCTACACAATTGGGAGCAGAATTTACCAAGACCTACAACGTGACCTTATTCAAAATAGCGATTGTATCGGTTTGGACCTTCTTGTTCAATTATTGGTCTTTGGTCATCCTGAAAAAACGAGATTTATAGTATCTTGCTGAGGCGTTCGCACTAGCGAACTGGCAGCTGCTATTTTGCCGCTGCCATGACCTCTTTGCAATGAAAAAGCTATTATTCTTCACCTTACTGCTGTTTGGCTGTGCGCTTAATATTCAAGCGCAAGGGGAAGCTGCTAATTGGTATTTCGGATCGAGGGCGGGATTGAATTTCAACACCAGTCCTCCTACTCCTTTGACCGATGGCGCTTTGGAAACCTTAGAAGGTTGCGCTACCATCAGCGACAGCGCAGGGAATTTGCTTTTTTACACCAACGGCACCCTAGTTTGGAATAGGGAGCATCAGGTAATGCCCAACGGTTCTGGCCTCTTGGGAGAAGACACCTCCACGCAATCGGCTATCATTGTTCCCAATCCGCAGGAACCCAACCTTTATTATATTTTTACGGTGGATGGTTTGTTCCCTGGAGAAAATGATCCAAGCGCGCTACGCGGTTTGAACTATTCCACTGTGAATATGGATCTCGATGGGGGTTTAGGCGATGTGGTGACCTCAGAAAAGAACATCAACCTCCTCCCTACCAATTCAGAGAAAATTACAGCGGTACGCAATGCCGACTGCGAATCCATTTGGGTGATCACTCATTTTGTGGATCGCTTCTATGCTTATGATGTGGGCAGCGGCGGTGTGAATCCAGTTCCGGTTGAATCCATCGTAGAACCCGAAGTGCCGCTCATTGGCTACCGAGACAATGCTTTAGGATATTTGAAATCAAGCCCAGACGGCAGTAAATTAGCCATTGCTCACGCCACTTTAAATGAAAACCCTGCCAGTGATGCAGGATCTCCAGGAGCCTTGTTTGTATACGACTTTGACACCGCAACAGGTGTTGCCTCTGGCGGACTCGATCTGGATGTAAACGGTAATTCACCTTATGGTTTGGAGTTTTCTCCAGATTCCAATCTGGTCTATACCTGCGCTGGGGTTTATGACAGTGACGGTTTTGATTTTGGCGAAGTATATCAGTTTGACCTCACGGCACCAGACCCATCAGCCACGCGAACGATCTTAAGCACCAATGATAATTCTACAGGAGCTTTGCAGCTGGGTATTGACGGACGTATTTATAGAGTGATCTTGAATCAAGCATCTTTGGATGTGATCAATGAGCCCAACACCCCAGGTACTGGAGCGAACTATCAACGCGCCGCAGTATCTCTTGGAGGGCGCACGGGTAACTTCGGATTGCCACCCTTCATTCAATCGCTCTTCTTAAATACTGTAGACATCATTCAAAACGGAGAATCAGCGACAACCTTGAATCTTTGTGAAGGAGACAGTTTCACGCTTATTGCCCCAGAGATTCCCGGAGCGACCTATGTTTGGACCTTAGACGATGTAGTTCTTCCCGAATCTGATTTTGACTTGGAGGTCAGTACTTCTGGGCTGTATCGGGTAGAGATCGACCCAATGAATGGCGAGTGCCCGATCATTGGTCAGGCCAATGTGGTCATCAATCCCTTACCAGACGCCTTTGACAGCTTGCTCACCCAATGTGACGCCGATGGAAATAATGACGGATTCAGTGTCTTCAATTTGACCGAAGCCATACCAGAACTCACTGGTGGCGCAGAAGGACTAGATGTGAGTTTCCATCAGACTTTATTGCAAGCAGAGAATAACGAATCGCCTTTACCCGAGACGGCCTATACCAACCTGAGCAATCCACAGACCATCTTTGCGCGTGTCTTTGACCAAGCCGGATGCAGCAGTATTGCAGAACTGCAACTAATAGTAGCGGGAGAACAGATTGACGACATCTTTTTAAGTCAATGCGATGATGCTACAGAAGATGGGATCACCGTCTTTGATTTAAGTTTGGCGGAAGCCAGCATTCTGGATGGCTTACCCCCGGACCTCAGCTTGAGTTTCTACGGAAATTTAGAAGATGTACTGGCAGAGACCAACCCGATCACAAGCCCATATACCAATACGGATCCCTTTACGCAGATCATCTACGCGCGCTTGGAGCAAGACAACGATTGCTTTGGAATTGCGCGCATTTTCTTGGAGGTCTATGGCCTCCCCGATATTGTCACTGAAGACGAGCAGCTCTACTGCTTGAATAGTTTTCCTGATACTATTACTCTAGACGTTGGACCAATTACCGATGATGATAGCCCGATAGAAGCTTACAGTTATTTATGGTCAACCGGAGAGATAACGCCAACCATAGCCGTGAATGAGGCTGGTGTGTATTTTGTGGATATCATTAACCCAGAGGGATGCTCTAAAAGACGAACCATAACCGTTGTTGGTTCACGCCCGGCGACCATTGACAGTATTGAGGTCACTGACCTTTCAGAAACAAACACCCTTGTGATCAATGCCAGCGGTCCGGGTGATTACGAATTTGCTTTGAATGACCCTACTGGGCTGTATCAGACTTCTAACATTTTCACCGATATTCCTCCAGGAGTGTATACCGTTTATGTAAGAGACCGTTTGGGTTGCGGAATAAGCGAACAGATCGTCTCTGTTTTAGGCTTTCCCAACTATTTTACGCCCAATGGCGATGGCGTTAATGATTTCTGGCAAGTCTTGGGGGTGCGTCCAGATTTTGAAGCGGGCGCCCAAGTCTATATCTACGATCGCTATGGGAAAATGCTCACAAGACTCAATCCGCTCGGGCCGGGTTGGGACGGTATTTACAACGGCAATCCAATGCCATCCAGCGACTACTGGTTCCGCGTGATCTTTGAAGATGGACGCGAACTACGTTCACACTTTAGTCTCGTCCGCTAAAGAAATATTTATATCTTTAAGAAAATCAGCGAGCTATGAAACTGAAATTCACCTTAGGGCTACTCCTGCTCTTTTGGTACTGCCTGGGCTTTGGCCAGGAAGTCAGTTTGCTCAATCAATTTAACGGCCGTTTTGACTACACGGCTATCGGTAACACCTTAAATACTTCAGAGAATGGCGGCGGAGCTCCTTGCGAGATTCTCACCAGTTCTAGTGCCGATCTTTTTTTAGAACCCGATCAAACGGTGATCAATGCGCTTTTGTATTGGGCTGGCTCTGGAGATGGGGATTTTGAAGTTCAACTCAACGGCAATGAGATCCGTCCGGACAGAACATTCGCTTTAGAATTGGATGAAGCGCGCTCCTTCTTTGCTGCAGTCACCGACGTGACCGAATTGGTTCAGAGTATTGGTAGTGACACCTATACCCTATCGGAATTGGACCTCAGTGAGATCATTGAAACCTATTGCCCCACTGGAACCAACTTTGCGGGATGGTCCATAGTGATCGTATTTGAGGATCCCGATCTACCACTCAATCAACTCAATGTCTACGAAGGTCTGGAGCGTGTACCGGATATGATCAGTATAGAACTGGAAAGTCTAAATGTCTTGGACGATGAAGGCGCTAAAATCGGATTCTTGGCTTGGGAAGGTGATGCCGCATTAAGTGTCACAGAAACTTTGACTATTAACGGAGATGTGATCAGTAATCCTCCGTTGAATCCGGCAGACAATGCTTTTAACAGTACCAACAGTTTTACGGGATCGGACGTGCTTTACAATATGGACATTGATTTTTACAGTATTGAAGACAATATAGAGCCGGGCGATACCTCTGCAGTGATACAACTTACCTCTGGGCAGGATTTTGTGATGATCAACAATATTGTCACCGTGCTCAACAGCCAATTGCCAGATGCTACTGCCACTATTGATAGCGTTGTTGACCCGGCTTGTGGCATACGTCAGCTCGAGGTAGATTTTACCATTTACAATGAAAACAGTACCGACGTTTTACCGGCAGCTACGCCAATTGCTTTTTATGCTGATGCCGTGCTGATCGGCTCCGCAGCCACCGTGACCGAACTCCCCATTGACGGGCAAGAATCACAGAGTATTGTGCTGAATATTCCGGATGTTGTCCCCAATGAATTCAACCTGCGTATTGTTGCAGATGATAACGGCAGTGGCGTCAGTACCGTTGCAGAGCTCAACGAACTCAACAACGAGGCCGAGCTTCCCATTCGTCTTTTAAAATTTCCAGAATTTCCAACTCCACAAAACTTGGAACGCTGTGATGCAGTTGGTGATGAACGTTTTGACCTCAATACAGCAATGACGGGGATTGACGCAGAATTGATTCTGAGCTTTCACGAATCCGAAGCCGATGCCAATTCTGGTGACAACCCTATTGTAGAGCCGTCAAATTATTTACCCTCAAGCAATCCGCAAACCATATATGTTCGTGTTGCCAATGCAGACTGTTTTGTGGTAGACTCCTTTGAAATTGAAGTGATAATATGTCCATTGCCAGACGCGACAGTGAGTTTGCCCGACCCTATAATTGCTTGCCGTGGCAGGGTCTTAAGTTTTGAGCTCAGAGTTTCCAATACAGACGGAACCGCGCCGCTTCCCGCAGGTACTCCGATTGCCCTTTATGCAGATGGAGCCTTTATTTTAGGCTTGGATACACCCACATCAGTTCCTTTAGGTGGTTTTATTGACATCGAGATCAGTTTGATCTTGGATCCAGAGCTCCCGGATAGCTTTAGTCTGCTGGCTGTTGCCGATGATCTTGGAGATGGGAATTCAATCATTGAAGAGTTGGATGAGACCAACAATACCTTTAAATCCAATGTAAATTTCCAAAGCATTCCGCAACTGCCAGAATTGCCCAATCAATTGGCCTGTGATCAAGGATTTGACAGCGCAGAATTCGATCTAACCAATGAGGTTGAGCTTTTACTGCAAGAATTTGGCGGGACCATTCGCTATTACACCAGTGCTTCCGATGCTTTGATCGGGATCAATCCAATTGTAAATACCCAGCGTTTTACAAACACTACAAATCCGCAAGAGATCTTTGTGAGGGTAGATAACGAGATCTGTTTTGACATTAGCAGTTTTGAATTGCGCGTGGAAAACTGTCCGCCTTTAATTCCACAAGGCTTCTCACCCAACACAGACGGCATTAATGACACTTTTGAAATTCAAGGATTGCTGGATATTTTCCCAGATCACCGCTTGGAGATCTATTCGCGTTTGGGGAATCTTATTTTTGTAGGAAGTAATGAAACTGGGCATTGGAACGGCATTCCAAATCGCGGATTGGCCCAATCAAATGAGGTCGTTCCTCCTGGGGTTTATTACTACGTTTTATTTCTTGCCGATGAGAACTTCGATACCTTGAGCGGATGGTTGTATTTGAATCGAGATTAACTGCGTTTGAGGGGGTATTCAGGCCTCGATTTTTTAACATTTAAGGTCCGTTTATAGGGCTTTTTTTTACCTACATCGTTGAAAACAAAAATTACGTCTAAGTTTTGTTCAATTCTTTTACAGACTTAAAATAATCTCTTACATTTATATTTTAGACATCAATTTATACAATTAACAGCCACCTTCTATGAGAAATTTTACTCCTAGATTTTTTCAATCAATATTTGCACTGGCCTTCCTATTTTTAGGGCTTCAACAGAGTCAGGCGCAGCTCGATGCACAGTTGTCTTTGGACGATGCTTTCGCCAAAGGTAATTTCATTGAAATCGGGATCAACCAAAACGGTACATTCGGGGTCCCGAATGACCAAAACCCCGGACCCCCATACCACGATAGCCGCGAGACCGGTAATGACCTGTTTGGTTTTATCGCTAACCCAACTATGGACGGCTGGGTTGATTATGACGGAGATTTCTTTACACCAGGTTCTCCGGAGGAAGGTTGGGGAATCGAGTACGATGGGGCTGTATGGAATAACAATTTAGCGAGTCCAAACCAAGTTCCTGGAGCAATCAGTGGAGCAGGGATCCTCACCGACCCTTGTTTTGGTGATTTTGCTCAGATTTCTTGGAATGGTTTCATCGATGGAATTGAGATCATTCGTAACTTCTCGGTATCGCGTGACGGTCTTTTCATCAGAATGGAGCAGCGTTTGACTAACTTAGATGCTGTACCAAAGACGAACCTTTACTGGATGAACAATGTGGATCCAGACAACAACCAAACCATTAACGGAACCTTTACGACGGATCAAGAATTGATCGCACAACCTTCTGGTGGTATTGACATTCTAGGTTTCGTTTGTGCTTCTCAAGGACCTCTTGGAGGAACGGATGCCAACGGTTCCAGTGTGTGTTACTACGTTCAGGATGAGCGTGCTCGTGTGACTTACGGTGGTTTCAGTAACCGTGATCCGTCTGACATTTGGAACGGAATTGGTTTTGAGCAAACAGAAGGAGCTACTAACACTGCAGATGAGGCGATCTCTATCGCTTACTTCTTTGGAGATCTTGCTCCAGGAGAATCTGTAAACTTTACTTATTTCTACGTATTTAGAGACTTTACTGGTGGTGGTGTTGACCCGACCTTTATTTCTTTAGCTCCGCAAAGTCCATCAGCTTGTGGTGCCGATGATGGTAGCATTTTAGTTACTGGCTTACTCGGAGACACGGATTACAACATTTCTTATGTAGACGATGGTGTCCCTGTAGGACCAATCACGCTTCCAGCTGATATGACTGGAACTTTGACCATTGGTGGTTTGGATGCTGGAGTTTACACAGACTTTGTTTTCACTAACGACGCTGGATGTTTCTTTGAGAATGCCGGTCCTATCGTAGTGGAAGATCCAGGAGCGCCAACCTTCACGGCTATTGTGAATCAACCTGTAGCTTGTGATATGGACGGTAGCCTTGAGCTTTCTGGCTTAACCCCAGCGACCTCTTACGATCTAACATACACTCAAGATGGAACGGTAATCGGACCAGCCACTGTACTTTCTGATGCTACAGGAAGTATCTTCATTACTGGTTTAGGAGAAGTTACCATCACTGACATTACACTAGAACAAGGAACCTGTAGCTTTACAGATCCAGGTCCTTATACTTTTGAATATCCAGATTTCACTCCAGTAGTGACCACAGCAGATCCTGTGAATTGTGATTCTGACGGATCATTGACCGTTGATGGATTAGCAGCAGATACCACTTATGAGGTAACATACCTATTAGACGGTGTGCTTGTGGGACCAATCACTGTGACTACTGATGCCACTGGGCAGTTCATCATCACAGACTTGGATGAAGGTGTTTACACAGACATTACCATCGTATTGAATGATTGTACCTATACTGCAGCTGGACCGTTTGAATTGAACAGACCTTCATTAGGAGGTGCTACCATTACAGGCGTAGATCCAACAACTTGTGGACCAACAGGACAAGTGATCATTGGCAATGTGTTCCCGAACACCACCTTTGAACTCACCTATACCTTTAACGGAGTACCAGTAGGACCAATCACAGTGACTTCTGATGCTTCTGGTACAATAGTGATCAATGGATTGCTTGCCGGTATTTATGCTGATGGTGTACTTACCTTCAACGACTGTTCTTTCACGCAACCGACTCCAATCGAATTAGTTGAGCCAGATGCTCCTAGCTTCACAGTAACTGCTCAAGATTCTGATGTTTGTGGACCAAACGGTGCACTACTGATAGAAGGCTTGGTTGCCGATACTACCTACAATGTCACCTACACAGTAGACGGAGTGGTAGTTGGACCTTTGTCCTTCACTACGGATAGCTCTGGAAACATTTTGATCACAGGTTTGGATCAAGGTATCTACACCGACGTTACTGTAGAGATCGTAGAATGTACTACAACTCTTGCCGGACCATTTGAGATCAACTATCCAGACGATCCGACATTTACAGTGACTGTAAACGATCCTACTACATGTTCTGCAGATGGAAGCATTGTGATCTCAGGACTTTCTGCAGGCACAACTTATGATGTTTCTTATAACTTTAACGGAACGCCAGTTGGACCAGATGCCTTAACCGCAGACGGTGCCGGAACTATTGTGATCTCTGGCTTGGATGAAGGTGTTTACACAGACATTCTTGTTGATCTAGGGGCTTGTCAAGCCTCTGATGCTGGACCGTACGAGATCATGTACCCAGACAGTCCAACTATTAGTGACCCGGCGGCTTACGAATTGTGTGGAACTCCAGGTGGAGTTGCTGAGTTCGATCTAACCAGCCGTGATAACGAGATCACTGGTGGTGCTTCTGGATTGACTGTAACTTATCACGAGACCCTTGCTGATTCAGAAACTGGTGACAACCCATTGGCTTCTCCATACAGCAACACTTCTAACCCACAAACTATCTATGTGCGTGTGGTAGATGACGTAACCGGATGTGTGAGTAATACAACGCTAGAACTCGTTGCTTTGGTTATTGATCCATTGACTGCTCCGGCTGCAGTAGAAAGCTGTCCTGCCGACGGTGCTTCTGGTTTGACCAATCAATTTGACCTTACTGCATTCAATGCACAATTGGGCGTAGACCTATCAGGATTAACGGTGACCTATCACACCAATTCAGCCGATGCTGAAGACGGTAGCAACCCAATCTCTGGTCCTGAGAGTTACACCAATACAACTACTCCAGAGACTATTTACATCCGCGTTGCTAACGCTGCCGGATGTTTCCAAACAACCTCTGTAGAGATCAGTGTTGTGGCTTGTGAAATTGAAATCCCTCAAGGTATTTCTCCAAATAACGATGGATTCAACGACACCTTTGATATCGGCGGATTGGAACTTCACCCGAACTACGAGTTGAAGATCTTTGATCGTCGCGGATTGTTAGTATACTCTGGAAACTCAAGTACTCAAGAATGGGACGGACGTGCCATTGAGAAAAATGGTGAGTTATTACCTGTAGGAACTTATTTCTACACCCTACAATTGAACGACATGCCTGGAGATCCATTCTCTGATGTTGAACAATTATACTCCGGATGGGTGTACTTGAATTACTAGAAGTTAAGTAACCATAATAATAGAAAGCCTTCAAATTTAGATTTGAAGGCTTTTTTTATCGATAAACGGCAGATTTTCACGGGGATAATTTCCTTAACTTTCCCCTAAAAACTAACCGCCATGTCGCTAACTAAACAAGCCTGCCTAGGGCTGCTTTTGCTTGCCTTTAACCTCCCGGCAATGCAAGCACAGGTTTCTAAACCGAACCCTGCAAAATTTGACCTTTTCATCGCTCAGGTATATACCGGTTCTGGTGCCGATTTCATCAAACCAGATACCCGTCGCTATGCGTATATGAAAGAACTCTTTGAACAGCGAATTTCCTATGTAAAAAGTGAGGCTGAAAAATTAGATCTTGATCGCAATCTCAAATTACTTTCAGAGGTACCCATGTACTCCATTTATAATCCTGGGCTCAGTAGAGAAAGTGGATTCGACCCAGACCAGTTCAATCCTTTCAAATACCAATTCGACTTTTACTCAGCCAAAAAACTGATCTACCGCATTGACGGCACGGATTACCTCATCATAATCGCTCCACAAGAGCGCAAAAATCAATAGTCCTATGAAAACTAAACTACTCCTCTTTTTTCTCGGGCTATTGACTTGTAATGTCATAGCACAAGAGATCAATATGCAAAACGGCAGTTTTAATGTGTGCACCGGTAACTTTTACGATTCCGGAGGACCTGCTGCCCCTTATTCAAATAATGAAACCTTAGTACTCACGCTTTGTGACGATGGTTCTGGCGGTATACTCCAAGTAGATTTCACCAGCTTTACTACAGAAACTCCTAACGACGTATTGACCATTTATGATGGTGCTGACACCTCTGCTCCCGTAATTGGTGATTTTTCGGGTACCAACAGTCCTGGAATTGTACGTCCATCACCGACGAATCCTTCTGGATGTTTGACCTTTGAATTCGTATCGAATGAATTCTTCACCTCCATTGGTTGGGAAGCGCAGATAAGCTGTTGCCAAGAGATTTCAACCACCTTTGACGGTTCTACACCTGCAGCAGTTGGTGGCATCATTGAAGCCGACGTGGATGAAGTCATCACGGTAAACGCTTCTGCTGTCTTTGCAGATTCAGACGCGGGAGCCACCTATGAGTGGGACTTCGGTGACGGAACTGTAATGAGCGGCCTAAGCGCAATGCACGCTTATACCTCTCCGGGCTTATATCCGATCAGCTTTACTGCTACGGACGCAGCGGGATGTGTGGATCAAACTCGAATAGAATTAACAGCGGACATCGAATTTGATGTTTCCGTTGGGAATCCATTTGTAGACGCGGGGCCTGACGTTACCCTAGACTGTTCTTCTGGGGAGATTTGTGCAGACCTAAGCGCTGACTTCCTTTCTATTGGAGAAACAACCACTTATAACGTAGTGCCAATTCCTTTTGACCCACCTTTTTCCTTTAACGGATTAGCCAACAGTTTAAATCCAGACATTGATGACGCTTGGTCGGATGTAGAGGACCTGCCTTTTGATTTTTGTTTCTTCGGAGGAGCAGAGACCCAATTCCAAGTAGGGTCCAACGGGGTTATTCGTTTTGAAGTGGATGGTTCAGACACTTCCAACGGTTGGTCATTTGATGAAGATCTGCCCAATAATGACAATCCAACCTTAGGAGAAGCGAACATCTTTACCCCTGGACATGACATCAATCCTGCAACCAGTGATTTTGAGGAGATCGGTTATGAGGTCTTGGGAACGGCGCCAAATCGCGTTTTGGTCGTGTCTTATTTTGAAGTGCCCATGTTCTCGGCCAGTTGTGGTGATCTACTAGCTACACAAATGGCAGTATTGTATGAAACCACCAATATTATTGACGTATACATCCTAAACAAACCAACCTGCGAGACTTGGAATGACGGTAACGCCGTTTTAGGGATACAGAACAATGAAGGCACAGAGGCCTTTGTTCCGCCCGGGAGAAATACTTCCGATTCGCCGTGGACCACGGAATTTGAAGCCTGGCGCTTTATTCCAGACGGCCCGAGTGTGACCAGCATTACCTGGTTGGATGAATCTGGCGCTGTGGTTGGTGATACCGCAAATATTACGGTCTGCCCGACAGGCACACAAACCTATACTGCTCGTGTGGATTACCTAAACTGTAATGGAGAGACAGTAACTGTAGAAGATACCGTTACCGTCACTACCAACGCTACTTTCAGTTTCAACCTTGGTGAGGATATAGGAACTTGTGATACCGACCCGATTACTTTAGATGCCGATACAGGCACTGCTGGTGTGACTTACCAATGGTTCCTAGATGACGCACCTATCGTTGGGGCTACGGATCCAACTTACGACGCCACTACTACGGGAAGTTACCGCTGTGAGGCCACAGATGGAGAATGTACTGTTGCCGATACGGTGATTGTGACCTTCTTTAATACTCCAGTGGCAAATACACCTACGGATCTTACGGTTTGTGATGACGATAATGATGGTTTTGCCGAATTTGATCTAACCTTAGCAGATGCAGAGATCATCGCGGGGCAGCCCGATACTTTTGTGACTTATTATGTCTCAGAAGCTGATGCTTTAGCAGGTGTAGCAGGTACAGAGCTGATCATGCCTTATACCAATACTGAGAATCCTCAGGTAGTTTGGGCGCGCATTGAGAATTCAGGCGGCTGTTTTGATATCGTTAGCTTTACCATTACGGTATTGGATTCTCCTGAGATCAATGACCCTATCACTACCTATGAGTTGTGTGACGATGAAGTTGCCGATGAGATTACGGTTTTTGATTTGACTTTCTGGATCTCAGAGATCACAACAGAAACTGGTGTGGATATTACTTTCCACGAAACAGAGGCTGATGCCGATGCAGGCACAGGAGCCATTGCAGACCCTACGGCTTATTCAAATGTGGTGAATCCGCAGCTTATCTGGGTGAGAATCGTGAATCCTACCACAGGTTGTTTTACTATTGGAAGCTTTGCAATAACCGTAAATGAAGGCCCGGCGACCACTGCACCAGAGGCCTATGAACTCTGTGATATGCTGCCTTTTGATGGCATTGAGCCCTTTGATCTGACTTCCCGTGATGCTGAGATCACCGGAGGAGCTGCTGGAGTTACAGTAAATTATTATTTAACGGAGGCAGATGCCGCTTCTGGAGATACCTCCTTGGCTTTAAGCAGTCCGTATTCGAATGTTGCGAATCCGCAGAACGTCTTTGCACGTGTTGAGGATGATACCACAGGGTGTTTCAGTATTGAATCCTTGACCCTTATAGTTTTGGATGGCCCAGTGATCGTCGAACCGTCTCCATTAGAACTGTGTGACCAGAACAATCCCGGTGATGAGATCGAAGCCTTTGACCTTAACTCCAAAGACTCAGAGATTACAGGCGGTGATGCCAGTTTGGAAGTTAGCTATCATGAAACCGAAGCCGATGCTGAGGCCGGAACAGCTGCATTAGTGAGTCCGTACACCAACACGAGTAATCCACAAACGGTTTACGCTCGTGTCACAGACCCCTCCACCGGTTGTTTTAGTACTACGGAATTGACTTTGGCAGTTTTGGCTGTTCCTACATTGATTGCACCGGAACCACTTTTAGAATGCAGTAATGATGGTCCTACAGCTACATTTGATCTTGAACCCTTGATTGCTGTAGTAAGTGGTGGCGATGCTGACCCCGATCTGTTTGCGACCTTCCATAATAGTGAAGCTGACGCTGCTAGCGGAGACAATCCATTGCCATTGAATTACACCAATACAAGCAATCCTGAGATTGTGTATATCCGTGTCACCAATACTGCCACAGGCTGTTTCAACACCACCACCGTGGAGTTACAGGTTGATGTGGTTCCCGCTTTGGCTGTATTGGACTTTATTGAGCTTTGCGCGACAGGTTCGGACGGAACAGCGAGTTTTGACCTAACCTCTTTAATCGAGGCTATTGGCACTACGGAAGTTCCGTTGGAATACACCTATCATACCACTTCAGAAGATGCAGAAAACGGCAATAACCCCATTAGCGATCCTTCAAATTATACCATTAATGGTGACGTTGGAACGATCTACATACGCGGAACCTCTGCCAATGGCTGCTACGCCGTTGGTTTGGCAGGTTTTAGCATTATTAGTTGTGCTGTAGAGATCCCACAAGGTATTTCGCCAAATGGGGATGGTTTTAACGATACCTTTGCCATACTTGGTTTGGAAAATCATCCAAATTTTGAACTTAAAATCTTTGATCGCCGAGGCATCATGGTCTATAGTGCCAATGCAAGCACAGATCAATGGGACGGTCGAGCAGCAGCTCAGAATGGGGAGTTATTACCTGTGGGAACATATTTCTACACCCTTCAACTCAACGATGCGCCAGACAGCTCACAATCCGCAGAAACCCAACAACTCTATAGCGGTTGGGTGTATCTGAATTACTAATGACCTTGACCAAAGTGTCATCTTAATAAATAAAAACGGCTCGTATCAATACGGGCCGTTTTTGTTTTTTATGCCCTGAAAAAGTGGTAATTTTAAGGTCCGATTCGCGGAGAGAAAAAGCCTATGAAATTCACTATTGTTTCTGATTTTAAGCCGACTGGAGATCAACCTGAAGCCATCAAAGCCTTGGCTGAGGGGATTGAAACCGGAGAAAAGTACCAAACACTTTTGGGGGTCACCGGTAGTGGAAAAACTTTTACCGTAGCCAATGTCATTGAAGAAGTACAGCGACCCACGCTGGTACTGGCTCACAACAAGACTTTGGCAGCTCAGTTGTACACCGAATTCAAGCAATTCTTCCCCAACAATGCGGTGGAGTATTTTGTATCCTATTACGACTACTACCAACCTGAAGCCTATATTCCGACTAGTGGAACCTATATTGAAAAGGACCTCTCCATCAACGAAGAAATTGAGAAGCTGCGTTTGAGCGCCACCTCTTCCCTGCTTTCGGGTAGACGCGATGTGATTGTGGTGGCATCCGTGAGTTGTCTTTACGGTATTGGAAACCCGATCGAGTTTCAAAAGAACGTGATCAAACTGGAGCAAGGAGAAATGATCTCCCGCACGGCTCTTTTGCACAAATTGGTTCAAAGCTTGTACTCAAGAACAGAGGCTGAGTTCAACCATGGGAATTTCAGGATTAAAGGAGATACTTTGGATGTCTATCCCAGCTATGCGGATATCGCTTTTAGAATTCATTTCTTCGGAGATGAGATTGAAGAGATCGAAGCCTTTGACCCAAGCAACAACAACCTTATTGAGCGCTACGACCGCTTGACGATCTACCCGGCCAATATGTTTGTGACCTCTCCAGATGTGCTGCAAAATGCCATCCACAACATCCAAGATGATCTGGTGAAGCAGGTGGATTACTTTAGAGAGATCGGTAAGCCATTAGAAGCAAAACGCCTGGAAGAACGCACCAACTTTGACCTAGAAATGATACGCGAACTGGGCTATTGCTCCGGTATTGAGAATTATTCGCGCTATTTGGACGGCCGCGAACCCGGAACCCGTCCCTTCTGTTTGTTGGACTACTTCCCAGACGATTATTTAATGGTGGTGGATGAGAGTCACGTGTCTATTCCGCAGGTAAGTGCCATGTATGGAGGTGACCGTTCTCGTAAAGAGAATCTGGTGGAATACGGATTTAGACTGCCCGCAGCCATGGACAACCGTCCATTAAAGTTTGAAGAATTCGAAGCGCTTCAGAATCAGGTGATCTATGTGAGTGCAACGCCTGCGGATTATGAATTGGGTAAATCAGAAGGAATTTATACCGAACAGATCATCCGCCCTACAGGCCTATTGGATCCGGTGATCGAGATCCGTCCGAGTTTACACCAAATTGACGATCTTATTGAAGAGATTCAACTGCGCGTAGAAAAAGACGAACGCGTTTTGGTAACTACTTTGACCAAACGCATGGCAGAAGAACTCACTAAATACCTCACGCGTATTCAGATCCGTTGTCGTTATATTCACAGTGATGTAGACACCTTGGAACGCGTAGAGATCATGCAGGATCTGCGCATGGGTCTTTTTGATGTGCTCATTGGAGTGAACCTTTTACGTGAAGGATTGGACTTACCGGAGGTGTCCTTGGTAGCTATTTTAGATGCGGATAAGGAAGGTTTCTTAAGATCGAATCGCTCTTTGACGCAAACCGTAGGGCGCGCAGCACGAAACATTAACGGAAAGGCCATTATGTATGCAGACACGATTACTCGGAGTATGCAAGAAACCATAGACGGTACCAATTACCGACGAGCAAAGCAGATCGCCTATAACGAGAAACACGGCATTACACCAACGGCGATCAAAAAGTCTTTGGACAATGCTTTGACTAAAGAAAAGACCGAACGTTTTACCTTTGATACCGCGGAAGAATTGTTGCAAGAACGCCCGGAAGAGTACTTGACCAAACCTCAGATAGAAAAGCGCATTCGCGATACGCGCAAGGCCATGGAAAAGGCCGCAAAAGAGTTGGATTTTATGCTCGCTGCTAAATTGCGTGATCAGATCAAGCAGTATCAGAAAGAAATGGAAACCCTCTAATAATGGAGCACGCAGCAGACAGCATCCGCATTAATAAAGCCTTAAGCGAACAAGGATTTTGCTCGCGCCGTCAAGCTGACGCTTTGATCGAGCAAGGTCGGGTGACCATCAATGGCCGGAAAGCGGTTTTGGGAGATCGTGTTCTGCCCGATGATGAGATTCGTGTAGATGGAAAATCGGCCAATAAAAAAGAGGACGATGTCTTTATCGCCTTTAATAAACCCGTAGGTATTACCTGTACAACGGATGAAAGCATTCCGGGAAATATCATCAGTTATATCAACCACAAGGAGCGCATTTTTCACGTGGGTCGCTTGGACAAACCCAGTGAAGGCCTGATTTTTCTAACCAACAACGGTGATATCGTCAACAAAATACTTCGCGCCGGGAATCAACACGAAAAGGAATACATCGTTACTGTAGACCGCCCAATAACTGAGGAGTTTGTGAGACGCATGGCTGGAGGGATCCCAATTTTGGGAACCGTTACTAAAAAGTGCAAGGTGGAACGTCTGAGTCGATTTGTCTTTAAAATCATCTTAGTGCAAGGCCTCAATAGACAGATCCGCAGAATGTGTGAATACTTAGGCTATGAAGTAACCCGTTTGCAACGGGTCCGCATCATGAATATTACGCTAGATGGTATTCCTGAAGGTAAGTGGAGAGACCTCACTGCTAAAGAACTCCAAGAGATCGAGGCCATGGTGAGCACCTCTTCTAAGGTGGCCGCCGCTCAAACTCCACGCAGACGCCGCAGACGTTAGTCACCAAAAAAAAGAAGTCAGACCCCAATTGCAAAGATCTGACTTACTACAACTAACTAACCAAATTTCCTAATAGAGTCTTAGGATAACTATGAAATTGCAATTGTGCGCTTTTGAGACAGCTGAGCCTCTTTGTTCTTAGGAACAACAATGGTCAAAATACCATCGGTATAGGCTGCTGAGATCTCGTCTTGTTTTACATCTTCTGGAAGACTGAAGGCGCGGCTAAAGCTTGAACGACTAAACTCCTTGCGCGTATAGCGCTCCTTCTCATCTTTGACTTCTGATGTATTCTCAACTGTTGATGATATGGTTAGCACATCATCTTCTAGGTTGATATTAAAATCTTCTTTTTTAAAGCCTGGGGCCGCCAAGGACACTTGAAAATCATCTTCGGTTTCTTTAATGTTGGCTGCCGGCAGGGCGGCTCTTTGTCCTCCCCATACATCCAAGCGATCATTTAAAAACAGATCGTCTAATAGTAAAGGGAATCCAAATCGTGTATTTCTTTTAACTAAACTCATAACATGAAAAATTTATTTACGTCTAGTGTATAGCAATTTCGATTCCATTGCTATTTTCACGCCATTTTGACGTGATTGGTATAAATTTTAATGCCGAATTGACAGTTTAGTTGTAGTAGGCTTGGAAAATACGCACCAACTCGTCAGCAGGAATGAGCTTGTTCTCGTATTTATCCATGCGGAGCATCACCTGATCAATGATCTCCATACGAATCCCCATCTTGAGTCCAAAGTTCCGCAATGCGGCAACCTCAGCGTCTTTGGTTTTGAGGTCAATATTCATCATCAACACCAATTTGTGAAAGTGCGTGATGCGCCCGAGTTCCGTAACGATTGGCTTGGATTCCACAGGATTGTGAAAGAGGTCGTGAACCGTCTCCTTATCAATTTCAAAGCGCTTGGCCAAGGTCATGATAAATTGATATTCCTCTTCAGAAATATGGTGATCCGCCTGCGCTAAAGCAATCAAATCACTGAGTAGTCCTAATTTTTCCTCTTTTTTATCCATCTGTTGTAGTGGGGTAAAAATAGGGAAAAGCAAGGACCAAAAAAAATCCCGCAGCCAGACTGCGGGATTCTTCTTTTTTACAGTGCCTCCTCTACACTACCGTCTTCAATCGCACGGGCACTGTATATTCCATTCCTTTCTGAGCGCTTGTCTCAAGTTTTTGATAGTTCAATCTTGACTTGATGTAAGTCACCACAGTGTCATTGTCTGAATCTACAGACAGTACAACCACCTCATTGTCTTTGTTGATCATGAAAGAAACCTTGGCGATCTCCTCCCCTCCAAAATCAAAGTCTGGGTTGGCTAAAAACTTCCCGATCTCTTGAGTGATCGTTACTGGGTTCTCGTTTGTTGGCTCGGTGGCCGCATTTGCAGTAGTCCCTACAAAAAACGCTAGGGCAACTACTAATAAACTTAATTTTCGCATTACTGTTCGATTTAAATTGATGTACACCTAATAGACTGCTCAAAAATTAAATAGTTACTTCTAAAGGCTTGATTTAACGACAGTTTAACGATTATTTGAACTAGTTAACATTCAAAATAGGGCATAAAAAAACTCCCGAAAACCAGCGTTTACGGGAGCTTTAAGTATGTTTCAAAGTTTATGCGAGTACCGCCTGAACTTTATCTGATGCTTCTTTAAATTCTACTGCAGAATGCACATCCAAACCACTATTATCAATGATTTCCTTCGCTAATTCAGCATTGGTTCCTTGCAAACGAACAATGATTGGTACAGGAATGTCCCCGATGTTCTTGTAGGCATCTACAATACCTTGCGCCACACGGTCACAACGTACAATACCTCCAAAAATGTTCACAAGAATCGCTTTTACATTCTCATCACGAAGAATGATCTTAAAAGCTGTTTCCACACGCTCAGCGTCTGCAGTTCCTCCTACGTCAAGGAAGTTGGCTGGCTCTCCACCGGCCATCTTGATCAAATCCATAGTCGCCATTGCCAAGCCGGCTCCGTTTACCATACATCCAACGTTTCCGTCAAGATCTACATAGTTCAAACCAACAGCTTTGGCCTCAACCTCAATTGGATTCTCTTCACGAACGTCACGCATAGCTGCGTAATCTTTGTGACGGAAGAGCGCATTGTCATCAATAGTTACCTTAGAGTCCACCGCGATCACGCGATCATCACTGGTCTTCAATACTGGGTTGATCTCAAATAGAGAAGAATCTGAGTTCTCGTAAGCTTTGTACAAAGCAAAAACGAATTTAGTCATCTCTTTAAATGCTTTACCGCTCAAGCCCAAGTTAAAGGCAATACGACGCGCTTGGAAAGGAAGTAATCCGGTGTCTGGCTCCACAGTCTCTGTAAAGATCAATTCCGGAGTTTCTTCTGCAACCGCTTCAATATCCATACCTCCTTGTGGAGAGTACATGATCATATTTTTACCTGCGGCACGATCCAAAAGTACACTCATATAGTATTCTTTTGGCTCTGAATCTCCAGGGTAGTAAACATCTTCAGCAATCAATACTTGGTGAACAGTTTTTCCTTCTGCAGAAGTCTGCGGAGTGATGAGTTGCATACCTAAGATCTGATCGGAAATCTCGCGAACTTCGTCCAAGTTCTTGGCCAATTTTACTCCGCCACCTTTTCCGCGACCTCCAGCGTGCACTTGTGCTTTGATCACATGCCAACCGGTTCCGGTCTCTTCCGTTAATTTCTTTGCAGCATCAACAGCCTGCTCTGGAGTTTCGGCTACGTATCCTCTTTGGATCTGTACCCCAAAACTGTTTAATATTTCCTTGCCTTGATATTCGTGTAGATTCATATGCTCGGTCGTGTTTTTTTCTGTTTTGCAAAGGTAGCAAATGCGAACGGTCTAAGCCAACAAATTTCCACTAGAAAATAAGTGTCTTATCGAAAGCTTAACACTTTTTTATCGACTCTGACTTGCAGAAGATTTAATCGGCTTGCTTAATTTAGTAGGCTAAAATTTTAAAACAATGACAAATCAAGACCTTTTAACAGCTGTAGATCGCTTTGACAGCCCTTTGTATGTGTATGACGCCCAAATGATCGCGTCTCAATACAAACGCCTCACTGCAGCTTTTAAACAGGTAAAGAAGCTCAAGATCCATTATGCGGTCAAGGCCTCGAACAATTTGTCCATTTTAAAACTCATCAATGGCCTTGGCGCCGGATTGGACACCGTATCCATTCAAGAAGTGCTTATCGGACTGGAGGCCGGTGTAGATCCGAAAGACATCATTTATACGCCCAACGGTGTTTCTTTTGAAGAGATCGAACAAGTTGCTGCCAAAGGGGTGCAGATCAATATTGATAACCTCGCTATTTTAGAGCAGTTTGGAACCGCACATCCCGATATTCCTGTATGTATCCGCATCAATCCGCACGTTATGGCAGGTGGAAACACCAACATCTCTGTAGGGCATATTGACAGCAAGTTTGGGATCAGCATTCACCAATTGCCTCACATTTTGAGAATTGTAGAGAATACGGGAATGCACATCAACGGAATCCACATGCATACCGGAAGTGATATTTTAGATGTGGAAGTTTTCCTTTATGCTTCTGAGATCCTCTTTGAGACGGCGAAACATTTTAAGACTTTGGACTTTATTGACTTCGGAAGTGGATTCAAAGTTCCTTACAAAGCAGGCGATATTGAAACCAATGTGGAAGAATTTGGAGAAAAACTCAGCCAACGCTTTAACGAGTTTGAGGCCGAATACGGCCGTCCGCTGACCTTGGCTTTTGAACCTGGAAAATTCTTGGTGAGTCAAGCTGGTCAATTCTTAGTCCGCGTGAATGCCATTAAGCAAACTACCTCTACCGTTTTTGCTCAAGTAGATAGTGGTTTTAACCATTTGATCCGTCCAATGCTTTACGGCGCACAACATCAGATCAGAAACATCTCCAATGCTGAAGGTAAAGAGCGTTTTTACTCGGTAGTTGGGTATATTTGTGAAACAGACACCTTTGCTAACAATAGACGCATCGCTGAGATCTCTGAAGGCGATGTGTTGAGTTTCAGTAATGCGGGAGCCTACTGCTTTACTATGGCGAGCAATTACAACAGCCGTTACCGCCCTGCTGAAGCCTTATTCATTGATGGTGACTGGAAACTGATCCGCAAACGCGAAACCTTTGAGGATCTGATCAGAAATCAGGTTGTTTAAATCACTCGTCCCGATTAAGGACAATGGAATTTTGTGGGGTAATTTCGGTGATCTTTTCACCCAATTGCCCCACTGCCATTTTTATGGAATCGTCTGAAAGAAATTCAATAAAGCCATACATAGTCCCTAAGGTGCCCACTTCTGGGACATTCACATTGATCTCTACAGGGTAAGGTTTAACGCTGTAGTCTACCTCGTAGGTCATATTAGCGGTAACTCCATCCATGTCAAAGGCTTTTCCACCCATCGGGTTCCCTTCAATAATGAAAGTGATGAAACCTTCATCGTCAAAGACAATGCTACCTACTTCTCCTTTACTATCTCCGGTCCATTTTCCGATCAGTTTTTCATTCTGAGCCGTTAGACTAAGTGAAAATGTCAAGAAGACTAGCAATGCCAATTTTTTCATAGTTCGATTTTTTATGAGCGATGAAGTTAAGCAATTGCGCTTTATTAGAAAATATTCAAGGGTTCAAACCTCCCGGGGACAATTCCGGATGGATCTGTATTAAACCAATCCTTTAAAAGGGTGGTGTAGATCTGTCTAAAATCAATTTGCATGGCCAGATCTCCGTCATTGAGACGGCTTAGGTCCGGCAAATCATTGTAAAAGCCTTGTTTTTTAAGTCCACCACTGAGTAGGAATACTTGATTGCCAGAACCGTGATCGGTGCCTTGAGACCCATTCTCCACAACTCTACGGCCAAATTCAGAAAAAATCATCACCGCAGTATCCTTCCAAAGATTCTCTTTTTTTAAGGTATCAACCAAAACGCCCACGGCCTCGTCTACCTGCGACAAGAGTCTTTGCTGCAGTTGCTTTTGATTCACATGGGTATCAAATCCACTCATAGAAGTGTAATAAACACTGCTGTCCAAACCTGCACTCATCATTTGAGTCATGGTGCGTAATTGTCTCCCCAATTGCGTTTTTGGAAACTGACTGTGAGTGGGCATACGATTTAATCGAGATTCCAAATAATCTGCAGCGTTTACCGTCTCTCGCAGGGTCTTGTACAAATAGGCGTGGTTGTCGTGGTGATGTTCGGCTTCGTGTTGTTGCAGCAAAAACTGATTCAATCTGCTCTTGGACATCTTGTTGAATTGCTTCACATTGCGAATCGCTAAAGCCTTTTGCTCCTCCCCTTTGAGCGCCAAACTCAAACTACCATCAATTTCAATAGCCAAAGGATTACCGCACGAACCTGCACATTGGTGATCCAAATAACGCCCTAACCAACCCGATTGTAAATGCTTATCGCTATCTGAAGCGGAATGCCAAATATCCATACTCCTAAAATGCGACCGGTTCGGATTGGGATACCCAACGCCATTAATGGTGAGTAAATCACCAGATTCATAGAGTTTGGCCATATTCTTAAAAGCGGGATGAAATCCTACCGCATCTGTGACTGCATTGAGTTGATCGCGTTTCAAACCGAGAACTGGTCTGCTGCGGTAATAGATGTCATTCCTAAAAGGCACCACAGTATTGAGCCCATCATTACCACCCGAAAGCTGAATAATGATCAAGCGTTTACCCAATTGACTTAAGGGTTTGAACTGCGCCTGTAAAAAGCCTGGGATCATCAAAGCGGTACTCGCTAAGGCGCTGCGTTTTAAAAAAGTTCTTCTTTCCATAGCTTCGTGTATTAACAGAGTTGGTATTCGGGCAAGGCCATAAGCAAGGCTAAGCGCATGAGTTCGGGTGTCGACTCCGCCCCTGCGGCCCGATCAATTTGCGCTAAGACCTGTTGACTTGGCGGTTTAGCAAACAAAATTTCACTGCATGCTGCGGTAGAAAGTCCCTGCCAGTAGCGCGTAGACGCACTAAAGAGTTTGCTGCCTTTAGGAAGGTCCATACCCTTAACCTTAGCATCAAAATTGGCTTTTTCAATGCCCTTTAACGCCCGATTCAGCAATACCGCAAAACCTAAATTCTGGCGGTAAAGCAAGGAGGAACTATCTATCCACTGCCTTTCACTGGGCCATCCAGCTACAGATGGTGGAGCAAACAAAACTTGCCCTAAAGAGCGCTGAGCCATCAACAAGCCAATGCCGGAATCCTTTTTTAAATCAAAGGCCTGGCAAACGCTTACTAATAATTCTATGGGGGATTTTATTCGAGCCGCGCGATGCTCCTGCGCGTAGAACCAATCCGAAGTAAATATTTCCTGCAATAGCTTCCCGATATGCAGATCGCTACGACGAAATGAGCTGTATAAATCACTGCGCTTGGCTTGATCTAATTGAGGGCCGACCATAAAATCCACAATCTTATCTACGATGAACTTCGCTGTTTGTGGCTGTTGCAAGACCAGATCGACCACTTGCTCACCTGTAAAATTTTTACGTTTCCCAAAGACAGTCTTAGCGCCATAATCATGCTGAAATCGCACAAAACGAAAAGCGCCTTGACGATCGGTCTTCCAACCCGTAAAGGCTCGGGCGGCTTCTTTAATGTCTGATTCTGTGTAGTGCCCTTCTCCTAAGGTGAATAATTCAAAGAGTTCTCTGGCGAAGTTTTCATTGGGTGCTGATTTTTTGTTCTGCTGATTGTTCAAGAACAGCAACATAGCAGGATCTTTGGCCACAGCATGAAGCAGATCACCAAACTTGCCCAAGGCGTATTTGCGCAATGTATTGTTGTGGATTGCCGCTAAAACAGGGAGTTTTGCTTTCACGCCAAAATGATCGTGCCAAAAAAAGCACATCTTCTCTTGCAGAGGTGATTTGGACTCCGCCATCCCGATAAGCCACTCCAAATTCATAGCAACGGTCTGCTCGCGGATCTTGGATTTATCCACCTTGGACCTATCCGATCCAGTACCCTTGGGAAGAGTAATGGAAAAATCATCCGTTCTAAAAAGTGATGGCAGGGCGTCCGCTGGTGATTTCCATCCCAAGCGAGATATAGCTTTGGGCTGGGTTCCAAAGCCTGCACGCAACAAAAGGTGATTGAGTTTGGGGTCCATAAAGATGTTTTGGTGAACATCCTTTGGACTTTGCAAACGAACAATGGTTTAGTGCCTTGTGTGCTTTTTTGCTTATTGTTCGCGCTCCCGAGGCTTTATGATCATTCGGAAGTACTGATCCTTGTAGATATAGTAACCTATCCAATTATAGAAGGTACGCACGCGATTCTTAAAGTTCACCAAGCCCATAATGTGAATGAAGATCCAGATCAGCCAGGCAAAGAAACCTTTAAAGGTCGTTTTTTGCCCAGGCGTGTCCATGACCGCTTTATTTCTACCTATAATGGCCATTGCACCCAAATCCTTATAGCTGAAGCGTTTCCATTGTTCTTTTGGACGTTTTAGGTTTGATGCGAGGTTTTTGGCTTGCTGTAATGCAGGCTGAGCCAATTGCGGATGCCCATGCGGATACTCAGGATCATCTGCTATAAAAGCGCCATCACCCAACGCAAAGATATTTTCAAAGCCTTCCACCTGATTGAATCCGTTGGTTTTCATACGTCTTCCAGGGCCGAGTGCTTCTGCAGGTATTCCTTCAAAAGTTTTGGCAGAGACCCCAGCGGCCCAAATGAGATTAATAGACTCGATGGTAGTTCCGTCGGAGAGGTAAACCACATTGTCTTTAAAATCATCAACGCGCGTGTTCAATCGAATTTGCACACCGAGTTCTTCCAATTTCTTGTGGGTATAGCGTTGCGATTCTGAGGACATGGGCGCCAAAACAGTATCGTTTCCATCCAGTAAATAGATCTCTCCCAGGTCTTCCTTAGCCAACTCCGGATAATCTTTTTGCAAAATATGCTCTCGCATCTCCGCAAATATACCAGAGAGTTCCACCCCTGTTGGACCTGCACCTGCTATAACAAAGGTCAAGTGACGCTTGCGATGCACGGGGTCTTTCATACGCGTAGCTCGATCCAAACGTGTAAAGATCACATTGCGCAAAGACAAAGCATCACTGATGGTTTTCATCGGCAGGCTGAATTTGGCAATATTCTCGTTACCAAAATAATTGGTCTCTGCGCCTGTGGCTAAAACTAGCTTGTCGTAATGCAATTCTCCATTGTTGAGTTTGATCTTATTTTCCTGTGGATGAATGGATTGCAATGCCCCCAGACGGAAGCGCGCGTTCTTGTGTTTGCGCAGAATCTTCCGGAACGGATAACTGATCGCAGAGGGCTCCATAAATCCTGCGGAAACCTGATAGATCAGCGGCGGGAAAAAGTTGTAATTATTGGCATCGACTAGAATGAGTTTATAGCGTTTGTCGTTGCTTAAACGCTTGATGAGTTCCAGGCCGGCGAAGCCTCCACCCACTATGACGACGGTTTGGGTATCGTCCATAAAGTAGTCCTTTGTTTGGACAAATAAAGATACGAAGAATCGGCCGTTTTCTAAGTAAAAACAGTGGGTTTTTAGTTGAATTTAACGCTTCAAAAACAGGGCCTTCTAAGCTCTTAAATGCTTGTTGAAAAAGGCCAGGGTGCGTTCCCAAGAAAGTTGCGCTGCGGGCTCGTCGTATCTGGGCGTTGTATTGTTGTGAAACCCGTGATTCACCCCAGGATACATATGAGCAGTGTATTCAATATTGTTAGCTTTGAGAACAGTCTCGTAAGCAGGCCATCCAGCATTTACGCGAGTGTCCAACTCCGCATACTGCAACAAAAGAGGAGCCTTTACCTTAGCCGCATCTTCATCACTGGGTTGTCTGCCGTAATACGGAACTGCTGCTGCCAAGTCTGGCACACGGACAGCCATCATGTTGGAAATATATCCACCGAAACAAAAACCGACCACGCCGATCTTTCCACTGCATTTAGGGTGCTGCTTCAAATATTCAAAAGCAGCGATAAAATCTTCCAACATTTCTGCCCGATCCCTTTTGCGTTGCATTGTGCGTCCGTCATCATCATTTCCGGGATAACCCCCTAGCGGCCATAAAGCATCCGGAGCAATACTGATAAAGTTAGCTTTGGCGGCACGACGCCCAACATCTTCAATGTAGGGGTTCAATCCGCGGTTCTCATGCACCACCACAATTCCCGGCAGCTTTTCATCGGCATCTTTGGGAATAGACAGTAATCCTCTAATGGTTCCACCTCCTTTAGGTGATTCGTACTCTACATAATTGGAATCCAAGTCAGGGTCGTCTGCCGCAACCATTTGGGTGTTGCGATAGTTGGGCTCCATAAAACTCAAGAGCGAGCCAACGGTCACCGATCCTGCCGCATACAAGCCCAAGCGTTGTACAAAACCGCGTCGATCTATCTTGTCGTGAGCGTAATCATCATAAAGATCAAATACTTCTTGAGGGATGTCTTCTTTTTTGAGGGGTTTGTTCGGGTCCATTTGCTGATGGTTTATGCATTAACTAATTCATTCACAAGCGGTTCGCTTATGAAATACGACTTCTGATAAATTTAAATTGTCCGTTGTGATTGGATTCGTGCTCCACCACGTGGAACCATTTACAATAATTATTTGTTGGTCCCCAAGGCCATTCTTGATCAACGGTCATCAACCAATCGTCATCGCGTTTGGCCAATTCGGTCAAAGAATTTTCACGCACTCGATCTAATTTCTCCATATAGAACTCCAAAGGATTGCCTTTGATACTTGCTCGCGCTGCATCACCGAGCCCCATAGCTACGCCAAACTCTTCAGTATCGGCGGCATCCCAGTCGCCCCAAGCACGGTTCTCAAAGGTGTGAATTTGATAAAAACGCTCCGTAGCTGCCAAATGATAGAGCATGGCTCCAATAGAATTGGCTTTATCATCTACCAAATAGTCCAGGTCTGAAGTACTCATTCCTTGCACAGGCATTAAGATCACGTGTCGCATCCAATTCATCATAGAGACCAGCGTACCTACCTGCGGGCTGTAGCCGTCTTTTGGTCCTACAATATTCCGATCATTTATAGTGCTTGCCGTTGCATTGAGCGGCGGCGTATTCCAGGACAAAAGCGCTCCAGAAGCCAAGGTTGCTAATGAGGCTTGTTTGATGAATTTACGGCGATCTACTGCATTATTTGTATTTGCCATGTCTAAGGTGTTTATGTTTAGTTATTGATTGAATCTTTTGATCATGTGATACGAAAAGGTCACGATCTCTAGGTAATTTTCTTTGCTGATCTTCTCATCGATCCCGTGAAATCGGGTCAAACTTGTTGGGTCAAGTCTTATGGGATAAAAACGATAGACATCATCAGAAATGTCATAGAAATATCGCGCATCCGTTCCTCCGCCAACCAAACCAGGTACCACAATACTGTTGGGATAGATATCACGGATGGTTTGCTCCAGAATCTTAAAGTTCTCAGATTCCACACTAGAAACCGGAGACGGATTGGTCAAAAAGCCCACAGCCTCTACCCTAACCTTATCAGAGACTGTAGCAATAATGTGTTCTTTTACGGATTCAATGGTCTCTCCGGGCAGTATTCTAAAGTTGATAGTAGCTTCTGCCACTGTTGGAATCACATTGTTTTTTACGCCACCTTCAATAATGGTCGGTGCCGTGGTAGTATGAGAATTCAAAGCCTTCAAGATGGGCTTTTTAAAGAGCCAAGGATTGGCAAAGGCCATGCGCTGCATAAAGGGTAATTCGGGCCCCATATATTCTAACTGATAATCCACTGGATTTACCAACTTATAGGGACGCTGATTGTCTTCTAAATCTACGATAGCTTGGGCGAGAATACCAATAGTATTCTCTTCTGGCGGCGCCGAACTATGTCCACCGCTGGTCTCCACGATCAGCCTAAAAGAGGCAAAGCCTTTCTCAGACAAATTGATCATGGCTACAGGACGATCTATTCCAGGAACCAAACCGTCTGCTAAAAAACCACCTTCATCTATAGTAATAGCGGCTTGCACTCCTTTACTTTGGAGGTGGGCAGCGATCTGCTTGGCTCCTCTAGGGCCACCTACTTCTTCATCATGACCAAAGGCCAAATAAATGGTTCGCTTCGGACCAAAACCTTCTTCCAACATTTTTTCTACAGCCTCCATAACCGCCATTAAAGTACCTTTATCATCCATAGTCCCGCGCCCGATGATATCGGTCTGCGTAATGGCGCCCTCAAAGGGTCCAGCTTCCCAGTCTGTCAGTGTGGGCTCATCTACCGGAACCACATCCATATGAGACATTAAGATCATAGGTTTAAGCGAAGCATCACTTCCCTTCCAAGTGTATAAAAGACTGTAATCATTGATCTTTTCTAATTCCAGCTGTTGGTGAATAAGCGGAAAGGCGCGTTCTAAAAATCTGTGAAAACCATAAAAGGCCGTGGAATCTGGCGGAGTATCTTCATTAAAAGAAATCGTTCTATACGTGACGGCTTCTGCTAGGTTTTGATAGATATCGTCGGATACAGCAACCGACTCGATACTGCCGGCTGGAACTTGTTTGGAACTCAGCGTAAAGGTTTTTACAAGTACTATCGCGATCAGCACCAAAAGGGCTAATCCGAGAACACGGAATAATTTTTTCATCTAATTGAATGGTTGTTAGTGAACTGTAGGATTCCTAAGGTACTAAAATAAAGGCAGATTCATCCAAGCAAACATCACCCCAAAAGAAATGAGATCACTTTTTAAGCATTGTTCAGTGAGAGGCTCAAATACAAAAGATACCCTTATGCCGAATTCCTTGCCGCGTTGATATTTCCAAATAGTGAACGGGTCACCATTTTTTCAAAGACGGCCAGTTCCTTTTCATCAGCTCCAGAAGATCGGAGTTCCTGAATCTCCCGCAAAGCAAATTGCTGAATGGTCAATAATGGCAATACAATTTGTTCTCGCATCCCTATGGAAGCTCGCATCACAGGCGCATCTTCCATGAGCTGCTTCATTCCTGTTAACTTGAGTAATAAATCTCGAGTGCGCTTAAACTCCTCATAGATCATCTCCCAAAACTCCCCAAATTCAGGGTCATCTTGCATATAAGCCGTTAAGGGGAAGAAGGACTTAGACATGCTCATCATGGCATTCTCTACTAAGGTCTTAAAGAAGACAGAATTCTTGTAAAGACTTACCGCGGCTTCCCACTGTCCTGCCTCCTGCATAGCCTCAAGAGCCGTTCCCAGCCCGTAGAATCCGGGCACGTTCTGTTTGAGCTGACTCCAACTCCCAACAAAAGGAATTGCACGCAGATCACTAAAGACCAGTTCGGATTTACCTCCGCGTTTAGAAGGTCGACTCCCAATGTTTGTCTTGGCGTAATACTTTAGCGTACTCATCCGCTCTAGATAAGGCAAAAAGCAGGGGTGATTTTTAAAGGCTTGATAAGCCTCGTAACTACGCTGACCCAATTGTTCCATGGTTGCTCTATCTGCATCGGAGATCAAATTCTTCTCCGCAGCAAACACCTCTCCACTGATTCCAGAACTCAACAGCTGCTCCAAGTTGTATTGACAGCTTTCTGGCGTTCCAAAGTTTGAACTAATTGTCTGTCCTTGAATCGTCAATTCCACCACATTGTGTTCAATATTTGGACCGAGAGAAGCATAGAATTGATGCGTTTTACCACCGCCACGAGCAGGAGGTCCTCCGCGACCGTCAAAAAAGGAAACACTGATTCCGTGCTCACGAGATACTCGCGTGATATTTTCCTTGGCGCGATATATGGACCAATTGGCCATGAGATAGCCACCGTCTTTAGTACCATCACTAAAGCCGAGCATTACAGTCTGCTTCATTCCGCGACGTTTTAGATGCGCCAAATAGTCGGGGTGCTGGTATAAGGTAGCCATGACTTCATCGGCCATAGCCAGATCATCAATAGTTTCAAAAAGCGGAACCACATCTACCGTTGGCGTTGGCCAGTCACACATGAACAACATGGCAAAGGCTTCCATAACGTTGAGCACAGACCCGTTGTTAGAAATTATATAACGGCTACAACCTACCTCTCCATTGGCCTTTTGAATGGTCTTCATGGCGTAAATGGCACCGAGTGTTTTCTGCGCCATTTCATCTTGGAGTTGCTCCGGATCCACTTGGGCTTGGATCTGCACCAAAGCTTCAATTTTATCAGCATCACTTAAAGTGGCATAATTATCTGGCAATACTCCTGTGGTTTGAGATGCAATGGCTTCCACCACGCGAGAGTGCACTCTAGAATCTTGACGGATATCCAAGCTTGCAAAATGACACCCAAACAAACGAACCTTCCCAATAAAGGCATCCAACTGATCTAAAAAGAGACTTTGGTGCTCTTTGATGAGAATTTCACGAATGGCATTGAGTTCATCCAACAAATAAGCTGGAGTCAAGGTGACTTGATCATGAGGCAGAAAGATGTGATCGTATAAAGCCTGTTGTAGATCCGCAGTACGTGAATCAATTCCTTTAAAGGTGAGTCTGCGCCTTAGGGCACGCATATCCCTGTAGTAGTTTTTAAAGAGCGAACTTCGCAATCGTTGAGCCACATCCAAGGTGGTCTGCGTGGTCACAAATGGATTTCCATCTCTATCACCTCCCGGCCAAAAACCTACAGAAACTATAGGATTGTTTAAGGTCTCGCCTTCAAAAATATGCGTATTGATGTATTTGTAAATATTGGCTACAGAAGGATAGAAGACATTTTCTAAATACCAGATAAGCCGCACGGCCTCTTCATAAGGGGTCGGTTTCTCTTTTTTAAAGAAAGGGGTCTTTCCTAACTGCCCCAACAGCTTCTGAATGTCATCTAAGGCATTGTTCTCAATAGCCTTGGCCAGATCAGTAATGATACCTAAAACTTGCCCGGGATAGAACTGCGTAGGGTGTGCAGTGAGTACAGTGCGTACTTGAAAGCCTTTCATATACTCCTTTAAAGCTTCTGTAGCATAGG
The DNA here is from genome assembly GCF_028561565.1 of Gilvibacter sediminis. Taxonomy (GTDB): domain Bacteria; phylum Bacteroidota; class Bacteroidia; order Flavobacteriales; family Flavobacteriaceae; genus Gilvibacter; species Gilvibacter sediminis. The sequence continues at coordinate 77,624 of NZ_JAQQTE010000022.1, read as the reverse complement.
TCTGCTGGGCCTCTTCTTTAACGCCTCTCAAGGTTCCGCGGCCATCAAGATTATAGATCACAGGAAAGGCAGCATCCTCAATAGCGTCAAAAAGCACCACTTGCCGCTCAATGTATTGAATGAATCTAAAGAGCAGATCCAAGCGTTGCTTGTCGTTGAGATCTTCCGCATAGCGCGCAAAAAATGTTGCCACGATCTCCGTGGGATTCTTTTTAAGCGCATATCCTTGTTCACAGATCTTAGCGAAAAGTGGTAAGAGCACTCCTGTATTGGTGATTAGATCAAACGGAAGGGTGGTGAATATACTGTTGTAAACGTTATAGCGAGATCTGACATAGGTGTCAAAACGCTCCATCTTGGTCTGTTGCATTGGCCTGCATTTATTACCTAAAATTAACGAATTTTAGGCACAGCAACCCTATGAATGACCCGGTAAGGTTTTTAGAATCTACGCGAACGTTTTCGTCAGGGTTATTCGGCCTGTTTTACCTTACAGGTATTTAATCCGAAGGGCAAATACAGCGGGCAAAAGCCTACAAAACTCGTCAAAAGAAATGCCGCCGCTAAGACCATGACAGCAATTCCTAAAGTTCCACTTACTACTTCAAAATAATACAAGGCTACTGCAGCAACGGCAAGGACAAAGCGCAATAGACGATCCAAGTTTCCCATGTTTTTTTTCATGACGGAAGATTTAGTTGTTGAAAATTTCGATCAGCACGGCCAACAGATAAATGATGCCCAGACAAATAGCGCATACCATTAAGAGTTTGACCCACTTCTTATTCATCTGTGAAAAGTATTGATTTTGACCGTTTTGAAAAGTGACCTAGGTCACATTCGGGAAGAATCTACCTAAATAAACACGGTCCTATTCCAAAAACATAAAGCGACGCTTGGAGCGCGAATCGCTGATCATGATAAACTTACCATTGACATAGGCACCATATCTGGGTAGGTAATAGTCGTCTTTGTTATCCTGGATCTTTTGCACTTTCTGAGTCCCATCTAAGGTGTAGACCACGCGGTATAGGGCCGAGCCCTCTAAGAAGCCTTGCTTCAAGTTAGGATCTCCATTCTTTGTAGTATCGTAATTCCTTCCTCCATTGAGCAGAATATTTAGCTGCCTATCTTTGATATAAGCATTGTAAGCTCTTTTATAAGATGCCGTATCTTTTTGAACATGATCAGCCCATACTACAACTCCACTATTATCAATATAAAACACCAAGAGGTCAGAATAAACAGTTCGGGTCGTTGAGCCTCCAGCAGAGACTGCTCCACCCGTCATAGTCACAATTATTTCTTTCAGCTCGGCTAAGACAAAATAGCCATTATCTCCTGACGGAATAATGTAATTAATACTAAACTCGCCTAAACCCTTACTCTTCTTCTTTTTCCGATTACCTCGTTCTGTTCCAAAAAAAGCTTCATAAACGCTTTGATCAAAGGTATAGACCAATTGATCAGAACGTGTAAAACTATTTCTATCAAATACAGAGGTCTCTATTTGATTAACACCTCCAGTCTCAGCCTCTATGAATGTGTTCATATAAATGGAGGTATCCGTAGCGATAGGTTGAATTCCGTTGGGAAGCGGCTCATCAATCTCGAATTCCTTGGAGACAATTCCGTTTTCATCAATAACATCTAAAGTGGCAACGTAGAAGGCATTATCCGATTTTTTTGCCTGTAAGGATTCCGCGGTAAACTGACCAAAAACCTCTAATTGCCCTTGCTTGTTCAGCAGAACATCCAAAATGACATAATTCCGAAGGTCTTGCCTTTGCAAATCCTGTGAGTAAAGCTTCTCCAAGGAATTGGCATCAAAGGTTATGAAGCTGTATTGGATCAAATCCTTACGCTTAAAAGTAGTTACTATGCTGAAAGTGGCTTTAGCATCATCAATGATAAATTCTGAATTCTTCTTGGTAGAAAACAGCCCCAATCGCTTGTCAATGGGGGTGGCGATTAATTCTTTCTTATCGAGTTTTTTGGTGTTGACATCATAGGTGTAGGCGTATAGCGTACTGAAACCACGACCGGCAAAGGAGTGGGTCAAGGCAATAACACGATCGCCTAAAATATACTCTCCCAAATAGACCTCCTTCTGGCTCTTTTTGACCTTTTGATCGTCTACCAGATTCATGGATGCATTGAAAAGGTTGAAGGAGATATAACTCTTTTGCGCACGAATTAGGACCGCTTTTTGACTGGAATGGAATTTCAAGGCCGTGATACTATCGGCTTTCACTTTATCGTAATAGGGCCGGGTAGTTGTAGCCTTAAGGTTTTGAAACTCCTGCCCTCTTGCCGGCTTGGACAACACAATGATAAGAAACAGAAGAAGAACCTTTAAGTTTAAAATTCGTTTGAAATCCATTCGAGACAAAATTTATTATTGATGAGTTAGTTGATCATAATATCTTTTTAAAAGCAGATCTCCAAATCCATACTGCGGCTCTTGCTTCATAAAGGCACGGAAGACGGACGGAAAGTCGTTCAATGCTGGATCTGCAATTAGATCTTCCAAAACTTCTAAATAATGCTGCTTATAAAACTGCTCCAAAAAAGACGGTAAGTCTTTCAACCCAGGAACGGCAATAGATAACATCGTGGCAAGTGTATTGACCTTTTTTTGGTCTGCTTTGCGTGCCGCCTTCCACAATTCTTGAATGGAAGCCATGAGCAAGGCTGAGATGGGAATCGCAATTTCCTGCAGTACTTCAAGTTCCGAATTCTTCAAGCCTGAAAAACCGTATTGGTGCGGCTCTGGTGGCAACACTAAATAGTACTCACAATCTGAGCTCGTATCCATAAGCGAAGCACAAAACCAAAAGTTGAATTGACAGAACAGATCCGCTTCAAACCAAAAATACACCTTGGACTGTTCGGGAATATTCATCATCAATTCAAACTGAGGCAGCACAGCTTCTAAATAAAACTCACCTCCGGGATCTTCATAAGAAACATCTAAATAGGCCATCCGGTTGGCAAAGAAGGTCTCTGGGTTCCTTCCCTGCAAAGGCCCGTCAATAAGGCATTCTCTACAAACTAAAAGATCTCCCGAAATGCTTTCTGGAAACCGTTCCAACAAAGCATCTCCGTTAAGTATGTGTACCGCACGCATTAGAACAATTGATTGATTTGCAACTTGGCCTGCTCGTATTCTGTGATCATTTCCGCAACGATCTGCCCGGCGGGTTTGATCTCATTAATTAATCCAGAGATCTGCCCGATCTCCAATTCCCCTTCTACCATATCTCCTTCAAACATGCCCCGCTTGGCGCGAGCCCGACCTAAGAGTTCCTTGAGTTCTTCCACGGTTGGTCCCGTTTTGTATAAGTCTTTTACGTCTTGATAGAATTTATTTTTAAGCAGGCGTACCGGTGCGAGCTCTTTAAGGGTAAGCTCCGTATCACCTTCTTTGGCAGCTACCACGGCTTCTTTAAACAGTTGATGCGCTGAAGATTCTTCGGAGGCTACAAAACGACTGCCGAGTTGCACACCATCTGCCCCAAGAACCATAGCGGCCAACATGGCTTTACCAGTAGCAATCCCACCTGCTGCAATGAGCGGCACCTTTAAATGTGCTTTGACCATGGGAATCAACGTCAAGGTGGTGGTTTCTTCACGGCCGTTATGTCCTCCAGCTTCAAAGCCCTCGGCAACCACAGCATCTACCCCAGCGTCTTGAGCCTTAAGCGCAAACTTCACACTACTCACCACATGAACCACGGTAATTCCAGCTTCCTTTAAACGAGCGGTATAGGTCTTAGGATTTCCTGCTGAGGTAAAGACGATGGGAACCTTTTCTTCAATGATGATCTCAACGATCTCTTCAATATCTGGATACAACATGGGCACGTTTACTCCAAAAGGTTTATCTGTGGCCTTTTTGCACTTCTGAATGTGTTCGCGCAGCACCTGTGGATACATACTTCCCGCTCCTAGCAGACCTAAACCTCCAGCATTGCTTACCGCACTGGCCAAACGCCAGCCGCTGTTCCAGATCATTCCGCCTTGGATCAGTGGGTATTTAATTCCGAATAATGAAGTGATTGCGTTACTCATCTGCAGTTTGTTTTAGACCACAGAAAAGTACGAATATTTAAACCGAATTCGGTCGTAAAAAGTTAGGAAATAACGCCGCTTCCCAGCAGTTCTTCTTGATGGTACCAAGCCACGAACTGACCTTCGGTAATCGCAGATTGCGCCTCTTCAAAGATGACATAAAGGCCATGCTCGGTTTGATGCAAAGTGGCTTTTTGAAGCGGTTGACGGTAGCGAATACGCGCCATCACTTCGAGGCTTTTATCTACCTCCAAACGCAAGTCCTCACGCACCCAATGCACTTCCGGTTGTTGCACAAACAAGCCTTTACGGAACAGTCCTGGATGATCTTTACCTTGGCCGGTGTAAATGATGTTGTTGGTCACATCGGTATCAATGACAAAAAGCGGCTCTTTGGTTCCACCTACAGCCAAACCTTTACGTTGTCCTTTGGTAAAGTAATGTGCTCCTTGATGATTGCCTACCACTTTCCCATCACTGAGCTCATAAGCGTGTTTAGCCACTAAAGCTTCTAAGGTATCTTCGGTTTGTAAGGCTGATTCATAAACGGGATGATCGGCAGGAACTTCTACAATTTGCCCTTCTTTTGGAGCCAATTGTTGTTGTAAAAAGTCCGGCAAACGCACTTTGCCAATAAAACACAATCCTTGGGAGTCACGCTTCTCTGCAGTGATCAAATCTTGCTCAGCAGCAATTTTACGCACCTCTGCTTTTTGAAGTTCTCCAACGGGAAATAGCGTTTTGGCCAATTGGTCTTGAGACAGTTGACACAAGAAATAAGATTGATCCTTATTCGGATCTGCCCCAGACAGTAAAGAATACACCTCTTGTCCATCAATGACTTGTGTGCCTTTTCTACAATAGTGACCCGTAGCCACGTAATCTGCACCGAGATCCATCGCGATCTTTAAAAATACGTCAAACTTGATCTCTCTATTGCAAAGCACATCCGGATTAGGGGTGCGCCCCATCTCGTACTCACGGAACATATAGTCTACAATACGTTCTTTGTACTGCTCGCTCAGATCTACTGTTTGGAATGGAATTCCCAGCTTATCGGCAACCAGCATGGCGTCGTTGGAATCTTCCAACCACGGGCATTCATTAGAAATGGTCACAGAATCATCGTGCCAATTCTTCATAAAGATACCAATGACCTCATACCCCTGCTCTTTGAGCAAGTAGGCTGCTACACTGGAATCCACTCCACCACTAAGTCCTACGACAACGCGTTTCATCTTTAAAAATTCTGGGGTGCAAAAATACGAAAAATCGACAGATAACTACTGCCCGTTGGGTTTGGGGAATCGTTCTTCTTTGACCAGCTTCCCGCCTTCAAAATACTGCCAAAGCCCGTGTTTGGCGTCATTCTTATAGTTTCCGCTGATGATTAAATTACCTTTCGCATCGTAGTATTTCACCGGACCGTTCAGCATATCGTTAGCATAAGTAAAGAATTTGATCTCTACCCCAGCCGGTGAGTAATAACGACTCTCGCCTTCTCTCTTCCCTTTTTTGTAAATCAAGGTCTCTGTCTTATTCCCATTGGCATAGTAGGTCGTCATTGGACCTTCTAGTTGATCGTTGACGTAATTCTCTTCCGTCATAATCGTTTTGCCGTCTTTGTGGAAATAGGTCCAAGTGCCGGTCTTCATCTTGCCGCGCATTTGGCCCTGGCTGATGAGTTTTCCGCCTTTATCGTAATAAGTCAGCTGAGCCAAGTCTGATCCCGCTTCAAATTCCTTGACCAATGCGGGCTGGGATCCACAGTCTTGGCAATAGAACTTAAAGGTTCCCACCTCTTTTCCATGCTCAAAGGTACCTTGATACCGCAACTGTTTGCTGTTGGGAAAGTACTTTTTCCAAGTCCCGTGACGCTTGCCCGCTTCATCAAATTGATTGACTGCATCCTGAGCCCAAAGGGTACTAGACGTTAGTACTGCTATGACAAAATAGATCGCTATGAATCGCATAGAATTACTTTTTAAAGCAAACGCAATAATGAACGAATTGTTATGCTATTTCTTCTTGCCGCGCTGTTGCTGTTGCGCTTCAGCCTGCTCCATCATCTCAGACATCTTGCGTTGAAAACGGTTTTGCTTCTTCGGCTTTTTCTTGTTCTCTTGGATCTTAGCGTGGATCTTATCCTCATCAATGATGTAATTCTTGATCACCAACATAATTCCAATAGTAATCAGGTTGGAGATAAAGTAATAGAGCGAAAGACCACTCGCGTAGTTGTTGAAGAATACCAACATGAATAGCGGCGAAATGTACATGATGAATTTCATGTTAGGCATCCCAGGCTGCTGTTGTTGCATGGTCTGTCCTGTGGTCATGGTCATATAGAAAAAGATCGCAATAGACGCTAGGATCGGGAACAAACTGATGTGATCTCCGTAAAGTGGGATGGAGAACGGCAGTTCGTAGATAGTATCATAACTGGAAAGATCCTCTGCCCATAAAAAGCTCTTTTGACGCAGCGCAAAGGCTGACGGGAAGAACTGGAACAAGGCATAGAATACCGGCAATTGCAGCAAGGCTGGAATACAACCCGCCATTGGGCTAGCCCCTGCTTTTCGGTATAAGGCCATAGTCTCTTGCTGACGCTTCATGGCGTTGTCCTTGTGCTTTTCGTTGATCTCTGTGATCTCCGGACGCAGCACCTTCATCTTTGCCTGAGACAGGTAGGATTTGTAGGTAACCGGGCTCAATGCCAATCGCACTAAAATGGTCATGACAATGATCGCGATACCGTAAGGCAAGAATGACGATAGGAATCCAAATAGCGGAATGAATAAATAGCGGTTGATCCAACCAAAGATCCCCCAACCAAGAGGTACTACCTCATCTAGGTTGCGGTCATAGGCGTTTAATATTTTGTAATCGGTGGGTCCGTAGTACCAATCCATATCGTAAGAAAGTTCTCCCCCAGAATATGCTAAAGGCAATTCGGCCTTAAACTTCTTAGTGTAAAGCGTGTCGATGTCTTCATCTTCTACCAAGTTCTCGCTGACAAAGCTGGCTGTCTTCCAAGGTTTGTCAGTTAATAAGATTGATGTGAAAAAGTGCTGCTTAAAAGCTACATAGGTCACATCTATAGACTCGTCCGTAGTGCGTTGTTGTTGGCCGAGGTAATCATCCTTTCCGCCTTCATACTCCCAAATGAGTTCTGTATAACGGTTCTCATAAGCGACACTCTTAGCCCGGCGGTAACCCGCCAATTCCCAATGCAACACCGCATCGTTAGAAGTATCCATAACGTTGGATAGCCCTTGCGTACGCACAGAGAAATCCATCATATAGTCTCCCGGCTTGAGCGTATAGCGATACTCTAAATATTGCGTAGGTGAAATTTTAAGCTTCATGGAAAGCACCTTGTTGTCTCCTTCCTGACTTACGGTTGGCTCAAAGAACAATTCTTTGGAATGCAAGGTTCTATTCTGATGGTTGAATACCAGATCCAATGAAGCATTCCCGTCTTTGATCAAATAAACCGGAACATCTTTATAAGTGACAAACTCTTTAAGACGGGCTTCTGTAATATAACCTCCTTGATTGCTGACCTTAAGCTCCAAGACATCGTTCTCAAAAACAGTAATATTCTCCGTAGCCGAAGGTAATCCGGCAGAATAAGCAAAGGCTCCAAGCGCATTTTGAGCAGCAGCAGTGGCCGCAGAATCCGCGGGATTAGCAACAATAGCTTCTTGAGTATTTGAAAGGTCTAAGGTTGGCTGACCAGCATCTTCCTCCTCTTGGTCAATTTGCTCTTGTTTAGCGCGCTCCTGCAATTCTTCTTCAGTTGGCGCATTTTGATAGAGCATATAAACAATGATGATCCCTATCAGGATAAAACCGATCAACGAGTTTAAGTCAAACTTCTTTTCTTCCATATGGTGTCTCCCAATTTGGGATGTTTAATTAGTTTTTGGTCGTCTGTGGTATAGCAATTACTTAGCCGTAAGCGGCATTTATGCCATACTGACATCTTTTTTTGCTGATGCGTATCGGTAAGCGGCAGCTACAAAGGCAACAAACAAAGGATGCGGGTTTGCTACTGTACTCTTATATTCCGGGTGGTATTGCACCCCAACATACCAAGGATGCGCGGGCAATTCCACAATTTCTACCAATCCCGTATCCGGATTCAGCCCAGTTGCTTTAAGACCTGCGTCTTCTAAGGCTTGACGGTAGTTATCGTTATATTCATAACGGTGTCTGTGACGTTCTTCAATCAAAGAATCGCCGTAAACCCCATGCGCAATACTGTCCGGAGTCAATTCACATTTCCAAGCACCTAAACGCATGGTACCTCCCATGTCTGTTATGCTTTTTTGAGCTTCCATCAGGTCAATGACCGGATGGGCGGTGTCAGGATTCATTTCTGTAGAATTGGCACCTTCTAGCTGTAATACGTTTCTAGCGTATTCGATAACAGCCATCTGCATTCCCAAACAAATGCCTAAGAACGGAATACCATTCTCACGAGCCAAACGAACGGCTTCTATCTTCCCTTCAATTCCGCGTTCTCCAAACCCGGGAGCTACAAGGATACCGTCTAGCTTTTCAATCTTCCCAGCAACATTCTCTGTGGTGATGTGTTCTGAATGAATGGAATGTACTTTAACTTTCAATTCATTCGCAGCGCCTGCGTGAATAAAGGATTCCAAAATCGATTTATAAGAATCTTGCAATTCGACGTACTTTCCAATAAGACCAATATGTACCGTGTCCTTTGGATTTTTGTGTCTGCTTAAGAATTCATTCCAACGTTCCAGATTTGGAGCGCCGGGAGCATCTAAGTTTAATTTTTTCAAAGCGACGCGATCCAAACCTTCTTCCAACATCAGGTTAGGCACGTCATAAATAGTTGATGCATCAATGGATTGAATGACCGCTTCAGTCTCCACATTACAGAACAAAGCAAGTTTGCGCTTGAGGTCATCAGAAAGTTCGTGTTCGGTACGACATACTAAAATGTCCGCCTGAATACCACTTTCCATCAAGGTCTTTACCGAGTGTTGTGTAGGCTTGGTCTTCAATTCTCCAGCTGCAGAGAGGTAAGGGATCAAAGTTAAGTGAACTACCAAGGTGTTCTCTTTCCCTAAGTCCCACTTCAATTGACGCACGGATTCAATGTACGGTAGCGATTCAATATCTCCCACGGTACCGCCAATCTCTGTGATCACAATATCGTAGTTGCCAGATTTACCCAACATCTGAACACGCTCTTTAATCTCATTGGTGATGTGTGGAATAACCTGAACGGTCTTCCCAAGGAATTCTCCTTTGCGTTCCTTTTGGATTACGCTTTGATAAATACGACCGGTGGTCACATTATTATCCTGTGAGGTTGGCACATTCAAGAAGCGCTCGTAGTGGCCAAGATCCAGATCAGTTTCTGCACCGTCATCGGTCACATAACACTCTCCGTGCTCATACGGATTCAGTGTGCCGGGATCTACATTGATGTAGGGATCCAATTTTTGGATGGTAACTCGAAATCCTCTGGCTTGTAGTAATTTAGCCAAAGATGCTGCAATGATTCCTTTGCCTAATGAGGAAGAAACTCCGCCCGTAACGAAGATATATTTGGTGGTGTCCATGTCTGTGGTGGGTATAACAACTCTACGGGGTGTAAAGGTAAGATTTTATTCCCAATCCCAAGGAGTTTTTTCTGCTTTCTCCCACTGCGGATTTAAGCCTGTCAAAAGACCTAAACGGATTGAAGCTTTTCTAAGGTTTGCTCCTTATAACTTCTGCTGATGGGAATGGATTTACGCCCGATGGTGATCTGTTCGTGGGTATAAGAATCAATATGTCTGAGGTTGACTAAAAACGAACGATGGCAACGCAAGAAATCCTGTTCGGGGAGCTGTTGTTGTAATTGCGCCATGGTCTCACGAGTGACCAAGGCCTGTTCTGAGGTGTGAATCTTTAAATAGTCTTGAATACTCTCTACATATTTCACTTGGTCAAGAGCTACCTTGATCATTTTTCGATCCGCTCTAACAAAAATAAATTCCCTCTTGGGATCTTTTGAGATCGATTCTTTCGGTCTAGCCTCTTGAGGTTGGTTGCCAATAAAACGATAGGCCGCTTTTAAAAATCGATCTAAAGAAATCGGCTTCAACAAATAATCTACCGCCATCAATTCAAAACCCTCCACGGCGTATTCACGATGCGCTGTGGTAAAGATAACCTTTACGCCAGCAGGTATGCTCTTGGCTAATTCCACTCCAGAAATACCGGGCATTTGAATGTCTAAAAATAGGAGATCAACAGGGTGTTTATTGACCATTTGCAAAGCTTCAACACCGTTTTTACAACAGCCCACCAGTTCACAATCCGGTAAATGTTCCAGATAGTGCTCCAAAAGCTCTCGGGCCTCAGGTTCGTCATCCACTATTAAAACCTTATACTTCTTCATCGTTTATATTTTGCGGGTCATCAATCTGAAGTTCCGCGGTAAAAATACCTTCGTTATAGCCGGTGTGCAAACGGTATCGCCCCGGATACAAAAGCTCCAAACGCTTGCGCAAATTACTCAAACCAATACCTCCCTGGGAATTTGGCGCTGGCAACTCAGCGGTATTGGTCACTTGAAATCTAAGCTGCTCCTGCTGCATTACACAAAACACCCTAATGTGCAATTTATCATCTTTGATCACGCCGTGTTTGAAGGCATTCTCTACAAAGGGCAACAGCAACATCGGCGGCAGGGAAATTGGAGTTTCAGGTGCGTCAAAATCAACATCCACCGCTAAGGTATCACGGAATCTCACCTTTTCCAAGGCGATATAATCCTTCAAATGGGCTACCTCACTTTCCAAACTCGTCATGGGTTTACTGGCCTGATAGAGTAAATAATCCAACAGATTGGACAACTTCAGGATCACCTCTGGAGTATTCTCCATCCGTCGTACAGAAAGGCTGTAAATTGTATTTAGAGCATTAAAAAGAAAATGCGGTTGGATCTGCTTTTTTAAATAGCTCAATTCCTGATCTTTAACATACAACTCTCTTTGTAACATGTCTTTTTCCAAGGCTTGGGCTTTGTTCAGACTTCTGTAGCCGAGCTGCATGATTCGCACCGCACTGACCGCCCCAACCACCAAATAGACTAAGGCCAAGACAAACCAGAAGTTACGACTCAAAGGAGGGACATTATCCATATCTACCTCAGACAAAATGATAAAGCAACCAAAAATACTGAGCATGATGGCATAGCTGGATATGATCAACGTATAGCCGAGATACAAGGCAAATAGGCCATACTTTTTAAGCACTAAGTACTTTGGCATCAAATAACTAGTGACCAAATAAGTGGTAATCATGGTCACCGGCATAAGGCAAAGACTAAACCAAAAGGCATAGTCCTTATTGTTACTGCTGTAACTAAAGAAGTACATAAAATAGAACCAAACCCCAAACCAGAAAAGGGTTTGTAGCAGTATCCGCTTTGCGAAACGATTGGCGATCTTGCCCATGAGGGCAAGTTCTGTAAAAAGTTTTTAATTCCATATTTTTAGCGATGATTTACCAAATTGAGCTCCTAAATAACGGCTTTAAGGTCCTAAACCAAACAGGGCGTTTCACCAGTTAAAAGAGGAACAAAACAAGGCGGTAATCGCAATTGGCAAAATGGTGAGCTATCTGCATTTAGTTTTGGAGGAGTTCAATTAAAAACAACAATCATGTTCAAAATCATTTCAGAAGGCGGTTATTTCTTTATGGTGCCGCTAGCGGTATTGCTAATTGCAGTGATCATATTAGGTATTCGCGGTAATATCAGTCAAAACAACCGTCAAAAATCTAAAAACCTTTTACAGTCTTTAGGGCTCTTTGCCTTGGTTTGGGGAATTTTAGGTCAAGTTTTAGGACTCATTGAGGCCTTAGACACCATTGAATTCATTGATGGAGTTACTATGAATATCGTTGCCGGAGGCCTTAAGCGCACCTTCCTCCCGACCTTTTTAGGGGCTATCGTCTTCCTTTTTGCTCGTACGGGGATCATTCTTATCCAATTGCGCGAACGCGAATCAGAAGCTGCTGCGTAACAAGCACCATCACATTCTTTACCTAACACAAGGGGGCCACACAACTTAAATAAAGCGTCTCCCTTCTTTAAAACAAAAAATATGTTCAGAATCTTTCTCTGCGGCTTACTTATAGCCGGTACTGCCCTTGCGCAAAGTTTTGATCGAGCAAAACTGGATCAATACTTCCAACTTTTGGAGTCCAACAATAAAGGAATGGGACAAGTTTCTATTATGGTTTCTGGCCAAGAAGTCTACCAAAATGCCTTTGGTTTTGCCAATGCCCAAACCAATCAAAAAGCGAACACAAAAACCAAATACCGCATAGGTTCAATTTCCAAAAGTTTTACAGCGACCTTAATTATGCAATTGGTGGAAGCTGGGAAACTCAGCCTTGAGGATCCGCTCGCTAACTTTTACTCGAAGATTCCAAATGCGGCTGATATTCGCATTAAGGACCTTTTGCAACACAGTAGCGGTATTTTCAACATCACGGAAGACCCTGAATTGAGAACTTGGATCTACACAGCCCAATCCCGTGAGCAAATGCTCAAAAGGATTGCCGCCGGAAAACCACAATTTGATGCTGGAGCACAAGTTGCCTATTCCAATTCTAACTACATCTTGCTGTCTTATATTTTGGAGGATATCTATGGGATGAGTTACGGATCTGTCCTAGAAAAGCAAATTATCACTTCACTCGGCTTAACACAAACACGTTTTGGTGGAAGTATCAAAGCTGATAATAATGAAGCACTCCCCTACTATTTTGAGGATGAGGCTTGGCAACTTATCAGTCCACAGACGCACTTAAATGCACCTATGGGAGCAGGAGGAATTATTTCTACCGCAGAAGATGTAAGCCGCTTTTACGCACAACTTTTTAGTGGTGCTCTGGTTAGCGAAAACACCTTGAAAATGATGATGCAAACCAGAGAGGATGTTGGTTTGGGGATCATGGGCTTTCCTTTTGAAGGGATTCAGACTTACGGCCACAGCGGCAGTATTGACGGATTTCAAAGCTTGGTAGCCCATTTCCCGGATCAGCAAATAACGATCAGTGCGGTCAGCAATTATATGTACACCAATTTAACCCAGGTGATGATCGGGGCAGCAAAGATCTTCTTTGGGATGGAATACGAGCTCCCCACATTCGAGTCCAAGCGAGGCGGTGAGACAGAACAGCTCTATGCAGGAGCCTATTCAAGTGCTGATTTTCCTTTACCCATTACGATCTTTTGGGAAGCCGATCAACTCAAAGCCCAGGCAGAAGGCCGCACGCCAATAAGCCTTGCACTCATTGAAGAGCATCATTATTTGGCCAAAGACGCTGGTTTAGAATTTATGTTTGATGTGGAGAACAAGACCATGCTGCTCAAAGAAGGGCGTCGCGAGTTCCGATTCAATCTAAACGAATAGTGTTTACAGATTTTGAAGTTTGCGCAGCAGCGGCTCCAAGCCGTTGATCTTAAGTTCGTGAACTTCTTCTAAGTAGCGCCCCAATTTTCCTGCAGGAAATCCTTTTTGACGAAACCAAACCAAATAGGCCTCCGGCAGATCAATCAAATACCGATCCTTGTATTTTCCAAAGGGCATCTTGTAGTTGGCTAATGCTATGAGGTGCTCTTTTTGCGGATCTACTCTTTCCAAGCTACAGATTGTTTTAGCAGTTCTTGTACACGAGCCACCCATGCAGCTTCCTGATCTCGGATCACCGAATGGTCTGTTTCTAGATCGTAGCGGGATTGCATTTCACGGCGCTCGCGTTCTACTTGATCATAGAGCCGGTCTAGCTCGTCTTTAATATTTGAGGAAAAACTGAACTCCGCAATGCGCTTGCGCAACAGGCGTGCGTGTAATTCAGTGATGTCAAAATGAGTTTGTTCGTGCTGCAATACTCTCGGGCTTACACGCCCTGGATCGTACCAGGAGTTCTGCGGATAGAAATAAGCCTCAACCTCAAAATTGAATTCATTAGTCGGTTCCCCATTAATGGTCTTGAATCCATAAGAAAATGATAAACCAGAACTGGTGCTGGCCACAAAAGTGTTGCCCACTTTGGGAGTTCCTTTAAAATCGCTCCAAGAAAGTTTATAGGATTCACTCCAAGCAATGCGCTCTTCTGCAGTATCCGCAGCAACAAAAAGCAGTAAACAAAGGCTGATTGACAAAAATCTAAGCATACTTCAATAACGCTTAGCAGCTCTCATTATTGAGTTCCATTTAAAGATCCCAATGAAAATTCACCACTTTATGGATGTCTGGGTGTAGGCTGTAATGCACCGGGCAAGTCTCTCCCGTGCGTTGCAAGATGGTTTTAGCCTTATCGTCCAAGTCAGCAGGTAAATGCAATTCTACATGAATCTCGGAGATTCTACGAGGGTCACTGGCCATTACCTTAGTCACCTCAGCATAACTGCCTTCCATATTGACCTCCATTTGATTGGCCTTAATCCCCATAACGGTTAGCATACAGTTGGCTAAGCCAGTAGCTACAGTATCTGTGGGTGAAAATGCTTCTCCTTTACCGTGATTGTCTACAGGAGCATCAGTAAAATATTCACCTCCTGATTTTATATGCTGATTTTGGGTTCTCAAACCACCCAAATAAGTCACTTTAGCTGTACTCATTCTACTTCGATAAGTTTTAGGTCTTCTCCGTACATCATGATATAACCAGCGTTATTAGCATAACCGCTACCGCTGCGAACGTAGAAGAATTTATTCCCTACATATTGTGTTTCTCCATCTAAGTCAATGGCGTCATAAAGGGATTCTGCCATGCCCAAACGCAACAAACAGTCGTAAGTGACATCGAATCCGCGGATCGCAAAACGGTTGGGATAAACGCCGTACTTGTTTTTATAACTGGTTACAAAAGCCTCCGGATTGTCGTAATCAAAACTGCGATAAACAGAAGGATAAGTAAACTTCAAACGCGCCAAGTTGGAGTTTTGAATGTCTTCAAACTCATAGGCGTCGGATTTATCCAAAGTAAACAAACGCACAGCCTTGTCTGGTGGCAATCCGTTGAGCAGACCAATTACATTACTCACAAGCACAGGATTATCGGAAGCTAAGACCACCCAATTATCTGCAATAGGATCCAGCTGATTCTGGATATCCACTACGTAAAGGAATTGCTCCTCACGCGGGTCTAACACTTTTGCGTTTGGAAACGCATTGCGCAGCATATTCTTTTCACGCGCCTTTTTGGCATCGGCAATGATGATCAAATTCTTCCCCGCACTGTTGGCTTGCAAGTACTCCATCATACGCGCTTCCAAGAAATCATTAGAAGGCACCGTATTGAAAAAGTTACGACCACCATTAGCTTGTTGATTGCTCAAAGGCGAAAGTACAGGAATATCGGCTCTGCGCAGCGCATTACTAGCGCTGGTGGCATTTTTTTGAAAGAGTGGGCCAATTACGGCATCCACCTCATCAAAATTACCTTGAGCAATTAATTGATTGACTTTAGACGATTTGCCTTCAGTATCTAGAATTTGCAGATCCACAGAAAGGCCTTTGTCCTTGGCAAAATCAGCAGCCATCATCACTCCGCTGTAGAAATCTAATGCAATGTTTAGTGTACGGCTATTGATGAGTAGATCCTCATTAGCCTCAACAGAATCTCTAGAGACTTTGGTCAAATTGAACGGCAACATGACCACCAATTTCTTAGTATCGTAATTGGATATCTGATATTCCAGATTGACCACATTGGCACTGGCTTCAGTACCTGCGTCGCCCATTTTAGGCAGTTTGAGGATCATTCCAGCCTTAAGGCCATCTTTAGCGTAAGGATTCAAGGCAACGATCTCATCCTCTGTCAATCCGAACTTTACTTTTAGACGATAAAATCCTTCTTTGGGTTGTACCTCGTAAAAATCATAGAGAGAATCATCTACGGTAGCATCCGCAACCACTTCATTTTGTGGCACTTTTAGTACGGCTCCCATTTGTAAGGTGTCACCGATCTGCGGATTTAAAGCTTCTAACTCTGCAATACTGATCCCGTATTTACGAGCAATACCATATTTGGTTTCCTTTGGTAAGACCGTATGGACTTTGGTAGTATCCTTAACGGTAGTATTATCGGGTAAGTTTCCTGTATTCCCAGTGTTGCCCGTATTGGCATCAGTAGTGACCACAACGGTACGTTCCAAAACTGGAATCATGATCTTATCGCCTTTTCGAAGTTGTTCCGAATACAGGCGTTTGTTGTATTTTTTGATATCGTCTACAGTGACCCCGTATTTTTGTGCGATGCTAAAAAGCGTCTCTTTGCGCTTTACGCGATGCCTTTTAAAATCGACAACTTGTTCGCTGTAATTGGTCTGATCATCTGCGGTAGGGATGATCAAAATGTTGTTTTCCTGAATGCCTTGGCGTGCATCTGGATTCAAACGATAGATGGCTTCCTCGGTCACCCCGTACTGCTTGGCAATACTGAAAACCGTTTCTCCTTGTTTTACGTTGTGACTTTTGTAACTGGTCTGTGCTGCAGCTGCAGTAGTGAGGGCTACAAAGAACAGCAAAAATCCAATTTTAATTCCTTTCATTATTCCCATTCAATAGTTGCTGGCGGTTTAGAACTGATGTCATACACTACTCTATTAACGCCTTTCACTCGATTTATTATGCTGTTGGAAGTTTCCTGCAGGAAGTCATGCGGTAAATCCACCCAATCGGCAGTCATTCCGTCTGTAGATTCCACAGCGCGCAATGCAACTACCTGTTCATAGGTACGTTCATCCCCCATAACTCCAACAGATTGTATAGGCAACAAGATTGCTCCTGCTTGCCATACTTTGTCGTAGAGCCCCCATTTTTTCAAACCGTCGATAAAAATGTGATCTACTTCTTGTAAGATACGCACTTTTTCTGAAGTGATGTCACCCAAGATACGGATCCCCAAACCAGGCCCGGGGAACGGATGACGCCCTAAGATGTCTGGAGAGATCTCCAACTGCGATCCAACCCGACGTACTTCATCTTTAAACAACATGCGGAGCGGCTCTACCACTTTTAATTTCATAAAATCCGGCAAGCCACCCACATTGTGGTGCGACTTAATAGTAACAGAAGGACCGTTTACAGAGACGCTTTCAATCACGTCTGGATAAATGGTTCCTTGTCCCAGCCAGTTCACGCCTTCTACTTGGTTGGCCTCATCGTCAAAAACTTCGATGAACACACGTCCAATAGCCTTGCGCTTGGCCTCCGGATCGGTTACTCCTTTCAAGGCATCCAAAAAGCGTGCCGAGGCGTCAACTCCTTTTACATTGAGCCCCATACCTTGGTATTGTTCCAAGACGCTTTCAAATTCGTTTTTACGCAAAAGTCCGTTGTTCACAAAAATGCAATAGAGGTTTTTCCCAATGGCCTTGTGTAATAAAACGGCTGCTACACTGGAATCCACACCTCCAGATAATCCTAAAACAACTTTATCCTCACCCAATTTCTCTTTGAGCTCCGCAACGGTAGTCTCAACAAAATGTGCTGGCGTCCAATCTGGTGTGATCCCTGCAATATGGATCAAGAAGTTTTCCAAGAGTTGCTTCCCATCTGTACTGTGATACACCTCAGGGTGGAACTGGATAGCGTATGTAGGCTCTCCTTGAATTTTATACGCTGCATTGGCTACATCGTGTGTAGAAGCCAAGCGAACTCCTCCTTCTGGCAAAGCTGCGATGGTATCACTGTGACTCATCCAAACTTGTGATCCTGTTTCAATATGCGCAAACAAAGCTTCATTGTCGGTGATCTCTGCCAAACGCGCTCTCCCGTATTCTCGGGTATTAGAGGGCGCTACATTCCCACCGTGAAAATGGGCCAAGTATTGCGCTCCATAGCATACTCCTAGTAAAGGCTTGTGTCCTTTAATCTTCGTGAGGTCTGGATGCGGTGCATCTTCTGCGCGAACCGAAAAAGGACTCCCGGAAAGGATAACAGCCTTAAAAGGATCCAAATTCTCTGGAACTTTGTGATACGGGTGGATTTCACAGTAAATATTGAGTTCGCGAACTCTGCGTGCGATGAGTTGCGTATACTGCGAACCAAAATCGAGGATAAGTACGTTGTTTTGCATGTGCAAAAGTAGTTGAAATTTGACGACTCGCTAAAAAAGTCTGTCAAAAAAATTAACCACTCATCAACACTTACAGACGAATTACAGAAAATTCCGATTTAAAGGGATCCAGTTGCTCCAAAAGCAGTGGAATAAGCTCATCTCCAGCCTCCAAATAGAATTCAGAGAAGTTGGCTTTGCGCTCTTGCAGATTGTTGGCTGGAAATACCGCGTCCCTCAATTCTTGCGCACGCTGAATGCGATCCTTATGATTTCTTTTCTCGGCTTTTCTAAGACGCTTTTCGAGATTCTTGAGTCCGTTGATCTGTTTTTTCTCCTGAGCAGCAACGGCGCCCTCGAAGGAAGGATCGGTTTGTTTGGCAAGCTCATACAGCGCCTCAAACTGCTTTTTCAAATGCTTCTTCTGCGGCTCAAAATCCAAGGGCAAACCACTGTGTTGTTTTACCAAATGCGCTGCTAATGCTTCTTGTTTTTTAAAGAGATCGGCAACGCTTAGGTCCAAACGCTCCCATTTGCCCATTTGTTTTTCTGTGATGAGTAAGGCCGAGTTTCTCAACATCAGCATGGGAAAAGTAACCTCAACGGCGTCAAAGTAATCCTTTAACTGTAGCCAATAGGCCAATTCTCCTCCACCTCCAATATAACAAAGGTTGGGTAAGATGACTTCTTGATACAGTGGACGCAATAAGGCATTGGGAGAAAACTGTTCCGGATGGGCTTCTAACTTCTCCAATATCTCGGCCTTCGAAAAAGTCAAGTCGGTATCATTGATCACAAATTGATCACCTGCCTGAACAATGCGCTCACGCAATCCCTGATCCAAATAGAACAAGTTGATCTCACGCGGATGCACCTGCTCTTTATATCCAGCAGCAACTAGATCCGCAGTGGTAGCACTAATAACTTCATGTCCCTTTTGGGCTAAGAGCTCTTGCTTCGCATAAGGCGCAAACGCAGCTTTTAACGCTGGGTCATTACCATCGACGATAACCAAACCTTGATCTGTAAATAAAGCGTTGGCTAAATATCGTGTTGCCGAGGCCAGATCGTCATGCTTTAAATAGGCATTCTCAAAGAGTTCCCGCAAATAACTCGCCTGAATACTCTTGCCCATCGCGGCTCCAATAACCTGACTAACTTCCTGAAGACCTTCCGTAGAAAGTTCCCCAACAGCTCCTCCGTCTTGGCGGTTCCAGGCCACTTTACTCCCTTTAAAATTGAAGTAGTTGATCTCGTCAAAATCGTGATCCTCGGTAGCCATCCAATAAACAGGCACAAAATTGTGATCGGGATAAGTCTGCTTAGCCTGCTTACAAAAGTTGATCACCGATACGATCTTGTATAAAAAATACAAGGGCCCAGTGAATAGATTCAACTGATGCCCTGTAGTAATAGTAAAGGTATTTGGCGCTTTGAGCGACTCAATATTGTTGGCGGTGGCCTCACTCATGGAAACGCCCCCGTAAGCGGCCATCAAACTTTGAGAAAGAGTTTCACGCCACTTTGCCTCGCATACCGCTGTCCCTTGCTTTTCTTGAATCTGATCTGACAAAGCCTCAAGTGACGGGAATCTGTGGTAGAACGGTCTTACGGCCTGTTCTTGCCCCAAATAATCACATATGGTCTTTGAGAAATAACCAGTCTGGGAATAGGGTACGTAAGCTGCGGACATATGGGTTGGCTCCAATTGGAAGGTAAAAATACGAACTTCACTTCTATCGATTCTAAAAGATTCGTTAATGTTCCCCTAGGAGCCCATTTGCTTTGCCCCAATTTTCGTAGCTTTAATGCTTATTTTAACAACCAATCAATGCAACGCATCACCCTATTATTTTTACTGTTTGTAGGCCTTATTGGACAGGCGCAAGTACAATCCCCAGAAGAGTTTTTAGGTTATCCCATTGGAACACAATTCAGCAGACATGCAGATGTTGTAGCCTATTTCAACCATGTGGCAGACCAAAGTCCTATGGTACAATACGACACCTACGGAAAAACTTACGAGCGCAGACCGCTCACCTACGCTGTGATCTCTACTCCCGAGAATTTAGCTAAGATCGATCAGATCCGTACTGACAATTTAAAAAGTATTGGTTTGGCAAGTGGAAGTGCAGATCCAGAGGTTGCGATTGTTTGGCTGAGTTATAACGTACATGGAAACGAAGCCTCCAGTACCGAAGCTTCAATGCTGACGCTTTACAAGCTTATTACCGAAAAGCAAGATTGGCTGCAAAACACCATCGTTATCATAGATCCCTGCGTCAACCCTGATGGCCGTGATCGATACGCAAACTGGTACAACCAAGTAAAGGCGACACCGTATAACAGCGCTCAAATTGCTACTGAGCACAATGAGCCTTGGCCCGGAGGACGCCCGAACCACTACCTTTTTGATTTGAACCGCGATTGGGCATGGGCTTCACAGATAGAATCTCAAGAACGTCTAAAAATATACAACCAATGGATGCCGCATATTCATGTGGATTTCCACGAACAAGGCATCAACGAGCCATATTACTTTGCTCCGGCCGCAGCACCTTATCACGAGATCATCAGTGATTGGCAGTACGACTTCCAAGAGGCCATCGGTAGAAACCACGCCAAGTATTTTGACAGTGAAGGCTGGTTGTTTTTTACCCGCGAGCGTTTTGACCTGTTGTATCCGAGTTATGGAGATACCTACCCAACCTTTATGGGAGCTATTGGAATGACTTATGAGCAAGCTGGTCACGGACGTGCCGGTTTAGGTATTGATACCGATGAAGGGTACGAACTCACGTTGGTGGATCGCGTCATGCACCACACCACCACAGGGCTTTCTACTGTAGAAATGGGCGCTAAAAACGCAGCCAAGCTCAACGATGAGTTTCAAAAGTTCTTCAACACTTCTAATTTGAAGTACAAGAGTTTTGTCCTGACTGGAAACCCAGACAACATTAAAACACTAACGGCTTTATTAGACCGTCATGAAATCAAGTACAGCTTTGGGACCAGCGGTTCGGCTACAGGTTATCGTTACAGCACACAAGGCAAAGGAAGCGTGAGCAACCAAGGCGCTTTGATCATTCACACAGATCAACCTAAGGGTAAAATGGTCAAAGTACTTTTTGAGCCAGATGCAGCTTTGGAAGAACCATTGACCTATGATATTACTGCCTGGAACCTTGTGCATGCCTACGGCCTAGATGGCGTAGCGAGCACGGTAAAAGTAAACGGAAGCGGAAGCGCTCCAGGATCCAACTTTGAAACCGTTAATACTGCTGCGGCTGGATATATTGCCAAATGGAACAGTATGGAAGATGCGCGTTTCCTATCAGCCTTATTACAAGCTGGAGTTCGTGTACGCTTTACAGAAAAGCCCATGCAGCTAAACGGCAATAGCTTTGACCGCGGAAGTTTAGTGATCACTAAAAGTGACAACAGAACTAATCCAGATTTCCCGCAAAATTTAATTGAGGTCGCCCAGAAGTACGATCGCTATTTATACAGTTCCAACTCTTCTTTTGCAGATAGGACTCCGGATTTTGGATCGCCAGACATTAAACTGATCAATCCGCAGCGCATTGCCATGTTACAGGGCGATGGAACTTCCTCTTTGAGCTATGGAGCGCTTTGGCATTTCTTTGAGCAGCAGCTCCACTACCCGATCACCTCCATCAACACAGAAAGCTTTAGACCTTCCGTACTTCAAAATTATGATGTGTTGATCATGCCAGAAGGCTGGTACGGCAGTGTTACCAACGGAAATACCTTGGACGATCTTAAAAGTTGGATCCGAGGCGGAGGAAAAGTTATTGCTTTGGGTCGAGCAGTGAATGCCTTTAGTGGTAAGGACGGATTCGGACTCAAAAACAACACCAGTGATTCCGATGACGATTCGAGCAATTTAACGCCTTACGATCAACGCGAACGCGAGAGTTTGAAAAACTTCATCACAGGAGCTATTTTCAAGATCAAAATGGACGATTCCCACCCAATGGCCTTTGGATATGGAGATACTTACTACAGCCTAAAATTGGGTAGCAGTTCTTTTCAGCACCTAGACAACGGATACAATGTGGGTTATATTGAAGGCGATGCGGTAAGCGTGGCTGGATTTTCAGGAGAGGCAGCTAAGGCTTCTCTTAAAAACTCTTTGGTATTTGGAGAAGTTAGAATGGGCCGCGGAAGCGTGGTTTATATGGTAGACAACCCCATGTTCCGATCCTTCTGGGAAAACGGAAAGCTCCTTTTAGTAAACGGGATCTTTATGGTCAACAGCAACGTATTTAGACTGTAGCCAAAAACTAAAAAACAAAAAAGCCGAACATTGCTGTTCGGCTTTTTTTATGCGTGATATTTATCTAATCTATTTTTTTAGCGGGCAAGACTTGACCGCCTTGCTTTAAAACAAGCCCGGTAGCCTTACCGTCTGCATCCACATTGAAAGTCAAAGCGCCAGGCACTACTTTTAAAAAGAATTCATGCGGAGCACTTGGATAGATCCGTGCTGCACTTTGCCCCGTAGCTTGTACCATGAGCTTTTCGGCTTCTAAAAACACACGGATCTCAAATCCGGGTTGCAGCTCATAGGTTCCTTCATAATTCGCTAAGACAGCCGCAGGCATATCGATCTCCTCAGGAGCAGTAGGAACCTCCTTTACCGTTTCCAATCCTACTTCCTTGTTGATTCGGTCTTCAAATAAGACCTGCTTGCCTTGATCTCCCATGGAAAAGGTATACTTGGTAGTACTTCCCTCAAAATAAAATTCGTAAGCAGATGCAGGAATCAGTGGAAGCTTTGAACTGCCCTCACGCTGACTGAACAATTGTCCATTCTCCAAAGTCACAAATCGAACTACATCGCCATCAAAAAGATAGGCACCCACCCATTTTTGAAGTTCTTGCTGTGAAAGAGAGACTCCTTGTGAATTGTCGGGATAAGGCTTACCAATGGCCATAGCAGCCATCTTAATAGCTACATCGGTAGGTGAGTTTCCGTTGGAGTTGCACAGCGCAATAACGTAGACGTCTTCTTCTGGTAAATAAAGCCCGTAAGTGTTGTACCCAAAAATCCCACCTCCGTGTTCCACACTTGGACTCTCATTGACCTCGTTGACCTGCCAACCGTATCCGTAATAGGTGGGGTCTCCATTATTCAAGGTGGTGTTGACAAAAGCTGCCGCCAGTTTTTCATTAGGCAATAACTTCCCATCATTCAAAGCCTCTTGCCAGATCAGCATATCCTCCACATTACTCATCAAAGAACCCGCCGCATAAGGAAGACTCATACTCAAGTAATCTGCATTGCGCCATCCGCTATCTGTGGGCTGATATCCCCAAGCTCTGTTTGGAATCAACTTTGTTTTACTGCCATAATAGGAGTGCTTCATACCTAAAGGATCAAAGATGTTCTCTTGAATGAAAGCTTCATAACTCATACCGCTAACCTGCTCAATGATGGCTCCCAAAATGATATAACCGGAATTATTGTAAAGCCACTGTTCTCCCGTCTTGAAGTCCATGGGCTCATTTTTAAAGAAGTCAATGATCTCCGTTGGAGTCATGTCCTTGCGCGCATTGTACTGGAAAGACTGCATGCCGGTATAACTCTTGATCCCAGAGGTATGGTTGAGCAAATGATGAATCTTGATGTCGTTTCCGTCTGTTGGATAATCAGGAAAGAACTTCGTGATAGGATCTTCAACATTGAGTTTTCCTGCCTCTTGCAGCATCAAAATGGCAACAGCGGTAAACTGTTTGGTGATAGAACCGAGCTCAAAAACATTTTCTGGATTCATCGGTACGGAAAGTTCCATATTGGCCAAGCCAAAAGCGTTCTTGTAGATTACCTTTCCATCTTTAGCGATCAGCGCAGAGATTCCAGGAGCGTCGGCAGGATACTGTGCCGCGAGCATGTTATCTACATTCGATTGCAAATCTTGGGCGTGAAGACTTAGGCTTCCACTAGCCACGATAACAAAGCACAGCAATGCCATCTGGAAAATACGTTTAGGATTTTTCATGTTTAGTGATTGTTTGATGTATATCTGACGCCAGAGGGGGATACTGAGTTACAGCTGAGGCGAGAATTTTTTTTAAGGTATTTAAAATTAACGACATAGCTAACTTGTCTGAGAAGAGCTTAGTATCTTAGAGCTATGAAAATTCATCAACTACTATTTGCCTTTGGCACTGTCCTATTGGTTTGGGCCTGCAATGATCAACCCAAAAACGCAGACAATCCGATAGAAACAGAACCTAAAGGAGCCTTTTATCAAGCCATTTCATTTACGGGAGATACGCTGTACGCTCCAGCAGTTTCAGAAAAACTACAAGCGCAATTCATTGAAAAGCAGCAGGCCTATTTAGCCGATTCAACCGATCTGGAAAAGCTGATCTGGTACGGACGATTCACAGCCTATACAGGCGATTACCAAGGAGCGATTGACCTCTATTCTGAAGGACTCAAACAGTTTCCAAACAATTCCCGATTGCTACGCCACCGAGGACATCGTTATATTTCCGTTCGCGAGCTGGACAAGGCCATTGCGGATCTTGAGCGGGCAACGAATGTCATTTTGGATGAAACCAATTCCTTAGAGGATGACGGTATGCCTAACGCTGAAGGAATAAGACTCACCACCAAACACGGAAACATCTTTTATCACTTGGGGCTAGCCCATTATTTAAAGGGGAATTACGAAAGCTCTTTGATGGCCTACCAGAAATGCTTGGAGCTTTCCCAAAATAATGACGGCTTGGTATCTGCCACCCATTGGATCGTTCTGTCTTTAAAAGCGCTCGGGCGTGATGATGAGATCGCGGCTTACTTGGACCCGATCAATAAAGAGATAGAAGTCATTGAAAATGCTTCTTATTTAAATGCTTGTTTGTTTTATAAAGGAGTCAAAGCTCTGGATGAGCTATACAATCCCGAAGCAGAGATCAATTCCAGCAATTCTGCCCTGAAATACGGTTTAGCACGATGGAGTTATCTCAATGACGAACAGGAGCAGGCCATGATGATTTTAGAGGATATTTTGGACGGAGACGATTGGGCCAGCTTTGGATATATCGTTGCGGAGGTTGATCTGTCGCGGATGCAGTAGTTAGCGATTCTTCGCCTCGATCCATTTGGAAAGGTACTTACTGCTTTGCAGACTGTGATGCCAAAGCATTTGCCCAACTGGGTTTTGCGCGTTGAACTCTTCTTTTTTAAGAGCATAGGATTCAATCGTCTTTAAAACTGCGGATGCTCGCTGTTCCCAACTGAAATACTCGCAAATCAAAGCCAATCCCTCTTTGCGATTTTGATCCCATTGGGATTTCTGAGCGCAATTTGAAACCGCTAGATTAACAAAGTCAGTTTCTAAGTCATCAGCAACTATAAAAGCTAGCTCATTAGCACCCCCAATCCCTTCTATTCCAACTGGAGTGGTCACCACTGCACAACCTGCCAACCAAGCGTCAAAAAGCTTGCGCTTGAGTCCTGCGCCAAACTCCAGAGGCGCTAGCAGCACGCGATGTTGCTGTAGCGTTGTTTGTACGTCCTTTACAAAACCGTGCACTAAAAAGCCAGCATTTGGTTTATGCAATTGCTTGAGTTCTTCGGTAAAATAAGACCCGTAAATGTGCATTTTAACCCCGGGAACCCTTTTTGAAATAGCAGGCCATAGTTTAGCCAAATGTTTGATCGCAGCAACGTTTGGCTTGTGTTTGGCTGTTCCCACAAAACAAAAATCCTCACGATCCTTGTGTGCCGTTAATTCCGTTAGCTGAGGAATATTTTTCTCGAGAAAAGGTAAATGCAGCAGTGTAGACTCCGGGACCTGATACGCACTGCTCAAGAGGTCAAACTCTGGCTTGGATAGAATCAAACTTAAGTCTGATCTAAAAATAGCGGCTAACTCTCTTTTGGCCAGATCAGAAAGCACGGTTGGTGGTTTAAAATCATTGCTTGTTCTGCGATGCTCGCGTAAAAAATGGAGATCCTCTGTATCTAAAATCCGCAGAGCATCAGGGCAAGCCTCTCGCACGCGCCAACTGTATTGCTCCTCGGTCATAAACCGATCAAAGATCACGATCTGCGGATCCAATGCTTTGATGAACGCATCAAAGCTGTCCGAATTCAATTGAATTTGGGTGTAGGGAATGATCTTTTCAATCAGTAAGCCATCAATAGGAGTCTCTGCCGCTGAACAAAAATGGAGCTCATGGTTGCCTTGCAAAAAGAGATCGATCAACTGAGCCATATAAACCCCTGCCCCAGTGCTTTGCGGTTCAGGAATTCCGTGGCCAATGATCAATACCTTTTTCATTCTTCAAATGAATAG
This sequence comes from Gilvibacter sediminis, assembly GCF_028561565.1. Classification (GTDB taxonomy): domain Bacteria; phylum Bacteroidota; class Bacteroidia; order Flavobacteriales; family Flavobacteriaceae; genus Gilvibacter; species Gilvibacter sediminis. The sequence continues at coordinate 51,102 of NZ_JAQQTE010000022.1, read as the reverse complement.
GCTTTGAAGGGATAGCTAACCAAATTGATCTGCGAACCTATGCTGTCCGTTTCTGTATAGGAAATAACTACTTGGTCTTTAAATAATACCAACTGTGGGAACCCACTCGCTCGCTCAGGACTCATCTTGGATAAAATATGAGTCATTCGCGCTCCGGTACTGGCAACATGAGTTAGGTTAAGATTGGCTGTACTCCCAGCATCAGTCATATACAAAGCAAAAGCATTTGCTTGGTCGTCTACCGCAACATCAACACGACCAATGGCTCTTGAATCTTCTAAAACCAAAAATTCATCAAACCAAGAACCTGTTCCCATAGTTCCCAATTTTACCTGCGGTTTATCATCTACCATGGTAAACCAGCCCACTGCGGTCATACCATTACTACTGATTGCCGGGCCATTTACAGGACAGCCTGCAATTTGCCAATTATCATTAAATACGACGCGAGGCGCTGACCAAACCGAATCTTCTAAGCGAACTGCGTACATATCTCGAACTTCATTATCTGATCGATCCCTGTAAACAACCATCGGTCCTTTACGAGTTTCTGTAATAGAGGTTGCGCAGCAATCGCAAACCCGCTCATCCAGCTCCCATTGTTGGCCTAAGGTTCCGTCAGCGTTAATTATTCCTGCTCGAACCGTCATCTGTCTTAAGGAGTCAGGACGATTCACGGTGGTGCGACCGTCCAACCAACTCGCCATAAAACCATCTTTATAAGGAATCACATCTACAAATCCGTGCTCGCTCTGTGTGGAATCTGTGTGTAGCTTCTGCGGAGGTGACCAGGATTGACTATTGGCGTTAAAGATCTTGTACTTTATATCGTAGGCGTAGGTATCTGGAGCTGATTTCTGCAAGTAATGTGCAAAGATGTTTCCTTGATTAATGGCGATTTGTGGGAAGTCCGCCCAATTGACAAACCAATCAGTACCTTCTGCTATGACTTCTGGCGTAGACCAAATGTTTCCGTCATAAGAAGCGTATTTAAGTACGGCCAAACTGTCTGTTTGCTCCACCCAACTCATGTACAGCACATCATCTGCTACAAAAAGACGAGACATGCCGGCATAGCCTTCGCTGGGATTTTCAATTTCAAAAGGAACAGGGGTATTTTGGGCTTCATCGATACAAGAAGAAAGCGCTGAGACCAAAAGGACCGCGGCAAAAATCTTGCTCAGGATTCCTTTAAACCACTTCCCCATACAAATCAAAGTCTGTGGCTTCTGTGATCTTGACCTGAACAAAGTCTCCGGTCTTTAGGTATTGCTGAGTAGCATCGAGTAATACTTCATTATCCACATCTGGAGAATCAAATTCCGTGCGGCCTATGTAGTTATTACCTTCCTTTCTATCAATAAGCACCTTGAACTCCTGCCCGATCTTCTCTTGGTTGAGTTCCCACGAGATCTGCGACTGCAGCTCCATGATCTGATTCGCGCGGTCTTGCTTAACATCCTCAGGCACATCGTCAACTAAATTGTAGGCATGCGTATTCTCTTCATGAGAATAGGTAAAACAGCCCATACGCTCAAAGCGCATATCGGCCACCCACTGCTTCAACTCTTGGAAGTGTTCCTCGGTTTCACCTGGATAACCAACGATCAATGTGGTACGGATAGCCATTCCCGGTACTTTCTCTCTAAAGAGCTTGAGCAGCGTGTTGGTCTTTTCAAAGGTCGTCCCGCGACGCATCGACTTTAAAATGTCCGTAGAAATATGTTGTAGTGGAATGTCGATATAATTACACACCTTAGGCTCCTGCTTAATAACATCAAGGACATCTTCTGGAAAACCTGTTGGGAAGGCATAGTGCAATCGGATCCATTCAATTCCGTCAACCTCTACCAAAGCCTTTAGCAAATCCGCCAAGCGACGCTTTTTATACAGGTCCAGTCCGTAGTAGGTAAGATCCTGCGCAATCAAAATAAGTTCTTTTACACCATCAGCAGCGAGTTTCTCTGCCTCTACCACCAATTCTTCAATCGGTGTGGAACGGTGCTTCCCGCGCATGAGCGGAATAGCGCAAAACGAACACGGGCGGTCACAGCCTTCGGCGATCTTTAAATAGGCATAGTTCTTTGGTGTGGTCGTTAGCCGTTCCCCAATGAGTTCGTGCTTGTAATCGGCTCCTAAAGCTTTGAGCAAGCCTGGAAGCTCTGTGGTTCCAAAATATTGGTCAACATCAGGAATTTCTTGCTGTAGATCTGGCTTGTAACGCTCAGAGAGACAACCGGTCACAAAAACTTTGTCTACGATTCCATCTTCTTTTTGCTGCACAAAATCCAAGATGGTATTCACACTTTCTTCCTTCGCGTTGGCAATGAAACCACAGGTATTGATCACTACGATATTTCCCTCTTCTTCATGGACCACCTCTTTGTTGTTGGCACGAAGTTGTCCCATCAACACTTCTGAATCATAGACATTCTTGGAACATCCAAGGGTGACTACATTGATCTTGTTTTTCTTTCTGCTTTTGGTGCGCATGCTTATTGCTTGAAGAATGAATCCACAAATTCCAAACGGTCAAAGATCTGAAGGTCTTCAATCCCTTCTCCAACCCCGATATATTTTACAGGTACTTGCAACTGATCACTGATCCCTATGACAACACCACCTTTGGCAGTTCCGTCAAGTTTTGTAATGGCCAGAGCCGTTACCTCTGTAGCTGCGGAGAATTGCTTTGCCTGTTCAAAGGCATTCTGTCCGGTAGATCCGTCAAGGACCAAAAGCACCTCATGTGGAGCACCAGGAACTACCTTTTGCATCACGCGCTTGATCTTGGTCAGCTCGTTCATCAAGTTGACTTTGTTGTGCAATCTACCCGCGGTATCGATGATCACCACATCGGCTCCATTGGCTTTTCCGTTCTCCACAGAATCATAAGCCACAGAAGCAGGGTCGCTTCCCATATTTTGTTTTACGATTGGCACATCCACGCGGTCTGCCCAGATCTGTAATTGATCAATAGCCGCTGCTCTAAAAGTATCCGCAGCTCCTAAAACCACCGATTTTCCAGCAGCTTTATATTGACTGGCTAGCTTCCCGATGGTGGTTGTTTTACCCACACCGTTTACGCCAACTACCATGATCACGTAGGGCTTCTCTTCAGAGTCCAAGCCGAACGGATCGTTTTTTTGGTCGTCATGAGTCTCTGAAAGTAAACCAGCAATCTCTTCTCTAAGGATCTGGTTCAGCTCATCAGTACCCAAGTATTTATCTTTGGCCACGCGGGCCTCAATGCGGTCTATAATTTTCAATGTAGTGTTGACACCTACATCAGATCGAACCAAAACCTCTTCCAGCTCGTCCAGGACATCATCATCAACTTTAGATTTCCCAGCGACAGCCTTTGAGAGTTTGTCAAAAAAGCTGGCTTTGGACTTTTCCAGTCCTTTATCCAGATTTTCCTTTTTTTCTTTGGTAAATATTTTCTTGAAAAAGCTCATGAATGCTTCTGATTATTGACTTTAAGCGCTAGCAAAGATACAAAAAACAAAGGGCCGTCTTTTTGAAAAAGACAGCCCTGAATATCGTTACGCTAAAAGCGCTGATTACTTCTTTAACCAGTCGTTTACGGCGTCTGGAGCCATGATAGACTCAACAAAGGTGTAAGCTCCAGTCTTAGGAGACTTTACCATTTTTACCGCTTTGGTCAATCGCTTTGATCCGGTCTGTAAGGATGCTACTGATTTCTTTGCCATAATTATTGTTTTAAGGTGCCAGCGGCTCCGTGCTTACTTAATTTCTTTGTGAACAGTCATGCGCTTTAAGATCGGGTTGAATTTTTTCAACTCAATACGATCTGGCGTGTTCTTTTTATTCTTGGTAGTGATGTAACGAGAAGTTCCAGGCATACCTGACTCCTTGTGCTCTGTGCACTCCAAAATAACCTGTACTCTGTTTCCTTTCTTTGCCATGGTTAGAGACCTTTAGGTGTTATTTTTCAAGAAATCCTTTTTCGCGGGCTTCTTTAAGCACAGCAGAGATTCCTCGCTTATTAATATCTTTCAAAGCAGAAGTAGAGATCTTAAGTGTAATCCACTTATCCTCTTCTGGGATGTAAAAACGCTTTTTGATCAAGTTTACATCAAACTTGCGTTTTGTTCTGTTCAAGGCGTGAGAAACGTTATTCCCTACCATTGCTTTCTTTCCAGTAAGCTCACAAACTCTTGACATCGGTGCTTTCCTTTAAAATGTTATTTTTAAACAGGGTGCAAATTTAGAAAAATTAAATCTCCTGAGCAAAAGAGAATTCAGTGTTTTTTAAGAAAGTTTCTCTTTTTTTTCTTCGAACGAGGTTTACTGCTCCGTAACAGTAGCTTTGACGAGTTGCTTTCTGAGCAGCTCCAAGGCCTTATTAGTGGCTCTTTGAATCACCTTTTCGCGGTTCTTTCCAAAACGATGTTCTTCTGTCACAACGCCCTCAGGACCAGCAATTCCGATGAATACGGTTCCCACAGGAGCTGCGCTGTCTCCCAAAGAAGGACCGGCATTTCCTGTAGTGCTTATGGCGTAATCGCTGCCAAATAACTCCCGCACTTGTGTAGCCATAGCTGCTGCTACCTCAGCACTAACTACGCTGTGATCATCAATGATCTCTTGCGATACACCTAAGAGCTTTACCTTCATTTGTGTTTCATAAGGCGTAATTCCACCTTTAAAATAAGCCGAAGCTCCAGAACGTGAAATAAAGGTTTGCGCAATGCGTCCACCAGTGCAGCTTTCCGCTATACTTAAAGTTTTACCGCCCTCAATGAGCAGTTTAGCTACAGACTCTTCTATTGCCCCGTCTTCCTCGAACCCAACAAAGATGTGCTCTACCATAGGCATCAAAGTTTTGATCTGCGCCTCAACGGCTGCAATAACTTCTTGCTGATCGCTTCCTTTGGCAGATAAACGCAGACGTACGCGCCCTAAAGAAGGCAAATAGGCCAGTTTAATGTTGGCAGGCAAAGCGTCTTCCCAGGCCTCTATCCTATCGGCAATGGTGCTTTCACCCTCACCATAGGTCAATAAAGTCTTGTGGTAAATAAATGGTCTATCAAAGGTCTGCTGTAGTTTGGGCAAAACGGAATCCTGCATCAAGCCTTTCATTTCATAAGGAACGCCAGGCAAGGAAATAAAAACAGCCTCATCTTGCTGCATCCACATGCCGGGAGCGGTTCCGTGTTGGTTGGGAAGTATAACCGCTTTAGATGGCACCATGGCCTGGGTTAGGTTCGCCGGCAATGGCTTGCGCTTCACATAGGTCGCAAAAAGCTCGTGGATCTGTTTAACTACCTCCGCATTCTCAATCAGGTGATCATCAAAGAATTCACAGAAGGTCTGTTTGGTAATATCGTCTTTGGTAGGACCCAATCCACCGGTCACAATAACTACTTGAGAACGCTCTTTAGCTTTGGCTAAGGCGTCTAATATGTGCTCACGTTCATCTTGGACGGAAGTGATCTGATACACCTGAACTCCAATCTTATTGAGTTCCGTAGCGATGTAGGCAGAATTAGTATCTACAATCTGTCCAATAAGGATCTCATCGCCTATGGTGATGATCTCTGCTTGCATCTAAATATTGAAATCGGCTTTTAGTTCGTCAAATACGGTATTGAGAATACCGCTTACCTTGTCTAAGATTTCTTCTACTGCCGATACAGGCTGAGACGCTTTGGTCCAAGCCTCAATGGCGCGAATGTCTTCAACCACTTCAATACCGAACATTTCTAAATTCGGCTTCATTTTGTGGGCGAACTGATAGGCCAGTTCTTTATTATTCACAGCAATAGCTTCTTCTAAAGCTCGAAGATCAGTAGGTATCTCCTCTAAGAAGGTTTGAGCCACAACGGCTTTAAATTCGTCATCTCCGCCAGCAAGGGCATCAAGACTTTCGGGGGAATAGTGCTTGTTCATTTATTTTACTTTTATCTCGAATGCTGGTTGGTCTTCCAAAAATCCAGCCAAACGATCATTTGGGGCTACTGGACCGACGCCAGCAGGAGTGCCGGTAAATATAATATCTCCGATCTTCAAAGTAAAATATTTAGATACATATTCGATGATCTCATCGATCTTCCAAAGCATCAAAGAGGTATTTCCGTCTTGAACCAGCTCATCATTGCGCAATAAACTAAAATTCAGATTGTTTAGATCACCAAATTGGTTTTTATCAAACCACTTACCAATAACGGCCGATCCGTCAAAGGCTTTGGCCTTTTCCCAAGGCAATCCCTTCTCTTTCACTTGCGTCTGAATGTCGCGCGCTGTAAAGTCGATCCCCAATCCGATCTCATCAAAATATTTATGGGCAAATTTTTTGTCAATGTGCTTCCCGATGCGGTTGATTTTGATCAATACTTCCACCTCGTGATGCACTTCCTCGGTAAATTCAGGAATGATAAAAGGATTCTTCTTGAGCAAGATGGAGGTGTCTGGCTTCATGAACACTACCGGATGCTCCGGACGTTCATTAGCGAGCTCCTCGATGTGTTTGGTGTAGTTTCTACCGATACAGATGATCTTCATGACCTAAAGCAATTTATTGTTGAATCGATTGAGTTTGATGCGGGTAAGCACTTTTTTGGTGTAAAGCGGAAAGTCTGCATTGAGCAACCAGCCAAAATAGCCCGGTTCCTTGTCCAAGACATCTTCTACTAAAGTGCCCTTGTATTTTCCAAAGGTGAAGATCTCTCGACCTTCTTTGTCATAACCCACAAAACCAGCAAAGTCTGCAAAGTTCTTATGGGAAGAGAATTCCGCCAGGTGCTTCACATCGTTCTCCAATCCTTCATAACGATCCAATTGCGCCAATAAGACCTCATAAGTAGCATTGGTGTCCGCCTCTGCGGAGTGGGCATCTTCTAGATTTTTACCACAGTAAAACTGGTAAGCCGCCCCTAAGGTGCGCTTTTCCATTTTGTGGAAGATGGTTTGGACATCTACGGACTGGGCTTTTTTCAAGTCCAGATCTATCTCAGCGCGCAACAATTCCTCCGCTAATAAAGGAATATCAAAACGGTTGGAGTTAAACCCACCAAGATCACTGTCTTTAAGCAAGGCCATGACCTTAGGCGCCAGTTCTTTAAAACTAGGCTCATTGGCAACCATCTCATCTGTGATGCCGTGGATATCTGCAGCTTGTTTAGGAATAGGCACGCCCGGATTAACCTTCCAGGTGTGGCTTTCTTTATTGCCGTTAGGAAATACTTTTAAAATGGAGATCTCTACGATTCGGTCTTGAGCCACGTTGGTTCCCGTGGTCTCCAAATCAAAGAAACAAATGGGTTTATTAAGGTTTAGCTGCATTGGGAAATATTATCCCACAAAGTTACTTATAATTTGAGGGAAACACCCACTAAAACCAAACAGAATCGGCCTTGAAGAAATGGATTAAATCTCGCGATTAGTATCCCAAGCTTCTAGGTACTCGGCTACGCGCTTGACAAACATTCCACCCAACGCCCCGTTGACCACGCGGTGATCATAGGAGTGCGACAAGAACATTTTATGACGAATGCCAATAAAGTCACCCTCTGGTGTCTCAATAACTGCAGGTACTTTACGAATAGCACCCAAAGCCAAGATTCCCACTTGTGGTTGGTTGATGATTGGAGTTCCCATAACACTTCCAAAGGTACCTACGTTGGTTACTGTGTACGTCCCGTCTTGGATCTCGTCTGGCTTTAAGGCGTTGTTACGCGCACGTCCTGCAAGGTCGTTAACTGCTTTGGTCATACCCACCAAATTGAGTTGATCTGCGTTTTTGATCACAGGAACGATCAAATTGCCATCAGGCAGGGCCGCAGCCATACCCAGGTTTACGTTTTTCTTTTTGATGATGCGATCTCCATCTACCTGAATGTTCATCATCGGGAAGTCGCGCAAGGCCTTGGCAACTGCCTCCATAAAGATCGGCGTAAAGGTGATCTTCTCTCCTTCACGAGCCTCAAAAGACTTCTTAACCTTGTTTCTCCAGTTCCAGATGTTGGTCACATCTACCTCAACAAATGATTGTACGTGTGCAGAAGTTTCCACACTGGCACGCATGTGATGCGCGATGAGTTTGCCCATACGGGTCATTTCAATAACCTCATCTTCTCCATTTACAGAAACAGGCGCAGCTTTAGCGGCTGGCTTCTTCTCTGCAGGAGCAGCAGCCGGAGCTGCAGGTTTTGCCGCTGGAGTCGCAGCAGCAGTTCCACGGCTTTTTAGGTAAGCCATGATATCGTTCTTGGTCACGCGACCTTCCAATCCAGAACCTGGAATAGCATCCAATTCTGATTGAGAAATACCTTCTGTTTGTGCAATATTCTTCACCAATGGCGAGTAGAATCGATCTCCATCATTGCTGATCTGAGCAGGAGCCACAACGGCTTGAGCAGTGGTTACGGTCTCTTCTACTGCAGCAGCCTCTGCAGGGGCAGCAGTTTCTTGAGCAGGTTCCGGAGTGCTCGCAGGAGCGTCATCTCCATCAACTTCAATAATAGCGATGGTCTGCCCAACTTGAATCACGGCATCTACCTCGAAAAGTTTTTCCACTAAAACTCCGTCCACTTCACTGGGAACCTCAGAATCGACCTTATCGGTGGCGATCTCCAACACAGGCTCATCGGCCTCAATGGTATCTCCGACCTCTTTAAGCCAAGCGGTCAATGTAGCTTCTGCTACACTCTCTCCCATTTTCGGGAGCTTTAATTCAAACTTTGCCATATTCTCAAAAAATAGAGTTGAAAGGTGTATTGCGTTGCAAAATTAATCAAAAAAGCGGGCTGTCACTAAATAGTTTGCAATATTTTACCATTGCACAACCTCCCCTTTTTGGTCGCTATAATCACTTCCGATGATAAAATTAGTGCGTTTAGGATGTATTCTAAAACGATTCCCAGAATTTTTTAATTCCTGCATCAGTCTGATAATCTGTTGGTAATCCATATACGATGTATCCATAACCAACAAAGACTGCATTATAGCCCCATCAAAAGCTCTGGACTTAGACAAGCTGCTCAAATTTTCAAATTCAGGCAAGCCCTCGAGTTTTTCTCGCAAAGCAAACTGCTCCGAAAGTAAGTAGCGTTGTTTTACGGGAAGTACCTTCGGTTTTTTAGTTCGATGACTCCAAGCCGCTATATGCTTCAAGATCCACAACCCAGCCTTTAAAAGACCTTCAACCAATGCGCTTGAAGGAAAATGCTTTTTGTAAAAGATCTCCATAGCCCCGTAGAATCGGTCCCAATAGGCTTTATCCTTAGCTGTACTTTCTCCTTTATAATGGATCATGGAAGTACCACCATAATAGTAGTTGACGTAGCCTGCCTTGGTAAAACTATAGGACAGATCAATATCCTCACCGTACATAAAATAGGTCTCGTCCAATCCGCCAACTTCATAATATCGTTCTTTGAGAAATAGCATAAACGCTCCGACCAGGACTCCAACTGAGCCCTCCCCATCTTCATCAATGTCATTTTGATAATAACCGCGTCCTCCACCCAAACCGATCACCTTTTTAAGCGCGGCAGAGATCAAGGGAAGCTTGCGCTTGGATTCGGGAAGAAATGAGCCCGTACCGTCTATCATCTTGATCCCAAGAGCACCTAGGTTTTCTATGGACTGAGCCTTTTCTAATGCTTTTCTTAGCGTTTGCTCTCCCAGAATGGTATCGGGATTCAACAAGCAAACGTATTGTCCTTTCGTCTCAGCAATACCCAAATTATTTCCAGCACTGAAGCCGTCGTTATTGGGACTGGCGATAAGCTTAACCTGTGGGAACTTTTCACGCACCATGGCTACAGATCCATCAACAGAGGCATTATCTACCACAATGATCTCAGCGTCCATACCCGAAGTTGCTTTTACAACACTGTATAGACAATGCTCCAAAAAGTACTGGACATTGTAGTTTAAGATGACAACCGACAGGGTCACGAGCCGCTATTTTTTAACGAAGATTCAAACGGAATACGCTGCAGTATGCTGCGCCCCAAAGTGACTTGATCCGCGTATTCCAATTCATCACCTACCGAGATGCCTCGGGCGATGGTCGTCGTTGTAACTCCGTAAGGTGCGAGCTGTTTGTAGATAAAGAAATTGGTGGTATCTCCTTCCATGGTGGAGCTCATGGCGAAGATCACTTCTTTGACAATACCGTCGGCCACTTTTTGTACCAAGGATTCAATCTGAAGGTCTCCAGGCCCGATCCCTTCCATTGGAGAGATCTTTCCGCCAAGCACGTGATATTTCCCGCGGAACTGCGCCGTGTGCTCTATGGCCATCACGTCTCGAATATCCTCCACCACACAAACCAAACTGTCATCGCGATTGGGATTGGAACAAATATCGCAGCGCGGACTGTCTGAGATATTATGGCAATTCTCACAAAATTGGATCTGACTGCGGAGCGCTGTTAGGCTCTCTGCCAGTCGGAGGGTTTGCCCCTGCGGCTGCTTGAGCAAATGCAATACTAAACGCAGCGCCGTGCGCTTACCAATACCTGGTAAGAGCGATACTTCGTCTACAGCTTCTGCCAATAATTTTGAAGAGAAATCCACAGCCCTAAAGATAAAAAAGCTCCGAGAAACCCAACGGCCTCTCGGAGCAATTTATTTATGATTTAAATGATTCGGTCTTAGTTGACAATCAACTTTTTCACGATCATTCGTCCCTCGCTAGAAATTCTCACAAAGTGAACTCCGCTGTTCAAACGAGCAATATTCAAATTGTAAGCACCTTGTACGTTGATGTCCTTTTGGTTGATTAACAGACGTCCGTTAATATCAAATACCTCAATATCAACTTCGCTGCTTGTTGGCCAGTTGATAGTCACCTCATCACGCGCAGGGTTTGGATATAGCGTCACCAAGTTCTCAAAAGTGTTGTCTGCCACGTTCAGTGGGTTATCATACACTGGAGACGACCATACTCCACGTCCGTAAGTAGCCGCGTAGATACGATCATTCACATTGTTGATCTCCAATTCGCTCACACGTACGTGAGGCATATTGGTGTCATATACTTGCCAGTCAGAGAAAGTGTCATCAATGTAGAACAATCCGTAGTTCATTCCTACGTAAAGTCCGTTTACAGAAGTATCATCCCATACTACAGAAAGCGCAGCAAAGTTCGGAAGGTTCTTCTTGTAGTTCTGCCAAGTCACACCTCCATCAGTAGTAACATAAACCTTCGCGCTTCCGTAAGTGGTCGCTACCGCTATTCGGTTTGGATCTGTTGGGTGAATAGCAATATCATTGATACTACCTATAGTCCCCGTTACGGTGCTCCAAGGAGTCGCGCCACCATCTTCAGTTTTGTAAAGAACTGTCACTCTTGAGGCCCACATAATATCACTATTACCAGGAGTGATCTTTAAATTGTCCAAATTCCCTGGGAAGGTCTGAGAGATCGCAGTCCAAGATCCACCAGAGTTGGTAGACTTGTTCACACGATTGTATCCTACGTAAATCGTATTGGTTACATTAGGATCCTGCTCAAATGGAGAAACCCAGTTTCCACCTCCTGGTGAAGGCTCGTTTAGGTTGAAGTAAGTCACACCACCAGTAGTAGAGCGGTACAATTGACCTCCTTGTGTTGTTCCGTAAAGGAAATTGTTGTTGTCTTTATCAACAAATCCTTCCATTCCATCGGCTCCTAGCCAATCGCGCCATTCTCCGGCGGTTGTGTAAACAGAAGAACCGTTGTCTTGAGAACCACCAGTGATGATCACAGGATCACTCTGAGAGATTCCAATTTTATAGAATTGACGAATACCCAAACCAAATGAAAGGTCCGTCCAGAAAGTCTGAGACATGGTTGCTTGTGGATCTTCAGCGATAAACAAACCGCCGTCTGTACCAGCAAACACTTTATCTCCTACGTATTCAAGGATATCCACATCAGCGTGGCAGTATCCTACGTTAAAGGAGCTTGACTCAAATAAAGCCCATCCTGAAGTACATTCAAAATCAGCACCTCCATTGAAGGAACGCCAAACCAAAATTCCAGCGATCAATACCTCATCAGCATCTGTTGGGCTCACGGTGATGTCCATATCACGTGGCGCCTGACCTGCTGTATCTGATCCGAATACACTGTATCCGAAGTAGTTGGTTGATCCGTGTGGAAGGTTGGAGAAGGTTGCTCCGTCATCATCAGATCTGAAGAATCCACCAAAACGGTTTCCATTAGATTGAACAACGTATACTCTTGAAGGATCTGCAGGAGTTACCCCGATCATTGTTGGGTTAAAGGTAAATCCACCACTGATAGTGCTAAAAGAAGCTCCACCGTCTGTAGACTTGTAGAAACGGTTACCTGAAGCGTAAACCACAGAAGGGTCACCAGGTTTGAATTCTACGTCATATCCACGGCTAGCCGCTGGAATCACGTCTGCCCAAGTTGCTCCACCGTCCAAGGAACGATAAATACCTTGGTTTTGCACTGAAGCAAACATAATGTTAGAATCTGTAGGGTGAATCAAGATCTTGTTCACGATAGAGCCTCCACCAGCAACACCTTGCTGAGCCCAAGTAGCTCCGCCGTCGGTAGACTTGTAGATCAATCCTGAGTAAGATCCAATAAAATACGTTTGAGAATCTTGTGGATCCATAGTCACTGAATACACATCCAAATTCACAAAATAATCAGTCAATGGAATCCAATTCGCTCCACCGTTAAGGGTCTTCCAAACTCCACCGGTTGGTGAACCGATCACAATGTGATCGTTATCTGTTGGATCGACAGCAAAACCAGTCACACGACCAATTCCTGGGTTCCACCCTTGGTAATCGTCCCAAGTGGTAGGCCCTTCTTCCACCCAGTTTCCTGTTCCGCCACTAGCAGAACGCGCAGATGGATTGTCATTTAAATACGCCTCAAAGCGTTGAAGTTCTTCGATGTACTCGGTCTCTTGCGTTAGGTAACCCTCGTCATTTTGCAAACGCAATGCTTGATACTCCCAACGCTTGAACTGCTTATAACCAGTTCCGCGTCCGGTTCCCACTTCATCAAAATGGGCTTTCGCACTGTTTTGGATTTCTGCAATGGTAAAGGTTCCAGCCTCGATCATGTCGAGATACTCCTGAGCCTGTACTGTAGATGTGCCCCACCCGACGATTGCGAATGCAGCAAGTAGTAGTAGTTTTTTCATGGTTGATTTTTTTGAAGACTTTCAAATATACGAATCGAAATTTGGATTTGTTATACATTTTAAACAAGTTAGCGCTCATGAACCCTACCCACATCCTTCTATTAATTGCCGGTTACTTTGGAATTTTGATTCTCATCTCCTTTTTAACCAACAAGGGCGGCAGCAATGCAGACTTCTTTAAAGCCAGTAATAAATCGCCTTGGTACGTGGTAGCCTTTGGCATGATAGGCGCCAGTTTAAGCGGGGTTACGTTCATTTCCGTACCCGGACAAGTCGCTGCTTCACAGTTCAGTTATTTTCAAGTGGTGTTGGGTTACACTGTGGGTTATGCTGTCATTGGTATGATCTTAATGCCTCTGTATTACCGCTTAAATTTGACCTCAATTTACGGCTATTTAAAAGTGAGATTTGGGGAAAAATCCTATAAAACGGGAGCCTCTTTTTTTCTGCTTTCGCGAATAGTTGGCGCGAGCTTTAGACTTTACTTAGTGGCGAACGTACTCCAATACTTAGTTTTTGACAAGATGCCTTTCATGGGCGGAACCGGAGTTCCTTTTGCGGTTACCGTGGCCATCACCATACTGCTGATCTGGCTGTACACCTTTAAAAGTGGTATTAAAACCATTGTCTGGACAGATACCTTGCAAACCTTATTCATGTTAGTTGCGGTGGGAGTTGCCATCTACATCATCTCTGCGGATATGGGCTTGTCTTTAGGCGGACTCACCAACACCATTGCAGAAAGTGAGCTTTCTAAAATGTTCTTTTTTGATGATTGGAAATCGGGTCAGCATTTTATCAAGCAATTCATAAGCGGCGCTTTTATTGCCATTGTGATGACTGGATTGGATCAAGACATGATGCAAAAAAACCTCACCTGTAAAAATATCGGCGATGCCCAAAAGAATATGTTCTGGTTTACCGTGGTACTTACCGTGGTGAACTTTATCTTCTTAGTGCTGGGATTACTGCTTACCATTTATGCGCAAAACAACGGTATTGATGCCGTAAGGGATCAACTCTTCCCAACCGTGGCTGTTGAATCTGGCTTGGGTATTGGTATCGCGGGGCTCTTTATGTTAGGGCTTATCGCGGCGGCTTATTCCAGCGCAGACAGTGCGCTCACCTCGCTGACCACTAGTTTTAGTATTGACATACTAAACATTGAAGAGAACAAATCAGAATCCGAAGCTAAAAAGATTCGCAAACGCGTTCACGTGGCCATGTCCTTCGTGTTATTGCTGGTTATAATCGGCTTTAAATACCTCATTGCAGATCAAAGTGTGATCACCAAACTACTCACCTATGCCGGCTATACCTACGGGCCATTATTGGGACTGTACGCCTTTGGTTTGTTCTCCAATTGGAAGGTAAAAGATCATTTGGTCCCAATTATTGCTGTACTCACTCCCTTTTTGGGCTATGCCATTAGCTGGGCATCTGCGACCTATTTGAATTTTGAGTGGGGATTCTTTATTCTGATCCTAAACGGAGCCTTGACCTTATTGGGCTTAATACTGATTCGTACTGAGAAGGACGAGCGTACAGGCACGGTCGGCCAGAATGCCGTGAGCGCGTAATTTATTTTCAAACTCGAGATTTGCTGTACCCGGGTTAAAGATCACTCTTCTGGGTTTTAAGCCGATGATATAATCGTAGTACTGTTGTTGTCGCTGCGGATTCAAATAGAGGGTTACCGTATCAATGCCTTCAAAGGACAACAAGGTGGTTTCAATTGGAATACCCGCGACTGTTCCTGCTCTAAGCCCAATAGCCACAACCGGCTGCTTGTGAGCTACCAAACGCTCAATGGCATAATAGGAATAACGATTGGATTTTAAACTGGCTCCGAGCACCAAGGTTTTATTCTTCTTTGTTTCCATAATTTTTTAAAGCCTTAAGGCCTCTTTCAAATTTAACATAAAACAACGTTAAAATTGAATTTATCTGTAACACCTGCGGTTCTACTCCGTCTATAGAGTAGAAATATTTCTTTCTTACTGCTACAATTTTTTACGTTGATGGTTAGTGTTAATTATTGCAGTAAGGTCTCAGACCCGGTCTTTCTCAAGACCGGGTTTGTTCTTTTATGACCCTTCTATATAAGAAATGTTAAAATGAATTTTTCTTGTAACAAGAATTAATCTCAGCAGTCTTATTGACATAACTTTTTCTGGCGAAGGCCTGCTGGAAAAGGTTGTATTATTCATCATCAATCAAACAATCGAAAAATGAAACAGTTAGCAGTATGGCTATTGCTATGCCTACCCCTTTTTGCCTATTCCGAACCTAATCCAGACACAGAAAAGATTGGAACTATTAGCGGAGTAGTTTACGATAAGAACCTTCAAGAACCTATCCCTTACGTGACCGTGGCCATAATGGACATGAACAATCAAGTGATCACTGGGGGCATCACCGATGATAATGGACAATTTGAGATCAAAGACATTCCCGTAGGGAACGTCAAGGTCGATATCCAATATATAGGCTACAAGAATTACATCAAACAAGTGGAGATCTCCAGAGCCAACCGCAAGGTTGATCTGGGCCGAGTGGACTTGGAAGAAGATGTGGAATCCCTAGATGAAGTTGTCGTTACCGCAGAGCGCACCACCATCGAGCAGAAGCTCGATAGGAAGGTGATCACTGTGGGTAGAGACCTCACTACGGCAGGCCCGACGGCTTCAGACATTATGAACAACTTGCCTTCTGTAAGTGTGGACCAACAAACCGGTGCTATTGCCTTACGCGGAAACCAAAACGTACAAGTAATGGTAGACGGCAAATTGACCAATGTACCTGCAGCGCAGTTATTGCGACAGATCCCATCAACCTCTATTGAGAAAATTGAGCTGATCACCAATCCATCTGCGAAGTACAATCCAGAAGGAATGAGTGGTATCATCAATATCGTATTGAAGAAGAACGCTTTGGTCGGTTTCAATGGTGACATCAATGTAGGTTTGACCTATCAGCGTCAGGCTAAATTCAACACCGGAGTCAACCTCAACTACAGAAACGGAAAGTTCAACCTTTACGGAAGTTACGGAGGGAATTACGCCAAGAATGAGAACTTCGGTAATATTTTTAGACCGAATGACAATTCCGATCAGCAGTTCAACTTTCTAGACAACAACAAATCCAACCTCTTTAAAGTAGGTGTGGATGTGTATTTGAATGAAAAGAATACCCTATCCTTCTTCACCAATCAGAACTTATTTGACGGTGGTGTGGATGGAACTACAAATATCTTTTTCTTGGACGACCCGAGTTTGGATCAGAGTCAACTCTTTGACAACGCCATTGACAATATGAGTCAGCAGTATAACTTCAACTATAAATTGGATTTTGCTAAAGAAGGTCACAATATTGAATTGGAAGCCGACTTCAACGATTTTGAAAGTGATGAGGATGCGAATTTCCGCTTCCGCGGCAACAGCCCAACAGAAGATTATATGGACTTTGTAGATACCGAGCGAAGCCGTTTGACGGTAAACTTGGACTACACCAATCCTTTGAGCGAAAGCATGAAATTGGAGGCTGGACTGCAAGCCCGGCTGTTCAATACAGACATCGATTACAGTTCTACGGGACAGACCTTGAACGCCAACGGCGATCTGATCGATACGCCGAGCACGGTCTTTGAATACTCTCGAGATATTTATTCCGCTTACGTAAGTCTTGGAAAGAACTACGAAAAATGGAGCTGGCAGCTCGGTGCACGCGCAGAAACTGTTGAGGTTCGCGCAGACACCAACAGCGTAAGAGCTTTCACCAATGATTATGTGCAGCTGTATCCTTCTGCTTTTGTGACCTATTCTCCTTCTGAGAAGAATCAGTTCCAGGTAAGCTACAGCCGTCGTGTGGACCGTCCGGGTGTAGGGCAAGTAAACCCGATCCGTGAATGGAGCACCCCGCTGATCTCCTCTTTTGGTAATACCACCTTGGAGCCTCAGTTCACCAACTCTTTTGAGACGAACTATACGCGTAATATTGGAAAAGGTTCTATTACCGCGGGTGTGTTTTATAGAATCATTGAGGACGAGATCAACCGAGCAGTTTTCATTGACCGCACGGACGTTAACAAAGTGATCTTAACCTTTGACAACTTTAGTAATACCACGGCCTATGGATTTGAGGTTTCTAGTAATTACCGCCCAACAAAATGGTGGAACTTCAACGCGAGTTTTGATCTGTTCTCCCAACAACAAAAAGGGATCACTGAGCAAATTGACAGCAGTATTGAAAACCCAACAGCAGCCAATATTGAGACCAACACCGTAGAGGTGACCAACACGGCCTATAACTTTAGAATGATCAACAACTTTAAGGTGACCAAAACCGTGACCTTTACGGCCTTTGGAATGTATCGTGGAAAGAACAAGAACATTCAGTTTGAGGTAGATCCTATGGTCATGGTAAACCTCGGAGCTCGAGTTTCACTTTGGGACGGACAAGGTACCTTCAGCTTAAACTATAACGACATCTTTAACAGCATGCGCTTTAAGTTTGTGGGAGACAATCCATTCTTGCAACAAGGGCAATTCAACTGGGAAAGCAATACGGTCTTTGTAGGTCTTAACTACCGCTTTGGAGGTGGAAAATACCGTGCAAAGTCACGTAAAAGACGTGATAATGACGAGAAAGAAGGCAGCGGAGGGATCTTCTAACTGCCTGATTCTGTTATAAAAACGTTAAACTCATAAATCAAATGAAACATTGGCACCGTTTATGAGTCTATTATAATACTCACTAGCAAGGTTTATAATTTATTTGAATTAGCCATTTAAGTATTAGAACCCGTGAAGCAAAAATAGAAACGCCCTCTTTGGAGGGCGTTTTTTTTACCCTGTACTGGTTATTGAGTTCAAGCCTCGCTTGCCGTTCCTTTGGCTTGAATCAAAACCTTATAATTATGATTTTTAAATCTTATTCAATCCGAATACTCGTTTTACTATTTGCGGGTGTTCTTTTTGTCGGTTGTTCTTCTGATGATGACAATCAAGACGATCCTACCGACGACACCACCGGAGGCACAGATGACGATGGTGGTTCTACAGATGATGATCTGGAAGTAGCCCGACAAGCCTCGCTAGATGTCTTGAACGGCGGCGACACCATCACTTGGAAAATTGCAACTGCGTTTTTAGAGACCGCTAGTGGAAATCTAGAACTGACCGGAAACTTTAACATCGAGGACGATGAGTTTATTTTCTCCGGTACAAACTTGGAATGGCGACCTGCCAACGACGTTCGCACCGATGCGACTACGGCAGATGAAACCTTGAGGGATTATTACCGATCTCCCATTGAAACCTCCATTACGTTTGAACCGGAAAGCAGCTCTGAGCTTACTGCCCTTGACGGTAGAATTTCATTCAGCATTGCAGACGATGGCAGCCTGAGTGCGGTCATTAGACCTTTGCCAAAAGGCGATGGAGACTTGCTGCTCACCTTGACTCAGAAAACCGAAGCAGATTATGCAGCTCCTCCGGCCGCTGGTCTAAACTTCACTTTTGACGTGACTTTACTGGCTCCAGGATATATGGGTGATGGAAACGGTGGACTCATAGGCTCTTACAGCGAGAACAGCCTGTTTTTAGTGCATCGTGACGATACGCAGAGTGACGGTACCTCAAACCCAGAGCGTATTTTGAAGTACAATTTCACCGACGGTACCCAAACCGAGAATCTTTTTTTTCAATCGGATTTCGTGACCAAGCGCCTCAATATCATAGACGATCAACTTATCGCTTTTGGGGGGCAGTTCGCGAATACTTATGATATTGCCTTAGGTGCGGATCCGGTAAGTTCTTTCAATCACGGTTTGGTTTTAACCCGATTTGGCCTTGCCGTACAAGACGACAACGCTTTTATTGTTGGGACTGATTTCACGGCGACTGCAAATTCCAATGTGACGCGTTACAATTACTTGACCGATGCCTTAGAAGTGTTGGGAACCTTGCCTGCGGCTCGTTTCCACGCAGGTACAGAATTGATCAATAACAAACTGTACGTCTTTGGAGGTCGTGATGACTTCTCTGGCGAAATAGCCTTTACAGAAAGCTTCATTTACGATGTTGATACAGGAGGAACTTCAACTTTTGATCTGCCAGAACCTGCATTCAATACCTATGCAGCCCGCGTAGAGAATTTGATCTATGTCGCTTATGAGACGCGCGTTGAGGCCGGTGAACCCGGAACCTTTGATGACGATAGAAACATCAACTTTGGTGTGTATGACACCTTAGATGGTAGTTTTACCGTCTTAGCAGACAACCTTGAGGATAGCGATGAGCGAAGCACCATTCACGCCATCACCATTTTTAACGGAAAACTATACGTTGTTTACGGCAATCCTATAACGGATGAGAATGACGTTCAGATTTATTCGGCCCCTATTGAATAAGACCTAACTTATGTTAAGAAGCGCAATTTCCTTAGGAGGTTGCGCTTTTTTTATGCCCATCGAATTATGGCACTACCCCATGTAAATCCACTACCAAAGGCAGCCAAGACCACAAGATCTCCAGATTTTATCTTACCGGCTTCCCAGGCTTCGGTGAGTGCAATTGGAATGGAAGCAGCAGTAGTGTTTCCGTATTTTTGAATATTGTTAAAGACCTGTTCGTCTGCAAGCCCAAATTTCTTTTGAATGAATTGAGAGATACGCAAATTAGCCTGATGCGGGATCAGCATAGCGATATCATCAACGCCGAGTCCATTCGCCTTCAAGCCTTCTTGGATCACCTCAGAAAAACGAACAACAGCATTTTTAAAAACAAATTGGCCATTCATATACGGGAAGTACGGAATGTCTTCCTGCGGATTCTCTTCTAGGATCTGCGGCACCCAGTAACCCGTGCTCGGGCCTTGCAATGCCAATTCATCCTTGTGCTTTCCTTCTGAATGTAGGTGTGTGGAAAGGATTCCTCCTGTTCCCGTTTCATTTCTAGATACAACAGCAGCTCCGGCGCCATCGCCAAAGATCACAGAGACGCCACGTCCACGTGTGGTCATGTCCAAACCACCGCTGTGGTTCTCACTACCAATCACGAGCACATTTTTATACATCCCGGTTTTGATGTACTGATCTGCCGTAGAAAGCGCATAGACAAAGCCGCTACATTGATTGCGAACATCTAATGCCGGCACCGTTCCAATTCCCAATTGATCCTGTACTTGAACTCCGCCTCCCGGGAAATACATATCCGGACTCAAAGTGGCAAAGATGATCAGTTCTATATCATTGGGGTCTATTCCAGCACGTTCAATAGCAATACGAGCTGCTTTAGTTCCCATAATACTGGTAGTGTTTCCA
The DNA here is from genome assembly GCF_028561565.1 of Gilvibacter sediminis. GTDB lineage: Bacteria > Bacteroidota > Bacteroidia > Flavobacteriales > Flavobacteriaceae > Gilvibacter > Gilvibacter sediminis. Next base: position 30,637 of record NZ_JAQQTE010000022.1, on the reverse strand, counting down.
TCACCAGGAAGAATGTGTCGGCGTTCTTTGATACCGGTGCGTTCTTGGATCCAGGCATCATTGGTGTCCATTACTTTAGAAAGGTCGTCATTGGTTACCACATGCTCAGGAACGTAGAAACCCAAGCCGGAGATTCGTGATGTATACATAAATGAAAATTAGTGGGCAAAGATACGGCTATTCGCGTTGAGACCCCAATATCAAGCACTTAACTACTATGCATGCATAAGAAGTTTTAACATCGCTTTAGATAAATTTTGAAGTACCTTTTTGGGAAAATTCACAACCATGCAAAATAAACTCTTTCTACTGTTCTTATTGCTGAGCTTTAGCTGGGCTCAAGCACAAGAAAACCTAGAATACCAACAACCACCACAAGAAATTTTAGATCTCGTTGACGCGCCCTTAGCGCCTGCGGTACAAATTGATTCCAAAGGAGAATTTGCCGTACTGATCTACAGAGATGCCTTTAAAAGCATTGCAGAGCTCTCTGCACCAGAAATGCGTTTGGGTGGTCTTAGGATCAATCCAAAGACTAACATAGGCAGTCGCACCACTTTCTACAATAACCTAAAAGTTAAGCGCACAGAAGATGCCGACGCTACTCAGGTTAGCGGTTTACCTAATAATCCGCGCTTGAGTGGTTTTAGTTGGTCTCCAGATGAAAGCAAAATCGCTTGTTTGAATACTACAGATCAAGGTGTTGAAGTGTGGGTCTTAGATATTGCCGCTGCTAAGGTGACCAAATTGACCGACGCTGGCGTCAATGCCAATATGGGTGGAGCCATTCGGTGGTTCAAAGAAGGAGATGCCCTTTTAGTGAAAATGCTCCCTAAAAACAGAAAACCACTTATTGATGTGGCTGAGGCCGTTCCCACGGGACCGACTATTTCTGTAAGCGATGGGGCCAAGGCGCAGAACAGAACCTATCAGGATCTGCTTAAGAACCCCAATGATGAACACAATTTTGAGCAATTGGCCATCTCTGAAATAAAAAAGGTGAACTTAAATGGACAAGTAAGCAACTTTTTGCCTGCGGCGATGTATCGCGGAATGAGTTTATCTCCGGATGGAAAATACATCAAGATCACCAAGATTAAAAAGCCATTCTCATACATAGTGCCTTACAGCCGTTTCCCTTATGACGAGACCGTTTACACTACCGATGGAAACTTTGTGGCTACCGTAAATGACGTACCGCTAAACGAAGTACAACCCAAAGGATTCATGGCGACACGCAAAGGCAAGCGCAACCTAAACTGGCGTGCCGACAAACCAAATACGCTCTATTGGGCAGAAGCCCAAGACGAGGGAGACCCTGCCATCGAGGTTCCTTATCGCGACTATGTATATCAGTTGGCTGCTCCTTTTACGGGAAGCAAAGAAATGGTGACCAAGACAATCAACCGCTTTAGCGGCATTAGCTGGGGAGATGACCAAACGGCCGTACTTTATGACTACTGGTGGAATACCCGAAACACCAAGACGTATTTGTTCAATCCGTCTAAACCCAATATGGACCCTAAAGTGATCACAGACAGAAACTATCAGGATCAATACAGTGATCCCGGTCAGTTTGTGATGAGCAAGAACGAAATGGGCTGGAATACCTTGGTCATTGACAAAGGCAGTCTCTATTTGATGGGTGCCGGATACACTGCAGAAGGACAATTCCCCTTTGTGGATCAAATGGATCTTGCCTCACAAAAGACCAAGCGACTGTATCAGTCTGAATACACCGACAGATTGGAGAATCTGTACTCTGCCATCGATATGAAAAAAGGAGAGATCTTGGTGCGTATTGAAGGACAAACGGAATATCCTAATTACTACATCAGAAACATTAAAAAGAAGAATTCACTAAGACCTTTGACTTCCTTTGAGAATCCGTTTAAAAGCTTACAAGGCGTTCACAAAGAAGTGATCACCTATAAACGTGATGACGGCTTAGATCTGGAAGGAACTCTTTACTTACCTATTGGTTATGACAAGGACAAAAAGGAGAAAATGCCAATGATCCTTTGGGCTTATCCAAGAGAATACAAGGACAAAAGCAGCGCTTCTCAAAGCACCACCAACCCCAATGAGTTCATTTATCCGTACTACGGTTCTCCTATTTATTGGGTGACTCGTGGTTATGTGGTTTTGGATGACGCGGCCTTCCCAATTGTGGGTGAAGGTGATCAAGAGCCTAACGACACTTTTAGACCGCAATTAGTAGCCAATGCCAAAGCAGCTATCGATGCCGTTGACGCCATGGGTTATATTGACAGAACTCGTGTGGGTGTAGGCGGACACAGTTACGGTGCCTTTATGGTGGCGAATTTGTTGAGCCATTCTGATCTATTTGCCGCTGGAATTGCGCGTTCTGGAGCGTATAACAGAACCTTAACGCCATTTGGCTTCCAAAGCGAACAACGCAGCTACTGGGATTCTCCAGAGACCTATTACACTATGTCTCCGTTCATGCATGCCGATAAAATGAAAACACCACTCCTATTAGTACACGGAGAGGCCGACAACAACTCGGGAACCTATCCACTGCAGAGCGAGCGCTACTTTAACGCCTTGAAAGGACTGGGAGCAACAGCACGTTTGGTGATGCTTCCTAAAGAATCTCATGGCTATCGCGCGAAGGAAAGTATCATGCACCTGCTTTGGGAGCAAGACACTTGGTTAGAGACCTATGTGAAAAATAGAAAGTCTCAGGAACTCAACACGAGCTCCGAGAGTTTTAAGAATTAAGTAAGGTTAATAAAAACAAGCCATTCAAGGCTTTTGCGTAGTTTCATATAGCTTACGCAAAAGCCTTGAAGTTGTTTATGCGGACTGTTGAACCTAGATCGTTCAGTAAATTATAGAGCCCAAAGAAGGTTCTATTGATGTACAAGAAGTGCTTGGAACCGCGGTTCCCATTCATTTTGCGCAAGTCCGTATCCTTAGAGTACTTTTCGCCCAGTTCTGCGATCTTACCAAAGAACTCCTCGTCTGAGAAATCAAAGACCTCTTGGTGGAACGGCTGGGTGAACAAACTCAGCATTTCTTTAAAGAGCTCCGTAAAGAACACACGCTCATCTGGGGTATCAGTGTCTTTAATGATCTCTAATTCTTCTAGTTTTTGGGCGAAGAATTCCTCATTGGCGATTGCGCCAGGTTCTGCCAATTGGAAGTAAGGCGTGTAGAATTCTTCTGGAACCTTTTTAATACAACCAAAATCAATGGCGATCAATTCTCCGGCCTCATTGACCAAGAAGTTCCCGGGATGTGGATCGGCGTGTACAGCTTTGAGCTGGTGCATTTGGAACATATAAAAGTCCCAAAGGGTTTGCCCGAGTTTATCCGCCAGTTCCTGGTCTGTATTTTGCGCAGCAAACTCACTGAGGTGCTTGCCGTTCATAAAGTCCATGGTAATGATGCGCTCGTTAGAAAGTTCTGGATAGTAATTCGGGAAACGCAGATTGTCAATATGTCCGCAGGCTTCAGAAATATCCAAACTCTGCTTTACCTCAAGGACATAGTCCGTCTCTTCCAAGAGCTTCTCCTCTACTTCTTTAAAGTACTTAGCAGAATCCTTGCCTTTGAGATTGAACATTTTGATTGCGACGGGTTTTACCAAAGCCAGATCGGAACTGATACTGTCTGCAACTCCTGGATACTGGATCTTAACCGCCAGCTCTTTACCGTCCTTCTCTGCCTTGTGCACTTGCCCAATAGAGGCTGCAGCGACAGATTCTGGATTGAATTTATCGTAAAGCGTCTCCGGGTATTCCCCAAAATAGCGCTTGAAGGTCTTGCGCACCAAAGGAGCCGATAAAGGCGGCACTGAAAATTGGGCCAAAGAGAATTTTTCCACATAGGCACGTGGTAAAATACTCTTTTCCATACTCAACATCTGCGCAACTTTTAAGGCGCTTCCTTTGAGTTGTTTCAATCCGTCGTAAATATCTGCAGCGTTGTCTTCATTGAGCTTCTCCTTGGTCAGCTCTGGGTTTACAAGCTTTTCGCCGTAATACTTCAGATAGTTGCCTCCAACCTTGACCCCTGTAGTTACCAGCTTTGAGGCACGCTGTAATTTATTGGTAGGGATCTTATCTATGGTCTTCATTTATTGTAGGATTTTGTTTGTGCTCAGTTCATAAGCGCTTAGGCCATTTTTTCCTTCCAAAGGAATTTGCCGAAGTCGATGATGCTTTCCAGCGGTGTGGTCTCAAATACGTCAAAGATCACACGTACCGACTTTTCAATGGCCACATCGGTCTTCTCGAATCCTGGAGAATTGTCATCCATCCAGTATTTCATTAAGAACAGCGTCTGTACCCAAGCTCCTTCAGAAAAAATAGACACCGGATGTTTTAAAATGCGCAACTGCTTCTCATCGTTGGTCTCTTGGATCAATGCTCCAGAGAATTCTTTGATGGCTTTGCGCATTTCGCTGAGCTCTTTTAATGATTTCATTTTATCCTTCTTCCCTTTGAGGCTGTAAAGCACATAACTGCGGTTAGCAGTCAATACCTCAAAAAGGGTGTAGTACATGGTGAGCATCTTGTCTTTTGCACTGAGGGCTTCGTAGCCGTCTGCCTTGAGCATAACCTCGTGAGCATTGTCAAAGAATTGCTTCCAGATTGACTTGCGCAAGGATTCAAAAGAACCAGCTACGGTGTAGAATTGGTCTTCTGGGATATCCTCGTGCTTGCAAAATTTATAGACAGAAACGGGCTCGTGCTCGTGTTCCATCACATACTCCATATACTTGGTGGTAATCTCGTGGGCCGTAAGGGTTTTTTTCTTTGCAGTCATGGGTGGATAATTTGTACAAATTTAATAAATGTTTAATCTTTAATAAAATACTTTAAACAAAATTTAAGGATAAATCTTGGCAGCTTGTGACAAGCTGTCAGCCTGGGGCGGCTTGGTATTTTATTTGCTTATTGGTATGTCGTCAAAAAATGAAAAACGCTACACTATGAGCACCGGAAATATCAATGTATCAGTAGAAAATATTTTTCCATTGATCAAAAAGTTCCTCTACAGCGATCACGAGATCTTTTTACGCGAATTGATCTCTAATGCTACAGATGCAACTTTGAAACTCAAACACTTGACTTCTATTGGAGAAGCCAAGGTAGAATACGGCAATCCTCAGATAGAGATCATTGCCGATAAGGACGCCAACCAACTGCGCATTATTGATCAAGGAATTGGGATGAGCGCAGAAGAGGTTGAAAAATATATCAATCAGATCGCCTTTTCAGGAGCTGAAGAGTTCATTGAAAAGTACAAAGACCAAGAAGGTGAAGAGGCTGGAATTATCGGTCACTTCGGATTGGGATTCTACTCAGCCTTTATGGTTGCTGACAAAGTAGAGATCATCACCAAGTCTTTCAAAGATGAGCCTGCAGCACACTGGACTTGTGATGGTTCTCCACAGTACACCCTAGAAGCCCATGACAAAACCGAGCGTGGAACCGAGATCATTCTGCACATAGCTGAGGATTCCACCGAATTCTTAGAAGAAGGACGCATCATGGAACTGTTGACCAAATACAATAAGTTCATGCCGATCCCGATCAAATTCGGAACCAAAACAGAGACACTACCTTTACCAGAAGACGCTGCTGAAGATGCCAAACCAGAGACCGTAGAAGTTGATCGTATTGTCAACAATCCAAACCCGGCTTGGACAAAGGCTCCGGCAGATCTGGAAGAAAAGGACTATGCAGATTTCTACCGCGAGATGTACCCCATGCAGTTTGAGCAACCGCTCTTTCACATCCACCTAAACGTAGACTATCCGTTCAATTTGACGGGAATCTTGTATTTCCCAAAATTGAGCAACGATCTCAACATGCAAAAGGATCGCATTCAGTTGTACCAAAACCAAGTGTTTGTGACGGACAATGTAGAGGGAATTGTACCTGAATTCTTGACCATGTTGCGCGGAGTTATTGATTCTCCAGACATTCCATTGAATGTTTCTCGTAGCTATTTGCAAGCCGATGGCGCTGTAAAGAAGATTTCCAGTTATATCACGCGTAAAGTAGCAGACAAACTCAAGTCACTCTTTAAAAACGATCGTGAGGCTTTTGAGCAAAAGTGGAACGACATCAAAATCGTCATTGAATACGGAATGCTCTCTGAGGATAAGTTTTATGACAAAGCCCAGGAATTTGCATTGTACCCAACGGTAGATGGCAACTACTTCACCTTTGAAGAACTCAAAGAGAAGATCAAAGCCAATCAAACGGACAAAGACGACAAACTGGTAGTGCTTTACGCCTCAGATCAAGAAGCGCAACACGCTTATATTGAGACGGCCAAAGCCAAAGGTTATGAGGTACTGTTATTGGATTCTCCAATTGTAGCTCACTTGATTCAAAAATTGGAGTCCAAGTTTGAGAACACCTCTTTTGTACGTGTAGACGGAGATCATATTGACAACCTCATCAAAAAAGAGGACACGACCATTTCTAAACTTTCTGACGAGCAAAAAGAAACGCTTTCAGGCTTGCTAACGGAGGTGATCCCTCAAGATAAGTTTAGCGTACAGTTAGAGGCGATGGACTCTGATGCCAATCCTTTTGTGATCACCCAACCAGAATTTATGCGCCGCATGAAAGAAATGCAGCAGACTGGTGGTGGCATGTTTGGGATGGGCAATATGCCAGAGATGTACAATTTGGTGGTCAATACCAATCACGAATTGATCGGTCAGATTTTGGAAACTAAAACCCAGAAAAAGAAAGAACGCTTGATCAATCAGGCTTTAGACTTGGCCAAACTCTCCCAGAACTTACTCAAAGGAGAAGCGCTTACCGAGTTTATAAAACGTAGTTATGACATGATCAAATAATGATCTTCAAAACGAGATAAGCCGCCTTAACGGGCGGCTTTTTTGTATCTTTAAAACTCATTAAGACTAAACCAAACTGTGATGCGAATTCTAATTTCTTTTTCACTTATCCTTTTCACGCTTTTATCCTGCAAAGAAGCAGCACAAGAAGAGCCTGCAGCAGACGGATCTGACGCCTTGGCACAAATCTTAGAAGATTATAAAGCAGAGAGCTATGCCCTCTATCCTTGGAATGCCACTTTTGAAGGCGACGCCAGGTTTAACGATCAACTGCCTAACTTCTACACTCAGGAGTTCAAGGAGAAAGAAATTGCCTATTACACCAAATTCAAAGAGGCTGTTAGCGCCATAGATGATGCTTCCTTGAATGAAAGTGAACTCTTGAGCAAAAAAATCTTGATCTGGGAATGTGAACGCAACTTGGAAGGAAAAGCATTTCCTGCAGAACTGCTGCCCGTTGATCAGTTTAACTCTCCTATTTTGATGTTCGCCCAATTGGGAAGCGGACAAAGCGCGCAACCCTTTACGAACAAGAAAGACTACATTAATTGGTTAACGCGCTTGGAGGCCATGATTCCTATTTTAGATACGGCGATAGTCAATATGAAAAAAGGAGTATCTGAAGGTATTGTTTTACCAAGAGCACTAACACAAAAAGTACTACCACAGATCAAGAGTTTGGTGAGCGAATCTGCGGCGCAGAGTTTGTTCTACAGTCCGATCCGTATGTTTCCAGAAGATATGGATCAGGCGGCAAAAGACAGTTTAACCACGGCCTATACCACGATGATCAATGAGAAGCTCTCTCCCAAATTAGCAGAGTTGTACGATTATATTGAAAAGGATTACTTAGCTGCAAGTCGCGAAACCTCAGGCTACGCAGACATTCCAGGTGGAACAGAGCAGTACAACAGATTGATCAAACTTTACACCACTACCGACATGACTGCGGATGAGATCCATCAATTGGGGCTGGCAGAAGTGGCGCGCATCCGCGCGGAGATGGAAAAGGTAAAAGCGCAAGTTGGTTTTGAAGGCAGTTTGAAAGAATTTTTTGATCACGTGCGCACCAATGAGGATCTGATGCCGTTTACCGATCCGCAGCAAGTAATAGACAATTTCAACGCCATACACGAAAAAATGAAACCGCAGATCGACAAGCTCTTCGATATGCAACCTAAAACGGCCTTTGAGGTACGCAGAACTGAAAAATTCCGCGAAGCCTCTGCCAGTGCTCAGTACAACCCAGGATCCTTGGACGGCACGCGTCCCGGAATCTTCTACGTTCCAATCCCTGATGTGAGCAGTTACAATATCTATTCTGATGAAGATCTGTTCTTACACGAAGCCATTCCTGGGCATCACTTTCAAGTCTCCTTGACTCAAGAAAATGAGAACTTACCGCAGTTCCGCAAAACCCTCTGGTACTCTGCTTATGGAGAAGGTTGGGCGCTTTACACCGAATCTTTGGGTAAAGAATTGGGACTTTATGACGATCCCTATCAGTACTTCGGAATGCTTAGCGCTGAGATGCACCGTGCCATCCGCTTGGTTGTAGATACAGGTATTCACACCAAAGGCTGGAGCCGAGAAAAGGCCATTCAATACTCTTTGGATAATGAAGCAGAAAGTGAAGCCAGCATTACCTCAGAGATTGAGCGCTATATGGCCATGCCTGCGCAAGCCCTATCATATAAAATTGGGCAATTGAAGATCTTGGAACTACGCGCTACCGCAGAACAGGCTTTAGGTGACAACTTTGACATTAAGTCTTTCCACAATGAAGTCTTGGAGAGTGGTTGTTTACCCTTGGCCCTTTTAGAAGAAAAAATTAACGCTTGGATAAATTCCCTTAAACCCTAATGAACTTTCCCTGGCATCAATATTTACTGGCCGTGATCTTTTTGGCGGGCGGTGCTGCTCATTTTAAGTGGCCTCAGATCTATAAGAAAATAATGCCGCCTTATTTGCCGGCACATGACACGTTGATTATTGTAAGCGGAATGCTGGAAATGGTCTTTGGTCTCATGCTCATTAGCAGTGATGGCACCACCAAGGTGGCTGCTTGGGGAATTATTGCGCTATTGATCCTTTTTCTTCCAGTTCATATTTACATGCTGCAAGAAAAAGAGGCGCGGATGAAGTTACCGGTATGGGTTTTAATCTTAAGAATACCCTTGCAGTTTGGTTTGATGTATTGGGCTTGGCAATATGTCTGATCTTTTCAGTGAAATAAATTCGGAGCCCATAAAGCTACCGCTATCGGGTGCGGAGGCGATCTATTATCCAAACTTTATAGCTGCGGATGAGGCAGAATCCATCTTTAAAGAATTGCTGGAGCAGACTCCTTGGCAACAGGACGACATTAAAGTCTTTGGAAAAGTGTATCAACAACCCAGACTTACCGCGCTGTATGCAGAAAATGATCAGCCTTACTCCTACTCTAATATTACCATGCATCCAAAACCTTTTACGCCCTTGCTCCTCAAGCTAAAGGATAGACTTAAAACGGTCAGTAGCGTAGATTTCACTACCGTTTTACTCAATCTATATAGAGATGGGAATGATTCTAACGGTTGGCATGCCGATGATGAAAAGGAACTCGGGGAGAATCCGGTTATAGCCAGTTTGAGTTTTGGAGCGAGCAGAAATTTTAGGTTTCGAGAAAAGGCGAATAAGAAGAATACCTATAGTTTGACTTTGGATTCAGGCAGTCTATTGCTGATGCAAGGAGCTACGCAGCACCTTTGGCAACATCAGATTCCAAAAACAAAAAAAGAAGTCGGCCCCAGAATAAATCTCACCTTTAGAGTTCTGATTTAGTCCATTGTAGAGCGCGATAGGCCGACTTTAACCAGATCAGTATGGCCAAGGTTCCCACATGATAGAAAATATGAAAGGTCGGCGATCCTATGAGTAGAAAGGCCATAATGACGAGTGTGATATAAATTCCCAGATTCAAAGCTTCCCGTATTACAAGATTGCTAACAATCAAAGCTCCGACAAAAAACTCGAAGAACGGAAACATCATGATCAAGGCTTCCGACAAGGCTCCAGCAGGAATTAACTGGTCAAATTGACCGCTTACAAAGGCTGTATATTTTTCCAGCAGAAGAATTCTGTATATCCCGTGACCGCCGATTAAAATTCCGGCCACAATGCGAAAAAACGTGGTGAGGTTGGTAGGTTGCTTCATGGGTAGAAGCAAATTACACAGAAAGTCTTAGAAAAGTTTACGCGAAAACCTCATTTAAAATCATGGCCAAACGGATACCGCCCTTGTGCAACTGCATTCGCAATTTGTCCATGTAAATATAGGCGTAGCGGTATTTGAGATTGGCACCAACCTTAGTGTTGGCGTAAATATCTTCACACAAAGCTCGGGATTCACGCATCCAATCATAATGGGTTCCTTGAGCAACTTCATCGATCTCTTCTGGACTTAAATAAGGCGCCGTTGCCGCGAGCTCCATATAAGACATCTTGTAGTAATCCAATAAAGTAGTATCCCAAATTCGGTGCAGGTTGGTTCCTTCATCAAACCATTGTACTTGAAAGCGATTACCTCCGCGGTCATCTGCAATACCCACATGCAGTGGCTGGTGAAGATCACCGACAAAATGTACCAGCATCTTTAAATGAAAGGCTTTCTCTTCTTTACTCACGTTTGGATCTTTCAACATGGAAATGGCGGTATCAATACCTACCATCAAATCTCCGTATTCACTTTTAGGATGATCGTCGTAGTCACTTCCAAACGGATAATTCACGTAGTGCCATGCGCCGTATTTTCTGTAGAGGGTGTCGCTTTTGATCTCATCGGCATAGGTTGAAACCAAAGCCAGGGATTTGAAATCCAAGATCTCATTTACAGCAGCCAGTGCTTCAGGGGTCAAATAGCTCGTTGCTATCTCACCGGTCGCCCGGTGGCCGGTCTTGCCCCAATCGGCAAAAGCGATGGAAGTCGTTAGAAAAAAAGAGAGTACCAATAGGGAAATACGTAGTCGCATGATCACATTTTTTGCAAAGATAGCCATTGCCAAATAAAAATATTTTGAAAAAACTGTAACGAAATCGAAAAATGTGATACTTTTATTATATCATATTGATATCATTTTAAATCTAACACTATGACAAACGAAAAAATAATTGTGCCCATGAACGGCTACATCATGCTGTTCATCACCTTGGCGGCTATTGCTGGAGGTATTGCTGGCATTGTAGCATTGCGCAGCCCGTGGATGGCTGTACTGCTCATTGTAGGATTCTTTATGCTACCCGGATTTGTTATGATCAATCCTAACGGTTCTCGTGTGCTTTTGCTTTTTGGGAAATACGTTGGGACCATTAAAAAGAATGGACTGTTTTGGGTAAACCCATTCTACACCAAGAAAAAGATCTCTTTACGCGCCAGAAACTTTGACAGTGAGCGCCTTAAGGTAAATGACAAACTGGGGAACCCTGTAAACATCAGTACCATTTTGGTATGGCGCGTACAAGACACCCATAAAGCCGCTTTTGACGTAGATAATTACGAGCACTTTGTTCGCGTACAAACCGATGCTGCTGTGCGTGAATTGGCCAGCATGTACCCTTATGACAACTTTGCCGATGAAGGTTTGGAAGAAGAGATCACCTTGAGATCAAGCACTCAAGAGGTCAATCAAGCTTTGGAGAATGAGCTTACCGATCGTTTGGCAATTGCAGGGATCGAGGTTTTGGAGTCTCGTATCGGCTATTTGGCTTATGCCAATGAGATCGCCTCTGCGATGTTAAAGCGCCAGCAGGCTACGGCAATTGTTGCTGCTCGTCACAAGATCGTGGAAGGTGCGGTGAGCATGGTAGAAATGGCCTTAGAAGAGCTCAGCAAAAAACAAGTTGTAGAGCTTGATGAAGAGCGCAAAGCTGCCATGGTGAGCAACCTAATGGTGATCCTTTGCGGTGATAAAGACGCTGCTCCTGTTGTGAACACCGGAACTTTAAATACTTAATATGCGCGTATTTGTAGAAAATCAAAAATTTGACCAGACTTGGCTGCGAGTATTGCTGATCAGTGTTGCGCTGATCAGTTTGTGGCCTGTCTTAAGCCTGACAGATTGGGAGAATGTAGACTCTTCCGCATTGATGACTGTTAGCATCAGTATTGCCATCACCCTAGGTATGATCGTTTACTTGTTGGTCTTATTGCGATTAGAAACGCGAATCGATGAGCAGGGCATCTCTTATGGATTTGAGCCGCTCCCGGGCAAAATGAATCACAAGTCTTGGGACGAGATTGAGAATTTATACGTGCGTGAATACAGCCCTATTGGCGAGTATGGCGGTTGGGGCTATCGCGTGAGTTTTAGCAAGTCAACAGGTAGAGCCTATAACGTCTCTGGCAACCTAGGAATTCAGATCGAGCTTAAAAACGGTAGACGTGTTCTTGTCGGAACCCGTAAAAAAGAGGAGGCCGAAGCGGTCATTAATTATTACACTAAAAAGGATCAAAATGAAGCTTATTAAGATCATCATACTTTCCATTATTCTCACGGCTCAGGCCTTGGCCCAGCAAGGAGAATTCATCAGTGAGGAGCTCAACATCAATCCCTTGATTGAAGGAACGCTTGTACATCCAAATGACAATGTTCAAGTCCCTCTTATTATTATGATCCAAGGCTCTGGACCTACGGATCGCGATGGGAATCAATCGAATTTAAAGAATAACTCGCTGCAAATGTTTGCCGAAAGTTTGAGCGACGCTGGTATCGCTAGTTATCGATACGACAAACGCATCTTCCCCATGCTGCGCGAGGGCAAACTCAATGAGGCTGAATTGTCCTTTGATGATTTTGTAGCCGATGCCAAAACCGTCCTGACCTACTTCCAAGACAGCAAGGCGTACAGCCGAATCTATATCGCCGGACACAGTCAAGGCTCACTTGTAGCCATGTTGGCCGCACAACAAGGTGCAGACGGTTATATTTCTTTAGCAGGTGCTGGGCAGACCATAGATGAAGTAATCATTCATCAATTGGAAAATCAAGCTCCCGCTTGGGGTGAGAGCGCTAAACAAGCTTTTGAGGATATGAAGACTACTGGCGTTGCGGAAAATTTCAATCCTGCCATCGCTTCTATATTTAGAAAGGAATTACAGCCCTTTATGTTGTCTTGGATGAAATACGACCCGGCAGTAGAAATTGCCAAACTGAACTGCCCTGTGTTAATAATCAATGGAGACAAGGACATTCAGGTGGCGGTGAGTGAGGCAGAAATTTTGGCAAAAGCCAAGCCTGACGCGCGCTATGAAGTGATTACCAACATGAATCACATCTTAAAAACTATTGAAGGAGAAATGCTGGAGAATATGCAATCCTACAATGATCCTGATAAACCCTTGAGTACTGAATTGACCGCCATTATTGTGGACTTTGTAAAAAAATAGTCATGGCCAAGAAAAAGGCATTTGCTTTACGAATCAATGAAGACCTTATGAAGGCTGTAGAAAAATGGGCAGCCGATGAGTTCCGATCGACCAATGGCCAGATCGAATGGATGCTCCATAAGGTCCTCAAAGAGGCTAAGAGACTGCCGAAGAAGAAAGACGAGTCTGAAGATTGATTGCCTTATAAAAAATGTACTTCCGCTTTACGTGTGGAAATCGTATTTTGCAGCAAACAACAACTAAATGATCTTAGCTCTTTCTGAAGCGGTAAAGGATACTACGCCGCTATTTACCAACGATAAAATTGTTTTTGGACTGCTCATGCTCTGCTTGGGCTTTGTGTTTTATACCTCGAGCAAAAAAGAAGGGCCCTGGGCCAAATTCTACAAATACATTCCGGCCTTGTTCATGGCCTACTTTGTACCCGCCATTTTAACCACAACAGGCATCATTGCTCCAGAATGGACCAGTGTAGCTGCAGACGGTACAGCAACAGAAAGTTCTTCCTCACTCTATCATATGGCCAGCCGCTATCTTTTACCAGCGGCACTGGTTTTAATGACCCTCAGTTTGGACCTCAAAGGGGTATTTAATCTAGGTCCCAAAGCGCTTTGGATGTTCTTAGCAGGAACTGTTGGGATCATTTTAGGCGGACCTTTGGCAGTACTTATTGTAGGCAGCATTTCTCCTGAAACTGTGGGCGGAGAAGGCGCAGATGCTGTTTGGCGCGGACTCTCAACCCTTGCAGGAAGTTGGATTGGCGGTGGCGCTAATCAAAGTGCCATGTTGGAGATCTACGGATACAATCAAAAACTCTATGGCCAAATGGTTTTTGTAGACATTTTGGTAGCCAATGTCTGGATGGCGATTATTTTGTTAGGTATTGGAAAATCAGCTAAAATTGACCGCTGGCTAAAAGCAGACAACTCTGCAATTGAATCCTTAAAAGAAAAAATGACGGCCTTTCAGGAAAAGGTGAGCCACAACCCTTCTTTAAGCGAATTAATGATCTTGGGCGCCATTGCCTTTGGAGCAGTGGGTTGTTCCCACTGGTTGGGCGATATTATGGCAGGCCTGCTCTCAGGCTGGGTAGAAGGCCTCACAGGACTCACCAAGAATGTCTTTACCTTTTTGGGCAGCTCCTTCTTTTGGATGGTGACCATTGCTACTTTAATCGGGGTAATTTTAAGCTATACCAAAGCGCGAAACCTTGAAGGTGCAGGTGCCAGTAAAATGGGTAGCGTCTTTATATATATTCTAGTGGCGACCATTGGTATGAAAATGGACCTGCGTTTAATCTTTAACAACCCCGGACTTATTGTGGTTGGTTTTGTGTGGATGGCAGTGCATGCCGGCATCCTTATTGGGATGGCCAAGCTGATCCGTGCTCCATATTTCTTTTTGGCAGTAGGAAGCCAAGCCAATGTTGGTGGAGCCGCTTCTGCCCCTATTGTAGCTTCGGCATTTCATAGCTCACTTACTACAGTAGGTGTACTCTTAGCGGTCTTTGGATACGCCATAGGAACCTTAGGTGCAGTAGCTTGTACATTTTTAATGCAATTGGCCGCAGCCTCTTAGGACGGACGCTAAAAATTACAGATATTTGCCGCAAATAATTTAAGACTATGCGCTTTAGAATTCTCGCTGCTTTTTTGATTGGACTTGGATTACTGAGTTGTTCAGATACCCCAGAAACCAACAGTATTTTGGTTGCCAATATCAAAGACCTCAACAAGGGTACTGTATATCTGGAAAGACTGCAGGACAGTAGCCTGATCCGTATAGATTCTGTTTTGGTTGACGGGCAGTCACCATTGACTCTCGGGACCAACCTAGACAGCCCAGAAGTACTTTACGTGCATGTTTTAGTAGATGCGAGCGAACTTATTGATACGCGCATCCCTATTTTTATGGAACCGGGAACCGTGGAGCTTTTCACAAGGCTGAACAACTTGCAAGGTGCCTCCGTTATCAAAGGATCTGCTAACCATGAAAAGTGGCAAGAGTACAAACAAAGCATGGCCCGCTTTACCGACCGTAACTTAGAATTGATCAAAGCCTTGATTGAATCGGGTAAAGATCAAAACGATTCGCTGACTGCAGCTATTGAAGCGCAGCAAGTACAGTTGGTTCGTTCCAAATATTTGGCAACGATCAACTTTGCAAAAAACAACACGGCCTACGCCGTATCTCCCTATGTAGTTTTGAATGAAGTACGAGTAGCTAAGAATACTTACCTAGATACTGTTTACAATGCCTTGCAAGACAGTGTAAAAACAGGCACCTACGGCAAAGAGCTATTCGCTTTGATCAACCAGCAGCAAGAAGCTGCCGGCGATCAATAATTATTTCAGCTTAGCGAGTTTAACCAAAAGGGCATTACCTCGATCCTCTAATTCCTTAGAGATGGCATTGAAATGCGCCTTTTTGTTCTCCACATCCTTCTGATTGATCTTTGCAGTCAATTCATCAAAGGTTGTGATCGCCTCGTCAATAATGGCTTCTGATTTTTTGTTATCTGCTTTAGGGTTTTCCAATTCCCAGCCGTAAACGGCCTCAATAATATCCCCTAGAACAAAATTTAAATCCTTTTTTAAATCTCTTACACTAGCCATAGTAGTTTATTTTATGGGGTAAAAGTAGTCTTTTAGATCGCATTATGGCACACGAACCTCCAAAAGTTCTACACCGTCGGTTTTAATAACTATTTCTGTAGCTGCTGCGGGCACCATGGCCGTTTGTCCTTTGATCAAAGCGGTGCAAACACCGTCAAGTTCAATGGTCGCTTGACCGCTCACACACATATAAACTACAAAAGAATCGGTGTCACTTAGATCGTGCTTTTTATCTTCATTCAAAGGTAAATAACGCGTATCAAAATAAGGTGACTTACAAACAGAATTGCTGCTGTTGGCCTGTTTGTCGTAATTCAAATACTGATCGTTTGGAGCTTCAAAGTTCAAAACATCAAGAGCCTCCTGCGTGTGAAGCTCGCGCATTTTCCCATCAGTCCCTGGGCGGTCCCAATCGTAAACGCGATAGGTAATGTCTGAGGTCTGTTGGATCTCAGCAACCATTACCCCACCACAAATGGCATGAATGGTTCCTGGCTCTATAAAGTAACTGTCGCCAGCTTTTACTTTGTGAAAATTCAATAGGTCACCTAATTCCTTATTGGCTACGGCTTGCTCGTAGTTCTCTTTGCTCACTTCTTCTTTGAAATCTACGATAAGATCTGCATCATCATCGGCTTGCATAATGTACCACATCTCTGATTTTCCGAAGGAATCGTGATGCTTCTGAGCATACTCATCTGCAGGATGAACCTGAACCGATAAGTCTAAAGCAGCGTCAATGAATTTAAAGAGTAAAGGAAAAACAGGTCCGTGCATGTCATACAAGCGTTTTCCGAGGATCTCATGCGGATACTCTTTAAGTAGGCTGTTGAGATCGCGCCCTACCAAAGGGCCATTGTTCACTACAGAAATGTTTCCAGGGACTCCAGAGAGTTCCCAACTTTCTCCTACATTAGGCAGGTCCGTTTGTTTTCCGAAATGTGTTTTCAGTTTCGTTCCTCCCCACACCTTGTCTTTAAGGATAGGATCGAATTTTAATGCGTAAAGGGGCAGTGCATCCATTGCTTCATTTTTTATAATTTATTCAACTCCCTGAGTGCCATGCGGATGTGCGGATCGGCTGCTAAAGCCTTAAAACGCTTGATCAATTGACCGTCAGCATTGAACACGAAGGTTTCTCTGCCAGGCAAGATACCAAGTAAGCTCCCTTTTACGTCGAACATTCGACGAACCTTTCCTTTGCTATCGGCCAATAGCGTAAAGGGTAAGTTAAACCGTTTCGCGAATTTTGCATGCGAAGATTCCGAATCTGCACTGATCCCAATCACGCGCACACCAGCGTTGGTAAAATCTTCAAAATGGTCCCTAAAACTGCAGGCCTCAGCATTACAGCCGGGCGTAAAGTTTTTAGGATAAAAATAAATAACTGCGGCTTGTCCTTTTAATTCTTGGGTACTGTTAAAGGTATCGCCGTTTTGATCATTGAGTTCAAATGCAGGTAGTGAATCACCGATATTTAAAGCCATAATTATCCGGAGTAAGTAACGTAGTTTCTCGGGGTCTCGTAGAGGGTTACCTCTAGGTCAAGGTCTGATTTTATATGTGGTCTTAAGCGATTATAGATACAAATCGCTATGTTTTCTGCCGTGGGATTGAGCTCGGCAAAGTCTGCAACCTCCAAATTGAGATTCTTGTGATCAAAGGCGTCTTCTACTTCTGATTTAATCACAGCCTTTAAATCTTCAATACTGATCACAAAACCAGTCTGCGGGTCTACATCACCGGTAATCCCAACTACCAATTCATAATTATGACCGTGATAGTGTGGGTTGCTGCATTTACCGAATACCGCCGCATTCTTTTGATCATCCCAAGCGGGATTGTGCAGCCTGTGAGCTGCATTGAAATGTGCTTTTCTGTAAACGGTCAAACTCATTAACTAATGAACTGATAATACTTCTCAAAAATGATCTTAAACCAAGCCGTATAAAGCTCTGGTTGTTCTTCAATGTCTTGTTTTACGGCCTCAAGTGGCATCCACTTCCAAGCTTCCACCTCTTCTGGATTGATCTCCGGTGTTCCGTTGTACTTACCCACCATAATGTGATCTAACTCATGTTCGGTAAGTCCGTTATCAAAAGGTGCCTTGTAAATGAACCAGGTCATCTCTTTTAAAGGAGTTTCAAAACCCATTTCCTCCTGTAGTCTGCGCGCTCCTGCCTCTAAGTTCGATTCTCCTTCCCGCTGATGTGAACAACAGGTATTGGTCCATAAACCAGGAGAATGGTATTTAGACAAGGCCCGCTGCTGCAGCATTAGCTCTCCGGCATCGTTAAATACAAATACCGAAAAGGCGCGGTGCAGTACCGCCTTTTCATGGGCTTCCATTTTTGGCATCAGGCCGATCTGCTCGTCCTTTTCATTTACCAAAACCACCATTTCTTCTTTCATGCAAGTGCTTTTGTACAAAAATACGAAAATGCTGGGCCATAAAAACAAAAAGGCACCGAAGAGGTGCCTTTTTGGAGAGGTTACAAAGTTGTAGTGTTAATCTTGAATGATAAACATCGATCTTCTGTTCAACTGATGTTGCTCTTCACTACAATCTACCCCGTTGGCGCATTCATTGACCAACTGCGTCTCGCCATAACCTTTGGCAGATAATCGGGACGGATCTATACCGCGCTCCACCAACCAAGCCATGGTCGACTGTGCACGACGCTCGGATAGAATTTCATTATAACGGTCAGTTGCTCTACTGTCCGTATGTGATTCAATATGAATCACAAGTTCAGGATATTGTTGCATGGCCACGAGAATCTTAGCCAATTCCACCGCTGCATCCGGACGGATGTTAAAGCGGTCCAGATCAAAATAGATCGGCTGCAGATCTAACTTACAACCCAAGTCATTAGAAGCACAAGGCATTCCAATCAAGGCTAAGGAAGCATCTACTGTAGCAGTCATATCCGGAGTATCTACTGTGCGTTCTGCAGGCTCATAGTCTAACTTGTCTGCACGTACAATGTATTGCGAATTACAGGCTACCAAGAAGCTGTAAGCTGCATCGTCACCTACAATGATAGGATCGCCAACTGGATTGTTGTCTGCATCTACCAATTGTACACGTGCTCCTGGTAAAAGCTCACCAGTACCTGCATCTGTGATCACCCCTTCCAGAGTCACTTCACACTGTCTTACACGGTAGATCTCATCATTGGTAAAACCAGCATCTCCATCTCTATTAGAAGAGAGGTATCCTATTTTTTTGCTTTCTCTTACGATAAAGCCAAAGTCGTCCTTTTCACTGTTAGCAGGCTCCCCAAGGTTAGTGATTGTGGTTGGCAAACCATTGTCATCTAAAGGAGTCATATAAATGTCCAATCCTCCCAATCCGGCTCTACCGTCTGAAGAGAAATACATATGATTGGACTCACTGATGAATGGGAAACTCTCACGTGCTTCTGTATTGATCTCAGCAACGTTTACAGGCTCTCCGTAGGTTCCATCCTCATTGATGGTCACATACCAAATATCACTCAGACCAAGAGTTCCTGGCATATCAGAAGCAAAATACAAACGCTTCCCGTCCAAACTCAAAGTTGGGTGAGCCACAGAATAATCGTCGCTGTTAAATGGCAGCTCTTGGATATTGGTCCAATAACTCTGTCCACTTAAAGTGGCTTTGTAAATCTTTAGACGAATGGTTTTGTCTTTGTCCTTTCCACGCTTTCCATCAATAAAGTTGTTACGCGTAAAGTACATATGACGCAGATCTTGCGTGAAGGCTGGATTGGATTCGTGATACTTACTGTTCACTTCTCCTTGCAAACGTTCCAAGTTCATCAGATCGCCTTCTTCATTGACATCGGCCATGAAAAGATCCAAATACGGCTGATTGTTCCACTCGTGAACTGCCAACTTTCCATCCAAGATGGTATCTGAAGCTGAGGCAAAGACCACTTTGTCTTCTCCGAAATAAGCCGGACCAAAATCAGAATTTACAGTATTTGCACTCACTTTAGACAATTCATAATCGATAGCACCAAAGGCGATATCCTTTAAATATTCTGGATTGCTCTGGAAGTTGGTTGCGATCTTAGTGTCTCCTCCTTTTTCTACAAAGGTTGCCATCATGGCATCAGACTCATCGTAGCGCCCCAAGCTCTTTAGAGCAAGGCCGTAACGATAGAAATAGATCGGTTCCGCTTCTTCTGGATAATCCGAAACTAAACGGCCGTACCATTTGGCGGCCTCTTTGTAATCACTATTAAAGAAATAGGTATTACCTAATTTTTGGTAGATCTCTGCGGATACGTATCCGTCCTTCACTACCTGTAAATAGACCTTCTGAGCGTCGATATAAGCATACTTATCGTAGTCTTTGTTCGCGCGTTTAAGATCCGTTGACTGTGCATGACCAAAATTAAAACTGAGCAGGAATCCTAAGGCAAGCAGTAAGGTTCTGATAGGTGAGGTTGAATTCATTAAAGCCAGTTTAGAAGAAACGCGGTGTTAACACACGTTCCGGTTTATTAAATATTTCAAATCGTACGAAGAATTCATAAGAACCATCGTTAAATCCACTAAGATCGGTTGTTTCTCCATCGTAAGCGAATCCTAGGAATAATCCGTCTGTCGCTTGGAAACCAACCATACCACTCAAGGCTGCACTCCAACGGTAAGCAGCACCAAGAGTAAATTTGTCGTTGATCAAAAAGTTCGCAGAAAGATCTACCTGTAAAGGAGAACCGCTAACCAACTTGGTTAAAACTGCTGGCTTGAATTTTAAGCTCTCGCTAACATCAAACACATATCCAGTAATGAAGAAATAGTGCAAACGCTCTGCTGCAATGGTCTGCGCAGAAGTCGGCCCGATCTCGCTTTCATCAAAGTGTTTGGTATTTAAAAAGTTCGGTACAGACAATCCTGCGTAGAACTTATCAGAGTAATAGTATACCCCGGCACCAATCTGTGGCTGCAAACGGTTGTCAATATTGTTTTCAAAGACATCGCCTTCGTCAAAAATATTAAGCAGTGTAAAGTCTACATCGAGAAGATCGATACCCGCTTTAAGTCCAAAGGCAAGTTTGTACTCATCAGAGGTATTGATCGTATAGGAATAGTCAACAGTCACATTAGACTCTCGAGCTGGACCCAATCGATCAACCACAATACTCATCCCCAGACCCATAGTCTCAGCAACACCTATTGGGGAATTAAAGGTGAAAGTACCCGTTTCAGGAGCTCCGTCCAGACCAACCCACTGCGTTCTGTAGAGGGCGGCAAAATCTAAAGATCCTCGTGAACCAACATAAGCTGGATTCACCACCTGCGTATTGTACATATACTGCGTGTACTGGGGATCTTGCTGGGCAAAACTTTCAAACGAAATGCAAACTAAGAAGATTGCAACTAAACTGAATGATAATTTTTTGATCATTTCCGATTGTTTTATAGATACCCGGGGATTTTACTCCCCGGGAGTTTTCTCTTATTTATTGTTGACGTATAGGTAACCGGCGTTAGTCAAGGTCTCGCCTTCTACAAAGCGTCTCAAGACATAGTAGTAAGTACCGGTTGGTAACTTCTGACCTTCGCGAACCGTTACACGTCCTTCAGAGATTCCTCTAAAGACGTTGGTCTGACCGTCAGCACCTCCGTAGTTATCAGTTTCGAATACTAACACACCCCAACGGTTGAATATCTGCATATTGTTGTTCGGGAAGTCCTCGATTCCGTTAATTCTAAAGAAGTCGTTCAATCCGTCTCCATCAGGAGTTACCCCGTTGAAGATCTCAAACTGAGCACCCAATACGTCTGGCAACACAACTACAGTTGGATCATCAGGATCACCGTCACCGTTGTTATCGCGGTTTGTTGTATCGAATGGATCGTCAGATTCATCGCTAACCTCATTACCGTTTTGATCCATACCAGAAGCAATTGCTTGGTTGATCACCTCTCCAGCTTCAATATCGTCTTCTGTGATCGCATAAGTCGCAGTGAAAGTAGAATCATCTACTTCTCCTGGTTCTAGGGTGATCGGTCCACCAGTCACTGGTACTAGTGGGTCGTCAATAGTGATATCGAATACCGTTACGTTTCCAGTGTTGGTCACGATGAAGGTATAGGTAATGGTTTCTCCAGCTTGAGGTTGTCCATCGCCGTTATCGTCATTGAATACTCCGATCTTCTCAACAGAGATCGAACCGTCTTGACAGATATTGGTTTCTGTTGGATCGTCCTCAAGGATGCTGTCGTTATCTGAAAGGTCAGATACCTCAGTACCGTCAGGAGCTGTTCCAAAGGCCTCAGCCTGATTCATCACGAATCCGTTGTTTACGTCATCTAGAGTCACTGTGTATACCGCAGTGAAGGTCTCTGTATCTGTAGCGCCTACCTCTAAGGTAATTGGGCCACCAACTACAGCTACCATTGGATCAATCACGGTTACATCAGTCAAGGTCACGTTTCCGGTGTTGGTTACAAAGAACTGGTAAGTAATGGTCTCACCTGCATCTGTACATCCGTCTCCGTTCTCGTCATTTACAGTTCCGATCTTGATCAAGGCGATGCTTGGTGCCTGACATAGGTCAGTTACAGTAATATCGTCTTCCAAGATGCTGTTGTCATCAGAAAGGTCAGTTACTGTTCCTCCTGTTGGAGTCACACCAGTTACCTCTGCTTGATTCTCTTTGAATCCAGCATCGATATCAGCCTGAGTGATCAAGTAAGTCGCTGTAAAGGTTGTACTATCAGAATCTCCAGCAGCCAATGAAGCTAATGGACCTCCGATTACCGCAACATCAGGATCGATAACGTTAATGTTGGTCAAGGTCACATTACCGGTGTTCACTACAGTGAAAGTATAAGTAATGGTCTCTTTCACATCTGCACAACCATCTCCATCAAGATCGTTGAACACGCCTTCTTTAATGATGGCGATGCTCGGAGCCTGACATAGCTCAGTTACTGTTGGATCGTCGTCGCTAACCGTCGCACCTGATTCATCAGATACTACCGTTCCGTCAGGAGCAGTTCCCTCAGCAGTTGCTGTGTTCACTACCTCTCCTGCATCGATGTCTCCAGCAGTGATCGTGTAGGTTCCTGTGTATGTCCAAGTCTCGTCTACATCAAGCTCACCGTCACCGTCCGTGTCACCGTCAACAAATGTGATTGGCGCTACTAGGATGTCAGTTACTGTGATTCCAGATAGACTTACGTTTCCTTCGTTAGTTACTGTGAAAGTATACTCGATGGTCTCTCCAGCGTCGGCACAGTCATCACCGTCTCCGTCTACAAAGATTCCAGTCTTCACAATCGCAATTGCAGGGTTCTGACACAATTCAGTTACCGTTGGATCGTCATCGCTAACCGTTGCACCTGATTCATCAGTTACTACCGTTCCGTCAGGAGCAGTTCCCTCAGCAGTTGCTGTGTTCACTACTTCTCCTGCGTCGATGTCTCCAGCAGTGATCGTGTAGGTTCCTGTGTATGTCCAAGTCTCGTCTACATCAAGCTCACCGTCAGCGTCCGTGTCACCATCTACAAATGTGATTGGTGCTACTAGGATGTCAGTTACTGTGATTCCAGATAGACTTACGTTTCCTTCGTTCGTTACTGTGAAAGTATACTCGATGGTCTCTCCAGCGTCGGCACAGTCATCACCGTCTCCGTCTACAAAGATTCCAGTCTTCACAATCGCAATTGCAGGGTTCTGACACAATTCAGTTACTGTTGGATCATCATCGCTAACCGTCGCACCTGATTCATCAGATACCACCGTTCCGTCAGGAGCAGTTCCCTCAGCAGTTGCTGTGTTCACTACCTCTCCTGCATCGATGTCTCCAGCAGTGATCGTGTAGGTTCCTGTGTATGTCCAAGTCTCGTCTACATCAAGCTCACCGTCAGCGTCCGTGTCACCATCTACAAATGTGATTGGTGCTACTAGGATGTCAGTTACTGTGATTCCAGATAGACTTACGTTTCCTTCATTAGTTACTGTGAATGTGTATTCGATGGTCTCTCCAGCGTCGGCACAGTCATCACCGTCTCCGTCTACAAAGATTCCAGTCTTCACAATAGCAATAGCAGGGTTCTGACACAATTCAGTTACCGTTGGATCGTCATCGCTAACCGTCGCACCTGATTCATCAGATACTACCGTTCCGTCAGGAGCAGTTCCCTCAGCAGTTGCTGTGTTCACTACTTCTCCTGCATCGATGTCTCCAGCAGTGATCGTGTAGGTTCCTGTGTATGTCCAAGTCTCGTCTACATCAAGCTCACCGTCAGCGTCCGTATCACCGTCAACAAATGTGATTGGTGCTACTAAGATGTCAGTTACTGTGATTCCAGATAGACTTACGTTTCCTTCGTTCGTTACTGTGAAAGTATACTCGATGGTCTCTCCAGCGTCGGCACAGTCATCACCGTCTCCGTCTACAAAGATTCCAGTCTTCACAATAGCAATTGCAGGATTCTGACACAATTCAGTTACCGTTGGATCGTCATCGCTAACCGTTGCACCTGATTCATCAGATACTACCGTTCCGTCAGGAGCAGTTCCCTCAGCAGTTGCTGTGTTCACTACCTCTCCTGCGTCGATGTCTCCAGCAGTGATCGTGTAGGTTCCTGTGTATGTCCAAGTCTCGTCTACATCAAGCTCACCGTCAGCGTCAGTGTCACCATCAACAAATGTGATCGGTGCTACTAGCGCGTCAGTCACTGTGATTCCAGATAGACTTACGTTTCCTTCATTAGTTACTGTGAATGTGTATTCGATGGTCTCTCCAGCGTCGGCACAATCATCACCGTCTCCGTCTACAAAGATTCCAGTCTTCACAATCGCAATAGCAGGGTTTTGACACAATTCAGTTACTGTGCTATCATCCGTGTCAATTGCGGTTCCAGACTCATCATTCACTACATTGTCTTGAGGATCTAAGGCCTCAACAGTAGCTTGGTTGGTTACGTTACCCGCATCGATATCGTCTTGAGTAACTGTATAAGTCGCTTCATATACCCATACCTCACCAACATCTAGGAGTCCGTCACCATCAGTATCTCCAGAAAGTGGTCCAGCAACAACACCACCTAATAATGGGTCATTGACTACTACTGAATTCAAGGTCACATTACCTGTATTGGTCACTGTGAATGTATAAGTGATCGTTTCACCTTCATCAGCACATCCGTTAGCGTTTGCGTCAACGAATACTCCAGACTTAACAATGGCAATGCTACCATCCTGAGGTAATATGGTTACCGTTGGGTCATCCGTTGGATCACCGTTGGTCGTTCCGTCTCCATTCTCAGTCTCTACTGTTTCTGGATCTGGGATTGGGTTACCGTCAGTATCCGTTCCAGTATCCGCAGTGTCTCCAACGGTGTCTGGTCCGTCAGGAGAATCTCCAAGAGCCGTAGCGATGTTCTCTACATATCCTAGGTCGATGTCATCCTGAGTGATCACGTGCTCAGCCGTTACTGTAGCAGACTCCCCTGGAAGTAGTACCGCAATTGGGTTACCACCAGTGATCACTGCGTTATCGTCTGTGATCTCAATGTTTGTAAGTGTCGTGTTACCGGTGTTGGTTACCACGATATCGTAAGTGATCACATCACCCTCTCCGCCAGCGGCAGAAGTTTGGTTCTTGATCACGCTCATTGATGAGTTCTGCTCAATCGTCGTTACCGTTGGGTCATCCGTTGGATCACCGTTGGTCGTTCCGTCTCCGTTCTCAGTTTCTACTGTTTCTGGATCTGGGATTGGGTTACCGTCAGTATCCGTTCCTGTATCCGCAGTGTCTCCAACCGTGTCTGGTCCATCAGGAGAATCTCCAAGAGCCGTAGCGATATTCTCTACATATCCTAGGTCGATGTCATCCTGAGTAATCACGTGCTCAGCAGTTACTGTAGCTGACTCCCCTGGAAGTAGTACCGCAATTGGGTTACCACCAGTGATCACCGCGTTATCGTCTGTGATCTCAATGTTAGTCAAGGTCGTGTTACCCGTGTTGGTTACCACGATATCGTAAGTGATCACATCACCCTCTCCGCCAGCGGCAGAAGTTTGGTTTTTGATCACACTCATTGATGAGTTCTGCTCAATCGTCGTTACCGTTGGGTCATCCGTTGGATCACCGTTGGTCGTTCCGTCTCCATTCTCAGTCTCTACTGTTTCTGGATCTGGGATTGGGTTACCGTCAGTATCCGTTCCCGTATCCGCAGTGTCTCCAACTGTGTCTGGTCCGTCAGGTGAATCTCCAAGAGCTGTAGCAATGTTCTCTACATATCCTAGGTCGATGTCATCCTGAGTAATTACGTGCTCAGCTGTTA
Source organism: Gilvibacter sediminis (assembly GCF_028561565.1). Taxonomy (GTDB): domain Bacteria; phylum Bacteroidota; class Bacteroidia; order Flavobacteriales; family Flavobacteriaceae; genus Gilvibacter; species Gilvibacter sediminis. The sequence goes on along the minus strand of NZ_JAQQTE010000022.1, from coordinate 4,449 downwards.
CTGTAGCAGATTCCCCTGGAAGTAGTACCGCAATTGGGTTACCACCAGTGATCACTGCATTATCATCTGTGATCTCAATGTTTGTAAGTGTCGTGTTACCGGTGTTGGTTACCACGATATCGTAAGTGATCACATCACCTTCTCCACCAGCGGCAGAAGTTTGGTTTTTGATCACACTCATTGATGAGTTCTGCTCAATCGTTGTTACCGTTGGGTCATCCGTTGGATCACCGTTGGTCGTTCCGTCTCCATTCTCAGTTTCTACTGTTTCTGGATCTGGGATTGGGTTACCGTCAGTATCCGTTCCAGTATCCGCAGTGTCTCCAACGGTGTCTGGTCCGTCAGGTGAATCTCCAAGAGCCGTAGCGATGTTCTCTACGTATCCTAGGTCGATGTCGTCCTGAGTGATCACGTGCTCAGCTGTTACTGTAGCAGACTCTCCTGGAAGTAGTACCGCGATTGGGTTACCACCAGTGATCACTGCGTTATCATCTGTGATCTCAATGTTAGTAAGAGTCGTGTTACCTGTATTGGTTACCACGATATCGTAAGTGATCACATCACCTTCTCCACCAGCGGCAGAAGTTTGATTCTTGATCACACTCATTGATGAGTCTTGTTGGATCGTTGTTACCGTTGGGTCATCCGTTGGATCGCCATTGGTCGTTCCGTCTCCGTTCTCAGTTTCTACTGTTTCTGGATCTGGGATTGGGTTACCGTCAGTATCCGTTCCT
>NZ_JAQQTE010000022.1:0-3705 GCF_028561565.1 Gilvibacter sediminis | reverse complement strand
CTCCAACGGTGTCTGGTCCATCAGGTGAATCTCCAAGAGCCGTAGCGATGTTCTCTACGTATCCTAGGTCGATGTCATCCTGAGTGATCACGTGCTCAGCAGTTACTGTAGCAGACTCTCCTGGAAGTAGTACCGCGATTGGGTTACCACCAGTGATCACTGCATTATCGTCTGTGATCTCAATGTTCGTCAAGGTCGTGTTACCCGTGTTGGTTACCACGATATCATAAGTGATCACATCTCCTTCTCCACCAGCGGCAGAAGTTTGGTTTTTGATCACACTCATTGATGAGTTCTGCTCAATGGTCGTTACCGTTGGGTCATCCGTTGGATCACCGTTGGTCGTTCCGTCTCCATTCTCAGTCTCTACTGTTTCTGGATCTGGGATTGGGTTACCGTCAGTATCCGTTCCAGTATCCGCAGTGTCTCCAACGGTGTCTGGTCCATCAGGTGAATCTCCAAGAGCCGTAGCGATGTTCTCTACGTATCCTAGGTCGATGTCATCCTGAGTGATCACGTGCTCAGCTGTTACTGTAGCAGACTCCCCTGGAAGTAGTACCGCAATTGGGTTACCACCAGTGATCACCGCATTATCGTCTGTGATCTCAATGTTCGTCAAGGTCGTGTTACCGGTGTTGGTTACCACGATATCATAAGTGATCACATCTCCTTCTCCACCAGCGGCAGAAGTTTGGTTTTTGATCACGCTCATTGATGAGTTCTGCTCAATGGTCGTTACCGTTGGGTCATCCGTTGGATCGCCATTGGTCGTTCCGTCTCCGTTCTCAGTTTCTACTGTTTCTGGATCTGGGATTGGGTTACCGTCAGTATCCGTTCCTGTATCCGCAGTGTCTCCAACTGTGTCTGGTCCGTCAGGTGAATCTCCAAGAGCTGTAGCAATGTTCTCTACATATCCTAGGTCGATGTCATCCTGAGTAATTACGTGCTCAGCTGTTACTGTAGCAGATTCCCCTGGAAGTAGTACCGCAATTGGGTTACCACCAGTGATCACTGCATTATCATCTGTGATCTCAATGTTTGTAAGTGTCGTGTTACCGGTGTTGGTTACCACGATATCGTAAGTGATCACATCACCTTCTCCACCAGCGGCAGAAGTTTGGTTCTTGATCACGCTCATTGAGCTAGACTGACACAATCCTGTTACCGTTGGATCGTCTTCATTAACAGAGTTATCATCTGAAAGATCGTTCACTTCTGTACCATCTGGATCGATAGCCGCCACAAAGGCCTGGTTAGTGATTGATCCCGCGTCTACATCCGCAGTGGTCAATGCATAATCAGCTTCAAACACCCAAGTCTCATCAAGATCAAGGATATTATCGCCATTCACATCTCCAGATACCAATACGATTGGCACCACTGGATTCGGAGCCTCAAACAAGTCATCGGTCAAGGTAACGCTCGCTAAAGGAACATTTCCTTGGTTGGTCACTGTGAAGGTATAAGCAACAACTTCACCTTCATCAGAACATCCATCTGCGTTTCCGTCTACAAAAGCACCAGTCTTCACCAATGCAATGGCTGGAGCAGGTGTTTGACGCACCAACAGATATACTGTTGCCTCGTCACAAGCTATTGGAGTTCCATCATCACATACCGAGTATACGAATTGATCTGGACCTACATAACCAGCAGCAGGTGTATAAGTAAAGGTTCCGTCAGGGTTGATCACTACTGTACCGTTAGCTGGTCCGCTAACTACTGTAGTACTCACCGTCTGGTTATCACCTTCTGGATCGTTATCATTATCTAGTACACTTCCGTTGATTGGAGTGTCAACTTCTCCTGAGTAAGCATCGTCATTGGCAACAGTAATATTACCATTGTCATCAGTTACTGTGATCGTTACTACTGCAGTATCACATAGTGCTGGAGTTCCGTTGTCACAGATCGTGTACTCGAAAGTATCCTCACCAGTATACCCTGGGTTTGGAGTATAAGTATAAGTACCATCAGGGTTAACTACTACCGTTCCGTTTGCAGGATCTGTGTTGCCTGTCACTACGATTGGATCTCCATCCATGTCGTAATCATTAGCGATCACAGTTCCAGATACTGGAGTGTCAACTTCTGTAGTATTCGTGTCGTTGTTTGCTACTGGAGGATCGTTTTCCAAGATTGGATCGTCGATCACTTCAATAGTCACAATTGCGGTATCACAAGCAACTGGATTACCTGCATCACATACTTGATACTCAAAGGTGTCTTCACCCACAAAGTCAGTATCAGGAGTATACGTATAGGTTCCATCAGCATTCAATACTAAAGTACCGTTGGATGGTCCAGTTACAAGCGTTACAGTTTCTGTTCCAGCAGGACCGTCAGGATTCTCATCATTGGTCAATACCTGTCCAGATACTGGAGTATTCACAAAGGTGTCGTTGATATCGTCAATCGCTAGGATCTCGTTACCTGTTCCACCTACCGTGATGTATACCGTGGCCTCATCACAAGCTACTGGAGTCCCGTCGTCGCATACCGAGTATACAAACTGATCCGTTCCTTCAAAGCCTGGGTTTGGTGTGTATTCAAAGCTACCATCGGCATTCAATACTAGGGTACCGTTAGCTGGGCCGCTTACCGGAGTAGTGTTCACCGTTTGGTTGTCACCCTCTGGGTCGTTGTCATTGTCTGATACGTTTCCAGTTACTGGGGTATCTGGAGTCGTGTTGTAAGCATCGTCGTTAGCTACAGTGATGTTTCCATTGTCATCGTTGATGGTGATGGTAACCACTGCAGTATCACAAAGTGCTGGTGTTCCGTTATCACAGATCGTGTACTCAAAAGTATCCTCTCCCGTATATCCTGGATCTGGAGTATAGGTATACGTTCCGTCAGGGTTAACCACTACCGTTCCGTTTGCAGGATCAGTATTTCCAGTTACTACGATTGGGTCTCCGTCTGGATCGTAATCGTTAGCAAGTACAGTTCCTGATACTGGAGTGTCTACCTCAGTCGTGTTCGTATCCGCATTAGCCACTGGAGCTTCATTCTCTGGACCGCTGTTTGGCAATACCTCGATGTATACCGTTGCAGTATCACAAGCCTGTGGCGTTCCATCGTCACAAATAGTGTACTCAAAACTATCCTCACCCGTATATCCTGGGTTTGGAGTGTAGGTATACGTTCCGTCAGGGTTAACTACCACAGTTCCGTTTGCAGGATCTGTGTTTCCTGTTACTGTTTGATTGTCTCCTTCAAAGTCCTCGTCGTTGGTCAGTACGTTTCCGCTAACTGCCGTGTCTTGGAAGGTGTTGTTGATATCATCAATAGCATCCGTAGTATTTAAAATACCACCAACCGTGATGTATACTGTGGCCTCGTCACAGGCTACTGGAGTTCCGTCGTCGCATACCGAGTATACAAACTGATCCGTTCCTTCAAAGCCTGGGTTTGGCGTGTATTCAAAGCTACCATCGGCATTCAATACTAAGGTACCGTTAGCTGGGCCGCTTACCGGAGTGGTGTTCACCGTTTGGTTGTCACCCTCTGGGTCGTTGTCATTGTCTGATACGTTTCCAGTTACCGGAGTATCTGGAGTCGTGTTGTAAGCATCATCGTTTGCTACAGTGATGTTTCCATTATCATCGTTGATGGTGATGGTAACCACTGCAGTGTCACAAAGTGCTGGTGTTCCGTTATCACAGATCGTGTACTCAAAAGTATCCTCTCCAGTGTATCCTG
>NZ_JAQQTE010000021.1 GCF_028561565.1 Gilvibacter sediminis | reverse complement strand
ACATTGTGACCATCGTGGATCAGAACGGTTGTGGAAGCGTGAGCATCCCGGTAGGAGTGATTGACTATCCACTGTTCTTCACGCCAAACCAAGACGGCTTTAACGACACCTGGAACATCATAGGAATCGCCAGCAATCCAACGGCGCAGATCTACATCTACGACCGCTACGGAAAGCTGCTCAAACAGCTCAGTCCACTGGGGCCTGGTTGGGACGGAACCTACAACGGTAACCCGATGCCATCGAGTGATTACTGGTTCCAAGTGATCTATCAGGAAGACGGGATAAACAAAGAGTTTAAAGGACATTTCAGCTTAAAAAGGTAACTCTTGGTCAATAAATATGTTAATAAAAGGTGTTAATCATAGAATTTGTTTAACTTTTGCCTTCGTGCCGAAGAATGATCGATATATTTGAAAGCTAAAATACCTACCATGAAAAAGCTCCTTTTACTCCTCTTTTTCTGTCTTTCATATGCTGGTTGGTCCCAAACCATTCTCATGCAAGATGGAACTTTCAATACCTGTGTTGGAAACTTTACAGATTCGGGAGGAACCGTTGGTGCCTACGCTAATAATGAGGATTTTACGATAACATTATGTTCCGATATTCCAGGCCTTGGAATTGAATTGGATTTTACCGCCTTCAACCTGGCTACGGGAGATTCTATGGAAATCTATGACGGGCCAGACACTGCTTCGCCATTGATTGGAACTTTTACCGGTGCTGTGAGCCCTGGTTTTGTTGAAGCATCGGATCCATCGGGTTGTTTAACAATACGCTTCCAATCGGATGCAGTGATCTTTGGAGCCGGTTGGAATGCTAACATATCTTGTTGTCAACTGGTCACTGCAGTATTCGACAGTTCTGTTCCCGCAGATGTTGCTGGAGTTATTGTGGCCGATCCATTAGACAATATCACCTTTAACGGGAGTGGGATCTTTGGAGTAGACGGTACAGGAGCTACTTATACTTGGGATTTTGGAGACGGAACTACAGATACTGGGACAACCGTCAATCACGCTTATGCGACCAGTGGGATATACTTTGTCAATTTAACGGTTACGGACGCTACGGGCTGTTCAAGTTCAAACAATATCGGGGTCCAGTGTATTATTGGTAATGGAGACCTGGAAGCCATGATGGTGGGAGACGTGGCTTTTGCACGAGGATCCTACATGGAAGTTGGTGTGGTTCAAAATGGTGTGTTTGGAGCACCAGCAGGATCTGCGCCACCACTCTTTCACGACCCGCGAGATGTGAATGGGCTTTTTGGATATATTGCAAATCCGCAGCGAGACAACTGGGTGGATTATGACGGATGTTACTTTACCCCAGGTTCTCCAGAAGAAGGTTTTGCAATAGAGATCGATGGTATTGCCTACAATAATAACCGAGCTTCTACAGGTTCACCACCACCTATATTTGATATTCCTGGTTCGATCACTTCAGCCTCTATCGAGTCTGATCCTTGTAGTGGAGAATTGGCGGTGATCAATTGGTCTGGACAGATCGATGACATCCAAATAGACCGACGCATTATTGTAACCGGTTTTGGTCTTTTCATTCAGATGGAAACCATCTTGACCAATGTTGGAGCTGTTCCTAAAAACGATATTTTCTGGATGCACAACGTAGATCCAGATAACAACCAATCCATCAATGGAAGTTTTGTTACGAACAATGAGATCATTTCTCAAGCGGATGCTGCAGATCCTTTAGCTTTCGTTTGTGCATTCCAAGATCCTTTAGCGGCTTCTCAACCAGATGCTGACGGGTCTAACGTATGTTTTTATGCTCGAGACGATCGTTCCCGAGTTACTTTTGGTGGATTTGCAAACAGAGATCCATCCGACGTATGGAATGGAATTGGTTTTACTCAAGCAGAAGGAGCTACAAACACTGCAGATGAGGCTATTTCCATTGCCGTAAATGTTGGGACACTCAATCCAGGAGAATCAGAGTCCTTTGTTTACTATTATACTTTTGCCGACTTTACAGGGTCTGGGGTTATTACTACGCCAACCTTGATCCGCTTTACAGGAACTAATCCTACCGTTTGCGGTGGCGATGATGGATTTGTTACTATTTCCAACCTCGTACCATCCACAACTTATGATATTACCTATGAGGACGATGGTGTACCCGTCGGACCCTTGACACTTACATCAGACGTACTAGGAAATATTTTGATCACTGGTTTAGATGCCGGTGTTTATGATGCCTTTGCACTAACCAACGCATTGGGTTGTGATTTTATGGCTGATGATGTCGTGACGCTTATTGATCCAGGAGCTCCTGTTTACACGGTTACGGCTACGCAACCAACAGGTTGTACAGCAGACGGAATTTTAACTTTTACAGGACTGAATCCTTCAACCACTTATGAGGTTACATACACTGTAGACGGTGTTGTGGTTGGTCCGGTGAATTACACTACAGATGCCGCTGGTGAGTTTACCATCACTGGATTGGATCAGGGAACTTACACTTCAATCAATGTTTCCTTAGGCGGATGTGATGCTTTTGATGGAGGTACTTATATTCTGGCTTACCCAGGATTTGCCTTTACCGTTACCACTTCAGACCCACCTACCTGTGCACCAGATGGTACGCTAACCATTTCTGGGCTGAATCCGGGTGAAACTTATGATGTTACTTATACCGTGGATGGTGTGGTTGTTGGTCCAGTAAGCTATACAACAGATGGTGCTGGAAATATCATTATTACTGGATTGGCAGAAGGAACTTACACTGATGTTACTGTGGAACAAGGTGCTTGTTCTATTGTTGACCCAGGACCATATAACATTACGTATCCACCGCTTACCTTCACAGTAACCACTACGGATTTGATCCTTTGTGATTCTGATGGGGTTATTACTTTAAGCGGATTGGATCCTTCTACGACCTATAACGTCACCTATACGGTAGATGGTGTGGTGGTAGGTCCTGCACCATTTACGACGGATGCTGCCGGAGACATTATCATCGGAACTTTGGATAGCGGTACTTACACTGATATCACCGTGGAATCCACACCTTGTATTACTGTAGACCCAGGGCCTTACGTTCTTAATGATCCTATTTTAACTCCTGCTGTGAGTGTATCAGACTCGACCATTTGCGGTCCTGGTGGTACAATTACAATTACAGGATTGACCGCTGGATTTAATTACAGCGTTGGCTATACTTTAGACGGAACTCCTATTGCCGCTGCAATATTCACTGCAGATGGTACTGGAACCGTTGTAGTTGGAGGTGTGTTAGCTGGGACGGTTACGGACGTGACCATTACACTGAACGATTGTACTGAGGTTATCCCAGGACCGTTTGTTATCAATAACCCACCAGATCCTGTCCCTGTTGATCCAGAACCTTATGTGCTCTGTGATACGGGCGTAGCAGATGGGTTTACGGAGTTTGATCTTACGGTGAAGATTCCTGAGATCACTGCAGGCGATACAGATTTGGCGGTGAGTTTCCACCTAACATTGGCAGATGCCGATGCAGGAACAGCTCCTTTACCAACGCTTTATACCAACATTAGCAATCCACAGACCATTTTTGTTCGTGTGGAATCCGTAACCACGGGTTGTTATGCAACAACTTCTTTAGATTTAGAGGTACTTGATGCACCAACGGCAATTACACCAACACCTTTGGAATACTGTGATCCCGATAATGACGGCTTTGGTGTATTTACTTTGGATGATGCTACACTAGAAATCACCGGTGGAGCTCCAGACGTGATCGTGACTTATCACGAGACTTTGGCTGATGCTACTTTCGGAGTCCTAGCCTTGACCAGTCCGTATAACAATATTGTATTCGGTACACAGACCGTTTACGCTCGCGTTGAAAACGCAGTTACAACTGGGGATGCCTGTTTCAACATTGTGGAATTAGTGTTGATTGTATTAGACACGCCTCAGATCGCTGACCCCGAGCCTCTTTTAGCCTGCGACGACAACGACGACGGCATTGTGGTGTTTGACTTGACGGTGAAAGATCCAGAGATTTTGGATGGTTTGGATCCTGCGGATTACACGGTAGAATATTATGAGGATGCGGCCTTCACTTCGCTGATCGCTCCGGCTACGGCCTATACCAACTTGACCAACCCACAGACGGTCTTTGTCTTGGTGACGGACAACACCAATATGTGTACTTCCACCACGACCTTAGAGTTGATAGTCAACTTCCCACCTGAGGTCTTCCCACCAACACCGCTAGAGCTTTGTGATGTGAACAATCCGGGCGACGAGGTAGAGGAGTTTGACTTGGAGCTGGCCACGGCAGAGATCACAGGCGGTGACACTTCTTTGATTGTGACCTACCACGAGACTGCTGCGGATGCCGATGCTGGAGACAACCCACTGACGAGTCCTTACACCAACACGAGCAACCCACAAACGATCTTTGTGCGGGTAGAAGACCCAGACACGGGCTGTTTTGTGAGTGATGTGGTGACCTTAGACTTAAGAGTAAACCCACAACCGAGTCCAACCCCAGATCCCACCCCGATTGAGATCTGTGATGCAGACAACGACGGTTTTGTGGACAGTTTTATACTGACCGATAGAGACATCGAGATCATTAACGGCGAGCCGGATGTCGTGGTGAGCTACCACGAGACCCTGGCAGATGCGCAAAGTAATCTGTTCCCACTAGTATCTCCTTATGCGAACATCGTGGCCTACAGCCAGATCGTATACGCTAGAGTAGAGAACACCCTAACGGGCTGCTTTGCCATCGTAGAGTTGGAGCTGATCGTACTGAACTCCCCAGAGCTTCCTCTGGAGATTGAAGACTTTGTGATCTGTGATGACGACGACGACGGCATCGCGGTGTTTGATCTAACGACGAAGGATCCGGAGATCTACGGCACCCAAGACCCAGCGACGCTGGATCTGAGCTACCACTTAAGCGAGGCAGATGCCT
>NZ_JAQQTE010000020.1:943-2121 GCF_028561565.1 Gilvibacter sediminis | reverse complement strand
ATGCACGTATTGAGAACTCCATCACGGGCTGTTTTGCCACTACGGAGTTGGAACTTATTGTGCTGCCTGCAACCGATATCGGTAGCTTCCCAACCATTGAGCTTTGTGACGATCCTATTGCAGACGGTTCTACGACCTTTGATCTGACGCTATACGATACGGTAGTGGTTGCCGATCCAACGGGACTGACCATTACCTATCACGTTACTGCTGCAGATGCTGCGGTAGGAGCAGCGCCGATCACCCCGGCAGATGCCTACAACAACGTGACCAACCCACAGACGATCTACGTGCGCACGGAAGATGCTGATGAATGTGTACAACAAGGCCAGTTCGATCTTTTTGTGATCGCCAGACCGCTCTTCACCGTGCCTACGCCGTATGCTTTGTGTGAGGACGATGTGATCGACGGCTTTACGGAGTTTGATTTAACGGTAAACAATTTAGAGATTATTGACGGCAATCCGTTCTACTCGGTACAGTATTACTTCAGTGATGCCGATGCCGAGGCGGGCGTAGACCCACTACCACCGATCTACACCAATGTGGTGAACCCACAGACGATCTACGTACGTGTGGATGATTCCTCAACGGGCTGCTACGGGGTACAACCCTTGGAGCTTATTGTGGTGAACCCAGAGGCTGCGATGACTCCCGAGCCGCTGACGTATTGCGACCCGGACAACGACGGCTTTGGTGAGTTCAATTTAGAAGATGCCACTTTAGAGATTACAGGCGGCGATCCCACCCTTACGGTGAGCTACCACGAGACGGAGGCCAATGCAGAGAGCGGCTTACTTCCATTAGCTAGCCCATACAACAACATTGTGTTCGGAACGCAGACTATCTATGCCAGAGTGGAGACGCCATTAGTGGAAGATTGTTTTGTAGTCGTAGAACTCCAACTGATTGTATTAGACACTCCTCAGATCGCTGACCCCGAGCCTCTTTTAGCCTGCGATGACAATGACGACGGCATTGTGGTATTTGACTTGACGGTCAAAGACCCAGAGATCTTGGATGGCTTGGACCCTGCGGCTTATACGGTAGAATATTATGAGGATGCGGCCTTCACGTCGCTGATCGCTCCGGCTACGGCCTATACCAACTTGACCAACCCACAGACGGTCTTTGTCTTGGTGACGGACAACACCAATATGTGTACTTCCACCACGACT
>NZ_JAQQTE010000020.1:0-933 GCF_028561565.1 Gilvibacter sediminis | reverse complement strand
TAGTCAACTTCCCACCTGAGGTCTTCCCACCAACACCGCTAGAGCTTTGTGATGTGAACAATCCGGGCGACGAGGTAGAGGAGTTTGACTTGGAGCTGGCTACGGCAGAGATCACGGGTGGAGACACTTCTTTGATTGTGACCTACCACGAGACTGCTGCGGATGCCGATACTGGAGACAACCCACTGACGAGTCCTTATACCAACATGAGCAACCCACAAACGATCTTTGTACGGGTAGAAGACCCAGACACGGGCTGTTTTGTGAGTGATGTGGTGACCTTAGACTTACGAGTAAACCCACAACCGAGTCCAACCCCAGATCCCACCCCGATTGAGATCTGTGATGCAGACAACGACGGTTTTGTGGACAGTTTTATACTGACCGATAGAGACATCGAGATCATTAACGGTGAGCCGGATGTGGTGGTGAGCTACCACGAGACCCTGGCAGACGCGCAAAGTAATCTGTTCCCACTAGTATCTCCTTATGCGAACATAGTGGCCTACAGCCAGATCGTATACGCTAGAGTAGAGAACACCCTAACGGGCTGCTTTGCCATTGTAGAGTTGGAACTGATTGTACTGAACTCCCCAGAGCTCCCACTAGAGATTGAAGACTTTGTGATCTGTGATGACGACGACGACGGCATCGCGGTGTTTGATCTAACGACGAAGGATCCGGAGATCTACGGCACCCAAGACCCAGCGACGCTGGATCTGAGCTACCACTTAAGCGAGGCAGATGCCTTGGCAGGAGTGATGCCTATTGTAACGCCAACAGCTTTTGTCAACACGACCAACCCACAGACGATCTGGGTACGTTTGTTTGACCCAATAACGGGCTGCGCGAGTGTGGGCAGCTTTGAGCTGATTGTGAGCTTGCCACCGGTGATTGCCGCACCAGGAGATCTGGATGCCTTGGAGCGTTGTG
>NZ_JAQQTE010000002.1 GCF_028561565.1 Gilvibacter sediminis | reverse complement strand
CCTGATCTTCGGGTCAGGGAAGCCACTCTTTGCTTTAAAAATTTAATGCAGTTCAAATGAACTTGCTAGAAACTCTCGAATCTCTTTTTCCTTTATGTCACGATATTAATCTTGAGCTATTGACTCAAGAGGTCCCGCATCCAGTGCGGGATTGAAAACTTAAGGTGGCTATAGCGATGGGGCTCACCTCTTACCATTCCGAACAGAGAAGTTAAGCCCATCTGCGCAGATGGTACTGCTATACCAAGTGGGAGAGTATGTCGCTGCCTTTTTTATCATAAACCCTTGTTAGTTTATCTAGCAAGGGTTTTTTGTTTATAGAAAGTTCTTAAATCAGCATATTGCCGTAAAAAGGCAGCGACTCCTACGCGGCAGGCCGGCAGCTCGGGTAAAAGGTCTACCAGACCTTTTATGATCCCTCGCTCCCCTTTTTTATCATAAAGTCCTTGCTCTATATAGAGCAGGGACTTTTTTGTTTATAAAAAGATCTCAATTATAAATAGTACACAAAAAGGCTAGCGACATGCCAGCGCCTCAGCGCTCGCCCGTCGCTAAAAATGTACACTGTACATTTTCTAAACGCTCCGGCACCTTTTCTTCATTAAAGACCCGTTCTAAAATTAGGACGGGTCTTTTTGTTTTTAGAAATTTCTTGAATATAGATATTGCATTAAAAAGGCATAATGCAGCGAGGCAGCCTGGCCCGTTGCTTCGAAGCTCCACTTTCCCTCGCACCATCTGGCACATCATTCAAAAGCCAAATCGTTGGCTTCTTCATTCTGTCCTAAATCGCAACTTACAATTAGAAAAAACGTTATTAAATGAAGTAAGCAATTCCCATTGCCAGAATAACAGTAAGCAGTTTAATCAGATTAAAACTGTGGTTTTTATTGCTTTCAAACAGGATAGTTGTTGATACATGCAGAAAAATACCAACCACAATTGCGTTGAGATAAGGTAGGTATTCTTGAATACCCATAAAATGTTGACTCATATAGCTCCCTAAGGGAGTCATAAGAGCAAATCCACTTAAAAACAATAAAGTGATCCAAGGTTTGAATCCAGATTTTATCAAAAAGATTCCCAAAATAGCCGCAATAGGGACTTTGTGAATTAACACGCCATATAGTAAATGGTCGCTCGCAGCAACAGGAATACCTTCAAGTAGGGCGTGAATGGAAAGACTTATAAATAGAGCAAAAGGAAAACTGTTGCTCTTTGTGTCAATATGTATATGTCCGTGTTCTGCACCTTTAGAAAAGAAATCTAATATTAACTGAAGCAAAATTCCTCCCATAATGAAAATTCCAAGGGCGTTTTCAGAATTTTGATAGAGCTCGGGCAAATACTCAAATACAGTTACGGAAAGCAAAAAGGCCCCGCTAAAGGATAACAACAGATTAAAGCGCGAAGTATCCTTGGTTCTTATGCCATAAGCAACTCCATATCCAATGATGACCGATAAAAATAAACTCAGGTATAACATCACTTAAAGATCAGAATAAGTCGTTCAGAAGTATCAGGGTCAAAAGGTGCTAGTTCATAATCCCCGTAAGTGTTAATCAATGTCACACCAGCGATTTCAAAATAAGCTTTGAATTGGTCTAAATCCATAGCAGATACGCGCTCTGCAAAAACATGCTCTTTACCTTGATCTTCAAAGGAAATGGTCTTGGTTATGAACTTATCATCGATCTGGCGGGTAATTTTAAACGCAATCCCGTCAACCGTTTTTTCTTCATTGGCCACTAAATGTTCAGCCACATGATTCACATTCAGAAAATCAATTACACCTACGCCATCTGGAGCTAAACTCTGCTTAATGGCTCTAATAGCACGAAGGTTATCATTGGCACTTTCAAAATATCCAAAGGAAGTAAAGAGATTGAAAATGGCATCAAAAGATTCCAAAAAAGGCAAGCACATATCGTGAATCACAAACTGCAATCCTGGCCGCTCGTGCTTTTTGGCTTCTGCAATACTCTTTGGAGATAAATCCGCACCGGTGACTCGGTAACCTAAACCTGCCAAATAAATAGAATGTCTACCTCGTCCGCAGGCCAAATCTAGAATGTGAGCACTTTTAGGTAAATTCAATGCTCTTGTCAGGTTGTCCATAAAACCAGCGGCTTCCGAATAATCGCGATCCTTATAGAGGATGTGATAATACGGGGAATTGAACCAGGATGTGTACCAAGATTCAGGAATCTCTTGCATGCAAATGGATTAAAGGGCTAAAATAGTCTATTTTTAGGGCATCGTACAGCGATCTTATGGGAAAAAACTATCAAATGGTAGCCAAGACACTCTTTGGATTGGAAGAGGTATTGGCAGAAGAATTGAGAAAATTAGGAGCATCTGGAGTCACCTCTGGCAGACGTTCTGTTAGTTTTATGGGTGATCTTGGCTTTATGTATAAGGCCAATCTCTGTTGCAGAACTGCAATAAAGATCTTAAAGCCTATAGCCAGTTTCCCGGTGTTTTCAGAAGATGATCTCTACAATAAGGTTAAGAAGATCTCATGGGAAGATTATATGAAGGCTGATGGCACCCTTGCCGTTGATGCAACAGTGCACTCTCAGCAGTTTACACATTCCAAATTCATTGCCCTTAAGACCAAAGACGCGATTGTGGATCGGTTCCGAGAACGCGAAGGAACGCGCCCCAATGTTGATCTGATGCACCCAAACTTGCGCATAAACCTGCATATTGACAGAAATCGTTGTACGGTATCTTTAGATAGTTCCGGCGGATCTTTGCACAAGCGCGGCTATAAAACGGCAATCACGCTGGCTCCGCTCAATGAAGTGCTGGCTGCTGGAATTGTACTGCTGTCGGGTTGGCGCGGGCAATGTGACCTGTTAGACCCAATGAGTGGTAGCGGGACCATATTGGCAGAAGCCGCTATGATCGCCTGTAATATACCCCCGAATTTAAATCGGGATGAATTCGGTTTTGAGCATTGGCCCGATTTTGATCCAGACCTTTATGAGACCATAGAAAACGCTGCCTTGAACAAGATTCGAGACTTTCATTATAAGATCAAAGGATTTGATATAGACGGGAAGGCCTTGCAGGTCTCTCGAGGAAACATAAAAAATGCCAACCTTGGTGAATTTGTGACTATCGAGCGACAAGACTTTTTCGAATCTTCCAAAGCCGACGACAAACCGAGTTTCATCATCTTTAATCCGCCTTATGACGAGCGTTTATCCGTAGATACGGAAGCCTTCTATCAGAAGATCGGGGATACCTTAAAAAGAGGATATCCCGGAACGCAAGCATGGATGTTATGCGGAAATTTAGAAGCGCTCAAGTCTGTTGGACTGCGTCCATCGCGCAAGATCAAACTCTTCAATGGTAAATTAGAAAGTCGCTTGGTCCGCTATGAAATGTACTCTGGGAGCAAAAAGGCTAAAAAGCAACACTAGCGCTTGAAGATCGGGATCAGATAGCTGATCGTGTATCCGTAGCCCACACCAAATTTGCTTTCGTCATAGGTTCTGTTAAAACCTGGAATGTAAAGATTGTCAAAGTTCTCCGGTTTGGTCTCACTAATTCTATTCTTAAGCTGCACATTCAAACTCAAGAATAAATTGTTGAAGAGTTCGGTCTTAACACCGACAATCAGTTCTACCCAAGAGGCATTTAAGCCTTCAAAGGTCTGCGGATTATCTCTAAGCTCAAACTCCTGCAAGCTTTGATCGGTTGTGTAAATACCATAGGAAACCAGTTCCTGTTTAAAGGTGGCGAACCCATAGCGCAAGCCCGCAAAGATGCTGTTGTTGAGTCCAGGCCAGTTATCATAAGCGTTAAAATCAGCTCCGATCTTAAAATAACTCCCTCTGGCTACTGAGTTTAAATTCTCCTCATTGCGTTCTTTCTCCTCGGTCCCTAGTTCCAAAGCGGCATAGAATCGTTTAGAAACTCTAAAGTCTGCAGTGATCTCAAAGCCGGTATACCCATCCTCTAAGGCAGTGCGTAAGGGTTTTGCCAGATCCAGCCCCACACGCAATCCGTATTTATTGTCGCGTTTTTTCAGTCGAACAGAATCTTGAACCACTTCTGTGGTATCCTGTGCGAGGCCATCCGCAGTGCTAAAAAGCAACAGGCTAATGAAAAAGAGTAAGGTGAGCCTCATTCTGATCACTGATTGTGGTTTGTAATAATTCGAAACTAAAGATCCAGTTCGTACCCGATTCGTTGATAAGTTGACCGCTCACATCATTGTAATTACTAATGAATCCGCAAGCGCGATTTAAGTAAATATCTTCTGTGGTGTAAACCAAATTAAACTGATCAACGTTGGAGTCCTCCATATCCGTGGTGTCGGCCTCACGAATAAAAAGCAAATCGGTGCGGCTTGCAAAATTGCGCAGTGGGATCGCTATGGAGTCCGTACTTGCAACACTAAAGAGCACAAGTTCTCCTGTATCTGCGTCGCGCACTTCCAGACTAGGGACAGTTTTGGACTGCGTTTGATTGGCAAAATCCTTAAAGGTGATGATCAAAAGGGGAGTGGTCGGTGTGCTTTCCGGACAGATATCATCTCGGGTACATCCCATGACAAATAATAAACAACACAACAACGCAAATGTTCTTTTCAAAGCAGGCAACTATCGTTTGGTTAAAAGTACAACATTTTCTACATGATGGGTTTGTGGGAACATATCCACAGCCTGAGACTTTACAACCTCGTATTTTTCTGCAAGCAGCTGCAAATCTCGTGCCTGAGTAGCACTGTTACAGCTCACGTATACAATTTTAGGAGCTTCCAATTGAAGCAATTGTGCTACCACATCTTTGTGCATACCGTCTCTTGGCGGGTCTGTGATCACCAAATCTGGCGCGCCGTGAGTGTCAATGAATTCTTGGTTAAATATGTTTTTCATGTCTCCCACATAGAACTCGCAGTTGTCAATCTTATTGTGCTGTGCATTGGCTTTTGCAGCTTCTATGGCTTCAGGAACCGCTTCAACACCAATCACCTTGGCCGCCTGTTTAGATACAAATTGTGCAATGGTGCCTGTTCCGGTATAGAGGTCATAGACCAGTTCGGTTCCGTTTAAGCCTGCGAATTCACGAGCGATCTTATAGAGTTCGTAAGCCTGCTCTGAGTTCGTTTGGTAGAACGACTTGGCGTTGATCTTAAATTCCAGCCCTTCCATGTTTTCAATGATGTGATCGCGTCCGGAGTGAACCAAAATGTCCTGATCATATAGAGTGTCATTTGCTTTTTGGTTGATCACATAAAGCAGGGAAGTGATCTCTGGAAACTGTTGCTTAACCGCTTCTAAAACAAGGGTAATGGCATCTTGGTCGTTGTCATAGAACTGAATAAGCACCATGATCTCACCGATGCTCGTATTTCTGATCATTAAAGTCCGCAGTAAACCTTGCTGTGCTCTTGGGTCAAAAAAGGCCAATCCTTTTTCTTTGGCAAAGTCACGGACAAAATTTCTAATGGCGTTAGACGGATCTGCTTGCAGGTGGCATTGGTCAATATCCAAGATCTTGTCCCACATACCCGGAATGTGAAAGCCCAAGGCGTTTCGGTCTTCAATGGCCTCTCCCGAGTTAATCTGCTCTAAGGTCAACCATTTATTGTTACTGAAGGAGAATTCCATTTTGTTGCGGTAGAAATAAGGAGTGTCACATCCTTTGATTGGGATGATCTCCTGAGGTTCAATACCGCCCAAGCGCTTCAAGTTCTGTGTAACCTCTCGCTGTTTGTATTCTAACTGATGGGGATAGCCCATATTTTGCCATTTGCAACCTCCGCAGGTTCCAAAGTACGCACAAGCTGGCTCCACGCGCTTATCTGAATAGCTTTGAAATTCAATAGCTGTGCCGTGATAATAGGCCGAGCGTTTTTTGGTGGTTTGAATAGTAGCCACATCTCCAGGAACTGCATTATCAATAAAAACTACACGTCCATCTGGAGCTTTTGCCACTGCCTTCCCTTTAGCCCCAGCATCAATGATTTCAAGGGCTTCAAATACTTTTCTATTGCGTTTTCTCGCCATGTCGGCAAAAGTACCACAATTCCAACATTTTTGTGTTTACTTTTTAAATACTGAGTGAACTAATTAGTAACTTGCTGTCCCTAAAGGATGATTTCTCTCCTGCTGACAGTAGTAGCCAAGAAGGAATTGCTCATGTTTCAATTGAAAAATATTTAAAATGTCTGTTTTAGAAGGATTGACATCGCAAGAGGCCATGGCTTTAGAGGATAAGTACGGCGCTCACAATTATCACCCACTACCTGTAGTTCTTTCTCGAGGAGAAGGAGTATATGTATGGGATGTAGAAGGAAAGAAATACTACGATTTTTTATCGGCTTATTCAGCAGTAAATCAAGGGCATTGCCATCCAAAGATCGTTGGGGCACTGACCAATCAAGCAGAAACACTCACCTTAACTTCTCGTGCATTTTATAACGATCTTTTGGGGCGTTATGAGAAATATGCCTCAGAGCTGTTTGGATTTGACAAGTTGCTCCCTATGAACACAGGGGCAGAGGCCGTTGAAACGGCAGTTAAGATCTGCCGTAAATGGGCTTATGAGAAAAAAGGTATTCCTGAGAATGAAGCGCAGATCGTGGTTTGTGAAAACAACTTCCACGGACGTACCACGACCATCATTTCTTTTTCCAATGATCCTGTGGCTCGTAAGAACTTTGGACCGTATACCCAAGGTTTCATCAAGATCGCTTATGATGATGTTGAGGCCTTAGAGACAGTATTAAAAGATAATGATAAGATCGCTGGATTCTTAGTGGAACCTATTCAAGGTGAAGCTGGGGTTTATGTGCCTTCTGAAGATTACCTAAAAAAGGCGAAGGCCCTGTGTGAAGCTCACAATGTACTTTTCATAGCGGACGAGGTGCAAACCGGTATTGCCAGAACAGGTCGTCTTTTGGCTACCTGTGGGAATTGTAGCTGCGCAGATAAGAATTGTAGCGGTACTCCTGAGGTTAAGCCAGACATGTTGATTTTAGGAAAAGCCCTAAGTGGTGGTGTATATCCGGTATCTGCAGTGTTGGCCAATGATGACGTAATGAACGTGATCCGACCTGGGAACCACGGTTCTACTTTTGGCGGTAACCCGATCGCTGCTGCGGTAGCCATGGCTGCTTTAGACGTGATTCAAGAAGAACAACTTGCAGAGAACGCCTTTCAATTGGGTGAACTCTTCAGATCAGAAATAAATAAATATATCGCAACCAGTAATGTGGTGACTTTGGTCCGCGGAAAAGGTCTTTTGAACGCCATCGTTATTGACGATGATGAAGAAGGAGATACTGCCTGGAACATTTGTTTAGCATTGCGCGATAACGGCCTATTGGCCAAACCAACCCATGGAAACATTATTCGTTTCGCTCCCCCATTGGTGATGAATAAGGAGCAGCTTTTGGATTGTGTGCAAATCATAACTAAAACGCTCAAAGAATTTGAATAACCAATAAAATTTTAATTAATCTCACACTATGAAAAGAACTTTTCTAGGCCTTTGTGCCGCTGCACTAATGTTTTCTTGTGCAGAAGAACCGCAACAATTACCTGAGGACAATGCCATTGACCTGGCTAAGATTGCCACCTTGGCTACCGCAACACCAGATGCTACTTTAGACGGAACGAATTTGGGAATGTATCGTGGCGTATTCGTATCGGCAGATACTGAGTTTCATGGAGAATTGATCGTTTCTATATCAGAAACAGAAACTCCAATGGCATTGGTAGCATTGGACAATGATAAATCGCTTTACTTTAAAGGACAGGCTTTAGGGGAGAATCAATTCAGATTCAAGAATGCAGATGCGTTCTTTACTATTGACGTATCAGATCGTGATAATGTATTGATTTTAGGATCTGACTTAAACAGTCGTCCTATCCATATTCGCTTGGTAAAGGATGATGCTGATACCAGAGCGTCTGTTTCATTAGGAACTTTTGTGGATTCAGCTGATTCTGGATTTGGAGGAACTTGGGATTTCATCAGTACTTCAACCACAGACATTACTCAGCCTATTCCATTTCCACCATTTACCTTTACCATTACAGTTGATAATATTGACGAGTTGGTGATTTGTTATGACAACGGAACTCCAGAAGGACGTATGTTCAACGACACTTCTCAAGAAAGTTTTACAGCCTCAGGTTGTGGTGTTATTCCTGAAGGGACTTATGCACCTTTTACATTGGGGCCAGAAACCTTAGTGCTTCCTATCATCGGAGCTAGAGACGTTGATGAAATTGCTGCCTTTGGACAAACTACAAACATTTTGGGTAATGATCTTACTTGGAATATTGGTTCGACTATTAATGGTGCTACAGTAGGGACACAGGCCTATGTAGATCTAAGTTGCACAGAAGTTGCTTCTGGAACTTGGTCTTGGAACGGCAGAAACGGTACCATCGTTTTAGATTAAGGAAGGTCTTTTTCTGTTCATTAGCTCTTTGAAAAGAGCATAAAGCCTTTAAAATTCAATTGATTTGAGTTTTAAAGGCTTTTTTTATGGTTCAGAATAGAAATTGACTCGTTTTGAGCGTGTTGAGGCAGTCATAGGTGTCAAATCCATGTGATCGCCCATTATGCAAGGGTTGACAGCAGCTTTAAATCACGAATTGTCAGAAATTTTAGGATTTTATTATTCACACATCGAAAAAATAACACTGTTGATGGAAATTTTAAAATTTCCTTAACAATTCCATTGCGTTTTTTAAAAATGCACATATATTGGCAACTCGAATTTTAGCGAACAGAACTTTTAACTTTTCAAAACCTCGCATTTAACAATGAAGAAATTTATTTTACTACTTGCTCTAGGGGTTGTGGCTTACTCCTGTAGCGAGGAAGGTACCGATCTAGATCAAAATGAAACCAACGCATTTTTAGAATCGGTGGACCCGAAAGCAACGCCAAGCGCCGCTTTGGACGATTCAAGCTTGGGAATGTACCACGGATTTATTGCAACTTTAGACTCAGACTTTAACGCCAAGATTTGGATTAACGCCGGTAACGACGGAAAATTCAACGCTACGGCTAAGTCTATTGATGGAGAGAAGTATTCATTCTTTTCTCATGAAGCCGATATGGCTGGAACTCAGTTCACTTTTAAAGGTGTAGCTGGAACTTTTACGTTTGACATTTCAGACCTTGGCAATCCTATCGTTAGTGATGTGACCATCAACGGTAAAGACGGAATCAGCCACGTGTACAAAGAATTCAGCTCTCAACGAGGTGTTGTATCTCTTGGTAACTATGTGGACGACGGTGATGCTGCCTTCACAGGAGTTTGGAACTTGATTAGTGATGGAAGTCCTCACCCTGCCGGTGCTGGAGAGATCATTACAGAATCTTTTGTGTTGTCTCCATCTGGAAATCCTTTCACGGATACTACCATTGAGACTTTTGACTTTGCATGTTTCGGACAGACAGGAATTCCTGGTTTGATCTTATTGAATGCAGGAGTTCAGAACGAGATCTGGTTGTTCGACCAGTCTTCAGTATGGGGACCTGCAACAGCAACTTATGACTTAGGTGTAAGTTCATCAGCTCGTGATTTCAACAATATTGGATATGATTCTTTCTCCAATCAAAATGCTGGTGGAACTGCCGGTTGTTTTATCACAGAGAGCCAAGGAACTTGGTCTTGGAACGGAAGAACAGGAACAGTAAGTTTCCCTGGAGACGTTCCACTTCCTGTTTTGACTTGTACAGACCCGATCTCTTTCTCTGCTGATACTGGAGGAACAATTACAAATTACCGTAACGATGAGAACGTTACTCGTGTAGTGACTACTGCTGACGGTTCTCCTATGAGCCTTTACTTCACCTCGTTTAACACAGAAAGCTGTTGTGATTTCTTGACCATTTATGATGGTGCAGATGCTACTGCGACTGAGATTGGAACTTATTCTGGAGGTGACTTATTCCAACAGCAAATTGATGGAACCGGAGATTCATTGACTTTAGTATTTACTTCTGACTTCTCTGTAACCGAAGAAGGATGGACTGCTGAAGTTTGTGGAGTAGCACCACCGCCACTTGTATGTGATGAAGACTTTGTAGATTCAGGAGGAACAACTGGAGACTATGGTCTTAATGAAGATACTACCACTACATTTACTGCTCCTTTAGGACAGGTTGTACTAGCTACTTTCCAAGCATTCAATATTGAAAGCGAGTGGGATTACATGCGCGTTTACGATGGAGCTACAGAAGATCCTGCAACTGAAGTAACTACCATTGGTGGAGCTACTACAGTAACTGCTAACGGAAACAGCGGATTTACAGGAACAAGCCTTCAAGGAGAGTCCTTCCAATCTTCTGGAGCTAGTTTGACTTTCGTGTTTGAATCTGATGATTTATTCACTGAGCCAGGATGGGAAATCTGTATCCAATATGTAACTGCAGCCACTGTAGCTGAAAAAGGTGCTAAAGACGCCTCTGCTATTGATGCTCCGTTCATTATGGAAGAAGTAGAACCAATGACTTTCAACAAATAAGAATTTTCTTATTGAGATAATCTTGATTAACACCCCCAGCTTCGGTTTGGGGGTGTTTTATTTAATCCCCCCGATTAATGAGATCAATCCCTCAACTGGTGATCCCGTTCTTGCTATTGGCAAGCGGCGGTCACGGCCAAGTGCTCTTTGAAGAGACCGCGACTTCACTTGGCCTTAACGAAATAAGAAATATAGGTGACGGTACTGGAATTAGCTTTGTCGACTTTGATGACGACGGCTGGGATGATATTACCGTTTGTACCAACGCTGGAGAACCGGTTCGATTCTATAAGAATACCGGTGGAGACTTTACCGAGATTAGTTTTGATATTGATGACCCTATGGTAGCTTCAAAGAGCGTGGTTTGGGTCGATTTTGATAATGACGGAGACAAAGATCTATTTGTGTCCTGTGAAACTGGACCTAACAAGTTTTACCGCAATGACGATTTTAATTTTATAGATATCACGGAGTCCGCTGGTTTTCCAACGACCAATGTCTATACCAATTCAGCGTCTTGGGGTGATTACAACAATGACGGCCTTTTAGATGTCTTTCTAGCCAATCGCGATCTGAGTCAAGTGATCCCTAATATGTTGTATAAGAACAATGACGATGGGACCTTTACGTTGGTAAATAATGAGGCCTTGATAGGCAACAGATCAGAGCTTAGTTTTCAAGGAACCTTTTACGACATCAACAACGACGGTTATATGGAGCTTTATTTGATCAATGACCGATTGTTGAGTAAGAACATTATGTATAAGAACCAGGCGAATGGGACCTTTTCTGATATTAGTTTCTTCTCGGGTTCAGACTATCAGATGAATGCGATGAGCTCAGCCATTGAAGACTATGACTATGATGGTTACACAGACATGTATATTACCAACACCACTATAGATTCGGGAGATCCCGATCCGGGAAATTATTTAATGAAGAATAATGGTGATGAAACCTTCAGCAACACGGCAATTAGTGCTGGGGTGCAATTCGGTTATTTCTCTTGGGGAGCGGTATGGCTCGATGGAGATCTTGACGGCTATTTAGATCTTTACGTGAGTGGTCAATTTGCCACGGATGGTGGTGGTATTTTACCAGCGGCTTACTATGACAATCAAGGCGATGCTAGCTTTGAGCGAATCGTGGGGCAGGGCTTTGAGGAAGATCTGGCTTTTTCCTATGGTAATGCCATGGGCGATATTGACAATGACGGTTATCCAGACATAATAGTAGCGAATAGAGATCCCTACACAGATTATATCTGGAAGAACAAGACCAGCGAGCTCAATAATAACAACTACTTCAAAGTAAAATTAGAAGGAACGGTTAGTAATCGCGACGGCATCGGCGCACGAATTGAGCTTTTGGCCAATGGATTGACACAATACCGTTTTACGGCTTCCTTAGAGGGGTATTTAAGCCAGAATTCAGAGGCTGAGTTCTTTGGTCTTGGCACAGCTGCAACAGTAGATCAAGTGAAAGTTTAT
This sequence comes from Gilvibacter sediminis, assembly GCF_028561565.1. Classification (GTDB taxonomy): domain Bacteria; phylum Bacteroidota; class Bacteroidia; order Flavobacteriales; family Flavobacteriaceae; genus Gilvibacter; species Gilvibacter sediminis. The sequence continues at coordinate 104,743 of NZ_JAQQTE010000002.1, read as the reverse complement.
TGGCCCAGTGGAATTGTAGATACCTACAACGACCTTAGTGCTAACCAGACGGTGACCATCATTGAGGACAATGCCATTTTAAGCGTGGAGGAGCAACAGATTGGTCAAGGATTGCGACTCTATCCAAATCCGGCAACAGAAGTATTGAATTTACAACTTCCTAAAGAATCCATGGAATCTTACGTGGTCTATAATACGCTAGGCCAAGAAGTCCTCAGCGGGAAATTCAATACGAGTCACCAGGCGCAGATTGACCTTTCTAATCTAAGCGCGGGAGTATTTGTATTGAAAGTTACTGCAACAAATCGCACCATTACTGAGCGTTTTATAAAGCAATAATTAGGGAGCTAAATAGCAAAAAGGCTGAAAGGGAATATTTCTCAGAGCCCAGAACACCAACACAATGATCAAAACCACTTTTGGAAAGATGGGTTTGTAAATGTAGTTGGTGATTTGCTTTTGGGATAATTGATTATAAAGGGTGACTCCAAAATTGTAGAGGACCACTCCTAGGGCAGGGAGGAATAAAAAATTATAAGAAGCAGTCTTACCAAACTCTAAATGAACCAAGCTATGCAAGGCCCTTTGGCTTCCGCAACCCGGACAATAAACACCTGTCAAACTGTAAAAAGGACATTTGGGAAACCAATTGAAATCTTCTGGGTTGTAAAAAAAATATACCAGTAGTAAAGCTACTACTGGTATAGATGCAAGGATAATGTTTTTAAAGCTGATTTTCACTAGCCCCAATTCCCAAGTGCTGCAATACCAATTACGAAATAGATGATCGCTACTATGACGTATTGTAAGATGCCTATAATGAAGCCCCAAAGGGTCCAAGTTCGGGCTTGTTTAGAAGCAGCCAATGCACCTTCTATATTTCCAGCTTCATACTCAGAGTTCACCTTAGCCGCATTTACAATTCCAATGATCCCGAAGATCAAACAGCAGAATATGGTCACTAAGATGGATTCAACAAGATAGTTTTTAGGTTTGTTTTGAATTTGTTCCATGGTTAATTAGTTGATTGGTTGTGATGGCATCTTGCCTAGGAGTTGAAAGTAATAAAATATAAGGCAAATAAAAAATCCCCATAAGAAATGGGGATTTTACTTGATATGTTGTAGTGTTTACTTATTTGTTGAATACACGAATCTTTTCTGTTTTGACAGCGCCGTCCTTAGTCTGTAGTCTTAGAATATAGATTCCGTCTGCGAGTAATGACGTTGGGTAGGCATATCGAGAATTAGCACCTAGGTCATTGCGTGTCCACAAGATACGTCCGTTAATGTCGTAGAGCGTTGCAGATTCAAGTACTAAGGCTTCGTCGTTTAAGATCTCTAATTGCTTAGAAGGATTATTTTGGAAGATCTGTACTTTGGCCTCAACGGCGGCTGTAGCAGCTTCACCCTCGTGAGCTCTTTTATTGAACGCTACAAAAAAGCGATCCTCATAGACACCTGGAGCCAGATCATTAATTTCTATATAATTCTCTTTACTGAACAAACGGTATGTGTCGTTTACTGCATCGTATAAGTACATGTCCTTACTGAATTCAGCACGTTCAGTAATATACAAGCGGAAATCAGATGTAGATCCAACTTTAAATCCTAGTGGAATCATTGCACCTCGGTCAAAAGGTACCGTTTGAATGATGTATTCATTATCGGGATCGTCAGAAATACTCCAATAAATATCATTTTCAAAATCTCTCGGGCTTTTGGCATCCATCCCGCGATCTTCACCAAAGGTTGCTTTGTCAAAGAATAAGAGGGCTAGAGGAGAGGCAAAATTATCATTGATAAACGCAGTGATTCTTACAAAAGGACGCTCTTTTTGGCGCGCTGTTTCATCACCATCAGCCGCGGTACCGTCTACAACCATTGCTGCAGAACCATCAGCACTTCCACTTTTAAATTCAGAGAAAGTAGATGCGCCTTCCACCACGTATTCACGGTATTCATCACGCATGGTAACCGTACCGTCTGCAGCTCCACGTACCATAAATCCTTGTCCAATAGGAGCGTAGCGACGCTGAATTAAAGCTGTTCCACTCGTTCCCGTTGGAGGTCCAGAAGAACCATCGCCTGCATACGATAAAAAGATCGCAGGTTGATAAAAACCATCAGCAGTACCGTCTGCTGTCCAAACGGCATAACCACCTTGGTAAGCGTTTAGGTAATGAGAATTTACCGAGTGGTCTTGCTCCCAGTAAAAGGCCTGGGCATCAACATCAGGATTACCATCAAAAAACTCTTGCAAATCAACAGCAGAGGGATATGGGTTTCCAATCAAGGTCAATTGGTCTTCTAGCACAGCGTTGGTGATGTCACCACTGTTCGGCTTTCCTCTAAAATCGTATTCTTGTTGGGGTGTGGTGGCTAAATCGGCTCCAACGTCAACACCTTTCATAGTAAATCCTTGTCCTGGAGCTACCGTAGTGTTCTGACCTACGTATACCCAGTCAGAATAAGTTGTTCCTGCCGTAAACTTCCAGATCCAACGTGTAGAAATAGTAAGTGGGCTAGAGGAACCATTAAAGGCGGTAGTTCTAGTTGCTTGGTTACTGTCGGTAACATCAACTACGTCATAGAACTTTCGAATACCGAAGTATTCATTTCCAGCCGCTCCAGATGCGCTACCTATAGGGGAAGCCCAAAAGTTATATTCGTAGCTGTCTGCAAACCCTTGTTGGTAAACAGAAAGTAAACCTGTACCTGAATTGGGGCTTGATCCTGTGTTGCCTTGAATAAGCTGACTGTCGCCGCGCAAGTAAATGCTGGCCTCTGTTGTGGGATCGTAAGTGTTTAAGGTCAAATTTATTTCGTCATCTACATAGAGAACCTCGTCGTTCACATAAATGTAGGAGTCCGTCGAAGAAGTAGGATTCGGTCGGACTGTGAGCTGTGCAAATGCTGAAGTGAGTCCAGCTGCAAAGCATGAGAATAACAATAGTTTTTTCATGATTTTCAACAAGTTATGGGTGTACTTATTGGGGGCAAGTACTATTATTTGTCATAAAAGTAGGAAAAAACTAAACGTTCCAAGAACAAATTCGATAAATTACCCGAAAATTACGTGTAATCCAGTCTAAATGACGTTAAATGGCAGTTAATCAGGGATTTTCGGTTGGTGATCGAGTAGAGGCTATCGAAGACAATACCCAAGGAGAAATCGTTTCAATTGGTCAAGGACTAGCCCTTGTTAGAACTGAGGATGGATTCGACCTGGAATTTGAACTCCACGAACTCGTTCCACAGTTAGCCCATCAACCGCTGAATATGGCTGCTGCTGCTCACAAACAAAAAGAAGTACAGCAGGAAGCTCAGAAAAAGCAAAAGCACAAACAACAGCCTAAAAGGACCAAGACCATTCCGCCTATGGAGGTGGATCTGCATATAGAGAAGTTGGTCAAAGATCACCGCAGATTAATGCCTCACGAGCATTTGGAGATTCAATTGGAAAGAGCAAAGCGAAGCATTGATTTGGCAATCCAGAAAAAACTACCCAAGCTTGTGCTCATTCATGGAATAGGTGAAGGGGTGCTAAAAACGGAGCTACACTTTCTTATTGGCCGTTATGACGGTTTGCGTCACGAGCCTGCGGATTACCAAAAATACGGCCAAGGAGCTACGCTAATACACATCAGCCAGAAGGCTAGTCGTTGGTAAACTCTGGAATGATGGTAAAAGTGGCATTGAAAGCGTTGTCAATGGTACCTAGGAACAAGGTTTCCCGAATCAGCTCTTCGCTGCCGTTGCTCAGCACTAGATCTAGAAGTGTTACCGTAACTGAGGTATTTAAAGTAAAATCATGCGGGCGGTAAGATTCCACAACAGTTTCATTAGTCACAGCCGGGTTTAGATAATCTGGGCCTACAGAAGGGTCCGTCACATCGTCAGCCGGGTTTTCATTGGCATTAGTATCCTCATTGCGGGTAAGAATGCCGTCGCCATCATCGTCTGGATCTAAATAATCTGGAATACCATCGTTGTCCGTGTCTCTAGGATTGGTATATGGATCGTTATCGCCGTCTGCGTTTTCCGTGTCGAGCTCATTTTCTGTGGGAATATTGTCTCCATCGTCATCAAAGTCGATATAATCCGGAAGGCCATCACCGTCTGTATCCAACGGGTTGGTAAATGGATCGTCATCTTCGTCCTCATTGAGTTCGTCAAGCTCATTGTCTAAGGCTATGCCGTCATTATCATCTTCAACAGCGATAACATCTAAGACAGCTTCCCCAGAATTACCAGAGAAATCACTGACTATCTGTGGTTCTGATGGGGTTACATTACTGCAAAAGAAACTCGCATCAACTTCTCCGGTATACGTTCTGTAGTTCACAAAATTACTCGTCCCGTTAAGCGAATAGCTTCGTTCTTGAGTAGAAAGGTAAATATCATCATTGGTTCCCAAAACCAAAGAGATGGACTCCAAATTGGTATTATTGACCTTAAAGAAGACGTAATCTCCTACCTCTCCACAGTTGGTGAGTGCAATATCATCAAAGTCAAAAGTGGTTACAATAATGTCCCCATCATCACAAGAAACAGCAGTGATAACGAGGCTTAGGAGTAATAAAAATCGGGAGGTAAATCGCTTCATAGATCAAAAAAAAGTCCGCAGACAGTACTAAAAACGAAAATACTCGAAATATGTTATTTTTGCTATACTTTAACCAACAATAACTAAATTTTAAGGCTCTGAAAACTGTATATCTAGATTCAGCCGCAACCACGCAACTCAGACCAGAAGTGGTAGAAACCATGACCGCCGTGCTTGCCGATTCTTTTGGGAATCCCTCTTCTACCCACCACAGTGGGCGAGCGTCTAAATCGCTAATTGAAAAAGCCCGAAAGGACATAGCCAAACAACTCAATGTGCATCCTGGAGAGATCATTTTTACTTCAGGAGGGACAGAAGCTGACAATTTGATCCTGCAAAGCTGTGTACGGGATTTGGAAGTGGAGCGAATCATTTCTTCCCCCATAGAGCATCACGCTGTTTTACACACCATAGAGGAGTTGGCTGCAGATAGAGGAATTCAGGCCGATTGGGTCAACATTAAAAAATGTAGCAATATTGATTACGATCATTTATCGAGTTTGTTGGCTGATACTTCTAAGAAGACCTTAGTGAGCTTAATGCATATCAACAATGAGGTAGGTACCAAACTGGATGTGGAGCGCGTAGCGGCTATGGCTAAAGAGGCGGGAGCCTATTTTCATTCCGATACCGTGCAGTCCATTGGTCATTACGATGTAGATCTAGGCGCCTCTGGAATTGATTTTGCTGCCGTAGCTGCGCATAAATTTCACGGGCCAAAAGGTGCTGGATTTGCTTATGTCCGCAAGGATACTGGTTTAAAACCATTGATCTTTGGAGGGGCACAAGAGCGCGGAATGCGCGCGGGAACAGAATCTACACACAATATTGTAGGTATGGCTAAAGCCTTAGAGATGGCTTATGCCAATTTAGAAGAAGAGCGTGCCCATATCCAAGGAATTAAGGATTATTTCATTGCGCAGCTTAAGGAGCATATGCCAGGTATCAATTTTAACGGTAGTTGTGCAGACCCTTCACAGAGTACGTACACGCTTTTAAACGTCTGTTTGCCCATTCCGCCGCAAAAAGCGTTAATGCTGTTGTTTCAAATGGATCTTAAGGGTATTGCTTGTTCTAAAGGGAGTGCGTGTCAGAGTGGGAGTACAGGAGCATCTCATGTGCTGTCTGCTTTTTTGAGTGAGGAAGACCTTAAAAAGCCATCCTTGCGATTCTCCTTCAGCATCTTCAATACTAAAGAAGAGATCGACTACGTAGTAGGGATTCTAAAAGAATTTATGGAAAGCTAGTTGCTAGAATTTCATTCTTAACCTAAGGTTAAATACACGAGGCGTAAGGAAGTTCGGGATGGAAAACTGCACCTTAGAATTCACATCTCGCACAAAAGTGCTGGTGATGGAGTTTCTCACGTCAAAGATGTTAAAGATCTCCGCTCCGAAGCTCAATTCCTTAAAGTTGCTCAAGAATCCGTTTTCGCGCTTGAAATCCTGTTGATCTACCAATACGTAAGACACACCTACGTCGGCACGGCGGTAGTCTCTCAATCGTGTTTGGAAATCATATGGATCTGCATAACTCGGCGAACCTGCCGGTAATCCGGTATTATAGACTAAATTCAAATAGGCCTTCAATTGTGGAATCACAGGCACGTAATCTTGGAAGAGTACTGCGATTTTAAAGCGTTGATCTGTCGGTCTAAAAATGTACCCACGATCATCGATATTCTCCTCTGTCTTCATAAAGCCCATACTTACCCAACTTTCTGTTCCAGGAACAAACTCCCCAGCCAATCGCATATCCAAACCGTAGGCATAGGCCACAGCATTGTTGCGAGCACGGTAACGTATACGAACGTTTTCTAAGGTATACGGATTTACATCAGTCAGGTCTTTATAATAGATCTCAGAATTTAAAGTAAAAGGACGTCCCCAAAGCTTAAAGCTGTAATCATTGCCCACTACAATATGAATAGATTGTTGTGCCTTTACTCCCGGTCTCACCGTTCCTGTAGAATCTCTCAACTCGCGATAGAAGGGAGGCTGATGATAAAAACCACCTGAAAGACGGAACAACATGTCCATATCCCAATCTGGCTTGATGGCAAACTGTACTCTTGGGCTTACCACAGTTTGAGTCACCGATTCAATATTGTCTCCAGAAACCGTCCAATTGTGTGCGCGAACTCCCGCGTTTAGCCATACATCGCTATTGCCCCAAGTGGTTTTGCGGCTCCATTGCGCATATCCAGAAAATCGGTTGGTCTGCACATCATTTTGAGCGCGAATGGTATTGAAAGGTACTATTGGTGTCGCGTTCGGGCTGTAGGGTTGATCGTTTCTAAATTCTACAAGCGGTGGACGGATAGAAAATCCTGCTGAGTCAATGATCTCGTATTCTTCTACGCGATCAATGATGTCCTCACGAGTGTATTTCACGCCGTATTCAAACTTATTGTCTCCAACAGCCAGGTTCCCTTTGTGCTCCACATTGATGATCAAAGCATCCAAATCGTTTCTAGCGTGGGTAAGCTGTGATCCGATACCTTCACTGAATTCAACTTCCCCGAGATTCTCGTCTCCAATATTGTTGTTCACCTGTCCCAAACGGTAGTTGGCAAAGATGTCAAAGTATTCCTGTTCCTGCGTTTGGAAGATGGAAGCGATGAATTTGGCCGTGTAGTTCTCAGAAACTAGGTAAGTTCCTTTTAAGGCTCCAAAATAGGTGTCGTAGCGGTCTTCTTCCTGTCCTTCATAGAAGATGAGCAAGGCGATAGGATCCGCTAAGGTTCCAAAATTGGTTTGACGGGTTTGAGGTTCAAAGCTGTATCGGTTGATCGCTGCGTTTCCTAAAAAGCTCAAGTCAAATCGATTGTTGACCTTGTAATTCAAATAGGCTTGTGCATCTGCAAAACGCGGTCTAAAGTTGGTCTCGGTTTGTTTGGCGTTTACAAAAAGGCTGTTGTCACGATAGCGCAAACCAACCATGCCGCTCAAACGACCGTCGTTAGAAATACTTCCTGCCGATACACTTGCGCCCAAAAGGCTCAAGTCTGCACTGGCTTCAAATTCCGTGGGTTTCTTATAGGTGATGTCGAGTACAGAAGACAAACGATCTCCGTACTTGGCTTGAAATCCTCCAGCAGAGAAATCTACAGAAGAAGTCAAGTCTGTATTGACAAAACTCAATCCTTCTTGCTGTCCGCTTCTGATCAAAAAAGGTCTGTAAACCTCAATTTCATTAACGTAGAGCAGGTTCTCATCAAAGTTACCACCGCGCACCGTGTACTGCGTACTGAGTTCATCGTTCCCACCAACTCCCGGTAAGGATTTGATCAAATTTTCCACTCCAGCATTGGCTCCAGGGATTCTTCGCACTGTTGCCGGGGAAATAGAAGTTACCCCTTGAACCTGTTTGTTTTCACGCCCTGTGATCACTACTTCTGTGATCTGGGTAACATCCACTTGCATTTGCGGGTTGAACTCGTAATCTTCATTACTGTCTAGATTCAAGCGAATCTGTACCATTTTGTGCCCTACATGGGTAAAGGTGACCACAACTTCTTGATTCGCGGGAATTTCTAAGAAATAGAATCCGCTAAAATCGGTTAGCGTTCCTCCGTCAGCATAAGTGACATTGGCTGAATCTAAGGGATTGTTGTCTGGGTCAAAAACGATACCTCTAACAGTCGCTGTTTGCGCCTGAACAAAAGAAGTGAGTAATACAAAGAATAATAAAAACGGGAGTCTAGAAGGTTTCAAACGCGTTGGTTATGATTGTTTTCTAAAAAAGGTTGCTTCAAATGTAGTACTATTTCCCACATTATCTACTACAACCAACTTCAAATTGTTTTCGGTATCAGTGCTGATATTATCCCCAAAATCATAAGTTAAAACGTCCTTTTTGTAATTATATTCCATCAGGATGAATTTGCCGTTGAGTGTAGCGCGGTAAGACTTGATCCCACTGCCTTCATCCTCGATCTTGATCTTAAGGGTTTTGTTGTTGCTGATCCATTTTTGATCCTGAAAGTTCTCTGGGCTGATGGTCGGGGCTTGCAAGTCAGTAGCCAAAGCATAGGTCCCAAAGGTTCTGGTGCGGATCGATAGTTTTTTGCCTTTGCGATAGGTGGTATTATAGTACGGCTCTCCTTTGTAGTTCAAACGCCCAATAAAGAGCTTGGCAAGGTCCTGATCCGAATAGTTACTCGCATCAAAACTAATGGTAATGTTTTTATGAATTGGGACTTCATCATAATGGAAATCCAAGGTGTCTGCCTCGGCTTCAATATCCAAATAAACGTCCTCATACAAACTGTTACTCGGAATAAATACAGAGAATTTGCCCTTGGTAATGGAAGTGTTCTCAGCAGCACTCACAAAATTAAGTCCGTCGGTATCGCTTTGCTTTGGAGTACTGGTAGTAGCCGCGCCCTCAATGGGAATGTCTATACGAACAGTATTGTCCTGAAAATCTTTGACCGTGATGGAATAAACTCCTTGGAAACCTTCTTCCACCTCAATAAGCCCACTGGCATCTTGGTTCTTAAAAAGACTTAAAGGGTTGTTCGGCGCTACAAAAAGACGTTGAACGCGGCTTTTATTGCGTTGCCAGTAGCCGTAATCGATGTATTGGTTTAAATAACGCGTTTCATTAAAGCTGAATCGATCAAAGAGGACTTCTAATTTGGTTTCACCATTGTAAGATGTTTTGATCTCATAAACACCATTTTTATTAGAAGCGCCGTCCATTTGGTCATAGGCAGAAATTCCAAAACCGATCTGCCCAATTGCTTTGACCTTCTCAGTTTTAAAAGAGCCGTCTTTTTGCGGAATCAATCTGAGCTTAACTGGCTTGAAGGCATTGTTGATATGCGCCTCTGAACTCTGTGGATAGGCAATCACACTATTGATCAAGGGTTTTTTGCCGTCCGGGATGTCCACGCCGAAAAGCATAGGGTTCATCGGGCGGGAATTCCCATCTCGAATTTCAAAGTGGAGGTGAGGTCCACCACTGCTACCACTGTTGCCAGAATAGGCGATCAGATCACCTTTTTTCACGGGCAGAAGCTCTGCCTCAGGAAAAAGCTCAATAACGTAGGATTCCTTCTTATACTGCTGCCCTTTTACATAATCCTGAATAGGACCTGCATAGTTGCTCAAATGGGCATATACAGTTGAATAACCGTTGGTGTGTTTGATATACAAGGCTTTCCCATAACCGTAATGCGAAACTTTGATCCGGCTTACAAAGCCGTCTGCAGGAGCGTAGACCGGGATTCCTTCCCGCTGTTGTGTTTTAATATCTAAACCGGAATGAAAATGGTTACTGCGCAGTTCTCCAAAACTTCCTGAAAGAATCAGAGGAATTTCCATAGGATTGGAAAAGTAGTCCTGAGGGACCTGTGGGGCTTGCGCGAATCCATCAGTAATAAAACAAAGGCAGAGGAGTAACCAAAGTGAAATTCGGTTCATAAATGTAAATTGAAAATGAGGTTATCGTTCCAAAAAGTAATGATACAAAATAATACAACGCAGAACCAACCCAATTAAGTCTGAGTATATAAAAATAAGCCGCTAAAATTTTGAGTTTAAACTCGCTCTTAGCCTCGGCTTAAAAAAACTTTAAAATTATTGGCTTATTAGAAGGGGTATGTTAACTTTGTGTAGTTAGCATTGAATGACTGGCCACTATGAGTGATCTTTCTCAAATTGTTGATTCACTAGAAAATAGAATCAGTAAGCTTCTACACAGAAGCGATTTGTTGCGTAAATCCAATATGGAGTTGCAGCAAGAATTGACTGCTTTAAAGAAACAGAAGCAGGAAATCATGGAAGACATCAGCGGGTGGAAGCAAAAGTATGAAACCCTAAAGACGGCCAATGCAATGCTCGGCAGCGACCAATATAAACGAGAAACGAAGCTCAAAATAAATGCATTAGTACGGGAACTGGATTACTGTATAGCCCAGATGTCCGAATAAATATGGCCGAAACGCTAAAAATAAAACTCTCTGTAGCCGATAGAGTCTACCCTTTAACCATTAGCCCTGACAAAGAAGAGGGCTTGAGAAAGGCGGCCAAGAAGATCGAGCAGATGATCCAGCGTTTTGAACAGAACTATGCGGTAAGAGATAAACAAGATGTACTGGCCATGTGTGCCTTACAGTTTGCAGCTCAAGTAGAGCAACGTTCTATAGATAAGGATAACGACTTGGAACAGATCGAAGCAAAACTCGCTTCCTTAGATCAATTACTCCAGGACCATATGTCCTAAACGATCTTTAAATAAAACTAGGTTACTGCCTACATTGATACAAATTTGGTAAACTCAACAGGAATTCTTTAAAAAGGGTGAGTTGAAGCTGTAAAAGCAGGCCGTCTTTGAACGGATCCTTGACCAGCTTGTTAGCCCTAAACTTGTTTTTAAGGAGTTTATACAATTTATCGCTATCGATGTAGGCTTTTTTTTTAGGGATCCCAACTTTGATTTTTCAGGTTATGAAAAATCAAAGTTGTGACCCTACAATTATATACTGAATAATCTGCTTGATCGAAGTGAATGGTTATTCATAATTACACCATCAAATGGATACAACTATCATATATATCGCCTTGGGATTGGGCGGGCTCATTCTAGGATTTGTAATCGCTAAAATGCTCGAAAAGTCTAAAGGTTCCCAGCTTGTCGGGGAGGCTAAAAAGAATGCTGCAAGCATTGTAAAAGAAGCCAAGAGTGAAGCAGAAAGCATCAAAAAAGACAAGATCCTTCAGGCCAAAGAGAAGTTTATTGAACTCAAGGCAGAACACGAAAAGGTAATCCTGAACCGTGAAAAGAAGATGTCTGAAGCAGAAAAGCGCACTCGAGATAAAGAATCACAAGTATCCAACGAACTTTCCCGCAACAAAAAGCTCAACGCTTCTTTAGAATCCAAAAAGAAAGAATACGAAGACCGCCTGAACTTCTTAGACAAGCGTCAGGCAGAGGTAGAAAAGGTGCATCGCCGCCAAGTAGAGCAATTGGAGGTGATTTCAAGCTTATCGGCAGAAGATGCCAAAGAACAACTTATTGAAAGTTTGCGTGAAGAGGCCAAGACTGATGCCATGGCTTACGTTCAGTCCTCTATTGAAGAGGCGAAGCTTACTGCGCAGCAAGAAGCCAAAAAAGTTGTGATCAATACCATTCAGCGCATCGGAACTGAAGAGTCTATTGAGAACTGTGTCTCGGTGTTCAATTTAGAAAGCGACGATGTAAAGGGTCGCATCATTGGACGCGAAGGACGTAATATTCGAGCTTTAGAGGCTGCGACAGGAGTGGAGATCATTGTGGACGATACTCCAGAGGCGATCATCCTCTCGTGCTTTGATTCAGTACGCCGTGAAGTGGCACGACTGTCTTTGCACAAATTAGTTACGGATGGACGTATACACCCGGCACGTATTGAAGAGATTGTTAAAAAGACCACCAAGCAGATCAATGAAGAGATCGCTGAGGTTGGTAAGCGAACCGTTATTGATCTAGGTATACATGGATTGCATCCGGAGCTGATCAAAACTGTGGGGCGTATGAAATACCGTTCCTCTTACGGACAAAACTTATTACAACACTCACGTGAAGTAGCTAAGCTTTGCGGGGTAATGGCTTCAGAACTCGGATTGAATCCAAAACTGGCTAAACGTGCAGGTCTATTGCACGATATCGGAAAAGTGCCTGAAAACGAAACAGAAGTACCTCACGCCTTATTGGGAATGCAATGGGCAGAGAAGTATGGCGAAAAGCCAGATGTTTGTAATGCCATCGGCGCCCACCACGACGAGATTGAAATGACCTCATTGCTTTCCCCTATTGTACAGGTTTGTGATGCCATCTCTGGTGCGAGACCAGGAGCGCGCAGACAGGTATTGGACTCCTACATTCAACGCCTTAAGGATCTGGAGGATATTGCCTTTGGATTTAGCGGTGTAACCAAAGCCTATGCGATCCAAGCTGGACGTGAATTACGCGTGATGGTTGAATCTGAAAAAGTGAGTGACGATAAGGCAGCACAGCTGTCCTTTGAGATCTCTCAAAAGATCCAGACAGATATGACCTACCCAGGACAGGTAAAGGTTACCGTGATCCGTGAGACGCGAGCAGTGAATATTGCGAAGTAATTACTTCGGTTTCCTAAGGATACTTTCCATTTTTTTACCACGGGCGAGCTCGTCTATAAGCTTATCCAGATAACGTGAATTCCGTGTAGTCTCATTGGTGATCTCCTCTACGCGATAGCCACAGATAACTCCCGTGATCAAATGTGCATTGGGGTTTAACGTACAACCCGCAAAGAAATCTCTAAAGTTGGTTTTGTTCTCTGCATGGGCCAACACCTGAGCTTTATCATAACCGGTAAGCCATTCCATTACAGCGTACATTTCCTCTTGGGTTCGCCCTTTCTTTTCAACCTTGTTGATGTAATGCGGCAGTATGGAGCCAAAGACCATATTGGCAATCCGCTCGTCGTGATGACTGGTGTCTGATTTGGCCATGATTTATGCGTTAGTTGAAGCCTAAAGCTACAAATTAATCATCATAAATATTCACATAGCCTTTTTCTTGGTTCTCAAAGAATTTGCCATTGACATAACGGAAATGACGATCCAATCCGGCGATGGTGTTCATATCCTCTTCGGAGAGTGATAGCTCTGCAGCAGCGAGATTCTGTGCTTGTCGGCCTTTGTTCGTCGATTTTGGAATCACGGTATTTCCTCTGTTTACGTGCCAGCCCAAAAGGACTTGTGCAGGAGTTACTTCGTGTTTATCTGCTATGGCTTTGATCTCAGGGAGTTCAAACATATTGGGTTCATCTTCTGCCTTCATAGCGTCCGATCGGTCCGTAGAACCTAAAGGTGAATAAGCAGTGATCAAGATGCCGTTGTCTTTGCAAAAGCTATGCAATTCTGGCTGTTGGAGTAGTGGATGCCCTTCCACCTGATTCATTTCTGGTGCTTCCTCGGCATTGGCCATCAAACGCTTTAGTTTTGGAATACTGAAATTGGATACACCGATGTGTTTGGCCAAGCCATCTTTTTTGGCTGCTTCCATGGCAGACCAAGTTTCTTCCAAAGGAATTTCATCCAAGGAAGCGTATTGACTTGGATTCTCCGGAAAGGTCACCCCAGGCTGAAATGCCACCGGCCAGTGGATCAAATACAGATCCAAATAATCCAAACGAAGGTCTTTTAAGGTCTTCTCTAAGGCTGGGCGAACATCACTGCCCTTATGCGCATCATTCCACAATTTAGAGGTCACAAAAAGCTCTTCACGTTTCACCAATCCGCGGTCAAAGGCTTCTTGAAAAGCTTCACCAATGACGTCCTCATTCTGATAGATAGCGGCGCAATCAATATGACGATAACCCAATTCAATGGCATCAATGATGGCCTTTTTGACCACTTCTGGGCTTGATTTCCAGGTTCCTAATCCCAAGGCTGGGATGCTTGTATTGTCTCTAAATTTTAAGTTTTTCATAGCTGTTTACTTCTAGGATGAAATTTACGGATTATTTCAGTCAAATGCGAGCGGTCCACATGCATATATACCTCCGTAGTCGTTATACTTTCATGACCTAACATTTGCTGAATAGCTCTGAGATCTGCACCATTTTCCAAAAGATGGGTCGCGAACGAATGTCTAAAAGTGTGTGGAGAAATGCTCTTTTTAATTCCTGCAGATTCTGCTAAGCGCTTGACCAAGGTAAAGATCATGGCTCGGGTCAAGCCTTTTCCGCGTCTGTTTAGAAACAAAGTGTCTTCATGCCCAGGTTGAACGGCGAGTTGGACTCTTTCTGTGGTGCGATACAGATCAATGTATTTCACCGAAGCTTGACTCACGGGGACAAAGCGCTGTTTGTTACCCTTTCCCGTGACTTTGATGACTCCTTCTTCAAAAAAGAGATCGGAGAGTTTGAGCTCTACCAATTCTGTGACACGTAAACCACTGCCGTAAAGGGTTTCCAGCATAGCGCGATTGCGGGTTCCCTGCGGATGGCTCAGGTCCACGGCCATCAGCAGTTGATCAACTTCTTCTACAGAAAGTGTATCGGGTAATTTGCGGCCGATTTTGGGTGCTTCCAATAATTCTAATGGATTATCTTCTCGGTATTTTTCAAAGATGAGGTAATTGAAAAAGCCTTTAAGCCCAGAAATTATACGGCTTTGAGTACGCGGATTAACATCTTTGGCAATTGCGTAAATGAATTCTTGAATCCGCTCTTGCCCAATGTGTATTGGACCTTCTTCAAAAGAATTATCAGCCAACCAACCCACAAGCTTTTGCACATCCAAGGTGTAATTTTGAATGGTATTATCAGAGAGTCCACGCTCAATTCTGATGTAGGTCGCGTAGTCTTTAAGTGCGCTGTTCCAGTTCATTCAGCCTTAGTTGTTAGCTCCCTAAAGATGCTAAGAAATCCACGAAATATCTAATAATCCCCAAAAGACTTCGTTATCTTTATACATGAAGTGCTTAATACTTCACGACAATTCAAAAAACGAAAACAGACAGACATGAAAAAACTTCTTTTAGTGGCTTTGATTGGACTCTTTAGTATGTCCACGCAGGCCCAAGGATTGGACTTCGGGGTAAAGGCCGGGGTAAACTTTGCCAACATTACAGATGCCTCAGGACTGGATAACAGAACGGGCTTTGTTGGAGGATTGTTCATCGGCGCCAAATTGAGCGATAATATTGGAATTCAAGTAGACGCACTCTACTCGCAACAAGGTGCGGAGTTTGACTTTGGATCCTTCAACTTGGATTATATCAATATCCCAATGGTATTGAAATATTACGTAGCGGGAGGATTGAACATTCAATTAGGACCGCAGTTTGGGGTTTTGATTGATGACGACACCCAAACAGTAGTGGGAGAGGTAATCAATGATATTTCTACCAATGACTTTGACATCTCTGGAGTTGTTGGATTGGGCTTAGATATTCCTTTTGGATTGCGCCTGGAAGGCCGTTATAACTTTGGACTTACCGATGTGCCTGATGAGCCAGGGATTGACTTTGACAAAGGAAAGAACTCTGTGGTGACACTTTCTCTGGGATATTCATTCCTGTAGAGTATCCGCAATAAAAAATATTAAGCGTCCTTCGGGGCGCTTTTTTTGTTTGTATGAATTTCTGTAGGAATATCGAGGGAGAATTAGTCAAAACCCTGATTTTCAATTGAATTGTTAAAAACCATAGGTATAAATAGGGCAATTGCCTTAGTTTGTGTAAATCTTAAAACACTAACTTTAAGGGTGTTAACTAATTTGTATTCATTATGAAGAAAGTATTTTTATTTGCAGCATTTTTATTTGTAGGCTTTGGGGCTATGCAGGCTCAAGGTGAATTTAGAGCAGGAATCAGTGGTGGTATTCCAATTGGTGATACAGCTGATTTTGCAACCTTTGCTATAGCTGTCGACTTGGGCTATCTCTTTGAGATATCTGATGAATTTGATGCTGGTGTAGCTACTGGTTACAGTCATTCCTTTGGTGAAGAAGTAACTATTCTAGGGGTTACTATAGAGGCTGAGGACGATCAATTCATTCCGATAGCTGCCTCTGGTCGCTTTGAAGTGGCTCCAAATTTTACCTTAGGTGCTGATGTAGGTTATGCCATTGGGATTAATGATGGGAATGATGGTGGATTCTATTATTCTCCACGCGCGCAGTACAGCGTAAGCGAAGCAATAGATATAGTCGCCGCTTATAGAGGTGTAAGCGTAGATGGTGGCTCTTGGGATGTAATTTCCTTAGGAGCAGAATTTGGACTTGATTGAAAACTATCGATTGTATGAAAAAGTGAAAGGAGGTTACGGCCTCCTTTTTCTTTTTGTAAATTTGTTTAGTGTCGATTTTAAAAACACCTGCTATGAAAATTTTAAAATGTTCTTTATTCGCGCTGCTATTTTCTGCCCTAAGCTTTGGGCAACAAGGTTTAGAAGTAGGTGCGGCCTTTGGCTTGCCTACTGGCGATGCTCGATTTGCAGTTTCTGCCAATTTTGTGGTAGAGGCAGGATATTGGGTGAACATAGTAGATAAAGTGGCTCTAGGGCCAAAAGTAGGTTATTCGGCCATGAGCGGTGACGAGGTAGCTGTACCCAATGATCTGATCGATGCGCCTAATCAGAATTATTTGACCGTTGCTGCGGCTGGACTTATAGAGTTTGCCGATCGTTTTTGGGCAGGGGCAGATATAGGATATGGTTTTGGGGCGAATGGTTTTGATCAGAACGATCAGGCTTTTGGGATCCCGGTGGAGAATGTCAATGGCTTTTATTACAGCCCGCGTTTGCGTTATCGTTTTTCAGATAGACTCAGCATAGAAGCAGCCTACCGTTCCATTCTCATAGATGATTACGACGCTTCCAGCGTGACTGTGGGACTGAACGTAGTACTATTAAAATAAGCATTATGAAGATTTGTATCATCAACGGACCCAATTTAAACCTTCTCGGCAAGCGAGAGACCAATGTTTACGGTTCTTTATCTTTTGAGGAATTTTTAGATGAACTCAAAGCCAAGTATAAAGATGTAGTTTTTGATTATTATCAGTCCAACGTAGAAGGGGAGTTGATCACTAAAATTCAACAAGTTGGTTTTACTGCAGATGGTATTTTGCTTAACGCTGGTGCCTATACACATACTTCTGTGGGTATAGGAGATGCTGTACGCGCAGTAGAGACTCCTGTAGTGGAAGTCCATATCTCCAATACCTTTGCTCGTGAGGAGTTTCGTCATGAATCTTTCATTTCTGCTCACGCCAAAGGCGTTGTAATTGGTTTTGGTCTGCAGAGTTATGAGCTCGGTTTACAGAGTTTTCTTTAATGCGTTGGAAAAGTTCAAATATACTTGGGCTTTTCGGACTTGTAAGTCTAGTTTTAGTTTCGTTTCAATCACCTCAAGAGAATTATACTTCTCAATCTCGCATTGCGGAGCAAACATCCTTATACAAACAAGGCAAACAATTGTTTGAAAAGAACTGTCAGGCTTGCCATTATATTGGTATGGATAAAGTAGCCACAGCTCCGGCTCTTGGCGGTATAACTACAAGAAGAGACCAAGATTGGTTATATGCTTATACGCGAGATTCTCAAAAAATGTCCCGAGAGGGTGATTCTATTGCGCTACAACTCAGATCAGAGAATTGGGGCGCCATGTTCTCCTTTCCCAATTTGACAGATGATGATCTAAAGGCTATCTACACTTTTGTTGAGGCTCGGTACCTTGAATCAAAGAACAACCACTGATAAAGGAGTCTAAAAGTAGCCCGCCTTACTGAGATATTTCTTTGAACTTATACTACTGAAAGAGTTCGATGGATTCATCAATTCCAGTTAATAAATCTTTTATTTATTCGGATTGATTCCTAATTTAAATTGGGGTGGGGCTGGAAGCCCCCGCAAAAAAAGAAACAGTGAAACACAGAAAATCAAAGTGTAACCTCTAATGAAGATCCTTAGGATAGAGTTCTTCTTTTGATTATTCATACATTAAAAGCTTCGGAAGGACTTCAATAGATTTATCAATACCTGCGACGGAGACTTTTGTTTGTTTTGAGTGATTTCTAATTTAATTTGGGGCGGGGCTGGAAGCCCCGACAAAAAATTCCTCAGGAAGCCACATTAAACTGCACAAAAAAAGGACCCCATTTGGAGTCCTTTTCTAATATCTCATTGTGTAAATGCTTACAGGTGAATCACCTCGTCATAAGCATCAGCCACAGCTTCCATCACCGCTTCACTCATCGTCGGGTGTGGGTGAACAGCTTTCAATACTTCGTGTCCAGTGGTTTCTAGTTTACGTCCAAGTACCGCTTCTGCGATCATGTCTGTAACCCCAGCGCCGATCATATGGCAGCCTAGCCATTCGCCGTATTTAGCATCAAAGATCACTTTGACAAAACCGTCTTTGTGACCACCAGCGCTTGCCTTACCAGAAGCAGAGAATGGGAACTTCCCAACTTTGATATCGTAACCAGCTTCTTTAGCTTGCTTTTCAGTCATCCCTACAGATGCGATCTCTGGAGTCGCGTAGGTACAACCAGGAATATTGCCGTAGTCGATAGGTTCAACGTGCATTCCCTTGATCTTCTCCACACAAGTAATTCCTTCTGCAGAGGCTACGTGGGCTAGAGCAGGACCAGGAACTACATCACCAATGGCGTAGTAGCCTGGAATGTTAGTTTGGTACCAATCGTTTACTACGATCTTGTCGCGATCTGTTACGATCCCAACATCTTCTAAGCCTATATTTTCAATATTCGATTTGATCCCAACAGCAGACAACACAATGTCAGCTTCAAGGATCTCTTCGCCTTTTTTAGTCTTAACAGTTGCTTTAACGCCTTTGCCAGAAGTATCTACACTTTCTAAAGAAGCATTGGTCATCACTTTGATCCCTGCTTTTTTGAAAGAACGCTCAAACTGCTTAGAAACTTCTTCATCCTCTAAAGGAACAAGGTTTGGTAGGTATTCTACAATAGTTACCTCAGTTCCCATGGAATTGTAAAAGTGCGCAAACTCAACCCCAATAGCACCAGAACCAACCACGATCATACTCTTTGGTTGTTTTTCTAAGGTCATTGCTTGTCGGTATCCGATCACTTTCTTTCCGTCTTGAGGTAAGTTCCCCAATTCTCTAGAGCGTGCTCCGGTTGCAATGATGATGTGATCTGCTTTGTACTCGGTTCCGTTAACTTCTACCTTTTTACCCGGCTTGAGTTTACCGTGACCTTCCAAAACGTCGATCTTGTTCTTTTTCATCAAGAACTGCACTCCTTTACTCATGCCATCGGCTACTGAGCGACTGCGCTCCACAACTTTCCCGAAGTCCTTGTCTGCATTCTCAACAGTCAAACCGTAATCTTCGGCGTGTTTTAGGTATTCAAAGACCTGAGCACTTTTAAGCAAGGCTTTGGTTGGGATACATCCCCAGTTCAAACAAACCCCACCCAGGCTTTCTTTTTCTACTACTGCAGTTTTAAAACCGAGTTGAGAAGCTCGAATGGCAGTTACATATCCACCAGGTCCGCTTCCTAGAACTATAACATCGTATTGCGTCATTTCGCTACTATTTAAAGGTGTTTTTTAAGACCTCAAAGTTACGAAATAACCTAAACCGATTCCAACTTTTACAATGAGTTTTAAATGCGCACCAAGACGTAGCCTTGACGAGTCTTTTTGTAGTGGTTTCCGTTCCAGGTATAGTAGCGTTGTCCGCGTACCACCACAACCTGATGATTTCTGGGAGCCGTCTTTACTACGGTGACTTGTTTTTTAGGAGTTACTACAACACGCCGCGCACAGGAGGTTGTGGCAAAGCAAAGGGCAATAAGGGCAATAAAAAAAGGCCTCATAAGTGTCCAATTTGGTTACACTTATAAGACCCTAAATCTTGAAAAAGGTTTAATTAATTTTGTGCCTTTTTGGGTATGAATTCTAAGGCTGCGCCATTGATACAATGCCGTTTTCCAGTAGTGTCCCTAGGACCGTCGTTAAAGACGTGACCTAAATGTCCACCGCAAGTAGCGCAATGCTCTTCCGTTCGGGCATAACCAATTTTATAATCCGTGGAATATTCCACATTGCCTTTGATCTCTTGGTCAAAACTCGGCCAACCGGTTCCGCTGTCAAACTTATTCTCAGATTCAAACAAAGGTGTGGCACAGGCTGCACAGACGTAAGTTCCGGCTTCGTAATTTTTATTTAAAGGCGAGGTAAACGGGCGTTCGGTTCCCGCCTGTCTGAGCACATAGTATTCCAATTCCGACAATTCAGCGCGCCACTCGGCGTCTGTCTTGGTAACCGGATAGACCTTTGCTTCTTCCTTTTCTTTTTCTTGTTGACCGTTGCAGCCCAAAGTGACTGCGCAGAGTGCTAAAAGCACAAATTTCTTTAACATTTTAATCCAATTCTAGTCGTTCAATAGAGTCTGTCGAAACGTTTAGCGCATCCATTACAGCTTCCATATCAAAGATATCGATATTTTCGCCAAAATCAGCAGGAACAACCGCAACTCTTAGAATTTGATTTTGTGTGAACTCCGGTCCGGCCAAGTTCAGGTTAAAATCAGCATAGAGGTAAATAGAAACATCTACCGCCGTGTAATCAAAGTTATAGACCAAGGTACCATTAGGCGTAAAGAAGGTCTGCGGACACAAACTCCAAACGTCTAAGCCTTCTGGAGTGGTTTCCTCTAATAGATAAACCAAGACTACATCAGAATCAAAGACTTGCAACGTGCTTGGATAACTAAAGAAGTTTCTAAATTCATTACTGGCGTTGAAGTTCGCGTTGACTTCAAATACGGTTCCCAGTAAACTTGTTCCGTCCAACCCTGGAGGTCCCGGAGGTCCTGGGTCTCCCTCACAAGAAGTAAATACGGTTAAGGGCAAGGCTAGCAAAAGTAGTAGTGCAATTCGTTTCATGTCGTTGTAGTTTTTAATTTTTGCGTTTTTGATTTCAGAACCACAATTCTGCAGAATTGCGGGTATAGAGACGTTCTTTCAAAAGTCGTTCCAAAGTTAAGGCTTAAGTCTATTTTGTCTTTAATCGATTTATTTTGTCAAGTGTCGAATTGCAAATAATTACCCTTAAAGTGATTCTGGTACTAAATTTGGATTGTGCATCTTTGAATGGATAAATTTTGTACCTTTTATTTTCGAAAAAACCATCCTATGATATTTAAAAAATCACTCACGTATATCGCCATGGCGAGTCTTTTAGTGGCCTGTACCACGAACCCTTTTACTGGGAAGAAGACTTTGGCTTTGGTGCCGAATTCGCAGATCCTACCCATGGCTTTCCAGCAGTATGATCAATTCTTGTCTGAGAATAAAGTGGTCAATGGAACGGTAGACGCCAATATGGTACAAAATGTGGGACAAAAGATCTCTACAGCTGCTGAACGTTGGTTGAACGCGAACGGATATGCTGGCTATTTGAAGGATTACCAATGGGAATTCAACTTAGTTCAAGATGAAACGGTTAACGCTTGGTGTATGCCCGGTGGAAAGATCGTCTTTTATACAGGGATTCTTCCAATCGCTAATGGCGAGCGCGGTGTGGCTGCTATTATGGGGCACGAAGTAGCTCATGCTTTGGCCAATCACGGTCAACAGCGTATGAGTGCTGGACAGCTGCAAGCTATTGGAGCAGTAGCGGGTAATGTGGCTTTGAGTAATGATCCTAAGAATCAGCAAATATTCAATCAAGCATACGGAATTGGTACTTCTGTGGGAGTGATGCTTCCTTTTAGTAGAAAACACGAATCAGAAGCAGATCGCATAGGGCTTACCATCATGGCTATTGCCGGTTATGAGCCTAGTGAGGCCATTCAACTTTGGCGTCGTATGGCTGCAGCTTCAAACGGGCAGGCTCCACCAGAGTTCTTAAGCACGCACCCGAGTAATGAGACCCGAATTAACAACATAAAGGGTTGGGTAACAGAAGCCAAGGCAGAAGCAGCAAAATTTGGAGTAACCTCTTTTAAATAGTGTGTAGTCCACTTAAAAAATAATTAACTTAGAAGTCGCCTGAAAGGGCGACTTTTTTTTGACCGAACAACAACTAAACACCAAATACCTTGAAACAAGCACTCCCTAAAGGCAGCAAGAAGCTCATGCGCGCTTGGGCTTTCTATGACTGGGCCAATTCCGTATACAGTCTGGTAATTGCCTCCGCAATTTTCCCCATTTATTACGGTGCACTCTTTGAGATCGCTGGCGTAGATAGCGTAAACTTTTTAGGATTTGAAATTCCACAGACTCCCTTCATCACCTATGTTACCGCTGCAGCTTTTTTGGTGGTTTCCATCATTTCTCCCATTCTATCTGGTATTGCTGATTATGTGGGGAACAAAAAGAACTTCATGAAATTCTTTTGTTATCTGGGTGCAGCTTCCTGTATGGCTTTGTATTTCTTTGATCTGGATTCCTTGTATCTAAGCGCAACCGCTTACTTTTTAGCGCTGATCGGCTTTTGGGGCAGTTTGGTTTTCTATAATTCTTATCTGCCTGATGTAGCTTTCCCAGAGCAGCAAGACCGTTTGAGTGCTCAAGGCTTTTCTATGGGTTACTTTGGGAGCGTACTGCTATTGATTGTGAACTTAGTGATGGTTCTTGGAGCTCCCGAGGGTAGTGAAATGGCGGCCATGAAATGGTCTTTTGTGATGGTCGGGATCTGGTGGATCGTATTCAGTCAATATTCCTTTTATCACTTACCAAAAGGTAATTCGAGCAGTGGGAAGATCCACCGGGAGATATTAGGCAACGGCTATAAAGAGCTCAGAGGTGTTTATCGCTCCTTAGCAACCAACCCAAGGCTCAAGCGTTTTTTAGGGGCCTTCTTTGTGTATTCCATGGCCGTGCAGACCGTAATGTTGGTAGCCACTTATTTTGGGGAGCAAGAGATTGCCTGGGGCGGTAGTTCTGAAAAGACCATGGGCTTGATTGTATCCATATTAGTGATTCAATTGGTGGCCATCCTGGGAGCAACATTGACCGCCAGAGCGTCTAAAAGTTTTGGGAACATCAAGACCTTGATGGTCATCAATATCATTTGGGTAGCGATCTGCGTGGTGGCTTATTTTATAACTGAACCCATAGAGTTCTACATCACAGCCGGAGTAGTGGGATTGGTCATGGGTGGTATTCAGGCTTTATCTCGATCTACCTATTCTAAATTCTTGCCAGAAACGGAAGACACAACCTCTTATTTCAGTTTTTATGATGTAGCTGAGAAGATCGGAATCGTCATTGGAATGGGGATTTATGGCGTGATTGATCAGATCACAGGTAGCATGCGGAATTCAGTTATTTTTCTAATTCTGTTCTTCGCTGTGGGGGTGTTTATGCTGATGCGTGTTCCAAAATCCACCAAGTCTGAAGAAATTAATTAAGTTTGTCCAAATAAATCAACCTACTATGATTAAGAAAATACTGCCAATTTTGGCCATTTGCCTTTGCATCTTTGCTTGTGATAACGAACCTTTAGAGGGAGAATTTGTAACTGACGATACCACCATGGACGGTGGAGATACTGACGGAGATGGAGGAGGAGATACCACAGACCCCGACCCTACTGGCGGAACCTTTAGTGCCAAAGTTGATGGCGCGGATTTTTTTGCCAGCGGAACGAATGTTTCTGCAGGGATCTCTATAGGAACTTATGCAATTGCAGCGCGTGACAATACCACTGGTGATGAGATCTTGATCACTGTTGAGAGTCCAACTTTAGGAGAGATTCCTTTCAATTTTGGAACTGGACCTACCGTTGGAGGCGCTTATGACCCAGCTTTTGATGATGACGATCCGGATGAATCAGCCTATATTTCTGTAGGTGAAGCAGACAGTCCAGGAGTGATAAATATTACAGAGCTTGATCTAACTGCAGGACAAACCAGCGGAACCTTTAGCTTTACAGCAAAGCGCGAAGTATTTAACGATGCTGGTGAGATCGTGGAAGAGTTTGTAGAAATTACAGAGGGAATGTTTTCTGATGTTTTCTACACGGGAGATCTTGGAGGAACTGATGACAATATCTTTAAAGCAGATCTAGACGGGACAGAGCTCGGTGCTACCACTATTTTAGTGAGTACTGTTGAGGCGGCTGGAGAGACCGTAATAACTATTTCTGGAATCAACGATACGACCAATCAAGTTCTCGGTTTGCAATTCAACTTGGCGCTCACTCCAGGTACTTATGAGTTTGAAAGTCTGCCTTCACCAGGCGCAACGATTATGACTTACAACCCAGACGCAGCCGATCCTTCTGTGGTATTCGGATCTCAATCTGGAGGAACCTTTACCATCACTGAGATCACTGCAGATGGACGCTATATTGGAACCTTTGAGTTGATCCTACAAAACTTTGTGGATCCGGCAGCACCGACCATTGAAGTCACCAATGGAGAGTTTGATGTGATGCCGTTGTAAAAGAAAACTATTTACGCATAAAAAAAGCCACGCTGATCAAGCGTGGCTTTTTTGTTAGTTGATGAATGAAACCTAGTTTCTGGAACTGATTGTTCCAGATCCTGATACTTTCTTGTCTACATTCGGATTGCCTCCGTACGTAATATCTCCTGAGCCGTTAACACGTGCTTTTAAGTTCCCCTCAGCAAAAACTGTGGCATCTCCAGATCCAGAGATAGAAACCTCTGCATTCTGGGTGCGGAACATTTTTCCGTCAAAGTCACCGCTTCCGCTGATCTTTAAGGTGGCCATATCTGCGCTACCTTTTAATCGCATATCTCCAGATCCAGTGATCTTAAAGCTAGCATTGTCTGCATTTACCTCTAAACTCACATCTCCAGATCCCGTTACCGCTGCATTGAAGTTGTCTGCGCTAATAGCATCGCGCGTCATAACATCCCCAGATCCTGTCAGTTTTACTCCGCTTAGATCCTCAAAAGGAACAGTTACTTTAATAGGGTTCTTAGACTTTAAGTTGTAGTTCTTTTTGATCTTAACAACCAATTGATCTCCGTTGGTCTCGATCTCAATATACTCGTGGAAGTTGCTGTCAGCCTCTACGCTAATGGTTCCTTCAGTTCCGCTAACTAGATAAACATCCATAGGGCCTACTGCGGCAACAACGTCATAGTCTCCTGTAGAAACGGTCTCGGTGGTTACATTACCGTTTCCTTTTACTTTTTTGCTTCCCCATTGGGCTTGAGCCGGGAGTGCTGAAAGGATAAACAGCACGCTTAACAATTTGATTGTGGTTTTCATGTCTTCTGATTTTGATGATTGATTATTTCTTTTTCATGGTCACTCCGCCATAAGAGGAGCGTATATTGATGGTGTTGCCAGAATTGGCGCTACCGTGATTTCCTTGGTAACTCTTGCGGCTGCCGTCCTTAGACTCCATGCTCACGTTGAGATCGTCCTTACCGCTTAAACTGGCGTAAGACAGGTTTACAATAAAGTCAAAGTTGTATCCAGCGTCATAACCCAATCGGATTCCCGCGTAAGAAGATTTAATAGTCACATTTCCTGCCGATGGCGTCATGCGATCTACGCTGATCGATCCGTAATCGGAGTTGATGTTCAAATCGCCCGAAAGTGTCTCAAAGCTCGCTGGGATATAGTCTCCATTGCCGATCACTGTTTTTACGTCGCCCACGTTGAGCTTCCCGTAGTCACAGCTGTAGTTGAGTTCCCCAACATTTTGAATGGTACTTTTGGTATAGTCTGCGTTGAGTTCTAAATACTCCACTTCATCCAAACTAAAGCCGCTGTAGTCCGCATTGATGCGTCCACTTTTCATATAGGCAATAGATGAATTATTGGTGTAGTCAAAGTTCAATAGGTTGTTCGCTGCGTTGAGACGGCCAATATTGAGCTGTCCATAGTCACAGGAGATCTTTACGTTTCCGTCACTCTCATTGAGGGTAATGGCGCCATAATCATTGCCTAGGTCCAGGGAATTGGTCACAGGAACTTTCACCACGTAGTTTACTTCTATAGAAACGCCGTTGTTTTTGTTGTTCCACCAATTCCAAGAGCGTCCGCCGTTACCGATCTTGGTCTTTGCCGTCACTAAGGATCCGTTTCCGGAAAAATCTACAGTGATCTGGTCCAAGCGTTTTTGAACCTTGTCTTCATCGTTTCCATTGGTTCTAATGGTCACCTCAATAATGGTTCTGTTTTGATCCCAGGTAACTATATCTAGGTTTCCATAAGTGTTGTTTATAAGCAGTCCGGCATTGGCATTAACCGTGTACTCTTGATTCAAGGTCTTTTCTTTGGTGTAACGACCTTTGAATTTGTCGTTGTCTCCAGCCACGGCAAGCGAGGGCAGGAGCATCAATATCATTAGGGATTTAAATAATGCTTTCATCAGTGTTGGATTGATTTATTAGTTCGATTCCTTCTATGGTTGAAATTACGTGTTGTAATAGATCGATACGATTCTGGAAATTGCTTATCATGGCGTGGATCACGCGTTTGTCGTTTCCGCTTTCTTCCAAGTCAACAATCAGTTGTTGGTATTCCTGTTCAAGGTTTTCCATCTGAAGCATGGCGTCATTGACGAGCTGTTTAGCTGCTTCGGATTCAAAACTGTTCAGGCGTTCCAATTCTGAGTTGATCGCAGTATTAAAGAATTCCTGAGTCTGAGCCATCTCTGGAGAAACACTAGCCAAACCGCTGGTTTCTTGAGCTGCCGGGTTAAAAACTCCCGTCAATAAAAAGGCTAGGGTGATCACGGCTGCAAAGGCCGAAACGATCTTCCAATAAGCGATCTTTGGCTTCCCGCTGCTCATGGGTTGCTCCTTGTTGAGGCGCTGCATAAAACGAGCGTTGTGTCCTTGAGGCGCATTCTTGGTGTCGAATTCACCTTCCAAGCGCTTAAAGAGTGCTTCTATATTGTCATTTTGGTTCATACGCTTAACTTCTTTCTTAAACTTTCTTTCGCTCTGGAGATCATCGTGCGGCAGTTGCCGTAACTAATTTTCATGATCTCACAGATCTCTTCATGGTCGTATCCTTCTATAAGATGCAGACTTAGTACCTGTCTGTAATTGTCCTTCAAAGCGTTCATGCCTTCCATGACCGCTGCTACTTTGACCTGAGAATAATCGGCTTCTGTCAAGGAGCTCGACTCTTCTGCTTCTTCCGGCAGTTGATCTACCGATAGGTCTGTAAAACGTTTGTTCTTCTTGTATTTGGCAATACTGTTGTTTACCACAATACGCTTCAACCAAGACCCGAAGCTGGCATCGCCCTTAAACGTGTCTAGCTTGTTAAAGGCTGCTATAAAAGATTCCTGCATAACGTCTTCGGCCTCCATGGAATCCTTTACAATTCTAACGGCCGTGTTGTACATGGCCTTTTGGTAACGGTTGTAGACCTCCAATTGCGCCAGTTGGTTACCGTCTCTACAAAGACCCAATAGGGCTTCAATGGGTTGATCAGTATTTGGTTGGGTTAGTGCCAAGAAAAACTATTGTTTATGGTAAAGAAGGCCTAGCGGCTTTGATGTTACAGTTTACGACAAAATTTTTCTGAATTGGCATATTAATTGACTTATTGTAGCAGCTGATGTAGCCTAGAAAGCCCAATTAAAGGGCCTTGAGTGATGAAAGCCCATCGGTAATTGCTTTAAAAAAGACACCCACCATAGCAGTTGGGTGACAATATGACTTAAAATACACTATGTCGAAGAATCGATTTGTAAATATAGACAGTTTGTCATTGGATGATTTCAGTGATGAAGCTGAATTGATCCCCTTATTGACTCCCGAGGATGAGGAGGCCATGAATAAAGAAGCCTTGCCAGATGCTTTGCCCATTTTATCCTTGCGCAACACAGTACTTTTCCCCGGAGTAGTTATTCCAATCACAGCAGGAAGGGATAAATCCATCAAACTACTCAATACGGCCAATAAAGGCAGTAAAGTAGTTGGAGTGGTGGCGCAAAAGGATGAATCTGTAGAAGATCCAACTGCGGCGGATATCCATCAGCAGGGTACTGTAGCGCGCATCTTACGCGTTTTAAAAATGCCCGATGGGAACATCACCGTGATCATCCAAGGAAAGAAGCGCTTTCAGATCAAAGAAGTGGTTCAAGAAGATCCTTATATGCAAGCCACTATTCAAGAGGTTGGTGAATCCAGACCAGAAAAAGGCGATAGCGAGTTCTTGGCCATTATTGAATCCATTAAGGATTTGGCGTTGGACATCATTAAAGACAGCCCAAACCTGCCTAGCGAGGCTTCTTTTGCCATCAAGAATATTGAGAGCAGTTCGTTTCTGATCAACTTTGTGTGTTCCAACCTCAATGTTCCGGTAAAGGACAAGCAAAAGCTTTTAGAGATCGATAACCTCAAAGAGCGCGCCTTGGCTACACTCAAGTACCTCAATGAGGAGATGATGCGCCTGAGTTTGCGCAACGACATCCAGAACAAGGTGCAGAGTGATCTCAATCAGCAGCAACGCGAATACTTCTTGCAACAGCAGATCAAGACCATTCAAGAGGAATTGGGTGGAAGCTCTACAGAAGAAGAGATCAGCAATATGCGCGAAAAGGCCAAAACTAAAAAATGGGACGAGAAAGTTGCGGAACATTTTGACAAGGAATTGGCCAAAATGCAACGCATGAATCCTCAGGTTGCGGAGTATTCTATTCAGCGTAATTATTTGGACCTCTTTTTGGAGTTGCCTTGGAATGAATTCTCTAAAGATAAATTCGACCTTAAACGTGCTCAGCGCATTTTAGACCGAGATCATTACGGTTTGGACGACGTTAAAAAACGCATCATTGAATACCTAGCGGTTCTAAAACTGCGCAACGATATGAAATCGCCTATTTTGTGTTTACACGGCCCTCCGGGGGTCGGGAAGACCTCTTTGGGGAAATCTGTTGCAGAAGCCTTAGGGCGTGAATACGTGCGTATCTCGCTAGGCGGATTGCGCGATGAGGCAGAGATCCGCGGTCACCGCAAGACCTATATCGGAGCCATGCCGGGACGTATCATTCAAAACATTAAAAAGGCAGGAACTTCCAATCCAGTTTTTGTATTGGATGAGATCGACAAACTCGCAGCAGGACATCAGGGAGATCCGTCTTCTGCCTTGCTAGAGGTACTCGATCCTGAGCAGAATTCGGCCTTTTATGATAATTTCCTAGAGATGGGCTTTGACCTTTCCAAAGTGATGTTCATTGCTACGGCGAACAGTCTAGGGCCTATTCAGCCTGCACTACGAGATCGTATGGAGATCATCAACGTTAGTGGTTATACCATAGAGGAAAAGGTAGAGATCGCCAAAAAACACCTGCTGCCTAAACAATTGGAGGAGCACGGTTTGGAGTCCAAACACTTAAAAGTAGGCAAGCCACAATTGGAACAGATTGTGGAAGGCTATACCCGTGAATCTGGAGTACGTGGTTTGGAGAAACAGATCGCTAAAATGGTGCGTTATGCTGCCATGAATATTGCCATGGAGCAAGACTACAAGGTAAAAGCAGACAAGCAGACCGTGGTAGATGTATTGGGCATTCCTAAGCTGGAACGTGACAAATACGAAAACAACAAAGTTGCTGGTGTAGTCACTGGATTGGCTTGGACGCGCGTAGGTGGGGATATTCTCTTTATTGAATCCACTTTGTCTAAAGGTAAAGGCAACTTGAGCATTACAGGAAACCTCGGAAAGGTGATGAAGGAATCAGCTACCATTGCCATGGAGTTCATCAAATCCAATGCTACGGACCTCGGTATTGCTGACGATATCTTTGATAAATACAATGTACACATTCACGTGCCAGAAGGGGCTACACCTAAAGACGGGCCAAGCGCAGGAATTACCATGCTGACTTCTTTGGTGTCTTTATTTACCCAACGCAAAGTGAAGCAGTCACTGGCCATGACCGGAGAGATTACCCTTCGCGGTAAAGTTTTACCAGTAGGAGGGATTAAAGAAAAGATCTTGGCGGCCAAGCGTGCACGTATCAAGGAGATCATTCTTTGTGAGGACAATAAACGCGATGTGGAAGAGATCAATCCGCAGTACTTGAAAGGGGTGACTTTTCACTACGTCAAAGACATGGGTGAGGTGATCGATGCAGCCCTCTTAAAGCAAAAAGTAGCAAAGGCTAAAAAGCTCTAAGGCTAAATCGGTGGAATCGCCCAGATTGCAGGCCATTCGTTTTTTTCTAGCTCAAAAATAAATTATACTTGCAATCGTTAATGGAATAACCGGTTTATCCAATCCATGTCCAAAAAAATTGCTGTCCTATTCCTGTTGATTGCCAGTGCTACCGCGAGCGCTCAGATTGGAGGCCGATACACCTATCAGTTTCTCAATTTGGTGAACTCTCCGCGGCAGGCAGCTTTGGGTGGAAAAGTGATCACCAATTACGACTGGGATCCATCGCAGGGACTCTACAATCCTGCATCGATCAATCCAGAGATGGACAATCAACTGCAGATCAATTACGTCAACTATTTTGCGGACGTAAACTATGGAACGGCTTCTTATGCCTATCTCTGGGACAGACGCACCCAAGTTTTACACGCTGGGGTGACCTACATCAACTACGGACAATTTGATGGTTTTGATGAGGCAGGAAACCCAACCAACAGTTTTAGTGGAGGAGAAGTTGCCCTTTCCGCAGGTTATGCTAGAAACATCCCTTATACGGATTTTCACGTTGGTGCAAACGTCAAGCTCATCTCTTCCAAGCTAGAACAGTACAGCTCCTTTGGTGGTGCCATAGATCTGGCGATCATGTACGTCTATGAGCCTTGGGATCTGCACATCTCTGCTGTGGCACGGAATATAGGAACGCAGTTCACGCCTTTTAATGAGGTCTATGAGCCTTTGCCCTTTGAGCTGATCTTTGGTATTTCTCAAACCCTACAGAACATTCCGATTCGCTGGCATTTTACCTTGGAGAACATGCAGGTTTGGAACATTGCCTTTGAAAACCCGAACCGTTCCATTACAGACTTAGAAGGTGGCGTGGTTACCGAAAACATCAACTTTTTTGACAACGCCATTCGCCACATGATCTTTGGTCTGGAACTCTTCCCAGAAAGCGGATTCAACATTCGTTTGGGATACAACGTGCGCAGAGCCGAAGAACTTCGTATTTTAGAGCAACGAGCTTTTGCCGGCCTCAGTGCTGGTTTCGGGATAAAACTCAACAAGATCAGACTCAGTTACAGCTATTCGCAGTACAGTGCTGCTGCTAACGCCAGTTTCTTTGGTCTGAACATAGATCTGAATCGCTAATGCGCAAAATTACTATAGCCATAGACGGCTATTCTTCTACCGGAAAATCTACAGTCGCCAAGCAATTGGCAGATTACCTCGGTTATATCTACGTGGACACCGGAGCCATGTACCGTTCCATTACCCTTTATGCCTTAAATGAGGGAATAATTAAAGGCGAGGATCTCAACAAAGAAGCCTTAATTGCTGCCTTACCTCAAATAGAGGTTGCTTTCTCTTATGATTCTGATTCAGGCACTTCTCAAGTTTTGCTCAACGGTGAAAGAGTTGGGAGCACGATTCGAACCCTTGAAGTCTCTGAGCACGTCAGCCCTGTAGCGGCCATTCCTGAGGTGCGTAAAAAGTTAGTCGCTATTCAGCATCAAATGGGCAAGGAAGGTGGAATTGTCATGGACGGTCGCGATATTGGGACCGTGGTATTCCCGAATGCCGAGCTGAAGATCTTTATGACCGCAGATGCTGCGGAGCGTGCTAAACGCCGCTACTTAGAACTTAAAAATCGAGGTGATAATATTACTTATGACGAGGTCTATGAGAACGTCACCGAGCGCGATCGTATAGATACCACAAGAGCAGACTCTCCACTGGTTAAAGCGGCAGACGCCATTGAGATCGACAATACAGAAACCAACCTAGAAGATCAGTTCCACACTATTTTGCAATTGGTCAAAGACCGAATTGCGGGACGGGTTTAGTTCTGCCCAATTGGTGGTGGTCCGTCTGGAATAAGTGCTTTGTACTCGTAGTCGCCTTTACGCTCTACGAATTCTGCTTTAACTTCTTTTACTTTCTCCGGATCTTCAAATAGATCTACCATGGTCATGGCCATAGCGCGAGTGGCTTGCAACATTCCTTTATGCCCAATGCTCATTCCGCCGCAGGCTACTACAGCCCAACTGTGCCAAGGAGTGTCCTTAGGCGCAACAGTTACGCCCAAGTTGATGTTGGCTACGTTCCAGCTTACATCGCCCACGTCTGTAGAACCTCCTCCTGGATTCTCACGCGTATCCAAAAGTGGACTAATACTGCTGTCCATTCCTACTTGAGGCTTGCCGGTCAGTTCTTGAATCTTCTTTCCAAAGGCAATTTCTTCATCGGTGTATTCAATAGGGCCCAAAAGCTCTAAGTTCTTTTGCATGATGGCTCCTCCAGTACGATTCACCAAGACCTCGTGAATACCAGAGATGAGGGAAACCTTGTATTCCACATTCGCCATGATAGCAGCACCTTCTGCCATTTTCATGACTTGTTCGTAAACTGGCATCATTCCCGCACGGTCTGAATTTCTTACCCGTACCCAAAGTCTGGAATAATCGGGAACCACATTTACTACTTGTCCGCCGTCTTGAATATGATAGTGCATACGCACCGTAGGGCGTACGTGCTCTCTGTAGTAATTGATCCCTTGAGTGTAGAGCTCTAAGGCATCAGAGGCCGAACGGCCATTCCAAGGGTCAGCAGCTGCGTGGGCCGCTTGTCCGTAAAACTCCACCATAAAATCTACTAAGGCCAATGAACTCTGTACATCTGCCTCCGTTTTAGCACTGGGGTGCCAGCTGATGTTCACATCAACGCCTTCCCACGCTCCAGCTTCTATCATCCAAAGTTTACCAAAGAACTTTTCTTCAGCAGGGGTCCCCATGAATTTTACCGTTCCGGTGATCTTGCCAGCTTCCATCAGTTCCTTAATGGCAATTGCTGCTCCCAAAGATGCAGTTCCAAACATATTGTGTCCGCAGCCATGGCCACCCGCACCTTCTTCTAAAGGCTCTTTGGTGGGTTGTGCTTTTTGCGATATCCCCGGAAGGGCGTCAAACTCGCCTAAAATACTGATCACCGGTTCACCACTACCATAGGTAGCAATGAAGGCTGTTGGCATGCCGCCAATGTTCTTTTCTACTTTAAAGCCGTTAGCTTCTGCGTAGTCTGCCAAGATCTTGGAAGACTTGGTTTCTTGAAAGGCCAATTCGGCGTTAGCCCAAATAGCGTCTGAGATCTCAATGAGATTTTTCTGATGCTTTTCTACGGATGCTAAAATTGCTTTCTTGTTTTCAGTAAGTCCTTGCTGGGCAAAGAGGCTGCCGCTAATAAGCAACAAACATAGGGAGATGATTCTTTTCATACGAGGTTGGTTTAGAATCTAAAAGTACGGATTAGTTCTAAAAATTGGAAGTTACACCTCGGCAAATCCCTTACAATGCCGCTGTTAAAATATAGGGCAATTGACTAATAGACACTTGAATGTGATTGTGTTATGTTTGTGAAAATCCACATTATGAATTATCGCATCATCCTTTTAACTGCCCTTTTTACTGCATTCACAGTAAATGCATTCGCTCAAATTGAACCGGACTATTTGGAAGACTTTAAAGTCAAGCCCAAATCCTTTACGGTAGAGGAGGTCAAACAGAAAAAGACCAAAGACGGTAATGTTGAAATTCAGAAGATCACGCGTTATGAATTGGAACTCGACTACAGTCGAATCAAATCTCAAGTGGTCTATGATACCGTGAATGGAATTGTTTACAATCAGCGTGTGAGTTATTCTTATTTGGATGACGCCGATCAAAACCTCAGTCAGATCAAAAGAGTTGACTTTGAGGGAAATGATGTGTTTCAAATTGATTATCAGTGGGATGCTAACGGGCTTTGGCTGCAAAAAGAGACGCATCTAAACAATACTGGAGATGTGGTGAAGACCATTGTCTACAGTATAGGCGCTTGTGAAGCGCAAGAAATGCAAGACTTAACGGATGATCAAGCCTATCATTGCGAGACACGAGAGATCACCAATACCTTTAAGACCTTTAAGTCGATTAAGGCCTATGGGGAGTATGGAATCTCCAGAGCATTGAGTTATAAGGACAGCTCCACCTTAGATGCTGTAATTGATTATTTATATGATGATAGCGGACGATTAATTCAAGAAACAAGACGCAGCGCATCGGGTAGGGAAACGGTCTCCACCTACAGTTATAACGAGCAGGGAGATGTTGTGGCATTCAAGAAGGGTCGTGTCAGTTTTACTTATGAATACACCTACGATGATAAAGGCAACTGGATCACCAAGATAGAACGTCCACGAATAGGATCTGTGGAGCGCGTATATACCCGCACTTTTGTTTACCGCTAGACTTTTGATTTTCAAAATATTTGGTGTACTTTTGCCGTCCTTTTTGGCGGTATGGAAGCATCAAAAAGGAATAAAACAAAGTAGAAAACTTCTGTACGGTCTGATCCGCAGTAAAGCTTCCCGAGAACTACAGAATACAAACCCTTATTTTTCGACTGCACAAGCGGCGAAGAATAAATTCAATTTATGGCTCAAAAAGCTAAAGAAGAAGCGGTAGTAGCAGAAGCTACTGAAGCTAAAAAAGCCCAAGAGGCTCCAGCGGTATCTCCAGCTCAGGAGAACCCTGAAAAATTCCTTAAAGAATTCGACTGGCACAACTACGAAGAGGGGATCGACCCTATCGAAGACTCTAAACTAGAAGAGTTTGAAAAGTTAGTTGCTGAGAATTTTGTTGACACCTTAGATGATGAGGTAGTTGAAGGTGAGGTTATTCACATGACCGAGCGTGACGCGATCATCGACATCAACGCAAAAAGTGAAGGTGTTATTTCACTAAACGAGTTCCGTTACAACCCGGATCTAAAAGTAGGTGACAAAGTAGAAGTATTGATCGATGTGCGTGAAGACAGCACAGGACAATTGATCCTGTCTCACCGTAAGGCACGTACTATCAAAGCTTGGGATCGTGTAAACGAAGCTCATGACGAAGGTAGTATCGTTAACGGTTACGTGAAGTGTCGTACTAAAGGAGGTATGATCGTTGATGTATTTGGAATCGAGGCGTTCTTGCCAGGTTCTCAGATCGACGTGAAGCCAATCCGCGACTACGATATGTACGTTGGAAAAACTATGGAATTCAAAGTGGTTAAGATCAACCACGAGTTCAAAAACGTAGTTGTTTCTCACAAAGCGCTTATCGAAGCAGATATCGAAGAACAAAAGAAAGAGATCATTTCTCAATTGGAGAAAGGTCAAGTATTGGAAGGTGTTGTAAAGAACATCACATCTTACGGTGTATTCGTAGACCTTGGAGGTGTAGATGGATTAGTACACATTACCGACTTGTCTTGGTCTCGTATCAACCACCCAAGCGAGATCGTAGAATTGGATCAGAAGCTGAACGTGGTAATCTTAGACTTCGACGAAAACAAAACAAGAATCCAACTTGGATTGAAGCAGCTTAGCGCACACCCATGGGATGCACTAGGTGAAGAAGTGAAGATCGGTGACAAAGTAAAAGGTAAAGTTGTTGTAATCGCAGATTACGGTGCATTTATCGAAGTTGCTGAAGGTGTTGAAGGTTTGATCCACGTTTCTGAAATGAGCTGGTCTACACACTTGAGAAGTGCGCAAGACTTTGTAAACGTTGGAGACGAGATCGAAGCAGTTATCTTGACACTTGATCGCGAAGAGCGTAAAATGAGTCTAGGTATCAAGCAATTGACTCCAGACCCATGGACTGATATCACAACTAAGTATCCTGTTGGATCTAAGCACAGTGGAATCGTACGTAACTTCACTAACTTCGGTGTATTCGTAGAGTTGGAAGAAGGAATCGACGGTCTTATTTACATCTCTGACCTTTCTTGGACTAAGAAAGTGAAGCACCCAAGTGAGTTTACCAATGTTGGTGATACTCTAGAGGTGATCGTTTTGGAGTTGGATGTGGAAGGACGCAAGCTAAGCCTTGGTCACAAGCAGACTACAGAGAACCCTTGGGACAAGTATGAAGATGACTTCGGAGTTGGAAGCAAGCACACTGCTGCCATCACTGAGATCGTTGACAAAGGAGCTACTATTACTTTCAACGAAGATATCGTAGCCTTTGTACCACAGCGTCACATGGAGAAGGAAGACGGTACCAAGCTTAAGAAAGGTGAGGAAGCTGAATTCCAAATCATTGAGTTTAGTAAAGACTTCAAGCGTGTAGTTGCCTCTCACATGGTGATCCACCGCGAAGAAGAAGCCAAGAACGTTCGCGCTGCACAAAAGAAGCAGTCAGAACAGGTTGAAAAACCAACCCTTGGTGATGCTAACGCTAAACTTCAAGAGTTGAAAGACAAGATGGACGGGAAGAAATAATTTCCAGCCTCTTTAAAAATAGAAGCCCTCCGGTAACGGGGGGCTTTTTTTATACACGGTACTGGGTATGTTTTGCCTTACTACCGCACACTAGTTTTGGAGTAAATATTAATAACATGAGAATCCTATTTTATTTACTAGTGTGTTTTTGCGCCCTCACAGCAAAAGGGCAAATGAGCGACTCTGAGATCCTTGAAGAAGTCATTGACTATATCGAGTATAAAGACGATAGCCAGTACAGCCGTATGGTTGACTACAGCATGTCTAACTCCAACGAGACCGTAACGAGTTACTTTGGTGACTTTAGCTCTATCTATGCCAGAAACGTTATCATAGAATACCGTAGCTATGATGGAAATCGTGCCATATACAAAGGTGTTGTTGGGGTGGCAAAGGATACCAGGCCTGGAAAGAATGGTGCTTATTTTATAATCCCCGGAGACGAACATATTTACAAATTCGGAACCTGGGTAGAGAAAGACGATTATGGAGATCTTTATGAAAAGCGGGTTTACAACAGCCGAGGTTTGTTGGTTGAACTCTATTCTTACTATGAGGGTGAATTGTACAACCGAGAGGTATTTAAAGGACAGGAACTGGAAGAAGACCCTTTTGAAACCTACTACTATGAAGACGGAAAGTTAGATTATAAAGAGACTCCCACCGCCGATGTTGGTCTAAATACTGACGGATCTGTGAGCTGGAGTGTCAACAAGGTAGACGGAAAGCGCCACGGAGAATACAAACAGCTCTTTCCCAACTCCATTCAAGTGAGCCATCAAGGAACCTATGTATACGGATCCTTAGAAGGGCCGTATACCACTTTTTATGAGGATGGATCCAAAAGAACGGAAGAGAGTTATAAAGGCGGCGATCGCAATGGTTTGTATACCTCATATATGGAAAATGGGGACATAGAGGAGCAGGGTAATTACAAGAAAGGAGAACGCGATGGTAAATGGCGCCTGACTTTTAAAACCTCTTCCGAATTTGAATATCCCTATTTCACGGACGAAGACTTTGAACTGGAACCCTATCTGGAAATAGGTCCTTATTTCTACAAAACAGGTAAGTACAGAAACGGGGAAGAGCAAGATGATGTTGAGATCTTTTATATGAGCGGAGAGACCTTGATCTCTTACTCAGGCTCACGCTTGAAATACTATTACAGAAATGGGAAAGTTTGTCTGGAAGGCAAAATTGATCGCTACGGCGAACCCAAAGGCACTTGGAGTTTTTATGATGAAACGGGAGATTTGGTCAAAAAGCTTCAGGTAGACGAGTATTAATCCTTCGATTATACTCTCCGGAGCCTCCTGTAAAAGGGAGGCTTTTTTGTCACAATGAATAAAATATCGCTAACTTCAAGGAAATCTTTGATTTATGAAGTTTGTATTTCCGCTTTTATGTCTTGTTTTTATTTGCTTGGGATGCGATTCAGACAGCCCCAAACCCTTTCCGAAGTATTCTAAAGTCGCTTTAAATGAACCTGTGTTATTCGCTCCGGGAATCGTTTCTACAGAACTCAATGAGTTTGAATTGGGCTTTAGTGCCGATGGCTACACGGCTTACTTTTCCAGGCGTAAAGAAGGGGAGAAGCAAAAGCTTTTTGTCACCACCTTTAACGACAGTATGTGGAGCAGCCCCGTATTGGCCGATTTTTCCACAGATAGAGACGAAACGGTAAGCATCACTCCAGACGGAAACACGCTATATTTTGGCTCAGAGCGACCCATTGAAGGGTGTCCAAACTTAGGAGGCTTTGATATGAATATTTGGCAAATGACCAAGGATGAATCGGGACGTTGGGGTAAGCCAACATCATTGCCGGCCCCCATCAACGAAGTACAAGTAAAGGATGAGAATTGGCCTTCCTCCAACAATAATTTCTTCTTCACCAATGATGGTGAGCAATTCTATTACACTACTATGAAGCGGGGAGACTATGCCATCAGACTTTATACCACCACCAAGACAGCAAAAGGATTCTCTGAGCCAGAAGTGATCAATGGTTTCTTTGAGAATGACAGTACTTGGGTCTATTCTGCAGTGATCAGTCCAGATGATCAGTATCTGGTCTTTAATTCCTATGGAGCGCCTGGTGGAGCAGGTGGGGAAGACCTCTATGTTTCCAAACGCAGTGCCGACGGTTGGACTCAGGCAAAACCTTTGAGTCTGCTCAATACCAAAAATGAAGAGACCAGCCCTCGCTTTTCTAGAGACGGCAAATACTTCTTTTTTACTCAAGCGGAGAATTTAGGGAATTACGAGTACGGCCCGTGGAATATTTACTTTATGGATACCGAGGCTTTAGGCTTGGACCAACTCTTTGATTGACTTTGAATCTTTCATTGCGGTTTTCAAGTAATTCTAAATACTAATTTGAGTTTTCTGCGGTTATAAAAAGAAAACTTCTATGAATAAAGTATTGAGCAACAAGGGGCTTACTGTGGTCAATTTTTTGATCGTTGCCTATTTTTCACTCTTGTATTTGGTCAATTACTATCAGCTTAAAAGTCAGGCCATACAAGCCGTAGGTGAACTTTTGACCATTCCTTTTTTGATCGCGTTGGTTGTTTTTACCGCTATTGGAATCAAATACTTAACGCAAAGCAAAAAACAGTTTTGGACGGTAGTTTCTATTGTTCTATTGGGGCTTTGTGCTATCGCCACGGTAAAGAGTTTTTTCTAAAAGCGTAACTTACAGGCTTATCGCAGCCTCATGATTCGGTTTTTTCGCAACATTCGCAAACAACTCTTAGAGAACGGCAAATTCAAAAAGTACGGGTTCTATGCACTCGGAGAGATTTTCCTGGTGGTTATCGGGATTTTGATCGCCTTGTGGTTGGACACATTAAATACGAGGAGCCAACAAGTCGAGCAGGCCAATCGCTTTTTAGAAAAACTAAGTGCTCAGTTGGATCGCAACGAGCTTTCCATTGATCTATATATTGAGACCAATGATTTCTTTTATGCGGAAACCAATAGGTTAATGACCATCATTGGTAAATCAGAAGATGAGGTCAATGATACGACCATAGATTCGCTGGTGATGTACAATCTTTTTGATTTTGATCTGAACTTGGATATGAATATCATCATTGAAGGTCGAGAAAATGGCGACCTTGCTTTGATACAAGACGATTCGCTCACCGCTGCTATCTATAGCTATGTAAGGCTTAATGCGGCCGCAGAGGAACGCGAGAAGATGACTAATGATGACCTTTCCGATCACTTTTTACCCTACTTGAACAAGAATTACAGCATCACAAATTTGATCTATCGAGTCACTGATGGGAACGGTACCCATCCGTCTAAACTCTACAAGAATGACAATTATAAAGTATTGTCAGACCTGGAGTTTGAAAATTTAATTTCCTAGCGCCTTTCTATGGGTTATGACCTTTTAGGGGCTTATAAGGAGCTCAAGGATAATTTGGTCCTGATAAGATCTTTAATCGAAAAACAGAAATAAAGAATTGACTCCCCTTTGGTCTGATTCTTGAGTTTCCTGCTTAAAAAAAACTATGCGACATCTTTACCTCCGAATTTTCCTATTGCTCTTTATGGCAAATATCAGCTATGCGCAACAGTACAGCGAACAACTAGAATCCTCAGTAAACAAACAAACCAAATCCTTACTCAAGGATAAAGAGATCAAAGCAGTAGCTGTTGGAGTTTATTATAAAGGCGAAACCTATCGTTATTATTTTGGACAGCAAGGCGATCAAAACCCCAATATGCTTGATGATTCTTCGGTCTATGAGATCGCGTCTGTGAGTAAAACCATGTTGGGTTATTTGGCGGCCAAGGCGGTTTTGGAGGGTAAGATCGATCTAGATGACGAGGTTCAAAAGTACTTGGGAAAACCGTATCCCAACCTCAGTTATGAAGGAGACCCTATTCGTATTAAGCACTTACTTGCCAATACCTCGGGCTTGCCGCATTTTATGCCGGAATCTTTAGATGGAATTTTTGAACGCCTAAGTCCAGAGGTGCCAACTGATTTTTATAAAGTAGAATCTGCAGTTACTAAGGATGATTTTTGGCAAGCGCTAGAAAGCTTTGAGCTGACTCAAAAACCCGGAACGCGTTTCTATTATTCGAATGCGGGGGCGGAGTTGATGTCATATATTTTGGAAAATGTCTACGGCAAATCCTTAGATGAGCTGCTGCAAGATGAGTTATTTCAAAAATGCGATATGGAACTATCGGGAATTGCAATGACCGCTGAGATGCAGGCGAATGCTGTTTTGGGCTATTGGATGGGTAATTTAGAACCCTCACCTTATTTTGCCAATACGCTGTGGGCAGGTGGTGCAGGGGTGAAGTCCAATTTGCTCGCCATGACCAATTACCTCGAATTCTTAATGGAAAGTGATGATCCAACGATCGCTGAGTCTCGTCAAGAGCTCTTTCACGACGGTAAAACCACGCGCTTAGGTTATTACTGGCGAATTTGGAAAGATAAGTACGGCACCTCGTACAACCACCACGGGGGAAGTCCGGGCATGCAAAACTGGGTTTATCTATATCCGGATCAAGATTTTGCGATCACCATCTTTACCAACCACAGCGGCCCTAAGACACCTGGGAAATTAAAGCGCGTTGTGGATAAGATCCTCAAAGAGGTCACGCGTTAACATTCACCACCTTCGCGCCGGTTTTATAAACGTTGATATTTACCTATCTTTAATCGCATCGATTAGCTAAATAACACATGTATACCGGAAAGATCTATTCGCTAAAAGCCATGGTGCTTTGGACGCGCTACGAATCCTTATTTTTTATTTTCTATATAAGCCTTTGGGTGGCAGCCTATTTTTTCCTCGATATTGAGTGGCTTACCATTCCTTGGACCCCTGTAGCCCTGATCGGTACTGCGGTGGCCTTTGTGATCGGTTTTCAAAACAATGCCGTTTACGGCCGAATTTGGGAAGCCCGTAAAATCTGGGGTGGCGTGGTCAACACTTCTAGAACCTTCGGTATGTTTGTTCAAGACATGGTTTCCAATGAATATTGCGAACAGGTCGTGCCAGAACAAGAAATCAATGCGAGCATTAAGACCTTGACCTATCGCCATATAGCTTGGATGACCGCTTTGCGTTACTCCATGAGGCAACTAAAGCCTTGGGAGACCACCAGTCAGCATAGAACCAATACCGAATGGGGAATCAAAACTCCAGAATCTCAGATACCCCTGGCAGAGGCACTTGAGCCTTATTTGCCCAAAGAAGATCTGGAATACGTGTTGAGTAAAGGCAATAAACAGACAGCTGTGCTCTACCTACAATCTCACCATTTACGGAAGCTTAAAGAGGCTGGATTGGTCTGGGAGTTTGCCTTCTTACAATTGGAGGGAGTTTTGGAAGAGCTCTTTACCTTGCAAGGTAAATCTGAGCGTATTAAGAATTTCCCTTATCCTAGACAATACGCCACTTTGAACCACTTCTTTATGTGGACCTTGTTGTTGCTTTTACCCATGGCCTTGGTCCCTCAGTTTTTAGAGATAGGGCAGGAGATCGCTTTAACACGACCCTTATTGGGAATGGCCTTTATTTGGTTTTGCATACCTATTTATATGGCGGTGGCCTGGATCTTTCACACCATGGAGCGCATTGGTAGAACCGGGGAAAATCCGTTTGAGGGCACTGCCAATGATGTGCCGATATCTACTATTGCCAGAGGTATTGAGATTGATCTGCGCCAGAACCTGGGAGAGGATTCAGCGCAAATACCTGCTCCATTCCCTGCAGATTACGGAGTGCAATT
Source organism: Gilvibacter sediminis (assembly GCF_028561565.1). Classification (GTDB taxonomy): domain Bacteria; phylum Bacteroidota; class Bacteroidia; order Flavobacteriales; family Flavobacteriaceae; genus Gilvibacter; species Gilvibacter sediminis. Next base: position 62,478 of record NZ_JAQQTE010000002.1, on the reverse strand, counting down.
TTAAAAGCAATGCTTATGAAAACAATGACTTGTAAACAGTTGGGTGGTGCTTGTGAGCTTAGCTTCAGGGCAGCAACCTTTGAAGAGATGATCGCCTCGAGTAAAAATCACGGCATGGAAATGTTTCAAAAAGGCGATAAGCCGCATTTAGAAGCTATGCAAGCCATTAAAAAGCTGATGGATTCACCAGAGGCCATGGAACGCTACTTCAATGAAAAGCGCGCTTTGTTTGAGCAGTTACCTAACGACTGATGGATCCTCAGGAATATTTAAAGAACATCAAATCTCAATTTGAGTACTACAAGTCTTTGGGCGATAAGACCTTCACTCAATTGACGGATGAGCAATTGTTCTGGAATTATAATGAAGCGAGTAATTCTATTGCGATCATGGTAAATCATTTGCACGGCAATATGTTGTCACGTTGGACCGATTTTCTTAGCTCAGATGGTGAAAAGACCTGGAGACAGCGCGATTCAGAATTTGAACAGACCATTAAGACGCGAATGCAACTGAATCAAAAATGGGAATCAGGCTGGAGCTGCCTATTTACCGCTTTAGATTCTATAAATGCCTCTAATTTTGACCAACCGATTTATATTCGGAATCAAAAACACAGCATTTCCGCTGCGTGCAACAGACAATTAGCACATTACGCCTATCACGTTGGGCAGATAGTATATGTAGGACGTATGCTCAAGGATCAAGACTGGGAGTCTTTGAGCATTCCAAAGGGAGGTTCCAAAGCTTTCAATGACCAAAAATTTGCAAAAGGAAAACATGACGGACATTATACCGATGACATTAAATAGAGTTGCCTTAACATTTGGACTGCTGCTAACGCTAGGGTCATGCAAAGACACTCCAATGACCTGTGAAGACTTTCACGAAGGTGTTTTTGAGATTGTTAAACCTGAGGATGATTATGCCGTCCGCATTGAGCGTAAAGGCGATCAGCAAATTGAAACCAACATAAAAACTGGAGCAGTGACCAAGGCCACAGTGACCTGGGACAATATTTGCAACTATCAATTGACTTATACCGAATCTACAAGTGAACACGCGGTAAATCTAATTGGCAAAGTACTAATTGTAAGAATTACCGGAATCCAAGGCAATAAGTATAGTTATGAAGCGGTTTTACGCGGAACCCAGACGGTGACCAGTGGCTTTATCACAGCAGTGGATTAAGCATTTGTGCGTATCTTTAGACTATGATTCGATTTGGCATCATAGGATTGGGAAAAATTGCAGGTCGCTTTGCGGAAGACCTCGCACTTCACCCTGAAGCGAGCTTACAAGCAGTTGCCTCCAGATCTACAAAAAAAGCCCGAGCTTTTGCCAAACAGTACGAGGCGGTCTCGCATTACGGCAGTTACGACGCTCTTTTTAAGGATTCGGAAGTAGATGTGGTCTACGTTGCGACCCCGAATCATTTGCACTATCAACAAACTATGGATGCCCTGGAGGCAGGGAAACATGTGATCTGTGAAAAGCCCTTTGCTCTTGATGCCACTCAGGTCAAAAAAATGATCAACAAGGCCAAGGCTGAGCAATTGTTTTTAATGGAAGCGCTTTGGACACGCTTTATTCCTGCAACAGAGAAAGTTTTAGAATTGATCGGACAAGGAGTTATTGGCCAGCCAGTCTCCATTAGAGCAGATTTTGGCTTCCCGGCTTCTCAAGATCCCAACGGGCGTTTGTTCAATCGCAGTTTGGGAGGGGGTTCTTTGATGGACATTGGAATTTACCCCTTGTATTTGAGTTATTTGCTTTTGGGTAGGCCAGAGGCTATTGACGCTGAGGCTACTATGCATTATACTGGGGTTGATAGTCATTGTCATATGGAGCTTTCCTATGATGAGGGGCAAAGTGCTATATTGGAATCTACCTTTTTAGAGACCACGCCCACGGAGGCCATCATAGAAGGGACTGAGGGCGGAATTTATATGCATCCGCGTTTTCATCACTGTCAAGCCATCAGTATTGAAAAGAATGGAACGCTTGAAACCTTGGAGCTTCCTTATATGGGCCGAGGCTATTATCACGAGATCGATGAGGTGGTCTCTTGCCTGAAGGCGGGAAAAATTCAGTCAGAAAAAATGGCTCACAAACACAGCATGGATCTCATATCGCTCTTAGATGCAGTGCGTTCCTTGATCGACTTGCGCTTTGACTAGCGAAGGCATTGCACAACCCGAGAAAATCGTCTATTTTTGCAGTAGAGAAGCAATGTATGAGTCAAAAAGTCCTGCTTAACCAAACCGAAGTGCATATTACACTGCACCGTTTGGCCTGTCAATTGCTTGAAAATCACCTAGACTTTTCCAACGCCGTACTTATCGGACTTCAACCCCGAGGGGTTTATCTCGCAGATCGTTTGGCGCAACTCCTCAAAGAGGATTACAACATCAAAGACCTACAGCTCGGTTATTTGGACATCACCTTTTACAGAGATGATTTTAGAAGGGGAGACAAACCTCTAGCAGCTAACGCCACAAATATTGAGTTTATCGTAGAGGATAAGAACGTGGTGATCATAGACGATGTGCTTTATACCGGTCGTAGTATACGAGCGGCATTGACAGCGATCCAGGCCTTTGGAAGGCCGAAGAACGTGGAATTACTATGTCTTATCGACCGTAGGTTTAGCAGACATTTACCCATACAACCCAATTATCGTGGACGGCAGGTAGATGCCATAAACGATGAAAAGGTGAAGGTGTGTTGGCAAGAGAATGATGGCGAAGACGCCGTTTACTTAATTAATAAATAAGTTCAATGAGTAGCTTAAGTGTAGACCACTTACTCGGGATTAAATACGTCACCCCAGAAGACATTCAACTGATCTTTGAAACTGCAGATCAGTTCAAAGAAGTGATCAATAGGCCCATCAAAAAGGTGCCTTCCCTGCGAGACATTACCATTGCCAATCTCTTTTTTGAAAATTCCACACGTACGCGTTTATCTTTTGAACTCGCAGAGAAAAGACTTTCTGCGGACGTCATCAATTTTTCTGCGGCCTCTTCCTCAGTAAAAAAAGGAGAGACCCTTATTGATACCGTAAATAATATTTTATCCATGAAGGTGGATATGGTGGTGATGCGTCACCCCAATCCTGGAGCTGGGTTGTTTTTATCCAAGCATGTAAAGGCCAGCATTGTCAACGCAGGTGACGGCGCACATGAGCACCCGACCCAAGCGCTGTTGGATTGCTTTTCCATTCGCGAAAAACTCGGTGATGTGGCTGGGAAAAAAGTAGTCATTGTAGGCGATATTTTGCATTCACGAGTAGCTTTGTCGAATATTTTTGCACTGCAAAAGCTTGGAGCTTCAGTTAAAGTATGCGGTCCTAAGACACTTATTCCTAAATACATAGATAAATTAGGGGTTGAAGTCGAATTGAATCTAGAAAAAGCACTTCAATGGTGTGATGTGGCCAACATGCTTCGCGTTCAAAACGAACGCATGGACAGTTCGTATTTCCCTTCGAGCAGAGAGTACAGTTTGCAGTATGGACTCACAAAAGCACACTTAGACAGGCTGGATAAGGAGATCGTGGTCATGCACCCAGGACCTATAAATCGCGGCGTAGAGATCACGAGTGATGTGGCAGATTCCAACCAAGCCATTATATTGGATCAGGTAGAGAATGGGGTGGCCGTTAGAATGGCGGTGATCTATCTCTTAGCCTCAAAAATTAAGCGAGATGACAGTTAAACAGCAGGACAATCTTACTGTATTGATTGACGACTACAACGATCCCAAAGACTTTGCAGATCATCTGGGGCGAGTGATACCGCAGTATTTCGCTGAGCAGAACGTGGTAGTAGATCTCACCAAATACAAGGACTTTTCACTAGCACAGCTTTTACACTTTTTACCAGTTTCTAATGCGCATCGCGCTGCAAAGCACTCCTTTGTAATGGTCTGCACCTCAGTCCCCGTTGATGATATCCCTTTTGAAATGGTGGTGGTGCCTACACTTCAAGAAGCTGGTGACATCATAGAGATGGAAACAATAGAGCGCGATCTTGGCTTTTAAACTCCTCATGAGGTGAAACTGACTATACTTGGCTGTTATTCAGCTACTCCACGTACACGCACGCATCCCACTGCTCAGGTTTTAGAGGTTCGAGGGCGTCATTTTTTAATAGATTGTGGAGAAGGCACTCAAGTACAGCTTAGGCGCTCAAAGATCAAGTTTACACGTGTGCAAACCATTTTTATATCACACTTGCACGGCGATCATTACTTTGGGCTCATTGGCTTGATATCTACTTTTCAACTTTTGGGAAGAAAGACCCCATTGACCATCTATGCGCCAAAAGGACTCAAAGAGGTAATAAGCATGCAATTGCGCTTGGGGAACTCCTGGCCGCAGTTTGAACTCAAGTTCGTCGAACTCAAGTCAAAATCTTCAGAATTGATCTATGAAGATGAGCAGCTCACCGTGCACACCATTCCACTCAATCACAGAATTTACACCAACGGTTTTCTATTCAGAGAAAAGCCGGGGCCACTGAAGCTTCTGGTAGAAGAGGCCAAAGAAGCGGGGATTGACCAAGCCTACTACCGAAAATTAAAAGCGGGGCAGGATGTCTACAATGAAGCGGGTGTACTTATTGATCATAAAACGGTCACCACGGCGGGAGCTTCTCCGAGATCCTACGCCTACTGCAGCGACACGGCCTATGAACCCACCATAGTTCCTTTGATTTCTGGTGTGGATACCTTGTATCATGAAAGTACCTTCCTTGAGGAGCAAGCGCATCTGTGTGAATCCACTAAGCACAGTACAGCCAGGCAAGCCGCTCAGATTGCCAAATCAGCAGAGGTAAATCGTTTGATATTAGGACATTATTCTACGCGTTATGACGGCTTGGATAGCTTTCAACAAGAAGCTAAAACCATTTTTGAGAACACCGACTTGGCCGAAGATCTCAAAGAATTCTCTTGGTAAAAATCTGCTGAGAAAACCTCCGTATTTACTTTTAAGGCAGACCGATTTCTCGTAACTTGCAGGTAAAGCTTATCCTATGGATCAAGAACTGTATAATTTCAGAAAATCATACGAAAAGGGTGCTCTGGACAAGTCCAGTGTAGATCCGAATCCCTTGCAGCAATTCAGAACCTGGTTTCACCAAGTGCAAGAGGCTGGTGGTATAGAGGAGGTCAATGCCATGACGGTCACCACCTTGAGTTTGGATGGTTATCCAAAAGGTCGTGTGGTATTGCTCAAGAAGTACAACGAGAACGGCTTTTATTTCTACACCAACTACCACAGTGAGAAGGGCAAGGCCATTTTGGCCAATCCAAAAGTCTCTTTGGCTTTCTTTTGGCCTACTTTGGAGCGACAGGTGCTCATCAAAGGAAATGCCACTAAAACCTCTAGAGTTGATACGGAGAATTATTGGGATTCGCGCCCTTTAGGAAGCCGATTAGGAGCTATCGTGTCTGATCAAAGCAAAGAAATTCCCGATCGCGAAGTTTTAGAGGACCGATTAAAGAAATTAGAATCTACCTTCAGTGAGAACGATACTGTTCCCTGTCCGGATCATTGGGGTGGAATTTTGGTAGCCCCAGTCGAGATCGAGTTTTGGCAGGGGAGGCCCAACAGACTCCACGATAGGATCCTCTACCGACTTCAAGAGGATGGAGACTGGGATATTGTTCGCTTATCCCCATAAAGTCAGCCTATGAAGACCTTATATCTGGTGAGACATGCTAAATCTTCTTGGGAACACAACGTATCGGACCGCGAACGGCCATTGAAAGGACGCGGACTCAATGATGCAGAAGCCATGGCTTTGGAAGTGTCTAATCGCATTGAAGCCCCAGAGCTGGTAATTAGTAGCCCAGCCAATCGTGCACATACAACCTTTCTATTTTTTAAAGAGGCTTTTTCATTGAAAGATGAGCAATGTCGTATTGATGAACGCTTGTATGACTTTGGGGGTCAATCGGTGATGGAGGTGGTCCACGAGACGCCAAGGGAGATCGATTCTTTAATGATCTTTGGACACAACCACGCTTTTACTAGCATTGTCAATATGTTAGGTGATAAATATTTAGACAATCTACCCACTTGTGGATTCGCAGCTATAGCATTTCAAGAGGACGATTGGTCTAAGATTAAAAACGGTAAAACATTAACAACCCTTTTCCCAAAAGAGATTCGCAAATGAATGAACTGCAGGAACAGTATGTAAATCGGGAGATCAGTTGGCTCCAATTCAATGAAAGAGTTTTGCAGGAAGCGGCAGACACTTCGGTGCCTTTAATTGATCGGATTCGTTTTCTCGGAATCTTCTCCAACAATTTGGACGAATTTTTCAAGGTTCGTTACGCCTTTGTGAAACGCATTGTAGATGCGGGTAAAGGCGGTCGTTCCGCACTTAAGGGTATTGCGGCTCAAGACTTATTGGCACAGATCACCGATATTGTAATAGACCATCAGTCTGCCAGTTTGAACATCCTGAAAGGCATCTACAAAGAGTTGGAAAAGGAGAACATCTTTGTGATTGATGAAACCCAGGTAAGTCAACGCCAACATGAGTTTATTGCAGATTACTTCCAGAATAAGGTTTCTCCTGCTTTAGGGGTGATGATGTTGAATGATCAAACCAGCTTCCCAGGCTTACAAGACAATGCGGCTTATCTCACTGTTCGGATGGAAATGCATGAAGATGCAAAGATCTTGACCGACCCTGTCAGCTATGCCTTGATAGAGATTCCGCGCTATTTGGACCGCTTTATCATCTTGCCGCAGGAAGGGGACAAACAGTTTGTGATCCTTTTGGATGATTTGATCCGATACTCTTTAGGAACCATCTTCAGTCTTTTCAATTATAAGTCCATAGAAGCACACATGATCAAAATTACGCGTGATGCAGGACTGGACATGGATTCGGATTTGAGTAAGAGTTTTATCGCCAAGATATCGAAAAGTGTAAAAGAACGCTCTTCTGGAGATCCTGTGCGCTTTGTTTATGATAAGTCTATCCATGAAGATACCTTGAGTTATCTGTTGGAGCATCTGGAGATCGAAGCCACGGATAGTGTGATTCCCGGCGGGCGCTATCACTACCGCCGAGATTATATGAAGTTCCCGTCCTTTGGCCGTCAAGACCTCTTGTACAATAAGATCAAGCCGTTACCGGTTCGTGGCCTACACGGCTCAGACAGTATATTAGACGCTATTGACAAAAAGGACGCTTTGCTTTATGCTCCTTATCACGATTTCACCTATGTGATCCGCTTTTTGAGAGAAGCTGCCTTAGATCCTCGTGTGGAAAAGATAAAGATCACCATTTATAGATTGGCGGAGATCTCACACATTGCAGGTTCCTTGATCAATGCGGCTAAGAACGGTAAAGAAGTTACCGTGCAAATCGAGTTGCAAGCGCGCTTCGATGAAGAAGCTAATATCCGTTATGCAGAGCAGATGCAGCAAGAAGGCGTGCAGCTCATCTTCGGAGTTACGGGGCTTAAGGTACACTGTAAGGCTTGTGTTATTGAGCGTCGTAATGGAAAAAAGAACAAGCGCTATGGATTTATCAGCACGGGGAATTTCAATGAATCCACGGCCAAGATCTATACGGATTATACGCTGTTTACTGCGAATCAGAAGATATTAAAAGAGGTCAATAAGGTCTTTGACTTCTTGGAGGTCAATTACAAGATCAAAAAGTACAATCACCTGATTGTTTCCCCGCATTACACGAGAAATGTACTTTACAATCTTATTGAGGCGGAAATAGAGAATCACAAAAAGGGCTTGCCAAGTGGTATCCAAATTAAGTTGAACAATATGTCTGATTACCCTATGATCGACAAGCTATACGAAGCGAGTCAAGCAGGGGTATCCATTAAGATTATCGCTAGAGGAATTTGTTGTTTGATCCCAGGGGTTGAAGGGCTGAGTGAGAATATTGAAGTGATCAGCATTGTAGATAAGTTCTTAGAACATCCAAGGGTGTTTATCTTTGAGAATCAAGGCGACCCTAAGGTTTATATTTCTTCCGCAGATTTTATGACGCGAAATCTGGACCGGCGTGTAGAAATTGGGTGCCCTATTTACGATCCAGACATCAAGCAGGAGATCATAGATACTTTTGATATTAGTTGGAAGGATAACGTTAAAGCTCGAGTAATAAGCGCCGCTCAGGATAATGCTTATCGGGAGCGCGAAGAAGAGCCTGCCTTACGTTCGCAATTTGAAATGTATACGTATTACCAGAAAAAGTTGAATCAGGTTTGATCGAGATTAATAAATATGGAGCCATTGATATTGGGTCTAATGCGATACGTCTTTTGATCGCTACAGTGACTCAATTGGGAGATGGTCCGACCAATTTTAAGAAAACTTCCTTGGTCCGCGTACCCATTAGGCTGGGAGCAGATGTATTTGATCAGGGCAAGATCAGCGCTGCCAATATTGAGCGGATGGTAGAAGCTATGAAAGCTTTTAGAATGCTGATGAATGTCCATAATATTGAGGCGTATAGAGCTTGCGCTACCTCCGCAATGCGAGAAGCAACCAACGGACATGAGGTGGCTGAGCTTATTAAAAAGCAAGCAGGTGTTCATATCCATATCATTGATGGTAAGGAAGAAGCTGCTATAATTGCTTCTACGGATCTAAAAACCCTCATTGATGATGAGCGTAATTTTCTTTACGTCGATGTTGGTGGTGGAAGTACCGAATTCACGGTTTACGGTCAGGGAGAAGTACTGGCTTCTCGTTCGTTCAAATTGGGAACCGTTCGCTTGCTCAATGATCAAGTTGACGAAGCCTTATGGGACAGTGTAAAACGTTGGATCAAAGCCAATACCTCAGAGCTCGATGACGTGAGTCTCATTGGCTCTGGTGGAAACATCAACAGTATTTACAAAGAATCTGGGATTAAAATAGGACGTCCTTTGACCTATTTGTTCTTGAGCAATCACTACAAGATCTTGCAGAAGTTTAGCTATGAAGAGCGGATCGCTCGCCTGGGAATGAATTCAGATCGGGCCGATGTGATCATCCCTGCCACACGTATTTACCTCTCGGCAATGAAATGGGCCAAGGCGGACTATATCTATGTGCCTAAGATTGGATTGGCAGACGGAATCATCAAAACCTTGCATCAAGAGAACAAGGCGAAGAATATTGAGGTCAATTAAGATTTAATAGCCATAACCACAGACTGTTTGGTTCTGGCTATGCCTTGATGATTGTAATCTTTGATCGTAAATCCGCGGTCTGTAAATTGCTTTAAGAAAAATGACTTCTCATAGCGGACTCTAAAAAGAGCCCCGTGATTTTCACTGATGTAATTTTCTGGGTTTTCTTCCATTTCAGGAACTCCTTCCTCAACAAAACCAGTGACATACAACAAACCTCCCGTTTTCATTAAGCGTGAAAACTCATCAAGGTAAAATTGAACATCGGCGGTGATCATGTGTGAAAACACAGAATTCAAGAAAATCATGTCAAAGCTGTTGTCCTCAAAAGGCAATACTTGTAGTTTTTCTGCCTGTTTGTTGTAGCGTTTGTTATAGGCTGGCACGTGCAGAAATTGGTAAGCGGAACCGTAGGCGCTGATCCATTTTTTACACCAATTGATAGAGAGTTCATGCGTATCTACTCCCGTGTAAGTATGAAAAGGCAATTTCAAATACTGAATTCCATTGGCAATACGACCTTGTCCACAACCGAAATCAAGAAAGCATAACTCATGGCTAAAAGCCTTATGCGGTTGTATTGACTCTAGTTGCTCTACGGCGGATTGCAAATAGTCTTCATTCTCGCTAAGCCCTTGATTTTCTCTAAAAGAAGGCAGGTTCACCCCTTGATATTGTTGGCGTTTGTAATACGGATTGCCAAACAGCTTGTATTTGACCTTTCGGAGTAATTTTTGGATGTTAGCCATGAATGGTCTCTGATTTACTGAGGTCTTTCATCAATTCTGCCTCAAAATCCAGCAGCGATTGCCACTTTTTATCTACCGCATCGCGCTCTCCGTACTGTCTGGCAAACTTTAAGAACATGGTGTAGTGGTTGGCCTCAGAGATCATGAGTTTGCGGTAAAATTCTGCCAACTTTTGATCTTCGAGCTCCTCGCTCAGCAATCTAAAGCGTTCGCAGCTTCTAGCTTCAATAAGGGCAGCATAAAGCAAGCGATGTACCAATTGATCGTTGCGGCTCCCACCTTTGGGAAAGAACTTCATCAGTTGATTGACATATGCATCTTTGCGTTCGCGTCCTAAATGCCCCCCGCGTTCCACAATACGGTCGTGAACCATTTTAAAGTGGCTCATCTCTTCTTGTGCTAAAAGGGTCATTTCTGCAACAAGTTCGGTGTATTCTGGGTAGCCTATAATCAAAGAAATCGCTGTACTGGCGGCCTTTTGCTCACAATACGCATGATCGGTAAGAATCTCGTCTACGTTTTTTTCTACAATATTTACCCAGCGTGGATCTGTTGGCAACTTGAGTCCTAGCATAGTTTTATATTTCTAGATCAAATTCTTGGCGGAGGATATCCATCAAGGGGTTGATCTCTTTAAGTTTATCGTATTTCTCCCGCGGCGTGTAGGCGTAGCGCTTTTGAATTTGTTCGTTTACCTCGATCTGTAACTCGATCTCATAATTTTTGAGCTCCTCGCGCAAGTATCCGAGCAATTCATGTGAAGCCGATTCCAATTCCACTTTGATGGTGGCATTGGGATATTCGAGTAAAAGTTTATTGCCTTCCTTTTTAGGTAAAGCCATGCTCAAATGGGATACCAAATTGTATCGTCCTTTGCGTTCCATCTTGGCAGTAAATGATTTCCAATGCTCTTCTAAGGCTTCTTGAGTAAAATCTTCTGTAGGTAGGACTGTTTCATCCTGATTCTTTGCGCTCTGTGCTTGAAGCTGTTGTTTTTCCTTGATCGATTTAAGCGAGAGGGCAGAGACGCGTCTTCCGCTGTTGGAATTTAGATTGATCTTAGGTTTTTGGGTGGCAGCTGGAGCTGGTTCTTGAGGTGGAGGAACTGCTGCTGCTGGTGTTGCTTCTGGAGCCGTTTCTACTGGCGCGGAAATCACTGCCTGCGGTTCGGTAAGCTGCTCAACAACTTCTTTAACTTGAGGTATGGCGGCTTGCTGAGGCGCATCAATACGCTCAATAGGTCTCACCGTTTTAAAATGTGAAGCTGGAATTAAGTAGTTAGGAGCCTTTTTTTTTTCTCCATCAAAAGTGATAGAGGCCAATTGCATCAAACAAAGTTCTACTAAAAGTCTTTGATTTCTGCTACTTCTAAACTGCAGGTCGCAAGCGTTTGCTTTTTCAATGGCTTCTATTAAGAACCCTTTGCTACAGCGTTGGCTTTGGTCTATGTATTTTGCCTTAATCTCAGGCCCAACCTCCAACAGCTCATTGGTTTGCGGTTGTTTCCCCACTAAAAGGTCTCTAAAGTGAGAGGCTAAACCGGCAATAAAGTGGTGACCGTCAAATCCTTGTGAGAGAATTTGGTCGTATTCAAGTAGTAATTCAGGAATATTGTTGTCCAGGACAAGATCGGTCACCTTGAAATAGATGGTATAGTCCAAAACATTCAAATTCTCCGTAACGGCCTGCCGAGTCAAATCTTTTCCGGAAAAACTTACCACGCGGTCAAATATAGATAAAGCATCACGCAAGGCTCCATCGGCCTTTTGCGCAATGATCTGCAGTCCGTCCTCATCGGCTTGAATGCCTTCAGAAGCGGCTACATGCCCTAAATGCTCCTTAATGTCCTTTACCGTGATGCGTTTGAAATCAAAGATCTGACAACGCGATAGGATGGTAGGAATGATCTTGTGCTTTTCTGTGGTGGCCAAAATGAAAATGGCGTGTTTTGGCGGCTCCTCCAAGGTTTTAAGGAATGCATTAAAGGCCGCTGCAGAGAGCATATGCACCTCATCAATAATATAGACCTTGAATTTTCCAACCTGAGGAGGAATACGAACCTGATCAATCAGGTTTCTAATATCGTCTACGGAGTTATTAGAAGCTGCATCCAATTCAAAAATGTTGAATGCAAAGTCTTCATCTTCTGAGGTGTTGTCATCTGCGTTGATCCGCTTGGCCAAAATACGAGCACAGGTCGTTTTTCCTACGCCTCGAGGTCCTGTGAACAGTAAGGCCTGTGCCAAGTGGTTATTGGCAATGGCGTTCTCCAAAGTATTGGTAATAGCACTTTGCCCAACAACATCTTTAAAGGTCGTGGGTCTGTACTTTCTAGCCGATACAATGAAATGTTCCATAGTATAACAAAGATAAAATTACCCCTAAATTATAGAGCCTTGGCACGCTCGTAATTCTGCTTTTTTATTAACATTATTTGTCAAAAAATGTACTTTTGCAGCCAGCAGACCGCCTTATCGCTGTGAAGCGGAACTTTGTTCACTTCACAGAGGAAAGTCCGGACACCACAGAGCAGCATAGCGGCTAACGGCCGTCACCCTAAAGTGAACTCGTTCTACTTTGGGGGAGGACAAGTGCAACAGAAAGCAAGTACAGGTAATGCTGTAGTGAAATCAGGTAAACTCTATGCGGTGAAATGCCATGTAAACCTACGTTTGAGCGCTGCTCGCGCGATGTGGGAGGGTAGGCAGTTAGAAGGGTGCAGTAATGTACACTCCAGATAAATGATAAGGACCCTTAAGTGGATTTATTCTACTTCAGGGGACAGAATCCGGCTTATAGGTCTGCTGTTTTTTTCTCAAAGAAGGAGAAACAACTTCCGCCGTATCGTCTCAGTTCTGAAAAACCATCAAGAGCACTTAGATCTAGTTGTTTGGGATGTTCCACGATCAAAACTCCATCTTCATTTAATAAAGACCCAGTCATAGCATCAGTGATGACTTGCTCAAAGGCTTCTTGGCCCAAGTCATAAGGAAGGTCGGCAAAGATGAGATCATAGGACTCCGTATGCTTGGCGATAAATCCAAAAACGTCGCTTTTAATGGCTCGGATCGGAAATTCCAATTCTTGTGCAGTGGCTGTTATAAATTTACAACAACCGTAATGCTGATCCACTGCGGTTATGTCTTCAGAGCCACGAGATGCAAACTCATAGGAGATATTACCGGTTCCGGCAAAAAGATCTAAAACCTTTGTACTTGGAATATGAATTCTGTTGTTCAAGATGTTGAACAAGGATTCTTTGGCAAAATCCGTAGTGGGTCTAACCGGCAGGTTTTTAGGAGCGCGCAAGCGTTTTCCTTTATGCGTACCTGAAATTATTCGCATGCTGCTACGTTTTTAAGCAAGAACGCGTTTTGGGAATCTTTAAGAATGTTAATATCCTTCACATAGCGGTACCCTAAGGCGAAGTATTCGTCCTGCTCGTCAATGTTTCCGCTTAGCATCAATGGAATTTCTTTAGGATCCAAGCCTAACTGCTCCATGGTGAACAATAAATAATAGGCAAAGTCTTCTGTGCCGCTTATGGCAAAGGCGTTGATCAAATGTACTTTTTTACCTGAGGTAACCGCAATTAACAAGCTGTTGTCCTCCAAATGAGCAGCAACCTGCGTTGTCGCTGAAGTATGTTGTGCTTCTAGTGCCGCCAGGTAAACGGTGGCGCTATGCAAAAAGGTAAAGTCGCCATAACGATCAAAGAAGAAGTTATTGATGTTGGTGTAGGGAATATACACATTGACCATGCCTCTTGACTTGGAGACGTCATAGTCCAAATAATCCTGAGCCAATATCTTGGCGTTGAACTTTAGGTAATCGGCAAGATTGTTCGGGTCAAATAAAGCCTCGGGAACAAAGGTAAAGGTCGGGTGGTGGTATACCACTACAACTTCTTGGGTCTTGCTTTGAAAACGATCTTGAGTCAAGATCTGTTGCAGTTCTGTAAGCACATCACCTGGATGCAATCCAGAAGGCAATTCGTGGCGATGTGTCCAAGTATCACCGCTTGGATACTCCAATAAAAAAGAAAGTCCGGTCAAACTAATTTGAACGGACAGTCTTTTTATGTTTTCGGTCGGAACCTCTTTAGTTCTTTCTTGCGGGTGTGTCATAGTTCTTAGGCCAGTTACCGTTGGTGTTTACCTCGGTCATTGATCCTACGATAATGTGAGAACCGTTAATGTCTTCTACGGATACGATCTGATTCTCCTGAGCCAATAGGTCAGGATCTTGATCGGCTAATACCACATTCTTAGCTACTTTAGCTTCAAATACTGGTAATTTAAGATCTCCAGACTCGATCATTCCAGCGTCCATTTCAAATTTAGCAGTTACGCCTTCAATTGGAACGTTCATCATGGTCTTGTAACGGTCTGAGTTTCTAAACAAAGAATCTCTTACGCTGTTGTAACCAATGGTATCAATCAGCGTTTCTTCAATATAATAACCCTCATCGATCCCGAATGCTTTGTTTTTCTCAACATCGTCATAAATAGTATCTCTACGTTGGGTGATTGCGAATTCTGCAGTATCTACAAAAGTAACTAGTGAGTTAAAGTCCTTTGCAAAAACTCCAGTAACTTCTTGGTGTGCCAATTGAGCAGAACGGATGTCTTTTAGGTTGTCAATTACTTTCGCGTAGCGTTTCTCTTTGACTTGGTTAAATTTTATTGGTCCATAGATGGATTGAAACAACAAATACCCTAATAAACCTATCACGGCCCAAAGTACTAATTGAATTACTATTTTCATTCTTGAAGAGAGTTTTTTTGTTAAAACTAGGTCTAACGCAAATCTACAATTTTTTTTGTTTCACGAAAGCAATATCCTATAAAATTCGCGTAGTTTTAAGCCAAAGAAATCATCCGGATGCAACCTCAGGAATTTTACGAAATTCTCCGCGAAAACTTTCCTCACGACCCTACGCTGAAACAGCAGAAAGCCTTGCAATTACTGGCTTTATATTGCTGTAACTCAGCGCCAGATGAACTCTTTCTACTCAAGGGATACGCAGGTACTGGTAAGACCTCTATCATGGCTACTTTGGTCAGTCAGCTTTGGAAGCTAAAAAAGTCAGCTTGCCTCTTGGCACCGACAGGTCGTGCGGCAAAAGTCTTGGGTAACTACGCTGGAAGACAAGCACATACCATCCACAGAAAAATATACACTCCCAGAAAGAAAAAGGGAGGAGGCATCACTTTTGTCAAGCGACCTAATAAACATCGCAACACCATTTTTATCGTGGATGAGGCCTCTATGATTCCAGACATGCAGCTCAATGCCTCGTCCAATGAACGATCTTCACTCTTGGAAGATCTGGTTCAATATGTTTACAGTGGACACGGTTGCCGCCTGATCTTAATTGGTGATACGGCCCAGCTACCGCCTGTAAAGCTAGATGTGAGCCCCGCTTTGGATGAAGAGCTTATGGCCCGTTTTTTTGAC
Organism: Gilvibacter sediminis; assembly: GCF_028561565.1. Taxonomy (GTDB): domain Bacteria; phylum Bacteroidota; class Bacteroidia; order Flavobacteriales; family Flavobacteriaceae; genus Gilvibacter; species Gilvibacter sediminis. The sequence continues at coordinate 47,098 of NZ_JAQQTE010000002.1, read as the reverse complement.
AAAAAAGTGACGGTTTTGGAGCTCAGCGAAGTAGTGCGTCAACAAATGGACAGTGGGATCCTCTACAATGCTACGGCGCTGCGCGATCGGTTGTCTCATGAATATTATGACGACTATCGCTTCCGTTTATCAGATTTTAACGATATGACGCGTCCCTTGGACGGACAAGAAGTGATGGACGCCTTAAATGATGCTTACAGTGATCAAGGCACAGAAGGGGCTATAGTTATTGTGCGCTCCAACAAACGGGCAAACCTTTTCAATCAGCAAATTCGCCAACGCATACTCTTTAAAGAAGGAGAATTGGAGGCAGGAGATTTTTTGATGGTGGTTAAGAATAATTATTTCTGGCTCAAACCCGATAGCGAAGCAGGATTTGTAGCTAATGGCGATATTATTGAAGTCTTGGAAATTCACACCATCAGCGAGCTATATGGCTTTCGTTTTGCCATCGTAACTGTGCGTATGGTAGATTATCCTGACATGAAACCCTTTGAGACCGTACTGATCCTAGATACCTTAATGGCAGAAACACCTTCTTTACCTTATGAAGATTCCAACCGTTTGTACGAAGCGGTTCGTGAGGATTATCAGGACGAGGTCTCTCATTACAAAAAGTTTCTCGCCGTAAAGAATAACAAATACTTTAACGCCATGCAGGTCAAGTTTGCCTATGCCATCACTTGTCACAAATCACAAGGAGGCCAGTGGCCAACCGTTTTTATAGAACAACCCTATCTTCCAGAAGGGCCAAACAAAGGCTACTTTCGGTGGTTATATACGGCCTTGACACGCGCTAGCGATAAGGTCTTTTTACTTGGGTTTTCAAGCGCTTTCTTTGAGGAGGACTAAGCCCATTGGTCTTATAAATTGTTGTACTTTTGATCTACTAAATAATTAAGAAATTGAATACTCCTTTGCGCATTATAGCTATGATTCCTGCACGTTACGGAGCCTCGCGGTTTCCGGGTAAACTCATGCAAGATCTCGGCGGTAAAACGGTCATTAGGCGCACCTATGACGCTGCGGTTGATACGGGCTTGTTTCAAGATGTATTTGTGGTAACTGATAGCGATGTGATCTTTGAGGAGATCACCAAACACGGCGGAAAGGCCATTATGAGCCAAAAAGAACACGAATGTGGCAGTGATCGAATTGCAGAGGCCGTGGAGCATATGGACGTGGACATTGTAGTGAATGTTCAAGGAGATGAACCCTTTACTACTAAAGACGGCTTGAAGAAGGTCTTGGACGTCTTTTATCAAGAAGATGCAGACAAGATCGATCTGGCTTCGTTAATGACGGAGATCAATGATTGGAAAGAGATCAGTGACCCGAATTGTGTGAAGGTTATTGTGGACAAGGATAATTTTGCCCTTTATTTTTCACGCTCTCCGATCCCATATCCAAGAGATAAGAATACGGCTGTTAAATACTTCAAACACAAAGGCATATACGCCTTTAGAAAGCAGGCAATCTTAGATTTCTATCGTTTGCCGATGCGTAAATTGGAAGCTGCGGAGAAGATCGAGTGTATTCGTTATTTGGAATACGGTCACAATATTAAAATGGCGGTTACCAAGGATCAAGGGGTTGAGATCGATACCCCAGAAGATCTAGCCCGCGCCAAACGCCTGATTGAAAAATCAGAGCAGCCTGCTGTGAATAACGGCTATAGAAACTTTCCAATGGTGCCCAAGGTGGTCTTTGGTAAAGGAAGTTTTGATCAACTAGAGCAAATTTTATCCCAAGAACGCAAGGATCGTGCTCCCTTTGTGTTTATTGTTGATGATGTCTTTGAAAATCAGCCGAGTTTCATCGATCGCATCACCCTAAAGTTCAACGATAAGCTCATTTTCGCCTCTACCATTGAGGAGCCTAAAACATCTCAAGTAGATGAGATCGTAAAGAAAATTCGGTCTGAGTATAAACAATTGCCATCCGGCATTATAGGGATTGGTGGTGGATCCATTCTGGATTTGGCCAAAGCGGTTTCCATTATGCTGACCAATTCCGGAAGTGCTTCCGAGTACCAAGGCTGGGATCTGGTCAAAAAGAAAGCGGTTTATCACGTGGGAATTCCTACTATTTCTGGAACAGGAGCAGAGGTCTCAAGGACCTGCGTTTTGACCGGCCCGGAAAGAAAGCTAGGGATCAATAGTGACTACACGCCTTTTGATCAAGTGATCTTAGATCCTGATCTCTGTATTGGCGTTCCTAAAAATCAATGGTTCTACACAGGGATGGATTGCTTTATTCACTGTGTGGAATCTCTGCAAGGAACCTTTTTAAATGCCTTCAGTCAGAGTTATGGTGAAAAGGCCTATGACCTTTGTGTAGAGATCTTTCTTGGAGACGGTATGCCTGAGCATGAAGCACGAGCTAAGCTCATGATGGCTTCTTGGCATGGCGGAATGAGTATTGCCTATTCTCAAGTAGGCGTTGCCCATGCTTTGAGTTACGGACTGGGTTATGTACTAGGAACCAAACACGGAATAGGAAACTGCATTGTATTTAATCATTTGGAGGAGTTTTATCCAGAAGGAGTCAAATTGTTCAAACAAATGATGGATAAACACAGTATTGATCTGCCTACAGGCATTTGTTCTCAACTTACCGATGCTCAGATGGAAACCATGATCGATACTGCTTTAGGGCTAGAGCCCCTTTGGGAAAATGCACTTGGAGATAACTGGCGTGAGATCGCCACTCGTGAAAAGCTTCGCGAATTATACCTCAAGATGTAATATGGGACTCACCAAATTTATTTTTCACAAGATCATGGGGTGGAAGATCAAAGGCAGCTTTGATCCGAAGGTTAAGAAATCTGTAGTGATCGTAGTACCCCATACCCATTGGCATGATTTCACTATAGGGTCTTACACACGCCGTATTTTAAAGACCCAGATCCATTGGGTAGGGAAGAAGGAATTGTTCAAATGGCCTTTAGGAGCTTATTTTCGTTGGATGGGTGGTTATCCTTTAGACCGCACCTCGGGTCAGAACAAAGTAGAAGCCATTGCTTCCATTTTTGAAAAGCACGATGAATTCCGCATGGCACTTGCACCAGAGGGAACACGTAAAAAAGTGGATCAATGGAAAACAGGCTTTTACTACATTGCTCAAGCTGCAGATGTTCCCGTAATAGCGGTTGCCTTTGACTATGGTACAAAAACCGTCACAATACACCCGCCTTATGCGCTTAGTGGTGATATTGAAAAAGATATGGCTGCGCTAATGGCCAAATACAAAGGCGTTGTCGGGAAGAAGCCCGAGTACACTCAAGATTTTTAAAGCGTTTGTTTTTAGTGGATGCGAAGCGCGTCGACAAAAATGCGTCCGCTGCGAGAGTTCCAGACCCAGATCCCAGAAGTTGCACCCGGTTCACAACGGTTGGTAGAGTAAGTGCTGCGGTTGTTTTGCAGGCTGTATGAAAGGTTCCAATCACAACGTTGTCCGTTGAAAGTAGAAACCTGATCTTTTCCTTCTAATAAAGTGATATCTCCAGAAACTTGAGCTAAATAAGGGCCACGAACGTCAAACCCAAAACATCCTTCAAAGTCTTCGGTCATTTCACCTTCCAGATCTACAAGTACCTGATCGCCTCTAGATACAACCACTTCACTCAATCTTATGGCTCCAGGGAAATTGAATTCTCGAACTCCAAAAGAGATCAGATCCCAGTTTCCATTAAAATCCTCGTCACTCGGGTCGTCATAATGCCCCAAAGCAATGGAGACTCTACGAGAACTGCGCTCTTTGTAGGCGCGGATATAACCTGATTTCTGATTGAATATAACATCAGTTGCTGTAGGCGCATCAATATCGGCCACATTAAAAGAGAAAGATCCCAGTGTATTTCTGAATTTAAAGGTGGTTAGTGTTTCTGTCTCAGCAGTAAAAGCAACTTTTTCTCCATCAATAAAGTGAATAGCTGCCGCCAATTCCCCGTCATTCCCAAGATTGATCACAATTTCACCGTGATTGGTGCCGTCAAAGTTGGAAAAGACGCCGCGATATAGCCCTTGTGAACTGTTGTCCAAGCTCGCCCTTGGGTCCTGCAAGTCTATATCGTCAAAGATTTCTTCATCCGTAGGATCTACACTGATGGTAGAATCACCGGTAGGATTAACCCCGCGCTCTTCCAAGAAGGAGTCCTTCTGGCAAGACCAAATGATACTGCTTAACAAGAAGCAAATCAGTATATTACGCATGATTTTGTGTTTAACCTACTCAGCTAAGTTAAGGAATTGAACCCGTACAAACAAAATCAAAGAAATCTCTTACGCAATCTAAGGATCGCTATTCGAGTTCATTCATATTGTGGTAGACGTTTTGCACGTCGTCATCCTCTTCAATTTTCTCTAAAAGCTTTTCTACATCTGCCTTCTGCTCTTCGCTTATCGTTTTGGTTACTTGAGGAATGCGTTCAAAGCCAGAGGCAATGATCTCAATGTCTTGAGATTCCAAAGCCGATTGAATGGCTCCAAAACTTTCAAAAGGCGCGTAGATCATTACGCCATCTTCATCTTCAAAAACTTCTTCAACCCCGTGATCAATCAGTTCTAGCTCCAGTTCTTCCAGATCCATACCTTCTCCGTTGATGCGGAAATTACAGGTGTGGTCAAACATGAACACCACAGAACCAGATGTTCCCAGACTACCGTCACATTTATTGAAGTACGATCGAATATTCGCAACCGTTCGGGTATTATTGTCCGTAGCGGTCTCGACCAAAATGGCAATCCCGTGCGGCGCATAACCTTCAAAGAGCACTTCTTTATAATCCCCTTGAGATTTGTCGGAGGCGCGTTTTATGGCGCGTTCAATATTGTCCTTTGGCATATTGACCGCCTTGGCATTTTGAATTACGGCGCGCAGTTTAGAATTAGCATCAGGATCAGGGCCACCTTCCTTAACGGCCATAACAATATCTTTCCCGATTCTAGTAAAGGCTTTGGACATAGCAGCCCAACGCTTCATTTTACGTGCTTTTCTAAATTCAAATGCTCTTCCCATAGATAAAAATTGATTCGATCCACAAATTTAAAAAAATGCAGATGTTGTTCCCTACAATATTGGAAAACTTACAGCGGCCAGAAAATCCAACGGGAAAATTCCTGTTTTACCCATTTGTTGATAAGTTACTATGCAGTTTTTCAGAGCTTGTTATATATTTAAGTGCTAACTATTACAATTCATGGACAGTTTTTACTCCCAAGGCCCAAAGAATGTTCCGGAGGGCTACACCAATCCCACACAATCTTTTAAAAAACACGTTTTTCTTTCCATCCTGGGCTTGTTGCTCTTTATTGTTCTGTATTTAGGATTGACCTTTTGGTTCGGACGTTTGGCCTATTATTCTTTTATGAATGGCGATGATCTCTGGTCTTATGTCTTGGCGGGCGGTTATGCATTTATTTGTCTGTTTTTGATCAAATCCCTGTTCTTTTTAAACAAAAAGGTGGAGAATCCTATGCAGCGTTTTGTGACCAAAGAAGAGGAGCCTGTACTGTTTGATTATATCTACAAACTCGCCGATGAAGCCAAAGCTCCCAGACCCCATAAGGTATTTCTAACCCATCGTGTAAATGCGAGTGTCTCCTATGATCTGTCGCTTATTAATTTGATCATTCCTTCAAAGAAGAATTTAGAAATTGGTTTAGGCCTGACCAACGTATTGAGTTTGGGAGAATTTAAAGCGGTATTGGCCCATGAATTTGGTCATTTTGCGCAGCGTTCCATGCTCTTAGGACGTTACGTTTACGTTGCCCAGCAGATCGCTGCTCGTATCGTAGGTAAGCGCGATGCCTTTGATAAGTTCTTAGGCATGATCTCATCGATCGATATTCGCGTGGCTTGGATCGGGTGGATATTGTCGATTTTAGTTTGGGCAGTGCGTTCTTTGATCGAAACCTGCTTTAGCGTAGTGGTTATTGCAGAACGCGCCCTGTCTCGTGAAATGGAATTTCAAGCTGACTTAGTCGCGGTCTCGCTCACGGGTAGCGACGCCTTGATCCACGCTTTACACCGTCTTCAAGTAGCCGATGAAGCTTTCAATAATGCCATGAGTTTTGTGAATGTGCAATTGGCACAATCCAAGACCATCAGCAATATGTATACGGTGCAAAGCCAATACATCAAAAACATGAAGCAGGTCTTGGATGATCCACTTTACGGTGAGTCGCCAGTGGTGGATACCATGGACCCTGCCAAACACCGTGTATTTACCTCTCGGGCGTACAATCCACCGCAAATGTGGTCCACCCACCCAGTGGATAAAGATCGAGAAGACAACGCCAAGCGCGCTTATTTGGCATCAGATATTGACAATAGAAAAGCAGAAATCCTGTTTAATGACGCTACGGCATTGGAAGAAGAGATGACCAAACGTCTCATTGCTACCTCAAATGCGAAGGATCTAGAAATGCTCACGGAAGCCCAAACCTTGGAAGCTTTTCAGAAGGAATATTTTGATTGGACATTCCTAGAGCCTAAATACGCTTCTAACTTTATGAATCGCTATCCATTTTTGAATTTTGATTCGGTGGATGACATTTTTGATGCTCAAGGTGAATCTTTAGATCTCAATAAAATCAAGGATAAACTGTATTCCGATACCTTAAAGCAGCAACTGGATCAATATCAGGAGTTGCAAGAGGAGATTCAGGCTTTAGAAATTTCCAAGCACGAGGTCATCATCATAGAGAAAAGAGCGATCTGGCACCGCGGAGAACAGATCAAGAGAAAAGATATCGACGACGTTTTGAGGGCTGTTCAAGCGGAGAAAAAGGAGCTTGTCAATGCCCTGCGCACTCATGATAAGCAGTGCAGAATGTATCACTATCAAATGGCCCAGCAATTGGGAGGCCATTGGGATCAAAACCTCAAAACTTTGACGCATTTGATCCATTATGCAGAACATGCCGTGGCCGATCTCAATGATTCCGAACGCAAGTTCAACAACACTGTGAGTGTGGCCATTGCTGACGGGCGTGTTTCCAGTGAGGAGTTTTCCAAGATCCATGCTGCCGCCAATGATTATTATAAATGTTTTAAGGCGGCTTACCACGACAGTACAAAAATTGAATTGGAGCCTGCCTTGGTGCAAGCCATGAAAGCAGATAGTTATGAAGCGCTTTATGAGGAATTCAAATTGGGCTTCCCGGATCGTGAGAATATGGACCGTTGGATTAATGCAGCAACGGGTTGGGCCGCGGGAGCCCGTCAAAATTTGCAACTTCTGCGGAATTTGGCCTTAGAGCGTTTGTTGGATGTTGAAGCCATGATCGCCGATGCCTATTGGAACAAAAAGAGTTTACCTCAGGCTTCCTTGGCCAACAAAATGATTCCAGAATACGCCACCTTACCGCCTGGAAAAGAACGTAAGATCCAACGCAAACTCTCGCTTTGGGATCGTTTTATGCTGGGTGAAGGACTATTTGGAGCCGCATCTAAATTTGCCGCCTCTGTGGTATTGATCGGGGGTGCTCTGTTTTTAGGAAGCTCCACGACAGGAACAGATCTATTAGTATACAACGGGCTGGGTATTCCGGTTACAGTGGAATCGGCTGGTCAAGAGGTTACAATAGGTGCCCATGACTACGAATCTTTAGATGTGAGCTATAATACAGATTACCAGCTTACGGTAAGTGATCCTCGTGGGAATTTGATCGAATCCTATACGGCCCAGATCGGGGCTCCGGGTCGCGGATACGTTTACAATGTTGCTGGTGCAGCTTTGTTTGTGAAGTATGCAGTTTTCTACGGTTATGACGGAGATGCCGAACCAGACTATTTAGGCAGCCCTAGATTGGTAAACACTAAGGTAGATTATCTGTTGCAGGAACCGCCAAGTTCCATTGAACTCTCCAGCTCAAGTCGAGGGGCCAGAAAGTCGGCGCTCGCAGCCTTGAGTAATTTAGATGCCTACGATCTGGTCAATCAGATTGAAGATTCTTTGCAATTAAAGGATTTGATCTTTGCCCATGCACAGTGGGAGAATCCCTCGGATGCACAACTAGTGAACTGGCTCAATATGAGTACCCAGTACGAGGATGCAGACACCATGCTATCGGCCCGAATGAATAACTACGGTGAAGACGTGCCGACGCTTCGCGCTATGATGATTCAAACCGATGAAGCAGGACGATTGGCCTTTTGTGAAGAGATCGGTCGTAAATACGAGCAGGACCCAGAAAACCCGGATTATCTCTATATGAATATCCGATGTATGGAAGACGACCTAGCTAAGAATGCACGATACACGGAGGCACATACAACGCATCCCGACCATCCTTGGTTAGGCTATGCCGCTGGATATGTTTACGGTCAAAACGAACGCTGGGAAGAGGCTTTGATGGCATTTGAAACAGCCGGGAAAGAAGAGGCCTTAGCTACTTTGATCGCAGAAGATGCGACGCGTATTCTGCGTTTACTAGATATACGTTCAGACTTTAATAGCTACGAGTTTAGAACCTATTCCAGTTCTGACCTTGATTTTTATGGCCAGTTAGAAAGTGGAGATGTAGACGGAGCTCGCGCCAATCCAAACTATGCTTATCATTTGATTCATATTGGGGATCTAGAAGGAGCCTTTTCCATGGCCATGGATAATCCAGTGTTCAAACCTTATTTGCTGCGCCAGATCGCAGCGTCAGACGGGGCTACAGAAGCCATGATCTCAGAAGCACTCTCTTTAGATACAGAAATTGGTCTCACCGGTGATACGGCTTGGAGCGCCATTGGATTAGCCATAAACAACGGCGACGCCTATGAGGAATTCTTACCGTTTGTAGCACAAGTTGGAGTAGATCCTGCAGATCTGGAAAACTTTATAGATGCCTTAAAAGCAAAGAATACAGCCGCTATGGAAGCCAATATCAAACAGCGAGAGATCTATCAAAAAGGGTATTTCTATTCCTTGGCTTGTATGGTGCTCAAAGACAAAACGCCTATGGCTTGGAGAAAACGTGGAAACGCCTTATTGTTTCCAACAGAGCGTCAGTACATCAATCTTAACCCTTGAGTTGATTGATCTTCTGAGCCAATTGAAGGTCGTAGTCGGTAATGCCACCGGCATCGTGGGTTTGTAAAGAGATATTGATGCGATTGTAAACATTGTCCCAATTGGGGTGGTGATTGAGCGCCTCAGCTTCAAAGGCAATGCGCGTCATCAATGCAAAGGCCTCCTTAAAATCGGCACAAGTGATCTGCGTTTTTAGAAACCCGTCTTCATAATTCCAGTCTGGTAATTCTTGGAGGGCTTTTTTGATTTGATCTTCTGATAGTTTCATGATGCACGTTTTTAAGAGTTCTTGGGAGAGAAGATACTGATTTGTTCATTGAGTACCACTTGATGGATCAAGTTTGCTACCGAGTTTCTATACTGGGCGGGCAATAGATTGTATTTGGGCAATAAGGCGTAATACTCATCCTCATTAGAGCTGTAATTGTAGGCAAAGATCATTTCTGTCAAGCCCAATTTCTGCGATAGTTCTAAGAACAGATCGCTGTGGTGGATCAGGTCTGTGCTGCTTAAGTGAAAGATCCCTGAGAGTTTTCGGTTAATGATATAATGCAATTGCCTGGCAATCTCTTGTTCCGTATTTATGCTGATGATCTGATTGGGGTTTATCTCAAAATGCGCTTTGTGCTGATGAGCCGCTCTCAATTGTTTGATCAGCGGTGCATTTGTTCCCAAAACCAAAGGCAAGCGCAGTATGCTGTAAAGGGCTTGGGGAAGATCACCACAAATTCGCTCCATCTGCATTAAGTGTTTTCCATAGGCAGACTGCGGCAAGAGGTTGTCATTCTCATAGCTCGCATGGGACTTTACTGCGTCAAACACGGCAACGCTTGAAAAGAAGATCAGTCGGGCTTTTTCCGCTCTACAATATTCCACAGTAACCTTTAAGGCTTGTTGCTGCAGGGCATACGGACCATCTAAGGCATAGATGATCTCTGTGGGTTGAAGCTCTCTTAAAAGTGCTGCAATAGAATCATGCTCCAAATCATACCGATGCATGACTTGATTGGATTCGTATTGATCTGATGAATAGTAAGTGCCGTGTAGGTCGAGGTAGGGGGTGAGTTCTTTATACGAGATCCGCCCTAAATAACCACTGGCTCCTAGAATCAGTATTCGTCGCACTTATCCTTTATAAAACGGGAGTTTAACTACCGTTGCAGGAACGGCATTCTTTCTGATCTGAATGTTGATCTTACTGCCTGGATCGGCCATAACTGCTGGTACATAACCCATACCTAATCCTTTTTTCAAAGAAGGAGACATGGTTCCACTAGTTACTTCCCCGATCTTATTGCCATTACCATCAACAATATCATAGCCCTGTCTCGGGATGCCGCGATCATCCAGTTCAAATCCAACCAATTTGCGCTCGGGAGTGCGCTCTTTTTGATCTTTTAAAGCCTCACTGTTGATGAAGTTTTTTGTGAATTTAGTGATCCAACTGAGTCCGGCTTCAATAGGTGAAGTCGTATCGTCTATATCATTACCGTAAAGGCAATAGCCCATTTCTAAACGCAGCGTATCTCTGGCAGCAAGGCCAACAGGTTTGATCCCAAAATTGGCGCCTGCTTCTAGAACTTTGTCCCAAACTTGCTTCACCTCAGAATTCTTACAATAGATCTCAAAACCACCGCTACCGGTATACCCGGTCGCAGAGATGATGGTATGCTCGATTCCCGCAAAATCTCCCACTACAAAATTGTAGAATTTGATTGCGCTTAAATCGACACTACTCAAGGACTGCATCGCTTCAACGGCCTTTGGGCCTTGAATGGCCAACAGGGAAAAATCCTCGCTAATGTCACGCAATTGCGCCCCCATGCTGTTGTGCTTATTAATCCAATCCCAATCCTTTTGAATGTTGGAGGCGTTGACCACCAACAAATATTCTTCCTCTTTGACCTTATAGACGATCAGATCGTCCACAATACCACCAGTTTCATTTGGAAAGCAACTGTACTGCGCCTTTCCAACGGTGAGTTTGGAGGCATCGTTTGAACAAACTTTCTGAATCAGATCCAAGGCATTCGGACCGCTAACCAAAAACTCACCCATATGAGAAACATCAAAAACGCCCACGGCATTGCGAACTGTTTCATGTTCAATATTCACGCCCTCATAAGAGACAGGCATATTATAACCGGCAAAAGGAACCATTTTAGCGCCTAAGGCCTCGTGAGTTGCAGAAAGTGCTGTATTTTTCAAAACGATAACAGGTTTAGTATAAGTTCAGATTGATTTCAGCTTCGACTTTAAAATTCAAAACGAAGCTGAGCAAATTTAAGTATTATTCCCCCAGTTTTAGGGGCTGGAGTAGTAGAATTTATTAAAAATAAATCCATCAGCAGTCGGCGAGAAAGCCCTACCTTTAAGGCTACAATACAAATACCCAGATACCGCATGAATATTTTCTCCGCAGAACAATTCTATCAAGCAGATGCCATCACTATTCAAAAACAAGAACTCGGCCCAACAGACCTTATGGAGCGCGCGGGAGTTCAAGTTTTCAATTGGCTGCATTCACGCATGCATGGGGCTCAAGTGCCCGTTCGGATTTTCTGTGGAATAGGTAATAATGGGGGAGACGGACTGGTTTTGGCACGTCATTTAATTCAGCATGGCTATAATGTGCATACTTATGTGGTGAATTGCAGTGACAAACGTTCTAAGAACTTTTTGATCAATTACGATCGCGTTAAGCAGGTCACCAAGAAATGGCCAACGCTTATTACTAGTGAGGACGGCTTTCCGGAAATTCACAAAGACGATGTAGTTGTAGATGCAATTTTTGGAATTGGTCTCAACCGATGTATGGACGGATGGGTAAAGGCGATGGTGCAACATTTGAATGCCGCCGGGGCCTTTATTTTGGCCATTGACATGCCAAGCGGCTTATATGCTAATGCTCCGATAGAAGATCCAGAAGCGGTAGTTAAAGCCAATCATACGCTTAGCTTTCAGCTTCCAAAGCTTTCCTTCTTTATGCCTTCTACGGGGATTTTTACCAATACTTGGGAGGCTATTGATATTGGCTTGGATCCCGAATTTGTTATGACTCAGCCGCCCATTGCAACATTACTGCACAAACAGCATATCTTAAGTTGGTATCAACCCCGAGAGAAGTATTCGTACAAAGGAACCTTTGGCCACAGCATGATTGTGGGTGGAAGTTTGGGTAAAATGGGCGCCGTTGTTCTGGCAACTCGAGCGGCATTACGGGCCGGTAGTGGCTTGGCGACCGCTCATGTTCCTAAATGTGGATTGGGCGTATTGCAAACTGCAGTTCCAGAGGCTATGGCCAGCTGTGCCACGGAAGATTCATTTTTAGATGCTATTCCCTTAGAGGCCACGCATACATACGGAATTGGAATGGGTATGGGTATGGAAGATGGATCCTTAGCGGCTTTAGATCAGTTTTTAGAGACGCAAGAAGCACCTGTCTTATTAGATGCGGATGCTTTGAACTTACTCGCTTCCAAGAAAGAGCTTTATGCTAAAATTCCTCCGCAATCGGTCTTGACACCACACCCAGGAGAACTCAAGCGATTGCTGGGCGATTGGACCGACGATTTTGACAAATTGCAAAAAGCACAAGCTTTCGCTGTAGAGCACCAAGTTGTCTTACTGATAAAAGGTGCACACACCTGTATTTGCACTCCTCAGGGTACATTGATCAATTCCACAGGAAATCCTGGAATGGCTACAGCAGGCAGTGGTGATGTGCTCGCAGGAATGATCACCGGGCTTATGGCTCAAGGCTATCCGAGCTGGCAAGCTGCTGCCATGGGTGTCTATTTGCACGGAAGCTCTGGAGATATTGCGGTGCAGCAGTTGGGATATCAAGCCCTTTTGGCATCAGACATTATAGATAACATTGGCAACGCTTTCATCAAACTCTTTGAGGTAGAACAGCCTCCGCAGCAACAAGAGGAAGAGGCGCAGTAAATCGGGTGACTTGCCCTTGGGAATCTCCATTTATTGATGGAGAAAGTGTATTTTTACCCCATCAACTAACAGTATGGAAGGAGTCTATGAAATCGGGTCGTCTACCTTAGACCTCCCGCTTCTACAAAAACTTGCCACCGAGCCGCATCAGTTGCGCTTGAGTGAGGCCACAAAGCAGCGTATAGAGACTGCTTATGATTATCTACATCACAAAATGCAGCAATCTAAGGAGCCTGTGTATGGAATCAATACAGGTTTTGGAAGTCTCTGCAATGTGGCTATTTCTGACGATAAGCTCACCCAATTGCAAGAGAACCTGGTTATGTCACATGCCTGCGGTATTGGCGAAGAAGTTCCTGTTCATATAGTAAAAACCATGCTTTTGCTCAAAGTACAATCTTTGAGTTATGGACATAGTGGAGTTGCCTTATCTACAGTAGAATTGCTTGTGGAATTCTACAATAAGGAAGTGTTCCCCGTGGTATATCAGCAGGGGAGTTTAGGGGCATCGGGAGACCTTGCGCCATTGGCTCATTTGGCTTTACCGCTTTTAGGTAAAGGTTCGGTCAACTATCAAGGAGAATTGCGAGAAGCCTCTGAGGTATTGGACGAGCTAGGCTTAACACCAATTAAACTGCAAGCTAAGGAAGGTTTAGCATTGCTCAACGGAACCCAGTTCATGTCTGCGTACGGTGTTGAATTACTTCTAAAGGGTTACAAGCAGGCTTATTTGGCAGATCTTATTGCTGCCATATCTATAGATGCCTTTGATTGTAATCTGAGTCCTTTTGATCCCTTGGTGCATTTAGTACGTCCTCACAAAGGGCAGATTAAGACTGCGGCTCGTATTTTAGAGTTTCTAGAGGGAAGTGAGATCGCGGCTTCAGAAAAATCCAGTGTACAGGATCCGTATTCCTTCCGCTGTGTGCCTCAAGTGCACGGAGCAACCAAGGATGCGCTAGATTTCGCGTCAAAGACCATACTTACAGAAATAAACTCCGTGACGGACAATCCCAACATCTTTGTGGGAGAGGACCGTATCATATCTGGAGGAAATTTCCACGGACAACCTTTGGCATTGGCATTAGATTATTTAGGTATCGCTTTAGCCGAATTGGCCAATATTTCCGAACGCAGAACCTACCAGCTGGTCTCTGGTTTACGCGGACTGCCCGACTTTTTGGTGCAAACACCTGGCTTGCATTCCGGTTTTATGATCCCGCAATACACAGCAGCGAGTATTGTGAGCCAAAACAAGCAACTCGCTACCCCTGCATCTGTAGATTCTATAGTCTCTAGCAACGGACAAGAGGATCACGTGAGCATGGGAGCTAACGCAGCAACCAAATGCTATCGCATTGCGGTCAATGTCCAAAAGGTGTTGGCCATAGAGCTTATGAATGCTTCCCAGGCGCTAGCGTTTAGAGAACCTTTAAAAACAGCACCATTTTTGGCGTCAATCTTGGAATTGTACCGCGAGGAAGTACCATTTGTTTCTGAAGATCGTTTGCTATCTGAGGATATCCACAAAAGCGTTGACTTTTTACGCGGCCTGCAAATAGACGCTGCAGAGCTCTACTAATAAAAAAGCCGAAGCCTACGATTTCGTAGGCTTCTTTTGTTTTTTGATCTTAATTTTAAGTTCCTCTGTTTTGGAATCCAGATCCATACTTATGGTGTCTCCTTCTTCTAAACTGGAATTAATGATCTCTTCCGCCAGTGCGTCTTCAATGTACTTTTGAATGGCACGTTTGAGTGGACGCGCTCCGTAGTCCTTGTCAAAACCTTTGTCGGCGATATAGTCTTTGGCCTTTTCACTGAGCTGCAGCGTATAACCCAAATCAGAGATACGCACAATCAGCTTGTCCAATTCAATATCGATGATCTTGTGAATGTCTTCACGCTCCAGAGCGTTGAATACCATTACATCGTCAATTCTGTTGAGGAATTCCGGCGCGAAGGTCTTTTTCAAGGCATTCTCAATAACACTCTTCGCGTGTGCATCGGCTTGATTCATCTTAGCAGAAGTACCGAATCCAACTCCCTGTCCGAAGTCTTTCAACTTGCGAGACCCAATGTTGGAGGTCATAATGATGATGGTATTTCTAAAGTCGATCTTACGTCCTAAGGAATCCGTCAAATAACCGTCATCCAATACCTGTAAGAGCATATTGAATACATCCGGGTGAGCTTTTTCGATCTCATCCAATAAGACCACAGCGTATGGCTTACGGCGAATCTTTTCGGTAAGCTGACCACCTTCTTCGTAACCCACGTATCCTGGAGGTGCTCCAATTAAGCGAGATACAGCGAATTTCTCCATATACTCACTCATATCAATACGCACCAAAGCGTTGTCTGAATCAAAGAGTTCTCGAGCCAATACTTTAGCCAACTGCGTTTTACCAACTCCCGTTTGACCGAGGAAAATGAAGGATCCAATCGGTTTGTTAGGATCTTTCAATCCAGCACGATTACGTTGAATGGCTTTCACCACCTTTTTAACCGCAGCATCTTGACCAATTACTTTGCCCATGATTCTGTCGGGCAATGCAGCCAATTTATTGCTCTCGGTTTGTGCAATACGATTTACCGGAACTCCGGTCATCATGGAAACCACCTCGGCAACATTGTCCTCAGATACGGTTTCACGATGCAACTTGGATTCGTTTTCCCAGGCTTCCTGAGCTCTTGCCAATTCGCGCTCCAAGTTTTTCTCATCATCACGGAGTTTGGCAGCTTCTTCGTATTTCTGCTTTTTGACTACCGTGTTCTTCAGCTCACGCACTTCTTCCAATTTGTTTTCAATGTCCAAAATGGTCGATGGCACATTGATATTGGTAATATGTACACGGGATCCGGCTTCATCTAAGGCATCAATAGCTTTGTCTGGTAAGAAACGGTCTGTCATATAACGATTGGTAAGCTTCACACAAGCTTCCAAAGCCTCGTCGGTATAGGTCACATTGTGGTGCGACTCGTATTTTTCTTTGATGTTCTTTAAGATCTCAATGGTCTCTTCCACAGAGGTCGGTTCTACCAACACCTTTTGGAAACGACGCTCAAGAGCTCCGTCTTTTTCTATATACTGACGGTACTCATCTAGGGTAGTGGCACCAATACATTGAATCTCACCACGGGCTAAGGCGGGTTTGAACATGTTTGAGGCATCCAATGATCCAGTAGCACCTCCGGCGCCAACAATGGTATGGATCTCATCAATGAACAGAATGATATCGTCATTCTTTTCCAGTTCATTCATAACTGCTTTCATACGTTCCTCAAACTGTCCTCGGTATTTGGTTCCTGCAACTAAACTTGCAAGATCCAAAGTCACCACGCGCTTGTCGTATAGAATTCGTGAAACCTTTCGTTGCACGATTCGCAAAGCCAATCCTTCTGCAATGGCAGATTTACCTACTCCAGGTTCTCCAATGAGTAGGGGATTGTTCTTCTTACGGCGACTCAAGACCTGAGAAACACGCTGAATCTCGGCTTCTCGACCCACTACAGGGTCTAATTTGCCTTCTTCTGCCTGTGCCGTTAGGTCACGTCCAAAGTTGTCCAGAACAGGAGTTTTGGACTTTTTGTTGCCTTTGGCGTTTCCTCCACCAAATGGATTGTCTTTTCCACCTTCTTCTTCCGTTGCCTCATCATCATCTCCAAATGAAGACTCTGCCGTTGGAGAATCTAGGAAGTCGTCGTCGTTCGCGATCATGAATTTAAATTGGTCCTTCACGCCGTCGTAATCTATTTTGAGTTTGTTCAATAGCTTAGTGGTTGGGTCGTTCTCATTTCTGAGAATACACAACAAGAGGTGCGCCGTATTGATCGAAGAGCTCTGAAACAACTTGGCTTCCAAAAAAGTGGTTTTTAAAGCGCGCTCCGCCTGACGAGTCAGATGCAGGTTCTTCTTATCATTTGAGGTCACTGCCGAATTTGGATTGGCAGGACTCAGTATTTCCACCTTTCTGCGCAGGTTGTTCAGATCGATATCCAGCGCATTGAGAATATTTATTGCTTTCCCATTGCCATCACGCAGCAAGCCGAGCATCAAGTGCTCCGTGCCGATGAAGTCATGGCCCAGGCGCAATGCCTCCTCTTTACTGTAGGCAATCACGTCTTTTACTCTGGGAGAAAAATTATCATCCATATCTAGAATTCCTTTCTGTCTAAAATTACTAAAACATTGATTAAGGAGCAAAAATTGTACCCCAAATACCCGTTTGTAAGTAAAAGGACGAAAAAACAAACGCATAACCAAACAAATAAACCCAGAGTTATTAACTAAAATACCCTAAAAATTTGTTAATAAAATTGTAGGTAAAAGCGCTGTGATCACCAATGAAAATGGGCTGAAAAACGTATCTTGCCTTGTTATAAATTTTGATTGAAAACTAAACGATTTTTTTATGGCTGAAGGCGAAAAATTAATCCCTATCAACATTGAAGATGAAATGAAGTCAGCCTACATCGATTATTCGATGTCGGTCATTGTGTCACGTGCACTGCCAGACGTGCGTGACGGAATGAAGCCGGTACACCGCCGGGTACTGTACGGAATGTATGAATTAGGGGTTCGAGCAGGTTCTGCACACAAGAAATCTGCGCGTATTGTGGGAGAGGTACTCGGTAAGTACCACCCGCACGGCGATACCTCGGTTTACGACGCCATGGTGCGTATGGCTCAGGAATGGAGCTTGCGTTATATGTTGGTGGATGGACAGGGTAACTTCGGATCCATTGATGGAGATTCTCCTGCGGCGATGCGATATACGGAAGCGCGTATGCAACGCATTTCAGAAGAAATGCTGGCCGATATTGACAAAGAGACCGTAGACCACCAGTTGAACTTTGACGATACGTTAAAAGAGCCCACAGTGCTTCCTACACGTGTTCCGGGCTTATTGATCAACGGTGCATCAGGGATCGCAGTAGGTATGGCGACCAATATGCCTCCGCACAACTTATCAGAAGTAGTGGATGGGACCATCGCCTATATTAATGATAACGATATTACTATTGACGAGCTGATGCAGCACGTCAAAGCACCAGACTTCCCTACAGGAGGAACCATTTACGGTTATGAAGGTGTAAAAGATGCGTTCCACACCGGACGCGGTCGTGTAGTGATGCGCGGAAAGGCCAGCTTTGAAGAAGTGAACGGCCGTGAAGCGATCATCGTGACGGAGATTCCTTATCAGGTGAATAAGGCGGACATGATCAAAAAGACCGCCGATTTGGTCAATGATAAAAAGATCGAAGGTATTTCTACCATTCGTGATGAGTCCGACCGTAAAGGGATGCGCATTGTCTACGTATTGAAGCGTGACGCGATTCCAAACATCGTGCTCAATATGCTTTATAAGTACACGCAGCTGCAATCCAGCTTTAGCGTGAACAATATCGCTTTGGTGAACGGACGTCCGCGTCTTTTGAACCTCAAGGAATTGATCCACTATTTTGTGGAACACCGCCATGAGGTAGTGGTGCGTAGAACTGAATACTTATTGCGCAAGGCGGAAGAGCGCGCGCATATTTTAGAAGGATTGATCATTGCTTCTGACAATATTGATGAAGTGATCAAATTGATCCGTGCCTCTGCCAATGCAGATGAGGCTCGCGCTAAATTGATGGAGACCTTTGAGCTTTCTGAGATCCAAGCCAAGGCCATTGTGGAGATGCGTCTGCGTCAATTGACCGGACTGGAGCAAGACAAATTGCGTGCGGAGTATGACGAATTGATGAAGACCATTGAAGATTACAAAGACATCCTTGCTAAGAAGGAGCGTCGAATGGACATCATCAAAGAGGAATTGGAAGAAGTTCGCGAGAAGTTTGGTGATGAGCGTCGCTCAAACATCGAATACGCAGGTGGTGATGTAAGCATTACCGACCTTATCGCCGATGAGAAAGTAGTAATTACTATTTCTCACGCAGGATACATCAAGCGTACCTCGCTGACGGAATATAAGAAGCAGAATCGCGGAGGAGTAGGTCAAAAGGCCTCTGCCACAAGAAACGAAGACTTCCTGGAGCACTTATTTGTGGGAACCAACCACCAATACATGTTGTTCTTTACGCAGAAAGGAAAGTGTTTCTGGATGCGTGTTTTTGAAATTCCAGAAGGAAGCAAGACTTCCAAAGGACGTGCTATTCAAAACCTGATCAATATAGAACCAGACGATAAGGTGAAAGCCTTTATCTGTACTCAAGACCTCAAAGACGAAGAGTACATCAACGGTCACTATGTGATCATGGCTACCAAGAAGGGGCAAGTGAAGAAAACTTCGCTAGAGCAGTATTCACGTCCGCGAACTAACGGGATCAACGCCATTACCATTCGTGAGGACGATGAGTTGCTAGAAGCAAAGCTGACTACAGGTGATAGCCAAGTGATGCTTGCTGTGCAATCCGGAAAGGCCATCCGCTTTGAAGAAGAGAAGACCCGACCTATGGGAAGAAACGCTTCTGGAGTGCGAGGAATTACCCTTGCGGGGTCAGACGATGAGGTGGTTGGAATGATCGCAGTGAACGATTTTTCAACGGATATACTCGTAGTTTCTGAAAACGGATATGGAAAACGTTCTTCTTTAGAGGATTACCGTATTACCAATCGTGGTGGAAAAGGAGTAAAAACCATTAGTATTACCGAAAAAACCGGTAAATTAGTCGCCATTAAAAATGTGAGCGATGCAGACGACCTGATGATCATCAATAAGTCTGGGATCGCCATTAGAATGGCCGTAGAAGATCTGCGTGTAATGGGTAGAGCTACCCAAGGGGTTAGACTGATCAAAGTAAGAGATGACGACTCTATTGCCGCAGTAGCCAAAGTGATGCATGACGAGGACGACGTTGATCAAGACGAGTTCACAGAAGATGGCACGGCGATTGATACGGATACAGCGACAGATGAACCTAATGAGTAATTTCTAAAACCACAACAATGAGATCGCGGATCAAAATAAACATCGCGATCCATTAAATTTTTAACACATGAAATGAACACAAATAAATTTAATTAGTTGCGTACTCACTGCCACTATTAAATTTTTTGTGTGAAAGCAAAGCGGTTGATCTATGCAGATAATTTTTATTTGCTTGATTGACCAAAAAACAAAAATTATTGAATAGATGAGAACACGATTATTGACTGTTTTATTGATTGCCGGAACCGTGAGCACCTTTGCACAGAAGAAGGAACTTCGTGCGATAGGTAAAGCGTTGAAGGGAAATAACTTTACAGAGGCTAAAAACCTTATTAATGGAATGAGCGGTCTTTTGGAGGCTGCAAGTGATGAGCAGAAGGCGACTTACTATTTATACAAGGCAAAAGCGTTGTCCATGAATGGAGAGACTACCAATTCTGCGGATATGTTGGAGGCTGCCAAGGCTATCAAAATGGCTAAGGAGATCGATGGTGAGAACCCAGATGTAATTAATCTAGGGAACACCTTACGTACTGCTGTTGTAAACAGTGCAGTAGCTGATCAGAATGCTAAGAACTATGAAG
This sequence comes from Gilvibacter sediminis, assembly GCF_028561565.1. Lineage (GTDB taxonomy): Bacteria > Bacteroidota > Bacteroidia > Flavobacteriales > Flavobacteriaceae > Gilvibacter > Gilvibacter sediminis. The sequence goes on along the minus strand of NZ_JAQQTE010000002.1, from coordinate 26,606 downwards.
CGGCTGCTAGCAAACTAGAGGCGATGTACCGTGTAAACCCACAGGATACTTCTTTCTTGTACTTTGCTGCTTCTAACTTAGTAACTGCCAAGGCGTATGACAAAGCTATTGAGCACTACAAAGAGCTTCAAAGCGTTGGTTACACTGGAATTGTAGAAAAGTATGTTGCTACAGACAAGGAAACAGGAGAGGTAAAAGAATTCCCTTCTACTACGGAGCGTGAGCTTTACATTAAAAGTGGAGACTTTATTAAGCCAGAAACTGTAAAGACAGAATCTAAGGCTACAGAGATCACTAAGAATATCGCTTTGATCTACGTAAGTCTTGGTCGTAATGAAGAAGCTATCGCAGCGATGAAAGAAGCGCGTGCCTTAGCTCCAGACGATATGGGACTGCTAATGACAGAAGCAGACGTACAGTACAAAATGGGGAACTTGGATCGCTTTAAAGAGTTGATGAATGAAGCAGCTAAAAAAGAGCCAAACAACCCTCAGACGCAGTTTAACCTTGGTGTAGTTGCCGCAAAAGCTGGTGATACTGAATCTGCTAAGGCTTACTATATGAAAGCCTTGGAGATCGATCCTGATTTTGCTGATGCAAACCTAAACATGGCTTCATTGATCATTGCTCAAGAAGGAGCGATCGTTGAAGAGATGAATAACTTAGGGACATCATCAGCGGATAACCGTCGTTATGATGAGTTAAAGGCACAACGTGAGAACGTTTACCGCGAGGCTGCTCCTTATTTTGAAAAAGCAAATGAGGCTAGAGAGAACGTTGAGATCGTTCGTACACTGATGAACATTTACTCCATCCTAGGAGATACAGAAAAGTTTAAAGCTAAGAAAGCTCGCTTAGAAGAGCTTGGTGGATAACCAATACATCCCTGCTGTAAAAACCACTGCCTTTGGCGGTGGTTTTTTTTGATGTTAAACGATGCGCTTGAGCACGCGTAATTTATGTGTGTGGGTGTTGCGTTCTGCGTTGAAGATACCGGTGTGATCCAATCGATCTATACGAACCTGCCCGTGGGCGTGAATGATGTAGTTGTCCTTTAGAACAATGCCCACGTGAATGATGTCTCCATCTTTATTGTCAAAGAAGGCCAAATCACCAGGCTCACACTCCTCAATAAAACTAAAGGCGTCTCCTTGAGTAGCCTGTTGACTGGCATCACGCTTTAGTCGGTAGCCATTCAAACGATACACCATTTGGGTAAAACCGCTACAGTCAATTCCAAAAGGAGTTTTGCCACCCCAGAGGTAGGGGCTGTTTAAATAGAGTAGGGCAGTATTGACCAGATGTGCTTTGTCAACCGTGCCAGAAGTTGTGTTCCCTTCATGAACGTGATCCAACAGTTTGGTAGGACCTACCACGCTTCCGATGGGTACGGGCATGAGTTGTCCGGCCTCGTTGGTAATGAAGTCAACTAAATCGGCAGTAAGCACCTCGGTCTGTGAAGATAAGGTGTCATATTGCTCTTTGTCAATTTGGAACCACTGTTTGTTGTCTATCCAGCCTTCATAGCCATCCCATTCCAAACGGATCTTACTCCATTTAGCACGCGATTCCAGCACTTTAAAATGCTCTCCATAGAGTACTTGCGTCACCAGCTCGCTGGTATCTGCCGCAGATTCTCTCACGGGAACAATACTTAAAGGGCAAAGGCCGTAATTCAAAGTGGAAACTAGTTAGGGTTAGCAATCACCATGGCAGAAGCTCCTCCACCGCCATTACAGATAGCTGCGGCGCCGAGTTTACCGTTATTTTGTCTTAGCACGCTGATCAAGGTGATCAAGATTCTCACCCCGCTGCATCCTAGAGGATGACCCAGGGAAACAGCACCACCGTTCACATTGACGTTGGAATCGTTAAGTCCTAAGATCTTCATATTGGCCAAGCCAACTACAGAGAAGGCTTCGTTGAATTCAAAGTAATCTATGGCATCCATACTTACATCAGCTTTAGCTAATGCTTTTGGAAGGGCTTTTGCTGGAGCTGTGGTAAACCATTTTGGTTCGTGCGCAGCGTCAGCATAAGATTCAATAACCGCTAAAGGAGTTAGTCCCATAGTCGCTGCTTTTTCCTCGCTCATCAAAACTACTGCACCAGCACCGTCATTAATGGTAGAGGCGTTGGCGGCAGTTACGGTACCTTCCTTAGTAAAGGCCGGTCTGAGCTGAGGTATTTTTTCCATGCGTACGTTCTTGTACTCTTCATCTTCTGCAACCATCGCAGGGTCTCCTTTACGCTGTGGAACAGCAACAGGAACTACTTCATCTGCAAACTTCCCAGCTTCCCAAGCTGCTGCAGAACGGGTATAGGATTGAATGGCAAATGCATCCTGATCTTCGCGGCTGAACTCGTATTCGGCGGCACAAAGATCTGCACAAACACCCATGGCGTTTTGATCATAGGCATCCACCAAACCGTCTTTTTGCATTCCATCGATCATGGTTTGTGGTCCAAATTTATGCCCTTTTCTAAGGGGTAGATAGTGCGGAATATTGCTCATGCTTTCCATTCCTCCAGCAACAACAATCTCAGCATCTCCTAGAAGAATCGCCTGAGCTCCCTGCATTACTGCCTTCATTCCAGAGGCACAAACCTTATTTACTGTAGTACATGGAACGTGATCTGAGATACCAGCTCCCAGGGCTGCTTGACGGGCTGGAGCCTGTCCAACTCCGGCTTGCACTACATTGCCCATAAGTACTTCGTCTACTTGCTTCGGATCTAGATTGATCTTATCCAGAGCGCCTTTGATCGCTGCAGTTCCCAATTGGGCCGCAGAAAGCGATGATAAAGACCCCATAAAACTCCCAATAGGGGTTCTGGCCATAGAAACGATAACAACTTTTTTTGTAGACATAACAGTTTTTTAGGTGTTTAATTTTGTCCTGCAAAACTACGATTTTTAAAAAGATTCAGCAACCAATTAACATCCAAGTCATTGGCTTTGGATAGGCTTGGCAAATCCAATTATATCGGTATCTTTGGGTGAATTCAAGATGGCAAAATTCAATTTTAACTTTTACCGAAATCAATCCCTGCTCTACAAGGCGGTGCTCTTTGTGGCTTCTACGGTATTGATCATTTACCTCTTTCCCAAAGGGGGTAAGTTCAAGTATGATTATCAGAAAGGTCAGGTTTGGCAAGATGAGAATCTGTATGCGCCTTTTGACTTCGCCATCAAGAAAAATGCAGAAGCCATTGCTCTTGAACAAGAGGAGATCAGAAACAATATCACGCCTTATTTTGATCGGGATGTGAGCGTTGCTCCGCGCGTTAGTCGAAATTTTGAAAGTCGATTGACGGCGAGTTATATAGACTCCACCAGCACCTATCCTTTGTCGGTTTTAACAACTTACGGAAGTTCATTAATCGATCAGATATACAATCCAGGGGTCTTGTCACAGACCATGCCTTATCCCGATGATAAAATGGTCTTTCTCCGTGAAGGTACACAGGGTTCTCGCATAGCTTTTGGACGCTTGATGATGCTGGATCAGCTCAACAGTTACCTCAATGAAGAAATAACCTCTAGCGTATACGCCGCCGATGCAGGCCAACTCTTAAATGCCTTATCAGGCATCTTTGAGGCCAATATCAGTTATAACAAACGCTTTACAGAAACCACCCTAGAAGAGGCTTTGGCCGGGATTTCTCCCACCAAAGGAATTGTTGAGGCAGACCGGCGTATCATTGCGAGAGGAGAGGTGGTAGAAGGCGAGAAGTATCAGATTCTGGAATCGCTCCGGATGGAGTACGAGAGCCAGGTTTGGACCAAGTCCAACTACAATTGGATCGTTTTTGGATACGCATTACTGGTTTCCTTAGCGCTTATGATGCTCTTGCTCTTTTTACGAAAGTACCGCCAAGAGATCTTTGCCAACAATACCAAAGTCACCTTTATCTTCTTCAATGTAGTGTTGATGGTACTGCTTACCACTTTGGTGGTTAAATACGACCCTAAGTATGTATACGTAGTACCGCTTTGTGTGTTGCCGCTAATCCTCAAGGCCTTTTTTGATCCGCGGTTGGGCTTGTTTGTGCATGTGCTTACCGTGCTGCTTTTAGGATTTATTGTTCCGAACAGCTTTGAGTATATGTTCCTGCAGATCATTGCCGGGATTGTGACCATACTTACGGTCTCGGAACTTTACAAACGCGCAAACCTCTTTATATCTGTGGGGCAGATCACCATCATTTATATGTTGGGTTATTTGGCCTTTAATATTATTCATGAGGGTGGGATCACTAGTTTAGACGAGCTGACCTTTGGTTATTTCATTCTGGCAGGTCTGGCCACTTTGTTGTCGTATCCACTGATCTACTTTTATGAGAAGATTTTCGGATTGGTTTCTGATGTTTCTCTCTTAGAGCTGAGCGATACCAATTCCAAATTGCTTAAAGAGCTTTCTAATAAAGCGCCCGGAACGTTTCATCATTCATTAAATGTAGCCAATCTGGCAGAAGCTGCAGCCAATGAGATCGGGGCCAACGCCATGTTGATTCGTGTGGGAGCGCTCTATCACGATATTGGCAAGATGGCCAACCCTACTTACTTTACAGAGAACCAGGCAACCGCTGTCAACTCTCACGATGATCTGGCGCCAGAAGAAAGTGCGCGCATCATTATTGACCATGTGATCAAAGGCATTGAGATCGCGAAAAAGAACAATCTGCCAGATCGGGTGATCGATTTTATAAGAACCCACCACGGCACCAGTTTGGTTTATTATTTTTACCGCAAAGCTCAGGAGCAGAAAGGCGATGAAATGGATGACGCCCCTTTTAGATATCCCGGACCAATCCCTTTCAGCAAGGAAACCGCAATTCTTATGATGGCTGATAGCGTAGAGGCCGCGAGTAAAAGTCTAAAGGAGCCGACTTACACCAAGATCGAGGCGTTTGTGGAGAATATTGTCAGTAAGCAAATGGAGCAAGGGCAGTTCTTAAATGCGAACATCACCTTTAAGGAGATTCAAACGGTAAAAAAGGTTTTGAAAAAGAAACTCTCTAATATCTACCACCTAAGAGTAGAATATCCAGAATAGCGTTTATTCAGAAGCTGCCTGAGCTACTTCTTCCCACATTTTATCAGCATTGATGCGGTAGCTGCCTACATAATCAAAGTTACATTCCGTAGGTCCTATAATGGATAAGAAGGGCTGTAGGTGCTTATCTCGGTATAGGTGATAGGTTTGCCCTAACTGAGGCGTAAAATTAAACTTAGCGTTGTAAACAAGCTGATTGCGCTCGTACTGCTCTGTAAGTTCTTGGTATTGTCTGTGTATGTCTTCAAACTTAGCTTGAAAACGCTCATTGACGGTTTTGACGCTGCTGAGTTTCCACCCGGAGTTATCGGCAGCAGTAATGGCTGGAGCTCCCACGTTGGTGGCATATGGTTTAAGAGCAGCGTCGTAACGCTGCTCTTCTTCATTATATACTACGTTGTCCGGTTTCTTCGCTTCCATAAGGTAAAGGTAGCAAAATCGGGTTTTAAGTGCTTATAGTCCCTGAATGTAATTCTGCAATTCGGCGATGCGCTCAGGACTGTTAAATGCTCCGCCGTAATAAGAAGTCACGGTAGAGGAAGTATCGTCCTTAACACCGCGTGAAGACACGCAAAGGTGTTTAGCATCTATGATCACCGCTACATCCTTAGTATCCAAAGCAGTGACCAATTCTCTTGCGATCTGATTGGTCAAACGCTCTTGTACCTGTGGACGTTTGGCGTAATACTGTACAATTCGATTCAGCTTAGAAAGACCAATGACCTTTCCAGAAGAGATGTATGCTACATGCGCTTTCCCCACAATAGGAACAAAGTGGTGCTCACAGTTGGAGTAGAAGCTGATGTTCTTTTCCACCAACATCTGATTGTACTGGTATTTATTATCGAATAGCGCAACGCGCGGTTTATTCTTAGGGTTGAGTCCGCTGAAGATCTCTTCGATATACATTTTAGCAACACGATCTGGTGTGCCTTTAAGTGAATCGTCTGTAAGGTCCAGACCCATCACATCCATGATCTGACCAAATAGACCAGCAATTTGCTCTTTTTTTTCTTCATCAGAAAGCGCAAAAGCATCCTCGCGCATAGGGGTTTCTATTCCTGTATACAGGTGATCGTCACCAATTTCTTCGGTAGAGAAGCCATTAAGTTTATGACCATTAATAAGGGTATTCAACATAATTTCTCGGTGTTTCGTAAAGGGTGATTTTTAATTCAGTATCTAAAGGCAGTTGAACTTTTAGCAACTCGTAAATCACACGTGCAATGTTTTCTGCAGTAGGGTTGAGGTTGCTGAATTCTGAGACTTCCAGGTTGAGATTTTTGTGATCGAACCGCTCCAAAATTTGCTCTTTGATGAGGTCTGATAGTACTTTAGCGTCCATCACATATCCAGTCTCTGGGTCGCAGTATCCAATGACTTTTACTTCTAATTCATAATTGTGACCGTGGTAGTGCGGATTATTACACTTGCCAAATATCGCTTGATTCTTGGCTTCACTCCAATTAGGATTATGCAAACGGTGTGCCGCATTGAAGTGCTCGCGTCTAATAATCGCAGTTTTAAGTGCCGTAGGTCGTTCTAAGAGGGCTGAGCTGCCTAGCATTGTAGTTTTCATCAGCATTATTTTTAGTAAAGATAGTTTTTTGTTTAACTAAAAATGTTAAAGATTAAACAAAATTTATCTATAAAGCTATCAGAGATGATAATGGTCATAGAAATACTAAGGCTTCATGACTAGCTTTGAGGTATAACCTTAGCAATTATGACTATGAAGAAAAGAGAGCCTGTATCCAAGATCATGACACCAAATATCAAAACTGTCAATCACAGCAATACCTTGTATGATGTTAAGTCGTTGATCGAGGAAGAAAATTTCCGCCACGTGCCTGTAGTTAGTGGTAATAAGGTAGTCGGGATGCTATCTAAGACCGATCTACAGAAGATCAGCTTTGTCAATACCATGGATGGCGAAAGCCTCACCACAGCAATGTATGATGCTTTGACCATTGAACAAGTGATGACGCGGAATGTTGAGACGGTCCAAAAGACGGATACCATTCAAGAAGTGGCCCAGCGGTTGGCCAAAAATCAATTTCACGCCTTACCCGTTATGGACGGTGAGCATTTGACAGGAATTGTAACCACTACGGACCTTATCGACTATCTGATCGAGCAGTACAACTAAGCCGTTGCCACTAGTTGATCAGATGAAAAGACCCGCTTACTGGGGGTAGGCGGGTCTGTTCATTGGTTTATTTGGGCGCCTCCTTCTTCGCTGAAGCTTCGAAGGACCGCGCTTTCCGCTGTATCTTTTGGCTGTCATTGCCTTCCGCCAAAAGGATGCCGCTGCAATCGCTGGCGTTCGGGGAGAATCGTTACGGTCATCGAGTGATTTGCGTAGCAAATTTTATCGAGATGACATTGAGGATTACTTCGCTACGTTCTGCTATCACTAACGGATTACTCGGCTTCGCCTCGTGATCCTTTACCATCCCACCAGAAAATGCAAACCGTTTACGGTCATCGAGTGATTTGCGCAGCAAATTGTATCGAGATGACATTGAGGATTACTTCGCCACGCTCTGTTATCACTAACGTATTACTCGGCTTCGCCTCGTGATCCTTTACCATCACACCAGAAAATGCAAACCGTTTACGGTCATCGAGTGATTTGCGCAGCAAATTGTATCGAGATGACATTGAGGATTACTTCGCTTCGCTCAATGATGCCTTTCTAAAGCTGACTGCAAATACAAAACCACACGGCTGCGCCGCTTTGTTTTCCATTTATTCGCAAACACAAGCAAGCTTGGTTTGCTCTTAAATATAAATCCACACTCGAAGTATGTGGTTTTGTGCTCGATAGATTTAGGGCAGGATTACTCGGCTTCGCCTTGTGATCCTTTACCATCCCACCAGAAAATGCAAACCTATGCAAGCTTCGCTCGCATGGTTTTCTCTTTGCACCCACTTACAAGTGCAAGCACTTGACGTTACTGCAAAAAGAAAACCCTTGCATTTTCTGCAAGGGTTTGCGCTTTAAGTGATCGCGACAGGATTCGAACCTGTGACCGTCTGCTTAGAAGGCAGATGCTCTATCCAGCTGAGCTACGCGACCGGATAACTAGGGCGCAAATATACAATTTACGAATATTTTACCGCATATGCTTTATGGAAATTTTGAAAAGGATGCTGGCTATTTTTTAGAGACCTAAAGCACCTTTACAAATTCGGCAAGTCAAAAAAAATTCGTAACTTAAAAATGTTAACCGCTTCATTATCAACTAATACGACATTATGAAAAAACTAACTATCCTTTTTGCCACAGCCTTGTGCGGCCTAGTTTTTATGTCTACGCGCACTAACAATGACACAGATCTTGAAAAATCATTACGCGGAGTTTGGGAACTAAAGCACCAAACCATGTATGAAAATGATCTGGTCACAGATACTATTTACAACCTGAACGGATATAGGCAAGTGAAGATCTACAGTAAAGGCCACATCATGTGGACCCGCTTTGACGCAACAGATTCCAACGACTGGTTTGGTTACGGAACCTATGAGGTCAAAGACGGTATGCTCATCGAATATATTGAATACGGTTCTAAAGAAATGATGAAGGCCTTGGATACCATTCGCGAGTTTAGTTTTCGTTTAGATATGGATAATGATACCTACAGCCAGATCGCCTATGACGATCAAGGAAATCTGACCTTCGCTGAAAATTATGTAAAGATCGAGTAAGGGATTCTGCTCCAGGCCTAGTATCTTCGTAAAGCTCCCCCTAACTAATAACCAAAACCTGTTTGTTTATGGGTGCTACCACCATTGATGCTGTTATAGATGATTTGCAAAACATAGTCGATACAGCTATAGCACAAGAAGATGCCCTCGGATATTTCGCAGCCCTTTACCTTAAAGTGACCCAGCGGGTCAAAGAAAAGATCGATGCCGGTTTTTTTGATGACAACCCGAGAATGGAGCGCTTGGACGTGGTCTTTGCCAATCGGTATATCGATGCTTATCAGCAATATAAAAGTGGTGAAAAGCCAACTAAGTCCTGGCAGGTAGCCTTTGATGCAACTGTAGACAATAAAATCATTGTCTTACAACATCTGTTGGCAGGCATGAATGCGCATATCAATTTGGACTTAGGCATCGCCGCAGCCCAGATCACAGATCCGGCAAGTATTGCCAGTCTGGAGAATGATTTCAACAAGATCAATGAGGTGCTGGGAGAACTGCTCACGGAAGTGCAGGACAGTTTGGCGCGAATTTGGCCAACGCTTCTCTGGATTCTGCGTAAAACCAAGAACGTAGATGATTTCTTGGTAAACTTCAGCATGTCTATAGCGCGTGAAGGTGCCTGGAAGTATTCGAATGAAATGGTAGTGCTTCAAGGAGCGGCTTGGGATCAGGAAATAGTGACTCGCGATTTGAAGATCGAAAAACTAGGCCGCAGCCTAATTAGACCAGGAAGGGTAGAGCGCTTTATATTTTGGATCATCAGGATCAGCGAGCACGGATCTGTAGCGCAAAAAATCAAAGATCTGTTAGACTAGAATCACGAACCGCAAGGAAAAGCGTATTTTTGAAAGACGGTAACAAGCTGCCGATCTATGGCAAAACAATCTTTATTCCAAAGGCTTTCTAAGGCATATCAACGCTTTCAGATCAGCAAATCCCCTCAAATGAATCTGGTTTGGGGCTTCTTTTTATACACCCTTATCGGCTTTGGTCTGTTGGCCTTGCCCATCTTTCACAAAACAGATGTATCTATTTTAGACAGCCTGTTCATAGCCACATCTGCAGTGTCTACTACCGGACTGGTGACCGTCAGCATTTTTGACGCGTACAACTTTTTTGGGCAGTTCATAATTCTATTGCTCATTCAAGTAGGAGGTATTGGCTATATGACCTTGACCACATATTTCCTGTTGTTCACCACCAAGCGCATCACCCATTGGCATAAAAAAGTCATTGGTGCAGAATTTACCCTGCCCAAAACCATTAAGATCAGTGACTTCATCAAAAGTGTGATTCTCTTTACACTCTTTATGGAGATCATTGGAGCCATTTGCTTTTACATCGCCTTTAAACAAGACGGCATGCAGACCTTACAAGCCATTTGGTTTGGTGTTTTTCATAGTGTCTCTGCCTTTTGTACTGCAGGATTTGCCCTGTTCAATGATAGTTTTGTCGGCTTTAGTGATAACGGATTTGTCAATACCATCATCTCTGTATTGGCCATAGCGGGTTCTTTAGGTTTTATTGTGATCACTGATCTGTGGTATCGCATAACCAAACGTTCCGAAAAACTTTCCTTTACTACCAAGATCGTAGTTTGCGGCTTTGTTATACTATTGTTGATAGGAACCGTATTGATCTACTTTACAGATCCGCTTATTGCCGCGTCTGATTCGCCTTTGATGTTGGCCTTTTTTCAATCCATGACGGCCATGACCACCGTTGGTTTCAACACCTTAGATACTGGAGCCTTGTGGAATCCAATACTGCTATTTGTGGTGTTTTTGATGTATATCGGCGCCTCTCCCTCGGGAACTGCTGGAGGTTTAAAGATCACGACCCTTACGGCCATGCTAGCGATCTTAAAAAGTCGATTGGTTGGCCAGTCTAGGATCAGCTTTATGAAAAGAACCATTCCTTTTGAGCGTTTGTACGTGGCTACATCGACCTTCATCTTATATACCAGCGTGATCTTTCTTTTTTCCTTTCTGCTGAGTTTTACGGAGACTTTTGAATTTCAGGACATCCTTTTTGAAGTAGCTTCTTCCTTAGGAACGGTAGGACTGAGCACGGGAATAACCGCGGACTTATCCACAGTTGGAAAGGTCTTGGTCATTTTGCTCATGTTTATAGGACGTGTTGGTGTGTTAACCTTTGGATTCGCGCTATTGGAGCGTAAATCAATTACTACAGAGGAGATCCTTGAAGACGACCTAGCCGTTTGATTCGCCACTCAATAAAGATAATATTGGGCACCCAGCACAGAAAGGACAGGTAGGAGTAATATTCATCAAAAGGAATTCCCAACGCCGCTCCCAATCCTAAGTAAATTCTAAAGGTCACAAAGGCAAAACAAAAGGCGTAGCTGCGCATCATCCAGCGTTTGTGCTTATTGATCTCTTTCTTTCTAATACTCGTATAAGCGACCACAGTGGTAAAGATCCAACCAATCGCCAGGCAAATAAAACCTGCCTTAGAATACCAAGCTCCGGTGGCGTAAAACCCGGCGACAAAACCCGCTAGGCCGCTTGGGATAACCGTAAGCACGTAGATCTTGCCTAGGGTTCTGTGAAGCTTTAAATAAGAGCGTTGCCAAGACTCAAAGAATTGCGTACTTCCGGCAATTATCGCTACTGCACCCAAAAGAACGTGCACCATGAACATGGGTACATACCAAGAGGTTTGTAGTAAGGCTTCCGGTTTGGTGGTAAAGAGCCCTTGAGCTCCTTTGGCAAAAGCAAATATGAAAGGATACAAGCCTGTGGAAATGGCCAAAAGGGCCATGATCACAAGGCCAAAACGCAAAGATCGGGATTGGGTGGTCATTGTTTAGGTAGTTGAAGGATGAAGTTAATAAAATTTCAAATCAACTTAGATGGAGCTGCTTTAAGGCATCAGCTATCAAAAAATCAGAAGCTAATTCTCAAATATTCAGGGGCTTTAATTAACTTTAAGGAGCCTTGGGAATATTTCCTTGATTCATTTTGAGGTAATTGTCAACTGCCTGAGGCCATCAACTACTATCAATCAGAACAATTAAAAACATGAAAACCAATTATTTTGGATTACTGCTGTTAATCCTAGTATGCTCCTGTAAACAAGAACCAGAAATAGCCCAACGCGAAGTTGGCGCTTATACCATAGAGCAGTTTATGGACAATGAAGCTGTAGGCGGCGGAAGCTTCTCCGCAGACAACAGCAAACTGCTGGTATCTAGTAATCGCACGGGTATTTACAATGTGTATACAGTGCCTGCAACGGGTGGGGAAATGACTGCGATAACCCAGTCAGACAGTACTTCATATTTTGCGAATTCCTTCTTTCCACAAGACGATAGAATGCTGCTGAGTGCTGACGGTAACGGTGATGAGATCGACCACCTCTACGTGCGTGAATTGGACGGAACCATTAAGGACATCACTCCAGATGAGGGCGCTAAAGCTGATTTTTACGGCTGGTCAGAAGATGATCAATACCTGTATTACGGTTCCAATAAAAGAGATCCTCGTTTCTTTGACGTGTACAAAATGTCCATAGCAGATTACAGCTCGGAGCTTTTGTATCAGAACAATGACGGTATGGACTTTACCGGCATGTCTGGTGATGAGAATTACTTTGCGCTGTCTAAAACGGTCAACACCAATGACAGCGATCTATTCTTGTATGAGGCTTCTACTGGGAACCTGACCAAGATCAACGGGATGCTCAGCGGAAATTCTGCACAGGATTTTTCCAAAGACAACAGTACCTTTTACTACACCACAGATCACGGCTCTGAATTCTCATATTTGATGGCTTATGATCTGGAAACCCAAGAAAAGACCAAGGTAGTAGAGAAGTCTTGGGATATTTTGGGAAGTGGCCTAACAGCTCAAGGCAGCTATATGGTAGTCTATGTCAATGAAGATGGGAAGAACGCCATTGAAGTGATAGACACTGAGACCAATTCGCCCATTACACTTCCGGATTTCGAGGGCAAGAGCATTACGAGCGTAAGTTTTAGTGATGACGAATCTTGGATGCGCATGTATGTGGGAGGATCCAACTCACCATCAGATCTTTATACCTACAATCTAGAATCTAAAGAACAAAACAGGATCACCAACGTATTGAATCCAGAGATCAATCCAGAAGATCTGGTAACGGCCAAAGTGGTGCGTTATAAATCCTTTGATGGCATTAAGATTCCCGCGATCTATTACCTGCCGCATCAAGCATCCGCAGAGAACAAAGTACCCGCAATGGTATGGGTACACGGAGGTCCAGGAGGGCAGACACGACAGAACTTCAGTTCCTTGATCCAATTCATGGTCAATAACGGCTATGCGGTATTGGCGGTAAACAATCGCGGTAGCAGCGGTTACGGAAAGACCTTCTACCAAATGGATGACCTGAATCACGGGGAGAAAGACCTGCAGGACTGCGTGGAAGGCAAGAATTGGTTGGCAACTCAACCCGAGATAGATGGGGAGAACATCGGGATCATTGGTGGTTCTTATGGCGGTTATATGACCATGGCAGCCTTGACTTATACGCCAGAAGAGTTTGACGTAGGAGTGAATCTTTTTGGCGTGACCAACTGGATGCGTACCCTAAAGAGTATTCCGCCTTATTGGGAATCTTTTAGAGATGCGCTTTACAAAGAATTGGGTGATCCGTATTCCGCAGATTCTGTGCGTCTCAAGCGTATTTCTCCACTTTTCCATACCGACAAAGTGACCAAGCCACTGATTGTTTTGCAAGGGGCTCAGGATCCTCGTGTATTACAGGTGGAGTCTGATGAGATCGTGGAAGGTGTGCGTGAAAACGGCGTTCCGGTTGAATATGTACTTTTTGAAGATGAAGGCCATGGCTTTATCAAAAAAGAGAATCAGATCAAAGCCTATAGCAGCATTATTGATTTCTTGGATTTCCACCTGAAAGGGGAGGGACTCAACGAGATTAAAGACTAAATTTAATTAGCGACCCTCAAGACGGTCATGGTCAGTATTGCACTGCCCTTGACCGTTTTTTATTGCCACCAAATGTCCTGTGGTGGATTTTCTGTATTGAATATGGACCCGATCTTGGCCGTTACCACAAACTGCTCGCGTTTTTCAGCACTAGTTTTAAACCGTTCAATAGGTTCTTTCCAATTGTGAAGCGAGAGATCGAACTTCCCCCAATGGATGGGAAACAACATCTTGGCCTGCAGATCAATTCCTGCTTGTACAGACTGCTCCGGGAACATATGAATCTCTGCCCAACCGCTGTTGTAGGCGCCGTTTTCAACAAAGGCAATATCAAAAGGCCCGTATTTTGCACCGATCTTCGCAAAATCCTCTGTATAGCCAGAATCGCCTGTTAAATAGATATTTTGACTGCTTCCTTTAACGATCCAGCTGCCCCAAAGGGTAGCTGCTCTGTTAAAGATTCCGCGTCCGGAAAAATGACGTGAAGGTGTGAAGGTAAATTTGATCCCTTTAAAAAGCTGCTCTTGATACCAGTCAAATTCCTGAACTTTCTCAGCAGCAACGCCCCATTTGAGCAAATGCGCTTTGATCCCAAGAGGCACCAAATACTGTTTAACCATAGGGTCCATTTCTTTTATGGCTTTCATGTCTAGATGGTCATAATGATCGTGTGAGATCAGCACCACATCAATTTCAGGGAGTTCTGCGATCGTTGGACGCTCTCCCAAAAGGAAAGGCTTGCCTGCAAAAAAGACCGGAGAAGCACGGTAAAAAACAGGATCAATAATGATGTGGGTATCATCTACATTCATCAGAATAGTAGAATGCCCAAACCAAGCAAAACTACCGGGAGTGAATTGGGTTTTATCAAACTGTAAACTCGGCAGCGGCTGCTGTGGATTCTTGCCTTTAGGAGGCGCCAAGGAACCTAGCATACTGGTCTGCGTATCGGGCCATGCCAAACTGTCTTCGGTAGAAGTCATGACCTGTGTAGCTTCTTTGTTGAGAAACTTCTTGCCGTTGTATTGAGCCTCAACGGCCAGTTTAGCCATTAGGCTGCGGTCTGGATTGGCCCCAAATACCGGATCTATTTGAGTGTATAGCAAGACGAGCAGGACAAGTCCAACCAGGATTCCGAGGGTCCATAAAAGCATACGCAGCAGTTTTTTTAATATTTTTTTGATCATGGTTTTAGTTTTAACCAGCTGGTGCAAAGATCATAAAGATTCTTAAGGCACACTTAAACCCAGCGCATAAAAAAAGGGAAACAACTTCTGCTGTTTCCCTTTTTAGTCTGGGTCTTTTACTAATTCCATTATTCTAGGTAATAAATTTCATAGTTGTTCAAAAACCTGGAGCCTCGATTTCTATAGGCTTCAATGATGAATCTTCTCGACTCCAGTAGGTGTTTGTTTACTAACTTTTTCATTTGGATAACTGTTTGATGTGATGCGCTGTCTTTATCGCGTTTAGCGACTGTAGTTCCTATAATTGGACCATTGTACTCCTTTGCTGCTGAGTCCATTTTCAAAATAGCGGCCTGTTCTTTTAGAGGTGATTGAATTTTTCATGTTTGCTCGTTTTTTGATTTTGATGAATTTTTGATTGATGTTTTGGTGCTTTCTAGCGGCTGTGGTTGCGGTAAGCTGACCATTGTACGCCTTTGCTGCTGATTCCTGATTCGAAATAGCGTCCTGTTCTTTTTGTGGTGATTGATGAGTTCATAACTGCTCGTTTTAAATAATTGATTTGAATTGATGTACACCTTATAGACGGCACATTTTTGAGAATGTTACGGTACTATGTATAAAAAGGTACTGTTTTATGTAAAATTTAACATTTGGCTGCATTTAGGAAGAGCAGGGGATGCAATTCGAGTAGAATTGTTTACAAACACTGGCTGTGGTATTTAAGAACATTAAAGGTTTGTGCTATCTTTAAAGTCTCCCCTTAAACTTTAATTACACCATACATTATATGCGCATTTTTATCGTTTTGCTCCTTTTGACTGTTTCAACCACAACTGCATTAGGGCAATTTGGAGAACCCTACAGAAGAGCCAAAGTGGTTTTAAAATCTGGGGAGCAGCTCAACGGAGAAGGTAAATTCAAAAACAAGGGTTATAAGTTTAAGGAAAATGAAATGGCTAAGCCCGAGACCATTCCTTATGCACACATTGACTATTTGAGCATCACAGATAATAACCTAGAAAAAAGGGTCTATCGGTTTTATCAATTTAACGGTCGCAAGAAATACGTAAAACTAGAACTGGTCATTCCAGGAGATAAACTGGAACTCTATGTGGATCAGTACAATGTGAACTCTACTACGTCTGGTGGATTTTCCATTGGACAAACCGTCACCAAATTCTACCTAAAAAAACCGGAGGACCCCAAACCGATCTATATGGGGCCCTATGATCCTATAGTCAACCAACTCAAAGAGCGGGTACTGGAATACTTTCAGGATTGTCCTTCCTTAATTGAAAAGGTAGAGAACAAAGACTTTAGAATGCGTGATGGTCTTTATCAAATTGTGGAATATTACAATGAGAATTGTGGGGGATAGGTTAATTCAAAACTAATTTTTGAGATTTAGAATTATGACAATTTCATTTTTAAGACTTGAGTCTCCATTCGAATCTACAAACCATCTTCCGCAGTTATCAAAAGGATGGTTGGATGAACTTGAGCTTAAGTGGGCAACCAATCCTTGGAGTCAATATGACAATCTGCATTATGAGATCTGTACCAAAATCTGTAATGATGTTTACAGCAGTTATAAATATTGGGAACAAGGTAAGACTCATTCAGAATTCTTAGGTGAATTGACCCGGGCCCAAAGAGCGTATTTTGTCTTAATAAACTTTACATCTCAAGTAAATAATGGTGGCGTGTATCAGTTTTTATCCAATTTACCAGAGTTATCTATTATTGCTTTAGAAGCTATGCAAGAAGTTGAGATGGGGCAACTCGTAAAGGATTATGAAGATGTTTTAATTGAGTTTTTTGGTAAGTTCGATTCTTTCGAACAGTTAAACGCTAGGTTTGAAAATGAAAACCTCAGCTGGGAGGAACGCTGGGAAGCGTTTGAATCTGGTTATGAGGAATTGCCAGCAGCCGAGAAGATAGAAGACTATTTTTATGAAGAGCACTATGTCATGAATTTTCAATCGAAGCTGATACACTACGTTAAACTAAATGCTATATACTTGTTTAGGAATAACTAGAGGTTATTTTAAACAGCGCTCATACTGCTCGCAATAGAGGTATTAATGAAACTTGAGAATAATTGGCGATCCAAGTCGCTTGAAAACCTTGAAAAGGACCATTGGGGCCCCGTTCCCAAAGATGAGAGTCGTTTGGTTACTCGGTGCCATCAATTGCGTAAAATACCTTTAGATCAGTTTGAAACAGAGGATTTACGGCTAATGATCGGCCAAAGCATCGGGCTCAAGTTTTTGGTGCCGATAGCCCTTGAGGTCTTGGAGCAAAATATTTTAGCAGAAGGCGATTTGTATGAGGGAGACCTATTAAGCGCAACCCTGACCAGTGATAGAAACTACTGGGAATCTCAAAAAGAGTCTTGGGATAAACTCTGCGCAATAATTAAAGAGAATCAGGAGGTTTTGAACAATGAAGCTGCGCAGTACAGTACCGGTAAAAAAATTCTGGCTGCCTTTGATGAATTTGAACAAATTCATTGAATAAAGCCTCTCTATTTCGTTTGTAATGATAAAGCAAAGAACTATTAAGATTTGAACAAAAAAGAAGGTTTTCCAGCAGATATCATTGAAAAGATTGACTCAGATTTTGAAACTGAGGCTCAATGCGAGGAGATACTCAAAAGTCTTGTAGAGCTGACTGATGAGCTAGAAATCCCTTTTGGAAGAATTCCCAGATGCGTTTTGTATGTTGCCAATGGCAATACTGAGGCCTTTAATCGAATGCTTACACTAGCCCGAACAGATTGGCGAGATGCCATCATGCAAGCTGAATACGATAGCGAGAAAGGGCGAATCTTTGATTTTGAAAAGACCTTTCCAGAGAACGGAATTCATTAAATCCAGTGGAACAATAAAACATGAGAATTACCCTAACGCTTTTAACGCTGTGTCTGTTTTTGTTTTCCTGCAGAGAAAATTCAGAATCAAAATTGAATTCAGGCGATGCCAGCTTTGAGCCCGCAGACGGGCAGGGACTATCAAAGCTCCCGGATTCTCTGCGGCTTATGAACAATATGCTCCTCATAGAAGACTTCAATGCAGATGATATAACCGATTTTGCTGCTGTGGTTCAAAACAAATACAATGAGCAAATAGGGGTTGTAATCATGCACAGCTCTTCAAATAGTGAAACTTTTGTTTTTGGAGCTGGCAAAGAAGTTTCTGGAATGACCAATTTGCACTGGGTTGAAGTTTTTGATTTGCTTCCCAAAGGAAAACTTGTAGCCCCTACGCTCGTTGATAAGCAAACCGGAGACATCATAGGACCAGACAAAAGCAAGGAATTTAAACTCATTGCTGCAGGGATCTCTATGAGCGTTGAAGAAGGCCACGGCGGCGGAATCCTGTTTTGGGATGGTAGCGGGTACCGGTGGTATCATGTGGAGTGATAGCCACTTAATACACGGCTTTTTCTATTGAGTAGTTTTGAGGTTTATGTTATATTTATAATCTCCCCACTATAAATAATAATGCTAGTCTTTGATATTAACGGTTCTGATCCGCGGTGTTAGAATGGTTGCTGCAAGGCTTGTCATATAATTACCAATCATTAATTCATGCTGAAATTCTTTCGCAAAATACGCTTCAACCAGATGAGCGAAAATAAAACAGGTAAGTACCTCAAATACGCAATCGGTGAGATCGTTTTAGTAGTCATTGGAATTTTAATTGCACTGCAGATCAATAACTGGAAGGAGCAGCGTAAAGAAAACAGTGATGAACAAGCTATTTTAAAAAGACTTGAGAATGAATTTGTTTCCAACAGAAAACAACTTCTTGATAAAATTGAATTTAGAGACAATTTGATTGGTAGTTGCAAACGCTTATTGGAGTATTATGACAGTCCGGATAGAGCAGTGCGCGACAGTATTTTTGTGTATTTAACTTCAATCCAACCGCCGACTTTTGACCCTATTCAAAACGATTTGGTGAGTTCTGGAAACATTGAGATCTTAAAAGATGAGGACCTAAAAGAAATGCTTATAAACTGGAGCACCGACGTGGTTCAGCTTCGGGAAGTAGAAAGAATATTTTTGAGATTTTGTGAGCAAGATTTTTACCCTTACGCCAATGAAATCGACATTCAACGCGAGCTGGCCTATTACTATTACAAGGAAATACCTAAGAATCTTTTAGACCCACGGCAAGTCAAAAACCTCATACCAGGAAAATCAAAGCTCATCACAAGAACTACCAATGAACTTTTGACAGACACAAAATTAGAGGGTATGATCGCTTGGTCGTTGACCTTGAATATGTTTAACAACCAGGAATCTCAAACCTTATTGATACGCATAGACAGTATTCTGGAAGGGATAAGAGGGCAAATTAAAGAAGACTAAATAAGTACATAACGAATTGAATTATGAAAAACCTAAATAAACAAATCTTTTTGATCGCACTGCTTGCTGCCATTACCTTTGGATTACAGAGTTGTGAACAAGGCCAAAAACTAGAAACCAAAGAAGTTGAGAAGGAACTCATCACTGAAGCTGAAAAGCCAGAGTATTTTCTTTTGCGACCAGAAGTGGAAAAGGCTTACGGTTATTCGCACGCTGTGAAAATTGGCAATACCATCAAAATCTCTGGTGCCGTAAGTATGGATGACCAAGGGAATCCAACTGCGGTTGGCGATATAGAACAGCAAATCAAGAACTGTTATGCCGATCTCGAAAAGATATTGAAACACTTTGATTGCACTTTTGACGATGTGGTAAAGGAAGATATTTTCACCACAGACATGGCCCAAATGCTGGAGAAATCAGCCTACAGAGCTGAAGTATACAAGAACGGATTTCCTACCGGCACTTGGCTAGAGGTCAAGGGATTGGCCTTACCCGAATTTATGGTGGAGATTGAGTTGGAGGTGCATAAGGTGGAGTAGGGTATCAGTTTTAAGTACTGGTGGACGAAAGAGAATTTAATTTATGAATAAGAAACCAAAAATAGCTTCTATAGATAGTATGTCTGAAACTCTTATGAGTGGAGCACGGAATGTGATTTTTAATTCTGAACATACTGATGGTGACATTTATCTTGTTCAAGGAATAATGCCAGAAGGAAGTGAAGTTCCGGTACATATACATGAATTGGAAGATGAAATATTTCACGTACTCGAAGGAACAGTAGAACTCATTTTGGGAAATGAAACTATAGAAGGTAATGTGGGTGATATAATCTATTTACCTCGTGGTATAAAACACGGAATTAAAACAAAAGGAACTGAAACAGCTAAAGTTTTAAACTATGTAATTCCTGGGAAGAATTTTGAAAATTTCTTCAATGAAATGAGCGAGAAAAAAATTGGGGTCGAGTCGGATGAAGGAAATAGAATTGCTAAAAAGTATGGAATAAAATTCTTGTAACAAATCATAGCGCAGTACCTCATATTTTGTTGAGATTAAAGTCCAATGGACTTAATTACGAAAGAGCGTTGTGCATCATTTGAGAAAATATGGGTTGGAAAATCTACACCACATTCATAAAAACCAAAGAAAAAGTCGAAATCAATAATGCATTTGTAAGATCATTAGGATTTTTAAACTTCGACTTAACTGAAAAAACTGAATTTATCTTTGGACCTAAACTAGGTGAACTCTTTATTGGTGTTTACAAAGACTATTTAATGATTGCGCATTCAACTTTAAGTTTTGAATTTGAACAAGAATCTAAAACTAAAACGGAATCTAAAATACTATCGGTTTTTCCGGATGCTGAAATCATAAATCTGCATATTGGACATATACTATCTTTTTGTGTCTTTGAGAATGGAAGAAAAGTAAGGCGTAAATCAGTTGGTGACGAAATCTTCGAAAATACCGGAGAACTCATAGAGGAGGAATTGTATTGGAAAAATCAACAATTAATAAACAAGGAAGAACTGGATGAAATCACCAAACAAGAATATCAAATTGAACTGGAGAATAGGTTGACGTATGAAACTTGTTTTGAACTAACCAAAAGAGTTTTTGGAAAAAGGTTCGATGAATTAGATACTGAGGAATATAACCATCATGGATTTAAGTTCGTTAATAAACTGATGGAAATTGAGAAGATACTTGGGGAAAAGTATAAAATCAAACAGTTCGAAGAATAAAAAATGAAGTGCCTAACAATAATTTTCGTCTTGATATTATGCTCTTGTTCAAACGGACAAAAGAAAACCGATATTGACGGACTTACAATAGACCCAAACATAAAAAGTCAAGTTGAAAAACATATAGTTGAAGAACATGAATTTGAAATATTTGGCGACTTAATGCAAGTCTATGGGAACAGTCTATATGTGGAAAGTTATGAAAATGACAGTCTTGTAATTTCAAGCACAGACTTTTCAAAAAAACTTCCCTTTAAATCATTCTACTTGTGGGATAAAGATACGCTTGGAATCAATGGAGCATATGGACTTTTTGGCGGAACTGGTTTTTATATCAAAATAGCTGACAAGAAGGCGGAACTATTTCATATGTTGAGTTCGGATGATTTTCCAACTTATGCCTACAAAGAAAATGACAGCTTGATAATGAGACTGGAAGTTCCTTGTTCTGACACAAAAATTGTGCTATCCGAAATTCCTGACTCGACCAAAAACCAGATTATTTATGGACTTGTGGAATTTAAGAGTGATAATTTCTATTCGGCATCAGGAGCTTTTCTTGAAGAAGAGGAACCTAAAAGAAAAAAGACAAGAAATAATATGAAAATCTACTTTAAAAGTGGATTGTTAAAAATGAACGAATAAAAAGCCAGCAGGTAACAATATTTGGCTGCAATTAAAAAGTGGATAATAGGACTGAAGAAATAAGAAGGCGATTTGAAGAGTCATGGAGTGAGACGGAAAGTTTCTATCGTGATTTAATGGAGAACTATGAAGGCTTCAGTTTTGTAGAACCAATACTTCAGTTGATTCAAAAAATGAAGGACTCGGGTGATTCACAAAACTTCCGAATTGGGACATCCATGCACACTCTAGTAATTTCTAGATCGGTAAAGCACGGACTTAGAAATGATCAAAAAGAGATTCGCATTGAAAGAATAAATGACTTGCAGGATGGATTTGAATATGAAGTCGTAATGCGTCAAGGAGGTGAACGATACCGAGAATATAGAGTTACCGATTTGAGTGATGAAAGAGTAATGAAATTGATCAAAACCTTAAAGGGAACTTTAATAGATTAAAAAATTACAGCCAACAGCACCTAAACTGCATTAAACGTAGTTTAGCCTAACCGTTAGCTACAATTTGATGACTGAGTATCAAACACTGAATTATGAACTTGAGGTTTTAGGACTTCCCAAAGGCGAGTTCATGGGAGAAGTTTTTGACCCTGTAACAACTTTGGTGAATTCTAAAACATCATCTAAACCTTATCTTTCTCTTTTATTGAAATATCTGGAGAAGACATCTGGATCTGAGAAAGAAATGATAATCCGAGCATTAAGTGAAAAAGGTAATACGAAAGCTGTGCCTTATTTAGTGAAAATGTTTGACGAGAGTGAAGGTGAAATCACAGGTTCTGAAGAACTGATTTTATATGCAGCGGGTAATGCTTTATATATTATAAATGACAAATCATCGTACACAGCAATTCTCGAAATCTGTAAACGAAAAAATTATGGAATTGCATTACAACCTCTTCTTGGAATATTAGCCCGGATAAAAACTGATGAGTCATTTGATATTCTTATTGAAAAGTTGACAGATGACAAACTTAGAGGGCATTCAATTGATGCTCTTGGAAAATTAGGAGATAAGCGCGCCATTCAAATATTGGAAGATCTCGAGGTAGTTAAAGGAAAGTATGAGTTTAAAGCAAAACAAACAGCGCTTAGAAAATTGTATAAACTGTAGCCAACAACACATATTCCACGAAGATTAAAGTCCAATGGACTTAATTACGAAAGAGCGTTGTGTTTCATTGTCCCAATACTTAATAATGAATAGGGAATTAATCGTTTTAGAAAATCGTTACAGAGCTAATCATAGAGTTGTTTTGATCAGTTTTGCTGTGATTTCATTCTTATTTGTAATTAATTCGATAAATGAGGCAGGCGATTTAACCGGCCCTTTGGTCACTGTCTTTTTTCTAATTCTCAGTGCATATCTAGCATGTTTGGCTTTTGCGAAAAAAGGTTTGTTGCGTAAAGGTGATAAATTGTATCGGACCCTTTCACTTGGCAGAGTTTTGCTGTTTAAAACATTTGTGCCATTTCAGAATCGCAAAGTAATTTCAGCTTTGAATTTGAGTAAACGCTATCGATTTTCTTTCGTCCCATCGGGTGGTGAATCAAGTGGAGAATCAGAAAATGTAAAAGAATTGTTTTTATTGAGTGATGATCACATGCAAAGGGATTCGATTATTTATTTAGATAAGGAAACTAATTGCGATTTGGCCGTGAGATTTTTAACTGAGAATTTTGATTTGCATTATGAAGATTTTAGACCGAGGTCGAAGTGATCTAACAATGCATGGCAACACAAATTATCAAGCCTTTCAACGTCCTTGACTTCAAGCTTGTGTCATACATTCATAAATCTGGACAAGCATTAATAGCCTTATGGACTGACATTCAGTAGTTTTTATGGAGTCTAATTAATAATTAGCTACATGAAAGTCACTCTAAAGCCTATAATACATCAAGGGCGGACTTGTATGGCGATTCAGTTTGTCTATGCCTACACGCTTAAACAGTACATCAAAGAATTCCCTGGAGTTTATTGGTCTAGTGAAAAGCGTTGTTTCTACCTCTTTTATTTGGAAACGCGAATCGAAGCGTTTAAGCAATACATGCTGACCGGCGGTTACACGGTTAGTGTTTATCAGATCAAGAATGTTGAGCGAAGATCTAAAAGTGTCAAAATAATTCAAAAAGGGCTCTCCATTGAAAAAACCGAAGTTCATCGTCAGTTTATTGACTTTTTAGGAGGACGCAGATATAGTAAGAATACCATTGCGGTATATGGTGGATTTATTTTGGACTTTTTACGTCATAGCGGAGATACAGATACTACAGAGCTCGGGGTGGAAGACGTGAGGGAATATCTGGAATGGACTGTAAAACACTTGAAGTATTCCATAAGCACCCACAGGCAAGCCGTTAGTGCACTCAAGCTCTTTGCTTACTTCTATCCGGAATGTTCCATAGATGGAGAAGAGATCCCCATGCCTAAAAAGGACAAAAAACTGCCTGTTGTTTTAAGCCCACAAGAGGTGATGACCCTTTTACAGGTCACAAAGAATTTAAAGCACCGCGCCGCGTTGGCCATGCTCTACGGTTCGGGCTTAAGGATTGGGGAGTTGTTGAATCTAAAGCTTTCTAATTTTGATTTTGACAGGAGACTGCTGCATGTGAGGAACTCCAAGGGTCGCAAGGATAGATATGCATCCATAGCAGAAAGCTGCATACCCTTATTGCAAAGCTACTATATGGCTTTTCAGCCTCAGGTTTATTTCATTGAAAACCCAAAGGGTGGACAGTACAACCCCAATAGTGTGCGTAGGTTTTTAAAAATAAGTTGTGAGCGCGCAGGGATCACAAAACGGGTAACACCGCATACCCTGCGCCATAGTTATGCTACGCATTTACTCGAGAACGGCACAGATATTCGCTACATACAAGAGTTACTTGGTCACAGCCGGCCAGAAACTACCATGGTCTATACCCATGTGCAGCGCAAGGATCTGCAGTCCATACGTTCACCTTTAGATCAAATGCTGATGGATGCAAAGAATACGCCTCCCGAAATCGCGCCTAAAAAAAATGTGTTAATATGGCCTGGTTTCGGTATATGATTAATAATTTAGAGGATATAACAAGTTGTAAGTCATTTATTAAATCATGAAATTCTTTAGAAGGGAGCGAAAGAAAGAAATTGATTTTTCAATTATTGAACTTGTTCGAGTAAATTCTCCCGATAGTAAAAAAGTATTGATTATTGTCGAGGAATATGTTGATGGCAATTATAAAAATACAAGCGGTTTGCTTGAATGGAATTCTCAAGGTGGTGGAGGTATTTTACATTATGTTAAAAAAGGGAGTAATATCTCCGCGAATTGGCTTGACAACAACTCATTATTAATTGAACATGACAGTGATATTGTCTTTGTCCAAAAGGAGAAAGAATCTTTCTTCCGTGGAGATTTAGTTAAAATAAGCTATCAACCATAAATAAACGTCTTACAACAACGCATAAATCCGCATGGCTAGTTTGCGGCATATCCAGAAACTAGTAACTTTAAGTAAAACAAAAAGAAACGTCTTAGTGTAGGCAAGGTGGCTCTCCCTGCTGATTAAAATGCGGGGTAGATGAAGTTGGGGAATCCAGCCGCGCGCCACATGCCGCCCGCGGTTTATGCGAAGACGTTGTAGCCAATGCTTCAAACCATATTAGGAAAATGAGCTTACGTTTAAAATTCAGAACCTCTTTTAGACAGTTTTATTTAAACGACAAGAATTCAAATGGAGATACAAGTTCAGATGATTTTTGGTCAGATGATGCATTTACAGATAAACTTGCTGTAGGCGAAGGCGTTTTAGGTATAGGAATTGAAAATGAAGAAGGTGATGTAGAATGTGAATTTGAAATTTTAGTTACTAAAAGTTTAATCGAGGATTTCAGTGACTTTGACCATGTGGTAGAAGCGAGTTTAAAGATCCATTCTGGATTTGTGCAAGTATTAGATTGTCCAAACTCTGAAATTGTAATGGAGACCGCAATTGAAAATGGCGATTACCGAGTACGTGTGTACTCAAAAAACTTAAATACAGCATACGAGAAAAACCCGAATGACACATATAAAATAGAAATGTGGAAAGAGGTATATTCGGAAAGGAAAGTTTTGAAAAGATTTGAGTAGCCAGCACAGGCTACAACAACGCATAATCGCCATCGCTCACAAGGCTAGGGTGATAGAGAAGAAAATTTAATTTAAAAAGATCAAACGTTACGTGTAGTGCGCGTCGGATGGTTCCCACGGCGTTTATACGGGGACGTTGGCATGCATTTGTTGAAAAGAGTAATATTCATAATAGCAATAATTGCTTTTACTTGTAAAGGCTTCGCACAACAAGTTGAGCTAGGCGGAAAGTGGGTTCAAATGTCTCAAACAAGAGAGATAGACGGATTTTTAACCACGATCAATGTTTCAGAATTAGAAACTGAGTTAGGATGCAGATCTTTTTTGATATTTAAATCAAACTATTTAACAGTTGGAAATTGCGATTATGAGGTCTTTGTCAATGAGAATTTTAAAGAAAAGTGGTTTCAAACAGAAACAAATTATTCCTTTACAGTAAAAGACTCTGTTATTAAGTTTGACGATAAACAGTTAGTTTTTCGCTTCATTACAAATAATAAATTAGAACTTGTATTCAATAATAATGGTTACATAGTCAAGGATGAATATTTGAGGATGAATGATTAATAACAACGCAAGCCAACAACGCATAAACCCCAAGCTCACCGTAGCAGGGTTTGAGTGCAGAAATTAAACTAAAAAAGATAACGGCTGATAGTATAGGCCAAGCAACTCGTTCGCACGGGGTTTATACGGGGACGTTGTAACGCATTACTAAATACACTTTGAAAAAACTATTCCTATTTATAGCATCTTTATTTTCTGTGAACGCAAGTTCACAAGCTCAATTTGATTT
>NZ_JAQQTE010000019.1:20585-382189 GCF_028561565.1 Gilvibacter sediminis | reverse complement strand
ATCATCAGATCCAGGCGGAGGCCAGCGGACTGGGGGTATACTTCTTCCAGTTGGATGACGGACCGCTTCAGGAAAGCGGACTGTTCACCAACGTGAGTCCGGGAGATCACATCGTGACCATCGTGGATCAGAACGGCTGTGGAAGTGTGAGCATCCCGGTAGGAGTGATTGACTATCCGCTGTTCTTCACGCCAAATCAAGACGGCTTCCACGACACCTGGAACATCATAGGAATCGCCAGTAACCCTACGGCAAAAATTTATATATTTGACAGATTTGGAAAGTTACTCAAACAGCTGAGTCCACTAGGGCCTGGTTGGGATGGAACCTACAACGGTAACCCGATGCCATCGAGTGATTACTGGTTCCAAGTGATCTATGACGAGGACGATATTGAAAAAGAATTTAGAGGACACTTTACCTTAAAAAGATAATTGCATGAACTTGAAGAAATTATCCCCGATTATTGCCCTACTTGTATGCGGTATAATGAATGCACAGGAAGGAATACCTGTGTACTCAGATTATCTCTCAGATAATCTATATCTACTGCATCCATCTATGGCTGGGGCTGCGAACAGCAACCAGATCAGACTATCTGCCAGACAGCAATGGTTTGATCAAAACGATGCGCCAAACTTACAGACTTTGGCGTTTAACGCTAGATTGGGGGATCAGTCGGGAATAGGAGCGATCTTATTCAACGATCAAAACGGTTTCCACTCTCAAACTGGAGGATACCTGACCTATGCTCACCATATCATGTTTTCAAGATCTCCTGTAGATCTGAATCAACTTTCATTTGGATTGAGTGCTGGTTTGGTACAGTCTTCTTTAGATGAGACCAATTTTGACTTGAATGACTTTGATCCGGTAATTGCTGGGATTATTCAAAGTACTTCATACTTCAATGTAGACGTAGGAGCTTCCTATAACTTCTTGGACTTTTCGGCTCACTTTACCGTAAAGAACCTAATATTTAGAAATAGAGGTTTGTTTTCGGAAGAGTTTGAATCTGCGAATCAGCGACGTTACTTACTATCCGCAGCTTATACGTTTTCTACACGTTACAGCGGTTGGACCTTTGAGCCGTCAACTTTGTTTCAACTTACAGAGCGTACCGGCGAGAAGTTCATCGACTTAAACTTCAAAGCGTATAAGGAACTTGACTTTGGAACTGTTTGGGGTGCCTTGTCTTACCGCAGAAGTTTTGACGGAGCGGAGTTTTTGGATGGAGTGAATATCGGTGACCAAAAGTTGCAGTTAGTAACTCCTATTGTTGGGGTGAACTACGGGCAATGGATGTTCGCCTATACCTACTCCTACCAAATTGGAACGGTTCGATTTGATACTGGTGGATTCCACCAGATCACTCTAGGATTTGACTTTGGAAAACGCAGAGAGGAATACGATTGTAATTGTCCTGCGATTAACTAATAAAAAAAGCCCCGATTGATCGGGGCTTTTTCTTTTTCTAGCTTGTTGTAACTAGCGTTCCCAAGTGTAATTTTTCTTTTCTGCCTGCTTTTTAATGGCTTCCAACATGGCGTTACCCAAACCTTTTGTGCCTTCTTCTTTTTGCTTCTCAGCAATGAATAAGCGGCGTTTTTCATTGAGCTTTTGAATCTCCTTTTGGATCTCAGCTCTAACCGCTGCTTGCTCCGCGACATAAGCTTTAATCTCTTCTGGAGTTTTTCCTTTCAGCGCTTCTGGTAGATATTCTTCTTCTAGCTCTTCCAATTCAAAATCCTCATCTGCTTCAATGGCATCAACAAGGTCCCAAGAAGTATTCTTATACATTCCACTGCCCTTACTCACCGTTCTGCTCACTGCATTGGCCTTTCCGTAAGATTCGGCATTGCTGTCTTGAACGGCTTGCTGTTCAGCCTTAGCATATCCAATGGCGCCATAACGCACATAAGTGTTATTGAGTTTAAGATTCAGTTGTAAGATAACGTCATCATAAGGAGATGCAATATGCACGGTGCGCTGATTGTGATCAATTGCCATATAGTCTCCGTAAGTCAAATCGGCTCCGTCTTTCCATTTAGTATGTACGCCTTGTTTAAAGTCTCCACAGAAAATAGTGTTCACCACTACGCCCTTTTCTTTTGCATCTTGAGCAGCGTCAACATAGTTTACGGTTCCTTGAGTAAAGGGTTCATTGCCCGCAATAAAGACCATTTTAAGATCGTCTCCGTCTTTACCCCAATCCAGTTGATTTAAAGAGGTTTGAACTACTTGACCGCAGAATTCGCTTCCACCATTAGTGCTCAAAGAAAATAGCTCTTTAGATACTTCGTCCAAATCATTGGTGAAGTTGAGTACCTGTCTAATATGTCCTTCTTGACTCGGAAGTCCATCATTTCCGTATTCGTAGAGCGCGATCTGTAAATTGGGTTGTACAGATTTACAACGCGCATAAGAAAGTTCGTTGACGATCTCCCAAAGTTGCGCCTTGGCCTGATCAATGAGTCCATCCATTGAGTTGCTCGTGTCTAGCAACAAAGCTACTTTAATAAAGTGCTTGTTGGGATTGTTAGTCACCGGAGTAGTAGTGGCAATGGCCAGGTCCTTATCATTATCGCTTACCTCACCTTTGCAAGAGGGCAGTAATGTCATACCCAGAATACAGCTTGCTATCAAAATTCGTTTCATGTCGATATTTTTTATTTTACTGAGGTAAAACTAGCGGGACAGTACTTAAAGAAAAAGTTAGAATGAGTTAACGCTACCAACCGTTTAGGGAACTTCACTCTGGTTTTAGGCAAGTGGTCAATTTTGGCCTAATATTAGCATTTACAGTAACTGAGCGGTTTTCTTTACTGCTTAAAAAAGCCTAAGTTTACATCACTATGCAAGCTCGATACACATATCTATTGCTTATAATAATACTGTTAGGAATCGCACCGGTGAGCCTGGCTCAGGTCGATGCCAACAGTGATGGCAGCACGCGCTTGCAACCTCGGGAGAGTTTTACGCTTAAAGGAAGCATCTTTGATGACGAGCTCTTGGAACCGATCAGTAATGCGAACATCGAAATATCAGGTGGCGCTTACACCACTACAGACGCTGCAGGAGACTTTAGTATCCGTGCACGTGTTGGGGATCAACTCATAGTGACCAGTGATGCTTTTGAGACCGTATATTATGAAATTCAGGACGATCAATCCGTGCGAATCCTTGTCAAAAAAGCACCGGGTACGGAAAATGATGTAGTCAGTCAGAAAAAATTATCTTCTAGAAAGCAGGAGTATACCAACGTATTTCCCAAGTATATAGACTCTGCTAAGTCCTATTTAAAACAGGATGCTAAAAAGAGTATTGAGTATGTAACTCAGGCTTTGGAATCTACGCGTGATCAACGTCCAACCCCCGCTCAAAATGGTATTGCCTTTGAAACTTTAGGAGATATAAATGACTATTGGTTGCAGCATGATCTGGCAGTAGAAAACTATAAAAGCAGTCTGCGTAGTCTTCCTAAAACAGCAGTAGAAATAAAGTTGGCGCGTACCTATCGCAACAACAAGAACCACCAAGAAAGTCTGCAGGCCTATCAGCAATTGTTAGAAAAGGAATTGACCAACTATCAGACCGTGGAGGTTTATGAAGGGTTGGGGGATACCTATATCGCTATTGGAGATCTGGACAATGCAGTAGATAATTACCAACGCGGGCTGCAAGTGGCCAAAGATCATTTGATCACTCCAAAGATCACCAACTTGAACTCTAAAATTGGTGAGGCCTATGCAGCGGCGGGCTCTCCTGCAATTGCCAACGATTATTTTGAAAGTTCTCTAGAATTGGCGGCTGATGAAAGCGAGGTTCGTTCTGTAAAAGAACAAACTAAGGTGGCCGACTTTTATAATGCCAACCGAGATTTTGACAAAGAGATCAAGCTGCGTACAGAGACGCTCAATATGTTGGACTCCATTGACCTTTCTACGATTACTGCGGCGGATGATGTAGTGGAAGATTTGACTCCGCAACGTCAGAATTACAAAATAGCCAATGCTTTGGTCGCTCAAGACAACTATCAAGCGGCCATTCCTTACTTAGAGAAAAGTATTGCTCAGGCAGATGCCAGTGGTGATCTCGTGGTTCAAAAAGACGCCACGAGGAAACTATCAGAGGTATTCAGAGATCTGGGCATGGCAGAGAAGTCAGCCCGCAGTTATGAGAATTATGTGGCTGTGGTGGATGAACTTTACCGCAGAAAGGAGCAGGAGCTTTCTCAAGCCGCACGTTTCAGTCGGGACATTGCCTTAAAACAGAACCGCATTACCAGTTTGGAAAATGAGCGGCAGCTCAATGAGTCGCGATATAAATTAGCTTTTGAGAATCAAGAGCTCATCGAAAAGAACAACAAGGTTCAAAAGTGGATCATCGCCTCCCTTGTGGCTTTGGCTGTCTTGCTTCTGGCTATGGCTTATTTCTTAAACAAGGGCATACGTCAGCAGAAATACGCCAACAACCTTTTGGCGCTAAAATCACTGCGCACCCAGATGAATCCGCATTTTATTTTCAATGCCTTGAATTCTGTGAACAGTTTTATTGCCAGTAGTGATGAGCGAACGGCCAATAAGTATCTTTCTGATTTTTCCAGGCTGATGCGTTCCGTGTTGGAAAATAGTGAGGAGGATTTCATTCCGCTGTCCAAGGAGATTGATCTGTTGAGTATTTACACCAAATTAGAGCACTTCCGTTTTAAGGACAAGTTTGACTATGAGATCATCTTGGATGAAAAACTTCACGTGGACGACTTTGTTATTCCGCCTATGCTGCTGCAACCCTATATTGAAAATGCGGTATGGCACGGTCTGCGCTATAAAGAGACCAAGGGGAAATTAGAAGTGCGTTTTGATCAAACCGATTCGGAGACCATCACCATTACTATCACCGATGATGGAATTGGACGTAAAAAGTCCAAAGCGCTTAAAACGGCCAATCAGAAAAAACAACAATCCAAAGGAATGGGTAACATCAAAAAACGCATCCAGATCCTAAATCAAATGTATAAAGACAAGGTAGACGTCACCGTGAGTGATCTGCAATCAGACGGCAGCGGTACACGGGTAAGCCTTATTGTAAAGAAAGACCAATGATCTTAAAAGCCATCATCGTAGAAGACGAAGAAACCAGCCGGGAAATTCTAAGAAACTACCTCAAAAAATACTGTCCCAGTGTGGAATTGGTGGGAGAGGCAGCAGGAATTGAAGAAGGCCTGACCTTGATCCGCAATAATAGTTTGGATCTGGTATTCTTGGATGTGGAAATGCCTTATGGCAATGCCTTTGATCTTTTGGACAAGGTGGGCGATAGAACCTTTGAGACGGTTTTTGTGACGGCCTATGATCACTACGCCATTGATGCCCTAAACGCTCATGCTTCGTATTATCTTTTAAAGCCGATCTCAATTGACGAGCTCATCAAGGCTGTGGATTATGTTTCGGAGATCAAACAACAAGAAGAGCGTTTGCAGGATCAGGTTTTGGTGCCCTCATCAAAACAGGTACAAGGTAAGATTACCATTCCGTTACAGTCTGGATTTGAAGTTTTGGCCGTTGATGATATTCTGTATTGTCAAGCCGATGATAATTACACCCAGATCTATCTACAGAAGGGCAAAAAACTCGTCAGTAAAACCCTGAAATATTTTGAAGATATCTTAACTGATCAAGGCTTCGCCAGGATCCACAAATCCTATTTGGTGAACGTCAATGCCGTTGTTGCGTATAACAAAGGCAAGGGTGGGAGTGTGGTTTTGAGCAATGGGAAAGAACTCTTGGTCTCCGCGGCAAAAAAGTCAGCGCTCTTGTCTTACTTTAAATAATCAAACATGCATATTTTACCCGTTCGCGGTATTCATCCGCAGATCCCAGAAGACTGTTTTATAGCGCCAAACGCTACCATTGTCGGCGAAGTTATGATGGGCCCGCGTTGTAGTGTGTGGTTTAATGCAGTTCTTAGAGCAGATGTGCATTATATCAAGATTGGGGAACAGGTCAATATTCAAGACGGGGCTGTGATCCATGCAACCTATCAAAAATCTCCGACCACCATTGGCAATAATGTTTCCATCGGCCATAACGCCATTGTTCACGGCTGTACCATTCATGACAATGTGCTGGTAGGCATGGGCAGTATCATTATGGACGATTGTGTGGTAGAATCGGGGAGTATTATTGCTGCGGGAGCTGTTTTGACCAAGAACACCCACGTTCCAGCAGGAAGCATCTTTGCGGGAATGCCGGCCAAAAAGATCAAATCAGTGAGTCCAGAACTTTCTTCTGGGGAGATCGATCGGATTGCAAATAATTATGTGAAGTACGCTTCTTGGTTTAAAGATCCCGATCAGAAATCTTTATAGCTGATGCTTTTTGGAGCAGGATGATCCGCCAGAATCTTTGAGATCACCTTGGGGTCGCTATTGGTGTAAAACTGATGGGAAGACTTTTCATGTGCATAGCTTAACGCGTGCTGTTCTAATATGCGCTCGGTTTGACGAGCTACAGCTTCTCCGCTATCAATGATCTTCACCTCTTTGCTCAACAAAGTCTTGATCTTTGGAATTAAATAAGGGTAGTGGCTGCATCCCAAAACCAAATGATCAATATTTGCCGCTTTCATTGGCGCTAGATATTGTGTTAAAAGCGATTCCATCTCTGGACTCTCTATTTGATCACTTTCAATGAGTTCAACCAAGCCTGTACCAATGACTTCGATCACTTCAACATCTTTGGCAAAGGTCTCCGAGGTTTTTGCGAACAGCGCACTGCTCAAAGTGCCTTGTGTGGCGAGGATGCCCACGCTCTTGGTCTTTGTTTGCAGTGCAGCGGGTTTTATGGCGGGTTCTATTCCAATAAAAGGAAGCTCGTAATTGCTTCGCAGATAATCAATGGCATTGGTAGTTGCGGTGTTGCAGGCCACCACAATGATCTTTGCACCTTGATCAATAAGAAGTTCCGTGTTCTTAATGCAAAGGGCTAAGATCGCTTCTTTGGATTTCTTACCGTAAGGTGCGTTCTTACTATCGGCTAAATATAAGGTATGCTCTAAAGGCATTTGGGCCTCAATAGCACGCCAGATGGAAGTGCCGCCAACGCCAGAATCAAATATGCCAATAGGTCCTTTGAGCTTCATATGCTAAAAATAAAAAACTGCCTCCGGGATTCCGAAGGCAGTTTTGAAAAGTTTTGAGAAAGTCTGGATTAGATTCCCATCTCTTTCTTTACAGCATCCAATAGGTCTGGACCATCACAAAGGATAACTCCGTTACCTACTGCACAATCCAATACATATTGGTAACCTTGTGCACGAGCCACTTTTTGAATGGCTGCACGCGCTTTTTCCAATAGTGGAGTCATAAGGTCAACTTCTTTTTGTTGAAGGTCCTTAAGTGCGTTTTGCTGATATTCTTGAATTTTCTTTTGCATATCCTGAACCTCTTTAGAGCGACGGATGTTCTCATCATCGGTTTTGCTCTCAGCCTCAGCATTATATTGCTTCATTTTAGCTTCCCACTCCTGAGCCATAGTTTTGATCTCAGCATCATAAGTGGCTTGCAACTTCTTTAATTGGTTTTGTGCGTCAACCATGCTCGGCATAGCTTCTACCAACTTTTGGGTGTCAATATGGGCAGTCTTAGCCACATCTTGCGCCTGCACAAATCCGGTAGCTCCAACAAACAACACCAACGCTACGCATAAAGATTTCAAATGTTTCATTGTAATTGTATTAATGTTTATAAGTATTATAGATTATCAATTCTGTTTGAGTTATAGGCCTCCGCCATCATCATCGTCACCGTCATTATTACGGCGCGCAGCACGTGCTGCATCGATGGAATCTTTTCTAGCTTGACGCTCCGCTAACAAACGTGCGCGCTTTGCATCAAATTCTGCCTTCTTAGCAGCGCGAACTGAATCACGAACTCGTTTACGTTCTGCTAAAAGTGTTTCTCTTTCTGTCTTCTGAGCGGCCGCTGCAGCAGCACGTTCAGCGTTCTTCGCTTCGATCTCTTGCTCTTTAGCGGTCACAACTGCATCTTCTTCTGCAGAGAGTGCCTCGCGAGCTTCAATCTCTTCTTTGTCTTTTTTAGACGTTGCTTGAGTACGTTTTGCCGCTCTGTTGATGGCGCGTACCACTTGGTCGCTAATGTCGTTGCGTTCTGCAGCGAAGAGCATCACAATGTCTGCAGACTTGTCAAAGATGAAATCGTATTTTTTGGCCTGTGCGATCTCCTGTACAATATTGAAGACCTGATCTTGCACGGGTTGTACCAATTGTCTGCGCTGGATGGCCAAATCTCCGTTGGGCCCAAATCGCTTTTGTTGGTAATCCAATACTTCATCTTGCTTGAGTTGAATCTCTTCTTCGCGTTCTTCAATGAGTTCCTTAGTAAGTAAAACACGTTCGTTACTAAGGTCCACCTTCATTTGATCCACCTCTGCCAATCTTTTTTCAATGTCCTTTTTCCACTGTTGAACTTTATTGTCCAATTGCAGGGAAGCCTCTTGGTATTCTGGAACGTTTTCCAGAATGTACTCCATATCGATATAACCGATACGCGCTCCGCGTTGGGCGTAGCTCAAGCTGCCAATCATTAAGGCAGATACCAAGAGAATTAATTTTAATCGCATAGTCTTAGTCAGTTGAGTAATAGAAAATATCGTGCCAAAGCGTTTAAAAACGTTGACCAATTATAAAATGCGTTTCCCATCCATTAGGTTCGATTCCACCAGGAATAGGGTCGAAACCGTATCCGAAATCGATTCCCAAAAGTCCAAACGCAGGCATAAATATACGGATTCCTGCGCCAGCAGAACGATTAATAACGAAGGGATTATAATCTCTAAAACTATCCCAAGCCGCTCCACCTTCTATAAACGTAAGCGCGTATATTGTTGCCAGTTGTTTCAAACTGATAGGGTAACGCAATTCTAACGTAAATTTGTTGAAAATCGTATTTCCATCAATGGTCGATAAGGATTGGTTTGGATATCCACGCAGCTGTACTACTTCACGTCCGTCCAAACTGAAAGCTCCAAGTCCGTCACCTCCGACAAAGAAACGCTCAAAAGGAGGGATTCCACGATCGTTGTTATAAGCTCCTAAGAAACCGAATTCAGCATGGGTTCTCAGTACCAGTTTGTCTACTACTCGGGTGTACCAAGTCGCGTTGAATTTGATCTTGTAGAATTCCAACCACTTGAATCGCTCTTGGTCAATACGCGCCTGATCTGGATTTCCATTGATGTCTTGGAATTCTGGATCGTTCTCCAAATTTGCAAAGTCCGTGCTGCTAAAGAGTGACCATGGTGGCGTCAATTTAGCCGTAAGGGCAAATTGAGATCCTCCCAATGGATAGATCGGGTTTACCGTGGTATTGTCACGACTCAATCCAATAGTATAGGCCAAGTTGTTTGAGAATCCATCACCAAAGGTAAAGAGGTTGGTAATGTAGTTCTTCAAGTCAAAGTGCTGGAAACTTACCGCATGTGAGATCTGGAAGAAGTCATCTGGCCATTTCAAGCGCTTAGCAATACCTAAAGATCCACCCGTGATCAAGAATTTTCTAGAGCGGTCAGCATCTCTACTTCTAAAGTCGAAGAAGAACTGCACCGTATGCGAGAACGAGGCCGAAAATTGGATCGGTTTACGTCCACCCAACCAAGGCTCAATGAATGATAGGCTATAGGTTTGGAAGAAGGTACTAGCTTGTGCGCGCAGCGACAGGGTTTGCCCGTCTCCCATAGGAAGCGGTTTGTACGCTTTCCCGTTAAAGATGTTTCTAATAGAGAAGTTGTTGAATGACAGTCCAACGGTTCCTACGAATCCACCTCCACCGTAACCACCTTGCAGCTCGATCTGGCTAGACCCTTTCTCCACAACGGAGTATTCCATGTCTAGCGTGCCCGAGTTCGGATCTACGTTTTTAAAGTTTGGTGAGATCTGCTCTGGGTCAAAATAACCTACCTGTCCTAATTCACGTACGGTACGCACTACATTGGACTTGCTGTAGATCTCTCCTGGACGTGTTCTGAGTTCACGATACACTACGTGGTCATTGGTACGGGTGTTCCCAACAACGGTCACGTGATCAAAATAGGCGGGTTTCCCCTCTATGATACGGATCTCAAAATCTATGGTGTCGTTTCTTACGTTTACCTCTACTGGGTTAATTCTAGAGAAGAGGTAACCGTTATTCTGATATTGGTTGGTGAGGTCTAAAGCCTCTGGATCTCCAACATCGGCGATGCGTTCTTCAAGCAATACCCCGTTGTAAGTATCTCCTTTTTGGATCCCCAGTACACGACTCAAAAGTTCATCGCTGAATACGCTGTTTCCGATGAAATCAATATCGCCAAAGTAATATTGGTTTCCTTCTTCTACAGTGAGCTCAAGGGCAACCGTATTATCATCTTTTCGGATCAAGGTGTCGCTTACGATGCGCGCGTCACGATACCCGTTCTCCTTGTACTTGTCCAAAATAGATTCTTTATCAGCCTCGTAATCGTCTTCGATATACTTGGAGCGCTTCCAGAATCGAAGCGGGAATCTCTTTTTGGTATTTTTCATGGCCTTTTGAAGCTTGGCATCTGTCAAAGCCTCATTGCCACTAAAGGTGATCTCATCAACCTTCACGCGTTCGCCTTTATCAATGGCGATGGCCAAATCTTGTTTGGTTTCCAAACCAGTGATGGAGTCCATCACGTTGGTGGTACTCATAATTACCTGAGCGTTCAAGAATCCTTGCTCGCGGTATTTATTCAAGATGTAATTCTTTGTGGTGGTCAAAAGGTTTTGAGTGACCTTCTGTCCTTTTTTAAGTTCGTTATCATTTATGATATCACGAGCCTTTCTATCGCGGATTCCTGAGATCGAAACATTGTTCAGCGTTGGCAGTTCTTGAATGTTGATCTCTAGGTCAACTACATCGCCTTCCATACGGGTAACATAGATACTGATGTCTGAGAACAGGTTTTGGTCCCAAAGGTTGGTGATGATGTCACTCAAACGTTGGCCCGGAACGTAGATACGTTCTCCTGTCTTTAGGCCAGTAAAGGTTAATACCGTTTGCGCGTTATAACTTTTGAGTCCTGTGATCTCTATATTACCGATCTCGTACTTGCGATTTGCGTCTAAGTCACGTTTCTGACCAAAGCTCGAAAAGCTCAGTAAGAAAAATAAAAGGAGAAGTGGTAATGTTCTTTTATAGGAATTCAAAAATATAGTGTTAGTTGAGTTGTTCACTGGTCTTTCCAAATCTGCGTTCTCTGTTTTGATAATTCAGGATAGCCTCGAGTAGATGTTCCTTTCTAAAATCGGGCCAAAGTACCTCTGTAAAATATAATTCCGCATAAGCGATCTGCCATAGTAAAAAGTTGCTTATACGCTGCTCTCCACTGGTGCGAATCAACAGATCCACGTCCGGTAAATTAAGCGTGTAAAGATGCTTATTTATAACGTCTTCATCAATCTCTTCAATCGAAATTATATTATTTTTAACTTTGGAACTTATTTCTTTAATAGTTTTTGTGATTTCCTCTCGGGAGCCATAACTCAAGGCCAAAGTCAAGGTCATTCTGTCGTTGTCTTTGGTTGCTTCAATCACTTCATTTAATTCCGTTCTCGCCTTATTTGGCAAGTCATTCAGCGCTCCAATAGCACCTAATCGAATGTTGTTTTTCTGGAGGGTTTTAACTTCCTTTTTCAGACTGGATACCAAGAGCTTCATCAGGGTTTGAACCTCCAATTTGGGTCGATTCCAGTTTTCTGTAGAAAAGGCGTAAAGTGTTAAAAAAGATATGCCTAACTCTGCAGCGCCTTCTACGACTTCTTTAACCGCTTTGGCTCCACTTTCGTGACCTTTGGTTCTGAATAGACCGTTCTTTTTAGCCCAACGTCCGTTGCCGTCCATGATAACGGCCAGATGCTTCGGAAGCTTTGCTTTGTCGATACGATCTAATTTGCTCATCGTTAGAAATTACAATAACACGGTTGTCGACCAAAGGTAAAACTCAGGGTTAGCCCTGTGAATACGTACCAATCGTCACTATTTAAATTACCGAATTTAAGGCTTTGGTCGTCTGCGAGGTCCTTTACGGGGTTGCTGCCGTCCAAGGCGTCTGTCAAGGTATATCTGGCCCCAATTTCAAGTCCGAGAATCATTTTTGTTCCCAGTGTCGCTTTGTAACCAACTACCATAGGGATCGCGAAATCCCAGGCGCTGCCAAATTTACGAATCACATCGGTATTAGGGTCCCTAAAAAGGTTATTATATCGAAAATACGTCAAACCGGTATATAAATACGGTGTACGCTGCGGTTTGCCGGAATACATGCTGAATTCCACGAAGTTAAATTCCAAACCTAAAGAAGCCTCTGTGATGGAATTGGTGAATGTCAGACCGCGTTCTGCTCGGCGTGTTTCGCTGGATTTATTGTCGTCTCCTTTTAAGTTGGATTGGATCAAAGTAAAGCGGAATGCGTGGCGCGGGCCGCGATTCCATTTCAATATTCCACCAAAGTGCAGGGTGTTGGGCGAGATGTAATTGGTGCGTCCTACATCACCAATAAAATTGGTTCCACCTAGAACGGCTCCAATCTCGTAGGTTTGTGCGAAGCTCGAAAAGCTTCCTAATCCTATAAAAAACAGCAAAAATAAGGCCCTCATATCCCTGAAAAAACGTGCAAATATAACAATAAACTTGAGGTAACCACAGCCTTAGCTGTATCCTCCGAGAAGTAAAACAGTAAAACGCCTGTTTTATTGTTTAAAATTGCGCTTGTCTTCGCCCCAAAGTAGCTTCTGGCGAATGGTTTTGATAAAGCTGTCGTGATTGAGTTGAACCAGAGAAATTGTAAAGGGTGCACGGGTGATCTCTACCTCGGTATCATTGTTTAAAGTCACGATGCGAGAATCCAAGGAAAGCAGATAGGAATCTTCTCTGCCGTAGACTTGCAGTCCAATGGCCGTATCGTCTGGAATTACAAAAGGTCTTGCGTTCAAATTGTGCGGGGCAATTGGAGTGATCACAAAGGAGTTCGATTGTGGATCGATTACTGGTCCTCCACAACTTAAAGAATATCCTGTAGAGCCGGTAGGAGTTGCAACGATCAAACCGTCTGACCAATAACTGGTCAGATACTCTCCGTTGAGCTCTGTTGCCACGCGGATCATACTGGTAGTGTTCTTTCTATTGACGGCTACCTCATTGAGCGCAAAGTTCAAAACACCTTCCATGGCATTGGCCGGAGTGGTCTTTACCTGCAACAGGCTGCGTTCAGAAATGCTGTATTGCCTGTTGAGGATCTGGTCTATATGTTCTTTGAGGTCGTCTTTTTGAATGGTGGCTAAAAAACCAAGGCGGCCCGTATTGATCCCAACGATCGGGATATTTAGATCTTTGACATAAGTAAT
Source organism: Gilvibacter sediminis (assembly GCF_028561565.1). GTDB lineage: Bacteria > Bacteroidota > Bacteroidia > Flavobacteriales > Flavobacteriaceae > Gilvibacter > Gilvibacter sediminis. Next base: position 368,764 of record NZ_JAQQTE010000019.1, on the reverse strand, counting down.
GGAACGCAAAATGGTTCCGTCTCCACCAATACTGAAAAACAGATCGTAAGTGTTGTCTAATTGCGTGAAGGTCTCAAAGGATTCGTAGTCCTTCTCAATATTTTCATTGGCGCGGATAAGTTCCAAAAAATTCGCTTCAATGAAGACATCGGCTTTGGCCTTGTCTAAAGCATTGAGTACCGAAGCGATATAACCGCCCGAATTTTTGTGGTAAAACTGTCCGTAGATCGCGATCTTCATCCCTAAGGCCGATTACATATTGAGGTATTTGTCCAAATACTTGGAGCGGGCTTTTAGGCTGTCCAGATAAGTGTCCTCAGCATGCTGAGAAACAATATTGTAACCGTAACGTCTAAAGGTCTGCACAATGGTATTGATCCCCGTTGGTGCAATCTTGACCGTTGCTTGAATGATGTCGTTCTCCATATGAGATACAAAAACACCTAACAAACGCGCATCGTTAGACTCTACAATTTGACAGATCTCACTAAAGGAGTAGTCGTTTACACCTTTTTCCACAATGATAATGCCTCCTGCTTCATGCAAGAAGGGTGTTTCGCTGAAAAGGTTCATGATGTCCCCCAGTTCTACATAACCGAGATATTCTTGCTCTTCATTAAGCACAGGCATGATGTTGCTCGAATGTTGGGCAAAGGCTTCTAAGACATCCAGCCAATTGGTGTTCTCACGCACAAAGAATCCCTCTAAAGTGTATTGAATATCCAAAATGCTCTTGTCACTTTCAAAGCAATGTGCGTCGGTCTCAGAAATACAACCCAAATAGGTGCCTTCATTGTAGACTGGTAAATGCGAATAAGTGAGATTGTTGAAAGCATTTTGAACTTCGCGTACCGAGGTTTCTAGGCTGAAGGGTCTAACGTCGTTAATAATGTATTCCGCAGTATTCAATACCAATAATTTTTATGCAAATTAATCAATTTTAAGGAGCATGAGCCTTTATCATCTTCGTATTTTTGTAATCAAATACTAAGCCATGACGCGATTAAGCGTAAATATCAATAAAATAGCTACCCTGCGTAATGCGCGTGGAGGTAACGTGCCTAACCTGCTTAAAGTCGCTTCAGATATCCAAGATTTTGGAGCGCATGGAATCACCATTCACCCCAGACCCGATGAACGACACATCCGATATCAGGATGCGCGCGATCTAAAAGACGTGGTTCATACAGAGTTCAATATTGAAGGGAATCCGGTGGGCAGCTTTGTGGATTTGGTCAACGAGGTACTGCCCGAGCAAGTCACTTTGGTGCCAGATGCAGAAGATGTCTTAACCTCTAATGCGGGTTGGGATACGGTCAAGCACAAAGATTTTCTTACCGAGATCATCGCAGAATTCAAGGCGCGAGGCATACGAACCTCCATTTTCGTGGATCCGGTTCCGGGAATGATAGAAGGCGCAGCTGAGGTTGGCACCGATAGGATCGAGTTGTATACAGAAGCCTTCGCGAGTGGTTATGCTGAGGGAAATAAGCAAGCCGTTAAGCCCTATGCTGAATGCGCTCAGTTAGCGCACGAGCTCGGTTTAGGAATTAACGCAGGACACGATCTTTCCCTAGATAATATTGCCTTCTTTGCACAAGAGGTTCCGCATTTAGCCGAAGTGTCCATTGGTCACGCCTTGATCTCTGAAGCCTTGTATTTGGGCTTGGAGAATGTGGTCAATATGTATATCCATAAATTAAAATCATGAGTTTATTACACTCACGAATTGTCGGTAAAGGGAGCCCGCTAATTATTCTTCACGGCTTTTTAGGTATGGGAGACAATTGGAAGACCCTTGCCAATAAATTTGCGGAAGCCGGCTTTCAAGTGCATTTGGTGGATCAAAGAAACCACGGACGGAGCTTTCATGATCCCGGATTTTCATATGCCTTGATGGCGCAAGATCTGCTCGTTTATATGGACCGCCACGGAATTGAATCCGCTAGTTTCATCGGGCATTCCATGGGCGGAAAGACGGTGATGGAATTCGCTACCCGAAATCCGCAGCGCGTGTCAAAAATGATCGTTGCAGATATCGCTCCAAAGGCCTATCCGCAGCACCACCAAGCCATATTGAATGGATTAACCAATCTTTGGGAAACCCAGCTGACCGAGCGTTCTCAGGCTGATGATTTATTAAGTGAATACGTTGCTGAACCCGGTGTGAGGCAATTTTTGTTGAAGAATCTGTACTGGGTTGACAAAGGTGTTTTAGGGCTCAGGATGAACCTTCCCGCTTTAAAGCAAAATATTGAAGAAGTAGGTAAACCTCTGGCAGATGACGCCCGCTTTGAAGGACCAACACTGTTTCTAAAAGGTGCAAAATCAGACTACATACTGCCTGTTGATGAAATCATGATCAAAAGACATTTTCCCGCGGCAATCATTGATGAGGTCGCTGCTGCTGGACATTGGCTACATGCCGAAAATCCTAGGGAATTTTACCAAAATGTTATAGATTTTTTATAACATTGCACAACATTTATTATGTATGCATAATAAATAGGTAGTGATTAAAAAGAACTACCTTTGTAATCGAACTAATACTACAATCTAATTTTTAATCCCTTTTTATGAAAAAATTACTCATTTTCGCTGTTTTTGCGTTGACTGCGGCGGTGACTTATGCAGGTGGATACCGTGTGAGTCTTCAGGGGCAGAAATCTCTGGCTATGGGACACACGGGTGTGGCAGTCGTAAACAGTGCCGAATTGGTGTTTTTTAACCCTGCCGGTATGGTCTACCTTGAAAACAAACTAAACATCTCTGCTGGTGTTTCTGGTGTTTTCGCTGATGTAAAATTTCAGAATACAGAATTCGGATATTCTACAGAGACTGACAGCCCTGTTGGAACTCCATTTTATCTGTATGCTTCTTACAAAGCTAACGACTGGTTAGCCTTTGGTCTTGGTGTTTACACACCTTATGGTAGTTCTGTTGAATACCCGAATGACTGGGAAGGATCTCACTTGGTAAACAATATTGAGTTGGCTGCGATCTTTGTACAACCAACTGTTTCTGTGAAGATCTTTGACGAGTTGAGTATCGGTGGTGGTCCTATCTATGTGACTGGTTCTGTAAACTTCAACAGAAACTTGAACCGAACCTTATCAGATCTAGACGGCAACAGAACTAACGTTACTGTTGATGCTTCTGGTGTTAATGCTTGGGGTTATACTATTGGTGCGATGTTCAAACCAACTGATAAGATCAACATTGGATTCAATTACCGTTCAGAAATTATTCTAGACGCTGAAGGTGGAGAGGCTGACTTTGAGAATGTACCAAACTCACCTTTGACTCCTTTTGCTGATACTACTTTTGACGCTTCTTTGCCACTTCCGGCAGAATTGACCGTTGGATTCTCATACCAATTCCACAGCAAGTGGTTGTTTGCTTTTGACTTCAACCGTGCGTTCTGGGATGTGTACAACTCTTTGGATATTGACTTTGCAGATCCTAACATTCCAGATTCATTCAACCGTAGAAACTACAAGAATGCTTCTATTTACCGTTTTGGGTTACAGTTTGAGGCGACTTCTAAGTTTACTTTGCGTGCAGGATACTACTTTGATGAGTCTCCGGTACAGGATGGCTTCTTCGCTCCAGAAACTCCACGTAACGATTCCAACGGGTACACTGCTGGTTTGACCTTCAACTTGAGCGATCGTTTCCAGATCGACGCTTCTTTCCTTTACTTGAGATTTAAAGAAGTAGACGCTTCTTACGATTTCTACTTTGAGGATGGTGTTGCCGTTCCATTTGGAGGAACTTACAAGTCGAACTCTTTCATTCCAGGTCTTGGAATCTCTTATAGAATGTAATCACAACCTAATCTGATAAGCCATATGAAAACATATATTAAATATTTATTTGTCGCTTCTGCAGCTTTCTTTGCAAGTTGTGAAGTTGAATTTGAAGAACCGATCACTGACGAAGGTTTCTACACCACAGGTGAAGCCAATATGTCAAGTTTTGTTGCCGTGGGTAACTCCCTTACTGCTGGTTTTGCAGACGGTGCACTTTATATTACAGGACAAGAGAACTCTTATCCAAACATTTTAGCGAATCAATTCGCTTTAGCGGGTGGAGGAGAATTTACTCAACCTTTGATGAACGATAATCTAGGTGGATTGCTTTTAAGCGGAAACCAGATTTCTCAAAACCGTTTTGTATTAGCTGCTGATGCTGAAGGTAACTTAGGACCTGCAGTTCTAGGTGGTATGCCAACTACTGATGTTGCTAACGGATTGGCAAGCCCATTCAACAATATGGGTATTCCAGGTGCGAAGAGTTTCCACTTGGTAGCGCCAGGATACGGAGATGTAAACGGAGTTCTTACAGGTACTGCTAACCCTTACTACGCTCGTATCGCTACAAACGCTTCTGCAACTGTTGTTGGAGATGCTGCTTCTTTGAACCCTTCTTTCTTTAGCTTGTGGATCGGAAACAACGATATCTTGAGTTATGCAACAAGCGGTGGTTCTGGAGTTGATCAACTTGGAAACTTGGATCCATCAACATACGGACCTAATGATATCACTGACCCTAACGTTTTTGCTTCTGTATTTAGTCAAGAAGTAGAGGCTTTAGCTGCTGGTGGATCTGGAGGTGTTGTGTTGAACATTCCTGATGTAACTTCTATTCCATTCTTTACTACAGTACCGGTAAACTCTGTTCCATTAGACGAGGCTACTGCTGCTACTTTGAATGCGAACTTTGCACTTTACAATGACATTGTTTTACCAACACTAGTTAGTTTTGGGATCATTAGTGCAGAAGAAGCTTCTTCACGTGTAATTACATTTGAAGCTGGATTGGGTAATGCGCCAATCATTACAGATACAGATCTTACTGATGTTACAGCGATCCTACAAGGACCTCCTGCTAACTTAGATCCTGAAACTGCTGCATTGCTTGGACAACTGCGTCAGGCTAATGAGAATGACTTGATCGTTCTTACTGCTGCTGGTGTTTTAGGAACTCAAGTTGGAGACGATCCTTTCGCGATCAACGGTGTATCAGTACCTCTAGCAAACCAGTTTGTATTGACAGCTACTGAGCAAGCACGTGTTGCTGCTGCTGGAGCTGCATACAACGCTGCTATTGAAGGTATTGCTGCTGCGAATGACCTTGCTTTTGTAGATGCTAGAAGTGCTTTGGCACAAGTGGCTAACGGAGGAGTGATGAGCAATGGAGTTATGTTGACCAATGAGTTTGTAACTGGTGGAGCGTTCTCTTTAGATGGGGTTCACCCAACTCCAAGAGGATATGCATACACGGCAAACTTGATCATTGATGCGATCAACGCCAAATACGGAGCTACAATTCCAAACGTAGATATCGGAACTTTCGGAACCATTACCTTGAGTAACGATTAAGACCATCTAAATATCACATGATAAAAAGCGTTATCTTCGGGTAACGCTTTTTTTTGTGCAAGAGCGAAGCGGTTGATCAATGCAGAAAGTCTTAATTTCCTTGATTAACAGCGCGATAAAATTTTCAAATTGATGAATACATTACTCAAAATTGCCCTTACAGCAGGGGCTGTATTAATTCTCGCCAATGTACTGCCTGGAGTTGCAGTCTCCGGCTATTGGGGTGCGATCATCGTCGCTATTGTCTTAGCGATCCTGCGCCTTTTTGTAAAACCCTTGTTGATCCTTTTCACCTTGCCTTTGACCATTATAACCCTAGGCTTATTTCTCTTTGTGATCAACGCGGTCATTGTTTTGCTGGCCAGTGAGATGCTCGATGGATTTAGGGTAGATGGATTCTGGTGGGCTGTACTGTTCAGTATCTTGCTTTCCTTCTTGCAAGCCTTTGTCAATTCCTTGGTGAAAGAAGAAAAACCAAAGGCCTGATAATCAAGTCTTGCTTCCCTTGCTGATGGCTTAAAAAAGTCGTAGTTTTGCACTCCGATTTTCAGAGAAAAATACATTATGAACATCAGCAGAAACGATATTGATGATTTGAACGCCGTAGTAACTGTGGCGATCGAGAAAAAGGACTACGCAGACAAGGTAGAGACCATTTTAAACAACTACAGAAAGAACGCTAACATCCCAGGCTTCCGTAAAGGACATGTGCCAATGGGAATGGTGAAGCGTCAGTACGGAAAGGCCGTTTTGGTCGATGAGGTAAACAAATTGCTTCAAGATTCCTTACACAAATACCTTACGGAAGAAAAGCTAGAGGTACTCGGAAATCCACTTCCAAAAAATGAGACCGACATCAATTGGGATGGAGACGATTTCAACTTTGAATTTGAATTGGGTCTGGCTCCTAAGTTTGAGGTAAACATGACTCCTAAGAAAGCGGTTACTCAATACAAGATCGTTGCTGATGATGAAATGATCGACAATCAAGTAACCAGCATCCGCAAACAATACGGAAAATTGATCAGCCAAGCTGAGGTTGTTGCAGATGCAGAGATCACCGGAACCTTCAAAAATGAAGAAGCTGGGATCGATAACAAAACTACGCTCTCTCTAGATCGCGTTGACGGAAAACGTCAGCAGAAAGCCTTATTAGGTGCTAAAGTAGGAGAGACGGTTACCCTTAAGACCAAGTCTATGTTTAAGGACGATCACCAAAACCAAAGCGTGTTTGGTGTTTCTCATGACGATGCACATGGTTTGGATGTAGAGGTAGCCTTTACTATTGATGAGATCAATACACGTGAACTTGCTGAGATGAATCAGGAGCTCTTTGATAAACTCTTCGGAAAAGACGTGGTGAAGTCAGAAGAGGAATTGCGTGGAAAGATCAAAGAAGATGCTGAGCGTCAGTTTGCGCAACAAGCGGATCAAAAATTATTGAACGATGTTGTAGACTCATTGATCGACAACACCAAGTTCGATCTTCCTGATGGATTCCTAAAACGTTGGTTACGCGTAGCTGGAGAGCAAGAACTTTCTGAGGACGAAGCCAATGCAGAATACGAGCGTACCGAAAAAGGTTTGCGCTACCAATTGATTGAAGGCAAACTTCGTGCAGAACACAATTTGCAAGTGACTTTTGACGAGTTGAAAGACTACGCTCAAAACATGATCAAAGCGCAAATGGCTCAGTTTGGACAAATGGATCCGTCTCAAGAAGAATTGGATGGCATCACGGCTCGTATCATGAGCAACCAAGAAGAAGTTCAGCGTTTACAAGAGCAGTTAAACGGTCAGAAAATGCTTGATTTCTTTAAGGAAAATGCAAAATTAAAGACTAAGGAGGTAACCTATGACGCCTTCGTAAAAGAGGCCTACAGTTAAACCGGCTTATTTTAATTATCTTTAGGCGTCGAATCCGTGAGGATTCACGCCTTTTTTTGTCAATCAAAACTAAAATGTGCAACAGAAAATCTATTACGGGCTTGAATTACTTCAAAAACAATCAAAAGTACTTTTCAATTTGACCGTAGCCCTGCTACGCTAAAATTGAGAAAGCAGTTGTTTTTATTGTAACTCAAACCCTCATTACGAAGTTCTCTTACACAGTTTAGTTTAAAAATCAAACCCATTTACATGGACTACGGAAAAGAATTTAAAAACTTTGCTATAAAGGATCAAGGGATCAGCTCTACGTATTACGATAAGATCGTGAGCAGCATGTATCCGGTTGGTCTAACTCCAAACATTATTGAAGAGCGTCAAATGAACATTGCGATCTTTGATGTATTCTCTAGATTGATGATGGACCGCATCATCTTTTTGGGAACAGGCATCAACGATCAGGTGGCCAATATCATTCAAGCACAACTGTTGTTCTTGGAAAGTACAGACAGCTCTAAAGACATTCAGATCTATATCAACTCTCCAGGAGGAAGTGTTTACGCCGGATTGGGTATTTATGATACCATGCAGTTCATCAAGCCAGATGTGGCTACGATCTGTACCGGAATGGCTGCTTCTATGGGAGCCGTATTGCTTTGTGCTGGAGCTCAAGGCAAGCGCAGTGGATTGACCCACTCCCGTGTGATGATTCACCAACCACTTGGTGGCGCGCAAGGACAGGCTAGTGACATTGAGATCACTGCGCGTGAGATCTTGATCTTGAAAGAAGAATTGTATCAAATCATCGCCAAGCATTCTGGCCAGACTTACGAGAAGATCTACCAAGACTCTGACCGTGATTACTGGATGAAGGCAGACAAAGCCAAAGAATACGGTATGATCGATGAAATATTAACCCGCGGATAATTGCCGTTATACGCTTTACCTGAATACCCAGAAAGATGGCTAAAGAAGAATTAGAATGTTCGTTTTGTGGGCGTAAAAAGCCAGAGACCAACTTGCTTATTGCAGGGCTGGATGCGCACATTTGCGACCGCTGTATAGAACAGGCTCATGGAATTGTGGTAGAAGAAGCTACCCACAGCAGTAATGCTGAACTTTCCAAAGAGCTCATGCTGAAGAAACCCAAAGCCATTAAAGAATTTTTGGACGAATACATCATTGGGCAAGAACACACCAAAAAGGTGATGTCTGTGGCTGTTTACAATCACTACAAACGATTGTTGCAACCACCTACGGATGATGATATCGAGATTCAGAAAAGTAATATCATTATTGTTGGGCAAACCGGAACGGGAAAAACATTAATGGCTAAAACAGTGGCACGTATGTTAAACGTGCCCTTAGCCATTGTTGATGCAACGGTATTGACAGAAGCTGGATACGTAGGAGAAGACGTAGAAAGCATCCTGACGCGTTTGCTTCAAGCTGCAGATTACAACGTAGAAAAGGCGCAGAACGGAATCGTTTTTATTGATGAGATCGATAAGATTGCCCGTAAAAGTGACAACCCTTCCATTACCAGAGATGTTTCTGGAGAAGGAGTACAGCAAGCCTTATTGAAGCTGCTTGAAGGGACTACTGTGAACGTACCGCCAAAAGGTGGGCGTAAGCATCCAGATCAGAAGTTTATTGAAGTCAATACGGAGAACATTCTCTTTATTGCTGGAGGAGCTTTTGATGGGATTGAGCGTGCTATCACCAAGCGTTTGAATATGCAAGCGGTTGGATTTAGCGCTTCTAAATCAGACGATGCCTTTGAGCGTGACAACTTGCTCAAATACATAATTCCTAAGGATCTTAAAGACTTCGGTTTGATTCCAGAGATCATTGGACGTCTGCCCGTTTTGACGCATATGGATCCTCTAGACAAAGGAACCCTAAGAGCTATTCTTACCGAACCAAAGAACGCGATTGTAAAGCAGTACAAGAAGCTCTTTGAGATGGACGAGATTGACTTTGTGATCACGGAAGAAGCTTTGGATTATGTGGTAGATAAGGCCATTGAATACAAGCTTGGAGCTCGTGGACTGCGTTCGCTTTGTGAAGCGGTATTGACAGACGCAATGTTTGAGATGCCTGGAACGGAAGACCGTCAGTTGCACGTGACTAAAGAGTATGCAGAGAAGAAGCTCAACAAGTCTACCATTAAAAAACTCAAGGCAGTCTCTTAAGCATTCAGTTTAAGTAATTCCTCTAAATAATCTCGAGTATTTGCCAAGCGAGGCACTTTGTGCTGTCCGCCCAATTTGTCTTTGGCTTTCAGCCAATCGTAGAAGACCTTTTCACGTCCAAAGTGAACCGTGGGTAGGTTGAGTGTGGTATTGTTATAGCGCTTGGCTTCGTAATCAGAATTTACTTCTTGTAGGTATTGATCCAGAAGTGTGGTGAACTTCTTTTGATCTGCCGGCGGTTTTTTAAATTCGATGAGCCACTCATGAGCACCTTTTTCACGCCCTTCCATAAAGATCGGGGCAGCGGTATAATCCACAATTTCGCAGTCGGTCTTGGTGGCCACCTTTTTCAGCGCGCTTTCTGCATTCTCAATGATCAATTCCTCTCCAAAGACATTGATGTGATGCTTGGTGCGTCCACTCACACGAATATGATACGGTCTTACCGAAGTGAATCTAACAGTATCTCCAATCTTATAGCGCCACAATCCGCCGTTGGTGGTAATCACTATGGCGTAATTCTTTCCAACTTCAACTTGATCTAAAGGAATCACACGCTGCTTGGGAGTGCCGTAGAAGTCCATCGGAATGAATTCATAAAAGATTCCGTAATCCAGCATGAGCAAGAGGTCTTTGCTGTCATTCTTGTCTTGAATGGCAAAGAATCCTTCAGAAGCATTATAGATCTCATAGTATTTAAAGTCGTCCTTAGGCAGGATGTGTTTGTATTGATCCACATAGGGTTCAAAACTTACACCACCGTGAAAGTAAACCTCCAAATTCGGCCAAATATCAAAAAGATTATTCTCTCCAGTCGAGGTCAATACCTCATTGAGTAAAACCAGCATCCATGATGGGACGCCCGCCAAACTGGTTACATTCTCCTGGATAGTTTCGTTGACGATAGCCTGCATCTTGGTCTCCCAGTCGGGCATGAGTGACACCTCACTGCTGGGAGTAGAACTGAACTCTGCCCAAAAAGGCATATTGTCAATCAAAATAGCAGATAGATCTCCAAAGGCAGTACCGTTGCTTTTGTATAATTCCTTGCTGCCACCTAGACGTAAACTCTTGCCTACAAAAAGCTGAGAGTCAGGATTGTTGTTCAGATACATGCAAAGTAGGTCCTTGCTTGCTGCGTAATGACAATTCTCTAAGGATTCACTACTCACGGGTATGAACTTGCTTTTGCTAGAGGTGGTTCCGCTAGATTTGGCAAACCACTTGATAGGACTGGGCCAAAAAATATTGGATTCCCCTTGTCTGGAACGCTCTATAAGGTCTTTGTAGTCCTCATAAGAACTAATGGGTACACGCGCTGCAAAGGTTTCATAATCCTTTATATCTTCAAAGCCATAGCGCTTGCCGAGCTCGGTATTTTTGGCTTTTACCAAAAGAGTGTTGAGCAGTTCACGTTGCACTTCATCGGGGTATTTTAAAAAGAGTTCAATTTGATGGAACCGCTTTTTTAAAAACCAAGAGGCAATAGAATTTACAATGGGTATTGGCATTTATTTGCGCTATCTTTAGGCAATAAAAATAGGAATTTTAAGCATATGACCTATAGTGGAGTGCTCAGAAAAATGAAGACGCAAAACGGCGAGCCCGTGCAGTATTTCTTAAACTTTGAGACGGATTTTATCAACGTGAACCAGCTTTTAGGAAAACGCATTAGTTTGCAGTTTCTCAAGTATGAATGCCTCAACTGCGGATTGGATAAAAAGATCTTCCGTCAAGGGTATTGCTACGACTGTTTTTATGATGTGCCACAAGCTGCAGATTGGATCATTAAGCCTGAACTCAGCAAAGCGCATTTGGGCCAAGAAGATCGCGACTTGGAGTATGAAAAGAGAATGCAGCTGCAACCTCATATTGTATACTTGGCCAATTCCAGTTCCGTAAAAGTTGGGGTGACGCGTAAAAGTCAGGTCCCAACGCGTTGGATTGACCAAGGTGCGCATGAGGCCGTTGCCATTGTTGAAGTTCCCAACAGATATCTGGCGGGAATCACAGAAGTTGCCTTAAAGGATCAAGTGAGTGATAAGACCAATTGGCGTGCCATGCTTAAAAATGATATCAAAGATGAGGATCTGGTGGGTTGGCGTGATAAACTCTTACCCTTAGTGCCCGATGAAGCCAAAGACTATGTCTTGGATCAGCAAACGGAGACACATTTAAAGTTTCCTGTACAGCAATATCCTGAGAAACCTAACAGCTTGAATTTAGTAAAAGAAGGGGCCTACACCGGCACACTGGTTGGGATCAAAGGGCAATACCTGATCTTTGAAGACCAAACGGTTTTCAATGTGCGTAGTAATGAAGGGCTTTATGTAGCCTTGGAGTTGAGTGTGACCGCATAAAACTGTCTTTAACAGCTTTTTAATACGTCTTTGCCAGGGATAGCTTTATCTTTATAAGGTTATGAATAAAGTAAAAATTTCCGCCATGTCCTTGGTTTGGATCACCACACTTTTATTGGTAACCTTGACTGTAATGGTTACTATGGATCTTCCTTTTAATTGGGTGTTTTATTTAAGTGTACTCGGACAGGTTTTTGTGGTACTGATGGTATATCGTGTTTTGACAGATGATTATACCACCGATAAGACCTTCGATGATTTCTACGAGGATTACGATACCGAGACCAAACGCTTTAGATAAGCCAAAGACGCAATGCTTGCACAACGGCTATCCCAATCAGGGCAATGCCTATTAGCGTGTGCATGCAGATCTTACTGCGTTTTTTGGTCTCTTTTGAGGCCAAGCGTTTGCCCGTAGACCCATAGATCATCAAGATTCCAACCTTGCCCAGAAAAACTCCGAAGAAAAAGAAAACTAAAGAGCTCAAATCTAACATTGCAGAAAGTTCAACGTAGTTATTATTTACCAATGCTACGGCTACCAACCAAAACAATAAGACTGGTGGGTTGATCGCAGCAAGCAGATAGCCTTGAAGCAGCCTAGTGCTAAAACTACTTGAGGTTTTGGACTTCTTTTTGCGTTTGGGAAGTTGTTGCTTAAATAAAAACAAAGTCCCAACAGTCAAGAATACGCCGACAAACAAGACCTTGACCCAAGGGTTCATGTTCAAAAAGTCAGCGACAAACATGCTATAACTCAAAGCGAGAAAAGCCAGTGAGATCTCACCCAAACCAGCGCCGTAAGCAATTTGCTGGCCTTGTCTTTGACGGCCTTTAGCCGCTGCACTGATCACAGCAATATTGGACGCTCCGGGGAAGGCTCCGCCTAATCCAGCCAATAAAACTCCAATGATGAGATATAAAACAAACATGCCCATTTAGTGGTGCATGCTCACAATACCTTACAATTAAAAATCGGATTAATGCAGTTCCTCACTGCCTTTAAGCCCAAATAAATGTCTTAGATAATATACCCCTGCATAAAGTAATGGCGTGTCCAAAAGGGCTACTAAGACCTTAAAAAGAAAACCACTAATGAGCAGGCTGGTGAAGATTTCCCAGGGCAATTTGCCAAAACTACAGAGCAATAAAAGCACCGTAAAGGTGTCTACAAACTGAGATGTGAAGGTGGAGAAATTATTGCGCAGCCAAAGGTGTTTTCCTTTGGTCATTTTTTTCCACCAGTGGAAGATTTGAATGTCTATATACTGCGCCAACAAATAAGCCATCATGGAAGCAAAAACAGCGACTGCCGTGGCTCCAAAGACCAAAGTAAAGATCTCATTATCTAAAGGACTTGTCGGGATGGCATTGAAATGATCTGCCGTCCAAACAATACCCAGGGAAAAGAAAGAGGCGAAAATACCTGTGGTTACCATTTGATTCGCCTTTTTTTGACCATAGACCTCGCTAACAATGTCGGTGATCAAAAAAGTGATGGGGTAGGGCAAAACACCAACGGAGATCTCAAAGGTGTAAATCCCCGAAAAATCAATCGATACAAATTTTTGAAATATCAAGTTAGAAACCACCAATGAGGTGATGAACAAGGCAGCGAGAATCAGATAGATACGATCGGCCAAAGGGCCGTTTTTTGGTATAGAATCACTCACCTAGCGAAGTTACGATTTTAATAAACACTGTTATTATCTTTTGCGGACTTTGCTTATTTTCGCTCCTACCTAATCACTGACCCTCATCAAAGAAAAACGCACCATATACCTCGCGCTCGGGAGCAACCAAGGCAACCGATTTGAACAGCTGCAAGCGGCGGTAAATGCCTTGTTTGAGACGCTTGGAGATGTGAGAAAGATCTCTGCCGTATACAGCAGTCCAGCCTTAGGATTTGAAGGTCCGGAGTTTTTGAATTGTATTGTAAAAATGGAGTCCGATCTGTCTAACTCCAAACTCATCAAAGAAGTGCTGCGTATTGAAAAGCGCCTTGGGAGGATCCGCGGGGAGTCTGCCGGCTACAGTTCGCGTACCATTGATATCGATGTTATTGCTATAGATCATCAGGAGGTGAGGTCTAAGAATTTGACCGTTCCTCATCCAGCCATGCAAGACCGTCTTTTTGTGTTGCAGCCCATGCAGGATCTAACTCCCGATTGGAAGCACCCTAAGCTGGGAAAAACCGTTACAGAATTACTGGAAGCGTGCAGCGATGAATCCAACCTTTCCAAGCAGTCCAAATGGCTCAGGAATCCAAAGAAGAACCTCCAATTGGATCAGTTTAAATACTTGGCCATTGAAGGGAATATCGGGGCTGGTAAAACCAGTTTGGCCACTTTGATTTCTCATGATTTTAATGCCAAGTTGGTCTTGGAGCGTTTTAAGGACAATCCTTTTTTGCCTAAATTTTACAAGGATCAAACGCGTTATGCCTTTCCGTTGGAAATGTCTTTTTTGGCAGACCGATACCAGCAATTGCTGGATGATATTTCCCAATACGATCTCTTTAAGGAGTTCATAGTTGCTGATTACGATCTGTATAAATCACTCATCTTTGCTAAGGTGACCTTGCAGGACGAGGAATACGCCTTGTATAAAAAGCTCTTCCATTTGATGTATAAGGAGATTGCCCGTCCGGATTTATACATCTATCTCTATCAAACTACCGAAAGTCTTTTGGCTAATATCAAAAAACGCGGCCGCTCTTACGAGTCAGACATTCAACCGGAATATTTGGAACAGCTCAATCAAGGGTATCAGGAGTACATAAAGTCCTTCCCAGAAGGAGGAGTAAAGGTCATTGATGTCTCCGGATTGGATTTTGTGGCTAACAGAGCAGACTATTTAAAAGTGCTGCGAGCCATCGTTTCTTAAGCCTTTAGCGATAATTTCTGGAACAGATCCCATAGCACCACTCCAGTGCTCACAGAAATATTTAGCGAGTGCTTAGTACCGATCTGAGGAATTTCTATCACGCCTGCACACTGGTCAATTACCTTTTGCTGAACGCCTTTTACTTCATTGCCAAAGACAACTGCCATGGGAGTTTTTTCTGGAGCAAAGTCGTTTAGCATCGTGGCATTTTCTGTTTGCTCTATCGCGTAACTGTTAATGCCCTCTTGACTCAATTGCTCAATGAGCTCTGCACAGTTTTCGCGGTATTCCCAGTCTACGCTGTCTGTGGCTCCTAGGGCTGTTTTTTGAATGTCTTTATGCGGAGGTGTCGCGGTGATTCCACAGAGGTAGATCTTTTCAATCCTAAAGGCGTCCGAAGTTCTAAAAACACTTCCCACATTATTCAAACTGCGGATGTCATCCAAAACCACAATAATTGGAGTTTTGTTTGCCGCTTTGAAGTCTGCTACGTTCAATCGGTCCAGTTCGCTATTGCGCAATTTTCTATAGTCACTCATGCGTTTGCAAAGGTAGGAGATTGTTAATAAAAGGGAATAACTCTAAGGGGTTGATCTTCCTTAAAAAATGGAGTTTTTCTACTTTAGCTTTTCAACTCGTTTTATGGCCACAAAAGTCACTCCTTTAATGAAGCAGTACAATGCCATCAAGGCTAAACACCCTGATGCCTTATTGCTTTTCCGTGTGGGCGATTTTTACGAAACCTTTGGAGAAGATGCCGTCCGTGCAGCTAAGATTTTGAACATCACCTTAACGGCCAGAAATAATGGGGGAGACAAAACGGAATTGGCTGGCTTTCCGCATCACGCTCTGAATACCTATTTGCCAAAATTAGTGACCGCAGGATGCCGCGTGGCTATCTGTGATCAGTTGGAAGACCCCAAGCAAACCAAGACCATTGTAAAACGCGGAGTGACCGAGTTGGTGACTCCTGGAGTTGCTATTAATGATGACATTCTTCAGGCTAAAAAGAATAACTTTTTGGCCGCGATCTATCCTTCAAAAAAGGAATTAGGGGTCGCATTTTTGGATATCTCCACGGGCGAATTTTTAGTGGCCGAGGGCAGTTTGATCTACATTCAAAAACTCTTGCAGAATTTCAGCCCGGCTGAGGTGCTATTCTCCAAGCAAAAGCGCGCTTGGTTTAAGGAGCATTTTTCTGCCGCTTTGAATGTTTTCTATCTAGAAGATTGGGTGTTTCAGCACGAGTATACCAAAGAGAAGCTTACTCAGCATTTTGGCACGCTCAATCTAAAAGGATTTGGCGTGGAGCATTTGGGTCAGGCGCAGATCGCTGCTGGAGCCATCATGCACTATTTGCAAGAGACTCAGCATTCGCGATTGGATCACATTACCAATATTGCGCGAATCGCTGCGGATAAGTACTTGTGGATGGATCAATTCACCATTCGCAATTTGGAGTTATATCACCGTTCCAGTCCAGAAGCTGTAACCTTGTTGGATATTCTAGATCACACGAAATCTCCTATGGGAGGCCGTTTGATGCAACGTTGGCTAGCCTTGCCTTTAAAAGATTTGGATGCAATCAATCGCAGGCACGACCAAGTGGCGCATTGGGTGGCTAATCCTGAGGCTTTGGAACGGCTTAGAGCACAACTCGGATACATTCGTGACTTAGAACGATTGGCCTCCAAGGTGGCTACTGGGAAAGTAAATCCGCGCGAAGTAGTGCAGCTTAAGAATTCCTTGGAAGGATTGATTCCACTCATTCAAGGCGTTGAAGCAGATTCAGGAACAATCTTTAAAGACCTTTTAGCCAAGTTGGATCCCTGTGATTCCCTGCGTGAGCAAATTAAGGCGACCTTAGATGAAGAGGCTCCGATATTGTTGTCCAAAGGAAAAGTAATCGCAGCGGGATTCAATTCAGAACTGGATGAGCTCAGAGAGATCGCTGGAGGTGGTATTGCTTATCTGGATAAGATGGTGGAACGCGAAGCCGAACAAACCGGCATCACTTCCTTAAAGATCGCGTCCAACAATGTTTTTGGATACTATATTGAGGTGAGAAATACTCATAAGGATAAAGTCCCAGAACATTGGATCCGCAAGCAGACCTTGGTGAATTCTGAGCGCTATATTACTGAAGAACTCAAAGAATACGAGCAAAAGATTCAAGGTGCCGAGGCACAGATAGCCGTATTGGAATCACAATTGTATCAAGAGCTGCTGCAAGCTATTCTTCCGTTTATTGGAAAACTACAAGCCAACGCGCAAGCGGTTGCGGCTGTAGATTGTTTGTGCAGTTTTGCACATTTGGCCATCACTGCCAGATACAACCGTCCGCAAATGAACGATGGCTTTGAGATCAACATCAAAGATGGTCGCCATCCGGTCATTGAAAAACAATTGCCGCCAGACACGCCTTATGTGGCCAATGATGTGTTTTTGGATCGAGAGCAACAGCAGCTCATCATGATCACCGGACCCAATATGAGTGGTAAGTCTGCTATTTTACGTCAGACTGCGCTAATCTCACTTTTGGCGCAAATGGGGAGTTTTGTCCCAGCGGCCAGCGCAGATCTTGGGGTGGTAGATAAGATCTTTACCCGAGTAGGGGCGAGCGATAATATTTCCATGGGGGAATCTACCTTTATGGTGGAAATGAACGAGACGGCGAGTATTTTGAATAATATCTCTGAGCGTTCCTTAGTGCTGTTGGATGAGATCGGTCGCGGTACCAGCACTTATGACGGAATTTCCATTGCTTGGGCCATTAGTGAGTATTTGCACGAGCATCCAGCGCGTCCTAAAACCTTGTTCGCGACCCACTATCACGAACTCAATGAAATGACCGAGCGCTTTGAGCGTATCAAGAACTACAACGTCTCGGTAAAGGAGACCTCAGACAATGTATTGTTCTTGCGCAAGTTGGTTCCAGGAGGTTCACACCACAGTTTTGGTATTCATGTAGCCAAGATGGCAGGGATGCCGGATACAGTGATCCGCAGATCTAACAAAATCCTTAAACGCCTGGAAAACTCGCATTCCTCTGAGCAGCTGAACGATAAGATGAGTCAAGTAGCAGAAGAGGAGCTGCAGCTCAGTTTCATTCGTTTGGACGATCCTTTGTTGGAGGAAATTCGCGACGAGATTTTAGAGTTGGACATAGATACATTGACTCCAGTAGAGGCATTGATGAAACTCAACGAGATCAAACGCTTATTGAGCCGCAACCGCGCAGAACGCCTCAAGAAATAGCTCGAATTTCTTTTAAAAAAATACTTTAGTATTCTCATAAAAGTTTTAAATTTGCCTCCGCTCTTACAACAAAGAGCACGTTCTTTAAACACGCGAAAATAGCTCAGTTGGTAGAGCGCCACCTTGCCAAGGTGGAGGTCGCGGGTTCGAATCCCGTTTTTCGCTCTAATGACATTATTGTCATTAAGTCCAAGTTGCAGAAGTGGTGGAATTGGTAGACACGTTGGACTTAAAATCCAATGGGCAGTAATGCCCGTGCGGGTTCAAGTCCCGCCTTCTGTACTAATAAGCGAAAACCCCGACTCGAATGAGTCGGGGTTTTTTGTTTTAAGCACGCGCCAAGCTCGCTTGAGCGCGTGGGAAAAACAAAAAACCCACTGTGCTTTTGCACAGGGGTTTTCATTTACATCTCGACTGGGCGGGACTCACGAGCGAAGCGAGTAATTCCCGCCTTGGAAAAAAAGTTCTAGGTTATTCTTTTTATCTCATAGAAGTAATTCCTGCCCCTCACCCCGCGCCAGCGATTATTCCTTCTTTAATATTTTAAGTATAGGTAGTCATGAATGCTTCGCATTTGAGCGTATGTTTGAGCTCTTTGCGGAGCAAAAGCGAGTAGCGAAAGCGCGGTGCCGTAGGCAGGCGCCCAAAATGACATCTAGAAAAAATAACACATCGCAAATCACACGATGTCAGCATCGAAAAGTTGTAGTAGCGGGCGCGCGGTGCACCAAAGCTTCAGCGAAGGTACAGGCGCCACCAAAACCTATCAAATATGAACGTAATCAAGCAGCTGATCAATTACTTCTGGTAGAAGCAATCCTTCATCTGAGGCAAGTGGAGTCATTTTTAATTCCTTGATAGTAAAATAGGTTTCTGAAGTTTCTTCTCCTGGATGATTTTCTGAAGGAATAGTGATTTTCTCTAATATCCCTTCCATTTTTACATACTTTCCGTGTAGCGTCCAACTCCAGTTGGACAACTCTCGCAATTTTTCAATATAAAGCCAATGGCCGCGATAGCTAAATGGATTTGGTCCTCCGTCATATATTACTCCTCTTAAACTCACTTTTTTGCCGAGTTGATCTTCTAAACGGATGAGTCGCGGTTCAGCATTTTCTACACGGTATATTTGAGGATCATCCGTCGTGCTAATAGTGCCAAAAATCTCAACTTCTTTTCCAAAGAAGCCTTTGTCATAAGATCCGGAACTGCCAATTTCAATACGCCAATTGCTTCCAGCTATATATGCTTTCCCCTTTTGTTTTTCTGAAATACCTGAGATTAATGCTTTCTTTCCGATGAAGTCTTTAGGGTTATACTCAAACGCTTGAAGTTTTATACCAGATAATACAATAAGCTCGTTTCTGAAATAATAGCCTGAGGTTGAATAACTAATGTTTGCTTCGCGGTAAGCAGGCCAGGGTACTCCTTCAAAAGATCCTGTTTCATACACCCTCAAACTCCAGGTTTCCCCTTTCTTGATATTTGGCTCATTCTCCTCACTAAATTTTTCCCAGTTGGGCCAATAGGGTTTTAAGGGTATTCGAATAATTTTTTGAATTACGGTATCATTGATCTTTTGTACAAGCAGATTCGGACCACCTTCATAACCTTTAAAAGGGCCATCGATAATAACCCCTTCAACGGTTAAAGTTGTTCCCAGGGGATGTCCCAATTCTCCGATCAGGTCATAGGATTGACCCATGTCCATGAGCTTAACTTGATCTTTATCTTTTTGGGCTGAAGTATTAGAAAAGCTAAAAAGGCTTGTGATAAGCAGAATTGTTCGAAGAAGTCTCATTCTTTAAATCTACTAATATTAGGTGAAACTCCCGCGTCTTAAAAACCACACCCCCAAGGTTCCTCTCCATAAATTAACATAAGAGCAATCCAATGATTTGTTAATCTTCATAGGGTCATTCCTCTCTGGCATGACCTTTGGAGCTTGCTCTGGCATATTAACTAAAATCATTGATTATGAAGAAAACTACTTTGTTGCTAGCTCTAGTGCTGGCTACTACTGCTTATGCGCAAAATCAGGACGATCGTTTTACCATAAGTCAAGGCACTTGGGAACTGGGTGGTAACCTAGGGCTTTTTTGGAGCAATGCAGAAGCTACAGAGCCCAACAGTGACCAGCGTGACTTTGACAGCTTCTTTCTGTTTGTAAGTCCCAATATTGGCTACGCTTTTGACGACAATTGGGTGGCGGGCTTAGGATTGGACTACCAATACCGCAAAGACAAGGCGATTTTTAATACGGAAAGTGGGAACGAATCCGTGATCAATACTTATGGTGTTGAGGCCTTTGTGAAAAGGTATTTGGCTTTGGGTGCTAAATTCGCTTTTACGGTTCGGGGAGGCCTAAATTATCAGATCTCAGATCAAGAAAGTAGATCTGCGAACCCTGAAGTGAGTACCAGGAATCAAGATGTGGCTATTTTTGGAGCTGGTCTTACGCCAGGTTTTGTTTACCGCCTATCACCGAAATTTCTCGTGCAAGCTAACTTGGGAGCGCTCAATTACTCACGAAGAAAAACTACGGAGTCTGATGGCAGGGAAGATGTTTCGAATAATTTTTCCTTCCGCATCAATCCTGAAAGTATCAACTTTGGAGTTACCTATCTCTGGAACTAGGGTATTGAAGGAGTATAAAGCAGCCCTTGGGGCTGCTTTATTATTTTACACGCCAGGGCGGATTCTTTCTATGTTCGCCACCCCAAAAAAGGATGATCTTATTCCCGGCAGGATCTGTTAGCCGGGCTTCACGCCATCCCCAACTTTGATCTGTAGGCAGGAGGTCAAAAATAATTCCCGATTGTTGTAGTCGGTCCACCTCTGCGTTTAGTGATTGGGTTTCAAAATACACCACAGGAGCTTCTCCTGCTCCCATTTCATCAATTTGGTGTATGGAAAAAGTACTATCTCCGTCAGGGCATTCAAAGCGCACATAGCGTGGTGCAGCGTCAACGATAAGATTCAGTCCGAGCAGCTTGTAAAACGCAACACTAGCATCCATATTATTGGTGGGTACCGTTACTTGATTGAGATTCATTTGATTATAGGGTGGAATTTATAAATAGTGAGCTGTCCAAATTGCAAGGCCCAATTCATACCTCTAATTTACCACCATTATTTGACAATGTGATCTCCTATAGTTGGGTGCCGATTTCTAAGAATTACTGAAAAACCGTAATAAAATTCGCACAATAGTTAAAAATTTGCTTACCTTTGTAGGAAACTACGCATAAGTAGGCGTCGTTTTATTTATCAGAAGCTGTACGAAGTTTCTGAAGAACTACCAACCTCACACTTGACATTTTAATACAAAGAACTGTCCTAGTCTTTATGTAAAAGACTGAGGATCAGTACTTTTTTTGGCATCTATTAGTGGGTGTCTCATAAAGATTTTTGGGGCTGCGATCTTTATTCAAGAAAAGATTACGGCCAATTTATAATAATGATTAGTAACAACGTTTAACTAAAAACCTAACTTAAGATGAATCGCTTAAAACTATTGTTCCCCATTTGCGCCTTGGGCTTCTTATTTTTTGCTTGTGAAGCAGAACCTGTTGAAGAAGCTCTGGAAGCTAATTTTAGTGTAAGTCTATCTGAGCTAGAAGCTACAGAAGATTTTACCGATAGCGATACGAATCAACGCGCCACCGACGATGACGATGATTACGTAGATGTAGATGGAAAGAGCGCTCAAACGGATGACGATGACGACTACGTAGATGTAGACGGGAAGTCAGCCCAAACCGATGACGACGACGATTATGTTGACGTTGACGGAAAGCAAACAAAAACAGACGATGACGACGATTACGTAGATGTGGACGGAAGATCAGCTCAAACTGATGACGACGACGACTACGTAGACGTAGACAGCCGCGGATAATTCTACTGGGAAATTGCGGTTTAACCTGCAGCGGTCAGTGGCTTTGCAGCTAACTTCTATTTTCTGGACCTCAGAAACAACAGATTTGTGTTTTTTGGTTTGAATCCAAAGGCATAATCGGTTATATTGGGTCTTGAAATGAGGCCGCGTACTTTCTATTTATTCGATATAAAGAAAAAAGCCATACTCATCAGCTTGATGGGTATGGTTTGCTATTTTATAATTTCTTGTAAACACGAGGGACCCTCTGGTGCAGAAGTCCCGAGTACAGTTCAGGATTCTGTATTGGCCATCATTGACGAGGTCGCCGTTGGTGATCAACCCCGTACCGTTCTTAAATCTCAATTACTGCGTGCTTTTAGGCTGCACGGATTGATTCAAAATGATTCCGTCAAGAAACTGGTTCTGGATTCTGTGGCGCGCAACAGTTTGCGTTACCGCAATGATGAATTGGCCCGAATGTCTGCAGAGCACTTGCAGGATATTGCCGTGGCGGGTAGTGATACCCTAGGAATTGCCAAGGCGCATTGGTATTTGGGCTTGTATTACTTGCGCAAGGATCAAATTGACAGTGCAGCAAATAAATTCTACTACGCCGAACGCTTCTACAGACTTTCAGGAGATTTTATAAATGCGGGTCGTTCCGTGCTTAACTTAGCTATACTTCAAAAGAATCAGAAGGATTATATCGGCAGCGAACAAAGCACCGTAAGAGCCTTAGAATTCCTTGAGGGCGTAGAAGGAGAGCAGCGCCGGATCGCATCAGCCTATAACAACCTGGGCATCATTGCTAAGGATACTGAAAAGTATGATTTAGCTATTGAGTATCACAACCAAGCCTTAGAATACAGACAACAGATTGGAAATCCCGCCTTGGAAGCGAGCTCGTTTAATAACCTGGGCATTGTCTACACCAATATGGGACAATATGAAAAGGCTATTGAGACCTTTAATGAGGGCTTGGATAATGACAGTCTGTTTTTCCAGCGTCCAATCACCTATGCAAAACTGCTAGACAACAAAGCTTACGCGCAATTATTGGGCGGCAAAGAGCAGGGATATCCAGAAGCTTTCATGATTCCATTTAGACTTCGGGATAGTATTTCTGACAAGTCTGGAAAGGTGCAGAGTTATTTAAGACTTTCTGAATATTATCTCATGATCGATTCTATATCCAAGAGCCATACCTATGCGAAAGATGCATTGGCGCTTGCCCAAGAGATCGGTTATCAACGTGGAGAGCAGGAGTCTCTGCAGTTGTTGGCTAAGAATTCTGAGCCAGCGATCGCCTTGAATTACAACAATCGCTTTATTGCAATCAATGACAGTTTGCAGAAAGCTGAGCGTTCCTTCCAAGATCGTTTTGCGCGCTTGCGCTTTCAAACTGATGTATTGGAGGATGAGCGCAATCGCGTGATCCAAACCAATAAGCAGTTGCAGCTGGTACTGTTGAGTATGATCGCTTTTGCTCTTTTGGGTTATATCTTCATCCAACGCCGTGCGAATCGAAAGGAGTTACACTATCAGGCGGATCAACAAAAGGCTAATGAAGAGATTTACAGTTTGATGCTTTCCCAGAAGGTGAAGTTGGAAGAAGGTAAGCAGATAGAAAAGCAGCGGATCTCAGAAGAGCTGCACGACGGTATTTTGAGTAAGCTTTTTGGGGCCCGATTGAGCCTGGACAGCTTGAATGCAAAAGTGGATGATAAATCTGTCGGCATTAGACAGTCTTATATTCAAGAGATCAAAAATATAGAGAGTGAGATCCGATCCATTTCTCACGAGTTGAACGCCAGTGCCTTTAACAGCGAGGTGATCTATGTAGATGCTATTGAGAAACTGCTGCGTGATCAGTGTACCATCCATAACATTGAGTTTGAGCTCAACAGTGATCATATGATTGAATGGGAAAAAATGTCTAACGACAAAAAGGTACACTTGTACCGAATCATTCAAGAGGCGCTTCAGAATATCATGAAACACGCTAAGGCAGATGAGATCTCCGTGCGATTTGCCCAATTGGTCAATGGCGTGCGTTTAACCATTGAGGACGACGGTATTGGAATGAATACCAGTAAGGTCAAGCGCGGAATAGGTCTTAAGAATATCAAATCTCGTGTAAAACAAATTGAAGGCAACCTTCGCATTCAGAGTGAAGAGGGCAAAGGCACACAGATCACCGTTGACTTCATCGCATAATTCAGCTACCTTTCTTTTATCGATTAATTTTCCCTTTGGTCAGTTTTGGGGTTCGTTATCAACATCATTTTAGTTCTTTTCATTTAATAATCATGTTCTTAGGTCTACTAACTAATACTTTTTATTATGAAAAAATTCGTTGCAGAAGCTATTGGAACATTCTGGTTGGTATTCGGCGGATGCGGATCTGCACTCTTGGCAGCTGGTGTTGAAAATGTTGGAATTGGATTCTTGGGTGTATCGTTAGCCTTTGGATTAACGGTGGTAACCATGGCTTACGCTATAGGACATATTTCTGGGGCTCATTTGAATCCCGCAGTGACCATTGGTCTTTGGGTTGGTGGCCGATTTTCTTCCAAAGAAGTTGTGCCTTATATCATTGCGCAGTGTTTGGGTGGATTGCTGGCCGCAGCTGCGCTCTATGTTATTGTTACGGGTAATGGCTCGGAGATAGGCTCCTTTGCGGCTAACGGTTATGGGGAACACTCTCCCGGAGGTTACTCCATGGAGGCAGGAATGCTCACCGAATTTATTCTGACTCTGGTCTTCTTGGTGGTGATCATGGGTGCTACCCATAAGAACGCGGCTTCAAAATTTGCAGGCTTGGCCATTGGTTTGGCTTTGACCCTGATTCACCTGATCAGTATTCCTGTGACCAATACTTCGGTAAATCCGGCTCGTAGTCTAAGTCAAGCAGTGTTTGTTGGTGATTGGGCTTTGGCGCAGCTTTGGGTCTTTATTGCCTTCCCTATTGCGGGTGCGATTTTTGGTGGATTGTTATACCGATGGCTTGCTGGAGGAGATGAATAATTAATCTGATAAAGAACTAAAAAAGGAGCTGTCAAGCTCCTTTTTTATTGCAAAAACGTGGTCTAATTACGGGAAATAAGTAAATCTATCATTGCCTAAAATTTGGTATATTGTAGAAGCAACAATACCGATCGATTTTCGTTAGAAAAATCGAATACAGAATCCAGAAGATCACTCCCAATAATTGATTCCATTATGAAGACTAAATTAAATGTTCTGATGGTCGATGATCACCCCATTATCATCGAAGGATACCGCAACACACTGTACGACAACTTTAACGAGCAGTACACCTTGATGATCGATGTGGTTTCCAATTGTGATGATGCGGCTAAGGCCATAAAAATGAATCGCAACGAGAAGCCCTATGATGTGGCACTCATCGATATAAAATTACCTCCATCCAAAGACGGTAAATTGACCTCCGGAGTTGACGTAGCTATCCTTTTAAGGCAGTTACACCCAAAATCCAGAGTGATCATTTTGACCATGCACAATGAGGACGGACGCATTCATAACATTTTGCAGAACATCAACCCAGAAGGTTTCTTGATCAAAAGCGATTTGACCTCTAGTGAGCTCAGTCGTGCCTTTGAAGAAGTAGCTGATGGCCGTACTTATTACAGTGCCACGGTAAACAATCACTTTAGAAAAATGATCAGTAATGATTTTTCTTTAGATCAGAAGAATCTTCAGATCTTGTATCATCTTTCCAGAGGGGTACAAACCAAGAATCTGAGCAATTATATCAATCTTTCGCTAAGCGCCATTGAAAAGCGCAAGAATCACATTAAAGAATTATTTGATATCAAATCAGCTAATGATGAGGTCTTGATTGAAGAAGCTCGTAGACGCGGATTTGTATAAAAAAAATACATTCAGGCATAAAAAAAGGACTTGCGATCGCAAGTCCTTTTTTGTTGATGGTTACTTATATGGTATTAGATTCCATCTGCGTCGTCTACCGCGTCTTTCACTGCATCAGCAGCTCCTTTAACGGCATCTTTAGCGCTATCAGCAGCACTGTCAGCAGCGTCTTTTGCATCTTCCATTGCACCTTCAGCAGCATCCTTAGCATCCTCTACGGCACCTTCAACGGCATCCGCAGCATCGCTAGCAGCTTCTCCAGCAGCATCCATAGCGTCAGAGGCAGCACCTTCAACTGCATCAGCAGCATCAGAGGCAGCGTCACCAGCAGCATCAGCAGCATCTCCTGCAGCATCAGCAGCATTTTCTACAGCGTCTTCAGCTTTCTTTTCAGTTTCTCTACAAGAGGTAAAAGAAACAGCCATAAGCACAACAAATACGCCTAAAAATAACTTCTTCATGATATATCTAGATTAGTGATTAAAGAACCAAATGTACCATTTTTTTTAACATTTTAACAAATTTCTAACAAATTATGGAATACTTACCTAAGGTGTGCATTTGGTCGATTTTATGCAGTTTTAGGCTGCTTTTTTGACGATTTTTCAACGGGACGTGATTTTTATAATTCGGAGATATTCCCAAGACTTGGAAAAATTCCAAAATTATAACTAAATTGAGGCATGCAACAGGATCTATCTACGGCGGCCATGCGCTTTAAAAAAGTACGTGAATCATTAGGTTTCACACAACAAGAGTTTGCCCAAAAGCTGGGAATCAGCAATTCTACTGCAGATATAGAAAGGGCTAAAACCAAATTGTCTGGAGCTGTGGTCATGGAGTTATTAAGACAGTTCCAGATCAACCCCTTATGGCTTTACGGGAAGAGTATTTCACAGTATTTATCTCCGGAAGGAGTCTCAGTGATGCCTAAGGTTATCACGGTCAATGACGCCGACCAAGAAAACATTCTTTTGGTTAGTCAACGGGCTGCAGCCGGCTATCCGCAAAATGTGGGTGATCCAGAATGGGTGCAGACCCTGCCGGCATTCTCCATTCCACTGCCGCAATACCGCAATGCCACTTATCGAGGTTTTCAAGTAGAAGGCGATAGTATGTTGCCCAATATTAGACCCAACGAATGGGTGCTAGGGCGTTCTGTTGGTGATCTGGGTGAAGCCACCAACAATAAAATCTACATTGTAGTGCTTCAAGATTCTGTTCTGGTTAAGAAGTTGGAGAAACTAGCAGATCCGAGCAAGGTGCGTTTGGTTTCTTTGAATGCTGCTTATTTGCCCATAGATGTTCCTGTGCAGTCCATTCAAGAACTGTGGCTGGTTAACAGTAAGATCAGTTTTGGTTTAGAGTCTGATGGAAACAACAGTTTGCTGCAACAATTGCAAGATTCTATGGACGAACTCAAAGGACAGATCAACAGATTACAGGCAGATGAATAATCAAGAGCTAGGCTTTGAGAGCCTTATTGAATTTTTGCAAAAATTACAGGCAAACAACTCCAAAGCCTGGATGGATCAAAACCGCAAAGAGTATCAAAGTGTGCGTGATTTTTACGTGGGTTGGTTAGATATGATGAATATTGAACTGGCTAAAATAGATCCAGATTATTACGACACTCCAGGTAAAAAGGCCATCAACCGTATCAATAACAATTTGATGTTTCATCCCAACCGCCCGGTTTATAAGGATCACTTCGGAGCGGGCTTGGATCAGCTCAGCAAACAAGGTGATTTTTATGTTGAGGTCAATACCGAGGATGTTTTTATAGGCGGTGGCTACTGGCATCCGGATCCAAAGTCATTGCGGAGCATTCGTCAAGCTATAGATTATGACGGCGAACGTTTGAAGGTTATCTTGGATAAACCTTCGTTTAAAAAGCAATTTGGAGGCCTCATTGAAGCAGACTCATTAAGGCGTGCACCAAAAGGTTTTGCAGAGGATCATCCGCATATAGATCTCTTAAAAAGAAAGGCCTTTGCAGTGAGTTGTCGATTACCCCATGAATTGCTTTTAGGTGATAACTTCAATAAAGAGGTGATTCGAATTTACAAAGAGATGCTGCCTTTTAGGCGCTATTTAAATCAGGCGGTCACCGTATAAACCCTCCAGGTGTTCCATGATCTGTCTCGTGGCACCGGTATTGCTATTGATGTAGTGTTCACAGATCATGCCGGTTTGCGAGCGGAATTTAGGATCTTCAAGCATTTTTGTGATGATCTCTGTAAAGCCTGCGGCGGAGTCTATGGCGTAGAGGCCTGCCAGATCTAACAATTTGATGGCCTCTGGAAACTGATCAAAATGCTGCCCGATGATAATTGGAACGCCAAAAGTAGCAGGCTCCAACACGTTGTGCAAGCCTGTGGACCCCATGGCGCCACCTACATAAGCTACATCGGCATAACTGTAAACTTTGGTCAGGTAACCTACCGTATCTAAGATTAGTATTTGCGCTTTTTTGAGTGCTTCCGGTGTCGCTTGGGTATAACGTACGGCCTGCGCTCCCAAGTCTTCCTGAAGTCTTTCAATACCTTTTGGATTCATGGAGTGTGGGGCAACTACTGTTTTTATACTCTGTCCGAGATCAGATTTGAGAAATCCTTTAAAAACCGCCTCGTCTTCAGGCCAGCTGCTGCCAATGACCAAGGTGGTCTGGCCTTGGCAAAAGGCATCCATAAAATCCAATCGGTTGTCTTGCTCTATCTGTCTGGATACTCTATCAAAACGCGTGTCACCGCTTTGCGTAATGTTCTCAAAACCGTATTCCTGTAAAAGTTCTCGCGAACTTCTGTTTTGGACAAAGATGTGATCCACCGTTTTTAAGGCTCTGAGAAGTAGACCGCCTTGAGGTTTAAAGAAGGCTTGGTCCTTTCTAAATAAAGCAGAGATCAACAGATTGGGAATCTCTCGCTGCTGCAACTCAAAAAAGTAGTTCGGCCAAACTTCATATTTCACAAAAATGGCCAGATCAGGCTTTATGATGTCTAAGAATCGCCGCGCATTTGATTGGGTGTCTAAAGGCAAATAGGTCACCACTTCTGCCAAAGCCGTTTGATGTTTTACCTCATAACCCGATGGAGAAAAGAAACTAACCACACGGGTCACCTCAGGATATTGTTTGCCAATGGCTTCTAGCACCGGCAGACCTTGTTCGTATTCCCCGAGAGATGCACAATGCATCCAAATCACTTTACCATGGCTTGGCATTTGTTTTTCCAGGCGCTCAAACAGTCCTTTGCGTCCTTTCACAAAAGACTTCATTTTAGGGCTAAAAAGCCCTAAGACGCCCAAAACAGGACTGCCCAAATGCGTCAAAATGTTGTAGATGGATCTCATAAAATTGCCTCAGGCTAAAATACGTTTCTTTGCCCAAATAGATTGCTAAGGCCCGCGTAATTTCGTAATATTGTTAAGCTAATTCATACCTGCTGAAATGAAGAAAATTCAAATGGTTGACCTCCAAGGTCAGTATCAAGAAATCAAAGATCAAGTAGACCGATCCATCTTAGATGTGGTTGGTTCTGCGGCTTTTGTAAACGGTCCAGAAGTGCACAGCTTCCAAAGAGAGTTGGAAGACTATCTCAGTGCCAAACACGTGATTCCATGTGCAAACGGAACCGATGCGCTGCAGATCGCCATGATGGGCTTGGGCCTAAAACCAGGTGATGAGGTCATCACTGCGGATTTTACTTTTGCGGCAACTGTAGAGGTCATTGCACTTTTACAGTTGACACCTGTTTTGGTAGATGTTGATCTGGTGAATTTCAATATTGATATCGCCGCCATTGAGGCCGCCATTACGCCAAAGACCAAGGCTATAGTACCTGTTCATCTCTTTGGCTTGTGTGCCAATATGGATGCGGTAATGGAATTAGCACAAAAGCACAATCTTTATGTCATTGAAGATAACGCTCAAGGAATTGGTGCCAATTTCACGGCAGCAAATGGAGGAAAGACAAAGACTGGAGTTATAGGTCATGTGGGCACCACCTCATTCTTTCCATCAAAGAACTTAGGGTGCTACGGAGACGGTGGCGCTATTTTTACTAACGATGATGATTTAGCACATACCATTCGAGGGATTGTAAACCACGGAATGTATAAGAGATACCACCACGATGTGGTTGGGGTAAATTCTCGATTGGACTCGATTCAAGCGACGGTGTTACGAGCTAAACTCCCGCATTTGGATCGTTATAACAACACCCGTCGTGATGCTGCTAGAAAGTATACAGCGGCACTGCAACACAGTCCAAATTTGATCACGCCAACAGGAAAGTGCGATACTGCAAATACGGTCTGCGACACCTGTGATTGTCACGTTTTCCACCAATATACTTTAAGAGTGACTAATGGAAAGCGTGATGCGCTAGTAGCACATTTGAATGAAAAAGGAATTCCTTGTGGAGTTTATTATCCAATTCCGCTACATCGTCAAAAGGCTTACCAAGATGAGCGCTATAATGAAGCGGACTTTAGTGTGACCAATCAGCTTTGTGAAGAAGTGATCTCGCTACCGATGCATACAGAATTGGATCAGGAGCAGATCGACTTTATCACAAAAACAGTTCTTGACTTTGTAGACAATTAATCGATGGCAGCTAAAAAAGTACTGGTAACAGGAGGTTTAGGGTATATTGGTTCGCATACTGTAGTTTGTCTGCAAGCTGCGGGTTATGAAGTATATGTAGTAGATGATTGCTCCAACAGCTCAGAAGCAGTGTTGGAAGGTATTGTCGCCATCAGCGGAAAGCAACCGCATTACACCAAATTAGATCTTCGCGATAAGAACGCCACTGCAGCTTATTTTCAGCAACATTCAGATATGGATGGAGTGATCCATTTTGCTGCTTCCAAAGCCGTTGGAGAAAGTGTTGCCGATCCATTAAAATATTATGAGAACAATATCTCAGGCTTGGTTTACGTCTTGCAAGGCTGTGTAAAACACGACATAAAGAATCTTATTTTCAGTAGCTCTTGTACGGTTTATGGACAACCAGATGAGTTGCCTATTGATGAATCTGCGCCGGTAAAACCAGCCGCTTCTCCTTATGGAAACACCAAGCAAGTAGGAGAGGAGATCATTTTAGAAAGTTGTGAGGCTTATGGTCTGGCGGCGATCTCGCTGCGCTATTTTAATCCTATTGGTGCTCATGAATCTGCTCAGATCGGGGAGTTGCCTTTAGGTGTCCCACAGAATTTAGTTCCTTTTATTACACAAACAGCTGCGGGGCTTAGAGATGAATTACAGGTCTTTGGAGATGACTATCCTACTCCAGACGGTAGTTGTATCCGCGATTATATTCACGTGGTTGACCTTGCAGAGGCCCATGTCATTGCCTTGAGCAGATTGTTGGAACAAAAGAACTCGGCCAATTTTGAGGTCTTTAATGTGGGTACTGGAGAAGGGAGTTCGGTATTTGATATCGTTAAGACCTTTGAATCGGTTAGCGGTAATTCCTTACCCCATAGAATTACAGACAGACGACCAGGAGATGTGGTAGCTGTCTATGCCGACACTAAAAAAGCAAATGAAGTGCTCGGGTGGAAAGCGCGTTTCAGCAATGAAGACGCTTTATCCTCAGCTTGGAAATGGGAACAGAAGATCCGTTCTAAGAAGTAGACCTTTCCCTTTTAATTAAGATACAATCCCAGCTTTTTGCGTTTCCTTACTGCGATCGATCTTTTTGATCAATCCTTGCAGTACGTTACCTGGGCCTACTTCTACAAAGGTCTCTGCGCCATCTGCGATCATTTGTTGCATACTTTGCGTCCAACGTACAGAAGCGGTAAGTTGTTTGATCAAATTCTCTTTGATAGCCTCCGGATCGGTAACGGCGGCAGCAGTTACGTTTTGGTAGATCGGACAGATCGGAGATGTGAAGTTGGTGCTCTCAATCGCTTCAGCCAACTCTTCACGTGCAGGTTCCATAAGCGGTGAGTGAAAGGCTCCACCCACAGGCAGCATCAAAGCGCGGCGGGCTCCAGCTTCTTTCAAGCTTTCACATGCAGCTTCAACTGCGGGAACTTCTCCAGAGATCACTAATTGACCTGGGCAATTATAATTAGCCGCAACCACAATGCCAGGAGTTTGCTCGCATACCTTTTCAACCACTTCATCATCTAGGCCCAGAACGGCGGCCATAGTTGAGGGTTGAAGTTCACAAGCGGCTTGCATCGCTAATGCTCGCTTAGACACTAGATTCAATCCGTCAGAAAAATTTAAGGCGCCACTAGCAGTTAAAGCAGATAGCTCTCCCAAAGAGTGTCCGGCTACCATATCTGGAGCAAAGTCACTTCCCATTACTTTGGCCAATATTACCGAGTGCAAGAAAATTGCAGGTTGAGTCACTTTGGTTTGCTTTAAAGCGTCGGCATCTCCGGTAAACATAATGTCGGTTATGGAGAACCCTAATTGCTCGTTAGCAGATTCAAACAGTGCTTTTGCCTCAGCAGATGCTTCGTAAAGATCTTGACCCATTCCAGTGAATTGAGCCCCTTGTCCTGGAAATAAAAATGCCTTCATAATGGTTTAATTTGGCGGTAAAAATACACTTTTTAGCTGTATTTGGTAAGGATGCGCTTTACGCCTGCTAAATAGCTGGCGCCAAATAAGTTGAGGTGCACCAGCAGGTAGTATAATTGATAGATATCTAGGCTAGATCTCCAACTGGGTGGTAATTTTTGCAAACGTCCATATTGCGTAAAAACGCGATCGGGAAATCCGCCAAAAAGGTCCATCATTGCTAAATCCATCAATGCAATTCCGTAACTGACCGCTGGGTCTATCAAAACAGCGCCTTGACTGCTTGCTAAATAGTTTCCGTTCCAAAGATCTCCGTGAATCAAGGCAGGAGTTTCTTGTGTGATCAGATCTTCAAGGTTTTTGTAAAAAGCATCGGTTTTAAGAGTGTAGCCTGCATCATGAGCTTGCGCAATTTGGGGCTCTATCCGGTCTAATATATAGTGATCTGCCGCAGATTTTTGCCAACTGTTTTGCTGCGGGAGCGCGCCGATGTAATTGTCGTGGTCTAAGCCGAAGTTTTGGTGCGAATTGCTGTGTAGTTGGCTTAGCTGCTGTGCAAAGTCGTCCCAAAAAGAACTATTTGTAGGTGTCGATTCCACATAACGCATCACCAAAGCGACGCTTGATGGAGTTGTGAATTCGCCCGCCAACTCAGGGGTTTTAAATGTGTTCGTGCTAGCTAAGAGTTGCAGACCTTTGTATTCTGCTTTTAAGGAGCCGATCTTTGATGTAGTGGAAGCAACTTTAGCAACCCAGGGGCCATTGTCTGTTTGTAATTTTAAAACCAGGTGCATATCACCCCCAAAGAGTGGCGTATAATCATGTATGCTACCCGTTTGCTTTTCAATTGCGCTTTGCAGCTCCGGGCCAAACATCCTATTTTCTCAAATAAGTTTCAAAGACGAATTCATAGGCGTGCTTTTCATCTTTGGGATGCTTCTCTGAATTGACCAACTTCCAGATGCGTTCATCAATATCCGGGAAAAAGGTGTCTGCTTCAAAAGCGCCGTGAACACGCGTCAGTTCTATTTTGTCGGCATGAGCCAATGCTTGTTTATAAATCTCTCCGCCACCAATAATGAAGGGATTAGCGTCATGCGCAGAAACTTCCAAGGCTTGCTCAATAGAGTTCACAACAATACAATTCGGGTTTTTGTACTCCGGATTTCTAGTGATCACCACATGAATTCGATTGGGCAGCAGTTTGGGAAAAGACTCAAAGGTCTTTCTTCCCATAATAATGTGATGCCCTGTAGTAAGTGTTTTAAATCGTCTAAAATCGATGGGTAAGTGCCAGACCAGATCGTTGTCTTTACCCAATTCATTGTTTGCTCCGGCCGCAGCGATCATGGTCAAGGTATTGTTGCGATCTCCTTTGTCTGGGCTCGGGGCTCCAGTATCAATGGAAGCTGCCATTTCAGCGATTTTAGCTTCCTGTTTTGCCTTGAGTTTTTCAAGCTGATTGGATTCCCATTCTTTACCCATGAACTTACTGGTAATGAATACGGTTGCGGCATGATAGAGTAGCAGGCAGAACCAAGCGAGAATCACCCAAACAAACCAATCGGTCATAAATTCTTCTCCGTATCCTAAAACCTTGTTTAAGATCACCATAAGCAGTGAACCGATCAAAAAGACCACAAAATGGGCAAAGAGTCTCTTCTTTTGGCGGATCCTTTTGGAGGCGTACTCAAATTGCTCTTTTTGGTCTTGATCTATCTTCGGTTTTTTGCTGGATTTTGAAAACATTCTCGCTACATTTATAAGATCAAAGTTACCAAAAATTACGCCGGTTCTGTCATGATAGATTTTGAGAATCAATTTCCGCCACTAAAAGAATTTACTTATCTCAATACCGCCTCGTCGGGGCTTATTCCTAAGCGCGTCATTGATTGGCGAAGTCAGCATGATCAAGACTTTTTAAACCAGGGAAGTATCTTTAGAGATGATCATAAAATTCTCATTGAAGAGATACGCAGAAAGGTGAGTACCTACCTTGGAGCTTCTATGGATGACATTGCTTTG
Organism: Gilvibacter sediminis; assembly: GCF_028561565.1. Lineage (GTDB taxonomy): Bacteria > Bacteroidota > Bacteroidia > Flavobacteriales > Flavobacteriaceae > Gilvibacter > Gilvibacter sediminis. Next base: position 334,451 of record NZ_JAQQTE010000019.1, on the reverse strand, counting down.
ATTCCCAATTTCACTTTTGGTTTTAATACCCTTTTAGAAGGATTTGACCCAAAGATGCGATTCTTGATGTTGGCTGGAGATTACCCTTCTTTGAATTGGCCGGTTGAACGCCGTGCCTTTCCACACCGATATGTTCCTATTGATGAGAACTTGGAGCGAAATATTCAGCAGGCTTTTGAGGCGGAAGTACCAGATGTTTTTGCCTTCTCATTGATTCAATACATCAGTGGAATTCGATTGAGTTTTGATTTTCTGGCTGATCTCAAACGCGCTTATCCCAGTACTTTGTTTGTCGCAGATTGCACCCAATTTTTAGGCACAGAAGCTTTCGATTTTCAGAATTCTCCTTTGGATGTTGTGATTGGGAGTTGTTATAAGTGGATGCTCTCTGGTTACGGTAACGGTTTGTTGTTTGTCAACGATGCTGCTAAGGAAAAACTATACCCCAAGGTGATTGGTTTTAATTCTACAGAGTACAAGAGTTTTGAGCGTGAAGATGCTCCTTTCAACAGGCTTTTTGAGCCAGGGCATCACGACACCTTGAATCACGGCAGTGTCGCTCACGCTATTGATTTTGTGCAAGAATTGGGGGCGGAAAATTGTTTCAATGCCCTTAAAGCCATTAAGGCGAATGCTATGGAGGCCTTTTTAGAACGCGGCTTAATTGACAAGTATCTCGGGGATCGGGAGGGGCATTCGTCAATCTTTAATTTGAAATTGACTTCTCAAGATTATTACCGCCTTCGTGAAGCTGGGGTTTTGACTTCCCTGCGCGGAGATGGTGTGCGGGTAAGTTTTCATTTTTACAACAGCACCCAAGACTTGGACCGACTGTTGCAACTCATTGATGAAGCTTAGTCAATAACGCTTACCCCTTTCCAAAAAGCAACGTGATCTTTGATCTCAGAGGCGGCGTCTTTTGGATTAGGATAATACCAAGCGGCATCTGGATTTTCAGAGCCATCCACACTTAGCGTGTAATAACTGGCTTCTCCCTTCCAAGGGCAAGTACTATGTGTTTGACTGTCTTTGAAAAACTCACTTTTGATTGTGCTAGGTGGGAAATAGTGATTTCCTTCTACCACTACAGTATTGTCGCTTTCTGCGATGATTTGATCATTCCAAATGGCTTTCATGGCTAACTGTTCTTTTTCTTGCGTTTTTTCTTCTTTTTCTTATCATCAGGATCTGCTGCGAGCGCGAAAATCACGGGTAGCGCATAGGTTACATTAACGGCCTCTCCATTGTTATAACCTGGCTGCATTTTTGGAAGCGAATTAATTACGCGTTCCAATTCTTGATTGACCTGCAGATAATCTCCACGGATCAATACATTTTCAATAGTGCCTTCTGCGCTGATCTCAAATTGGGCCGCCAATCGGTGTTGTCCTGCAGGCAATCCCAAATTACCGATAAGTTCCATGTCAAAATTCTTGTTTATGAACTTTGATATGCTTTCACTAAGGCACTTTTTCTGTTTGTCGTTGTCTCCTTTGCAATCAGGATACACTGGTACCTGCTCAACTCCAGCAAAAGGAACGGTTTTAGCATCTTGAGCAAAAGTCAAACTGCCGCTGGCCAGAATCAATAAGATCAGTAGTTGACGCATTATTTACCTGTTTTAAAAGTAAAAGGTACTTTATAGGATATTGCCTTGGGCTTACCGGCCAACATACCGGGTTTCATCTGTGGAATTTGAAGGATGTTTCTACGAGCTTCTGCTTGTAAAGCCTCGCTACCACCGCTGGTAGAAATGATCTCTACTTTGCCTTCAGTATTGATTTGAAAGTCGACAATAACGCGACCTTGGTCGTTGTTTTTGTAGGCTTCTGGCGGGTATTTAAAATTTTTGGCGATGTGTTTGGAGAGCATAGTTGTGAAGCATTTGTTCATTGCAGCAGGATCTCCGGATGTATCTTCGCAGCCGGGCCAAACCGGTGGAAGCTCACGCATGGTCACTTTGTTCCTATCTACAGTACCCCATTCTTCTTGGGCAAAGGAAACACTAAAGGTCAGGACCAAAGCAAAGGTCAATAGCAGTTTTTTAGTCATAGGTAAGTTGTTTTTGCCGATCTGTTTTGCAGTCGGTATCTGTTTAACGCTCAGTTGGGATCAAAAATTATACCGCAACCGCGCCTTTGATGTGCGGATGTGGATTATAATCAACTAAGGTAAAGTCTTCAAACTGAAAGTCAAAAATATTTTTGACCTCCGGATTGATCACCATTTTTGGGAGGGGTCTAATGTCTCTGGAGAGTTGAAGCTCCAATTGTTCAAAGTGATTGCTGTAGATATGGGCATCTCCAAAGGTGTGGATGAAATCTCCAGCTTCGTATCCGCATACTTGCGCGACCATCATTGTAAGCAGTGCGTAAGATGCAATATTAAAAGGTACTCCTAGAAAGATGTCTGCAGAACGTTGATAAAGCTGGCAAGACAGCTTACCGTCAGCTACGTAAAACTGAAAGAACGCGTGACAAGGTGGTAAGGCCGCTTTTCCATTAGCCACATTTTCTGAGAAGCTTACAGAGGTGTCTGGCATTACGCTTGGGTTCCAAGCACTCACCAACATTCTACGGCTGTCTGGATTGGTCTTAATACCTTCTATCACTGCGGTGATCTGATCGATCCCGTCAGAGTTCCAGTTTCTCCACTGGTGTCCGTAGACCGGTCCCAGGTCTCCGTTCTCATCGGCCCATTCGTTCCAAATACGCACGCCGTTCTCTTTGAGATAGTCAATATTGGTATCGCCTTTTAAAAACCAAAGCAGTTCATAAATGATGGATTTCAAATGAAGCTTTTTGGTGGTCACCATTGGGAATCCTTCACTGAGATCAAATCGCATTTGGTAACCAAAAACACTTTTTGTTCCGGTTCCCGTTCTGTCTGTTTTGGTTACACCTTCTTGCAGTACATGGCGTACCAGGTCGTGATATTGCTTCATAAAATTCGGGCTAAAACTGGTTCTAAAATAGCAAAAAAGGGAGCAAATTGCACCTCGGTTTTAGTCGGATTTCCAATAGTTATTAACCGATCAGCATTCCGGCAATTGTAGCCGTAAGTAAGGCGGCAACGGTGCCTCCAATAAGCGCTTTGATTCCAAAGGCAGCAAGGGTTTTGCGTTGCGAAGGAGCCAATACCCCAATTCCTCCAATCTGGATTCCAATAGAAGCAAAGTTGGCAAATCCACAAAGGGCGTAAGTGGCAATTACAATGGAGCGGTAGTTAGATAAAGCTCCTGAATTTTTAAGCTCACTTAAAGAAGCGTAAGCAAAGAATTCGTTGAGAATGGTCTTCTCTCCCAAAAGTTGTCCAACGGCAACCATATCCTCCGCAGGAACACCAATGATCCAAGCGACAGGCGCAAAGACATTACCTAAAAGGAACTGCATGGAGAGTCCGTCATAACGACCGTCTGTTGCAGCAACGATAGTGTCATTGAGACCCGTAGGTGCTCCAATCATATCCATAGTGATCCAATTGAAAACAGCCATCACAGCGGTAAAGACCAAAAGCATGGCACCCACATTTACCGCGAGTTTAAGCCCTTCTGTGGTACCTCGACTAATGGCGTCCAAAAGGTTACTACCAATTTTATCTTTAGAGATGTCTAACCTTCGGTTGACCTCTTCTGTCTCCGGGTACAACATTTTTGCAATGATGATCGCTGCCGGAGCTGACATGATGGAAGCCGTTAATAAGTGCTTGGCAAAAATGGCTTTTTCGGCATCACTTTCTCCCCCTAAAAATGCAATATAAGCGGCAAGCACACCACCAGCAATGGTGGTCATACCTCCAACCATCAAACAGAGCATTTCAGACTTGGTCATTTTATCCAAGTAAGGCTTCACTACTAAAGGCGCTTCTGTTTGTCCAATAAAGATATTGGCTGCTGCGGCAAGACTTTCTGCACCAGACAGGCGCATGGTCTTACTCATTACCCAAGCAAAGCCTTTTACCAAGCGTTGCAACACGCCTAAATAATAAAGTAAAGAGGTAAATGCAGAGAAGAAAACAATGGTTGGCAATACCTTAAAAGAAAAGATATATCCAAAGGTTTCCGTGTCGCTGACCAAGCCTCCAAACAGGAATTCAGCTCCGGCTTCACTAAAGTTTAGGAACTGTACTACTTTGGCAGAAAGCCAGTCAAAGGCATCGGCAACGGCGTCTACTTTTAAGACCAATACGGCAAAGATCAGTTGTAGACTGAGTCCGCTGAAAACCAAACGCCAATTGATCTTGCGCCTATTGCTGGAAATCAAATAACAAACGCTCAATAAAAAGAACATTCCTAAAGCACCGCGCCAAAGGCTGTTCAGGCTTAGGCCTACGCCTTGGTCCGTGTCTAGGGCTAAAGATTCGGTCTTTTCTTGGATTATTTCCTGAGTGAAACTGTAGCGCACTCCATTTTCAGTAAAATTGAAGACAGAGTCGTTAAGGGTTTCAATGCGATACCTTCTTATGGTATCAAAAGGTTGTTCGTAAAAGAATACGAGTAGATCGTTTTGACGGGTGTAATCTCCGCTGGCTACTAAAGTATCTTTAGCCGAGAGGCTGTAGTGAAATCTATTGCCCGATAAAACAAGGCTATCTAAGTCTTTGTCTATTGAAAATAGAGACTCTCCTGTAGTTTTTTCAATGGCATCAAATTGCCAGGTTCCTTCTTCTGACTGTTGAGCAACAGTTTGAGTTATAGCCGCGAGGCCAATCAGCAACAGGAAAAGTTTTTTCAACATTATTTAGGAACGTTTGGAGATCTCATCGCGAATGCGGGCTGCCTTTTCGTAGTCTTCATTGGCTACGGCTTGATCCAGCATTTCATTGAGCTCTTTTAAGGTGTAGCCCGTATAGTCTTCGCTCTGAGCGCTTGAAGGCTCATCTGCGATCAATTGTTCTACTAAAGACGGTGCTTCTTCGGCTTCTTCATCCTGAGAAGTTCCCTTGAGGAAGATTCCAGCCTTGTCTAGGATGTTCTTGTAAGTAAAAATAGGCGCTTTAAATCGCAACGCAAGCGCGATAGCATCACTGGTTCGCGCATCGATGATCTCTTCGATCTTGTCGCGCTCACAAATAATACTAGAATAGAAAACTCCATCCACCAATTTATGAATGATCACCTGCTTGACCTGAATGTCAAAACGGTCTGCAAAATTCTTAAAGAGGTCGTGGGTGAGTGGTCTGGGTGGTTTGATTTCCTTTTCTAAAGCGATGGCGATGGATTGGGCTTCAAAGGCTCCGATCACAATGGGAAGCTTGCGCTGTCCATCCACTTCACTCAGGATGAGTGCATAAGCACCATTCTGTGTTTGACTGTATGAAATTCCTTTGATATTTAAACGGACCAGACTCATTGATGGGTAGAATAAAGAAAGGCTGTTAAAACAGGACTTTTCCCATGTTTAACAGCCCTTTATTCGGATGCCAATTTAACAAAAATTACGCGTTATTGGCTTTAAATTGCTTTAATTTTTCGGTCAATCGTGGAACCACATCAAAGGCGTCTCCAACGATCCCATAATCCGCTGCTTTAAAGAAAGGCGCTTCTGGATCTGTATTGATCACTACCTTTACTTTAGAGGAGTTGATTCCCGCTAAATGCTGAATGGCTCCAGAGATTCCAATAGCGATGTACAAGTTAGAGGCTACTGGTTTTCCAGTTTGTCCAACGTGTTCGCTGTGAGGTCTCCAACCCATATCACTTACGGGCTTAGAACAAGCAGTTGCAGCACCAAGGGTGTCTGCTAAGTCTTCAATAAGGTTCCAGTTTTCAGGTCCTTTCAAACCACGTCCACCAGAAACTACTACTTCTGCATCGGCGATCGTTACCTTATCTGTTGCTTTGTCTACAGAAGTCACTTCAACGCCGTTGTCTCCAGCTAGTTCAACACTAAAAGCTGAAGCAGCCGCAGCACCGCTGTTCTCGTGTAATCCGTAGGCGTTTTTTGCCAAACCGATCACAGTCACATCGGTCTTTAACTCATTAATAGCAAAGGCCTTGTTGGTGTACACTGTAGATTTAACTTTCATCGGGCTGGTGCTTTCTGGAAGTGCAACTACGTTAGGAGCATAAGCAGCTCCGAGTTCCACGGCCAAAAGAGGCGCCAGATATTTACTGTTTGCGCTGGATGAAACCACAACGGTCTTCGCTCCTGCGGATTTTGCAGCTTGCGCTAGGGCAGCGGCGTAATTCTTTGCATTGAAGGTCTCCAAAGCAGCATCGTTGATCTCCATCACCTTATCGGCTCCGTATTTGCCTAGATCTGCAGCGTTTCCACCATTAATACTAACAGCAGTCACCTCTCCGCCCATGGCGTTGGCAACACCTTTGGCGTAAGAAGTCAATTCAAGAGCTACTTTCTTAAAGGATCCTCCTTCTGATTCGGTATATACTAATACTGACATAATTCTTCTTTTTACCTGTGATTAAATCACCTTGGCTTCGTTGTGTAACAATTCGATTAATTGATCCAAGTTTTCAGGATCTACCATGGTCACGGCTCCTTTAGGTGCTGGCTTTTCAAAAGCAGCGGTCGCAGCATGAGCCTCTGCAGCATCTGCAGCAACTACATGTAAAGGTTTCTTTCTGGCCATCATGATCCCACGCATGTTTGGAATGCGAAGGTCACTTTCTTCCACTAATCCTTTTTGACCACCAATAACCAAAGGAAGGCTGGTCTTTACAGATTCCTTTCCTCCGTCGATCTCGCGAACCGCAGTAGCATTGCTACCGTCTACTTCTAGATTGATACAAGTATTCACAAAGTTGGCGCCCAACATGGCTGCCATCATTCCCGGTACCATTCCGCCATTGTAATCAATGCTTTCACGACCTGCAATAATAAGGTCATAACCGCCGTCTTGAGCAACTTTGGTCAATTGCTTGGCTACAAAGTATCCATCTGTAGCTGGGGCATCCACGCGGATGGCCTCATCAGCACCAATGGCTAGGGCCTTGCGCAAGGTTGGCTCTGCACTGGCATCTCCAACATTGGCAACGTGCACGGTAGCACCTTGCTTCTCTTTGAACCACATGGCGCGGGTCAGACCAAATTCGTCGTTAGGATTGATCACAAATTGAACACCGTTGGTGTCAAATTGGGTATCGTTATCGGTAAAATTAATTTTGGATGTAGTGTCTGGAACGTGACTAATACACACTAAAATCTTCATAGTTCAGACTTTTTTTAAGCTGTTTTTTACTGTTGTCAAAGTTACCACTATAATTTCGAATATTTACTATGCACGCATAATAAATTTTCAAAAAAATTGCACTTATTTCCATTTTCATGTGGTGGTGGAGACGAATAAATAGTATTTTTGTTTTTCTCAAAAAATGAAGGAGTTGTTCGATCTGAGATCGACTTGAAATCCAAAGCGATAAATATGAAAACCATACAATTTAGAGAAGCAATAGCAGAAGCGATGAGCGAAGAAATGCGTCGCGATGAATCCATCTATTTAATGGGAGAGGAAGTGGCCGAATACAACGGTGCTTACAAAGCCTCAAAAGGTATGTTGGATGAGTTTGGACCTAAGCGCATTATTGATACCCCAATTTCTGAACTCGGTTTTGCCGGGATCGGAGTAGGGAGTGCCATGAACGGTAACCGTCCAATCATTGAATTCATGACCTTTAACTTCTCTTTGGTAGGAATTGACCAGATCATCAACAACGCCGCTAAGATGCGTCAAATGAGTGGAGGTCAGATCAACATTCCTATGGTTTTCCGCGGGCCAACTGCTTCTGCAGGACAGCTTGCTGCAACGCACTCTCAGGCCTTTGAAAGCTGGTACGCCAACTGTCCCGGTCTTAAAGTGGTGGTTCCTTCTAACCCAGCCGATGCAAAAGGATTGCTCAAAGCGGCTATTCGCGATGACGACCCGGTGATCTTTATGGAGTCCGAACAGATGTATGGCGATAAAGGAGAGGTGCCAGAAGGTGAATACCTAATTCCTTTAGGAGTTGCTGACATCAAGCGCAGCGGTGACGATGTAACTATTGTCTCTTTTGGAAAGATCATCAAAGAAGCATACAAAGCTGCAGATGCTTTGGAGAAAGAAGGTATCTCTTGTGAGATCATTGACCTGCGTACGGTACGCCCAATGGATCACAATGCCATTTTAGAGTCTGTAAAAAAGACCAATCGTTTGGTGATCCTAGAAGAAGCGTGGCCGTTTGGTAACGTCGCTACAGAGATCACTTATCAAGTACAAAGCCAGGTCTTTGACTATTTGGATGCTCCTATTGTAAAGATCAACACTGCCGATACCCCGGCTCCATATTCTCCTGCATTGTTAGAAGAATGGCTTCCCAATAGTGAAGATGTTGTTAAAGCCGTTAAAAAAGTGCTTTACAAATAAAATCTAGGCGCAATTTTTGCGTTCTAACTGCTTCAGAACAGAAGCGGCCCTGGCCCCCATTGTCTATGAGAGAACAACTACTTGTCTTCCTCTTACTCCTTACGTCTTTGAGCTTTGCTCAAACTAAGATCAGTGGAGAAGTGTTTGACGAGTTTGGAGAGCCCGTTCCCTTTGCTAATGTAATTTTCAAAGATTCCTCAGAAGGTACCATTACCAACGAGAATGGTCGGTTCTATTTAGAATCGGACACCACTTACGATGCCGCTGTAGTTTCCTTTTTAGGCTATACCACCAAGGAAGTTCCGCTTAGCAGTCGTACTACCTATAATATGAAGATCGAGTTGGCTGAAGAAGCCTCCAGCTTGGGAGAGGTGGTCGTATTCACGGGGAAGCAATCCAAAAAAGACAATCCTGCGATCGATATTTTAAGAAAGATCTGGGAGAATCGTCGGGAGAATGGAGTCAAGAAATTCAATCAGTATCAATACGAGAAGTATGAAAAGCTGGAGTTTGACTTAAACTCTATAGACTCCTCCTTAATTAAGAGTAAGATCTTTAGAGGGATGGAATTCATCTTTGATCAAACCGATACCTCTAAAATCACCGGTAATACTTATCTGCCCATCTTCATTAACGAGGCTTTTTCCAAGATCTACGGAGACAATATCCAAAAGCTCCAAAAAGAGATCCTGGAAGGAAACAAGAATTCGGGTTTTAGTAACAATCAGACCATTATTGAGTTTGTCAAGGATCTTTATTCAGAATATGATGTCTACGACAATTATATCAAATTCTTTGACAAAGCCTTTACCAGTCCGCTTTCGCGCACTGGGATCAATGTCTATAACTATGTGCTTTTAGATTCTGCCTATATCGGTGATAAGTGGTGCTATAATATTGTGTACTATCCCAGACGCAAGAATGAGCTGACCTTTAAGGGTGACTTTTGGGTGAACGATACTACCTGGGCCATTAAGGAGATCAATATGCAAGCCAGTAAAAGTGCAAACTTGAACTGGGTGCGTGAGGTGTACATTGAGCAAGAGTTTGACGTACTCAACGATTCGATCTTTTTGATCACTCGTGATTACTTCTTGAGTGATTTTAGTATTCAGAAGAAGGAAGGAGCGCGCGGTATATACGGAAAGCGAACCACGCTTTATGACAATTACCAATTTGACATTCCCAAAGAGCGCGACTTTTATAAAGACCAAGTAGATCCCTATGATTTTGAGGTGTACAATAGACCGGATGAATTTTGGGATAAGAATCGATTGGAAGCCTTGAACAAGGATGAAAAGCAGATCTACACGCTATTGGACACCTTGAAAACGGTGCCTCGATTCAAGACCTTATACAATATTGGTAGTGTTTTGGCCAGTGGCTACTACGAATTCCCCAACTTTGATTTTGGGCCCGTTTTTTCCATCTTCGGATTCAATGAAGCTGAAGGGTTGCGGGTGCGTTTAGGAGGGCGGACCTATTTTGGCCGCAACGATATGTGGCGTATTGAAGGCTTTGGGGCTTACGGCTTTAGGGACGAACGTTTTAAGTTCGGACTCTCCGGGAAGTGGTTGCTCGATAGGCGCTCCCGATTCATCATTTTTGGTGGTCACCGAAAGGATACCGAACAAACTGGAGCTTCCTTGACCAATACCAATGACGTGCTTGGAAGGAACCTGGCATCATCGGCTTTGATTACCGTGGGAGCTAATGACAGACTTACGCGGATCAATCTGAGTACCGCTGGTTTTGAGTTTGAACCCTATAAAAACTTTGTTTTCAGAACGACAGGTTCGTTCCGAACATTAACCTCGGCTACAGATACTTTTAGCCTAGACTATTTTGATGAGAACGGCAATGTACAATCCGAGGTAAGGCAAGCAGAGCTTTCTACAGGATTGTTTTATACACCGGGTCGTAAGACGTCGGGTTACGGAGTAGAACGCACGGTGATCAATGATGGTGGATTTGCCTCTATTTTTGTGGGAGCCACCTTTGGGATCAAAGACGTCTTTAACAGTGACTTTGAATACCAAAAACTGCAAGCGCTCTATACACAACCTTGGAATATTGGTGGTTTTGGGCGTGCTTTTACCACCATTGAGGTGGGGAAGATCTTTGGAGAGGTGCCGCTGAGTTTGTTGAGTCCAATTCCTGGGAACCAAACACTGTTTAGTATTTACAACACCTTCAATCAGCTGGATTTTTACGAGTTTGTCAGCGACACTTATGCCTCTTTCCACTTACAGCATGACTTTGGAGGGCGCTTCTTTTCACGAATTCCAGGTTTGAGAAAGCTCAACCTAAGAGAGGTCATCGGGTTTAGAGCGGTTTACGGTGAGATCTCTGATGCTAACATCGCCCTAAACGCTTCAAATATCCCTTATCAAGCCCCAGAGGACATCTATTGGGAATGGAGTGTTGGGATCGGGAACATCTTTAAGATCTTCCGTTTAGACTTCAATTTTAGAGGAAACTACCTCGACAACCCCGATGCACGCCGCTTTGGCATAACCGGAACTTTTGGGTTTAGTTTTTAGTCGAGGGGGTTCATACTTCTTATTAGCCTTGAGTTCAAGGGTTTTAATTCGCTAGTATTCAATTTTTTAGACATCGCCTTAATTCGGCGGCTATATTTGCGTTTCTAAATTTTATATCCCGACTGATTTCATTACTTTTGCGGTCGCAAATTGAAAGTCAACTAAAAATAGAAATATGTTAGAATCAAACATTATTTGGGTACCTATTGCACTCGCTGTGCTAGGTCTTCTATTCATGCTTGTAAAGATGAGCTGGGTGAAGAAGCAGGCTGCCGGAAACGAGCGCATGCAATCCATCTCTAAAAGTATCAAAGAAGGTGCATTGGCCTTTTTGAATGCTGAGTACCGTTTGTTATTGATCTTTGTTGTGGTTGCATCCGCAGCATTGTTTGGAGTGTCTCAAATGGTTGAGACCACAAGCATCATGATTGTTCCTGCATTCATCCTGGGTGCATTCTTCTCAGCTTTGGCTGGAAACATCGGGATGCGCGTTGCGACAGAAGCAAACGCACGTACTGCAGAGGCAGCTAAGACAAGCCTTCCACAGGCATTGCAAGTTTCCTTTGGTGGTGGAACAGTAATGGGATTAGGTGTAGCCGGTCTTGCTGTATTGGGTCTGAGCTTACTATTCATGTTCTTCATTGGACAGTTTATGGGTGCTGATGGCTCTTTCTACGACAACATGACCATTGTACTTGAAGCGCTTGCAGGATTCTCTCTTGGTGCAGAAAGTATTGCACTTTTTGCTCGTGTTGGTGGTGGTATCTATACCAAAGCTGCTGACGTTGGAGCTGACCTTGTAGGTAAAGTAGAAGCGGGTATCCCAGAAGATGATCCACGTAATCCTGCAACAATCGCAGATAACGTTGGTGACAACGTAGGAGACGTTGCCGGAATGGGAGCTGACCTGTTTGGTTCATATGTAGCAACTGTATTGGCTGCCATGGTATTGGGTAACTATGTTATTCGCGACATGAGCGCAACAGCTGCTTACACAGACGCATTTAACAATATGGGGCCGATCTTACTTCCGCTAGTAATTGCTGGGGTTGGAGTATTGGCATCTATCTTAGGAACCTTCTTGGTTCGTATCAAAAATAACGACGCTAAAGAAGCGCAGGTACAGAAAGCCTTGGATATGGGTAACTGGTTTGCGATCATCATTACTTTGATCGCTAGTTACTTCCTTATCGGTTGGATGTTGCCAGAGACCTTGACCATGAACTTCTTCGGAGAAGGGGCTAAGGAGATCGCTTCTATGAACGTATTCTGGTCTGCATGTATCGGATTGGCCGTTGGAGCCTTGATTTCTTTCGTTACTGCATACTACACTTCTCTAGGGAAGAAACCAGTACTAGATATTGTACAGAACTCAGGAACTGGAGCTGCAACAAACATCATCGCTGGTCTAGCTGTAGGTATGAAATCTACACTGTGGTCAGTATTGCTTTTTGCTGCTGCGATCTACGGTTCTTATGAGCTTGCTGGATTCTACGGAGTTGCACTTGCTGCTTCTGCTATGATGGCAACTACTGCTATGCAGTTGGCAATCGACGCATTCGGTCCTATCGCAGATAACGCCGGTGGTGTTGCTGAGATGAGTGAACTAGAAGAGCACGTACGTCAACGTACAGACATCCTTGACTCAGTAGGTAACACAACTGCTGCTGTTGGAAAAGGATTTGCAATTGCTTCTGCAGCATTGACTGCTTTGGCCTTGTTTGCTGCTTATGTAACCTTTACCGGTATCCAGGGGATCAACATCTTTAAGGCTGATGTATTGGCCGCTCTCTTTGTAGGGGGAATGATTCCTGTAGTATTCTCTGCCTTGGCTATGAAGTCTGTAGGTAAAGCTGCTATGGAAATGGTAAAAGAAGTACGTCGTCAGTTCAAAGAGATTCCTGGAATTATGGAAGGAACTGGAACTCCAGAGTACGCTAAGTGTGTTGACATTTCAACTAAAGCTGCTTTGAGAGAGATGATCGTTCCTGGACTGATCACTATTTTGACTCCTATCGCAATCGGTTTGATCTTCGGTGCTGAGCCACTAGGAGGTTATATGGCTGGTGTATGTGTTAGCGGTGTGATGTGGGCGATCTTCCAGAACAACGCTGGAGGTGCTTGGGACAACGCTAAGAAATCATTTGAAGCTGGAGTTGAGATCGACGGTGAGATGACTTACAAAGGTTCTGACGCGCACAAAGCGGCTGTAACTGGAGATACTGTTGGTGATCCATTTAAAGATACTTCTGGACCGTCTATGAACATCTTGATCAAATTGACTTGTTTGGTTGGATTGGTAATTGCTCCGATCTTAGGAGGTCACGGAGAAGAGGCTTATGCTGATAATGTGATTGAAGCTGCTAACGTAAAATTCGTTTCTGAAGATGGTACTACTACCATCATCAAAATGAACGGAGACGCTACTGCTTTGGCAGAAGGAACTGAAGACATCACGGTTGAGGTGACTATGGACGAGGATGCTGAAGCAACTGCTACAGCAACTGTAAAGATCACTAAAGACGGTGAAACTACTACAGAGACCTTTACTGGAACTCCAGAAGAAGTTGAAGCTAAGGTGGAAGCTTACAAAGAGGCAGAAGGTGCTACAGTAGATATTGAGATCGTAAAAGAAGTGAAAAAGGTAGTAGATGGATCGTCTAAATAAAAGACCTTTTATATATAACAAAAAAGCCGCTCGATAGAGCGGCTTTTTTGTTTTTAAAATGTTCCAACTAAACCGACTGTATTATAACCGGCAGTAAAGCGCCAACTGATCCTGTGGCGGTTTTGATAAGCGTTCTCATAGCGTCGGCTTCCAAAAAGGTAGTTGTCTACACTATCTACAACAGCTATGCTTATTGCTGCGCCTAGAACAATATCAGTTACCCAGTGGGCATCGTCCCATAAACGAGAGACGGGAGCAATACTCCCTAAGGCGTAAATTCCAGATTTAACCCAGATATTGTCAAACTGCTTGGCAATGGAATGCGCCATAGAAATGGAGAGGATGGTATGTCCAGAAGGGAAGGAGTGGTAACGTGCGGTGCCTTTAAAGGGTTCAAACTCAAAAGGGCCCGTAAAATCGTCTGGTCGTGCACGTCCAACAGCAGTTTTAAAAAAGGTTTGAAAAAGGCCGGAGGTAGCTGCGGAGGCAATAATGAGCACTCCGGTTTTACGAACCTTTTCATTTTTGGTCAAGAGTCCGAATCCGTAGATACCACCAGAGACCATAAAGAAGTTCTGTGGGCTTCCAAAGTACCAACCGAATTCTTTGAGTACGCCAGGAGCGTTGGGTTCTTGTTCTACAAAATAGTTGCGCGCAGATTGATCCAAAGCCGTAAACATGGAGGTGGCGGTGATTACACTCACTGCCGTGAGAAAGTCGTCTCCCTGCCAACGCACCGGTGCTGTAATGCTGTGTTTAAAGCCTCCAAAGGCACTTTTGGCATCATACTTTAGGGTTTGCCAAATGTTGGCGTCTTGAGCCAATGGTGTAAAATTAGATTCCTGAGCACATAATTGCGGAGCGCCCAGCAGAATTGTTAATAGGAAAATAAACTTGCGCATATCACTGAATCGAAAAAGTCCGAACCTAATTGTGGGTAATAATTGCAAAGTTATTCAATTAGTTCTTAGTTTAACGAATCCTTATTTGGCCAAAACTATTGTTACTGTGAAGCTATTTCTGGTGTTTGTGTTGCTGGATTGATCGTTCAAGATTTCTGTTCCTTCATGTTCCAATACAATCCTATTTGGGGTTAGAGACGCAATGGTGTATGCCTTAGTAGTCCCATCTGAGCTTACAAAGATCTGATTGTCTGCACGCTCCCATGTGCCTAAGGTTGGGAAAAAGATGTTGTTATCAAAAATGGCTGTGCTATTGTGTCCATTTCCGGTGGTCGTAATTTCAAGACTTACGGAGCCGTTGGACACGAATTGGTTTGGGTTTTGCATTAAAGCCACATTAGCATCCGAAGCAATTGAACTACCTGCCAGATTAAACTCCAAAGCTGTTTCCCCCTCTTGCGTCACTTCGCTAATGCCGGTGTAGTTGACCTCTGTCAATACCCAATAGCCTAGAACACTAAAGGAATCATTGATTCGATTGTTATTAATGGCGGTAGAACATGAGGTGAATTGCAAATACAGAATAGCGATGCAAAAAAGCCAAACTTTTTTCATAGAAATACGTTTAGCAAGTAGTCGATGATTGGAGACTTTACTGACAGATTTTATAGAGAATTTATTGGGTTTACGGTCAGTAGTTGTAAAAGATTCTCTATGGTGTTGGTTTTGAGATGAAAAAAAGCACTCCGAAGAGTGCTTTTTAAAATGTTTATGATCTTAGCGACTCAGAGTCACTACCGTGACCAGAAGTTCTTCTTCTTCAATTTCACTTGTGCTGATGGAAGATTCTTCCGTAAGTCTCAATCGCAGACTGTTTTCTGTCAGCAGTTCAATAGAAATTTCAATAACTTCAGAATCTGCAGTGGTTAAACGCAAGGTGTTCCCATTGCGAACCCAGGTTCCGTTTTCCAAAAAGTCCAGGTCAAGCACCATGGATTGTTCTGGAATTCCTTGGATGGAGGTTGTGAGGTCCAGATCAAAGCTCCCGCTGGTAACCAGTTCATTTGGGCTTTCTGAAAAGACCATTCCAAAGTCTATATCCGTGCCAGTGCCCGTATATTCGACTCTTAAAGTATTTCCTGTATCCAGTACCAAAGTGCTAGTAAAACCGGAATAATCCACGCTTTCTGCGGTCCAAGTTCCCACAATATTGGCATCAGTCCCAGTTTCTGGTGCTGGTGTGTTGTCATCGTCGGAACTGCAAGAAATAAAAAGGCTGGTGGTTAATGCAAGGGTAAGTAGTAGTACTTTTTTCATAGTTCTGAATTTTTACGTTAATGCAAATTCAGAATACAAGAAACGGGCCAAGAACATTTTTTGCATATTTCTTGACAAACTACTCATCTCTAAAAAGCTTGTTCCGAGAAGCTTATGCAGCTAATTTTTTTTGGGTCTATCTTGAGAAAGTCGCTACAAAAACCGCATCGACTTCGCCGCTGCCAACCGGAGTATCCAGAATCTCTGTTTGCTCAATGCGCAGTCGCAGCATATCCGCTGTAAGAAGTTCAATGGTGATCACGGCGTCTTGATCATCCGCCGTGCCGGTAATGGTAAGTGTATTGTCTTCCAAGCTCCAGGTGCCGTCTCCCAATAAGTCGAGGTTTTCTAAGGTCTCCTCTTCGCTAACGCCTAAAAAAGTCGTTGTTACGGTCATGGAGAATTGTCCTTCTGAGCTTACCTCATTCGGATCTTCAGAAAAGGTAACAGTTGCGTCTATATCAAAACCTTCGCCTTCTTGAGTGGCGGTCACAGGTAAGCCTTCAATCACAGTGGTAATTGTAGAGTCAAAGTCAATGGTCTCTGCGGTCCAGGTTCCTACTAAGGAAACTTCGGCTTCTTCTTCCGTGGTTGTGGAATCATCGTCAGAGCTGCAAGCAATGTACATAGGGACAAGCAGCAAAAGGGCTAGCAATTTTAAATTTTTCATAATTGATTTGGGTATGTATTAAAAGAGTCCGTGAAGCTCGGCGTCAATGCGACTGATCACACTTCCGAGATCTTCCGGATTGTCTACAAAATTAAGGGTGTCCACATCAAAGATTAACAGATTGCTTTTGTCGTAATCGTGAATCCAAGCTTCGTAGCGCTCGTTGAGTCGACTTAAATAATCAATGCTGATGGAGTTCTCATATTCACGCCCTCTTTTGTGGATCTGACTCACCAAATTAGGGATGGAACTGCGCAAATAGATCAACAGATCAGGCGCCTCAGTCACACTTTCCATCAGATCAAAAAGCGAACGGTAATTTTCATAATCGCGATTGGTCATCAAACCCATCGCGTGTAGGTTAGGAGCAAAGATGTAAGCATCTTCATAGATGGTTCGGTCTTGGATGTAATCTTTTCCGCTTTCTCTAATATCCACAATTTGACGAAACCGACTGTTCAAGAAATAAATCTGCAGATTGAAAGACCAACGTTCCATTTGGTTGTAAAAATCATCCAAATAAGGATTGTCTTCCACATCCTCAAAATGAGGTTGCCATTTGTAGTGTTTAGCCAATAATTTGGTGAGCGTAGTCTTTCCTGAGCCTATGTTTCCGGCTATCGCAACATGCATAAAATAAGGATTCTTTAGAGTTTGGTTAGTCTGAAGGAATACACGAATTCTCCATCGTAAATATACAGGAATTCTGAAGTTAGTTGCAAGTCTTTCACCGCAATTTTTGACCCAGATTCAGTCGGTTCAAATTGCCGCTCCGGAGCCTCGGTAAAATAGATCACATCTCGCTCATCCAGAGCAATTAAGCCCCGTTGGGTTGAGGTCCAAATCTGTGTAAATCCAGGGTTGTCAAAAACCCTTAGAATACTCCCGTATACGTTGTAGGTGATGACCTCAGAATCAGTCAGAAGATGACAAAAATTAAAGTCACTGGCAGTTGCTATAAGATTGCCTTTTACCGGTTGGGAGATAATACTTCGTTTCCCCGATCTGTAATTGTACAATTCCAGTTGCTGAGCATCTTTATTAAAGACCCAAACGCTGTTGTTATTGGCCATGCGAACGGCTTCAATATTCAAGTAATCTTCTATCTCGTTGAAATTCACCCGCTCAATTTCATTGAGGGTGTTGTCTAGAAAAACAGCGATGTTGAAATCGGCATAATACACTAAGATCCTAAGGGGATTAATGATGTCTACAGCTGCAATACTTCCTAAGGTGAAATCTGCATAGTTCCAGCGGTCTCGTTCACTGGTTTTGATCAAAGCGTTGTTGACCACAGAGTAGGTGTTGTTGTAAGAGTCCACGCCAATGAACCTGTCGGCATCGAGGCGGGTTTTTTTGTCGAGTTTCATTTGCCCAAAGGCCAAAACCGGCATCAGTAAAAACAACAGCATCTTCATGCAGTCAAGATACAAAAACTAATCACATATCAGCTTGTATCCGTAGCCGCGAACGTTGACTATTTGAAGGCTGGAATCTGCTTTGAGTTTTTTGCGCAGATTGGAGATAAATACATCCATAGAGCGGGCATTGAAAAAGTCATCACTGCCCCAAAGCTTTTTCAGAATAAAAGAACGGTCCAGCAATTGATTCTTATTCGCGCAAAGATGGAAAAGCAGTTCGCTCTCGCGGTGGGTCAATTTAACCGGCTCTTTAGATTTATACTGCAATTCTTGACGGTTGGCATTGAAGCTAAAAGCGCCCAATTGAAAGGTGGTGTTCTTGTCGGGATCATCATTTTGCTTGAGTGCATTTTTGATCCGTACAATGAGTTCCTCCATACTGAAGGGTTTTTTCAAATAATCGTTTCCGCCCAGATTGAAACCGTTGACCACGTCTTCTGTCTGTGATTTGGCGGTCAAAAAAATGATGGGTGTTTGGCTGTCTTCTGTACGAATCTCTTTGGCCAGCGTGAAGCCATCTTTCAGAGGCATCATCACGTCCAAAACTAGCAGCTCTGGTTTTTCTTCTCGGTAAGCTTTCAAAGCTTGTTCTCCGTTCACGCAAAGAGTCACCTTAAAGTCTCGTGTTTCCAAACTCTCTTTGATGATCTGCCCCAAGGCCGGTTCATCTTCTGCCAGTACTATGTGGATCGGTTTATTCATGCGGAAGGGTTAAAGTAAAAGTAGTGCCATTTTTTAAGTTCACACCAATGCTGCCTCCGTGCTTTTCAATGATGTTCTTGGCGTAGTACAAACCGATCCCGAATCCTTTTACGTCATGGGTATCACCTTTGGGTACGCGGTAGAATTTTTCAAAAATCCGCTGACTTTGCGCCTTGTTTAGGGAACTACCATTGTCATGCACTGCAATATTTACTCCAGAGGCGTCTGTGGTTATATTGAGACTGATGATGTCTCCGCCGTATTTCAGCGCGTTGTCAATTAAAGTGTTGATCACATTCTCTAAATGAAAAGCATCGGCATGAATTTTTAGATCTTGTGGTGCAGCATTTAGGCTGATGGATTTTTGAGAAGCTACATAGGCCTCAGGCAAAACCGCTAATCGCTGGCAAAGGGCAACCAGGTCAATTTCTTCCTTATTGAGTACAAGGGCATTGCTGTCTAGGGTTGCGGTCTCTAGGAGTTTTTCAACCATACCTGAGAGTTTTTTAACCTGCTCTTGAGACATGGCAGCGTATTTTTTACTCTTCTGTGGATCGTTATCTGCATTGAACTTTTGGATGCCTTCTAGAGCTACACCAATAGTGGCTAAAGGCGTTTTAAATTCATGGGTGATGTTAGAGATCAAATCGTTTTTGATCTCTGCCAGTTGTTTTTGTTCTCTGATGATTCTGAGCAAATACAGCAAACATCCAATGATGCAGCCTACAAAGATCAAAGAGAGTCCCAAACTAATACCGTTGCGGTGTAAGATAAGCGGGGTGGTGTTTTTAAAGTAAACTTCTAAGGAGCTGTCCTGCATCAAAAAGCTAGATTTGGCTTGCAAAGACTTGACCGAAGGATCTGAGCTGAGCGTACCTAAGCTTTGGGTTGCACCCCAAGGCGTATCGTATTTTAAACTGTAATCGATCCACAATTCACGCTCGTGCAGTTCTTCATGAAAGATGGAATCTAAAACAGGTAAAGACATTTCTTCTTCTGCAAAAGAGATCACAATCTTATTGGTTAATTGCTCAAAAGGTTTTCTGCCCAGGCGCTGAAAAAAGCTGCGCATAGTATCTCTAAAACGCTCTGGCGGTCTGTTTTTGACAATGGAATCAACAATGCTTATTGCAGTCATGGTGGAGTGATTGGTAGAATCACTGAACTCATAACGTTGTATGGTTCCTTTGGGCATGCTGTCTAAAAAAGCCCATTGGTCTCCTAGATTTATGGTGTTGGAATCGTAGGTGAGGGTGAGGGTGTCACTGGCAAAGAGCATGCTTTGCTCTTGCGCTAAGTGAGTGTAGTAATCATCAACGGCTTTGTTAAGGCTAACCTGTACGTTGGCCACAAGCTCGCGCTGCTCGGCCTTAAAACTGCGATAGAACCAATAGGCCTGCAGCGAAAGAGTCAGCACAATTGCGGTGATGATGAAATACAATATGCCTTGATATTTTCCTGGCTTCATGCTTCAAAAGTAGGTCTAATGAATTGCAATTTCCAAATCGCTTAACAGTGCTTAACAATGCTTAACTTGCCTTAATACTGTCTTTGTGCATCTTTGTGGTGTCATCAAAACAAAAAAAGAACAATCATGAAAACACTCGTTTATTTATCAGTAGCTTTTTCTTTGATCGTTGGATCCTTACACGCGCAGGATTTTCAAGGGATCGCTACGTACAAAACCCAGCGTAAGCTAGAAATTCAATTAGACAGCACCCAAGTGCCGTCAGAGATGCAGGATCAGCTTATGGCCATGATGAAAAAGCAGTTTGAAAAGGAGTACACCTTAGATTTCAATAAAGACGCCTCTTTGTATAAGGTTGTTGAAGCATTGGACGCTCCAGCTGTTGGCGGAGGCGGCATGCAAATTGTTGTTGCAGGAGCTGGTGATGCCGATGTGCTTTACAAGAACATCGCAGAGAATCGCCTGGCCAATAAAAGCGACATTTTTGGTAAAACCTTTTTGATCAAAGATTCCCTGCCGCAGTTAGAATGGACCTTGACCAAAGAAACCAAGAACATTGGGCAGTATACCTGCTTTAAGGCAACGCGTACCGAGAAGAGAACGGTACAGACCTCTATCAGCTCCGACACAGAAGAAGGCAAGGACAATAAGAGTGAAGCCGTTGAAGAGGAAATTACCATTACCGCTTGGTATACGCCGCAAATCCCATTGGGACATGGTCCAGGAAGACATCACGGTTTGCCGGGACTTATCTTGGAGATCTCAGACGGAGACCAGAGCATTCTTTGCAGTAAGATCGTTATGAACCCTAAAGATGGAGTACAGGTCAGTGAGCCAACCAAAGGAAAGGAAGTGACTCAAGATGAGTATAACACCATCATGCAGGAGAAAATGAAAGAAATGCAAGAGCGTTATCAGCCCAGCAACGGTCGCCGAGACGGCAACAGTTTTGAGATCAGAATTGGCGGTTAGTGAACTTTAACAAAGCTTTAATAAACCTCTAAGGCTCCTGCGAGTCTAAAGACTTTAAATTAGCTTTGCTATAAACCACTAAACTGTTAATTGTCAAGGACATGAAGAAATTACTACCCTTAATGTTGATGCTTCTGAGTATCGGCATGAACGCTCAAGAATTTAGCGGAAAGGCCTATTACCAATCAAAAACCACTGTGGACATGGATTGGGGCGGTCGTGAAATGACCGAGGAGATGAAGAAGATGATCGCTGAGCGTATGCGCAGATACCTAGAGAAGACCTACATTCTCACTTTTAATGGACAGGAGTCTATCTATAAGGAAGAAGAGGTTTTAGAGACCGATGCGAACGGGGGTAGCCGTTGGATGGGAATGATGATGGGAAGTTTTACTCCCGGAGATCAATACAAGAATTTGGAGACCGGACAACTCGTGCAGGAACAAGAATTCTACGGCAAGCAATTTCTCATTGAAGACGAGATCGCTAATTTGGAATGGGAAGAGACCAAAGAGTCTAAAATGATCGGGCAGTATTTGGCCATTAAAGTGACCGCGGTCAAAAAGATCGATGAGAACGATTGGAGTATGGCGCGCCGACGCGGAGGTAGAGATAGAGATGCTAAGGCCGACGATGAAAAAGCCAAAGACTCTACAGCAACGGCAAGTGCCGATGATGACCCAATGAGTCAAATCGAAATTCCAAAAGAAGTGATCGTAACCGCTTGGTACACACCCATGATTCCTGTGAAACACGGACCGGGAGAATACGGCGGATTACCAGGACTCATCCTTGAACTCAACGTATACCGAACAACCATTCTATGTTCTAAAATTGTGATGAATCCGGAGGATACCATCGAGATCAAAGCACCTTCTAAAGGAAAGAAGGTCACTCGTGAGGAGTACCAATCGATTGTCGCAGAAAAAATGGAAGAAATGCGCGAAATGTGGGGCCGTGGACGCGGCGGACGACGCGGCGGATTCCGAGGATAATCAATCAATCAAAATACAGTGCAGCCAACCATGAAGAAATTACTCTTTATAAGCATCCTATTGTCTTTATTTAGCTTTGAAGCAGACGCGCAAAGCATTAAATTAAGAGGGGTGATCAAAGACTCTATTGGAGAACCTTTAGAGCTAGCGAACATCATTGCAACCATAAAAGAAACCGGAGAGATCGAATCTTATGCGATCACCAATTATGAAGGTCGATATCAGTTAGACCTCCCAACGAACAATACTTACACGCTTAAAGCAAGCTTTTTAGGTTTGGAGACCAAAGAGTTTGACGTCACAGTTCCAGAAGGATCTGACGACATGACTCGAGACGTAACCCTGAATCCTGCGCCCAATCAATTGGACGGAGTGGAGATCGTCTATGAAATGCCGGTGACCGTGAAAGGAGATACTATAGTTTATAATGC
This sequence comes from Gilvibacter sediminis, assembly GCF_028561565.1. Lineage (GTDB taxonomy): Bacteria > Bacteroidota > Bacteroidia > Flavobacteriales > Flavobacteriaceae > Gilvibacter > Gilvibacter sediminis. Next base: position 312,001 of record NZ_JAQQTE010000019.1, on the reverse strand, counting down.
TGACTCCTTTACGACCGGTAATGAGCGAAAGTTAGAAGACGTCATGAAGCAGCTCCCGGGAGTGGAGATCAACGATGATGGAGAGATCGAAGTAGAAGGGAAGGCCGTCTCTAAAGTGATGGTAGAAGGTAAGGACTTCTTTGACGGAGACTCTAAACTCGCCACTAAAAACATCCCTGCAGATGCAGTGGATAAGGTGGAGGTCCTGAGAAACTACAACGAGGTGGATCAAATGCGAGGCCTTGGGAATGATCAAGACAACATCGCCATAAATATTAAACTTAAAGAAGGTAAAAAGAACTTTTGGTTTGGTGAGGTTTCTGGCGGTATTGGCTTTGATAGCGACGAGAAAGAGCGCTATTTGGTCTACCCTAAACTGTTCTATTACAGTCCGGATTACAGCATCAATATCATCACAGATTTCAATGACATTGGGCAAGTGCCTTTTACCTTTAGAGACTACTTCAACTTTACGGGAGGGTTTAGAAACTTCAACCGTGGAGGTGGAACCAATTTCAACATCAATACGGGAGACCTTGGTTTTGCCGTTGGACAGAACAACCGTGCCAATGCTATTGAGACCTCCTTCTTAGCGGCGAACTTCAGTTGGAATGCCAGCAAGGCATTAGATATAAGTGGTTTTTCGATTCTATCAGACAACCGCACCAGCTATATCACAAATACTATTAGAAATTATGTGGCTACCGGAATTACGGAGACCACAAACAATGTGAACGATCAGCGCACGCAGTTGGGTATGCTCAAGTTGAGTGCTATTTACAAGCCGAACGCGAACTTCCAGTTGGATTATGACGTGCTTGGAAAGACCTCAGATCAAAGTGAAGTGAGCTCTATTGTTTCCACAGTAAACAACAATCCCAACGAGATCAACGAGGATGAGAACACCACGCCTTTTTCTATCAATCAAAACATCAATGCCTATTACACCTTAGATGAGAACAACATCTTCGCGGGGCAGGTCCAGCATTTGTATCAGGACGAGGATCCGTTTTACAGTGTGATCCAAGATTCAATCCCGTTCCGTGGGGTATTCACGCAAGTAAATCCGTCGGCGCCTTTTGACAGCTCTCAAGATACTTTTGATCCGCTACAACGCATGGATCGTTATGATGTAAATCAGCAGCGACGCATCAAAACCAATAAGTTAGATGCCAAGGTAGATTACTACTACGTGATCAACAATAAAAGCAATGTGAACATAAACGTAGGGGCGACCTTGAGTCGTCAAGATTTCAACTCTGGGATCTTCCAAGAATTTATGTTCACGGGGCCGCCATCGGCCTTTGAAGGAGACGAGTTCAACAACGACGTGACCTTTAATTTTAGTGACTACTTCTTAGGAGTTAACTATAAATTCAAGGCGGGAATCTTCACCTTTACTCCTGGAGCAACATTGCACAACTATCGCGTAAAGAGCGAACAGTTGGGCAGTGTTTCCGAGAATAACGAATGGTTGGTGTTGCCAAACTTCAACGCGATTGTGGAGCTTAAAAAGAGCGAGAATATCCGCTTTAATTACTCCATCCAAGCGCAGTATACGGACGTAAATAACTTTGCGGAAGGATTCATCTTTAATAACTACAACCGTTTGTTTAGAGGTAATCGCAACTTGGAGAATGCCTTTGTGCACAATTATAATTTGACTTATTTCAGCTTCAATATGTTCAATTACACCAATGTGAGTGCGAACATCAATTACACCCGCAGGATTGAAGCGATCAAGAACAACACTCAGTTGGCTGGAATTACTCAGATCTCGAACCCAATTAACTTGAACAGTAATTTTGCTGATGAGACGCTGTCTGCTTTTGCAAGGTTTACCAAGAACATCAAGCGTTTGCGTTTCGCTTTAGGAGGTAATGTGAGTTGGGGGAAATTCAACAACATCATTAATGAGGAGGTAAGAGAGAGTATCAACTTTACACAGAGCTATAATACGAGCTTGAGAACGAGTTTCCGCGAGTGGCCAAATGTTGAGTTGGGGTATCGTCTTACTTTGAACAACTATGACAACGCAGGGGTGGAATCTACTTTTACAACCCATCAGCCCTTTGTGAATTTCGATGCGGTCTTCTTGCAGAACTTTACGCTGAATGCGGAATGGAGTTATTTCAATTATACAGACGCGGCAGGTACCATTGAGAACACCTATTCGTTCTTAGATGCTAATCTGTATTACCGTGAAAAAGACAGTAAGTGGGAATACCAATTGCAAGCCACCAACCTTTTAGATGTTGACTTTTTAAACAATGACAGCTTTAACGAAAACTTCAACAATACTTCGCAGTTCTTTGTACTGCCTCGAATAGTAATGTTGATAGTGCGCTACGAATTGTAGTGTTGATTGATGCAATGAAAAAGAAAAGGGAGCTTTTTAAGGCTCCCTTTTTTTATGTTATAAGTTGAAGGCTGATTTTACCTGGTCAACATAGTCGAGTTTTTCCCAGGTGAAAAGCTCTACCGCTTTTTCAACCCGTCCGGAGTATGGACTTTCAAATACTTTATTTACGGTTTGTGGTTTTCTTCCCATATGTCCGTAGGCCGCCGTTTCTGAATACATTGGGCTGCGCAATTTAAGTCGACTTTCAATAGCGGCAGGACGCATGTCAAAGATATCAGCTACTCGGCGCGCGATCTCTCCGTCGGTAAGGTCTACCAAGGATGTACCATAAGTGTCTACAAAAATAGAGGTAGGTTCTACTACACCAATCGCATAGGAAACTTGTACTAATACTTCTTTGGCAACTCCAGCGGCAACCAGATTTTTTGCAATATGTCTTGCGGCATAAGCTGCAGAACGATCCACTTTAGAAGGGTCTTTTCCGCTAAAGGCACCTCCACCGTGAGCTCCTTTACCACCATAAGTATCTACAATGATCTTACGTCCGGTGAGTCCGGTGTCTCCATGTGGACCCCCAATTACAAATTTCCCGGTTGGGTTAATGTGGTAAACTATATCGTCATTGAAAAGCGCCTGCGCGTAAGCTGGCAATTTGCTCTTTACCCTAGGGATCAAAATTTCAACCAAATCTTTTTTGATCTTGGCCAACATGCGGTCGTCATCGCTATCAAAATCATCGTGTTGGGTAGAGATCACAATGGCATCAATGCGCTGAGGTACGTTGTCGTCACTGTATTCTATGGTTACCTGACTTTTACTGTCAGGTCTTAAATAAGTGATCTGCTCGTTTTCTCTTCGGATGGCAGCCAGTTCTTGTAGAATAGAGTGAGAGATCTCTAAAGCCAAAGGCATATAATTTTCAGTCTCGCTAGTAGCATAACCAAACATCATTCCTTGGTCTCCCGCACCTTGCTCTTCTTTGCTGGCGCGATCAACGCCTTGGTTGATATCCTGAGATTGTTCGTGAATTAAGGAGATCACTCCACAGGAGTCTCCACTAAACTGATAAGCTCCCTTGGTGTAGCCAATCTTATTGATCACGTCTCTGGCAATCTGTTGCACATCGAGATAGGTGTTGCTTTTCACCTCGCCTGCTAGAACCACTTGACCCGTGGTCACAAGAGTTTCGCAAGCCACTTTGGCTTCTGGGTCAAAGGCTAAAAAGTTGTCCAGTAGTGCGTCACTGATTTGATCGGAAATTTTATCTGGGTGTCCTTCTGATACACTTTCAGAGGTAAATAAATAGGCCATAAACAGGAATCTTGTCGTGTCTGTAATGCGCACTTGGTCGTGAATCCCCGTGTCAAATTACAAGGTATTCCAAGCTGCGCCTAATAGGCCTCAAAAATAAGGAAAAAATACTTCTTAGAAACCCTCCTCTAGTGCTCGTTCAAGCGGAAATCTGGGTAGGCGGTCATACCGTGTTCATGGGTGTCTAATCCTTCAATCTCTTCTCTTGCGGTAACACGCAGACCCATAGTGCGTTTAATGGTATAAAGAATGATAAACGAGGTCAGGCAACAGAATCCAGCAATGATCGCTATGGCTTTGAATTGAATCCACAACTGACCCATTCCCGCTTTGTCTCCAAACATACCGACGGCCAAAGTTCCAAAGACTCCGCAAACCAAATGCACGGAGATGGCTCCAACAGGGTCGTCTAACTTCAGGCGATCAATAGCGCTGATGGCCAACACGCACAAAGAACCAGAGATAGCTCCTATGATCATAGCCTCATTGGGAGACATGACATCGGCGCCCGCAGTTATTCCAACCAAACCAGCAAGGACGCCGTTAAGAATCATAGTCACGTCATAAGATCTAAACTTAATATAGGAAGTAAAAAAAGCACCCACAGCTCCAGTGGCTGCAGCTAAGGAAGTGGTGACCAGTACCAAAGATACTGTGGCAGGATCCGCACTGAGTACGGATCCGCCATTAAATCCAAACCATCCAAACCAAAGTAAAAATACACCTAGCGTAGCTAGGGGTACATTGTGTCCAAAGATGGGTTTGATCCCATCTGCAGTATATTTTCCAATTCTTGGGCCCAATAAGATCACAGCGATAAGTGCAGCCCATCCGCCTACCGAGTGGACCAAAGTAGAGCCTGCGAAATCGTGAAAGTTCATCTCAGCCAAGAATCCTCCGCCCCAATGCCACATGCCCACCATAGGATAGATAAGCCCAACATAGAATAACGAGAAGATCAAAAAGCTGTTGATCTTGATACGCTCGGCTACAGCTCCAGAAACAATCGTAGCTGCTGTTGCTGCGAACATCGCCTGGAATAAGAACTCCGTATAAAAGGTATAACCGACATTATAGGTTTCGGTCAGGCCACCATTGGGGAGCGGCAGCCCGAACCCTTTAAAACCAAAGTATTCACCAGCAAATGCTTCTCCAGGATACATAAGGCTAAACCCGAAGAAGGCGTAAGTAGAAAGCCCAATGGCCAGTATCATTACGTTTTTAAAAAGAATATTGATCGTATTTTTTGATCGTGTAAGGCCAGATTCTAAAGAGGCAAAGCCCAAGTGCATGATGAATACCAATCCTATTGAGATCATCATCCATACGTTGTTGATAGTAAAAACTGCGTGTTCCATTACTTCTGTTATAGGGTTTGCCCACCGCTCTCACCGGTGCGAATTCTGTATACTTCTTCTATAGTGCTCACAAAGATCTTTCCGTCGCCAACGCTACCTGTTTTCGCGGATTCAATGATCGCGTTGATGGTGCGCTCTTCAAAATCGTCATTAACTACAATTGAAAGCCAACGGCGTTGGATATCACTGGTCTTGTAAGGCACACCTCTGTAAACAGAGCCGTGCTTTTCATTTCCTTGTCCGGAAACGTCCCAATAAGAGAAAAAGTTGACCTCTACTTCATGCAGCGCTTGTTTCACTGCTTCAAACTTTGATTTCCTGATGATCGCCTCGATTTTCTTCATAATCTGTGAGTTGATGTTTCAAAAATATAATTTTAAATAGTATACCCCCTAAAAAATAGGGGGTAGTAATTAATTTTTATCAACATAATAAAAAATACCCCTAAAAAATTAGGGGTATTAAATTTATAAGATATTTATTGCGATATTCTTAATCGAAGTTTGAAGCGGCCAAATAAGCATCGATCACCGCTTGTTCACCTGCTTTGTCAGGCATAGAATTGCCGTGCTCCATTCCCAAAACACCTTTAAAGCCGCGGTCGTGGATGTATTTAAAGACATTTCTGTAGTTGATCTCTCCAGTTCCTGGCTCATTGCGTCCCGGATTGTCTCCAATCTGGAAATAAGCGATCTCATCCCAACAGGCTTCAATGTTTGGAATTAGATTTCCTTCTTGGATCTGTTGGTGATAAATGTCAAAGAGTATTTTGCAAGAAGGGCTATTCACTGCTTTGCAGATCTGATAGGCTTGAGGTGATTCGGTTAAAAACAATCCGGGATGATTTCTAAAGTTCAAAGGCTCTAAAACCATCACCAATCCATGAGGTTCTAAAATTTCACAGGCTTTGCGCAAAGCGTTAACCACATTGGCGGTTTGATAGTCTTTTGAAAGCCTCAGGTCCACATGACCTGGGACAACAGTCATCCATTTAGCTCCGATCCGTTTGGCAACGGCTACTGAATCTTTTATGTCTGCCAAGAACTCGTTGAGGTAATCTTCATCACCGCTAGCCAAGTTAGGCTCCTTCCAATATATTTTATGCGCTACAAAAACGCCCATGGTCATCTGGTGCTTTTTCAGAAGCGCGGCCATGGCCTCTTGAGTTGTTAGGGATCGTCCTTTGAGTTCGTTGTCCTCAAAAGCCGTGAACCCCTGATCCGCCATAAACTGGATCTGATCCAGAATATCTGTTCCTGCATGCGCTTTAAACATCCCATCATGCGGCGCAAAATGCAAAGGAAATTTGTTCTTTGCTGGCGTAAAAGCGTTGGCTGCATGAGCTTTCAGGCTGCCTCCTAAAAACGAAGCGCCCACCGAGGCGAGCGCTACATTATTTATGAATTGTCTTCTTTTCATCTTTGGATTCGCTATTATAGTGAATAACGTTTTCCTCCGGTGAGTGTTTGCAGATCATCACAAACATAGGTTCCCGGTACAGGTTCATAAACCAGATAATCCTCTCCGATCTGTTGTGTGGTCAAATAGGCGTTTATGCACATCCATTTGAGTCCGTTCAAGAACTTGGAAACTGATACTGGCGTATCGTCCTCAAAGTCCTCAAAACCTTGATTGGTTCCTGGCGGATCTGGTTTTTCGTCTCTTGGGTGCAACATATTGGCGTCCAAGAAAGCCATATAGTTCTCATCGGTCATTACAGAAAGGTCCTCGCCGTGCTCAGCTTTCATCTTTCCAATAACTTCTCCAAAGACCGTTTTGATCTTCCCTTGGTATTTCACTGTGGAAACATCATTCCAATAGGTGTCAATAAATTGAACCACATTCAGTTCAGTTGCGGCGGGTGTAGCCTCAGTCTTTGGCAAGAATACATCTGCTAATCGGCCCACAACCATCGCCTGAGTTTCATCCATAAAAGCTGGAACCCATTTTGGATCTGAACTGGTGCAGCTTTCCAGCAGGCTGAAAAGTGCGGGTGAAGCCACTACAAAACCTGTAGTAAGTCCAATATTCTTAAGTGCTTGTCTTCTATCCATGGTTTATAGTGTTTATGCTTCTTTCATTTTTTTGAACTGTTCTGCTGCGTGGTTTGCTGCACGAGCAGTGAAGGCCATATATCCTAAGGAAGGATTGTGGCATCCGGCTGAGGTCATGAAGGATCCATCAGTCACATATACATTTTTACAGGCGTGCACCTGATTCCATTTGTTCAAGACTGAAGTTTTAGGATCGCGCCCCATACGAGCCGTACCCATTTCATGAATTCCAAGTCCCATTCCGCCTATATCGTCATAGGTGCTAATGTCTGTAAATCCACCAGCTTCTAACATTTTAACCGCTTGCTCTTTCATGTCCTTACGCATGGCAAGTTCGTTCTCACCAAAGTCAGCATCAAAAGTTACCGTAGGTAAGCCCCACTCGTCTAGCTTGTCGTAGTCTAAGTACATGCGGTTGCTGTGATCTGGCAAAGTCTCTCCAAAGGCAAGCAAGTTCATGCTCCATTCCCCTGGCTTTAAGATAGCTTCTTTAAGCTCCGGACCGTATTTCAATTCTGCCACCATATCGCCGTAAGCCCCGCGATTGGCTCCTCCTTGATATCCGTAACCACGCTTAAAGGTATCTACGTCTGTGTTTCCTCCCAGATTTCTGAATCGAGGAATATAGATGCCGTTAGCACGGCGACCTTTGAAGTATTTATCGTCAAACCCAACAGCTTTTCCGCGAGCTCCAACTCTAAAGTGGTGGTCCATTAAGTTATGTCCCAGCTCTCCAGAATCGTTTCCGAGTCCGTTCGGGAAGCGATCTGATTTGGATTGTAATAAAATTGAAGTCGATGCAACTGCAGAAGCACACAAGAAAATGATCTGTGCCTTGAATTCCATCTTCTCTTTGGTCTCCGTATCAATAACACGCACTCCAGTCGCTTGCTGAGTGGCATCGTCATAGATCACCTCATAAGCAATCGAGTTTGGTCTTAGGGTCATATTTCCGGTAGCCTCAGCTGCAGGAAGTGTACTACTGTTGGAGCTAAAGTAAGCGCCGTAAGGACAACCGCGCATACAGCGATTTCTATACAGACACTGAGAACGTCCTTTTCCAGGCTTGGTTCCTTCTGTGATGTGTGCTGCACGTCCAATGGTCAATACACGACCGTCATCAAAGCTCTCGTTGATCTTGCCTTGAAGGTGCTCCTCCACACAGTTGAGATCCATTGGCTTGAGGAATTTTCCATCAGGCAAAATATCTAAGCCAAGGTTCGTTCCGCTAACTCCGATATACTCTTCTACATAATCATACCATTCTTTTACATCAGCATAACGCACGGGCCAATCTACGGCGATACCTTCTTTTTTGTTGGCTTCAAAATCAATGTCACCCATGCGGTAACTTTGACGTCCCCACATTAGGGATCGACCTCCAACGTGATAGCCGCGGATCCAATCAAAGCGACGGTCTTCATTGTAAGGATGCTTTTTGTCATCCACAAAGAAGTGTTGGTGTGCTTCATTGGTCACATAACCGGTGCGGTGTTGTTTGTGTTTTTTTAGTCGAGTCTCACGGCTAGGAGTTCCTCCGTTGGGCAGGTCCCAAGGATCTAAATTTGCCGTGGTGTAATCTTGAGGGTGTTCAACCATACGACCGCGTTCCAAGACCAAGGTCTTGAGTCCGTTCTCGCAGAGTTCTTTGGCGGCCCATCCGCCTGAAATTCCCGTACCTACTACAATCGCATCGTATTCGGCATCAGGATTTGGGAGAAAACAACTTGTCATTATACTGTTTAGTTTTGGTAAGATTAACCGTAAGGTGTTATTTTTACAGAGCAACTAAATTAATTATCTTATCTGTAATAAATCAAATTTATTATTGTTAATTTGATACTTCTTCTAAATTTTTTCTAATGAAAATGCAACTAACTCGTCAAAAGTTTACACTTTTATTATTGTTATTAACTGCCTTTACTCTAGGTAGTTGCAAGTCTGATAAAGCAGAAAAAGCAGCTGAAAATCAGACCGAAACCGCAGCAGAAACCACCACCGAAAAAGCCAGCGATCCTTTCTTTAAATTATCGCTTGCACAGTGGTCGATTCACCGCATGATCTTAGAGGACGGGATGGATCCATTTGACTTTGCTGTTTATGCCAGAGACAATGGCTTTGCTGGATTGGAATACGTGAGTCAGTTGTACAATTCTGCCATGGAAGAATACGATACTAAAGATGAAGCCATAAAGGCCATCACCCAAAGACTTAAAGCAGAGAGTGAAGAGGCCGGAATGGAGAATCTCATCATCATGATTGACGGTGAGGGTGATCTTTCTGTCAATGACGAGGCGGCTCGTGACCAGGCCGTAGAGAACCACAAACGATGGGTAGACGCTGCAGCAGAATTGGGTTGTCATTCCATTAGAATAAACCTCTTTGGTTCTTTGAACGATGAGGAGTGGAAGGCAAACAGTATTGATGGGCTTTCTAAATTAGGAGCTTATGCCCAGACCAAAGGTGTGAATGTTTTAGTTGAAAACCACGGCTGGCAATCGTCTAATGCACCCCTTCTTATGGAGGTGATCAACGCTGTTGGAATGGACAATTGCGGAACGCTTCCAGACTTCGGAAACTTTTGTGTGAAGCGTAAAGACGGAGCCAAGTGGGGCGAGTGTGAAGAGGAATACCCAGACATTTATGAAGGAGTTCAGCTTATGATGCCAGCTGCAAAAGCAGTGAGTGCCAAGTCTTATGATTTTGATGAAGAAGGCAACGAGACCAAAATAGACTACGCTAAAATGCTTCGTATTGTGAAGGAAGCTGGATACACGGGCTACATCGGTGTAGAATATGAAGGAAATAATCTTTCAGAGCAAGAAGGAATTGAAGCTACTCGTGACCTACTTATTGAGCTGGGAAGCAGCATGTAATAACAACCAAACTAACTGACTACAATGAAAAAATCCACCTATTTTCAACTCTCCTTTATGATGTTCCTCGAATTCTTTATTTGGGGAGGTTGGTTTGTGACCATGGGAATTTATTTGACCAATACGCTGGGTTCTGATGGAGGAGAAACCGCCATGGCCTATTCCACTCAAAGTTGGGGAGCGATCATCGCTCCGTTTATCATAGGTCTTATCGCAGACCGTTATTTTAATGCCGAACGCATTTTAGGTGTACTTCACCTTATCGGTGCCGTTTTAATGTATCAATTGGCAAACGCAGAAAGCTTTGACTCCTTCTATCCTTATGTGTTAGGATATATGATCGCTTATATGCCAACGCTGGCCTTGGTGAATTCGGTCAGTTTCAATCAACTTGCAGATCCTTCTAAGCAATTCCCGCGTATACGCGTTTGGGGAACAGTCGGTTGGATCATTGCCGGAGTGTGTATCAGCCGAATCTTCTTATGGGATTCTGAAGCAGGAATTGCAGACGGACTTTTGCGCAATACCTTCTTGATGTGTGCTATTGCCAGTGCGGTTTTGGGAGTATTCAGTTTTACACTTCCAAAAACACCACCAACTTCAACAGAACGCGCGAGTATCTCAACTATTTTAGGTCTGGATGCATTGAAACTTTTAAAGGACAGAAACTTTTTGATCTTCTTTGTGGCTTCGGTGCTGATCTGTATTCCCTTGGCCTTTTACTACCAGCACGCAGGGCAGTTTTTAGGCGAGATAGGGGTTGATAAACCGGCAGAGAAAATGGCCATCGGACAATTCTCAGAGGTCTTCTTTATGCTGCTCTTGCCATTCTTTTTTATGCGCTACGGATTCAAAAGGACCATTCTTGTCGGGATGTTAGCTTGGACAGTTCGTTATTTACTATTTGCCTACGGAGATCCAGATGGGATGTACTTTATGTTGCTGATAGGGATCGCATTGCACGGAATCTGTTACGACTTCTTTTTTGTGTCGGGACAAATCTATACCGACAGTAAAGCAGGAGAAAAATATAAGAGTGCAGCTCAAGGATTAATTACTTTGGCCACTTACGGTGTTGGAATGCTCATCGGATTCTGGATAGCAGGAAAGACCACAGATGCCTTTGCCATAACAGAGACCGAACACACTTGGGATCAAATCTGGCTTTACCCAGCAGGCTTTGCCGCGGTAGTATTTGTCCTGTTTGCGCTTTTATTTAAAAATGAGAAAGTAGAATACCAACAATAACTATGGCTCAAAAAATTAAATGGGGCGTACTTGGCGGAGGTGGAGATTCCTTGATTGGAGTGTTACACCGCGTAGCTGCCAGTATGTTCGATGCATATGCGCTCACCGGAGCGGTTTTTAATCCGGAATTGCAAAAGAGTATTGCTTTTGCAGAAGAATTAGGAATACCCACGGATCGTATTTATGCAGATCTGGATGCATTCGTTGCTGGAGAACTGGCGCTGCCAGAATCCGAACGCATTCAAGTGGTGTCTGTATTAACGCCTAACTTCTTGCATTTTCCTATGGCTAAGCAGCTTTTGGAGAACGGTTTCCACGTGATCTGTGAAAAGCCAATGACCATGAGTTATGCGGAGGCATTAGAGCTTCAAGCGGTACAACGCGCTAGCGGAAAACAATTTGCTTTAACGCACACCTATACGGGTTATCCGATGGTGCGACAAATGAAGCAAATGATCGCTCAAGGTGTTATTGGGAAGATCCAAAAGGTAGATGTACAATACTACCAAGGTTGGATCAATCCCATCATCCACGATCCGCAACTCAGAAAAACAACATGGCGCTTGGATCCGGAGAAATCTGGAATCTCCTGCTGCATGGGAGATATCGGCGTTCACGGCTATCAAATGCTAGAGTTCGTCACCGGCCTTAAAGTGCAATCCATCTTGGCAGATCTCAATCACCTCTATGAGGACAATCAAATGGATATAGACGGCACGGTCTTATTGCGTTTGGATAAATACGTAAAAGGAGTGTTGCGCGCCAGTCAGATCGCCACAGCAGAAGAAAACAATTTTACAGTTGCCGTTTACGGCGATAAAGGCTCCCTCAAATGGGAACAAGAGAATCCAAATTATGTGTATTGGCTAGAAGATGGTCAGCCTATGCGAACCCTAAAACCAGGACATGCCTATAACGATGCCCTTTCTTTAGACGGAACCAAACTCCCTCCAGGTCACCCCGAAGGGATCTTTGATGCCATGGGTAATATTTATAAAGGCATGGCCAAGGCCGTTCGCGGACAGGAGTATCATCCGGGAGAGTTTCCTGGAATGGAAGACGGAGTGCGCGGTATGTACTTCATAGAGCAGGCCGTAGCTTCCCACAGTCAAGGTAATGTTTGGATCGATTTAAACGCATAAAGCAATGAAAACTATAAAAGGACCTGCTGTTTTTCTAGCGCAGTTCATGGATGATAAACCGCCGTTCAATTCTTTGGATGGTCTCTGCGGATGGGCCCGAGATTTAGGGTATAAAGGGATTCAGATCCCAACTTGGGAGACGCGATTGATCGACTTAAAACTCGCAGGAGAAAGCAGAACCTATTGCGACGAGCTAAAAGGCAAGATCGCAGACTATGGTTTGGAGATCACTGAGCTCTCCACGCACTTACAAGGTCAACTGGTCGCTGTGCATCCTGCCTATGATTTGATGTTTGACAATTTCGCTCCAGACGATTGCAAGAACAATCCTGCCAAACGTACCGAATGGGCGCGTCAGCAGTTGTTATCAGCAGCGCGAGCAAGTAAGCATTTGGGGCTAAAGGCGCACGCTACTTTTAGCGGTGCTTTGATGTGGCATATGTGGCATCCTTGGCCGCAATTACCAACTGGATTGGTAGAAATGGGATTTAAGGAATTGGCCGATCGTTGGCTGCCTTTATTGGATGAGTTTAAAGACAATGGCGTTGCGGTTTGTTACGAGATCCACCCAGGAGAAGACTTGCATGACGGCGTTACTTTTGAACGCTTTTTGGCCGCCACAGGCAATCATGAAGCGGTGAACATTTTGTACGATCCATCGCATTTTATTTTGCAACAACTGGACTATATTACTTATATCGATCACTATCACGAGTTTATCAAAGCTTTCCACGTAAAGGATTCCGAATTCAACCCAACGGGTAAAAAAGGAGCCTACGGCGGATACGGCGATTGGAAGGACCGTGCAGGTCGTTATCGCTCCTTGGGAGATGGTCAGATCGACTACAAAACTGTCTTTAGTAAACTCACTGAATACGGCTGCGATGTTTGGGCCGTGATGGAGTGGGAGTGTGTAATAAAAAGCCCGGAACAAGGGGCACGAGAAGGTGCTAAGTTCATTGCAGATCACATTATAGAAGCCACTACCAAACGCTTCGATGACTTTGCAGGAGCCGAGATTGACAAAGAGAAACTCAGAAAGATTTTAGGACAATAAAACCATCTATATGAAACGTATTTACCGATTAAGTGTATTGCTTGTTTGCTGCGGATTTGCTGTAGCTTGCAATCAGAATGCAGAGGCTCAGACCGACACCGAAGCGGTGCAAGAAGAGACCGCTACCGAAGTGGAGCAAGAACCAACTGATCCTAAGGATACCGAGCAGTGGGAGCCTGTACCGGCAGAGATTGACCCTGTTGGAAACAACGGAGTGCCATCTGATGCCATTGTGCTTTTTGATGGTTCAAATCTAGACAGTTGGGAGTCTGCCAAAGATGGTTCAGCAGCCCAATGGATTCTCAATGGCGATGGCAGCATGACCGTTAAGGATAAGACCGGTGACATTCAGACCAAACAGTCCTTTGGAAGCGTACAGTTGCACCTAGAATGGCGTTCTAACCCAGACAATACCGCTGAGGGGCAAGCCCGTTCTAATTCGGGAGTATTCTTGCAAAATCGTTACGAGGTTCAGGTGCTGGATAACAATGACAATCCCACTTACGTGAACGGACAAGCAGGGTCCATTTACAAGCAATCTCCACCGCTCGTTAAAGCGGCTGTTCCGACTGGAGAATGGAACACTTATGACATCATTTTTAGAGCTCCAGAATTTGACGCTGACGGTAAAAAGACCAAATCGGCAACCATTACCGTCCTGCATAATGGAGTTTTAATTCAAGATCATTTTGAGATCCAAGGAACTACAGAATACATTGGTTGGCCAAAGAATGACGCTCATGGCAAAGCCCCAATAAAACTGCAGGATCACCAAGATATGAGCGGAGTGAGTTACCGCAATATTTGGGTGCGCGAATTGGATTAATTCCACCTTAAAACACAAAATATAAAAGCCTAAAATTTTGAAAAATTTTGGGCTTTTTTTGGATTTGTCAATTTTGTGTCGCAATATTTGTGCTCATAAAGTTCAAACACTTATTGAAATGTTATCAAGAAAGGTGGAGGGATTAGACCCTGTGAAACCTTAGCAACCCTTTGTCACTTTTATGCAAAGAAGGTGCTAAATTCTACCGATTTATTTTGGATAGATAACTCAAGACCCAGTTCCCGTTCCGGGAATTGGCGATCAATTTCTTTATAACATTTTTCTGTAAGTACGCTTTTTTAAAGCGCATTTGACTTTTGGATTAATTCAGTTTAACTCGAAAAGAAAGAAAAATGAGTACATCAAAATTTGCGACCGCTGCTTTACATGCCGGTCATGACACAACGAATCACGGAGGAACCAGAGCCGTGCCCATTTACCAATCTACCAGTTACGTTTTTGACAACAGTGACCATGCAGCCAACTTGTTCAACTTGAGCGAGACCGGTTACATCTACACCCGAATCAACAACCCAACCTGTGATATTCTGGAGCAGCGTTTAGCGGCTTTAGAAGGTGGTATCGCTGCGGTAACTACTGCCTCAGGTACCGCGGCAATTGCCACCACCTTGCAAACGCTTTTGCGTGCAGGAGATCACATTGTAGCTTCCAACAGTCTGTATGGTGGGACCTTCAATTTACTAAACGTTACCTTGCCTCGATTGGGAATCACTACCACTTTTGTGGACCCGTCGGAGCCAGAAAGTTTTACTGCAGCGGTACAAGAAAATACCCGAGCGATCTTCATTGAGTCTTTGGGTAATCCCAAGCTAGATGTTTTGGACATTGAAAAGATCGCTGATCAAGCCAAAGCTGCCAAGGTACCGCTCATAGTAGACAATACAGTTGCGACACCCTATTTGCTGAATCCAATTGCTCATGGAGCAAACATTGTGATCCACTCTTTGACCAAGTATATCAACGGTAACGGAACCGCTCTTGGAGGCGTAGTTGTTGACGCGGGAACCTTTGATTGGACCAATGGGAAATTCCCAGAATTTACAGAGCCATCTCCAGGTTATCACGGTTTGGTTTATGCGGAGGTGCTCAAAGAGGCATCCTTTATTGCCAAGCTGAGAATAGAAGGCTTGCGCGATTTCGGCGCGGCTTTGAGTCCATTCAACGCTTTCCAGATCTTGCAAGGCTTGGAAACACTGGAGATCAGAGTCAAGAAGCATTCATCCAATGCTTTGGCACTCGCCAAATGGCTTCAAAGCCAAGAAGAAGTGGCGTGGGTGAATTATCCTGGACTTGAAGAAAGTGACTATTACGCCTTAGGTCAAAAGTATTTGCCAGAAGGGCAGAGCGGTATTGTGACCTTTGGGCTTAAAGGCGGATATGAAGCTGCAAAGAAAGCGGTAGATGCTACAAAGATCTTTTCACTTTTGGCCAATATTGGAGATACCAAATCCTTGATCATTCATCCGGCGAGTACTACCCATCAGCAACTGTCTGAAGCAGAACAACAATCCACTGGTGTGAGCCAGGATCTGATCCGACTCTCTGTGGGCCTAGAAAATGTGGACGATCTCATTGGAGATCTAACACAAGCGTTTGCTCAGGTTCACAGTCCGCAGCCAGCCGCGACCCTTTAAAATTTTTGTTTGAATTATTAGTGTTTAATGTTAGGTGAACTCCGGCGATTAAGTCGTCGTCGGAGTTCCATTTTACAGTCATGAGTAAACTAAAAAAGATTCAATTGCGTCATGCGCGCAAAACTGAGGATGCCGCCTTTGATTTTATAAGCTACCAACAGTTTGGACAACCCTTGCATACGGCTCCAGTGGTAGTGGTGCTTCACGCTTTGACGGGTAACTCTCAAGTGAGTGGACCCGAAGGTTGGTGGAACGGTTTTATTGGGGATCAAAAAGGAATTGACACCTCAAAATTCACGGTATTGGCTTTTAATATTCCTGGAAACGGATATGATGACCAATTGATAGATAACCCCTATGCCTATCGACTTAAGAACGTTGCTGCATGGGTCTTAGAGGCTTTGGACAGCTTGGAGTTGCAAGAGGTCTACGCTTTGATCGGAGGTTCTTTAGGCGGGTGTTTGGCTTGGCAGATTGTAGCCTTACGCCCAGATTACGTCAAGCATTTGATCCCTGTAGCCGCGCATTGGAAAGCCAGTCCTTGGGTAGTAGCTCAGGGCATGGTTCAAGACAGGATTTTGTCAAATTCCAAAGATCCTATCGCAGATGCCAGAGCTCATGCCATGACCTTTTACAGAAACCCGAATGCTTTTGCGGTCAAATTCAAGAGTGATGAGGCGTCAGTAGCAGCTGCACGAGTATATGACTGGTTGAGCTATCACGGGAAGGCTTTGGAGCATCGCTTTGCGCTATCGGCCTATAAATTCATGAATTGGTTGCTGACCACTCATGATATAACGGCAGCAGGAGCATCCTTGGAGCAAATTTTAAAGGCTTTTACGGGAAACTTGCATTTGGTTGGGATTCAGGACGATTTACTCTACGCCCAGCGAGACATTAAACAAACCTTTTGGGTTGCTCGAGAATTGGGTATCCCAGTACATCATCACACCTTGATCTCGGATCAAGGACACGACGCATTTTTAATAGAACAGGAACAGCTCAGTGGATTGTTGTCTTCTGTATTTGCGTCCGCATCTTTAAAAGAAAACAGTTATGAGCTTAGTTAATGCCCCCGAAAATATATTGATCCCGACGGCAAAGATCGATTTGGATAATATCAGAAATAAACAAATGCATCTATTCATTATAGGACACGGTCAAGTGGGGAGTTTGTTGATCGATCAATTGATCGCCGAACGTGAGAACCTTAAAAAAAGAAGACGTATTGACCTGTCTGTTGTAGCGGTTGCAAATTCTACAACCGTGATCTTTGACAAGCAAGGATTAGAGGCCAATTGGCGCGAGCGCAAAGAAGCTGAAGGAAAAACCTATACCATTCCAAAGTTGATTCAAAAAGCGCACAATCACGGGCTTTACAATACGGTGATGGTAGACAATACCGCTAGCCCAAGCTTTGTGTTGAATTATCTTCCGTTTATAGAAGCTGGGTTCTCTTTAGTTTCTTCAAATAAAGTGGCCAATACTTTGGGGATGGATTTTTATACCTCTTTGAGAGAACGCTTGGCGAAACGCCAGCAGGATTATCTTTATGAAACCAATGTCGGTGCCGGATTACCGCTAATAGATACCATAAAAGTACTCCATCTTTCTGGGGAGAATATCACAAGAATTCGAGGCGTTTTCTCCGGCTCGCTTAGCTATATTTTTAATCGATTTAGCGAAGAACGAGTCCCCTTTGACAAAGTACTTCAGGCTGCAATAGATCAAGGCTATACAGAACCTGACCCGAGAGAGGATCTCTGCGGAAACGATGTAGCGCGAAAACTATTGATCTTGGCTAGAGAACTAGCACTTCATTGCGAGTTTGAAGAAGTTGCGGTTGAAAATTTGATTCCGGTGCATCTGCGCGATATAGATACCGAGCAGTTCTTGTCAAAACTCAAAGCGCTGAACGCTCACTTTGTAGGTGTGAAATCTTGCTGTGCTCCAGATGAGGTGTTGCGATATGTAGCAACTTTAGAAGGTGATCTCGCCGATGATTACGGAGCGCAAATGCACGTGCGCCTAGAGGCAGTGCCTAAGCAGAGCATGTTGGGACAACTTTCGGGTAGTGATTCGATATTTGAGATCTACACGGAGAGTTATGGCGAACACCCAATTGTGATCCAAGGAGCTGGAGCAGGGCCTAAGGTAACTGCCCGCGGGGTCTTTGGTGATATTCTGCGTATAAGCGAACGAGTTTCTGCGTAACTTTGTTCTTAAATCTAATGGTATGCAAGTAACTCTTCAACGCAAGAACGACGACTATTTGTTTCACGGAATTGGAAAAGCTGGAGTGGCAATTCCAATAGATAATACTTCTGAGGACAATGCCCAAGGAGCGAGTCCAATGGAATTGTTGCTCATGGGCGTTGGTGCCTGTAGCGCTATTGATGTGGTTGCTATTCTGAAAAAGCAGCGCCAACAGATCGATGATTACTCTATGGAAGTCAACGGTACCCGTCATGAGGTTGAAGGGGCAAAACCCTTCAAGGCTATGGAAGTGGTTATTAAGCTCGAAGGGCCTATTGATCCAGCAAAAGCTTTGCGTGCTGCCGAACTGAGTTTTACCAAATACTGTTCAGTTTCTTTGACTTTTGAGCCACAAGTGCCTGTGAGTTATCGGGTTGAGCTCAATGGGAGTCCAATTCAATAATAAAATTTACCTTTGAGAGTAGAAGATGCTCTCTAGAAAAACTAAATACGGACTCAAGGCGTTGGCTTTTTTGGCCAAATGGCAGGATGATACTCCTGTTCAGATCTCTGTAATTTCAGAGTCTGAGAATATTTCTCAAAAGTTTTTGGAGAGTATTTTACTTACCCTACGCAAAGCGGGATTTTTGAGTTCCAAGAAGGGAAAGGGCGGCGGCTATTATTTGCTGAAAGATGCGAGCGAGATCAAAATTGCCAGTGTATATCGAATTTTGGAAGGCCCAATTGCCATGGTTCCTTGTGTGAGCCTGAACTTCTACGAAAAGTGTGACGATTGCCCGGATGAAGACGCTTGTAGCGTACACCGACTCATGATCCAGGTTAGAGACAACACACTTTCCATTTTAGAAAATACCACCTTAGCAGATCTTATTGCAGAAGAATCCGTGTAAGATTTTTTATTCTCGCAAATAGGTTTAATTTTGTAAACTCTACTAATCCGATAGGGTAATTATATTTATGAGTTTGATCACACCAGATAAGCTGGCTTTATTCAATCAGAATCTATTGCACGAATCTCCAGAAGTCATTGTTGACTTTGTTTTGGAATTAAGTGAGAAGCCTTTAATCACCACGAGTTTCGGAAAGTATTCAGAATTACTTTTACATCAGGTCTTAAAAATCAAACCTGAAACTCCTGTGCTGTGGGCAGATACTGGTTATAACTCTATAAATACCTATGCTCACGCACATTTTTTGGACGAGAAGTACCGATTGAATCTTTACACTGCTCGGCCACAATTCACCCGAGCACATAGCGAATACCTTTGGGGTGCTCCTGGATTGGAAAACCCAAACCATTTAAAATTGACCGAAGTTCTAAAGCTAGATCCTATCAATAAAGCATTTGAGGAACTTAAGCCTGATCTGTGGTTTACCAATATCCGCAAAGGGCAAACACAGTTTCGTGATGGTTTGGACATTTTGAGTTTGAGTCCGCAGGGAATATTGAAGGTAAGTCCATTTTTTCACTGGAGTGATGCTGCGTTAGAAGCCTATGCACAGGAGCAGGGCCTGAAACTCAATCTCGATTATCACGATCCCATTAAAGCCTTGTCTAAAAGAGAATGTGGAATTCACTTTTCAAATTAATGCGTCCTGTTGTATTTTTAACAGGTGAAAGCAATTCCTAGCAAACAAGACCTTCAGGCAGCTGTAGACACAGTGAAGCCTATTGTGCATCGTACCGCGGTACTCCAATCGCGCATGCTCAATGATATCTCCGGAGCTGATATCTATTTTAAATGTGAGAACTTCCAACGCATGGGTGCCTTTAAAATGCGTGGGGCGGTTAACGCCATTGCACAGCTGACGCAGGCCGAGCGTGCCAAAGGGGTAGTCACTCATTCCAGTGGGAACTTTGCGCAGGCAGTTTCCTTGGCTGCTGCAGAGTTGGGAGTGCCTGCATATATTGTCATGCCAAGTTCTGCTCCAGAGGTTAAAAAGACTGCTGTGTTAGGTTATGGTGGGCAAGTATTTATTTCTGAGCCCACTTTGGAAGCACGAGAAGCCATGGCTTCAAAGATTCAAACCGAGACAGGAGCTACCTTTCTACATCCGTCTAATGACATTCCCGTGATTCTAGGACAAGGTACTGCGGCGGTTGAACTTTTAGAGGATCATCCGGACTTGGAAGTTTTAATCACGCCTGTTGGCGGGGGAGGACTTTTGGCCGGAACCGCATTGGCTGGACACTATTTTGGTTCCTACTGTAAAGTTTTCGCTGGTGAGCCGATGAATGTGGACGATGCCTATCGTTCCCTCAGAAGTGGAAAAATAGAAACCAATGAATCCACCAATACGGTAGCCGATGGACTCCGAACACAATTGGGAGACAATAACTTCCCGATCATTCAAGAGCTGGTTACCGATATCATTCGTGTGGAAGAAGAAGAGATCATAGCAGCGATGCGCCTTATTTGGGAGCGGATGAAGATCATCATTGAGCCCTCTTGTGCTGTGCCTTTTGCAGCAGTTTTAAAAGAGCCGCAGCTCTTTGCTGGGAAGAAGATTGGAATAGTACTTTCTGGCGGAAATGTGGATCTGGGCAATCTCCCTTTTTAATCTGCATGGATTTTAGTTACTTTTAAGCCCATGAAGAAGTGGCTTGCTGTCTTTATTTGCTGTTTGACTTTTGCGTTATATGGGCAAAACACCACTGACGACTCTGTATTTTTAGAGGCGAATTATTTCTACGGCAGTATTGTAGAACACAATAAAGACGTAGCGCATTTGATCACGGGGCATCCAGAAGGGATTATTTTAAGTTACAACAAACGCAGTTTTGGTGAAAAGCCTTGGCAAGCGCTTTACAATTATCCCGATTTTGGATTTTCCTTCATTTATCAAGACCCTAAAGAGCCTGCATTGGGTCAGACCTATGGTTTGTATGCCCATTACTCCTTTTACTTTATTAAACGCATGTTTCGATTCAAGATCGGACAGGGAATAGCTTATGCTACCAACCCTTTTGATCTGGAAACCAACTTCAAGAATAATGCCTATGGTTCGCGTTTGTTGAGTTCCACTTTTGTACAAAGCGATTTTATGCTACCCAGATTGTACAAAGGATTAGGTTTACACATTGGGGGATCGTTAGTGCATTACTCCAACGCCAATTTTAGAGCGCCTAATACAAGTACCAATACCTTGGCAGTGCATTTAGGTTTGAATTACGATTTGGATTACACTACTGATTTTGAATATCAGAATCAAGAGTTGACCAATCAATACAAAGAGCCTTGGCACTTCAATGCTGTACTGCGCTTTGGGCTTAATGAAAGTGATTATGTCAGTCTTGGACAACATCCTTTTCTGGTGGTTTCTGCTTTTGCAGACAAACGCTTGAACCGACGCAGTTCTATACTCGGTGGAGTGGACTTTTTTATGTCGCGTTTCTTGAAAGAAGAAATTGAGTACAGAGCTATAGCTTTTCCACGAGAAGGCATTGCAGGTGATGAAGACTGGAAGCGCGCAGGAGTATTTGTGGGGCACGAGCTGCATTTTGGGCAATTGTCTTTCCTAACGCATGTGGGTTACTATTTTTACTACCCCTACGATTTTGAAGGTCAGTTTTACCAACGTGTCGGCTTAAAACATAAGATCAATGAACATTTTCACGGCTCCTTGGCTTTAAAACTCCACGGGGCTAAAGCAGAAGCCTTGGCTTTTGGAATAGGATATCGATTCAACTAATATGAAACAACTCACGCTTCTCATAATTTCCGTTTCGCTCCTGCTCGGTTGCAGCAGCAGTGATGCTCCTGATTGTATTCAGGCGGCAGGAGACTTGGTGACCAAAGAGTTTACGCTATCAGACTTCCAACGCATTCGCATTGAAGATGGCGTTCGCCTGGTGATCCGTCAAGCAGATACCTATCAGGTGGTCTTGGAAAGCGGAGAGTTCATTATTGACGATATCAGCGTACGCAAAGAAGATGATCTTTTGGTGGTTGCCAATGACAACCGCTGCAATTTTGTTAGAGAATACGGTTTGACGACTGTTTATGTAGACGCGCCTAATATTACGCAGATCAGAAACAGTTCTCGTTTTGAGGTGCGTGGTGAAGGCGTATTGCAATACCCAAGTCTTACTTTGCTCAGCAATACCTCTGGAGAAGGCAGTTCGGGCAGAAAGAGCGGAGATTTCTTTTTAGATCTTCAAGTGAATAATTTGAGAATTAATGCCAATGGCATTAGTGTGTTTTATATTTCTGGAAGCGCAAATAACGCCTTTGTACAGTTCAGTGATGAACAGCCACGGCTGGAAGGACGTGATCTCCTTATCCAAGACCTAGAGATTGTTCAGGTAAGTGCAAATAAAATGATCGTAAATCCGCAGCAAAGCATTATCGGTGTCATACGAGGTACCGGTGATGTGATTTCTGTAAATACACCCCCGCTTGTTGAGGTTGAAGAGCTTTTTACAGGTACCCTAATTTTTGAAGACTAAAACCAAGCAGCAATCCACTTGCGTATACTTAATATGAACCCGCGATTTCTTCTCTTTTTCTTTTTGATTCTCCTTGTGGGTGTCAATGAAAGCTCAGCGCAAGAACAAGAGGAGCAAAAACCCTTCTCGCTCCAGCTGGATTACTTCTACGGAACCATCATGGAGCACAACCCAGATCTGAGTCATTTGATCACGGATCATCCGGAGGGTTTTGTTTTGAGTTATAATAGAAAGACTTATGGTTTTAATGCCTGGGAGCGCCGATATAATTATCCGGATTGGGGATTCACTTTTACCTACCAAAATTTTAAGAATCAAGCCTTAGGTGAGAATTATGGCTTGTACGGTCACTTCAATTTCTACTTTTTAAAGCGCTCTTTAGTGCTTCGGATCGGACAGGGAATTGCCTATGCCAGTAATCCTTATGATCGGGATGAGAATTTCCTCAATAATGCCTATGGAACGCATTTATTGAGCACAACCATGCTCAAATTTGATTATGTAAAAGAGCGACTTTGGCGCGGTTTGGGTCTTCAGGCTGGTTTTACAGTGATTCACTATTCCAACGCCAATTTAAAGGCGCCTAACAACAGCACCAATACCTTTGCCTTTAGCGCAGGGTTGAATTATCAGTTTGATCACGATAATTTTCCTGAGTATGTTCCCTTTGAAGGCAAAACACCCTATAGCGAGCCGGTGCATTTCAATTTGGTACTAAGAGGTGGCGTGAATGAAAGCGATATTGTGGGCCAAGGGCAGTTTCCCTTTTATGTGGTCTCTGCTTTTGCAGACAAACGGATCAATCACAAATCAACGCTTCAAGCGGGAGTTGATCTGTTCTTTGCTGAGTTTCTAAAAGAGTTGATCTATTTCCGTTCTGTAGCCTTTCCTGAAGAAAATGTTACGGGTGATGAAGACTGGAAGCGCGTGGGTATTTTTATCGGTCATGAATTGCGATTTAACAGAGTGGCCTTCGTGTCGCAATTGGGTTATTACGTGTATTATCCCTTTGATTTTGAAGGGCAATTGTACAATCGTCTGGGCTTAAAAAGGTACTTTGGTAAGAACGACAGGGTCTTTGCGGGTGTCACCGTTAAGGCTCATGGAGCTAAAGCAGAAGCCGTGGAATTTGCGGTGGGAATCAGATTTAATAAACTGTAAGATGAGAATTTGGACTTTACTTCTTCTGTTGACGCTACTGTCTTGTGACAGCGAAAATGCTTTTGATTGCTTCCAGACAAACGGAGACCGAATAGAGGTGAATTACGAGGTCGAGGCCTTTGACCGCATTCGCGTTCGGGAGCGTATTGAACTTGTACTCAAGCAGGGCGATCGTCATGAAGTGCGTATAGTTGCTGGCTCTAATCTTCTGCCAGACATCTCTGCTATAGTAGAGGATGGTGAGCTTATTTTGCGAGATGCGAACGCCTGTAATTTAACTCGAGATTACCAACCTACAATTGCCTATGTGACCAGTCCTAATATCACGGTTGTCAGCAATCAATCGGGGCGCACCGTGCGCAGCGATGGAGTTCTGCACTACCCTGAGCTCAGCTTAAAGTCAGAAGATTTTACAGAGAATGATCGTATCAATGTCGATGGGGATTTTGATATGGATCTTCAGGTCGAGGATCTTAGGATCTTGACCAACAATCTGTCTAATTTCTTTTTAAGAGGAAGTGCGACAAATGCTTACATTCAAATATTTAGTGGTGATTGTCGTATTGAAGCGCAAGAGCTCATTGTACAGCATCTGGAAGTTTTCCACCGTGGAACAAATCAAGTGTTTGTAAATCCGCAGCAGGAGATCAGCGGAGAGATTCGCAGCGTAGGAGACGTAATTTGCTCCAATACGCCACCCATCATTGAGGTAACTGAATACTATACGGGTCGCCTTATTTTCCTGGATTAGTCAGCTCTCTGAATAAGCTTTCTAAATTCTTGTTCTTCTGATTGAGCTGTAGGATCTTTAAACCGTTATCATGAGCAAAATCAAAAACGGTAGAACGCATGTCTTCCTTGGTGTTAAAATGGATCAGGTAGGTGAATTCATGAACATTCTCCACCTTACTGACTTTAGGCAAACGGCTTAGGGCAACTTCTTCAACTCTAAAATCAAAGGCTACTTCTACGATCTGCTCTTGATCGCCTTTGAGCTCGCTGAGTTTATGATCGGCAACGATCTGTCCTTTGTCAATTACTATAACTCGATCGCAAAGCGCTTCAACTTCCTGCATGATGTGCGTGGAGAGAAAGATGGTCTTGGATCTGGCTGCATTTCTAATGAGCTCCCTAATCTCTAAAATTTGATTGGGATCTAAACCTGTGGTGGGTTCATCAAGGATCAAAACTTCAGGGTCGTGTAGTAGTGCTGCTGCTAGGCCCACACGCTGACGATAACCCTTACTTAAGCTTCCAATGCGCTTGTGAGCTTCCGGGCTGAGGCCGGTCTGTTCAATGACTTCTGCGATTCTAGTTTTGGGACTTTTATGTAATTGCGCGTGTTGGGTCAAATATTCCTTTACATACATTTCCAAGTAAAGCGGATTGTGCTCCGGCAAATAACCTACACTGCTGCGAACCGCCATGGGATTGTCTAAAACAGCTTCTCCGTTGACTGTCGCGCTGCCTGAACTGGGCTCCAGATAAGTAGTGAGAATTTTCATCAAGGTGGATTTTCCCGCACCATTTGGCCCTAAGAACCCCACGATCTCGCCCTTTTCCACAGAAAAACTTACCCCATCCAGGGCTTTTTGGGTACCGTAGAACTTAGTAAGATCAGTGACTGCTATTGACATATTAATCGTTTGTGTAAAGCTAGGAATTATAAAAATCTCAAAAAAATTTTGCTGCATAGTAAGCATTAGCTACTTTAGCACTTTAATAACAGAAAATGAACAACTTTAGTACTTTTTATAACTATTGGTTTTTTTATTTCCGAAAGGAGATCGGGTAACCTATGTAGTTAACTAAAGTGAAACACATATAAATCCCGAGCTCGTCTCGGGATTTTTTT
Organism: Gilvibacter sediminis; assembly: GCF_028561565.1. Classification (GTDB taxonomy): domain Bacteria; phylum Bacteroidota; class Bacteroidia; order Flavobacteriales; family Flavobacteriaceae; genus Gilvibacter; species Gilvibacter sediminis. Next base: position 286,429 of record NZ_JAQQTE010000019.1, on the reverse strand, counting down.
TTGATATGAACGAAGAAACTAAAACGGTACAAGATTCCATAACCCATCCGGGAGCAAAGATTGCTATCCAGGGCGTTCGTGGTTCAAACCACCATTTGGCGGCAACACAATGGGCTGGTCCTGAGGCTAGCGTTGTTGAGTGTGAAACCTTTGACGGCTTGATCGCTAAACTTGTCGCAGGAGAAGTAGATTTTGGGATCATGGCCGTAGAAAATTCTACCGCTGGGTCCATTCTGCCAAATTACGCTTTGATAGATAGTAATGACCTTCATGTATGCGGGGAACACTATTTGAATATCAGTCATAATCTTATGGCGCTAGCCGGGCAAGAGCTCAGTGAAATCAAGGAGGTTCATTCTCACTATATGGCCTTGTTACAGTGTAAAGCTTTTTTTAGTGAGCATCCGCATATCAAATTGGTAGAAGCTTCAGATACTGCATTAGCTGCAAAAGAGATCGCCGAGGGGCAATTGAAAGGAATTGCTGCCTTAGCGCCAGAAATCGCAGCTTCTCTCTACGGTTTGGATGTATTGGCTGCAGATGTGCAGTCTATTTCAAAAAATGCCACACGTTTTGTGATGGTAAGTAAAACTAAAGTACAAGAACCTGGCGTGGCCATTAATAAGGCTTCCTTAAAATTTGAATTGGATCACAAACGCGGAAGCTTGGCAACGGCCCTTAACGTGATGAGTGACTGTAATTTGAGTTTGACCAAGATTCAATCCCTTCCCATAATTGAGACGCCTTGGCGCTATTCTTTTTTTGTTGATGTGGTTTTTGAAAGTCTGGCTGATTTTGAAAAAGCAACAGCCATGTTAGGAATTATGGCCAAACATTTTAAGGTTTTGGGTACGTATAACGACAAGAAGATTAACTTATGATAACTGCAAGTCGTTTAGGACAAACAAAAGAATACTACTTCTCCCGAAAATTGAGAGAAGTACGCCAGCGTATGGCAGATGGACGCCCCGTGATCAATCTGGGGATCGGTTCTCCAGACCTGCCGCCGGCGCCAGAGGTCACTGCTGCTTTACAAGATGCTTTGGCACACCCCAAGGCGCATCAATACCAAAGCTACCAAGGGATACCAGAATTACGAGAGGCCATTGCGAATTTTTACGAGGCGCATTATAAGGTTGCTTTGAATGCCGAGACTGAAGTATTGCCTTTAATGGGTTCAAAAGAAGGGATCATGCACATTTCCATGGCCTTTTTAAACCCAGGTGATCAGGTTCTAATCCCAAATCCGGGTTACCCGACTTACGCTGCTGTGGCGCGTTTGGTGGAGGCCGATATTCGCACCTATGATCTAAATGCAGATCAAAACTGGTTACCGGACCTGGACGCTTTAGCGCAAACAGATCTGAGCAAGGTAAAGATCATGTGGGTCAACTACCCGCATATGCCAACTGGAGCCACAGCAACTAAAGACTTTTTTGTTAAACTCATTGCCTTTGCCAAAGCGCATCAGATCTTGATTGTCAATGACAATCCATACAGTTTCATTCTCAATGATACGCCTGTATCACTTTTAGAGATTCCAGACGCTAAGGAGGTAGTTTTGGAACTGAACTCTTTGAGTAAAACCTTTAATATGGCTGGTTGGCGCGTGGGTATGCTTTGTGGTAATGCGGAGTTTATTCAGGCTGTTCTCAAAGTAAAAAGTAATATGGACAGCGGCATGTTTTACGGCTTACAAAAAGGGGCAATTGCTGCTTTGGGCATGGATAAAAACTGGTTTGAACAGCTTAATGGGACCTATGCCCGACGCCGCGAATGGGCTTGGAAGATCGCCAATGCTCTGGGTGGAGATTTTAGTGACAATCAACAAGGACTCTTTGTTTGGGTGAAGTTGCCAGAGGGAGCATCTGCAGAAGCCGTTGCAGATCGCCTTTTAGAAGAGGTAGATCTGTTCATCACCCCAGGAACTGTCTTTGGAACGGCCGGAGAAGGCTATATAAGAATTTCGCTTTGCGTATCGCTAACTGATTTGGAGGCGGCGCATCGCAGAATCATCGACAAAAACATTCAATTATGAATCGGGTAGTAATTATAGGACTCGGGCTCATTGGAGGCTCTTTGGCCATTGACCTCAGACGGCTTTACCCTAAGGTATTGCTGCAAGGTATGGACCAAAACCCGGATCATTTAGAACAAGCTCAGGATCTAGGATTGGTAGATTCAGAAGCTACAGAAAAAGATCTGGCCAAGGCAGACCTTGTGGTATTAGCCATTCCTGTTCATTCTACTGCTCAACTGTTAGGAGGCATATTAGATCAGGTTGGGGATCAAACCTTAGTAGCCGATATGGGCTCTACCAAAGCCGTGATCTGCTCCGCAGTAAAATCACATCCAAAGCGCAGGAATTATTTGGCGATGCACCCTATTGCAGGTACGGAATATTCAGGCCCTAAAGCAGCTATTTCTGGCTTGTTTGAAGGCAAGACCAACATCATCTGTGAGGTAGAAAAAACAAGCTTGACCCTGCAAGAGAAAGGACAAGAACTCTGCAGAGAGTTGGGGATGCGTATTCGCTATATGGATCCAGAAGCTCATGACAAGCATTTGGCCTATGTGTCACATTTGTCACACGTGAGTTCCTTCATGTTGGGCAAAACGGTTATGGACATTGAGCAGAACGAACGCGATATTTTTGACTTAGCTGGCAGTGGATTTGAATCTACGGTGCGATTGGCCAAAAGTAGCCCCAATATGTGGGCGCCGATCTTTTCGGTGAATCGCGATCATTTGTTAGACAGTCTCAATGCTTATATAGAAAACTTAGAAGCTTTTAAAGCTTTGCTGGAACGTGACGACGAACCTGCTATGCATCAGGAAATGTCTGCGATCAATAGTATCAAACATATATTAAACGGAATCAAGAAGAATTAAATAAGACTATGGAAAATAAAAAAGAACTCAGAAACTGGTTAGACGCCTTTGGTTTGGATCACCCTTTAGTGATCGCAGGGCCTTGTAGCGCAGAGACCGAAGATCAAGTACTCAAGATAGCTCATGAACTCAAAGACAGTGATGTAAGTGTGTTGCGTGCAGGGATCTGGAAGCCCAGAACCCGTCCTGGAAACTTTGAAGGAGTAGGAGCTTTAGGTTTAAAATGGTTGCAAAAGGCCAAGCAGGAAACGGGTCTGTTGACCACTACAGAGGTGGCTAACGCCAATCACGTGGATCTAGCATTACAGCATGATGTGGATATTCTTTGGATCGGTGCCCGTACCACGGTGTCTCCATTTATTGTTCAAGAGATTGCAGATGCCTTGAAAGGTACTGACAAAACGGTATTGATTAAAAACCCAGTGAACCCGGATCTTTCCTTGTGGTTGGGGGCTGTGGAGCGTTTCCACACAGCAGACATTGCAAATTTGGGGGTGATCCACCGCGGATTCTCTACCTATGAAAAGACCCGTTACAGAAACAATCCAGAATGGCAAATTGCAGTGGATCTGCAGAACCGTTTCCCAGATCTGCCATTGATTTTGGATCCGTCTCACATTGCCGGGCGCAGAGACATCATTTTTGATCTGTGTCAAATGGCCTTGGACCTTAACTACGACGGACTCATGGTAGAGACCCATTACGATCCAGACAACGCTTGGAGTGATGCCAAACAGCAGATCACACCAGACCGTTTGAAAGAGATCATGGTAGAACTCACCATCAGAAAAGAAGAAGGTCAGGAGCAGGAGTTTAAAAACAAACTGAACACCTTGCGTACACAGATTGATGTGATTGACCACCAACTTATTGAGACCTTGGGTAAACGTATGAAGGTTGCTGATGAGATCGGAACCCTTAAAAAAGCAAACAACGTGGCCGTATTGCAGACCAAGCGTTGGAATGAGATTTTGGGTAAAATGATCTTAGAAGGAGAGCAGCACCAACTCAGCGAAGAGTTCATTCTACGCGTGTTCAAAGCGATCCACCAAGAATCGATCAATCACCAAGAAAAGATCTACAAGCAATAAAAAAGCCCGCGCAAAGCGGGCTTCTCATTTAGTTTTGAACAGGGCGTCTAAAGATATATCGGGTGATAAAAATACCCTGACCGTCTTTGTCTCCGGCGTCACTTTCTACTGCTGAGGTAACAAACGCTAGATCCCAGCCCTCTGCGAGCATGGCGTTGATCTTAGATTCAATCACTGCGTCATTGGCTGCAATATTTTGGAATCTTATTCCTCCAATATTATAGAAGTTTAGCAGCTTGGTTTCTTCAAAATCCTTCACGCGGATGTCTTTTCGCTTGGATTTGTTTCTGGTGTTGTCATCGTCTGTTTGCGTTGAGGTGAAATCTTGGTAATCTCGTTGCTCATTGGCTGAGATTAATCTGGATCTACCTAAACCATTGGGAACTATGGACTCGACACTGGTGATCACCTTAACCTCGTATTGCTGTTGCGCGTAGGATTCAAAACTGAGTAAGGTTAAAACTAGGATTAGAATTATATTCTTCATTGTGTAGGTTTAATGTGTGAGGTAAAAATATTACTTATTCTTTCAAACTCCCTATTTTTGTGACACCTATGAAGGGAACAGTCTATAAATCAACCGGCAGCTGGTATACCGTCAAAGATGAGAGCGGTACATTCCACGAATGCCGTATTAAAGGCAAGTTCCGCATCAAAGGGATCAAAAGCACCAATCCGGTAGCGGTAGGTGATCGGGTGGAGTTTGAATTGGAGACCAACGGCGATGAGACCGTGGGGGTGATCAAAAGGATCGATGACCGTGAGAATTACATCATCCGCAAGTCGGTGAATCTTTCCAAGCAAACCCACATCATTGCCAGTAATATTGATCAGGTGTTTTTGCTCATCACTCATGACAATCCGCCCACCTTTACCATTTTTATAGATCGATTTTTGGTCACTGCGGAGGCTTACAGCATTCCGGCTGTTTTACTTTTTAATAAGATGGATACTTATGACATTGAAAAGAAAGCGGAACAGCTCTATTTGATGGATATGTATCGACAGATCGGTTATACCTGTTTAGCCATTAGTGCTAAGACCGGCAAGGGCGTGGATGAAGTAAAAGCCATGATGGAAGGCAAGACCTCCATGTTTGCCGGGCATAGCGGTGTGGGTAAATCTACTTTGGTCAATGCGGTATCTCCGAGCTTGAATCTGGCTACAGCAGCCATCTCAGATCAACACAAGCAAGGGCAGCACACCACTACCTTTGCGCAGATGTTTGATTTGGATTTTGACGCGAGAATCATAGACACTCCAGGAATCAAAGGTTTTGGTATTGTAGATATGGACAAGGACGAGATCAGTGATTATTTCCCGGAATTCTTCGCCCTAAAATCCGAATGTAAATTCAACAACTGTTTGCATTTAGAAGAGCCAAAATGCGCTGTTAAAGAAGCTTTAGAAAACGATGAGATCTCTTGGTCCCGCTATAAAAGTTATGTGACTCTGTTAGAAGAGGAACAAGATCAGTCCTACCGCAAAGACGAGTTTCAACAATCATGAGAGCAGTAATTCAACGCGTAAGTCAGGCCTCAGTTACGGTAGCCGGAGAGCAGATCTCGTCTATTGAAAAAGGGTTGTTGATCCTTTTGGGAATTGAAGCCGAGGACAACCGAGAAGATATTGAGTGGTTGGCTGGAAAAATTGCACGATTGCGCATCTTTGGCGATGATCAGGGCGCTATGAATTTAGCTCTCGGTGACGTAAATGGTGACGCCATCATTGTGAGTCAGTTTACCTTGCACGGATCTACCAAAAAAGGCAATAGGCCTTCCTTTATAAAAGCGGCACATCCCTCCATTGCTGAGCCACTTTATGAGGAATTTATTAGTACATTTGAGAGAATAGTGGGTAAAAAAGTAGGCACTGGGTCTTTTGGAGCCATGATGGACGTGCAACTAACCAATGACGGCCCCGTCACGCTTATTATCGACACTAAAAACAAAGAATAACAACACTAACTAACGCAAAATGATTAAAAGAGTATCCCAAGTAGGATGTATTGTGGTATTGCTTTTTATGAGCTTTGGTCACACTGCATTTGCTCAAGACTACGAATTCAAAAAAGTTTCTAAAGAAGAATTAAGCATGAGTGTGTATCCACAAGATACTGCTGCTCCTGCTGTATATCTTCACAAGTCTAGAAATACCTATTATGAAGATGATGAGGTCAAAGGATGGGTGCTTTATACAGATGTTCATGAGCGCATAAAGATCTTGAATAAGGACGGCTTGGACTATGCCACAAGAAAGATCAATTTGTACATCAAAGGGCGTTTGAAAGAACGTGTAGAAAGCATTAAAGCGTATACTTATAACCTGGAGAACGGCAAGGTAAAGTCAGAAAAACTCAGCAAATCTGGGATCTTTGAAAATATGGAGACCGACAATCGCAAGGAGGTCAGTCTTACCATGCCTGCCGTAAAGGTGGGCTCTGTACTGGAGATCTCCTACCGCATTGTTTCTCCTTTCTTCACGACAATAGACGATGTGGTGATCCAAGAAGATATTCCAACGGCGCACCACTACACAAAAATTCAAATACTGGAGTATTTCCAATTCAGTCGTTTGATCAAAGGGAATTTTAATGCCAACCCTAAAGACTATACCGATACCCGCCGAATTGACTTTACCTATGAGCAGGGCGGAGGCTTGACTTCTACCACGAAAGATGCGGCGGCTATCTTTAAAGAATTCATCTCGGAATATGAATACATGCACGTTCCGGCCTTGAAGGAAGAACGCTATGTAGATAATATTGATAATTACCGATACACGGTGGTTTATGAGCTCAGTAGTACAAAAAGTCAGTCTGGAGTGGTCAAGGAATATTCCAGAAGTTGGGAAGATGTGGTGGCGACCATTTATAAATATGACGGCTTTGGGAAACAGTTGGAACGCACCAATTTCTTTAAAGATGATCTGGCTGGTATCTTAGAAGGATCTAGCGGTTATATGGATCGGATGAACCGTGTCTTTGATTACGTAAAGTCACATATGAATTGGGATAAGCGCTACGGATTGAGCGCGGCCAATGGGATCGCTAAGGCCTACAGAGAAAAAACGGGCAACACGGGAGATATTAATCTGCTGCTTACGGCGATGCTAAAAGAAGCAGGGCTGAATGCCAACCCTGTTTTGGTGAGTACGCGTAGTCACGGGATTCCGGCTTACCCAACTATTGACGGATTCAACTATGTGATTGCCGCCGTTGAGATTGACGGACAACGTTATTTATTGGATGCCACAGAAAAGATGGCTGCGCCTAACGTCTTGCCAAACCGCGTGCTGAATTGGAGCGGAACCATGGTCATGGAGAACGGCCTTTCCATGAGTGTGGATTTGTATCCAAAAACGATCAGCCAAGTGAGTACCATGCTCAATGTGGAGTTGGATGACTTTGGTGATATCAGCGGAAGCGTTCGCGCTAACCGTACTTTGTTGGAGGCATTGGACCAGCGTCGCGCCTTTGAGAATGAAAGTCCGTCTAAAATAGAGGAAGACCTAATGGATGATTACAATCTAGACTTGGTGAGTGATCTTGAACTCAAGAATCTCAATGATACTTCCAAGCCGGTGAGCATGAGTTACAGTTTTGAAAAAGAAGGTGCCGTAGAGATCATTGACGGTGATATCTATTTGAATCCGATGTTCTTTTTGGGGATGTATGAGAATCCATTCAAACTAGACGAGCGCAATTACCCGATCAACTTTGTGCATCCGTATATGCACCGTAAGATCATCAACATCACTTTGCCAGAGGGCTATACGGTTACCAATGTGCCTGAAGCCTTGAATATCTCACTTCCCGACGGTTTGGGGGCGTATACCTTCAATATTGGGCAGTCCAATGGAAAACTCAATGTGGTTTGTTCCATTACCATGAAACAAGCTGTTGTTCCTTCCATGTATTACGAAACGCTCAAAGAGTTTTACGGCCAACGCGTGGCAAAGGAGAGTGAACGAGTAATTATCAGTAAATCATAAGCTATGGATTTGGCACATGCTCAAAAAGCAGTAGATGACTGGATCAACGCCCACGGCGTTCGATACTTTAACGAACTCACCAATATGGCCCAACTCACGGAAGAAGTGGGGGAGGTAGCTCGAATCATTGCGCGGCGTTATGGAGAGCAAAGTGAAAAAGAGTCGGACAAGGAGAAAGACCTTGGCGAAGAGCTCGCAGATGTAGTTTTTGTGGTCTTGTGTTTGGCCAATCAGACAGGAATTGACTTGCAGGCTGCCTTTGACAAAAAGATGGACATCAAAACCAAACGCGATCACGACAGGCATCAGCAAAATCCAAAACTGAAATAACATGATCAAACGAATCTTAAGCGATTCCAAATTTTGGAAATCTGTAGTCTCGCTAGGCACTGCTTTTATTGTGGTATTTGTACTGCTCTTTTGGGGGGTGAACGGTTTTCAGATGTCCTTTTGGGAGGATCGTGACCCCGTGCAATTAGTAGCGGTATGCGTAGCCAGCGGCTTGATCTATGGCTTCTTTGTGACTTATGGAAAATTTTGGGCTAAATACAAACGCGAACAGCAATGAACCTAAAGCTTAGTGCTTCTAATTTGAAATCTGGAGCCCTGAAAATAACAGGCTCCAAAAGTGAATCAAACCGACTGCTCATTCTGCAAGCCCTCTATCCGGATTTGCGCATTGACAATCTGTCTAACAGTGATGATACCGATGTTTTGCAAACGGCTCTGGCCAGTGATGAATCGGTTTTAGATATTCATCACGCGGGCACATCCATGCGTTTCTTAACTACTTATCTTGCCTTAAAACCAGGGTTTGAAGGTGTGCTTACAGGAAGCGAGCGGATGCAACAACGCCCTATTGGGGTTTTGGTAGATGCTTTAAGACAACTTGGAGCTGAGATCTCCTATGAGAAAGAGCAAGGGTATCCGCCTTTGCGGATCAGCGGAGTGAAACCTACTGGAAATCGGGTGCGGATTGCCGCTAATATTTCCAGTCAATATTTGTCTTCTTTATTGCTGACGGGATCCAGTTTGGATTCTGGTTTGATCCTAGAACTAGAAGGTAAGCTCACCTCCGTGCCCTATTTGCAAATGACCTTGACGCTCTTGGAAGCACTTGGAGCAGAAACACGCTTGACCGATGCGGAAGTATATGTTGGGCCCATCACAGCTTTAAAGACCAAAGATTTTACGGTGGAATCTGATTGGAGTTCAGCTTCCTATTTTTATAGTTTGATGGCCTTGGGACAGGCAGATTCAATTAAACTCAGCAGTTACAAACCCGATAGCTTACAAGGCGATTCTGGCCTAGTTAATCTTTTTGAGCCCTTGGGCGTGCAAAGTGCCTTTAATGCTGATGAAGTCAGTTTGACCTTGACTAAATCCGCAGTCGATCTACCACAGATTTACAGCGCAGATCTGGCCGATACGCCTGATCTTGCGCAAACCATTGCGGTCTGTTGCTTTGGGTTGGGTATTGGTTGCGAGCTCTCCGGATTGCACACGCTAAAAATCAAAGAGACCGACCGATTGCAGGCCTTGAAGAACGAACTGGAGAAGTTTGGTGCACAGGTTAATATCACCGATGATCATCTGAGTTTGGCGCCGTCTCAGGGAATCAAATCAGGAGTAAGTGTTGCTACTTATCAGGACCACCGAATGGCCATGGCTTTTGCGCCCTTGGCTTTGAAAACGGATTTGGTTATCGAGGAAGCGGGAGTAGTGTCTAAATCCTATCCAGAATTTTGGGAAGATCTCAAAACCTTGGGTTTTCAGATTGAAAATCAAAGATAAACCGCCATTTACTTGACAACCCCTATGCCGAGGTTGTATATTTGCCCCTTTGTAAACTAAAAAACCCGCTGAAGGCCTATGAAGCTCTCTAACTTTAACTTCGATCTTCCAACCGAATTACTTGCTGAATATCCCTCCGCCAATCGTGATGAGTCGCGTTTGATGGTATTGGATCGCGAGAAGCAAACCATTGAACACCGCATGTTCAAAGATTTGATCGAGTATTTTAATGAAGACGATGTTTTGGTGCTTAACAACACCAAAGTGTTCCCAGCTCGTTTGTTTGGAAATAAGGAGAAGACTGGAGCGCGTATCGAGGTTTTCTTATTGCGTGAACTCAATGCGGAAACCCGTCTTTGGGATGTTTTGGTAGATCCTGCGCGTAAGATTCGTATTGGTAATAAGTTGTACTTCGGAGAGGATGAAAGCCTAGTGGCCGAGGTTATTGACAACACGACTTCAAGAGGGCGTACCCTTCGTTTTCTCTACGACGGTTCTTATGAAGAGTTCCGTATGAAGCTCAACGAACTCGGACAAACTCCACTTCCAAAATACATCAAGCGTGATGTTGAGCCAGAAGATGAAGAGCGTTACCAAACCATCTATGCTAAGAATGAAGGAGCGGTTGCCGCACCGACTGCAGGATTGCACTTTTCAAAGCATTTGATGAAGCGTTTGGAGATCAAAGGTGTTCACTTTAGTGAAGTTACCCTACACGTTGGACTTGGAACTTTCTCTCCAGTAGAAGTGGAAGATTTGAGCAAACACAAAATGGATTCTGAAGAGATCATCATTTCTCCAGAAGCGGCAAAAATGATCAATACAGGGCTTACCAACAAAAAACGTATCTGTGCAGTAGGAACAACGGCCATGAGAACTTTGGAGAGTTCAGTGTCTTCTAACCGAACCCTGAACCCCTATGCCGGTTGGACCAACAAATTCATTTTCCCTCCTTATGAGTTCAGCATTGCCAATGCCATGATCACTAACCTGCACACGCCAAAATCAACCTTATTGATGATGGTTTCTGCCTTTGCTGGTCATGAATTTATCAAAGAAGCTTATGCAGAAGCAGTGAAGGAAAAATATCGTTTCTACTCTTATGGAGACGCCATGTTGATCCTCTAAGAGCGCATATAAAGACTTTTATAAGCCCGTTACCTTAGTGTGACGGGCTTTTTTGTGCCTAAGAAAGGAGGAATTTCTCCAACATCGAGTGTAAAAAAATCGTACATTTAGAGCTTATAACCTATTCTGCCACAGTTATTGACCGTGGCAACTGACTAAAAATGCTTACATGAAAAAAATTACTTTGCTATTTGCACTTCTGCTACTTGGTGTGACTGCTCATGCTCAGGTAACTAATGAAGGAGAACCTGCATCTTGGACGCTCAATACACGTTCTGCCCTAAATCCTGTGGTTTTGGAGGGAATTGACCTCGAAGCCCTTCAAGCAGAAGATGCTGTCAATGACAAACTTTCTGGACGCCCATGGCGTTTCGGTTATGAATATTCAGTAGATCTTGGGTTAGAGACTGCCGGTGTTTGGGATGAGCTTCCTAACGGTGATGGGATCTGGAGATTGAATTTGGTTTCTGAAGGAGCTAAAACGATGAACTTTGTTTTTGATCGTTACGTATTGCCTCCAGGAGCTAAAGTGTATCTCTACAGTGATGATCGCAGCAGCCTTTTGGGAGCGTATACTGACAATCTAAACAATGCTGAGAAAATGCTCGGTACTTGGTTGGTTGATGGAGAGAATATCTGGATCGAGTACTTTGAGCCAAAAGCCGTTCGCGGTCAAGGTGAATTGAACTTGGCCAAAGTAGTTCACGGATACCGTTCTAAAACACAAATGTTCACAGACGGTGTTCAGGCCAAAGGCTTGAATGATTCTGGAAGCTGTAACCACGACGTAGATTGTCCGGTAGGAGCAGACTGGGATCCTTTTAAAGAAGATCTAAAACGCTCTGTTGCGCTACAAGTAATGGGAGGCTTTGTTTGTTCTGGTGCTTTGATCAACAACACCAACAACGATAGAACTCCATACTTTTTGACTGCTAACCACTGTGATGCTGGTAGTCCTGCAACTTGGTCTTTCCGTTTTAACTGGAGAAGTCCAGATCCATCTTGCGGTACTACAACTCCGAGTACTACAAGTGCATTCAATACAACTTCAGGTGCGGTAAACCGCGCTATCAATAGTGAGTCAGACGTTCGTCTGCTAGAACTTAACAATGCCATTCCAGATTCTTGGAACTTAGTATGGGCTGGATGGAATCGCAGTGCTACTGCTATTCCGAACTACTCGGTAGGTATCCACCACCCTAACGGAGATATCATGAAGGTATGTCGTGATAACAACTCACCATCTAAGGCTATTTACAACTTTAACGGTAACCCATCGGCTGAGATGTGGAGAATCAACGGCGTCGGCGGCGGCGGCGGCGGAGGCTGGGAAATCGGTGTTACTGAAGGTGGATCTTCAGGATCTCCTCTCTTTGACCAAAGCGGACTTATCGTGGGTCAATTAGCGGGAGGTACTGCAGCATGTACAGGAACTTCAGACAATAGTGGTTTTGATATCTACGGTCGATTTGACGTGTCTTGGGACTTTGGTTCTTCATCGTCTAACAGCGTTCGTTTCTGGTTGGATCCAGATGGAACAGCTGGTGATACTTTAGAAACACTTTCTACCAATGAATTCCAGTTCGAGACGAATCTTTCGATCTTCCCGAACCCAGCGAATTCACTGATCAATGTGGTTCACTTTGGTAGCAGCTCCTTAGACTACGAGCTTTACACCATCCTAGGACAGGTTGTTAAGCGTGGAAGCTTTGCAGCGGTGAACAACGAGCTGAACGTTTCTGATCTTCAGAATGGAGTTTACTTCCTAAAAATCGTTGATGATGAGAACGCAGCGAGTCTTACTAAAAAGATCATCGTTCGTCATTAATCACAACACGAATAATATTCAAAACCCTTTCTGGAAGCAGAAAGGGTTTTTTTATGGCTAATTGTGGTAATTTTACAGCATGGAATCCAAAAGAAAGGACATACGGGCATTGACTAAAGAGGAACTGCGCGACTTTTTTGTGGGGCAAGGTGATAAAGCCTTCCGCGGCAATCAGGTCTATGAGTGGCTCTGGATCAAAGGAGCGCATGATTTTGAGTCCATGACCAACCTTTCTAAACAGACGCGTGCACTTTTGGATGAGCATTTTGTGATCAATCACATTGCGGTAGATCAGATTCAAAAAAGCGAAGACGGAACCCTCAAAAACGCCGTAGCCTTGCACGACGGTCTCATCGTTGAGTCGGTTTTAATCCCTACAGAGACCAGAACCACGGCCTGTGTGTCTTCTCAGGTAGGTTGTAGTCTGGATTGTGCCTTTTGTGCCACAGCCCAGCTCAAGCGCATGAGAAATTTGAATCCGGATGAGATCTACGATCAAGTCATGGCCATTCACAAGGAAAGTCAACTGTACTACAACAGACCACTATCTAATATTGTCTTTATGGGCATGGGTGAGCCGCTGATGAACTATAACAACGTTCTGGCCGCTGTAGACAAGATCACCAGTAAAGAAGGTCTGGGAATGTCTCCCAAAAGGATCGTGGTGTCTACCTCTGGAGTGCCTAAAATGATCAAAAAGCTGGCGGATGATGAGGTAAAGTTTAACCTCGCCGTATCGCTCCACAGCGCCATTCAAGAGACTCGTGAAAAGATCATGCCTTTTGCCAAGCGTTTTACTTTGGATGATCTTAGAGAATCTTTAGAGTATTGGTATGCAAAGACCAAGCGCAGGATCACTTATGAGTATGTTGTTTGGAAGGACATTAATGATTCCGAAGAAGCTATTGACGCCTTGGTAAAGTTCTGCCAGTATGTTCCGTGCAAGGTCAATATCATTGAATACAATCCCATTGGCGATGATCAGTTCAAACAAGCAGATGACGCTACGCTGGATCGCTACATAAAAAAACTAGAAGCTAAACGCATTCCGGTCACCGTGAGAAGAAGCCGTGGAAAAGACATTGACGCGGCCTGCGGACAACTGGCTAATAAGCATTAGTGTAGCGCGCTTTTCTCGTATCTTTGTAAGGTGAAGGCGGTCAGTCAAATCAAATTACCCATTGAGCACGAAATGGAACTCTTCGAGAAGAAATTCTCCAATTCCATGCAGTCCCGTGTCGCACTTTTTAATCGTATCACCCATTATGTTGTAAACCGCAAGGGCAAGCAAATGCGCCCTATGTTCGTATTTCTCATTGCCAAGATGATCCACGGTGATGATCCTTTGAGCGATCGGGTGTATCGCGGAGCGAGTGTTATTGAGCTCATTCACACGGCCACTTTGGTGCATGATGATGTTGTGGACGATTCCAACAAACGCCGAGGTTTCTTTTCTATCAATGCCTTGTGGAAGAACAAGATCGCCGTTCTGGTGGGAGATTTTATGCTCTCTAAAGGGATGTTGATGTGTATTGATAATGACGATTTTGATCTGTTACGCATCATCTCAAAGGCTGTTAGAGAAATGGCCGAGGGAGAATTGCTTCAAATAGACAAAGCCCGAAAGCTAGATATCACTGAAGAGATCTACTATGAGATCATTCGCAAAAAGACCGCCACTTTGATTGCCGCTTGTTGTGCCATGGGAGCACAATCTGTTTGGGCCACCAAAGATGAGGTGAAGCTGATGGAAAAGTTTGGAGAGCTGATCGGGATGGCCTTTCAGATCAAAGACGATTTGTTTGACTACGGGGAGGCCAAGATCGGGAAGCCTACGGGTATCGATATCAAAGAGCAGAAAATGACCCTCCCGCTAATCCACGCACTCAATACCGCTCCGGCTGACAAAAAACGCTGGTTGATCAACTCGGTCAAGAACCACAATACAGATAAAAAACGCGTCAAAGAAGTCATTGCTTACGTAAAGGAAGTGGGTGGTTTGGACTATGCGGTAAAAAAAATGAAGGCTTATCAACAGCAAGCCATGGAGCTTATAAAGCCTTATCCAGACTCGCCTTACAAGGATTCCTTGGTGCTGATGGTGGACTATGTTATCGACAGAAAAAAATAATTTTTAAACCTCAGGCAACCTTTGGGAAACTATTTGCGTCTTTATAGCGAAACCCAACAAGGTCTGCTTTAGTGAAAGTGATCACTTTACATAAGAATCTCGAACAGCTTTTGGAAAAGGCCCGAACAAACAATCGGAAGGCCCAACAACAATTGTATGAGATGTTCGCACCAAAGATGCTCAGTGTTTGTCGACAGTATATCAAAGACATATCTCTAGCAGAAGAGGTGATGGTAGGAGGATTTTTTAAAGCCTTTACCGCGCTAGATTCTTTTAAAGGTAGCGGAAGTTTTGAAGGCTGGTTGCGCCGAATCATGGTTAGAGAGTCTATTTCTTGGTTGCGCAAAGAGCGAAAACTTCATTTCGAATCAGAAGAAGCTATTGATCACACAACGCAACACGCCGTTTATTTAGACAGTCCCTTGGAAGTGGAACATTTGCAACTCCTCATTGACGAGTTGCCAGAAGGTTACAAAATGGTCTTTGTGATGTATGCTGTAGAAGGATATAAGCACAGTGAGATCGCCGAAACACTCGGGATCAGTGAAAGCACCTCAAAGAGCCAATTGTTTAAGGCGCGCAAATTATTACAGCGCCAATTAAACGCTCAAAACAAGACAAGTTATGGCACCCCTTAAATTTGAAGATAACATACGCGATCAGTTTAAAGATCGCGAGATCAAGCCAAGTGCCGCCGCCTGGGACAAACTAGCCGCTCGCCTAGACGAGGCTCCAAAGCGCGAAAAGAAAGGCTTTGGGATCTGGTGGGCAATTGCAGCAGGAATTGCTGGATTGGCGCTAATTG
Source organism: Gilvibacter sediminis (assembly GCF_028561565.1). Lineage (GTDB taxonomy): Bacteria > Bacteroidota > Bacteroidia > Flavobacteriales > Flavobacteriaceae > Gilvibacter > Gilvibacter sediminis. The sequence continues at coordinate 270,767 of NZ_JAQQTE010000019.1, read as the reverse complement.
GTTCTTTGGTCTGGAGTGGAGATCCAGCCCAGCAACAAAATGAGATCGTTATTGAAGAGCCAGCACCGGAAGCTCCAAAGACAGAAAATGTGATCCCCGCGATTCCTTTAGAGAATGAGTTAGAGCAACAAGAAGAAGTGACAGAGGTAGCTGCACAAGATCAGCAGCTAGAGGTTGCTCCTGAAAAGGATATCCAAGTGGAAGAAGTAGTTGAGCAGAAGAAGACTTCAATTGCTCAGACTCCGGCAGAACAAGCTCCGAAGGAATCCGAAGTGATCCTTGTTGATCCAAGAGAAATTGAAGATACAGCAGTTGCGGTGAATACTGCAGATGTGAAGACACAAGATCAGGATGCGGTAGCTGCTAAAGTTGAGGAGGTCGTTGGAAAGATCAAGGACTTGGAAGCGGCTAATGCTGAAGTTTCTGAGGAAGAGATCGCGGATCTTTTACTGCAAGCGCAAAGGGAACTCAAAACCAAATCCATGATCAATATGGAGACCCTCAAAGTAGACGCCAATGCACTACTTATGGACGTGGAGTACGATTTAGAACGATCCTTTAGAGATAAGGTCTTTGACGCCCTGGGTGACGGTTACAACAAGATTCGAACGGCCATGGCCACTCGCAATAATTAATTCATTCATTCATCAATCTGGAAGCATAGCACTACCCCTGCGGTGGTAGGGGTGGGGTTTGCTTCGACTTAAAATCAAAAACGTTATGAGAATCATTACTTACAGTACCGCTGTTGTTATTTGGTTGCTCGCTACTGTTTCACTTTCAGCACAGGATAATAGCGATGCACAGGCACAGATCGACTATCTACAAGGAAAGATAGAGGCGGTCCAAACCGAAGAAAAAGAAGCCCTAAAAGATGAGGTAATCGCAATCAACGATCGCTTAGATAAAGGAGAGATCACTGAGGATGAAGCGACGCAGCTCAAACAAGAAGCAGCAGAAAAGCGCGCCTTGAACATTGAGAATCGTGTAGTGATCATTCAAAATCAGATCGATCTTTTAGAACGCAACGGTTCGTTGAATACAACTTCCACAGATAATTTTGAATTGGTTGTTTTTTCTAAAGGGAAGGTTCTTGATTTTGACTACAATACAAAAGAACGCAAGTACGACCGCAGAACCACAAGTGACTTGGTATTAGCCTTTGGACTCAACAACGCCATCACAGAAGGGGAGTCCTTTGGAGATACTGATTTTAAAATTGCAGGAAGTCGCTTTTTTGAATTGGGATGGGCATGGAAAACTCGTGTGTTTAAAAACTCGAACTGGCTGCGTTTCAAGTATGGATTCTCTTTTCAGTTCAATGGACTTAAGCTGACGGATGACCGTTTCTTTGAAGATACCGGTTCTGAGACAGTGGTCCGCGAATTTGGTGCGAGCTTGGATAAATCAAAGCTGAGAAATGACTATTTGGTGTTCCCAATGCACTTTGAGTTTGGGCCATCAAGAAAGATAGAAAAGGAGGATTACTTCAGATATTCAACCCGTAACAAGCTCAAAGTTGGTTTGGGTGGTTATGCCGGATTCCGTTTGCGCACGGTACAGAAACTGCGTTTTGATGGCCCAGACGGCAATGAGGTAGAGCAAAAACAAACCGGTAATTTCAACACCAACAACTTTGCCTACGGTTTGAGTGGCTACATTGGATGGACTGGAATGGCCCTTTACGTTAAGTACGATCTTAACCCAATCTTTAAAGACAATCCGGTGGAACAGCGCAATATTTCTGTCGGTTTACGATTCGACGTGGACTAAACCCGTTCTCATTTGTAAAAAAGAAGGCACCTTAGGGTGCCTTTTTTAGTGTAAATAGGGGCTATTTTAATTTCGAGGCCAGAGTTGATTGTTATTTTTACTAAAATTGAACTTGTAGATAGTGAAATAATGATATCGCCAAATCGTCATCCATTGTATTAAGACACTTAGAGTAACCCTTGGATAAAAAACCATTATATCAATTTAAGCTTCCACCAGAAGAGGATGTGATTCGAAGAAACCGAACCATTACGGCCTACTATGCAAAAATGTATCGTAGCGAACCAAAACTGTATAAGTGGGCTGGAATGGCGGCTTTTGCTTCTTTCCATATAGGCGAAAAATTAAAATTATGGAATTGGCACAAAAGCGGTATCAAAACCTTCTCTGAGACTTGTCAAAAGAAAAACCGAAATATTGAAGATGATTTCCAAATCATTCGAATAATCAACAATCGTATTTTTATGGAAATAGGCAGCCTGCATTTGGCCTTTAGCCAACTTGATTATTCGCTATTTAAAGAACAGCTCATTGAATCCAAAAAACATAAAATAATCATTGAAGCATTTGAGAAATTACAGAAAGTAAAAAAAGATAATTACGCAAAGAAATCGGAAGAATTAGTATGGGAAGCTAACGTAGAAATTCTTTACCATGAACAGAGTCTTGTGGTGCAACCTATGTTTAATAAACTTACATCTACCTTTTCAAGCGCTATGTCACTCATTGCGAGTTTTGATTATACGGTAAACCATAAGAAGACAAATTGGAAATTGAATTCAAGATTCATATCATTTATGTTGACTAAAGGTTTTTGGGTAACTAAAAAACAAGGATATCTTCCTAATGTCACAAACTTTAAGCAAAGATGGTTTTGGATCACTGAGGATTTATTGAAGAAATGGCAACAAATCGAGAATAAAACGAACTCTGTTGATGAAGAAATAGACTACTTATTGAGTTTTGATAATAGAGCGTTTATCATGAACACTAAAAAGATGGACAAAACACCTGAACATTAATATTTTGATCACTAACGGTGTCCAACAAGGTTTAAAGGGAATGGTTGTTTAGCAAACTACTCGAACTATTTTTGCTTTAAATAAAGTATATTGCTACTTGAAAAAGTAGTTCGTTCAAATCCTCTACTGCTCTTACACAAAATCGATTTGATCTCCAAAAGCACCATAGACAAAGTATATGAAACCGCTCGCCTAGAAGAGGTGATCGGTGACTTTGTGCAACTCAAGAAGTCAGGTTCTAATTTTAAGGGTCTGAGTCCGTTTACTGAGGAGCGCACACCGAGTTTTATGGTTTCCCCAGTAAAGCAGATCTGGAAGGACTTTTCCAGTGGCAAGGGTGGGAATGTGGTCGCTTTTTTGATGGAACACGAGCATTTTTCCTATCCGGAGGCCATTAAGTACCTCGCCAAGAAATATGGTATAGAGGTAGAAGAAACCCAGCAGACCGATGAGCAAAAACAACTCGCCAGCGAGCGTGAAAGCTTGTATTTGGTCAGTGAGTTTGCTAAGGACTATTTTCACAAAACCCTTTTGCACAGTGAAGAGGGTAAGGCTATTGGTTTGACTTATTTTAAGGAGCGTGGCTTTACAGACCAAACCATAAAAGATTTTGCGCTGGGTTATAATCCCAACAGCTGGGATGCTTTTACGTCAGAAGCTTTGGGGAAAGGCTATAAGCTGGATTACTTGGACAAAACAGGGCTGACCATTGTCCGAGAAGACAAGCAATTTGACCGTTTTAAAGGTCGGGTGATGTTCCCGATCCACAGCATGAGTGGTCGCGTCTTGGGATTTGGTGGTCGTATTTTGACCAACGACAAAAAGGCGGCCAAGTATGTCAACTCGCCAGAGAGTGAGATCTATCAGAAAAGTAAGATCCTTTACGGTCTCTATCAGGCCAAACAAACCATAGCTAAAGAAGATCGCTGTTATCTCGTTGAGGGGTATACGGACGTGATCCAAATGCATCAAACGGGCGTGACCAATGTAGTGGCTTCATCCGGTACGGCCCTTACACCAGACCAAATTCGTTTGATACGTAGATTGACGCCCAATATAACGGTTCTTTTTGATGGCGACGCTGCAGGGTTACGTGCGTCGCTACGAGGAATTGACCTCATTCTTGAACAAGGCATGAACGTGCGGGTTTGCACCTTTCCAGAAGGCGAGGATCCGGACAGTTTTGCCAAAGCGCATACACAGGAACAGGTGATCAAATTTTTGGAGGTAGAAAGTCAGGATTTCATCAACTTTAAAGCCTCATTACTCGCACAAGAATCTGCTAATGATCCTGTAAAGAAAGCCGCGACCATACGTGAAATGGTGCAAAGTATTGCTAAGATCCCCGATGTGATCCAACGCGAGGTGTATTTGCAAGAGTGTTCGCGCATTATGGAGATGAGTGAAGAAGTGCTTTTCAATGCCTTGGCGCAACTTCTGAGCAAAGAGCAAAAAGAGCATAAAAAGGCTACCAGAAAACCAGAGCAACCGCCATTTGAGGTTATCGCTAATCAGCAACTTCCAACACAAAAGGTAGATCCTCTTTACGAATACGAACGAAAAATATTAGAGATTCTGTTGCTCTATGGGAACCTTGAGGCTGAGTTTGAGGATCTGGTCATTGAGATGGATGATCAAGGCGAGATGCAACACAAGCCAGAGTTTCATACCGCTAAAGTGTTTGAAAAGGTGTATTTAGATCTCCAAGACGATGAGGTGGAACTCGCTAATCCTGATTTTCGGGCTTTGTACTACGCTTTAATTGAACATCTCAATCAAGGAGGAGAAAAGATCGATTCACTGATTCACACCTTAGAACCTGGGCCGGCTTCTATGGCCACCAGTATCCTTATGGATGATGAGCGTTATCAATTGGGAAATTGGGAGCGCAAAGAGATCTATGTCAAGGATAAAGCCTATTCCATTGGTCAATATGTGAGTCAAACGATCTTGAATTTGCGTCGTTTGCTGATCTCACAGAAGATAGAAGAGTTGGCCAATATTGTCAAGGACGCAGATGATGCCGCAAGAAAAGAACCCCTAGAAACCATAATTGATTACCAGGGGCTTAAAAAGGTGTTGAGCAACAAGCTCGGGCGTGTGCTCTAATGCTTATCTGAATTGAAACATACGAGACTGGTGGATCAGATCCGCCAAGTTGTCTACCTTGAGTTTCTTAAGCAATCTTGTTTTGTACGTACTCACCGTTTTCTCATTGATGTCAAGCGCATTTGCGATGTCTTTGTTACGCTTTCCGCTAGAGAGGAGGTTGAGTACTTCGATCTCTCTTGAAGAAAGCTTTTTGTAACGGCTAATCGCACTGGATTCGCCTACGTTGCGGGATGTAAAAGTTGATGTCAATTCTTCGTTCAAGAAAATTCCGCCTTTGGCTACTAACTCAAGCGCATCTACAAATACTTTTGTTGATGCCGTTTTTGGTACGTAACCTGCCGCTCCTGATTTGATGGAACGCAAGGCGTATATCTCTTCTGGATTGGTGGAGTAGATCAGCACACGTACGTCTGGAAATTCTGCCTTAATAGTTCTTAGCGCCGTGATTCCGTTGACTTGTGGAATGTCAATTTCCATTACAAGTACATCCGGTTTTTCTTCACGCAGAGCTTTGTACAGTTCTGTTCCATTGTGAACTTTGTCAACGATTTCTATCGTCTCGTGTCCCTGGAGCAGACATTCGATTCCCTTGCGTACTACGGGATGATGATCCGCTATTAATACTTTGGTCATAATTGTGAGGTTATGTTGCCGTGAACCTTAAATTCACGGTTAAAATATATGTAGTAGAAATACTACAATTTCAAAAATAGGAAAAAGCTGAAGTGGTGGAATTAAATTTCGTTTAACGTCCTAAATTTTCGATAAAGCACGGCTTAACGCAATTCATGGGGGATTTCGCAGACTGGGATGGGCTGCATTTTGTGTTGATTTATACGGTTTAACCGTAGATAGATCTTATAAACCTCTTGCTCGCGACCTTCAAAATCTTCTGGTTTTTTACCTGAATCTTGCATGGCCATGGCCCATTCCAATTCGTCATAAGATGCCCCAATTTGATCCTCATCTGTGCGGCTATCTCCAAACAATCCATCGGTAGGAGCGGCATTCATAATCGCTGCTGGAACACCGATATGACCTCCAACGGCATATACTTCACTTTTCATCAGATCGGCTATTGGACTCAGGTCCACGCCACCGTCTCCGTATTTGGTGTAGAATCCAACTCCAAAGTCTTCCACTTTGTTTCCGGTTCCAGCCACTAAATATCTGTGAAGACCTGCAAAATAATACAAGGTGGTCATCCGCAAACGCGCACGTGTGTTGGCTAAGGAAAGATCCAATAGGCTGTCGTCTTCCACAGCAGGGGTTTGGTCTTTGAATCCTTCAAATACCGGTGTAAGATCCACTCGGTGTGAAGAGACATTAGGAAAGCGCTGCTTAAGCTTAGCAATATGCTCTTCTGCGCGGGTCACTTGAGAGGCTGCTTGGTGAATGGGCATTTCCAAACAAAGGGTCGGAAAGCCGGTCATTGCGCAAAGGGTAGAGGTAACACCAGAATCTATTCCGCCACTAACACCTACTACAAAGCCGTCAAGGCCTGCGTTTTCAATATAGGTCTTAAGCCATGAAACGATGTGTTCTGTTACTTTTTCTACTTGCATTTTTGAGCTTCTTTTAGCTTGATTTAACGTACCTTTGCCTAGCAAAATTACGGATTTTAAAATTTATTTTTTGCCCTTGCGTTATACGATTATGAATATCCAGAAATCCCTTGTGAAATCGAGTATTTATTGGGCTTTTGTCTTGATCTTTGGTTTGCTTTTTGCTTGCAGCGATGCTCCGCAAGTTAAGCCTGAGGTTTTGGACATAGAAATTCAGACTGACGTGATCCGTTTTGATCTTGAATTCGATCGCGCCCTGGAATCTGAAATTCCCCAACTTAAAGCAAAGTATCCGCAACTGTTTCCGCAGCAATATCCAGACAGTTTTTGGGTGGCCAAAAAACGCGATACCTTATTACAAGCTTTGGCTAAGGAAGTGCAGCAGGCCTATCCAGATTTCACGGAGCAAGAAGAAGAGCTTAACCTGCTGTTCAAGCACCTAAAGTATTATTTCCCAGATTTTACACCGCCAACCGTTTATACCGTGCTCTCTGAGGTCGATTATAAGGATCCTGTCCTCTGGGCTGGGGATCAAATGAGCATCGGCTTGGACAATTATCTAGGAGCAGAGCATCCTTTTTATGAAGGGATCCCGCTTTATATAGCGGCCAATATGAAATCGCAGCAGATCGTTGCAGACGTGGCAAACCTTGCGAGCAGAGCCTATGTGCCGCCGGCGCGCAATCGCAGCTTTTTAGGGCAAATGCTCTATCACGGTAAGCTGTTGTATTTGCAGACCTTATTGTTGCCCTTAGAATCTGAAGCTACGCTGATGGGATATTCAGAGGCTCAGTACCAATGGGCTACAGAGAATGAAATGGACATTTGGCGTTATTTTGTGGAGCGCGAGGTGCTCTACGATACCAATCCTAAATTATTGAATCAGTTCATCAATCCAGCGCCTTTTTCTAAATTCTATTTGGAGATAGACAATGAATCTCCAGGCCGAATCGGACGCTATATGGGCTTACAAATGGTGAAAGCCTTTGCAGAGAATACCGACAGCTCCTTAGCAGAACTATTAACAACACCTGCGGATCAATTGTATCAGCAGTCTAAATACAAACCCAAAAAGTAATGGCGAATAATCACACTTCAGAAATCTCCTTTAAAGTTGAACTTGATGAGAACAGAGTTCCTGAGAACATTCATTGGAGTGCCGCAGATGGCGGTGTGACCAATCAAGAGTCCAACGCAGCCTTGATCTCCGTTTGGGACCCCAAGGGAAAGGAAGCTCTGCGTATTGACTTGTGGACTAAAGACATGCCAGTAGAGGAGATGAAGGTGTTTTTCTACCAAACCTTAATGGGAATGGCAGGTACTTACAAACGCGCCACCAATGATGATAAAATGGCCGATACCATGCTGGACTTTGTGGATTACTTTGCCGATAAAACTGGCATTAAATAGATTGTATGCAGTCTGAGCGTGCCTTGCACTTTGTGTATAATGCCGATTCTGGGGCGCTAAATGCTGTAAAGGATAGCCTGCACAAATGGTTGTCGCCAGAAACCTATGATTGCGACCTTTGTGCGCTAACGCACGACGCTTTTCAAGAGAATAAAGCATGGAAGTCCTTCCGTGAATCTGCAGACATTCCCATGCATTTTCACCATCGGGATGAATTTGAAAAAACCTTCCGATCCAAATGGCTTCCCAAATACGATTTTCCTGCCATACTATTAGAGTCTGAATACGGCTTGGAATTGATGATCTCTGCTGATGAACTAAAGGAGCTCAAAGCGGTGGAGACTCTCATTGCCACGGTAAAGGAAAAGTGGAAGCTTTACAGCTGAGATTCTTCAGCGATCTCTTTGTTTATCGTATCGATATAATCCAATAACTCTTCCGCTCCTAGGCGTTTAGAGCTTGATGTGATGAAGTAGGGTGGTAGGCTTTCCCATGTTTGCAACAGGCGTTCCAAGTAAAGATCTACATTGCGTTTAAGCGCATTGGGTTTAAGCTTGTCCGCTTTGGTGAAGATGATTCCAAAAGGAAGGTTATTCTCGCCAAGCCATTGCATGAATTCCAGATCTATGGGCTGCGGATCGTGACGGCAATCTACCAGAACGAATCCCATGACCAATTGTTTTCTGCGCTCAAAATACTGGGTAATGAACTTTTGAAAGGTTTTTTTGTCTGATTTAGACACGCGCGCATATCCGTAGCCGGGTAAATCTACCAAGTGCCAGTTCTCATTGATCAAAAAATGATTGATGAGCTGTGTTTTCCCAGGTCTCCCGGAAGTTTTCGCCAAGCTCTTTCTGTTGGTCAACATATTGATCAGGGAAGACTTCCCAACGTTAGATCGGCCAATAAAAGCGTATTCCGGCAAATTGCTCTTAGGACATTTGGCAACATCGCTGTTGCTCATTACAAAGGTTGCGGATTTAATATCCATGGGATGGGATTATAGCTGGCGCTCTTTGAGCCAAGTATGCAGTAGTTCGTTGAATCGGTCCGGATGCTCCATCATAGCAGCATGTCCGCATTCGTCGATCCAATACAAGTTCGAATCTGGTAGGAGCTCGTGGAATTCCTCAGCAACATTCGGTGGTGTTACATTGTCATTCTTACCCCAGATAATACAGGTTGGGTTAGGCATATTGGGTAGATCCTTAGCCATATTATGTCTGATGGCGCTTTTGGCAATGGCCAAGGTGCGGATCAGTTTGTTGCGGTCGTTAACTGTAGCATAAACCTCATCAACGATCTCTTTGGTCGCCACTTTCGGGTCGTAGAATACATTCTCTGCTTTTTGCTTGATGTACTCGTAATCTCCGCGTTTCGGATAGCTTTCTCCCATTGCGCTTTCATACAAACCAGAACTACCAGTGATGACCAATCCTTTGATCTTCTCCGGATATAATTTGGTACATAGTAACCCTATGTGACCTCCAAGTGAATTTCCTAAAAGAATAACCTGCTCATCTCCAATATGATCAATGAAATCAGAGACGTAAACCGCCAATGTTTTGACATTGGTTTTTAGCAAGGGCATGGTGTAAATAGGCAATTCCGGGATCAAGATCTTGTAACCGAAATTGGGGAAATACTCCGTAACCGCCTCGAAGTTAGAAAGCCCACCCATCAGTCCGTGTAGGATGATTACTGGGGTGCCTTCTCCTTTCTCAAGGTAGGTGAATTTGCCTTCTTTCTTTAATTCGTGAGTCATTCGGTTGCTGCTAGTTGACTGTCGCAAATATAGGTAATATTCAGGGAATTCGTTAGGGGCTTGGTCGGTCTAAAATACAACTAATTACGGGGGCTTCAAAGCCCTCAAGTATCTCACAATAAACACTCAAATCTACACGTTCAAAATATTAAAAATCAAAGGTTTATGTGGGTTTCTACACTAGGGTGGTAAAACTTATCAACAATGTGGTAAAATGTGGTAAATTGTGGTAAAATATTGATATATTTGACCAACTAAACAAATTTTTCCGGGAAATCTCGTGCTCAATCTCATTGGAACATACGATTGTAAAGCTGACGTAAAAGGACGCGTCATGGTCCCTGCTGGTTTGAAGAAGCAACTGTCTCCTTCTCTGGCAGATGGGTTCGTGGTCAAGCGTGCTGTGTTTCAGCCGTGTTTGGAATTGTACCCGATGAGTGAATGGAATGCGCTGATGGAAAAGATGAGTGGGCTCAATCGGTTCAGTAGAAAGAACAATGACTTCATTCGTCGTTTTACCGCAGGTGTGAGAACCGTAGAGCTGGACAGCACCGGAAGATTGTTGATCCCTAAAGACCTGATGCAATTTGCAGGTCTGTCAAAAGAAATTGTAATTGCTTCGGCCATCACAATAGTTGAGATCTGGGACAAAGCCAAGTATGAAACCGCGATTGCGGATGCAGCGAATGACTTTGCCGATCTGGCCGAAGAGGTAATGGGCGATACAGCGCATGATGTTGATGGAATATCATAAACCCGTTTTACTGGAAGAAACTGTAGCAGGACTTGATATCAAGCCAGCGGGAATTTATGTCGATGTTACTTTTGGAGGCGGTGGCCACTCGCGGGAGATTCTCAGCCGCTTGGATGAAAACGGCCGATTGTTAGCCTTTGATCAAGACCCAGATGCTCAAGCCAATATCATAGATGATCCTCGATTTACGCTAATTCCTGAAAATTTTAGATACCTCAAACGCTTTTTGCGTTTCCACGGTCACAAACAAGTGGATGGTATTTTAGGAGACTTTGGAGTTTCTTCTCATCAATTCGATCAAGCCGAGCGCGGATTCTCAACTCGTTTCAATGCGGACTTAGATATGCGCATGAACCAAAAGGCAGGCCTTTCTGCCAAAGACTTGGTCAATGGTGCCTCAGAAGCTGAACTCACTCAAATACTAAGAAAATACGGCGAGCTGCGTCCTGCAGCCGGGATGGCTCGATTGATCGTTGCACGTAGAGAACAAGCAGAGATCGCCGATACCCAGACGCTTAAAGAGACGCTAAAGCGTTTTATACCTCGCAATAAAGAGCACAAGATCATGGCGCAGGTCTTTCAGGCACTGCGTATAGCGGTTAATGATGAATTGACTGCCCTAGAAGAATTCCTCATGCAGACCCAAGAGGTGTTGAAACCAGGCGGACGTCTTTCGGTGATCTCTTACCACTCGCTGGAGGATCGGCTGGTCAAGCGTTTTATGCGCAATGGCATGTTTGAGGGGGAGCCTGAGAAAGATGTCTTTGGACGGGCAGAGGTGCCCTTCAAGCCTGTGGGTAAGTTCATCGTACCATCCGCAGAAGAAATTGAAGTCAACAACAGAGCTCGGTCTGCCAAGCTCAGAATCGCTGAAAAACTTTAAGGATGAAGGATAATATCTATCACATACTTAGAGGTAAATTTTTGGTGAGTGAAGACGCGCTAAAAAATTGGAAGTTCATCATTTTCTTGTCCTTCCTGGCTTTGATCATGATCGCGAGTTCACACAGTGCGGACAAAAAGGTACACCGAATCGCGCAGCTCAATGATCAGGTTAAAGAACTCAAGAGTGAGTATGTGGACGTGCGTATGAAACTAGCGCAGGCACGTATGGAATCTCGAGTGCTGGCCAATTTGAAGTCTCGCGGATTAGCTCCGTCAGAAACACCACCGACAAAAATTCAAATCAGCAGCGATGGCCGTTAAAGAAAAGAACATACTCAGCAGATTGTACTTCGTTGCCGGGGCTTTGTTTGTTTTCGCCTTGCTGATCACGGTACAACTCATCAAGATCCAATTTGTAGAAGGGGATCAGTATAGAGAGTTGGCTCAAGAGAACACCTTGAAGAATTTTGTGATCTCTGCCAATCGCGGAAACGTTTATGCGGACGACGGCAGTCTTTTGGCCACTTCGGTTCCTAAGTATGAAATCCGATTTGATGCAGTGACCGTTTCCAATACGGTCTTTGAAGAAAACTTAGTGCCGCTTTCTAAGGAGTTGGCAAAAATGTTGGGTAAAACTCCAAACTACTATCAGCAGCGCTTGAGAAAAGCGCGGGCTAATAAAAATCGCTATTTGCTCATTGCTCGTAACCTCGGTTATTCTGACTATGTGAAGATCAAAGGCTTCCCGATGTTTGAAAAGGGTCCTTTTAAAGGAGGGATCATTGTTGATCAGGATACTCGTCGTGAACATCCTTTGGGGCAGATCGGGAGCAGAACCATTGGCTACGAACGTACCGATGACAACGGCTTCATCACCCGTATCGGACTTGAAGGTGCTTACGGAAGCTATCTCCGTGGGAAAGAAGGCCGCCGCATGAAACAGAAGATCGCCAAGGGACAATGGAAGCCCCTCAGCGACGACAATGAAATTGAGCCGCAAGATGGCTTTGATGTGGTGACCACCATCAATGTGAACATTCAAGACATAGCGCACCATGCCTTGCTCAAGCAATTGGAGTATTATGAAGCGGAACACGGTTGTGTCATAGTTATGGATGTTGAAACTGGAGCCATTAAAGCAGTTTCTAATCTCGGCAGAACCTCTAAAGGAACTTATGCAGAATCTTATAATTATGCCATTGGAGAGGCTCATGAGCCTGGCTCTACTTTTAAAGTGATGGCCTTTGCCGCGGCTTTAGAGGATCAAGTTATCGATACTTCCACCGTGGTTGAAACCGGACGCGGGGTTTATACTTTTTATGGGAGACGTATTCGCGATTCCAAAACAGGAGGATACGGAACTATCTCTGCTGCACGTGCCTTAGAAGTTTCCTCCAACATTGGATTGGCGCGTATTATTGATGAAAATTACAAAGATGATCCAGAGCGTTTCTTGCGTTATTTAGAAGGATGGAATCTGGATAAGCCCATTGGGATCAGCATTCTTGGTGAAGGAGTTCCAGATATGCCAAAACCTGGGAAACCCAAATGGAGTAAAAATGCCTTGCCGTCTATGGCCTATGGTTATGGCTTAACGCTAACTCCACTGCAAACCCTCACATTTTATAACGCCATCGCCAATGGTGGCGTCATGGTAAAGCCTCACTTTATCTCAGAAGTGCGTACCTGGAATCGTGCCATAGAAACCTTTGAACCGGAAGTCCTAAATCCTGCCATTTGCTCCAAATCTACCATTGCTAAGGTGCAGGCGGTTCTTGAAAATGTGGTTAAACGCGGTACCGGAGACGGACTGTATAGCGAGTATTTCTCTATGGCCGGAAAGACCGGAACGGCGCAGACCGAATACTGGATGTCTGATTGGGAAGACGATAAACGCTATATCTCTTCTTTTGCGGGTTACTTCCCGGCAGATCAGCCCAAGTATTCCTGTATTGTGATCATCCATAAGCCGAGTACCAAAAAAGGCTATTACGGTGCAGATGTCTCTGGTCCAGTTTTTAAACGTATTGCTCAGAAAATCTACACCGACGTGCCGGTGATGGATGAGGTCAATGAGCTCAATGAGCCCAGCCAGCAGGTGATGGGAGACTTTGAAAAGTATTATGCTATGGCGCAAAAGGCCGGCAGTCAAATGCCGAATGTAAAGGGTATGGCCGGAATGGATGCTGTAGCCCTTTTAGAGAATATGGGATTGGAAGTGGTGCTGATCGGGAACGGAAATGTGATCCAGCAATCGGTCAGTAGCGGAACAGCCATAAGTGACGGACAAAAAATAACCTTGACATTATCGTGATCAAACTGAAGGACTTGCTTTATAAGGTTTCTCTCGATTCGGTTGTCGGGGGTACTGATGTGGCCGTGAATACGGTGGCTTATGACTCGCGCAAGATCGGCTTGAACGATGTCTTTGTGGCCATCCGTGGTACGCAAGTAGACGGTCACGATTATATCAAAAAGGCTACGCATGCAGGGGCTATTGCCATTGTATGTGAAGAAGTGCCTGCGGAGATCATCAACGGTGTGACTTACGCTGTTGTGACTGATGCGAATTCGGCTTTAGCGCAGATTGCAGCAAACTATTATCAAGATCCCTCTCAGGAATTACAATTGGTAGGTGTTACCGGAACCAATGGTAAAACAACCATCGCGAGTTTACTCTACGACCTTTACCTCAAAGCGGGTTATACCGTTGGGCTTTTGTCTACCGTAGTGGTTAAGGTTGGCCAACAAGAATTCCCAGCAACGCATACCACGCCAGATCCTTTGGCAATTAACGGCTATTTAAGACAAATGGTTGACGCAGGTGTTGACTATTGCTTCATGGAAGTTTCCAGTCACGGCATCCATCAGAAGCGCACAGAAGGACTTCAATTTAAAGGCGGAATCTTCACAAACCTCACTCACGATCACTTGGACTACCACAACAGTTTTAAGGAGTATCGTGATGTGAAGAAAGCCTTTTTTGATCAGCTTCCTAAAGATGCTTTTGCCTTGACCAACTTAGACGACAAGAACGGTCGCTATATGTTGCAAAACACCAAGGCCAAAAAATATACTTATGCGTTAAAATCTATTGCGGATTACAAAGCGCAATTGTTGGAGCATCAGTTTAGTGGGATGCTGCTCAAGATCAATAATTCGGAGATCTGGGTAAAGCTCATTGGAGAATTCAATGCCTACAATTTGTTGGCTATTCATGCCACTGCGGATTTGTTGGGTATGGATGCTATGGAAAACCTGCAATTCTTGAGTGAATTGGAGAGTGTTTCCGGTCGATTCCAGTATTTCACCAATGCAGAACAGGTTACCGCAATTGTGGACTACGCGCATACGCCAGATGCATTGAAGAATGTATTGGAGACCATCAATGCCATTAGAACCGGAAATGAACAACTCATTACCGTTGTGGGTTGTGGAGGTGATCGCGATCCCGATAAACGTCCCAAGATGGGCATGATCGCTGCGGCCATGAGTACTACGGCCATCTTTACCAGCGACAACCCCAGAAGTGAAGATCCGGATACCATTATAGAGGCGATGGAAGAAGGGGTGGAGCCGCAACATTTTAAGCGAACCCTTTCCATTACAGACAGAAAACAAGCGATAAAGACGGCCTGTAAAATGGCCAATGCAAATGATATCATCCTCGTTGCCGGAAAAGGGCATGAGGCCTACCAAGAGATCAAAGGCGAGCGCTTTGACTTTGACGACTATCAGATCATCCATCAACTACTAACCATCTAAGTCCGGAGTTTTATGCTGTATTATTTATTCGAATATTTAGAAAACACATACAACCTTCCGGGAGCTGGTTTGTTTCAATATCTGTCTTTCCGATCGGCCATGTCTGTGATCACCTCATTGATCATTGCCACGGTCTTTGGGAAGCGCATCATCAATTTCCTCCGAAGAAAACAAATCGGAGAAACGGTAAGAGATCTCGGATTGGCTGGACAAAGCGAAAAAGCGGGTACCCCAACCATGGGTGGGATCATCATCATTTTGGCTACGCTGGTGCCTGTGCTGCTCTTTACACGCTTGGAAAACATTTATGTGATCCTTCTCATTGTCACCACTTTATGGATGGGAATGATCGGTTTCTTAGACGATTACATCAAAACCTTTAAGAAGGACAAGGGTGGGCTTCCTGGGAAGTTCAAGGTCTTTGGGCAGGTAGTCTTGGGTGTGGCTGTTGGCTGCACATTGTATTTCCATGACGGAGTGACCATCAAAGAAAAGATTGAATTGGAAACCGAGAATCAGACCACATTGATTCGCTCGGTGGGTGATGAGGTGAAATCAACCAAAACTACCATTCCATTCGTACCCAATAATGAATTTGAGTACTCCGATCTGCTTACATGGCTTGGTGATGATTACGCAAAGTATACTTGGCTACTCTTTATCCCTATTGTGATTTTGATCATCACGGCAGTATCCAACGGAGCTAATCTCACCGATGGTGTGGACGGACTAGCTGCGGGTACCTCTGCCATAATTGTACTTACTCTGGGCATTTTTGCTTGGGTTTCTGGCAACATTATTTTCTCTGATTATCTGGACATCATGTACATCCCCAGAACTGGAGAGATTGCGGTGTTCATCAGTGCGTTTGTGGGTGCCTTGATTGGGTTCCTGTGGTATAATGCTTATCCGGCTCAAGTATTTATGGGTGATACGGGAAGCTTGACCATAGGCGGAATTATAGCGGTGATTGCCATCACCATCAGAAAAGAATGGTTAATGCCAATTCTCTGCGGAATCTTCCTGATAGAAAATCTTTCGGTGATCATGCAAGTGAGTTGGTTCAAGTATACCAAAAAGAAATTCGGTCAAGGCCGAAGGATCTTTAGAATGTCTCCTTTACATCACCATTATCAAGTGAAAGGGATGCATGAAAGTAAAATCGTAACGCGCTTTTGGATTGTTGGGATCTTCCTGGCGATTCTGGCGGTTGTGACCTTAAAGATCCGCTAATGAATTTGGTAGTGCTGGGAGCCGGTGAAAGCGGCCTAGGTGCTGCCTTGCTTGGGAAAGCAAAGGGTTGGAAGGTTTTTGTGTCTGATTTTGGACCCATAGACCCCACCACCCAAAACGTTCTTACAAAAAATGAAATCGAATGGGAGATGGGTGGCCATACTAAGGCCAAACTGACCCGAGCGAGCTTAGTTGTGAAGAGTCCGGGGATTCCCGAACAAGCTCCTCCAATTCAACTGTTGAGAAAGCGGCAAATTCCTGTGATCTCAGAGATTGAATTTGCGGCGCGCTACACGCAGAAACCAATTGTGGCCATTACCGGCAGTAATGGCAAGACCACTACAACAGCCTTGACGCATTATTTGCTTCAAGACGGAGGTCTAAATGCTGCCATGGGAGGCAACATTGGTAACAGTTTTGCGGGCTTGCTTTTAGAAGGGCCAGCCAGTCATTATGTGTTAGAGGTGAGCAGTTTTCAGCTGGATGATATTGCGGATTTTAAACCGCATATTGCCGTGATCACAAACATTACTCCAGATCATTTGGATCGCTACGGATACAGTTTTGATGCCTATCGCGATGCAAAGTTCAAGATCAGTGAGAATCAAACAGCTGCTGATTTTTTGATCTATGACGGAGATGATCCCAACATAGCTGCAGGTATGCAAGACCACACCATTCGAGCTCAAAAATTGCCTTTTTCATTGGAAAACCCTGTGGGACAAGGCGCATACATAGAAGAAGATAACATAGTAATTACAATAGCAAATAACCAAATTAAGATGCCAATAGCCTCATTAGGATTACAAGGACAACACAATTTAAAGAATGCCATGGCCGCGGCTACAGTAGCGACCTTATTGGACATTCGCAAAGAGACCATTCGCAACTCTTTGACGCACTTTCAAGGGGTGGAGCACCGTTTGGAATCCGTTTTAAAGATCAACAATGTGCAATACATCAACGATTCAAAAGCGACCAATGTAAACGCAACCTATTACGCTTTGGAAAGCATGGAAACACCAACGGTTTGGATTGTTGGAGGTGTAGATAAAGGAAACGATTACGCTGAGCTTTTACCGCTGATCAATGAAAAAGTTAAGGCGGTGATCTGCCTAGGGATTGACAATACCAAGCTGATTGAAAGCTTCGGGAATGTGGTGGATCTGTTGGTAGAGACCAGCAGCATGCAAGATGCCGTGAACGTGGCTTATCACATTGCAGAGCGCGGAGATACTGTATTGTTGTCTCCAGCTTGTGCCAGTTTTGACCTATTTAAAAATTATGAAGATCGCGGACGTCAGTTCAAAGAAGCTGTACGCAAATTATAATTCATGAAATTTTTCACCAACATAAAAGGAGATAGAGCTATTTGGGCGGTTGCCGCACTTTTGGCTTTGTTCTCATTCCTTCCTGTTTACAGTGCCAGTAGCAATTTGGCGTATCTATATGGGGATGGGAACACCTTTAAGTATTTGGTGAAACACTTTGCACACCTCATGTTGGGGTTTGCTATCCTTTACGGGGTGCACAGAATACCTTATCGTTACTTTAGGGGCTTGTCCATAATTGCCTTGCCAGTGGTGTTTTTGCTATTGATCATTACGCTGGCGGAGGGAACAACCATTGAAGGCGCTAATGCCAGCCGCTGGATCCGAATTCCTTTTGTGGGTGTGACCTTTCAAACTTCCACCTTGGCGGCTGTGGTTTTACTAACCTATGTAGCGCGATATTTATCAAAGATCAAGGATGAAAAGATCAGTTTTAAGGCTTCCATAGTTCCCCTTTGGTTGCCGGTATTTATAGTGTTGTTGCTGATCTTACCCGCCAATTTTTCTACCACAGCCATCATCTTTGCCATGGTGGTGCTGCTGGTATTCTTAGGCGGATATCCGTTACAATATCTAGGCATTATTCTCATAGCGGGCGCCTTGTTTTTAAGCCTATTCATTATGTCTGCCAAGGCTTTTCCAGATATGTTTCCGAATCGTGTGGATACGTGGATCAGCCGAATTGATAACTTTTTAGACGATACTCCAGATAAAGAGGCCGACTATCAGATTGAAAAATCAAAAATGGGTATTGCTACCGGAGGTCTGTTTGGTGTTGGTGCCGGACACGGGGTGCAAAAGAATTTCTTGCCGCAATCTTCTTCGGATTTTATCTATGCCGTTATTGTAGAAGAATGGGGGCTTGTGGGCGGTTTGTCTATCATGTTGTTATACATGCTGCTGCTCTTTAGGTTGGTAGTGGTTGCTCATAAAGCCGATTCCGTTTTTGGCAAATTATTAGTGATAGGAGTAGGACTGCCAATAGTCTTTCAGGCCTTGACCAATATGGCCGTTGCGGTTGAACTCTTTCCTGTTACAGGACAAACCCTACCGCTGATCAGTAGCGGGGGAACCTCCATTTGGATGACCTGTTTGGCCCTTGGAATGATCTTGAGTGTGAGTGCCAAGCGCGAGGAGATTCGCCAGCATACTGACGAATCAGAAGAAACCGATAACCCTTTAGATATTCTCAGTGAAGCCATTTAAGTTCATCATATCAGGAGGAGGAACCGGAGGACATATCTATCCAGCTATTGCTATTGCCAATGCGCTCAAAGAAAAATACCCAAATGCGGAGTTTCTTTTTGTGGGTGCTAAGGATCGGATGGAGATGCAAAAAGTACCTAAGGTGGGTTATAAAATTGTGGGCCTGTCCATTCAAGGCTTGCAGCGCAAGGTCTCTTTGAAGAATTTGAAGTTCCCGTTCAAGTTGCTTGCTAGTTTGAGAAGATCGGCCAAGATCATCAAAGATTTTAAACCCGATGTAGCCATCGGGACAGGAGGATACGCCAGCGCACCACTATTGCGCGTAGCTAGCAATAAAGGCGTGCCTTGTCTGATCCAAGAACAGAATGCTCATGCAGGAATTACCAACAAATGGATCGCCTCCAAAGCCAAGACCATTTGTGTGGCTTACGCAGGAATGGAAAATCAGTTTCCTAAAGAGAAGATTGTCTTTACTGGGAACCCGGTGCGTCAAGACTTAATCGATCTTAAAGTAGATAAAGCTACTGCCTTAAAGCACTTTGGTCTTGAGGCTGATAAACCAGTTTTGTTGGTGTTGGGAGGAAGCTTGGGAGCGCGAAAGATCAACAATTTGATCCATGCGCATTTACCACTTTTCAAGGCAGAAGAGGTACAAGTAATCTGGCAGTGTGGAAGCTTGTACTATGAAGAATTCAAAACCAATAACAGTGCGCGTGTCATTGTCAAAGACTTTATCTACGCCATGGATATGGCTTATGCCGCTGCGGATATGATCGTCTCTAGAGCTGGAGCTTTATCGGTTTCAGAACTCTGTTTGGTGGGTAAGCCAGTGATCTTCATTCCGTCACCCAATGTGGCAGAAGATCATCAGAATAAAAACGCGGCCTCCATAGCTGCAGAAGACGCCTGCGTCTTTTTGAGAGAATCAGAAGCGGATCTGCATTTTGCCGACGCCTTTAAAGACTTACTCGCCGATGCGGACAAACAGCGCCGTTTGGGCGAGAATATTAAAAAATTAGCCAAGCCTCATGCGACAGATGCCATAGTTGCAGAGGTAGCCAAACTCCTAATTGAAAAGCAACTGTGAGCGGAGTTTTTAAAGACATAGCACGAGTTTATTTCATCGGAATTGGTGGAATTGGAATGAGCGCTCTAGCGCGCTATTTCAAGGCGCGGGGCTTTGCTGTGGCAGGCTATGACAAAACCAGAACAACACTAACCGATTCCTTAGCGGAACTCGGAATAAAAATCACATACAGCGACCAACTTGATGCCATTCCAGAAGGTTTTGAACAAACCGACACGCTCGTGGTCTATACGCCAGCAATCCCTCAACAGCACGATCAATTGCAATTTTTTAGTACGGGAGTGCATCAAATTCACAAACGCGCGGTGGTATTGGGTATGATCACTAGGGACAGTAAATCCTTAGCTGTTGCCGGAACACACGGCAAGACCACTACCTCAGCCATTTTAGGTCATTTATTGGCCAGCTGTAATATGCCGGTGACTGCATTTTTAGGCGGAATTGCTGAGAATTACGATTCCAACTACATCTCTAAAGGTGAACAGATCACCGTGGTAGAAGCCGATGAATTTGATCGTTCCTTTTTACAGCTGAGTCCTACTGTGGCTTGTGTCACCGCTATGGATGCAGACCATTTAGACATCTACGGCTCTGCAGAAGAATTAGAAAAGACCTTTAAGGAGTTTGCGGCCTTAGTGCCGGACTCCAAATTAGTATTACACCCTAAAAAGCTTCCGCTTTCTGGCACTACGGTGGGCATAGAGGACGGAGCAGACTATGAGGCTAAAAATATCCGCGTTGAGGACGGGGCTTATACCTTCGACTTAAAAACGCCTCGTGGTGAATTACAGGCGCTCCGATTTTCATTGCCGGGGCACCACAATTTGCTCAATGCGATTACCGCTTTGGGTATGGCAATTTCAATAGGTACCCCAACCGATTGCCTGCCCAAAGCGTTATTTGACTTCAAGGGAGTAAGACGCAGATTCTCATTTGCTTATCGTGGAGAGGATCGGGTGGTTATTGATGATTACGCCCATCACCCCACAGAGATCAATGCCGTCTTTCAAGCGGTTAGTGAGTTCTATCCGCAGCAAAAGAAATTGGCGGTCTTTCAGCCGCACCTTTACAGCAGAACTCGAGATTTTCTAGCCGGATTTGCTCAAAGTTTGGCGCAATTTGATGAGGTGCTTTTGCTGGATATTTATCCCGCTAGAGAGTTGCCGATTGAAGGCGTGAATTCTCAAGCACTTTTAGATGCGATTGATCATCCGAAAAAGCGCTTAGTAAGTAAAATTGACCTCCCGGAACTGATTCAAAAAAGTCCCTGTGAGGTGATCTTGATCCTTGGGGCCGGTGATATTGGAGTAGAAGTAAAAAACATAAGCCGTCACTTGCATGAGAACTAAGCTGTGGAACATAGGGCGAATGATCTTTGTTATCCTTTTGATAGCAGTGGTTTACGCGTTTTCTAACAAGCGGAATTCTGCGAGAAACCTCAGTGCTGTAGACGTTACTTTTCAAGACCGAAGTACAGCTTTGATCACTGAGGCTATGGTTAATAAATTGTTAATACAAAAAGCAGACAGCCTCGCCGCTGTAGATAAAGATATAATAGATTTGAATGCATTAGAAGGTCGTTTAAACAGCCATCCTATGATCCGAAATGCTGATGTTTTTCTCTCTTTGGATGGTGTACTTGGAGCACGCGTAACACAAAGAAGGCCTATCGCCCGAGTGGCGTCCAATCCGTCTTATTACATCGACGATGAAGGTACCAAAATGCCCCTATCCCGAGTTCATTCCTTACGAGTGCCTTTGGTGAGCGGTGTTTCCGAGGACAATCTAGCACCTGTAACTCATGTGTTGAATGAGATTTTAGCAGATCCGTTCATGGTGCAGCATATCGTAGCTGTAGAGCAGCAACGAGATTCGACCCTGATCATGCGTGTGCGAACCTATGATTTTAAGATTTTACTGGGAGAGCCGGTAAATATCAAACGGAAGTTTCAAAATTTTAAAGCGTTCTATCAGAAAACAGTCAAAGATGGAACCTTGGGTAATTACCAACTGGTCAACCTGATGATGGATCACCAGGTGGTAGCCACAAAAAAGTAGTTTATGGAACAGCAAACTATTGCAGTAGGACTAGACATTGGAACCACGAAGATCGTGGCCATGATCGGGCGAACCAATGAGTACGGCAAAATGGAGATTCTCGGAATTGGGAAGTCCAAGAGCCTTGGAGTGCATCGTGGGGTTGTGAATAATATCACCCAGACCATCCAATCCATTCAGCAAGCCGTTCAAGAAGCGGAAAGCTCGTCAGGGATGAAGATCGCTGACGTGGTTGTGGGAATAGCCGGGCAACACATCCGCAGCTTACAACACAGCGATTACATCACGCGTCCCAACAGTGACGAGGTGATTGGAGAGGACGATATTGACACGCTTTGCAATCAAGTGCACAAATTGGTCATGCTTCCTGGAGAAGAGATCATTCATGTATTGCCGCAAGACTTCAAGGTTGACGGGCAGGCAGAGATCAAAGAGCCTATTGGAATGTATGGCGGACGTTTGGAGGCCAACTTCCACGTGGTTGTGGGACAGGTTTCTTCCATAAGAAATATTGGGCGTTGCGTAAAAAGCGCAGGACTTGCTTTAGGTGGAATCACCCTAGAGCCTTTAGCTTCTGCCAACGCTGTTTTAAGCATGGAGGAGAAAGAAGCTGGAGTCGCCTTGATTGACATAGGTGGGGGTACAACAGACCTCGCCATTTTCAAAGATGGAATCATTCGTCATACGGCAGTAATTCCTTTTGGAGGTAATGTGATCACCGAAGATATCAAAGAAGGTTGTTCCATCATTGAAAAACAAGCAGAATTGCTGAAGATCCGTTTTGGATCGGCTTGGCCCGGTGAGAACAAGGACAACGAGATCGTTTCCATTCCTGGTCTACGAGGCCGAGAGCCTAAAGAGATCACTTTGAAGAACCTTTCAAAGATCATCCACGCGCGAGTGGTGGAGATCATTGAGCAGGTGTATTTGGAGATCAAGAATTATGGCCACGAAGAGCAAAAGAAAAAATTGATTGCAGGAATTGTACTTACCGGAGGAGGGTCGCAGCTCAAGCACCTCAAGCAATTGGTAGAGTACATCACCGGCATGGATACGCGTATTGGCTATCCAAACGAACATTTGGCTGGAGATAGCGATAGTGAGACCACAAGTCCGTTATACGCCACCGCCGTTGGATTGGTACTCAACAGCCTAGAAACACAAAGTAGAAATGAAGGGCAGGCTCCTGTTGAAGTTGCATCAAAAGAAACAGAAGAAGCCCCAGAACATATAGAAGAAACCCAGAACGATCAAATGCCCAAAGAACGCAAGCGCTTCTTTGATAAATGGGCAGAGAAGTTCAAAGACTTTTTAGACAACGCTGAATAGCAGTAATCTCACAAAAAACTAACTATGAGCAGTAGTAATAATGAATTCGACAACATCGCGTTTGATTTACCCAAGAATCAATCGAACGTCATCAAGGTGATCGGTGTTGGCGGTGGTGGAAGTAACGCCATCAATCACATGTTCCAACAAGGGATCAAAGGAGTTGACTTTGTGATCTGTAATACGGACAGTCAGGCGCTGGAGAACAGCGCTGTGCCTATTAAGATCCAACTCGGTGTGACCTTGACAGAAGGACTTGGTGCTGGAGCAAACCCCATCATCGGGGAGCAAAGCGCCATGGAAAGTATGCAAGACATTCAGGCCATGCTTTCAACCCACACTAAAATGGTATTTATCACTGCCGGAATGGGCGGTGGTACTGGAACTGGTGCGGCTCCGATCATTGCCAAAATGGCCAAGGAGATGGATATCCTCACCGTAGGTATTGTGACTATCCCGTTCCAGTTTGAAGGAAAAATGAGAAACGATCAAGCCCAAATCGGGGTGGAGAATCTGCGTAGAAATGTGGATTCTTTGATCGTGATCAACAACAATAAATTGCGCGAGGTTTATGGGAACCTTGGGTTTAAAGCCGGATTCTCTAAGGCCGATGAGGTATTAGCCACAGCTGCTCGTGGTATTGCCGAAGTAATCACCCACCACTATACGCAAAACATTGACTTGCGCGACGCGAAGACTGTTTTGGCCGATAGCGGAACTGCTATCATGGGAAGTTCTCAAGCTGCAGGCGCGAATCGTGCGCATGAAGCAATCACCAAAGCATTGGATTCTCCATTGCTTAATGATAATAAGATCACTGGCGCTAAGAATGTGTTATTGCTGATCGTATCCGGTCAGGAAGAGATCACTATTGATGAGATTGGTGAGATCAGTGACTACATCCAAACCGAGGCAGGACATTCTGCCAACATCATTATGGGTGTGGGCGAAGATCAAAGTTTGGACGGAGCTATTGCGATCACCGTTATTGCTACAGGCTTTAATGCGGAACAGCAGAATGAGATCGTCAATACAGAGACCAAGCGTATCGTACATACCTTAGAAGAAGATCAAGTTGCACAGCAAGTATTGGAAGATCGTACGGATACTACAGTGAGTGGTCCACTAATTACAGAGCCTGAGGTTGTGAAAGAACCAGCTCCGGAGCCGATCATCAAACACACCTTGTTTGAAGAAGAGGAAACTCCAGAATTGCCTTTTGAGGGGTATATTGAAACTACCGCCTTGCTCAAGGAGATCCCAGTGGTTTATGAGGAGGTGGATATCCATCATATTGCTGAGTTTGAGCAAGTGGTGATCAACGCCATGGAAGTTCATGATTTTGAGATCGTAGAAGCCGAGACTGAAGTGGTTAAGCCAGAAGTTGAAGAAGATACCGCAGAAGAACAAGAGCAAGAACAAATGTTGATGTTTGATCTGCCACTATCTGAAACTCCAGAGAAAGAAGAGGTAGCTCCTGCTGCAGAAGTATCTGAAGAGCCTGTGCTGAAAAAGCCGATTGAAGAAATTGAAGTCAATGAGGCTATTGAAGTAGTTCCTGTGACTGAGTTTACTCAAGAAGGGGTGAAGCGTTACAGCTTGGATGATTACCAAGAAATGGAGACGGCTTTAACAGCGGCTAAGGCAGAACCAGAAGTTTTGGATGAAGAATTGGTGATGGAAACGAAGATCGTTGAAACTGCACCTCAAACCCAAACCGAGGAGGAGGAAGAAGGCGATCCAATGAACAGCCCGATCTCTAAGATTTTAAAAGACAGAACTGAGGAGCGCAAGCGCAAGCTTAAGGAGTTCAATTACAAGTTTAGAAACAGCGCTTCTAAGATCGATGATATTGAAAAGCAACCGGCGTACAAGCGCATGGGAATAGAGTTGGAAGACGCGGATACCTCAGAGTCTGATATCTCGCGTACCACCGTCAATTTAGATGATGACGATGTGTCTTTGAGAAACAACAATTCCTTCTTGCACGACAACGTCGATTAAGATTTTTTTGTTTAGTGTTACATTTCCCGTAAGCCCGAAAGCGGTTCGCCGTTTTCGGGTTTATTTTTTATCTTCGCACTCTATTTTAAAGCCTGTAAACAATGAGTTTATCTACCAAGGTCATGGAGGCCATGAAGACTGCAATGAAAGCCAAAGACAGCCAAGCTTTGGAATCGCTTCGCGCTGTAAAATCTGCCATTTTATTGGCTCAGACCGAGTCTGGAGCTAAGCAAGAATTGAGTGAAGCAGAAGAGCTTAAATTGCTTCAGAAGCTTGTAAAACAACGCAAGGATAGCGCTGCGATCTTCTCCGAGCAAGGAAGAGACGATCTAGCTGCCCCAGAACTGGCGCAGGCAGAAATTATTGCCCAATTCCTTCCTGAGCAAATGTCTGAAGATGAGATCGCCAAAGTAGTGGAAGAGATCATTGCCCAAACCGGTGCTTCAAGCATGAAGGACATGGGGAAAGTGATGGGCATGGCTAACGGCAAACTCGCTGGTAAAGCCGATGGTAGTACCATTGCCAAGCTCGTAAAAGCTAAATTGGCATAACGATATTTTAGGCCGCGTAGTTCAACTGCCCTTTGGGCGATTTCAGTTGACCTACTCGTCCGAATAAAAATAATGGCCGCGTAGTTCAACTGGATAGAATATCAGATTTCGGCTCTGAGGGTTGAGGGTTCGAATCCTTCCGCGGTCACGAATGAATCAAAAAAAGGTTCATATTTAAGCGAGTTCCAAAAAAGGAGCTCGCTTCTTTTTTTGGACGAAGCGATAAATGTGTTTTTTTGATTCTCAACGCGGAGCGTTGAAGGATGCTTGCGAAGCAAGCAATCCTCATTTTTTGCGGAGTGTTGAAGGATCACGAGCGTGCCTCCTTTGCCAAAGGCTACGGAGGCCGAAGAGCGAGTAATGCTATAAGCACCAGACGGAGTCTGGCGCTAGCGAGAGCCATCAAAAACCTGTTTTTGTAAGGCGACTGAATAAGACAAAACAAGGAGTACAAAGTACGGCTAGTTTTGCATTTGCAAAGGCGAGCGTTGAAGAATGCTTGCGAAGCAAGCAATCCTCATTTTTTGCGGAGTGTTGAAGGATCACGAGCGGAGCAAATAATCTTCAATTCACTCAATGAAATTCTGCTTTAACTCATTTTGTCTTTTTATTCTTAGGAGAATAGGAGATATTCGTGTTGATGAATAGACAAGTTTTAACAAGGCTTTTTTTGATTTTGCTTGCGACCTTTTTGTCTGGAGCTTTTATTAATTGTAGCAATGCCGATACTGAAAATTTACTGATCGGGGAATGGGTTTCCGAAACTGACTCTAATTGGCGCATTGAGTTTGATTATGATGGAAGATGCTTCTGGCATTATGAAGGAGAACCCACTGATGAATTTGAATACAATTTGTCAAATGAATCTTTACAATGCGGGTACAGCTTTCCTAAGGCCGATGGGCAATATGAATATCTCAGATTGACCGACCGTGAAGGCAGACAAACCTATTGCTATGAAGTTCTCGGTATTGATCAAGAGTCGCTATCATTAAGGACAATTGACTTGGGAGTGAAGAATTTCATATTTATTAGAAATTGAGTTGAATTGTGAATCCTCCCCCCGCGCCAGCGATCGCAACGTCATCCTTTTTGGTTTACCAAAAAGATATAGTGAAGAGCGCGGTGCTGCGAAGCAGTAGGCGCCTCCAAAATGAACTCCAACCTAAACCCTCTGCTTCTGATTCTGCACATGATACAGCATATCCACAAGTCCAGAAGACCGGCCTTTGGCGCAGCTCACCAGTGCGTTTGCTTTCTTACCAAAAGAGTTGGTTGCAGTCTCTAAGGGATAGCCCATTTTGCTCAACTTGTAAATAGCAGCATTGAGCGTGGAATTGTTATTGTGGGTAAGGCTGATCTCATCGGCCTCGGGAATTACTTGTACACCCAGAACCCCATGAATGCGTTCTAAGCGATTACTGATGGTTTTGGCGCAGCCGTGGCATCGCAAATTCTGAACTTTGAAGACTGTTTTCATAACCTTGGGGTTTTATTGGGTAAAATTAGGTGGTGGTTAGGTGGTAATCTATGACAACGGTCAGTTGCAGTGCATCTTGCGAATTTGAAATTAGGGTTGGCAAGTAACAGGAAAGTGATTAATTTAGAAGAAAACAATAATGCATGAACAGAATCTTAGGGATAGGCTCTAGAATTGAACACTCCGATCACGGAAAAGGAGTGGTGACTAATGTGACAGCTAAAATGTATTGGGTCACTTTTATTGATGGCGGCTTGGAAACCATTGGCGTCAATGACGAATTTGAGGTGATTGAAGCAGTAGACGATGAAGTGGACACGGTAAGTTTCTACGAGATCGAGAAAAGCCTGCGAGAGATCTTGCAAAAGTGGAGTGATATCACTGAGATCGTTCCTTTGGGCGACAAGTGGAATGGAGGTACCATGACCTTGCAGCCGGCGGATCCTAATCTTTCAGCAAAAGAGATCCCTGTGAAAACCTTCTTCAATAAGATCGTGATGTTGCGAGACCGCTTGCGTGTTTTGGAGCAAAAGATCAATTCCAACAAGAGCTTGGATGAAGAAGAAAAGATCGACATTCAACAATACATTACCCGTTGCTACGGGAGTCTTACGACCTTTAATGTGTTGTTTAAAAATAAAAGCCAACAGTTTGTTGGTGAATCATCTAAAAGATAACTAACACAAAACAATATGGAAGAAATTCAACAATTTAATGAGCCGCAGGTGCAAGAGCCTATGGTGGCAGACCTCGCTCAAGAAGAGCGGGTTGCTTTTTACAGAAAGACCTATGGGCATGTTGCGGGAGCTGTGTTGCTTTTCATTGCAGTAGAAGCCATCTTTTTTCAGATCCCTGCTGTAGTGAACTTTGCTTTTTCCCTAGCAGAAGGATGGACTTGGCTACTTCTTTTAGGAGGCTTTATGTTTGCGACTTCTAAAGCTGAGTCTATGGCGATGGGTACTACGGACAGAAATACCCAGTATGCGGCCTTGGTGCTTTATGTAGTGGCAGAGGCCTTCGTATTTATTCCTCTAATTGGAATAGCGCTCTATGTTGCTGGCGATGGTGCCGGTGAACTGCTCAATCAGGCGGCTATCATTACCTTGTCCTTGTTCTCTGGGCTTACAGCTGCTGTACTGCTTACCAAGAAGGATTTCTCCTTTTTAAAGACGGGATTGACCATTGGGTTCTTTATTGCCATTGGGCTTATCATTGCCGGTACGCTCTTTGGTTTTGATCTGGGTCTCTGGTTTAGTGTGGGGATGATCGTTTTGGCGGCAGGCTCTATTTTGTATCAGACCTCTCAAATGGTACACAAGTATAAGCAAGAGCAGTATGTAGCGGCTTCTTTAGGACTGTTTGGTGCTTTGATGCTGTTGTTCTGGTATGTTTTGAGTATCCTTTCCAGCGACTAGTCGAAAGCCTAATTAAACGTATTTATAAAAAGCGGGTTCTTTGTTAGGGCCTGCTTTTTTATTGATTAAAAGGAATTTACATATCTTACACCTCCCAAATAATCCCCCATGCTACTGCAACAACCTGATGAAAATATAGCTTGGCTGGCGCCCTATGCCTATGGTATAGTGGTGTTGGGGATCTTGTTTTTTCTCTTTCGCGTCTTTGAGAATTTCTATGCCGAGCACTTCGGTAGGCCTTTGGTCAGACAGTATTTTTCCTATAGAAAGTTGCCGCGGGAACAATTGCGGATCTTAGAAACTGAGTTTCCTTTCTATCGTAAACTCAATAGGAAACACCGCAGGCAGTTCCAGCATCGTGTAGTCACTTTTATAAAAGACAAAGAGTTCATTCCTAGGGAAGACCTTGAATTGACCGACAGAATGAAGGTCTTGATCGCAGCAGTGGGCTGCATGTTGAGTTTTGGACGTAAAAATTACACCTACAGTTTGATTCATTTCATTCTGATCTATCCGGAGGAATTTTACAGCAATATCAATGAGGCTTACCACAAAGGAGAGATCAATCCTGGAGGTCGTGCATTGGTTTTGTCTTGGAAGGACTTTGAAGCCGGATTAGCAGATGGGCATGACAATATCAACTTGGGTATTCATGAATTTATGCACGCCATGCAGTTGGAGGCAAAACGGGGAGGAGATACCGATTCTGCGCGTTTTCAGTTGCAGTTTCAGAACATACTAAAGCGCCTTACGCATCAGGAAGTGAAAGATCGATTGGATCAAACACGATACTTTAGAGAATACGCCTTTACCAACGAATATGAGTTCATGGCGGTACTTTCCGAGTATTTTATGGAATCCCCGGGAACCTTTCAAGCTAACTTTCCGCAATTGTATGACCACACACGGAAACTACTTAATTTTAAATTTTTAGGCTATTAATAAGAGACTGCCGCTGTGGTGGATTTCAAATTGCTGATGGTAGCTGTTGGATCTTCCGATCGGAATACAAAACTTCCAGCCACTAATACATCAGCCCCAGCTTCTACTAAGGCCGCAGCATTGTTATCCTTTACACCACCGTCAATCTCAATAAGCGTAGACGCTCCTTTGTCATTGATCATTCCGCGTAAGGCGCGTACTTTATCATAAGTGTTCTCAATAAAGGATTGTCCTCCAAATCCAGGATTCACACTCATGATACAAACCAGATCAAGATCTGCAATGATGTCACTCAACAAGTGGACGGGTGTATGCGGGTTAAGCGCAACTCCAGCTTTCATGCCAGCAGCCTTTGTGGCTTGGATGGTGCGGTGCAAGTGTGTGCATGCTTCGTAATGAACCGTAAGCACGTCTGTTCCGAGGTCTGCAAAGGTTTGAATATAACGATCCGGGTCAACAATCATTAAATGTACGTCTAAGGTCTTTTTAGCCTCCTGAGCGATTGATTTGATCACAGGCATACCAAAGGAGATGTTTGGCACAAAAACGCCGTCCATAACGTCTAAATGGAACCAGTCTGCTTGACTGTCATTAACCATATGAACGTCTCGGTGAAGGTTGCCAAAATCGGCGGCAAGAATAGAAGGTGCAATAAGGGTACTCATCGGAAGGTTTATTTCCGGCAAAAATAATCAATAAATAAAGGGTCGGACCATTTCCGCACGGTTTTTAATCCCGTCGTCAAAATTGTCCTCGAGGAAACGCATGTATTTTTGTAACTGGTAGATATCTTTCTGAGAATCAACAATGGTGAAACCGGTTAGATAGTTCTCAAACATCCGCTCTTCCGCAGGCTGGTTCATGATCTCAATTATATGATGGTGTCTAGGATCTCTTTTAATCGAATCATATAAAGGTTTCAGAGCATCTGAAGGGCCTTCCAAGATTTGCATGAAGTTACCGTGAGAATACAACAATACACCCGTAATACCTAAACTGAGGTTGTTATCAACGATGCCTTCAAAGACATCATGAACATTGTTTTGGGTAATTGTCGAAACCGCGGTACTCACATAACAGATAGTATGTAGTTGCGTTTTCATCGTGGGGATGATTTGTTATAAAAGTACTCATTGAACCTCATTTACACAAACTCAACTGTTATAGAAATGTTAAAGAAAATTATTTGTAACTCTCTGAAAGTCACAATACTAACAGCTGTTAGTGAAAGTCTATTTTCACGATTCGTCTCTGAAAAATTAAACAAAGAATGATGTTTTTAATCACTTGAATTTCGGTAATTCTTTGCTTGATTTTGACGCGTAAAATTTTCAGAAAAGTAGCGATGAAAAATTGTTTTTATTTAGACTATGTCTTAATAGATTGGCTGCCGTCTCGGTCTTTTTGGTGGTCATTGCGTCAAATCCTTTTACTATCAATCATTTACACAGAATCCTTACTATAAATAGGGTTCGTCCGTAAAAGGGGCATGGAGCATAAATTCGCAAATACTTGACATAAATAGTTATTTATGTGTCTTCAGGGCACAATAGAAAATTATAAAATCTTGTATCCGTCGGAATTAAACAGAATAGCGAAATCTCTGCGATTTTGTTTAAGTGGTTTTTCGCGAGAAATATCTAGTGATTTTGGATTAAAGCATAAATATAAATTATGAATATCATAATTATTTTTAATGCAAATTATTATCACTTGACTTAGATTTCAGGATAGAATCGATCACTTTTTCGTCTTTTGTGCTCATTTGTTTCCCCGTTTTAGAGTCGTAATAGTAGTAAGTGGGTACAGGTTCTGCTCCATCGGCGAAGTCACTTGCTGCTGTTTTTGGTGTTTTTGTTGCAGAAGTTGGGGTTTCAGATGTAGTTTCTACCCCTGTTGTTTCTGTCAATTCTGTGTTTTCTTCCAGATTTGATGCCGTTTCTGTAGTTTCTACTTCTGGTATTTCTTGGAGCTGAAAAGTTTCTGATTGAGCCTTCGTATTTGTCGTAACTCTTTGCTCTGCTTCAGGCTGACCTGTCTCGGACCATAGGGCTAGAGCTAAAAGAGCCATCAAGCCTGCAGAACTCCACATCCAGATCACATAGCGTCTGCGTTTTTTGCGTTCTAAACTCTGAGCCACTTGATTCCAGGTAGGAACCTCTGTGCTTTTCTGAAGATCTTTCAGGCGATCTTTAATAGTACTTTCTATGGGATCTTGCGTTGTCATAAGTAGCTAATTAGGCTGGTTTAGTCATTAGTTGAGCGGTCAAGCTTTTTTTTAATAGGACTTTCGCCCGGTGTAGGTTCGATTTGGAGGTGCCAACACTGATCTTCAGTTTGTCGGCGATCTCTTGATGGCTGTGGTCGTCCAAAACATAAAGGCTAAAGACCAATCGGTACTGATCAGGCAACTGTTGAATTGCGTCTAAGAGTTGGTCTAGATCACAACTTTGTGCCCAATTATCGTCCTCCTCTTGTACAGCAAACCAACTTGGGTCTTCTGTCAAATGCTCCTTGCGTTTGTTGCGGTATTTCTTCACTGCTTGGTTAATGGCAATGCGTTGCATCCAACCTGCAAAAGAGCCTTTTCCTTTATACTTTTTGATGGTCTCAAACACGATCACAAAAGCATCGTGCACATTGTCTTGAGCTTCTTCCACGTTTCTGCAATACTTCAAGGAAGTTGTATATATGGCGTCTCTGAGCTCCAGGAATAATTGTTCCTGAGCCCTAGGGTCGCCTTTTTTACAAGCTGCAATAAGCTCCGTTAAGGAAGAAGACATCTAGATTGTTCTTTGCTGTAATGTACAGAAATAATAGAAAGGTTGCGTGGGGATACTAAAAAAGCAAAACCCCCGCCAGTGGCAGGGGTTTCATTCATCAATCAAAAAACGAACAGTTAGTTTAACTGTTTGTTACTGTAATCTAAGTCGTATTAACCTAGATAAGTTTTCAATATTTTGCTTCGCGAGGTGTGTTTTAGCCTGCGAATCGCTTTTTCTTTGATTTGACGTACACGCTCACGTGTTAGGTCAAAGGTCTCACCGATCTCTTCTAGAGTCATTGGATGTTGATCTCCAAGTCCGAAGTACAAACGAATAACATCTGCTTCACGAGGAGTCAAAGTTTCCAAAGCGCGCTCAATTTCAGTGCGCAAAGACTCGTGCAGCAAAGAACGGTCTGGGTTTGGAGATTCTCCAGAACGAAGTACATCGTAAAGGTTAGAATCTTCACCCTCTACCAAAGGTGCATCCATGGATACGTGACGTCCAGAGTTCTTCATAGACTCCTTCACATCATTGATGGTCATGTCTAGCTCTTTGGCGATCTCCTCAGCACTCGGTGGGCGCTCGTGCGCTTGCTCCAAGAAAGCAAAGGTTTTGTTGATCTTATTGATCGATCCGATCTTGTTCAATGGTAAACGTACAATACGAGACTGCTCTGCAAGAGCTTGAAGAATCGATTGACGGATCCACCATACGGCGTATGAAATAAATTTAAAACCACGAGTCTCGTCAAAACGCTGTGCAGCTTTGATCAAACCTAAGTTTCCTTCGTTGATCAAATCCGGCAAGGTGAGCCCCTGGTTTTGATATTGCTTAGCTACCGATACAACGAAACGCAGGTTAGCTTTGGTCAACTTCTCTAAAGCGCGTTGGTCTCCGGCTTTGATTCGTTGAGCCAATTCTACCTCTTCGTCAGCGGTAATAAGATCGACTTTTCCAATTTCTTGTAGGTACTTGTCTAAGGAAGCGGTCTCTCTATTGGTGACCTGCTTGGTAATTTTGAGTTGTCTCATCTAATAAATCCTCTCTTCTAACTCACGTGCTTAATTGCACGCTGTACCTAGTTATACGTAAAGATACCCAAAAATGTTACAAATAGTTGATCATTTTTTAATATTTGTGTCGATGATAATTCTAGTCTTTTGATTTCGAATAGTTTAAAAGAGGTTCAAATCGCGATCGGCTTGAATATTGGCTAAAAGTAAATCGACTTTCTGACGCATTTTGTTGAAGAAAATCCCACGGTCTTTCTCGCCTGCGCTGGCCAATAATTTTGAGTTGCTTTTTTGTTTGTTGAAAAATTTGAGCATTTCTCCACAGGTAGCTGGGTTCACCACTTTTAAATAGGTCAATACTGTAAAAGGCGTAAAGAACAGGCTCTGTTTAGGAGTTCTAAACATCACCGTATTACTCATGGTGAGTAGATCACTTTTGTAGAGCAGATAACGCGCATTGTTTTTGGAATTGATGATGGCCTGCTGAATGGTTTGTTGTTCCACCCGATCAATGATCTCATGCAAGTCTCGGCACAGCTGCTCCGCCAAGTGCTTGCTTAAATGTCCCGATTCAAAATAATAGTAAACCTGTTGCAAGGTCCCGTTAATGGTGTTGTCATTCCAAAATTCAGTGATATCTAAATAGTTGTAGGTCTCTGCCAATTGCATGGTGGTTTCTATGAGACTTGCCGGGATAGTAGGCAGAAACTCTTCAAAGCTCATCTTGGCCATGCTGCCGTCTTCATCCAAGAACTTCAGCCAAACGTAAAATTTATACTTGGTAATGTAGGTGTTGGTCAGGGTGAAGAAGATGGGGATGTCTTTGGCAGAGTAAATGATCTCAACCCCTTTGGTGTTAATGAGCGGTTCAATACTTTTCATGGAGACCAAGAAGTACTGTTCCAAACCTTCAAGACTGGTTATTGGTGGAGACTTTTCTACCAGCAAAGTGTTTTGTTGTCCCACCTCAAAAAGTCTGTTCAAAGAGATCTTATAATGCCGCGCTAAGGTTACGGCTTCATCTAGGCTGAGTTGAGATTTTAAGTTGATGCGTCTGTAGGCAGCGTCGTAGCTGATGTCTAAAACATTGGACACCTCGTCAACAAAGGATCGTTCTGCTGGAATCTGGGCTTTGAGATGATTCCAAAGCGCCTCTTGTGAAATATGCAAACTCATGGCTAAATTTTTTATTTGTTTTCAATATATGCAAAAATTTAAGGTCTCAAAGCCTGATTATCGCATTTGGTTTGTGTAATTCGCTTGTATTTTCGATTCGGATTTAGTCACTGATGGATTCTTCCCTAAAGCCCATCGGTCATAATTACAAATTCATGAAAACATACTCAAATTATTTAGTGTTGCTGTTTTTAATGGCATTCACCTTTGGCTTAGCCCAAGAAGACCAACGTTTTCAGTACGATTCCTTTTCTATTCAACCCTTAGGCTTGTATAAAGGACAGCTGAATCAAGAGGGACTTTCAGGTCGTGTTGATCTCAATTTTAGGACCGGAAAAAAACGGATCTCTTTAGCGGTTCATGCCGGGTCCGAGCTCAATATTCTCAGCGGGAGCGGCGAGTTTTTGAGTTTTGAAGGTCTCTACGGATACAATTTTAAGCCCATTCCAAGAGTAGAGCTCGATCTTCAAATTGGAGTCTCCGCCATAAGGTTTCAAAGCAACGGCACCGATGTGTTTGCAGGCCTGAATACCTTTTTTGTTCAAGCGCCTAAAAGTGCGCAAGTTTCAAATGCCAGTTTGGTAGATAAATATTTACTAGGGGTTCCCTTGTTGGTTAAAATTAGAATCCCAACCGGGCCTCGGTTTTCTTTAGGCTTGCAAGGTGGATATCACTTCAATAAGTTGGTCAACTTTGCCCATTGGGGAATTGTACTGCAATGGAACAAAAGACGTGAATAAAAAAAAGGCCGCATCTCGCGGCCTTTTCTGTGTTTAGGTAGTCAATGAAATAATTACTCTTTGATGAACTGTTTTGTCACTACTTGTTCGTTGGCAACAAAGCGTACAAAGTAAGTTCCAGCAGGCAGGTGAGATACATTGATCGTCATGCCGCTGTTGAGTTGTTTTAGACTCATTACTTGTCTTCCAAGAGCAGAGAATACTTGCAATTCATTTACTTGAATCCCAGAAGTCTCCAAATGCAACACATCTTTTGTCGGGTTTGGATAGAGACTAAAGATATCTGCCTTATCCAAAGCGTAGGTGCGCAGTGGCCCTTCATCATGAGATCGGCTAGAAGCACTGATTAGTGAAACAGCATCCACAGCGATATCCGCTCGCCAAGTGCTTCCAGTAGTTCGGTTGAATCGCAATTGAAGCCCGCTTCCTAAGTAATCAGCAAGATCAACGCTAACGCTGTTCCATTGGTTGCCTTGATTTCCAGTTTGACTCCAAATGGCATTCCAAGAGTCTCCATTATCTGCAGAGGCCTCTAATAAGAAGGTACCCATATTAGATGCACCATACATATGGTAATCAAATTCAAAGCTGGCAGAAGTCGCTCCGCTAAGATCAAAACAAGGGGAAGTGATCACTGCTTGTTTGTTAGGATATCCCGTTCCATTTCCAGAAGCTTCTACGTAAATGTAGTAGCTGCCTTGGTTGGCCGATGAAGGCCCAGTATTACCAGAAGGCGTTCTTCCGGTTTGAACACGCCAATCTAAATCATCGGCACCACTTTGAGACCAAGCTCCAATGGTATTCTCATATCCTTCGTTATACGGATAGCTGTCAATACCTCCAGAACAACTCGTGGTGGCAGGTACGCCATCAGTCAATGAAATATTATCTAAGGCGATATCTGCTTGCCAAGTACTTCCCGTTGTACGGCTGAATCGTAATTGAACACTTTGTCCAGCATAGGTGGTCAGATCAATATTTTGAGCACTCCAAGCATTACCTTGATTTCCGGACTGCGACCATAAAGTGGTCCAATTAATTCCATCATCATTGGAAATTTGAAGCAAAATGGTTCCCATATCAGAGGATCCGAATTGGTGTACTCTAAAGTTAAAACTCGGCGTTGAAAGGCTACTCAAATCAAAACAAGGTGAAGTGATCACGGCAGTTTTGTTTGGGTATCCTGTTCCGTTTCCAGAGGCTTCTACATAGATATAGTAGTTGCCATCTTGTGCTCCAGCAGGTCCTGTGTTTGAAGATCCGGTGCTTCCAGAAAGTACCGTCCAATTCAGATCGTCAGTTGTGCTTTGCGTCCAAGCTCCGATCGTATTTTCAAAACTCTCCGCATAAGGGTAGCTAGTTACTCCACCAGTACAACCACTAGCGGCTAGGGTAGTGGCGTTCACGGTATTACTTTGCCCAGACTGATTCCCAGCGGCGTCTTTAGCCACAACGTAAAAATCATAGCTGGTCTCCGGACTCAATCCAGTTACCGTAAACCCTGGCGTACCAACAGTACCAACACTTACACCGTCTTGGTAAATGTCGTAGCCAACTACAGCAACATTATCCGTAGAAGCTGTCCAAGTTAGATCAACACTCACTGCAGTTTCATTAGAAGCCGCTAAAGCAGACGGCGCTGTAGGCGCTTCTGTGTCGGTTGGTCCGCTGTTGATCTTAAAGGCTGCCACATGACTCTTACGCGTGTTGGTGGTTCCTTTCATGTATTCGGCAATGTGCCAGAAGGTCATATCGTCCAGTGGATCCACGGTAAGGTGGGCATAGTCTCCGTATCGACCATCAGGTCTAAAAGCAGTCGGTTGATCACCGTCTACAATAAATTGTTCATTAAGGGTCATGGTTCCTAGAGGATCTCCAGCTTGACGCCCAGTATATCTTAAGGACGTATATACTGTTGGACTAACAATCGTGTATCCCATTCCGATGTTTCCAGCAGCGTCGATTCCAATACTACCACAGAATGCACTGTGTCCGTCAGGTTGCACATAAGTACCTTCTTGGTAAATCGTCCAAGGAGCACCGTCTGCAGTTTGACGCAGTTCATACCAGCGGATTCCCGCTTGAGAATCAGTACCGGTCACATCGACCACAAAATTCATCACTGCGGAATTATGCGTTCCAAAACGGCGGTAGTTGGTCATATACATCATAGTTGCTTGGATGGCATCGATATCTGGTCCAGATCCTGGCTCCTCCAAGTTTTGGAAAGAACCTCCATCAAAAACAGCATCAAAAGGAGCCGTTGTGATCTCCTGTGGTGTTGAAATTGATGAAGCAGAAGGATTCGTCCAATCTACGCTCACGTTCCAGATCTTCAAGTGATCCGAAGAAACGCCAGTCCAGCCGTCGTCTTGCATATATACTAAAGGATGTGGCGTACCCAGTGGGGGAAGATTGGGTCCAACAACATTGAATCCACCTGGGCTGTAAAAGCCACTCGTGGTCACTCCGGGTAAAGGGAATCCAATTACTTGTGCAGAAGGATTACCCACGAGCATCTCATCGCGCTCCAAAGCAAAGATCACATCATTAGCTGTAGGATTACTGGCATCTTTATTTGCCGTGATATAATATCCGTCTGCCCAAATGGACATTTTTTCATAATCAGGGAAGCTTCCCGTGTTGAACCTGTAGGTGTACCAACCGTCATTGATCGGGTCTGGTCCTTGACCAATAGCCACTAAGAAACCGTTAGGGGTATCACTAAATTCCATAATGATGAAACGGTCTGCGTAGCGGTCATAAAGCACTACAGGGTCCCCAAGAGTTTCTCCTGGGAAAATGGTTCCTAAAGATGCTTCGGGTAATAATACATTTCCGGCGCGATCCAGAATTCCAAATCCACTGTTAAATGCATAAACATAGTGGTTGGGTCCAATGGCTCCAGTAGGATCATTGAGTACGGTTCCCAAGTGAGCGTCAAAAGAGGTGATCGGAGCTCGGGCAGCAGCTCTAGGAACAAGCTGTTGGTTACGAGCTAATGGATCAGCTCCGGCAGGGAGCCCTTTACCTTCAACAAAGGTATTGGTTCCTCGGCGTTTCGGCGGCGCAACGTCCTCAAATCCTGCTGCAGCAATAATATTGTCCATGCTGCTCAAGGCTGGGATTTCACGCACGTAAGTGGCGGTTGAAAAAGAAGTTGCCTGCATGGCACCATCTTGGGGGAAGGCAGTTGCACTGCATAGGAGTGCCACTACCCAAAGGTAGAATTTCTTCATAGGTGGTTCGTTTAAGTTGACCACGAATGTAGATAGAAAAAGTAGGAAAAAGATTACTTTTCGACGAACGACAGAAAAAACGATCTTAAACCACAATCAGGGATGTGGTTCAATGATAAAATGTTAAAATTTGAAATGAAGACCACTGAAAACACCAAAGAAGAACGGTCTAAAATTGTTCACGGTTGTATTTTCTGGTTTGTTCATTTGAATTTTAAACATCGGGTCTAAATTCAATTGGAAATGTTTAGTGATCTCGTATTTAAATCCGAGACCAAGGTTTAGGGTGTATCCCAAATTGGTCAGGTTGCTCGACTTCCCAACACGAACACTTTGTCCGTTATCATTAACGGCAAATATTCGGTTGTCATCAAGGACCATAAGGCTGGCACCTCCAATTAAATTAGCTCCAAAACGGTTGTTTATAAAAGAATATTGGTATTCAACAGGAATTTCAAGATAGGAGATGTCTTGATCAATAGTGACCACATCATTTGACTCAAAGAAAGCCGTCGCACTTGGATCAAGTGGGATCCCTCCATCCGAGATCTCTGCCCCAGCGTCAATCCCAGTGAGCTGATAGATGTTTACTACGTTGTCTATGATATTTACCTGGAAGTTTTGTGTGTTGTATCCCAGGTTGACACGGTTCAGTCCAAAACGCAAGGCCGTCTTTTCATTGACTTGATTCTTGATCTGTAATCCGTAGCTCAGATTGGTTTCACCTTCTCGAGTATTGCCTTCTAGTCGAGCGTCTAGCATGGAAGCACGCGTCAACGACCCATAAGTTGTAGGCGCTATCACAGCACCCACAGACCAGCGGTAGTTGGTGAGTTCTTCTCGGCGCAACATACGTTCAAATGCCCTGAATTCCTTGGTTTTTTTGATCTTCTTCTCTTCATACTTAACCAGCGGTAATGGTGTAGCTGCTCCGCTTGCTGTGATCTCTACATCGGCATCAAAGCTAGAGGCAACTATACCTGCTGCATTTACCGTGTTTTTTGGAAGTACGTAGTATCCTCTCGCCGGATATTGACCGCGCTGTCCACTCGTTGTATTTTGGTCTACCGTTGTATTCTGTTTTGTCGTAGCAGCTGCAATTGAACTTGCATCACCCGTATTGGTTGATGTATTTGAATTCACAGCTGTACTGCCAAGACCGTTTTCTGAACTGTTGGTTCCTGTTGAAGTGTTTGGCTGAACTCCAGTGCTTGCAACGGTCCCGGTCGAGGTGCTGTTCCCTGTGCCAGTAGCAGCCACACTACTTGTGGATACTGCTGTGGAAGTATTTGCCGTTGCTGTGTTGGTTTCTTTGTTTATCGCAGGAACTGTATTGGTCTGAGTTGTTGTAACTGGCGAGCTGCTTGCTACTGTAGTAACAGATGTTGTAGTCTCATTTGAGTTTGGTGTACTGCTCGATAGCGTGGTGGAATTCGTTTCAGAAGTAGTTGGTGTCTCTCTAGAAACAGCGTCAGAAGAATCACCAGTTGTTCCAACCCCATCGGAGGTTGATGACTGAAGGTTTGCATCCGAATTTGTTGTAGCATCAGTTTGCTCATTCTCCGCAGCGATCGGAGTTGAGTTGGATCCGCTTTGAGGATCGATCCCTGATGGATCGGTTTCAGTGTCTGACGGCGCGCCTTGCGATTCCGTCAATTCTGTGTCAGTATTTGGATTCGTACTTGTAGCGGAAGTGAATTTCCAAATTCCGAGGGCAGTTAGCCCTACGATTAAAACAGCCAGACCAGATTTTAGCCAGAATGGAAGGCCTTTAGGGCTAGTCCCCTCGGCATCCAATTGGGTGGCAATTTGGTCCCATAGCGCTGCACTATCTGCCGGACCTTCATTGAGGTCTGCCAGTCGCTGCTTAAATGCTGCTCCTATGTCTTGTTTATTATCCATGTTTAAGATTCTTTGTCAAAGGATGGTCCTGCTTGAGAGCGAGTACCTTCTCCTTCAAGATCAATTTGGCGCGATGTAAATTTGATTTAGATGTACCCGAGGATATTCCCAGTTGGTCTGCTATTTCATTGTGCGAATAGC
Organism: Gilvibacter sediminis; assembly: GCF_028561565.1. Lineage (GTDB taxonomy): Bacteria > Bacteroidota > Bacteroidia > Flavobacteriales > Flavobacteriaceae > Gilvibacter > Gilvibacter sediminis. The sequence goes on along the minus strand of NZ_JAQQTE010000019.1, from coordinate 230,101 downwards.
CATCGAGTTCGTAGAGGTTAAAAATCAGGCGATACCTGCTGGGCAGTTCTTGCACCAGACCCAATAAGGTCTTTAGAGGTAATTGCATAGCCTGCTGATCGATCTCTGTATCTTCTTCAGCAATGCGCTGTTCGTCAACAGAAACCGTGTATAGGTCCTTTTTATAGCGGTCAATAGCAGAGTTGATCACAATGCGTTTCATCCAGCCTTCAAAGCTTCCTTTGTCGGCGTACCGCTTGATGTTTTGGAAAATCTTTATGAAACTATCTTGGAGGTGGTCTTCGGCTTCTGCCTGACTCTTGCAATATTTCAAACACAAAGTGAAGAGTACGTCTTTATAACGCAAAAACAATTCACTTTGTGCTTGTCTATTTTGCTGTTTACATAGCTTTATGAGCTCATGAAGTTCCAAGTATAGTTTTCAATTTTAGGAATCTGATCAGACGCCTATTGCTTGGTAAACTTATAAGTTGTGTCTTCTGGAGCAACACAGTCAGACTGTAAGTCGTTCCCGAAAGTCAAGAAGAACACTGTATCGTCACTCAAGTCATAAGTGGAAGCATCTCCTAATGGTGGTCCAAAGTAGTCAGCACCAGAGCCACAGGCACAGTTGCTTTCTTGTAAAGGAACAATGATGTTTCCGCAAACTAATGTGTATCTAAAGTCATTTGGTGTAGTACAGTAATCTGGATAGTTCGAGGTGAAGAATACACGCTCTGTGCTGAAATCTCCAACAGTTACTTCAACGATAGAACCGTCGTCAAAAGTGGGTCCATCAACATAAGGAGTGATCTCTTCGATCAAATACTCTCCTACCATAAAGGTCTCTTCAACTGGACAGATCACTGCAGGTCCATATTGGAATGGAGAACTAAAGAATCCACCAGTAATGATACCACCAGCGTTGTTAACCGAGAATACACGTCCGTCCGTCAAATTCAATGACAAACGTACATTGAATACATCTCCTCCAAAAAGATCCGCTTCAGAAACTCCAAGAGCTGTGAGCATCTCATCAAGCGTTACGCTGATGATTCCGCGAGGCAATCCAAAAGGTCCAGGGCTAAAAGCTGCGCGATCAACCGTTCCGATCTGTACTTCTGCCGCAGAAGAATCTCCATTCTCCGGAGAATTGTCATTAAGGGCTACAAATACGTCAACCGATTGTAGCAAGTCTCCGTTTTGATTGTCTTGGGCTTCTACCTCAACTTCAAATTTGGCGCCTTCCACACCGATGGGGAGTTCACCAGAGATCACATTAATGGTTCTCAAAATGGCTCCGCTGTCAACGCCTTCCAAGACCTGGTCGATGGTATTGTTCGAGTCCTTTTCACAGGATACGGCCATAAGGGCGACAACAACTGAGCAAATAAATACGTAAAATTTTTTCATTTTTAGTGGTGTTGTTTAGTTAATAGACTTGCTTTTTTCTAAAGGTTGCGTCTAAAATAACTTTTATTTGCCGAATAATAAAAAAAGCCGCTGTTTAAGCGGCTTTTCTCAGGTTTATTAGATCAGAAATCAGTCTTAATTGCGGTCTTTACGATCGCGACGATTGTCTCTGTTTCTGTTATCACGACCTCCGCCTTTGCGGTCATCGCGTTCTCTTGGCTTACGCTCCACGTAACCTTCTGGTTTTGGCAACAAGGCTTTGCGAGAAACTTTCTCTTTGCGTGTGCGCTTATCGATTCCGAAGTACTTCACATCAAATACATCACCCATGTTTACTACATCGGTTACGTTCTCTGTGCGTTCCCAAGCCAACTCAGAAACGTGTAGCAATACTTCGTTTCCAGGAGCTTCTAGGTATTCTACAACCGCTCCGAAGTCTAGGATCTTGATCACTTTCACTTCGTAAACGCTTCCTACATCCGGCTTAAAGGTAATGGAAGCGATCTTGGCCAATACCGCGTCGATTCCGTCTTGGTCTGTTCCAAGGATCTCTACGATTCCTTCTTCAGTTACTGGGTCTTCGTTAATAACGATAGTCGTTCCAGTTTCTTTCTGAAGTTCTTGGATCACTTTTCCACCAGGTCCAATAAGGGCTCCGATGTATTCGTTTGGAATGATCTCGGTAACCATTTTTGGAGCGTGAGGCTTCACGGTCTCGTTCGGTTGTGCAATGGTGTCAGTCAATTTGCTCAAAATGTGCAAACGTCCGTCACGAGCCTGCTTTAATGCATTAACCAAGATCTCGTAGCTAAGCCCTTTGATCTTGATATCCATTTGACAAGCCGTGATACCATCTGCAGTACCCGTTACTTTAAAGTCCATATCACCCAAGTGATCCTCGTCTCCAAGAATATCACTTAATACGGCGTATTTATCTCCGTCTGAGATCAATCCCATGGCAATACCAGAAACTGGCTTGGTCATAGCAACACCAGCATCCATAAGCGCCATAGTACCACTACATACAGTAGCCATAGAAGAAGAACCGTTAGATTCTAGTACTTCTGATACCACACGTACTGTGTATGGGAAATCGTCAGGGATCATTCCTTTAAGGGCGCGTTGCGCCAAGTTTCCGTGTCCTACCTCACGTCTTGAAGTTCCGCGTATTGGGCGGGCTTCACCGGTTGAGAAAGGAGGGAAGTTATAGTGGAGGTAAAAACGCTCCTCACCTTCATAAGAAGGCATATCAATAATGTTTGCATCTCTAGAAGTACCTAGGGTAACAGTAGCCAAGGCCTGAGTTTCCCCACGAGTGAAGATCGCAGAACCGTGTGTAGAAGGTAGGTAGTCTACTTCACACCAGATTGGGCGAACCTCATCAGTCTTACGACCGTCCAAACGCAAACCTTCATTCAAGGTCAAGTCACGAATGGCTTTCTTTTGAGCTTTAGCCACATACTTGTGGATCAATTTGCCCAACTCGTCTTGCTCTTCTTCAGAGAACGATGCAAATACTTCTTCTTTGATCTCACTAAAGGCCTGACCGCGCTCGTGCTTAGCAGAACCTGCTTTAGCAATAGCGTAAGTCTTGTCGTATACCATGTCGTGGATCTTTTGCTCTAAAGCTTCGTCGTTGTCTTCTGGGTCGTACTCGCGTACTTCCTTCTTTCCAACGGCTTCTGCCAAACGCAACTGGGCAGCACACTGAACCTTGATCGCTTCGTGCGCAGCTTTGATCGCATCTGCCATTTCCTCTTCAGAGATCTCATCCATCTCACCTTCTACCATCATTACAGAATCAGCAGAAGCTCCAACCATCATATCGATGTCCGATTGCGCCAATTGTTCACGAGTAGGGTTGATGATGAATTCTCCGTCTACACGAGCAACACGTACTTCAGAGATCGCACATTCAAACGGGAAGTCTGAAAGTTGGATCGCAGCAGACGCAGCCAAACCGGCCATAGCATCTGGCATTACGTTCTCATCGTGAGACATGAGTTGAATCATTACTTGAGTTTCTGCGTGGTAATCCTTTGGGAAAAGCGGACGCAATACGCGGTCAACCAAACGCATGGTCAAAACCTCACCGTCACTCGGACGTGCTTCACGCTTAAAGAATCCACCTGGATAACGACCGGCTGCCGCAAATTTCTCGCGGTAGTCTACCGTTAAAGGCAAAAAGTCAACATCTGCTGAGTGGTAGTTAGAAACTACAGTACACAGCATCATACATTTACCGGACTGCACCACAACGCTTCCATGCGCTTGCTTAGCGAGTTTTCCGGTTTCGATAGAGATTTCTCTACCGTCTCCAAGGTCAATGACCTCTTTATAAGTCTTTGGTATCATAAAAATGATTTGATGCTCTCTATAAAAAAAGAGCGGGTTAACAATGGTTTGTTGTTGTGTAGTGAAGTGGAACCATCGTTGACCTGATGAAAAGCGTCTTAGCAGCTTTTTCTATTTTGAAGTGATTTTTAACTTTTCATTGTTAGCTAAAAAATGGACCATTTGTGTGATTTATCTTGACTTTTTATTGGGCCGTAGCGCTGCTATGCCCCGCAAAAAACTCTTCGTCCTAACACAAATCTTTCAATTTTCGCTTAAACAAGAAAAGTACAAATCACTTCTCTTCCCTTCAAATATAAGAAAGGTAATTAAATTAAAAGAGGGGCTCCAAAAGCCCCTCCAAAAGTATACGTTTTATTTACGTAGTCCTAGTTCTTTAACGATAGCACGGTATCTCATAATGTCTTTCTTCATTAGATAATCTAATAGTGAACGACGCTTACCTACTAGTTTCACCAAAGATCTTTCGGTGTTGTAGTCTTTGTGGTTTTTCTTGAGGTGCTCTGTCAAGTGAGAGATGCGGTACGTGAATAGCGCGATCTGCCCTTCTGCAGAACCGGTGTCTTGTGCAGACTTCCCGTGTTTTTTAAAGATGTCTTCTTTTACTTTTGGTGTTAAATACATGCCAACATTTATTTAAATAATTTTTATGTACGTCTGTGCCCTTACGGCAACAGGGCGCAAATATAGTGCAATTCTTCTATATCTTTCATTGATAGCGGCTTAAAAATTGCCCGAATTCGGTGCTGAACTTCGTCATGAAGGCCTGAATTACAATAAAAACCAGTGTTTTCTCAATTTAAGCATAGCAGTGCTACGGTTAAATTGAAAAACTCTATATCGCTGGGTTTTGCAGTAACTCTGGGCTGTAACAGATTTTCTGCTCCTAATTCGGGCTAAATTTTTAAATGGATTTTAAACCTTTCTTAACATCTGAGGTCATAGGAACACAAACTCAAAAAATTTGAAAAAATGAAAACCAAATTTCACCCTTTGCGATTACTTAGTATACTGGCTGTAGGAGCCCTGACCTTGACCAGCTGTTCTAGTGACGATTCAGAAGTTACTAGCGAGCAAGAAGAAGTCAATGCGCAGATCAGCGTGGAGACGATCAACCAGGTAGACGAGATTGACCTTGTTGATGAAGAACTGACCAATATTACCTTAGATATCATTGCCTCTGCAGAAGCTGACGCAAACGGCTTTGCGGCCAAAGTATCTGATTTTTTGCCCCCTTGCGTAACTGTTACTACTGTGGTTACCGATACCAGCGTTGAACGTACGGTAGACTTTGGAGACGGTTGTGAACTTCCTACTGGAAATACCCTTTCCGGAAGTTATACCATCTCTCACAGCATAGATGCGGATGCCCCATCTCGTACCTTTCAAGTACAAACCAGTGATGACTTTTTCTTTAATGATATCAGCGTGAATGGTTCAAAAACTATTGTGCGTAGTATTAATGACGCCGGAAACCCAAATGCCAATAAAACGGTAAGTCTTGATGTGGTTTGGCCTGATGGAGAAACCATGAGTTATTCTGCCAACAAAAACCGTGAGTGGATCGAGGGTGCGGGTACTGGTTTCTGGGGAGACAATGTTTTCCTCCTAAGCGGAACTGTGAACTTCACCAACCGTTTGGGCGTTTCTTACAGCAAAGAAACTGTTGAGCCTCTACGTAGAGAGTGGGCCTGCAGATTCATTGTGAGTGGCGTTTTAGAACTCAGCCGTGAAGATGCTACCGTGAGTCTTGACTTTGGAGACGGAACCTGCGATCCTTTTGGAACTTTGACCTTGCCTTCTGGGGAGGAACAAGTGATTAGGTTGAGGAGATTTTTAGCAAACTAAGTTGCTAATTAGTTTTCAGTAGTGGTTTACTGATTGGTTTTAGGTGAAAGGATGTCGATAGACGTCCTTTCTTTTTTTTATCGTGGTTTAGTCGATACTGGTCATCGAGTGATTTGCTGAAAGCAAATTGTATCGAGATGACATTTTTAATGAGTTCACTTTTTTTTGGCGTTCCCAGCCCTGCGGCCTGGTCGGGCCTTCCGCGCTACGCGGTATCTTGCTGCAGTCCCTAACGCGGGTATTTGCCAAAATTTCTTTTTTGTCTTTAGCATTTGCAGCGAAGGCTGCTTGCTTTCTCTCACACTTTTTTCCATTGATGAAAAAAGTGTGCAAAAAAATCTAGCCCCTTCAAAGTCTTTTTTGACGCTCCTTCGTGCAACAAGCCACGAAGTCGCGCCAAACCATTCTCAAAATCTGAGTCGCAAGTCGCTCCGCGCCTTCTTTGCGACATCGAACCGATCTTTGCTCATTAAACACGCTTCGCAGAAGGGGCGGGTTTCACTTGGCTGGCTTGATTTTTACGAGACTCGTGAGGAGTCGCGTTTCTTGATTTGATCTTTGCTCATTAAACAGGCTTCGCAGAAGGGGCAGGTTTCATTTAGCTGGCTCGATTTTTACGAGACTCGTCAGGGGTCGCGTTGATTAGATCATTAATAATGCGACATTCGCGCAAGTCCGTAGTAAAACAAGCTGCTCATGGCGGTTGAGGCTGCGTGGCATAGTATTTTGGCGTAGCCAAAAACGAACGCTGCGCAGTCCAGACATAGCAGCGTAGTTTTCAAGGAGGAGTGCGTGTCGCTAGCGTTTTTTGTTTCTTTTTTTTGCAATGCAAAAAAAGAAAGCTAAAAGACACGGTCATGTCAATGACAAAACTAAAACCCACTTCTAGCTCTCATATACCCAGCGGTTAAAGCGTCGATTCTTCGCGGAGTGTCTGGATGGCTTACAGATCCCATCCAATCAAACATTAGGTAGAAAGCAGATTTGGCATTCTCAAGAGATGCCCCCATTTTATACATGACGTAGCCGGAGACATAATCGGCCTGTAATTCTTTGGTCCAAGAATGTTTAAAGGCACCGTACCATGAAATGTCGTTATTTACATGATGACCTACTTCATGGGCAAGTACCGACACGGGCGCCCATTGATTATTACTTGATAGGTAGTTCATGAATTGACGGTTATACGTTATAATAGGAACTCCTTGAAAATTAGAAGCACAAGCATTACCCACGTTGCCGGCATAGGTGTTGATGTATTGTACACCTAGAATATTGCAAATGTTGGATACAATATTACTGGCGTATTGAGTAGGTTGAGCAAGGCCATTAGCACAGCCTCCTCCAGAGTAGGAGCAATAGACCTGTGCCGATGTGGTAAGGGAGCAAAAAAAGATAAGTGGTAGGATATATTTTTTCATGACGATTGAATTTGATGCTAAGCTAAAAATCAATCCTTCAGAGTTTTATACCCTTTAGCGGGTAATTATTTTATTCAGGTTTCTGTTTTTGGTCTCTCATCTACAACTATGAACCATTACCAATTTGCAGTTATCTTTTACGATACTTTTCCCATCGCGGAAAAAGTATCCAAAAGCGCTAGCGACGCTCACTCGCCTCTAAAATCTACGCCACCTCCAGCCACAGCCGTGCGGAGTTCGCACTCGGCTTCGCCTCCTTGCTGTTCCACACAGCTATTATCCAACTACTGCTGGCTTGATTTTTACGAGACTCGTGAGGGGTCGCGTTTTTTGAATAAATGACGTTTTACAGGGGCCAAAGTTTAGGATAAGTTTCCTCGCTTTTTGTCGTAGTAAAGCATATAGGAACTTAACGGTAAAAACAAAATCAGCAATAAGATTCCAAAGTGATAGAGAAAACCTCGAAAGCCATCACTGATCCAAATCATTCCGAAGATAAAATAGAAAAGTCCTAAAATCGTGGATAATACAGATACAGCCATATAACCACTCTTTCCGAATCGTTCTAATCTCAAAATATTTAAAACTAGTATTGGACTTGTCACCAGAAATATTTCCCAAGAATTAAAGCTAAAAAACAGCCCGTAATTTTTCATTTCCCCTTCTATTGGGTAAACGCCGTAAGGTGATAGCATCACCAAGACTGTGTAAACTGCGTAGACAATTTTAATTGTTTTATCCATTAGCGCTTAACTGAAATCAGGACTGTAAACGGATGTTTCAAGGCCGAATTCAGCCGCGAATCTATTCAAATAAATTTCCGCAGATTCTTTATCGCGGAACTCTTTCAAGATGTATTTTACAGTATGTTTTTCATTAAGAAGATGCACTTGATAGGTCATAAATCGCGAAGTATTGTGCGCGTTCGTATGACTGTAAGTAGTTTGTTTTTGTCGAAGACTCAGAAGGCTCACGTAAGGATAGTTCTTAAGTGATTCCCAATTCCCTGTCTTGAATCCAAATTTGCTCTCATAATATTTGAATCTTCTATTATGCTGATCGATTAATATTCCAATATGTGAGAATGCTAAATAGAGTGCGAGCGTTAAGATCAACAAGGACAGTATGATAATCCTTAATTGTATATAACTAATAATCGAAAGACCAATTAATATATACCCGATAGCAACAGCTCCGTCAGGGTACTTAGTAAAAAGGAATTTATTCTTGATCTCGGTCATTAACTATTAGGTTAGTCTATAATTCCATAAAAAAAGTTACAAAACTCAATTTAAAACCCCGCCGCTGCGCATTTCTACCGAGAGCTGTTCGGTACGAGGCCGTGCAATAGCGGCAGAGCCGCGCACGGCTCAGAAAGCACGAGGGGTTTTATGAAATAAAAAGTGATTCCGCAGGGGCTAGACCTTTTGGTCACTTTTACGGCAATGGTAAAAGTGACATAAAAAAAGGAGATAAGACAATTCGTGATGATTTAAGGCCCCTCGATACTATTTGCCTGCGGCAAATCACTCGGGGACCTTGGTGAACAATATTTTGTAACAAAATCAGAAGTCCAGTGGACTTCTGAGTGAGTCACTTGCGAAGCGGCCAACCAACAAAATGTTATCTCGATACAATTTTCACTTCGTGAAAATCACTCGATAACCGGAAATAAAAAAGGAACCAATTTGGTTCCTTTTATAATTAAGCTGTTTTTTCTCTCAACGGACGATTCAAAATCAAATCCAAATAGAGATTGATATTGCGTTTTAGGTCTTTTCGGTGAGAAATGAAATCCAAGAAACCGTGTTCCAACAAGAACTCCGATGATTGGAATCCTTCTGGCAGGTCTTTCCCGGTAGTGTCTCGTACTACACGCGGGCCCGCAAAACCGATCAAGGCTCCCGGCTCAGAGATGTTGATGTCTCCCAACATGGCAAAAGATGCTGTCGTTCCACCCGTAGTTGGGTCGGTACACAATGAGATATATGGAATCTTGGCTTCTGCCAACTGTGCCAATTTTGCAGAGGTCTTAGCCAATTGCATCAGCGATAGGGCAGCTTCCATCATACGAGCTCCACCAGATTTAGAGATCATCAAGAACGGAATGTTATTCTTAAGACTGTAATCTGCAGCACGCGCGATCTTCTCGCCCACAACAGATCCCATAGAACCTCCGATAAAACGGAAATCCATACAAGCAATCACCAAATCAGCACCCATAGACTTTCCAACCGCTGTACGAACAGCATCTTTAAGTCCGGTTTTGTCTTGAGCGTCTTTTAATCGATCTGAATATTTTTTAGTGTCTTCAAACTTAAGTGGATCCTTAGAAACTAGATCCTTGTCCAATTCTTTGAACTCGTTGTCATCAAAAAGGATCTCAAAGTATTCTTTAGAACCTACGCGTACGTGGTAGCCGTCTTCTGGACTCACGTAAAAGTTCTTTTCCAACTCTTCTGCATCAACGATCTTCCCAGTAGGTGATTTGTACCAAAGTCCTTTAGGAACATCTTTCTTGAGTTCAGTAGGGGTTTGAATTCCCTTCTTTGTACGTTTAAACCAAGCCATTTCTTAAAGGGTGTTTACGTTGTTAAGGTCCTCAAATGCTTTCTCCAAACGCTTGCGGAAAGTGATCTCACCTTCGCGCAACCATTTGCGTGGGTCGTAATATTTCTTGTTCGGTACATCAGCTCCGTCAGGGTTACCGATCTGTGTTCTTAGGTAATCGATGTTTCCAGTCATATAGTCACGGATTCCTTCACAGAAAGCAAACTGTAGGTCGGTGTCAATGTTCATTTTCACCACTCCGTAGCCAATAGCTTCACGGATCTCCTCCAAAGTAGAACCACTACCGCCGTGGAATACAAAATCAACTGGGTTGTGTCCGGTTCCAAATTTAGCTTGAACATACTCCTGAGAGTTCTTCAAGATCTTTGGAGTTAGTTTTACGTTTCCAGGCTTGTATACCCCGTGTACGTTTCCAAAAGCGGCAGCAACGGTAAACTGATCACTCACTTTCATGAGTTCCTCATAAGCGTAAGCCACTTCTTCGGGTTGGGTGTAAAGTTTAGAAGCGTCAACATCAGAGTTGTCCACTCCGTCTTCTTCACCACCAGTGATCCCCAATTCGATCTCTAAGGTCATGCCCATCTTGGTCATGCGTTCTAGATATCTTTTCGAGATCTCAATGTTTTCTTCAATCGGCTCCTCAGAAAGGTCCAACATATGACTGCTGTACAAAGGAGTTCCGAATTGCTTGTAGTGCACCTCACTGGCATCCAGCAAGCCGTCTACCCAAGGCAATAATTTTTTGGCGCAGTGGTCTGTGTGCAAGATCACTGTGGCTCCGTAAGCCTTAGCCATTTCGTGTATATGTCGCGCTCCAGCGATTCCGCCGGCGATCGCCGATTTTTGATTTTCGTTAGAAAGACCTTTTCCAGCATTGAATTGTGCTCCTCCGTTGGAGTATTGAATGATTACTGGAGCGTTAAGGGCCACTGCTGTTTCCAGTACGGTGTTTACGGAGTTGGTTCCAACTACGTTTACCGCTGGCATGGCAAAACCTTTTTCTTTCGCTAGTTTGTGGATTTCCTGAACTTCTCTACCGGTAGCTACTCCCGGTTTAATAGAATGACTCATAAAGACGTTTTTCAGTATGGGTTAGGGTAGCAAAAATAACAAAAAAACTACTGCATGCCCCAGAGAGCGGTTAGAATCAACGCTAACGTTTTAGCTGATGGATTTAGAAAGGATAATTCACCCCAATATTAAAGACTGCATTGGCAAAGTTATATTCCTTAAACCAGCGGTCTCCAAGGGGTCGCGCGGGGTTGTGCGTTTTGAATCCCGTGTCAAATCGAAGGACAAAGAATCCAAAGTCATAGCGGATACCAAAACCGCTGGCAACGGCTAATTCGCCTAAATCGCTCAATCCAGAGAAACGAAAAGCCTCATCTTCTTGAGAGTCTAAAACGTTCCAAATATTCCCAGCGTCCACAAAAAGCGCTCCTTTTAAAGCGCCCAAAAGGGTAAAACGGTATTCGGCATTGAAGGCGAGTTTGAAGTTCGCTTCGTTAAAGTCCAAGCGGCTTCCGCTGCTTCCCGGACCCAGGTCAAACGGCCTCCAGCCTCGGTTGTCGTTCGCTCCTCCTGCAAAATAAGAGCGGATAAAAGGAATGCTGTTACTGTTGCCGTAAGGGATGGCAATTCCACCAAAACCATGGACGGCAAAGACTGCATTTTGATTGATCTCCCAGTGGCGGATAAAGTCGATCTCAGTCTTTACATATTGCGAGAATTCTACTCCCAAGGCCTTTCTGTTGCCGTCTTCAGCAATATCAGTGTCTGCCAGATTGGTAAGCAGGGACAAGAAGTTTCCTGCGGATTCGAGTTTCAAACGCCAGCGTGAAAAGCTCAGGTCGTAAGTGTCCTCGCGGGAATCGCGAATCCAGGTCACACTAGAACTGAAGATCAAATTGTCCTCAGAGAGTCGGTCGCGTCTTTCATCAACACTGGCCAATTCTTCCAGATTGTCATCGGTAAAAGTCAAACCGTCTGGATTGTCACCCAAGGCATCGATCAAAAACTGGTCGATCTCCTCAGGAATACCCAATGCCTCACTTTCAGTATCCTCAAACATATAACCGCTGCTGGTCGCAATATCATTGACAATGTCAAAGGAACTGCGGTAGACATTAAAGAAGTTACTGGTGTTCAAATTGCGCACGTACTGTATATCTGCCAAGCTGAGGTTCCAACTTTTAGTAGGGGTGGGTTTCCATTGATAATTGAAGGCCAAATTCAAGTTTTGTCTGTCAAGACCAATATTGTTTTGAAATCCAACCCCGGTACTGATACGCGTTTTGGGCGACATATATTTAGGGATGATTCTATCCGTATTGAGCGGAAAAAGGATTCGCGGAAACTGTAGCGCAGCATTCCCGCCTACGTCAGAGATGTTGAAAAAGCTTCGGTCCGCATCGGCGGCATCTTGAGACGAACCTAAAGAACCTCTTGCCGAGAGCTCCAGAGTTTCTGCGCCTTTAAAGACATTCCGTATGGAAAAAGTCGTCCTAAAGGCAACCCCAAATTCTTGTACGGTAGAGGTGGAGGCATCAAAATTTAAATCCAGATTGTATTTCTTAAGCGGAGTGAGCAGTATGTTCGCGATAAGCCCATTGCCTTCTGGATCATCAGGGTCTGGACTGTATTCTATGGTCGGATATCTAAATACGTTGAGGTCACTAATCTGATTGTAGGTCAGCGAGCGGTCCACGTCTCGGAAGACCTCTCCAGGTGTAATGGAAATTGCATCGGTGATGGCCTTGGGTTTGTAGTCTAAACCTTCAAAGCTGTAAAGCTCAAAATCGTCAAAATTCAAGCTGTCGGAAAATTGTGAATTCCTCAGCGCGTAGCGGTAATCTGTCACAATACGCACCTTGTTGACATCATAAGATTTGAAAGGTTCTGTGTAGGTACTGTCTGGTGTAGTGATGGTTCTGTCTGGGATCACATAGGTGATCAGTGCTTTGTGATCGGTTTCAACGGTGTCGCCTTCAAAAGTGACGTATTCTGTATCAAAATCATAAAGTCCAGAGTTGCGAAACTGCAGCGTCAAACGGTCAATTTCATTCTCAAAATTCTCTGCATTGTATTGTTCACCCTCAACAATAAAACTCTGCTGCTTGGTGAGTTGAAAGAGCGAATCTACTACAGGAGAACTGATCTGTGCCTTTATGGAATCAATGATGTAAGGCTGATTGCGAACAACCTTATAACTCACTTTTGCGCGTTGGCTGCTGTCTCCATTTACGCTAAAGCTTGCTTGGGTATTGAACCAGCCTCTACGGCGGTAGTATCGCTCCAAGCGTCTGCGCGATTTTTCTAGTTTGGCGTCATCAATAACCACAGGAGCCTCTCCAATCTTCTTGATCCAATTGTTGATCCCGATATAGGATTGTTCCAATTCATAGAGCTGTTTCTCCGATAATTTTCGGGTCAGGCGCTCTTCGCGTTTGGGCTTCTTTTTAAGCCAATCCTGAAAAGTGCTGTCTGGGTCCTTTTTTGCAAAATTGTAGATGTGCAAACTAAATGGAATCCCCAGTACGCGGGTATTTGGTCGCTGTGAGAGTTGATCGTAGATATAGGTGTCTTTGATGACCTCCCCATCTACGTTGATCTCATTCTCAATCAAGAGGTATTTGTCCTGTGGAACCCGCTTGACAGCGTTGCACGAGTACAGCAACAAGGCCGTAACAAATATTAATACTATTTTTGAGTGAAGTTGCTTCAAGCGGCTTTAAGATTACATCAAAAATAAACTATTTCCGATACAGTCCGCCTTTATTTAGCAAACTGCGTGAACAATGCATTTTGGATTGGAAGGTAGCAGGAGTTTGCACGGAATGACCTCCAGAACTATGCTGAGCAAAAACACCTTAAAATACCTAACGTCACTGGGTCAAAAAAAGTACAGAGACCGCCACGAGGTTTTTGTGGCAGAAGGCCCCAAACTGATTCAAGATTTGTTGGACGCAGGATTAGAGGTCGAAGCGCTTTACAGCACAGATTTAGGTGTTTTTTCTGATGTGACTGCGGACTTGATCAGTGCTGCGGAGCTCAAAAAGATCAGTAACCAAAAATCGCCCAACATGGCCTTTGCGGTCTTTAATCGGAAAACAAATACTGCCTTAAAGGAAGAAGGACTGATCCTCGCATTGGACAGTATTCAAGACCCAGGTAATCTTGGAACAATCATGCGTTTGGCCGATTGGTTCGGAGTACACCATATTGTCTGCACACAACAAACCGCAGACTGTTACAATCCAAAAGTGGTTCAGGCTTCTATGGGCAGTCTGGCGCGCGTTCAATTGCATTATTTAGAGGATTTACCTGCTTGGCTAGCCCAAACAGATTTGCCGGTTTATGGCGGATTCATGCAAGGAGATAATGTGTATCAAACTGCGTTGCCACAAGATGCCGTTTTGGTCATGGGTAATGAAGGTCAAGGGATTTCCCAAGAGGCTTCCGCAGTAATAGATACTAAATTGAGTATCCCCAATTTTGGAATGGGTCAGGAAAGTCTAAACGTAGCTACAGCTACTGCTGTCTTGCTCAGTGAGTTTAAACGCTCTATTGAAAAGTAAAGTTGATGAAGATCCCGCGGGTGCTCATGGAGCCGATATTCCCCGTCCAAGGGCTGTTGGGGTCGTTGTCTGGGATCAATTCGTTATTCATAGCAAAAACTCCGCGAATGGAAGGCGTGAACTTGAAATAGAACAGGTAAAAATCGATTCCAAAACCGACTTCCCAAAATTGAGCGGTAGCTTCCATTCTAAATTCACCACCTGAATTGTCTTGCGGATTGTCGCTATTGCTCGATAGATTCCAAGCGGTAGAGACACCACCAACAACAAAAGGTTTGAAGTTATTCAAGCGTTTGGTAGAAAACTTGAGTAATAAAGGAACGTGAATGTAAGTGGATTTCACCTCCCGCAATATGTCTCTCTCTTCTGTAAAGCCCGGAAAACGAAGATCGCGCTGAGAAAAGTAAAGTCCCGGTTCTAGACGCAGATTCATATACTCGTTCAAACGCATATCTCCAATCAGTCCCACATTGAATCCTCCAATGCGGTCTACTGCAATATCTTCTACTTGAGGCCCTTCATATTCGATCTTGAAATCGTAAGAATTGAATCCTAAAAAGTAACCCCAGGTCAAAAATCGCTTGTCGAAGGTTTCTAGATTAGCCAAACGTTCCTTGCTAAACAGCTGTGCTTGTGCGGTCTGCGCAAAGATGGCAAATGCCAATATCAGGATCAATTTTCTACTCATGCCTTGGTAGCAGTATAAATGGTAGCAACACCAAATGTTTGTGGCTTATTTTCAGTCTCTATAAACCCAATTTTTGCAAAAATATTGTTGAGTCGTTCGCCATAAGGAAAAGCGGCTGCGCTTTCGGACAAATAACCGTAAGCTACTTTATCCTTAGAAAACAACTTTCCAATGAGCGGCAAGATACCTTTTGAGTAGAATTTATAGCCCTGTTTGTAAGGAAATTTTTCTGGAACGGAGGTTTCCAAGACCACAAAAAGGCCGCCAGGCTTGAGAACACGTAGAATCTCAGCCAAACCTTTTTCTAAATTCTCAAAGTTTCTGATCCCGAAGGAAACTGTGATAGCATCAAAATGATTGTCTGGGTAGGGCATGGCTTCTGAGTCTGCTTTCACAAATTCCAATCGATCTGCAAAAGAAGCTTCTGCCGTTTTCTTGCGGGCCACACTGAGCATGCCTTCAGAAATATCCAAACCGGTCACCTTGGCTTTATCCAAGCGCTGCGCGAAGGCAATGGCTAGGTCTCCCGTACCTGTGGCAATGTCCAAAACAGTTTCTGGATCTTGAGCAACGATCATCTTGACCACCTTTCTGCGCCATTTTTGGTCAATACCAAAGGTTATTACGCGGTTCAGCCCATCATAGCGGTTGGAGATGTTGTCAAACATCTGCTCCACTTGTGCTTTTTTGTTGAGGTCCGAATCTTTATAAGGGTTCACCGACTTGGCCATGGCATCAATTTGGGTGCAAAAATACGCAAAATAGAGCCATTAGTGATGTGTCAAAGCTGATAATCTTGGAGGCAGATATTGAGATTTTCTGTAAATTTGCCCCGCACGCTTTTCGTAGCCTATGAAGATTATAATAGCCGGTGCCGGCGAGGTTGGCTTCCATTTAGCCAAACTGCTTTCCTTTGAATCGCAAGACATTACTTTGATTGATACTGACCGTGCCAGTTTGCAGTATGCAGATACGCATTTGGATATTCGGGTGGTCAAAGGAGACGCAACCTCTATTTCGGTACTAAAAGATGCAGATGTTGCCAATACCGAATTGGTGATTGGGGTGACCTCCAGTGAGACCACGAACATTACCGTTTGTGTTCTTGCTAAACAATTGGGGGCCAAGCGCACCATTGCGCGTATTTCCAATGCTGAATTCATTGAAAATAAGGACGAGATCGGATTTACTCATTTGGGTATTGACGAGTTGATCTCTCCAGAATCCTTGGCGGCCAATGAGATTGGTTTGCTACTCAACCAGAGTGGATTCAACGATACTTATGAATTTGACGAAGGCGCTTTGACCATGGTTGGACTGATCCTTTCCAGAACGTCTTCTATAGTAGGTAAGAGCGTTCGCGATCTGGCAGACGTGAGCGAAAAGTACACTTATGTGCCGATCGCCATCCAGCGTAGCGGAACCCAATACACGATTATTCCACGCGGAGATACACAATTCCGAGAAGGAGATCAGGTTTATTTTGTCACCGTTAAAGAGGGCTTGGAAAGCATTTATACCATGGTAGGCAAGGTGAAAGAAGACCTTAGAAATGTTATGATCTTGGGCGGGAGTAATATCGGCTTTAAAACGGCCAGAGACCTCTGTGCAAGTAAATTCAAGGTAAAACTCATTGAATCCGATAAGGACAAAGCCTTTGAAATTGCCGATGATGTACCGAGTTGTTTGGTGATCAACGGAGATGGCCGCAATGTGGAGTTGTTAGAAGAAGAAGCAATCTCTGATATGGATGCCTTTGTTTCGGTGACTGGAAACTCAGAGACCAATATCATGAGTTGCTTGGTAGCCAAATCACGTGGGGTTAAGAAAACCATCGCTCTGGTCGAGAATATGGATTACTTCCAACTTTCGCAGTCCATCGGGATCAATACCTTGATCAATAAAAAACTTCTCGCGGCAAATACCATTTTTAGATACATCAGAAAAGGGGAGGTTGTTGCTATTACCAAGCTCAACAATATGAACGTGGAGCTTTTGGAATTTATTGTGCACCCAGAGAGTGCCGTGTGTAACAAGATCATTCGCGAGCTGGATTTTCCGAGATCTGCCATAATTGGAGGGATCATTCGCGATGGTGAAGGTATCATTGCCCTTGGAGACTTTGAGATCAAAGAAGGGGATAGAGTAGTGGTTTCTTGTTTGCCTCAAGCCTTAGAGAAGGTAGAAAAACTCTTCGTCTGATGATCTCTTCCTTATCCAGACTCAATTTAAAACTCATTTTTCACCTCATGGGCTTGCTGTTGCTGTGCAACGGAGGCTTTATGTGGATCTCTGCTTTGGTGAGTTTTGGTTATGACGATGGGGCTACTGAAGGCATTTTATTGGCCGGCTTGATCACCAATCTTTTGGGCGGTCTTTTTATGTATGCCACGGCCAAACACCGCAAAGAATTACAGAAACGTGAAGGATATCTCATCGTGACCTTTGGATGGCTGTTCATGTCCATAACGGGCAGTTTGCCGTATGTCTTGACGGATGCCATTCCTGTATATAGCGATGCCTTTTTTGAGACCATTAGCGGCTATACCACTACGGGGGCAACGATTTTAAATGATATTGAGGTCATGCCTGAGGGGATTTTGCTTTGGCGCAGTATTACCCACTGGATCGGAGGAATGGGAATCATTGTTTTGGCCATTGCTATTTTACCGCTTTTGGGTATTGGAGGGATGCAGCTCTTTGCTGCAGAGGCACCAGGGCCGGGAGGCGATAAACTACACCCTCGAATTACAGATACAGCCAAGCGCCTGTGGTTGATTTATGTAGGTTATACAGTGGCAGAGACTATTTTACTCTCAGTGGCTGGTATGTCTGTTTTTGATGCGGTAAATCACTCTTTAAGTACGCTCAGTACGGGTGGTTTCTCTACCAAAAATGCCAGTGTAGCCTATTGGAATGATACGCCTTTAATTCAATACATCATCATTGTATTCATGTTCTTGGCGGGGACCAATTTTGTCTTGAGTTACTTTGCGTTTAAGCGTAAGTTCAGTCGAATTTTTGAAGACGATGAATTCAAATACTATTTGATCGGGATTGTTTCTTTGACGCTCGTTGCGGCATTGATCATTTATTTTCAGGCTGATGTCAGTGCGAGCTCTGTAGCGCATCCGCAAGTATTGGGTGCAGGAGAATCCGCGCTCAGACACGGATTGTTTCAAGTGCTTGCTGTAGTGACCACCACAGGTTTTGTAACGGCAGATTTCACACTCTGGACGCCCTTCTTGACGCTCTTTTTCTTTGGGCTGATGTTCCTAGGCGGAAGCAGCGGATCTACTTCTGGAGGGATCAAGATCGTGCGTCACATCATCATGATCAAAAACGGGATCATGGAGTTTAGAAGAACCTTGCATCCCAACGCCATTCTGCCGGTACGCTACAATCAAAAGGCGGTACAACAACCCATTGTATTCAACATACTTGCATTCTTCATTCTGTATATGTTGAGTTTTATCATTGGGACCTTGGTATTCTCTTGGATAGGTTTGGATTTTAAAACAGCCTTGGGTGGTGCTGCCTCTACATTAGGTAATGTAGGACCTGCCTTAGGAGATCTGGGCCCTGTTGAAAACTACGCTTCATTACCAACCGCTGGAAAATGGTGGGCTTCTTTCTTGATGCTTATTGGCCGATTGGAACTCTTTACGGTGCTTATTCTTTTTACTCCATTCTTTTGGAAGAATAGATAGATTGTGTTTTCCGCTTACGCGGGTACTTCACTCAAACATCCACTGGATGTTTGGTTTTTTCAAAACATTGTTCAGTAATGGAAGAATCGCTAACGGTCATCGAGTGGCGCCACGAAGTGGCGTTGTATCGAGATGACATTTAAAAAAAAGTTCTACAACTTCCAGCGCGGCAGGGGATTATCTAATTATCATCAACCTACTGTAATCAATCACAAAAGGCCTTTAGGGATTTCTCACGTTGAGTTGTTTCATCAGTAAGAAAAATTGTTACTATGAAATCCTATCTATTGTTATTCCTTGCACCTTATTTTTTGGCCACGATCTGTTCAGAAGATGACCCACCTGTTGTTGTTACAGAGATGGTCGTTCAGAATGAAACCAGCGCCACTTTGGTCTTTGTGACGGAAACCAACAATGAGATCGATATTGAAATTGGCGGCCAGCAGTATATCATCGCGGGGCAAGGTCCATCGGACTCGGTGGTTCCATCCTCTTTGGAGGCTTTTGATTCCATCGTGCTTTTTATTCGTGATGCAGAAGGCAATCTCTCAGAAGTATACCGACAAGATCCTATTGACGATAGTCTTTGGACCTTTAATGATATAGGAGAATTCGACAAGCAGTACATTCTTGTCTTGCAGGATGACGATCTGAACTGATCACGTATCGGCAAAATACTTGTACTTTTGGCGGCAATAGAAACATCAAGCTAACGATTCCATGTCCGACCAAATGAAACCTTGTCCGCGCTGTCAATCTCCTTACGGATATAATTTACATTCAGACATCTATGCCTGCCCGGAATGCAGTTTTGAATGGGATGCGTCCCAAGAAATGGCGGCAGATGAATCGGCTATAGTGGACGCTAATGGAAACCCGCTCCAAGACGGTGATACTGTTATTGTCATTAAAGACCTTCCTGTTAAAGGCGCTCCCAAACCGGTTAAGAAAGGCACCAAGGTGAAGAACATTCGCTTGGTAGAAGGAGATCATGACATTGCTTGCAAGATTGACGGTTTTGGTGCTATGGGGTTAAAATCTGAATTTGTCAAGAAAGCGTAACTTGCAGTAAGCGCAATAGTTATGTTTAGATATTTTACTCTTCTTTGCTGTGTACTCCTGATGGGATGCGTAGATGCAGACTTAGATTTCAACACTCAAGAAGTTCGATTTACTAATGAAAAAGATGGTGTGGTCTTGGTTGGAGAGTTGGTCACACCAGAAGGCGAAGGTCCTTTTCCCGGTGTGGTTTTAGTAGCTGGGTCTGGTGAGATGGATCGCGATCAAAGTTTTCAAGGGCATAAATTCTTCAAAGACGTAGCCATTTATTTGGCGCAACGAGGCATAGCTTCCTTGCGTTATGACAAGCGTGGCGTAGGAGAATCTGGCGGTAGTTTTGCCGAGGCTACTTTAGGTTTGTTTGCCCAAGATGCTGCAGCCGCTTTTAAGTATTTATCAAAACAAGCCAAGATTGGCCAAGTTGGTTTTATTGGCCAAAGTGAAGGTGGAGAAGTTGCACCCCTGGCGGCGCGGGAAGTAAAAGAATGTGCATTTATGGTGCTTATGGCGCCACCAGCCAATCCGCTTGACATTACTATGACCAAGCAGATGGTGGCACATATGCGGGCTAACTATTTTCCACAGTCACAGATAGTGAAACAGACCGCTTTGGAACAGCAGATCTGGCGCTACATTAAAAATGGTGATGATTTGCAGCAGATTGAGCAAAATGTTTTGAGTTTGATCCGCAGAACACATCAGGATAACTATTATTTACGTGAGGTTGCCAATGCAGATCTGGAAGAGGCTTTTTTGAATGAAACCACATTTTTTGTCAACCGCTTGAATCACGATTATTTTAAGACCTACAAAGACTTTGAATTTTACGCTGATATTGATTGTCCGGTATTTGCAATTACCGGCGATAAAGACCTTTTTGTAGTTTATCCGGAGGAGTTTGAACTCTTAAAGACCAAACTCAAGGCCTCTAAAAGTCCATCTGTCACTTTTAAGGTATACCCGAACTTGAATCATTTATTTCAAGTCTGTGAAACTGGTCTGTTTGAAGAAGTCAAAGACATTCCCACTTCCATTGAAAAGCAAGTGGTGGTCGATATAGCGAACTGGATCAAGATCCAAGAACAAACGAATTAGCAGCTTAAGACTAGCTTATATTTTCTTAACTTTCTCAAGCAATTCAATAAGGCTATGAATACGGACAATCTGCTGGTTGCTTACTTTTCTCAATACATGGATCTATCTCCAGAAGAGATCGAGGTGATCAAAAACACTGATATTATTCGAGAATACGCAAAGAACACTGTGCTTTTAGAAGCCGGCCAAGTGGCCAAGAATTGCTTTTTAGTGCTTAAAGGATGTGTGCGTCGCTACTACATTCAAGACGGAGAGGAGCGCATCATGGATTTCTATACAGAGAATGATCCCATCACTCCTGCCAGTTACGTCAGTCAAACACCTTCTGAGTATTATTTGTCCTGCGTAGAGCCTTCGGTGATCTCAAGCGGCACCGATGAGAGCACTCAGGAGTTTATCGCGAAGTTCCCACAATTTGTTCCTATGTTTATCAAGATCGGAGATCAATTGTCGGTCAAGAAGCAGCTGTCCTTTGATAATTTTAAGAATCAATCTCCCGAGGATCGCTACCAACAATTGGTCGCTAGCCGCCCGGACCTGATCAACCGCGTGCCGCAATATATGATTGCGAGCTATTTGGGTATCAAACCAGAATCCCTCAGCAGAATCCGCAAAAGACTTTTTTCTTAAGGATTTAACCTCTTCTTACTCAGTTAAATTCATTTCTTAACCCAAGTCAATGCACAGGCCATGGGCCCAATCCATCTTTGCAGCATTAAATGTTGTAAAAGAAAAAACATGACTGTTGTTAAACTCATTGAACTCATCACAGGAGCCTTAGTGGCTGGAGTATTCTCCATTTTTACTTGGGATGATAAATCAGAACCTTTAGACTTTGATCTCGCTGTAAATCTGCTTCAGGAGCAAGGTGGTTACGCCAACTACAAAGAAACCTTAGCGGCTTGTCCTTTGCTTTTTGAGATCGATCAGCAAGAGCATCAGATCGCCCTAATGTATCGAAATATCAATAGCCTAACAGGCGGACCCGCCCCGAATCCAAACCAAGCTCAGCAGGCTGAATTAGCGAATTATCGTCAGAAAATTGATTCGTTAAAAGCCAAAAGAGAGTTAAACCTCTTGCAATTGAATGACTTGGTCACCACAGAGTATGTAGCCTTTTTAGCGGGTCAATAATGGTTGGCTCAACCTTAATAATCACAAATACTATTTAACATGATAAAAACACAAAATCCAGAACGTTTCCTGTCTCTATTATGGGCCTTTATTTTATTCAATATGATTTTTCGGGATCTGCATCAAATGTTAGCTCCAGGCTATATTGATGAAATGCGAGGCATGCAAATATCAGAAGGTTCCCTACTGTTTTACGGATTCATTTTAGAGCTTCCCATTTTAATGATGCTGCTCTCCAATTACCTAAAACCCAAGACCAACAGGTTTGCTAATATTCTAGTTTCTGTGCTAGTAGCCGGGGGAATCATCAGTACTTTTTTTACTGCGGATGCTGATGATCTTTTCTTTGGCATTGTAAAGTTGATCGCCTTAGGTTTAATTTTCGTAGTTGCCCTTCGATTACCCCAAGGGCAATGATAAGCTTGCTTATTATTACATGGTGTTACCGCAGGATTGTTTCCAAAAGCAAACGATTCTGTAATTTAGCCTTAGCTGAATCAGAAATAAACGATGACCGAAACCAATCAAGCCATAAATCCAGATTACCAAAGCCGATTGAATCGCGTTTTTGATTATATCGATGAGAACTTGGGTGGCGATCTGTCCTTAGAGCGCATTGCGCAGGTGGCCTATTTTTCACCCTATCATTTTCATCGCATCTTTAAGTTTATCACCGAAGAAACTTTGAATGAATACGTGATTCGCAGACGCTTGACCAAGGCTGCGGATGAACTATTGCATCGAGATATAACAGCCTCAGAATTGGCTCAGAAATACGGTTTTAGCGAGGTGTCTTCTTTTTCTCGGGCGTTCAAAAAGTACTTTGAGGTTTCTCCGACGGAATTCAAAAAACAGAACCCAAATAGATTTAGCAAGATAAGTCAACTGCTGCGCAAGAATGGTCAAGCCTATCCTGATGTGGAGCAATACCTTAGCATCATTAAAAATCACAAAAACTGGATTACTATGAATGCTACTATTGAGGTAAAACAAATGCCACAACTACAAACCGCTTATGTAAGTTGCAAAGGTTTGCAAAACTTAGAAACAGCCTATGGACAGCTCATGCAATGGGCAGCACCTAAAGGTCTCATGAATGATCAAACAAAACTGGCAACGGTCTTTCACGACAGCTTTAAGTTCACTGCCCCTGCTGAGGTCAGAATGAGTGCCTCCATACTGCTAAATTCTGATGAAAAACCAGCGGGTGTTGTAAGTACGAGAACCCTTGAACCAGGAAAATGTATAGTAGGGAGCTTTGAGATTGGTTTGGACGAGTTTGAGAAATCTTGGACGGGCCTTTTTGTTTGGATGAATGAGCAGGGTTACACCAAGAATGATCAAGAACCCTTTGAGATCTACCACAACGATTTTAAACAGCATCCCGAGCAAAAGTGCATCGTTGATCTGTGTATACCTGTAGATTAATGTTTAATTTTATAGTGCGATTTTGAACACTCTAAAAACCTAGAGTTTGAGATTGCCAAAGCTGTAAAATTGAATATTAAACTATGGATTATTCGGGCAAGAAAGTACTGATCACAGGAGGCTCCAGAGGCATCGGTAAGGCTACTGCTTTGGCCTTTGCCGCAAAGGGAGCTCAAGTAGGCATCAATTACAAAAGCAATCGAGATGCAGCAGAGAAGACCTTGGCAGAATTGCCAGGGGAAGGGCATAAGCTCTTTGCTTGTGATATCAGCCAGACTGAGGCTCCGGAGCAACTCATCTCAGACTTTGTTGCTCATTATGGACAGTTGGATATTCTGGTAAATAATGCTGGTATTTCTATTTTTCACAATGTGGAAGATACCTTTGATCACTGGAATGAGGCTTGGCAAAAACTCATGCAAATGAACGTGATCACCGCTGCAAATTTGACCTATTGGGCGGCTCAGGCCATGAAGTCCAATGGTGGTGGAAAAATTGTGAATGTTTCTTCTCGAGGCGCCTTTAGAGGAGAACCCGCTAAGCCCGCTTACGCAGCTAGCAAAGCAGCGCTCAATGCCATGAGTCAATCTATGGCAAAAGCATTGGCTAAGGATCAGATATACTGCTATGTGGTGGCGCCAGGTTTTACGGAAACTGACATGGCTAGCAAAACACTAACTGAAGTTGAGCGTAAGGCCCTTTTGGCAGAATCGCCCTTTGGTAGAATGGCGCAACCGGAAGAGGTGGCAAGTGGAATTCTAGCCTTGGTCAACGTGGGTATGGAATATGCCTCCGGAGCTATTTTAGACATCAACGGAGCGTCTTATTTAAGGTCTTAGACCAATAAACGACAAAGCTTTTTTAGCACTATATGATTACAACACAAAAATTAGATAAGCTATCTGCAGTCCTAGAGAATATGCCTGCGGATTGGTTGAATTTAACCACCCACCGTCTGGACATTTACAATGAAAGTCAAGCCAAGGTAGAATTTATCGAGGCTTTCGCTTCCTTGTATCATAAGGATGATGTTACTACCGAAAATTTGGCGGCACTACCCACGGCTTACGACTATATACGATTGGGACATCCTTTGTCTTCAGTCTTGGAATGGGCCATAGCTCAATTAAATGGATTGTCATCAGAACAGGTGATCAGTTTTGCTTCGGCTACAGCTCCTATACTGGCTATTTTACGTACCAATCATTTACAGGGGAAGCAAACTCGAATTCTTTATGCAGATGAATTGCCCACTTCTTTGGACGCTGAAAAGGTCCGATCCGTTTATGGTTTTGATTTTAAATTGGAAGAAGTAGGGCAATCCACAAATATTGATTCCTTTGATGGAAGTACTGTTTTTGTGAGTACAACTAGAACTTTGACAGATTTCAATCTGGATATGCACATTGACTTTGCAGTGAATATTGATGCGCATCTAGGCAGTATTGTCGCTGTGAATGATGAGCAAAATAAACCATACATTTCAGAAATTCAGCATTTCAGAAGACGAGAGACCATAGCCATGACTCCTGCAGATTGCCTCACGGCCTTGAAGGAATTGAATGGGGAATCGGTAGATAGAGTTGTTAGTACTAAACAAAATAAATCCGCAGTACTTGAAACCATCAAAGAGATAACGGGCTCAAACACAGAAGCACTTGTGGCATCAAGCGGACTTTCTATGCAGTATGCCATAATGATGGGACTTATAGATGACGCTCAAAAAACCCATCCTGAAAAACAAATAAAAGTGCTTATTCCGCCGAACTGTTACGGAGGTACTAATGATCAAGCCCGGCGAGTCGCGGCTACTTTAGATCAGGTAGAAATTGTGGATCTGCCCGTAGATGCTGGAAACGATATGGTCAGCAGTGTACATGCGCTCTTGGAGGATATGGCAGCGATTGATGCAGTTCCATATATCATTGCAGAGATTCCAACCAATCCAAGGGTAGAGGTGCCAGAATTAGAAGCACTGAGAGATGCACTAGCTAAAGCTCGGTTCACTCCAGAGGGTAATCCAGCGGTTGCGCCTGTGTTTATCTTGGATCAAACCTTTTGTCCAAACTTTCCGTTTTTAGGAGCTGATGATGTCCTGGCAGACGTTAAAGCGATTGCCTATGTGAGTGGTTCAAAATTTCCAAGCGGAGGACGTTGTACGGCGGGTTATGCCACAGCCAATAACAAAGCCGCTGCTTTGATGGCGCCCATTGGCCGTCATTTGACCCTTTGCGATAATGAGGCAACCGAGCTGCAATACGAGATCTTGGCAGAACAGATGCCTTCCATGTTAGATCGGATTGCAGGGGCCTATAAAAATACACGAGCTTTTGTAACTCATATTGAGCAAGAACTGCCTGAGGCAAAGATCAATTTTGTTTCTGAAGACTTGGCTGCTCAAGGTTTTACACCTTCAGTATTCTCTTTGGATTTGCCCACCAAGGGCGAGACGGAAGCCGAGCGCGAAAGCTATAAAAGAGCCTTGAATCTAAAATTGATCAATTTAATGATCAGTGAGATTCCAAATGAGAGCAAATATTGCGTGAGTTACGGACAATTAAAGGGATGTTATTGGACCATTCCTGCAACCTCCACACAAGGGACTACCAAGGAGGGCGATAAGGACTATATAGTTCGCGTTGCTGTTGCACCAGACTTGGATTTAGAGAAGCATAAAGAAGTGTTTTCTCAGTTTGTCGATAGTTTGAAATAGGATTTTTTCTGTTTGAGATTGACCAAAAAAGGAGACCTGATAGTTATTTGTTGGTTATCTTGGCCTTAAAATTGTTCAATACACAACCACAATCTACCGCGATGAAAATCAGATTAATCATATGTCTATTTACAGTCCTTGGAGCTGTCGCGCCACTGGCTGCACAGATCAGTTCAGAGATTGAAGAGCAAATTGCACTACTGGTAAAGCCGGGATCTCAAGAGGACGCGGTGGTATACATCTTTGGTCAGATTCAAGAAAATCCAGAGGAATTACTCAAGCACAGCAAGAGCTTAGCGGAGCACCTGAATAAGGCTATTGAAACCACAGATTTTCACTATGGAATTGCAAGTCTTACCTTGGAGGTCTGTGGGTCTGATTTCTTTGAACTCACTGCAGAGAGTGAGCTCAGACTCTCAACTTTCAATGCAGAATTCAGAAAAAATCTAAGACAGGCAGAAGACTATCACGACTGGATCTGGGATGATGAGGTCTATATGGATGCGCGCGCCAATTCCTGCATCATTATGGATATTCTTGGATTCGGTAAAACGCAAGCCTCGCTTGAGGAGCTTCAAGAATCCTTGAGCTATTATGTAGACAACAGGCCTAAATATTTTGCAGTTAGCTCTTTGACGCTGCGCGATGAGCAAGTTGACCAAAGCCATTTTGAAAGCTTAGCCGCAGATGATGAGACTCGTGGATTGATTCATAGATTCCTCAATGCCGTTAGTAAAATGAGGTACTTTCCTAAGGCCTATAACAATCAACGAGAACTCTCTAAAGCCGATATGGTCAACTGGTTGATCTATCCTACGGAATTGGCCAGAGTACCATCTGAAATTGAACTTGTGGAGATCTTTACGGTTGAATACAGCGACGTAGGTCCTGCTGATTTTTACCTATGGAAATTCAGATCTGATGCTGAGGGTTGGAAGGAAGACGGCTGGATGGCGGGTCTTTCTGGGCCATTTGTACGATCAGAAACTCCAACCATGGATGCTTATGGTTACACCTTCAGTAGTTTTGATCAAATGGATGAAATGTCCCCTCAAGAGCACTTTGACGGTATCATTGAGCTCATTGAGAATTGGAACGAGATGTCCGAGGATTAAATTGATCCGAGATTAATGATCAAGTTCTGAATTCTCGGATAACTTTTTGTAATCTTCCCGAACCGGAGTGAAGATGTCCAAAATCTTACAAGCCGTAATGGAACGTCCTCCGTGGACAACATCGCCTTGAATTAGTACAGGGACGTTGCGAGTGCAAATGCGCGTATCGTCTGCTACGGTAAGTTCAAATTCACCTTCTTGGACCAGAGATATTTGTTCATGCGGATGCGAATGCATTGGGATTGGTTTCCCGGGTTCCACTTCGACATAACTAAACGTATGTGTTTCAGTATGAATAAATCTAGCGTGATAGCCAGGAGCTATTTCAATAGGTTTAATATCACTAAAGTCTCCGAAGGTCATTTTAACTTATTTTGTTTTAACGAAGTTAATTCTTAATTCCCATAAAATTATTTTAAAACCGCACCTTCCTGCGAGGCGTCTGTATGTGAACAAAGATCGGTTCGATGTCGCACACCATGCGGCAGGGCCGCGTGCGACTCAGATTTTGTGAACGGTTTGGCGCGAGTGCGTCAGTTGTTTTTAAGAACGAGCGCCAAAACAGACTGGGAAGGGGCTAGATTTTTTTGCACACTTTTTTCATCAATGGAAAAAAGTGTGAAGAAAGGTATAAGCACTTGTCCTTAAAATAAAAAGCCCGAAGTTTTGACTTCGGGCCCTTTTATATAAAAATAAAATCTTTACGAAACCGCTTCTTTAATGCGTCTTAAAGCTTCTCGAATATCTTGTTCGGAGGCAGCGTATGAAATACGAATGCAATTAGGATCTCCAAAGGCTACACCCGTTACTGTGGCAACATTGGCTTCTTCTAGTAAGAACAAAGAGAAGTCCGTGGCGTTCTCAATGGTCTTTCCGTTGAGGGTCTTTCCAAAGTAAGCGGAGATGTCTGGGAATACGTAAAAAGCACCTTCTGGCTCGTTGGCCTTGAATCCTGGAATGTCGTTAACCAATTCCAAAACCAATTGACGGCGCTCTTTAAATGCGTCGATCATATATTTGATCTTTTCTGGATTGTTGTTCAGGGCATCTATAGTTGCGCGCTGAGCAATACAATTGGCTCCACTAGTCACCTGACCTTGCATTTTATTACAAGCACGAGCGATCCACTCTGGAGCGCCAATATAACCAATACGCCAGCCCGTCATGGAAAAGGCCTTAGATACACCGTTCACTACAACGGTACGGTCATACATATCATCAAAACTCGCCATTGAAGCGTGTTGATCCACAAAATTGATGTGCTCATAGATCTCATCACTCACTACAATGATCTCTGGGTATTTGGCTAAAACATCAGCCAGTGCACGAAGCTCTTCTTTAGAATATACAGAACCGCTTGGATTACAAGGACTGCTGTAGATCATCATACGCGTTTTTGGTGTGATGGCAGCTTCCAAGGCTTCTGGAGTTACTTTAAAATCGGTTTCAATAGACGATGGAATCACTACAGGCACACCTCCAGCCAATTTGCTGATATCGCTGTAAGAGACCCAATACGGAGCCGGAAGCAGAACTTCATCCCCTGGGTTAAGCAATACCATGGCTAAATTAGATAAAGACTGTTTAGCTCCTGTAGAAACTACAATCTGTGCTGGATTGTAGTGCAAACCGTTATCGCGCTCAAATTTGGTGATGATGGCTTGTTTCAAATCGCCATAACCGTCAACAGGAGTATAGGAATGATAATCATCCTTAACGGCTTGGATGGCCGCATCCTTTACAAATTCTGGTACAGTAAAGTCTGGTTCTCCTAAAGATAGACCAATGATGTCCTTTCCTGATTCTCTCAACTCACGGGCCTTAGCCGCCATGGCCAAGGTGGCAGAAGTTGCCATTTGCGTGACGCGATCTGATAGTCGTTGTTGCATATTAAACCGAGTATGATGGTTTCATGCCCATTTCCTTTAGGTGTCTAAAGTGGGCCATTAGCGCTTTGCGCGTTGTTTTGTATTCAAAGTAAGGCAGGTTGTACTCCTGCGCT
Organism: Gilvibacter sediminis; assembly: GCF_028561565.1. Lineage (GTDB taxonomy): Bacteria > Bacteroidota > Bacteroidia > Flavobacteriales > Flavobacteriaceae > Gilvibacter > Gilvibacter sediminis. The sequence continues at coordinate 200,993 of NZ_JAQQTE010000019.1, read as the reverse complement.
GTTTGCTTCACGATCTTCGCAATATCATTGTAATGGATGTGGCTGATGTTCGGGAAGATATGGTGTTCCACCTGATGGTTCAATCCGCCAGAGAACCAATTGATGATTCTGTTTGTTGTCCCGAAATTCACGGTGGTAAAAAGTTGGTGAATTGCCCAAGTGTTCTTCATGTTGCCTGTGTCATCTGGTAATGGCATGTCTGTATCTTCTACAATGTGCGCCAATTGGAAGATGATGCTCAAGATCAACCCAGCCACATAGTGCATGATAAAGAATCCAATAAGGATCTTCCACCAAGCAATATCCATAAAGATGATCGGCAATACGATCCAGATAGAAACGTAGATTACCTTAGTGATAACCAAGTTGCTCCACTGCTTGAATTTCCCCGGGAACTTTCCGTAAGATAAGCCGCGCGCCAAATAGCGTTTGGTTTGCATGAAATCTGCAGTAAGCATCCAGTTGAAGGTCAATAGCCCGTACAAAAACACACTGTAATAGTGCTGGAATCTGTGGTGCCTGTGCCATTTGGCATGCTTAGAGAAGCGTAGAACACGCCCGGCTTCCATGTCTTCATCATGGCCGTGAATATTGGTGTAGGTGTGGTGCAACACATTGTGCTGTACCTGCCAGTTGTATACGTTACCTGCCAAAATATAGATACTACTACCCAAGAGTTTGTTCACCCACTTTTTAGAGGAGTAGGACCCGTGATTGGCGTCGTGCATTACATTCATACCAACCCCGGCCATGCCGATCCCCATCAGGATGGTAAAAAGTAGTTGTGCCCAGGTGGGGAAATCTAGGGTCAACAATAAAAAGTAAGGCGTCAAATACAAGGAGAACATGATCACTGTTTTAAGGTGAAGCTTCCAATTACCTGTTCGGGCAATGTTGTTCTCTTTGAAGTAAGCGTTTACGCGCTTGTTAAGGGTTCGGAAAAATTTCGCGGAATCGACTCTGGAGAAGGTTACTTGATTCGTGTTCAAACTATTCGCGTTTTTTTGTTTTGAAGTAATATAACAAGTTGTAAAGATAAAGATTGTATCGATTGGGTGGAACTCAAAACTTCAAGAAATAATAGAAAATGTAAATTTGCACAGCGATTTCTATTATGACTGATTATAGCCTTCATTTTTCGAGCCTTTCTGAGCAACAACTAGAACAGCTAAATGCATTACAATCTCTTTACGTGCATTGGAATGCGCAGATCAATGTGGTTTCCAGAAAAGACATTGACGAACTCCCAGTGAGACACGTTTTGCACAGTCTGGCCATTGCTAAGATCCAATCCTTTAAACCTGGGAGTCGTGTTTTAGACGTCGGTACTGGCGGAGGTTTTCCAGGAATTCCACTGGCCATACTTTTTCCTGAGGTGGAATTTACTTTGGTAGATAGTATTCAAAAAAAGATCAAAGTAGTCAATGAGGTTGCTAAGGCCTTAGAACTAGAGAATGTCACTGCCAAAGCGATGCGCGCAGAACAGGTGGAAGGGCAATTTGATTTTATTGTCAGCCGAGCGGTAACGCGTATGGAACGATTTGTTCCTTGGGTAAAGAACAAAGTGAAAAAGCAATCCAATCACGAACTGGCGAATGGTATCTTGTATTTAAAAGGCGGTGACCTAACTGAAGAACTCGCTCCTTATCCAAAGGCAACCATTCACTCCATTGCAGATTTTTATGAAGACCCATTCTTTGAGACAAAAGCAGTGGTGCATTTGCCATTAAAAAATTAATCTGGGCTTACAATGTTAAACCGAAAATGAGATGAAATTGTTACAAGCGATGCTCTTTTTGCAAATCATAGCAGCGCTACGATTAAGAAAAGGAAAGAAGTTTGGGGTAATTTCATACATTTTTTAGGTGATAGTGGAAGCCAAGATTGATTTTACAGTATAAGCCATAAAAAAAGCCGCTACTAGAGCGGCTTTTTTATTGATACCTAATCGATTTATCCTAAGAAAGGATAACGATAGTCCGTTGGAGAAACAAAGGTCTCTTTCACCATACGTGGAGATATCCAGCGGTACAGGTTAAGTTTGCTTCCTGCCTTGTCATTGGTTCCACTTCCGCGAGCACCTCCAAATGGCTGCTGCCCAACAACAGCCCCAGTTGGCTTGTCGTTGATATAGAAGTTACCAGCGGCGTTCTCTAAGATCTTTACGGCAGTTTCTAAAGCGTAACGATCTTCTGAGAATAGAGCTCCAGTTAAGGCGTATTCACCAGTTTCATCAACCAAGTGCAAGGTCTCTTCCCAAGCATCATCCTCATAAACGAAAATGGTTACTACTGGGCCGAACAATTCCGTGCACATAGTAGTGTATTTTGGATTGGAAGTCACGATAACCGTAGGCTCAATAAAGTATCCTTTGGATTTGTCGTAGTTTCCACCTACAATGATCTCCGCATTAGCGTCTGCTTTTGCTGCATCGATATAAGAAGCTAATTTGTCAAATGAGCCTTCGTGGATCACCGCGGTGATGAAGTTGCTCATATCTTCTGGAGAACCTATTTTAAACGATTTTACGTCTGCAATAACTTCCTCCTTAACCGCTGGCCATAGGCTCTGCGGAATATAACAACGGCTCGCAGCACTACACTTTTGCCCTTGGAATTCAAACGCTCCGCGGCTGATCGCCGTACTTACTTGTTTTGAATTTGAGGATTTGTGCGCTACAATAAAGTCCTTTCCGCCGGTCTCCCCAACAATACGTGGGTAAGTTTTGTAGTTGAAAATATTTTCTCCGATCTGCTTCCAAAGGTTTTTAAATACGTGGGTTGATCCCGTAAAGTGAAGTCCGCTAAAATCAGGACTGTCCAATACAGTATTGGTGATCATAACAGGATCTCCGTATACCACATTGATCACGCCGTCAGGAACTCCAGCTTCTTTAAATACGTCTACAATCACTTTAGCAGAGAAGATCTGGCTATCAGAAGGCTTCCAAACCACCACATTCCCCAGGAGCGCGGCACTCGCAGGAAGGTTCCCAGAGATCGCTGTAAAGTTGAATGGAGTAATGGCGTAAATGAACCCTTCCAAAGGACGATATTCCAAACGGTTCCAAGCTCCAGAAGTAGACTCTGGCTGCTCCGCATAGATCTCCGTCATGAATTGCACATTAAAGCGCAAGAAGTCAATGAATTCACAAGCAGCATCGATCTCTGCTTGGTAAATGGTCTTGGATTGTGCCAACATGGTTGCGGCGTTGATCTTAGCGCGATATGGCCCCGCGATCAATTCAGCAGCTCTTAAAAAGATCGCTGCACGCTGTTCCCAAGGCATTTGTGACCAAGTTTTGCGCGCCTCTAAAGCACCGTCAATGGCCGATTGCACATTGGCTTGAGTAGCGCGGTGATACGTTCCCAAGATATGTTGGTGTTCGTGTGGAGGCGACATGGTTGCCGTGTCTCCTGTACGAACTTCTTCACCGTTGATGTACATAGGAACATCAATATTGGCATTGTATAATTCTTTATAAGCTGCGAGAACGGCTTCGCGTTCTGGAGAGCCAGGAGCGTAGTCCTTTACCGGTTCGTTCACGGCTACAGGTACCTCGTAGAATCCTTTTCCCATAATTGATCGATTACTGATTTTTGATTTCTGCAAATTTACAAAATTTCATCCCCTTTTCTGTGAGAAAGCCCGGGCGAAACAATTCGCTAAAAATGCTAAATTGCTCCTTGTAAAACACTGTGGGCAATTTCATGTGTACCCTGACTTTCATACCTAAGAATAATGCTGATTTCAGTTTGGTATCCAACCGAGACGAATCGCCAAAGCGCCAAACCTTGTTACCAGAGGTTTATAGTTTGGAGGCTGCGGACTGTATTTTTCCAAAAGATGCGCTAGCGGGAGGCTCTTGGATTGGTCTTAGCAATAAACAACGTGCCGTCTGTTTGCTCAACGGAGGTTTTGAGCGTCACCCAATAGGTACTTATGGCAGGAGCCGTGGGCTGTTGGTTTTGGACCTTTTACAAGCCGCACAAGGCAAGCAATTACTGGAAAACCAAGATCTGACAGGAGTGGAGCCGTTTACAGTTATAGTTATAGATTGGAAGGATGAATTGAGTTTGTTGGAATGTGTGTGGGATGGACAGCAAAAGCATCTTCAGGATTTGCCTGTAGCACCTCGGATCTGGTCCTCGCGACAACTTTACACAGCAGATGTCGCGGCAAAGCGAGAAGCTTGGTTTGCAGATTTTCTCCGCGAAAACGATTCCCGACTGAATACGCAGTTGCATTTTCACAGAATGGCTGGAGATGGCGATCCTGAGAATGACATTGTAATGAATCGCGGCTTTGTGCGTACTAAAAGCATAAGTAGTATTGACAAACGCGCAGATCGCGTGCAGTTTAGATATCAAGAACTGCCAGAAGGCGCAATCACGCATCATTATTTATAAAATGACAGCATTTAAACAAGACGGTAAATTGATAGCCATGGCTTTTCCGGACACCTTTGTGCGGATGAGCAGTGAGCGCTTATGCCGATTTCTTCCCTTGGTAGGACTTGGAACGCGCTCGCACATCAAGGCAGGTCATGCTGCCTTGGTCTTGATAGAGAATGCTACAGGTAAGGCGCGTTACTATGACTTTGGGCGCTATGTCACGCCAGAAGGACACGGTCGGGTGCGTGGTGCTAATACCGATGCGGAGTTGGAAATTCCTTTTTACGGGCGATTTGATGCCAATTTCAACTTACAGAATACCGAAGAGTTTTTGCTGTGGTTGGAGGCACATCCGGAGAAAACACATGGAGAAGGCCGTTTGTTGGCTTCTGTCTGTGATAAGATCGACTTTAATAGAGCTAAATCGTATATAGATAGTTTGCAGGGCAGAGGCAGTATTCCCTACGGAGCCTTTGTAAAGGACGGCAGTAACTGTTCCCGATTTGTAACAGAGACCCTTTTAGCTTCAACTCCAGATCCAAAGATCATCAAACGCTTGAATCGCAATAAGAAATTTACCCCGAGCACGGTCGGTAATGTGGAGCAAGCCGCGACAGAATCTTCAGTATATCAAGTGCATGAAGGAAAGATCGAAACTTTTAACGGCACGGCTTTTAAAGAGAATCTCAAAAATTACTTCGATAAAAAACACACGCATGCCGCTAGTTGTGAGACCTTAGAAGCGCCCCATGAGAAGGCGCAATTGCTTACGGGGATTGGCAGTAGTGCTTGGTTTGATCTTCAGGAAGGTCCAACAAGATCACAGTTTTTGATCAACCGATATAACGAGAAAAAAGTGCGAGATTTTTCGGGAGTATTTACTGCAGACGCTCCTTTGGACGTGCAACAGCCGTATTCTTTTATCTACGATTCCAACTGTGAAAAATGCACTGTGGTTCAGCAGCAGCAAGAGATCACCCTACGAGTACACGAACGTATTTCTTTTTAATTTACAGCAAAGGGAGCGCTGAGCTCAAAGCGGGGAATGATCACTTCAAAGGACTTCGCGTTGGAGAAGTTTACCATTTCATAATTGCCTTGCATGGCTCCAATAGGTCCAGATAATAAACAACCCGAGCTGTAGGTGTGAGTTTGTCCGGGTTGAATGATGGGTTTTTCGCCAATAACGCCTTCTCCAAAAACAGTTTCTGGATGGTTAAGGGCGTCAAAAATGAACCATTTTCTGTGGGTGAGCTGAACCACGTCTTTGCTGTGATTGCTAATACTGACCTCATAGGTGAACGCAAACTGCATCTTGTAATTGCGGATATACGCGCCCTCATATCGGGAGCGGACCGCAACTTTAATGCCTTGTGTTATTTGTTCTACCATGATTCAAATCTAATAGGTTGCGAAGCTAATGGCAAAGGCCACAAATGCTCCGAACGTAGCTAAAGTAAAGAATACCCAGTTTAGAATAATAAATTTAACAATAGTTTTAATTCTTCCCTGTTTGTAGAAATTTCGCATCGCCTTGTAGAGATAGAATAAGAACAATAGAGTCGCAAACAAAGTGGCTAGGCCTCCGTCGTAATTATCCGTCAAAGCTGCAACGATGAGGTCAATAAGCATGGCTATTCCGTAGAGCACAAAGAACATGGTCTGAGTATGGAATAGAAATACCATATGGTCGGTATAGGTGTATTTTCTTCTCAAGTAAACCAGCCAGACAAACAAAGCAAAGATTGGAATAAAGAAAAAGATCACAAAAGGGAGCTGACTTAAGAAGTATTCCAATATTTCTCCCGGACCTTCATTGCTCATAGTTTCCGCATCGATCGCTTTTCGATAGATCCAGCGGTGATAGGAATTGTCGGTATGTTTTAAACTATCTAAACCGATTCGCGGATTTTTAATGCCTGTTTCATCATTGAAGTCCGCATAAAGGCGCCCGCGTTCATACATGGCATTAAAGAAAGGAAGTGTGTCGTAATCTTCCTCCGCCATATAGCGGTCTTTGTAGGTTTTTTTGGTTTTAGCACTGTCACGTTGCAGTCTTCGTCGCTCCAAGAGCGAATCCAGAGAGATGTTCGCCTTGTCTTTGGCTTTTATAATAGAATCCAGTTCTGCCATATTGGCTACCGGAATGCCGTCAACTGTGATTTGGCCAATACCGTTTTCCAATTGCTGCTCAATAAGGTCTCGATCACTGTTGATGTTCATATCATCAAAGTTGGCGATCAGCCCTAAGGTGATGAAAAACAGGATCGAAATACTCAGGTAGAACCTAAACGGATTCACATATTTCATGCGCTTTCCGTTGATAAACTCCCGAGACATAACTCCTGGCTTAAAAAGCAAGGTTTTTATAGAAGTGCGGAAACGTGAATCGTAATTGATGATGCTGGAAAAAAGCTCCTCAAAGAAATCTCCAACCGTGAGCTTTTTGGTGCTGTTCATCTGCGCGCAATAGGAACAGTAAACGTCCGTGAGCTTTAAGGGGTGGCCGCAATTGAGGCATTCCGTAGAACGGTACTTCTCGCTTTTGCGCCCCGTGTATTTTACAGGTTTAGAATCCTGTTTGCTGACTTCATCTGGGTGCTCATCCTCCGCGGGATCAAAACTGACTTCTGTCGAATCCTCAGTATTTTCTGGAACGCTCGGAAGTTGTTCTTCAGAACTGTTTTCACCCGATAGGGCATCCTCGTTAAGCGGATCGTTTGGATTTTCGTCAGATGGCAGCATACGGTAAATATAAGGAGTTCACCGTATTTTCTCTAGCCGGAAATAAAATTTATGCGCTAAACGGAGACTGATTCTTTGAGTCGGTCTTGGTGTTTGGCCACAAAGTCCTCTAAAGTCTTAAAAAAGGCGTGGATATGTTCGTGGTCATTGCCAGCATTGATGGTTACCATTCGCACAAAAGTATCAGCTTCAAAACTCCCAAAGCCCACCATCAGCTCGCCTTGTTCATAGAGCGCCGTGCATAAGGTCTTGGCTGGGATGTCTTTATAATTGAAACATATCGATATGGAAGGTAAGTCACTGTAGAGCGTATAATCTGGGTTGGAACGGAGGTAATTTACGGCAGTTTCTGCCAAAGCAAATTGTTGGTCCACCATAGATTCTAAGCCCTTAGTTCCAATAGCTTTCCAAAGCGACCAGAACTTTAATGCGTCATTGCGGCGCCCACATTGCAAAGAGGTTTTGCCCAAATTGAAGTCATCACCATCTGTTTGGTAGAGGTATTCTGCCTCATTAGACAGGCTGTCTGCCAGGTGCTTTTTGTGTTGGGTCACAATGATGGAACAGGTCAAAGGTGTTCCCATCATTTTGTGAGCGTTCAAATTGAAGCTGTCTGCGCGATGCACGCCATCAACCAGATGTTTGTATTTCTTGCTGAAGATCACAGAACCGCAATAGGCTCCATCAATATGCAACCACAGTCCATGAGCTTGAGCGACATCTGCCAAAGGTTCTATCGGGTCAAACACGCCCAATACGGTAGTTCCGGCGGTACCGTTGATAAAGAAGGGTTCTAATCCCGCCGCTTTATCAGCTTCTATTTGTGAAGCCAAAGCCTCAGGATCCATTTTGCCCGTGGCGTCGGTAGCGATATTTCTGACATAATCCCGGCCAATGCCCAAGAAGGCAGCGTTCTTGGCAATAGAGTAATGGGAAGCTGCCGAGGTGTAAGCCACCAAGGGCTTGCGACTTCCTTCAAAGCGAGCCCGTGGATCCTTCTTGTCGCGCGCCATAAGCATGGCGATCAAGTTGCTCATAGAGCCTCCAGAAGCAATAGTGCCATCTGCAGTACTCGGATATCCAATGATCTTTACAATTTCTTTGATGATGGCTTTTTCCACGCCAACTTGAGGCCCAGCAACCTTATAGGTATACATGGAATTGTTGAGCATTACGGCCAAAAGATCACCCAACGTAGCCTTTGGGGTGCGGCCTCCAAAAAGTTGGTTGAAGAATTTGTGGGTTGCTGTTCTGGGCGTGCTCAGAACCACTTGAGTCAATAAGTTTTCAAAATCAGATTCGCTGAGCCCATCGGCTTCTAAACTGAGGTTCAAGCTGTCCCAAAGTTCCGCAGCGGGAATGGGTTTTACCGCTCCTTCACGAGCTTCTTCAGTTAATAAACGGTCTGCAATACGTCTGAAAAGATCCAGTTCTTGCTGCATAATGTAAGGGGCCTAGTTGTTGGTGATGTTGTTTGAATTTCCTTTTCCGTAACCGATGATGCGGTCAAAACGACCTCCGGGTTCTCGGTAATAGACCAAAACGGTGTAGTCATTTTCTGTTTCCCAGAAATTGCCGCCCACGGCTCCGGAGTCAATGCTGCCGTCACGGTCTAAAAGGACGTACTTATAGTTGTAAAAACCTTGCTTGAACTTGCGTACTCCCTTGTAAACGTTGTCCGTCGGGTCGTAGCTGAGCTTGGTGGTATCGTCTAAATTGAAGTTGTTGAAGTTTCCGTAAATGTGGATCTCCTTGCCATCCAATTCTTCAAAATACTGCAGCCTAAAATGCATCCAAATGTATTCGGCTTCAAAACCAACACTTTGCACAGCGTTTAAAGTACGCACTACAAAGTTTCCGTTAATGTCCGGGTTGAAGGTATAAGGCTGATCGGCTCTGCTCGGATTGGTGAACAGGAAGTGATTGTAGAGGTCGGTAACCTCAATGCGACTCACGCCTATATTGGCGCCTCTAAGGTCTTTGCTGTCAAAGTTGAGGTATTCGTTGCCGCCCCAAAAGCCGGCTTCAATATCGTAGCGATAAATCAATTCTTGCCCAATGGTGTATTGCGGCTTGAGGTCTGTGATCGCTGTTTTTAAGTTGTAGTTCTGAATCACCAAAGTGTTCACGGTCTGCTTGGGATTCGCAATGAATTCCGCTCCTGGTTTGATAGTGAATTGAACCACTTGTTTGGTGTTGATGAAGTTAAAGTCTCTCGCGCGTTTGACATCGACAGCAACACCAGCGCCTTGCTCAATGACCATGAATTTCCGCGAGAAGATCAGCTGGCCAGTGTCCATATAAATGCTGATCATATAATTCCCGCTCTTGGTTAAGCGGCGCGTCTCTTGGTTTGGAATGCTCAGGCGATAATGCGCGTACAGCTGCAGTGAATTCAGGGAGTTGTCATAAGTTCTGATGCGCACATCATCATAACCTTCCATGAATTCTCCTTTGGCCAAGTTGGATTCTTTCCAATCAAAATCGTGGTGGGTAATTCGGTAATAATAGTCTTCCTCGTTCGCGTTGAGATCGTCAAAAGTCAAAAAGATGGGTTCTCCCAATCTAATGATCGGTAATTGACTTTGGTTGCCTCCAGAATTGAAAATGATGGTTCGAATATTTTCTGGCGGCGGCATTTCTTCTACTTGGGCTTGCAAAACAGAAGAGCTCAGAACGAGACTGATAAGTAGGATGAGGTACTTCATCTAAATGGTTTAATGGTCTAAATATAAACAAATTTTGTGCCTTAATGTGTCCGAAGAACGCAGTCGGGAAGATTCAATTTTTGAAGAACAAGAAAAAGTTCAAGACAGTTCGATTTTTAGAGAGAATTCTGTCTTTTTTGTATTAAATTTGCAAACCGAAAGAGAGACACAACGACTTAAGTCAACATACCCAAAATCCTATGTCAAAAGACATTCGAATCAAAAAAGGTCTGAACATTCGCTTGAAAGGGGCTGCCAGTACTGAAATTTCAGGGGCTCCCAGATCACGAACTTTCAATGTTAGACCTGCCGACTTCCATCTCATAACACCTAAAATGGTGATTAAGGAAGGCGCAAAAATCAAAGCCGGAGACGACATTTTTTACAACAAAGCCAACGAAACGATGCGTTTTGTATCGCCAGTTAGCGGAACTTTGCAGGAAATTCGTCGCGGAGCTAAACGAGTTATTACAGACATCATCATTGAAGCTGACAAAGAAGACAGCTACCGCGATTTTGGCAAAACAGATTTATCTGATGCCGCTGCGGTTAAGGCGCGTCTATTGGAAGCTGGTTGCTGGCCTTTTATCAAGCAGCGCCCTTATGATGTGATCGCCAATCCGGAGGTGACTCCAAAGGCCATCTTCATTTCTGCGTACAACACAGCGCCAATGAGTGCTGATTACGATCTGATCTTAGCCGATAAGGGCGAGCAGATCCAGGCAGCGATTGACGGTCTTAAAACCTTGACCGATGGATCTATACACGTTGGAGTGCCAAAAGGCGGTAACTCGGTATTCAACAACATCAACGGGATTGAAACCCACAACGTAAGCGGACCGCACCCAGCTGGGAACGTAGGAACGCTCATCGGGAGAGTGGATCCTGTAAATAAAGGAGAGACTGTTTGGACCATCCATGCTGAAGATCTAGTGATCATCGGGGAGCTTTTGGCCAACGGACATTACAAAGCAGATCGCATCATCGCCTTGGCAGGATCTTCTGTGAAGACTCCTAAATACTACAAGACCAAGATCGGAGCAGAAGTTTCAACCTTTGTTTATGATTCTGGTTTGAATGAAGAAAATGTTCGTGTGATCTCTGGAGATGTGCTTTCTGGGACGCAAATTTCACCAGAAGGTCACCTTAGTTTCTACGCTAACGTGGTTTCTGTGATCCCTGAAGGAGACGATTATGAGTTCTTCGGATGGAACAAACCGATCTTCAACAAAATTTCTACTTCGCGAGCCTTGACCTTCTCTTGGTTGAATCCGAAGAAAGAATACGAATTAGATACCAATACCAACGGAGAACACCGTGCCTTTGTGGTGACTGGTTCTTACGAGGAGGTATTCCCACTAGATATCTATCCGCTTCAATTGCTCAAGTCTTGTATGGTAAAAGACTTGGACGCAATGGAAGCCATGGGTATGTATGAAGTTGCACCGGAAGATTTTGCGGTGACCGAATTTATTTGTGTAAGTAAGCAGCCGCATCAGAAGATCATTCGTGAGGCGCTGGATTTAATGTATAAGGAAATTGGTTAAGCTATGGGAATGAAGCAAAATTTACATAAGCTCAAGGAAAAGTATCGCGGCAAAAAGATGGCTCCGGCTTTCAACGCCCTGCACACTTTCTTGTATACGCCAAACGAAGTGACCCACGGAGGAACACACGTTAAGGCGGCAGATGATTTAAAAAGAACGATGAATATCGTGATCTTGGCATTGGTGCCTTGTTTGATCTTCGGGATCTTCAACGCCGGATACCAACATTACGCGGCCATTGACATGGCTAAAGGACTTACCGTAGAACCCTCTTGGTTTGGGAACTTCTTTACTTGGGACAACTTCTGGCTCGGTGCTGGAAAGGTTATTCCTTTAGTAGTGGTTTCTTACGGAGTAGGACTAATTGTTGAATTCATCTTCGCAGTAATTAAAGGACACGAGGTAGAAGAAGGTTACTTAGTAACTGGAATGCTTGTACCACTTATTGTACCGATTGATATTCCACTTTGGATGTTGGCAGTAGCTGTAGTCTTTGGAGTAGTGATCGGAAAAGAAGTATTTGGAGGAACAGGGATGAACATCCTTAACCCTGCATTGACGATTCGTGCCTTCTTATTCTTCGCTTATCCAACTTGGATGAGTGGTGACAAGGTTTGGGTGCACGGAGCTGTTGAGCGCGCGGGTACTGCTGATGCCATCTCTGGAGAGACCATCTTAGGTAGCTACGCACAGAATCAAGATGTGATTTACAGTATTTCTGATATGTTCTGGGGATTCATTCCTGGATCTGTGGGAGAGACCTCTAAAGTATTGATCCTTTTAGGAGCCTTTATTTTGATCTTCACCAAGATCGGAAGCTGGAGAATCATTGTGAGTACTTTGATCGGTGCTTTGGTGATGGGCTTGATCTTTAACGGCGTGGTTAGCGCAGGTTGGATCGATGAAGGAAGCACCTTTTACGGACTGATGAGCGTAGATTTCTGGCAACACTTATTTATAGGTAGTATTCTCTTTGGAGCGGTCTATATGGCCACGGACCCTGTGTCTGCGGCCCAGACCAATAAAGGGAAGTGGATCTACGGATTCTTGATCGGATTCATCTCCATCATGATCCGCGTATTCAACCCGGCTTATCCAGAAGGCGTATTCCTAGCGATTCTATTGATGAACGTATTTGCACCAACCATTGATCACTATGTGGTTCAGGCTAACGTGAAGAGACGTCAGAAACGTTTAAAACTTAAAGCAGCATAAGCATGGCTATAAACACGGAAAAAAACAGTTATACGGTAATCTTCGCTGTCGTGATGGTAGTGGTGGTTGGCTTATTGTTGTCTGGAATTAGTCAGGTACTTAAACCAAACATCGACGCGAATAAGCGTGCGGAGAAACAAAAGAACATTCTTTACGCCATGGGTGTGAATGAAAATCAGGGAGCCAATGATGTGGTTTTTGTCTCTGATGATATCCTTCAAGAAAAATTCGACACTTACATCACCGAGCAATTTTATCTTCAAGGTGGAGAAAAAGTAGACGATCCAGAGGCGTATTTGATCGACATCAAAAAAGAGAAGAAGAAAGCAGAGGATCCATCTTATGATCAGAAGCTTCCGCTTTTCAAAGGAACCAAGGACGGTAAAGACCTCTATGTTATGCCGGTTCGCGGTAAAGGTCTTTGGGATGCTATCTGGGGCTTTGTCGCTGTAGATGAGACCATGACCATTCAAGGAGTATTCTTTGATCACAAAGGTGAAACTCCAGGTCTTGGAGCCGAGATCAAGCAGCGTTATTTCATGGATGACTTTGAAGGAGAAAGCTTTTTGGACGACGGACAATTTGAAGGAATTGCTGTAGCCAAGGGAAATAACGATCCAAAGAACGAAGACAAATCAGATAATGAGGTAGATGCCCTAGCGGGAGCGACCATTACCGGAGACGGTTTGGCGACTATGCTGCGCAAGGACGTGCAGAAGTATGTACCTTTCTTTAAATCACTACAAAACTAAGCGCACTATGGGACTTTTATCTAGAAAAGATGCCAACCTGATCTTAGATCCATTAGCGGACAACAACCCGATTACCATTCAGGTATTGGGAATCTGTTCTGCTTTGGCGATCACCGCTAAGCTCGTACCTTCTGTGGTAATGGCTGTATCGGTAATCTTCGTATTGGGTGTGGGTAACGTAATTATCTCTTTGATGCGAAACATCATTCCATCAAAGATTCGAATCATTGTGCAGCTTATCGTAGTAGCTACCTTGGTAATTATTGTAGACCAAGTGCTCAAGGCCTTCTCTTATGAACTGAGTAAGGAGCTGTCCGTATTCATTGGACTGATCATCACCAACTGTATCATCATGGGACGTTTTGAAGCCTTTGCTTTGGGTAACGGGCCTTGGAAGTCTTTCTTAGACGGAATTGGTAACGCTTTAGGATACGGTTTGATCCTAGTGGTAGTTGGATTCTTCAGAGAGCTTTTTGGTTCTGGAACCTTATTCGGGATCGAGATCTTTGGAAACCCAGTAGAGAAAAGCGGATTATACGCATACGGATATGAGAACAACGGTTTCATGGTATTGCCTCCAATGGCACTTATCGTGGTTGGGATCATCATCTGGGTACAGCGAAGCCGTAACAAAGATCTAATTGAAGAAAACTAGGCCTTAAAGAACAGAAATTATGGAACACATTGAATTATTTTTTAAATCCATCTTTGTAGAGAACATGGTGTTCGCTTACTTCTTGGGTATGTGCTCGTATTTGGCAGTATCTAAGAAAGTATCTACTGCTGTGGGCCTTGGAGCTGCGGTTATCTTTGTATTGACCGTGACCGTACCGATCAACTGGTTGCTAGACACCTATATCTTACAAGAAGGTGCTTTGAGCTGGTTGGGAGAAGAGTACGCTACTTATGACTTGAGCTTTTTGAGTTTTATTCTCTTTATTGCTACGATTGCTACTATGGTACAATTGGTAGAGATCGTTGTAGAGAAATTCTCTCCATCATTATACAACTCCCTTGGGATCTTCTTGCCGCTTATCGCGGTAAACTGTGCGATCCTTGGAGGCTCACTTTTCATGCAATCTCGTGAGATCGCTTCTTTCGGGCTTGCGTTGAACTACGGATTTAGCTCTGGAATCGGTTGGTTCCTTGCTATTGTGGCTATCGCTGCAATTCGTGAGAAGATCCGTTACTCAAACGTACCAGCGCCACTTCGTGGTTTGGGAATCACCTTCATCATTACCGGTCTTATGGCTATTGGTTTTATGAGCTTCGGAGGTATGCTTCCAGAAGGTGATGATGCACCTGCTGCTGAGCAAACTGATACTGCTGCTGGAGATGAGTTAGAAAAAGAAAAATCAGAACAAACGGCCGAAGCAACTGCTGCTTTGGATGTAATGAACCCTTAATATGTTTATACTAGAAGTAAGTTTAGGAGTAATAGGGGCCACGATCGTTGCCTTCTTGGTACTGGTCTTGTTGTTGGTTGCCCTATTGTTGTTCACCAAAGAAAAACTATCGCCATCGGGTCCTGTGACCATTACGATCAACGGCGAAAAAGAAATTGAAGTTCCTTCAGGAAGCACATTATTGAGCACCTTAGGAAACTCGAAGATCTTTTTACCATCTGCCTGTGGAGGTGGAGGAACCTGTATTCAATGTGAATGCCACGTTTTAGAAGGTGGAGGAGAAGCATTGCCAACAGAGACCCCACACTTTACGCGTAAAGAGCTTAAATCAGGAGCGCGTTTGGCTTGCCAGGTGAAGGTAAAACAAGACATGAATATCACCATCCCAGAAGAGGTGTTTGGTATTAAAAAGTGGGAAGCCACTGTAGTGCGTAACTACAACGTAGCTTCCTTCATTAAAGAATTCGTAGTTGAGATCCCTGAGGATATGAACTACAAGGCCGGTGGATACATCCAGATCGAGATCCCTCCATGTGAGATCAAGTACAGCGATATGGACATCACGGCTCACCCAGAGGAACACGAGACTCCAGATAAATTCCAGATGGAATGGGACAAGTTTGGACTTTGGCCATTGGTGATGAAAAATACAGAAACAGTAGAGCGCGCTTATTCTATGGCCTCTTACCCTGCAGAAGGGCGTGAGATCATGCTTAACGTGCGTATTGCGACTCCACCATGGGATCGTGCTAAGAACCAATGGATGAACGTAAACCCAGGTGTTGCTTCTTCTTATATCTTCGCGCAGAAGCCAGGAGACAAAGTAACCATTTCAGGACCTTACGGTGAATTCTTCATCAATCACAGTGAAGCGGAGATGCTTTATGTTGGTGGTGGAGCAGGTATGGCGCCAATGCGTTCACACTTGTATCACCTATTCAAGACCTTAAAGACGGGTCGTAAGGTGACTTATTGGTACGGTGGGCGTTCTAAGCGTGAGTTGTTCTACTTGGAGCACTTTAACGAGCTAGAGCGTGAGTTCCCGAACTTTAAGTTCTACTTGGCGCTATCTGAGCCATTAGAAGAAGACAACTGGAAAGTAAAAGAGAGCCTAGATGCTCCTGGAGACGGTTTTGTTGGATTTGTTCACCAATGTGTGATCGACAATTATTTGAACCACCACGAAGCTCCAGAGGATATTGAATTGTATTTCTGTGGACCACCACTTATGAATAAGGCGGTGCAGAAGATGGGAGAAGATTTTGGTATCCCAGATGAGAATATCCGCTTTGATGACTTTGGAGGATAATCCAGACACTTTTAAAAAAGTAACCCTCGGTTTTTGCCGAGGGTTTTTTTATACGTTCATCTCAAAATCCAAGCCGGGGTTTTCTCCGGTGTAATAGGTGCTACGCAAGTTCTTTACGGTTTGCATCATGGGATTAAGTGGTTGTAAGATACGCAGGGCGGTGAGCCCAGAATCTTCCAGCTTTAATTCGATGTCCTTATAAAGCATGATCTGCGTTGCGATGGTCAACTGATGGTATTTTCTGTGCGTGTCTTTAGGAATTTCTAATGTCACGGGCTCAAATGTTGCCGAAGCCCCCATAGCATTGATCTGCTCATGTTGGGACAAAATGTTGGGCGCGTCCAGGGTATACAAAGTTCCCAGATCTTCATAGAATTTGGGTACTGTTTCTGGGTTTAATGAGGTTTTGTATTGTTGATGCTTTTCTTGATTTACTGCGTAGAGTTTTAAAATGATCTGTTCGGGGATCATTATAGTCTCTGCTGGTAGTTGCGGAATTAGATTGTAACAAATAGCTACCTGATGTTCCTTATTTAAACCTGCCTGCATGGTTTCACTCAAGAGGATATCAACTGATTCTGGATCATCTACTTGATAGGTCGTTGCGTCTGTTATGATGAGGTTGCGGATGTAATCTTCGGCTTCAAAATGGGCCAATACTTTTTTAAGGTGATTGGCGCTCTCTGGATTGATCTCCATAAGGTCGAGTTGTAACTCATCAGAAGAAAATCTAGTGATCAAGGGTAAGACCAAAGTGGCAAAAGGCCCAGTGCCAGCATAGATCAAACGCACACACTTTTTGGTTTCTAGTAGATCTAAGACCGCTTGAAATACGCCTTGACAATAGGCACGCGTTCTCATAATATCCTCCACGCAGCGAATAGCCCATTCGGTGCCGACGGCTCGTCCGGCAGCTGTATAGATATCATTGCGGTGTGTATCGTCCTCAAAAGTGATCTCCGTGATCTGCATTAACAAGTCCTTGTAGTTTTGGCAGGCATTGTATAGGTCTTGGTAATGGAGCTCTGGATTGTATAAATTATCTGCGATCTGTCGCAACGTGTCTTTGGAATTCTTCATGGAACGAAGTTAAGATTTCCCGCAAAATTCAAAACACGTATTTATACCCTTACCTAAGATATAGTGGCAAACTAGTTTTACAAAAGAAGCATTTAACAGCTCTAAAGCATTACTAATCAACTAAATCATTATTATGGATCCATTTATCGGAGAAATTATCATGTTCGCTGGGAACTTCGCTCCCAGAGGCTGGGCGCTATGTGAGGGACAGCTTTTAGCAATCAATACACACACAGCACTCTTTTCAATATTAGGTACCACTTATGGAGGTGATGGAAGGACCACTTTTGGACTGCCAGACCTTAGGGGTCGTACTCCTATTGGTAACGGAAACGGCCCTGGACTATCACCCAGACAATTAGGTCAGCTTTCAGGTTCAGAAAGCACTGTTCTTCAAGTTGCCAACTTACCCGCCCACAACCACGCAGCAAGCCTAAAAGTAAGCTCTGCAGACGCTAGCCAGTCTGCAGCAACAGCGAACTCAAGCATTGCAACTCCTGGAAGCTTATCAGGAAGAACTTTTACAGCAACACAAGGCTTTAATGCCGCGGCTCCAGATGTTACCTTAAATACGGGTTCTGTAGAAACCAACCTAACAGGTAATGGGGCGCCAGCTAACAATATGCAACCTTATCAGGTTGTGAACTACATCATTGCATTACAAGGGGTATATCCTTCGAGAAATTAAAAGTGGTGTTCGTTCAGATTCGAGGAAAGAGCTGCTCCAATAGAGTAGCTCTTTTTCTTTAATAACCATTTTATTTTCATAACTTTATAAACGTAACTAACCATCATTATGGGACCAAACAACTCCAGACGCAATTTCTTGCGCACTACAGCGGCTGCCTCTGTAGGCCTATCTTTAATAGGAACGGCAACCTTAGCCAACACCGACACTCTTAACGATTTTCCGGGTTATTCCTCAATTTCTGACAGT
Source organism: Gilvibacter sediminis (assembly GCF_028561565.1). Taxonomy (GTDB): domain Bacteria; phylum Bacteroidota; class Bacteroidia; order Flavobacteriales; family Flavobacteriaceae; genus Gilvibacter; species Gilvibacter sediminis. The sequence goes on along the minus strand of NZ_JAQQTE010000019.1, from coordinate 182,900 downwards.
AAAACAGATTTTAGAGCAGGGTTAAAACTCGGTAAATACTTAAATATAAAAGGACAAATTCTCGACGGAACAACGCTTCTACCTGTAGCCAATGCTAAGGTTGAAGTGTGGTTTAAAGACGCGAATTCCAACTGGAAACTCAAACGCGGTTATTTTCATACCGATGCCAATGGCGATTACAGCTTTAAAAGCGACTGGCCAGGGCGTAAGGAAGGAGAATTACCACGTTTTTATTTCCGAATCTCTAAAAACGGGCGCGAAAACTATGGTTTGCTTTGTGTTAATCAGAATTTTGCGCACGCCCACGCATCCCATTGGGCAAAGCACAACGTTTTAGGAGATAAAACACTCCCCACAACGAGCCACGGGCTCACCAACAACACCATTAATCTTAATTTTTCACTTTAATTTAAACCGCATTTTTTATGGAGCCATTTATTGGACAAATCCAATGCGTTGGATTTAATTTTGCACCCGTAGGGTGGGCTAAATGTGACGGGACATTACTTTCAATAGCATCAAACACAGCCTTATTTTCCCTGCTAGGAACTATTTACGGAGGGGATGGGAGAACTACTTTCGCCTTACCAGACCTCAGAGGTCGTGTTGCCATTCATGAAGGTTCCGGACCGGGATTGCCTTCTTACAGTATTGGTCAAAGATCAGGTACCGCTACAACGACTTTAACTGTGGCAAATTTGCCTTCGCACTCGCATGCAGCAGCGCTGAGCGTTAGTAGTGCCAACGCAGATACCAGTTCAGCTTTTACAGGTGCTTCATTAGCAACTCCTGGGCAACAATCTGGGCGTTCTTTTGTGCCTTCATTGGGATATAACTCTGCGACGCCAGATCAACAATTGAACGGATTGAATGTAGGTTTCACAGGTGGGAGCACTGCGTTCAATAATATGCAGCCGTATTTGACTATAACTTGGATTATTGCCTTAACAGGTATATTCCCTTCTAGATCTTAAATCAACTATTACGATTTTACTCGATCCGGAGCTCCCAAGAAGGAGTTCCTTGGGTCGTGTAATGATATTTAAAGTGTTTGTTTTCTCCCCCCAACAGAGAGCGAATGCAATATGAATTGCTAATCAGAGATTTTGCCTTGGGCAAAATACGTTCTTTGTAAACTTGAATTTCGGCATAAACCGCGGCGTCAGGAGTCTGTGAAAGATCTGATGGAATTTCGATTGCATCAGAAGTAAACTCATAAGGCTGATCATTGGTCACATCCTGAGCAATGCTGAACAGTTTCTTTTTAAGAGCTGTTTTATAGCAAGGTCCCAAACTTTGTAAATCCTTATAAAGGTCAAAGTAAGGTTCTTTGCCATAGAAAGTAAGCTCCCCGTAAACATCAATAGCCTGTGGAATAAACAGGCCATTTTCTTTTAATTGGGGAATGAGGTTTTGCATGATCCTTACCTGAGGTTCTCTTGTGAGACCTTTGTCCATGGTTTCAGAAACCATGATGTCAAAGTGCTCTTGAGGTGCCTTGTAGGTGATTGCATCCGCAGTGATATATTCCACAATATACCCCTGGAGGTCCAAGGCATGGACCAAACTCTTTACTGCTTTTATTGAACTTTCGGTAATGTCTAAAAGACTTACGCGAATCTCTTTGCTCGCAAAACGATGCAGTAGTGGTAGCACTAAAGGTGCTGCTGGTCCGCATCCAGCGTAAAGCAGATTCACGCTATTGTTTTGAGTCAATTGGTCCTTAATGGCCTGATAGGTTCCCACAATAAAGCGTGTGGTTCGCAAAGGATCGCGTAAACAGTCTAAGGCATATTGCGAGGCTAAGGCCACCCCTCCTTCTAAAAAGGTCTCTTCTTTATTGGAGAAATCTTGAGCAAGGGCGTGGGTTTCCAGAAGTGTTTGGTAGTGATCTGCCAATGCTAAAGCAGCAGTGATCTCTTCTGCTTCGGTTTGCGCATTGAGCATCTTATCAAAAAGATCCGCAAAATCATTTGTCGAATTCATAGTGCTAAGATGTAAAATTAAAACGAACCGGACACGGGCATATCTACCTAATTCAGATCATTGAGGTGAGCACAGGTCCAAACCAATTAACAATGAAACTACTTTACACTTTTTTACGTGCGAGCTTTATATTGCTTTTAACAGTGACAACAGCTCATGCTCAATTTACGGAAGACTTTGAAGCTCTGGCTGATGGCACGGATAGCTTTGCGCTAGATGGAAAGACCTTCAGTTCCAGCAACACAGACTTTGACGTTACCACCTTTGCTAATGCTGGTGCGGGCGGATCTGATAAGTTTATGGATAATCTTGGAATCGCCACTACTGGTGCGTCGTATTCCATAACCACAGGAGGTGATGCTTTTACCCTCCAATCTGTAGACATGTATGTTTCCGATAGCGCTACAGGAAACAACCCTACGGCAGGCCAGAGTGTGCTGTATGAAGGAAAACTTGCTGGCGCGACCGTGTGGACCTATACCAAGACCAGCGGATTTCCCACGGATTTTTCAGTCAATGAAGGATTCTTTGAGCTCGATTTTGCGACAGAGCCTGGAGCAGATTACAGCATTTTGAACATCGATGAACTGGTGATCACCTTACAAGGAACACTGCAATATGTGGCCTTAGATGATTTTATTATAGACAGTGAAATTTTAGAGACAGATCCGCCCTTTGTACAGACCATCACTGTGGTAGGGTCTCCAACGAGCACAGCTACCAGCGTAGACTTTTTGGTGAACTTCAATGAAGAGGCCATTAACGTTACCCTAGACGATTTTGTTTTAGATGCTGTGGGAACCACCGCAAACCTTACCGCCATTAGCGGAAGTGTTAGTACTTACACCATCACAGTTGATAACATCGCTGGAGAAGGAACCGTTAGTGTAGACCTTTCTGCATCAAATGATATAGAAGATACAGCTGGAAACACTCCAGCCCCCGCCTTTACAGCAGGAGAGGATCATGTGGTTACGCGTTGTTTTCAAGAGACCTTTGAAAGTTTTGTTGCTGACGATTCAGTGTTCTCCAGTAACGGTGTTGCCTTCGAGACCCCGGGTGATTCTTTTGCCGTCGGCTTTTTTGCTGGAGGCGGCTCGTCGGGTTCCGATCAATTCTTAGACAATGATGCTGATCTGGGCACGGATAAAACCTATTCCATTGCTACCTCTGGTGGCGAGGAGTTCAATATTGAAGCGATGGATTTCTACGCTTCTTCTGATGGAGGAACCAACCCAACCGATGACGGAACCTTAACGCTTACAGGAATTTTAGGCGGAGCGACGGTCTATACCATTACCAAGACCACAGGTTTCCCGACAGACTTTTCAGGTAACGGAGGATGGTTCACCGTTGATTTTGCTACAGACGGTGCTGCAGATTACAGCTTGACCAATGTAGATGAGATCCGAATTGCGATCTCGGGATCCTTCAATTATATAGGAGCAGACAATTTTGAGCATTGTGAAGGGGTGACCAGTGCAGATCCTCCAATAGTGCTCTCGTCTTCTTTGGTAGGAGATCCAGAAGCCAACGCCACGAGTGTTGATTATACGGTGATCTTCAATGAAGATGCCGTCAATGTTTCTGCAGATGACTTCGGGTTGACTTTAACTGGAACCGCTGCAGGTACCATAGATAATGTAAGCGGTTCGGCAAATACCTATACCGTTTCTATCTCAGGAATTTCTGGAGAAGGAAGTTTGAGATTGGATTTGCTTTCTGGTACCGATATAGAGGATTTGGACGGCAACACACCGCCAGATGCTTTTACCGAGGGAGAAGTGCATTTGGTTTCTTCCTGCTTTGTGGAGACTTTTGAGTCTTTGGCTTTAGATGCCAATATTTGGACCCGGGCGGGTGTTCCGTTTACCACGAGCTCAGCCAATTTTAGCGTTGATGAATTTATAGGAGCTGGAGCAGGTGCTTCAGACCGATATTTAGATAATGTAGATGATCAAGGTGTAGATAAGACCTATTCTATCAGTGTGACTAATCCTGCCCTGATCTATATGGAAAGCTTTGAAGTTTTTGTTTCTTCTGAGGCGGACGGTGCCAATCCAACCAATGACGGTTCTTTGACCATACGTGGCTTGTTAGATGGTGTTGAAGTTTACAGTTTTACAAAGACAGGCAGTTTCCCAACGACCTTCGGATCAACGAGTGGATTTTCTACGGTTGATTTTGCTACTGACGGAGCTTCAGACTTTTCAGGGGAAGACGTTGATGAAGTAGAGATCACAATTAGCGGCAGTTTTATTTATGTTGCTGTAGATAACTTCAAGTTCTGTGAAGACGTAGTTGCTCCAATTGCCGTTTGTCAAGACGTTACGGCAGAGTTGGGTGCAGATGGTACCGTACTGGTTGCGCCGACAGATGCTGATGGCGGTACTACAGACAATGCTGCGCGTTTTTATCTCGGCTTTGAAACCACTGGTTTTGATTCAGAAACCACGGCTGGTAGCACTGCTGCGGACTATGGCGGAAACACCTTCTTGATCAATGAATTTGCTTTCACTGTTCAGGTCACTGGTGATTACACACCTGTGGCTACAGGAACTTCGGCTTCCGATGGAAACGTACTTACCTTCTTTAACGCAAAACCAGATTTGGGCACGAACCTGTTTGCTTCACCGAATTATCTCGGCTTTGTAAACTACAACAATGCTGGTGTTTTGACAGCGTCAACTGATGGCGCTACTTTCTCATTTGAAGCCGGTCAAACCTATTTCATGCATGTATTGATCCCAAATCCTGGTGCTTTTGGAATGTCAACGGTTTCTTGGGATATGAGCATTATTGCCGATGCACCTTTGGAATATAGCTGTTCTGATGTCGGAACAATTACAGAAACCCTTTATGCTTTTGACGACGCCGGTAATATAGACAGTTGTTCAACAGATATCACGGTGAGCGCTCGTATCACAGATTGGGACGGTGGCGCCTGGACTGATGGTGTTCCAGATTTAGGTGCGATTGCCCTGTTCTCAGGAGACTACGATACGGTTACCGGTAGTATTGAAAGCTGCAGTTGTGTTATAGGAACGGGAACAGTAACTGTAAATGCGGGAGACTATCTTTTAGCCACAGAAGATATCACCATAGGGATCAACGGAAATTTGGTAGTGGAACACGAAGGTTCTGTAGTGCAGACACTGGAGACAGCTATAACAACTAATCTTGGAACCATCAGTGTTCGTAAAACAACACCTAGTTTAAGTTTAAGAGACTTTTCAATTTTAGGCTCGCCTATGAGTATGCAAACCGATGCTGCTTTATACGATCCAACGCGCGTTCGTATGTTCAGTCACAATACGTTGAATTTTGTGCCCAATGCAGATGTAACAGCCGCTTTTCCATCCGCAGAAAACTTTGCAGATGACAACGGAGACAATTGGTCGCCCTTTACTGGAACATTGAATGTTGCGGAAGGTTATATGTTTAGAAGACGGGGGACCGACCCAGGAGCCTCTGGAGTTTTTGATATTGAATTCAACACGGGGACGCTAAACAGTGGAGCGCTTGATATCGCGGCTGTCTTTAATACCGACCAAAATTCAAGCCCGAATATTATCAGCAACCCGTACGCTTCGGCTATAGATGCTGACGCTTTTATCGCGGCAAATTCAACAATAATATCAACCCTTTATTTCTGGGAGCATTTAACGGCGCCATCTGCCGCTTATCCTGGTTATAATGATCTCAATTATGATATGGGTGATATTTCTATGTATACAACAGGTTCTGGTGGAGTAGCTGCTGCGAATGGTGGTGCGGCTCCGACTGGCTTCATCTCATCTGCTCAAGGCTTTGGTTACAAGGCTGCTGCTGCAGGAACGGTTAGTTTTGCAAATGCAATGCGTGTTACCGGGCCGAATGATACCTTTAGAATGACGGAGCCAGTTCAAAGAGACCGAATTTGGTTAAACCTGACCAACGAGACCTATGAGCTGAGATCTCAGGCGTTGATTGCCTTTGTAGATGATGCGACTGAGGCTATGGAACCGCATTTTGATGCGAAACGCTTGGCAACGCCAGTTTCCTTGTACTCTGAATTGCTTACAGGAGAAGAGTTGGCCATTAATGGTTTGCCTTCTTGGGATATCGAAGCTGAGGTTAGCCTTGGGATGAGTAGTATGATTGAAGCTGATGCTGTATTCCGTATTAGTATTGCTGATATGGAATTCCACAATATGCCAGCAGACACTCAGGTGTATTTGATCGATCGTGAACTCAACACACAAACCAACTTGACCCAAGGCGATTATGTCTTTAGAGCCCTGGACGGTACGTATGACAACCGCTTTAGTTTGGTCTTTGAAGAGCGCGTACTGAGTGTTGATGACGAATCACTACAGCTGGTCGGACTCTATCCAAACCCTGCTCAAGATAATATCACCTTAAATGCGCCGAACGGAGTGATCCTTGAAAATGTGATCATTTATGATATCCGTGGACGTCAAATAGCGCAGCACGAGCTGAGTGGAGATCAGGCTAGCATTAGCGTTTCTGAGCTGGAAGCTGCAGTTTATATCTTAAGTGTGAAAACAGATTCTGGTGTTTACAGCTTAAGACTCATTAAGGAATAAGAACACCTTTTGCATTGAAGAAAGTGCCAGTTGTTCAATCAATTGGCACTTTTTTTATGACTTCCTTAACAAATAGCAGTTTTTCCTTGTATTTTGTCGATTAAATACTATTTTTGACGACTAACACACACTGTTTCAATCCCCTTAACAACAACCCTTTAACCGTAAAATTATGCATCTTAATTACTTAACTGTCTCAAAATCAGTGAGAAATCTACTGTATTGTGCTTTGGTTTGCTTGATATTTGGAGCTGTTTCCACAGCTTATGGACAATCCCGCAATTTCAATTTAGATCAAAAACTTCAGGAATTGGTGCAAAAAGAAGCCCTTTTCCAAGAAGATGCGAGTTACATTATCACTGCTGAACATACCAGTGAAGTGAGTGGAACGCATCACGTTTATTTTGTTCAAGCCATTAACGGTATTCCTGTAAAAGGAACCGAATCGAGCATACATATCAATGCCGATGGAAAGTTGAGCAATTTCAACAATAAGATGATCAAAAATCTTTACAACCACGCTCAAACTTTGGGTAGCTCGAGCATGACGGCAGAGATGGCTATTCAAAACGTAGCCACACGCATGGTTTACACTATGACGGAAAGCTTGACACAATTGGAGCGTAAGGAAAATGGCGTTGTACTTTACAGTAAAGCGGGAATCTCCGAGCGTGAGATTCCAACCCAATTGGTTTATCATTACGCAGATAAAGGAGGTTTGACACTAGCTTATGAACTCTCCATTGCAGAAACACGCAGTGCAGATTGGTACAACTTCTTTGTAGATGCCAAGTCTGGTGATATCATCACCAAATTCAATTATACAAATTACTGTGACTTTGGTCACGACCACAGCCACGATGTGCCATTTATTGGGCCACATGCGGCACCAACAACGGTAGAAGCTTATACACCAACTATGGTGGTAAATGCAACTTCACCGGTACCTGCGCAGTACCGTGTTTATGCAATTCCGGATGAATCTCCAAACCACAGTACGGGTCGTGTTTTAGTGGTTAATCCAGAAAACACAAATGCTTCTCCTTATGGATGGCATGACACTAATGGGGTAACCGGTGCTGAGTTCACCAATACACGTGGTAATAACACACATACCTATGAGGATGGTGATAATGCTGGTTTCTCCCCAGACGGAGGCGCTAGTTTGGATTTTGATTATACCCTAACCATTCCATATACAACAGCAAACCAATCAGAGTCTGCTGCGATCACAAACCTTTTCTACTGGACCAACATAATCCATGACGTACTTTATGAATATGGATTCACTGAACAAGCCGGTAACTTCCAAGAGAATAACTACGGTAACGGTGGATCTGGAGGAGATTCTGTAGATGCTGAAGCTCAAGACGGTTCAGGGACATGTAATGCAAACTTTGGTACGCCTGCGGACGGAGGTAATCCAAGAATGCAGATGTACGTTTGTGATATCAACGGAAACGGTCAATTTGCCGATGGTGATTTTGACAACCTTGTAATTGCTCACGAGTACGGCCACGGATGGTCAAACCGTTTGACAGGAGGACCAGCAGCCGCAGGTTGTTTGGGTAATCAAGAGCAAATGGGTGAAGGTTGGAGTGACTTCTTAGGGCTGATTTTGACTATGAAACCAGCAGATGCTTCCAACACGAATCGTCCAGTGGGTACCTTTTTGTTTGAAGAGCCAACAACGGGTGGAGGAATTCGTCCTCAACCGTACAATCGTGAAAATAATACGCAGACCTATAATGATATTATCACGGCTTCTGTGCCTCACGGAGTTGGATCTGTTTGGGCAACCATGCTTTGGGAAATGACTTGGGATCTTATCGACGTTTACGGATGGGATGCTGATATCTATAACGGAACTGGAGGTAATAACATCGCTTTGAATTTGGTTTCTGAAGCCATGAAGCTACAGCCATGTAGCCCTGGTTTTGTAGATGGTCGTGATGCTATCTTACAAGCAGATACCAATATTTACGGAGGAGCTAACCAATGTTTGATTTGGGGAGCTTTCGCCAGAAGAGGTCTTGGAGTTAACGCGAGCCAAGGATCTTCTACTAGCCGTTCAGACGGAACAGAAGACTTTACTTTGCCAGATGCAAGTTTTGATCTTGCAGGTGCTGATTCATTCTGTGCTACAGAAGGGGTTCAGACCTTGAGTGGTGGAACAGCATTGGGAACCGGTACATACAGCGGACCTGGAGTAACAGACAATGGAGACAATACTTTTGACTTTGATCCTTCTGCGGCAGGTGTTGGTTCACATACCATTACCTTTAGCGCATTGAACTGTGATGGGTCTCCTGGAGCTCCAACGCAGACCATTAATGTAACTGACGGAAATCCTGTATTAGTTTGTCAAGATGCAACCCTAACCTTAGACGGTTCGGGTAATGCTACCTTGAGCGATCCAGATGTGGTTGCGAACTTATTACCTGGTGATGGATACACTATAGATCAAACAGGGACGTATGCGCCAATGAACATCGCTACGGGCTCAACAAGTGTTACTTTAGGTGATGACGCTGGTACCGCTGCTATTGCGCTAGGATTTGACTTCAGCTTCTTTGGAGTAACCTATAGCTCTGTACACATTACCTCAAACGGGTACTTATCTTTTGATACCAATGACCTTACTGATTTCACGAACGACGCATTACCATCAACTACACTACCGGACAATATGATTGCCGCTGTATGGGATGATTGGAGACCGCTAGGAGGGGAAATTATACGTTATAAGACAGAAGGTACTGCTCCTAACAGAGTATTTGTGGTAGACTATGTTGACATGCCACACTGGGAGGATACATCTGCATTAAATACCTTCCAAGTACAATTGTATGAGGCAGACAGTAGAATTGAGATCCACTCTTCAATGGTGACATCTGATGGTGGAACGCGTACTCAAGGAATTGAGAATATTGGAGGAACAACAGCTTATGTGGTTCCTGGAAGAAATGCAACTAACTGGACAGCTATGAATGATTTTGTAGCTTTTATACCAGAAGTAGGTGGCTTGGCTGAAAACTGTGGAAACGCAGTGTCCCTTTCTTACAGTCAAACCACATTTACTTGTGCTGACCTTGGAGAGAATATAGTAACTATTACTGCAGATGACGGTGCTGGAGGAATCACAACTTGCGATGTGACTGTTACTGTTGAAGGAACAGGAGCTACTTTCTCTGGTGGTTCATGGGATGTAACTCCAACAGCAGGAACTATTGCAACAATTGCGAGTAATTATGACACTGCAACGGACGGAGATATTACAGCTTGTTCTTGTGATATTGACCCATCAGCGACTCTTACTATTGGAGCTGGAGGTACATTGAGCGCAGTAGGAAATATTAACGTGGATGGTACTTTAGATGTACAACACGAAGGGTCAGTAGTTCAGATCAACGATGACGCTGTGGTGAATAATAACGGTAGCATAATTGTGCGCAAAACGTCACCGAGTTTGGATAACCGTGGATTTATGATCGTGGGTAACCCAATGAGTGGATCTACCCGTGCCAATACCTTTGGTACTGCAGTGCAGTTTAGAAATCACACAACAGCGAGCTTTGTGCCGAACACGGCGGTAGCCGCTGCAGATCCAACTGCAGAGAACTGGGCCGATGATGACGGTAATAACTGGGTGAACTACACTGGAACCATTAACCCAGCAGAAGGTTACCTATTGATGCCACAAGCATCTCCAACGGTACCCGATGGAGCAACTTATAACTTTGTTTATGATGATGGAACTCTGAATAACGGGGTATTCACATTCAATGCAGGTTATAACGGATCTCAAAATGCTAGTGCCAACGTAACGGCAAACCCATACGCATCAGCAATTGACGCGGAAGAGTTCATTGCCGATAACAGTGCGGTTACTGGAAACACTATTTATTTCTGGAACCACATCAGTGGGCCAAGTGATACCTACGCAGGTTATAATGAAGCCAATTACGACATGGGTGACATTTCCATGTATGTAGCTACTGTAGGTGGAACTGCTGCTGCCAATGGAGGTGCCGCTCCTACGCAATACATTGCCTCTGGACAAGGATTCGGATTTAAGGCGGTAGCTGCTGGTACAGTGACCTATCAGAATGATCAGCGTGTCGTAGGTAACAACACGGATTACAAATCATTTGATGCTTCCAAGGTTCGCGTTTGGTTGGATGTCAAAAACGAAACCTATAAACTAGGATCTCAAATGTTGGTGGCCTTTATGGAAGGTGCTACTGCTGCTTTCGAGTCAGAATTTGATGCGAAACGTCTAAGTACGCCAGTTTCTTTATTCTCTACGGTAGCAACAGGAGAGCAGTTAACCATTCAAGCGCGTGAAGCCTTTGATATGGAAGCACAGATCCAAGTTGGTTTCCGTTCTCAAATTGAGGAGAATCAACTATTCACCATCTCTTTAGCAGATATCGAATTAGGAACTTTAGCAACCGATGTAAACGTTTACATTGAGGACAAAGTGACTGGAGCCATCGCTAACTTAAGCACAGGTAACTACAGCTTTGCTGCAGAAGCCGGTTTGGATGACGATCGTTTCTCAGTCTTCTTTGAAGAGAAGGTACTCAGTACCGATGACAACCAGATCAACAACTTGAGCGTTGTTCCAAACCCAACAACTGGAATGGTTCGCGTAGTAGCGCCTTCAGCGACTATTGAAGCGGTTGAGATTCGCGATATTCGCGGTCGTCTTATCACAAATAAGACCTACACACTTACAGAAAGTGTGGATCTTGATCTTACAGGTTTAGATACCGCCATCTACTTTGTGAAAGTATACACTACAGAGGGAACTATCGTGAAGCGTGTGATCAAGCAATAAATTAATTGCCCATATATAGAAAAAGCCGGTACTAAAGTGCCGGCTTTTTTGTTATAACTATATGCGCAAACTTTTACTACTGCTGGTTGTTGGATTGGTGATCTTTCTTCTTACTCAGACAGACAAGGGTCCGGTAGTTACTCAAGTGGCCAAGAGTTATGTGGTGAGCCCAAATTATATAGACGAGCAGGGCAATACCGTCGCCAGTCGTGTAAAACTTCCAGAAGGCTATTCCCGTGTTTCTTACCCTGCTGGTAGTTTTCAGGAGTATTTGAGGAATTTTAAACTTTTAGCCGCGGGGACAGAAGTGATCAATTATACAGGCAAACCCTATGTGTATCAACGCGGTCATGTTGGGGTATTAGACCTTTCTGTACCCGATAATGGACTCATGCAATGCGCAGATGCTTTAATTCGCTTGCGTGCAGAATACCTTTGGCAAATAGGTAGAAAGGACGATTTAGGCTTTAATTTCACTTCTGGGGATTATTGTTCGTGGAGTTCCTATGCTGAGGGATTCCGGCCCGTGATCAACGGGAATGATGTTCGTTTTGAAAAATCCGCATCCGCAGATCACAGCAAAACCAATTTTTACCGCTATCTAAATTTGATCTTTACCTACTCAGGAACACAGTCCTTACATGATGAGCTCATTCAAATCACCGATCCCGATGAAATGCAATTGGGAGATATGCTCGTTTATCCCGGCTTCCCGGGTCATATAATTATTGCTGTGGACGAGATCAGTAATGCCAACGGCGAGAAATTATTTATTTTTGCACAAGGGAACACGCCCGCGCAAAGTGTGCATCTGCTCAAGAATCTAAACGATTCCAAACGCAGTCCTTGGTACGAATATCCTAAAGGAGATTCGTTTGGAATTCCCACCTATACGTTCGCCGAGTTTAAGTGCATTAGATTTAAATAAATGACCCCATTATCACCACAGGAACTTCACAATCTGGCCATGAATATCGTGGGTAAGGATCTGGAAGAGCAAGGCTATGAGTTTTTAGGAGTGAATTCTAAACTCAAAAAGGATCCACAATTTGTGGCGCTCAAAAATAAAGACCTTCATTTTGTGATTGTACGCGCCATTGCCTATCCGCAAGATGCTAAGGTCTATGACCCGGTGTTTATGCAAACCATTAAGCAGCACGCGGATAAATTCAACGCAAAAACCTATTACGCTGGTGTGGGCCTAGGACACGGAAGTGACTACGCCAAGCCACCGATAAAAGATGAATCTTATACAATGGTCTATCATGGTCTTCAAGAAATTATTTAAGCCGTTATTCGCATTCTTTTTGGGGCTGACATTGATCGGCTGCCAGGAAGGAACACCACAATTACATACCTTACAAGGCGGTGCTTTTGGGACCACCTTTTCCATTAAATATTTTCACACCAGTAAACTGGATTTAAGTGTGGGGGTAGATTCTGTGATCAACGCTGTGAACCAATCGATGAGTACTTATTGGGAGGACAGTGACATCACCCGCATAAACCGGGGGGATTCTACTCAAGTTACCGATGCCATGTTTCAAGATGTCTATACCTTGGCGCAACGCATCCACAAGGAATCAGCAGGGTATTTTGATCCAACCATAGGGGTGCTCAGAAACGCTTACGGTTTTGGCGATGAAAAACCTTTGGCAGTAATTGATAGCACCACCTTAGATTCTTTAATGACTTACGTCGGTTTTGATAAGGTCAAGCTGAATAAAGACGGTACCATCACCAAAGCCTATCCGCAGATCTACTTTGATTTCAACGCCATTGCAAAAGGCTATGGTATTGATCGAATTGCCAACTATATGTCCAATCAAGGCTTGACCGATTATATCATAGAGTTAGGCGGTGAGGTGTATGCCTCAGGGATGAATTTGGAAAAACAAGCCCAATGGGTCGCCGGAATAGAAGCGGTTGATACGAACTTCCAAACGCGCGGCTTACAGGCAGCCGTGAGACTTGAAAATATAGCCATGGCAGCCTCCGGAAACTATCGAAAGTTTCGGGTTGATCCCGCTAGTGGAAAGCGCTATGTTCATACGTTAAATCCGCTGACAGGTTCCGCAGAGACCAGTGATGTAACCAGTGCTACTGTTTTGGCGAGCACCTGTGCGGCTGCAGACGCTTATGCGACCACCTTTATGGCTCTTGGGTTGGAAAAGTCTAAGGCGCTCTTAGAAAAATTAGATGGAGTTGAGGCTTATTTGACCTATGCGGTTGCAGATTCTACTGCGGTTTTCTTTACTGCCGGATTTGAACCCTTGCTCAAAGACTAATTCAGCGGCTTTTTGCAATAGGGGATAAGCTCTCCCCAAGCCAGACGATATTTATCCGATAATTCCTGTCCGATGGTCTTGGTGTAATCCACTGCATCGACTTCAAAGCCTACCGCCGCAAGTTTGTCAAAATAATCCCGACCGTAAACGCGCACATGGTCGTATTGACCAAAGATTCTAGTGCGCTCTTCTTTGTCTGTGATCGTTGGATCTTCAAAGGTCTCCTCGCGGTTTAAATCCTGAGGAATCTGAAAAATACCCCAACCTCCGGGGCGCATTACGCGATAGAGTTCTTGCATGGCCTTTGCATCATCCGGGATGTGTTCCAAAACGTGATTGCACAGAATTACATCAAAACTGTTGTCTTTAAAGGGTAAATCACAGATATCAGCTTTGACATCGGCAATCGGAGAATTCAGATCAGTAGTCACATAATCCAAATGCTGCATCTTTTTAAATCGCTTATAAAAAGCTTGCTCTGGAGCAAAGTGCAGCAACTTTTGCGGTTTGCTGAAGAAGTCGGTTTCGTTCTTTAAAAACAACCACAATAAGCGGTGTCTTTCTAGGGAGAGTGTACTAGGCGATAAAACATTCTCGCGGGTCTTAGCATAACCATAAGCCAAAAAGCTTCTAAATCCGCGGCCATCTATAGGATCAACATACCGATCGCCTCGCATAAAAAAAGCAAAGATCGGCCGTACCACATAGCTCAACCGTATCAGCAGTGGTCTGGGAAAAAGATTCAGAAAAAATTTAAATAGGGCTTTCATCAATTAGAGCACCAAGGCTTCTGCACGAAAAGGAGTTTCTTCATCACTTTCAATATCCAAAGCTTGATAAATATAACCAAAGGTGGAGAGTAGTTCTGGTTTTCCATCCACTAAAGCAACATTGTGCTCAAAGTGAGCGCTGGGTTTACGGTCTCGAGTTAAAATGGTCCAGCCGTCCTTGAGTTGCTCAATACGATGCGTGCCCAAGTTGATCATCGGCTCAATCGCAACAGTCATGCCTTCAACGAATTTCTTACCGCGACCTCTACGGCCGTAGTTTGGCATTTCTGGGTCTTCATGCATGGTTCTACCCAAACCGTGTCCCACCAATTCACGAACCACTCCGTAACCGTGCTGTTCGCAGTGTTGTTGGATGGCATAACCCACGTCACCGGTGCGGTTGCCTTTTTTAAACTGAGCAATACCAACGTATAATGATTCTTTGGTGACCTTTAGTAGTTGCTCCACTTCTGGCGCGATCTCACCCACAGCAAAAGTGTAAGCGTGGTCTCCATAAAATCCATTTTTAATAGCGCCACAATCTATGGAAATGATGTCTCCTTCTTCATAAGGCGTATCGTTGGGGATTCCATGAACTACTTGAGCGTTTGGGCTCATGCAAAGGGTGTTCGGAAAATCGTAGAGCCCTAGGAACCCTGGGATGGCATCGTGATCTCGAATAAATTCTTCTGCCAACTTATCCAAGTGTAAACTGGTCACTCCGGGTTTTACCTCTGCAGCGAGCATCCCTAAGGTTTTGGATACGATCAAGGCGCTTTCACGCATGAGTTCTATTTCTTCGGCGGTCTTTGGGATGATCATACTATTTTTTTAAAAAGGCGAATAAAGATTTCTTTTTTCTCGGTGTTGGCGCTTGTTCACCAATCAATTCTTGATAGATCAGCCCCCAGTCCCACATACCACCAATATTACGGTCGTCTATAAAGAGGTCGGCATTGATCTTCCGGCTCACATCTTGGGTGAATTCTTCTTCTGGAAAACTCTGATTCACCGCATAAAACTCTACACCATTGGCTTTACAGAATTCCACGGCTTCCTCTAAAGATTTACCATGACGGTAGGTCCAAAGAATGAGTCTAAACCCCTTTTGCTGGAGTTTTTTCATGGTGTCAAAAGCAAATAGCATGGGTTTTCCAATGCGAGGATAGGCATTCTCTACAATGGTTCCATCAAAGTCTACTGCTATTTTTCGAGTCTCTTCCAAAGCTTAATGGGTTAAGATATCGCCAGACATGGCTTGTGGAATGGATACGCCCATCAAGGCGAGAATTGTCGGTGCAACATCTGCCAAAATCCCATCAGCGATACTCGCGGGTTGGTTGGTCACCCAGTATAAAGGTACAGGGTTGGTGGTATGTGCCGTGTTAGGGCTTCCGTCAGGATTGATCATGGTTTCACTGTTTCCGTGATCTGCAATGATCAAGATGTCGTAATCTGCAGCTAGAGCAGCTTCCGCAATAGCTTGGGTACAATTATCCACTACTTCACAAGCCTCAATAGCTGCGGCAAAAACGCCGGTATGACCCACCATATCCGGGTTGGCAAAATTCAAACAGATAAAGTCTGCTGTTTTATTTTGAATCTCTGGAATGATCTTATCGCGAATCTCGCAAGCGCTCATCTCTGGTTGAAGATCATAAGTGGCTACTTTAGGAGAAGGACAAAGAATGCGTTTTTCTCCCTTAAATGGTTCTTCTTGTCCACCAGAGAAGAAAAAGGTCACGTGTGGATACTTTTCGGTCTCTGCTATGCGGATCTGAGTTTTTCCTGCTTTTTCTAAAACCTCACCCAAGGTGTCGCTCAAGTTCTCTTTATCGTAAATCACTCGGACACCCATAAAGCTGTCGTCGTAATTGGTCATAGTCACGTAATGGAGCTGAATGGGTTCCATATCGTATTCGGGGAAAGCTTGTTGACTCAGAGCCTGAGTTAATTGACGTCCGCGGTCGGTCCTAAAGTTGAAGAACAAAACCACATCACCTTCTTTAATGGTTGCAACAGGCGCCCCATTTTTGGTCATGCAAATAGGCTCGACAAACTCATCGGTAATGTCTGCCGCATAGCTTTCATCCATACTGGCAGCAATATTGGTGCTAGTTTTCCCTTTGCCGTGTACGAGCAGGTCATAAGCCTTTTTGACGCGCTCCCAACGGGTGTCGCGGTCCATGGCATAATAACGTCCAATAACAGAGGCCAGTTCCCCAGTAGATTCTTTAAGGTGTTTTTTGAGGTCTACCAAAAATTCTTTTCCGCTTTTAGGGTCTACATCGCGACCGTCTGTAAAGGCGTGAACAAATACTTTAGACAAGCCTGCATCGGCAGCTACATCCAATAATCCTTTAATATGCTCAATGTGGGAATGTACGCCACCATCAGAAACCAATCCTAAGAGGTGAACCGCTTTGTCTTCATCTCTGGCATATTGAAGCGCTTCTTGCAGAACGGGTTCTTTAGCTAAAGTACCTTCTGCAACTGCTTTATTGATCTTGGCCAGGTCTTGGTACACAATACGCCCTGCACCCAAGTTCATATGGCCTACCTCTGAATTCCCCATTTGACCTTCAGGCAAACCTACGTGCATACCGTCAGTGCGTAATTGTGCACTAGGGTATTGGTCTGCAAGACTATCTACAAAAGGAGTATTGGCCTGCGCAATGGCAGAAACATCGGGGTTTTGAGTCATACCCCAACCGTCAAGGATCATTAATAAAACCTGCTTGCTCATGGGCGATGTTTTGCTGCAAAATTACAGTAAATCATCGACAATTAACAGGTCTTAATTAACACCTACGCCTTGATCTTTATACTTTTCAATGGCAGCACGGATTTTTTCCATCCGATTGTCGGGATCTGGGTGTGTGCTTTGGAATTCTGGAGTTCGATTAGGCCCTGCGGCTTCTTTAAGCACTTGCATTACGCCGATCATCTCCTCGGGGTCGTATCCTGATTGGATCATGAAGAGGACGCCCAACTCGTCACTCTCTAATTCATCATCACGGCCATTGCCCAAAAGTACATTTTGACCAATACCAGCAACCAGTCCGCCTGCATCTGCACCGACAGAAGCTCCTTGAGACACCGTCTGCCAAAATTCAGTTTCGGCTATGCGTTCTGCAGAATGCCTCCCGATCACATGCCCGATCTCGTGACCGAGCACTCCAGCCAATTGGTCTTCGCTGTCTAATTTAGCCAGAAGGGCATAGGTGATGAAGATCTGTCCACCCGGAAGCGCAAAGGCATTTATGGTTTTGTCATCAGCTAGCAAATGGAACTCGTATTGGTAAGGAGTGTCTTTAGCAATACTGTTGTTGACCAATTTCATCCCCACCCGGTCCACAAAGTTCTGCAGGTCCTGATTTGGGAAATCACCGCCGTGTTGTTGCTTGAGCTGCGGCATGGCTTGGAGCCCAATAGCAATTTCCTGATCCGAATCCATATTGATGACCTGTTCTCTTTGCGTATAAGGATTGACAACGGTATTACTGCATCGGTTGAAGTAAGCAAAAGCTACTATGGCCAAACCAAACAGTATTCTGATCTTCCAACTTCCTCCTCTTCGTAACATGACACTTATTTTTTGTAGCCTTCAAAGTACAAAAAAATAAGTGCTAGCGGGCAGGAAGCAAATCGGGATTTATGTCTGCAATGTTGTCTTGCAGGTATTTTTCGATGAACTGCAGGTTCATGTGCTCAGCCCCAGGAATTTCTAAGCGTTCCAATTCAGACTTGATATCGAGCTTTAAATAAGCTTCCAAGTACTTTTGTGAAACCGGTTTGTAGCTAAAATGCCACGGTTCGTATTTAAATCCTTTGCGTTGGGCGTTATTGGTATAGACTTCATGAAAACCATAGGATTCTGCATGGGCGTTCATCCATTCTTTGAATTTGCAGAAAGGTCCTTTTCCGTGAAAGTGTTTGGCTTCCAAGACACTCGAGGGTCTTGGAGAAGCACCTCCGTCTATCAAGTCCATATCGGTGCCCCAATGATGACGGGAAGTTCCTGGAATCGTGGAGTACTCAATGATCTTTTCCATAGCTGCAATTGGGGTCAATCCGCTTTGGGTGAATCGTTTGTATTTCCCTGACCAAATGGCTAATTGCCTGTCATAGGATCTGAAGGCGGAGGCCACTTCAATAGTAATTCCATCAGCCACGGCTGCTTGTTTTAGGTCTTGGAAGGCCTGCATAGTTGTGCGCTCCAATTGAAAGCCATCTCCCACTAAACGGTCATTGTTATAGCCCATCAGTAAGGCTTTGGGAATTCCTTCTTGTTCCATTTTTAGTTTAAAACTGCTCAATAGCGGTAGGCCTGCAGTAGCTAAAGCTGTAGTTTTTATAAAATCAATTCGTTTCATGGTCTTCGCGTTTCAAACAGTATAAATTGGCCAATTGACCGTCGTACTCAATTGGCTTTACAAAGCTCAGGCCACATTTTTCTAAAACGCGGATGGATCCTAAATTTTCACGATCTGCATGGGCGTAAATCGCAGGTAATTCAAATTCATTAAATCCGAATTCAATGCAGGCTTTTGCTGTCTCTGTAGCAAAACCTTGATTCCAATACTTGCGATAGAACCTAAAGCCGACTTCGGTCAGGGCCTCATCAGGATGATATTTCAATCCACAGAAACCAATAAAGGCATCAGTGTCTTTCAAACAAACTGCCCAACGGCCATAGCCGTTAGTCTCGTATTGGTCGTAGGCTTTGATGAATGCTTCCGCCTCCGCGATACTTGAAAAAGGAGCATCACCGGTATAGCGAATCACTTCAGGGTCCAAATTCAAGCTGTAGAATGCCTCGGCATCTTTAAGCAAAAATTCGCGTAAATAGGTTCTTTCTGTGTCTAGGATGACCTTCATATAGCTAAGTTACACAAATGTCAAAAGTAGGAGGTTATCTGCGTATTTGTTTCCAGTTCTGTCGGTTGTTGTCCTTGCCTAAACAAGCGCGCGGTATGGGCCCCTTTAAGGCTAATCGCTTTGCCATGAACTTCCAGCCAGCTTCCTTCTCTCAAGCCGATCACGGGAATATTGACCTGACTGTGAAATTCGTTAATGCGTGTTTCTCGGGTTTCTCCCATGTGAGTACTTCCTGCAATCGGGTCCAAATAGTGCGGATTGATATTGCAGGGTATCATTCCCAAAGTTTTGAATGAAGGTGGATAGGCAATAGGCATGTCATTCGTGGTCTGCATATTGATTCCGCAGATATTGCTGCCAGCACTGGTACCCAAATATGGAGTTCCGATAAATAATTGCTCGCGCAAGGCTGCCATCAGCCCTAATTCATGCAGCGCCTTCACTAAAACAAAGGTATTCCCGCCGCCTGTGAAAATCCCTTGAGCTGCTGCTATCGCAGCTTTAGGATCCTCAAATTGGTGTAACCCTTTGACATTTATTTTTAAAGTTTCAAAGAACCGTGAGGCGTGATTGGTATAGGCATCATGGGTAATCCCGCCGGGCCTTGCATAGGGAATGAAAAGCAACTCTTCAACCCCAGAGAAAAAGCGTTCCAGGGTGGGTTTAAGGTATTCCAGATAGCTTTGGCCGTGCACTGTAGAGGTACTCGCCAAGATTAGATTTTGCAAAATTATAATGGATTTAACATAATGTGACGACTAATTTAAGGGATAAATTAGAGTTTGTGTCGTAATTTAGAGTATGCAAAACTTCTACCTATTATTCTTATTTGTTTTTAGTGCCTTGACGGTATCGGCCCAGGAGATTACTCGGGTCATTGTTAAAGGAGAATTGTCTGCTCCCATAGGTGAAGACCTGGAAGGAATCAGCATTTATAACCGCTCCGCTCAAGAAGGAACCATTACCGCCAAGGATGGAACCTTTACTTTGAAAATGGCCACCAATGATCGCATTCTCGTAACAGCTTTGCAGTTTCAGTCTTTTACGGTCATTATAGATGAAGGGGTCATTGAGAATAAAAGCATTAAGATCTATTTGAATCCAAACGTGAATCTTTTGGAGGAAGTTATTGTGCGTCCCTATGACCTTACGGGAAATGTTGAGGTCGATATAGGCCGTGTAAAAGTGTATGATTTTGACTCAGCCTTGACCTTTGACTATCAATCCATGGAATTTGAATACGACTTTAAAGACGATTCACAAAGCCGCATTCGCAATGTGGTTTCTGAAGAGGTGTCAAATTTAAATGTGATGCAATACGGGTTTACGCCACTGGGTATTTTGCAATTCATAGGCAAAGACAGAAAGAAGCGAAGACAGCAACAGGAACTCAATAATCTACAGTCTGACGAACAAGTTGCAACGGTGCTGAGACAGCGCTACAACGTCTACTTTTTTGAAGATTCCTTTGACATTCCGCAACTGCGTTATGATGACTTTATTTACTTTGTGCAAGAGCAGGGTATCCCTGAGGGGTACTTAAAACCGGAGAACGAGATCCGTTTGCTCGGCTTTATCAAGCAGCAAAGCACCTTATATCTTGAACGCATTAAAGACTAATTATCTACTCCTTCTTTTTATCCTCACGGCCATTGGCAGTCGTGCGCAACATATAGAATTGGAGGGAAAGCTACTCAACACTGCTGATGTTGAAGGCGTTCATGTGCTCAATAAATCCAAAGGGATCAATACCGTTACAGATCAAAACGGAGCCTTCGAGATTCGGGTTTCATTGGCAGATACACTCTATTTTTCTTCTGTGCGTTATCAGCTCAAAGAGCTAGTTGTTGATGCGCAAATGATGCAATCCGGATACGCAGCTGTTGTTTTGGATGATCGGGTTACTGAGTTGGACGAGGTCTTTATTAAACCCGCTTTAAGTGGCAACTTGCAACAGGACGCTCAAGATATTGAGGTGGAGACCCCTATAAATTTTAACGATGTAGGGATCCCGGGTTTCATTGGCGAACCCGAAGAAAAGATTGTTCCCATCATTACTGGAATAGGAACCATTACCACCGTAGATCTTGAAGTGCTCTACAAACATATGAGTGGCTATTACAAGAAACTCCGCATTAAACGTAAGTGGGAGCAGCAAAATCAGGTGGTCTCACAGATCTTGGCCTTGTATTCTGCTGAGTTTTTTAAAGAGTCCTACGGTCTACCTGAAGAGCGAATCTATGATTTTATCCTCTTTTGTATAGAAACCACTAGCGTACAGCGCGACTTTGAAGTGGAGCAATACGGCTTGGTGCTAAACCACTTTAAAGAACGTTCTGGGGTCTATTTGGAGCGCTTGGAGGAATCAAAAAATTAGTATACAATTTGTAACTAAGGATGTTATCTTTGTGTCCAACGATAAAGATTTTGGCCCAGTTGTTGCCGAATGAATAGCTATGAAGAGAATTGTACTGTTATTGACCGTTTTATGTGCCCCGCTTTTTTTGGCGAACTCTTCCGCGCATAAATTCTATGTGAGTATTACTAAGATCGAATACGTTCAAGATCAAGAGAGTTTGCAGATCATTACCAAGATCTTTATAGATGATTTTGAGGATGTTTTGCAAGAGCGATACGATCCGGATCTGAGCTTAGACAGCACCAACGACGATAAAACCGTAGACCTTTACATAGAAAAATACCTCTCCAAAAAATTACAGATTAAAGCTAATGGCGCTGAGGTAACGGCACAATATCTCGGTAAGGAATACGATATAGAAACTTTGGTTTGCTATCTTGAAGTCACTGGTATCAAGGAGCTTAAGTCTTTGGAGGTAACCAACGAATTTCTGTATGAACTCTTCCCGGAGCAGCAGAATATCGTTCATGTAAAAAAGGATGACAAACGCAGAAGTTTGATTCTGCTTAAAGATGAATCCACGGACATGTTAAAATTTAATTAAACCCCTGTAAATTCAGGGCTTAAAGGGCTATTTTTAAGGCCCTTAAAAAGCAACTAATAATCACAATAATCTCAAACAAAACCCAGAACTGATGAAAATCTCAAAATTGATCGCTCTACTTTCGTTTGCCCTTATCGCCGGAACGGCTTTTGGTCAAGACGAGGAGGCGGAAGTTCGCGAAGGCGGACACATCAATAACAACAAATTCCGACAGATGTATCAGGAGTTCTCTACGCCGAACATGTTCCGTTCTGCCAGTGGTGCTCCAGGTCCGCAGTACTATCAGCAACAAGCTGATTACGTAATGGACATTGAATTGGACGACAAAAACGCCAAGCTGTACGGATTTGAAACCATTACCTATACCAACAACTCTCCAGACCCGCTAGATTACCTATGGGTACAATTGGATCAAAACGTTCGTGCTAAGGACTCTAAGTCTCCACTTATTGAAGGCGATGGTGTTCCACCAGCAGAGCAACCGGGAGGTTTCGCCTCTAAATTCATGGATGGCGGATTTGACGGAGGATTCAACATTGAAGCCGTAAAAGACAGCAAGGGTGGAAATCTGCCGTACATCATTCACCAAACGATGATGCGTGTGGATATGCCAAAGACGCTTAAAACAGGTGAGAAATTTACTTTCAGCATCAAGTGGTGGTACAACGTGAACAATCACGTTACAGACCGCGCTCGTAGTGGTTATGAAGAATTTGAAGATGGAAATCGCGCTTATGTAATTGCGCAGTTCTATCCGCGTATGGCTGTTTATAACGATGTGGAAGGATGGCAAAACTCTCAATTCTGGGGACGTGATGAATTCGCTTTGCCTTTCGGAAACTTTGAGGTTAACCTTACGGTACCTGCAGATCACATCACCGATGCGACTGGAGTATTGACCAACCGCAAAGATGTCTTCACCAAAGAGATGATGAAGCGTTATGAGTTGGCTAAAAAAACCTATGACAAGCCTGTGATCATTGTTTCTCAAGAAGAAGCTGAGGCTAAAGAAAATAACTTTGCAACGGCCAAGAAGACTTGGAAGTTCAAAGCAGAGATGGTTCGTGACTTTGGATTCGCAACTTCACGTCGTTTTATCTGGGACATGATGGCCGTGAAGATCGGGAACAAAGATGTGATGGCTGTTTCTCTATATCCAAAAGAAGGTAACCCGCTTTGGGAAGAGTATTCTACGAAAGCTGTTGCCAGTACTTTGAAGAGTTACTCAAGAATGACCTTTGATTATCCGTATCACAAAGCGATCTCTGTACACGCCCGTAACCAAGGGATGGAGTATCCAATGATCTGCTGGAACTACGGACGTCCAAATCCTGATGGAACTTACAGCGAGCGTACCAAGTACGGAATGATCTCTGTGATTATCCACGAGGTAGGACACAACTATTTCCCAATGATCGTTAACAGTGATGAGCGTCAGTGGACTTGGATGGATGAAGGGCTGAACACCTTTATGCAGTATGTTGCTGAGCAGGATTTTGGAGAGTGGTATCCAGATGCCATCGCGCCAAATCAAAGCTACCCATCACGTCGTGGGCCGGCTAAGAATATAGTAGATTATATGAGCAGTGATCAGGATTATATCGCTCCGATTATGACCAAAGGTTTGAATACCTATCAGTTTGGAGCCAACGCTTACGGAAAGCCTGCTACTGCATTGAACATACTTCGCGAGACCGTTATGGGCCGCGAATTGTTTGACTACGCCTTTAAGACTTACGCCAACCGTTGGATGTTCAAGCACCCAACTCCAGAGGACTTCTTCCGCACTATGGAAGATGCATCTGCCTTTGACTTGGATTGGTTCTGGCGTTCTTGGTTCTACACTACAGATTATGTAGATATGGGTGTAGGCGAAGTGAAGAAATTCTATGTAACTAGCAAAATCAATGCTGAGGTGCGTGAGATTATGGAAGCTCGTGGACTTACAGAAAGCGACCTGCCTCCACTAGTATACTACGTTGCTGAGGACAGCGATGACTTTGAAGAGTCTATGACCAGCACTTCTTTAGAAGACATTCCTTCTATCAACGAATATATGATGGACAATATGACTCCAGCGGAGCGCGCTGCAGTTACTAAGCCAAAATATTTCTATGAGGTGACCTTTGAAAAGCCAGGAGGTATTCCAATGCCGATCATTGTTGAATACACCTATGCAGACGGATCTACCAAACGTGAGACCTATCCAGCAGAGATCTGGAGAAAGAACGATGCTCAAGTAGGTAAGGTTATTGCTTCAGAGCAAGAGATCACCAAGATCGTAGTTGATCCAGATGAAGAGACTGCAGATATCGATACGTCAAATAACTCATGGCCGCAGCGTAAGAAGCTCGGACAGTTTGATCAGTTTAAAGACGGAATCAAGGACTAAATAAAAAGAAAAGCCCCGAAGATTTCGGGGCTTTTTTTTACCCTCCCGCGCAATCTTAATTATATTTGCAGCATGCATTCATTTTTGATATTCGGTTTTATCAGCACGCCAGAGGTTATGTTTATCCTCTTTATTGTGTTATTGGTTTTTGGAGCCGATAAGATCCCGACCATTGCTCGTGGATTGGGGAAGGGTATGCGTCAGATCAAAGACGCTACTAACGAGATCAAAAGTGAGATCACCAAAAGTGCAGAACAACAGGGTATTGATACCAGCATTGTAAAAGATGTGCAGGAAAGTCTGCAGGAAACTAAAAAGAGCATTGAGCAGGTGAGTGGTACTATTGGCCGTGATCCGCTTTCCAATTCCAGATCAACAGACTTGCCCAATAAGCCGAGTCTGTAATTCGCAGTTTTATTTAACCCGAGTTAAGGTAAGCCCATCGCGAATGGGCAGCAATACGGTTTCCAATTGGGGGTGTGTCGCCAGGGTTTTATTGTACTCTAAAAGCGCTTTGGTGTCTTGGTCGTCAGGGTCCAATGCTTCAACTACTTTTCCACTCCACAGAACATTGTCACTCAGAATAATTCCTCCGGAGTTCATTTGCGGCAAGATCATTTCTAGGTACTTCGGATAGTTGCGTTTGTCTGCATCCATAAAGACCAGATCGTATTTAATGTTCAGGCTGGGCAAGATGGTATCTGCTCTTCCTAAATGCTGATGGATACGCGCTCCCGCACCAGAAAGGTCAAAGTATTTGCGTTGCAAGTCATACAATTCTTCATTCTGATCAATGGTGTGAATCTCTCCTTCGGGATGCAGTCCTTCCAATAGACAGAGCGCAGAATAACCCGTATAGGTTCCTAATTCTAAAATGACCTTAGGCCGAATGATCTTAGACAATAAACTTAAGATCCGGCCTTGATAATGCCCGCTTAGCATTCTTGGATTTAGAACCTTCTGCCAAGTCTCTCGGTTGAGTTGTTGTAACAATTCGGGTTCTTGCTGTGAATGATCTACAGCGTATTGGTCTATATTTTCGGGTAAGAAGTGCATAATTAAAAAAAAAGAGCTCCACAACTTGAAACAAATTGTGGAGTCCATTATATCAGTTTATAAGCTACTATTCAGATTCTTGATTAGCTTGAGGGAGTTCTTCGGCTTCCTCTTCAGAACTACCCATAAAGAACAAGACCGCACCTACTACGATCAATCCAATTTTAATTCCCCAGGCTACGCCTTCACCCCAATTGTAAATCCACATCAGGATGGTTGGAACTCGATCAAAAAAGTTTAAAACAATGGCAAAAAGGCCAAAAAAGGCCATATACATTCCAAGTTTTCTCATAAGTCAATTGTTTAGTTAATCAACTACAATATAAAAAATGTTTGCTTATCAGCTTCCGAGGATGCGTTTTTTGAGTGTCTCTTTTGCAGTTTGATCATCTCCGTGAAGCCATTGAAGCACATTGTCCTCCCACATGGCGTCGCATTGCGCGTCGGTGAGAATATTGCGCTGGCGAGCCAGATCCAAGATCTTTCCCGGGTAAGAAGACTGCGGAGCACTTTCCATTTCTCCAAGCGGATAAGGATCATCTAAACCTACCAATACTTGATTGGAACCTTGGTTCTCAATAAGGAGCTTCAAGGAGCCCGTGTCATGCACCAAGGTGTCAAAGAAAATGTTCTTATGACCCACAGATTTACGCGGATGAACTTTGCCTTCAAACAGATCAGGGCGGCCGTCAAAGCCTTGTATGCGTCGTCCTAGATTAATTTGTGCCAATTGTCCACCGTGCGCAAAACAAACCCGCATGTTTGGGTATTTGTCTGCATAGCCGTTAAGGGTTAAAAAATGATAGGCATCGGCGCATTGAGCCAGCATCCAGATCAAATGGAAGCGCCAAGCAGTGTTTTCTAAGAGGATGAACTTTTCACCATCGTAGGGGTGGATCTCTACGGCTAAGTTGTATTTACTGGCGAGTTCAAAAATCGGTTCGTTCTCTTCGTCAAAGATGCATCGCCAGGTACCAATGGTATCCATATAGTGCGTAGGTAGACACAAAAGTTGTAAGCCCAATTCTTCCACGCAACGCTCTATTTCCCAAAGAGCACCGCGGACAAATCCGGGATGTACCACAAAGCCACAGGTGAATTTTGAAGGATTGTCATGTTGAATGCGCGCGTTGAAATCGTTTTGGAAGCGAAGAGCCTGTTTCATCTCTTCCAGGCGCAAACCGTTTCCGTAAAGCTGGGAAAGATTCAAGACCACGGCATGGTCAATCTTATAACGTTCCATCCAAGCCAGTTTTTCATCCAAAAAGAAACTTGAATCCGTTACCGGACGACTCCAGTTCTTCTGCAGCATATACTTGCGATCCTTGTCTACCCAAAAGATTCCTTTCTCGCGCATGAAATCTGGAATTTCCTCCGGATAGGGCAGTAAATGCGAGTGTCCGTTGATGCGTAATTTTCTCTCCACCCTTCTAAGTTACAAACTTTTCGTTCTTCCGCCGTCTACGGGCAAATTAATACCGTTTATGTAGCTCGCAGCAGGACTTGCTAAAAAGGCCACTGCATTGGCGATCTCTTCGGGCTGGGCAAAACGTCTTACTGGTACTAGCTGGCGCATAAAAGCGGCAGCTTCTTCTTCCGTCTTTTGGAATTTGTTCGCTGCGTTCTTGACAATATCTGCCAGACGATCCGTTGCCGTAAATCCAGGCAATACATTATTTACCGTAACCCCAGATGGGCCGAGCTCATTAGCCAGTGTCTTTGCCCAATTCGCTACCGCTCCACGAATGGTGTTACTCACACCCAGACCGTCAATGGGTTGCTTCACAGAAGTAGAGATTACATTGATGATTCTCCCATAACCTTCTTTTTGCATGCCTGGAACAAGAGCCTGACTCAAGAGTTGATTACACACCAAATGCTGTGAAAAGGCTTGGGTGAATTCACTGGTATCGGCACTGTAGATCGGGCCGCCTTTTGGTCCTCCTGTATTGTTGATCAAAATGTGGTAGTTGCGGTCATCAGGCAATTCGTTCAAAGCCGATTTCAACTGCTGCGGATCACTAAAATCAGCCACCAAAAAATCGTGGCCTTCTTCTTGGTGGTCCAAGGTTTGTAAAACGGCTGTCAATTTATCGGCATTGCGCGCAACTAAGGTAACCCGCGCTCCAAGCGCAGCAAGGGCTCTTGCAGAGGCAGCGCCGATTCCGGCAGAGGCTCCACAGACCAGAGCATTCTTATCACTGAGATCTAAATTCATGTATTGGTTTTGTATTGTATGCAAATGTTTTTCGGTTCGGTAAAGAAACGCAGGGCTTCAAAACCTCCTTCGCGACCCACACCACTGGCCTTCACGCCGCCAAAGGGTGTTCGCAAGTCGCGGTTGAGCCAAGTATTGACCCAAACAATTCCCGCTTCTAGCGCTTTAGAAACTCTAAGGCTTCTGTCAATATTAGAGGTCCAAACAGTAGCCGAGAGTCCGTAAGGAACATCATTGGCCAAAGCAATTGCTTCTTCCTCTGTTTTAAAAGGCATAATGGTAACTACAGGGCCAAATATTTCTTCTTGTTGTAAACGACATTGGGTTGTAGCCACCTCGATGACCGTCGGAGCTACATAATAGCCTTCAGGTGCTTCTTCTAGTTTTATCTGATGTCCTCCAGTGAGCAATTTTCCTTCTGATGCTGCCAAGGCGTTATAACTTAGGATCTTCTCCATATGCGATTTAGAAACCACAGCTCCCAAATCAATTCCGGAGTTTAAAGAAGGGCCGACCTTTAGTTTTTCTACCGCGGGTATAAAAGCTGCTTTGAAACGCTCATAGATCTCTTCCTGTACAAAGATCCGACTGCCGCACAAACAAATTTGCCCTTGATTGGCAAAGGATGATTTTAAAGTGACTTGCAGCATCTTGTCAAAGTCGCAATCAGCAAAAATGAGATTCGGATTTTTCCCTCCTAATTCTAAGGAGAGCTTCTTAAACATCGGGGCAGCGGTGCGGGCTATTGCCGCTCCAGTAGTTGTTCCTCCTGTAAAGGAAATGGCCTTGATGTTTGCATGCTCGACTATGGCTTGTCCCGCTTCGGGTCCTTTGCCGTGGACAATGTTTAAGACTCCGGGTGGTAAACCAGCTTCATTACAGTATTTACCGAGCATCGCAGCAGTTACAGGAGTGATCTCACTCGGCTTGGCAACCACGGTATTTCCCGCCGCTAGGGCAGGGGCGATCTTCCAGCTGAACAAATAAAGCGGTAGGTTCCAAGGAGAAATACAGCCAACAACTCCAAGGGGTTGTCTTAGGGTGAAATTGATGGAATCTGATGCCAGATTCTCATGTGCCTCTGAGGCGAATTGAGTAATGGCATTGCCAAAGAATCTAAAATTAGACGAGGCTCGTGGAATGTCTACTTTGGTCGCTAAAGCTAAAGGTTTGCCGTTGTCTAGGGCTTCTGCTTTTGCAAGGGTATCCAAATCCGCAGCAATGAGGTCTGCCAATTTTAAAAGTATCCGACTGCGCGTTTCAATGGGTGTTTGTGACCAGGACTCAAAGGCTGACTTTGCGGCATCGTAGGCTTTTGCTACGTCTTTGTCATTTGATGCGGGTATTTGACCAGACACTTCGCCAGTACTTGGCGTATAGTTGTCTAACCACTTCCCGTCAATGGGGTCAACGTACTCACCATTAATGAAGTTCTGCAGCCGGTCCATATTTAAAGTGGTTTATAAGCCATTGCCTTGATCTCAATGACCAAATGAGGATGCGGTAACTGATGCACGGCAACCGTGGTTCGCGCAGGGCCATTTTCTGAGCTGAAGAATTCTCCATACACTTCATTATAACCAGCAAAGTCATTCATGTTGACTAAAAAACTGGTTACGTCAACCACATCAGCCATAGTGGCGCCTTCTGTAGCGAGATAGTCTTTGATATTCTCTAGCACCGCTCGAGTCTGTTCACGAACATCCAAGTGCATGGTTCCCATTTCATCAACTTGATGCACTCCAGCAAAAGTATTGTCGGGTAGGCGTGAACTGGTTCCGCTTATAAAAATATAATCCCCAGCACGCTTAACGTGCGGATAAGCTCCTCTCGGGCTGGCTTTTCCAGATACTAATCTACTTTTCATAGTGGTCTTGTTATAAGAGTTCGTCCTCGTGCAGGACTTCTTTGGTGTGGTTCTTTACAATTTGTAGTTTCTCTTCTAAGGGGAGGTCGTCCGGCAAAAGCCCATCGTCTAACAAATTTAGTATTGCCTTGTCTTGAGCCCGCCCACGACGCATGGCCTCCGCATAAGAGATCTGTTCGCTAAAGGTGACTAAGGAATATTTTGAAGAATACTCCTCCGGGAAATTGAATTCCAAAGCCGTTTCTACTTTGCGCTTCGCTTGGAAGAGTGGATTGGCGGTATGCTCTTTCATTTCGTGGAAGTTGTCTACAGCCAGATCTGCTATGGCGTCCGTGTCAGTTTTGCGGGTCAGGCTGAACTGTTTAAAAGCCGCGTTCCAATCGTCACCGACTTCATCCAAAACACGATCAAACTCAACAACATCTTCAAAACTTGCATTCATGCCTTGCCCATAAAAGGGAACGATAGCATGAGCTGCATCGCCCATGATCAATACTTTTCCATAAGCGTTCCAAGGAGAACATTTTATAGTCCCTAATGGAGCGGTTGGGTTCTCAAAGAACTCTTTGGCCAATTCTGGCATTAAGGCCAAGGTATCAGGGAATTCATTGCTGAAGTATTCCATGACCTTTTCTTCCGTGGTTAAATTGTCAAAACAATAGTCACTATCGCTATATGGCAAAAAGAGCGTTACGGTAAAGCTGCCGTCCAAGTTGGGAAGTGCAATCAGCATATCTTCACCGCGCGGCCAAATATGTAAGGCTCCCTTTTCTGTACGATAACCTCCGTCTGCGGCAGCCGGAATGGTCAATTCTTTATAGCCGTGGGTGAGCCATTGCTGACTAAAACTGAACAGAAACTGCTTGTGGTTAAACATGGCTTTGCGCACTACACTCCCAGCTCCATCGGTACCAATAAGCACATCGCCTTGATAACGTTTGGTCTCTTTAGTAGTATAATCTTGGAATTCCGCTGCTGCATTTTCCAGATCAACACTGATGCATTTTTGATTAAAAATGATCTCAACACCTTCATGCGCCTCAGCTGCATCGAGCAGCAAGGCGTTCAGTCCTGGACGTGAAATGGAATTGATATATTCTCCCTCACGACCGCTGTATGGACTCAAAAAGGTATTGCCTTTTGGATCGTGGATCATGCGGCCCAGCATCGGAATGCACAGTTCAGTAACTTCTTTTTCTAAACCGACGAGCTTCATGCCTTTCATCCCGCGATTGGAAAAGGCCAAGTTAATAGACCTGCCCGCATCTTGGGTGACTTTGCGCAGATCTGGTCTGCGTTCCATTAAGGTCACGCGATGCCCGCGTTGTGCCATTCTAAGGGCAAGTAAGCTTCCGCAAAGGCCAGCGCCTACTATGAGTATATGTGATTTATGATCTGCCATTAATACAAAGTGTCTAATGCGTTTTTCAATCGATTTATAAATTCGTAGACGTCTTCAAAACGGGTGTATAGCGCTGCTGGAGCTACCCGAATTACATCCGGTTCTCTCCAGTCACTGATCACTCCTTGCTCTGTCAAAGCATCGTGTAGACGACGGTCTGCGTTCTTTACTTGAATGCTAAGTTGACTCCCACGCTGCTGAGGATCGCTCGGAGTGATGATCCCGATATTTGGATTGCCCATATCGTTTAAAAGGAACTCTAGGTACCCCGTAAGCTTTACACTCTTAGCTCGGATGTTATCAAATCCGGCATCCGTGAAGACCTGCAAGGAGGCGCGTATCGCCGCCATGCTCAAAATAGGAGGATTGCTCAATTGCCAACCTTCAGCTCCAGCCAAGACATCAAATTCCTGGCGCATATTGAATCTTGAGGCTTTGTTGTGTCCCCACCAACCTGCAAAGCGCTTGAGTTCTGGGTTGTGTCTATGCCGCTCGTGTACAAAACATCCACCTAAACTTCCCGGTCCGCTATTAAGGTATTTATAACTACACCAAACGGCAAAATCAGCACCGCTCTCGTGCAAATTAGGTTGTATGTTTCCGGCTCCGTGAGCAAGGTCAAACCCGACCATGCAGCCGTGTTGATGCCCTAGCGCTGTGATTTCTTTTAGTGGAAAGGCTTGTCCGCTGTAATAATTGGTGCTGCCAATCATGATCAAGGCAACTTCATCTTTGTTGGCTTCCAAAAGCGTTTGGAGATCTTCCAGGCGACAAATTGCTTCTCCCGCTGGAGGATGCCAAAGTAAAAGACCTTCTTTTGGGTCAATGCCATGCATGTCTAGCTGACTTTCTACAGCGTATTTATCTGAAGGAAAGGCATCGCTTTCAATGATGATTTTAAAGCGTTTTTCTGTAGGTCGGTAAAAGGAGACCATCATCAAATGCAAATTCACCGTAAGGGTGTTCATGATCACCACCTCTTCTGGTTTGGCCCCTACTATAGTTGCCATTTGATCGGTGAGAAATTCGTGATACGGTAACCAAGGTTTACGCGCCTCGGTATGTCCCTCAACCCCTAAGCTGGCCCAGTCATCAAGTTCCTGTTTGAGGTAGCTTTCTGTGGTTTTTGGTTGTAACCCCAGTGAATTTCCACAGAGATAGATCAATGGCTTACCAGTTTGATCGGTGGGAATGTGAAATTGAGATCTAAAGGAAGCAATAGGATCGTTTTGGTCGCATTCTTTAGCGTAGTCCAAGGTGTTTTTGTACATATCGGTTGGGTAAGTGGCGCCTCTAACAAAAGTAAGGAATTCTCTTTGGTTTTTTTTGTGTCGCTAAAAGCTAAGGATCAGGCTCGTAGATTCCGAAAATTTCGTAATTCTTTCTTAATTTTGGCGAAAACCCTCCCCCGTGAAAAAAATATTACTCGTTTGTCTTTTATTCTGTGCTGCAATATGGAATGCCAGTGGGCAAAGTATTGCCCGTGAATGGAATGAAGAAGTGCTCAACGCTATTCGGAATGACTTTGCCAGACCTACGGTTCACGCCAGGAACCTCTGGCACACTTCTGCAGCCATGTATGATGTTTGGGCGGTTTTCAATCCAGAGGCAGAAACCTATTTCTTAGGGAAGTCCTTAGGGGATTTTTCCATTCCATTTGACGGATTTACCACAGATCTTCCTACAGATCAGGCCCTTGAAGAGGCTTTGAGTTTTGCTGTTTTTAGAATCATGCTCAACCGGTTTTCTTCATCGCCCGGACAAGCCGATATCTTCGCTCGGATCTTTGGGTTAATGGAAGAGCGCGGCTATGACATTACTAATGGAAGTACAGAATATCAATCTGGGGATCCTGCGGCCTTGGGGAACTATCTTGCGCAGCAGATCATTGAGTTCGGGCTTCAAGACGGGTCTAATGAGGCAGAAGACTATGCCAATAGATTCTATCAACCGGTGAATTCGCCTTTGGATACAGATGGCTCCGGAAATCCGGATATGGAATTTCCCAACCGTTGGCAGCCGCTTTTTATTGAAGGATTTATTGATCAAAGCGGAAACGAGATTCCAGAAACTACGCCAGAATTTTTAAGCCCGGAGTGGGGGCAGATCTATCCTTTTGCCTTGAAGGATGAGGATCGTACGGTTTACAATCGTGACGACTTTGATTATTGGGTATTCCACGATCCCGGAGATCCTTCATTGATTCAAGATGGGCTTGGTCTAGACGATCCATATAAGTGGGGATTTACAATGGTAAGTGTTTGGCAATCACATCTCGACCCTACTGATGAGGTGATGATAGATATTTCTCCCGCCAGTATTGGAAATCAAAACGGCTTCCCGGAAAGCTTTGAAGATTATAAAGCATTTTACAATTATTTTGATGGCGGAGATCCGAGTTCTGGACATGACGTCAATCCAATCACCGGAGCACCTTATGAGCCACAGATGGTGCCTCGTGGTGATTATACGCGAGTCCTGGCAGAATTTTGGGCGGACGGTCCAGACAGCGAAACCCCGCCGGGGCATTGGTTTACCATTTTGAATTATGTCAACGATAACCCACTGCTGGAAAAGCGTTTCAAAGGAGCAGGGGAGGTTCTGTCAGATTTGGAGTGGGATATCAAATCCTATTTCCTTCTAGGCGGTGCCATGCACGATTGCGCAATTTCTGCCTGGGGAGTTAAGGGGTGGTATGATTACACGCGCCCCATGAGCGCAATTCGCTATATGGCAGAGAAGGGTCAAAGTACAGATACCGGCCTGTCTAACTATCATCCAGAGGGTATTCCGCTAATTGAAGGCTATGTGGAGATCGTTGAGCCAGGTGATCCCCTAGAAGGAGCCTCTGGGCAGCATCTCGGGAAAATTAAGCTCTACACCTGGCGAGGGCATGAATATATCATTGATCCAGAATTTGACACCGCAGGTGTTGGATGGATCCTTGCAGAGGAATGGTTTCCCTACCAACGCATCAGTTTTATCACGCCGCCTTTTGCAGGTTATGTTTCAGGACATTCAACTTATTCAAGGGCTGCGGCAGAGATCTTGACAGCTTTGACAGGTAGTGAGTACTTTCCAGGAGGAATGGGGGTTTTTGATATTCCGGCTAACGCATTTCTAGAATTTGAGATTGGCCCAACCGTGGACATGCAATTACAATGGGCTACCTACCGAGACGCCTCAGACCAAACCAGTCTTTCGCGTATTTGGGGAGGAATTCACCCACCTATTGACGATATCCCAGGTCGAAGAATTGGAATCGCCGTTGCAGAAGATGCCTTTGCTTTGGCAGAAACTTATTTTGGTAGTACTGCGGATGATACCGAGGCTCCTCTCGTTGAAGGCGCCTTCATTTATCCAAACCCCGTGAATGAGGTGTTGACTGTACAAGCTCTTACTTCTGAAGCTACTAGCGTTGAAGTATATGACTTACAAGGCCGACGCATTTTGCAGGTCCCGACGAGCTTTGACGATAACAACAGAACTCCGCTAAATGTAGCGGAGCTCAGTGATGGTGTTTATTTTGTGGTATTGGTACGCGGAGAGGACGAGACCCTGATGATCAAGCGTCTGATCAAGCAGTAAATTAGTTAACCTTGATGCCGGTAAAGTGAATGTTTACCGTCTGCGCACTATCCTTATGAGTTTTGGCTAATTTAAGCGCTCCATAAGTTTCGTAATCTTCCCAAGTGGTAGCCATGCTCGCTTCGTCGGCATTGGATTTTCTAAAGACCCATTCTTTGATCTTATAATCATCACCGTAATAGAAGTCATAGGCATCTCCCGGCGTGTAGCCTCCTTCACTCTTGTAAGTGATGGTCAGCATAGCTAAAGTGTCTCCGGAGATCGGTGCTACTTGAGCCGTCTTTTCACTCAGCTCTGAATTCTCAGCATCCCAAAGCAATTGAAATGGGGTTAAAAGCCAATACTTATCGTTGATAAAACCAGCATCAACTTGAGCCGTGGTACTGTCTACTTTTTGATGATTATAGCTGATGGTATCCTGAGCGGACATCATAGTGACCATCCCTGTTTTAGGTTCCCAGGTCCAACTGCGGTCAAAGTGATTCTCACCTCGGTCCACATTAAAGGTAAAGGCAATCTTTTCTACCGAGTCCCATTGCTCGTATCCGTGGGCGTTGGCGATCTTCTCTGCGGTAGATAGTTCTACCTCTGGAGTTGCACTTACTTGTTCTTCTGGTTGCTCTTTACAACTAATTAAGAGTAGCCCTAAACAAAGGCTAAGAATGATGGTTTTCATGGATGGTTGTTGGTTGGTTATTGCTAGTGGCTGTCTTCTTTGATCAGCTCTGGAAATTTCTTTTGAAACCTTTTAAGTCGCGGAATAGAAACGTTTTGAATGTATCGGTTATACGGATTGAGTCTTTCGTAATCCTGATGATAGTCTTCTCCTCTCCAGAACTTTTGGAAAGGCAAAATTTGTGCAGCCACCTTTTGTTCTCCGAGTTGCTCGTTGAGTTCGGCAACTTTAGCATCGATGATAGCCTTTTGCTCCTCATTCTGATAGAAGATGATGGAACGGTATTGACTCCCACGATCCGGGCCTTGTCCGTTGACTTGAGTGATGTTTTGAGATCCGAAGTAAACATCGACCAGAGTTTCAAAACTCACAACATTTGGGTCGTAATATACTTCCACAGCTTCTGCATGCCCGGTGAGTCCGGTATTGCTGCTTTGATAGGTTGGATTCTCCGTATGGCCTCCTGAGTAACCGTTGATCACTTCAGAAACACCTTTTACACTTTCGTAGATCGCTTCTACACACCAAAAGCAACCCGAGGCAAAATAAGCCTTATGTATACCATCCTGAGGAGTGGTTTGAACCGGGGTTTGGTTTTGTTGAGCGAGTGCTTCGTCTTCTTTGTTCTTTTCGTTTGTGGATTGGCAAGCTACATTTAAACTGCTTAAAAGTAGCGCCAACATAATGAGGGTTGTTCGTTGCATGGTCTATTGATTTACTAGGCAGTCGGAATTGCTTAAAGCTCCTTAAATTTTTTTATCAAAATTACGAAAAAAAGCCTCCAGAGGAATCTGAAGGCTTTGTTAAACTTTATAGTATCAGTGGTTTAGAGCTTGGCGAAGAATTTCTCCATTTTCTCTTTTTCCTCTTCCGCCAATTGCGGGTCTACAAGGATACGTCCACTGTGTTCGTCAGTAATGATCTTCTTTCTAGAGGCGATCTCCATTTGCACCTGAGGTGGAATGGTAAAGAATGATCCTCCAGAAGCACCACGCTCAATCGGTACAACGGCTAAACCGTTTTTGGCGTTAGAACGAATGCGCTTATAAGCGTTCACTAAACGCTCTTCAATTTTCTGTTCAAAAGATTCAGACTCTTTGATAAGTGCCTTTTCTTCTTTCTCAGTTTCTGCAAGGATCTCATCCAATTCGTTGCGCTTGTGCTTGAGGTGTTCCTCACGCTCCGCCAAACGAGTTTTGGTTTCTTCGATCACTTCTTTCTTCTGTTCGATCTGCGCTTTGAATTCTTTGATGTGCTTTTCAGCCAATTGGATCTCAAGTTCTTGGAACTCGATCTCTTTGCTCAAAGAGTTGTATTCACGATTGTTGCGAACGTTGTTCTGTTGCTCGCTATATTTTTTGATGAGTGACTTAGACTCTTCAATCAGATTCTTTTTGTCTTTGATGGAATCATCAGTAAGGGCCAGATCGGCATTGAGTTTTTCAAGGCGGGTGTTCATCCCAGCAACCTCATCTTCTAGATCCTCAACTTCTAAAGGAAGTTCTCCTCGTACATTTCTGATCTCATCCACACGGCTGTCGATCAATTGCAGGTCGTAAAGGGCTCTCAGTTTGTCTTCAACAGTAGCTTCTGTCTTCTTGGCCATAATTACAGGTAAAAAATTGGATTGGTATTAATCTCCGATAAAAGAACTGCAAAATTAGTAATTTTTTTGGTAAGATATTGTACAATTAAATTTTTTGTGTACTGTTCGCTTTCATAGTGACCAATATCTACCAAAAGCAAGCGCTGTTCTGCGCTAAAGAAATCGTGGTATTTGAAGTCTGCACTCACATAGGCATCAACTCCTGCTGCTTTAGCTGCGCCAATTGCAAAGGCGCCACTACCGCCCAAAACCGCGATCTTTTGAATGGACTTTCCAAGCAGTTTGCTGTGTCTAATTCCGCCGCAATGCATGCGCTCTTTAAGCAGGGCTAAAAATTCAGCTTCAGACAGTGGAGTTTCAAAACTACCAATCATTCCCATGCCCAGTTGTTTGTCTGTATTACTAATCGGGATCAGGTCATAAGCGACCTCTTCATAGGAGTGTGTGCTCAACAAGGCCTTGATTACTGCAGATTCGCAATGAAAAGGCACCAATACTTCTATACGCGTTTCTGATTCGTAATGACGTTCGCCTTGCTTACCCAGTGCAGGATCAGCGGCTTCGCCAGGTTTAAAACTCCCTTCTCCAGTTGAGGTGAATGCACATTCGCTGTAGTCGCCAATGGCTCCAGCTCCTGCAGCAAAAAGTGCATCCAACAGACCTTTGGATTCTGCCTGAGGAACATAGGTGACCAATTTTTTCAAGGTATTGGCCTTGGGAATCAGCACTGAGGATTTTGTAGCTCCCAAGGTTTGTAGAATTTGATGATTTACTCCTTCCCAATTATTATCTAAGGCCGTATGGATGGCGTAAATGGCAATATCGTGCTTAATGGCTTTGAGTACGGCTCTTTGAACATAATCAGATCCTGTGATCTTTTTGAGCCCTTTAAAGATGATGGGGTGGAAGCTCACAATCATATTGCAACCTCGCTCTACAGCCTCATCTACCACAGCCTCCAAGCAGTCAAGACTGACTAGAATTCCTTTTAATGTTGCGTGACGGTCTCCTACTAATAAGCCCGTATTGTCAAAATCTTCTGCGTAGCTGCGTGGCGCCCAAGCTTCCAGCAGGTCTATAACCCCTTGTATTTGCATGCGGTGTATTTTACCGTAAAGATAAAAAAGTATACTTTCGTGCTATGGCCCAACTGCGGAAAATGCTCACTCCTTTCTCCATGATCTATCACGGAGTTACTGCTGCGCGAAACCTTTTGTATGACAAAGGTGTTTTTACTTCTGAGGCCTACGATATTCCCGTCATTTGCGTGGGTAATCTCACTGTTGGTGGCACGGGAAAATCTCCGATGATCGAGTATTTGATCCGTTTGCTTAAAGACGATTTTAAGGTTGCCGTTCTGAGTCGGGGATACAAAAGAAGTACTTCGGGGTTTTTATATGTCGAGTCTTCTCATACCTCCA
The DNA here is from genome assembly GCF_028561565.1 of Gilvibacter sediminis. Lineage (GTDB taxonomy): Bacteria > Bacteroidota > Bacteroidia > Flavobacteriales > Flavobacteriaceae > Gilvibacter > Gilvibacter sediminis. Next base: position 144,354 of record NZ_JAQQTE010000019.1, on the reverse strand, counting down.
AAGAAGTCGGCGACGAGCCGCTGCAATTCAAAACAAAGTATCCAGGAATTACTGTTGCGGTATGTGCTGATAGACGTGAAGGGATTGAAAAACTCAAGCCCAAAGCAGAGGTCATTCTTTTGGACGATGCTTTCCAACACAGAAGAGTTAAAGCGGGTTACACCATTTTATTGACCACCTTTGAGCAGCCTTTTCTAGATGATCAATTGTTACCCGCAGGCGACCTGCGCGAATCTAAAGCAGGAGCCAAACGGGCAGACGCTGTAGTGATCACCAAGATCCCAGAGAAAGTGGCTCATGCTAAAGTGCAGGAGTTGGAATTCCGTTTGCGTGAATTCACAGGCAAGTCGGTTTACAAAACCAAGATCGCTTATGGGAGACTCATTAAGAACGACGCAGGAGCAGAGTCCATTGATTATCTCAAGGACAAACCTTTTACACTAGTTACTGGCATCGCCAACCCAGAGCCTTTGGTGAATTTTCTTCGCGATGAAGGCTGCAATTTTGATTTGCAACGTTATCCAGATCATCACGAATTCACTTCGGCACAGATCAATCTTATCGAAAAACGTGAACTGGTCATTACTACAGAAAAAGACTATATGCGTTTGAGGGACAAGATCAATAAAAAAGCCTTGTATTACTTACCTATAGAAACAGCCTTTCTAGATAGAGAAGGGTATTTTGAATCTGAAATCTTGGACTTTGTCCACACTTACTGGAACAAGATCGTTTAGACCGGTGTCTTGTTCATAAACAAGGTACGGTGGATCTTCTCAAAGAATTCTTCCGTCTTGAAGGGTTTAGGGATGATCTCGTTGAATCCAGCACGGTAGAATTCGTCTAGATTTTCATCAATAGTTACCGCTGTCAAAGCAATGATCGGGAGTTCTTTATTGAATTCACGGACCTTCTGAGTAGCTTCAATTCCGCTAATTCCCGGCATGTGGATATCCATCAAAACAATGTGGTAGTTGTTCTGCTGAATTAGCTCTACAGCTGTCTCTCCGTTGTCCGCCACATCACACTTCATCTTGTTCTTTTCCAAGATCTTCTTGGTGATCATTTGGTTGATCTTATTGTCTTCCACCACAAGCACAGAGAGGTTCTCTAAGGCAACGTAGTCAATATCGTAGATGATGTTGTGAGGGTTCTTGTCTTCTTTAAATTGATCAGAGATCGCAAACTTAATATCAAAGGAGAACTTAGATCCTTTTCCAAGCTGACTTTCCAGTTGGATCTTTGAGTTCATCAATTGCAAGAGGTTCTTTACAATAGATAATCCTAAACCGGTACCACCAAATTTGCGGTTGATCTGCAATGAGCCTTGAGAGAAGGTCTCAAAAATACTTTTCTGCTTCTTTTTGGAGATTCCAACTCCGTTATCCTCCACTTCAAAATGCAAATTCACGTGAGCATCAGTCTCTCCAATTTTGTGCACGCGCAGGGCAACCATTCCATTTTCTGTAAACTTCACCGAGTTACCGATAAGGTTGATCAAGATCTGTGAAATTTTAAGCGGATCACCCAATAGTTTAGAAGGGATGCTATCATCGAACTCCAAAATAAGTTTGTTGTTTCTGTCGTCTGCAGATTTTTTCAAAGCCACCAACACATCGTTCACGCGTTTCTTCAAATTGAAGGTAGTGCGCTCAATTTCAACCTTGTTAGCCTCGAGCTTATTGAGATCCAAAATGTTGTTGATCAACGATAGCAAGTAGTCACCAGAGAATTTCAAAGAGTTCAAGTGCTCTTTCTGATGCTCCATCGGATTCTCTTCCAGCAATAAGTGAGTGAGCCCTGTTACGGCATAAAGCGGCGTTCTAAGTTCATGCGTAATGGTAGAAAGGAACTGAGCTTTGGCCAATGAAGCTTTCTCTGCTTTTTCTTTGGCGAGTTGCAGTTCGCTGTTCTTTTCCTGCAAAAGATCGTTGGCTTTTGCTCGCAGATTGTTGTTCTTATAAAGTGATAAGGTCAATAAGGACAAGATGGTGATCAGCGCAATACTCAAAGTAGAGGTGAAGTTGTTCATCTTTATTGAGCTGTCCTTTTTAGCCAGATTTGCTTCTAATTCTGCAATGATCTCGTCGTATTCACCACTATCCAGCCTAAAGGGATTGTCCTTGGCCATGAGCTCGTTGCTCAAATCGCTTTGGGCGTCCTTTTTTTCGTGATAGGTCTCCAAGAGTGCATAGGCAGATTCAAAATTACCTTTGACCACATGAAGTTTACTGCGCACCAAATAACTGTCAGTCATTATTTGGGCATAATTATTTTCCTTGCTGATGGTAACCGCGCTCTCCAAGGCTTCTTCCGCCTGCGTTATAATGGAGGCCGATGGATTGTCAGAGAGTTCCATCAAGGCTTTCGCCTTGTTGATCTGCGCCTGAGCCGTGTAGTAACCCACGCCTAATTCTTGAAATGTGGTCAATGCAGCTTCCAAATAATTCACTGCACTGGTCGGATTTTCGCGCTCTAAGGCCAACAATCCTTTGTTGAGTTGAATGCGAGCCATTGCGCTCTCGTCTTCTTGGCGCTCGTAGATGGCAAAAGCTTTATCTAAACTGGAGGAAGCTTGTGTATAATCGCCATCCTTCATAAATATTTGCGCCTGAATCAGATAAGCTTCGGCTATTTCTGGAGATTCGTCTTGATTTTTTAGCAATTCGATCACCCTGGCAACGCGTTCAGAGGCTTTGTCAAACTCGCGCACGCTGTAGTAGAATTTAGCCAATTCGTTATCGCAGGACGCTTCAGTTTCTGCGTCTTGGAGGGCCTCAGCCATGTCATGAGCCTTGTTGAGATCGGTCAAAACAGAACCTAGGTCTTGGCGTATGATCGCAGCCCTGGCGCGGTTTTGCAGCTGTATGATCTCGTTTATCGTGTCTTGTCTATTGGACAAAGGGGATCCCTGCTCTTGAGCGGGGGAAGGGCATACACACAGGAGGAACAGAGCCGTTATATATCGAATTATTTGGCCGTTCATGGATAGAATTACGGGCTAAATATAGTTATTTCTTACAAACCGAGACGATTAAGTCGGCTAAACGTTGCGAATAACCGCTTTCATTGTCATACCAACCAATGATCTTGACCATGCGCCCAATCACCGAAGTCATGTCTGAATCAAAGACGCAAGAGTGCTTATTTCCAACAATATCAATAGAGACTATAGGATCTTCCGTATAGTCCAGAATTCCCTTTAAACGACCTTCTGCAGCCTCTTGAAAAGCTTTGTTGATCTGCTCGATACTTACAGTCTCCTTTACGTTGAAAGTGATGTCTGTCATGGAACCGTTAGGAACCGGCACTCGAATTCCACAACCACCAATGACATCGGCTAAATCTGGAAAGATCTTAGTCAGTGCTTTGGCAGCTCCAGTGGTGGTGGGAACTATAGATTGTCCCGCCGCTCTCGCTCGCCTCAGGTCTCGATGCGGCTGATCGTGCAGACTTTGGTCGGTGGTGTAAGAGTGAACGGTAGTGATATAGGCTTGCTCCACACCGCAGAGTTGATCAATGATCTGCACCATGGGAGCGGCATTGTTGGTCGTACAAGAAGCGTTGGAAATGATCGTCTCCTCAGAATCTAAGAGTTGATCATTCACGCCTAAAACAACCATCGGGATATCATCATCAGCAGGAGGTACACTTAATATCACTTTTTTGGCGCCGGCCTTTAAATGTCCTTCGAGTTGTTGACGCTCCTTAAACTTTCCGGAAGCTTCCACAACAACATCTACTTCTGGCCAATGGCAGTTTTGCGGGCTTGAATTATTACTCAGCGGAATCGCAATGCCATTGATAAGTATTCCTGATTGTGTGTCGCTTATATCGGCATTGAAAACACCATGGATGCTGTCATACTTTAGAAGATGCGCCAAAGTTTTGGCGTCTGCCAGATCGTTAATGGCCACCACCTCAATATCAGGATGTTGATAAACAGTCTTGAAAAACGTACGACCGATACGGCCAAATCCGTTGATGGCAACCTTGATCTTCGCCATGACCTGTGCTTAAGTAAGGTGTTTCTGAGCCTTGTAAGAAGAGCGAACTAATGCACCACTTTCTACATGTCTAAAGCCCATCTCTAATCCGAGTTGTTCGTATTTCTTGAATTGCTCCGGGGTAATGAATTCTTTTATAGGCAGGTGTTTTTTAGAAGGCTGAAGGTATTGTCCAATGGTCACAATATCCAATCCAACACCGCGTAGATCTTCCATGGTTTGGATGACTTCGGCTTCTGTTTCTCCAAGCCCGAGCATAATTCCGCTTTTAGTGCGGTTGATTCCTTCTTGCTTCAAATAGCGCAAAACCTCTAGGCTGCGTTCGTACTTAGCTTGAATACGTACCTCGCGCGTCAAACGCTTAACCGTTTCCATATTGTGTGAGACCACTTCTGGCTTTACGGCTACTATACGGTCAATATGACGGGTGATTCCTTGAAAATCAGGGATCAGCGTCTCTAGGGTAGTGTCTGGATTCATTCTTCGGATGGCCTTTACAGTCTCCGCCCAAATAATTGAACCCATATCTTTCAAGTCATCGCGATCCACAGAGGTGATCACCGCGTGCTTGATGTTCATGAGTTTAATAGAGCGCGCTACCTTTTCGGGTTCATCCCAGGCAACGGTTTCTGGTCTTCCGGTTTTTACGCCGCAAAATCCGCAGGAACGGGTACAAATATTCCCCAGGATCATGAAAGTTGCTGTACCTTCTGTCCAGCACTCTCCCATATTCGGGCAGCTACCAGAGGTACAAATAGTATGTAAGTCGTATTTATCGACCAAGCCGCGCAGTTCGGTGTACTTCTTCCCAGTAGGAAGTTTTACCCGCAACCATTTGGGTTTGGCTGTCGCTTTTTTCGGTGTCGCTTCTTGAATTTCCATAAACAATTTTACACTACAAAGTTACGAAGAAAGCACTAATTCTACTAGAGCGTGAAAAGATACCAAATGCTAAAACTAATTAGTGTGAGCATTCCTATCCAAGCCAGAATATACAAGGGTTTTGAGGGTTTGTGCTGCTCAGGCATATGTTTGCTGGTTACGAGCCTTAAATTGAGTCCGGCGTAAAATGGTGCCGTTAAAAAGGAAAGAACGGTTGCAACCTCTATCAGAATACCCATCAAACCTTCTACGCGGGTCAAAAAGACAAAGATCCCGGTAGTTCCAAGAACCAAAATGATCAACCAGGTCAAATAGGCTTTAGGCATTTCTCGATCACGCAAGAGTTCCGTGGTACGCGCCATAGCTCTTGGAGAGGCGTCCAAAGTGGTTAAAGTGGTGCTGAACATAGTGGTTAAGGCAGCTATTCCAATGATGTATCGTGTACCTTCTCCGAGGTTCACGGTATACATTTCAATGAGTTGATTGGCAAAGACCGCTCCGCGGCTTGAAAATTGTTGACCGCTGCCAAACATTACCAATCCACCTAATAGCAGAAAGCAAATGGCTAGAATCACCGTGGCGATATAACCTACATTAAAATCAAAGCGCGACTGTTTTGGAGTTATAGAATCTGTGATCTTCTTTTTTTCAAGGGTCCACATAGAATGCCATATGGAGATGTCTAAAGGCGCAGGCATCCATCCCATAAAGGCTATTAAAAACCCAATTCCCATTGCTGTGTCTGGCAATTGTTGCTGCCAATTTACATCGCTGTTATTTGTGAGTGCCAAGGCCACGGCGATCAGCGTACTTATGGTCAAACAGATTATGATGATCTTCATCAAACTGTCCAAGACCCTGTAACGCCCAAGAATCAGGATCAGAAAACAGATTCCTGTGATAATGGCGCTCCAAAGCGTGGTGTCTTGTCCGCCAAAAAGGCTGCTGGCAATGCCTGAGGTCACAATGGTCACCGCCGTTTGTATGGTGAACATGGTTGCTAAGGTGATTACGAAGTAAGCGATCAGCGCAGGCCGACCAAGTTTTTTATAGCCTTCTAAAAGACTTTCTCCAGTAGCCATGGCATAGCGCGGTCCGAATTCAAAGAAGGGATATTTGGCCAAGTTGATCAGCAATAAGGCCCAGAGTAAACCTAAGCCGAAATCGGCTCCAGCTCTTGTGGATTGCACCAAATGCGATACTCCAATAGCGGCTCCAGCAAATAGAAAACCGGGGCCCAATTTGCGTATGGTCTGTGCCCATTGCATTAGCCTTGGCGTTTGGATTTGATAAGAGTTGCCAGTAGATTTTTTGCCCGAAGCAACTTTACTTTTACGTTGCTAAGCGATTCTTCCATAGCCTCGGAGATCTCATTGTATGACTTTTCCTGGAAATAACGCAGGTTGATCACTTCTTGATAATGCGGCTTGAGTTGTTTGATCATGGCCAAGAGTTCTGCCAGATTTTGCTCGGTGATGAGTTTGTCTTCTGCGGTTGGTGCATTATCTGCAACCTTTTTTAGGTGTTCGCTGGCGGAGGTGTATCGGTCTATTTCTGGTTGATTGTTTTTCTTTCTGGATTTGTCAATCTGCAGATTCTTGGAGATGGTGATCAGCCAGGTATTGAATGCGTATTTGGGATCATATGTACTCAACTTATCAAAAGCCTTAGAGAAGGTCTGGATGGTGATCTCTTCCGCCTCGTATTCATCTTTTAAGCGCTTGAGTTGGAATCCGTAGACTTGATTCCAATAGGTATTCAGCAAAGTATTAAAGGCAATTTGGTCTCCTTTAAGGGCTTTATCTATAGCTGAAGCAATCTTTTGCTCGTTTATTTCCAAGTGGGTTTTGGGCTTAGAAGATTGGTTATAAATATACTCATTTGGAAACAGATGAGAAACAACTCCAAGACGGGAGCTGCCAAAACCAAGTCTAGCGCTTTTAATTTTTTTCCAGCTCCTGAGTAAGCCAACCACTGCAGGACTGTTCTAAGTCCTAGATAAATTAGCGCGTATTGCAGATTTGTTATTGCAAGCAAAATTAACACAGTCCAAAACCCAAGATTCCCCAAATAGTAAAGCCCTAAAGCATTTTTAAAGAATGTTTTGTAGTGTTTAGCCGTGCTGATATGTCTTCTTTTTTGTCTGATCCAAGCCGCAAAACTGGACTTGGGTTCCGATGTGGTAAAGCTCTCCGGGTCTAGACAGTAGGTCGTGTTTTGAGCAGTTGCTACCTGATTGACAAAAAGGTCGTCATCACCCGACTGAATTTTGATATGACTAGCAAAGCCCTTTTGCTCTTCAAATAGGATCTTGGTATATCCTAAATTTCTTCCGACGCCCATATAAGGTTTCCCGGCCTGAGCATAAGAGAAATATTGTAGCGCAGTGGTAAAGGTCTCAAAACGGATCAGGGCGTTAAGCAATCCAAAGCGTTTTTGATACCCACCGAATCCCAGTACCAGTTGTTTTTCTGAACTGAAATACTGACTCAAGGTGCTTAGCCAATTGGTAGAATCTGGAACGCAATCCGCATCCGTGAAAACCATACGGGTGTGTTTGGCTTTTTTAATGCCCAAGGTCAATGCGTATTTTTTGGAATTGTGAAAACGTTCGTTGGCTTTTACATAGACTGGAGTAATCCGTGGATCTTGATTGCTAAAGCGATCTATGAGGTCTGCAGTTGCATCTGTAGAGGCGTCATCAATTAAAACTAGTTCAAAATCAGGATGGTTTTGCCTAAGCCAAATCGGGATGTTCTTTTCTAGATTTTCTGCTTCATTCTTTGCACAAACCACTAAGGATACAGGATAGACCTTTGAGGTCTGCGGAGCAGGGTTTTTGCTCCATCCGAAGTACATAAAAACAAAGTAGTACAGCAGGTTGATCAGCAGTACGCCCAGGGCTATGTAAACCAGTGGCGTCAAAAAAGATTACTTGCTAGACTCGTTACAAGAACCAAACTCGCTAGGCATTTTGCCGCAGAATCCGCAAGCTTCTCCTTCTTTGTTGAGCATTGGATTTTGGCTAGCACAAGTACCGGCGAATTCGCCGTCTTTCTTTGCCCAGATTTTAATGGCAATCCCTGCAAAGGCTAACAGTAACAGTCCAAGTGTGAGTAAGAGTAGTTTCATTATGCTTGTGCTTTGAGCTTTAAGAATTCGTCTTCAATGGATTATCTGACCAATTCACCCTGCAAAAATACAATCTTTTGATATCTTTAGTTCGATGAGGGCTGCAAAAAAATACTTAATTCTTTTGGTGTGGAGTTTACTACTTTTTAGTTGTAAGCAGGAGAAAGCTGAGGTTCCAGTGGAACGGGTTGCAGCTCCTGCAATCGACACGATCGCTCCGCCACCACCTCCAATTAAAGTAGCCGTAGTAGATGGCCTGCACTTGCGCTTGGCAGAACGCCTAAGCGATCAAGCACGTGAAGATTCAACCTATATGCGTTTTGCAGATGCGCTTAAATTTTCCAGTGGAGAGAAAACCTTGTTGGTGCCAAGCTCAATGCTGTCTCGCAAAGACTGCAAGGATACAAATTTGGATGATTATCTATTGGAGCAGTCTTTAGGCAGTCCGCAGATCATGGAAGAACTCAACGGATTTAGGCCGCGATTTTCTGCGATGAGCACTAGTGGAAAAGAATGGGTTTTTAGTCGAGCTTCTGACAGTCTCTTAGTAGAAGACCCTTCTGGGAAACGCTATCTGATGTGGCAAACGGATATTAGAGCCGCCAATGGGTTGTTGCATTTGCTAAGACCAATCAGCAGCCAATCAGATTGACTTCTGCTTGTAGCGCGATTCCGAATTTTTCCAAAACCTCCTTTTGAATTCTTTGCGCAAGAGACCAAATTTCTTGTCCAGTAGCATTTCCGTGATTGACCAGGACCAACGCTTGTCTGTCGTGAACACCTGCGTCTCCAAAACGCTTGCCTTTAAAACCGGCATGTTCTATAAGCCAGCCTGCAGGAACTTTTACTTCCGTCTCACTGACCTCGTAAAATGGAGCATCTGGGTTGTTTGATTGAAACACCTCAAAAGCTGCCCTGCTGATCACAGGATTTTTAAAGAAACTACCACTGTTACCGATCTGTGCTGGATCTGGCAATTTGCTACTTCTGATATTGATCACCGCTTGAGCTATATTGGCTACAGAAGGAATCAGATTGAGATTTTCTAATTCTGTATTTATCGCACCGTAAGAAGTGCTCAAAGCATGATTGTCAAGACTCAGTTTTAAACTAACAGAAGTGATGATATAGGCTCCTTTAAGTTCATTCTTAAAAACTGAATCGCGATAGCCGAATTGGCAATCCTCCAGATCAAAAGTCTTTAAGTTTCCAGTCGCAATCTCAACAGCCGTGCAGGAAACAAAAACGTCTTTGAGTTCCACGCCATAGGCGCCAATATTTTGTATTGGAGCCGCTCCGATCTTTCCGGGGATGAGTGCTAGATTTTCAATGCCGCCGTAGTTGTTGTCCACACAGTACATAACAACATCGTGCCAATTCTCGCCCGCTTGAAATTCTAGGGTGATGTAATCTTCGGTACGAGAAACTTCTCGAATTCCTTTGTTGTTAATGTGCAGTACGGTTTGCTCAATCGCCGCGCAAAGCAACATATTACTACCACCACCGAGTACAAAATAATCCTTAGGGCCATCTTCACTCAGAAGATCTTGCAATTGCTGTTGGCTGCTGATCTCAATAAAATCTGCAGCTTGTGCATCAATGCCAAAAGTATTGTATGTCTTTAAGGAAGTAGGCAATGCTTAATCTTTGTAAACAGCCAGCGCCGCCTTTAGAATGGCAACAGCACGCTTGAGTTTGTCTTCATTGAGTACGTATGCAATACGCACTTGATTCTTTCCAACTCCTTCTGAGGAGTAGAAACCAGCAGCTGGAGCCACCATTACTGTTTCTCCATCTAAGTCAAAAGATTCCAAAAGCCATTGGGCAAATTTATCGGAATCGTTCACCGGTAATTGCGCAATGCAATAAAAGGCTCCTTTTGGGTTCCCCACTTCAACACCTGGAATTTCTTCCAATCCAGCAATTAAAGTATCGCGTCTGGAACGGTATTCGGTTTTCACTTCTTCAAAGTAGGAGTTTGGTGTATCTAAGGCAGCCTCACTAGCGATCTGTGCGAAAGTAGGAGGGCTTAAACGCGCCTGAGCAAATTTCATCGCGGTCTTCATCACCGCTTTATTCTTAGAGACCAAACACCCAATGCGCGCACCACACATGCTGTAGCGTTTAGAAACCGAATCTACAATGATCGCGTGCTCTTCCAATCCTGCTTCTTGCAGAATAGAGTAGTGCGGCTCATCTCCATAGGTGAATTCGCGGTAGACTTCGTCTGCCACCAAAAAGAGATCGTGTTTTTTAACCAAAGCAGCTAGTTTTTGAATCTCTGCTTTAGAATAGAGATAGCCCGTTGGGTTCCCTGGGTTACAGATCAAGATCGCCTTAGTATTAGGCGTGATGAGTTGTTCAAAATCTTCAATAGGAGGTAGGGCAAAGTTGTTCTCAATTTTAGAGATCACAGGAACAATCTCTACTCCAGATGCCGTTGCAAAGCCGTTATAGTTTGCGTAAAATGGCTCCGGTATGATGATCTGATCGCCTGCATCAGCAATACAACCCATAGCAAAGAGCAGCGCTTCACTACCACCGGTGGTCACAATAATGTCGTTCGCACCAACATGTATGTCATGTTTGGCGTAGTAAGCCGCAATTTTTTCGCGGTATTGGTCAGAACCTTCGCTGCGCGAATAGGCCAATACTTCTATTTGGTTGTTTTTAATAGCATCAAGGGCTACTTGCGGGGTTTTGATATCGGGCTGGCCGATGTTGAGGTGATGGATGGTTTTACCTTGCTTGATGGTAGCTTCTGCAAACGGAACCAGTTTTCTGATCGGTGATTCCGGCATGGCCACTCCTTTCTGAGAGATTGCAGGCATAGCGAACGGATAAATAGTTAAAATTCGACTTCGAAAAGCAAAGATAAAGTAACATTGGCTTAAGTTTTATAACTTATACTAGAAAATCGTTCTGCTTGAAAAATCTGTTGCTTATTTGCTCATTTTTGGTCTGTTGCACCCTTCTGGGGCAAGGGCGTTTTAGCCTGCCGGAAGGCACTCCGAGCAATAAGATCGATTTTCAGTTCTTGAGCAATTTGGTCATTGTACCTGTAGAGCTCAACGGAGTCACCTTAGATTTTCTGTTGGACACCGGAGTCAATGCCACCATCTTGTTCAGCATAGAGAATAAAGATTCCATCCAACTCAATAATACTAAACCCGTCAAGCTGCGCGGCTTGGGGACCGGGAGTTCCATTGAGGCCATCAAATCTACTGGCAACACTTTCAAAATTGGCGAAGCGATCAACCGCAATCAATCCGTCTTTATTGTTTTTGATGAGGACTTGAATTTTTCTCCGCGTTTGGGAGAAGCTGTTCACGGGATCATTGGCTATGACTTTTTTAAAGATTTTGTGGTAGAGACCGATTATGTTCGGGAAAAGCTGACTTTTTATGATCCTGAGTATTACAAACCTCCAGACTGCCGACGCTGCTTTAAGACCCCCATGCGCTTTTACAACAACAAACCCTATGTGGAACTGGAGGCCACCGTAAGGGGTGTTACCGATACTGTTACCGTGCTTTTAGATTCTGGTTCTGGAGATGCTTTGTGGCTCTTAAAGGACAAGGAGCCCTGGATAAAAGTACCCAAAAAGCACTTTAGAGATTTCTTAGGCTTGGGACTCAATGGAAATATTTTTGGAGATCGTTCTCGGATTGCGGGAGTCGGATTGGGTGATTATTATTTACGCGATGTCAATACGGCCTTTCCAGACAAGGACGCCTTTGGGAACATCAATCTATTCAAAGCTCGTGACGGTTCTATGGGTGGCGAGCTACTCAAACGATTTACTACGATAATCAACTATCCCGATCGGGAATTGATCTTAAAGAAGAACCGTTATTTCAATCAGCCATTTTACTACAACATGAGCGGCTTAACCTTGCAGCATAACGGTTATGAGTACGTAAAGGAAAAGCTGGCGGGAACTAATAAATCCAAATACGGAAATGATCCCAACAATGTAAAGAATGAGGTCATTATGTATGAGACTCAGCAGTTGTACGCAATTAAACTGGCTCCTAAGATAGAGGTGGCAGAGGTACGTGAAGGCTCACCAGCCTATGAGGCTGGGATGCGGCCGGGTGATATTTTGACCTTTCTCAATGGAGAGCCAATTCATCGGTATACCTTACAAGAGCTCAATGCACTGTTTCATTCCAAAGAAGGAAAACTGATGCGTTTTAGAGTGAATCGCAACGGGTATAACTTGAGGATCGCCTTTAAGCTCCGCCGAGTGCTATAAAAAAAACCCCGCCGAATGGCAGGGTTTCTATTTTACTGAAGCAAGTGCTTCTTAACGTGTCTTTTCTAATACACTTTTCTTGCTGTCTGGATCTAGGATAGTTCCTTTGATCTTGATGGCCTTAACAGGCTCGTCAGCGTTAGAGTATACAGTAATCGTTTTGCGGATTGGACCTACGCGTCTGGTGTCATATTTCACCTTGATCTCTCCTGTAGCTCCAGGGGCAATTGGTGCGTCTGGTTTTTCAGGTACAGTACATCCACAGCTTGATTTAACGTCTGAGATGATCAGCGGAGCGTTTCCGGTATTGGTGAATTCAAATACGCGAACTCCGTCAGCGCCTTTGTTGATCTCACCGTAATCGATGGTTTCTTGAGTGAATTCAATTTTTGCCACCTTGTCCTGAGCTTGCACAGCATAGCTCATTAAAGTTACTACGGCTAAAAGAATAATCTTTTTCATGTCATTTAATTTAGAGAACCAAAGTAGGTTTTTTGGGTTAGTTTATCTGCTAAAAATGCGCTAAGTCTGTGTTAAAATCTAAAATTTTCGACCAAATGCACACTTTTAGTGGGGTTCATTACATTTCCTAATGCTAAAGTAGCCAATATTTTGACTTGTCCAAAAATCGCCTAATAGCTTTTAAATTCTTGAGTATATAACTACTTTTGCTCCCTTATAGAGTTCAAAAATCAGACCAAAATGGCATTAGCAGCAAAATACAGCGCTAAGGAGGTAGAGCAGAAGTGGTACAACTACTGGATGGATCAGGGGTATTTTCATTCTGAAGTCAATGAAAAGGAGCCTTATACCATCGTAATTCCACCACCAAACGTGACTGGAGTCCTGCACATGGGACACATGCTTAACAATACCATTCAGGACGTGCTTATTCGCAAAGCACGCTTGGAAGGCTACAATGCTTGCTGGGTACCTGGAACGGATCACGCCTCTATTGCAACGGAGGCTAAGGTTGTTGCCAAACTCAAATCCGAAGGGATCGAGAAAAGTAGCCTGACCCGTGATGAATTCTTAAAGCACGCTTGGGATTGGACCCACAAGCACGGCGGGATCATCTTAGAGCAATTAAAGCGTTTGGGAGCCTCCTGTGATTGGGAGCGCACCAAATTCACCATGGATGAGGATATGTCTGAGTCTGTGATCCACGTTTTTGTTGACCTTTTCAACAAAGGATTGATCTACCGCGGTTACCGCATGGTAAACTGGGATCCTCAGGCCAAGACCACCCTTTCTGATGAAGAGGTGATCTACCAAGAAAAGCAAGGGAAGCTTTACTACGTTTCCTATAAAGTTGCTGGTTCTGACGATACTTTGACCATTGCTACCACGCGTCCGGAAACCATTTTAGGAGATACGGCGATCTGTATCAATCCTAATGACGAGCGTTTCACCCATTTGAAAGGTAAAAAGGCCATTGTTCCGATCTGCAACCGTGAGATCCCGATCATTGAGGATGAATATGTAGATATGGAGTTTGGTACAGGTTGTTTAAAGGTAACCCCTGCCCATGATGAAAACGATAAGGTTCTCGGAGATAAGCACGGCTTAGAGATCATCGATATTTTTAATGACGATGCGACCTTGAATGCATACGGAATGCATTACCAAGGGCAGGATCGATTTGCTGTACGTAAAGGAATTACCAAGGAGCTTGAAGAATTAGGCCACTTGGTGAAAACCGAAGACTACACCAATAAAGTAGGTACTTCTGAGCGTACTGGTGCCGTTATTGAGCCTAAACTGAGCGATCAGTGGTTCTTGAAGATGAAAGACCTAGCAGCTCCAGCTTTAGAGGCTGTTATTAAGGAAGATGTGGCTTTAGTTCCTGGAAAGTTCATCAACACCTATAAGCACTGGATGGAGAATGTTCGCGATTGGAACATCTCTCGTCAATTGTGGTGGGGACATCAAATCCCAGCTTACTATTACGGTGCTGACAAACAGGAGTTTGTAGTTGCTAAAACTGCTGATGAAGCACTTAAACTGGCTCAAGAAAAAAGCGGAAACGCGCAGTTGACCGCTGCAGACCTGCGCCAAGATGAAGACGCTTTAGATACTTGGTTCTCTAGCTGGCTGTGGCCAATCTCTGTTTTTAACGGAATCTTGGAGCCAGATAATAAAGAAATTGAATATTACTACCCGACCAATGATCTGGTTACGGCTCCTGAGATCTTATTCTTTTGGGTAGCCCGTATGATCATTGCCGGATACGAATACCGTGATGCTAAGCCGTTCAGCAATGTTTATTTGACTGGAATTGTACGCGATAAGCAACGCAGAAAGATGAGCAAGTCTCTGGGGAATTCTCCAGATCCGATCGAGCTTATTGAAAAGTACGGCGCTGATGGCGTTCGTGTTGGAATGTTGTTGAGTTCCCCGGCAGGAAACGACTTGATGTTTGATGTGGATCTCTGCGAGCAAGGAAGCAAGTTTGTCAACAAGATCTGGAATGCTTACCGACTGATTCAAGGTTGGGAAGTTTCTGAGGATAGAAAACAAACAGAAGCGGAAAGCTTGGCCTTGCAATGGTACCGCAACCGTTTCCAACAAGTATTGCGCACTGTAGAGAGCGAGTTTAAGCAATACCGCATTTCTACGGCGCTTATGGAAACCTACCGTTTGATCTGGGATGATTTCTGCTCTACCATGTTAGAGGCTATCAAGCCGCCATACGGGGAGCCTGCATCTGCGCAGACCTATCGTGAGGCTATTGCGATTTTTGAGGATAACTTACGCATCTTGCATCCGTTCATTCCGTTCTTGACGGAAGAACTTTGGCACGATATCGCGGAGCGTTCTGCAGAGGAAGCTTTGATCGTTTCTAGCTGGCCAAAACACCAAGATTTTGATGCGGATTTCATTGCGAATTTTGACTTTGCTATGGAGGTTGTATCGGGCATTCGTACCATCAGAAAGGAAAATCAGATCGCCTTTAAAGAAACCGTTGATCTTGTTATAGCCGATAATGAAAAGCAAGGGCGCAGCTTTGAGCCGGTGATCCAAAAACTTGGGAACATTCTGAACATCTCTCACGGGGAGGCCGTTGACGGAGCTTTGACTTTTAGAGTAAAAGCCAACGAGTATTTTGTGCCGATCAGTGGGGCTGTTGATGTGGAAGCGCAGATCGCCAAGATCCAAGAAGAACTCAGCTATACAGAAGGCTTTTTAAAGAGCGTTCAGAAAAAGTTGAGCAACGAGCGTTTTGTGAATAATGCTCCGGAGCAAGTGGTTGCCGTTGAGCGTAAAAAAGAAGCAGACGCCTTAGCGAAGATCGAAACCTTGAAAGCCAGTCTGGCCGGTTTACAATAATTACCTTCGGTACAAGAGGTAGTGGTTCACTGCGTCAATATACTTTTGCTTGGCTTCATCCGGAGTCATGTTTTTGACTTGAAATAAAGCATTGGTTTTAAAAGCATTGATCAGGGGTTTGGAACTGCTGGGCAACTCTCTGTTCTTAGTGGCTACCTTGTAATAGGCGTAGAGTCTGAGTAAGAAATCTGCAGGAAAGGGTTGATCGTGGCTGTTGATGGTCTCCACGGCCGTTTCAAAGGCTTTATCTAGTTCTTCTGAGTTCATGCGCGCGCAAGCACTGTGAGTCCACCTTTTACTTTCTGATTGAGGCTGACCTCAATTTTCGCGTCTAAAGGCAGGAACACATCTACACGGGATCCGAATTTGATGAATCCGCTGTCTGAAGTTTGGTCTGCTTGTTGTCCTTCCTCGGCGTAATTCACGATGCGCTTAGCAAGTGCTCCGGCGATCTGGCGGTGCAACACATCACCAAATTGTTCGCTTTTCACCACCACGGTGGTGCGTTCGTTCTCTTCTGATGCTTTTGGATGCCAAGCCACCAAATATTTCCCAGGATGGTATTTGCTGTAAACGATATCGCCACCGACTGGGTAGCGTGTTACGTGGACATTGAGTGGAGACATAAAAACGGAGACTTGCCTGCGTTTGCCTTGAAAGTATTCGGGTTCTTCAACCTCTTCTATCACTACGACTTTTCCGTCAACTGGAGATAATACTGCAGCGGCGTCTGGAGTGAAATTTCGTTTGGGATTTCTAAAGAATTGTAAGATCAGAATCAGCAAAACTAAAAACGTACCCATCAACGTATAGCGCAGCCAGGGTAATTCAACAAACTGATCCACTGTGAGCACAGAAGCGATGCACAGCACTAAGCTGGCCAGAATAATCGTATTTCCTTCCTTATGAAACATAACAGTTCAAAATTAAGAATATATAGACAAATGGCGCAGCATAAATCAGACTATCCATGCGGTCGTATAATCCGCCGTGTCCCGGCATGATAACGCCACTGTCTTTCACACCGGCTTCTCTTTTCATTTTAGATTGGACCAGATCGCCTAAGGTTCCAAAGATCACTACAATGGCCGCTAGGATGATCCAGTTCCACAGTCCATAGACGCCATAGATCATATGAGCCGCTATGCCGATACCTATAGCTCCAACAGCTCCGCCTAAGAATCCTTCTACAGTTTTCTTAGGGGATACGCGTTCCATAAGTTTGGTTTTGCCAAAATTACGTCCCACCAAATAAGCGAAACTATCATTGGCCCAAAGCATGAGAAAAACGGCTATAACTACTTTGTAATTGAAGACCTCGTTGTCTAAAGGCAGCAGTGATAAGGATCCGATTCCCAGGCATAAATAGCCAACGAATACCAATGGTCTTAGCGGAGGCATTAAAACTCCATCTGCTTTGAAAAGCCAGTGAAGTAAAGCCAAATTCACAATGATATTAAAACTGACGATTAAGGTTGGGTCAACCCAGCTGGGGACTACCCAATGCAGTACTCCTGCCAGAATAGCCAATAGCGGAATGCCTATCCAAACTGGGAATTTGTTCAATCGACAATATTCCAAGCTGACCAGTACTCCAAATACAAATACTACGATGAGAAACGCAATTTTGGACCACAGTAACGACCCTAAAAGTAGGGCTATGTAGAGCGCTCCTGAAGCGGTGCGAATCAAAAGGTCCTTCATGCTATAAGTCTTCCAGAAGCAACAAATATAGGTTTTTTGTTGTACTTCCGTAGCTCATGAAATCCTTTTCCTTTTGGGTTTCAAAATCCTGAATGGTGGTAATGTTGGATGGGATTTTGTTCTTGTTGCGATCTTTGATCTGGCGCAGTCCCTCTCCGATATTCTCTACCAGCTGACTGGTAGTTGAAAAGATGATGAAGTTGGTAGGCAGTTCGTCCAGTTTCTTTTCTCGTATCTGGTTGGAGGAGATCAAAACAGAACCGTTATTGGCGATCAACGACTCACAACGTGACAAGAAGAATTTACTGCTGCTCTTGGTGCCGAACTTAAGATTAAAGCCATCAAAGCGCTCAATGAGTTGCTCGTCTATGCAGAAGGCTTCTGATTCGTACCAATCGTTTTCCATCAAGATGTTGTCAAAAGTTTGTAGCACCTCTTCCAGATTTTCACAATACAAGAATTTTCCGCCGTTTCTGCGGAAGTTATACGTGAATTTTTCGTCTATAGGAAGTTGTTTCTCCGGATAGTACTTACTGTGCTGTTTACCCAATGATGTATCCTCGGTAGTCTTGGACTTACCGGACTTAGGATTCAACAGTCTTTTAAACAGACTCATAAGTGCTCTTGATGGGGATTTGAAACGTTTAACCTCAAAGATAAAAAAAAGTTGGAGCCTTTCGCCCCAACTTTAAGATTATATAACGCTTATTTATGGTTAAGCTATTCTGAATCTACTGGAATCGTCTCCACTTTTGGCCATTGACGTTCTCCAAAGATCAGTTCTAAGTTGTCTTTAAAGATCACTTCCTTCTCCAACAACACATTAGCCAACTCAGTGAGTTTGTCCTTGTGCTTTTTCAGAAGGTCTACAGCACGTTCGTATTGGGTCTCAATAATGTTAGAGATCTCCTTGTCGATCATCTCTGCAGTCTTTTCTGAGTAAGGCTTGGAGAAATTGTAATCGGTCTGCCCGCTGCTGTCGTAGTAGGTCAGGTTTCCGATCTTGTCATTCAAACCGTAGATGGTGACCATGGCGCGCGCTTGCTTAGTTACTTTTTCCAAATCGCTGAGTGCTCCAGTGGATACTTTTCCGAAGATCACCTCTTCTGCAGCACGACCACCCATGGCAGCACACATTTCATCCAGCATTTGCTCCGGACGCACAATTAGACGCTCTTCTGGCAAATACCAGGCAGCTCCTAAGGACTGTCCACGTGGTACAATAGTAACTTTTACCAAAGGCGCAGCGTGTTCCAGCATCCAGCTCACGGTAGCGTGACCGGCTTCATGGAAAGCAATGGCTTTTTTCTCGTCTGGAGTGATGATCTTGTTTTTCTTTTCAAGTCCTCCAACAATACGATCCACCGCATCCAGGAAATCCTGCTTACCAACAGCTTTCTTTCCTTTACGCGCTGCGATCAAGGCAGCCTCGTTACAAACATTGGCAATATCTGCTCCAGAGAATCCTGGAGTTTGCTTGGCGAGGAAATCCGTATCGAGTTCCTCGAGTTTTTTAATAGGTCTGAGGTGTACCTCAAAGATCTCTTTACGCTCGCGAACATCCGGAAGATCCACGTAGATCTGACGGTCAAAACGTCCGGCGCGCATTAAAGCTTTGTCCAGTACATCAGCGCGGTTGGTGGCAGCCAATACAATTACGTTGGTGTTTGTTCCAAAACCGTCCATCTCTGTCAGGAGTTGGTTTAGGGTGTTTTCGCGTTCGTCGTTAGAACCAGAGAAGTTGCTCTTTCCACGCGCACGTCCAATCGCGTCGATCTCATCGATAAAGATGATGGAAGGCGATTTTTCTTTCGCCTGCTTGAACAAATCTCTTACACGAGAGGCACCAACTCCCACGAACATCTCCACAAAATCAGAACCTGAAAGGGAGAAGAAAGGTACTTTAGCCTCTCCTGCAACGGCTTTCGCCAATAAGGTTTTACCCGTACCAGGAGGTCCTACAAGTAGGGCTCCTTTGGGTATTTTTCCTCCAAGAGAGGTATATTTTTCCGGATGTTTTAAGAAGTCAACGATCTCCTGAACTTCTTCTTTAGCACCCTCAAGACCAGCAACATCTTTAAATGAGGTCTTTACCTCTGTATTTTGGTCAAATAGCTTTGCTTTAGATTTCCCAATGTTGAAGATCTGTCCACCTGCGCCTCCGGCACCTCCTGCAGACATGCGTCGCATGATCAAAATCCAAATACCAATAATGATGGCAAAAGGAAGCAAGCTGATCAAGATATCACTCAAAACACTCTCTTCTGTAGTTCGTTTTACCGTGGTCACAGACTTTCCGTCTTCCTTGAGTTCGTTGTTGATCTCTACAATGCGCTCTTCAAAAAACGTTGGATCACCAAACTGAAATTCATAATCAGGAGCGGTAGCAGAATTCACTCGGAAAGAGTTAGACTCTGTCTTTTGGTGAATGTCCTTTAACTTGGCATCCGGCGTTAAATACACTCGAGCTTTGCGCGTGTTGGCCACTACGACCAATTCCTGCACATCACCTTCACGCATAAAATCCAAGAATTGCTCTTGTGTGGTAGCTGGTGGTTTAGACCAACTGTTTCCACCCATGAATTGGATGCTCAATAATACTACTATGATAATTCCGTAAATCCAGTAGGGGCTGAATTTAGGCTTCTTTGTTTCGTTGTTTTTCTTTTCCTCCGCCATGTTCTGCTTTTAGTAAGTAGATTCGATTTTTATGGAATGTGCATCACCCCATAGGCCTTCTATATCGTAAAACTCTCGAATGTGTTTTTGGAATACGTGAACTACTACGTGAACGTAGTCGATCAAAACCCACTCGGCATTTTCAGTTCCTTCTGTATGCCAAGGCTTCTCACGTAACTCTTTGCTCACCGATTTTTGAACGGAATTCACAATCGCGTTGACTTGTGTGTTCGAGGTACCGTTGCAAATGATAAAATAATCGCAGACCGTATTCTCAATCTCTCTCAGGTCTAGGATTTCTATATCCTGTCCCTTTACCTCTTCAATTCCCCGTATTATTTGAGTTATTAATTGATCTGTTCCTACTTCTTTTTTTGACATTAAATCGGTTTATTTATGCAAAGTTATTACTTTTTTCGTTCCTTAAAGACGTCATCCAATTAAGATTAACACAATATTTAAGATCCTCCCTTGAAGCTAATCAAACTTAATGCCACCCTTTCTACAAATGACTACCTGAAAGCCCTTGTAAAAACAGGGGTGGACTGCACAGGGACGGTCGTTATTGCTCATGATCAAACTCAGGGTCGAGGTCAGCATGGAAACCACTGGTATTCCAAAGCTGGGGAAAGTCTGACTTTTAGCCTGTACAGACGTTTTGAGCAACATCCGGAGGTCTTCCCATTTATGCCGCAAATGGTGGTCGCCTTAGCTATAAAAAAACAATTGGATGCCTTGCAAATTCCTGCTGTCAGTATCAAATGGCCCAACGACATTATGTCATATCAGAAAAAGATCGGTGGCATCTTGATTGAAAATATCTGGTCTGGTGGCAAGCCGGTGCACCGAGTCATCGGATTTGGTTTGAATGTCAATAATGACCTTCCGGAAGAATTGCCACGTGCTAATTCGTTAAAACAGATCACAGGCAAAGTCTATGATCTGGAAGAATTGGCCATGCGAATCGCAGGGCAGATTTATACCTACTTTGATGATTTTCGAGTGGTGGATCAACTGCAGTGGTATGAGCAATACTTAAATGCGCTTTTTAAAGGCGGCCAAGCGGCAAGTTTTAGAATAGCCAATGGTGCTCCCTTTACCGCTTTGGTAAAAGGGGTGACTCCTGAAGGCGATCTGGAATTACTATTGGAAGACGATTCCGTCCATCTTTATGCCGTAAAGGCTATAGAAATGATCTACTAGATATTTTGAAGATTATCGGTCAATGATTCTAAAAAGGATTTGATAGGTCCTTTGATCATCATAGCCATCATAGCGTTGAAGTCTCCTTCAAAATCTAGGGTTGTAGCAGATTTGCTAGCTTCTAGTTCTTCAATATTAGCGGTAAGCGTAAAAGGAAGTTTGTCACTTTTGGCTCCGAGAACTACTTGATTGGGAGCGTTGATCTCTTTAAGCTCAAGAGCGATCTCTGGCATACCCTTTAATGCAAATACAAAGGCTTGTTCTCCAATCAACTCAAATTTGGCCGTATTCTCAGGCATGAGTTGTTCAAAATTCTTTACATGGCTCAAAAAATCGCAAACATTTTGAGCAGATTTATCTAAGGTTACCGTCTTGCTTGTAAGATTCATAATTTATTGCATCCATTGGGCGGGATTGCTGCGCCACTTTTCTAAGGTTTCTAATTCGTCTTTGGTAATGTACTTGGCTTTTTCAGCTTGTTGCAGCAAATGTTGATAGTTGCTCAAGGTGTGAAGCTGTACATCGGCATCGGCAAAATTGTCTGTCGCCGTATCAAACCCGTACGAAAATAATGCCAACATTCCTTTGACCTGTGCATTGGCAGCTCTAAGGGCTTTAACAGCATTTAGACTGCTCTTCCCGGTACTGATCAGGTCTTCTACAACAACCACAGACTGGTGTTCTTCTAAAATACCTTCGATCTGATTTTGACGCCCGTGTTTCTTGGGTTCCGGACGCACGTAGATAAAGGGAAGATTCATGTAATCAGCAACAAGCATTCCTATACCAATAGCCCCTGTTGCCACACCGGCAATAACGTCTGGTTTACCGTATAATTCTTCAATCTGACCGGCGAGGTGTTCTCTTAAGAAGTTGCGAATCTGCGGATAGGAGAGCGTGATTCTGTTGTCACAATAGATCGGTGATTTCCAACCAGAAGCCCATGTAAAAGGGTTTTGTGGTTGCAATTTTATTGCATTAATTTGCAACAGAAGTTCGGCGGTTTTTTCCGCTGTGTCCTTTTTCAATATCATTTTGCAAATGTATTACAAAGTTTTTATTAATGAGATCCCAGTGATACTTTCCACAGAGAAGTTCATTGGCAAAGAATACGTCTCGATTCCCATAGAATTGGTCCGATTCAAAAAGCTCATCAAAATGATTGAAAAGGGAAAGCTTACCCATGTTAATCTTTATCATTCAGACGCTGACAAACTAGAAGCTCACCTGAGAAAAAAACTCAAAGTGGTAGAAGCTGGAGGCGGTTTGGTATACAACGATCGCAAAGAGATCCTCTTTATCTACAGAAATAAAAAGTGGGATCTGCCCAAAGGAGGACTAGAGAAGGGAGAGACTCCAGAAGAAGCTGCACTGCGTGAAGTCCGAGAAGAAACCGGCGCCAAGAAACTCGAGGTCACCCGATTTATTCAAAAGACCTATCACGTCTTCAAGCGCAACGGAGAGCGTCGCTTAAAGATCACCTATTGGTATGAGATGTCATCGAGCTACAATGGCGATTTAAAACCTCAGGCCAAAGAAGGTATTGAAAAAGCCAAGTGGAAGAATTTTGCCCAAACACAAAAAGCCCTTCAAGGCAGTTATGAGAACATCAAACTGCTTTTTCCTAAAGAATATTTAACGACTCACCCGGTAGATCGGATAGCGTAAGTGCGCCGCCTCATAATAAGGGGAGTTCTTGTGGATCCAATCCAACTGCGCATACCAATTCCCAGCAAAGTTGGCATCGTTTGCTTTTTTAGTTTCAAACTCAGTCTTGATCTCAGGATTTTCATTTAAATAATCCAAGGCGAGATCTTCCCAGACATAAGGGGAGAAGCCTTCTTTTTGCTGCAAAACAGTATCGAAGAAATTCCAATTGAAAAACGAATCCACCGCTGCAGGTTCCAAGGTCTCCAATAAATAGCGCACCGCTTCTTGCTCCGCAGGAATTCGGTAACTTCCCTTAGGGATCATTACTTCAGTCTGATAGGGTTCCACTTTGGTGTTGTAATGCGGATAGTGTCCTTCATAAGGACGGTTGTAGGTTTTGTAATCGGCAATGCGATAAGCCGTTACAGTCATAGTCGTGTCCTTGTCAAATTGATCCATGATCACACCGTTAGCGCGTAAACGTGTCAGGACGCGCCACCAGCCTTTGGGAACAATGTAGTTATCTGGGATCTGCACGGAATCTGTCGGTTTAAAATAGTTGTAATAGGTCACTGGCTTTTCAAAGGGTTGGTCGTGATTGTATTTTAAACGATTCGCACCCGTAATTTCACTTGGGACATACGTACCCTCATATCCTTTAAAGTTGAGCGTTGTTGTTTGGCTGCTGTCAATAGCCCAAGAGATTGGGTAGTAGCTACCCGTTTTATAATTTTTCCAGGCTTCGCGTTTAACGTTCTTGATCTGTTCGGCATTGGCCTCAGAAAACCCAATTACGGATTCCATTAAGGCGTAGGTGCCTTCCACGCGATCCTTGTAGGGCTTGAGCATATGTGTTTCCACCATTAATCCCAGAGTATTGTATAGACTCGTATATCCGGTGGAGTAGCGCGGTCCGTCCATAAACTGAGAAAAGCCGCCCTCTGGAGTTCTGTTGAACACATTGACATAAGGTGTGATGTCCCAATTTTTGGAAGCAAGGGAGTCTTCAAGGGCTGGCATCATGACCTCATGCAGGTATTTGCCTGCTTTACCTCCCAGTTTGTTGTGTTGAGTAAATAAGTGGGTCAGGGTGTATTGATAGTCTGCACCATTACTCACGTGATTGTCAATAAATACATCCGGATCCAGAAGGTCAAAAAGCTTTTGAAAAGCTAGGGCATTCCAAGTGTCACTTTTGATGAAATCACGATTCAGATCATAATTTCGCGCATTGCCTCTAAAGCCGTAAGCCTCAGGTCCATTTTGATTGGTCCTGCTGTGGGAGTTTCTGTTGAGTGAACCGCCAATATTGTAAACAGGGATCACTGCAATGATCACGTTTTTTGGGGCTTTGATCTTGCCTTGAGCCAAATCTCTGATCAGCATCATGCTGGCGTCAATTCCGTCACTTTCTCCGGGATGAATTCCGTTATTGATCAAGACCACTACTTGTTTACCATCCAAGCCCAATTCTGAGTCAAAACTACGATTGGGATTGAAGGTTACTAAATGCAGGCGTTCCCCGCTATCCGTGCGGTCCATTTCATACATCGCAACAGAAGTATAGGTTTCGCTCAAGTCATCGTAGTAGGAAATAACGTCCTTATATTCGGGGGTTTGGGTTCCGTTTGAAGTTTCAAAAAGTGTGGTGAAATCTCGGTCAGATTTAACCTCAGAGTTACACGATAATAACAGTAAAATAAAGACAAGCGCCAAGTAACGGGTCATAATGATGGATTTTTTAGGGCTTTAAAATTAAAAAAGAATCAGTTTTTCACTTTGTTGTTTCAACATTTAAATGCTACATTAGCAAGGTAAAACTAATCTTAAAACAAATTGACATGAAGAAAATTACTCTTTTATTGGCCTGTCTTTTAGTGGGAGGCGCAGCGTTTGCACAAGTAAACGTGGATATGGCGAACGCCATCCAAGTTCAAACGCTTCCGTTTAACGATCCAGACGTAAACGTTCCTAACGGAGCTCAAGAAGAAGGTCAAGTAGGATGTAACTTTAACGTTCCTTCTGTAGACTACAAATTTGAAGTTGTAACTGGTGGTACAGTAACTGTTTCTGTTGACACTCCAGCTGGATTGTCTGAGCCAGTACTTTACTACGCGACTACTATCGATGAAACTGACCCAACAGGTCTTACAGTAACTGACAACCTTGGTGGTGTTGGAGCTGGATGTTTCGATAACGATGCTGGTCCTGATGGAATCCGTACAACTGTTGTAAACGATGGTGACATTATGTTCGTATTCGTTGCAAACGAAGGTATCTCTGGAGTTTCTTTCTCTGGTGACGCTGTACTAGCAACTCTTTCTACTGCAGACAACAACCTTGAAGGTGTATCTGTATACCCTAACCCTGTAAAAGACGTGCTTAACGTTACTGTTCCTGTAGGAGCTGAGGTAACTAGCGCTAAGCTTTTTGACGTATTGGGTAGAGATACTGGAGTTGTAATGGTAAACGGAGCCATCAACACTTCTGGTCTTTCTAACGGTATCTACATGTTTACTTTAGAAACTACTGAAGGAAACTACACTACGAAAATCGTTAAGCAATAAGAATTATTTCTTCGCTTAAAAAACCCTGCCAGACGGCAGGGTTTTTTTATGTCTTATAATTAAATGTTTAGTGGTGTCTTGCCTCTTATTTGCGAACCGTGTCTGGCACTAAATGCTGGTAGTTGCCGTCGTATTTCATGATCTCGCGAACAATAGATGAAGAAACGTGAGTTACGGCTGGTGAAGCCATAAGAAAAACCGTCTCAACCTCGCTGTCCATAGCTCTGTTGGTTTGCGCAATAGGCCGCTCGTAATTGAAATCTGTGGTACTGCGCAATCCTCTTAAGATAAATTGAGCTTCTACTGATTTACAGAAATCTATCGTTAGGGTTTCATAGGTAGCAATGCTGATTTTTTCTTCACCAGCAAAAGTAGCTTCTAAAAACGCCTTACGTTGCTCTAGACTAAAGGTATATTTCTTCGCAGAATTCACACCAATAGCCAAAACGATCTCATCAAACATTTGCAGTCCGCGTTCAATAATATCACAGTGTCCTAAAGTGATCGGGTCAAAAGATCCGGGAAATACAGCCTTTCTTTTCATAGAAGCTAAGATACTATTTCTGTGGTAATACGTTCTGAACCAGTTGGGCAAACAGTTCAGACAGTGGAATATTCGCAGCCTCTGCCTGCTTTGGAATTATGCTGGCCTCAGAGAGTCCAGGATTGGTATTGATCTCCAAAAAGTAGGGTTCGCCATCTTGAAGAATAAAATCACAACGTACCAAACCACTCATTTCTAAAAGCTCATAAATGCGCGCAGTTTCTGCCTGAGCTCTGGCGGTCTCTTCCTGGCTTATTCGGGCTGGGGTGATCTCGTCAGATTTACCCAAGTACTTGGCTTCATAATCAAAGAAGTCATTCTCACTCACGATTTCTGTCGGCAGTAAAACCTGAACCTCGCCTTGACGATCAAAAGCACCCACGCTGACCTCGGTACCCACTAAGGCAGTTTCAATTAAGATCTGATGATCTTCCTCAAAGGCCTTGTCAATAGCGGGTTGAAGGGCGTCCAATTCATAGACTTTAGAAATACCGTAACTGCTGCCCGCACGGTTTGGCTTTACAAAACAAGGAAAGCCAACTGCTTTGACAATCTCCTCTAAGGGCACATCGGTTTGCTTGTTCAAGTAATAGGATTGGGCACACTTGACTCCAAACTGCTTCAATACTGCCAAGCAATCGCGCTTGTTGAAACTCAAGGCAGCTTGGTAAAAATTGCAAGAGGTTTGCGGAATGCCAATGAGCTCTAGATAGGATTGCATCAATCCGTCTTCTCCGGGGGTACCGTGAATCACATTGAAGATAGCATCTGGGATCACTTTTTGTCCGTCAGCTTCAAAACTAAAATCATCTTTGTTTATCGTATGCTTGTTATTGTTTGTATCCAGATGATACCAATGCTCCTGTTCAATGCGAACGGCAAAGACCTCATAGCCCGCTTTATGTAAATGTTTGACCACTGTGGCTCCACTTTCTATAGATATGGAGTGTTCACTGGAATAACCTCCCATGATTACAGCAACTTTTACGGGCTTCATAAGAATGTGTGATTTATAGCGTTTGTAATTTGAGGTTGGGTTTGCAGCAAACCATTTTTAAGGCAGTTGTAATATCTACTCAAATATATGTATTTTCGTGTTTCAATTAACTTTTCGTTTTAATGAGTTTCGTTAGATTCTTACTGACCAAAACATTCTTAAAACAACTTGGCTTGGCCTTATTGGTAACGGTAGGTTTGGTCTTTTTGTTGCTGTTCTATTTGAGAGTGAGCACCAATCATGACCAACAAATCCAAGTGCCTGATCTGGCCAAAATGACCTTAGATGAAGCCAATTCTGCTTTGAGCGAGCTGGATTTGCGCTGGGAGATCTTAGATACTACCAATTACAATCCGGAGTATCCCAAACAATCCATTATTGAGCAACTGCCCAAGGCAGGAAGCATGGTAAAAGAGAATCGAACCATTTACCTTACCGTAAACCGATCGGATTACCGCTCTTTGCCTATTCCAAACGTAGTTGGGCGCACGCGCAGGCAGGCAGAGCCGACCTTGATCTCTCTGGGATTCAAGATCGGGAAGGTCACTTACAGACCCTATATTGCTAAA
Source organism: Gilvibacter sediminis (assembly GCF_028561565.1). Taxonomy (GTDB): domain Bacteria; phylum Bacteroidota; class Bacteroidia; order Flavobacteriales; family Flavobacteriaceae; genus Gilvibacter; species Gilvibacter sediminis. Next base: position 116,832 of record NZ_JAQQTE010000019.1, on the reverse strand, counting down.
GATGAAGTGCTGCAATTACGACACAAAGGTGAGCTCATTGAGCCCGGTGCTTTACTCCAAAAGACCGCTGTGATCGATCTTGTTCTGGGTGATGGAAAGGGAAATCTACGTATGGGAGGATCCAGTTCCTCTTCCAATTCGGATTCCGATGGATAAAGTGCCCTTAGATCAGCAAGATTCAGAAGAACTTTACGAGCACCATCGTTTTGTTGCCGAAAAAGGCCAACAACCCTTGCGTGTGGATAAGTTCCTGATGAACTACATTGAAAAAGCTACGCGCAATAAAATTCAAAAAGCGGCAACCGCAGGAAATATCTACGTCAATGATATTCCCGTGAAGTCAAACTACAAGGTGAAGCCTCATGATGTGGTGACCGTGATGTTTGCGCATCCGCCTTACGAATTCCTGTTGGTTCCAGAAGATATTCCGTTGGACATTGTCTATGAAGATGATGCCGTTTTGGTGGTCAATAAGCCTGCCGGTATGGTGGTCCATCCTGGACACGGAAACTACAGCGGAACCTTGATCAACGCTTTGACCTATCATTTTGAAAACCTGCCCAACAACAGCAGTGGCAGACCGGGTCTGGTCCATAGAATTGATAAAGATACCAGTGGGCTATTGGTCGTTGCTAAGACCGAAGAGGCCATGACGCATCTGGCAGGTCAATTCTTCAACAAAAGTACCGAACGCACTTATACAGCCCTTGTTTGGGGTAATATGGAAGAGAACCACGGTACGGTGGAAGGTCATATTGGCAGACATCCTAAAAATCGTTTGCAAAACACGGTTTTCTTAGGAGAAGAAGCCGAACTCAAAGGAAAGCCTGCGGTAACGCATTACAAGGTTCAGGAACGCCTGGGTTACGTGACTTTGGTTTCCTGTACTTTAGAAACGGGCCGTACGCATCAGATCCGCGTACATATGAAGCATATTGGTCATACCTTATTCAATGATGAGCGCTATGGTGGTGAGAAGATCCTTAAAGGAACAACCTTTACTAAATACAAGCAGTTTGTAGATAATTGTTTTAAGATCCTGCCTAGACAAGCCTTACATGCTGCTACTCTAGGGTTTGTGCATCCCGTAAGCGGCGAGCTTATGAGATTTCAGGCGCCGCTACCCGAAGATATGGAGCAGTGTATTGCCAAATGGCGCGATTACGCCAAGCATATGCTGTAGTATTGGTTTCTCCAATAGTGGCATTTGCAAGCTTTAGTTAGAGCGCTTGTAACCGCTGGTTGAGTTCCGTATTTTTGTAGGACTCAAAAAAAGAAAGCCAAGTGAAAATTGTAATCTCTCCTGCCAAGTCTTTAGATCTTGAAACTGCACTGCCTACTTCTAATCACACTCAGCCTGAGTTTCAGGCAGAAGCGCAGCGTCTGAATAAATTATTGAAAAAGAAATCGGCTAGAAGTTTGTCAAAACTGATGCATATTTCAGATGCCTTGGCTACGCTGAATTATGAGCGCAATCAAGCTTGGTCATTGCCTTTTGACGATGCGAATTCCAGACCTGCTATGTTCACTTTTGCAGGTGATGTGTACAGAGGATTGGACGCCTTTACTATGGATGAGGAGGCTATTGACTTTGCACAAGGCCATTTGCTTATTCTTTCTGGGCTTTACGGTTTGCTTAAACCACTTGACCTGATGCAGGCGTATCGTCTGGAAATGGGGACTAAGATGCCCGTGGGTGTTAAAAAGAACTTATACGAATTTTGGAAGCAAAAGATCACCAAGCAGTTGAATGAAGAAATGGATGCAGATGATATTTTGATCAATCTTGCTAGTAACGAGTATTTCAAGGCGATTGATACCAAAGCGCTTAAAGCTACTGTGGTTACTCCCGTCTTTAAGGAGTTCAAAAACGGTCAATACAAAACCATTGGAACCTTTGCTAAGCCTGCTCGCGGAATGATGTCTCGCCATTTGATAGACACCAAAGGAACCACTGTGGATGATATTAAGGCCTTTAATAAAGAAGGGTACGGTTTTTCAGAAGAGCTTTCTTCAGAAACTGAATTGGTATTTACCCGTTAGTACCTCAGAATTTCATAGCTTAGAGCTGTGCCTTACTATATCTTAATTCTATTGCTCCAAGGCGTTTGTCTTTACCATATTTGGAAGACAGGCAGGCCTTATTATTGGTTTTTTGTGATCATCTTTCTTCCTGTTGTAGGCGGCATAGTTTACATCCTGACACAGATGGTTCAAAAGCGGGAGGTAGAACAAATCCAGAAAGAGCTCACCTCGGTGATCAATCCCACCAAAAAGATCAATGATCTCAAAGCGCAGCTAGAATTTGCAGATACGTTTCAAAATCGAGTTAATCTTGCTGATGCTCTATTGGAACAGGGCAATTATCAAGAGGCCATAGATCATTACCGTGATGCACTAAGCGGAAATTTTTCAAACGATGTTTATGTTAAGATCCAGTTGATTCGCGCCTTCCATCAGCATGGTGAAAGCCAATGGATCATTCAAGAAGCGGAAAGTATAAAAGCTCATCCCGATTTTATGAAATCGGCAGCTTCCTTCTATTACGGGCTTGCGCTTGATGCCAATGGGAATTCAGAAGCTGCTCAGGCTTATTTTGACAATATTGATAGACGCTATTCTAATTATCCCGAACGTGTTAAGCTAGCATCCCATTACAGCAATAAAGGGAATACGGAGAAGGCCATTGAAATTTTAGACGAAGTTTTGGCAGAAGGTGCTACCATGGGACAGGACAGTTCCAAACTTCATCGCACAGCCTTGGCTGAGGCTAGAAAATTACGCGGCAGTCTGTAATGTTTATTCACAAGCACCCTTATCCGCCTTATTTCCCGAATGGTGCTACCAAGATGATCGTCGGCACTTTACCACCACCAAGATTCAGCACTGGGGAGTTAAAACCCGGTGATGTCAATTTTTGCTACGGCAGTATAGACGGACAGCTTTGGCCCATTCTCAATCAACTTTTTGAACTCAATCTCGTCTTTGAAACTACCCAAAAAGCCATTGACCAGCGCAAGGAATTCTTGCAAGATCGAGGCGTTGCAATCTGTGATATTGTCCACAGTGCTAAACGCCAAAAAATAGATGCATCAGACTTAGGAATGGAGCAGGTACAGCTACGTCCGCTCTTGAAACATCTCAAAGAAAATACTCAGATTGACACCTTGCTCTTTACGGGTGGAAACAGTAAAAATGGCCCAGAATATTTCTTTAGACGCTTGCTCAAAGAGCACCACATGAGTCTAGAGGTCGTGGAAGACCAGGTGCCGCGAATTCACAGCTTCGAATTAGAAGGCCGTCCGATCAAAACAGTTTCTTTGACCGCTCCCAGCGGTGCAGCCAATAGGGCAGTGGGCAGCTTGCCTTTGTACAAAGAGCGCAAAGCCGCAGATCCGTCGTACAATACACTCTTGTTTCGCGTGGATCAATACCGTCCTTTCTTTTAGGACTTTCCTAACCAAGATTCAATTATTTAGGCTTAACTTTAAGAAATAAAAGGATGGCGCAAAGCCCTGCTTTTGGTTTCAAGTTGCCTATGAAAAGCTTATTGTTTTTGTTTATCGGTATGTTTATGCTGAGCAGTTCCTTGACTTTCGGTCAGATTGCTCATGATATCTCCTTTACCATTAGAAATTTTGGGATCAATGTCGATGGGAATTTTGATTCCAGTATTGTGGATGGAACCTTGAATCTATCGACTTTACAAAACACCCAGCTGAGGGTAAGTATTCCCGTGAATTCCATCAATACGGACAATGAAACACGAGACGAACACCTCTTGGAAGAGGAGTATTTCCACGCGAGCAAATACCCAAACATACAGTTTGAATCTACAAGCCTGCGAGAAATAGCCGAGCGCGCTTATGAACTCCGTGGGAATTTAACCATCAAGGGAGTCACAAAAGCCGTGGTGATCAAAATGTATTCAGAATCTACTTCGAACACAACCAGAATGGTCGGGGAGCTAGAGATCAACCGCCGCGATTACGGTGTAGGCGGTCGTAGTTTGGTCATGTCCAAGAACGTGACCATTTCCATCACTTTAGAAATTCCAAAAGCTTGAAGCAACAAGAAGCAGATGTACTCATTGTTGGTGGTGGATTGGCCGGCTTAAGTGCCGCTATTGATCTGTCCGTACAAGGGAAATCTGTGCTGCTGTTTGAACCTAAATCCTACCCGCGTCATAAAGTCTGCGGTGAATATATCTCCAATGAAGTGCTGCCATATCTCTCCAAGTTGGGAATCGATCCCTTTACATTAGGAGCTGTTGAAATATCGAATTTTAGTTGGACCCATCCTAAGGGTAAAGCAATTCAAGCTAAGCTACCACTAGGCGGATTTGGGATCAGCAGATTTACGCTAGAACAGGCTATGTTTCAAAGAGCTTTGGCTGTGGGTGTTCAACCTATAAAAGCATCCGCAGAAAATATAGAATCCATAACCAATGGTGTCCAAGTAAAGAGCAGCGACGGAAATAACTATACGGCAAGAGCTGGAATTGCTGCCTATGGAAAGCGTTCTGTTCTAGATAAGAAGTTAGCGCGAGAATTCATCAGTAAAAAGGCAAACTACGTAGCTGCCAAATGGCATGCGCAGGGAGCGTTTGACCCATCGCTTGTGGCGCTACATAATTTTGAAGGTGGCTATTGTGGCGTATCTCGAGTAGAAGAAGGGCTGATCAATTTTTGCTTTATAGCAAGCTATAAGGTGTTTAAGAACTATCGAGATCTTCCCAAGTTTATGGATTCAGTTTTACGATCCAATCCTCATTTAAAAGAGCTCATGGATGAGACTGAAATGGTCTTTGAAAAACCCTTGAGTATTGCTCAAATTTCATTTAAAGATAAGCCGCCTGTAGAAGGCAAATGGATCATGTGTGGAGACAGCGCAGGATTGATACATCCGCTTTGTGGCAACGGCATGAGCATGGCCATTCGCAGTGCGGAGATTGCCTGTGAGGAGTTGATGGATTGTTTTTCTGAACTTCAAGATCACGCTCAAGCCTTACAGAACTATCGGTCTCGTTGGAAGGGTGAATTTGCTAAACGCCTCCGGATGGGAAGAATTGCCTCGGGTATATTCTCCAGTGATACGGGCAGCGGTTTGGCAATGGATGTGGTTCGATATGTACCGGGCATTCTGCCATTTTTTATAAAACAAACCCACGGCAAGGTGGATAAATCCTTAGCTTATGAAGTATAGATCTCACGAGCCTGAATGGATGGACGACCTTGAAATGGAAGGGCAACAACTCTTGGATACTCTTAAAACCTTGGCCGATATAAATGCCCGTTTGGGAGGAGATGCCGTCAGTCTAAAAGGAGTCCGTAAACTGAGTCGTGAGGCAGATTCTGCTCAAGGATTGCACATTATTGATTTGGGCTGTGGAGAAGGGAGTCAACTGCGCCATTTAGCGAATTACAGCAGAAAACACAAGTTAGATTGGCGTTTTACCGGGGTCGATGCCAATGCGACCTGTATTGCTTTCGCTGAGCAGCGATCACAAAACTATCCCGAAATTACCTATCTTCAAGGAGATGTTTTTAAATGGGACATGCCCGAATGCGATATCGTCTTGGCAACTTTATTCATGCATCATTTTGACGATCAGCAAATTAAACAGATGATTGATAGCGCCAAACCCAAAACACGCTTGGGTTGGGTGGTGAATGATCTGCAGCGAAGCCCAATTGCCTATGGTCTTTTTTGGTCTTTGGGACTCTTTATTCGCAATGAAATGATCATGCATGACGGCTTATTGTCCATTAAAAAAGGATTTAAAAAACACGAACTAAAACAAATGTCAAATACCCTAAAAATGCAGTCGGAAGTCCATTGGAACTGGGCCTTCCGTTATCTGTGGTTGTTGCGCTCATGAGTGTCCGTATAACAGCAGTCTCCAAGGCTTTGCCCGAGTTTTCTCGTACTACGGATGAGATCCTCCCTTACGTTTCAAAATGGCTGGACGGTCAAGAAGATCGCTTCAAGCGCAAGGTCTTAAAGATTTTTGAAGGCGCTGGAGTCTCTCGTCGTTATGCGATTATGGATGCCCCGGATGTGTTCAACCAAACTTCCTTTGAAGAAAAAAACCGCCTCTTTGTCAAAGCCGCCATTGATTTGGGAACCGAGTCTTTGCAAAAGGCCTTAGACAAGGCCGGATGGCAACCTGAAGAACTCGACATGCTCATAACGGTGAGTTGTACCGGTATTATGATCCCGAGTTTGGATGCCTATTTGATCAATGCTTTGGGATTGCGACAAGACGTTTTGCGCTTGCCCGTAACTGAAATGGGTTGTGCTGCAGGAGTCTCGGGAACTATATATGCCTATAATTTTTTAAAATCGAATCCAGACAAAAAGGCCGCGGTGATTGCGGTGGAATCTCCAACAGCAACTTTCCAACACAGCGATTATTCGATGGCTAATATGGTGAGCGCTGCAATTTTTGGTGATGGCGCCGCTTGCGTATTACTCTCTTCTGTTGCTGATGCACAAGGACCAGAGATTTTAGGAGAAGGCATGTATCATTTTTACAACGCCACGCACTTAATGGGCTTTGACTTGACCAATGAGGGATTACAGATGATCTTGGACCCAGAAGTGCCTAATATGATCGCGTCTCATTTTGGTGAGATCATTCATCCTTTCTTAGCCAAGCATAACAGTAGTATTGAGGCTGTGGACCATTTGATCTTTCATCCCGGTGGACGTAAAATAGTGCAGACCGTTGATGAACTTTTTGGCACCCTTGGAAAGTCCATAGAAGATACCCGAGCCGTGCTTGATCTTTATGGCAATATGTCAAGTGCCACCGTGCTTTATGTTTTAGAGCGTTTTATGGAAAAAGATAACCCTGCAGGGACTCAAGGTTTGATGTTGAGCTTCGGACCTGGATTCTCTGCCCAACGCCTTTTATTACAATGGTAGCATCAAACAAATGGGCCTTGATATTGGGGGCCTCCAGAGGTTTGGGTTGGGCCACGGCTCAGCAACTCGCCACTCAAGGTTTTAACTTGCTTTTGGTTCATCGAGATCCACGTGCTAGTTTGGCTGAATTTCAAGAGGGTTTGGAACAAATGCCGTCAGAAGTAATTACACACGCCTTTAACAAAGACGCGACACGTTCAGATGGCATTGCCGCGTTGATATCCAACATTAAAGAAATTCTTCCAGAAGGAGCAGCTATAGCTGTGATGATTCACGCTATTGCCAAAGGACATGTAAAACCACTCGCAGAATCTGAATCACTGACAACTACCGACATGGCCATTACGCTAGAAGCTATGGCCAGCAGTTTAATGGATTGGACCCAACAATTGAATCAGGCTAAATTGTTTGCAAAAGATACGCGCATCATCAGCTTTACCAGTGAGGGCAGTCATAAGGCCTGGAAGCATTACGCTGCCGTTGGTGCTGCCAAGGCTGCTTTAGAAGCAATTACCAGAAGCATCGCTTTAGAATTTGCTCCTCATGGAATTCGGGCCAATTGCATTCAGGCTGGCGTTGTAGATACAGCGTCCTTAAGACGCATTCCAAACGCAGATCAGATCTTAAAATACGCGGCATCGCGCAGTCCATTCAAACGTATAACCACCCCAGAAGATGTAGCTCAAGTAGCAGGACTTTTATGTCGTCCAGAAGCTGCTTGGATCAACGGGGCCGTAATTCCAGTTGATGGCGGAGCACACATCCAATAATACACGTGTAGTCATTACAGGCATGGGCATTGTAGCGCCCAATGGTGTCGGTCTGTCTGATTACGAGCAAGCACTGCGTGAAGGGCGCTCCGGTATTGCTTTTATTCCGCGCCTGGCCGATCTTAAATTTGGATGTCAAGTAGGTGGAATACCACCTGTAGAGCAGCATCATATCGATGCCTGTTTGACCCCTTTGCAAGTCAGGAATTTTGACAGCGACGGCATCATCTATGGGATGATCGCCGCAGATGAGGCCTGGAAGCAGGCAGGATTGGAATTAGGGAATGAACAGTTCGACCCTCAAACCGGAGTCATTTTTGGAACGGGAACTTCGGGGATAGAAAAATTAAATGCCTCCATGAAAATGGTGGATGAACAAAAAGTCCGTCGTTTGGGAAGCAATGTGGTGATCCAAACCATGGCTAGTGGTGTGAGTGCGTTCATCGCAGGACATATTGGGGCTGGGAATCAGGTCACCACCAATTCGTCTGCCTGTACTACGGGAACAGAAGCCCTTTTGATGGGCTACAGACATATTAAGGCGGGTTATGCCGAGCGTATGCTGGTAGGTTCCACTTGTGAGCACGGGCCGTACCTATGGGCTGGCTTTGATGCCATGCGCGTAACAAGTCAGCGATATAATGATGTACCACAAAAAGCATCGCGCCCTATGAGTGCTAGTGCGGCAGGTTTAGTGCCCGGTGGAGGCGCAGGTGCCTTTGTCATTGAAACCCTTGAATCGGCCTTGAAAAGAAAGGCGCCCATCATCGCTGAGGTTTTAGGTGGACAGATCAATTCCGGAGGACAGCGTGGAGGAGGGACTCTTACTGCGCCCAATCCAAAAGCCGTCAGACGATGTATAACGGATGCGCTCACTTCTGCGGATGTAGCCGGCCACGAGATTGATCTGATCAACGGGCATTTAACAGCCACTGCCAAGGACCCGGATGAGGTCGCTGCGTGGGTGGATGTACTGGGTGGAGAAAAATCAGCTTTTCCGTATTTACAATCTACAAAAAGTATGGTGGGTCACTGTTTGTCCGGCTCTGGAGCAGTAGAGCTAGTAGCTACGGCCTTGCAAATTCAGCACGATTTTGTGCACCCTTCCATAAATTCAGAGGATCTACACGAAAATATTGCTGCTCTTGTTCCACGAGAGAAGATTCCGCAGCAAACTATAAGTGCCTCAATTAAAACCGCAATCAAGGCCAGCTTTGGCTTTGGCGATGTCAACGGCTGTGTCGTATTGCGTCAGTATAATTCGTAACTTCAAACCAAGCAAATACCGCAAATCCAATCAATTTATGAATGATGCCCAGTTTTTTGATCGCCTCAAAGAGATCATCAGCCCTTATGTCCAAAACCAAGAAGCCTTTACAGACTTAAAAGAAGATACCCGTTTTATTGAGGATCTGCAGATCAACTCTGCCAATTTAGTAGATGTGGTCTTGGATGTTGAGGATGCTTTTGATATTGAGATTGACAACGACTCTATGGAAAAGATGTTGACTGTAGAAGCTTCACTTAAGGTGATCAAAGAAAAATTAGAGGGATGATTGGCAATGATGTGGTGGATCTTTCTTTAAGCGCTTTTGATTCAGAAAGACGATTTTGGCGCTATAGCCAAAAGGTCTGTTCGCGGATTGAGCTGAATCAGTTCGGTCAGTTTGAATCAAAACAGCAAAGCCTCTGGCGGTTTTGGAGTTTAAAGGAAGCAGCTTTTAAAGCAGCCGTACGCTTAGGTTATCAAGGGCTATTCCGTCCTGCTAAGATCCAAGTTGAATTATTAGATTCAGTACGAGCGATCATCCAATTTGATCAATATCGCTTCAAAGGCAAAACCCATATAGAACTACAGCAATTGTGGTCTGACGTTATTTTAGAGGATGCAGAGTTTAAGTCGATCGTATCTGTCCAACGGCGAAATACTGTTTCCGTAAGCTATAAAGGCCGTTTGCCTTTTGTTGAATCTGACACAGGAGCTAAGCTCCCGGCCAGTATTTCTCACCACGGGTCGTTTTTTAGATTAATCCATTTAAGCGCATGAATGCATTTATCGCCTATGCCCAGGAAAAACTTAAGGTAGATAGACGCCTAATTTTGATCTACGTATTGCTCTATTTTGCTTGGGGAATGGGTATGGACTGGTTTGGTGCCACCGTGCAAATTGCCACCTTCACCTATTGGTGGCAGGTCATCACCGTGTACTTACTTTATATGATCCCGATCTCGCTCTTGCTAAGAGGTTTACCTTTTCACATGCAATACGCCTACGGACTCATAGCCATGGGGCTTTTAGAATTTGGCGGCTATGCGCTAGAAACCTCCATAGCTTTTCCCAACAATATACTGGATCAGTTCTTTGGTGAACGAAACTTTGCCTTGGCCATGGCGCTCTTTTTTGCCCTTTATTTCCCGTTGGGGAATTGGGTCGTCAGTAAGATCTACAGACTCATCTGGCCTAATCGGGGCGAATCCCTTTCATAAAGGCTCCAATGCCAGCAGTTCCTTTTTTACGAAGCATTTTTATAAAGGCCGATCCAATAATGGCTCCTTTGGCTTTATGGGTCGCGGCCTTAAAGGTCTCCTCGCTGCTGATCCCAAAACCAACAATGCATTCACTCTTGAGATCCATACTCGCAATGCGGTCAAAGTAAGCGGTGGTTTCGCTCCCAAAGCCACTTTGTGCACCCGTGGTACTTGCCGTACTCACCATATAGATAAAGCTGTTAGAGGCCGCATCGATCTCTCTGATGCGCGCTTCTGAGGTTTGTGGAGTGATCAAGAAGACCATGTCTAATCCGTACTTTTCAAAGATGGCTTGGTATTCCAATTCAAACTCGCGCAGGGGTAGATCTGGAATGATTAAACCGTCAATGCCCAATTCGCTGCAGCGCTTGCAAAAATCTTCCATGCCGTATTGCATCATCGGATTGAAGTACCCCATCATGATCAGGGGGATGGAAACGGTTTTACGTATTCCTTCTAATTGTTCAAATAGGCGAGCTGTGGTGATTCCATTTTTTAACGCATCCGTAGAACTTTCTTGTATGGTAGGTCCATCGGCTAAAGGATCGCTAAAAGGCAAACCGATCTCGATCATATCGGCTCCGGATTTTTCCAACTCTTGAATTACCGTAACGGTATCGTCCAACTTAGGAAACCCAGCTGTGAAATAGATGGACAGTAATTTTTTGTCTTGTTGTAAGGCCTGTTGAATTCGATTCATAACTAGGGCTTAGAGTTTAAAGTATTCGATATAAGTGTTTAGGTCCTTGTCTCCTCGACCCGACAGATTCATAACCACAACGTCATCTGCCTTGAACTTGCGCTCTTCAAAAATGGCAAAGGCGTGCGAGGTTTCAATGGCTGGAATGATGCCTTCCAATTGACTTAAAAGCAATCCTGCTTCCATAGCGGCTTTGTCGGTGATGGAAATAAATTCAGCACGGCCACTTGCATAAAGATGTGCGTGCATTGGGCCAATTCCAGGATAGTCCAAGCCAGCAGAGATGGAATAAGGTTCGGTAATCTGACCGTCTTCGGTTTGCATGAGCAAAGTTTTACTGCCGTGGATGATGCCTGATTTGCCTAGCTGAGAGGTAGCAGCACTTTCTCCCGTGTTGACGCCTTTACCAGCTGCTTCAACAGCGATCAAGCCAACTTCTGGCGTATTGAGATATTCGTAATAAGCCCCAGCCGCGTTAGATCCGCCACCCACACAAGCAACCACATAATCAGGGTTTTCACGACCTTCCTTTTCTTCCAACTGCCATTTGATCTCCTGAGAGATGACGGCTTGGAAGCGGGCCACCATATCGGGATAGGGGTGTGGTCCTACCACACTACCAATGATGTAATGCGTGTCTACCGGATTGTTGATCCAATCTCTGATTGCTTCATTGGTCGCATCTTTAAGCGTTTTAGAACCTGATTCCGCAGGAACTACTTTAGCGCCCAACATCTTCATGCGCGCTACATTCGGAGCTTGACGTTTGATGTCTACAGCTCCCATATAAACAATACATTCCATACCCATAAGCGCACAAACCGTCGCGGTAGCTACTCCATGCTGCCCAGCACCAGTTTCTGCAATGATGCGTTTTTTACCCAAACGCTGGGCCATCAAGATCTGGCCTATGGTGTTATTTACTTTATGCGCTCCGGTATGGCAAAGGTCTTCGCGTTTTAAATAGACTTTGCAGCCGTAATGCTCTGAAAATCTTTTAGCAAAATAGAGTGGAGTAGGTCTGCCCACATAGTCTTTGAGTAAGGCGTGGAACTCCTCTTGAAATGAAGGGTCCGAAGCAATTTGAATATAATTCTGACGCAATTCCTCTACATTGGGGTAAAGCATCTCTGGGATAAAGGCACCGCCAAAATCTCCGTAATAACCGTGTACATCTACATTATAGTTCATAATTCATCAAGGTCTTTAATTCATCAATTTTTTTTAATCCCGGGGCCGATTCGAACTTGCTGTTCACATCAATGGCCATAATGGGTAACGAAGTGTTGAGCAGTTCTTTGACCGCTGGTAGCTCTTCCAAGCCAATTCCGCCACTGATCACAATGGGGAGCTCACTTCTGTAGGCATTTAATAATTTCCAATCAAAGGTCTTTCCGTTTCCGCCAGGAGCTTCACCTCGGGTGTCAAACAAAAAGGCATCCACAAGATCTTCAAAGGGTTTTAACTTTTTGAAATCGAATTTTTCTCCAACCGAGAAAACTTTCCAAAAGTCAATATCGGTATGGACCAACTCGCGCAATAGACTTATGTATTGCTGATCTTCCTTACCGTGAAGTTGGATGACATCGAAGTCATGAGCTTCAATTTGTTGCAGTACATATCCCTTGGGTGCATCCACAAAAACACCAACTTTTTTAATGCCTTCAGGAACTGCAACGGGCTCCGCGTTCATAAATCGGGGGGATTTCTCGTAAAAGATAAAACCAATATAATCGGGCTTTAATTCCGTAAGGGCCTGAATATTCTCCGCCTCGCGCATGCCGCACACTTTAATTTTCATCGTTGGCATCTTTTAAAGCGTTTACAAAATCTGCCGCTGCCGCACCTGGGTTGTCAGCGCGCATAAAGTGTTCGCCCATCAGAAATCCTTTAAAACCTGCTCCGCGAAGCATAGCTACCGTTTGTGGATCGCTGAGTCCGCTTTCAGAGATGGGGTAATAGTTTGCAGGGATCTGTTTTAGCAAATCCAAACTAGTTTGCACATCCACGGTAAAGGTTTTGAGATTGCGATTATTTACTCCGATCAAATCTACCTCAGGAATTAAATTTTCCTGCAGTTCTTGTTCGTTATGTACCTCCAAAAGCACTTCCATTCCTAAGGATTTGGTCTTTTTAGCCAACATTTGCAATCGGTCTGCTGGCAAACAAGCCGCGATGAGTAAAATCACATCAGCGCCGTGGGCTTTGGCTTCTGTGATCTGATACGGATCAATCACAAATTCCTTGCGTAATAGAGGCAGGGCGGTAGCCGCGCGTGCTTGACTCAGATCTTCCAAAGAACCACCAAAGAAAGGCCCGTTGGTCAATACTGACATTCCGCTAATTCCAGCAGTTTGATAACCCGAAGCCACATCACATACCTGCGCTTTAAAGTTTATAGAAGGCTTGCTGGGTGAGCGTCTTTTAAACTCGGCAATAATACCGGTATCACTACTTTCAAGAGCTTGTTTTATCGAAATACAAGGTCTGTTAAACAATGGAGCTGCTTCCCAATAACTTTCATGAAAACTCTGTTTTCTGCGGATAAGATCCTGCTGTTGTTGTTTTACAATACGTTCTAAAATGTCCATATTATGCGTTGGTTAGGGCTACCAATTGATTTAAATGATGTTCTGCTTTTCCACTTTTCAAGGTTTCCAGCGCTTTCTCAAAACCTTGCTGAGGTGTACATGCGGTTACCGTGGCAATCGCCATTCCGGCATTGGCCGCCACCACGTGATTCTGTGGGTCGGTTCCTTTTCCGGAAAGTACTGTTTTGAAGATCTGAGCAGCTTCCTCCACCGTATCTCCTCCGAAGATATCCTCCGCAGCAATACTAGAAACTCCAAAATCTGTTGGGTTAAGCTGTTGCTCAAAACGATTGCTGATCACTCGCGTAGGTCCTGTTAAAGAGATCTCATCATAACCATCTAAGGCGTGAAGTATGGTATAGTTCTTTCCAGATTGCTGATACAAATAGCCGTAAACGCGGGCTAATTCTAAATTGAAAACACCCACCAATTGGTTTTTAGGGAAAGCCGGATTCACCATAGGCCCGAGCATATTAAAGAAGGTCTTTACTCCTAAGGCGCGTCTAATTCCTCCCACATTTTTCATGGCCGGGTGAAACAGGGGTGCGTGTAAAACACAAATATTAGCCTCGTCCAAACAGCGCTTCAAAACATCCGTGTCATTGGTGAATTTAACGCCCATATGTTCCATGACGTTGCTGCTGCCGCTTACTGAAGATACCCCGTAGTTCCCGTGCTTGGTCACTTGAACTCCGGAAGCCGCTGTGACAAAGGATGCCAAAGTGGAGATATTAAAGGTGTTCTTCCCGTCTCCACCCGTTCCGCAGAGGTCAATGGTGTTGTAATCTTCTACGGGAACTGCGATACAGAGTTCCAGTAGGGCGTCACGAAAGCCTTGAAGTTCATCTACGGTGATGCTTCGCATCATGTAGACGGTTAAAAAGGCGGCGATCTGTGCTTCGTTATATTGTCCTGCGGAGATGTTGATCAAAATCTCTCGCGCTTCGTCTTTACTTAATATTTCCTGATTGATCAGGCGATTCAAAACAGCTTTCATAGCCTTAGTTGTTTTGGTTTAACCAATTTTTGATCATGCTTTTTCCATGCGGAGTTAGCACGGATTCTGGGTGGAATTGTACCCCACGTAGATCATACTCTTTATGTCTTAAAGCCATGATCTGTCCAGATTCGTCTACCGCGGTGATCTCTAGTGCGTCAGGAAAGTCTTCCCGAGCTACCACCCAAGAGTGATAACGCCCTACTTGGAAGTTCTCAGGCAAGCCTTCAAATAGTGGTTCATCATCGACTAAGCGTTCCACATGCGTACCTACGCCGTGAAATACTTGATCTAAATTGATCAGCGATCCTCCGAAGACCTCGCCAATGGCTTGTTGCCCTAGACACACCCCGAGCATAGATTTGGTAGGCGCATAGCGTTCCACCACTGCCTTAAGCAAGCCAGCTTCTTCTGGGATTCCAGGACCGGGTGATAAAACAATTTTGTCAAAGGCTTCTACATCATCTAAGACGAACTGATCGTTTCTCCAAACCGTAACGTCGTCAACGAACTCGCGGATATAGTGTACCAGATTGTACACAAAACTGTCGTAATTATCGATCACTAATATCTTCATCTTATAAATTTTCTGCGAGCTCCAAAGCCTTGTTGAGCGCTCCTAATTTGTTATACACTTCTTGCAATTCTTTCTCCGGATCACTGTCGGTCACAATTCCTGCACCGGCTTGATAATGCAGCTGGTGATTTTTACTCACAAAAGATCGAATGATGATCGCGTGATTGAAATTTCCTTTAAAATCCATAAACCCAATGGCGCCACCATAGAAACTGCGGTTGATGTTCTCGTATTTTTCCAAAAGTTGCATCGCCATATGTTTGGGAGCACCGCTTAGCGTCCCTGCTGGGAAGGTGTCAGCAACGATCTGCATGGTTGGAGTTTCCGGGTGTTTCACTCCAATTACTTTACTCACCAAATGAATCACATGAGAAAAGAACTGTACCTCTTTATAGGTAGCCACTTGAATATCTGTTCCGTGACGGCTCAAGTCGTTTCTAGCCAAATCCACAAGCATCACGTGTTCGCTGTTTTCCTTCTCGTCTGCAGCCAATTCTAAGGCTAGAGCAGCATCTTTTTCATCGTTTCCGGTACGTCTAAAGGTGCCTGCAATAGGGTGGATTTCTGTCATTCCATCCTTGACCACCAGTTGCGCCTCCGGAGAAGATCCAAAGATCTTGAAGTTTCCGTAGTCAAAATAGAACAGGTAAGGGGAAGGGTTCACACTTCTC
Source organism: Gilvibacter sediminis (assembly GCF_028561565.1). Lineage (GTDB taxonomy): Bacteria > Bacteroidota > Bacteroidia > Flavobacteriales > Flavobacteriaceae > Gilvibacter > Gilvibacter sediminis. The sequence goes on along the minus strand of NZ_JAQQTE010000019.1, from coordinate 101,067 downwards.
AGGGCGCGATATACATTGAATTCGTCCCCAGTGAATTGTTGCGAATAGCGCTTTGAAGGCACAATCTGAAACACATCGCCACGATTGCAGTGTTTCTTACATTGGGTAACTAAGGCCTTGAATTCATCATCGGTACAATTCGTGGTAACAGCCCCATCTTTTTGAAAAGGGTATTTTTTATTGGTGGTGCTTCTGATGAGTTGTTCTAAGGTGTCCAGATTGTCCTCAGAATCATAACAATGCGCGAACAAATACGCCTGATTGTTAAAGTGATTGATTGCGATGATGTTCTGATATACTGCGTAATAGATATCCGGAATTTCTAAGTCGCCTTCCTTTTTGCTGATTTCGAGGTCTTCAAAGTACTGTACAGCATCATAAGCAATGAATCCAAAAAGGCCATGATTTATGAATTTGTAGTCCTCACTATCTACTTCAAAACGCGCAGCGAAATCTGCAATGACCTCAGGAACATCTACCTCTGACGTTATTTCTTGTTGAGATGTAGATCCGTCCGGAAATTCACAAGAAATAAAGCCATCAGCTACTTTTATACTTGCAATAGGATTGCAGCAGATGTAGCTAAAGCTATTGTCATTGGCGTGGTAGTCACTACTTTCCAGCAGCAGGCTATTGGGGAACCGATCCCGCAATTGTAAATAGATGGAAACCGGCGTCAAGGTATCTGCCAGCAACTGTCTACTGTGTGTTTTTAGATTAAATCTTTGCATGTCTTCCATAAAAAAAGACCTGTCGTGAGCGACAAGTCTTTGGTATTTTTAACGTATACAATCAGACGATCAGCTTCACGAGCTAGGGCTTAGAGCTGACCACCACCAGGTATATACGTTGATTTGCTTCATTTGATTCCAAAGATAAATAGTCTCGGTAAAAAAATCAAACTCATAACATAAAAAAATCCCGCCTTTTACAAGCGGGATTCTTCCGTGGGAATGGATCCTATTAAAAGGACAAATTTACCGTTAGGTCAAAATCATCATAGATGGTCTTGTCCCCAAGATTGTCAAAGAAGCTTCCAGAACCATAACGCACATCAAACTTAGAGCGGTCAATAGTTACATTGGCAGTCATGTCTGCACCATTCTTAGTGATGTCAAAAGTGATCGGGTTTGTTTTTCCCTTGATCGTTAGGTCTGCTGTTACCGTATAGGTGTTTCCGTTACGGGCAGCGCGCTTCACACTAAGCATTGCCTTTGGGAATGCTTCCACACCAAAGAAGTCGTCAGACTTTAAGTGTCCTTCTAGCTTTTCTTTTCCTTTTCCTGTTTTAAGGTCTGTTACATTAATACTGGTCATATCAATGACGAACTCTCCACCAACCATGGTTTCTCCGTCCATCATGAAGTAACCACTTTCCAGGTTGATAGTACCTTCGTGCTGACCGGTAACTTTCTTACCTACCCAGGTAATGCTACTGTCTTTTACCATTAGCTTCTCAACAGGATTGGTGTTGAATGCGCTAAAGGCGATGGCTAGCAACAACAAAGCTGCTGTTTTTACGTGATTTCTCATTAGAGTTGTTTTTAAAATTTATGAATGTATGTTATTTAAATAGGTATTCAATTGTTCCAGTTCGCCCGAATCTAGTTGATTGAGCATCTGCTGATTGTTCGCTTCAACGATAGGGTCCAAAACTTTGAGAAGTTCCAAGCCCTCGGTCGTTATAAAGAGCTCCACCTTTCTGCGGTTGGTAGCACAGACCTGTCTTTTGACCAAGTCTTTCTTCAATAGTTTATCAATAAGACGCGTGGTATTTGAATTCCGATCTACCATACGCTCAGTAACTGTGGATAAGTTAGCCGGGTTACCACCTTGTCCGCGTAATATGCGGAGTACGTTGTATTGTTGAATACTCAATTCATATCCTTTAAGGATACGATTTACAGATTCTTCAATGATACGCGCACGATACATTAAGTTGATCACCGTTTTGGTGTGCAACTGCATCGGTTTAGTGGTTTTTATAATAGATTCAATCTCCATAATTGTCTTAACAACTATTGTATATACAAATGTAATATGAAAAATTCATTTCAAAAGGGTTTTAACAGAATTTTAATGGAGGCTGAGGTGTTAAATCTTAGAACTAACTGTTAAATGATTTTCACTTGCCTTGGATAATGAATATTTTTAATGGCTTTAAAACCACAAATTTGAATCCATTCCATAAATATTTATTGAGCGCGAGCTTTATCCTTTTAACTCTACTAAGCTCCTGTAAAGACCAGAAGCAAGAGCAAGCTCCTGCAGAAGCGACACCGGTAGAAAAGGAGGTTGCGGCCGTAAATGACTCGAATACCAAAGTACCCGTTTATAAATTTGACGAGTTTGAGCCGCTACTCAACCAAGACGACGGTAATATTTATGTAGTGAACTTTTGGGCTACATGGTGTAAGCCGTGTATTAAGGAGTTGCCTTATTTTGAAACAATTAGGGAAAAGTATGCCGATCAAAACGTAAAAGTACTGTTGGTCAGTATTGACTTTCCCAAGCTGTTGGAAAAGCAAGTCATTCCATTTATAGAAAAGAATGAACTGAAATCTCCTGTGGTATTGCTTGACGATACAGGAGCCAACGAATGGATTCCAAAAGTGGATGAAAGCTGGTCTGGAGCAATTCCAGCCACCGTGATCTATAAAGGTGACCAGCGCAAATTTTTTGAGCAGTCGTTTACCTTAGAAGAACTTGAAAAAGAATTAAACACCTTTCTGTAAAATGAAAAAATTAAAGAATATCGCAGTTGTTGCAGTCTACGCATTAGTGGCGACCGTAGGACTGAGCAGTTTTACCAACACCGATGGATACGGCATTGGTGACCAAGTAAAAGATGTAAAACTTAAAAATGTGGACGGAAAGATGGTCTCTATGGCGGATTATAAGGATGCTAAGGGATTCATCGTGATCTTTACCTGCAATACCTGCCCCTATGCCGTTGCCAGTGAAGATCGCATTATTGCTTTAGATCAAGAATTCAAAGGACAGGGATATCCTGTGATTGCCATTAATCCGAATGATCCTGCGGTACAACCCGACGATACTTTTGAGCTTATGCAACAAAAAGCAAAGGACAAAGGCTTTACCTTTCCATACCTTTACGATGAAAGTAGCACGGTCTATGCTCAGTTTGGAGCTAAAAAGACCCCGCATGTTTACTTACTTCAAAAGGAGGGCGGCGCTATGGTGGTAAAGTACATCGGAGCAATTGATGATAGTGTTCGCGATGCTTCTGGAGTTACCAAGACTTATTTAGCTGATGCCGTGGACGCCTTGATCGCTGGAAAAGAAATCCCTGTAAAAGAGACCCGAGCTATTGGTTGTTCTGTTAAGGTATAAGCAGATTCAGCTTAAAACATCAAAAGTCGCTTGCAGCAGTAAGCGGCTTTTTTTTGTTTAGGCCTTTAGAGTGCCTCTAATTTTAAATTTTTGGCTTTATTCTTGAGGTTCAGCTGTTTGAAAATTATTGTTAATCCCCGTTAGCAGTTAGATTCGAAGGTTTTTTGTGGAATTTCTTGTGAAAATTATTCCGTATATCCTTAACTTTGAAATACTAAATGCTCTTAAACAAAGTTTATTAGTTATGACCGATCTTACAAGCGCGGCCTGGCAAGACCAAATTGCGCAAGACCCTGAAGCCGTGATCATCGATGTAAGAACCTCAGACGAGGTTGAAGAAGGCTATATCCCCAATGCCTTGCACATGGATATCTATCAGCCACAAGCCTTTATGGAGGCTGTGAATGCTTTGGACACTACTAAAAATTATTACGTCTACTGTCGCTCTGGCGGACGCAGTGCTCAAGCCTGTGCCGTACTGGCTTCTGTTGGGATCAACAATACCTATAATCTACTAGGTGGATTCTCTGAATGGGATGGTGACGTTACCAAATAACCGATCAATGAAACGCGCCTTTTTATTTTTAACTCTTGTTATCGCCTTAAGTTTTGTTCAGTCCTGTACGGAGACCAAAGCTGGTGAGATTGAACAGATCACGGTAGAACAAATGAGTGAAGCTCTTAAAGACAGTAGCATTCAACTCCTTGACGTTCGCACCGGAGAAGAATTCCTTACCGGACATTTGAAGAATTCCCACAACATTTGTGTGACCGATGATGATTTTGAAGAAAAAGCGGCAAGTTTAGATAGAGACAAGCCTGTTTATGTGTATTGTAAAAAAGGAGGGCGCAGTGCTCGTGCTGCGGAGATCCTAAAAGAAATGGGCTTTAAGAAGATTTATGATCTTAAAGGAGGTATTGTGCTCTGGGAGGAATCAGGACAGGATACCGAAAAGGAACAATCCTAAAAATTCTGGTTCTAAAGATCTGAAGCCGCTTCATTTGAAGCGGCTTTTTTTATCTTGCGCCCCATGCAGGCAGAAGCTCAATTTTACACCTTGGTCAATGCGCAGCAGACCAAACTTACGCTCACCAACTATGGAGCGGCCATTACAGACCTCCAACTACTTGATAAACGAGGTCAAAAACAGCATGTGGTAGCTGGCTTTAATAGCGCGGAGGATTATTTGGCTCCAACCACCAAGGCCTGGAACCTGTGCTTAGGTGCTACAGTCGGGCGTGTGGCCAATCGTATTTCTGGTGGAGGGTTTCATTTAGAAGGTCGATTTTATCCATTGCCTCAGAATAATGGTATGCATTTACATAGTGAGCATTGTGGTTTGCAACATCAGATCTGGACCCTAAAAGAGCAGTCAGACAGTAAAATTGTGTTTGCTATTGAGCAGGAGGCGGGAAGCTGCGGATACCCTGGCAGCATTCAGGTAACCGCAACCTATTCCCTCAACGATGACAATCAGGTTTCACTCATCTATGAAGCTACAACAGATGCTGCTACTGTACTTAATTTGTGTAATCACGCTTATTTTAATTTAGCCGGAGCTGGGAGTGTTTTGGACCACCGCTTGTTTATCCCTTCGCAGCGGTTTTTAGAAACTGATGTGCAGCTGGTTCCCACGGGAAGATTACTGGATACTAAAGAACACAATAAGGATTTTTCAACCGAGGCTTATGTGAGCGATCGAATTGGTTTGGGCTTGGACATGGCTTATGCGCTGCAGAAGGATCACCAACCTTTGCGATTGTTCTCAGAAAATACAGGAATTGAAATGCAGGTGATCAGTGACCAACTTGCGGTACAGGTATATACTCCACCAACCTTTGAAGGTTTGCCATTGCGCGGAAATAATGAAGCTAATTTTCCGGCTATTTGTTTAGAAATGCAAGGCTATCCAGATGCGCCAAACCGTCCGGAATTCCCATCAATAGTGGTGCAACCAAACGAGGTGTATCGCGCAGCGACCACCTATAGTTTTTCGGTAAGAAAGTAAAAGAGGAGTTTATAAACGCTCTTGCAGCTCAATCACGAGTCCAAGAATAAAGCACACTACGATAGTTCCAATTACGATGCCGCCTACGCCCATTTTTTTAGTTTTTTGAGTTGAGACAAAGATAGGGTTTTTAAGATTTATTTTTTAATTGATGATACTTTTTCCATCGATGATTACTGAAGGATTAATGTCCAGGGGATATTATGACTGAAGTACCTCCAAAAAGTCTTTTCATTTATATTCCTACTTTTTCCCATCGCGGCAACTGGTGAATTTTAGATGTCCTGTGGACATCTAAAATGAAGCATCGCAAGAAGGTTTTTGATGATACTTTTTCCATCGATGAAAAAGTATCCAAAAAATCTAGCGACGCTCGTTCCACTTTGAAAAATCTCAACACCCGCAGCCACAGATGCATTGGAAGCTCTTGGTGCTTCGCCCCAGATCGGCACAATGCATCTCAAGCCCGACAGCTGCTGTTGAATTTTTCTAAAGCCTCCCTCGAAGTCGCATTTTTCAGCGCTTCGCGGTGATTAGTAATTTATGGTCATCGAGTGGCGCTGCGTAGCAGTGTTGTATCGAGATGACATTTAATTTGGCTGGCCGCTTACGCGGGTGCCTCGCTCAAAGGTCTGCAAGACCTTTGGTTTATTTTAAACGTCGCTCGCCAATATCCTTTTTCCCATTGCCGCAAAAAGGACCAAAAAGGTCTAGCGACCCTAGCTCACCCTTGAAAACTACGCTGCCCTCAGCCACAGATGTTCGGAGTTCGTCCTCGACTTTGCCTCGGTACTATTCCTCACATCTCATGCCAACTGCTGCCAGCTTGTTTTGCTACGGACTCGCGAGGAGTCGCATTGTTTGCTGCTTTGCGGAGATTCGTATCCGAATTAATAAAACCTGGAGCCGGGGACTACCGCGCGTTAAAAAAATGTCCAGTGGACATTTTTAGCAAGGTATAGGCTTGCCGCGCAGGAAGTAATAGTCACAATTTATAAATCTGTCAATACATCTACTCAAAAAGAACAGGTCTTCGGGGTTCGAATCCCGAAGGCGTAACGCAAAAAGGCTACCGAGAGGTAGCCCTTTGAAGTGGAGCCGGAGGGATTCGAACCCTCGTCCAAACAGGCAATTCAAATGCTTTCTACATATTTAGTCTTTAATTGATTGTCGGCCTGGCCCCGGTCAAAGACTACCAAGAACAGGCTTAGCTTCAATTTGAGTTTCGCTGCTTTATCAAAGCCCTAAAGCGGCTAGGTTTACTTTTACGAACGCTCTATATCAAATGCCGCAAACCAAGGCCTTTGAGAGCGTTCCTGCTTGTCTACCTTGTAGACCGAGGCATTATCCTACTATAATTCAGATTATGCAGCTAGGGCGTAGTTATTCTCGCCGTTTAAAAAGTGTGAATCATGAGATTAACGAGCTGTGGTCCAGCGCTCGATATGCTTACATTTCAATTGGTCCCGCTGTCAAAACCAGTCGGCCCCTTGAGTTTTCAATGAACGGTTGTGGCGTTTCCCGCTTTCCGCGGGTCGGGCTTTCGGCAGTCGCTTTTTTGGATTCCCAAAAAGAGCTCCAACAAAGCCTCAATCCCTAACGCACAGGCTCGCAAAGATACACGAAATACTGTATCTTTGCTCGCCTTACTAATTGAACAAAAAGTATTCCAAATGCCAGTAAAATTCGCCATAATTAAAGAACGCAAGTCTCCACCAGACAAAAGAGTGGTTTTTTCACCTGAAAAGTGTCAGGAAGTCATGCAAAGCTTTCCAGAAGCGCAGTTAGTGGCAGAATCGAGCGACATTCGCATTTTTAAGGATGAAGCCTACTCCAAAGCTGGTGTGGCTGTGCAAGAGGACGTAAGTGAGGCTGATGTAATGTTGGGCGTAAAGGAGGTTCCGGTTGAGGCATTGATTCCCAATAAGAAGTACTTTTTCTTCTCACATACCATCAAAAAGCAACCCTACAATAGGAAGCTGCTCAAAGCCATTTTAGATAAGAAGATCGAGCTCTACGATCATGAGACCATTGTCAAGGCTAGCGGAGCAAGACTTATTGGTTTTGGGCGCTATGCGGGATTGGTAGGAGCCTATAACGGATTCCGTTTACTGGGAATTCGCGACGGCTTGTTTGAATTACCCAAGGTGGAAAACCTGGCAGATTTGAAAGAAGTAAAGGCAGAAATGGATAAGATCAGCTTGCCAAATATCCGTATCATCTTAAGCGGAACGGGTAAAGTTGCCAAAGGCGCCAAAGAGATCTTAGACCATTTGCAGATCCGTGAGGTCACAGACGCTGATTACTTGTCCAAATCTTATGATGAGCCTGTTTACTGCATGATAGACGTCACCGAATACAACAAGCGCACCGATGGCGCACCTATGGATAAATATGCGTTTTACGCGGATCCAACGGGTTATGAAAGTGATCTGATGAAGTACGCCAAGGTGAGTGATATGTTCATCACAGGACATTTCTACGGAGATGGAGCGCCGTTTTTGTTTACCCGTGAAGATGCGCGTCACCCAGATTTCAACATTAACTTGGTGAGTGATGTTTCTTGTGATATAGACGGTCCAATCGCCTCTACCATTCGTCCTTCAACTATAGCCGATCCTTTTTACGGATACGACCCGCAAACCGAATCAGAAGTTGACTTTAACGCTCCTGGCGCCATCGCTGTGATGGCCGTAGATAATTTGCCTTGTGAATTGCCTAAAGACGCTTCAGAAGGCTTTGGAGATATGTTTTTGGAACATGTGATCCCTGCCTTTTTCAACGGTGACAAAGACGGTGTTCTAGAACGTGCCCGTATGACCACTCAAGAAGGTACGCTGACTGAGCGTTTTGCGTACTTGCAAGATTATGTAGACGGGAAGGAGTAATCCTCGATTAAAAAAATAAGAAAAGCCCAATACTTAAGATAGCATTGGGCTTTTTTATTAGAGGTACTCAGGAGGTTTAATTTCCGTATAATTCTTTAGAAGCTTCTTCATATTTGTCTCCAGCAGTCCAAGTTGGGGTTACTGGGTCATTACCAATCAAGCGGCCTGCCATGACATAAGACTTGAAGAATTTTTCCATATAGTCGTAGTCAATAGAATCGGCCTCATCTCCTGGTCTGTGGTAGTACTTGGTCACGTCCCCGTTGAAGGCCGTGAAACCTAAACTAAAGGTCGGCGCAGGAATACCCGCACGCGCAAAGTTCACATTGTCTGAACGGTCAAACAAACCTTGTTCTGGAGCAGGATCGTCAACAGCGGTCAAACCAAATTGCTTACAGGCGTTTTTGATGTGTTCTGCGGCGGTGGTTCTAGGCAAACCGATGATCGTTGCCAAAGAAGTATCATTGTATCCGGCGTTGTCGCTATTAAAACAATAAACCATTTTGTCCAACGGAAGAATTGGGTTCTCTACATAGTATCGGCTCCCTAAAAGACCCATTTCCTCTCCAGTAAATAGAATGAAAAGCGCTGATCTTTTAGTAGGGTATTTGGCCAAATTCTCTGCCATGCTCAATACCGTGGTCACCCCAACAGCATTGTCTCTAGCTCCGTTGTAGATGGTATCTCCAGAAGCGTCCGGAGTTCCAATTCCCACGTGGTCATAGTGACCAGAATATATGATGAACTCGTCTTTTAGTTTTGGATCTGAGCCTTCTACCCAGCCTACAACATTGTAGCTGTCCAGCTTTTCACCTTCTTTTTTGGTCATAGTCAGTTGTCCTTTTACCATAGCATTGGCTTGCATGCTATTGGCAATAGTAAAACCTGTGTCTTTAACCCAAACAAAAGGAATACTGTCTGCACTATCATCGCCTGCCATGGCAACGCGGGGTTCGTTGAATTGATGATCAATGAATCCCCAGATCTGATCTCCGGCGTCTAAAAGTTCAACAACTCCAATTGCGCCTTGGCTCGTGGCAATCTCGATCTTATCCTTCATGAGGCCAAAGGCGGCTTGAGCTGTTGATGCATCTGGACTACCTGCTTTTACCACCACAACTTTTCCTTTGACATCGACGTTGGCGTAGTCGGCTTTGAGTCCGTGACCTACATAGACCATTTCTCCCGTAAAATCAACATTTCCTTGGGCCATGGCTACGACCTCATTTAAGGACTGACCATTGAGCATGGTAGTCAGGGTTGCAGGTGGATATTTGCGCTCCATAGGCATAGCTTGAAAATAACTTCCTGTGGCAGGATCGGGCATAACACCGTAGCTTCTCAGTTGCGTAGCCAAATAGGTAGCTGCTATTTTGAGTTCTGGAGTTCCGGTTTGACGTCCTTTTAAAAGGTCATCGGCTAAGAAATAAATATGTCCTTCAATGGCAGATCGACTTACCGTCTCTTCAACCATTTGGACGTCAGATTGCGCCAGAGAGGCCAATCCGCTAAAAATAAAAGCAATACAGAATAGTGTTTTTTGCATGATGAATGTTTTGATTTAGTCCTCTAAAAATAGTCAATTCATCGGGATGGAACGAACTCTATGTACCTATTGAGAGGAATTATCATTTCTTTAAGTATGTTTTGTTTAATAAATACTAACTTTGTTTAAACAAAAATTTGAAATGAAGACATTCTTAGTTATCGGAGGTACTAGTGGAATCGGGGCAGCCCTTGTAAAAATGCTCAGTGAGCAAGGCAATAAGGTGATTGCTACCTATAACACGACCACTCCAGAGTCCATCAATAATGTAGAGTTTCATCAATTGGATGTAACTGATGAGCAGGCTAGTTTACCGGAACTACCTGAGGCTATTGATGGTCTGGCCTATTGTCCGGGAGCCATTAACCTCTTGCCCTTTAAGCGACTCAAGAAAACCAATATTCAAGCGGATTTTGATCTACAAGTTGGAGGAGCGGTTCGCGCCATTCAACACGCTTTGGAACCGCTGAAGAATGGGAATGGTTCAGTCGTGATGTTTTCAACAGTGGCTGTTCAGTCCGGTTTTAATTTCCACACTCAAGTGTCCATGTCTAAAGGAGCTATTGAGGGCTTAACGCGTGCTTTGGCCGCAGAACTAGCTCCAACAGTGCGTGTGAATGCCATTGCACCGTCTATTACGGATACGCCTTTGGCCTCTCGTTTGCTTAATTCCGATGAGAAAAAGGCAGCCAATGCTAAGAGACATCCGCTGCAAAAAATTGGCGAACCAGAGGACATTGCCAATGCTGCTTCATTTTTACTCAACGATTCTTCCAGCTGGATCACTGGTCAAGTGCTTCAGGTAGATGGCGGAATCTCCACCTTAAAAGTTTAAACCATGTTCGGACTATTCAAAAAGAAATCAGAATTGGAAAAGCTCAGTGAAGCTTATGCCAAAGCCATGGCCGATGCGCAGCGCCTATCGACCTCAAACAGAAAGGCTAGCGATGAAATGTATGCCAAGGCAGAAGAGATCAACAAAAAGATTGATGCCATACAGAATGCCAGCTAATGGGCTTTTACCAATTTAAACGCAGTCAAAAGATACCGGCTTCTATTGACGAGGTCTGGGATTTTATTTCCTCACCAGCCAATCTGCAGGAGATCACCCCAGACCATATGGGCTTTGAGATCACCTCAGGGGAACTTCCTGAGAAGATGTACCCAGGAATGATCATCAGTTATATCGTGAAGCCTTTGATGGGGATTCCCATGACGTGGGTGACGGAGATCACGCAGGTCAATGACAAGTCCTACTTTATTGATGAGCAGCGTGTAGGACCCTATAAGATCTGGCATCATCAGCATTTTATTGAGCCCATTGAAGGTGGAGTTTTGATGAGCGATATTGTTTCGTATCAGCCACCTTTAGGTGTTTTGGGTTCGATTATGAACAGTCTGGTGATCCGTAAAAAGTTGGAGGAGATCTTCGATTACCGAGTAGAAGCTGTCAATAAACGTTTTGGAACATTCAAATGAGTTTAGACGAAAGAGCAATAGATCGAATCATTGAAATGGCCTGGGAGGACAGAACTCCCTTTGAAGCTATAGAAGCGCAGTTTGGACTTCCAGAAAAGGAGGTGATCAAACTCATGCGCCGCGAACTCAAACGCTCCAGCTTTAACCGTTGGCGCAAGCGTGTCAACAGTGGCGTAAGTCAAAAACACCTCAAAAAACGCAATCCAGAAATAGACCGATTCAAATGCAGCCGACAACGACAAATAACAGGAAACAAGATCAGCAAGCGCTAGATTTCCCAACAGATTTTGATGCTATTCAGAAGCGTGTGGAGGCCATTCGCCCAAAACGCTATGCCAAAACTCGCAATTTCATCAATGGAGATGTGACCTATCTGTCACCCTATATTTCTCGTGGGGTGATATCTACCAAGTTCGTTTTAGACTTTTTAAAGTCCGAAGGGTATAAGAAATACGAGATCGAGAAGTTTGTTCAAGAGTTGGCGTGGAGAGATTATTGGCAAACCCTTTGGAAAGATCAAGGTGATGCGATCAATCAAGATTTCAAACGCGCACAACCCGATGTAAAGCACTATCAAATGGTTTTGGCCGTTGATAAAGCCGAGACTGGAATAGAAGCAATTGACCGTGCCATTGCGCAGATGTACGATACGGGTTATATGCACAATCACATTCGCATGTATACTGCAGCCATAGCTTGCAATCAAGGGGGAGCCCATTGGAAGCAGCCAGCCCGTTGGATGTATTATCATCTGTTGGATGGTGATTGGGCGAGCAACGCTTTAAGTTGGCAGTGGGTTGCTGGCAGCAATGCTGGAAAAAAATACATCGCCAATCAGGACAACGTAAACAAATACACCTTTAGCAAACAAAAGGGAACTTTTCTGGATGTTACTTATGAGGCTCTTGCGGAGCTCGATGTTCCTGAGGAACTTTCGGAAAATAGTGATTGGAATCAAGAAACTCCTTTACCAGAGCCTACTGCTTTGCAGATTGATGAATCCTTGCCTACCGCAGTTTACAATTACTACAATTTAGATCCGCATTGGTTGGATGATCAGGATATGAACCGCATCATGCTTTGGGAACCGGAAGTATTTGATCGGTACCCCGTGGGTCAAAAAGCAATCGATTTTGCTGTGGCTTTAAGCAAGAACATTCCGAATATTCAGCACTATGTGGGCAGTTTCAAAGCTCTTGAGGCCGAGCTGAGTAGCTCTAAGATCCACTTTAAAGAACATCCATTAAATACGGACTATCGCGGCACCGAGCACGCACGTGATTGGATGACCAGCGTACAAGGAACCCACCGCTCTTTCTTTGCTTTTTGGAAAAAAGCGGAAAAAGAGTTGCGCTTTTGAGTAGAACCCCAATCAATATTGTTTGGTTAAAACGGGACCTGCGCTCGCAGGATCACGAACCGCTAGCCGCCGCGGAAGCAGCGGGTTTGCCGTATATAATTCTCTATCTCTTTGAGCCGACTTTATTGAAGCATCCGGAATGGAGCTTGAGGCACAATCAGTTTGTGTTAGGTTCTTTGGAAGATTTGAGAAAAACATTTGCCAAGCAGCAAAGAGCACTTTCTATTTGTTATGCGGATGCCGTCCTTGTATTGAGTGAGCTCTTGGAACCTTATGAGATCAAGCAGCTTTTTAGTTATCGAGAGAGCGGCGTGCAACTCACCTGGGATCGTGATAAAGAAGTGGCTCAGCTGTGCATTGATCACAATATTGAGTGGCAGGAGTTTCAGCGAGAGGGTGTTTTGCGAGGTATTCAAAACAGAGATGGTTGGGACAAGCAGTGGTATGTCAAGATGCATTCGCCCTTGACGCATAATACCTATGATCCGAACCTTTCAGTAGACTGGCAGCATGAATTTTCCATTCCGGAAACTTTAGCGCAAGTTTGGTCAGCGTATCCCAGCGAATATCAGGCTCCCGGAGAATCCATGGGATGGAAGTATTTGAAGAGTTTTTGTGAGGAGCGCGGGCGCAATTATATGCGACAGATCTCCAAACCTTTAGGCAGTCGTTATAGCTGTGGAAGAATTTCTCCTTATTTGGCCTGGGGTTGTCTTTCTGTAAAACAGGTTTTTCAGTTTGTAAAGAATCATCCCAATGCGCCCAATCACAAAAGAGCGTTCAATGGTTTTTTAACCCGAGTGAAATGGCGTTCGCATTTTATTCAGAAGTTTGAAGTGGAATGTGAGTACGAGATCCTTTGTATTAACCGTGGCTATGAGCATATGGATTGGCAGCGCAATGAGGCCTTTATAAAAGCTTGGAAGACTGGGCAAACTGGCTACCCCATGGTTGATGCCAATATGCGATGTTTGCAGGCTACGGGTTGGATCAACTTTAGGATGCGCGCCATGCTGGTATCCTTTTTCTGCCATCATTTGGGGCAAGATTGGCGCGATGGGGTCTATCATTTGGCTCAGCTGTTTTTAGACTATGAGCCTGGGATCCACTATCCGCAGTTTCAAATGCAGGCAGGGACTACTGGAGTGAATACCATCCGCATGTATAACCCTGTTAAGCAAGGTTTGGATCACGATCCCGAGGGAGAATTCGTTAAACAATGGGTGCCGGAATTGCGAGATCTCCCAGTAACACATATTCACCAACCCTGGACCTTAACTCCCATGGAGCAACAATTCATGAATTTTGAATTGGGCGTGGATTACCCGCATCCTTTGGTGGATTTGGAAGCCTCTGGAAAGGCTGCTCGAGAACGTATCTACGGGCACAGAAAACATCCGCAGGTACAAAAAGAAAAACAACGAATTTTAAAAACACATACCCGACGCAGCAAATGAAAACACAATACACCCATAACGATATTGCAGAAATGGATCGCATTAAGCGTTTGCATTTGATCAATTCCATCACGGGCGTAAAGCCTGCGAATCTCATTGGTACCGTGAGCAAAGATGGCCATGAAAATCTGGCGATCTTTAGTTCTGTAGTGCATTTAGGAAGCAATCCACCTTTTTTAGGTTTTGTACTGCGCCCACATTTTGAGTTTAGACGAGATACCTATAACAATCTTGAGCAGAGCGGCTATTACACCATCAATCATGTTCCGGCTGCTCATACAGAGCAAGCGCATTATACCTCTGCTAAGTTTGATGAAGGGGAGAGCGAGTTTGAGCGCTGCGGATTCACGCCAGAATATCTCGGAGATTTTCCGGCGCCTTTTGTAAAGGAGGCTCCAGTAAAGATCGGTCTAAAAAAGGTCAATGAGATTGCTATTCCTCAAAACGGGACCTTGTTTGTCATTGGCCAAATAGAACTTATTGAAGTTCCTGATTGGGTAGATGAAGCGAACGGGAAGTTGAATCTAGAAAAGTTGGAAATAGCGGGTATTTCTGGCTTGAACACCTATTACAAAATGACTGAGGTGGGTGATTATCCCTATGCCCGAGTAGAAGACCTGCCCAATTTTAAAGAGAACCAATAAATGCGAAAACCACTGCCTACAAAGATCTGCCTTACCTGCGGTCGCCCTTTCACTTGGAGAAAAAAATGGGAGCGAGACTGGGAGCAGGTAAAGTATTGCAGTAAGCGTTGCAGCGGTAATAAAAACAAGAATTCATGAGTGCAGTAAGTTTAGTTTTTCCCCATCAATTGTTTGAACAGCACCCAGCTTTGGCTGAGGGTCGTGATGTAGTTTTGGTGGAGTCACCCTTGCTGTTCACTTATCAAAACTTTCACAAACAGAAGTTGGTTTATCACCGTGCCAGCATGAAAACCTATGCTGAATTTTTGAATGACGAAGGCTTTAACGTTACTTATGTGGAATTCCATGAAGATCACGCCCCCTTAAAAAAGCTCATTGCTCAGTTAAAAGAGCAGGGGTATACCGAACTTCATTTGGCAGATCCGGTGGATTTCTATTTGGATAAATGGTTGAATGAGGCTGTAGATGCTGCAGCACTTGAATTGCAGGTTTATGATTCTCCTATGTTCTTGAACAGCAGAGAAGACCTTTCCGGATTTTTTAGGAAGGATAAGAAGAAGTTTCATCAAACTACATTTTATAAGGATCAACGAAAGTCTCGTGATATCTTGATCACCGGAAAAGACCAACCCCAAGGCGGCAAATGGACCTATGATGTTGACAATCGAAAAAAATATCCCAAGGGCAAAACGCCACCGCCTATTCAATTTCCAGATCCAACGGATGCCTATAAAGAAGCCTTGGACTATGTGGAGAAGCACTTTGCGGATAATTATGGAACGGTCAGCGATTCGCCTTTGTATGCCACGGATTTCCAAACGGCAAAGGATTGGTTTGAACAGTTTTTAGAGCAGCGTTTCGCAGGCTTTGGACCTTATGAGGACGCTATTGTAAAAGAGGAGATCTATCTGCATCATTCCATTTTGACTCCTATGATGAATGTCGGTCTGTTAACTCCGCAGTACGTATTGGATCGTAGTCTGAGTTTCGCTGAGGAAAACGGTATTGAGATCCAGAGTTTAGAAGGTTTTGTTAGACAGATCATGGGTTGGCGCGAGTTTATCCGCGGGATGTATGTGGCTAAAGGTGTGCCGATGCGTACCGAGAACTTCTGGGACTTTGACCGAAAGATCCCAAACGCCTTTTACACGGGAGAAACCGGAATTCCGCCTATTGATGACACCATCAAGAAGGTGCTAAAAACTGGTTATTGTCACCACATAGAACGCCTGATGGTCTTAGGTAATTTTATGTTGCTCTGTGAATTTGACCCTAAGGAGGTCTACAAATGGTTTATGGAATTATTTATTGACGCCTATGATTGGGTTATGGTGCCTAATGTTTATGGGATGAGTCAATTTGCTGACGGCGGCTTTTTTGCTACCAAGCCCTACATAAGCAGCAGCAATTATATTCTAAAAATGAGCAATTATTCCAAAGGCGATTGGCAAGAAACTTGGGATGCACTCTTCTGGCATTTTATGGACAAGCAACGCGACTTTTTTAGTTCAAACCCGCGCTTGGCGATGCTTTTAGGCACCTTTGATAAATGGGATGCAGACAAGCGCAGTGGATTGATCAGTCGGGCTCAGGAGTACTTTGAAACCTTAGAAAAAGCTTAGATTACGGCCCGACCTTACCAAAAAATAGGAAAAACCCTGTATCAAAAAGGGGGAAATTCCTTTTGTGCTCCCCCTGAGAAATCGTCAACTTTACATCATAGATTTTTTCAATTGGGGAGTTGATAAAATCAGGATTCTATTAAAAGGGTGATGCTTAGGCAATGCCCTTTTTTTTATTTGATTTAGAGGAGTTTAAAATCTAGGGCAGGACGTAGATTACTGTATAGAGTCAATTGACGGGCATCTTTTTTTAGACCAAAAATATCCACGCGGTATTGGCCATCTGCCGTTTGTTTTATCCGATCTACTTCAACGATCTCTCGTTTTCCATCCACAGCGTAGAAAAGTGTTCGCCCTTGTGGAATACTTGAAAAACTAATACTGACCTTTCTTCCATCAGCAGTTAAGATTCCATCCTCTTGAGCGCTTAATACAAAACGATCCTTGTAATAACTCGGATAGTAAATAGGTTCTTCAAAAAAGGCTTCATCACTCATGGGTCGTTGCAAGAGTTGCCAGTTGGGATCTGCAGGTAAGTGGGTGCTGATGAGTTGTTGTGGATCAGTTTTATAGTAATAATCATTGCGTTCACGAAGCCAACGGTCTTGGATTACATCTGTATAACCTGCAGCCCAGGTCAAATCAAAGAGTTGCCACTGTCCATTTAAGTAAACTGCGTTCCAGGAATGATTTTTAAAGGCTGTAGTCTCACCAATAACGGCAACCGTTCTTTTTGTGTAACCGTTTATGGTAACAGCCTTTAAGTCCATCAGTTCACAGAGCCGCTTGAATAAATTGCTGTACCCGTAGCACAAGGTGTGTTTTACACGCAAGATCTCATTGAGACGTGTGTCTAAGGCTTGCTGCTCTTTGCGCTTTTTTTCCTCTTCACTGCGATAGCGAATCCAAACGTTCTTGGGCTTTTGTTGGAAGATCTGATTGTAGTCATAGCGGATATTGGCGGTTATCCAACTGTAAATGGCCTCCACGCGATCTTCATCAGTTTTAAAGTCATACGCGATCTTTTTAGCTAGATCGTTTACGGTTTCAAATTCCGTGGGATAAGTGGCCAAGACGGTTTGAATCTCAGGGTTTTGTTGCCCCAAGGCCGTCAGACTGAAAAAAAGCAAAGCAATTAAGGTGCGCATTTGTATCTTTAAATCACTTAAAAGTTACAAAATATCTTGAATCCTGCAGAGTCTTATATTTTAGAGCAACCAGAGCCTTTTAAAAGCATACTCTTGCATTTAGAGGCAACCGTTAGACGCTTGGCTCCAGATGCTGTGCTCAAATACAAGTACCGAATACCTTTCTTTTATATCGATGACAAACCCTTTTGTTATTTAAACGTGACCAAGGGTTATGTAGATTTGGGATTTTGGCATGCTGCACATCTAACAGTCCATTTGGAGCATTTAGAAACTCAAGGCCGTAAGGTCATGAAATCTTTACGCTACAAAGAACTGGAAGCGATAGAGCAACAAATTTTAGAAGAGGTGATTGCAGATGCGTTGAGCGTTCGCGATCGTGGTTTTTATAGCTGATTGATGGTTTTGCGGATCGCGGTAAGATCAGACAAAAGCTTTTCCAATAGGGAAAGATCCAACATATTGGCACCATCACTCTTGGCGTTTGCCGGGTCAAAGTGGGTTTCAATGAATAAGCCGTCAACACCTGCTGCAATTCCTGCACGGGCAATGGTTGCGATCATCTCTGGGCGTCCACCCGTTACTCCGCTAGACTGATTGGGTTGTTGTAAGCTGTGTGTTACATCTAATACCGTAGTGGCAAAGTTCTTCATAGTTGGGATTCCTCTAAAGTCTACCACCATATCTTGATACCCAAACATGGTACCGCGGTCGGTCACCATCACTTGGTCGTTTCCACTTTCCAGTACTTTGCTCACCGCGTGTTGCATGCTTTCCGGGCTCATGAATTGCCCTTTTTTCAAATTGACCACTTTCCCCGTTTTAGCAGCAGCCACAACCAAGTCGGTCTGGCGCACCAAAAAGGCAGGGATTTGAAGCACGTCTACATATTCTGCGGCCTTTGCAGCATCTTCTACCTCGTGGATATCGGTTACTGTTGGCAGATCAAAGTTAGCTCCAACCTTTGCCAAAATTTCCAAGGCTTTGATGTCTCCAATACCTGTAAAACTGTCCAAACGGCTGCGATTGGCCTTTTTGAAACTGCCTTTAAAGATGTAAGGGATCTCTAATCGATTGGTAATAGCCCTTACCTTTTCTGCAATGAGCATGGCCATTTCTTCGCCCTCAATGGCGCATGGTCCTGCCATAAGAAAGAAGTTATTACTGTCGGTGTTTTTTAGCTTTGGAATACTGCTGAGGTTCATCAACTTGAATTTAAGGTGCAAAGATAGCAATCTTCTGAGTCATATAGCTGCAAATCCAATAATTGCGTGTACTTTTGCACCGCCTTAAAACAAGGAACTATGAACATCAAGAACATCGCCATTATTGCGCACGTTGACCACGGTAAAACTACCTTGGTAGACAAGATCATGCACCACTGTCAATTGTTTCGTGAGAACCAACAGACTGGGGAACTCATTCTAGACAACAACGATCTGGAGCGCGAACGCGGAATCACCATTACTTCTAAGAACGTAGCGGTAAACTACAAAGGGACTAAGATCAACATCATTGATACTCCTGGTCACGCCGATTTTGGTGGAGAAGTAGAACGCGTATTGAATATGGCAGACGGTGTGCTTTTGTTGGTAGATGCCTTTGAAGGCCCGATGCCGCAGACGCGCTTTGTGTTGCAAAAGGCGATCTCCTTGGGTCTAAAGCCTTGTGTGGTGATCAACAAAGTAGATAAAGAGAACTGTACGCCTGATTTGGTTCACGAAGCTGTTTTTGACCTCATGTTTGAATTGGGTGCAGAAGAGTGGCAGTTGGACTTCCCAACCGTTTATGGTTCGGCCAAGCAAAACTGGATGAGTGATGATTGGCAGAACAGAACTGATTCTATAGAGCCGCTTTTGGAAATGGTTATGGAGCACATTCCATCGCCTAAAGTAGAAGAAGGAAGCTTGCAAATGCTGGTAACTTCATTGGACTATTCTTCCTTTACAGGTCGAATCGCGATTGGCCGTGTTCAGCGCGGTGAGATCAAAGAAGGCATGCAAGTGAGCCTGATCAAAAGAGACGGTAAACAGATCAAATCCAAGATCAAAGAGGTACATACCTTTGAAGGCCTTGGACGTAAAAAAGTAAGTGAAGTACACGCCGGTGATATCTGTGCGCTTGTTGGATTGGAAGGTTTTGAAATTGGTGATACTGTTGCCGATGCAGAAGCTCCAGAAGCTTTGGCAACCATTGCCATTGACGAGCCAACTATGAGCATGCTGTTCACCATCAACGATTCTCCATTCTTTGGAAAGGACGGAAAGTTTGTGACCTCGCGTCACATCAAAGAGCGCTTAGAGCGTGAATTAGAAAAGAATTTGGCGCTACGCGTAGAGCCTACAGATAGCGCGGATAAATTCATGGTCTTTGGCCGTGGAGTATTACACCTTTCTGTACTGATTGAGACCATGCGTCGAGAAGGTTATGAATTGCAGATCGGGCAGCCGCAGGTGATCATCAAAACTATTGATGGAGTACAATGCGAGCCGTTTGAGGAATTGACCATTGATTTGCCGGAGACCGTGAGCGGAAAGGCGGTAGAATTGGTAACCATGCGTAAAGGAGATATTACCTCCATGGAAGCCAAGGGAGATCGTATGTTGTGTACCTTCTTGATTCCTTCTCGAGGGATCATCGGGCTTAGAAATCAACTCTTAACGGCAACTGCAGGAGAGGCGATCATGACTCACCGTTTCTTGGAGTACCAACCGCTAAAAGGTGGAATTCCGGAGCGTATCAACGGAAGTATGGTTTCTATGGAGAACGGAACAGCGATTCCTTATTCTATTGACAAGCTTCAAGAGCGCGGTAAGTTCTTTATCGATCCGGGAGAGCAGATCTATGAAGGGCAAGTTATTGGAGAGAATTCACGCGGTGATGATATGACCGTAAACGTGACCAAAACCAAAAAGCTGACCAACGTACGTTCTGCAGGAGCCGATGATAAGGCGCGTATTGTTCCGGCTATCAAGTTCTCTTTAGAGGAAGCTTTGGAATACATCCAAAAGGACGAATACGTTGAGGTGACTCCAAACCATTTGAGACTTCGCAAGGTTTTACTCAAGGAAGTGGATCGTAAACGCGCCAAAAACAATTCCTAGTTTCTGTCGTTTAAGTTGCCGTAGGTATTAGGTCAAGGCCGTCAATTTTTTTACCTTCACGCTAAATTCTGCAGCAATTTGAGTACGTACCGCGTAGCCGCTTACCGACCAGAATGGGCCGATGCTTGGAACCAGCTTGTAAGCCAGGCCAAGAATGCGACCTTCTTATTTCATAGAAGTTTTATGGAATATCACGCTGACCGTTTTAAGGATGCATCCCAATGCATTTTTAAAGGCGATAAGCTCGTTGCGCTATTCCCAGCCAACCTCAAAGAAGACCAATGGGTCTCCCACGGAGGCCTTTCTTATGGAGGTTTGGTCATCCCACCATCGGTGAAATTCAACAATTACGTGGAAATGCTCTTGGCCCTTTTTGAGGCTGCCGACGAGCAAGGGATCATTCAAGTGGTCATGAAGGCCATGCCAGACATTTACTGCACTCAGCCCAGTCAGGAATTGGATTACTTAAGCTTTATAGCTGGAGCCAAAACCCTTAAGGTAGAGTCTGCCAGTACCATTGATCTGCGCAACCCGCTGCCGATTCAATCCAATAGATATGAAGGGGTTAAGAAGGCTAAGAAATTAGGCTTGACCATTAAGCAATCAACAGATTTTAAAGGCTTTTGGCAGGAAATTTTGATTCCGAATCTGGAAGCTCGTCATGAGGCCAAACCCGTTCATACGGCGGAGGAGATTGCTGCCTTGCAGTTAGACTTTTCAGAGAACATTCACCTGTTTTTAGTTTATGACAAAAGCCGAATGGTCGGAGGCTGTGTAGTGTTTGAAACTCAAACGACAGCTCATGTGCAGTATATCGCTGCTGGTGCCGATCGTCAACAATTGGGCACTTTAGATCTGCTCTTTGATCATTTGATTATGATGGAATTTGACCATCTGAACTATTTTGATTTTGGAATTTCCACAGTAGATGGCGGCCTGGAACTCAACAGCGGCCTCCTGTATTGGAAGGAGTGTTTTGGTGCGCGCACCACTGCGAATAAGACCTACGGATTCGATCCGAAGAAAACCGAAAAACTAAAAGGCCTGCTTTAATGCGTATCCCCGAATTCATAAAAAGGAATGCCTTACTCAAGATGACCTCGCTCAACGCCGGAGTGATCATGGTACGTCTTGTCATCTCCTTTTTTATAGAGCGCACGGTCTCGATAATGCTAGGTGAAGCTGGGATCTACGCCATTAGTCAGCTTAGAAATGTGCTCTCTTCACTCATGTCCTTAAGTACCTCTGGAGTGTTTAATGGGGTGGTTAAGTATGTAGCAGAGAATAAGGAAAATGAGGAAAGTCTCAATAAGGTTTTCTCTACCGTTATGGTTTTTACCGTCATCGGTTCCCTGGTTGCTGGTGTGGGGCTATTCTTCTGGGCTGAATATTGGAGTGTTGAACTCTTTGACACCCCAGACTTTGCCTATATGATGAAAGTCGTGGCCTTTGTGGTGCCCGCAATTGCCTTGCAAAGGGTCTTTAACGGAGTGATCAACGGTTTGTCTGCTTACAAGAAGTTTGTCAAAATTGAGCTGTTCTCGTACCTACTGTCCTCTGCGGTTCTCATTTTGGGATTATTTCAGTACGGTTTGGACGGAGTGCTTTTTGCCATAAGTATCACGCCAGTGATCCAGTTGCTGACCTTGCTTTATATCTTTCACAAAGTACTGCGGAAGCACTTACACTTCTCCAAACTGCGTTTTGCGGTTCCCTTTGGAAAGGCGCTTTTAGCCTTTACGTTGATGAGCTTTATTTCAACGATCCTCAAGAACTTTATTGAACTGGATATTCGCATCATGATCAAGGACAATATCTCTAAAGACGATGCTGCCTATTGGTCTGCTGTAACTCGAATTTCCATGAATTATATGGTGTTTGCCAATGCCATATTCACGCTCTATGTGATCCCAAAGTTTGCCACTATTACTACTTTGAGCGGCTTCAAAAAAGAAGTGGTCCATATTTATAAAACGCTGCTGCCTTTATTTGGTGTTGGGATGATTTTGGTCTACGTATTTAGAGATTACGTACGCCTCTTGATCTACCCAGAATTTGAGGGTATGGTACCTCTTTTTAAATGGCAGCTCATTGGAGATTTCATCAGATTTGCGGCTTTGATACTCGCTTATCAGTTCTTGGCTAAACGCCGCGTGGTTCCTTTTGTGATCACGGAATTACTTTCCCTAGGATTGTTCTACGGCTTCTCCAAATGGTTGATTGGTGATTACGGGGCAGAAGGAGTGGTCATTGCCCATATGCTGCGTTATGGGGTTTATTTTGTGGTGGTGTTGATCATTGCCTTTACCTACTTCAAACCGCCTAAGGGAGAACCTCAAGAGGTCCAGACAGAAACGTAACGATCCGCGATCTTCTTGTAATCATGTTGGTCTTTTACAAATTGGCGGGCAGCTGCGGCTATTCGCTGTATTTCCTGCGGATTTTCAAGGAGTCTTACCAATTGCTCTTTTAAGTATGCTACCTGTGGCAAGGCGTTGATGACAATGCCTCGGTCTTCTAGTTGGTAATATTCCAAAAACTCCTCAGAAGCACCCGTAAAGACCACTTTGCCTTTTGCCATAGCTTCCAAGGCATTATAGCCTTGATCGTAACTATAAACCTGATCTAAAATGATGTGTGCTCGGTCATAGGCTTTGATGTATTCTGAGTAGGGCAGGCTTTCTGCAGTGATGAGTTCGAATTGATTCCCATGTGACTTTTGAAGCTCTTCCAAAGCTTTTTCAAAGAAGTCGTTTCCTTTTTTGTAATAATTCTGACGATTGATCCCGTGGAAGATCACGATCTTTCCGTCGCTCGCTAAAGGTATCACTGGTAGCTTGTCCAGATTGATGGGATTCGGAATAAGCCCTTTGTATTTTGGATTATTGAGTAGTGGTAAATGGTAGTCCAGATCCGAAGCAATCACGCCATCTACTTGATCCATCACATAATGATGCAAGGCCTCATATTCGGGCCTCAAATATTTGAGCATGGAATAGGCCTGTTTGTCTGAAATCTTTCCAGCAGCGTGCGGCGTTAAAATGCTGTATCGCAATTGCCCGGAATTGGCAAAGGCTACACTGCTGTGATCGGTTCCGCAGGAGAGCACAAAGAGTTTGTCATTGTGGGTTTTAAGCCAACTGATGAGCTCGCGCTCGTGTTTGGGTTGCAGTTCCAGCGAACTCTCATTGATGAGTTGTACCACATCATAGCCTTGCAATTGAGCAGCCTGATCTTTGAACTGCTTGAGCAGGGCAGCAGAGCTCAGATCCAATCCGAAGAAACGGTGAAAAGCCACGCGAAACTTCTTCTGCCAGCCGCTTTGTAAGGTTCTCTTGAGTAATATGTCTGCTGGAAATTTTTTGAAACCGTCGCCAGTAGCAATCAGAGTAACTTCATGACCTTGAGCCAAAAGTCCTTCTTTTAAGGAGTTGTGTAATCGGCTGTATTCCCCGACCAGCAGTATCTTCATAAATGCCCTATATTTACGCGACGCATCTCAAAGGTAGTATAATTTTATGGGGGTCGAAACTCCACAACAGAAACTCAAGGTTTGCCTGGTGACCATTTCCCTCGCTGGAGGCGGCGCCGAACGTTCAACGGCTGTACTGTCTCAGATGCTAGACTCTAAAGGCTATGCGGTGACCACTGCCGTGGTGGTGGATGCCGTGGACTATCCTTACGCCGGAACGCTTTACAAGATCGGTTCTGTAAAAAAGTCAATGGGTTTCTTGAGCTCATTGGCCAATATGCAGCGTTTTCGCTCCTTTTTAAAACAACAGAAGTTTGATCTGATCATCGACAACAGATCCCGTCCGCAGAATTACAAAGAATCCATTTATAGCGGCTATGCTTATAAAGGCTTCAATGTACTTTATGTGGTCCGCAGTTTTAAATTGGAAACCTATTTCCCACAAAGTCATTCATTGGCCAAAAAGATGATAGACAGATCACTCGGTGTAATTGGTGTTTCCAAAGCGATTGCCACCGAGGTGAGTGAGCGCTATCAAACGGATAAAGCACAACACATTTACAACCCATTGCCTTTAAAATGGATTACAGAACAAGCGGGAATAGAAACACAGAAGGGCAGGTATATCATGGCTATGGGCAGACTTTATGACGACGTAAAGAACTACTCGCTTTTGATCGACGGCTATGCTGCTTCCAAGCTTCCGAAAGAAAATATTCAACTCTACCTTATGGGTGATGGTCCAGACAAGGAGAAATTACACAACAAGGTCAAGTCCTTGGGGCTGGAGGAACACGTACAATTTCTGGCGTTCAATCCCAATCCATATCCGGTGCTCCAAGCGGCACTTTGTTCGGTCTTGAGTAGTCACTATGAAGGTTTTCCAAGAGCGGTCATTGAATCACTCGCTGTGGGTACACCGGTAGTTTCTGTAGACTGCCAGAGCGGCCCTAAAGAGATCATTACAGACGGTCATAACGGGCTTTTGGTTCCCAATTATGATGTGGATCGACTCGCAGAGGCTTTAAATAATATTATATTTGACCAATCGTTATTGTCAACAACCACGAGCAATGCAAAGGCTTCTGTAGCGCATTTGGACACAGAGGTGATTGCACAGCAGTGGGATACCATCATTCAAGAATTGTTATGAGCGTAAAGGACTGTAAACATATTTCTATTCCAAAGATCTCGGACCCAGACGGGCGCGGGAACCTCTCTGTTTTAGAAAAAGACATCCTACCTTATGAGATCAAGCGGGTCTACTATTTGTATGATGTGCCTTCAGGCTCTACGCGTGGGGGACATGCCCATAAAGAGTTGCAACAGTTTTTAATCGCTCTGAGCGGGAGCTTTGATGTGGTTTTAGATGATGGAAAAGAAAGACGTGTGGTTTCCTTGAATCGCCCGGATGAAGGCCTTTTGATTCCCACGGGAATTTGGCGGGAGCTGGAGAATTTCTCTTCTGGAGCGGTTTGTTTGTCTTTAGTGTCTGATGTGTATAAGGAATCAGATTACATCAGAGAGTACGCCGATTTTAAATCATTTATAGGCGCTTAGCCCTATGCCCGAACGGGCAGCAATCTCCTTAATTTTATACAAGATTTTCAGTTCCCAGGCGGATCGCCCCAGCAGTTTGCGTTGCTTGCTATTGAGGTTACTCAGTGTGATTTTTTCTGATAGCGCTCGCGCGGTTTCGGAATCTCCTTGCAACTTCGCTTCTAAGGCTAAGCTGTATCTGTTGAGGTCCAGAAACTTCTTTGCTCCAGCGTTTTCTGCCTCTAGAGTAGCGAACTTTTCAAAATCAAGGGTTTTGAAGTCTGCTCCGCGTTGTTGCGAAAGTCCTTTTTTATCACGGATCACACAGGCGTTATAAGCCGGGTCAAAAACCACAGGAACCTTTGCGCCTACGCGTATCCAAAGGTCAGTGTCTTCGGTTCGGCTGAGCGATTCATCAAAACCACCCACGGCTTTCAAAAGCTCCTTTTTTATGGCAACGGTAGAACTATTAATGACCGAATCAATACAGCTAGCTTCAAAGAAATCCAGTTTGATTTTATGGTTAGCAGTCGCCACCGAGTAGTTGCGCTGGCGTTTGTTAGAACCTTCCTGTAAATGGCTGTTATTCGCAAAGACCGATTCGTCCGGAAAGGCAGTAATGGAACTGGCAAGGGTCTCCAAATGCTCAGGATACCAGATGTCATCAGCATCAAGCAAAGCAATATAAGGCTTAGAAGCTTGAGCGATTCCAGCATTGCGGGCCGCAGAGGCACCGCGATTCTCTTGGTTGATGAGCTTTACTCGAGGATCTGCAAGAAAGGGCTCAATCACTTGGAGACTGCCATCTGTAGAACCATCATTGACCAAAAGCAGTTCAAAATCAGGATGAGTTTGCACCAACACACTTTCCAAGGTTCTTTGAATAAAGGCCTGTTTGTTGTAAACGGGAATAACTACAGAGAATGCAATCACTTTTTGAGTTTAATGAGGTGATTCATTCTGTAAACATCAAAGAGAAGCAGGCTGGGATTATTGCTTTTTAAATTCTTGACAATGGCTCTGGAAAAGGCATTGGATACGGCCAAGAACACACCAGTCAATCCAAACTTTTTAAGTCGGTTATAGACGCGTTGAATAGGGCGGAGGTCCGCCTCTAATTTCCCTTGAGCTTCCAATTCCATCGTGGTCTCAATACCTGCTAATGACTTCTTTAAAAAGGTGTCCGAGGACTCCAATCCCAAATGCACCACAGGATTGTCGGTATGCTTAACATGCGCCTTTTGTTTTTTGAGATTGTTGCTGAACAGATTGTCCAAACCATATCCCTTTGCGGTAATGGTATTGCACTTTTGAAACATGTTTTTAGTGATGCACAGACTCTGAGAAATAATGAAATGTGCCTTTTCAGACCGCTGCGCTGCCGATTTTGCTTCCCGCTTCTTGCCGTAGACATAACGCAGCATTTGTTCCCTTTGAGGAGGAGTTGCAGCATACTGTATTCCTCCAAAGATCACATCCCAATTGGTATGAATGTCCGCTAGCATCGTCTTTAAAAAGTCTTCTCGGGCGGGCAAGACATCTGCATCTAAAAACAAAAGCCAATCCGTTTTTGCAGCTTCAGCGAGTTTGGATCGTGTTGCAGTTCGACCTAGATTTTCTGTATTGCTGAGGTATTCAAAACCCAAAGCAGTAGCTTGTTCTTTATTTTGTGAGGCAATGGCCTGATCACTCGAAGCGTCATCACAGATCAAAACCGTTGCGGGGAGCTGATCGGCTTGGATCTGCCGATGCAATTCTTGCAAAAGTTCTCCAATGGCTGTATTGAAGGTTGGAATTAAAATTGAAAGCATGCGCAATTCGAGTTCAACAGTAAAAATACATTTTTAGCTACGATATGTCCTAAAAGCGATTTTTGTTTTACTTTTCTAGTGCAAAAAAAATCAACCGATGAATCGAACCCAAATAGCTGAACTGATTGTTAAGCGCCTGCGTGATGCCCAGGCTGACGTGCAAGAGCAGTATCAAAGCAGCAGTGCGGCTATTGGTAATTTTGTCGTTGATGATCTTTTGCCAGAAGACCTGGCGCTACAGATCCACAAGGCTTTTCCAGACAATAAGGACATGAAGCTCAAAAAGAGCATCAGAGAATACAAGCATGTTGCTGCTCAGATGGATGAGTACGACCCTATTTTGGAAGAGGCCATTTATGCCTTTCAAGATGAGCGTGTGGTGGATTTAGTGCATGAGATCACCGGAATTAAAGATCTCCAGCCCGATGAAAACTTATATGCCGGAGGTATTTCTGCCATGGCGAAAGACAATTTTCTCAATCCGCATTTAGACAATTCACACGATAAGGATCGGGACAAATGGCGGGTGTTGAACTTACTTTTTTATGTGACTCCAGAATGGCAAGACGCTTATGGCGGTCATTTAGAGCTTTGGCCAGAAGGAGTCAAAAAGCCGCAAATCACCTTACACAGCAGGTTCAATAGATTGGCTGTGATGGCTACCCATCAAAAGTCCTGGCACAGCGTGAGTCCTGTAAAACACGCAGGTACAAGACAGTGTGTTTCCAACTATTATTTCTCAGATTCTGCCCTTACGCCAGAGGATCGTTTTCACGTGACCTCCTTTAGAGGGCGACCCGATCAAAAGCTTAGAGATTTGGTGCTTCAAATGGATGCTAAAGCGCGTATGGCCTTGCGCAAAGTCTTTAAAAAAGGCGTTAGAGAGAATCCACACGTTTATAAAAAAAATCAGTCTAAATAGCGCTGTCTTTGGCGCGGCACAACTTTTGTATCTTTAGTGAGCAAGAAAATTGTTCATTATGCGATTGACAAAACTTTTTACCCTAGCCTTAATCTTTTTGGGAGCAATCAGCTATGCTCAGGAATCCTTATACCTAAGTCCTTCCGCTTCAAAAACGGTGTCCAATTCACTGATCATTACTTCGGATGGTAATGTGGGAATTGGCAAGGCCAGTCCCGAGCACGCTTTAGAGGTCAACGGCCGGATTCACGCCAAATCTGTAAAAGTGGATTTAGAAGGTTGGGCAGATTTTGTCTTTGCTTCGGATTATAAACTTCCCAGTTTGTCGCAAATGGAGGCCTACATCAAAAAGCATGGACATCTACAAGGGATTCCATCAGAACAAGAAGCGCTTAGTCAGGGCATTGATTTAGGCGAGATGAACACTCTTTTATTGCAAAAGGTGGAGGAATTAACGCTCCATTTAATTGAAAAGGATAAAAAGATCACCGAGTTGGAAGCGCGTCTGGCAAGACTAGAAGCTTTGATGACCAAAGAGGACTAAGATGCGCAAGATCCTACTCTTATTATTGGTTTTAAGCGCTTTGCCCGTCTTGGGGCAAGAAGCTTCTTGGGCCTATTTACGCATGAAGCCAGACCTCCCTGCCTTAGTAGATAAAGAAGCAGCGGCTTTAGCAGCTACAGGTTCCGATGCATTGGATGCAAAACTCAATGCGGTGCCCAACACCATATTGCGCAATGCCTTCTTGTATTCCAAAAATCCGGTATTAATGCGGACCTATTTGTTGATCAGCCCTCGAGAAGATCTGGCGCAGCAGTTGGTGGAGGAGTTCCCGGAATATTTCGAATTCTATGAAAACCTCAAACCAGAAGATGCTAAAGTATTCTATCCCAATGATTACGGCAGTACCAATCCCTTGGGGACTACCACTACAGAAGGATTTACTTTAGATTATTTAGATTTTTTAGATGCCCCTAAGGCTTGGTATTATACCACGGGCTCAAGAGATATTATCATTGGAATTTCAGACGGTCGCTTGGACACCACAAATGTCGATTTTAAAGGCAAGAGCAGACAATTGCGTTCCTCAAGCGTTTCTAACGGGCACGGCTACAGTATTTCTGCCAATGCCGCCGCCCAAGGAAACAATGGTTATGGAATTCCGGGTATTTGCTACGATTGCAGTATATACGGCACCAGTTACGGTTATTTTAAAACCTTAGAACAGTTGGTAGAATTGTCTTATGCTGGAGCGCATGTGATCAATTGCAGTTGGGGCTCGCATGTATATTATGAAACCGCCCAACAGGCCATTTATGAGATCTACAATAATGGAAGCATAGTGGTAGCTGCCGCTCATAATAAGGATTGGAAGGTGACCAAAGGTAAAAAGCCTTATTACCCGGCGTCTTATGACAAGGTGATCTCGGTAAGTGCCGTGATGCATCGCTATGATGATCCAGCGGACAACATTTTGATAGACGTCAAAGACAATTTCTATTCGGCCAATGTGAAGAATATCGTGGGGCGAACCATGGGTTATCCCAACAATGACTTGGAAGCAGAACCTTTTGTTTGGCCTGTTTCTACGGCTAATTTGAATAAGGAAGTGGATATTTTAGCGCCCAGTGTGGGTTTATTCAGCTATTCTAAGTTCATCCTAAAAGATACCATCAGTTACAGTATTTCTGAGACTACTTCTGGGGCAACGCCTTTGGTTTCTGGGACGATTGGCTTGATGTTATCCTTGAATCTCTGTTTGAGTTTCGAGCAGGTGGAATCGATCTTGAAAGCTACTTCGACCAATATTGATAGCTTGCAGGCTAACAAACGTTTTAAAGGGTACTACGGATCGGGCTCTTTGAATACGGGCCGGGCAGTGATCTTGACCCATCACTTAATGACTCCTAAAGAAGAGGCCGTAATTGAGAATCAGGTGTTTGATCGTTGGGATTTTGAGTTCCGATCTGTAGCGAGAAATACGATTTTGCGCAATCAGGTATTCCGCGAAAGCAGCACCCTAAAAATCGAAGCTAAAGAAGGTATTGAATTGCGGTCGGGAGTGGAGCTGAGTCCTAATGCATCCGGAGGCATCTTATTGACTATGGATCCTGAACTGGAAATAAGCTGTCCGGAGAAACAACCGGAGAATCGGGAGGTCATTTTGCCCAAAGGCGAATCGCCTTAATCTTATAAAGCATTAGATGAAATTATGGGATTTACAACCCCTTAAGGTAACAGTCGAAAAACGGTCTTGATAGGTTTATGAGTTCAGCGTTGTAGTCTGCTCTTTGCATGGTCGATCCTATTTTGTGTTTTTTAATCGTACCGTCTTTTGCGTAATAGCTATGATTAATTATTTCGATCACGTCTTTTGCGGTGTATCCATCTGGCATTTGAAAAAAATCAAAGGAAAAACTTGTGCCAAAGCCAAAGACTTTACCATCAGTCATTTTAGCGCAAAATCCTGTCCATCCCATTGAAGTCTCTCCTCTTATCTGAGAAAGGATCTCCTTCGAAAACGCATATGGGCTTAGTTCAATTCTGGCAATATCAAATTCACTTATTCTATTACCTGTTGTGACAAATAATTCAACTATTTCTTTGTATCCATGGCCAGAAGTACTTGAGAAAATACTTTTTCCTTTTCGTTCTTCATCGAGCCTTTTAATAGCCTGATTAGTTTTATGATCAGGATTTCTGAATCTGACACACGGCAAGTAAGTTCCATCTTTCAAGTAAACTGATGCTCTATATCCGTTCCCACAAATTTCATCGTAGATCGGCTCAACATTTTCTTTTAAAAACTTAATTTTCTCTTCGAGCAACATCTGGTGAGATTATAAACTTTTGAACACAATTTACCCTTTCGGTTTGTGGATCTTTCGGATCTTAAAAGGCTTTTGTTTTTGAGACTCAAAATAGGTTCGCATCTGCAGGTCAATGATAATCCCCGAGGTGTAAAACTGAATTCCCATCAGCACAAATAATACCCCCACAAAGACCAAAGGACGGTCTCCGATCTCATTACCGATCAACTTCTCATAAAGCAGGTAAGCGTTGATGATCACCCCGAGTCCGAAGAACAGCAAACCAAGATTCCCAAAAAGGTACATGGGCTTTTGCAAATAGTTGCGCTGAAACAAGATCAAGATCACATCATTTACCACTTTGACCGTTCGACCTAAACCGTATTTGGACTTCCCGAATTGGCGTGGCCTGTGATTGACGGCAACCTGAGTAATTCGGGCGCCATTCAAATAGGTCAGCAAACTGATAAAGCGATGCATTTCCCCATAGAGGTTGAGCTCTTTGGCGGTCTCCGCTCTAAATATTTTTAAAGCACAACCTTGATCTTTCACATTGAACTTGGTCGCCTTGCGAATGATGAAATTGGCAATCTTAGAAGGGATCTTCTTTAAAAAGGAATCCTTGCGATTCTTCCTGAAGCCGGTAATCATGTCCCAATCTTCAGCCTCCATTTTGGCCAACATTGCTGGAATATCCGCTGGATCATTTTGCATGTCGCCATCTAAGGTCACAATAAAATCACCGCTAGCGTAATCAATTCCGGCTGCCAAAGCCATAGATTGGCCGTAGTTCTTTTTAAGTTCAATGAGGTGCACCTGCTCATGACCCAGTTTTAAGATCTCTGCACGGGTGTTGTCCGTAGAACAATCGTCTATGTAAATAAGCTCGTAGCTGAACCCTTTAAGCGCTTCTGCTACCTGTGCGGTAAGCGGAGCAACATTATCCTCCTCGTTATACAAGGGAATGACTAGGGAAAGTTTTACAGGGTCTGCCATGAAGATTGCTTAGGCTTGCAATATAGCATAAAACTAAAGATTGGGTGGTTGATAGACCCTAAAGTATGGCGTCTGATCTACCAAGGTCCAGCGTTCTTTGATCAGCACAGAAAGACGTGCCGATTCTTCATAATTGTTAGGGTGATCTTCAAAGGGTTCTAAAAAGACGGTCACTTTTTTAGCTACCAAGATTTGATAGTGCTTTTCAATTTCTCCCGCCAAGTGGTGGTCAAAGACCCAATCTACCCCAATAGGGTTTTTAGTGTCCGTTACATAGTGCGCCAAGGTCATACTTGGCACCACAGTGAAATTATCGTATTGCTCGCTGAGGTTTTTGAGTTCTTGGTACTGCTGATGGGTTTCAGCGTCACTTTTTATTCCGGCTAACCTCGGGAATACCTCTCCCATGGAGTAGGTGAGCTCGCTGCGATTAGAATCATTATACACCGTTTGATAACCAACGGAAAAACACAATACGAACGCCAACAATACTGCCGCGGCCGATCCTTTGGAGAGTTCCACTTTAGGGAGTTTGATCAGTAACACATAAGTCGCTATGACCATAGCAACGGCGAAGTGTACCGGTGTTTTAAATCCATTGCTGATAGAGGCGCACCAACTCAATCCGAGCAAGAGCAGCAGCAAACTAAAGCCTTTGTCTCTGCGCCACATCAAAAGCCCAAAGAGCACGGCTAGTAAAAACCAAACCTGATACAGCCAAGCCTTGACCGTATGGTAAGAATCGGGGTTGAAAAAGAGGTAGATCAAATATCCAACTATGGCTAAATTCAGCACCACATAACTGGCCTGAAGCGGAATCCGCTTTCTAAAGAAATAAAGAATTCCTCCAAGGGGAATTAACCAAGCGGCCTGACTTTTAAAGGCCAGGGCGTAACTTTTAAAACCTGCTTTATAGAGGGAGCTGCCGCTAGTAAAACTAAATGTCTGGGCATAAAAGGCATCCCAAGCGCCTTGACTGAGAAGCAAGCCGGCAAAACATCCAGCGAAAAACAAACCAAATCCTGTGAGAATAAAGAGCTTTTTAAAGTCTTTCTGCAAGGCCAAATAGCCTGCGATCATGACCGGGAAGAAGTAAAAGGATTGCTTGCTCAGCACGCTTAGGGCAATAAAAAATGCCGCAATCGCAATTTGATGCCAGCGCTGATAGCTCAATAAAATATACAGGCCGATCACTCCAAAAAACACTCCGTCTATTGTGTTCCAAGGCATGGGCGGATAGTTGTGGATGGTCACCACCGCTGCGAGTGCGGAGAGAAAATAGCGCTCTTCACTGCTGAGATTGAGCCATAGTCTGGAGACCAGCTTGACCGCTAAGAACGAAAAGCTAAAGACCTGCACAAAATAAAAGCCGCGGTTGAGCAAATAGGCGTGATCCTCGGTTAAATAAAGCAATAAGGAATGAAAATAGGGCGGTAGTGCGGGTTTGATATAGTAGAAATCAAGATGCGGAAAGTAGCCGTTATACATTGACCAAGAGATCCCAAAAATGGAACCCATGTCGCCGTTTTCCAGCCCGTAGGGTGTGTAGAAAAGCAAATAGCCAATCAGGCAGCACCAAAAAAGGATCTTGAAAGTGTTTTTAAACCAAAAGCCAGATTGCAGCTGTGTAGTTTGAGCCATACTAGACGGTCTTTTGCACCACCTCAAAGATCTGCTGCTCGTCACACTTCAAGGTTTTGGACGGGTATTTTAGGATCAGGGCGTAATCATGCGTGGCCATTAAAATGGTGTTCCCGTTCTTATTGATCTCTTGCAGGACTTCCATAACTTCTACGGAGGTCTGAGGGTCTAAATTTCCAGTGGGTTCGTCTGCCAATATGATCTCAGGTTCATTAAGTAGGGCGCGCGCGATGGCAATGCGCTGTTGTTCTCCTCCGGACAGTTCATAAGGATATTTGAATGCCTTAGTTTCCATGCCTACTTTAGAGAGCACAGCTTCAATGCGTTGGTCCATTTTGGGTTTTTCCTTCCAACCGGTAGCCTTAAGCACAAACATCAAATTCTCTTTGACCGTTCTGTCGTTAAGCAGCTTGAAATCCTGAAAGACCACACCCAACTTTCTGCGTAAAAACGGAATGTCTTTTTCTTTGAGGGTGCTGAGGTCGTAATCGGCTACAAATCCTTCACCTTGCTTTAAAGGGAGGTCTCCATAAAGCGTTTTCATAAAGCTACTTTTCCCAGAGCCAGTCTTTCCAATAAGGTATACGAATTCTCCTTTGTTTACAGAAAGGTCTACATCTTTCAAAATCAAATTTTGATTCTGAAAAATAGAGGCTTTAGAGAGTTTTACTACGGCTTCTGACATGAAACGATCGGGATTTTAGGCGTTGATACGAAAATACTGTTTTTGTGCTAAGGTCTTTAAACGGCTGCTGAGTTTTTTTGTAACAAAGTAACCAACAGGACGTTTGTTAATAAACAACGCTTGAATTGCGATAATGTTTATAACCCCTGAATAATTTAGCTGGAATCAGCGCGTTATTAGGATAAGTATCACGCTATCTTTATTGGCGTTTTAACCCAAAATCATGAAGAGATACCTCACCGTATTTTACCTATTTCTTATGCTGAGTGTGGGTAGTTTTGCCCAACAATCTGCAGTCTACACCAGTGACGATGTCACCTTTAAAAAAGCAGTTGCCCTCTACAATAACGGTCAGTATTTAGCCGCACAGCCTTTGTTTCAACGCATTGGTCGTGAAGCCGAAGACGATGGTCTAAAAAGTGAATGTGCTTATTATGCTGCCAACTGCGCAGTACGCCTCAACCAACAGGGCGCGGATGCGATGATGGAAGCCTTTGTGGCGGATTATCCAACTAGCGTCCGCAGAAATTCTGCCTATATCGATGTGGCGGAGTATTATTTTGAGAACGGCAAATATTCCTATGCCAGAAAGTGGTACGACAAGGTAGATGATACCCGTCTGAACCGTTCTGACCTGGAACGCTTTTATTTCAACAATGGTTACGCCTATTTTAAAAGCAAGAATTGGGATGAGGCCAAGACCTATCTCAATCGGGTGGCGGATTCTAAGAACTACGGTTCTCAAGCAAAGTATTACCTCGGATTCATCGCCTATGAGAACGATGCCTATGAGGAGGCCAACGATTATTTTGACCAAGTTGGAGACAATCCGGCCTATAATGAAGAGCTGTCGTACTATCAGGCAGACATGAATTTTAAGCTCGGAAATTTTCAAAAGGCGATCGACCTTGGGAAAGAACAGTACGATTCCGCAGCACCAAAGGAGCGTTCAGAGCTGGCCAAAATCATTGGTGAGAGTTATTTCAATCAAGAGAAATACGCTGAAGCCATACCTTATCTACAAGAATTCAAAGGCCGCAGGGGCAAATGGAACAATACCGATTACTATCAGTTGGGATATGCCTATTACAAACAAGGCCAATACGCGGAGGCTATTGCGGAGTTCAATAAAATTGTGGACGGCCGTAATTCCGTTGCACAGAATGCCTTTTATCACTTGGCCGAATCTTACCTCAAATTAAACAAAAAACAAGAGGCACTCAATGCTTTTAAGAATGCTTCAGAGATGGACTTCTCTGCGGAGATCCAACAAGATGCTTGGCTCAATTATGCCAAGTTGAGTTATGAGATCGGGAATCCGTATACCAGCGTGCCGCAGGTATTGGCGAGTTATATAGAAACTTACCCAGATTCAGAGGCCAATGCCGAATTGCAAACCCTACTCATTGATTCCTATATCACCTCTAAGAATTATGAAGAAGCTTTGAATCTCTTGGAGCGTGAAAAGGATCCAGCCTCAAAGGCGGCTTTTCAAAAAGTAGCTTTTTATCGTGGGATTGAATTGATCTTAGACAACGAATACGCAGATGCAGAAGGCTATTTGGATCGCTCCTTAACGCAAAAACTGGACGCGGCCTTTACGGCCAGAGCCACCTATTGGAAGGCGCAGTGTGACTATGAACTCAGCAATTATGCCGATGCCTTAGTAGGCTACAGACAGTTTAGTCAATTGAACGGTAGTGCTGCAACCCCAGAATGGCGTGATTTCAAATATCACAAAGGCTATGTGCATTTTAAGTTGAAGGAATACGATAGCGCCATTGAGGACTTTAAAAGCTTTTCCGCTTCAACAGCCGATCTTGACCTTAAAAACGATGCACTCTTGCGTTTGGGGGACAGCTATTTTGTGACCAGTAAATACTGGCCAGCCATGGAGCATTATAATATGGCCATTGAAGGCGGAGTGCCGTCCACGGACTATGCAGAATTTCAAAAGGCGATTTCCTACGGTTTTGTAGATCGCAATCCGCAGAAAATAGAAGGTCTAAAGAATTTTGCGAGCAAGTATCCGCGTTCCGCATACAAAGATGACGCGCT
Source organism: Gilvibacter sediminis (assembly GCF_028561565.1). Lineage (GTDB taxonomy): Bacteria > Bacteroidota > Bacteroidia > Flavobacteriales > Flavobacteriaceae > Gilvibacter > Gilvibacter sediminis. The sequence continues at coordinate 64,521 of NZ_JAQQTE010000019.1, read as the reverse complement.
TTATGAACTGGGCAATACCTACGTGAGTATTGACAACATTCCAGAAGCTATGCGAACCTATGATCAGTTGGTGCAGGACGTGCCGCAAAGCAGTTATGTGCCACGAGCGCTTTTGAAAAAGGCCTTACTCTTGGATAACGACAATAAATCTGATGAGGCCTTAACTATTTTTAGAGCTGTAGTGGCTGATTATCCAGGAACACCAGAAGCTTTACAGGCTGTGTCTTCTGCCAAGCTGATCTATATTGATCAAGGTCGTGTGGATGAATACGGTTCATGGGTTTCTTCTTTGGATTTTGTTGAGGTTGCTGATTCTGAATTGGACGACGCTACCTACAAAGCCGCAGAACAATCGTTTTTGGCCAATAATAAGCGCCAGGCGATCACCCGATTCAAAACTTACGTGGAAGACTTCCCGAACGGACGTCATGCGCTACAGGCCAATTTCTATTTGGGGCAATTGTACTACGGAGAACAAGAATATACAGAGACCATTCCGCATTACACTTATGTGGTGGAACAAGCGCGCAGCGAGTATACCGAGCAAGCGCTTTCAAGACTGTCTCAGGTGTATTTGGAAGCTGAAGATTACGCACAAGCCATTGGACTCTTGGAACAGTTGGAGCAAGTAGCTGACTTCCCAGAGAACATCATCTTTGCGCAGTCTAATATTATGAAATCCAGTTATGAATTGGATCGCTATGAGCAGGCAGTGACCTATGCAGACAAGGTATTGGACAATCCCAAGATCGACACCAAAGTGAAAAGTGATGCGCAGATCATCATTGCGCGTTCTGCTTGGCAAACGGGAGATATGGATAAGGCTAAATCCGCCTATAATGAGGTTAATAAAATTGCCACAGGATCGCTCAAGGCTGAGTCACTTTATTACAAAGCATACTTCCAAAATGCAGATGGGGAGTACGCTGCCTCCAATCAAACGGTGCAAACTCTGGCCAAGGATTATTCTGGCTACAAAGAATTTGGTGCCAAAGGCTTGGTGATTATGGCCAAGAATTTCTTTGCTTTGGAAGACGCTTATCAAGCCACTTATATTTTGGAAAGTGTGATCAGCAATTTTGCCGATTATCCAGAAGTAGTCAGCGAGGCCGAAGCAGAACTGGCAACCATAAAAGCAGCTCAGGCCAAAACCAACGCTTCTGTAGAAACGGGAGGCACCAATTAATTCATCATCAATCTATTTCTAATGAACTTTTTTAACAGACTGATTGCGCTCAGTGTTCTACTCCTATTAGGGACCTATACTGCCTACGGGCAAGATGACGATGACGAGCAAACCCTCGATACCGAGGTGGTCAACGTGGTTCGTCCGTATAGTCCGAGTCTATCTGACGCTTTTAAAATAAAACAGACTCCAGAGATCAACGATTCCATTACAAGTCAAAAGCAAGACGTGACCTACGGGATCTATTCAGTGCCTGTGGCTTCTACCTTTACACCAGCGAAAGGAACCGCTGTAGGCGTTGAAAAGGTGGAACGTGCGGCTTTGTATGACAATTACGCTACCCTAGGTTTGGGGAGTTATACCACGGCTTTGGCAGAATTTTACTCGAGTTGGCAGTTGAGCCGAACGGATAACTTCGGACTCTTTTTGCAACACAATTCGGCTCAAGGAGATATTGAGGATATTCCTTTAGATGCTAGCTTTCTAGATACAGACCTCGCGCTATCATACACCTCTTTTCAAAGAGATCTGGGTTACGATATCAATTTAGATGTTACCCATCAACTTTACAATTGGTATGGGATTAATCAAGACCTTTCTTTCCCAGATGATGTAGTGAACGGTATAGATCCTACTCAAACTTATTTCAGTGCTTTTTTAAGTGGAGGATTGACTTTGGAAGATTCGTATTTCAAGTCGGGCCGTGGAACCATAGGTTTCTTGTCTGACAAGTTTGGGTCTAATGAGATCCGAGCCATTTTAACGCCACAGATTGAGCTCCCAATCACAGACTACCGCTTTTTGGTAGATGTGGATCTGGACTTTGTTTCTGGAAGTTTTGAACGCGGTTATTTTGACGACCAACCCATTGACTACGGATTCTTGAATTTAGGAGTCAGTCCGGCACTTGAGATTCTCAATGATGACTTGACGCTCTTTTTAGGAGCTGCTGTTTATATGGGCCAGGACATTGAGAATAGCGATACGGACATTTTTGTGTATCCCCGTGTACGTGCGTCTTACAGACTTTTGGACGATACGGTGATTGCCTACGGAGGAATAGAAGGAGATCTCAATCAGAATTCTTATTACGACTTTAAAGAGACCAATCCTTTTGTGTCACCGACCTTGATGATCGCCCCAACAGATCAACTCTACGATGCCTATCTAGGGATCAAGGGTAAATTTGCGGGTAACGTGAGTTACAACCTTCGCGGTGGATACAGCAATGAAAACAACAAGCCTTTGTTCTTGTCTAATCCGTATAAAGGTGCAAGTGCAGGTTTTGAGGGCTATGAGTTTGGCAATTCGTTCCAAGTGGTCTATGATAATGTGGAAACGCTCAATTTCTTTGGTGAGCTCAAAATTGCTTTAACCGAGAAAGCCACCTTTGGAGTAAGTGGAAACTACTTTGGCTATACCGGAGAGCTCACAGGCAGCAATCCGTGGAACTTACCGGAATTCACGGCCAACGCCTCTGTGGACATTCAGTTCAGTGATAAGTTCTTTGCGGGAGCGAGCCTCTTCTTTGTTGGGGAACGCCAAGACGTATTCTCAGATACCTTTACCAACACGCTTCCTGTGGTGGTCACTTTGGATAATTATTTTGATGCCAATCTTTACGGAACTTACCGCATCAACGAACGCGTGTCCATCTTTGTACGAGGAAACAATTTGGTGGGAACCAACTATCAGAAATGGTATAACTTCCCGGTTCAGGGACTGCAAGTGCTCGCAGGAGCTACCTATAAATTTAATTGGTAGTACTGCGGACTTGATCCTAGAAAGGCATTGACAGATTCGTGGGTATTGTTGTATTTTTATGCAAAATATCCAACCATGCGAATTCTATCCCTCTTGCTTGTATGCAGTATGATCTCTTGTAAGACCGAACCTGAAAAGATCTCTGCGGAGCTTATTGTTACTAACGCCAATATTTATACTGTAGATGACCAATTCCGCACAGCTAATGCTTTTGCGGTGGGAGAAGGCGGCGTCATTCTTGGCGTAGGAGCCGATTACGATATCACGGCTGAATTTGAAAGTGAAAACGTATACAACGCAGAAGGAAAGACCATAGTTCCTGGGCTTATTGATGCGCATGCGCACCTGCTTAATTTAGGGGTGGGGATGCAAGAAGTGGATTTGGTGGGTACAACTAGTGCCACCGATGTGATTGCTCGCGTCAAAGCCTTTCAGAAGGACAATCAACCTATTTTTCTAAGCGGACGCGGTTGGGACCAAAACGATTGGGAGGTCAAAGAATTTCCAACCAAGGAGCTCTTAGATGATGTGTTTCCTGATGTTCCTGTCGCTTTAAGACGTATTGACGGGCACGCTCTTTGGGTGAATTCCAAGGCCTTGGAAATGGCGGGAATCACTGCCGACACCAAAATGCCTGGAGGAGAAGTTATCCTTAAGAACGGAGCTCCCAGTGGAATCCTTGTCGATGCGCCCATGCGTTTGGTAGATGCTGTGCGCCCGGAGAAGAATGCTAATTTTTATATCAAGTCTTTGAAAGATGCAGAAGATTTTTGTTTGTCCTACGGACTTACTACAGTCAATGACGCTGGTTTGGATCGATATGTAATTGAGATGATCGATTCGTTGCAACAAGCGGGTGCGATGAAATTACGTCTCTATGCCATGGTCTCTAATGCTCCAGAGAATTTAGATCATTATTTGAATAACGGAATCATTAAGACGGACCGTCTCAATGTGCGTTCGGTAAAAGTATATGGTGATGGGGCTTTAGGTTCGCGTGGTGCTGCCATGCGCGCGCCATATTCCGATCAAGATGGACACTACGGAGCCATGATCACCACAGAGGAAGACCTTATGGCTTTGGCCAAGCGCATTCATGGCGCAGGCTACCAAATGAATACGCACGCTATTGGAGATTCTGCGAATATTGCCGTTTTACGCGCTTACTCAAACGTCCTAAAAGATCAAACCGATGCTCGTTGGAAGGTAGAGCATGCACAAGTTGTTAGCATTGCTGACTTTGATTATTTCTCCAAGAATATTATTCCATCGGTACAACCCACACATGCCACCAGTGATATGTATTGGGCAGAAGATCGGGTAGGGCCAGATCGTATTCAAGGGGCTTATTCTTTTAAGACCTTATTGGATAAAGCGGGATTGGTCGCTTTAGGAACTGATTTTCCAGTAGAACAAGTCAACCCCATGTTGACTTTCTACGCTGCCGTTGCCCGTCAAGATACCGCAGGATATCCCGATGGTGGATTCTTGCCGGAGCAAAAACTCAGCAGGGAAGAAGCCCTAAAAGGAATGACCATTTGGGCCGCTTATTCCAATTTTGAGGAAGAAGAGAAAGGAAGTATTGAAGTCGGGAAACTTGCCGATTTCACGGTGCTATCCGCAGACATCATGACTATTGAAGACGCTGAGATCCCAAATGTAGAGGCCTTACGCACCTACATCAACGGGGAATTGGTTTACGAGAAAAAATAAGGGCGATTACAGTCCGCCGTTAGCTTGAAGGTCTGCAATACAAAGCGGATCTAAAGGCGTAATGGCGTCTAAACTCTTCATTTTAAATACGCCTCCTTGAATCTCTGTTTGGAAGAACATCAAACAGTCCTCCACCACACAGTGACGGGTGTTGATAGGATCTTCGTGGTCTGAGGTCAAAGGTGTGCCTAAATTCACTAAGCCCAACAAATGCGCAAATTCGTGATTTAAGGTGGTGCTTTCCAAAGCGACACGTCCAGGCTCACCAGCTTCATCACTGAATTCACGAATGGTCTCTTCATAGATCACTAAGGACGTATTACGGTAAGCAGTTCCTAATGTTTTGCTGAATTGAGTGTCATTGATGTTGGCCCCGTCAGTAAAGAAAATAAATACCCCGAGTGTACTGCCTTGGTTGTAGACAGTTCTCACCTGATCTTCAATTTCTGCGATCTCAGCAGTACTGAATGGTTGCATCCCAATGGGGTCAATAGAGCGTTCCGTGATGGTAATGCCTCCAGGCTTATTGAGTCGTTCTTCTAAAAAGATGCGCAAATTATCTACGGTCGCTGCGCGAGGATTGAAGTTTTCCACAAAGACCAATTCAATATTGATCGCATCAAATTCAGTTCCTCCTAACAGGTCTGCAGCAGAGTCACCTACACTTAATAGGTTGCCTGCATTCGGGTTGGGTTCTTCAGTATCATCACCTCCCGAGGAATCGTCACTTTTACAGGATGAAAGGACAATAAAAGACATTAGGAGTAAATAAGGCAGGTATCTAAATAATTTCATCGATTTAATATTTTTCTTTGTGCGGTCAATGAATCAAATAAAAAATATTTGCATTGATCAACCGCTTTGCTTTCGCACAAAAAATTTAATTGAAACTGAAGTTATTCTGGCAATTAAATGTATTCGTGCTCATTTCATAGCGTGAATCTGTACTTTGCACAAAATTAAAGCATTTTTTTAATCTTATGAGAGCTGTTCTTTTTATAACGTTGGTTTGTAGTTTTTGTTTTTCGAGTCTGGCTCAGACCGATTCAGTCCAAAAACAAACCGTGAATTACTTAAAAATCAATGGAACCCAAAAGCAATATGAGGGTGCCTATGACCAAATGATCACTTTGATCAAATCTCAATTTAATGGACAAGGAGTACCCGAGTCCCACTGGTCAAAACTGGAAGAACAAAAAGAAGAACAAGTGGACGGTATTTTAAATATGTTGGCTTCTGTTTATCGAAGTTATTTTGAAGAGACAGACATTCAAAACCTCTATACACACTACAGCAGCTCACCTGAGGCGCAGCAGGCCAATCAAAGTACTTTTCTGAATTCCGCTACTGGGCAAAAATTGATTGCGGTGCAACAAAGCTTGATTCAGAACATCTCTGCCGCTTCCGAATCGTGGAGCCGTGATCTTTATATCGCTACTTTAGAGGAATTAAAAACGATGGGTTTTACGCCTAAACAGCAGTAAGTCGGGCTAGGTAATCAAAGTTTTCTCCCTCTTCAATCAGTTCAAAATGCAGTCCTGCCAATTGGGCCAGAATGCCAAAGGTCTCAGGGTCTAAATAAAGCCAGTAATAAGGCTCAGACTGTTGTCCTTTATAGTGTAAAACGCATTCCAGTTCTCCGTAATATTTTAAGTACTCCGGAACTTGCAAAACCCCTGCTTCGTCATAATCATACATGTATTGCAGGTCACTAGAATCAACGAGAATCTGTCCGTTGCGGGCTAATAAGGAGCCTAAATGTTCCAGCGCTTTTTTAGTCTGATCCAAGCGTCCAAAGAGTCCAGTGCCGTTCATCAGCAATAATAAGGTATCGAACTTTTCGTGTTCTAAATCGTAGATGGATTCACAGCGTGTTTGTTTTACGCCGCGGGCTTGGGCCACTTCAATATTGTCTGCGCTTATGTCTAAAGCGGTGACATTATGACCTTTCTTTTGCAGATATAAACTGTGCGAGCCAGCTCCGCAGCCAACGTCTAAAATTTTACCGCGTGCCAGTTCCAAGGCCTTTTGCTCAAGAAGAGGCATATCATCAAAATCACGGAACAAATGCTCTAAGGGCAAAACATCCTTTTCACTTATGGAGGTCTCGTTCCAGAGGTCTTCTGTATCTTTACCCGCAAAGTGGTCTTTTATGGCCTGGCCCATGAGGTCGGTTACACGCATCCGTAGAAATTATGAATAAGCAGCTCGAACAGCTGGCAGAAAAAGCCAAAGTTAACCATAAAGCGAACAAGAAATTCTTCGCCAAGCTCAAAAAGCGTCCGCCCAAGCAGTTGGACAGTCTAATGCAGGAGCTGCATGCCGATGAATTTACGCGAACCGATTGTTTGGAGTGTGCCAATTGTTGCAAGACTACGGGGCCTTTGTTTACCGATAAAGACATTGAACGTTTGGCCAAATTGTTTAAAATGAAGCAGCAACAATTCATTGAGACCTATTTGCGGATCGATGAAGACAACGACTATGTTTTGCAGTCCGTGCCCTGTCCTTTTTTAGGAGCCGATAACTACTGCAGCGTTTACGACCATCGTCCTAAGGCCTGTAGAGAGTTTCCGCATACAGATCGCAAAAAGTTTCAGCAGATCTCCAACTTAACTTTAAAGAATGTGGCCATTTGCCCAGCGGCTTACAACATAGTTGAGGAAATGAAAAAACGCTTGCACAACTACTCCTCGTAAAGCAAGTATTTAGCACGGATCTTTTTGAAAGCCTCAATCTCCGGTTGCCAGCTGGCACGTATTTCTTCTGCGCTCAAGCCTTGCTGAATTTGCTGTTGCAATAAGGGAGTGCCCGCGTGGGTAGTGAAATTGGCCGTATTGAAGAATTCGTCTTTTTTAGTGTGATCGCGATATGCTTGTACGATCCATTGCAGATCTACTTTGCTCAAATAAGGCTGCTGCCCCAAAAAGAAGCCGTTACATTCAGTACCTTGGTGTTTAGGGTATTTAGATCCAAAATTGGGTTGTGGCGTATACTGATAGGTGTATTTCTCCTTCGGTAAATAAGGCGATCCCAAGATCTGAAATTGATATTCGGTTCCGCGCCCTGCGTTGAGGTTGGTGCCTTCCGCAAGTCCTAAACTGGGATATAAATTAACCGCGATATAGTTCGGTAAATTGGGTGAGGGCCGTACCGGCAACCTATATTTAGAACGGTGGTTGTATGCTGTGTTTTTAATTACCGTTAAATCTGCCTTGATTCCGTCTTCTAACCAGCCTTCTCCGTTAACCATCAAAGCGTATTCGCCTATGGTCATTCCATACACCAAAGGGACAGTATGCATGCCTAAAAAGCCTGTATGCTCTTTAAGCATGGTAGGCCCGTCAATATAATGACCGTTGGGGTTGGGTCGGTCCAAAACAATTACTGGAACACCCGCCTGCGCCGCAGCTTCCATGACCAAACTCATGGTAGAGATGTAGGTGTAAAATCGCACGCCCACATCTTGGATGTCAAAAACAATGATGTCCACGTCAGACAATTGCTCTGGCTTTGGTTTTCTGTGTTTGCCGTGCAAGGACAGGAGCGGCAAACCGGTTTTGGTATCTACCCCATCTTTAACCGCTTCTCCGGCATCGGCTCGGCCTCTAAAACCGTGCTCCGGAGCAAATACCTTTACAATATTAATGCCTCTGGCAAGTAAGCTGTCCACTAAATGGGTCTGTGCTATTCTTGCCCGCATTAACGTATCGCCAGTAGCTGTGGTGGCCATGAACTCCAGATCCTTTTTTCCGTTATTGATGCCGCTCGTTTGGTTGGCAACTACAGCCACACGTTTGCCTTGTAGTAGTGGTAAATATTCTTCTGTTTGATTGGCTCCAGGGATTGGAGTGATCTGTGGCTTTGGATTTTGTTCTGGGCAGCAATCATCAGCTTCTTGCGATTTAGATCCGCAGGAACACATAACAATCAGAAGGAATAAAAGCGTATTTTTGAGACTTAGAACAGTCATAGATCTGGAGTGAATTTCGAATATTTTATAGCCCGCCGCATTGCGCGTTCCAAGGATCATAAAAGTAGCGTATCGGGTCCAATTATAAAAATAGCCATAGCTGCTATTGCCATTGGCACCATAGTGATGCTTATCGCAATTGCTACGGGTATTGGGCTGCAACGGAAGATCAAGGAAAAGGTCTCAGCCTTCCACGGCGATATCATCATCTCCAATTATGATACCAACTTTTCTTTTGATTCCCAGATTCCCATCAGCATCAATCAAGAGTTCTATCCGGAGTTCAATTTAGTTCCGGGAATACGGGATATTCAGGTCACGGCTTTAAAAGGAGGGGTGATCCGTACTGAGGAGACCTTTGAAGGTATTGTGGTCAAAGGAGTAGATGCCGATTATGACTTCTCTCATTTTGAGCAGTATCTCAAAGAAGGGCGTCTGCCGGATTACAGCGGTAGTTTAAATGCAGAAATTCTCATCTCAGAATACTTAGCCAATCGATTAGATCTTAAAATTGGAGACAAGGTGGCGACCTATTTTGTCAATAATGACAGCGAGCGCCCCACGCGAACCCGCGGCTTTGATCTGGTTGGAATTTACAACAGCGGCTTTCAGGAGTTCGACGAGCAATTCTTAGTGGCTGATATTCGACACATTCAGCGACTCAACAAATGGGAGCCGGATCAGATCGGGAGTTTTGAGGTCTTTGTGGAGGATTTTGATAAGTTGTCTGAAACTAGTGCAGCGGTTTATGAAAATATCGATTCCGAACTCAACGCCATCAGCATTAGAGAGAAATACTTCTCCATTTTTGAATGGCTGGACCTGTTTGATTTTAATATTTACCTCATTATTGGCATCATGATCGTGATTGCTGGTATCAACATGATTACGGCTCTTTGGGTGCTTATTTTAGAACGCACGCAAATGATAGGAACCTTAAAGGCTTTGGGGAGCACAGATTGGAGCATTCAAAAGGTGTTCTTGTACAACGCGGGATACATTATTCTTCGTGGTTTGTTTTGGGGGAATTTGATCGGTTTGGGGCTCATAGCAATTCAATGGCAATTTGGTGTTTTTGAATACCCAGATCCAGAGATCTACTATATGAAGGAGGCGCCGGTCTATCTCAATGCCTTTTATGTGTTGGCACTCAACACAGGTACTCTTGCTTTGTGTTTGTTGATGTTGTGGGGAGCTTCTTATACCGTTACCCGAATTGCTCCCATCAAGGCGATCCGTTTTCAATAGTCTTTCACGGAATTAACAAGGCCTTAGGGATTTAAAAACTGAGGGGTTTTGTACCTTTGCCCAGTCTTAAACACACAGATGGAATACGCAGAAAATATATTAGGAACCATTGGGAATACACCCTTGGTTAAGATCAATCACCTGGCTAAAGAGTTGCCTTGTTTGGTATTGGCAAAGTATGAAACTTTCAATCCCGGAAATTCGGTCAAAGACCGCATGGCACTGAAGATGGTAGAAGATGCTGAGGCCGATGGCCGCCTGCAACCGGGAGGCACTATCATTGAAGGGACTTCTGGTAATACAGGAATGGGCTTGGCCCTTGCCGCCGTCGTAAAAGGTTACAAAAGCATTTTTGTGACTACGGATAAGCAGTCCAAAGAAAAGGTAGATGTGCTTAAAGCCATGGGTGCTGAAGTGATCGTATGTCCTACGGATGTGGCGCCCGATGATCCGCGTTCTTACTATTCCGTGTCCAAGCGTTTGGGAGAAGAAACTCCGAATAGCTGGTATGTGAACCAATACGACAATCCTAGTAATGCGGTAGCGCATTACGAAAGCACAGGTCCAGAGATCTGGAAGCAAACCGACGGCAAGGTCACGCACTTTGTAGTAGGTGTGGGTACCGGCGGAACTATTTCTGGAGTCGGAAAGTATTTGAAAGAGCAAAATCCGAACGTAAAAGTTTGGGGCATCGATACCTACGGAAGCGTATTTAAAAAATACCACGAGACGGGGATCTTTGATGAAAAGGAGATCTATCCTTATGTGACCGAAGGGATTGGAGAGGACATCTTGCCAGAGAATGTTGACTTTGACGTCATAGACGGTTTTACCAAAGTCACCGATAAGGACGCAGCTGTTTACACCCAACTTCTGGCTAAAGTAGAAGGTATGTTCTTAGGGAACTCTGCCGGAGCTGCCATGAAAGGACTTTTACAGCTCAAGGATGAATTCAATGAAGACGATGTTGTAGTGGTTCTATTCCACGACCACGGAAGCCGTTATGTGGGCAAAATGTTCAATGACGATTGGATGCGTAAAATGGGCTATATCGAATAAGCTCTCCACTGAAAAAACACCAACCCTCGACCTAAAAATCGGGGGTTTTCTTATCTTGCATTAAGGCAGAAAGCTATGAAATGGGTCTATGATTTAAGGCATTATTTGGAACGGCGGGGATTCTACGTATCCTCGCGCTTGGCGGAGCGTTTAGGGATGCGAGCCAAAAGTGTTCGGTTGTTTTTTATCTACGTGAGTTTTGCGACACTCGGTGTGGGCTTCGCAATTTATCTAACCTTGGCTTTCTGGCTAAAATTAAAAGACTTAATTTACACCAAAAGGAGTTCAGTTTTCGATCTTTAAAAAGAACGGAGCTAAGCGTAAAATCTAAAGCTGCATGCCAAAAGTTACCTTGCTGACGCGTTACTTCAGATCTAAAATCAACATCGCCTTAGGCCTGTTGTTGGTTGTATTTGCAGCTGGTGTATTTGGGTTTAAATTTTATGCGGATTACAGTTGGATCGATGCGATCTACATGACCATCATCACCATAACAACTGTTGGATTTCAAGAGGTGCAACCCCTGGGACCCAGCGAGAAGATATTTACCTCGGTCTTGATCATATCCAGTATCTTTATTGTGGGATATGCAATCACCGTGATCTCTGAATACCTGCTGGGAAAAAGTAATATTGGCAACTTTACACAGAAAAGAGTGAAAAAACAGATCGAATCTTTAGAAGGACATGTCATTGTCTGTGGCTACGGGAGAAACGGGCGTCAAGCGGTTCAAAAGCTCCGCGCTTACAACCGTCCTTTTGTGGTTATTGAAATTGACGAGGAGATCGTGTCCAGAGCTTTGTTGGATGACGATATTCTTATGGTCTTAGGTAATGCTGATGAGGACGAGGTGCTTTATCAAGCAGGAATTGAAAATGCCTCAACGGTGATCTGTGCGCTGCCCAGCGATGCCGATAATCTATTCATCGTGCTTTCTGCACGACAGATCAATCCAAAACTGCGTATCATTAGCCGAGCCACAGAAGAGACCAGTTATAATAAACTCAAATTGGCTGGCGCTGACAATGTGATCATGCCCGATAAAATTGGGGGAGAGCATATGGCTTCTTTGGTGGTTGTTCCTGATTTGTTGGAGTTCTTAAATAACCTGACCGTTTCTGGAGAAGAGGATAGTATCAATGTAGAACAAGTATCCTTTGAGAAGATTTGTCCTGACGGGAAAGAAATGGCCATTAAAGATCTGGATCTACGCAAGCGAACCGGCTGTTCTATAATTGGATATAAATCCCCTAATGGTGAGTACATTGTGAATCCAGAACCGGAACTCGTCCTTCAAAAAGAGTCCAAACTCATCCTGATTGGTAGACCGCCTCAAATCGAGCGTTTAAAGGAGGTTTACAAGGTTTAAGCCCATACTTTTTAACGGCTAAAAATTTGAATTCGCTATTTTTTTTAGCATCTTGTGAGCTGGAAAAATCGCAAACTAAAACAATTCTTATGTACAAAAAAGTACTTCTGTTAGCATTAGCAGTATTATCACCCCTATTTTCCTTTGCCCAAGACGCTCAAGAAGCTGGTCTTGATGAAAAGATCAATGACGCGGTAATGCCTGCCGCGGTCTGGTGGGAAAACCTAGTTCTTACTACGGTTCCCGTGGGCGAATTCAACATCCCTGTAGTGGTGATTCTATTGGTAATAGGAGCAACTTTCTTTACAATTTATTTTAAAGTACCGAGTATTAGAAGATTCCCATTGGCGATCAATACGGTACGTGGAAAATACGATGACATTGAAGGCGCAGAAGGCCACGGTGTTGAAAAATCTGACGTAAACATAGTAGATGGCGATTTGCCCGATACCATTCGTGACGAAAGCGAGGAAGGAGAGGTTTCTCACTTCCAGGCTCTGGCAACTGCTGTTTCAGGAACCGTTGGTTTAGGAAACATTGCCGGGGTAGCTGTAGCGATCGCTTTGGGTGGTCCTGGAGCTACCTTTTGGATGATCGTTTGTGGTCTTATCGGGATGGCTACTAAGTTCGTTGAGTGTACCCTTGGCGTTAAGTACCGTGATGTGGGACCAGACGGAACCGTATACGGTGGACCGATGTACTACCTTTCTAAAGGATTGAAAGAGCGCAATATGGCTGGGCTTGGAAAAGTGTTGGCTGGAATCTTTGCGATTCTTTGCGTTGGAGCTTCTTTTGGAGGAGGTAATGCCTTCCAAGCGAATTTCTCTTATATCGACGACGCATTCGGACTGATCTTTAAAGGAGCCTTTACCCCAATGGCGGGACTTGGAGGTTTCCTTGGGGTACTGATCGTTGGATTCCAGCGCGCAGCTTTCTCTAATGAGGCAGGTGCAGGATCTGCAGCTATTGCGCACTCCGCAGTTAAAACAAAATATCCGGCCAGTGAAGGTGTTGTTGCCTTGTTGGAGCCTTTTATTGATACCGTAGTGATCTGTACCATGACTGCTTTGGTGATCATTTTCTTTAACATTGACGGAACCAACTTGCAGAGCGTATTTGAATACGGAGCTGTAGAAGGATCTAATGTAATTCTGAATGGAACCGGAGAGCAGCTCGGAGGTGTAGATTTAACTTCTAGAGCATTTGATTCGGTGATCCCTGGCTTCTCTTATGTGTTGACCATTGCGATCGTACTGTTCGCGTTTTCCACAATGATCTCTTGGTCTTACTACGGATTGCAATCTTGGAAATATTTATTCGGTAAGGGAAAAGCCGCCGATCTTACTTATAAAATCATGTTCCTATTGTTCGTGATCATTGGAGCTGCAGCTACTTTGGATGCGGTGATCAAATTCTCCGATGCGATGATTCTCGCCTTGGTATTCCCGAACATGATCGGACTCTTCTTCTTGTTCCCTAAGGTGCGAGAGGAAATGAAGAAATACCTGGACGCTATTAAAGGACTTAAATCTTCCAACTAGACGACCAGACTAACTTTTTTACTAATACCCCTATGCAAAACTATTTGACATGGGGGTATTTTTTTTGGCCAAAAGGCTATTGCTGTTTTACGCCAAGGACCGCGCTAGTGTTCTACTTTTTCTAACGTCCATATTGGGTGTCATTGCGCTAACACAAATACGTAGAATCTCTTATAATGATGAATCAATTGTCGCTATTGAGACCAATGAAGTTGCCTTGGCCCATATAGATTCGTCACGTCTTGTTGCAGCTCAGCCCAAACGCTACCGTTTTAACCCAAATTTTTTAAGTCCGTACAATGCATATCTCTGGGGAGTGAGCGACTCTTCTTTAACGGCCTTGGAAGAGTTTAGAGCAAAGAATCTTTGGTTGCGCTCTGCAGCTGACTTTCAAAGAGTTACTGGAGTTTCTGATTCTCTTTTAGGGGCAATGGCACCCTACTTTAAGTTTCCTGCCTGGACGCAGCAAGTACAGAAAGGCTCCAATTTTAATAGAACCATAATCAAAAAGGATCTCAATACAGCTAGTGTCGCAGCGCTTGATTCTGTTTATGGAATTGGTCCGGTCTTGGCGGGTCGAATACTCAATTTTAAAGAACGCTATGGAGCTTTTGGGGACAGCTTACAGTTGCGATTGATCTACGGACTCAAACCCAAAACACGAGCCGAGCTCTTAAGGCACTTTTTTATTTCGGAATCCGCAGTGCAGCCTCAATTCAATTTCAATGAGGTTTCTGCCGCAGATTTGGCAACGCTACCCGGGATCAACTTTGAAATGGCTAAGGAGTTGGTGATTTTCAGACGGTTACGCGGAAGGGTCTCGGAGCCTTCAGAATTGCTTAAGTTGAATGGTATTACTGAGGATTGGTTAGCGGGAATTGCCGTATATTTGCAATTCGATTAAAAGCCCGTTTGGGACTTTTTTTAAAACGAGAACTCAAACGTTTGAGTTCAGGAAAAACGAAAGCATTACAAGACCCATGAGCACTACTTATTTTACCGAAGAACACGATCTTTTTAGAGCCAGTCTCCGCGATTTCTTGCAGAAGGAAGTTGCGCCTCATATTGAAGCCTGGGAGGCCAGTGGAACTATTGACCGATCCATTTGGGGTAAAATGGGAGAGATGGGCTTTTTTGGGATTGCCTATCCGGAAGCTTACGGAGGCATGGGCTTAGATTTCTTTTACACCGTGATCTTTCTAGAGGAATTGCAACGCGTACAATCTGGTGGTTTTGCAGCCGCTATGTGGGCGCATGCTTATTTGGCTATGACGCACCTCAATGCGGAAGGAAACGAAGAACAAAAGCAACACTACCTAGCCAAAAGTATTACGGGTGAAATGATAGGGTGTTTATGTGTTACTGAACCTTTTGGAGGGTCTGACGTTTCTGGAATGCGTTCTACCGCCGTAAAGCAGGGTGATCATTATATATTGAATGGATCCAAGACCTTCATTACTAATGGGGTGTACAGCGATTATTTGATCGTTGCAGCCAAGACCGATCCGTCTTTAGGGAATAAAGGGATCAGCATGTTTATTGTTGATCGCGATTGGGATGGAGTAGCAGCTACTAAATTAGATAAGCTGGGATGGCGTGCTAGCGATACCGGTGAGATCTCCTTTACCGATGTCAAAATTCCTGCTACGCATCTTTTGGCAGAAGAAAACAAAGGTTTTCAATACATCATGCAGCACTTTGCCAGCGAGCGATTGATCATGGGAATCAATGCCCACGCGCGCTCAGAATGGGCTATTGAATACACCATTCAATATATGAAAGACCGCAAGGCCTTTGGAAAGAGCATTTCTGAGTTTCAAGCCTTGCGTCACAAAATTGCACAACTGGCCTCTGAGGTAGAAGTGTGTAAAACCTTCAACTATGCCATTGCTAAACGCTTGGGTGACGGCGAATACGTCGTGAAAGAAGCCAGTATGTCCAAACTGATCTCTACCAAGATCGCCGATGAGGTAGCCTATGACTGTTTACAGATGTTAGGTGGATACGGCTATATGGAAGAATATCCAATGGCACGTTTGTTGCGTGACAGCAGACTGGGCCCTATTGGTGGCGGTACTTCTGAAATTTTACGTGAAATTATCGCAAAAATGGTCATTGACGGTAAAGAGTACAAGCCGGCAACATAAGCGACAAACATTTTTGCGAAGATGCCCAAAGGCATCGCAAAAATGGTCATTGACGGTAAAGAGTACAAGCCGGCAACATAAGCGACAAACATTTTTGCGAAGATGCCCAATGGCATCGCAAAAATGGTCATTGACGGTAAAGAGTACAAGCCGGCAACATAAGCGACAAACATTTTTGCGAAGATGCCCAATGGCATCGCAAAAATGGTCATTGACGGTAAAGAGTACAAGCTGGCAACATAAGCGACAAAAATTTTTGCGAAGATGCCCAATGGCATCGCAAAAATGGTCATTGACGGCAAAGAGTACAAACCAGCTACATAGTTCGCTGATTTATGTAACTTTGAGCTACAATAGGTCTCCCTTGGATTAAATTGGAGATTTAAACCTACATGCATGCAGCTCAATCTATTTAAAAAATTACTTTTTGCAGGTGTCTTCTTGGCCTGCGGATTTACTTACGCACAACAAGAGAAAGTACTCAATGGAAAGATCGTGGATTTTGCCACTTTCATGCCTATTGAGAGCGCCAGTGTCTATGTTCAGGATTCCTATATCGGGACGGTGAGCAATAGTGATGGAAAATTCTCTTTGGTGGTTCCGCCTAAGCACGTCAATGATACCTTGGTAATATCATCCATCGGATTCAAGAGTTTTAAAACAGCCATCGCAGATTTTGATCCTGCAGAAGATATCTTTTTAGAAGAAGACATTGCCTCCTTAGACGAAGTAGTTGTCGTGGCAGACCCAAGACCCACTACGGGAAACGATATTGTGATTCGTGCCTTGGAGCGTTTACCTCGTAATTTGCCAGACAGCTCATACATCCAAAAAGGATTCTTAAGACATAAAGAACGCAATCAGATCGAATACAAATGGCTTATTGAAAGTGCCATCAGCCTCTATGATTCCACCTATGTGGCAGGAGGCTCAGAATACCTCAAAGTCAATGTGGATGAAAACAGAAAGAGCTACGATCTTCGAGACGTAGATAGTTTGTTCACATATTACTCCTATCTGCGTGATGAAAAAGGAATGCGCATAAAAGCGGATAATTTGAGACGCGACACTATTAAAACGGCTTCATTGGTAGAAGCCATTAAGTGGAACGACAACCGCGTGAACGGTTTAGGGAATCTCTTCAATGGGAAGCTCAATATGGTGCGCAATGCTGGAGATCGTTTTGCGATCTTAGGCGATAAAATGTTAGAGCGCCATCAATTTACGTTGGATACTGTTTTGGTAGACGATGGGCGAAAGGTTTACAAGATCAGAATTGAGAAGGGCTCTGATTACGTCGGACTCAATACTCCAGGTATCTACAATGAAGGATTTGAGCCTAAGGGGTGGATCTATATCGACTGGAAAACCTATGCCATAAAACGCATTGAATACGAACTCATTGCTGCCTCTGATGCGCAGCGTAGACGTTCTAAAAGTTTGTTTGGTACTACGCTAAATCACAAGTTGGTGATCACTTACAAAGAGTTCGAGGATAAATGGTACCCCAACTACATCTATTACGAGACGCCTAAACTGGTTAACATTGGGAATCGTTCCTCAGATCAGCAGGAGAAAACTGCAGAACAGATCAAAAAGGAGCGGGAGGAGCAATTCTACTATACCGTTCAAGAGATTGTCTTTACGGAGATCATTCGAGACGATATGGTCATTGCGCAGGCGCTGAGTGAAGAGTGGTCTGATGATATCTTTATCCCTAGACCCTATAACCAAGCCTTCTGGAAGACCTATAATGTACTTTTAGAGAGCGAGGAAGAGGAGAAGCTCATCCGCGATCTCAGTACACGAGCATCACTCTTCAAGGAATAATTTTAAAAAGAAGTTGCAGATATAAAAATTAACTTTCTATCTTTGCATCCGCAAAAGAGAGGAGGTGATGACACTATGTTAATTATACCAGTTAAAGACGGAGAAAATATTGATAGAGCGCTAAAGCGTTTCAAGCGTAAGTTTGACAGAACAGGAACTATGCGTGCACTACGTTCACGTCAGCAGTTTACTAAACCTTCTGTAAAGCGCAGAGCGCAAATCCAAAAAGCGCAATACATCCAACATCTTAGAGATCAGGAAGAGATCTAGATCGTTAGGATCACCACATAAACAATCCGCTGGAAAGTGTACCTTTACATTATTCAGCGGATTTTTTATGGCCTTTACCGAATTCATTGCCTACCTCAGTCTGGAGAAGAAATACTCCCAGCACACTCTTACCGCTTATGCGAGAGATCTAGAAGCCTTCGCGTTGTTCTTGGAAGCTGAGTATGGTCAGCAAGATTTTGAAACAGTACATTATCCGCAAATAAGGAGTTGGATCGTTTCCTTGGTGGATGCTGGAATATCCAACAGGTCTGTAAACCGCAAGGTTGCTTCCTTAAAAGCTTATTACAAGTTTCTCCTAAAAACGGGAACCATTAGCGTGTCTCCCTTAGCACAACACAAGGCGTTAAAAACTCCCAAGAAACTGCAGGTGCCGTTTTCACAATCGGAGATCGCCGCCACTATTGAAGCTTTGAACAACCAAGATGGATTTGAAAGTGTACGAGATAAATTGATCGTGAGCCTGTTTTACGCCACAGGGATGCGACGCAGTGAACTCATCAACCTCAAGGTGTCTGACATAGATTTTGGACAAGCAGCGGTCAAGGTATTGGGAAAACGCAACAAGGAGCGTATTGTGCCGCTTTTGCCTGGGGTACTCCATGATCTGAAATCCTATTTGGATGGAGAGCGCTGCGAAGTTGTAAATCAGGCAGATACGCCTTGGCTCTTTCTCACCTCCAAGGGTGCTAAATTATACGAAACGCTTGTGTACCGAATTATAAATTCGTACTTTAGTATGACGTCCTCCAAGGTAAAGAAAAGCCCGCATATTTTGCGGCATTCCTTTGCAACCCATTTATTGAACGAAGGTGCAGACCTCAATGCTGTGAAAGAACTACTCGGGCACGCCAGTTTGGCTTCCACCCAGGTCTACACACACAACAGTGTGGCAGAATTGAAGAAAATTCACAGTAAGGCGCATCCGCGGAATAAATCATAGAGGGCAAATATTTGTCTAACTTAAATTACCCGTGTATGAAAGTTAATGTGCAAACTCCAAACTTTGACGCAGACATCAAGCTTATTGAATTCATCAAAAAGCGTTTGTCAAAACTCGAAACTTTTTACGACAAGATCATCTTTGCTGATGTGTTTTTGAAAGTGCAAAACACTAGCCAAAAGGAGAATAAGATCGTTGAGGTCTTATTGAGTATCCCGGGAGATGATGTCATTGTGAAAAAGGAGTGTAGGAAATTTGAAGAAGGGATTGACGAATGTGCAAATTCTTTAGAGCGCCAGCTCAAAAAGAGAAAGCAAAAACAACGAGCCTATCTTTAGGGTAAATTTTCTCAAAAAGTTTTTTCTAAAAGAAAATTATTATACATTTGCAGTCCGTTAGAAATAGCGGACTTTTTTTTGATCAAAAAGGAAGTATAAAAGCGCCGATGTAGCTCAGCTGGCTAGAGCAGCTGATTTGTAATCAGCAGGTCGTGGGTTCGAGTCCCTCCATCGGCTCTTAAGTTCTTTAAAATCGATGTTTTAGAGCTATCGGGGAGATACTCAAGCGGCCAACGAGGACAGACTGTAAATCTGTTGGTTTTTACCTTCGCAGGTTCGAATCCTGCTCTCCCCACTTTATTTTTTGAAAGTCGGCGTCAAAAGCTCGCTTTTGTAAGCCGACAAAAAAATAAAGATGGTTCACCACCGAGGATCAGCGAGCGCAAGTGAGCTAATCCGAATGGTGAAACATGAAAGTGTTTCAAAAGGATCAGCGAACGCAAGTGAGCTAATCCGAATGGTGAAACATGAAAGTGTTTCTTGAGGGTTTTAACGAGGCATAAGCTGAGTAATCCGAATGGTGAAACATGAAAGTGTTTCTCGAGGAGTTTAATGAGGCGACGGCCTGGTAAACTTTAAGGAAAGCACAGCGCAAAATAAAGTCGCAATGAAAACTCATTTTGCTTGTTTTATTTCTAGTAAAATTTCATTAATTTTGCAGCACTAAAATTTCGACGTACTGAAAACCAATCTTGCACAGCAAGAAAAAACGCGGGAGTAGCTCAGTTGGTAGAGCGTCAGCCTTCCAAGCTGAATGTCGCCGGTTCGAACCCGGTCTCCCGCTCAAAAGTCAAGCCGAAATCGCATCTTCACTAGAGGGTGCGATTTTTGCTGTACTTATCGGTCAGTAAAACGACAGGTAAGGCAGGCGGGGCTAGACGGCCCAACCCGCATAAGCCGATGTAGCTCAGGGGTAGAGCGTTTCCTTGGTAAGGAAGAGGTCACGGGTTCAATTCCCGTCATTGGCTCTAAGTAGTTTGAAAGAACTGCTTCTTTGGATTAGTCAGCAGGATACAATGAGTATCGGGTGGTCTTAATTCAATAGCAAACAAGAATTTGAACACTAATATAATTAAGATTAAAAATTAATAAACATGGCAAAGGAAACTTTTGATCGTTCCAAACCGCACTTAAACATCGGTACTATTGGACACGTTGATCACGGGAAAACTACCCTTACTGCCGCTATTACAACTGTACTAGCCAACGCAGGATTGTCTGAGTTGCGTTCTTTCGACTCTATCGATAACGCTCCAGAAGAAAAAGAAAGAGGTATTACTATTAACACCTCTCACGTAGAGTATCAGACGGCTAACCGTCACTACGCACACGTTGACTGTCCAGGTCACGCCGACTACGTTAAGAACATGGTAACTGGTGCTGCACAAATGGACGGTGCTATCCTTGTAGTAGCTGCTACAGATGGTCCTATGCCACAAACACGTGAGCACATCCTTCTTGGACGTCAGGTAGGTATTCCACGTATCGTTGTATTCATGAATAAAGTGGATATGGTAGACGACGAAGAGTTACTTGAACTAGTTGAGATGGAGATCCGTGACCTATTGAGCTTCTACGAGTATGACGGAGACAACGGTCCTGTTATCGCTGGTTCTGCTCTTGGCGCACTTAACGGTGAGCAAAAGTGGGTTGACACTGTAATGGAGCTTATGGAAGCTGTAGACAATTGGATTGAGCTACCTAAGCGTGATGTAGATAAAGACTTCTTGATGCCAATCGAGGATGTATTCTCTATTACTGGTCGTGGTACTGTTGCTACGGGTCGTATCGAGACTGGAGTTGCCAACACTGGTGACGCTGTAGACATCATCGGAATGGGAGCTGAGAAATTGTCTTCTACTATTACTGGTGTTGAGATGTTCCGTAAGATCCTAGATCGCGGTGAAGCTGGTGATAACGTTGGTATCCTTCTACGTGGTATTGAAAAGACTGAGATCAAAAGAGGTATGGTAATCTGTAAGCCAGGTTCTGTAACTCCTCACGCTAAATTCAAAGCCGAGGTTTATATCCTTAAGAAAGAAGAAGGTGGACGTCACACTCCATTCCACAACAACTACCGTCCTCAGTTCTACGTACGTACAACTGACGTAACTGGAAACATTGTACTTCCTGATGGTGTTGAGATGGTAATGCCAGGTGATAACCTTACCATTACTGTTGATTTGATTCAACCTATCGCACTTAACGTTGGATTGCGTTTCGCTATCCGTGAAGGTGGTAGAACTGTTGGAGCTGGTCAGGTTACTGAAATCATCGACTAAGTACACAGTAGATAAACATAAATAAGTCAAAGGTGTCCCGTTTTCGCGGTACACCTTGACTTTTATCTACGGGTTTAGCTCAGTTGGTAGAGCACTGGTCTCCAAAACCAGGTGTCGGGAGTTCGAGTCTCTCAACCCGTGCAAAACACAAGAACAATGATAGAATATATTAAAGAGTCGTATAACGAGCTAAGAAATCACGTGACTTGGACACCTTTATCTGAGGCTCAACGACTTACTGTTATTGTTGCGGTTTTTTCTGTTGTACTGGCATTGGCCACTTGGGGAGTAGACACAGTCTTCTCTGGAGTGATCGAGCAGTACTTTAAACTAATCAAGGGATAAACGCTGCAGAATGACAGAAACAAAGAGTACTAAGAAGTGGTATGTTGTTCGTTCGGTTAGCGGACAAGAGAACAAGATCAAGAACTACATCGAGAGTGAAGTAGTGCGCTTGAATCTGCAAGACTATATCGAGCAAGTTCTAGTTCCAACCGAAAAGGTTATTCAGATCCGCAACGGGAAAAAGATAAGTAAAGAACGTGTGTACTTTCCGGGATATATCATTATCAATGCAAATCTTGCAGGAGAGGTACCACACATTATAAAATCCATCAACGGTGTTATTGGTTTCTTAGGAGAGACCAAAGGGGGAGACCCAGTGCCGTTAAGACAGTCTGAAGTGAACAGAATGTTAGGTAAGGTAGACGAATTGGCTATCGAAGATGAAAACCTAAACATTCCTTATGTAGTAGGAGAGACTGTAAAAGTGATCGATGGTCCTTTCAACGGATTCAACGGAACCGTAGAGAAGATCAACGAAGAAAAACGCAAGCTAGAAGTTATGGTGAAGATCTTCGGACGTAAGACGCCACTAGAGCTCAGCTATATGCAAGTAGAAAAAATTTAGTAAAAAACTGTTACGCGAATAAAGTGATTCTTCCGGAGCTTCCAACTGTGAAGGATCGACCTAAAATGTAAACAATGGCAAAAGAAGTAGATAAAGTCGTAAAGTTACAGGTTCGAGGTGGAGCGGCTAACCCGTCACCACCAGTAGGACCCGCTTTAGGTGCCGCAGGTGTTAACATCATGGAGTTCTGCAAGCAATTCAACGGTAGAACTCAAGATAAGCAAGGTAAAGTATTGCCTGTTGTGATTACGGTTTATAAGGACAAATCTTTCGAGTTTGTAATTAAGACCCCTCCAGCAGCTGTACAGATCCTTGAGGCAGCCAAAGTCAAAAAAGGCTCTGGTGAACCACACGTGCGTAAAGTAGCCACAATTTCCTGGGATCAGGTGAAAACTATTGCAGAAGATAAAATGCCGGATTTAAACGCATTTACAATCGAGTCTGCCATGAAAATGGTAGCTGGTACTGCACGATCTATGGGAGTTAAAATCAAAGGGGCAGCCCCTTTTTAATGATTTAAAGAAAACAGATCATGGCAAAATTGACCAAAAAGCAAAAGGAAGCTCGCGCAAAAGTAGACGTTAATAAGGACTACAGTTTGACGGAAGCTTCTGCTTTAATAAAAGAGATCACCAACGTGAACTTTGACGCCTCTGTAGATCTTGCAGTTCGTTTGAATGTTGACCCTCGTAAAGCTAACCAAATGGTTCGCGGGGTAGTAACACTTCCACACGGTACGGGTAAAGATGTAAAAGTATTGGCCTTGGTTACTCCAGATAAGGAGGCCGAAGCTACTGCTGCAGGAGCTGATTTCGTTGGTTTAGACGAATACCTCGATAAGATTAAAGGAGGATGGACAGATGTTGACGTAATTGTTACCATGCCAAGCGTAATGGGTAAGTTAGGACCACTAGGACGTATTCTAGGACCTCGTGGACTTATGCCAAACCCAAAGACTGGTACAGTGACAATGGACGTTGCTAAAGCGGTGCAAGATGTGAAAGGTGGTAAGATCGACTTTAAAGTTGAGAAGACCGGTATCGTTCACGCTGCGATTGGAAAGTCGTCTTTCGACGCTGAGAAGATCGCTGGAAACGCCCGCGAATTAATAACCACTTTAGTAAAGTTAAAGCCTCAAGCGGCCAAAGGTGTATATATCAAGAGTATTTACATGTCCAGTACTATGAGTCCTGGAGTAAGTATCGACACCAAGAGATTTGCTGAGTAGTAAAACCCAAAGACAATGACAAGAGAAGAAAAATCACAAGTTATTCAGGATTTGACTGCACAGCTGGCTGAGAACTCCGTAGTTTATCTAGCGGACATCTCAGGTTTGGACGCAGGAACTACAACCAACTTGAGACGCGCTTGTTTTAAAGCGGGAGTTAAGTTGTCTGTAGTAAAGAACACTTTGCTTGAAAAAGCAATGGAGAGCAGTGACAAGGACTTTGGAGAATTAACGGGTGTGCTTAAAGGCAACACTTCATTGATGTTCTCTGAGACTGGAAACGCTCCAGCTAAAGTGATCAAGGAGTTCCGTAAAAAAGCGGAGCGTCCAATCCTTAAAGGTGCTTTCATCGAAGAAGCAGTTTTCATTGGCGACGACCAATTGGATGCTCTCGTTGAGATCAAATCTAAAGAGGAGCTTATTGGCGATATCATCGGATTGTTGCAATCGCCTGCTAAGAATGTTATCTCTGCTCTTAAATCGAGCGGTGGAACCATTGCAGGAATTGTTAAGACACTTTCTGAGCGCGAAGGATAAGCACAACAAGAAAAATCAAACACTTAGAATACAATTTTATTAAAACGATAGAAAATGGCAGATTTAAAAGAATTCGCAGAACAATTAGTTAACCTTACTGTAAAAGAGGTAAACGAGTTAGCTGACATCCTTAAAGAGGAGTACGGTATTGAGCCTGCTGCTGCAGCTGTAGCTGTTGCTGCTGGTGGTGGTGCCGGAGGTGGAGACGCCGCTGAAGAGCAAACTGAATTCGACGTAATCCTTAAAGCCGCTGGAGGTTCTAAACTAGCTGTAGTAAAACTAGTTAAAGAATTGACAGGTGCTGGTCTTAAAGACGCTAAGGAACTAGTTGATAACGCTCCTTCACCAATCAAAGAAGGTGTAGCTAAAGACGAAGCTGAAGCACTAAAAGCTCAGTTAGAAGAAGCTGGCGCTGAGGTTGAGCTTAAGTAAGCTCCCGGCAGTTAGCCAACCCTAAGGTTTAGGCCTTCCCGATTGCCGGGATGGGCCTAAACCATTTTGCGTATATAAAGGTTCGATATTAAAACCTTTGCGCACCCTAGTTTTTTGTTAATTAAATTCCGTTCGTAGATGTCCGCAACGAAAACTGAAAGATTGAATTTCTCTTCTGTGCAAAACAAGCCGGATTATCCAGACTTCCTGGACATTCAGGTAAAATCCTTCCAAGATTTTTTCCAGTTAGAGACCAAATCAGAAGAACGAGGAAACGAAGGTTTGTACAACACCTTCATGGAAAACTTTCCAATTACAGATACCCGCAATCAATTTGTACTGGAATTTTTAGACTACTTCGTTGATCCGCCACGCTACTCGATTTTAGAGTGTATTGAGCGCGGATTGACCTACAGCGTTCCTCTAAAGGCCCGCTTAAAATTATACTGTACCGATCCGGAGCACGAAGATTTTGAAACCATCGTGCAAGATGTATACCTGGGAACTATCCCGTATATGACTCCATCTGGAACTTTTTGTATCAACGGTGCTGAACGTGTAGTTGTTTCTCAGCTTCACCGTTCACCAGGGGTGTTCTTTGGACAGTCCTTCCACGCCAATGGTACCAAATTGTACTCGGCACGTGTGATCCCATTCAAAGGATCATGGATTGAATTTGCGACCGATATCAACAGCGTAATGTACGCCTATATCGATCGTAAAAAGAAATTACCAGTAACTACACTTTTCCGCGCCATCGGTTTTGAGCGCGATAAAGATATCTTAGAGATCTTTGACCTTGCAGAAGAGGTAAAGGCTACAAAAACTGGACTTAAGAAATACATGGATCGCAAGCTAGCGGCGCGTGTACTTAAGACCTGGCACGAAGATTTCGTAGATGAAGATACTGGAGAGGTGGTATCAATCGAGAGAAACGAGATCGTTTTGGATCGTGATACTATCCTTGAAAAAGAACATATTGACGTAATTCTTGAGTCCGGAAGTAAGACCATCTTACTTCACAAAGAAGATAATCAGCAGGCGGACTACGCGATTATCCACAACACTTTACAAAAGGACCCTACCAACTCTGAAAAAGAAGCGGTAGAGCACATTTACCGTCAATTGCGTAACGCTGAACCGCCCGATGAAGAGACCGCTCGCGGAATCATCAACAAGTTGTTCTTCTCTGACCAGAGATACAACTTGGGTGAGGTAGGACGTTACCGAATGAACAAAAAACTCGGTTTGGATATCGACATGGACAAGCAAGTGCTTACCAAAGAAGATATCATTACCATCATCAAGTATTTGATTGAATTGATCAACTCTAAAGCGGAGATCGATGATATCGACCACTTGTCTAACCGTCGTGTACGTACCGTAGGAGAGCAGCTTTCTTCTCAATTTGGAGTAGGTTTGGCTCGTATGGCTCGTACTATTCGTGAGCGTATGAACGTTCGTGACAACGAGGTATTTACTCCGATCGACTTGATCAACGCGAAGACACTTTCTTCTGTGATCAATTCCTTCTTTGGAACCAACCAGTTGTCTCAGTTCATGGACCAGACCAACCCACTAGCGGAGATCACGCACAAGCGTCGTCTTTCTGCACTAGGGCCTGGAGGTCTATCTCGTGAGCGCGCCGGTTTTGAGGTTCGAGACGTACACTACACCCACTACGGGCGTCTGTGTCCTATTGAAACTCCTGAAGGTCCAAACATTGGACTGATCTCTTCACTTTCTGTGTACGCCAAGGTGAATAACCTCGGATTCATTGAAACTCCATACCGCAAAGTAGAGAACGGTAAAGTTGACTTAAAGTCAGAACCGATCTACCTATCTGCAGAAGAGGAAGAAGAGAAACTAATTGCTCAGGCAAACATTCCGCTTAAGAAAGACGGAACTATTGATAACGATCGTGTAATTGCTCGTATGGAAGGTGACTTCCCAGTAGTAGACCCTAAAGAGGTACACTACACGGATGTGGCGCCAAACCAGATCTCTTCGATCTCGGCTTCGCTTATTCCTTTCTTGGAGCACGATGATGCGAACCGTGCCTTGATGGGATCTAACATGATGCGTCAGGCGGTACCGCTTCTAATCGCAGATTCTCCAATTGTGGGAACTGGATTGGAGCGTCAAGTAGCGTCGGATTCACGAGTATTGATCAATGCAGAAGGAGACGGAGTTGTTGAATATGTGGACTCTCGTGAGATCACCATTAAATATGACCGCAACGACGTAGAGCGTTTGGTAAGCTTTGATGGAGATTCTAAGACCTATCAGTTGATCAAATTCCGCAAGACCAACCAGAGTACTTCGATCAACCTAAAACCAATCGTTCGCAAAGGGGACCGAGTGGCTAAAGGACAAGTGCTTTGTCAAGGTTATGCAACAGAAGACGGAGAATTGGCACTAGGACGTAACATGAAAGTGGCTTTTATGCCATGGAAGGGTTACAACTTTGAGGATGCGATTGTGATCTCAGAAAAAGTGGTGCGTGAAGATATCTTTACCTCTATCCACATTGATGAGTACTCTCTAGAAGTTCGCGATACCAAATTAGGTAACGAAGAATTGACTAGTGATATCCCTAACGTATCAGAAGAGGCTACTAAAGACTTGGACGAGCACGGTATGATCCGCGTTGGTGCAGAGGTGAAGCCTGGTGATATCCTAATTGGAAAGATCACTCCAAAAGGAGAGAGCGATCCAACTCCGGAAGAAAAACTACTACGCGCCATCTTTGGTGACAAAGCAGGTGATGTAAAAGATGCTTCTTTGAAAGCTTCTCCTTCACTTAGCGGGGTAGTAATTGACAAAAAACTATTTGCACGCGCTATTAAAGACAAGCGCAAACGGGCTAAAGATAAAGAAGACATCAACGAGCTTGAATTGAAGTACGAGACTAAGTTCTCTGCTTTGAAAGATGTGCTAGTTGAGAAGCTCTTTGAGATCGTGGGTGGTAAAACTGCTCAAGGTGTAATGAATGACTTGGGTGAAGAGATCTTCCCTAAAGGAAAGAAATACACCCTTAAGATGCTTAACGCTGTAGACGATTATACGCACCTTACGCAAGGAACGTGGACTACAGATAAGGACACCAATAAATTGGTTGCCGAGTTGTTGCACAACTACAAGATCAAAGAGAATGACCTACAGGGTAACCTAAGACGTGAGAAGTTCACCATCTCTGTTGGAGATGAGCTTCCATCTGGAATCTTGAAATTGGCTAAAGTTTACATCGCTAAGAAACGTAAGCTTAAAGTAGGTGATAAGATGGCAGGACGTCACGGTAACAAAGGTATTGTTGCACGTATTGTACGTGAAGAGGATATGCCATTCCTTGAAGACGGTACTCCTGTAGATATCGTACTAAACCCACTTGGGGTACCATCGCGTATGAACATCGGACAGATCTACGAAACGG
This sequence comes from Gilvibacter sediminis, assembly GCF_028561565.1. Taxonomy (GTDB): domain Bacteria; phylum Bacteroidota; class Bacteroidia; order Flavobacteriales; family Flavobacteriaceae; genus Gilvibacter; species Gilvibacter sediminis. The sequence goes on along the minus strand of NZ_JAQQTE010000019.1, from coordinate 36,300 downwards.
TACTAGGATGGGCTGGTCAGAAATTGGGTCGCAAGTTTGCTACTCCGATCTTTGACGGTGCTACACTAGACCAGATCAACGAATTGACCGATGAGGCAGGTATTCCACGATTCGGACACACCTATCTATATGACGGTGGAACCGGAGAGCGTTTTGATCAGCCGGCAACAGTTGGTGTGATCTACATGCTTAAGTTGGGTCACATGGTCGATGACAAGATGCACGCCCGTTCAATTGGACCTTACTCGCTCATTACGCAGCAACCACTTGGTGGTAAGGCACAATTTGGAGGTCAGCGTTTTGGAGAAATGGAGGTTTGGGCGCTCGAAGCATACGGAGCATCCAGCACCTTGCGCGAAATTCTAACGGTTAAATCCGATGACGTTATCGGACGTGCCAAGACTTATGAAGCTATCGTGAAAGGCGAAAGCATGCCAGAACCTGGTCTGCCAGAGTCATTCAACGTATTGATGCATGAATTGAAAGGTCTTGGATTGGATATCCGTTTAGAAGAGTAATTGCCCTTTTGGGGATAAGATAAAGTGTAGCTCACTTTAGCATTAAATTAGCATAGCATATTAGCATTATGGCAAGAAATAAAGATAACAACACGGTAAAGAAATTCAACAAGATTTCTATTGGTTTGGCTTCGCCGGAGTCTATTTTGGCAGAATCTCGCGGAGAGGTATTGAAACCAGAAACCATCAACTACCGTACCCACAAACCCGAACGCGACGGACTGTTCTGCGAGCGTATTTTTGGACCTGTAAAGGACTATGAATGTGCCTGTGGAAAATACAAGCGTATCCGATACAAAGGAATCGTTTGTGACCGTTGTGGGGTAGAAGTTACCGAAAAGAAAGTGCGTCGTGATCGTGTAGGTCACATCAACTTGGTTGTACCTGTTGCGCACATCTGGTACTTCAGAAGTCTTCCGAACAAGATCGGATACCTTCTTGGATTGCCGTCCAAGAAGTTGGATATGATTATCTATTATGAGCGTTACGTGGTTATTCAGCCAGGTATCGCCAAAAACGAAGAAGGAGAGCCGTTACAAAAAATGGACTTCCTTACTGAAGAGGAGTATTTGAATGTATTGGATACCCTTCCACAGGAGAATATGTATTTAGAAGATTCTGATCCTAACAAATTCATCGCGAAGATGGGAGCAGAGTGTTTGATCGAATTGTTGAACCGCATTGATCTAGACAGCTTGTCTTTTGATCTGCGTCACAAAGCGAACAACGAAACTTCTAAGCAGCGTAAAACAGAAGCCCTTAAGCGTTTGCAAGTGGTGGAAGCTTTGCGTGAGGCAAACAACAATCGCGAAAACAAGCCTGAGTGGATGATCATGAAGGTAGTTCCGGTGATCCCACCAGAATTACGTCCATTGGTACCACTAGATGGTGGACGTTTCGCAACTTCGGATTTGAACGACCTTTACCGTCGTGTGATTATCCGTAACAATCGTTTGAAGCGTTTGGTGGAGATCAAAGCTCCGGAAGTGATCTTGCGTAACGAGAAGCGTATGCTACAGGAATCTGTAGACTCGCTATTCGACAACACCCGTAAGTCATCCGCAGTAAAAACAGACTCTAACCGTCCACTGAAATCACTTTCTGACTCGCTTAAAGGTAAGCAAGGACGTTTCCGTCAAAACTTACTCGGTAAGCGTGTGGATTATTCAGCGCGTTCGGTAATTGTTGTTGGACCTGAATTGAAACTATACGAATGTGGTCTGCCTAAGAACATGGCCGCAGAACTATACAAGCCGTTTGTGATCCGTAAACTGATCGAGCGTGGTATCGTGAAGACGGTAAAATCGGCTAAAAAGATTATCGATAAGAAAGAGCCTGTAGTTTGGGATATCTTGGAGAACGTTCTTAAAGGACACCCAGTACTCCTAAACCGTGCTCCTACGCTTCACCGTTTGGGTATCCAAGCGTTCCAGCCTAAGCTTATCGAAGGGAAAGCGATTCAGTTACACCCATTAGTGTGTACGGCATTTAACGCGGACTTTGATGGTGACCAAATGGCGGTTCACCTTCCACTAGGGCCAGAAGCAATTCTGGAATCACAGCTGTTGATGCTTGCCTCTCACAACATTTTGAACCCAGCAAACGGTTCTCCAGTAGCGGTACCGTCTCAGGATATGGTATTGGGTCTTTATTATATGACCAAGCCACGTAAATCCACTAAAGAGCACCCAATTAAAGGGGAAGGTTTGACCTTCTACTCTGCAGAAGAGGTTGTAATCGCTTACAACGAAAAGAAAGTTGACTTGAACGCGATCATCAAGATCCGTACAAAAGACTTCAACGAAGCTGGAGAATTGGTATACCAAGTTATTGAGTCGACTGTAGGTCGAGTGATCTTTAACCAGGAAGTACCAGAGGCTGCCGGTTACATCAACGAAGTATTGACCAAGAAATCCTTACGTGATATCATTGGTGGTATTTTGAAAGTAACTGACGTGCCTACTACTGCTGATTTCTTAGACTCTATTAAAGACCTTGGATATAAGTTCGCTTTTGAAGGAGGATTGTCGTTTAGCCTTGGGGATATCATTATTCCACAGGAGAAGCACACCATGATTGACGACGCGAACGAGCAAGTAGACGGCATCATTGCTAACTACAACATGGGTCTTATCACCAACAACGAGCGTTACAACCAGGTAATTGATATCTGGACCGCAACCAACGCGAACTTGACGGAGCTTTCTATGAAGCGTATCCGTGAAGATCAGCAAGGGTTTAACTCGGTATATATGATGCTTGATTCTGGAGCGCGTGGTTCTAAGGAGCAGATCCGTCAGTTGACGGGTATGCGTGGTCTGATGGCCAAGCCGAAGAAATCGAACTCTGGAGGTGGTGAAATTATTGAAAACCCGATCCTTTCTAACTTTAAGGAAGGACTATCGATCTTAGAATACTTTATCTCTACGCACGGTGCGCGTAAAGGTCTTGCGGATACGGCCCTTAAAACGGCGGATGCTGGATACTTGACTCGTCGTTTGGTAGATGTGTCTCAGGATGTGATCATTAACGAGCACGACTGTGGAACACTTCGCGGAGTAGAGGTTACCCCACTTAAGAAGAACGAAGAAGTAGTGGAGTCTCTAGGCGAGCGTATCGTTGGACGTACTTCACTTAACGACGTTTACGACCCACTAACTAACGAATTGTTGGTAGGCGCTGGCGATCACATTGACGAGGCTGTTGCCAAGAGAGTTGATGCATCTCCAGTAGAGAGCGTAGAGGTTCGTTCTGCTTTGACTTGTGAGGCTAAAAAAGGTATCTGTGCACAGTGTTACGGACGCAACTTGGCGACTGGTAAGATGGTACAGATCGGTGAAGCTGTTGGTGTTGTGGCTGCTCAGTCTATTGGAGAGCCTGGTACACAGCTTACTCTACGTACCTTCCACGTGGGTGGTATTGCCGGAAACATCTCAGAAGAGAACAAACTCATCGTGAAGTTTGACGGTAAGGCCGAGATCGAAGACTTGAAGACCGTTAAGGGAGAGGACGCAGAAGGAAACGAAGTTGATATCGTGATCTCTCGTACTTCTGAGATCAAAGTGGTTGACAAGAAAACTGGAATTGTCCTCAGTACAAACAACATCCCTTACGGATCGTCCATCTTTGTGAAAGACGGACAGAGCCTTAAGAAAGGTGATGTAGTATGTCAATGGGATCCATATAACGGTGTGATCATCTCAGAATTTGCTGGTAAGATCAAGTACGAGAATATCGAACAAGGTGTTACTTATCAAGTAGAAATTGACGAACAAACCGGATTCCAAGAGAAAGTGATCTCTGAATCGAGAAACAAGAAACTGATCCCAACACTTCAGATCTGTGGAGCTAAAGGAGAAGTGATCCGTTCATACAACTTACCAGTAGGGGCTCACCTTATGGTAGACGATGCCGAGAAGATCAAGGTTGGTAAGATCTTGGTTAAGATTCCACGTAAATCTGCGAAAGCGGGTGATATTACAGGGGGTCTTCCACGAGTTACCGAGCTCTTTGAAGCACGTAACCCATCAAACCCTGCAGTGGTAAGTGAGATTGACGGTGTTGTATCTTTTGGTAAGATCAAGCGTGGTAATCGCGAGATCATTGTAGAATCTAAATTAGGTGACATTAAGAAATACTTGGTGAAGCTGTCTAATCAGATCCTGGTACAGGAGAACGATTACATCCGCGCCGGTATGCCACTTTCTGATGGTTCTATCACTCCAGAGGATATCTTGAAGATCAAGGGCCCATCTGCAGTACAACAGTACTTAGTGAACGAAGTTCAAGAGGTATACCGTCTGCAAGGGGTGAAGATCAACGATAAGCACTTTGAGGTAGTAGTACGTCAAATGATGCGTAAGGTGAAGATCAACGATCCAGGAGACACCATCTTCTTAGAGAACCAATTGACGCATAAATACGACTTCATTGAAGAAAACGATAAGATCTTTGGAATGAAGGTAGTATCTAGCGCTGGTGATTCTGAAACCTTGAAAGAAGGTCAGATCGTATCGCCACGTCAGTTGCGAGATGAGAACTCTATCTTGAGACGTGCAGACAAAGCCTTGGTTGAAGCTCGTGATGCAGTACCTGCAACAGCGACTCCTATCCTACAAGGTATCACACGTGCATCGCTACAAACTAAGTCTTTCATCTCAGCGGCTTCCTTCCAGGAAACTACTAAGGTGTTGAACGAAGCAGCGGTAAGCGGTAAAGTAGATACCCTAGAAGGCTTGAAAGAGAATGTAATTGTAGGTCACCGTATTCCTGCCGGTACTGGTATGCGTAATTACGATCATATCATCGTCGGTTCTAAAGAGGAATTGGAACAAATGACTGAAGAAAAACAAGAGGTTAACTACAACTAATCCTTGTTCAATAAATAATTTGCAGAATCCCGTTTTATAGCGGGATTCTGTGTTTATAAACACTATTATGAACGATAATAATAACGATCAGAAAAAAGGACAGATCAATATTGAGTTGGATGAATCAGTGGCTCAAGGAATCTACAGCAACTTGGCGATCATCAACCATTCCATCTCAGAATTTGTTATTGATTATGTCTCCATTATGCCGGGTACGCCGAAGAGTAAGGTAAAGGCCCGTATCATCTTAACCCCACAACACGCCAAGCGTTTTCACAAGGCTTTGGGTGAGAACATCAAGCGTTTTGAAGCGGCTAATGGTGCTATCAAGGACGTGGAGCAACCGCCTATCCCGCTAAACTTTGGCCCTACAGGAGAAGCTTAAAACGGCTATTGAAACACGCTTTTACTCTATAAAAGCGATCTTCTATATTTAGAATAAGCCTTTAAATTTGTAAGAATTTAGGTAGTACCCTTCTTGAAATTGGTTATATCATCGAAAATATCGATGATTTTGTCGATTTTGAGAAGGGTGTTTTGTTTTCGTTAAGATTTGATATGAATTTAATGTCTAATTTTATATACCTACTATCCACACGGAAATACATTCGTTAATTATCCCCCCCAACTACCCCCTTCCCCCAGTTAGCGAATAGACTCGATTTTAGTATTTATAATTTTAAACGTGTTGCAAAACTACTTAACATTTGCACTTGTTTTTAGTTCGGGGATCTATGGCTTTGCTCAAATAGGAATCAATACTGATAATCCTAGGCAATCCTTACATATCGCAGGTGCAACGGGCACCATGCGCGTGGAAAGCTTGAATTATATTAACAACGATCAGAACGGCGGCGACGCCAACGGCAATGGTGATCTCACCGACGATACCTATCCGCTTTATGTAGATGGTGACGGTGCGTTCACTTTAGAACTCCAGACTTCAGGTGCAACAGACGTATTTGATGATTCCAGTTCATCAAGGAGATCCATAACGCTCAGTGCTTCAGATCCTGACGGAGAAGAAGCAGCTGCCATAGGGACTTATACCATTTTTGTGAATCGTGCGGCTATACTAGAGGTAAAGTATGGAATTAGTTTTGAGATCTATGGGAGCTCTCTTAAAGATGTGATCAACGATAAGGTCGCTCGCAGGATAGAGAATTACGTAATGGTTAGCGGGGATACGCGTAAATACGGACCCTCGTCTAAGAGTTATTCCAGCAGAAGCTCAAACTCGCAAGTAGGGAGAATGTTCAACAGTTGCTCCACCTATATCACATTACCAGCCGCGGGACGATACACCGTGAGCTTTATGGGATTGGTGAGCTCCAATTTGAGTTCAGATTCCAGTACAACAGACTCCAAATCAACCTATGTGGAGTTTGCGACGGGAAAGGATTTTGTTTATATGCGATTGTATTAGGATGAAAAGATTACGAACCTATATTTATCTGATCGTGTTGCTGCCTGTCTTGGGATATACTCAAGTGGGTATAGGAACCCGAACGCCAAGTGCTGATCTACATGTGGCGGATCCAGCGGGAACAGTTAGAATTGAAAGCTTAAATGCAACCAATAATCCCACCTACAATGATGGGGTGAATCTAGCGCCGGTCTTTGTGGACGGAAACGGTGATATTGTTTTGGGTAATGGTACAGGAGCCAGCGGACAAGAACCGCTAAACTTTTTGATTGAAGTACCCAACTTCATTGATGACAACGTAGATGCTAACGGCTTTGGTAGAGGTGCTGTTGTGAATAGTGATGACTCAGGCGAATCTGCAGTTCAAGACCGAATAGCTCAGGTGGTTTTTACGACTCCAGTTCGAGGAATTATTGAACTGAAATATGCCGTAAGTGCTTGGGTTGCAGGTAGCGACCTTAATTTAGGATGCAGTCCTTGTGCCTATCCAGACAATTCAGAAAGTGTTGTTTTCCAAACTTATTTTGTAGTCGATCTAAACAGTGACGGCCTCGATGCATTAGAATCTAGTCGTGTTTACGGTTATAATGGACAATATTTTCTCTCGAATAACGCGGGAGGACAGGGTTATGCTTACATCAATGGTATCGCAAACTTTAAGGCTCCAGCAGGCACACATACACTTTATTTATATGGTATTGTACAAGACAGTGCAAGCAGTTATACCAGCGTTGGTTTTGGTGGAGCGGAGGATTTCTTAAAGATTCGGGTTTTTAATTAAGAGGATTATGAAAAAGATCGGATTGAGTATTATAACATTTGCTACGGCAATTACAACACATGCACAGGTCGGGATTAACACCAATGATCCCCAGCAGACCTTGGATATAGGCGGCGCAGCTGCTACAGTAATGATTGACGGTTTGAACAGTACCAACAATACCACAAACCTTGGAGCAGGCTTGACCACCCGAGTTTATGTGGATTCCAATGGTGATTTGGTCTTGGATGATGACGGGAAGGTCGGATTGGAGTTATTGGTTGATGCTGAGAATTATTTGGTCGATGCAGAAACTTCCGATAATAGAATCAATCAAGTAGGAACCGCTTTTGGCTATGAACTCGCCGGAGAACCTAATGATTTTGCCTCTGCACAGTTCACCTTGACCAATAACGCCATAGTGGAGGTCAATTATTCTGTTTCCTGGTCTATTTACAAGACACGAACGCCCGCTGCAGACAATCGTATTCAAGATGGTCAAGCGCGAATCATACAAACCGGTGTTTATTTCAGACGGGTAACAGATCCTACGGATCCCTATGCAGGTCCAGCAATTACCTATGAATTGGATGATCCAACCGGAACCCCGATCAACGGTGGTCCTTGGTGTATCAGCATGAACTCTTCTGGAACTACCTGTTTGGAATACGGCGGTCTATTGGCTTTGAACGGTCAGTTCTACACCAATACCGATCAAGATGACGGAGCTTACAGAAACTTTAAAAATACAGGATCGGACTATGTGCGTTTAGGGCCTGGTACCTATGTTGCCTTGTTTGTTGGGCGCGTTTATGTAGGCGATGTAGCCAGTGTAGGGGCAATAAAGGCCTTCTTAGGATCTGATAACGACGAGCTTCAGATCATTGCGCATTACTACGAATAACTGGATTCAAATTCGCTTACAAAATGCAGCGTCACATTAGGATATTTCTGTTGTGTCATTTGCAAGGTAAAGGAAGAATCTGCAAAGAAAACCAGTTGTCCGCGTTTGTCTTTAGCCAGGTATTTTGATTTGACTCTTTTGAATTCTTTGAACTCCTCACTTTTAGGATCCTTAGGATCTACCCAACAAGCTTTGTGAACATTGAGCGTTTCATAGGAACACTTTGCGCCATATTCGTGTTCCAAACGGTATTGGATCACCTCAAACTGCAGGGCTCCCACAGTTCCAATGACCTTTCTTCCATTGAGTTCCAAAATAAATAACTGGGCAACACCTTCATCCATCAATTGGTCAATTCCCTTTTCCAGTTGTTTGGATTTCATAGGGTCTGCATTGTTGATGTATTTAAAGTGCTCTGGCGAGAAACTTGGAATACCTTTGTATTGCATGTTTTCTCCTTCAGTCAGTGTATCGCCGATCTTAAAATTCCCGGTATCGTGTAAACCAACAATATCTCCTGGATAGGAAAAATCTACAATCTGCTTTTTCTCTGCAAAGAAGGCATTCGGGCTGGAGAATTTGAACTTCTTTCCTTGTCTTACGTGCAGATACGGTTTGTTGCGCTCAAAGGTTCCGGAAACGATCTTTACAAATGCCAAACGGTCACGGTGTTTGGGATCCATATTGGCGTGGATCTTAAATACGAATCCACTAAAGGCATCTTCTGAAGGTTTCACCAAGCGCGTATCACTTTCTTTTGGGCGTGGCGTAGGAGCAATGCTAACAAAACAATCCAAGAGTTCACGAACTCCGAAGTTGTTTAATGCCGATCCGAAGAATACAGGCTGCAATTGTCCATCCAAATAAGCGTCTTTATCAAAATTCGGATAGATCCCGGTCACCAATTCAAGTTCTTCACGAAGCACTTCGGCTGCATCTTCAGTGATCAATGCATCAAGAGCCGGATCATCCAGATCATTGATTTCTACGGTCTCTTCAATATTCTTTCGCGAATCCCCGCTGAAGAGATTCACATTATTTTCCCAAATATTGTAGATTCCTTTAAAGTCATAACCCATTCCGATAGGGAAACTCATTGGAGTCACTTTCAATTGAAGTTTTTGCTCAATCTCATCCAGAAGTTCAAAGGCATCTTTACCTTCTCGGTCTAACTTATTGATAAATACAATCATCGGAATGTTTCGCATGCGACAAACAGAAACTAGTTTTTCTGTTTGTTCCTCAACCCCCTTGGCAACATCAATCACGACAATTACACTATCCACAGCCGTAAGCGTTCTAAAAGTATCTTCTGCAAAATCCTTGTGACCTGGGGTGTCCAAAATATTGATTTTGGTTCCTTGGTACTCAAAAGCCAAAACAGAGGTGGCAACAGAGATTCCACGCTGGCGTTCAATCTCCATAAAGTCAGAGGTGGCGCCCTTTTTGATCTTGTTGGATTTTACCGCGCCCGCCTCTTGAATCGCACCTCCAAATAAAAGGAGTTTTTCAGTCAAGGTAGTCTTACCCGCATCCGGGTGGGAGATAATTCCAAAAGTGCGTCTTCTCGCGATTTCTTTCTTAAGACTCATAGGTCAGGGTGTAAACTTTATCGGTTGCAAATATACATTTTGTAGTTCGCAGAACTTTAGGACAGGCATTGAAATATTTGTCTCTAAAATTCGAAACGTTATTTCTGACATTTACAACAGGGTTTTTCCTTTATCTAGGTGTATCTACCTGTATTTTAGTCGAATAATGTCCTACAAAAATCCACTTGAAATTTACGGTTTTCATGTAATTCAACGATAATTTTACCCCGTTGAGCTAAAAGTTGTTAAAATTCAATTTTAGTAGTGGAATTCCTACTTACATTTAACCATCAGCTAATTAAGTATAAACCATTTAAGTGAATCGATTTCAATGAGATAAAACTTTGGCAAGGACACTCTTAGTTCAAACCGATTCCAATTAATAGCTCAATTATGACAACCTCACACCCCACGCTAGCGTGCAGACTTCGTTTGCTCGTTACCCTAGCAGTCTTGCTCTTTTCGCAAGCAACTTTTGCACAAGACTGCAGCGCTGATCTTATAGCACAGAATCAAAAGAATGTCGGTACGGCAGATGAAGATGGAACAGCCTTTACGCTGGAATTATCCAATCCAACTTCGCGCACCAAGAGCTACCGATTCACTGCAACTTTTTCAAGCACTCCTTGTTCCACTCCTAATAAAGCCAATTTAGGAGAGAATGTGGTTTTGGATGTCAGTTTCGCCGACACCTCTTTTTCAAGTCAGGTGATTACGGGAATGGAAGTGAGTCCAAGACAGATGAAAACCTTCAAGGTAGATGTGCAAGTACCAGCGGGTACTCCTTTTAATCGATGGAGTTGTATCGAGATCAATGCCATAGATATGGAATGCGGGACAGTTGCGGCAACGCAATTGCTTCGTGTATTCGTACCGGACCCTTCTGAGGAATAGTCCGTTTTTCTCCCCTCCGGAATCGATCCGGATCAAATCTTTACTACCTACAAATAACGCTTTAATCGGTTTCGTTGGCCGTTAATGAAATAGAACACTTATGAAACAACCAATACCTCACACCAACCTCAAGAAATCTCTTGGAGCCGTCTTGTTCACGCTGCTCTTTTTCTTGTTATCTGCAAATAGCGTTGTGGGCCAAGAGATCACGATCAACAAAGTCGCGGTCGAAAACGGTACTATTTGTAATCAGTTCGATATTACTTTAGAAATCACAGGTGATCCACCAGCTAGACCGCAAGAAGTTGTGTTGATCATTGACCGTTCCGGTAGTATGGATGACGGTCCTGTTCCAGAGCCCATTGACTTTGCTCAGGAAGCAGCAATCGATTTTATCGAGAACTTCTTTGATCCTGCCAATAACCCGACAGGTTTGAACCGAGTAGCTATTGTTAGTTATGCCGGTTCTGCGACTTTAGATCAAGGTCTTACGGGAAGCAGTGGAGAAGCTTCTCTGATTTCAACAATTAACGCCATAACCACCGGTGGAGCGACCAATATCGCTCAGGCAATTCAAGTAGCAGATAATGAATTGATCAACAACGGTACCTTTGATTGTGCAACCTCAAGAAGCATCATTCTCTTAACGGATGGGGTTCCAACAAGAAACGCTTCTGGAGGATCATGTAGTAGTGCAGCCACCTCTAGTAGCTGTATTAACGATGCGATCACCGCTGGTGTTAACGCGCAAACCACCACTGTTGGAGGAGAAGTATTTGAACAAAACGTATTTACAATTGGCCTTATTGGGGCCATTTCTGGTACTCAGGAAGCAACAGCTTTGTCTACCTTAGACGGGATTCAGAATTCAGGAGCCTTTTCTACAGAGGACAATGCGGATCTTTCTGGGATCTATGATGTTATTCTTGGACAATTGGTTGCTGCAGCGCGCCAGCTTCCTGGTGAAGCCTTGGTGTCTGATGTGATCGATTCCAGTTTTGCGTTTGTACCTGGTTCCTTTGTAGCCAGTAAAGGTTCGGCAACTAATGCCGGTCAATTGGTGTCTTGGTTTGTGGATGAGGTGGTTGCAGAAACCATCACCCTGCAATATTCCATAGTTTCTGCGACCTCTGATGTCTGCGGAATTAATACTTCTGGAGTTGGGGTCATTAATTATGAAGACTCCAATTGTGAAGTAGCCTCTCAGGTCTTTAACAACCCAGATATTTGTGTGCCATGTCCGGAGATCACGGCAAGCATTGAGCGCGATGGGTGTACCAATGATATTATTTATACAGGAACTTTTGATGAGGGAGATTGTGCTTCATTGAGTGATAGTTTCCAATGGGAGTTCTTCCTTAACGATGTGTCCGTGGGTACGGCTACTTCTTTAAGCGGAACTTTTACTTATTCTGGGGCAGCACCTTTTGAAGGAGACTTCAGAGGTGAGTTGACTTACACAGGTACTTACGGTAGCGGATGTATTTTAGATCCACTTGAAGCGGATTCTACCATTAACATTCCTTCACCGCCACAAGTAGCGTCTGTAGTTACAGATGTATTGTGTTTTGGTGATTCTACCGGTGCTATTGACATCACCGTGACCGAGGGAACTCCACCTTATACCTATGCTTGGAGTAATGGCGCGACTACTGAGGACATCAGCGGCCTTGCTGCTGGTTCCTATACCGTAACTGTTACTGATGCCGATGGTTGTAATAATGTAACCACTTCTGCGATTGTTGTTTCTGAGCCAAATGAGGCTTTGGAAATTACAGCGGATATTACAGATGTGGCCTGTTTCGGAGAAAACACAGGTGCGATTGACGTTTCTGTTACTGGTGGAACTGCTCCATATACGTATTCTTGGGATTCTGGAGAGACCACACAAGATCTTAGCGGCTTGGCTGCAGGAGTTTATGAGCTTACAGTAACGGACGCTAACGGATGTTCTGATGGTGTTGCGAGCTTTACAGTTGGGCAACCTACTGCTGCACTTTCTGAGTCTGCAGCTATTACAGATGCGGTTTGTTTTGGAGAAGCAACTGGAGCTATCGATCTAACGGTAGCTGGTGGAACCGCTCCTTATACCTATTCTTGGAGTAATGGAGCAATAACCGAAGATATTAGTGGCTTAGCTACAGGCGACTATACCGTAGACATTGAAGATGCCAACGGTTGTATGCTGAGCCAAACCTATACAGTAGGGCAACCTGCTGCGGCACTTTCGGAATCAGCAAGCATTACTGATGCGGCTTGTTTTGGAGAAGCAACAGGAGCTATTGATCTAACGGTAGCCGGAGGAACAGCTCCTTATACATACTCCTGGAGTAATGGTGCTTCTACAGAGGATATCAGTGGCTTGGCTGCTGGTTCTTATACTGTTGATATTGAAGACGCCAACGGTTGTATGTTGAGTCAAACATATACCGTAGGTCAACCAACCGCTGCACTTTCCGAGTCAGCAGCTATTACAGATGCTGCTTGTTTCGGTGAGGCTACAGGAGCTATTGATCTAACAGTAGCTGGAGGAACAGCTCCTTATACATACTCTTGGAGTAACGGCGCTTCCACAGAGGACATCAGCGGCTTGGCTGCAGGTGATTATACTGTAGATATTGAAGATGCCAACGGTTGTATGTTGAGCCAGACTTACACAGTAGGACAACCTGCTGCAGCTCTTTCTGAATCAGCAAGCATTACTGATGCGGCTTGTTTTGGAGAAGCAACTGGAGCTATTGACCTAACCGTAGCTGGAGGAACCGCACCTTATACATTCTCATGGAGTAACGGAGCATCTACAGAAGACATCAGCGGCTTGGCTGCCGGCGACTACACTGTAGATATTGAAGATGCCAACGGTTGTATGTTGAGTCAAACTTATACTGTAGCACAACCTGCGGCAGCTCTTTCTGAATCAGCAAGCATTACAGATGCTGCTTGTTTTGGAGAAGCAACTGGAGCTATTGATCTAACAGTAGCTGGAGGAACAGCTCCTTATACGTATTCATGGAGTAACGGTGCTTCTACAGAGGATATCAGCGGCTTGGCTGCTGGTGATTACACCGTAGATATTGAAGATGCTAACGGTTGTATGTTGAGCCAAACTTATACTGTTGGACAACCAACTGCTGGACTTAGTGCAGGAATTGACTCTCAGGTAAATATTGTTTGTGGATCTACTTTAGGATCTGTCGTGGTAAGCGCCTCAGGCGGTACTGCACCATACCAGTACAGTCTTAATGGCGGTGCTTTTGTGAGTTCAGGATCATTTGTTGATCTAGCACCTGGTAACTATACGGTAGACGTTGAGGATGCTAACGGTTGTACTACTTCAGTGCCTGTGTTTATCATTAACAGTTGCATCGCAATAGTGAAGACTGGAATTGTTGTGGACACTGATGGAGATAATTGTGCCGATGAAGGTGAATCCATCAACTACACCTTTATAGTAACTAATGAAGGAAATACGCCAATTACTGGAGTAAGTGTTACGGATCCATTGGTTGCTGGAATTTCATTCTCCAGTGGTGATACCAACGGAAATAACGAATTAGATATTGCAGAAAGCTGGGTATATACCGGAAGCTATGTAATTGATCAAGATGATATTGATCTAGGAACAGTGACCAACCAAGCTACTGCAAACGGAACCACTTCAGACACCGCTGTAAGCGATGATTCTGATGACAGCAGCGTTCTTGAAGATGATCCAACAGTGACTACGCTGTGTCAGGGAGCTGCCATTGCTATTGTAAAGACAGGTGTCTTTGTAGATGGTGATGCCGATAACTGTGCGGATGAAGGAGAATCTATCAACTATACCTTTACTGTTACCAACCAAGGAAATGTTAGCCTTACGGATGTTAGTGTAACGGATCCTTTAATTGCGCCAATTGCGTTTGTTTCTGGTGATACGGATGCTGATGGGGAATTGGATGTGACGGAGACTTGGATTTATTCCGCCTCATACACCATTACTCAAGGTGATATTGATGCCGGTCAGGTAAGCAATCAAGCGGAGGCAGAAGGGACTTCACCAACAGGTATTGTACGCGACTTCTCTGATGACGATTCTGTTTTAGAAAATGAACCAACAGTGACTCCGTTGTGTCAAAATCCAGCCATTGCCATTGTAAAGTCTGGTGTATTTGTAGATGGTGACGCAGACAGCTGTGCTGATGACGGCGAGTCCATCAACTATACTTTCACAGTAACTAACCAAGGTAACGTGAGCCTTTCCAGCGTAACAGTGACAGATCCTCTTGTGGGAACCATCACTTTCGCTTCTGGCGATACAGATTCCGATGGGCAACTGGATGTAACTGAAACTTGGACGTATACAGGTTCCTATACCATCACTCAAGACGATATTGACAACGGCTCTGTGAGCAACCAGGCGCTTGCGCAAGGAACGGCTCCAGACAGCTCTGTTGTAGAAGACGATTCTGATGATTCTTCTGTATTGGAAGACGATCCAACCGTAACTGATCTATGCCAAAACCCAGCAATTGCCATTGTAAAGTCTGGCGTTTTTGTAGACGCTGATGCCGACAATTGTACGGATGATGGTGAGTCGATCAACTATACCTTCACGGTAACTAACCAAGGAAACGTAAGCCTATCGAGTGTAACGGTGACAGACCCATTAGTGGGAACCATCACTTTCGCTTCTGGAGATACAGATTCTGATGGAGAACTTGATGTAACTGAAACTTGGACGTATACAGGTTCCTATACCATCACTCAAGACGATATTGACAACGGTTCTGTAAGCAACCAAGCGCTAGCGCAAGGAACGGCTCCGGACAGCTCTGTAGTAGAAGATGATTCTGATGACTCTTCGGTATTGGAAGACGATCCAACAGTAAGCACGCTTTGTAGTGATGCAGCTATTGCAATAGTTAAGACAGGCGTATTTGTTGACGGTGATGCAGATAGTTGTGCTGATGACGGTGAGTCTATCAATTATACCTTTACAGTGACTAATCAAGGAAACGTTAGCCTTTCCAGCGTAACAGTGACTGATCCACTTGTAGGAACCATCACGTTCGCTTCAGGCGATACGGATGCTGACGGTGAGTTAGACGTAACTGAGACTTGGACCTACACAGGTTCATACACCATCACTCAAGATGATATTGACAACGGCTCTGTAAGCAACCAAGCGCTAGCACAAGGAACGGCTCCAGACAGCTCAGTTGTAGAAGACGATTCTGATGATTCTTCTGTATTGGAAGACGATCCAACA
>NZ_JAQQTE010000019.1:15299-20575 GCF_028561565.1 Gilvibacter sediminis | reverse complement strand
GCCAAAACCCAGCGATCGCAATTGTAAAAGCAGGAGTATTTGTTGATGGAGACGGAGACAACTGTGCGGATGATGGTGAATCTATCAACTATACCTTCACGGTAACTAACCAAGGTAACGTAAGTCTATCCAGTGTAACGGTGACAGATCCACTTGTGGGAACCATCACGTTCGCTTCAGGAGATACGGATGCTGACGGAGAATTAGATGTTACTGAGACTTGGACCTACACAGGTTCATACACCATCACTCAAGATGATATTGACAACGGCTCTGTAAGCAACCAAGCGCTAGCACAAGGAACGGCTCCGGACAGCTCAGTTGTAGAAGACGATTCTGATGATTCTTCTGTATTGGAAGACGATCCAACCGTAACTGATCTGTGCCAAAACCCAGCGATCGCAATTGTAAAAGCAGGAGTATTTGTTGATGGAGACGGAGACAACTGTGCGGATGATGGTGAATCTATCAACTATACCTTCACAGTAACTAACCAAGGTAACGTAAGTCTATCCAGTGTAACGGTGACAGATCCACTTGTGGGAACCATCACGTTCGCTTCAGGAGATACGGATGCTGACGGAGAATTAGATGTAACCGAAACTTGGACGTACACAGGTTCATACACCATCACTCAAGATGATATTGACAACGGCTCTGTAAGCAACCAAGCGCTAGCACAAGGAACGGCTCCAGACGGCTCAGTTGTAGAAGACGATTCTGATGACAACAGTGTACTAGAGAACGATCCAACGGTAACTACACTTTGTAACAATGCAGCCATTGCAATTGTTAAGACCGGTGTATTTGTTGATGGTGATGCAGACAGTTGTGCTGACGATGGCGAGTCTATCAACTATACCTTTACAGTAACTAATCAAGGAAACGTAAGCCTTTCCAGTGTAACGGTGACAGATCCACTTGTGGGAACCATCACTTTCGCTTCGGGAGATACAGATGCTGACGGGGAGTTGGATGTAACTGAGACATGGACCTACACAGGTTCATATACTATAACTCAAGATGATATTGACAACGGTTCTGTAAGCAATCAAGCGCTTGCGCAAGGAACGGCTCCAGACAGCTCTGTTGTAGAAGATGATTCTGACGATTCTTCTGTATTGGAAGACGATCCAACCATAACTGATCTTTGCCAAAATCCAGCGATCGCAATTGTAAAAGCAGGAGTATTTGTTGATGGTGACGGAGACAATTGTTCCGATGACGGCGAGTCTATTGATTACACCTTTGTGGTAACCAATGAAGGAAACGTAAGCTTGTCTTCTGTAAGTGTTACAGATCCGCTGATCGCCTCAATTACCTTTGTAAGCGGTGATACCGATGCAGACGGCGAACTCGATGTAGACGAGACTTGGACTTATACGGGCTCTTATACCATTGATCAAGACGATATTGATGCAGGGCAGGTTGCTAACCAAGCCACAGCTTCTGCTTTAGATACTAATGACAATCCGGTGAGTGATCTTTCTGATGACAGCAGTGTGCTAGAGGATGATCCTACCGTAACTCCGCTTTGTAATGGCGCTGCCATTGCGATTGTAAAATCCGGAGTATTTAATGATGAAAACGCAGACAGTTGCGCAGATCCTACAGAGACCATTACCTATACCTTCACGGTAACCAATGCAGGTAATGTGAGTCTGTCCGATATTACAGTAACTGATCCGCTAGTATCGCCTATTACCTTTGTAAGTGGTGATACTGATACCGATGGAGAACTTGATGTAGACGAGACTTGGATCTACACAGGATCTTACGTCATTACTCAAGACGATATTGACGCAGGTCAAGTGACTAACCAAGCAACAGCGGCTGGTCAGGATCCTAGTGACAATATAGTAGATGACCTTTCTGATGAAAGTTCTGTGGCGGGTGATGATCCAACAGTGACTCCACTTTGCCAAGATCCGATCATTGCGATTGTAAAATCTGGAGTATTTAATGATGAAAACGCAGACAGCTGCGCAGATCCAACAGAGACCATTACCTATACCTTCACGGTAACGAATGAAGGTAATGTGAGCTTGTCTGATATTACAGTAACTGATCCGCTAGTAACGCCAATTACTTTTGTAAGTGGTGATGCCGACGCAGATGGAGAACTTGACGTAGATGAGATTTGGATCTACACGGGATCTTATGAAATCACTCAAGACGATATTGACGCCGGACAAGTAGTGAATCAAGCTACTGCAGCCGGACTAGACACTAATGATAACCCAGTAAGCGATGAGTCTGATGATACTTCAGTATTGGAGAATGATCCGACCACAACACCATTGTGCCAGGAGCCTGTAATTGCTATTGTAAAAACAGGAGTCTTTGTTGACGGTAACGGTGATAACTGTGCCGATGATGGTGAGTCTATCAACTATACCTTCGTTGTGACCAATGAAGGTAACGTGAGCCTTGCGAGCATTTCTGTGACTGATCCACTAGTGGGAACCATCACTTTTGCTTCAGGCGATACGGATGCGGACGGCGAATTGGATGTTGATGAAACTTGGACATACACAGGTTCATACACCATCACTCAAGACGACATCGATGCTGGAATGGTAACTAACCAAGCTTTAGCGCAAGGAACGGCTCCAGACGCATCAGTAGTAGAAGATGAGTCCGATGACAACTCTGTTCTTGAGGATGATCCTACGGTAACAGACCTTTGTCAAGCTCCAGCAATTGCGATCGTGAAGACGGGCATATTTGTAGATGGTAACGGAAACAACTGTGCCGATGACGGTGAGTCTATTGATTACACTTTTGTGGTGACCAATGAAGGTAATGTAAGCCTTGCAAGTATCTCCGTAACGGATCCGCTAATTGCTACCATCACTTTTGTGGATGGTGATACGGATGCTGATGGTGAACTTGACGTGACCGAGACTTGGACTTATACTGGTTCCTATACCATTGATCAAGATGATATTGACGCTGGTGGGGTAACTAACCAAGCGCTTGCGCAAGGAACTGCTCCGGATGCTAGTGTGGTAGAAGACGAGTCTGATGATAACTCTGTACTGGAAGATGATCCAACAGTAACTCCATTGTGTAATGGAGCGGCTATTGCTATTGTGAAGACCGGAGTCTTTGTGGATGGTAACGGTGATAACTGTGTCGATGATGGTGAAGCTATCAACTATACTTTCATAGTGACCAATGAAGGTAATGTAAGCCTTGCGAGTATTTCCGTAACGGATCCATTAGTAGGAACCATCACTTTTGTAGATGGTGATACTGACGCCGATGGAGAATTGGATGTGACTGAGACTTGGACCTACACCGGTTCTTATACTATCACTCAAGATGACATCGATGCTGGAATGGTGACTAACCAAGCCTTGGCTCAAGGAACTGCACCAGACGCTACCGTAGTGGAAGATCAGTCTGATGATAACTCCGTATTGGAGAATGATCCTACGGTGACTGACCTTTGTCAAGACCCAGCGATTGCTATTGTGAAAACTGGAATCTTTGTTGACGGTAACGGTGACAACTGTGCCGATGACGGAGAATCTATCAACTATACCTTTACTGTAACCAACCAAGGTAACGTAAGCTTGTCGAGCATTACAGTTACTGACCCATTGATCGCTACCATCACTTTTGTAGATGGAGATACCGATGCTGATGGGGAATTGGATGTTACAGAAACTTGGACGTACACTGGTTCTTATACCATTACTCAAGATGACATTGATGCCGGTCAGGTGACTAACCAAGCCATTGCTCAGGGTACTGCACCAGACGCTTCAGTTGTAGAAGATCTTTCAGACAACGCCAGCGAATTTGACAACGATCCTACGGTTGTAGAATTGTGTCAGAATCCAATCATTGCGATTGTGAAGATGGGAGTCTTTGTAGACGGTAATGGTGACAACTGTGCGGATGAAGGTGAAACGATTAACTACACTTTTGTAGTAACCAATGAGGGTAACGAATCCTTGTCTGCAATTCTAGTGACAGATCCACTCGTATCGCCAATTACCTTTGTAGGTGGAGATACTGATGCGGACGGTGAACTTGACGTAGATGAGACTTGGACCTACACGGGAACCTATACCATCACTCAAGATGATATTGACGCTGGACAGGTGACCAATCAGGCTTCTGCTGCGGGAGATGCTTCTAGCAGAACAGTCTTTGATGATTCCGATGATACTTCGGTATTGGAGGACGATCCAACGGTTACTGACCTTTGTCAGAACCCAGCTATCGCAATCGTGAAAACTGGAATCTTTGTTGACGGCAACGGTGATAACTGTGCTGATGACGGCGAATCTATCAACTATACATTCGTAGTAACCAATGAAGGTAATGTAAGCCTTTCTGGAATCACGGTAACTGATCCATTAGTAGGAACCATCACTTTTGTAGATGGCGATACTGATGCAGACGGGGAACTTGACGTCACGGAGACTTGGATGTATACTGGTTCTTATACCATCACTCAAGATGATATCGATGCAGGAATGGTGACCAACCAAGCGCTTGCACAAGGAACGGCTCCAGACAGCTCAGTTGTAGAAGATGAGTCCGATGATAGCTCTGTATTAGAAGACGATCCAACAGTAACTCCATTGTGTAATGGTGCTGCTATCGCTATTGTGAAGACAGGAATCTTTGTAGACGGTAACGGTGATAACTGTGCCGATGATGGAGAAGCTATCAACTATACATTCGTAGTAACCAATGAAGGTAATGTAAGCCTTTCTGGAATCACGGTAACTGATCCATTAGTAGGAACCATCACTTTTGTAGATGGCGATACTGATGCAGACGGGGAACTTGACGTCACGGAGACTTGGATGTATACTGGTTCTTATACCATCACTCAAGATGATATCGATGCAGGAATGGTGACCAACCAAGCGCTTGCGCAAGGAACGGCTCCAGACGCTTCTGTAGTGGAAGATGAGTCTGATGATAGCTCTGTATTAGAAGACGATCCAACAGTAACTCCATTGTGTAATGGTGCTGCTATCGCTATTGTGAAGACAGGAATCTTCGTAGACGGCAATGGTGATAACTGTGCTGATGACGGAGAAGCTATCAACTACACATTTGTAGTGACCAATGAAGGTAACGTAAGCCTTTCTGGAATTACTGTAACTGATCCATTAGTAGGAACCATCACTTTCGTGGATGGAGATACTGATGCTGACGGGGAACTTGACGTCACGGAGACTTGGACATACACTGGTTCTTATGTGATCACTCAAGATGACATCGACGCAGGAATGGTGACCAACCAG
>NZ_JAQQTE010000019.1:1659-15289 GCF_028561565.1 Gilvibacter sediminis | reverse complement strand
CTTGCACAAGGAACGGCTCCAGACAGCTCAGTTGTAGAAGATGAGTCCGATGACAATTCTGTTCTTGAAGATGATCCAACAGTAACTGATCTGTGTCAAGAGCCAGCGATCGCAATCGTGAAGACTGGAATCTTCGTAGACGGAAACGGTGATAACTGTGCTGATGACGAAGAGTCTATCAACTATACATTCGTAGTAACTAATGAAGGTAACGTAAGCCTTTCTGGAATCACAGTAACTGATCCGCTAGTAGGAACCATCACTTTTGTAGATGGCGATACTGATGCAGACGGGGAACTTGACGTCACGGAGACTTGGATGTATACTGGTTCTTATACCATCACTCAAGATGACATCGACGCAGGAATGGTGACCAACCAAGCGCTTGCACAAGGAACGGCTCCAGACAGCTCAGTTGTAGAAGATGAGTCCGATGACAATTCTGTTCTTGAAGATGATCCAACAGTAACTGATCTGTGTCAAGCTCCAGCGATCGCAATTGTGAAAACAGGTGTGTTTGTAGATGGAGATGGAGATAACTGTTCTGATGATGGTGAGTCTATCGTATACACCTTTGTTGTAACTAATGAAGGCAATGTTAGCCTATCTGGAATCACAGTGACCGATCCGCTTCTTGCTACCATTACTTTTGTTGACGGTGATGCCGATGCCGATGGCGAATTAGACGTAACAGAAACCTGGACGTATACAGGTACATATATAATCACTCAGGATGATATAGATGCTGGTGGTGTAACCAACCAGGCTTTAGCTCAAGGTACAGCTCCTGATGCTGCTGTAGTAGAAGATGAGTCTGATGATACTTCGGTATTGGAAGATGATCCAACCGTGACTCCATTGTGTACTGGCGCTGCCATTGCCATTGTGAAAACTGGAATCTTCGTAGACGGCAACGGTGATAACTGTGCCGATGATGGAGAAACTATTGAGTATACATTCGTAGTAACCAATGAAGGTAACGTGAGCCTATCTGGAATCACAGTAACTGATCCGCTAGTAGGAACCATCACTTTCGTGGATGGTGATACGGACGCTGACGGTGAGCTTGATGTGGATGAGACTTGGACGTACGCGGGCGCATATACAATCACTCAAGATGATATCGACGCTGGAATGGTGACCAACCAGGCGCTTGCGCAAGGAACAGCACCAGATGCATCAGTAGCAGAAGATGAGTCAGACGACAACTCTGTGCTTGAAGATGATCCTACGGTAACTGATCTGTGTCAAGAGCCAGCGATCGCAATCGTGAAGACAGGAATCTTTGTTGACGGTAACGGAGACAACTGTGCCGATGATGGAGAAACTATTGAGTATACATTTGTAGTAACGAACGAAGGTAACGTAAGCCTTTCAGGAATTACTGTAACTGATCCACTAGTTGGAACCATCACTTTTGTAGATGGTGATACTGACGCTGACGGAGAGCTTGATGTAGATGAGGTTTGGACCTATACAGGTACGTACACAATCACTCAAGATGATATCGACGCTGGAATGGTGACCAACCAAGCGCTTGCGCAAGGAACGGCTCCAGACAGCTCAGTAGTAGAAGATGAGTCAGATGATACTTCGGTATTGGAAGATGATCCAACAGTAACTGATCTGTGTCAAGAGCCAGCGATTGCTATTGTGAAAACTGGAATCTTTGTTGACGGTAACGGAGACAACTGTGCCGATGATGGAGAAACTATTGAGTATGCATTTGTAGTAACGAATGAAGGTAACGTAAGCCTATCTGGTATCACAGTAACTGATCCGCTAGTAGGAACCATTACTTTCGTAGATGGAGATACAGATGCTGACGGAGAATTGGATGTAGATGAGGTTTGGACGTACACAGGTTCTTATACCATCACTCAAGATGATATCGACGCTGGAATGGTGACCAACCAAGCGCTTGCGCAAGGAACGGCTCCTGACAGCTCAGTAGTAGAAGACGAGTCAGACGACAACTCTGTGCTTGAGGATGATCCAACAGTAACTGATCTGTGTCAAGAGCCAGCTATCGCAATCGTGAAGACTGGAATCTTCGTAGACGGTAACGGTGATAACTGTGCTGACGCAGGAGAGATCATCGAATATACTTTTGTAGTAACCAATGAAGGTAATGTGAGTCTATCCGGAATTACGGTAACTGATCCGTTAGTAGGAACCATCACTTTTGTAGATGGAGATACTGACGCTGACGGAGAATTGGATGTAGATGAGGTTTGGACGTACACAGGTTCTTATACCATCACTCAAGATGATATCGACGCTGGAATGGTGACCAACCAAGCGCTTGCGCAAGGAACGGCTCCTGACAGCTCAGTAGTAGAAGACGAGTCAGACGACAACTCTGTGCTTGAGGATGATCCAACAGTAACTGATCTGTGTCAAGAGCCAGCTATCGCAATCGTGAAGACTGGAATCTTCGTAGACGGTAACGGTGATAACTGTGCTGACGCAGGAGAGATCATCGAATATACTTTTGTAGTAACCAATGAAGGTAATGTGAGTCTATCCGGAATTACGGTAACTGATCCGTTAGTAGGAACCATCACTTTTGTAGATGGTGATACTGACGCTGACGGAGAGCTTGATGTAGATGAGACTTGGACCTATACAGGAACTTACACAATTACCCCAGCAGACATTGACGCTGGAGAAGTTGTAAACCAGGCAACAGCAGAAGGTACAGCTCCAAATGGATCTGTAGTGACTGATGAATCTGGAACAGCTGTAGATGCTGATGATCCTACCGTAACCGAGCTTTGTCAGAATCCAGCAATTGCTATTGTGAAGACTGGACTCTTCGTAGATGGCGATGGAGATGACTGTGCTGATGACGGGGAAACTATTGAGTATACATTCGTAGTGACTAATGAAGGAAACGTAAGCCTCTCTGGTATTACAGTAACTGATCCGCTAGTAGGAACCATTACTTTTGTGGATGGTGATACTGACGCTGACGGTGAGCTTGATGTAGATGAGACTTGGACTTATACTGGTTCTTATACCATCACTCAAGATGATATCGATGCTGGCGAGGTTGAAAACCAAGCGACGGCAGAAGGTACAGCACCAGACGGTACTGTAGTTAGTGATCTTTCAGACAACGATACAGTTGTTGAAGATGACCCAACCATCACTGAGCTGTGTCAAGAACCAGCAATTGCGATTGTAAAATCTGGAATCTTTGTAGATGGAAACGGTGATAACTGTGCCAACTCAGGAGAGACTATTGAATACACCTTTGTGGTGACCAATGAAGGGAATGTGAGTCTTTCTGGAATTACAGTGACTGATATCCTAGTGGCTCCGATCACTTTCGTAGATGGTGACACCGATGGTGACGGCGAATTAGACGTAGATGAGACTTGGACATACACAGGTACTTATACCATTACTCCAGATGATATTGACGCTGGAGAAGTTGTAAACCAAGCAACTGCAGAAGGTACTGCGCCAGATGGTACGGTAGTAACTGATGAATCAGGTACTGCAGTTGATACCGACGATTCAACAATTACAGAGCTGTGTCAGAACCCACTCATTGCAATTGTGAAAGCTGGACTGTTTGTAGACGGTGACGGTGATGACTGTGCAGATGATGGAGAGACCATAGAATACAGTTTTGTTGTGACCAATGAAGGAAACGTGAGCCTTTCTGGAATCATTGTAACTGATCCACTAGTGGGAACCATCACTTTCGTAGATGGTGACACCGATGGCGACGGAGAACTTGACGTGGACGAGACTTGGACCTATACTGGAACTTATGTGATCACTCAAGATGACATCGATGCCGGGGAGGTTGAAAACCAAGCTACGGCAGAAGGAACAGCTCCTGATGGAACGGTAGTTGACGATCTGTCTGATAATGACTCTGTCTTGGAAGACGATCCAACAATCACCGAGCTGTGTCAAGATCCTGCAATTGCTATTGTGAAGACTGGAGTCTTTGTAGATGGCAACGGAGATGACTGTGCTGATGAGGGAGAGACCATTGAGTACACTTTTGTAGTGACCAATGAAGGAAATGTAAGTCTTTCTGGAATCACTGTGACTGACCCACTAGTTGGAACCATCACTTTTGTGGATGGAGACACTGATGGAGACGGAGAATTAGATGTTGATGAGACCTGGACATACACAGGAACTTATGTGATCACACAAGACGATATTGATGCTGGTGAGGTTGAAAACCAAGCTACAGCAGAAGGTACGGCTCCAGATGGTACTTTAGTATTTGATCTGTCTGATGATGACTCCGTATTGGAAGACGATCCAACGATCACAGAGCTTTGTCAAAACCCAGCGATCGCCATTGTGAAGACTGGAGTCTTTGTAGACGGTGATGGAGATGGTTGTGCCAATGAAGGCGAGATCATTGAATACACTTTTGTGGTGACCAATGAAGGAAACGTAAGCCTTTCCGGAATCACAGTTACTGATCCACTGATTGGAACCATTACTTTCGT
The DNA here is from genome assembly GCF_028561565.1 of Gilvibacter sediminis. Classification (GTDB taxonomy): domain Bacteria; phylum Bacteroidota; class Bacteroidia; order Flavobacteriales; family Flavobacteriaceae; genus Gilvibacter; species Gilvibacter sediminis. The sequence goes on along the minus strand of NZ_JAQQTE010000019.1, from coordinate 10,802 downwards.
GGATGGAGATACTGATGGAGATGGTGAGCTGGATGTAGACGAGGCTTGGACCTATGCAGGAACTTATGCGATCACTCTTGCAGATATTGATGCCGGTGAGGTTGAAAACCAAGCTACGGCAGAAGGTACTGCACCAGATGGAACGCTTGTTAGCGATGAATCTGGAGCAACAGTGAGTGATGATGATCCAACAATTACAGACCTGTGTCAAGGTCCTGCAATTGCACTGATCAAAATAGGAACCTTGAACGATGAGAACGGAGACGGTTGTACTGATGTTGGTGAGACGATCACGTATCAGTTCATCGTAACCAACACTGGAAACGTAACCTTGACAGACATCAATATTGTTGACGTACTTGTTGCTGTAGATGGAGGACCAATCACCTTGGCTCCTGGAGAAGTGGATGATCTAACCTTCACTGCAACCTATACAGTGACTCTAGATGACGTGAACAACGGCTTTGTGATCAACCAAGCTGAGGTGTTCGGTACGGCTCCAGATGGAACTGAAGTACTCGACTTGTCGGATGATGACTCTAATGTTGAGGACGATGTGACTGAAGTAGATCTGTGTCAGAACGGTTCTATTGAGGTTGAGAAGATCGGAGTGTTTAACGATGACAACGGGGACGGTGAGCCACAAGTTGGTGAAACCATTACCTATACCTTCATCGTAACTAACACAGGTAACGTAACTGTCTTTGATATTGTGATTGAAGATCCACTTGTAGCGGTTACTGGAGGCCCAATTACTCTAGAGCCAGGAGAGGTTGATGATTCTACCTTTACGGCCACTTACGCCTTGACAGAGGCCGATATTGACGCAGGTCAGGTAGTAAATCAGGCAATTGGTATTGGAATGGATCAGAACGGCAATGAAGTTCGCGACCTTTCTGATGATCCGATGGACACTACAGATAATGATGTGGAAGGTGATGGAGAACCAGATGATCCTACCGTAGTAATTCTGCCGGAAGTACTCGGTGTTGACTTTGAGATCTTCAACGCGGTGAGTCCTGATGGAAACGGCTTGAACGACTTCTTTAGAGTTCAGGGTATCGAACAGTTCCCAGACAACAATATGCAGATATTTAACCGTTGGGGAGTATTGGTATACGAGACCGATGGATACGGTGGCGCTGACGGCGAGACCAATGTATTCCGAGGTATCTCTGAAGGACGTGTAACGGTCCGTCAGAGCAAAGAGTTGCCAACAGGAACCTATTACTATGTCCTCAGACGTTTTGTTGACGGCGAGACATTGACGAACGCAGGTTATTTATACGTAAATAGAAAGTAAATTGAATAGACCCCTGCAGTAGCACTTGTATTCACTGCAGGGGAATAAAACACACAGATGATGGTCAAACAATATTCTTTAGTACTACTTCTGATTCTGGTATTCGGTTTTCAAGCTGATCTCAACGCTCAGCAAGATGTTCAGTATACGCAGTATATGTACAATACGCAGATCGTGAATCCAGCCTATGCAGGGTCTCGAGGAAGTCTTGACTTTTCCGCGCTTTACAGAACACAGTGGGTCGGATTGGACGGTGCGCCAGAAACAGGTACATTCACCTTCAACTCTCCAATTGGTGTTGCGGAGAACATGGGAATCGGGATGAGTATAGTTATGGATCGATTGGGTCCGGCAAAAGAGTCTAACATTACCGTAGACTATTCCTATACCATCAATACCTCAGAGGATTATAAACTCGCCTTTGGACTTAAAGCGGGTATCGATCTTTTGGATGTCGATTTTACACTCTTGAACATTTTTGATGAAGGAGATGTATTTGAGAACAATATTGACAACCGTTTGCAACCGCAGATCGGAGCGGGTATTTACTATTACTCCAATAAGTTTTATGCAGGACTTTCTGTGCCTAACTTTTTAAACACCAAACACTTTGATGAAAGTGAAATAGGACCGACTTCCGCTCAGACCATCGCCGCGGAGCGTTTACACTATTTCTTCATCACAGGATATGTATTTGATCTCAATGAGAACTTAAAATTCAAGCCAGCTGTTTTGACCAAGTTGGTTAGTGGTTCTCCTTTGCAAGTGGATTTATCAGCGAACTTGTTGATCAACGAGAAATTCACCCTTGGAGCGGCCTATCGCTGGAGCGCAGCTCTAAGTGGGATGGTAGGATTTCAAGCTACAGAAGGACTTTTCCTCGGATTTGCTTATGATGGAGAAACTACGGATCTCAGTGGATTCAACGATGGATCTTATGAATTCTTCGTTCGATTTGAAATATTCAATAAACCGGAGCGTATCCTTACGCCTCGATTCTTTTAAAAGCAGCAATCATGACAAGAACCTCACTCAAAATCTTATTGTTTGTTAGCGGCTTTCTTTTAACCGTCGGGCCAACAATTGCTCAAAAGACCAAAGAACTAAAAGCCAACAAAGAGTACAGTCAATACGCCTATATCGATGCCCAACAGGTTTACCTGGATGTCATTGAGCAGGGTAGGGAAAGTGCTCAGATATTCCAAAATCTAGGAGATACGTACTATTTCAATTCCCAATACAAAGAAGCGGTTTCCTGGTATGAAGCCTTGGTAGAAAAATTTCCAGAACAAGCAACGCCTGAATATCTATTCAGGCTTTCGCAGTGTTATAAGAGTACTCAAGATTACACCAAAGCGCAGGAAGCAATGGATCTCTATAAAGCCAAAGGCGGAGATACCACAGCCATTGCAAGAGTATATGCTGGTGATGATTATTTGGAGCAAATTGCGGCAAATGCCCGCAATTCTGAGCTCGTTGGAGTAACTGTAAATTCGGCTTTCTCTGACTTTGGTCCTAAATACTTTGGAGAGCGCTTAGTGTTCTCTTCCGTTTCAGATACGATCCGTGATGAGAAGCTCGCTGTACACGAATGGAACAATCAGCCTTATTCAGACCTCTATATCGTTGATATTGATGAGAACGGAGATCTGAGCAATATGGAACGCTTTGACAACGGTCCCATCAATACAAAATTCCACGAGTCAACACCAACCTTCTCAGAAGATGGAAAGACCATGTATTTTACCCGTAACAATTTCCTAGAAGTAGGGAATAAGACCGGGAAGCGCGCTATCGGGAAAGACGATCAAGGAACTGTTCGTATGAAGATCTATCGCGCTACAAAGTTGGCCAACGGGTGGTCAGATGTACGTGAGGTCAAATTTGAAGACGGCTCACTTAACGGTGATAATTACAGTATGGCGCATCCGCAATTGAGCTTGGATGGTAAACTGCTATATTTTGTTTCTGATATGGACGGTACCGTGGGTATGAGTGATATCTGGTATGCACCGATCAATGAGGATGCAACCTTGGGAGATCCTGTGAATCTAAAATCCATCAACACAGAAGCCCGTGAGAGTTTCCCGTTCATCAGTTCAGACAACACACTGTATTTTTCCAGTGATGGACAAACCGGTTTGGGAGGTTTTGATGTATTCTCAACGGAACTTGACGATGCTGGAATGGCCTCCGAAGTTAGCAACCTTGGAGAGCCGACCAACAGTGAAAAAGATGACTTCGGATACATTTACAATCCAGAAACCAAAACAGGTTATGTGGCTTCCAACAGATCTGGAGACCAAGGTTTTGTGAGTGATAATATTTACCGCGTTCAACCTTGTTTGGTAAAACTCACTGGAGAAGTAACTGATTTGGAGACCGGTGCCTTATTGCCAGGGGCGAAAGTGGAACTGCTTGACGATCAAGGGAATCCTTACGGTGAGCCAATAGTTGTTGGTGATGACGCGGCCTACAGTTTTGATATTGACTGTAGTCAATCGTATCGATTACGCGCCACTAAATTGGACTACAATCCGAACGAGATCGCAATTGTGGTACCAGAAACTTCTGGAGACCTCTATCAACCAATCCAATTGGAACGCGCTTGTCCTTATGAGAATACATTGAACTGTATTCTTGAGTTACAAACGATCTATTTTGATCTGGATCGATTCAATATACGTCCAGACGCTGAAATTGAGTTGGCTAAAGTACTTGCAGCCATGAAGCGTTATCCAGAATTAGTGATTCATATTGAATCGCATACAGACAGCCGTGCAACAGATCAATATAATATGGTACTCTCTGACAGACGAGCACAGTCTACAATGCAGTGGTTGATCGATAACGGAATTGAAGCATCCCGATTATCTGCAAAAGGATACGGAGAAACCCAATTGGTTAATGAATGTGCCAACGATGTTCCCTGTAGTGAAGAGGAGCACCAACTCAACAGAAGATCGATCTTTATCATAGTCGATTAACGGCATTTGTTCCTACAAAATTAAAAAAGCAGCTTAAGCTGCTTTTTTTTGTGAATGGCATTTGGCGAATTCCCAATATGACAGGTGAAACAGTTGCTCTAAAGACAGTTTTCCCGATGTTCATTCGGTCTAAAGGTTTAAAAATGAACAATTGTTAGTCTTACAGGCTGTCCTCTCGTAAGCCCTTGTTTATTAGTGTTCCTACGTGGGTCTACGTACAGTTGTCCTACATATTGATGCGGTTAAACCGTAAAAATACGGTTGTTCGTCGATATTAACTTACCGTTAGTAGAAAAAGGAAATATTTATGGTTACAGAATAAAAAGTCGGTCTACCTTTGAGTCAAAAGAAATTGTTTTTACCGCATAAAAACGTATTGATTTAAACTTAATTAACAACGCTAACTATTCAATCATTTAATTCTCAATTTTATTCGCTTTAGACTTTAATTTTATTGGTTTTTTTGCTGAAAATAGTCCGAGTTGGGACTCGACTTTTTTGAGATTTTATGATTCGAAGCGTTAGGCTGCGATCTTAAAAGTTATATGAGAGAAAATTACTTTACCCCCGCAAGTAACTCCACTTTAAACTCCAAAATAATACAAAGTGCATTGCCATGGAAACAGGCAAAGGCGTTTTTTGTTCTTTTGGTTTTGGCATTAATGGCAATCGCGCCATCATTTGCTCAGATTGGAACCCAATCACCGTCTATTCGTGACGGAGTTACCTTTCAATGGTCAGACGAACAAGACACCGATGGCAATGGTGATATCAATTCAACGGAGAATAACAATCCCGCGACTATTGAATCGATCACTATCGGATCTACAGTGTACAATACCTTCGCTGTACCGTCTGCCTATCAGTTAACGCGTCTCGGTCCAGCAGGTCACGACCGTAACAACATCAAGTTGAACGGTACAGAGCCAATCGGAACGTCGGTAACCGCAACCTTTGACATTACAGATTCAACGCCCTGGGATGATGCCGCATTAGCGACCTTCCAAGATCAAAACCTGAACCACTACTTTGAAGCGTCTTCAGGTCAAGGGGACGATATTTGTGGCGAATTTGATGAGGCAAACGGAACTGGCGGAGAAGACGAGACCGATGCCCAGTTACAAACAATTTTCTACGATCCACCACTGCCTTCTAACGCAGATGGTGTTTTAGCAGTTACAGAGCGCGGTGGAAATAACTGTTACTACGTGAGAATGGTTGGATTTCCAGCCGGTGGAGGTGCAGAGCAAGTATTGGGGGATACTTTTGTGCGTACTTCAGGAAACTTAACCGGAGGAGGCTTCAGTGCTCCTGCTAATGACGATACCGATTATTGGGGGTCAGGAAGAGAGCAGGACAACAGCCAAACGATCGCTATCGCTCTTTTTGAATTGAACAGTATTGCTCCTACGGGGTCTAAAATATCAAGAATTGAATTTGTTGCCGCTTCCAGTGACCATGGGGACGGCAAATTTTTTATTCTACAAACTTACGCAGTAGATCAAACCAAGCTTGGATGTATTGATACCACTATTGATGGTGATCTAAACATTGACAACAACGTTCCTGATGGATCTACTTACACAGTACTTTCAGGACCTTCGCCAGCCGGTTTGGCATTTACATTAAACACTGATGGTACGTATTCATACACACCACCAGCAGGATTCACAGGAGATGTGACCTTTACTTATGAGGTTTGTCTTCCTGCTCCTAACGATGATATCTGTGGTACGGCAAGTGTGACTTTAACGGTTAACAGTCTTCCAGATAACCCAACGGTAGAGGTTTATTGTAATACAGACGGAACCTATACTCTTGAGGTAACCGCTCCGCTAGGTGCAGACTTTGAGTATGTAATTAACGACGGTGCTTACCAATCCTCACCAGTGTTCTCAGGTTTGGGTGAAGGGACTTATGTCTTCGGAGTTCGCAACAATTTTACCGGTTGTGAGAACAGACCGAGTTTCACAGAAGTAGTTATTGAGGATCTCGCTATTACTACCGATGTTACTGATGTAGACTGTTTCGGTGAAGACACTGGTGCTATTGATATTACAGTAACCGGAGGTTTCCCTCCATATACTTACTTGTGGAGTACGGGTGCAACTACAGAAGACATTTCTGGTCTTACTGCAGGTACCTACACAGTAACAGTAACCGATTCTGCCGGATGTGAGGTAGATTCTGGTTCTGGCTACGTAGTTGGTGGTCCGGATGCAGAACTTTGGGTTGATGCTGATATTAGCGATGCTGAATGTTTTGGAGAGTCTAATGGAGCTATTGACTTAACGGTCACTGGTGGTACAGCGCCTTATACTTTTGCGTGGAGCACTGGAGCAACTACAGAAGATATCTCTGGCCTTGCAGCTGGTGATTACTCTGTTGACGTTACCGATGCTAACGGATGTTTCTTTAAAGATACTTACACGGTTGGTCAACCGGATGAATTGACCAAAAGCGTTAAGATTGATAACGTATTGTGTTTCGGTGAGTCTACTGGTGCAATTGAGTTGACCGTAGACGGAGGAACACCTCCTTACAGCTACGCTTGGAGTACTGGGGCAACTACTGCTACAGTAACTGGCTTGGCTGCGGGAACATATTCTGTAGTGATCACAGATGCGAACGGCTGTGAATTGGATGCCGATTTTGAGATCTTCCAGCCAGACAGCGCGATCGCTGTTTCGGAAGTGATCACCGATGTTGCTTGTTTCGGAGAGGCTTCTGGTGCTATTGATATTACTGTTTCTGGTGGTACTGCACCTTATACTTACGCATGGACTACCGGAGCAACTACTGAAGATATTTCTGGTCTAGCGGCTGGAACTTATGCTGTTATTGTAACGGACGCTAATGGTTGTGATGATGAATTCACTTTTGTGATCGACCAGCCTGCTGGTGGATTGGCAGTAAGTGCTGTTGCTGCAGACGCTGCTTGTTTCGGAGAAGCGACAGGATCTGTTGACTTAACGGTAAGTGGTGGAACACCTCCTTACACCTATTTATGGACCAACGGAGCCACTACGGAGGATCTTCCTGCTGTAGGTTCTGGAAGCTACAACGTAACGGTGACTGATGCCAACGGTTGTGAGGCGAGCTTAAGTGCTGCCGTAACTGTTGACGAGCCAGAGCCGATCAGCATCGTTATTACTAAAGAAAACGCAACTACTGCACAAGGATGTGCAGATGGAGAAGCAACTGCTACTCCAGACGGAGGAACCCCTCCTTACACTTACTTGTGGAGTGCTTCCGCAGGTAGCCAAACTACTGCAACTGCAACTAACCTTCCATCCGGAACACATACCGTTACGGTAACTGACGCCAACGGTTGTGAATTGGAGCAGGGGGTAGTGATTGATTGTTCAAATACCTGTGATGCTGTTATCGCAGTTGATGATATTGTTGATGTACTTTGTACTGGAGATGACACGGGTAGCGCTACTGTAAGCGCAAGTTCTGTGGCTAACCCAGGAGCTACATTTACCTTTACTTGGGACACTACACCTCCAACCGTGGAAAGTGGAGTGACTTCAAGTACTTTAAGCGGATTGCCTGCTGGTATTTACACCGTGAGTGTAACTATTGACGGAACTGTTTGTTTGCCTGTTGAGCAAAGTGTAACCATCACTGAGCCAGCGAGCGCATTAAACGTAAGCGCCACTGCTACGGATGAAAGCGGTCCTTCTACAGGAGATGGTACAGCTACTGCCGTAGTTAGTGGAGGAACTCCTCCTTATAGCTACAGCTGGTCTCCAGGTGGAGAAACTACAGAAGGAATCTCTGGACTTAGTGCTGGTACTTACACCGTAACAGTAACTGACGCTAACGGTTGTGTGGAGTCTGCTACCGTAACAGTGAACCCTGGAACTTGTTTAGATCTAGCGGTGACTGCTACTTCTACTCCGGTTACTTGTAATGGCGATTCAGACGGAACAGTCACTGCAGCAGTCACTGGTGGTTCTGGAAGCTTTACCTATTTGTGGAGCACAGGAGACACCACTGCAATGGTTAGTGGTCTTCCAGGTGGATCCTACACAGTAACTGTAACAGATACGGTTACTCTTTGTGAGCAAACTGCTACGACCACGGTAGATGAACCAAACGTTTTGGATTCTGGTATTGCTGTGACCAACGTACTTTGTCACGGAGAAGCTACGGGATCTCTTGATTTGACAGTAACTGGTGGAACAGCTCCATATACTTTTGCATGGAGTACCGGAGCAACTACAGAAGATATTTCTGGATTGACTGCTGGAACTTATGACGTGACTATTACTGATGCCAACGGTTGTATCGCTACGGATTCAGCTACTATTTCTCAACCAACACGCGGATTGGACATCAGCATTGATACTCAAAATGATATTGTTTGTACAGGTTTAGGTGACGTAACGGTTGCGGTTCTTGGTGGGACTGCTCCTTACACCTATAATATTGACGGTGGAGCATACGGAGCATCTGCAACGTTTAGTGATCTAGAAGCTGGTTCTTATGTGATCGGAGTTTTAGATGCGAATGGTTGTGCTGCAACTATCGATGTAAACATCTTGTTCAACTGTACGGACGCAATCGACGATATTAATAACACCTTTGAAGGAAGCGCGGTTAGCGGTAACGTACTGACTAACGACGAGGACTTTGAAGGAGACAATCAAACAGTAACTGGAAACACAGATCCTGCAAACGGAACTGTGGTAGTTAACCCTGATGGTAGCTACACCTACACTCCAAACCCAGGATATACGGGTGAGGATAGTTTTGAGTACACTATTTGTGACGATGGAACGCCACAGGCTTGTGATACGGCTACGGTATACATCGAGGTATTGCCAGACAGCGGCCCAGAGAAC
>NZ_JAQQTE010000019.1:0-1440 GCF_028561565.1 Gilvibacter sediminis | reverse complement strand
CAAACCCAGGATACACTGGAGAGGATACTTTTGAGTACACGATCTGTGATAACGGAACACCAGCACTTTGTGACACTGCAGTGGTTACCATCACCATCAATGATGACAATGGAAACATCACTGTAGCTAACGACGATGCTTACAACACGACTCCAGATACTCCGGTAACTGGAAACGTATCAGACAACGATAACGACCCAGAGGGTGACAACCAAACGGTGAACACTACTCCGGTAAGCGGCCCAGCTAACGGTACCCTAGTATTGAATGCCGATGGTAGCTTTGAATACACACCAAACCCAGGCTTTGAAGGAACGGATCAGTTTGTATACTCGGTATGCGACGACGGGACTCCAGTAGCTTGTGATGAGGCGACGGTATACATCACAGTAGGTGGTATTTTAAATACTACGGATGCTATTGATGATATCAACAACACCTTCCAAGACACAGCAGTTAGCGGTAATGTACTGACTAACGACGAGGACTTTGAAGGAGACAATCAAACAGTAACTGGAAACACAGATCCTGCAAACGGAACTGTGGTAGTTAACCCTGATGGTAGCTACACCTACACTCCAAACCCAGGATATACGGGTGAGGATAGTTTTGAGTACACGATTTGTGACGACGGAACGCCACAGGCTTGTGATACGGCTACGGTATACATCGAGGTATTGCCAGACAGCGGCCCAGAGAACGAAGCTCCAGTGGCTAATGCCGATACGAACACTACTGAGGTAGACACTCCAGTATCAGGAACTGTACTTGCTAACGATTACGATCCAGACGGAGACCCAATCGTAGTAACTGGAAATACTGATCCTGCAAACGGAACAGTAGTGGTTAACCCTGATGGAACGTACACTTATACTCCGAATCCAGGATACACTGGAGAGGATACTTTTGAGTACACGATCTGTGACAACGGAACTCCAGCACTTTGTGACACTGCAGTAGTGACCATCACCATCAATGATGACAATGGAAACATCACTGTAGCTAACGATGATGCTTACAACACGACTCCAGATACTCCAGTAACTGGAAACGTATCAGACAACGATAACGACCCAGAGGGTGACAACCAAACGGTGAACACTACTCCGGTAAGCGGCCCAGCTAACGGTACCCTAGTATTGAATGCCGATGGTAGCTTTGAATACACACCAAACCCAGGCTTTGAAGGAACGGATCAGTTTGTATACTCGGTATGCGACGACGGAACTCCAGTAGCTTGTGACGAGGCGACAGTATACATCACAGTAGGTGGTATTTTAAATACTACGGATGCAATCGATGATATCAACAACACCTTCCAAGACACAGCAGTTAGCGGAAATGTACTGACTAACGACGAGGACTTTGAAGGAGACAATCAAACAGTAACTGGAAACACAGATCCTGCAAACGGAACTGTGGTAGTTAACCCTGACGGAA
>NZ_JAQQTE010000018.1 GCF_028561565.1 Gilvibacter sediminis | reverse complement strand
GGACGTTGTAACGCATTACTAAATACACTTTGAAAAAACTATTCCTATTTATAGCATCTTTATTTTCTGTGAACGCAAGTTCACAAGCTCAATTTGATTTAGATAAAGTTCTAAAAATGGAAAGCCAGGATAAGATAGTAATCGAAATCGACACGTATCTGAATCAAAAGTGTTCATACGGTGAGAAAATTGAATTATTGAACGAATCGCAAAAAGTCTTGTTGCTTGTCGAAAATTTGGAGCGTGAAATTAACAATGGTGGATTCAATCAATTTTACTGGAATTCAAGTGGAAATTTTGCAAACGAAACGATTAACGCATTAAACTTAATTGGTGCTAAAAAAACAGCGGAAATAGTAAAAGACGCAAACTCAGAATTTAAAAATGGTGCGGTGCCAAAAGACAGATTTGAAAGACAAAATGTGATGGCATTAATAGAAAAGAAAGCAGAAGAAAATTGGGAAGCATTGGACTCGTTATTTTACGAATACAATGATAATCTGACTGAATTGTTAATAGCTTTTGTATTAAAGAACAGATCTGATTTTGAGAATTAACGCGTTACAACAACGCATAAACGCCAACGCTTACAAGGCCATGGTGGAAGAGAAGAAAATTTAATTTAAAGAGATAAAACGTTACGTTTAGCGCGCGTCGGATGGTTCGCACGGCGTTTATACGGGGACGTTG
>NZ_JAQQTE010000017.1 GCF_028561565.1 Gilvibacter sediminis | reverse complement strand
TACTGTCAATTTAATTAATAATGCAGTCTCATAGCTCAGCTGGTTAGAGCGCTACACTGATAATGTAGAGGTCGGCAGTTCGAGTCTGCCTGAGACTACAAAGTAGGCGAAGGCAAAGGCGAGAAGCCTGTCCTGTACTTGATACAGGGAGTCTGCCTGAGACTACAGGGCGAGTCGAAAGACATGCGACGTTCATTGTAATAAATGATATTTTGGAAATTTTAGAAGTTGAGTACTTCATCAATTAAAAAGGAGGGGTTATTGGCTTCTTTGTTTTTAAAAGCATGGGGAATTAGCTCAGCTGGCTAGAGCGCCTGCCTTGCACGCAGGAGGTCATCGGTTCGACTCCGATATTCTCCACAGATAAATACTTTAAAAAGTAGAATCGCAGTGAAGATTAAGCGTAGAAAGCTCGCTTTCTTAAGCTTAATTGAAGCGAGATTCTTTTAAAGTATTTTCAAGATGTGAGTTTGAAGTTGGCTACCGCAGGTAGCACTCCGAAAAACGAGCAGCTTGATAAAATATTTGGTCATTGACCTTATAAGGTATCCTAAACTACCTTTTAAGCGAGATCAAAAACGTTCATTGACATATTGGGAAAAGAAATACGAGAAAGCAAGTTATTTGTTTGTAATCATAGATTACAGACATCGAAAATAAATTT
>NZ_JAQQTE010000016.1 GCF_028561565.1 Gilvibacter sediminis | reverse complement strand
CAAGGCCATGGTGGAAGAGAAGAAAATTTAATTTAAAGAGATAAAACGTTACGTTTAGCGCGCGTCGGATGGTTCGCACGGCGTTTATACGGGGACGTTGTGCACAAGCTAATGAAACTACAGCCATATTTAGTATTTCTGCTGCTAACTATTAAATTATCAGTTGCCCAGAATTTGAATATGATCATTCAAGTTAATGGTGAACTATGTGTTTCCGGTGTTACAAATAGCCGGATTGCAATTGAATTTTTAGATGGAACAAAGGATGAGATAGCAGTACATTATGTGCCCGGAAATTTAATTGTGACTGTTAATCAATTAGAAAAAATTCAAGCAGACAGCGTATCAAGAATATCCTTTTTGTTTGAAAAGCCATATGAAAAGGGAAAATTCATCGAATATTCTTTTTTTGAAATAGAAATGAAAAAGTACCATTTCAAAAAGGATTATTTGATTCTTCATATTTACGATTTTAAAGACAGGAGGTATAGACGAAAATATGGATGCCTCACTGAGGATGAATTTATTTATGAATTTGAGTTTCGTGGTTCAGGCACATTGATTAGTTGTAAATAAACAGCCAGTGCACAACAACGCATAATCGCCATCGCTCACAAGGCTAGGGTGAAAGAGAAGAAAATTTAATATAAAAAGATAAAACGTTACGTTTAGCGCGCGTCGGATGGTTCGCACGGCGTTTATACGGAGACGTTGTAAAGCATTTTGTTGAAAAATAGATCTATTGATAAATATTATAAGGTCTTTGGTGTTGTCACTATAGTGGTGGGAATTATAAATTTATTTTACCAGAACGAAATGAGTTTAATTCAGCGTTCTTTTAATTCTATTTTATTTATCGCATGCTATCACTTAATTTATATGTACTTTACTAGGTTTTTGAATTCAATAGCCAAAAAAAATAAGGTCAACGAATCTCTTGTTTTATTTATTTCGGCATTCTCAATTTTTGGTGCCGTAGCGATAGCACTATTTTTAATTTTTATGGCGTTCATTGATAATGTCGTATCGCTTTTTATTTTGGTGATACCAATTTCATTATTTCTCGGCTCGATTAAAGTGTATCGAGAGAATGATAAATAGTTAAAGAAAACACTTTACAACAACGCATAAACGCCAACGCTCACAAGGCCTTGGTGGTAGAGAAGAAAATTTAATTTAAAAAGAAACAACACTACGTTTAGCGCGCGTCGGATGGTTCGCACGGCGTTTATACGGGGACGTTGGCTATAATTTATTATGAAACTGATTTTATCATTTTTGGTATTGACTTTTATGACTGTTACGTCAAAGTCTGTAGTTGGGAAATATCAAATAAATGATGATTTTAAAATAGACATTCTGATTCTAAAAAGAAATGGCAAGTTTGTTTACGAAGATCGTGGGGACAGCTGTTGGACCTGGACAGATCGTAAAGGAAATTGGGAATTGAAATCTGATACATTGATATTGAATGAGAAACGTCCAAGTTTCGTTATTGATGAAGAATCTCTAGAAGTTGTAAAGGAAGAGTCGGTAGTGAAAGAGCATAAGTTTATCCTTGAAGGAGAAAATTTGCGATTATTCAAATCTGATCTTTTCCAAAAGGACAAAATATTCAGTAAACTATAGCCAACAGCGCATAAACGCCAACGCTCACAAGGCAAGGGTGGAAGAGAAGAAAATTTAATTTAAAAAGATAAAACGTTACGTGTAGTGTGCGTCGGAGGGTTCGCACGGCGTTTATACGGGGACGTTGGCAAACATTATGAACAAAATTCTAGCTTTAATTTTCTTAGTAGTCTTCGTTCCCAATAGTTTTGCCTGTATCTGTACCACATTATGGCAAGTGTGGAACAAGGATGAATATATCGAATTGGTTAACTACACTGATGTCATTTTCATTGGAGAATTGAAAGTTGTATCATTTGAAGAAGATTGTTATGAATTTGAGATATTAGATGTGTTCAAGGGTGACGTAGAAGTTGGAAGCATATTGACGGGTCATTACATAACGTCTTGCTCAGACATGCCGAGTTTATATGGAAGCTACTTAATTTACGGTGACTACGATAATTTTGATGGAAAATCAACATTTGAATACAGTCAATGTAGCCCTTCCAAGATGGTAAGTCAGTTCATTAATAAAGAGGAAACTAAATATTTCGAAAAGGAACTTAGTTTTCTCAATGAGTATTTTAAGCTTGAGGTAACAGTTAAATAAATAACATTTGCCAACAACGCATAATCGCCATTGCTCACAAGGCCAGGGTGGCAGAGAAGAACATTTAATTTAAAAAGAGACAACACTACGTTTAGCGCGCGTCGGATGGTTCCCACGGCGTTTATACGAGGACGTTGTAACGCATTACTAAATACACTTTGAAAAAACTATTCCTATTTATAGCATCTTTATTTTCTGTGAACGCAAGTTCACAAGCTCAATTTGATTT
>NZ_JAQQTE010000015.1 GCF_028561565.1 Gilvibacter sediminis | reverse complement strand
ACAGCTATATCAACACGAGCAACCCACAGGTGATCTGGGCACGCGTGACCAACACGGACACGGGCTGTTTTGCCATCACTACGGTAACCTTAGAGGTATCACCACTACCGGTGATCACCTTAGAGGACAGCTACAGACTGTGTGTGGATGAGTTTGGTAACCCGATCCAGAACGAATCGGGAGAATCTTCTCCACCGGTTATTAATACGGGCCTTAGTGATCTGGACCACACTTTTGAGTGGTTCTTAAACGGCAGTCCACTGCCAGAGACTACATCGAGTATTGTGGCCAGAGCAGGCGGGACCTATACGGTGATCGCTACGGAGACCACCAGCGGACTGGGTTGTAGTGCGGAGGCCTCGACCACGGTAACGGTATCCTCGCCACCGACCACATTCAGTGCCGAGGTGATCAGTAATGCCTTTGCGGAGGATCATCAGATCCAGGCGGAGGCCAGCGGACTGGGGGTATACTTCTTCCAGTTGGATGACGGACCGCTTCAGGAAAGCGGCTTGTTCACCAACGTGA
>NZ_JAQQTE010000014.1 GCF_028561565.1 Gilvibacter sediminis | reverse complement strand
ATCGCGGTGTTTGATCTAACGACGAAGGATCCGGAGATCTACGGCACCCAAGACCCAGCGACGCTGGATCTGAGCTACCACTTAAGCGAGGCAGATGCCTTGGCAGGAGTGATGCCTATTGTAACGCCAACGGCTTTTGTCAATACGACCAACCCACAGACGATCTGGGTACGTTTGTTTGACCCAATAACGGGCTGCGCGAGTGTGGGCAGCTTTGAGCTGATTGTGAGCTTACCACCGGTGATTGCCGCACCAGGGGATCTGGATGCCTTGGAGCGTTGTGATGACGAGACCGCAGATGGTTTTGCGAGCTTTGATCTGACTCAGGCAGAGGACGATATTACCCTAGGAGCGCCAGGCTTATTGGTACAGTACTACACCACAGAGACAGACGCACAAAACGATACGGATGCTATAGACCCAGCCACGGACTACACCAACACGGTGAACCCACAGACGATCTGGGTTAGAGTGACAGACGGCGACACAGGCTGTGTATCGTTCACGACCTTAACAATTAGAGTATTGCCTAACCCATCTCCAAACACAGATCCCGATCCGATCGAGCTGTGTGACGAAGTAACGGTAGGTGATGGGATAGAGGTCTTTGATCTGACCCAAAGAGAGGCGGAGATCATTGGCGGAGAACCCGGAGTATCGGCGAGTTATTATGAAA
>NZ_JAQQTE010000013.1 GCF_028561565.1 Gilvibacter sediminis | reverse complement strand
ACAAAACCGTCGTTGTCTGCATCACAGATCTCAATCGGGGTGGGATCTGGGGTTGGACTCGGTTGTGGGTTTACTCTTAAGTCTAAGGTCACCACATCACTCACAAAACAGCCCGTGTCTGGGTCTTCTACCCGTACAAAGATCGTTTGCGGGTTGCTCGTGTTGGTGTAAGGGCTCGTCAGTGGGTTGTCTCCAGCATCGGCATCCGCAGCTGTCTCGTGGTAGGTCACGATCAATGAAGTGTCTCCGCCTGTGATCTCCGGGGTAGCCAGCTCCAAGTCAAACTCCTCTACCTCGTCGCCCGGATTGTTCACATCACAAAGCTCTAGCGGCGCCGGTGGGAAGACCTCCGGTGGGAAGTTGACTATCAACTCTAAGGTCGTGGTCGAAGTACACATATTGGTGTTGTCCGTCACCAAGACAAAGACCGTCTGTGGATTGGTCAAGTTCGTATAGGCCGTGGCCGGAGCGATCAGCGAAGTGAAAGCCGCATCCTCATAATATTCTACCGTATAAGCCGCAGGGTCCAAGCCATCCAAAATCTCTGGGTCTTTAACCGTCAAGTCAAATACCACAATGCCGTCGTCATTGTCATCGCAGGCTAAGAGGGGTTCTGGGTCAATTATTTCTGGAGTATTGAGGACTATTAAATCCAACTCAACCACAGAGAAGCAGTCCTCTACAAGAGGGGTTTCTACCCGCGCATAGATGGTCTGCGTTCCGAACACAATGTTGTTGTATGGGCTAGCTAATGGAAGTAAGCCGCTCTCTGCATTGGCCTCCGTCTCGTGGTAGCTCACCGTAAGGGTGGGATCGCCGCCTGTAATCTCTAAAGTGGCATCTTCTAAATTGAACTCACCAAAGCCGTCGTTATCCGGGTCGCAATACGTCAGCGGCTCCGGAGTCATCGCAGCCTCTGGGTTCACCACAATCAGCTCCAAGGGTTGTACCCCGTAGCAGCCCGTTGAGGAATCATCCACACGTACGTAGATCGTCTGTGGGTTCACCACATTGGTGTAGATCGGTGGTAGTGGGTCTACGCCCGCCTCTGCATCGGCATCACTGAAGTAATACTGTACCGAGTAGAACGGATTGCCGTCAATAATCTCTAAATTGTTTACCGTTAAATCAAACTCCGTAAAGCCATCGATCACATCGTCCTCACACAAAGCGTACGGCGTAGGCACGGTGAAGAGCGGTCTGGCGATCACAAAAAGATCAAACTGGCCTTGTTGTACACATTCATCAGCATCTTCCGTGCGCACGTAAATCGTCTGTGGGTTGGTCACGTTGTTGTAGGCATCTGCCGGAGTGATCGGCGCTGCTCCTACTGCAGCATCTGCAGCAGTAACGTGATAGGTAATGGTCAGTCCTGTTGGATCGGCAACCACTACCGTATCGTATAGCGTCAGATCAAAGGTCGTAGAACCGTCTGCAATAGGATCGTCACACAGTTCAATGGTTGGGAAGCTACCGATATCGGTTGCAGGCAGCACAATAAGTTCCAACTCCGTAGTGGCAAAACAGCCCGTGATGGAGTTCTCAATACGTGCAT
>NZ_JAQQTE010000012.1 GCF_028561565.1 Gilvibacter sediminis | reverse complement strand
TCAGGGTTAACTACCACAGTTCCGTTTGCAGGATCTGTGTTTCCAGTTACTGTTTGATTGTCTCCTTCAAAGTCCTCGTCGTTAGTCAGTACATTACCGCTAACTGCTGTGTCTTGGAAGGTGTTGTTGATATCATCAATAGCATCCGTAGTATTTAAAATACCACCTACTGTGATGTATACTGTCGCCTCGTCACAGGCTACTGGAGTCCCGTCGTCGCATACCGAGTATACAAACTGATCCGTTCCTTCAAAGCCTGGGTTTGGTGTGTATTCAAAGCTTCCATCAGCATTAAGTACTAGGGTACCGTTGGCTGGTCCGCTTACTGGAGTAGTGTTCACCGTTTGGTTGTCACCCTCTGGGTCGTTGTCGTTGTCTGATACGTTTCCAGTTACTGGGGTATCTGGAGTCGTGTTGTAAGCATCGTCGTTAGCTACAGTGATGTTTCCATTGTCATCGTTGATGGTGATGGTAACCACTGCAGTGTCACAAAGTGCTGGTGTTCCGTTATCACAGATCGTGTACTCAAAAGTATCCTCTCCAGTGTATCCTG
>NZ_JAQQTE010000011.1 GCF_028561565.1 Gilvibacter sediminis | reverse complement strand
CGTGTCCGTGTTGGTCACGCGTGCCCAGATCACCTGTGGGTTGCTCGTGTTGATATAGCTGTCCGGTAGTGCATTGTCTCCCGTGGTGGCATCCACCTCGCTTTCGTGGTAGCTCACTACATAGATCACCGGATCCTGTCCGTTTAATATCTCATCGTCTTGGGTAGAGAGGGTGAACTCTCCAATACCGTCTGTACCCTCGCCTACATTATCACAGATGCGATACGCCGCTGCTGGAGCGGTGGCCGTGGCCCCTTCTCTAACCTCGATGTTAAAGCTCTGCGTGGCCGAGTAACAGCCCGTCACCGTATTGGTAATGCGTACATAGATCGTCTGTGGGTTACTCACATTCACAAAGGCCTCTGGGGTGGCGATCGCATTGATGCCTGCATCAGCGTCAGCCTCCACCTCGTGGAAGGTGATCTCCAAGTCCGTTGGGTCTTGTCCGCCTAAGATCTCTGGGATCTTCGTGTTCAGATCAAAGGTAGCCACGCCGTCTGTTGCCAGCTCACAGATGATGTAATCACTCACCTCTGGCGTCTCTGGCAGTGGGTTAACCACAA
>NZ_JAQQTE010000010.1 GCF_028561565.1 Gilvibacter sediminis | reverse complement strand
TCAATGGTTGGGAAGCTACCGATATCGGTTGCAGGCAGCACAATAAGTTCCAACTCCGTAGTGGCAAAACAGCCCGTGATGGAGTTCTCAATACGTGCATACACAATCTGTGGGTTGGCGATGTTCGGGTAAGGCGATACCAGCGCCGTGGCTGGATCTCCCGCCTCAGCCTGTGCCAAGGTCAGATAGTAGTTCACAAACACATCCGGTTGCCCCCCGATGATGTCTGCATCCGCCAAGGTTAGATCAAACAGGGCTACATCGTCGGCATCGTTGTCGCAACGCTCCAATGGAGTTGGTGGGAAGGCCGTAGGTGGCGCAAACACGATAAGCTCTAGTGGCGTGGTATCGTGGCAGCCCGTGGTGGAGTCATCGATCCGCGCGTAGATGATCTGTGGATTACTCGTATTGGTAAACGGACTCGTTAGTGCTGGCGTGGCCGCATCAGCCTCCGCCTCGGTTAAATAATAACTTACACTCAAGGTCGGGTCGCCACCAGTGATCTCCGGATCTTTTACCGTCAGATCAAAAGGCGCAAAGCCGTCCAAGACTGCATCATCACAAATACCTAAAGGTGTTGGCGTGACAAAGATCGGTAGTGGAAGTACTTCCAACTCAAAAAGACCAATGGTCACACAGCCGTCGGAGTTTACTACCCGGACGTAGATCGTCTGTGGGTTACT
>NZ_JAQQTE010000001.1:1019569-1445480 GCF_028561565.1 Gilvibacter sediminis | reverse complement strand
CACAACGCTCCAAGGCATCCAGATCTCCTGGTGCGGCAATCACCGGTGGCAAGCTCACAATCAGCTCAAAGCTGCCCACACTCGCGCAGCCCGTTATTGGATCAAACAGACGTACCCAGATCGTCTGTGGGTTGGTCGTGTTCACAAAGGCCGTTGGCGTTACAATAGGCATCACTCCTGCCAAGGCATCTGCCTCGCTTAAGTGGTAGCTCAGATCCAGCGTCGCTGGGTCTTGGGTGCCGTAGATCTCCGGATCCTTCGTCGTTAGATCAAACACTGCAATGCCGTCGTCGTCGTCATCACAGATCACAAAGTCTTCAATCTCCAGAGGAAGCTCTGGGGAGTTCAGTACGATCAGCTCCAACTCTACAATGGCAAAGCAGCCCGTTAGGGTGTTCTCTACTCTAGCGTATACGATCTGGCTGTAGGCCACTATGTTCGCATAAGGAGATACTAGTGGGAACAGATTACTTTGCGCGTCTGCCAGGGTCTCGTGGTAGCTCACCACGACATCCGGCTCGCCGTTAATGATCTCGATGTCTCTATCGGTCAGTATAAAACTGTCTACAAAACCGTCGTTGTCTGCATCACAGATCTCAATCGGGGTGGGATCTGGGGTTGGACTCGGTTGTGGGTTTACTCTTAAGTCTAAGGTCACCACATCACTCACAAAACAGCCCGTGTCTGGGTCTTCTACCCGTACAAAGATCGTTTGCGGGTTGCTCGTGTTGGTGTAAGGACTCGTCAGTGGGTTGTCTCCAGCATCGGCATCCGCAGCAGTCTCGTGGTAGGTCACAATTAGTGAAGTGTCACCGCCTGTGATCTCCGGGGTAGCCAGCTCCAAGTCAAACTCCTCAACCTCGTCGCCCGGATTGTTCACATCACACAGCTCTAACGGTGTTGGTGGGAAGACCTCCGGTGGGAAGTTGACTATCAACTCTAAGGTCGTGGTCGAAGTACACATATTGGTGTTGTCCGTCACCAAGACAAAGACCGTCTGTGGGTTGGTCAAGTTCGTATAGGCCGTAGCCGGAGCGATCAGCGAAGTGAAGGCCGCATCCTCATAATATTCTACCGTATAAGCCGCAGGATCCAAACCGTCCAAGATCTCTGGGTCTTTGACCGTCAAGTCAAATACCACAATGCCGTCGTCATTGTCGTCGCAGGCTAAAAGAGGTTCGGGGTCAGCGATCTGAGGAGTGTCTAATACAATCAGTTGAAGTTCAACGATGACAAAACAGTCGTCACCCGTGGTCACGGCATTAGCGACTCTTGCATAAACAGTCTGCGTTCCAAAAACGATATTGTTGTAAGGACTGGTCAAGGCCAGCACACCATTAGTGGCGTCTGCAAAGGTTTCGTGGTAAGTCACCACAACATCAGGATCGCCTCCAGTAATCTCTAGCGTAGCATCGTCCAAAGTAAACACACCAAAGCCATCATTATCTGGATCACAGTATTCCAAAGGCGTTGGAGTTGCCGCTGCAGGAGCATCAAGGACTTCAAGTTCTAAACTTGTGGTATCATAACAACCCGTAGTTACCGATTGCACACGAACAAAAATGGTCTGCGGATTAGTAACATTGGTGTATAAGGTCGGTAATGCTGGCGCACCGGCATCAGCATCCGCTAAAGTCAAATAGAAGCTAACAGAAAGATCTACTGCTCCTCCCGTGATCTCTGGGATCTTCACTGTAAGGTCAAATTCCGTGAACCCATCAGCAACACCATCGTCGCAAAGTATGTATGGAGTCGGATCAATAAATGCAGGAACAGGCTCTACAACCAAGTTAAACTCCCCTACGCTAATACAACCATCTGCACTTTCTAAACGCACGTAGATGGTCTGAGGATTGGTCAAGTTGTTGTAAGCTGTTGGCGTACCTATTGCCGCAGTACCGGCAGCTGCATCTGCTGCAGTCTCGTGATAAGTAAAGATCACTCCCGCTGGCGCTGGCGAAATAAGCGGCTCCATGGTGGTAAGATCAAAGAGCTCAACACCGTCATTTGAAGGGTCGTCACACAGCACATAATCGGGAATCGGGTCATTAACCACTGGGCCGTCTAATACATCAAGTACTAGTTCTACCGTAGCATAACAGCCAGAAGCAGATTCCTCCAAACGGGCATAGACCGTTTGCGGATCGGTAATATTGGTATAAGGACTCACAAGCGCATCTGCAGGATCACCCACATCTGCCAGTGCTAAAGTTTCATAATATCGAACTACTAAACCTGTGCCGCCATCAATGATCTGAGCGTCGGCATCGGTCAAGGTAAATTCAGCAAAACCATCAAAAGGGAAGTCACAAACCTCTAAAGGATCTGGCGTTCCAGGAACAGGAGTCGTTCCAATTACAATGACAATCTCATCACTAGCGTCACAAGAACCATCGGAAACAATAACGCGGTACGTACCAGAAACGGTCGCAGTATAGGTTGAAGCAGTTTCTGCCGGCAATAGAATTCCGTCTTGGAACCACTCATAGCTCACCCCAGGCACACCTGGATCAGCATCTAAAACAATCGGTCCTCCATCACAAACGCTAGTATCTGGACCTAGGTCAACGGTAAAAGGAGTATCCACTGTCACCACTACATCATCCTCTAAAACAACCACCTCTCCATTACAAGTATTGGTGTAAGTCACACGAGCTGTATAGGTCGTTGTTACGGTCGGAGAAACAGTTAAGGTTGGTGAGAAGCCAACTACAGCTCCGGTGTCATCAACCCATTCAAAAACGTAAGAGGGCGCTCCGTCTGGAGCAAAACGCCAAGCTTCATTCGTTGTAGTCCAAGGAGAGTCTGAGGTATTACGCCCGGGTGGTACATAGGCCAAGTCCCCATCGTTATTTTGAATCCCAAGGGCGGCATTTCCGCTATTCCAAGTTGGACATGAAGGTTTGTCTTGAATGTAAATATCTATGATGTTTGAGAACTCATAGATCACAATCATATGGGTAGCGTTCAGATCTGTACAAGAGAACATAGCTACCTCGTAGAATGAAACTACCAAGGCTCTATTTGGGAAAGTACCCAAAACCTCATAACCAATTTCATTGGCTGGATTTACACCTGGGAAGATGTCGTGCACAGGAGAGAAAATATTGGCCTCTCCCAGGGTTTCATTGGTGTTATTTGGAAGGTCTTCGGAAAAAGCCCAGCCATTACCAGCATCTCCCGGATCTACGTCAAAGCGCAGAACCCCGTTAGAGCCTACCTGAAACTCTTGCTCTAAGTTTCCGAAGAAGCAGAATTCAAAAGGCAGCGTATCTACCCCTGACCAAGTGTCATCCGAAGTAATATCAATAGAGTTGGCCAATCCGTCAAACGGGAAAGGCGGACTGTAAACAATCGGCGAAACGGTATAATCGGTACTGAAGGTTTCAAAGATTTCTTGGAAATCTGCAACTAGCGTAACACTCCCGCCAGAACCACAATCAAGGGTGACATCTGGCCCCGCATCTACAAAAAGGTTACCCGGGTCTGCTCCACCGAAACCGATAAGGGCAGTTACATTGATATTGTTGTTATTGGTACAGCCTGTGGCGTCAGTGACCGTAAGGGTGACGGGATAAGCTCCTGAGGCTGCATAAGCGTGATTCACAGTTGTCCCGAAGGCCGTTGTGCCGTCTCCGAAATCCCACTCATAAGTAGCTCCAGTACCGTCCATAGAAAAGGTTGCGCTTCCGTTAAAGGTGATATTTTCTCCTACGGCAGCATTGATGGTTCCATCTGCTGCAGCTGGAGGTGTAGAACTGTCAAATACCGCGTTGATCACTTGACAGCAACTGATGTCTGCCACCCAACCTGGTGAGTTGATCACAAAATCCGAGTTCCACTCCAAGGTGAGACATCCCGAGGCTCCCGTGGCAGCAATAAAGCCTGGACCTGCCGTGCCTGAGAAATCCCCAAGGATGGGAGAAGCCGTATCGGGTCCGTCGTAAATGGTGAGTACGTCGACTCCAACTTGAGTGCTGAAAAAGGTAAAATCGAGCTCAATTCCAATGCCCGGAGTATCCGAACAAAGCGTCATGACTATGGTTTCGTCATTGCCATAGGGAGCTGCCGGTCCTCCTGTATCATAAAGAGTTCCTGTACATAGGAAGAAGGTACCGTCCTGAATGTTTATATCCTGCGCCTGAACTGCCGTCCAGCCAATAAGCGCAAGAAGTAGTAAGGTAATTTTTTTCATAATTTTAATTTCTCCTTTCGGAAGATGATCACCGCAGACCTACGCCTGAGGCTCTCATATCATAGCTAGTTGATGTTGTGTTTAGCGATCTGCCGCACTGGTTTGCGGTGCGATCACTATGAGATAATTGGTTCCGTCTACATGAATTACCTGAGTTTCTTTTTCATAAAACCCAAGGTGATACTTAAATGGATTGAATGTAGCTGGATCAAAGCCTGCGTCTCGCATAAGTGCCTTGTTGTAATGATTGAACAAGGGAATATCAGACAGGCGTTTAAAGTTGGCATTAGCCAATTTGTCCTTGTCTGAAGTGATAAAAGAAATACGATTTTCAAAGCACTCTTTCATGAATGCATATCGGCGGCTTTCCGGGCGAATGGTCTTTTGACCTTCACCAGTATAAACCTGTTGAACAAAACGGTCAAAATTTCCCGGATTTGGTTTGGTGGTCTGCGCAAATACCAGTGGTGCGCATAACAAGGCGAACACTAAGCTCACCCAACAAATTTTTCTAATTTTCATTGCAGGGAATATATTGCGGGAAAATTAAGAAAATTTTATGACTTTGTTACCTTAAGAAAGCCGCTTAAGCCACAATTTTAAGAGAAGTTTCCCTCTAAAAACAGGGGTTTAAGTATCTTTGCTCCTTGAAACAAATGTTTGCAATGGATTTAGAAAAACATCTAAAACAAATCGAGGAGCTTGGCAACAATCATGTCAGCTCTTCAACGGACACACCAATGCGCCCGGATGCCTTTGATATGAGCGATCAGGAGAAGATCGAAATTATTCAAGAGCATTTTAAAATAATTATGGACACCTTAGGGCTAGACTTAAAGGACGATAGTCTTAAAGGAACTCCTTTACGCGTGGCTAAAATGTACGTGAACGAGATTTTTGGCGGACTGCATCCAGACCGAAAGCCATCTGCTTCAACATTTGACAACAAATACAAATACGGTGAAATGCTGGTAGAAAAGAACATTGTGGTCTACTCTACCTGTGAACATCACTTTCTACCTATAATTGGACGTGCACACGTGGCCTATTTCTCTGATGGAAAGGTTGTCGGCTTGTCAAAAATGAACCGCATTGTAGACTATTATGCCAAACGTCCGCAAGTTCAAGAACGCCTCACCATGCAGATCGTTAAAGAGATGCAAGAGGTTATGGGTGTTGAAGATGTGGCCTGTGTGATCGATGCCAAGCACTTATGTGTGAACTCCAGAGGAATCCGAGATATCGAATCCAGTACGGTAACCAGTGAGTTCGGCGGAAAATTTAAAGATCCGGCGGTTCGCAGAGAATTCCTCGATTATATTAATTTAGATACTGAATTTTAATAGTTCCTTTTAACGGAACGACTTTAACTACCTGGCCATTCCATGATCCAGCAAGAACTACGCATTTACAATTCCATTAGCAAAGAAAAGGAAGTCTTTAACCCCATAACACCCGGTGCTGTTGGGATGTATGTCTGCGGACCTACTGTTTACAGCAACGTACACATGGGGAATTGTCGTACGTTTTTGTCTTTTGACATGGTGTTTCGCTATTTGCGTCACTTGGGTTATAAAGTGCGTTATGTGCGCAATATTACCGATGCCGGTCACTTGGAGAATGATGCGGATAGCGGAGAAGATCGGATTGCAAAAAAAGCGCGAATTGAGCAGCTAGAGCCTATGGAGATCGTACAACGTTATACTGTTGATTTCCATCAGATCATGGCCAAATTCAACGCTTTACCACCGAGCATAGAACCCACTGCCACAGGACATATCATTGAGCAGCAACGCATTGTTCAAGAGATCTTAGACAAAGGCTATGCTTATGAGAAAAATGGCTCGGTCTACTTTGATGTGATGAAGTTCAACGAGGACCAAGAGTACGGAAAGCTCAGTGGTCGTAAGTTGGAAGACATGATTGCCAATACGCGTGAATTGGCCGCTCAGAGTGAAAAGAAAAATCCGCAGGACTTTGCCCTTTGGAAAAAAGCAGAACCCGAACACATCATGCGCTGGCCTTCTCCTTGGAGTGATGGATTCCCGGGCTGGCATTTGGAATGTACAGCCATGAGCACTAAATATTTGGGTGATAAATTTGATATTCACGGCGGAGGAATGGATTTAAAGTTCCCGCACCACGAATGTGAGATCGCGCAGGCTGAAGCCTCTAGCGGAATCAGTCCTGTAAATTATTGGATGCACGCCAATATGTTGACGCTCAACGGAAAGAAGATGGCTAAATCCACAGGAAATAATATACTGCCGGAAGAGCTCTTTTCTGGAAACAACAATATCTTAAGTAAAGCCTTTGCGCCTACCGTGGCCAAATTCTTTATGTACCAAGCGCATTACAGAAGTATCTTGGATTTCTCAAACGATGCCTTGATCGCCTCAGAAAAAGGATATTTGCGCCTCATGGAAGCTTACGGAATGATTGATAGCCTGAAGCCGGGAAGCACTTCTGATTTTGATGTGGCCGCTTGGCGCCAGTCTTGTTACGATGCAATGAATGACGACTTTAACAGTCCGATCTTGATCGCGCATCTTTTTGACGCTACCAAAATAGTCCATGCTGTGGCAGAAGGCAATCAAAGCATGACCGCTGATGATATTGCTACCTTAAAGCAGACCATGCACGACTTCATGTTTGATGTTCTTGGTTTGGAAGCTGTTGGTAATGCTGGTGATGATTCTGACACTTTAGACAAGACGGTTGGACTTTTGATAGAACTCAGAAATCAAGCGCGTGCCAACAAAGACTTTGCAACCAGTGATTCCATTAGAGATCAATTGGCAGAAGCTGGCGTTCAGCTCAAGGACAGCAAAGACGGCACTACCTATACTTTAAAGTAAGGATTAGTGGAGCTGCTCAAGCAAATACTGATCGCTCCTTTTTTACTGCTGATCAAATTGTATCAATGGGTCATTTCTCCGTTGACACCTGCAACCTGTCGGTTTGAGCCTACCTGCTCCCACTACGCAGTGGACGCTTTAAAAACTCACGGTTTATTCAAAGGAAGTTGGTTGGCCGCCAAACGCATTGGCCGCTGCCATCCTTGGGGCGGATCTGGCTATGACCCGGTCCCTCCCAAATCAGGAGCTGTAAAAACCAGCTCAGAAAGTCAAGAAAATTAAGAAGCCCTTAAGGATAGAGCCGCTTAGCTTTGTTATCTTTAAGGCGAAATAGACTACCACCATGCATTATTTAGGTTTTACCTGGAACCCACTAGAAGGGTTTGAAATCGGTTCATTCACACTGAGATTCTACAGTTTATCATACGTTTTAGCCTTTGTTGTGGGCTGGTATTTGATGAAGAAGATCTTCCTGAATGAAAAGGAAAATATTGAAAAGCTAGACAGTCTATTCATTTATATGGTTCTGGCCATTCTCTTTGGAGCGCGTTTGGGCCATGTGATCTTTTACCAACCAGAACTTTTTAGTCAAGACTTCTTTTCTGTGTTCTTACCTATAAGAACCACTCCAGAATTTGAATTTACAGGCTTTAAAGGTCTTGCCAGTCATGGGGCCACCATTGGTGTGGTGATCGCACTCATCCTCTACAACAAAAGAAAGCTTCAAAAGAACGTGCTTTGGATCTTTGATCGTATTACGGTTCCTGCTGCCATTGGGGCGGCCTTTGTGCGTTTGGGGAATTTTATGAATTCAGAGATCGTAGGGAAAATTAGCGGAGATTATGCCTTTGGAGTAAAATTGGTCCGCAATGACCTCAACCCAGGTGAAGTGATGTCCATCACTGGAAAGAAAGATGTAAGTGAGGCCTACAGCGCTATTGTAAACGATCCACAATTTGCGGAGGTTTTGGCGGCTGTACCTTATAGACACCCTACACAAGTTTATGAAGCCCTGGGTTATGTACTCACCTTCATTATTATGTTAGCTGTTTATTGGAAGACCGATAAGAAATGGCGTCTGGGTTATATGTTCGGA
The DNA here is from genome assembly GCF_028561565.1 of Gilvibacter sediminis. Taxonomy (GTDB): domain Bacteria; phylum Bacteroidota; class Bacteroidia; order Flavobacteriales; family Flavobacteriaceae; genus Gilvibacter; species Gilvibacter sediminis. Next base: position 1,437,331 of record NZ_JAQQTE010000001.1, on the reverse strand, counting down.
CTATTCTTTGCGCTGCTGTGGTCTGTTCGCTTCTTTGTGGAGTTTTTAAAGGAATCTCAAGGAGATGAATATCTCAGTACGTTTGGACTCAACACCGGACAGCTATTGAGCATTCCGTTTGTGATCTTTGGATTGTACTTGATGTTCCGCAAACCTACTTTCTACACGCCTAAATCAGCTTAAAATGCGACGTATAATTTATTGTGGATTTACCCTTGCCCTACTTTTGGGTAGTTGTAAGGATGCTTCGGATTCGAACAAGTCCGTCACCGCAACAGAGATCTCCTTTACCAAAGAAGGAAGCCTTACCATAGTGAAACCAGACAGCGTTGGCAGCATACAAATAGACATAGAGGTTGCCGACAACGATTACGAACGCCAAACCGGTTTAATGTATCGCAACAGCATGGAAGAAAAACAGGGCATGCTATTTATTATGGATCAAGAGCGCCAACAAGCCTTCTATATGAAGAACACCCGCTTCCCTTTAGACATCATCTATGTTGGGAGCGATCAAAAAGTAGTGAGCATTCAAAAGAATGCGCAACCACTAAATACAAGCTCGCTGCCCTCCGGAGCGCCCGCCAAATATGTTTTGGAACTCAACGGAGGCCTGACCGATAAATGGAATATTAAGCCAGGAGATTCTCTCAGCTGGCAAATTCAATAAAACATAACGCATAAAAAAAAGCCACTCATTCGAGTGGCTTTTTTAATTTAAATAAGCGGGAATTAAGCAGCTTGATTTTCTGCTTCTTCCTCTTTTTTAGCATTCTTATCCGTAAGGTCGATTCCGCGTTTTTTCACGGTATCAAACATTACTGGAGTTGCAATGAACATCGATGAATACGTACCTACTACCACACCTACGATCAAGGCGAAGATCAATCCGCGGATCGATTCAGCTCCTAAGAAGAAGATCGAAAGAAGTACGATCAAGGTAGTTAAAGAGGTATTCAACGTACGACTCAAGGTACTGTTCAAGGCTCCGTTGATGATACGGTCCATCTTCCAAGTAGAGTGCTCGTTAAAGTATTCACGAATACGGTCAAACACAACCACGGTATCGTTGAGCGAGTAACCGATCACCGTCAGGATCGCTGCAATGAACGATTGGTCAATCTCCATATTGAAAGGCATGATCTTATAAGTGAGTGAGAATACTCCAAGTACAATAAGTACATCGTGGAATACCGCTACTACTGCGCCCAAAGAGAACTGCCATCTTCTAAATCGCAAGAGGATATAAAGGAATACTACGATCAGTGATCCGAGTACCGCCAAGAAGGATCCTTGTTGGATATCATCGGCAATGGTTGGACTCACTTTGTTGGATTCCATCACACCCACTTGCTTATCTACTTTACCGCTACTGCTAGAGAAATCAGCAAAGCTTAGATCTGCAGGAAGGTTTGGCTTTAATCCGTTATAAAGCAATTCTTCAATCTCACGGTCAACTTCCAGGCCTGTTTCTTCTACCTTGAACTTGGTAGTAATTTTAAGCTGGTTGTCGCTACCGTAGGTTTTAGCTTCCGCAGAACCGTATACGTCAATAAGGTCTTTAGAAATTTCTTCTACGTTCACATCCTTGTCAAAACGCACGATGTAGGTACGTCCTCCCACAAAGTCAACCCCCATATTCAAAGAGTTGGTGAAAAGAGATCCTAAACTTACCGCGATCAAAATACCAGAGATGATATAAGCGATCTTGCGCTTTCCGAGGAAGTCAATATTTACATTCTTGAATAGGTTCTTGGTTGCAGGAGTTGAGAAGTTCAAGCTCTTTCCGTTCTTAGTGTACCAGTCAATCAACAAACGAGTGATGAAGATCGCAGTAAACAAAGAAGTCAAAATACCGATCAATAAGGTAGTGGCAAAACCTTTAATTGGTCCTGTTCCAAATACCAAGAGGATAATACCGGTTAGACCGGTAGTAATGTTCGCATCCAAGATGGAAGACAAGGCGTTGTTGAAACCGTCTTTAATGGCCAATTTCTGAGCCTTACCTTTTTGCAATTCTTCACGGATACGCTCAAAGATAAGTACGTTCGCATCCACAGAAATACCAATAGTAAGTACAATACCTGCAATACCAGGAAGGGTCAATACCGCTCCAGGAATACCTGCCAAACATCCAAAGATGAACAAGATGTTCGCAATCAAAGCAACGTCGGCAAAAAGTCCAGCAAAGCCGTAGTAGAATACCATCCAGATCAAAACAAATAGCAAGGCGATTCCAAAGGAGATCATACCACTACTAATCGCTTCTTTACCAAGAGTTGGTCCTACAACTGCTCCTTGAATCATTTCTGCACGTGCCGGAAGTTTACCAGCTCTCAATACGTTGGCAAGATCTTCTCCTTCTACAACGGTGAAGTCTCCAGTGATCTGTGTTCTACCTCCTGAGATGGCTCCGTTGCTTACTGTTGGGGCAGAGTATACAACATCATCAAGAACAACAGCGATCTGGCTTTGATTCTTGTAAGCCTCACCGGTCATTTTCTCCCAGGTCTGAGCTCCAACACCGTTCATCTGCATATCAACAGCAACCTTGTTGTACTGGTCATAAGTTTGAGCAGCATCAACGATCACACCTCCACTAAGTGGTGCTTTCCCGTCTGATCCACGCTTAAGCGCGTAAAGAGAAACAAGTTCTTCTCCAGTAGTAGGATCTGCGCTTGGGTTCCCCCAAACAAACTTTGTGTAACGAATGCTCTGTGGCATTCTGGCTTGAACTTGAGGGTGGTTCAAAATAGCGTTCACCGCTTCAACGTTCTCGGGCTTAACGCGCATCAGTGTTGCACCACCAGTGAATCCAAAGTTTTCAATAAGGTCATTTAATGGTGTCGTAGAAACAGAAGCAGTTTCTGTTCCGTCTACGTTGTCTCCTCCTAAAAGGTTAGATACATCCTCGTCAAGACCTGTAGTGTCTTGCGCAGTTTCTGTAGTCTCTGCAGCTTTTTTGTTGATGTTCGCCATCACAGCATTAGCATCGTTCAAATAAGCAGCAACGTTCTCGTATTTGTAAAGATCCCAGAACTCCAAAAGGGCGGTACTGGTCAAAAGCTCTTTAGTACGCTCAATGTCTTTGGCTCCTGGCAATTCTACCAAGATACGTGCAGACTGTCCAATACGCTGAATGTTTGGTTGCGTTACCCCAAACTTATCGATACGCTTTCTGAGTACTTCAAAAGCAGAAACGATAGACTCATCGATCTTTTGACGCAAGATAGGCTTCACCTCATCGTTGGTCATGTCTAGGTCGATAAGATCATCTAAAGTACGGTTAGCAAAGATCTTTGGACTTGCCAATTGGTTGTCTCCTGGAATCGCTTCAAAAGCCTCAAAGAAAGACTCCAAATAGGTGTCTTGGCTCTGTGCCTGTAGTGCGTCAGCATCGTTCAATGCCTTAACGAAAGCAGGGTGCTCAGAATTGTCTGCTAATCCTTTTAGGATGTCGCGAACAGAAATCTGAAGCGTTACGTTGATCCCCCCTTGAAGGTCAAGACCACGCTTTAATTCTTTTTCTTTAGCCGATTTGTAATCGATCCCGAATAGTACAGGTATATCGGCAACAGAATCCAAGTATTTCGTCTCCAAAGCTTCACGCCCTTCTGGGTCAGTGTCTGGCAACAAGGATTGTGCATAGGTTTTAGCGTCACCTTCAACCTTACCGGAAATGAAAGTGTAGGAAAGTTGGTAGATACTTACCAACCCGAACAGTATAGCGAATACCGTTATAAGTCCTTTGTTTTGCATGATTATTTTTTTTGAGTCGGATTTTAAACGCGCAAATATAAAGCTTAGCGCCTAAGCCGACAATGAATATGATATATACTTTAATAATAAGGATCGAGGTAGGATTCCTCGACAAAAACGAAGTCTGGAAACTGGATCAACGCTCCATTGAGTCAATCTCAAATGTTCCCTAAACCAAAGGTCCCGCACGCACCTCTGGAAGTAAATATGCGTAACGTGATTTTAATTGGTCATTAGCAAAAGTGATCTGAGCTTTAGCCGTACTAGGCAAAACGGCCAGATCAAAATCAGCAGCAAAAAAGAAACCAGCGCTGCTCGGAACCGTTAAATGCTCTTTAACTTGAACCTCAACGACAGGAGCGCCTTCAATGTCAAGGTCTGTTCCGCTTTCTTGAAGCTCATAAACGTCCAATTGATAGGCCGTCAGTTCGTCCTGATCTGGTGTCTGTGGCGTTTCTAAAGGCTGATGCGAAGCTAGACCTGCATCGGTCAACAGTTGCTGAATCTGGGTAACACTCAGCTTGCTGGAATAAGTGATCTTGAGCTGACCCGCCTCTAATTCTATAATCTGAATATCGGTGGCTCCTGCTCCCAGAAGCTGTGTTTTAACTTCTGATATGGCGAGCTGCGCATTGTCTTGATTGAATCCCTGCTCGGTAAACTGCAGCGCGATCTCTTGCTTAGAAAGCAAGTTACGATCCATTTGCACCCCTAGAGAAACTAGCAGTACAAACAGCGCTCCGTATAACCATTTGGAATTCATGCGCCAAATATAAAGGATTCTATGGGTTTTTAAAAGCGAGTAGTCGATTGAAAATCAAAGCGATTCTCAGCCGGTTTAAACCATAAAAAAAGCCACCCGAAGGCGGCTTTGAATATTTATGTCGATAAGCGATTACAGCTCAAGCAAACCATTGGTTTTCTGTACTCCGGCAGCACTTTCTTGCAAGTGTGCTTTCTCCGCATCAGACAAGTCGATCTCAACGATCTTCTCAATACCGTTTCTGCCCAATACTACAGGCACCCCGATACAAAGGTCGTTCAATCCAAATTCTCCTTCTAGCAAAGCAGAACAAGGGAAGATCTTCTTTTGATCACAAGCAATTGCTTGTACCAAAGCGCTTACTGCAGCACCTGGCGCGTACCATGCAGAAGTACCCAAAAGTTTGGTCAAAGTAGCTCCACCAACCTTAGTGTCTTCTTTAACTTGGTTCAAACGCTCGTCTGAGATGAACTCACTTACTGGAACAGAGTTACGAGTGGCCAAACGCGTAAGTGGCACCATGCCTTTATCACTGTGTCCTCCGATCACCATACCGTCTACGTCGCTAATTGGTGCTCCAAGAGCCTCAGCCAAACGGTACTTGAAACGGGCGCTGTCTAGTGCTCCTCCCATTCCGATGATGCGGTGCTTAGGCAATCCAGTTGTTTTGTGCGTCAAGTAGGTCATGGTATCCATTGGGTTACTCACCACGATCATGATCGCATTTGGAGATTGCTCAATAAGTGCTGCAGATACTGACTTTACGATCCCAGCGTTGATTCCGATCAATTCCTCACGAGTCATTCCTGGCTTACGAGGAATTCCTGAGGTGATCACTACGATATCACTGTTAGCCGTTTTGGAATAGTCATTAGTGGTTCCAACAATGCGCGTATCAAATCCGTTCAAAGAAGCCGTTTGCATCAAGTCCATGGCCTTTCCTTCTGCATATCCTTCTTTGATGTCTAACAGAACAACTTCTGATGCAAAATCCTTAATGGCGATGTACTCTGCGCAACTTGCTCCAACAGCTCCGGCGCCTACAACAGTAACTTTCATAGTATATGTGTTTTATTTGGTGTTAAATTTTGTGCAAAATTACGAAATAAAGCAGTTTGTAGCAGCACCTAAACCTAATATTAAAGCAAAACCCTGTTGGCAATCTGTCAACGGTATAAAAGGGCGACAAAGCGCAATTGGTGTTAATCATAAAAAAACACCGCACTAGGCGGTGTTCTTTTCTTTTATGAGAAGCCTTTCAATTAGGCATCGATATTTGCATATACTGCATTTTTCTCAATAAACTCACGACGTGGTGGCACCTCATCCCCCATCAGCATAGAGAAGATTCTATCGGCCTCTGTTCCGTTGTCTATAGTTACTTGGCGCAGGGTTCTGAACTCCGGATTCATAGTTGTATCCCAAAGCTGCTCTGCGTTCATCTCTCCAAGACCCTTATAGCGTTGGATGGTTGCTGAACCGCCAAAGCTCTCCACAATACCGTCGCGCTCTTTATCATCCCAAGCATAGGATTTCTTGGCGCCTTTTTTCACCAAATATAATGGTGGTGTGGCGATGTAGACGTGTCCAGCCTCAATCAGATCGCGCATATAGCGGAAGAAGAAGGTCAAGATCAGCGTAGCAATGTGACTACCATCGACATCCGCATCACACATGATCACGATCTTGTGATAACGCAGTTTTTCTAAGTTCAAAGCTTTACTGTCCTCCTCGGTCCCAATGGTTACCCCAAGAGCAGTAAAGATGTTGCGGATCTCCTCGTTTTCAAAAACCTTGTGTTGCATGGCTTTCTCCACGTTCAAGATCTTACCACGAAGCGGCAAAATAGCTTGGAAGTTACGGTCACGACCTTGCTTGGCCGTTCCACCCGCCGAATCTCCCTCCACGAGGAATACTTCGCATTTTTCTGGATCCTGCTCAGAGCAATCCGAGAGCTTTCCTGGCAGTCCTCCACCGCTCATCACGGTCTTACGCTGTACCATTTCGCGAGCTTTACGTGCCGCGTGACGCGCCTGAGCCGCTAGGATCACCTTCTGAACGATGGTCTTAGCATCTTGAGGGTTCTCTTCCAAATAGTTCTCTAACATCTCAGAAACCGCCTGAGAAACCGCAGAGGTCACCTCACGGTTACCCAATTTTGTTTTGGTCTGTCCTTCAAACTGAGGCTCTGATACCTTTACAGAAACGATAGCTGTCAATCCTTCACGGAAGTCATCTCCAGAGATATCAAACTTCAATTTGTCTAGCATCCCAGAAGCATCGGCATACTTCTTAAGCGTAGTAGTAAGCCCACGTCTAAATCCGGAAAGGTGTGTACCCCCTTCATGGGTGTTAATGTTGTTTACGTAAGAGTGTAGATTCTCGCTATAGGAAGTGTTGTAGATCATGGCCACCTCAACTGGCGTTCCGTTCTTCTCTCCTTCCATGGAGATCACGTCTGCAATGATTGGCTCACGCGTATCGTCTAGATACTTGATAAACTCTTTAAGCCCTTCTGTACTGTGGAAGGTCTCACTGATCTCGTTACCCTCCTCATCTTTGTGACGACGATCGGTAATGGTGATGGTGATTCCTTTGTTCAAGAAGGCCAACTCACGCAAACGGCTTGCGAGAGTGTCATAATTGTATTCCAAGACCTGAGTAAAGATGATTGGGTCTGGCTTAAAGGTTACAGTAGTTCCGCGCTGATCTGTAGTTCCTGTGGATTTTACCGGATACAAGGTCTTTCCACGCTCATATTCCTGCTCCCACACTTTCCCTTCACGGAAAACGGTTGCTTTTAAGTGTTCTGAAAGTGCGTTAACACAACTCACCCCAACCCCGTGGAGACCACCAGATACTTTGTAAGAGTCTTTGTCAAACTTACCTCCGGCACCGATCTTGGTCATTACCACTTCTAGGGCAGAAACACCTTCTTTTTTATGTATATCGACCGGGATTCCCCGACCGTTATCTTGTACTGTAATGGAGTTATCCTCATTGATCCAAACTCCGATGGTATCACAATGGCCTGCTAAAGCTTCATCGATCGAGTTATCCACCACCTCGTATACCAAATGATGCAGTCCGCGAACGCCCACATCTCCAATGTACATGGAGGGTCTTTTTCGAACGTGCTCCATGCCTTCAAGGGCCTGGATACTGTCTGCACCATACCCTTTTTTATTTTGCTCGTCACTCATAAAAGTTAGCTGATTTTTTGTGTGATTTTATAAGACTAACAAATATAACGAAAACCGCTGTAAAATCTAGTATTTCGAGCGATTTAAACCCCTTAAGTTATTAACACAAAATTGTGAAAAAAAGACCCTCTTTCAGGTAGGGTAAATCCGTGTTTGAGCGTTGAATAAATCCTAAAGAATCTTAAAATGTTAAAAAGGCCGGTAAGTTTTGAATATTTTTGTGACTAACACTTTGTTAAACAATCCAAAACATTAACATAAAACCAAAAATCATGAAACTAAAATCTATCCTTAAAGGCCTTGCTTTTAGCCTTTTATTTGTTGCCGCAGGTAATCTCAATGCACAGGACTTTAAAGGTCTGGACAAGTCTCCTATGGACGTAGCCTCTTACCCAGACAACTACCGCGACGCTAACAAACTAGTTAAAGTACAATACAGCCGTCCACAACTCAAAGGACGCAGTCTAGCTAAATTGGCTCCAAACGGAGAAGTTTGGCGTACAGGAGCTAACGAATGCGCAGAGATCACCTTTTACGTAGACATGACGCTAAACGGGAAAAAGATCCCTGCAGGAACTTACTCTTTGTTCACTATTCCAGGAGACAACGAATGGACCGTGATCATCAATAGCGACCTCAACGCCTGGGGAGCTTATTTCTACAAGCAAGAGAAAGATGTAGCACGCGCGAAGGCAGCTGCTACTATGGCTTCAGACAGTCTTGAGGAATTCAGCATGCTATTTACAGAAGGTGATGGCGGTGTGGATTTACACATGGGCTGGGACAAAGTACGCGTGACTGTTCCTTTCAAGAAGGCATAACTCACCCATCCATAAAAACAAAAACACCGCTTTATGCGGTGTTTTTTTATGCTGTTTACGGAATGTTTAAATACTTGTGGGTCTGCAGGGAAACCTTCCATTTAGGATTGGCCATCACATAATCTACAATGAGCGGCATGACCTTGTCACGTACACTCCATTCAGGCTGCATGTATAAGATACACTGCTCTCCTACTTGAGCGGCTTGCTCTTCTGCAAATTGAAGATCGTGCTTGTTGTAGATAATGACCTTGAGCTCATCGGCTTCATTGTAAATAGGCTTAAGAGGTAGTTTTATTTTCTTCGGAGACAAACAGATCCAATCCCATTGACCCGTCAATTCATAAGCTCCTGAAGTTTCAATATGCACCTTAGCGCCTCGCTCTTTTAAAGCTGATGTGAGCGGTTCCATGTTCCAAGTGAGCGGTTCACCACCTGTTACAACAACCGTGTCGCTGTGTTTTAGCGCTTCTGAGACGATTTCTTCTGTTGGGGTAGGCGGATGTAGCTCCGCGTTCCAACTCTCCTTTACATCGCACCAATGACAGCCAACATCACAGCCTCCAATGCGCACAAAATAGGCAGCCGTCCCCTTGTGAAAGCCCTCCCCTTGAATGGTGTAAAAGGCTTCCATGAGCGGCAACTGCATGCCTAAGTCTACTTCTTTTTTTACTTGTGGATCCACAGGCGGCAAAGATATACATTGCCCGGCAACTGACCTTATTTATTCGCTTTTAACTGCAACCACCTCGATCTCAATTTTAGCTCCTGCGGCCAAGGCTTCTGCAGCAAAGGTGGTTCGAGCCGGTTTTTGAGGCAGATAGCTCGTATAGATCGCATTAAAAGCCGCGAAGTCTTCAATGTCATCTAAAACAACCAAAGCTTTGACCACGTTGCTCATGTCCATCCCGTGATGATTTAATACCGCTTTAATATTCTCTAAGGTCTGACGCGTCTCTGCTTCAATTCCCCCTTCCACTAACTTGCCTTTAGCATGGTCCCTCCCTATTTGCCCAGAAAGGTAAAAGGTATTCCCTACTTGTACGGCATCGCTAAACGGCGTGTTTTGTCGGCTCGCTAAATGTGAAGCGTGGTACTCGGGAGTATTGGACACAGCAGTCTCTGGAGTGCTTGGCGCGTCTGGCGTGGGGTTTTCTTCTGAGGTCATTCGGCAACTAAATAGAATTAAACTCGTTAATAGTAATGCCGTTATTGGGTATGATTTCATGTTCGAATGGCTGTTGTAAAGTATTAAGGTAGCAATAATTTCAGTAGCTAAAGGACAATTCCTATTTTTACCACAAAATCCATCAGTATGAGTCAGACTCAGGAATTCTTTGATCATATTAACGACGGCTACAAGTGCAAAGGAGATTTCATCACCCTTGGTGCTGGGATGCTCAATGACGAAACAGTAACCAATGCACTGATTAAAATTCCGCTCAAAACCATGAACCGTCATGGTTTGATTGCAGGAGCTACAGGAACAGGAAAAACCAAGACCCTGCAAATTGTGGCAGAAAACTTATCTGCTCACGGCGTACCTGTACTGTTGATGGACATGAAGGGTGACCTTTCTGGGATTGCACAACCGAGTCCCGGACATCCCAAAATTGACGAGCGCCACGAAAAAATCGGTTTTCCATTTGAAGCCAAAAAGTTTCCTGTGGAGATCCTTTCGCTTTCTGAGCAAGATGGTGTTCGCTTAAGAGCAACCGTGAGTGAATTTGGACCGGTACTCCTATCGCGAATCCTAAACGTATCAGAAACACAGGCCGGGATCATCTCGATCATCTTTAAATATTGCGACGACAACAAATTACCGCTCTTGGATCTGAAGGATTTCAAAAAGATCTTACAGTATTCTACCAATGAGGGTAAAAAGGAATTCGCCGATGAATACGGACGTATTTCTCCAGCATCTACGGGAGCTATCCTAAGACGTGTAGTGGAATTGGAACAACAAGGCGGAGATCTGTTCTTTGGTGAAAAGTCTTTTGATACAGACGATCTCTTGCGTGTGGATGAAAACGGAATGGGTTATATCAATGTGGTTCGCTTGACCGATATCCAAGACCGCCCAAAATTGTTCTCCACCTTTATGCTTTCGCTCTTGGCTGAGATCTACTCCACTTTCCCGGAACAAGGAGACAGCGGCCGCCCGGAATTGGTGATCTTCATTGATGAGGCGCACCTGATCTTTAAAGAAGCCAGTGATGCGCTTTTGGATCAGATTGAATCCATTGTAAAGCTGATCCGTTCTAAAGGCGTGGGATTGTATTTTGTGACGCAAAATCCAACCGACGTACCAGAAGCTGTACTGAGCCAATTGGGACTTAAGATCCAACACGCCTTGCGCGCTTTTACCGCTAAGGATCGCAAAGCCATCAAATTGACCGCAGAGAACTATCCGCTCTCTGACTATTACAAAACAGACGAGGTTTTAACTTCCCTAGGAATTGGAGAAGCTTTGGTGACCGCCTTGAATGAGAAAGGTATTCCAACGCCACTGGCGGCAACAATGCTAAGAGCGCCTATGAGTCGTATGGATGTTTTGGAGGACGATGAGTTAAAGGAGCTGATCGACAACTCCAAACTCATTAAAAAATACAACGAGGAGATCGACCGCGAAAGCGCTTACGAGATGCTCAACGAAAAAATTGAAGTGGCTGAACGCGAAGAAACTCGCGCCAAAGCCGAAAAGGAGAAAAAAGAAACCAGCAGATCCAGCAGCCGCAGAAGCTCCAGTAGCCGACGCTCAAGCAGACAGAATCCGGTGGTAAAAGTATTGACCAGTCCTACGGTGATCCGTTCGGTATTGGGAATTTTAGGAAAATTAATCAAGTAATAAAAAGACAAACATGCGTAATTTTTGGCTCGCTGCCGCTGTGGTAGCGCTAACCGTAGTAAGTTGTAATACAGAAAAAGATCCATTTTTGATCGACCAAGGTCAGATCGGAAACCTCAGCAAAACAGTACAAGTAAAAGAGCTCGATTCTGTATTTGCTTTAGACTCTGTGGTTAAAATAGCAATTACCGAAGATCAATTTGTTGCCGGTGGCGATGTGGAGATCTACGATAAGGCCGGAAGCCTCCTTTTGGTACTGACTCCTCACACTCCAAAGGCCGATACCAACACCATTCAAACCATCCGCATTGTTGATCCACGCTACAAGACTGCTAAAGGATTGAGCGCAGATGGAACCTACAAAACCATTAAGGACAATTATACCATTTCTGACATTTACTCAACCTTGAGTTCCGTTGTGGTAAACCTCAATGAGACCGATGTTTATGTGGTGATAGACAAAGACCAACTACCAGAAAGTCTGCGTTACACTTCCAACAAAATAGAGGCGACTCAGATCCCAGAAACTGCTAAGTTCAAATTCATGATGATGAGTTGGGACAAAGAAGATAATAGCGAAGAGTAATGAGTGAATTACGTCCCTTTCACCTCGCTATACCCGTACACAACCTAGAAGCATGTCGCAGTTTTTACCGCGACTTGCTGGGTTGTAAAGAAGGCCGAAGCAGCGACCACTGGGTTGATTTTGATTTCTACGGACACCAGTTGGTGATTCACTACAAAGAGAAATCCGCAGATGATCTGCATACCAATGCCGTTGATGGCAAGGCGGTTCCAGTCCCGCATTTTGGTGTTGTATTAACTCTAGAAGACTTTGAAGCGCTTGCTGCTCGACTCCAAGCAGAAGCTATTGAATTCATCATTGAACCTTATGTTCGATTTAAAGGCGAACCAGGAGAACAGGCTACGATGTTCTTTTTAGACCCTGCTGGAAATGCCCTTGAATTCAAAGCCTTCAAAGATCTTTCTCAGCTTTTTGCAATAGATTAACGCCTCGAAAAACAGCGCGCGCGGGTATTTCTTTATATTTACTATAAATCCCGCTCTATGTTATCAGCAGAAGAAAAGCGCTTATACCGCAGTGAACTGTTCCGTCATTTAGACGGTATTGTCACTGCTCCGGTTGCCTATTCCCTATTTCAGAAAGGTGCTCTTACCCAACTCCTGGAACTTCAGATTACTACGCTTGATGCCCTAAATGCTCAAGTTGGAGGTAACGAGGGATATGTGAACGTAGCCCTGCGGGTTTTGGCTTCTCAAGGTTGGTTGACCTATACACTCAATCCAGAAACCGAATCCATTAGCCTTGTCTGCAACGACAAAAGTGACTATGCTTTTAAGGCCTTTTTACGCTATGGCGATGTAGTGGATTTTCTGCAGACTGCAGAAGAGTTTCATCCACGCAGTTTTGACTTGGAAACAATAGCTGCTTTAAACAGAATCTTTAAGCGCTATGAGAAAGGCGATTATGACGGTAACGGCAAAACGGCCTCGGAACAAGAAATTGACCAACAGATCAAATTACATATAGAAGGACTTTTAGTGGGCCCCATTACCGTGATGTTGGGCATGGACGGAATGTTCCACAAATACTTTATGGAGGCTTCCTTTGGGGCTGATGAGTTCCACGAAGACCCGGAGAACTTCAGTAAAATCTTAGATTTTTTGACCCACATCGGTTGGTTTAGCAAACAGAATGGGCATTATAAATTCACCAACAAAGGTTTGTTCTTTGCCCGACGTTCAACGGCCTATGGTGTTACCGTTTCTTACCTTCCAACTTTTAGACGAATGGATGATCTTTTGTTCGGGAATGCCGCCTTACTGCGCAGCGATATGCCCAATACACCAGAGATCCACGTAAACAGAGAAATGAACGTTTGGGGCAGTGGTGGCGCGCACTCAGCTTATTTTAAAAAGATTGACGAGATTATCATTGAACTCTTTAATAAACCCATTGCTCAACAGCCTAAAGGAATCTTAGATATGGGCTGCGGGAACGGAGCCTTTTTGATCCATCTTTTTGATGTGATTGAGCAACGCACGCGTCGTGGGCAAATGTTGGAAGAATATCCTTTGTTTTTAGTTGGAGTGGACTTCAACAAAGCGGCGCTAAAAGTGACCCGAGCCAATTTGATCAAGGCAGATATTTGGGCCAAAGTAATTTGGGGCGATATTGCCGACCCCGAAACCCTAGAAAAAGACATTCAAGCCAGTTATGATATTGAGCTTGCCGACCTTTTGAACGTACGTACCTTTTTGGATCACAACAGACCCTGGTCGGTCCCTAAACAGGAAGCGAAGCATCAAAGTAGCAGTACCGGAGCCTATGCGCATCGGGGAGAAAAACTCAGCAACAGTGCTGTAGAACAAAACCTTTATGAGCATATGGCAGACTGGCTGCCTTATATCGAAAAGTTTGGGCTTTTGGTGATTGAATTACACACCTTGGATCCGAATATTACAGCAAAAAATATAGGTAAGACGGCAGCTACGGCTTATGATGCCACACATGGCTTTTCGGATCAGTTTATTGTGGAACTCGATGTATTTACCAAGGTCATTGAACGCTTAGGCTTACAGAGCGACGCCAAGTATTTCTCTAAATATCCAAATAATGAATTGGCAACGGTGAGCATAAATTACCTCACCAAGAATGGAAGCGATTAAGCTCTTCTAGCGCGTGCTAGCAAGGTATTCTGCAGTAGCATCGCAATGGTCATAGGACCAACACCTCCAGGAACCGGAGTAATGTGTGAGGACTTGGCACTTACCCCATCAAACTCAACATCTCCTTTGATGACATAGCCTTTTGGATGGGATTCATCCGGAACACGGGTAATTCCCACATCGATCACTACAGCGCCTTCTTTGACCATATCGGCCTTGACAAATTCAGGCACACCCAAAGCAGAGATTACAATGTCTGCGGATTTGATGTACTCTTCAATATTTTGCGTTCTGGAATGCGCTAGGGTAACGGTTGAATTCCCAGGGTTTCCTTTGCGACTCATCAAGATACTCATGGGGCGACCTACAATATGACTGCGTCCAATAATTACAGTATGCTTCCCTTGAGTGTCTACCTCATTTCTGCGGAGCAATTCCATAATACCAAAAGGCGTGGCTGGAATAAAACTCTCCATATCTAGGGCCATACGTCCAAAGTTGGTCGGGTGGAAACCGTCTACATCCTTGTCTGGATCTACAGCCAATAGGACCTTTTCTTCATCAATATGCTTTGGGAGCGGAAGCTGTACAATGAATCCGTCAATCTCGTCATCATTGTTCAGGTTCTCAATGGTTTTTAAAAGAACCTCTTCTGTGGTCTCTTCATCCAGACGGATCAAAGTAGATTCAAAACCTACGCGTTCACAAGCGCGAACCTTGCTACCCACATAGGTAAGCGAAGCTCCGTCGTTTCCTACTAAGACTGCTGCGAGGTGCGGTACTTTTTGGCCTTTGGCCTTTAGAGCATCTACCTGCTCTTTGATCTCATCTTTGATCTCATTACTGCACTTGCGTCCGTCTAGTAGTATCATATGTATAAAGGTATTATCGTTGTTTGCCTAGCATTTGCATCATCTTGCGACCGCCACCGCCTTGCATCATCTTCATCATTTTGCTCATCTGATTGAATTGCTTAAGCAGCTGGTTCACTTGTTGTACCGAGGTACCTGAACCTTTCCCGATGCGCTTTTTACGGCTGGCGTTGATCAGTGCAGGATTGGAACGCTCTTCTGGAGTCATGGAGTGAATGATGGCCTCGATGTGCTTGAATGCATCGTCATCAATATCTACATCCTTTAATGCTTTTCCTGCACCCGGGATCATTCCAATGAGGTCTTTCATATTCCCCATTTTCTTTACCTGCTGGATCTGCTTTAAGAAATCGTCAAAACCAAATTGGTTCTTCGCGATCTTCTTTTGGAGTTTACGAGCTTCTTCTTCGTCAAACTGCTCTTGAGCGCGTTCTACCAAAGACACCACGTCTCCCATCCCTAGGATACGATCGGCCATACGTGAAGGATAGAAGACGTCAATGGCTTCCATCTTTTCACCCGTACCGATGAATTTGATCGGTTTGTTGACCACACTCTTAATAGAGATGGCCGCACCACCACGGGTATCACCATCTAATTTGGTGAGGATGACCCCGTCAAAATTCAAACGATCGTTAAAGGCTTTCGCTGTATTCACAGCATCTTGACCGGTCATGGAATCCACCACAAAAAGGGTTTCTTCTGGCTTGATCGCTGCGTGTACATTAGCGATCTCGGTCATCATTTCTTCATCCACTGCCAAACGACCTGCGGTATCCACAATAACTACATTGTGGCCGTTGGATTTGGCGTGAGCAATAGCCGCTGTTGCAATAGACACTGGGTCATTGTTCCCGCGGTCTGAATATACCTCTACCCCGATCTGATCTCCAACAACGTGAAGCTGATCAATTGCCGCCGGACGATAAACATCACAAGCAACCAATAAAGGTTTTTTAGATTTTTTGGTCTTTAAGAAGTTAGCGAGTTTTCCAGAGAAGGTCGTTTTACCACTACCCTGTAGTCCAGACATGAGGATCACAGAAGGGTTTCCGCTCAAATTAACTCCAGCGGCATCGCCACCCATGAGCTCGGTAAGCTCATCTTTCACCAATTTGACCATCAATTGGCCCGGTTGAAGAGTAGTCAATACGTTCTGACCCAAGGCCTTCTCTTTAACCGTATTGGTAAAGTCCTTGGCGATCTTGTAGTTGACATCCGCATCTAAAAGCGCTCGGCGTACTTCCTTTAAGGTTTCAGCCACGTTTACTTCTGTAATCTGACCGTGCCCTTTGAGCACGTGTAAGGCTTTATCTAACTTATCACTTAAATTATCAAACATCGCTAAAATTGGTAAAGGGCAAAGGTACATTTTTGCCTGAAGTTGGACAAGCCCCTTAAACGCAAAAAGACGACCGCTGAGGGTCGTCTTTTCGTTTGGCTGATTCTTAAAAAATCATTCACATAACGAGGCCAAAATGGTGATCTCCACCAACTCGAACTCCACATCAGTCGGGTCTGTAATCCGTACGTAGATTGTTTGGGCATTTACAATATTGGTATATCCGTCTTGCGGCAAGGCGTTAACGTTGGCTTCTGCGTCTGCCTCCGTTTCAAAATAGTCAAAACTGTACCCTTCTTCTAAGGGCTTCTCTGTGATCAGGCCAATGCAACGGCTGTAATTCTCAAATTCGAAATTTGCGGTGAATGGCGGCAGTGGATCGTCATCATCAGAAACACATTCCTCAAAGAATAAGGTAGTACAGTAGATCTCCGGTTCGCAGATCTTGTTGAGCTCATAAGTGAGCTCATCTCGCATGATCTGCAGGGTATTCTCGCCGTAAAAGGTTACGATCCAATCCTTATTCCAATTCTCCTCAATAGGATCATTGACTCCGTCAAGATTGATATTCATATGGAGTTGATTGGCGATAAAATAAAAGATCCAGGTTCCCGGAGAACCTAATCCCGCATCGTAGAACACTACCCCACCACTCGGAGTCACTTCAAAAACACTGAATTCGTATTGATCGGGCGCATTGCCTTCTGCGGCTCTTACTTCCCATCCGCATTGCTTAAAAGCCTCTGCAACACCGCCGAGCACCTCTTGTTGAATTTCGGTTATGCACCCCTGAATGCTCTGGGCTAACTCATCCGCAGTATTGATCTCAAAGAGGGTTCCATCGTCTAAAGTAGCTTGTATTGGAAAACTGATGCCTACGGAATGCTCCTCGGGAATACTCAAAAGGAATTGCCAAAACTGCAGATCATTACCTACACGCGTAGCCGAAACGTATTCGTCCTCTTCATCGTATACATAAACGACAAAGGAATAAATAAAGTCAATACAGGTCACACTGGTCTGAGCGGATTCATCCTCTGTGATCTGAGCTAAGAATTGGAAGAGTTCTGAAGATTCCTCAATAAGGTCGCCTTGAGCAACAGGATCAATATTGAGCGGTTCATTCACACAGCTTAGGGTCGCTGCGGCGAAGAGAAAAAGAAAAAAGTGCTTCATAACTAGGTTTTACTACTAGTACGAAAACACCCTAAAAGGTTGCTTCAAAAAGCACTAAAAAAAACCGCCCCTGCCTGTAGAAGTTTGGCAGAGACGGCTTTCATCAACTAACTAAACAATTAAAATATGAACAGTTACAGCTCTGGTAAGATCACTCTATCAATAGCGTGAACTACACCGTTGGCTGCCTGCACATTCGTTACGATGATGTTTACCACACGACCATTTAAGTCTGTAATAGTCGCGTTAGTAGCATCGATCTCAATATCTGCCCCTAGGGTACCTACTGTACCACTTACAAGGTCTTCTGCGCGTACATTGGCTCCTGCAATCACGTGTGTGTTCAAGGTAGCGGTCAATGTAGCACCGTCAATATCATCTAAGCTTGAAGCTCCTAGTTCTGTCAAAAGATCACCGAAGGCGTCGTTTGTTGGAGCGAATACAGTGAATGGAGCTGGATCAGTTCCGTTTCCTGTAGAAAGAACACTTACAAAATCTGGCTGATCATCTCTGGTCAAAGCCGTAACTAGTGTTCCGAAAGTAGCATCTGCTGTAGCAAACGTTACCACAGTTGGCAATCCGATCACCGCGTCAACAACGTGTGCTACACCGTTAGTAGCAGTTACGTCTGGAATGATCACTGAAGATTGTCCGTTTAAGGTTACTCCACTGTCTGTGTTGATGTAGATGCTCAAGTTAGCATCAGTATCAGCGAATGTCGCTAGTGTGTTTCCGTAAGAAGTTGTTAGATCAGCAGCGAATAGAGAACCGCTAATTGCGTGGTTCAATACTACCTGAGTCAATACCTCAACAGGAACCTCATCAATACTGTTGAATCCAGCAGCATCTAAGAAAGCTGCGAAAGAATCGTTTGTTGGAGCGAATACAGTGAAATCTGCACTTGAGTCAGCAAGTACTGCATCCAATCCTGTAATTTTCAAAGCAGCGAATAAGCTGGTCAAAGCTGGGTTTGTGTAAGCCAAACCTGTTAGCGTTGGAGCAGCTCCGTCTGCAATTGCCATTGGCAATAATACTTTATCTACAGCGTGAATCACTCCGTTTCCTGTTTGTACGTCAACAGCGATAATGTTTGATGGTACTCCAGTAGCATCAATTACTTGCGCACCAGCGTCTAGGCTGATCTCAAAAGTTGATCCTTCAAAAGTTGTTGGAGTTTGTCCATCTTCCAGGTCACCTGAACGTACGTTTGCAGAAGCAATTACGTGGTAGTTCAAAATTGTGCGTAGTGCGCTTTGTGGCACATCGTCAAGAGATCCGAATCCTAAAGCGTTCAGTAGGTCAACAAAAGCTTCGTTTGTTGGCGCAAACACTGTGAAAGGAGCACTTGTAGATCCAGATAGTAGAGCTACGTAGTCTAAATCAGTGTCAGAAGCAGCGATCAAAGCATCTACTAAAATTGAGAAATCTGGATTCGCTAGCGCTTGTGTAGTAATATTGGCAACACCGATCACAGCGTCCACAGCGTGAATAACACCGTTAGTCGCAGCAATGTCAGCAGTGGTTACGTTAGAAACACCATTTACATTAACACCAGATGCAGTGTTGATGAAAAGGCTCAAGTTAGCTCCAGAAGTAGCCTCTGTAGCTAAAGAAGATACGTAACCAGTAATAAGATCTGAAGACTCGTTAGTTCCAGTTACTACGTGGTTTAGAAGGATGTTAGTCAAAACATCTACAGGCACATCGCCTAAAGCTGCAAAACCTTGTGCGTTTAAGAATGCTTCAAAAGCAGCGTTGTTTGGTGCAAAAACAGTGAACTCACCAGCACTTAATGTTTCTGTTAGACCTGCAACCTCTAGTGCAGCTTCTAAGGAAGAATAGTCGTCGTTGTTGGCAACAAATTCGGCGATGCTAACTTCAGTTCCCGGGTCTATCGGGTTGGAGTTATCGTCGTCATTGTTACACGAAAATAGCGTTACTGTAAGTAGCGCAATTAGTGAAATTTTGAATACGTTTTTCATGTTATTTTTTTTGGTGTAATACATTTGTCTATACAACAACAGCACAGCACAAAGTACTACCAAAAAAACCGGAATTAATAGAACTTTAACATTTTGTTTAACGTTTTAAATCAAAGTTTAAACAATTAGTATCGTGAAAATCAATAAGTTAGATGGTAAATTGTGAATTCTGAGGAATTATTCACAAAAATTGAGGTTGGTATTGATGATGGCTTTTAAGTCCTCATCGGAGTCAATTTGAAGGGTTTCACCTTCAAAAATGGTTACTTGGACCGGGTATTGGATTTGAGCGATCATAGCTTGATCCAACAAATCTACAATCCCACTAAAGGTTGCACGATCGTGATCAAAAACAAGCGTCTCAAAATCTGAAGTGTTCGGATCAAAAACTGCGACTTCTAGCGGATAGATAAAATCGACACAACGAATCACCTGATTGTATAAGGCGCCGGAAGCACATTGCGTAATGAGCTCGTCAAAAGCTGTGGCATTGTTAATCTGAGTCTCGGAATAATCGGCATAGGTTACCGTAATAGGAAAGACCGGGTCAATATCACTGGCCAAATACAAATCCACAAGATCACTCGCTTGTTCGTAATATTGTTCCTCACCATCTACAATACAACTAAAAGGGAAGTTAATACTGAAGCAACTAGAACCGTCAATAGCGTTGTCATGACTTCCATCATGAGCAGTTACGCCTTGTACAAGACCTACCAGGTTGGTGTCAAATAAGAAGGAATCTTCTTGTTGATCTTGCGTGACTCTTAGGGTCTCTTGTTGACATGCTGCTGTTAAAAACAACACATTCACTGCTACAATAATATATAATATATTCTTCTTCATTTGTAATAGAACAAACTTACGGCAAAAATTCCTACCCAGAATTTATTGATATCTTTACCTCAGATTAAATCCAAATAAAGGGTTTTATCAGCATTTGCATGAAAAAGGAACTTTTCGATTCCGTCTGTGAAGAAAAAGTCTACGAAAGACTCTACCAGCAGCACGCGAGAGATCTACACGATTTTTGTTACTACAAGTTCGGGGATTCTATCAATCCGGAGGACAAGGTCCATGAGGCCTTTATGAAGTTGTGGGAAAAATGCAAAGAAGTCCCTTTTGCAAAGGCTAAAAGTTTTCTTTTCACTTTGGTCAATAACGCATCGCTCAACAGCATTAAACACCAAAAGGTAGTTTTAAAGCATCAGGCCGTGAAACCCAAGGGCTATACCAACGAGACCCCAGAGTTTGTTATGGAGGAGCAGCAGTTTATGCAACGCTTTGAGCGCGCCTTGAACAACTTGCCTGAAGGTCAGCGTATTGCCTTTATGCTAAACCGAGTAGAAGGAAAAAAACATCAAGAAATCGCCGATATGTTGGGCATTTCCAGAAAGGCCGTTGAGAAACGCATCTACACGGCTTTGGATAAATTGAGACAAGAAATAAAAGAATTGTAAGACTTGGGTAGGAATTTTACAGCTAGGGTTGTTCTATTAGTGACAAATTAATATGAAAAAGGAAAATTTGTTTTTAAGGTGGTTAGATCATAGCTTGAGTGAAGCGGATCGCACGGCGTTGCAAGACGACGAGCGCTTCAGTGCTTACGAAAAAATTTCCCAAGCTGCACAATACTTTCGGGCACCGGAGTTTGACGCCAGCTCAAGTTACGATCGCCTCCGCTTAAAGCAACAAGAAGAAACTAAAGTCAGGCGTTTAAAGCCATGGCGCATAGCATCTGCCATTGCAGCCCTACTTGTTCTAGGTTTCTTAGTGTTCAACTTGAATGCGGATGAATTAACTACCTACTCCACTGCCACCGCAGAATCCTTGGAAGTAACTTTACCAGATGATTCGGCCGTACAACTCAATGCAGGCACAACCCTTAGTTTTAACGAAGAAAAATGGCAAGATGCGAGAGATGTTTCCTTAGATGGGGAAGCTCTTTTTAAAGTCGCCAAAGGAAGCACTTTTACTGTAGAAACTGATGCCGGTTCAGTACAAGTTCTAGGAACAGAGTTTAACGTGATCAATCGCGAAGGTTTGTTTGAAGTGACCTGCTATGAAGGTCGTGTCGCTGTTGCGATTAACGGGAAAGAGGCCGTTGAGATCACCGCTGGCCAAGGGCTTAGGTTGTTAAACAGTAAGGCCAGTCGTTTTGAGACCGCTGTGAGCAATCCGAGCTGGGTAAACGACAAATCGGTCTTTAAAAGTACGCCTTACCATATGATCTTAGCGGAACTCCAACGCCACTACACAATTCAAATTGATGCATCTGCAATTGATAAAAGTGTTATTTTTACTGGAAGTTTCACTCATCAAGATCTGGAAACTGCACTAAGAGCGGTAACAGAACCATTGCAATTAAAGTATAAAATTGATGGAGATCGAGTGACTATCACAAAATAATCACTCAATCAAAAGCGTGCGCAGCCGCATCTTATTTCTTTTACTCCTAACCCCCACTTTTGCCCTTTTTGGTCAACAAGCTGTTGCACTTACAGATTATTTTCAACAATTAGAAGCTGAGTTCAACTGTACCTTTTCCTATGAAGATGCAGCCCTAGCCAATCATAGGTATTCCACATCGGACTTACCTAACGACCTCCCTACAGCCTTAGAAGCTCTTCAAGCCAATACCCTATTTGATTATAAATTATTGCAAGACAATACAGTTACCGTAGCACCAAAAAGCGGAGTAGGCAATTATTGCATTGTTGTTATTTCTAGAGAGACGGGAAACCCCTTGGAAGGAGCCAAAGTGAGTACTCCCTATCAGCAATTAAGTACGGATGATCGCGGTAAGGTAAATGTGAGTTATGTGGATTCTTTGCTGGAATTTGAAGTTTCTTATTTGAGTTATGCTGATTACAGGGATCGGATTGACCCAAATTTGGTGTCTGGCATGTGTTACACCGTGGCACTTGCGCAACAGGCGGAATCACTCAATCCCGTGTTGCTCTCTAATTTCATTACAAAAGGAATCAGCAAAAAAGCAGACGGCGCTTTTAACGTGAACTATGACGCCTTTGACATTTTACCAGGACTAATAGAAAGTGATGTTCTGCTCACCCTCAAAGAGCTGCCGGGAATACAAAGCGTGAATGAAACGGTCTCCTTTTTAAATATTCGCGGCGGGACCAATGATCAAAATTTGATTCTTTGGGACGGTATAAAGATGTATCAAAGCGGACACTTCTTTGGATTGATCTCTGCCTTTAATCCCAACCTCACCAAAGAGGTAAATGTTTATAAAAGTGTAGGTAATGCGCGTTATGGAGATGGGGTATCTGGCATCATTTCTATGGAAGGCTCCGAGGATCTTATCCGTGAATTTAAAGTCAATACAGGGCTCAATCTTTTGAGTGCGGATGCCATGGCAGAAATACCGATCAATGATCAACTCTCCATAGAGGTGGCTGGGCGGCAATCGCTGAATTCGCTCTTCACCACTCCTACTTATGAGGCCTACTTTGACAAAGCCTTTCAAAATACTGAATTGCAATCTGCAGCTATGTCCAACCGAACATCAGACGCAGATTTTAATTTCTTTGACGCGCACTTGAGACTGCAATATGAGCCAACAGTAAAGGATAAGTTCAGGCTAAGTTTATTGCGCCTTGGGAACCGTTTGGATTTTCTGGAGAATGGTATGCTAGAAGGAGAACCACAAGCAAGGCAATCCAACCTGACTCAGGACAATTCCTCTGCGGGACTTTATTACCGCCGCAGCTGGAATCAGCGTGTACAGACCTCAGTGCAATGGTACGGTAGCGGATATGAACTCACCGCCCTGAATGCAGATATAGAGAATGACCAACGACTGATCCAAGAAAACGATCTGGTTGAAACGGGTATAAAAGTGGAGAATCAATGGCGACTCAACTCCCGCCTAGTTTGGCAGCAAGGATATCAATTCAATGAAACGGGGATCACCAACTTTGAGAACATCAATAATCCAACCTTTGAACGTTTGGAAAAGCAAGTATTGCGCACCCACAGCTTATACAGCAGTCTTTTCTACGAAACCACCAACGGCAAGACCCGTATAGAAGCAGGACTTCGCGCTAATCACATCAATAAGTTCAACGAGGTTTTGGTGGAGCCTAGAGTTCGGGTGATACAACGTGTGGGGCGTAATTTGAGCATTGAACTCTTGGCAGCACTTAACAGTCAAACCACCTCTCAGGTCATTGATCTGCAAAACGACTTTTTAGGTATTGAGAACAGACGATGGGTACTTTCTGACCCTGGAAATATCCCGATCATCAAAGGCCGCCATTTGGGCATGGGTTTCAGTTATCAGCGCAAAGGCTGGCTTTTCAGCGCAGAACCGTATTGGAAGGAAATTGATGGTATCACTAGTCAAAGCCAAGGATTTCAAGATCAATTTGAGGACCGCAGGACCCATGGAACCTATTCTGTAATTGGCTTGGACTTCTTGGCCAATAAGCAATGGGAAAACACCAACATTTGGGTCAGTTATTCCTTGGCGCAAAACGATTATGATTTTGATGAATTTAACCCCTCTGAATTCCGCAACAATTTAGATATACGGCATGTACTTTCTCTAGGCGCTAACTTCAATCTAGGACGATTTAATCTAGGCGCGGGCCTCAACTGGCACAGCGGAAGACCCTTTACTCCTGTGGGGGATAATTCAATTCCCCAAGTGGGTTTTGTGGATTATTTAGATCCCAACAGTGTGAGTTTAGACGATTATTTTAGAGTAGATGCCTCTGCGACTTACACTTATGATCTAAGCGAAAAGGTTCGATTGGTCAGCGGAATTTCGCTTTGGAATTTACTGAGCAATGACAATGTGGTCAATACCTTTTACCGCATTAATGACGAGCAAGAAGTACAACAAATTGACGATCTCGCCTTGCGCTTTACCCCAAACGCCACCCTGCGTATTATTATTAAGTAATTATTATTTAAAGCCGACCGCCTAAGTTTTTTAAAGAAGTACCCAACACGCGACTTTTAACCGGAAACAGTAAAGCGAAAACTAGCAGATGTTTTCATAATTGAAGGCTTTATTGAGCTTCATAGCAGCGCTACGGAGCGAAAAAAAGACAACTAGTAGGGAAACAGCGGCAGTTTGTAGCCACTGGAGTAGGTTAAAAGTGGCGTGAATAAATAAAAAAACCGTCTCGAGAGACGGTATATTTTATTGGCGCAAAAAAAGATGATTAAAGGTAAGGATGGCAGAGACCTACTGTAGGTTAAGGATATTGCATGCAACTTTATCTCAAAGACGCTACACCGTTTTTCGTTTAACCTAAAGAAAAAGCTTTGGTGCCTCACTATGCGTCTAATGCGTTGCGGTCGGCTGCCGGCCTTACCTTTGGTGCTTTTATAAAAGGGCGGTCAGCAACAAGAGGTAGTCATTATGAACAGAAACTTTTAACTAGCATCAAAATGAATAACTGTAGGTTTAAGGTTTCTTGCTGCTGATCGTGCCCAAAGATTCTAAGGATAATACTAACAGTTTAACTAATGTGACTTGTTATTGAAAAAAATAGCATTATTGCTTAAAATCAGATTATCGGATTTCTCCTTTTCATAGATAGCTAATTTTAAATGTCTTCTTTTGGAAGCACCGATCCGGCTAATCATCTTTTCAAAGAGCATCGATCCTATTGGGTCGATTTGTAAGTAAAACAGGGCAGTCAAAAAAAACCCTACCAAAAATTTTAAAAAACTTTTAAATTATATTTACACCCCTTTAAAAACAAAGGATTAGATGGCCATCAAAAATTCAGAGGAAGAACCAAACGTTTGCGAAGAGCGCACCTACAATGCGCTTTACAATGCGCACGGGCAGGCCTTGTGGAATTTTGCCTATTATAAATGCGGTAATTCAGATGATGCCAGTGACCTGGTACAGGAAGCCTTTGTAAAACTTTGGAACAATTGCGGCAAGGTGAGTTTTGCCAAAGCGCGCTCCTTTTTATATACCGTTACCAATAACAGCTTTTTAAATGCAGTGGCACATAAAAAGGTGGTGCTCAATTACCGCAATATGCAATCCTCTGGAGTAGACAAACAATCGCCTGAGTTTTTATTGGAGGAAAAAGAATACGGCAAAAAGTTGAATGCAGCTTTGAATACCTTAACAGAAGCGCAGCGCACGGCCTTTTTAATGAACCGTATCGACGGAAAAAAATACAAACAGATCGCAGAAGAGTTAGAAATCAGTGTGAAGGCGGTAGAAAAGCGAATCAGTCAAGCATTGGTCAGTCTGAAAAAAAACTTGGAAGGATTTAATAAATAAGGTAGGGTATTTCTGAATTGAACTGTTATACCCTTGAAAAAGAAATCGAATGAACAAGCAAGAGTTGCTTCATAAATGGATGAATGACGAGCTAACAGGAGCCGAACAGAGCGCTTTGCGTGAGGATCCTGAGATGCGCGCGATGATGGAAATTGCAGCACAAACGCGCAGTATGGAAGCTCCGGAGTTTCCAAAAGATGCCGTGTGGAAGAACATTCAGCAATTGAACAAACCGACTAAAGTGCGAACATTACAGCCGCTTAAGTATATGGTTAGAATTGCCGCTGTTTTTGCAATAGTCGCTTTCTCTTATGTTTTCTGGCAAGGTTTAGATACGGATATCAACACCGCGGTTGCCGAAAAAACAGAGATCACACTTCCAGATCAATCTCAAGTTGCCCTTAATGCCGATTCCTTTTTAACCTATAATGAACAAGATTGGAAAGACGCTCGCACGTTGCATTTAGATGGCGAAGCTTACTTTAAAGTTGCTAAAGGAAGTGCTTTTGTGGTAGAAACTGATCTTGGAGATGTTACTGTTCTCGGAACCCAATTCAATGTTTTTGCACGAGAGAACCTGCTTAAAGTAAGTTGCTTTGAAGGGGTCGTTTCTGTATCTTTAGACCAAGAGGTCATCACGTTAAAGGCTGGTGAAGCCTTGGAGTTAGAGACAGGCAGTGCCGTAAAGAATTTAACAACAAGCTTGAGTACCCCACGTTGGTTACAGGACGAAAGTTCTTTTAACAACGCCCCTTTAGCGGAAGTACTTAATGAATTGGAGCACTACTATAACATCCAACTAGAAGTAAGCGATATCGATCTGCAAAAGCGTTTCACTGGAAGCTTTACCCACCAAGATCTGGATATTGCCTTACAATCTATTTGTAACCCGCTTCAAATGACCTACAGCGTTTTAGACCAAAACAAAGTAGTGTTGAATGAGGCAAAGTAAATCTGGGTATTTCCTTCTGATCAGCTTACTACTGCTGATCACAAACACAACTGCATTTGCACAAGAGCAGATCAAGCTCAGCAGCTATCTCAAACAACTAGAGCGGCAAAACGATGTGCGTTTTTCTTATGCGCCGGAGGCTATTGAAGACATCAGTCTGACTCCTACCTCAACTCCAGATCTTCAGGCCAATATTGAATACATAAAAGCGAGAACTGGTTTACAGATCACCAAGATCAATGAACGCTATTACTCCGTAAGCGCTCCCAACAGCATTCACTTAGTCGTGCTTGACGCGGTAAATGGAGACCCCTTGCCCAATGCCAATGTAAGAATAGTGGATCAAGCGGCTGGTTATACCACCAATGCAGAAGGCAGCGTTTATATACCGAATCCGCCAAACACCATTTTTGTTCAAGTACAGTACTTGGGCTATCAGACCGAAGGACTCAACCTCGGTCCTGTTGAATACAATACTGTGGTTGTTAGTTTAAAGCCCAGCGTAGACCAGTTAGACGAGGTGTTACTGCAGCCTGTATTTACCCAAGGGATCTACAGAACCAATGATGGTTCTTATCGGTTCAATACGGAAAAATTTGGACTACTCCCGGGGATCGCAGAAACAGATGTTCTGCAGATTTCTCAAACGCTACCTGGAGTAGAAAGTGTAGATGAAACCGTATCCAACATTAATATTCGCGGCGGAAGCAACGGCGAGAATCTATTGCTTTGGGATGGCATGCGTGTTTATCAAAGCGGACACTTCTATGGGCTGATCTCTGCGATCAATCCGTATATCACAGAAGACGTATTTATTTACCGCAATGGAACCCACAGCCGCTACGGAGAAAGTGTTTCTGGTGTGATCGATCTTAAGGCAATGGACGAGGTCACTGATCAGATCCACGGAAAAGCGACCTTAAACCTTTTACATGCCAACGCCTTTTTAGACATTCCGATTAGCGAAAAACTCTCTGTGATGGTTGCTGGGAGAAGATCACTCAACGATCTGTATCAGACTCCTATATACAACAGTTATTCGGAGCGTGTGTTCCAAGATACACAGATCACCAACTTGGCCACTCCCAATGATCAATCAGATTTGAACACCTCAGAAGACTTCAACTTTTTTGACATTAGCGCGAAGGTCTTATACAATCCCTCACAAAAGGACCGCTTGCGTTTAAACTTCTTGGCCATAAACAATAACCTGAACTTCAATCAAAACCTTTCCAACGATGCTTTTGAACTCAGTGAAACCAGTGAACTCAACCAAGAGAACATTGCTGCTGGCTTGCATTGGCAGCGCACGTGGAACAGCAAATGGAGTAGCACAGTTGGAGCATACAGAAGTCAATACAATCTAGACGCTGCCAATTTTGAGTTACTTACCACAGAATTTGACACTCAGGGCAATGAGGTCATCTCTTTTGTAGGTCGTGCCCAAGTTTTATACCGACATAAAAAGAACCTCCAATGGGAAGCCGGTTATGAGTTTATGGAAACAGGAGTGACCAATAGCGATCAGACCACTACTCCAGAATTTAGGCGTAGGGTCAAGGAGGTCCTGGTAGGTCATCACCTGTACAACCAACTAGACTGGAATCCCTTTAACGGAAAAACACAGATTAATGCGGGCGTGCGTTTAACTCATTACCCAAAAATCAACGAATACCGTTTTGAACCGCGATTGAATCTGCATCAGAAACTCGGCGCTGGTTTCGCCCTTGAATTCCACGGAGAATTAAAAAGTCAAAGTCTTTCTCAAGCTGTAGCTTTCCAAAACGAGTTTTTAGGGGTAGAAAACCGAAGATGGATCCAAGCGAACGGAGATGAGATCCCATTGATCACGAGCGAGCAATGGTCTACGGGTCTGGTTTGGACAAGACGCAACTGGCTCGTCAATTTAGAATACTTTGAAAAATCTGTTGAAGGTATTAGTGCCACAACACAAGGTTTTCAAAATCAATTTGCAAACAGTGCAGCCTTGGGTTCCTATCAAGTCTTTGGTTTGGAACTGATAGTGAATAAACGCTGGCGCGGACTTGGGGCTTGGTTGGGCTATACCTACTCCAACAATGATTATCAGTTTGATGCTTTTGACCCACAGTCTTTTGCCAACAACCTAGACATTACGCACTCCTTGCGGGCTGCAGTTAGTTATGACTTAGGTCGATTGAGTACTGTTTTTGGGTTACAATGGCGCAGCGGAAAACCCTTTACGCTTCCACTAGGTGAAGCGCCATCAGCCATTCAGGACACGGAAGATATTCCCTTTAGCGCTCCTAATGCGGAAAGACTCACCTCCTACTTTAGAGCAGATCTGTCTTTTAAATACATTGTCTTGGATAAGTCGGGTTACACCCTAAAAGCGAATGCGGCCTTTCAGAACATCTTCAACAACAACAATCTATTGGATCGTTATTTTGTATCCCAACAAATTGGAGAAGATCAGTTTGCCATCAATCAGATTGAAAATAGATCCTTGCGCTTTACGCCAAACTTTGCACTGGAACTCAGCTTCTAAATTACATGCGCTCCGGCGCTGCTATTCCCAAAAGATTCAATGCTTTTTCTATGGTATTCCCTACAGTCTGTGAAAGTGTCACTCTAAAACGCAATTGTTCTGGTGAGTCCGCAGCAAAGATCGGTACGTTCTGGAAGAAGGAATTATAGGCCTTAACCAGATCATAAACATAATTGGCAATCAAGGCAGGACTATGCTGAGCAGCAGCAAGATGTACGGCTACTGGATAGTTCTGCAATTCCTTGATAACTGCGCGCTCCTTCTCTGTAAGGGCAACCGCAGCAGGGGCAGTGAGATCCATAGTCGCTGCTTTACGCAAGATCGCTTGAATGCGCGCATAGGTATATTGAATGAAAGGGCCCGTGTTTCCTTGAAAATCCACAGAAGCCTCCGGATCAAACAAGATTCGTTTTTTAGGATCGACCTTAAGGATATAATACTTCAATGCACCAAGACCGATATCTTGATACAGCGCCTGTTTTTGAGCATCCGTATAGCCGTCTAGTTTACCGAGTTCTGAAGCGATTGCTCCAGCCGTTGTTGCCATCTCTGCGATCAGATCATCGGCGTCAACTACCGTTCCTTCACGACTCTTCATTTTTCCACTAGGAAGATCCACCATTCCATAACTCAAATGGAACAAATTCTCCGCCCAAGTATAGCCGAGTTTCTTAAGGATCAAAAACAAGACCTTGAAGTGATAATCTTGCTCATTCCCCACGGTGTAGATCATCCCATTGGCATCTGGCATGTCCTTGATTCTTTGAATGGCGGTCCCAATGTCTTGAGTCATGTAGACCGCAGTACCGTCACTTCTGAGCACCAATTTTTCATCAAGACCTTCTTCGGTAAGGTCACACCAAACAGAACCGTCTTCTTTTTTAAAGAAAACACCCTTGGCCAAACCTTCCTCTATATTCTCTTTCCCTAACAAATAGGTATTGCTCTCGTAATAAAGGGTGTCAAAATCAACCCCTAAAGCCTCATAGGTAGCATCAAAACCTTGATACACCCAACCGTTCATGGTCTTCCAAAGTTCAACGGTTTCTGGGTCGCCAGCTTCCCACTTGCGCAGCATTTGCTGGGCTTCTAACAGCAGTGGCGCCTGCTCTTTTGCTTCGGACTCTGATTTACCGGCAGCTACCAATTCTTTTTGCTGAGCTTTGTATTCTTGATCGAATTTCACATAGTACTTTCCAACCAAATGATCTCCCTTCAAGCCACTCGTTTCTGGAGTCTCGCCTTCACCGAATAACTTCCAAGCCAACATACTTTTACAGATGTGGATCCCGCGGTCATTAATGATCTGCGTTTTATACACCTTCTTACCCGCTGCCTTTAAAATTTCAGCCACAGAATATCCCAAAAGGATGTTTCTAATATGCCCGAGGTGTAATGGTTTGTTGGTGTTCGGAGAAGAATACTCTACAATAACAGCATCCTCACCTTGAGGCTCATGACCAAAATCTGGATTTTCGGTAATGGTTTCAAAAGCCTCGTAGAAATAGGCATCACTCAAAGAGAGATTCAAAAATCCTTTGATGACATTAAAACCAGTAACCGCGGGTAGCTCGGCTTCTAAATAAGCGCCTAATGCTTCCCCGATTGCAACCGGATTCCCCTTGACCACCCGCAACATAGGAAACACAACTACGGTGATATCGCCTTCAAACTCTTTACGCGTGGCTTGGAATTCTACCTCGGAGAGTTCCGCCTGATAAAGACTTTTAAAAGCAGCTTGAATGTGGGTTGTCAATAGGGATTGCAAGTCCATAGCATCGATGATTTTAAGCCCCCAAAGATAAAATTTTTATTCCACTTGAAATGGCGGTATCTTTGTAAAAGAACCACCTCTGCTGCAATTTATCAAGCGCAGCCACCAGTACTTTTAGCATGAGAACACTACGCAACATCTTAGGCATTTCCCTACTTGTACTCACTTTGATGAGCTGCAAAGATCAGGTGCAAACCAATCCTGTTTCTGATGAAACACAAACCGCTGCAGAACCCAAAGACGCTGTGTTAGACAAGCTCTTTACCATGATGCAAGGATCTTTCAATTCTGCAAAACAGGCGCAAGCTGACAGTAGTTATTATGACATCAGTTTGCATATGGCTCCTATTTGGCCAGACCAGGGAAACTTTCTGTATGTAGAGCAGGCGGTCAGTGCTAATCAAGATCAGCCGTATCGTCAACGAGTCTACAAGCTAGAACGCGTGGATGACACCCGTATTGGATCTGTAGTTTATGAGATCCCTAACGATTCGCTTTGGATCGGAAAGTGGAAAACTCCTGAAGCTTTCAGTACGTTAAGCCCAGACGATCTAGAAATTCGTCAAGGCTGTACCGTGTTTTTACAAGCCACAGCAGATGGAGGCTTTTCTGGAAGCACAAGTGAAATGAGCTGTTTGAGCAGCCTTCGTGGAGCGTCTTATGCAACCTCTAAGGTTTCTGTTTATGCCGATCGGATCGAATCTTGGGACCAAGGTTTTGATGCTGAAGGCAATCAGGTTTGGGGCGCTGAAAAAGGTGGTTATGTGTTTGACAAGGCAGAACAAACCGAATCAAACCCCTCAGAATAAATCCATGATACTCAACACTTCCTATAACAACAAAGAGACCCGTCGTAAAATAGATGACATTTTAGGCAAGCCTTTCACCCTGCGCGAGCGCATCAAAAGAAAAGGAATTGGCTCCCCGCATATGCCTATTTCTCAAGCGAGTATTCAAATAGACAACTTGCTTAAACTGGATAACAACAGAAACATCTGCAATATTGAAATGAGACCCAACGGAATCATTGTAGGTTTTAGATCGCTATTGGAATCTTACGGACTAATCATCCCTTATTACAAACTAGTTCTCTTTAAAGGAGAAGCAGACACCTATTCAGTACACATGGATACCTATCGGGTTGCAATAGAAGCACGCAAAAAAGACAAAAGCATTCACAAGTTCATGAAAAAACTCATGGATGCCAAGGCTAGTTATGACGCAAGCGTTGCCGGCCCGATTTAATTTTCGTAACTTCATAGAATCAGCTACTAAACCCTTAAACGCTTTAGCAATTTAAATTCACGAGGGTGAAAATTCTACTTACTGGAGCCAATGGTTATATAGGCATGCGACTGCTTCCGCTACTCGTAAAAGAGGGACATGAAGTGATCTGTGCTGTTCGCAATCCCGCCAGACTTTCGGTCAATGAAAACCTGCGCTCCCAGATTAAAATAGTTACTATAGATTTTTTGGAAGACCCCAAATCGGGAGTACTTCCTAAAGATATTGATGCAGCTTATTACCTGATCCATTCCATGTCTGCCTCCACCTCCGACTTTGACGAAAAAGAGGCCCGATCTGCTAAAAATTTCAATGAAATGCTCGCAGAGACCAATTGCAAACAAGTGATATACCTGGGCGGAATTGTCAATGAGAATGAGCTCTCCAAACACCTCTCCTCAAGAAAGAATGTAGAAGATATTTTGGCGGAGGGTCCTGCGGCATTAACGGTGTTGCGGGCTGCCATCATTGTAGGCTCCGGGAGTGCTTCTTTTGAGATCATTAGAGATCTCTGCGAGAAACTACCCCTAATGATCACCCCGAAGTGGGTTAAAACACGCTGCCAACCCATTGCAATAAGAAATGTAATTCAATACTTGATCGGGGTTCTGGGACATGAAAAAACCTATAATGAAGTTTTCGATATTGGAGGGCCTGATGTTTTGACCTACAAGGAAATGATGAAGACCTATGCGAGGGTCAGAAAGCTACGCCTACTGATCTTGGATGTACCGGTGATGACCCCAAAGCTTTCCTCCTACTGGCTGTATTTTGTCACCTCAACATCCTATCCTTTGGCTATGAATCTGGTGGATAGCATGCGGGTTGAAGTGATTACCAAGGATCGCCGTTTACAGCAGCTACTGCATATAGACCCTATTCCGTATCAACAGGCCATTGAAT
The DNA here is from genome assembly GCF_028561565.1 of Gilvibacter sediminis. Classification (GTDB taxonomy): domain Bacteria; phylum Bacteroidota; class Bacteroidia; order Flavobacteriales; family Flavobacteriaceae; genus Gilvibacter; species Gilvibacter sediminis. The sequence continues at coordinate 1,404,154 of NZ_JAQQTE010000001.1, read as the reverse complement.
TGGCTTTTGAGCGTATAGAACAGAACCAAGTGATCTCTAGCTGGAAGGACTCCTTAGTAGCAGGTCGCTTTACGAAAGACTTAAAGAAGTATGTTAAGGTACCCTCATACGGCTGTGTGAAAGATCACCAGAGTATTCCCATAGAAGATTCCAAAGAGGTGCTCCATAATATCTGGTCTATTGGCGGAGCTCGTGGCTGGTATTACGGCAATGCGCTTTGGAAGATCCGTGGATATATTGATAAGCTTGTAGGAGGCGTTGGGCTTAGACGTGGTAGGACGCATCCCGATAAGATCTTTGAAGGAGATGCTTTGGATTTTTGGCGGGTCATCCTGGCCGATAAAGAAGCCAAACGACTCTTGCTGTTTGCTGAAATGCGCGTACCTGGAGAGGCTTGGTTGGAATTTGAGATCGATTCTAAGAATGTCTTGCACCAAACCGCAACCTTTAGACCTCGTGGGTTAACAGGACGACTATATTGGTATGCCATGCTGCCGTTCCACTATTTTATTTTTAGTGGGATGATCCGCAATATTGCTACGAAAAGATATTAAGCGCGCGGTAAGAATACTTCTGCCATCATACAACGAGCGCTTCCACCTCCGCAGGTTTCTATGGTCTCAAGTTCGCTGCTGAGAATGCCACAGTACTTCTCTATTTGATCACGTTGCTCCGCGTTAAGCGAGCGTTCAGCTGCTGCACTCATCACTAGGAATTTGCGTTCACTACCCTTCACCTGCAGCATATTGCCCGCAAAGTTTTGCAATTGCTGCTCAGTAATATTAACGATCTCCTTACCCGTTTGCTTGAGGTGATTCACGACAGCTTTGCGCTCCTTTTTGTCGTCGATGGAATCGAGACAGATCACACAAAATTCCTCTGCAACACACATCATTACGTTGGTGTGGTATATCGGTAATCGTTTGTCATCTACGGTTTGATAGGCCGTAAAAACAACAGGATCGTATTCAAAATCTTCACAGAATTCAATGAAAAGACCCTCGTCGGCTCTAGGAGACAAGGCGCAATAGGCCTTCTTGTTTACGCGGTCTAAAATCAGACTACCAGTCCCTTCTAAAAAGACATCTTCTTGTTCAGCCTCGCTGTAATCAATGAACTGTTCAATGACAAAACCTTCGCTTTCTAAGCGTCTAAAGACTTCCATACGGCGTTCCTTCCTTCTGTTCTCTGCAAACATAGGATACAAAGCCACGGTTCCGTCAGCATGAAAACTAACCCAATTATTAGGAAAGATAGAATCTGGCGTATCGGCCAAGATATCATCGTGCTCTACAACAACGTTCACCCCAACTTCTCTGAGCTTAGCCACAAAATCATCAAACTCAGCTTGAGCCAAGGTGTTGATATTTGCATTCTTCTCTGCAAGGTCTTCTTGGAAGTAATTGTTCACCGCGGTTTGCTCGTTCATGCGAAAGGCTACCGGACGGATCATCAGCAGGGTGTCTGTAATTTGTTGCATGCTTATTTTTTTGGCAAATTTAAATAAGTAAAAGGGAATTTCAGCAGTGAAATTAATCCCTAATTAGCGGCAAAGTACTGCATCTTAAAAGCCCTTCCTGCTTAGCGATCTCTGCATAAGGAACTTCCTCTACAGTGATGCCATGGCCACGCATCCACGTATTGAGACGAGTAAAGTTTCTCTCTGAGATCACCACATCTGGAGCAATGGAGAATACGTTAGAGAACATATTGTACATCTCGTCCTTATCAATGTGGAAGCAATTGTCAGCACCAAAGTGATTCACCAGCCACAAATACTCTTGTTCATTGAGAAAACCTTCTTTGTGGATGATGCATTTGTCGTGCCCGATGGGTTGAAAACAACAATCTAAATGCAAGGCATTGTCACGAGCCACGGTGTTGGATTTTCTGAGCTCAAAGGCTTTGACAATCCTATTTGGGAATTCTACCTGTAGTGCTTTTACGGCTTTATCATTGGTTCGCGCCGTGATATAGCTCGAATAATCATCGCCTGTATAAGTGCCTACAAAAAGATAATCTCCCCAAGGCATAACATCACCGCCTTCTACGTGACATTCCTCTGGGAAGGTTATGCGTTTGTCTTTTGGAATGGTCTCCCAAACATGACGGATGGCGTCAAATTCGTTGGCTCTATCCGGCAGGATGTTGGCCTTGACCATTTTATCGTCTATGACAAAAGCAATATCTCTTGAAAAAATCTGATTGCAATCCTCGATCAGCTCTGGACGGTATACGGTCACGTCGTACTTATTGAGTACTGCTGCGACAGCTTCCATTTCTGGAACCATGTCTTTTTCTAGTGGATAAGTCCCAGCAAGGACATGCGCCAAGCTCTTGGGATCATAGCAATCTTCTGGTTTAGGAGTGGGCCCGTTACTGTCTGCTCTGCCTAATACTACGGCCCTAAGCCGAGCAGTCTCGTTGGTAATGTTTAGTTGCATAAAAAGAAAGCTCCATGATTTCTCATGAAGCTTTTAGATTATCGTTGATAAATGGGCTTGAACTCGCGGTGGTTCTCCCCGATATAAATTTGTCTTGGCCTACCGATCGGCTCTTTGCGCAAGCGCATTTCACGCCACTGCGCGATCCAACCTGGCAGACGTCCTAAAGCAAACATAGGCGTAAACATCTCTGTTGGAATTCCAAGAGAACGGTAAATGATCCCTGAATAGAAATCTACGTTCGGATACAGTTTACGATCTACGAAGTACGGATCTTCCAAAGCTTCTTTTTCTAGACCTTTGGCAATATCCAATACTGGATCTTCTACACCTAGATCTCCAAGTACCTCATCGGCAGCTTTTTTGATGATTCGCGCACGTGGGTCAAAGTTCTTGTACACACGGTGTCCGAATCCCATCAAACGGAAAGGATCACTCTTGTCCTTGGCCTTAGCCATATATTTTTTAGTATCACCACCGTCTTCACGGATGGCTTCTAACATTTCAATTACTGCTTGGTTGGCTCCTCCGTGCAATGGTCCCCATAGGGCATTGATCCCTGAGGCCAAACTTGCAAACAATCCTGCATGAGAAGAACCAACGATACGCACAGTACTTGTAGAACAGTTCTGCTCGTGGTCTGCGTGAAGGATCAATAACTTGTCCAAAGCATCTGTCACCACCTTGTTAGATACGTATTCTCCGCTCGGCTTTTTGAACATCATTTTCAAGAAGTTCTCTACGTAGCCCAAAGAATCGTCTCCGTAGTCTAAAGCCAATCCACTACGCTTGCGGTAGGCCCAAGCAGTCAGCACCGGGAATTTCCCAAGGATTCGAACAATGGCTAAATACATGGCCTCTTCTGAATCCACATCCACAGAGGATGGGTTAAAAGCGATAAGCGCGTTGGTCAAAGATGACAATACGCCCATTGGATGTGCGGACTTTGGAAAGCCGTCTAATATTTTCTTTACATCTTCATCAACGTGAGAGTGATGCTTGATGTCTGCGTGGAACTTGTCTAGCGTTTCCTTGTCTGGTAGTTCTCCAAAAATCAACAAATAGGCTACTTCTAAAAAGTCCGCTTTCTCTGCAAGCTCCTCAATAGAATATCCTCGGTAACGCAAAATTCCATTCTCACCATCTAGGTAAGTAATGGCACTCATACAAGAACCTGTGTTTTTATACCCCGGGTCAATGGTCACCACACCACCGGTGGCACCACGAAGGGTTTTGATGTCTATGGCAAGCTCGTTTTCTGTTCCCTCAACTATCGGAAATTCATACTTCTTTCCATCAATTTCTAGCGTAGCAATTTTTGTCATAGGTGTAATAAATGTTGATTTATTGGTGTTCTAGCAAATTTACGAAATATCGACCGAAAATTTTAACATTTGACAATTACACCATGCTGATTTAAGCTTTTATTAACGGATTGATAGAAAATAAAAAAACCGCCTCGAGGGCGGTTTTGATTATATCCGATTGATCTTTAGATCTTAAAGGCTTTTCTGCCAGGATAATACGCTGTTTCTGCAAGCTGTTCTTCTATGCGTAACAACTGATTATACTTGGCCATACGGTCACTTCTAGAAGCCGATCCGGTTTTGATCTGACCTGTATTTAGCGCCACAGCAAGATCTGCGATGGTGTTGTCCTCAGTTTCTCCGCTTCGGTGAGACATTACAGAAGTGTAACCTGCATTCTTGGCCATGTTTACGGCAGCAATCGTTTCTGTCAAGGTTCCGATCTGATTTACTTTGATCAAAATTGAGTTAGCGATGTCGTTCTCAATACCACGAGACAAACGCGTCACATTGGTCACAAACAAGTCATCACCTACCAATTGAACCTTTTCTCCTACCAATTCGGTCAAATACTTCCAACCGTCCCAGTCGTTCTCATCCATACCATCTTCAATAGAGATGATCGGGTACTTTTCGCAAAGTGAAGCTAGGTATTCTGCTTGCTCCTTAGAGGTTCTCACCTTACCTGAATCGCCTTCAAACTTAGAATAGTCATAAGCGCCATCCACGTAAAATTCTGCGGCCGCACAGTCCAAGGCTACCATGATCTGGTCTCCGAAGGAATAACCGGCATTCTTAACAGCCAAAGCAATAGTGTCTAGTGCATCTTCTGTTCCGTCCAATTCAGGAGCAAATCCACCTTCATCACCTACCGCAGTACTCAAACCGCGATCGTGCAATACTTTTTTCAAATGGTGGAAGATCTCCGTTCCCATTTTAAGTGCTTCTGTAAAACTAGTAGCTTCAACAGGCATTACCATAAACTCTTGGAAGGCAATAGGCGCATCAGAGTGTGACCCACCGTTGATGATGTTCATCATAGGAACCGGCAGCGTATTGGCGCTCACGCCTCCTACATAACGATACAACGGCATTCCCAATTCGCCCGCCGCAGCTTGAGCCGCAGCTAAAGAAACACCTAGAATAGCATTAGCTCCAAGCTTGGATTTATTCTCGGTACCGTCTAGTTCTATCATGATCTGGTCGATAAGGTTCTGTTCAAAAACAGAAACACCCAATAAGGTCCCAGCGATCTTACCGTTGACATTCTCAACAGCTTTGGTAACGCCTTTACCCATATAATCTGAACCGCCATCGCGAAGCTCTACAGCTTCATGTTCTCCAGTGGAAGCTCCAGAAGGTACTGCAGCGCGTCCCACTACTCCATTCTCAGTAATTACATCTACCTCTACGGTTGGATTCCCACGGGAATCAAAGATCTGTCTTGCGTGAATATCGACAATTATACTCATTTAATTAGGGTTTAGTTTGGAGCGTGAATATACGAAAGTCCTCGCATTTTCGCTTTAATTTAAAATGAAGAAAGCCCTTGAAACAAGGGCTTTTCTACGAAAACGTTTGCGGACTTTACAGCCCTATTTAAGGCTTTAAGCCATACTAGCGACGAACTCATCAAACAAATACGAAGCGTCATGTGGCCCCGGGCTTGCCTCTGGGTGGTACTGTACTGAAAAGCACTTTTTACCTTTAACACGGATTCCAGCTACAGTGTGATCGTTTAGGTGTACGTGGGTGATTTCTACATTTGGATTCGCCTCGGTTTCCTCTCTATTGATCGCAAAACCGTGGTTTTGAGAAGTGATCTCTCCTTTACCGGTCAAAAGGTTTTTGATCGGGTGATTGATCCCACGGTGCCCGTGGTGCATCTTGTATGTAGAAATACCGTTAGCCAATGCGATGACTTGATGCCCAAGACAGATTCCGAAGAGCGGAAGATCCTTATCTAAAATATCTTTTGCCGTATTGATGGCGTCTTTAAGCGGTTCCGGATCTCCAGGACCGTTTGAGAAAAAGTAGCCGTGCGGCTCAAATTCTGCCAAGGTCTCAAAAGAAGTATTGTAAGGGAACACCTTGACATAACAGTCTCTCTCAACCATGTTTCTCAAGATGTTCTTCTTGATCCCAATGTCTACTGCGGCTACGCGGTATTTAGCGTCAGGGTTTCCAACCGTATAAGGTTCTTTGGTTGATACTTTTGAGGCTAGCTCCAATCCGTCCATATTTGGAACCGCAGCCAACTCCTTGCGCAATTCATCCAAACGATCCACTTCTGTGGTGATCACCGCATTCTGTGCTCCGTTGTCACGAATATGACTTACCAAAGCGCGGGTGTCTACGTCTGAGATCGCGATCAAGTTGTTCTTGGCCAAAAAGTTCTCTAGAGAATCATCTGCCAAAGGACGCGAATAATTGTAGCTGAAATTGCGACAGATCAAACCAGCGATCTTAATACCATCTGATTCCACCTCATCACTGTGGGTGCCGTAATTCCCAATGTGAGCATTGGTAGTCACCATTAATTGTCCGTAATAAGAAGGGTCGGTAAAGATCTCTTGATAACCGGTCATTCCGGTGTTGAAACAAACTTCTCCAAATGCGCTACCGGTCACTTCGCCGACAGCTTTTCCTTGAAAAACAGTACCGTCTGCGAGGAGAACGACGGCCGGTTTTCTTAACTGATACTTCATGCAGAAAAAGATTTGTCAAAAATACGCAGAATGCGGATTGCTGTAAAATGTTTTGTTCTAAAAGTTTTAAACAAATTGTGGACTTTATCAGCAATCAAAAAAAAAGAGCGCACCAGGCGCTCTTCTCATATAGTTTTAAAACCACTACTTTAATAGAAATGAGAACATACGGCTCACATCTATTTCCTTTTTAAAGGAGAGGTTGTATTTCTTTGCGTAGGCTTCTACTTCATCCGCTTGATTCCCGGCGAGCTTCAACAAGTTCTTTTTCTTGAACTTGAACAACTCCACATTGCCGTCGCGCTCCAAGTAATAATTACTGCGATGCACATAACGACTCTTGCGGTTGACCATTGGGTTGTCTGAACCTTCTTTGATATCGATGAACCACTTTTTCAAGATGGCGAATTCATCATTCTCAAAGATCACTTCATAAACATCATACAAGCCTTTAGAAGGAATGAAACGCGCTTTGAATTCTCTGGAGTTTACAAAAACACGATTGACGTTTTCAAATCCGAAGGTAAAAACCGTGTCCTTACTGATCTCGGATTCAAATACACCACGATCAATATTGAAATTGATGTTTCTGATCAAAAGCTTTCGCTCCTCAGAAGTTATAAACACCCCCTTATTGTTCCACTGCTCAAAGAGATAAAGTGAACCTTCAATATTTTTAGGCGGATTGATTACCAAGGAGGTGCTTCCAATGTTAGCACCATCAGGACCGTAGGTAGCCAATGCTCCTAAATTATTATTGTTCGCGTTAACTGTGGTTTGCAATTGAGCAAAGCCAGTACTCACTGCCAGCAATAGCAGTATGAGCGTGGTATAGGGATGTCTCTTCGTCATATATTCAATCTTCCTTTGGGGATTCTATTGCTGATGCTGCATTTTATACAAGTGGATCAAGATCTGAGCCACATCATTGTCGTCTTTAAAAGAGAGACGGTTAGCCTTAGCATAGGCTTCAAGCTGATCTGCTTGATCACCGGCCATGGCCAAAATAGTCTTCTTTTTCAATTTGAAACGGGTCAAACGCTGACCTTCTAACTTGTAGTAGTACTCCTTTTGAATGATCTTGCGCTTGTTGCGATTGATCATCGGATTTGGATTAGCCTCTCTGATCTCTATGGCAAATTCTTTGACAATAGAATAATCAGGACACTCAAATACCACTTGGTACATAGCGTTTCCACCACGACTCGGTGTAAAGATGCTTTTGAACACCGTATTGTTGAATACGATCTTATCGTATCCGGTTACACCTAAGTTAAAGATGGAATCTTGCTTGAACTTTGAAACTACAGCTCCTTCCAAGATGTCATAGTTCATTTTTGGGAAGACGTATTTCTTGTCTCCCGCATAAACATAACCCTTGGCGGCCCATTCATCAAATAGCATCACAGATCCCTCCGTGTTGGGTTGACTCTGCCAATTGTCAAAATCGCGAATACTTGCTACACCCTCAATTTTTTGAATATCATCCACATTAATCAAGAGGGTTCCTTCATCTCCTTGGAAAAGTCCAACGGAGTTTGAAGAGCTACCAAATACGGCGCTTGTAGTTACCTGTTGTTCTCCTTGTTGGGCAAAAGCCATACCAGCTATGCCGCACAGCATGATAAGCAATGATTTTTTCATAGTAATAATCAAGTTTAGTTAGTATTGCGCAGCTGCTAGCCAGCCCTTATTTGCGAGAAGCGTAATTAAGAATAAGCTTTAGATCTTCTTCTTTACTGAACGACTTGTCATACTTGCGGGCATATTCTTTGGCACGTTCAACCATTTCTTGGTCTTCTAGAGCTTCTAGAATAGCACGCTTACGCAATTTAAATTCTTCTAATTTGGTCTCCGTTTCCAAATAATAGGTCACACGCTGAATGTACTTGTCTCTAGGACGTGCGATCATTGGGTTTGGAGAAGCCTCTAAAATATCTACCGTGTATCCTTTAAGGATGGTGAAATCATCACCGCGGTAAATCACTTCAAAAGCTTTGTTTCTTTTGATCTCATCCAGGTAGAAGCTTTTAAACTCGCGTCCGCCTACGATGATCTTTTCAATACTGGTAAAGTTGTAGGCTACAATTGAGTCTCCTGCTACTTTACGTTCAAACATACTGCGTTGTATGTTGAAGTTGATGTTGCTTTCTCTAAAAGAACCTCCAGTTCCTTTAGCTACGATGGTGGCTGATTGATCCCATCCGTCAAAAAGATATATCGAACCTTCACGGTCAAACTTCGGGTTATAGAAGGTAGCCGCTCCAGTAAATTGATTTCCTTGATTCGGGTTGTTAGCTAAATTGCTAACAGCACCTTGGTTTGCTGCCTGATTGGCATCCACGTCTGTGTTTTGTGCAAAGCCTACTGTTGCGCACAACAGCGCTAGACACAAAGAGGTAATTTTCATGTTGCTAAATTTTATAGTGTTCAAAACAATTTCTTTTCGTCAAAACAAAACCCATTTTCACAGTTCAGGTCACGGTAGCCCGGTTTTGACTTCTCCTCAAAAATATCAAATATAAAGCCAAAAAAGGGTAAGCTTTTGTAAAACCTTACCCTTTCCTATCTGTTAAATATTTGCTAATCTATTCTTCCTCCTTAGAAGCAGCGGCAGGAGCGGCGGCAGCAGGAGCTGCTTTCTTACCTCCGCGTCCACGACGAGTGGACTTCTTCTTAGCAGGTTTACCAGCATTGTACAGTTCGTTGTAGTCAACCAATTCGATCATCGCCATATCAGCGTTATCTCCTAATCGGTTCCCCAACTTAATGATACGAGTGTAACCACCTGGACGATCTCCAACTTTTACAGCTACGTCTCTGAACAATTCAGAAACCGCATCTTTTTGACGCAAACGACTAAATACGATACGACGGTTGTGTGTAGTATCTTCTTTACTCTTGGTGATCAATGGCTCCACAAACTTCTTTAAAGCTTTCGCTTTTGCAGTTGTGGTGTTGATGCGCTTGTGCTCGATAAGTGAGCAAGCCATATTGGCCAACATCGCTTTGCGATGCGCAGTCTTTCTACCTAAGTGGTTTGTTTTTTTCCCGTGTCTCATGACTTTTTAGTTTTCCAGTGTCTTGCATCGACCCACTCTGGGGAGCAAAATACTCTGGGGGTTTATAATTTGCTAATCGGTATGATTAGTCTCTATCTAGTTTGTACTTGGACAAATCCATTCCGAAGCTAAGGCCTTTAACGCTTACTAGCTCTTCTAGCTCAGTAAGTGATTTTTTACCGAAGTTTCTGAACTTCATCAAATCGTTCTTGTTGTAAGAAACCAAATCTCCTAAAGTATCTACTTCTGCAGCCTTCAAACAGTTCAAAGCACGAACAGAAAGATCCATATCGATCAATTTGGTTTTCAACAATTGACGCATGTGCAAGGACTCCTCATCGTAAGTTTCAGTCTGTGCGATCTCATCAGCCTCAAGGGTGATACGCTCGTCACTGAACAACATGAAGTGGTGGATAAGAGTCTTAGCAGCTTCTGTCAAAGCATCTTTAGGATGAATAGAACCGTCAGAGTTGATCTCGAATACCAACTTTTCGTAGTCAGTCTTCTGCTCTACACGATAGTTCTCAATGCTATACTTTACGTTTTTAATCGGCGTAAAGATAGAATCAGTAAAAATGGTTCCTAAAGGCGCATTGGCTTTCTTGTTCTCTTCTGCCGGAACATATCCACGTCCTTTTTCAATGGTGATCTCAAGGTTCAAGTTAACCTTAGGATCCATATTGCAAATAACCAAGTCAGGGTTTAACACCTGGAATCCAGAGATAAATTTCTGGAAGTCACCGGCGGTTAGCTGCTCGTTCCCAGAAACGGAAACGGTTACGGTCTCGTTGTCGATCTCGTCGATTTGACGCTTAAAGCGGATCTGCTTTAGGTTGAGAATGATCTCAGTAACGTCTTCAACAACACCGGCAATGGTCGAAAATTCATGATCGACCCCTTCGATACGAACCGAAGTGATTGCAAACCCTTCCAAAGAAGAAAGCAACACACGTCTAAGTGCGTTACCAATGGTCAATCCGTAGCCAGGCTCCAAGGGACGGAATTCAAACTTCCCTTCGAACTCAGTCGAGTTGATCATTATTACTTTGTCGGGTTTCTGAAAATTAAATACTGCCATAGTTTTAAAACTCCTGTATGGGTTATTATTTAGAATACAATTCTACGATGAACTGCTCGTTGATGTTCTCTGGAATCTGGATTCTCTGAGGAACAGCTACGAAAGTTCCTTCTTTGGTCTCGTTGTTGAATGTAATCCATTCGAACACATTGCTAGAGGCACTCAAAGAACGCTCGATAGTCTCAAGCGATTTAGATTTTTCACGAACAGCAACAACATCTCCAGGCTTCAACTGGTACGATGGAATAGTTACTTTACCACCGTTAACAGTGATGTGTGCGTGAGAAACCAATTGACGGGCACCGCTACGTGTTGGAGCGATTCCCATACGGTATACTACGTTGTCTAAACGAGACTCACATAGTTGCAACAATACCTCACCGGTAATTCCAGGAGCTGCAGTTGCTTTTTTGAAAAGGTTACGGAACTGACGCTCCAAGATACCGTAAGTGTACTTCGCTTTTTGCTTTTCAGCTAGCTGAATAGCGTACTCACTTTTCTTCCCACGACGACGGTTGTTACCGTGTTGCCCTGGAGGGTAATTGCGTTTTTCGAACGACTTGTCGTCGCCAAAGATTGCTTCGCCGAATTTACGAGCGATCTTAGATTTTGGACCAGTATATCTTGCCATTTTAAAATTTGTTTGAAAGGAGCACTAAATTAAGGTCGTCCTCTAGTGCTAATGATCCTTTCGGTTTATACTTAATTAATTATACTCTTCTTCTTTTAGGAGGGCGACATCCGTTGTGTGGCATTGGAGTCACGTCGATGATCTCGGTGATCTCAATTCCAGAGTTGTGGATGGTACGCATGGCAGATTCTCTACCATTTCCTGGGCCTTTAACATAGGCCTTTACTTTACGAAGACCAGCTTCACGAGCTACACCACATGCATCTTCTGCCGCTAATTGAGCAGCGTAAGGGGTGTTTTTCTTAGAGCCTCTAAAGCCCATTTTCCCAGCTGAAGACCAGGAAATAACGTCTCCGTTCTTATTTGTCAAGGATATGATGATGTTATTGAATGAAGCAGTAATGTGGGCCTCCCCAACAGCTTCAACAACCACCTTTCTCTTCTTAGTACTTTTACCAGACTTTGCCATTGCTTCAGTGATTATTTAGTAGCCTTCTTCTTGTTGGCAACTGTTTTACGTTTTCCTTTACGGGTTCTTGAGTTGTTCTTAGTGCGTTGGCCACGAAGCGGTAAACCTGCTCTGTGACGAATTCCACGGTAACAACCGATATCCATCAAACGCTTGATAGAAAGTTGTACCTCTGAACGTAACTCCCCTTCGATTTTGTAATACCCTACGGCATCACGAATTTTCCCGATCTCATCATCGGTCCACTCGGATACTTTAGTGTCTTCACTAACTCCAGCTTTGTCCAAAATATCTTTGGCTCGGCTTCTTCCGATTCCATAGATATAGGTTAACGCGATTACACCCCTTTTTTGCTTCGGGATATCTACACCTGCGATTCTTGCCATAATTATCCTTGTCTTTGTTTGAACCTAGGGTTCTTTTTGTTGATTACATATAAGCGACCTTTTCTGCGAACGATCTTGCAGTCTGCGCTTCTTTTTTTAATAGATGCTCTTACTTTCATCTCTTCTATTTTTTTCTTTAAGATGAACCTGATAAAAAAATATTCAGATTCAGGATTTCGCTTTTATTGTTTTATTTTTTTCAATTAAGCTCTCAATAAAACAATTAAAGCTCAATTCATCTCTCTAATTTTTATCAGATATTAGTATCTGTAGGTGATCCGAGCCTTAGTCAAATCGTAAGGACTCATCTCTAGTTTTACTTTATCTCCTGGTAATAACTTGATGTAGTGCATACGCATCTTTCCGGAAATATGAGCCGTCACTACGTGACCATTCTCTAATTCTACACGGAACATCGCATTAGATAATGCTTCAATGATGCTTCCGTCTTGTTCGATTGCCGGTTGTTTTGCCATATTATGCTACTGCTTTTCTGTTTTTACCTGACTTCATCAATCCGTCGTAATGACGGTTGAGTAAGTACGAATTAATTTGTTGCATGGTATCGATAGCCACCCCAACCATAATCAGTAGGGAAGTACCACCGAAGAATAATGCCCAACCTTGTTGGATCCCCATGATGTTCTGAACGATTGCAGGAAATACTGCAATGGCAGCCAAGAACAAAGAACCCGGGAAGGTAATTTGTGACATTACTCGGTCTAAGAATTCAGCTGTATCCGTTCCTGGTTTGATCCCTGGAATGAATCCGCCGCTTCTTTTAAGATCATCAGCCATTTTGTTGGTCGGTACTGTGATCGCCGTATAGAAATACGTAAATACAATAATTAGTATTGCGAACACTACGTTGTACCAAAGTCCAAATGGATTGTTGAATTCTGCTTGTACGCTTTCTGCCCAAGTACTCTCAGACAAACTAGCCAAAGCAGCTGGCACGAACATGATCGCCTGAGCGAAGATGATCGGCATTACTCCAGAAGCGTTCAATTTCAATGGAATGAATTGACGCGCTCCAAAGATGTTCTTCTCGTATCCACCGCTTGCAGTTCTGCGGGCATATTGCACCGGTATCTTCCGCACAGCCATCACCAGCATCACCGATGCTAGGATGATCAGGAACCAGATCACCAATTCTAAAAGAATCATGATAGCTCCACCACCACCAGCTTGCAAACGTGAGTTAATCTCTTGTGCAAACGATTGTGGAAGCGTAGCGATGATACCCACCATAATAAGTAGCGAGATACCGTTTCCGATTCCTTTGTCCGTGATCTTCTCACCCAACCACATAGCGAACACACACCCAGTAGTTAAGATGATCACAGAAGTGAAATAGAACATAAATCCTCTTGGAAGGATATAGGCCTCTGGCGGTACACCTAAGGCGTCAAGTCCAATAAGGTAACTCGGCGCTTGTACCAAACAGATCGCGATGGTCAACCAACGCGTGATCTGCGTGATCTTCTTACGACCACTCTCTCCTTCTTTCTGTAATTTCTGCAAATAGGGAACTGCGATCTGCATCAGCTGTACCACAATCGAAGCCGAGATATACGGCATGATTCCCAAGGCAAAAACCGAAGCGTTGGCAAAAGCCCCTCCGGTAAATGCGTTTAGAATCGCTCCAATTCCTCCGCCTTCAAACTTTCCAGAAAACTCGGCCAATTGTGCCGCATCGATGTTCGGAAGTACTACTTGAGCACCGAATCGATACACCAACAAAAGACTGAGCGTAACCAGAATGCGGTTGCGCAGTTCTTCTATTTTCCAAACATTCTTTAAGGTTTCAATAAACTTCATCCTTAGTAATGTATTACAGCGTTATGGCTTCTCCACCAGCAGCTTCGATAGCTTGCTTAGCAGTAGCCGTAAATTTGTGAGCAGTTACGGTCAATTTGGCTTTAAGTTCTCCTCTTCCTAAAATCTTCACTAAATCATTCTTATGAGCCAAACGCAACGCTACCAATTCTTCAATTGAAACGCTGTCTTTGATCTTCTTGTCGTCAACCATTTTCTGTAGGGTATCCAAGTTGATTCCTTGGTACTCTTTACGGTTGATATTTTTGAAACCAAACTTAGGTACACGACGTTGTAGTGGCATTTGTCCACCTTCAAATCCTAATTTCTTAGAATATCCTGAACGTGACTTGGCACCTTTGTGACCACGGGTAGCAGTTCCTCCTTTACCGGAACCTTGCCCGCGTCCTACGCGCTTGCCTTTGCCATGTACTGAACCTTCGGCTGGTTTTAAGTTGCTTAAATCCATGAGTAATATCTTAGTTGGCTTCTACAGAAACCAGGTGTTGTACTTTGTTTATCATGCCAAGAATATTTGGCGTGTTCTCGTGCTCAACGGTTTGCCCAATCTTGTGCAAGCCTAAGGCCTCCAACGTTCTCTTTTGATTCTGAGTACGGTTGATTGCAGAGCGAACTTTGGTTACTTTAATCTTTGCCATTCTTGTGCGATTTATCCTTTAAACAATTTTTCCAATGAAATACCGCGCTGCTTAGCTACAGTTTGCGCGCTGCGCATTTGCAACAAAGCATCAAAGGTAGCCTTTACCACGTTGTGTGGGTTAGACGAACCTTGCGACTTAGAAAGTACATCGTGTACTCCTACGGCTTCCAATACTGCACGTACTGCACCACCTGCGATTACCCCGGTACCGGGAGCAGCTGGCATAAGGTTTACACGAGCTCCGCCGTATTTACCTTTTTGTTCGTGTGGCAATGTAGCCTTGTTCAATGGGATACGTACTAAGTTTTTCTTAGCGTCTTCAACAGCCTTAGCGATAGCGCTAGCCACATCCTTAGATTTTCCAAGTCCGTGTCCAACTACACCATTCTCATCTCCTACTACTACAATAGCAGAAAATCCGAAAGCTCTACCCCCTTTGGTTACTTTAGTTACCCGTTGTACGCCTACCAAACGATCTTTAAGCTCAAGACCTCCTGGTTTTACTAATTCTACGTTTTTATAATCTTTGTACATATCTTAGAATTTTAAGCCGCCTTCACGGGCTCCTTCGGCTAATGATTTTACTCTTCCGTGGTATAGATATCCACCGCGATCGAATGATACTGATTCCAGACCAGCCTTCACTGCTTTCTCTGCGATAGCTACACCCACTGCCTTAGCAGTTTCTGATTTGTTTGCTCCACTGATTCCTTTGTCACGAGATGAAGCTGCAGTGATAGTCACTCCGTTCACGTCGTCGATCAATTGAGCATAGATCTCTTTATTACTTCTGAACACAGCAAGTCTAGGACGCTGTGCGGTACCTGCAACAGTTTTGCGAATACGGTTGCGGATTCTCTCTCTTCTGTCTGATTTTGATAATGCCATAACCTAACTGTTTATGCAGATTTACCTGCTTTTCTTCTGATTTGTTCTCCGACAAACTTGATTCCTTTTCCTTTGTAAGGCTCAGGCTTGCGGTAGCTGCGGATCTTAGCTGCTACTTGACCAACAAGCTGTTTGTCGTGAGATGTTAATTTGATGATCGGATTCTTTCCTTTTTCAGAAATAGTTTCCACTTTCACCTCAGGAGCGATGTCCATAACGATGTTGTGTGAAAATCCGATGGCTATGTCTAGTTTCTGACCCTGGTTGCTTGCGCGGTATCCTACCCCTACAAGTTCCAACTCTTTGGTCCAACCTTCTGAGACACCGACCACCATATTGGCGATAAGTGCGCGGTACAATCCGTGCTTAGCGCGGTGGTCTTTGTGATCTGAAGGACGCTCCACAGTTACCTGACCGTCTTCTACCTTTACGGTGATATCGCTCAGATCCTGTGTTAACTCGCCTAACTTCCCTTTTACTGTAACAGCGTTCCCGTTTACTTCTACGGTTACACCGTCAGGGATTGCTACTGGGCTTTTTCCTATTCTTGACATGGTTCTAGTCTCTTTTTAATATACGTAACAAAGTACCTCTCCACCTACATTCTGGCCAGTAGCTTGCTTACCGGTCATTACTCCCGCAGAAGTAGACACGATTGCAATTCCTAAACCATTCAATACTCTAGGCATTTCGTTGGCACCGGCATACTTACGTAGACCTGGTTTACTAATTCTTTGAATCTTCTTGATCACTGGATCTTTGGTAAGCTTGTCATACTTCAAAGCGATCTTGATAGTTCCCTGAGGACCTTGCTTGTCTTCGAATTTGTAGCTTAAAATGAATCCCTGATCAAAAAGGATCTTAGTGATCTCTTTTTTCAAGTTAGAAGCAGGTACCTCTACCACACGGTGGCCGGCAGCTACTGCATTTCTAACACGAGTCAGATAATCTGCGATTGGATCTGTTGTCATTTATAATTGATTGCGGTGAGGGTTTCCTTTCTTGTTTTAGGACCTTCCACCAGTTAAACGTTTACCAGCTTGCTTTACGAACTCCTGGAATCAAACCTTTGTTGGCCATTTCTCTAAACATTACACGAGAAATTCCGAATTGTCTCATGTAACCCTTAGGACGTCCTGTAAGCTTGCAACGGTTGTGCATGCGTACTGGAGAAGCGTTCTTAGGAAGCTTTTGCAATGCTTCGTAATCACCAGCCTCTTTTAACGCCTTACGCTTCTCAGCATATTTGGCAACTAGTTTGGCTCTTTTTACCTCGCGGGCTTTCATTGATTCTTTAGCCATCTCTTAGTTCTTTTTAAAGGGTAATCCCAGTTCAGTTAATAATGATTTAGCTTCTTTATCGGTCTCTGCAGAGGTTACGAAAGTGATGTTCATCCCCTCGATCTTACGCACCTTGTCGATGTCGATCTCTGGGAAGATGATCTGCTCAGTAACTCCTAAAGAGTAGTTTCCACGTCCGTCAAAACCTGTAGCCTTGATTCCGTTGAAATCGCGAACACGTGGCAATGCCGATGTGATCAAACGATCAAGGAATTCGTACATGCGCTCTCCGCGCAATGTAACCATGGCTCCAATTGGCATTCCCTTACGCAACTTAAAGGTTGCAACGTCTTTCTTAGAGATCGTTTGGATTGCCTTTTGACCTGTGATGTTAGTCAACTCCTCTACCGAGTACTCGATAAGTTTCTTGTCAGCCACAGCAGCACCAATACCTCTGGATACTACAATTTTCTCCAATTTTGGTACCTGCATTACGTTAGCATACCCGTACTCATCGGTAAGGGCGTTCATCACGCGGCTTCTGTATTCTTCTTTAAGTCTTGGTGTATAGCCCATAACTAAATTACTTCATTAGATTTCTTGGAAAAACGTACTTTTTTCCCGTCATCCATTCTGTATCCTACACGTGTTGCATCTCCCGACTTAGGGTCGATTAGCGACAGGTTAGAAATGTGAATGGCAGCTTCTTTCTCTACGATGCCTCCCTGAGGATTGTTAGCGCTTGGCTTCTGGTGCTTCTTTACAAGATTTACACCTTCAACGATGGCTTTATTGGCATCAGCCATAACGCGTAGTACCTTACCTTCTGAACCTTTGTGGTCTCCAGCAATTACTGTTACGTTATCTCCTGTTTTAATTTTCAGCTTTGTCATTTGTCTGATCGATTAAAGCACTTCTGGTGCCAATGATACAATCTTCATGAATTGCTTATCGCGAAGCTCTCTCGCAACTGGTCCAAATACACGAGTTCCGCGCATTTCTCCAGTAGCGTTTAACAGTACACAAGCGTTGTCATCAAAACGGATATAAGATCCATCTGGACGACGTACTTCCTTCTTCACACGTACTACCACAGCGGTAGAAACGGTTCCTTTCTTTACTGTACCGTTTGGAGTGGCTTCTTTCACGGTAACTACAATCTTGTCCCCAATCGACGCATAACGACGCTTGGTTCCTCCCAATACACGGATGGTAAGTACTTCCTTAGCTCCTGTATTGTCTGCTACTTTTAGTCTTGATTCCTGTTGTACCATGATTACTTAGCTCTTTCAATGATTTCTACTAGTCTCCAACACTTCGATTTACTCAACGGACGTGTTTCCATGATACGTACAGTATCACCTTCGTTACAGTCGTTTTGCTCGTCGTGGGCAACGTACTTTTTAGTTTTAAGTACGAACTTTCCGTACATCGGGTGCTTTACTTTCTTCACCTCAGAAACAACGATAGATTTCTCCATCTTGTTAGAGGTTACTACCCCGATACGCTCTTTTCTTAAATTTCTTTTTTCCATCTTTCCGCTTTCGTACTTACTGTACTTCTCTTTTAGTTAGTTCGGTCTGAATTCTAGCGATAGTACGACGCTGCGTTCTAAGCTGAATCGGATTTTCCAACGGTGAAATGGCGTGAGCCATCTTAAGATCTGTATAAGCCTTTTTTGACTCTACAAGCTTTTCTTGTAGATCGGCGGTAGATGCTTCTTTAATCTCTACTTGTTTCATCTCTTAATTAATTACGCCTGAAAATCTCGGGACACAATGAACTTTGTTTTAACGGGAAGCTTTTGAGCGGCCAAACGAAGTGCTTCTTTAGCAACTTCAAATGGTACACCTGATACTTCAAACAACACTCTACCGGGTTTAACAACTGCAGCCCAGTGATCCACAGCACCTTTACCTTTACCCATACGTACTTCGAGTGGTTTTTTGGTAATTGGCTTATCTGGGAAAATCATGATCCACATTTGTCCTTCCCGCTTCATGTAACGTGTAGCGGCGATACGCGCAGCTTCTATTTGACGTGAAGTCAAGAAATTAGAATCTAAAGATTTAATTCCGAAGGTACCGTAAGAAAGCTGGTTTCCACGTCCGGCATTGCCTTTCATGCGCCCCTTCTGTTGCTTGCGGAATTTGGTTCTTTTAGGTTGTAACATGTCTAAATGTCTTTAATAATTACTTTCTGCGACGAGATTTGTTTCCTCCGCGACCACCGCCACCTTTACCTTGCTTCTTAGCAAGACCAACTAGTGGAGATAGCTCTCTCTTTCCATATACCTCGCCTTTCATGATCCACACTTTTACACCCAATCTACCGTAAGTAGTGTGGGCTTCAACTAGTGCATAATCAATATCAGCTCTAAAGGTCGATAATGGGATACGGCCGTCTTTGTAAGACTCCGTACGCGCCATTTCAGCACCGTTAAGACGTCCAGCAATCTGGATCTTGATTCCTTCAGCGTTCATTCTCATTGCCGCAGCGATAGCCATCTTGATGGCACGACGGTAAGAGATTCTGCTTTCGATCTGGCGAGCAACACTAGCAGCCACTAGGTGTGCATCCAATTCTGGTCTCTTGATCTCGTAGATGTTAATCTGTACTTCTTTCCCGGTGATCTTCTTAAGCTCTTCTTTCAACTTGTCTACCTCTTGACCACCCTTACCAATAATGATACCTGGGCGAGCCGTTGTGATAGTAACGGTTACAAGTTTAAGCGTACGCTCAATAATTACACGTGACACACTAGCTTTCGATAAACGAGCGTGAACGTACTTTCTAATCTTGTCATCCTCGGCCAATTTGTCACCGTAATCACGGCCACCATACCAGTTAGATTCCCATCCTCTGATAATTCCAAGGCGATTTCCGATTGGATTTGTTTTCTGTCCCATTTACTTTCTAGCTTTGTGAGTTATCGTTTGCTCCTAGTACCAAGGTTACATGGTTAGAGCGTTTTCTAATTCTGTGCGCGCGTCCCTGCGGTGCAGTACGCAAACGCTTAAGCATGCTAGCGCTGTCTACGCGGATCTCTTTTACAAAAAGATCTGCAGACTCAACGTCAGCTTCTTCGTTCTTGGCTTGCCAGTTAGCGATGGCCGAAAGCAAAAGCTTTTCTAAACGACCAGCAGCTTCTTTTTGGCTGAAGCGCAATATGTTCAACGCCTTGTCTACTTTCTCTCCGCGGATCAGGTCTGCTACCAGACGCATCTTGCGAGGGGAAGTAGGGCAGTTATTCAACTTAGCAAAAGCCATGTTTCTTTTGGCTTCTTTCATTTGCTCGGCTCTTTCTCTTTTACGAACTCCCATGGCGTATTATTTTTTTCCTTTGTTTTTAGCCCCCGCGTGACCTCTAAAGGAACGCGTTGGTGAAAACTCTCCTAGTTTATGACCTACCATGTTCTCTGTTACGTAAACAGGAACAAACTGACGTCCGTTGTGAACGGCAATGGTCTGACCAACAAAATCAGGAGTGATCATAGAAGCGCGAGACCAAGTCTTGATAACGCTTTTCTTGTTCGACTCAACATTCTGTTGAACTTTCTTCTCTAATTTATAGTGAACGTAAGGTCCTTTCTTTAATGAACGTGCCATATCTTATTATTTCTTTCTACGTTCTACAATGTACTTATTACTCGCTTTCGTCTTAGAACGGGTTCTAAATCCTTTTGCAGGAATACCATTTCTAGAACGTGGGTGACCTCCAGAGGACTTCCCTTCACCACCACCCATTGGGTGATCGACTGGGTTCATCACTACTGGTCTAGTTCTTGGACGACGACCCAACCAACGGCTGCGTCCTGCCTTACCAGACACCAACAACTGGTGGTCACTGTTAGAAACAGCACCGATAGTTGCCATACAAGTCACTAAAATCAAACGGGTCTCACCAGAAGGCAATTTCACGGTAGCGTACTTTCCGTCACGAGCCATAAGCTGCGCGAAAGCACCAGCACTACGTGCCATAACAGCTCCCTGTCCTGGACGTAGTTCAATACATGAAATAATAGTACCTAATGGAATATCCGATAACGGCATAGCGTTCCCGATCTCAGGAGCTACTTTAGAACCAGACACTACGTTCTGTCCTACTTTAAGGCCGTTTTGGGCTATGATGTAACGCTTTTCGCCATCCTGATAGTTCAACAGGGCGATAAAAGCGGTTCTGTTCGGATCATACTGAATAGAGGCAACAGTACCAGGAACTCCGGCTTTGTCTCTCTTAAAATCGATGATTCGATACTTTCTTTTGTGACCACCACCTTTGTAGCGCATGGTCATTCTTCCTTGACTGTTTCTACCCCCAGAACGTTTTTTCGGAGCCAATAGGCTTTTCTCCGGCTTGTCAGTAGTAATGGCGTCAAAACCATTAACTACTCTAAATCGCTGTGCTGGGGTGACAGGCTTTAATTTTCTTACTGACATTATTGTCGTTTTAGTTTTCTAGAAATTCTAGATGTTACTGTAAAAATCAATTGTATCACCTTCCGCCACCTGTACAAGTGCTTTTTTGTAAGCATTTGTTTTACCAGTTTGCATCCCCGTACGCGTATAACGAGTACGACGATCTGGGCGGACATTTATTGTGCGAACTTTAGTAACAGAAACGCCGTAAGCAGCCTCAACTGCCTTCTTAATTTCTACCTTATTCGCCGTCGGAGCTACCTCAAATCCGTAGACGTTTAATTCTTCTACAGCTGCAGTAGCCTTTTCCGTAATAATGGGTTTTATTAAGACACTCATCGCTTCTTATTTACTTAAGTTTGTTTCAATTCCTTCCAAAGAACCTTCAAATAACACTAGGCTACTTGCATTCACAATTTTGTAAGTGCTTAATTCTGAGTTAGTTACAACTTCTGCACCTTTTAAATTACGAGACGACAAATATAGGTTATTATTTGACTCTCCCAACACGAATAGAGACTTTTTGTTTTCAAGTCCCAGATTCTTAATCACTTGAGAGAATTCCTGAGTCTTAGGAGCATCCATTTGGAAGTCCTCTACAACTAGGATGGCCTTATCGTTAGCCTTCATCGTCAAAGCTGATTTACGAGCCAGACGCTTTAGGTTTTTGTTCAGCTTAAAGCGGTAGTTTCTCGGTCTTGGTCCGAAGATGCGACCTCCTCCTTTAAATACAGGAGATTTGATACTACCAGCACGAGCAGTACCCGTACCTTTTTGCTTTTTGATCTTGCGAGTAGACCCTGCGATCTCAGCGCGCTCTTTAGACTTGTGAGTCCCTTGACGCTGGTTAGCTAGGTATTGCTTTACATCTAAGTAAACAGCATGCTCATTAGCCTCTACTGCGAAAACCTCCTTAGACAAGGTTACTTGTCTTCCGGTTTCTTTTCCGTTCTTATCTAATACTGCTACTTTCATTATTTCTGAATGGTTACGTAAGCGTTCTTGTGTCCAGGCACACACCCTTTCACAACAAGTAGATTCTTTTCAGGAACCACTTTCAATACACGCAAGTTTTGAACTTTTACTTTCTCGTTGCCCATCTGACCTGCCATGCGCATTCCTTTGAATACACGTGCAGGGTAAGATGCCGCACCAATAGAACCAGGAGCACGTAGTCGGTTGTGCTGACCGTGAGTGGCCTGTCCAACCCCGCCAAATCCGTGGCGTTTTACTACCCCTTGGAATCCTTTTCCTTTTGATGTACCAGATACATCAACAAATTCTCCTTCAGCGAAGTGTTCTACGGTGATCGTATCACCTAGTTTATACTCCTCTTCAAATCCTTGGAATTCGGCGACTTTACGTTTTGCAACGGTTCCAGCTTTCTTGGCGTGCCCAGCGGCAGCCATGTTTGCCTTTTTAGCGTCATCGAAACCAAGCTGAAGAGCTTCATACCCGTCAACCTCTGTGGTTCTGACTTGGGTAACAACACAGGGACCTGCTTCAATTACGGTACAAGGGATATTCTTCCCGTTCTCGTCAAAGATGCTGGTCATTCCTATCTTTCTTCCTATTAACCCAGACATAATTATTAATTGTTATTTACTTATTTATTTTGAAGCTCTTATGCTTCCTATTTCAAAAAAATTCAGGGTCAAAATACTTTCAACCCTGAATGTATTTTTCTCCGTTTTTCCCTCGACAACCGCTCGGGACATGTTCACTTCCCACGAAAGTGGGAAGCTTTGTGCCTTAGACTTTGATCTCAACTTCAACACCGCTTGGCAATTCAAGCTTCATCAAAGCATCGATGGTCTTAGAAGAAGACGAATAGATATCCAAAAGGCGCTTGTAAGAGCTCAATTGGAACTGTTCGCGAGACTTCTTGTTCACGTGAGGTGAACGCAATACGGTAAAGATTTTTTTGTGTGTAGGTAGTGGAATTGGACCAGTTACTACAGCACCAGTACTCTTTACGGTCTTTACGATTTTTTCAGCAGATTTGTCTACCAAATTGTGATCGTAAGATTTAAGCTTAATTCTTATTTTCTGACTCATCTGTTGAATATTATACGTTAGCAGTTCCTCTAGCAGCAGCGATTACTTCTTCTGAAATATTAGAAGGAGTTTCTGCATAGTGAGAGAATTCCATAGTTGAAGTCGCACGACCTGAAGAAAGGGTACGCAACGTAGTTACATAACCAAACATCTCAGAAAGTGGCACCTCGGCTTTAACAACCTTAGCTCCTGCGCGATCTCCCATATCGTTAACTTGACCACGACGGCGGTTCAAATCACCTACGATATCACCCATGTTCTCTTCTGGAGTAATAACCTCTAGCTTCATGATTGGCTCAAGGATCACAGCGCGTGCAGCTTTAGCAGCAGCTTTGTAACCAAGTTTCGCAGCCAATTCGAAAGATAGAGAATCCGAATCCACAGGGTGGAAGGAACCGTCTTTCAAAGTAACTTTCATAGAATCCATTTCGAAACCAGCCAAAGGACCGTTCTTCATGGCATCTCTAAATCCTTTCTCAACCGCTGGAACATATTCTTTTGGTACGTTACCACCCTTGATCACGTTAACAAACTCAAGACCAGTTTTGGTTTCGTCCTCAACAGGCTCCATTGTAAATACGATATCGGCAAACTTACCACGACCACCAGATTGCTTCTTGTAAACCTCTCTGTGATCTGCAGATTGTGTGATTGCTTCTTTGTACTCTACCTGAGGCTGTCCTTGGTTTACTTCAACCTTGAACTCGCGCTTCAGACGGTCAACAATGATATCCAAGTGAAGCTCACCCATACCAGAGATGATAGTCTGTCCAGAAGCCTCATCAGTACGTACGGTGAAGGTTGGATCCTCTTCAGCCAATTTACCAAGAGCAAGACCTAGTTTGTCTACGTCTGCCTTAGTTTTAGGCTCAACCGCGATACCAATTACAGGATCTGGGAACTCCATACTCTCAAGTACGATTGGATTCTTCTCGTCAGATAGGGTATCACCAGTTTTGATGTCCTTAAATCCAACAGCAGCTCCAATATCACCAGCTTCAATATATTCGATAGCGTTTTGCTTGTTCGAGTGCATTTGGTAGATACGTGAGATACGCTCTTTCTTACCAGAACGGTTGTTCAATACGTAAGACCCTGCATCAAGACGTCCAGAGTACGCTCTAAAGAAAGCCAAACGACCTACGAATGGGTCAGTAGCGATCTTAAATGCAAGGGCAGCAAATGGCTCCTTTACATCTGGCTTACGTACTTCTTCCTCTTCAGTATCAGGGTTAGTACCTACAATACCTTCCTTGTCTGTTGGAGAAGGCAAGTAACGACAAACTGCGTCCAATAGGAACTGAACACCTTTGTTCTTAAATGCTGATCCACAAACCATAGGAATGATACTCATGTCCATTACAGCGGCACGCAATGCAGCGTGAACCTCTTCTTCTGTAATAGAGTTTTCATCTTCCATGAACTTCTCAAGTAGGTTCTCGTCGTAAGCAGCAACTTCTTCAATAAGTTGTCCGCGCAACATAGCAGCCTCTTCTTTAAGCTCTTCTGGAATATCGATAACGTCAAAAGTAGACCCTTGAGTTTCATCATGCCATACAATAGCACGGTTCTTCACAAGGTCAACGATACCTTTAAAGTCTGCCTCATCACCAATGTTCATTACAATTGGCACTGCGTTAGACTTCAACATATCTTTTACCTGCTGACATACCGCCATAAAGTTTGATCCCTGACGGTCCATCTTGTTCACAAAACCGATACGTGGCACTTTGTAGTTGTCTGCCAAACGCCAGTTGGTCTCAGATTGAGGCTCAACTCCGTCTACTGCAGAGAACAAGAATACCAATCCGTCAAGTACACGTAAAGAACGGTTTACCTCTACGGTAAAGTCAACGTGACCCGGAGTATCGATAATGTTGAAGTGGTAGCCTTTAGTGTCTGGAGTTGGCTTTCCGTTCTCTAACGGGAAGTTCCAAGTACAAGTAGTTGCAGCAGAGGTAATTGTAATACCACGCTCCTGCTCTTGCTCCATCCAGTCCATGGTTGCAGCACCATCGTGCACTTCACCAATCTTGTGACTAACACCAGTATAATAAAGGATACGCTCTGTTGTAGTTGTCTTACCCGCATCAATGTGGGCAGCGATCCCGATATTTCTAGTAAATTTTAAATCTCTTGCCATTTTATGTCTTAGAATCTAAAGTGTGAGAATGCTTTGTTTGCTTCTGCCATTTTGTGTGTATCCACACGCTTCTTAACAGCAGCCCCTTCTTCCTTAGCCGCAGCTAGGATCTCTGCAGCCAATTTCTGAGCCATTGACTTCTCGTTACGCTTACGCGCAAAAAGGATCAACCACTTCATTGCTGTAGAAACCTTGCGGTCTGGTCTGATTTGCATTGGGATCTGGAACGTTGCCCCTCCCACTCGACGGCTACGTACCTCTACGTGAGGCATTACGTTAGATAGAGCGTCTTTCCAAAGCTCTAAAGCCGTTTTCTCGTCGTCTTGTTTTTTCTGATCTACGATATCGATCGCATCGTAGAATATCTTGAACGCCACAGATTTTTTACCGTCCCACATCAACATGTTCACAAAACGTGTAACTAGTTGATCGTTAAACTTTGGGTCTGGTAAAAGCGGACGTTTTTTCGCTTGTCTTTTTCTCATGTCTTCGTCTTAACGGGTGTTAATTTACTTCTTTGGGCGTTTCGCTCCGTACTTCGATCTACGTTGTAGACGGCCTTCAACACCAGCGGTGTCAAGTGCTCCACGTACAATGTGATAACGAACTCCCGGCAAATCTTTTACCCTTCCTCCTCTAACCAATACTATCGAGTGCTCTTGTAGATTGTGTCCTTCTCCAGGGATGTAGGCGTTCACTTCCTTACCATTGGTAAGACGCACACGTGCAACCTTTCTCATTGCTGAGTTAGGTTTCTTAGGTGTGGTTGTGTACACACGAGTACATACCCCTCTTCTTTGAGGGCACGAATCCAAAGCAGCCGATTTGCTCTTCTTGGTTATTTTGGATCTTCCTTTTCGTACTAATTGTGAAATTGTTGGCATAAAATCCTTTGTTATACTTTTTTTTAAATTCTAAAAGGCCCTTTTTAAGGGCATGCAAAGGTAGAAATATTATTCTAGTAATCAAACGTATACTCTGTAATTTTCAAAAGCTTACATTTTGATAACTCGATTTATATGAAAAACCGAACACTTGCGTTAGTTTTACAGAGCTAATAGCAGGGATTTTGAACCGATTTTTTAAACGCGCTTTATACCTTAATATATATATACTATTCTGCGGATTGGTCTCAGCCCAGAATTTCAAATTGGAAATTGAGGTAATTCCCAATACAGAATCCGAATTGGTTCAAGACCTGATCGGCCCCAAAGAATTCTCAGATCTTCTCAGCATGAATCAGGCTGCAGAAGCAGCAGCAGAGAACTTGCGCAAAGGCGGTTACCTTAATCTGGAGTACAACAACCCAGTAAAATCTCAAGACAGTACTTTTACAGCAAAATACAATTTAGGAGTTCGTGTGACTCGATTTCAAATTGACCACAGCCTATCAGGCATCCCCATAAAGGATCTCGAAAAATTATTTTCAGAGGTAGACGACAAAACCATCTCCATAGACTTCGAAGATCTCGAAGCGAGCATGCAAGCCATTACCGATTATCAAAACAGTTTGGGCAATGCTTTTGCCGCCGCCCAACTCATTGACTTGGATTTTGAAGATCCACAAACCATGCGCGGAACCTTAAGCATCGAATCTGGAACAGCTCGCTCTTTGGATGAGATCATCATTAAGGGTTATGAAAAGTTCCCGAGGTCTTATTTGAAATACTTCGCCGGAATTAAAACAGGAGGCGTTTTTGATCGCAGTAAATTACTCAAGAACTACGAAGCTATAGAGAGTCTTCCTTTTGTTACGAGCACCAAGGCGCCTGAAGTACTCTTCCGACCAGACAGCACAGAAGTCTACCTTTATTTAAAGAAGCGCTCCAGCAATAGCTTTGATGGCATCTTGGGATTTGCCAATAGTGAGACCGACTCTAAGATCATCTTTAACGGCTACCTGGATCTGGAGCTCCGCAACAATTTGAATTTCGGCGAGGAGATTCGAATCAATTACAAAAGCGACGGTCGGGATCAACAGAACTTTAGAGTGGCTACCTCCCTACCTTATTTATTTAAGACTCCTTTGGGTGTCGATCTGGAATTGTACATCTTCAAACGCGATTCCAGCTTTGTTACTGTAGAACAAAAAGCCCAAGTACACTATCAGATCAATCCGCGCTTACGCGCTTTAGCCGGTTATACCCATTTTGAATCCAACAACCTTTTGGAGGAAACTTTGACCGCAAACAACATTGACGACTATACCTCTGATTTTGTTTTAGGCGGATTGCAATATCAGATCCCGCAACCGAGCTTACTCTTCCCCAACAAAACGCGGTGGGAACTCAAAGGACAATTTGGTAATCGGAGCGCCTCGATGACCAGTGACCAGGTCAAGGTAAGCTTTGACGGCTATTACATATTAGATCTTAACGACAACAACTCCATCTTTATAAGGAATACCACAGAGACCTTAATAAGTGACAACTACCTGACCAATGAACTGATGCGCTTTGGCGGCATCACCTCCATACGCGGCTTTGACGAGAACAGCATTGACGCCCAATTCTATTCGGTACTCAATACCGAATACCGCTATTTAGTCAACCCAGGGCTCTATGTACATAGCATTGCGGATGTTGGATATCTCGAAAATGAACTCAATCAAACCCAAGAAGAGTTAATTAGCTTCGGAATCGGCCTTGGATTTTTATCCAAAGCAGGGGTTTTTAAGATCAATATCGCAAACGGAAAAACAGGGTCTCTTCCCTTCTCATTTTCGAACACAAAAATCCACCTCAGTTTACGCTCAAATTTTTAGGAAAACCGCCTTAACACAGGGGTAACAATAACCTTAAAAAAAAGTAAATTTTAAGTATAAAAACTTGTGTAATTAACTTTTTATTGTGATTTTTGGCATTGGCTAATTCAAATAAATTATAAAAATGAGAACAAAGTTTAGTGGAATTTTAACGCTATTCATGGCGTTTGTAGTGCAACTGACGTTCGCACAAGACAAAACAATCACGGGTAACGTGACCGATGATACCGGTCTACCTTTACCTGGGGTTAACATTATTGTAAAAGGCACCGCGACTGGAACTCAATCTGACTTTGATGGTAATTATAGCATCGGAGCATCAGTTGGACAGACGCTTGTCTACAGTTACGTAGGTTTTACTCAACAGGAAATCGCAGTAACTGCAAGTACATCTACTCTTAACGTACAAATGGTACCGGGAACCGAGCTTGAAGAAGTATTGGTAGTTGCCCAAGGTATTAAGCGTGAGGCTAAGGCCTTAGGTTATGCGGTAAGTACTGTTGAATCAGCAGACATTGAACAACGTACAGAAGGTGACGTTGCTCGTGTGCTTTCTGGTAAAGCTTCTGGGGTACAGATCACTGCTCAAAGTGGTACTTCTGGATCTGCAACTAACGTAGTAATTCGAGGGTACAATTCGATTACCGGTAGTAACCAGGCATTATTCATTGTAGATGGTGTACCATTCTCTAGTGATACTAACGCCCAAGGTAACTTCCTAGATGGTAACGTTGGTTCTTCTCGTTTCCTAGACTTAGATCCTAACAACATCGAAAGCGTAAACGTACTTAAAGGTCTTGCAGCAGCAACACTTTACGGTACAGCTGGACGTAACGGGGTAATTGTAATTACTACCAAGTCTGGTGGTGGTGGAGCAAACAAATCAACTAAGAAGACCGAGATCACAGTTAGCCAATCGTACTTCGTAAATGAAATTGCTTCTTTACCTGACTACCAAGACAAGTACGGTAACGGTTTCGACCAGTCTTTCGGATGGTTCTTCTCTAACTGGGGTCCATCTTTTAACGCTGGTGGAGTTGACGGTTATTTGAATGACCCTGCTGGTCTGATCGACGCTCAAGGAACTTTGGCTCACCCTTACGATACTTCTGCTTTTATTGACAACCTTAACGGTGGTGATAATGAATTGGCAAGACAATTCGCAGGACAGCGCTACGAGTGGAGACCTTACAACAGTGTTGAGAACTTCTTCCGCACTGGTAACGTGGTTAACACTTCTATCAACATCCGTGGAAACTCTGATGATGGTAAACTAGCGTATAACGTAAACTACGGTCACTTAGACGAAACAGGATTTACTCCTGGGAACAACATTCGCAGAAATACTCTTGCAGTTGGTGGTCGCGCACAGCTTACTAACAACTTCACTGTATCTGCAACGTTGAACTTCTCTAGAAACGCAGTTGCATCTCCTCCAGTAGCGGCCTCTCGTGGTAACGGTACTTTAGGTTTCTCTACTTTCGCTAACGTATTCTTTACGCCGCGTTCTGTAGACTTGATGGGACTTCCTTTTACTATTCCAGAAACAGGTGGATCTATCTACTACCGTAACGGTAACGATATCATCAACCCACGCTGGACAGTAGAGAACGCTGGATCTACTCAGGTGACTAACCGTGTATTCGGTACAGCTCAGCTGCAGTACGACTTCAACGACAACTTGAACATTTTATATCGTGCGGGTGTTGACTTCTACAACGAACGTAACACGCAATATTCTAACAAGAATGGTGTAAACTTCAACCAAGCTATCTTTGGTCAGTACATCACTTGGGATAACAACGTACGTATTTGGGACCACTACTTAACTCTTAGTGGTGATTATGACCTAACTGACGATATCGGAATTACTTTTACAGCTGGTGCAACTAGCCGTTCAAGAAACTTCGATCAGCAAGGTGTTCAGTCTGATGGACAAATTGTATTTGGCGTACTTCGTCACTTCAACTTCTTGACTCAGACTCCTATCCAGAATACAACTTTCAGAAACATCGTTGGTGTATTTGCTGAAACTTCTATCGACTACAGCGACTGGGCGTTCTTGACGCTATCTGCTCGTAATGACTGGGTTTCTAACTTACCAACTGAAAACAACAGCCAGTTCTATCCTTCGATCTCTGCATCGTTCTTGCCAACTGCTGCATTCCCTTCTATCCGTTCATCTGAATGGGGACTTAACTACTTGAAGTTACGTGCAGGTCTTGGTACTTCTGCTGGATTCCCAACAGGATTCCCAACAGTTCAGAACTTGAACCTAGCAATCAACGGAAACGGTGGTGCTGTTGGACCTATTACTACAAACGCGATCTCAGGATTCCGTGCTAACCCAGACTTGAAGCCTGAACTTATTTCAGAATTCGAACTTGGTTTTGACTCGCGTTTCTTGAACAACCGTGTTAACTTGAACGTTTCTTACTTCGACCGTTCTACTGAAGACCTTATCGTATTCAAGCCATTGGCTCCTTCTTCTGGATTTACCCAGACTCAGGACAACATTGGTAAAGTAGAAGGTGACGGATGGGAAGTTGACTTAAGTGTAGATATTTTTAAGAGTGACAAAGAAGACGGATTCAACTGGAATTCTCGTGTTAACTTTACACAGAGTGAGCAGATCGTAACTGAGCAAGAAGAAGATCAAATTCTTTTCGCTGGTTCTACTGCAGCATTCCTTGGAGCTAACGCCGCTATCCGTGGTGAGCAGCTAGGTGTATTAGTTGGTACTCGTATTCTACGTGATGACGCTGGTAACTTCGTTGTAAACAGCGCTGGTAACTACGTAACTGAAGATCAAGTTGTTCTTGACGACGGTCGTCAGATTACTCCGATCATCGGTAACCCGAACCCGGATTACGTAATGAACTTCATCAACAGTCTTTCTTACAAGAACTTCAACCTAGGATTCCAATTTAGCCATACTAAAGGTGGAGATATCGCTTCTTCTACTATCGCAGTATTGCTTGGACGTGGTTTGATTGTTGAGACTGAAGATCGTGCAAACACGTTCATCTTACCAGGTGTTAGCCAGTCTACTGGTCAGCCTAACGAAATCCAGATCAACAACTCGCAGTACTACTTCTCGAATGTATTATTCGGACCTAAAGAATTGCAAGTTTATGATGCATCTGTAGTTCGTCTACAAGAAATTTCTTTCGGATACACTGTTCCTAAGAAATGGCTAGAAAAAACACCATTTGGTTCTATATCAGTTACAGCAAGTGGATTCAACCTTTGGTATGATGCTTACAACACTCCTGACGGAGCGAACTTTGACCCTAACGTAGCCGGTGTTGGTATTGGTAACGGACGTGGATTTGACTACATCAACGGTCCTTCATCAAGAAGATACGGACTTAGCGTTAAAGCATCATTCTAATTATAATCTCTTAATTTAGTTATGAAAACAATCTATAAAATCTTTTTACTTGCGTTAATCTCGAGTGGATCATTATTCTACTCTTGTGAGACAACCGAGTTGGAACAACTTGTAAGTCCGAACGCAATCTCGCCAGAACAGGCAGACCCAGATCTGTTACTTAACACCATTCAGCGTGCTTTTGTAACAAACGCTATCACGTTCAACGATAGATCTGCAGAATTGACACGTATCGACTATATGTTCGGACGTGACTACTTCAACAACTACAACTCTTCTACCTTTGACGGTGTATGGAGTCGTACTTACAGCAGCATCTTCGCTAACGTACGTATCATTGAGCAACAAAACGAAGCTGACGGTGGAGGACTAGAATTCCACTTAGGAGTTTCTAAAACTATCGAAGCTTATACTTTGATGATGCTAGTAGACTTCATTGGTGATATTCCACTATCTGAAGCTCTTAACCCAGATGAGTTCCCGAATCCAACTCTAGATGACGACGCTGCTGTTTACGCTGCTGCTCGCGCTCGATTGGATGAGGCGAATGCATTCTTTACAGGTGCTAGCGTAGGTTCTGCTACTGACTTCTTCTACGATGGAGAGGTTAGCAACTGGCAACGTCTTGTAAACACTTTGATCATGCGTCACGCATTGACTACTGGTGATATCGCAGCTTTCAACGCTGTAGTTTCTGGTGGAAACTACATCCAAGAAACTTCTCAAGACTTTGAGTTCAAATACGGAACCCAATTGCTTAACCCGAACACTCGTCACCCAGATTACAACGCAGATTACACTGTATCTGGTGCTAACATTTATCAGTCAATGTGGCTAATGCGTCTTATGCAAGATGCTGACGCTGCTGACGGTTCTGATGATGATCCACGTATCCGTTACTACTTCTTCCGTCAGTCAGAATGTACTCCTGGTGCATCTTGTCTTCCTGAAGGAAATGGTGAAACACTTTCTTGTTCTCTTGAATCTGCTCCACCACAATACGCTGGGATCCCTTACTGTTTCCTAGAAGATGGATACTGGGGTCGTAACCACGGTGATGATGACGGTACTCCTCCAGATAACTTTACACGTACTGCTGTAGGTGTTTACCCTGCTGGTGGATTGTTCGATGATAACAGCTTCGGTGGTCTTAACCAAGATGTTGGTGGACTAGGTGAAGGAATCGAGCCTATCATCCTTGCTTCTTACGTTGACTTCTGGAGAGCTGAAGTAGCTCTAGCTGGTGGATCTCCATCTGCTGCTTCTGGATTGGTTGAAGCTGGTTTGACTAAGTCAATCGCTAAAGTTCAGTCTTTCGGTGCACTTGACACAAACCGCGACACGTCTTTCGAGCCAGACGCGACTACTGTATCTGACTTTATCGCTGCTAAATCAGGGATGATTACTGATACTTCAGACGACTCTTGGAATGCTCTTGCTGAGCAGTACTTCGTTACTATGTTTGGTGGTGCTGGTGATGCCTACAACTTCTACAGAAGAACAGGTTACCCAACTACTCTAGATCCAAACGTAGAGCCAGATCCAGGTGTGTTCCCAAGAACTTTCTTGTACCCATCTGTAGAGGTTATTGCGAATCCAAACGTTACTCAACGACAAGACAACGCAACGCAGGTATTCTGGGATACTAAGCCAGCTGGACCGGCTTTCCCACCTGCTAACTAATTGAAAAAAAAATTGAAAAGAATGAAAAATCTATTAAAATTTGCCGCACTAGGAGCTGTACTCGTTATGGGTACAACTTCTTGTGAGGAAGACGCAAACAATACGATTGATCAGGTATTTGACGGTGTAACTAATGGTGCTGTTCTTAGAACTATCGCTATTACGTCTAACGAACTTCCTTTAGGTTCTACGGACGCTGTCTTTTCTGTTGAAATCGAAGAGCAAGACAATCAAGGTGGAGCACTTCTAGAAAGTGTTGACGCTTACTTGACTTTTGCTGATGGTTCTGCTGACGAAGGTGATTCTTCTGCAGCGACCACTGAGGAAGTGTTCATCCGTAACATTCCTGCTAGCGAGTTCTCTCCAGGACCTTTCGGTCTTCCAAGAACTACGTATACGCTTACTCTTACTGAGATGTTAGCAGCAGTAGGATTGACTCCTGATGCGATCTTTGGTGGTGATACTTTCACTACTCGTTTCGCTCTTAATCTTACTGACGGACGTGTATTCTCTGTAAACAATGCTGGTGGTATCATTACCGGTGGTTTCTTTGCTTCTCCATTCCAGTACACTACTCCAGTAGTATGTCCTGTAGGTGAAGAAGAGTTCCTAGGACCATACCAAATTACTAACGGTGTTCCTGGTGTACTTGACTTCAACGTATTTGAAGAAGGAGTAATTGTAGAGATGTACTTCCCAGAAGGTGGTACTTCTGTAGATCGTGCTTTCGACTACGTTTACCTTCCAGATGCTGGTGTAGGACAAGATCCTGTTGATTTCGCAATGCAGTTTATCTGTAACACAGTTGTGATCCCTCCAGGACAGAACTCTGGTCTACAGTGTTCTTCTGGTCTAACTATTGGCCCATCTCCAAACGGAGACTTGGGTGAGTACACAACTGGAGATGACTCTGTATTCATCATCCGCTTTACTGATAACGAAGGAAGCGACTGTGGTGAAGGACCAAGAGACGTATTCGCTACGCTCACTAAACAATAAGATTCTCACTTATTATATAGAAAAAGCTGCCTTTCGAGGCAGCTTTTTTATTTTTGCCCTATGGAAGAACAAGTCAGTCGTATCTACGGAATTCACGCTTTAGAAGAAGCCCTTCAGGCTTCCATGAATATTTCTAAAGTATTTGCACAAACCAATCAGCAACATCCAAAGGTAAAAGCCTTACTCAACGAATGTGCTAAACAAGGTGCGACGATCTCTTACGTACCCATGGAGAAGTTGCAAAAACTTTCCAAAGGACGTAATCATCAAGGTATTGTAGCCAATATTGCTCCCGTCTCTTTTGTCGATCTTGAAGAAATGGTAACTCTGGCAAATGAAGCTACTACCACTCCCCTCTTTATCCTGTTGGATCAGATCAGTGATGTAAGAAACTTTGGAGCAATCATTAGATCTGCAGTTGCAGCAGGTGCTAATGGAATCATCATTCAAAAGAAAGGTGGCGCGCCTGTTAACGCTGATGCGATTAAAACATCCGCAGGAACCTTATTCAAAATTCCGATCTGCAAGGTAGATCATATCAAAGACGCGCTGTTCTATTTTCAAGCTGAAGGCGTTCAGCTAATCGCGGCCACAGAAAAGGGTGAACAATCCCTTTTCGACACCGATCTCAAAAATAGCTTTGCCCTAGTCATGGGTTCTGAAGGACGTGGGGTTAATCCATCGGTCTTAAAAATGATTGATACGCAGATCCACATCCCCATTGCAGAAGAAGTAGATTCGCTCAACGTCGCTGTTGCAAGTGCAGTAATTCTTTTTGAGGCAAAAAGACAGCGCTTGTCCTAAACTTACTCGCTGTCCTCTGAGGAAGGTTTAAAATTGTATTTGATCTCGACCTTTTGCGCTTGTTGATCTGTTTCAACTTCGATCTCTGGCTCAGGCTCATCAGGAACAAAATTACCCGACTCATCAAAGCGTCTCATAAATGGATCCTTAGACGGATCGAACTCTGGATGTTCCCACGGATAGTGATACTCCTGTGTCACACCGCTCTTCACGACTCCAGCAAAAAGAAAGCCCACAAAAAATCCGGACAAATGACCTTCCCAAGAGATCTTAGGATCAATAGGGAAAACATACCACAACAATCCTCCGTATAAGAACACGACAATTAGTGATAAAGCAATAAGACGATAGTAGCCGCTAAATACGCCTTTAAAGAACAGGAAGCTCACCAGCATATAGACTATACCACTGGCACCGATGTGAAACGCTGGTCTACCGATCAGCCAGGTTCCCAGCCCTGACAGTAAAGCGCCATATAGCAATACTTTCCATGCAGCCCGTGGATAGAAGTAAAACAGAAACCACAGCAGGGCCACTAGGGAAATACTATTATTGGTAAGGTGACTGAGGTCTTTGTGAATAAAAGGAGTAAATACAAGTCCCTTTAAACCTTCAAAGGTCCTGGGATAAACACCCCAACTGCGTAAATTGAGATCAAATCTTAGATCGGCCCAGAGCGCAATCCACAAAAGCATAACCAGACCTACAGAGATAGCGATCCGACGAAATTCAAATACAGAGGGATATTCAATTTTTTGCATCTAGTACTAAAGTATCAAAAATTCAGCCATGAATTCGGCGCTGCTAATTTGTCACTTCCTGCGTTAAAAACGTATTTTTAGCCCATGAATGCACCATTGGCAGAACGGATCCGACCCAGAACTTTAGAAGACTACATCAGTCAGCAACACTTAGTGGGTCCAGAAGGTTCTTTGACCAACCAGATCAAACAAGGCATACTCCCCTCTTTGATTCTTTGGGGACCACCCGGAACAGGAAAGACAACTCTTGCCACGATTATTGCCAATACCGTAGAGCGCCCCTTTTTTAAACTCAGCGCTATTAGCAGCGGTGTAAAGGACGTCCGAGAGGTGATCAATAGAGCAAAAAAAGAAGATGGGCTTTTCACTACAAAGAATCCATTGTTATTCATTGATGAGATTCACCGATTTAGTAAATCCCAACAAGATTCACTTTTAGAGGCTGTAGAGAAAGGTTGGGTCACCCTGATCGGTGCCACGACAGAAAATCCGAGTTTTGAGGTAATTCCCGCATTATTGTCGCGCTGTCAGGTCTACGTACTCAACGCCTTCTCTAAAAACGATTTAGAGGCGCTTTTAAAGCGTGCAATTGCTCAAGACGACCTGTTGAACAAAAAAGACATAAAGCTACAGGAAACAGAGGCTATGTTGCGCATTTCTGGTGGTGATGCAAGAAAACTGCTCAACATCCTTGAATTGGTTGTGGCCACGGCAGATTCTGACCGTGTTGTCATAACCAATGACCTAGTTACTCAAAAGGTACAACAAAACGTAGTGCGCTATGACAAAACCGGAGAACAGCATTATGACATTGTATCGGCTTTTATTAAATCGATTCGAGGCAGCGACCCAAATGCTGCGGTTTATTGGCTCGCCAGAATGATAGAAGGCGGCGAGGATGTCAAATTCATTGCGCGCAGACTTTTGATCCTTGCCTCAGAAGATATTGGCAACGCGAATCCACAGGCTTTAATGGTTGCTAACAACACCTTTCAGGCCGTTAGCGTAATTGGTTATCCAGAAGCGCGGATCATCTTGTCTCAGTGTGCTATATACTTGGCAACTTCAGCAAAGAGCAATGCTTCCTATGTGGCTATAAATGAAGCACAGGCTGCCGTTCGGGCGCAAGGGGATCTTCCTGTGCCGCTCTCCATTAGAAATGCACCAACCAAATTGATGAAAGAACTGGGCTATTCAGAAGGTTATCAGTACGCCCATAATTATGAGGGAAATTTTGTTCCGCATCAGTTCTTACCTGAAGAACTCAGCAATTACAACTTCTACCGTCCCGGGAATAACAAAAGAGAACGCGCGCTCAAAGACTACCTAAGCCAGCTTTGGAAAGACAAATACAAATTCTAAGTTAGGACTTTACAAGCTCAAACACGCCTAGCGGCCCATTGTTTCTCCCAACAAGCACCAAAGTTTTACCAGTCCCTTTGTGGTCAATAGCGGTTATGGATTTAGCATCACCTTCTACATAAAAAGTTGATGGCCCTCCGCTGGCCTTAAATGAACCGTCTTGCCACTGCAGTACCATTCCTGTTCCCATGTCCATACGTGGGGTTTCCACCTCTGTATTGTAAATATTACCTACCGCAACAAAGGCAGGAGTTCCATCCGAAGCCACATCCACAGTAATTCCTCCTAAAACAGGAGCCGTTTGTGCATAGGCAGGCAATTCTATAAGATCGTGTCCACCAGCACTATTACTGAGCATAACCATAGAATGAAACTGATTGACCTCACGTTGATAGGCGCTGTTAAGCTTTGCTCCGTAGATATCTTGCAAGGAAGCATTTGCGAAGGCTGCGTAGGTCTCAAATTTCTGAGCGATGAAGGGCATCTGCTGAGAAGAGCATTCCCTACCTCTAACCGGGACATCGCGACCGTTGTACTTACTACTCAAGACCAGATCAAAGCTTCCGTTGTCATCAAAATCATAACCGTACACTTTAAGCGGTGTACTCTCAGTGGCCTTATACTTGCTATTCACTCCGAGGTTCCCTAAAATGTAATCGGGCTTTCCATCTTTATTGATGTCGGTCTCACTAACGGAGAACCACCAGCCTTTTTGATCAGCCAGACCAGCTACGCCTTGATAGGCTTCAAAACTCCCTTGATTGTTGCGATACATCTTCACGGCATCCCATTCGGTCGCTACGATAAGATCGGACCAACCGTCATTGTCAAAATCGGTCACTAGAAGATCATTGACCAAGCCGAGGTTAGCAGCATCTGAAAAGGCCGCAGTACCCGCAGGAGTGAATTGACCGTTCCCGTCATTTTTGAGTAAATAACTCGGAGCAGCTTGTGGGTATTGCTGCGGAAGCATTCGATTCCCAACCATCAGGTCCATATCACCATCTTGATCAAAGTCTAAGGCCGCAACAGCGTGACCGCTCTGTTTGAAGGCACCTAAAACAGCGTTCTCGCTTTTGGTAAAACCGCCTTGACCGTCATTGAGGTACAAGCGGTCGGTGTATTTAATGGATCCCTGCGCAAAGGCGTTACCACCGCTCACCACATAAAGATCCATATCCGAATCTCCATCGGCATCAAAGAAGACGGCCTTCATATCTTCAGCCTCAGCATCTGCAGTAAAGGCAGGCACACGCACACGGCTAAAACCACTCTGGGTTTGTTTGAACAAATAAGCGCTCTGCCCTGCAGCACCTCCAACAAATACATCTTCAAGGCCATCACCGTTGATATCTGCAGTGGCCATAAAGGGGCCCATAGTAGACTGTTTGTATGGCAGAAGCACCTCCAAACTAAAGTCGTTATAATCATTCTCTTTGTGCTGAAAATCCAAGCCCATAGTTGAAGCCGTAGCCTTAAGCATGGCTTGGGATGGATTTACATTACGCCCAGAATCTGTAGCATCAGCCTCCTTAAAAGTCAACGTGCTGTTGGCTGCAATATCTGTTCTAATTTCTTGCTTCCCGCTCGGCCATAGTACTTTCACCTCAGCAACCTGGGTATCTTTTCCAATACCAAAAGATGCGGAATTGGTTGTTGCCGAGAGATAGCCACGCACGCGCTTAGCTTCAATGAGTTGGGTATTGCCCGAATTTTGTGTCAAAAAGATCTGCGGAAAGGCCTCGGAGAGTTTCCCTTCGGTCTTTACGGTGATGAAGTTATTCAGGCCGCGCTCCACCGCAGTGTTCTTATAAACAAAGGCAGTCTCATCAATATTGTTCACTACCAATTCAAGATCGCCATCGTTGTCCAAATCTGCATAAACTGCACCGTTGGAGAAGGATGGATTGGCCAAGCCCCACTGATAGGCTTGATTTTCAAAGGCCAGATCACCTTTGTTCCAAAACATGATATTGGAGAGCTTCTCTGACGGCATGGCATCATAGAGCTGCTTCTTTACCTCTACCGGGACCTGCCCAGCATAAGCCCGTTGTACCTCTGCTACTTGACGGCGCAAATCGTTATCTAAAGCGTAACGTCGGTATCCGTTGGTCACATAAATGTCTTTATTGCCATCCAGATCATAATCTGTGATCAATCCAGCCCAAGACCAATCTGTTTTGGCCATTTTGGTCTGTTGCGCCACGTTGATGAACTTGGCGTCGCCTTGATTGAGCTGAACCGAGTTGTACATATACTGATACGGCATATCGTAGGTATCCACCAACAGAGAAAACCGCTCCTCATTCATTGAAGCCATTAAGGTTTTTGATCTGATGTGGTCACTAGAGGCCATATCCAAAACAAAGATGTCTTTTAGGCCATCATTGTTTAGATCGTCTATATCCACACCCATCCCGTAAAAGGACACTTGTTTGGTGGTTTCTTTAACCTGATTCTTAAAGGTGCCATCCCCTTGATTGAGGTAAAGCGCATCGGGCACATAGTAGTCGTTGGCAACGTAAATATCCAACCAGCCATCTTGGTTGATATCGCTCACGCTGAGTCCAAGTCCAAAAGAGGCATTGAGCACTCCGGCACGTTTGGTCACATCTGTGAAACGCCCGCCATCATTGCGATATAGATGCGTACTGCTGTTGTATAGGTTGGCGTCGTTTTTGTCAATGGTCGCAAAGAAGCGCTGCGGATCCAAACCGTAAAATTCATTCTCATTGGATACTACACAGTCCAGATCACCATCCTTGTCATAGTCAAAAAAAGCAGCCTGAGTGCTGATTCCCTGATCGTTCAAGCCATAAGCCTTGGCAGACTCCTCAAACTGAAAATTACCTTTATTGATAAACAGCAGATTCTCACGATCTTCTTTTTGCTTAGGTCCTCCTTGACTTACGTAAATGTCGAGCAAACCATCGTTGTTCACGTCTGCAACCGTAACTCCATTGGCCCAAACTTTTCCTTCATTAATCTTTGCGGCCTCACTGACATCTTCAAACTTCAGATCTCCCAGATTCTTGTAGAGTTTGTTGGGCTGCTGATTGCCAGCAAAGAAAATATCTTCCAGCCCGTCACCATTGAGATCAGCAACAGCGACTCCAGCTCCGTTGTAGAAATAATCAAAATTGAACAGGTTTTCCATGGTGGAAACGTCATCTACCAAAGTATTGGAGAAATTGATCCCTGTTTGATTGGCGGGTAAAAGCTCAAATAAGGCTTTGCGAGCTTCCTTGGCTTCATCCTTAGGCTTTTTCGTAGTTGCCTTAGCCGTTTGTTCTTTTTCTTTATTGGAGTCCTCACAAGCGACAAACACAAGGCTGAGTACTGCCAATAAGAGCATTCCAATTCTGGTCATCGTCTATTGTTTAGGTTTGAACAACATGATCACTGTTTGATCCATCCCTTCTATGGCGCGCTCTATTTTGAAGTTTTCTCCTTCAACATATCCCTTGCCATTAAATTGCTTGGTTTGAATGTCATAAACGCCATCTTCTTGAGTTGAGAATGATTTACCAATGATATCTCCTTTGTACATGATCACATAGACATCGTCTTTAAAAAGGAGTTCGTAGTCGTTATACACCAAAGCCTTTTCTTTGATCTCCTCCAATTCATCAATCACCGTTGATGCCGCTGTAGCAGTATTATCGGCCTGTGCTTCAACGGCTTCAGAAACTTGCTCCTCTTCTTCCACAACTTCAATCTCTAAAGGCGGTGGTGGCGGGTCTAATTGATCTACAGTGTCTTCAACAACTTCATCTTCTTCCTCAGGCTCAGCAAGCGCCAATTGGTTTACGTTAAGCTCTGCAATAGAAATAAAGGCTTCTCTAACAGCGCCGTGATACGCTTTGCGGTAATCTTTGTCTTTGCTCTTTCCTTCTTGTGAGGTGAACAAGGTATTACCTTCACAATCATTGATGTTGATCACGATCTTGGAATGCATGAAATTTTCCACTCCTTGCACATCGGCATACAATCCTTTACAGGGTTGCTCTTTCAAATAAAGCGGCAATTCATTCCCGATGTAGGCATTAAAACCGTGTTTCTTGAATAAGAAGCGCACCAGTGAATTTACCTGATACTGATCCTTCCCTTTTAGGAATTCAAATTGGTCAGGAACAAAGATGTAATGGTAGTCGTGAATGCTGCTTTGTGCAGTAGAAAGCGAAGTGAAAAGAACCGCTGTGATCAGCGCGAGGAAGCGTAATTTCATTCCCTAGATAATTTAAGATTTAGCCCTAATTGCAAAGATACATTTTTTGCCCTTGCAACATTGCCATATCTCAAAATGTTATCGACTGTAAAATAGAAGTTAACGGGGCCAATATCGGCTGCAAAACCAGCTCCTAAATTACTCGCGGAATACTCATCCACGGTATAAGCTATTTTAGCAGAAAGAAAACCTGTTAGCCTACGATAATAAAAGGCAGACAAGGCCATATGAGGTCTTCTTGGACGGATCACACTAAAGAATTGCAAACCGAGTCTCTCACGCCAGCGCGTACTCTCTTTATTGAGGCAATTGCAATCCTCTCCCTCTCCAAAGGTTCCAAATCCGTAAGAGATGGCTGCGTTTACCTTGGTTGGACGCATTTGCAGGTAAGCGGTAGACAAAGTATCTCTGGGGAAAGCCTCGTCCAGATCATCTGTCAATCTGCGGTAGTAATCGACCGTGCGTTGCCCATCACTTAAAGGTGGAAAAATAAATTCTATCCCGTTGAGCACATAATCACCTCTGGCTGTATAACGCTTTACATCATTACTGTGATAGACAAAACCCAAATCTAAAATACTGGCGTCAAAGGTCCAGTTTCGGTTCCAGTCATAGCTGATCCCCAAATCCACACCTACTCCTAAGTTTCCTCCGAGCATGGCGCGTTTAGCAACTTCTTTCCCAGGGCTTCCGGCTTCTGAGATCGCATCAATACCCGAAGTTCTTACCTCCAAATCCGCATTGGTTACAATGTGTTCGTAGATATTGACGGTTCCTGGATTTTCTGTAGTGACAAAGGTCCCTTGGTTTCCTGTGGAGCTAGCGTGCGCAATATTAGAATACAACTTGGCGCGTGCTCCTACTCTTAAATTTTTATTGAATTGTCTGCTGATTCCAACATGATAAACCATCAGAACTTCAGAGGTCACACTGAGTTGCCCCAGATCAAAACTCCTACCGATGTAGTTTCGGTTTCCTTCCCAAGCCAGATCGGCTAAGTCCTCAGGAAAGTAAGCCAAAACGTCCAGCTCTTGATAAAGCCCGGCAGACCAATAATCGCCTTTGTTATTGCGCCACCCGGCACTGAGAATTTCCAACTGCTGATTTACGGTAAAAAAGTCTCTAAAATTCATTCCAGCGATGGCTTCCGTAATGCGTTGATTGATATCAGTGGATGATTCTTGGAAGATGTCAAAAGCGCTGACTCCGCTGGAACCACCGTGCAAATAAACCTGCGATAGCCCAGGCAGTCCCGCATGAAAATCCTGAGGCATATCCGCAGCCGGATTCACCAAAAGGGATTGTGGAATATCCTCATACCCAAATACAATGGTTTTGTTTTGTGCAAGCATCCCTGCTCCCATCAGCAGGACAGTAAGAAAAGCCAGTAAATTACGCATAGTCTAGAACTCCAAGAAGTAAGCAGATTTAGATTGTAGGTTTAAAGTTCCGTCCAGGGTTTCTACCGTTTCTGGACTCGACACACTGATCACCACGCGCGACGAGCTGGTTAAGGGGCCCAGTTCGGCAGCTGTGTCAAAAACTTCGAGGTGTTCAGTAATTACGGGGGCGGCTACAGTTCCCGCTGCAATTGGAATATCAAACTGATATTGTACTTCATTGTTCAAGGTCATAAATTCAACCTCGAGCTGAAAATCGCGGGGTATGCTATTGGTCAGTTTAAAGAAAACCTCGGCGCGAACCAGAGATTCCTGTATAAAACTGTCGTCTAAAAATCGAATATTCGTGGTATCAGACACCCTGAAAGCTTCTCCGAGCTCTCCCACGGCAGTAAACATCGTTGGATCAACGGTGAAGTATACCAGATCGAGTTCGTACTCTGGCGAAAGTGTGATCTGATCTGCTTGTTCAAAGTCTGTGTCTTTGATACAAGAAGTCATACAACAGATCAGCGCGATAAGAAAAAGTGCTTTCGGTCGCATATTTTAGATTTGGGCGTGGCTAAATATACAACGTTTTTAAAAGGAGGGTATTGCCTTATAAGTAGTTTTTAATTGCAGGGAGGTCATCTACCACAATGCGTTGAGGCTCAACTTGCTGCTTACGGTAATTAAAAAATACCGTGTGCAGACCTACAGCTTCAGCTCCGAGAATATCGGCCTCAAAACTATCTCCGATCATTACTGCATTTTGAGCATTTACACCCGCCAACTTTAGGGCGTGGTGAAATACTTTTGGATTTGGTTTTTTAACGCCGACGTCTTCTGAGGTCGTTACTGTGCTAAAGAAATGCGCAATACCAGAATTCTTCAATTTCTTGTGCTGCACTCCGTGAAATCCATTGGTGATCAGGTGCAATTTGTAATTATCCTTGAGGTATTCCAAGAGATCTTCGGTACCGTCAAACAAGTAATTGTCCTTAGGCAACTCCTCAATATATTGAACCGCCATAGCGTCTATGGTCTCCAAGGGATAACTCAAATCAAATTGCGCAAAGGCATCATTGAGACGGCCGCGTCTTAAACCTTGTTTGTCTATTTGTTCCTCCCGATAGAGGCGCCAGTATTGCAAATTGATGGGTTCATAAACTTCTAAAAATTCATGAAGTTCGAGCGGAATAGAAAAAGCTTTAAACACCCGCGCAAAAGCCAAGCCCGAATTCTTATCAAAATCCCACAGGGTGTGATCTAGGTCAAAGAAGATATCTGTGATCTGCTCTTTATTCATGGGTCAAGTGTTGGGTGTATAAGGTTCTCCAAAATCGATTGTCAAAACTCAAGGCAAAGGTATCATTACGCATCAGTATTATCAAAGAACCACCTGCTTCTATGAGCGCAGTTTTGTACTCTTTGACCAAAGTCTCTATCTCTTCAGTACTCATACTTTCTAAAGCGGTTTGAGCAATGGAATACGGCACTAAACGCAGCGGAGTCTGCACCTCAAAATCCAGATCGTAAAAGTAGAATGGCCTACTGGTCCCGGCTCTGAATCCTGGCGTATCGCTGTAACCCATCGAGTAATTCTCATCGATCTCAAGGTCTACTAAAGCTCGGAGTATATCAGGAATATTAAGGACTCCAGAAGCATTAATACTGCAAGCCACCGGTCTATTGGTTATGGTTTCTAAACGACGTTTCTCCTCTTTGAGCTGCTTGAGATCTGTCAAGGCTCTGTGAGAAATACGCAATCCGACAGGAGCGTAATCTGCTGCGGATTTAATAAGACTCCTGTAGGCCTTCTTGTGATGCGAGATGTTGTAGTCATCTCTGGAATAATCTCCCACTTGAAAGAAACAACGGTAATTCACCTCGTGCTCCTTGCCTACCTCAGCCAACCAGTCAAAGGTGTTGTGCGGATCCTTACTGAGCAACAGCAATACCCGTGTCCGGCGGGCGACGGCTCGGAATTTGAATCGAAACAGGTCCGAGAAATATCCGAAGAAACTCCTCAAAAAGCCTTTACTCTTATACTCAAAGGCCTGAGGGACGTCAATTAGGTTTTGTATCTCAAACTCGGGCAATTGATATGTTATTTCTGGATAAGCCTCTCGAAGGGCTTCCAAGAACTTTTGAGCCCAAATAT
Source organism: Gilvibacter sediminis (assembly GCF_028561565.1). Classification (GTDB taxonomy): domain Bacteria; phylum Bacteroidota; class Bacteroidia; order Flavobacteriales; family Flavobacteriaceae; genus Gilvibacter; species Gilvibacter sediminis. The sequence goes on along the minus strand of NZ_JAQQTE010000001.1, from coordinate 1,359,263 downwards.
CTACTACCGGCTGATTCAAAAAATTGGCCGTGGCGGCCAAACTCTCTGCCGCTGGGTAGCGCCCCATTGCATCCTTTACATGTGGTAAATATTCTTCATAACGACTCAGGAGATAAAAGCTAGCCGCGAAAATATCAAAGGGCAAGCTGCTGTCTGGAGAGGTAGCAAAAAATCCTACGGTCTGCTCCCAAGGACGCACTCTAATCTCAATATCTGCAATACCTTGCTCAAAAAGCAATTCATGGCTTTTTATGTAGAAGGTGTTGTTTCCCTGCCCGCTTGGCCCGTACCAGATCTTTGGCCCACCATGAGCCACAAAGGTGGGAATCTCTGTGGTAAAGGCAATAGGCATCCCCAAGAGTCTCGTACAAATGTGTTTGAAAACATAGGTGAGTCTTGGTGTGTTCTTAGGACTGTAAATGAGCAGTGAATCCAAGGGCTACAACAGGTGTTTGTCTGCAAAGCTAAAGTACGCTTTTTCAGTCACAATGAGGTGATCCAAAACGGTGACATCAATTGCCTTAGCAGCTTTGACGATCTTCTGGGTTAAGGCGATATCTGCCTGACTGGGTTTCAAGGTTCCTGAAGGATGGTTGTGAACTAGGATCATCCCAACAGCCTTGGCTAAAAGTGCCTTTTTGAGAATGATTCGCACATCCACCAAAGTACCGGTATAGCCGCCACTGCTTATCTTTGAACGCGCCAGCACCCCATGGGCATTGTTTAAAAAGAGTACCCAAAACTCCTCGTGATCCAAATGTCCGAGCAAGGGTTCCATGCAGGTGTAGGCAGCAGCACTACTGTTGATGCATTTGGTGCTTTCTGCAGCGGAGTCTCGACTGCGACGACCCAATTCAAAAGCAGCTACCACGGTGGCCGCCTTGGCCAAACCAATTCCAGGGATATCAAGTAGCTCAGTGATCTCTGCTCTTGACAACCGATCCAAGCGATGGTCTGCTTCTTTTAAAAGTTTACGCGCTAGCCCTAGGGCGGATACGTCCTTATTACCCGAACGCAATAAAATTGCGAGGAGTTCTTCCGCAGTCAAATGAGCCGCTCCAGAGCTCATTAATCGCTCTCTGGGTCGCTCTCTGTTTGGAATTTGTTTCAGGGAATCTTTCTGAGATGAATTTGTCAAACTTTAGGTATCTTGTGGGAAGAAACCACCTAAATGCAAGCTAATGAATTCTTTGTTTGAGGCAGAAGCCTATCAAGAAATAAAGGCACGAATTGATAAATTAACACCAGAAGCCGCTAATCAATGGGGCAAGATGAATCCGGCCCAAATGATGCATCATTGCCAGTTTCCTTTAAAGACCGCTTTAAAATCAGAATACCAAAAACCCAAGGTTTCTTTGATGGCGAGATTATTTAAAAAATCTTTGTACAGCGATAAGGCCTGGCGCAAGAATTTACCAACACCCAAGCGTTTTAAGGTTTTAGAGCAGAAAGATTTCAACGCGGAAAAGCAAACGCTCAACGAACTCATTGATGCCTTTTACAACCGAAGAGAAAATCAAGAGTGGAATCCACACCCGATGTTTGGACACTTTACTCATCAGCAGTGGGGAAAGATGCAATACAAGCATTTAGACCACCATTTGAAGTCTTTTGGGGTGTAAGAGCTATTTGACCTTCACTTTTACCGAAATAGGCACATAATCGAGATTGTCGCTACGAGAAATAGGATCGCCATTTTTTAGATACAAAACTGATTCTAATCGACCGTTAGGAATACGCTCGAGCAGCTCATAATTACTAGAAAACAACTCCTCAGACAATTGTGGCTTTTCTCCTGAAAAAGTAGTATCCACAACAAAAAGGTGACGTATATCGCGTTTCTTTTTAGTCCAAGCTAAAGAAAAGGTTTTATAGGTTTTTTCTGAGATAAGCGTGTCTTGAATTCCGCTGGGCGTAAAGTCAAACCGATAGCTTTTTGAGCCGCGGAGTCTGCTCAGGTCATTCTGTTTTAAAACGATGGTCACATCTACCCGATCAAAGGCAGACCAAGCCATGGAAGAATAGCTATACCAACCTTCTTCATTATCGATCATGGTGATCGTCACTTTGTCATTAGGCGCGTCGATCTGCAAGAACATATGATAGCTGTTGTCTTGGCTGTTGATCGCGGTGTAGGTCTTTTTTGGGCTGTAATCCTTTTGGATAGGCGTAACATAATTGATCGCCAAGAGATCAAATTCATACACGCGCTCTTCTTGTGCCAAAACAGGCACAGTAAAAAATAGTGTCAGTAGCAGCGCAAGCGCTCGCATTTAATAAAGTGATTTTAATCGCTCAAAATCCAAGCCTCCGTAGTTTCCAGAACTCATCAGCAATAAATTCTTAGCGCTGAGATCTTGACCAAATAAGAAGTCTTGAAAAGCCTCTGGGTCTGTGAATATCTTCAGATCACTGCGCTGGAAAGCCTCTTCAATTTGAGCAGCCGATACCGGAGCTAGCTTTTTGATCTCTACGGCATGTGGACTGTAAAAGACCGCTGCCTCATCTGCAGCGTCTAATGCTCCTTTATACTGAGCTAAGAATTCTGGAGTCAAACTGCTGTAGGTGTGCAATTCCACACAGGCCAATAAAGTTCTGTTGGGATATTGTCCTTTTAATGCTTTGGTTGTAGCCTCTACTTTAGAAGGCGAATGCGCAAAGTCTTTATATGCAACTGCGGAGCTGGATTTCGCAACCAACTCCAAGCGTTTACTGGCTCCTTTAAAGGTGGAAATGGCTTCGTAGAAATCTTCTGCGTCCACACCCATCAATTGACAGATCCAACGCGCTCCTTCTAAATTGCTCAAGTTGTGCTTCCCAAAGATCTGCAAAGGCATAGGTCCGTCTGGAGTGTGCAAAAGCGTCTCTCCGTCCTCTACTTCATATTCCGGAGTACGATACGGGTATTTCTTTATAGGTTGACTGCAAGCCTCAACTACTGCTTTGACCTGCTCGTCTTCTTCATTGTAGACAATGGCTCCACCGGGAGTGATCTGCTCCAAAAAGATGGCGAACTGCTCCACATAATTCTCGAAGGTTGGAAATACGTTGATGTGATCCCAAGCAATGCCGCTCAACAAAGCGATATTAGGTTTGTATAAGTGAAATTTGGGTCTCAAGTCTAAAGCCGATGAAAGGTATTCATCTCCTTCTAAGACCATAAAATCGTTGTCTGGATTGAGCGACACCATACGGTCAAAGCCTTCCAGTTGCGCGCCTACCATAAAATCGACCTCCTTGTCCACATAATCCAAAACGTGTAAGATCATAGAAGTAATGGAGGTCTTTCCGTGAGAGCCGCCAATGACCACGCGGGTCTTGAGTTTGGATTGCTCGTAGAGAAATTCGGGATAGGAATAGATCGAAAGGCCGAGTTCTTTGGCTTTCAAGAGCTCCGGATTGTCTCCTTTAGCATGCATCCCCAAGATGACTGCCTCAATATCCGCAGTGATCCGGTCTGCGCTCCAACCAAAAGAGTCTGGCAAAAGTCCAGCAGCTTTCAATCGGGAATAAGAAGGTTCAAAGATCTCGTCGTCACTTCCAGTCACCTGATCACCTTGATGGTGTAGGGCTAGTGCGAGGTTGTGCATGGCGCTTCCGCCAATAGCTATAAAATGTACGCGCATCGGTTAAAATAAAAAGTAAAGATAAGAATCAGCAGCAACTCATTTGCCCTATGGCAACAGCTTCTTTTTTGGCTTCTTTGAAGTCGGGTCTGGAAGCCAGCGCCTTGTCAATCCACGTTTGTGCTTGCCCTTTGTCTCCTAGGTTTCTATAGATCTGAGCCAAACGATAATACGCCCAATCCTTGGGCACGCCGTCTTTAACGGTGTAATTCTCTATATACTTGACCAAACAGTTGATCCCCAATTCCGGGTTGATGTTATAAGTTGCCGCAATCTTCCCGATCTGATAGTGCAAACGGTTGTTGTCATGAGCCGCCAAACACGCCCGAGTGGTTTCTATGGCCTTCTCTCCTTCTCCGTGCGCCTCATAGAGGTCAATTAGCTTGTTGTATGTCAGTTCCGAACCACCGACCTCAATGGCCTTTTTATAAGCGGATTCGGCGTCTTTAAAATCTTCATTATACTCAGCGATATATCCTTTAGCCAACCATCCATCAACTGGAGACAGCGCTAAAAGTTCATTGGCGTACTTTTGTGCTTTGCGTTCACTACCGCCAACAATTCCGGGCAATTGCATAAAGAATTCCACCAAGGCCCAACGCACCTCAATGTGTTTAGGGTCTAATTCTGCAGCGGTTAAAAAAGCTGATTTTATATCGCCCAACATGCCCAAAGCCTTAAACTTACTCACCGATAAGGCTTTCATCCCCATAGCTCCACCGTATTTATAATGATACTCTGCGTGTTTTGGTTTTGCCAGAGCTAGCTTTTCATAAACCACAATACTCTCGTCCCATTTCTCTTGATATCCCAAAGCGTCCCCATAGAGTTCTTGGGCCTCTAGATTGTTTGGGTCTGATTGCAGGTAATTGTAAAGAATTCTTTCTGATTGGGCGTAGTTCTTTTGTTCTATGAGCTTTTTAGCCTCTGTCAAGGACGCCTGAGCATAAGTCAGGGTCGCACTAAAAATGAACAAAAGGAAAAGGGCGGTCTTTCGCATAGCAAAACAAATCTATTATAAGTTTTTAAAACCTCAGCTGATTTTTACGTCTCTTTAACGCCAAATTATTGTGGTGGAAACGATCTCAAGAGTTTTGCTGCTACCTTCAAATAGTGTTCCGCTTTTTGCTCCGGAGTGGATGTGGTGAAGTATTTCCGAACCGAAACCCCTTGCCAGATCAGCTCGTCTTTAACAGGATCTACGAAATCTAAAGTGAGTGTTTGGAGGATCTTATTTCCTCCAACGGGGATGCTACCGCTACCGCCAACAGCGATACCTCCGCCTCCACTGCCAATGCCAATTCCTATGGAATTTGCAGGAACAATCTCTTCCACCGCATAGAAATTGATCATAAAATCTGCAGCTTCACTTTCAATAAATCCTTGACTTTGCAGTAAACTATCTACGCTGCGTTTTACGCGGCGGTTGTCTAATTCACTGAGTCCGGAATCTAGACTGGTAAACCATTTATAGGTCTTGTAGTTGGTAAAATTCGTAGCCGGATCAAAGTCAACCCGAGCCGTTGGGCCGCAACCCACTAGGAGTAAAAAAACCACTAGAAAGCAGGGAACTACTCGACAGTTGAAGTATTTAACATTTTCCATAGCGCATCTTTTAAAGGCATCAAGCCAGTTTGTGCTACTGAAGATATGAAAAGATAAGGTACGTCGGTGAATTGCTGATCCAATTCTTCTTTCATCTCTGCCTTGAGCTCATCATCCAACATGTCGGATTTAGAAATGGCAATGAGGCGCTCTTTGTCTAACAACTCTGGATTGTATCTGCGGAGCTCATCCAACAAGATCTCGTATTGCTTGTAGATATCGTCTGCATCTGCAGGAACTAAGAACAGCAACACAGAATTGCGCTCAATATGGCGCAAAAAGCGGTGTCCGATCCCTTTACCCTCAGCAGCTCCCTCAATGATCCCAGGAATATCTGCCATTACAAAGGTTTGGTAATCGCGGTATTCCACAATTCCCAAATTCGGCTTTAGGGTGGTGAATTCGTAGGCAGCAATTTTAGGTTTGGCCGCTGTGATCACAGATAGTAAAGTAGATTTCCCAGCGTTGGGGAAGCCTACCAAGCCAACATCGGCTAAAACTTTAAGCTCTAAAGTAATGTTCTTCTCCTCGCCTTCTAAACCAGGCTGCGCATAACGCGGTGTTTGCCGCGTAGCACTTTTAAAGTGCCAGTTTCCAAGACCACCTTTACCGCCTTCTGCAATGACCAATTCTTCATTGGCTTCGGTGAGTTCGTGTAAGATTTCTTGGTCTTCTGTTCTGCGGATCACCGTACCGCGTGGCACCTCAATGATCACATCTTTACCGTTGGCACCCGTAGAGCGTTGCTTACCACCGTTTTCGCCATGATCTGCCTTAAAGTGTCTTTTGAATTTGAGGTGATAGAGCGTCCAAAAGTTGGGGTTTGCTCTAATGATCACGTGTCCGCCACGACCGCCATCACCGCCATCAGGGCCTCCTTTGGCAATGTACTTTTCGCGGTGTAAATGCGCGCTTCCCTTACCACCTTTACCAGAAGTAACGTGTATCTTCACATAGTCTACAAAGTTGCCTTCTGTCATGGCTCTTGTTTTTTACTGCGGATTATAACTGATCGATCACAGACGTTAAACGCCCGGTGATCTCGTCAATGGATCCTACGCCGTCAATGGCGTGGAATTTATCTTGATTTTGATAGTACCCTTTTAAAACGGCGGTTTTTTCATTGTACTCCTCAAAACGGTTGCGAATCTTTGACTCGTCTTGATCATCTGCACGGCCGCTAGTTTTTCCGCGTTCTAACAAACGCTCCACCAAGATCTCGGTATCTACCTCAAGGGCCACACAACCACTTACTGCAGAGTTCATGCTTTCCAAAAGTTCATCCAAAGCAGCTGCTTGCGCTTCTGTTCTAGGGAATCCATCAAAGATAAAGCCTTTGGCCTGCGGATTCTTCTCAACCTCTGCACGCAGCATATCAATGGTCAAAGAATCCGGCACTAAATCTCCACGGTCCATATAGGCCTGTGCAGCTTGTCCCAGCTCTGTATTATTCTTCATATTGTAACGGAATACATCTCCGGTAGAGATGTGTACCAGCTCGTAACGATCTTTGATCAATGCGGCTTGTGTTCCTTTTCCGGCTCCCGGAGGGCCAAACAATACGAGATTTGTCATTTGTTGTGCTTTTAAAATGTAAATGTCTTTTAAGTTTCTACCCAAGCCGTTGTAGTCCAAACCGTATCCAACTATGAAACGGTCTTCAATCTCCATCCCTACATAATCTAAGGGAAAGGATTTAAGGTAAGCATCGGGTTTATAAAAAAGCGAGGCGATCGAATAACTGGCCACCTGCTCTTGATTTAAAATTTCAATAATCGCCTCAATAGTGTTACCAGAGTCTACGATATCTTCAACCACAATGACGTGCCTGTCTTTAAGTGAGGGTTCTGCGCCCATTACCGTAGAGATGTCTCCAGAACTGCTTAGTCCGTCATAGCTCGCCACTTTAATAAAGCTGAGCTCACAAGGATAATTGAAACGTTTGATCAAATCCGCAGCAAAGAAAAAAGCTCCGTTGAGTACCACCAAGAAAACGGGGTTCTTGGCTTTGAAGTCATCTGCAACGCGCACAGCAACACCATTTACAGCATGCTGCACATCGGTTGCCGTTAAGTACTTTTCAAATTGCTTGTCTCCTAGAGTGATCAAATCGCTTGAGGCCTTTTAAATTCGGGGCAAAGATACGCTTTTAACGCATTATACGTAAGAAGACCAAACAAAACCCTTATATAGTGGTAAAACTTTGTAGTGAGGGTTCAAAGTGCAATAAAAACAGGCAGTTTGGAAATTGGAACATAGCAGCGCTACGTTTCAATTGAAAACTGCAGTTACAAGCTGTTTTTGAAGCAATTTGGGGCTGTAATAAATTTTTTACCGCGGTATAAGGGTTAGAATCAAAAGCCTTATTTTTGTGGTTCATTTGGTAAAATAATGACCGATTACTTCTCTACAAACTTCACTTTAGGTATTCTAGGCGGAGGACAACTGGGCAAAATGCTCCTGTACGACACCCGCAAATTTGACATCAAAACAAAAGTATTGGACCCTAGCGCTGAGGCGCCTTGCCGCATTTCTTGCGACACTTTTGTTCAAGGCGATCTGATGGATTTTGACACGGTTTACAGCTTCGGAAAAGATGTGGACGTGCTCACCATTGAGATTGAAGGCGTGAATTTGGACGCTTTGGAAAAGCTAGAATCAGAAGGGGTTAAAACCTATCCGCAAGCAGCGACTCTTAGAAATATACAGAACAAAGGCGTGCAAAAAGACTTTTATGCCAAGCATGAAATTCCAACGGCACCCTACCAGCGTTTTGAATCTACTGGGGAAGCAAAAGCTTGGGTGGCAGCCAACAATTGGGAGCTGCCTTTTGTTTGGAAAAGTTGTGTGGGAGGTTATGACGGTATGGGCGTAAAGATCGTTCGTGACCTGAGTGATCTGGACGGCTTGGCTAACGTGCCCTGTATAGCTGAAAAGATGATTCCTTTCAAGAACGAACTCGCCGTGATCGTGGCGCGTTCTTCCAATGGAGAAGCTGTGAGCTACCCGGTAGTGGAGATGGAATTTCATCCTGAGGCCAATCAGGTGGAGTATGTGATCTGCCCGGCCCGTATTGACGATGCCGTTGCGCAGAAAGCACGTGAAGTTGCACTTAAAGCATCCGCAGCATTTGGACATGTTGGGCTATTAGCTGTAGAACTCTTCCAAACAGAAGACGATCAGATCTTGGTCAATGAAGTAGCACCGCGTCCGCACAATAGCGGCCACTACAGCATTGAGGCCAGTTTTACCAATCAGTTTGAACAACACCTGCGCGCCGTGCTCGGTTTGCCGTTAGGAAATACTGATAGCAAGGTCGGCGGGATAATGGTTAACTTGGTAGGAGCCGAAGGGCATACCGGCCAGGTTCGCTATGAAAATATTGCGGAGATCATGAGTTTGCCAGGGGTAACGCCTCACATTTACGGCAAAAAGATGACCCGCCCTTTTAGAAAGATGGGCCATGTGACCATCACCAACGAGAATCTGGTAGAGGCCAGACGCATCGCTCAAGAAGTAAAAGAAAAAATACGCGTAATTAGTAGTCATGAGTAAAGTAGGAATCATAATGGGCAGCACCAGTGACCTGCCAGTAATGCAAGAAGCCATTGATATTTTGGCGGGATTTGATATTCAAACTGAGGTGGATATTGTATCGGCACACAGAACACCGGACAAACTTTTTGACTACGGAAAGCACGCCCATAAGCGTGGCTTTTCAGTGATCATTGCCGGAGCTGGAGGTGCAGCGCATTTACCAGGCATGATCGCTTCTTTATCGCCACTGCCTGTGATTGGAGTTCCTGTAAAATCGAGAAACTCTATTGACGGTTGGGATTCTGTTCTTTCCATCTTGCAAATGCCAGGAGGCGTACCTGTAGCGACAGTAGCTTTAGACGGAGCCAAGAATGCAGGTATCCTTGCCGCGCAGATCATTGGAGCTCACGACAAATGTGTGTTGGATAAGATCATCGCTTACAAAGAAGGCCTGAAGATTAAAGTAGAAGAAGGTGCCAAATCCTTGAAGGAAAAATAATCCATGAGTACAGTAAATCCGTTGTTGCAGCCTTTTGACGCTGCACCTTTTGATCAAATAAAACCCGAACATTTTAGCCCAGCCATTAAAAGCTTGATCGCAGACACGCATCAGGAGGTAAAAGCCATTACAGACCAAACGGAAGCTCCCACCTTTTTGAATACCGTGGTTGCTTTGGAACGTACCGGCCAGCAATTGGGTAAGGTGAGTTCTATTTTCTTTAACCTAAACAGTGCGGAGACCAATGAGCAGATTCAAGCAATAGCTCAAGAGATCTCTCCGCTCCTATCGGCTTTTAAGAACGATTTACTACTAAATGAGGCTTTATTTAAACGTGTCAAAGCGGTTTATGACAATAAATCTAAGCTGGAATTGACTGCTGAGGACGCCATGCTTTTGGAGCGTCAATATCAAGGCTTTGCTCGTAACGGAGCCAACCTGAATGAAGCCGATCAGCAGGAACTCAGAAAAAATGACGCAGAACTTGCGCAAAAGACCTTGAAGTTTGGTGAGCATGTTTTGGCAGAGACTAATGCATATGAGTTGCACCTAACCGAAGAATCTGATCTTAACGGACTACCAGAAACAGCCAAAGCCATGGCTGCTGCTGAGGCTAAAAGTCGCGATAAAGACGGTTGGGTGATCACCTTGCAGTACCCAAGTTATATTCCGTTTATGACCTATGCGGATAACAGAGAGCTGCGTAAAGAATTATCCTTGGCTTTTGGTGCTAAGGCATTTAAAGGCAATGAGAACGACAACCAACAGTTGGTATTGGACATTGCTAATTTGCGCCATAAACGCGCTCAATTGCTGGGCTACGACACCCACGCCCATTTTGTCTTAGAAGACCGCATGGCCAAAACCCCAGAAGCGGTCACTGCCTTTTTAGAAGAATTAAAAGACAAAGCCAAACCAGCAGCGCAAGGTGAATATGACCGCTTAGAGCAGTTTGCGAAAGAGCTGGACGGCATTGATCAATTGCAAAAATGGGATGGTGCTTACTACGGCGAAAAGCTCAAGAAAAAACTCTTTGACTTTGACGAGGAAGAACTCAAGCCCTACTTTGAATTAGACAAGGTTATAGCCGGTTCTTTCGAGGTGGCTTCTCGTTTGTTCGATCTGAATTTTGAACCGATCAATGATGTACCAGTCTATCACAAAGACGTAAAAACCTATAAGGTCACCGACAGCACAGGGAACTATATTTCTCTGTTCTACGCAGATTTCCACCCGAGACCTGGAAAGCGCGGAGGCGCTTGGATGACCAGTTACCGTCCGCAGCAAACTGTAAACGGCAATAATGAAAGACCACACGTATCCATAGTGTGTAATTTCACACCTTCAACAGCAGACAAGCCATCGCTCTTGACCTTTAATGAGGTGACCACCCTGTTCCATGAATTTGGACACGCACTGCACGGCATGTTGGCCAATACTACCTATAGCAGCTTGTCTGGAACCAGCGTGCTTTGGGACTTTGTAGAGCTGCCCAGTCAGCTTATGGAGAACTGGTGTTATGAGCAAGAAGCCTTATCGCTCTTTGCTAAGCATTACGAGACGGGTGAAGACATTCCGATGGAACTCATTAAAAAGATCAAGGCCAGCGCCACCTTCAATGAAGGGATGCAGACCTTGCGTCAATTGAGCTTTGGAATGCTGGACATGGCTTGGCACAGTGCAGATCCATCTGCTATTAAAGACGTAAAAGCTTTTGAAGAGGCTGCATTTGCTTCCACTAAACTTTATCCTGCGACTGCCCAGACCTGTATGAGCACCTCTTTCAGCCATATTTTTCAAGGCGGATACTCTGCAGGCTACTACAGTTATAAGTGGGCAGAGGTTTTGGATGCGGATGCGTTCAGTTACTTTAAGGCTGAGGGAATCTTTGATCGAACCGTGGCAGATAAGTTCAAAGACTTTGTCCTTTCACAAGGCGGTACCCAAGACCCGATGGAGCTTTATGTAAAATTCCGCGGTCAAAAACCAGACCCCAAGGCGCTTTTAGAACGCGCCGGTTTACTTTAAATCAACATAAAAAGGAATAATCAACTATTCCTTTGATTCACATATTTTCAATAATTATTGAAAGTTTAAAATATTTTTATATCTTTACACCGTGGAATTCAAAGAAGCAAAACAGAAATTTATAAGTACCTGGGGATCCTTAGGAACCCTTTGGGGAATCAATAAAGCCATGGCACAGATCCATGCCCTGCTGTTTATTGCTCCGGAGCCACTTTCTATGGAAGAGATCATGGAAGAACTGGAAATCTCCCGTGGAAATGCGAGCATGAATTTACGCGGACTCATTGATTGGGGCATTGTATACAAAGTGACCAAACCCGGGGAACGCAAAGAGTTCTTTGCTAGTGAGAAAGACGTAAACGAGCTGGCGCGACAAATTGCCAAGGAGCGCAGCCGCCGAGAAATTGAGCCTACTATTAAGGTTTTGAAAGAGATCTCAAGTATAGAGTCTAACGGGAGTGCAGCGAATGAGGAGTTCATTAAGCAAACCAAGGCCATGCATGAATTGACGGAAAATGCCAATGCCCTCTTGGGACGCATTGTTAGCACAGAACAAAACTGGGTAACCAAGACGATCATTAAACTATTCAAATAAAATTTTTTTCAATATATGTTTCAATATTTATTGAAAGTTTAAAATAAACAAAATGAAAACCACCTTATACTACGTTTTAATCGCTGCTGGAATTGGACAAATCTTTACCGCTTTGATCTACCCGTACATCAGACACAAAGTCTTTGACTGGTACAACGATATCAAACAACTCAAACCCTTGAATCAAGAAATAGCAAAGACTTACGGCCACTATATTCAAGGACTTAATTTCTCTTTTGGATTAATGACAATACTGTTAATCGAACCTTTGCTTACGCCGTCATTGTTGAGCTTAGGCATTTCATTGATCATTGGGTCTTATTGGATTGGAAAAATCATTACCCAAATTGCTTACTATCCGATGTACAATATTCCACAAACCAAATTGTTCAAATTAGGAAGCTATGGCATGAACGGACTGTTCGTCTTATTCGCTTTGGGGTATATCGCTTTAATTATCCACCATTTAATGCAACTATTATGAGAAGCCTAATATTTCCAATAAACATCACGCTCATCCTTTTGACTGTTGCAGGATACTTTATCTTCTTGTGGCCGGGAATAATCTGTCACCTGCTTTTAGGCGCTTTTCAACTCAGCTGTATGCTGGGCTATTTAATCACGCGAAAGGACAATACGCAATTAGAAAACTTACAGGTGTACATCTATGCAGGGATCACCGTTCCACTTGTATTAGCAGCGGTCATTTCATGGAATGAAGACCTCTTAGCCATGATGGTAGTCGGTTCTGTTCCTTTAGCGATCTATTTCTCTGGGATCATTTATCAAATCGAACAAAAATATAATCAAGCTGAAAACTAAACAGTATGGAACGCTATTATCATTGGTTATTCAAATACGCTTTTGGCCTTAACGTGCTCCTGTTCGCGCTTGGGGCAGCAGGATATCTGCTACTTTTTCCAGGAGCTGTAATTCATGTCCTATTAGGAGGGGTTCAGGTGCTTTTGTTCCTGCATGCAATCATAAAATTCAAGGATTATTCAAAAAGAATACAACGGCAACTGGTCATTTACGCCATACCCTGCACGGCTGTGCTTATCAACTTCTTTCTTACCGCGGGTCATCAAACCGTCATATTTACGGTGTTGGCTTCAATACCCTTAGCGATCTTTTTTATCATCATTCTAAAACAACTTCAAACACACTATCATGGAATTGAAGAATCATAATATCACCATAGCAGGCGGCACAGGCTTTTTAGGTCAGGTGCTCATTGAATATTTCAAGACTCGCGTAAAGCATATTTACGTGCTGAGTAGAAACTTTAGACCCAACAGCAAGCAGGTCACTTATTTGATCTGGAACGGCAAGAATCAAGGCGAATGGACACAAGCCTTGGCCTCTAGCGAAGTTTTGATCAATCTAGCGGGTAAGTCCGTAGATTGCCGTTATACAGCAGCTAATAAAAAGGCGATCATCGATTCTCGTGTGGACAGCACCAAGGCATTAGGCCTTGCCATGCACAATTGTAAAACACCGCCCTCAGTTTGGATCAATGCTTCGACTGGAACCATTTATGAACATTCTGAATCCACGCCTATGGATGAACAAAACGGCCGTTTGGGCAATAATTTTTCAGAAGAGGTGGCTAAAAAATGGGAACGCGCTTTCTTTGACTTTTACCGCAGAGAAGTGCGTCAGGTGGCTGTGCGTATTGCAATTGTTTTGGGTAAAAAAGGAGGGGCGCTACAACCCATCAAAGCTATCAGCAAGTTGGGATTTGGAGGTCAACAAGGCAATGGCAATCAACAGATCAGTTGGATGCATGAGGAGGATTTTGCCCGTGCTATCGCTTTTATCATAACCCATCCGGAACAAGAAGGCATCTTCAATTTGGCTGCTCCCCTGCCCATCCGTAATAGACACTTTATGCAGAACTTGAGAGCCATCCTTAAAGTTCCTTTGGGAATCAACCTACCCAAACCGCTTTTAGAGTTCGGTGCACTTTTGATTAAAACGGAGACGGAACTGATCCTAAAAAGCCGCTATGTACAACCTAAGCGTTTACTGAATGCTGGTTTTAAACACAAATATACCAGCCCAGAACTCGCTTTAAAAGATCTTTTATCATGACCAAAATAGAACTCACCACAGCAATAAAAGGAAGCATTGACTCGGTTTTTGACCTGTCAAGAGATATTAGTTTTCACATGGAATCGGCAAGCCAATCCGGGGAAAAGGCCATTGAAGGCGTTACCTCAGGACTCATCAACCTCAACGAGACTGTTCGTTGGAAGGGAAAGCACTTTGGACTATGGCTGACCCATACCTCCAAGATCGTTAAGATGGAGAAACCCCACTGTTTTGTAGATCTGATGATCCGTGGCCATTTCACCTACTTTGTGCACAAACACGAGTTTGAACAGTGCGGTGATCATGTTATCATGAAAGACGAACTCCTCTATAAAGTACCTTATGGCTGGTTTGGAAAGCTGTTTGACAAACTCCTACTCAAGAACCATTTAAGACATTTTCTGAAACAAAGAAACGCTCAGATCAAAAGTCAAATTGAAAATGAAGCTGTAAACGCTTTAGTTGATGACGAACTTCTTCGCCACGCTTCCACCTCGGCTTGATTCAAAAACGGCAATATAAACTCCGCTTTTAAGACTTCCCAAGGATAGCGTTCCCTGCGGATTGTCAATAGTAGCCGTAGTGATCTGCTGTCCGATCACATTAAAAACGCTCAATTTCTGAAACTCAGTTTGAGTTCCCAGTTGATAGTTCAACAAACCGTCACTCACCCCGATCTGAACCGCTTGTCGGCCAAAATCTGTTGTAGATAAAAGATCATTTTTAGCTGATTCTAAAATGTACTCCAGTCCGAGCTTAGCAAATTTCAAGGCGTGATTGGCAGTCCCGGAAACACTGTAAGTATCTCCCGGAGTGTGAATATTCGGGTTTCTTCCGCTAAATGAAGCCTCAAAAGGAAAGGCAACATCAAAGCCATTTTGTGCCCAACTAAAATGATCTGAACAGCCGTAGTTGCAAATAGAAGTTCCGTAGGTAAACGCGTGTTCTCCACTGGCGTTGTAGGTATCCATCAGATCAAAAACAAAAGTATTGAGTTCACTGCTGATGTACGGGTCGGTCATTAAATAGATATCGTTGGCAGAACCGTTATAGTTGGTCATGTCCATCTGCATATAAGCGTAGACATTCGTACCCGAATTGTTGTAGTCTTGTGCGATCTCAAAAGAGCCAACCAAACCGATCTCTTCTGCTGCAAACGCCATAAATTCCACCGTGCGTTTTGGACGGTAATCCATTTCTAGCAATACACGGAACACTTCCATGATCGTTGCAATACCAGAAGCGTTATCATCGGCGCCAGGAGCGTTGTCTCTATCTGGAGCAGTAGAATCGATATGTCCACCCAAGATTACATACTCATCAGCCAAAGAACCTCCTGGAATTGTTACCACTAAGGACGGCATAGGAGTTCCGGTATGATTTACAATACGTACGCTAATATCATCACGCCCTGCAGCGGTAATCTCTGCTTCTAGTTCTGTCTTAAGGTCATAAACGGCATCTGTCGCAGAACCTCTGTTGTGGTAGCGGGTGCCGTAACTCTGCAAATTGAGGATACGGGCTTCAATATTTGCCGCAGAAGCCAAAGGCAAAGCTTGCTCCACCAAACTAGATTCTGTCAAGGTATAGGTAAAACTGCTTTTTGCAGCAGCTTGCAAAGGCTTAAGTTGCCCCAAGGCAGCAGTTCGGCTCGGCATATACACATAGCCTGGCCCATGGGTTAGGATATTGTCGTGAAGCTTGTGCGCCGCAAAAGGACTCATATACACGGCAGCCTGCCCAGAAACAGCGCGTACTATAGTAATGTCATCGGGATACTCTTGGTAGAGCTCTTGGGCGCTGCCCAGATCCATGGTGGCGTAAAAAAAGTTGCTCTCTTCTTGGCCAAACAGCGCAGTTGCCGGTAGGGCCAGCAACAAAGCCAGCAGGGTAATTCTCTTAATCATAGCGTAGGTTTGCATCAAAAATACACAAATTGTACGATTTTACTTCCGATAAAGTGCGCAAAACCAACACAAAACCCTGTTAATGGGAAATGCTGCCCTGTTAAAGTTGTAGAACTTTTATATTTTTGGAAAAATCTACAAGGAGCCTTTTTATGGCGGACAATCAAATAGATGCAACCCAATGGGTCGCTCGATATTCAGACTACCTCTTTAATTACACCATTGCTCGGGTCAATGACCGCGACTTGGCTAAAGACCTCATCAGTGAGACTTTTTTAGCCGGCCTGAAGTCTATGGAGAATTTTAAAGGAGATGCTACGGAACGCACTTGGCTGGTCTCCATTCTGAAAAGAAAAATCATTGATCATTACCGAAAGATCAATTCCAACAAGGGAAAAGCAGAGGTACGGATCAATTATGACGACAGTGAATCAGAAGGCGATTGGCTGGAAGAACGCGTTGCCGACAAATTTGATCGCACTGCAGAAGATCAAATTGAAAATGAAGAATTAGGAACGGCGATCTACGATTGCCTAGACGGTCTGAATGAAAAACAGCGTACGATCTTCCGCATGAAGACCATGGAAAATTTTGATACCGAAGCAATTTGTAATGCTTTTGATATTACACCGTCTAACCTATGGGTGATCATCCACAGAGCCAGAAAGGCCATGGCAGATTGCCTCGAAAACAATTGGTTATAGGAAATGGGAAAAATGAAACTAGAGTGTCACGAAGCCAATCATATTTGTGACAAATCACAATATAAAGAAGCGACCTTTTGGGAAAAGGTGCGCTTGAACATACACTTGATCTATTGCCGCGCTTGTCAGAAATACACTGCGCGTAACACTAAATTGACCAAAGCGGTGAAAAATCCAAAGGTCAACACAGTAAGTAAAGAGGAAAAAGCAGACTTGCAAGAATTGCTCAACAAACAGTTGTCTGGCAAATAGTCAGCCGTTAAGCCCTACACTAAAATACAAATAGATCAACCCAGCAATGGGAATCGATTCAATCCAGAAAGCCGCCAAATAGGGCGGCTGTTCTGTTTTAGCCCTGAGCAGACCAAGAACAGTTAGAAGCGCTATTAGCAGCCAATAAATATTGGAATACCAAACAAAGTCGTCCTTAAAGCCTTCTAAGATCGCAGCTAGTAGTACGGCGGCAATACCGAGATAACGACTCTTTTGAACCCCAAATGCTTGCGGCAAGGTCTTTAGATCCAGTCCGTCCACCTGCAGATCTCGAATCTCAAAGGGAATGGTTAAGGCGAATACTGTCAAAAAGAATTGAACAAATAACAGATAGGCATCAGCAGAAGGCAACACGCCCTCATGCCACAAGGGAATCCCCACAGCAGTTGCAGCCCAAACCAGAGCAACCACGAATATTTTTATACCCGCTAAGGTTCTCAGCGTTTTAGCCTGAGGCAACATAGGCACTACATAGGCCATGGTAAGCAAGGACAGCAATCCAAAGCCTGCTAGAGTGGTAAAGGGTAAAAACAATCCGCAGCCTATCAAAGCTAAAAAACAGATCAAGGAAAATATTTGAATGGTTTTGAGTTCTCTGGGAAGACTTTTGTGATACCAACGCGCCCGCTCAGCATATTTGACAAAGTTGTATCCGCTAACGGCTGCCAAAAAGGTAAACAACGTCAACAGTGGGCTGAATTTCATACCCAAGAAAACCGTCGCGGACCCTTGCGATGCACAGACTGCAAAGGCGACGTGCACGCTGCCTTTCAGGTAAAAATCAAACAGAGCTCTAAGAACAGCCATAGGGTAAGCTAAATTAATGAACAATTCGCTTTAAAGCTGTCAATAAATAAATTTTCCGCTCGGGTTAAAACTGCTGTTTTTATAACCGATATGTCGTATTTTTGTGTACAAATTTTTACAACCCAATGAACACGGATTCTTTTGCGCTAAGACACATCGGTCCAAGACCATCGGACCTCCAAAGCATGCTAGCCACCATCGGTACGGATAGCCTAGAACAATTGATCTCGGAAACCATTCCTGCAGAGATACGCCTGAATCAGAAATTACACCTGGACAAACCCATGAGCGAGGTGGAATTTGCGGATCACATCAACGCTCTTTCTGAAAACAATCTGGTCTATAAAAGTTTTATTGGATTGGGTTACCACCGATCCTCTACCCCAGCTCCTATCCAAAGGAACATTTTGGAAAATCCAGGCTGGTATACTGCTTACACCCCGTATCAAGCGGAGATCGCTCAAGGGCGTTTGGAAGCACTTTTGAACTACCAAACCATGGTCACTGACCTGACCGGAATGGAATTGGCCAACGCATCACTATTGGATGAATCCACGGCAGCTGCAGAGGCAATGACCTTGCTTTTTGCTGTTCGTGAACGCGCTCAAAAGAAAGCCAATGTGGTCAAATTCTTTGTATCTGAAGAAGTATTACCGCAGACAAGAGCCTTGTTAGAGACCCGTGCGATACCAATCGGGATAGAATTGGTTGTAGGAGATCACCGTGATTTTGATTTTTCTACGGAATACTTTGGAGCCTTGCTGCAGTATCCTGGAACAAGCGGAATCACTTTCGATTATAAAAGTTTTATCACTAGCGCTCATGCAATGGAGATCAAAGTAGCGGTAGCTGCTGATCCTTTAAGTTTAGTATTGCTAGAATCTCCAGGTGCTTTAGGAGCCGATGTAGTAGTGGGAACCACCCAGCGCTTTGGAATTCCTTTAGGATACGGAGGACCGCACGCTGCCTTCTTTGCAACTCGTGAAGCATTTAAAAGACATATTCCCGGACGTATCATTGGGGTAACTCGTGATACGGACGGCAACCGCGCCTTGCGCATGGCCTTGCAAACACGCGAGCAGCATATCAAGCGTGACAAAGCGACCTCAAACATTTGTACCGCTCAAGTACTTTTAGCGGTGATGGCGGGAATGTACGCTGTATATCACGGGCCAGAAGGCTTGAGAGATATCGCCACTAAAGTGCATCGCGCTACTGTGACCTTGACGCATCATTTGGAAGCCTTGGGTTACGAGCAGATCAATGAAAGTTATTTTGATACCATCCGAATTAAAGCGGATTCGAATCACATCAAACTTATTGCCGAGGCCAATAACCTCAATTTCTATTATCCAGATGCCGAGACCGTTTCTATCGCTTTGAATGAAACTGTGAATTTGGATGACCTGAACAACATCCTTTCCATCTTTGCTGAGGCGAACTTCCAAGAAGCGCCAACGGTTGAAAGACTTATTGAGAAATCATCGCTGGCCACTTCGTTGCAGCGTCAGACCGAGTTCTTGACCCACGAGGTGTTTAATAGCTATCACAGTGAATCTGAGTTGATGCGCTACATTAAGCGTTTGGAACGCAAAGATCTTTCTTTGAATCACTCCATGATCCCATTGGGAAGCTGTACCATGAAGCTCAATGCAGCTTCTGAAATGTTGCCTTTGAGTGACCCGAATTGGGTGAACATTCACCCCTTTGTTCCCGTAGAACAGGCTTTGGGTTACCAATTGGTATTGAAAAAATTGGAAGAGCAACTTACAGAGATCACTGGTTTTGCAGGAACTTCCTTGCAACCTAACTCTGGAGCTCAAGGAGAATTTGCAGGCCTGATGGTTATTAGAGCCTACCACCATTCTCGTGGTGATCATCACAGAGATATTTGTTTGATCCCGTCTTCTGCACACGGAACCAATCCGGCATCTGCCGTGATGGCGGGAATGAAAGTGGTCGTGACTAAGGCTGATGAGCACGGAAACATTGACGTAGAAGATTTGCGTGAAAAGGCAATTGCACATAAAGATAACCTAGCTGCACTCATGGTAACCTATCCGTCTACGCACGGAGTATATGAATCTGCCATTCGCGAGATCACCGGTATCATTCACGAGTACGGCGGACAAGTTTATATGGATGGTGCTAACATGAACGCTCAAGTAGCCTTGACCAATCCAGGTGCTATTGGTGCCGATGTTTGTCACTTGAACCTTCACAAGACCTTTGCCATTCCTCACGGAGGTGGCGGACCTGGAGTTGGACCGATCTGCGTAGCTGAACAATTGGTACCCTTCTTACCGGGCAATCCGTTGATTGAAACTGGCGGAACTGAGGCGATCACACCGATCTCTGCAGCTCCTTGGGGTTCTGCCCTAGCCTGTTTGATCAGTTATGCTTACATCTCCATGTTGGGTGAAAGTGGACTGCGCAAGTCAACAGAATATGCCATTTTGAACGCAAATTATATCAAAGAGCGTTTGAGTGGGCATTATGAAACGCTTTACACAGGAGAGCAAGGACGCGCTGCGCACGAGATGATCATTGACTGTCGACCGTTCAAAGAGCACGGAATTGAGGTGACTGATATCGCGAAGCGTTTGATGGACTACGGATTCCATGCACCAACAGTATCCTTCCCGGTAGCTGGAACTATGATGATAGAACCTACCGAGAGTGAGAGTAAGGCAGAATTGGATCGTTTTTGTGATGCAATGATCTCCATTAGAAAAGAGATCGATTCCGTAGACAAAGACAATCCGAACAACGTGCTTAAGAATGCTCCGCATACCCTTCAAATGGTAACTGCAGACGCTTGGGAATTCCCGTATAGCAGACAAGAAGCAGCCTATCCGTTAGACTACTTGAACGACAATAAATTTTGGCCTACGGTGCGTCGTGTAGACGATGCCTACGGAGATCGAAATTTGATCTGTACTTGTGCTCCAATTGAAGAGTATATGGAAGCCTAAGGAATTTGAATATTTCCTTAAAAAAGTTTTATTTTTACAACACCAAGGCCGGTTTTTTGCAGATATGGCAAAAATTTCGGCCTTTTGCATAATTTTCAGGAATTGTGCGTTATATGTTTTAGTTTAGCCGAATTGCAAAAAGCAACACAACCAGAATGAGCATCAAAATCACAGGTACAGGCAGCTACATCCCGAGTAGCGTTGAGAAGAATGAAGACTTTGATAAACATGAGTTTCTAGACAGCAACGGAGCTCCCTTCTCACATCCGAATGAAGTCATCATAGAAAAATTTAAAGGCATTACCGGTATTGGTGAACGCCGATATGTCAAGAACCATTTAACTGCTTCTGACATTGGTTTCTTCGCGGCAGAAAAAGCCATTGAAGACGCCAAAATTGATCCAGAAACATTAGACTATATAATCGTTGCCCATAATTTTGGGGACGTAAAACACAACGCCATTCAAAGTGATATTTTACCGAGTTTGGCTTCTCGTGTTAAACACAGTTTGCGCATCAAGAATCCAAACTGTGTGGCTTACGATATTCTCTTTGGTTGCCCAGGATGGGTTGAAGGAATGATTCAAGCCCAAGCGTTTATTAGAGCCGGAATGGCAAAGCGTTGTTTGGTAATTGGAGCAGAGACCTTATCTCGAGTAGTAGACAAACACGACAGAGATTCAATGATCTATTCGGACGGTGCCGGAGCTTCTATTGTTGAAGTTGATGAAGCTGCTACGGGAGGTATCCTCGGTCACAAAACGGCCAGTTTTACTTATGACGAAGCCTATTTCTTGTACTTCGGAAAATCATACAACAAAGACCTGTGTCCCGATACGCGTTACATTAAAATGGACGGACGTAAGATCTATGAATTTGCATTGACCAATGTACCTAATGCCATGAAAGCCTGTTTGGATGAGGCTGGAGTTGGTATTGAGCAAGTGAAGAAGATCTTTATCCATCAAGCCAATGAAAAGATGGATGAGGCTATTCTAAAACGACTCTATCGTCTTTACAAAGCAGATATTCCAGAAGGAATTATGCCGATGAGCATTCACAAATTGGGCAACAGTTCCGTAGCAACGGTACCTACCCTTTTTGATATGGTTCGCAAAGGACAAATGGAAGAGCACCAACTCAACAGCGGCGATGTGATCATGTTTGCCAGTGTAGGTGCCGGAATGCATATTAACGCAATCGCTTACCAAATCTAGTCTATGTACGACGGCAAGCTTCCTAAGAAGCGCTATCAGCTCACTTTAGATTTTTTAAAGGAGGTTGTCCCTACAGATAAAAAGATTTTAGATCTCGGGGTGACCAATCCGTTTACTGCCTATATGACGGAAGCCGGTTATGACGTTGAAAACACCACTGGTGAAGATCTTGACCTGGACGTTTCCGCAGTAAAGAACACCGACCGTGAAGTGCTTACGGCCTTTGAGATCTTAGAACATTTGGTGGCTCCCTTTACCCTGCTGCAAGAATCTTCCGCAAATTACTTAGTGGCTTCTGTACCGCTTAAACTTTGGTTTGCCAGTGCGTACCAAAGCAAGACTGACGAGCGCGACCGCCACTATCACGAGTTTGAAGATTGGCAGTTTGATTGGCTGTTGGAAAAAGCAGGTTGGCAGATCACCAAACGCCAGAAGTTCACCAATCCGACCAAAAAGATCGGGATACGGCCTTTTTTAAGACGCTTTACGCCACGTTACTATTTGGTGTATGCGCAACGCCCCTCCAAAGGACAAGTAGGCAATTATTAAGACAGACTTGTTCTGGTTTTTCTTTACTTTCGCTTTCAGCAGTAAAAGCTACTTCTGATGAAATTTGGCATTATCATCCCTGCACATAATGAAGCTGATCACATTGGCCAGACCTTGGATTCTCTCTTGAATCAAAGCTACGGCGCAGCGCAGATCATTGTGGTTGATGATGGATCAACGGATGAGACCCCCAGCATCGTATCTGAGTACGCTCAATCCCATCCGCAGTTAAAACTGATACAAAAACCCAGCCTACAAGAAGGACACCTGCCCGGCTCCAAGGTTATTGCAGCTTTTAACTTTGGCTTACAACAGCTGGACCCAGAAGTAGATATCATCTGTAAATATGATGCAGATCTCATTTTTCCTTCAAACTATCTGGCATTGCACAAAACCACTTTTGAATCCAACCCCAAGATCGGGATGGTGGGTGGTTTTTGCCACATTCTTGATAAAGGAGATTGGGTGTTGGAGAACCTGACCAGCAAGGACCACATCCGCGGAGCCTTAAAAGCCTATCGAAAAGCCTGTTTTGAACAAATTGGTGGTTTGGTAGAGGCCATGGGCTGGGACACCGTTGACGAACTACTGACCAAATACTACGGTTGGCAGGTAGTTACCTTAGAGGAATTGGCTGTAAAACACCTCAAGCCCACTGGGCAAACCTATAATAAGAAAGCCCGTTACAAACAAGGACAAGCATTTTACCGCATGCGGTATCGTTTACTGCTGACAGTCATAGCGAGTTTAAAGATGGCAATTCGCAAAAAGAGTGCAGCCTTCTTTTTTAACACCATCATTGGGTATTTCAAGGCGTGGATGCGCGGGGATTCCTTTTTACTGGACAAACCACAAGGAGCCTTTATGCGCAAACAACGCTACCGCAGTATTACCCAAAAGTTAATTGGTCGCTAGCGATACTTCTAGCTGCTAGGGTATTTGTATTTTTACAAAAATCTTAGACATGAAATTATTGGGCTACCTGCTCTTAAGCGTACTGCTTTTGAGTTGTCAAAATCAAGAATCTAAAAAAGAAGCTACCCTTAGCTCAGAACCTAAAGGTCCTAAGAATGTGATCTTATTAATCGGAGACGGGATGGGGCTGAGTCAGATGTCTTCAGCACAATTCTACAAAGAAGGAACTCCAAACCTGGAACGATTCCCCGTAGTAGGCCTCATCAAAACTTCCTCTTCTGCCCAATTGATCACAGATTCTGCGGCTGGGGCTACTGCCTTTGCCTGCGGCGCAAAATCATACAACGGCGCCATTGGTGTGGCCAGCGATAGCACAGCTATAGAGAATCTTCCAGAAATGCTGGTAAAACAAAACATGAGTAGCGGCGTTGTAGCTACCTCAACCATCACTCATGCTACACCAGCTAGTTTTTATGCGCACGTTGTTTCTAGAAACATGCATGAAGACATTGCTTTAGATCTTGTTGAATCTGAGTTGAACTACTTTGCCGGAGGCGGACTCAAGTATTTCAATCAACGCAGTGATGAGCAAGACCTATTGAGTGAATTAAAAAACAAAGGCTTTGTGATTGACACCACGGCCATTCCATCAGCCACAACAGAAAAGATGGGGATCTTTGCTGCTTCTAACGCACTGCCTAAGTTCATTGAAGGCCGTGGAGATTTCTTAACCCAAGCCAGTTTAAAAGGTATTGAATGTTTGTCTCAGAATGAGAACGGTTACTTTTTAATGATAGAAGGCTCACAGATAGATTGGGGCGGCCATGATAATGATGCAGATTATCTAATAGGAGAAATGTTGGACTTTGACAACACCTTAGGCGCTGTATTGGACTACGCGCAGAAGGATGGTGAGACCTTGGTCATAGTAACGGCAGATCACGAAACTGGCGGATTTACTTTAGCTGCTAATGAAGGCAATTACAACAGTATTGCTCCGAGCTTTTCTACCGGAGGACATTCAGCGACTATGATCCCTGTTTTGGCCTTTGGCCCAGGCGCTGAGAACTTCACAGGTATCTATGAGAACACAGATATCTTTCACAAGATCGCTGCAGCGCTAAAATAGAAAGCGGCTGTCTTTACGCCTAAATAATTAGTACCTTCGCTTATAGATGAATCCAAAGAAGTATTTAGCAGACATCGGCTCGTATTTTATTATGCTACGCGGTGTATTTAGCAGGCCTACTAAGGCCTCTGTACTGCGTGACCTCATTCTAAAAGAGGTAGACGAACTGGTGATCAATTCCTTGGGTATTGTTGGATTCATTTCCTTTTTTGTGGGCGGCGTAGTGGCTATTCAAACGGCATTGAATATTTCCAACCCTTTGATCCCAGCCTATTTGGTTGGTTTCGCAACACGACAATCCATCATCTTGGAGTTCTCCCCTACGTTTATGGCCATCATTATGGCAGGTAAGGTAGGATCTGCAATTACCTCGAGTATTGGATCTATGCGTGTTACCGAACAGATAGACGCCTTAGAAGTTATGGGGATCAATTCCTTGAATTACTTGGTCTTCCCAAAGATCATAGCGCTTATGTTCTTCCCACTGGTCATTGGTATTTCTATGTTCATCGGTATTGTTGGTGGATGGGTTGCCGGAGTTTACGGTGGATTCAGCACAAGCGACGCCTTTATTCAAGGGCTGCAATCGGACTTTACCCCATTCCACGTGACCTATGCGTTTATCAAAACCTTTGTATTCTCCTTCATACTAGCTACTGTTCCTTCTTGGCAAGGATACTTCATGAAAGGTGGAGCCTTGGAAGTAGGTAAAGCCAACACCAACTCTTTTGTTTGGACCTCGGTATTGATCATTCTGATGAATTATTTAATCACCCAAATGTTACTGAGCTAATGATACGCGTAGAAGGATTACATAAGAGCTTTGGGTCTGAGGAAATTCTAAAAGGAATCAGCACAACCTTTGAACAGGGTAAGACCAACTTGATTATCGGTTCCAGCGGATCTGGAAAAACGGTCTTCTTAAAATGTCTCTTAGGATTATTCACTCCGGAGAAAGGAAAGATCTTTTTTCAAGACAAGGCCATTCAAGACATGAATGACGACGAAAAACGCGACCTGAGAGAAGACATCGGGATGGTCTTTCAAGGCAGCGCACTTTTTGATTCCATGACTGTAGAGGAAAACGTGATGTTTCCCCTGCGCATGTTCAGTAATAAAAAGAAGGATGAACTCTTAGACCGTGTAAACACTGTACTGGCTCGTGTCAACCTGGAAAACGTCAATAAAAAATTCCCCTCAGAGATCTCTGGAGGGATGCAAAAACGTGTAGCCATTGCCCGCGCTATAGTCAACAACCCGAAGTACCTTTTTTGCGATGAGCCCAATTCTGGACTTGATCCGCGTACTTCCATCCTCATAGACAACCTCATTCAAGAGATCACCCGTGAATTCAATATCACCACCGTGATCAACTCCCACGACATGAACTCCGTAATGGAGATCGGTGAAAAAATCTGTTTTCTGCAGTTTGGAAACCTGGTTTGGCAAGGTTCCAACAACGAGATCTTTAAAACCGATAACAAGGACGTGACCAATTTTGTGTATTCGTCCAACCTCTTCAAAAAGATCCGAGAAGTACAGCTCAAGGAAAATGCTCCCAGATAAACCGGAGTCAAGTTCCAGAAAAACAGTACATTTAAGCCTCTAAAAAGATAATATGAAAAAAATTACGCTCTGCGCAGCTGCTCTTTTGGCTGTTGCAACCATGTATTCTCAAACTGTTAGCTTTACCAATGAAGACGATCTGATCGCGTCTTACCCTACCTCAGGTTCGGAAACTGCTGTTGATATGAACGGCGATAACCTAGACGATTACGTCCGTGTTTCTGGCGGAGGTGTTGGAATTGACTTCCAGAATCCTGACGGAACTTTTACCTCACAATTTTTCTCCATGAGTATCGCCTCTCCTCCAACTTGGAGTATTGCGGCTGGAGATATTGACGGAGATGGTTTTACCGACCTTGTTTTGGGTAACGGAAACCGTGCGTCCTTCTTATATGCGGATTCAACAGACGGAACCACGATTAGCGGATTCACTTATGACAACAGTGATAGTACGTATATCTTTTCACAGCGCTCTAATGTAATCGATATTGATAACGATGGAGACTTGGATGCCTTTGTTTGTCACGATGTTGATGAATCACACCCATACCGCAATGACGGGAGCAGAAACTTGGTGATGGATCAAACTCTGATCGTTACCTTGGACCGCCCAGGAAACTACGCTTCTCTTTGGGTAGACTACGACAATGACGGGGATACCGATATGTTCTTGACCAAATGTAAAGGTGGTGCGAGTGCTGGTGATCCAGACCGGGATAATGCCATGTACACCAACAACGGAGATGGAACCTTCACAGAAAACGCTTTAGATATTGGAATGCGTGACAACGCGCAAAGCTGGTCTACTGTATTCCAAGACTTTGACAATGACGGTGACTTTGACGCCTTTATTGTAAATCACACTAACCAGAACCGTTTTATGCAAAACGACGGAAACGGAAACTTTGTAGACATCATTGGCTCTACAGGGATCAATCCGAACGATCTTGGTGCTTGGGAAAATCAAGCTGCAGATTTTAACAACGACGGTTTTGTAGATATCTTTTCGGAGCTTGCTCGTGAATTATACCTCAACAACGGTGACGGTACCTTCACCGGTTATGATCTTCCTTTTGATGAAGGTGGAATCGGAGATTTGAACAACGATGGTTTCTTGGACGTTGTGCGTAACAACGACCTTTGGATCAACTCCGGAAACTCCAACAACTGGGTAAAAGCCAAACTAGTCGGTGTAGAAAGTAATATTCAAGGAATTGGAGCTCGTATCGAGATCTACGGAGACTGGGGAATCCAAATTCGCGAGATCCGTTCCGGAACTGGCTTTAGCCATATGAGCAGCCTTACGGGGCATTTCGGATTAGGTACTGCTGGAAATATTGACAAATTGATCATCAAATGGCCTAGTGGAAATGTTGACGAATACCTGAACCCAGACATCAACACCACGCACGTTTACACAGAAGGAGACTCTCCTTTGGCGGTAACTGATTTTGAGATCAACGGCTTGCAAGTATATCCAAACCCTGCTGTAAACAGCTTAAAATTCTCTTTGAACAATCTAGCTGATACTGCCGTGACTGTATACGACACCAACGGCAGACGCGTACTTGAGGCAACTGTTGACCAAAACAACAGTATTGATGTTTCTGGATTGAATAAAGGAGTTTACTTGATCCAATTAGAGATTGAAGGCCAAGCGGTAAGCAAGCAGTTTATCAAGCAATAAGCCCTCGAGATAGAAAACAAAAAAAAGCGCCTTTTCGGCGCTTTTTTTTATTGTAATTCTTGAACCACTAAGGTATCTGCCTTGAGTTTAAATTTCAACCAATTGGTAAGTCTTTTAGTGTACGCCGGTCGTTGATCCAAAGGCAAGGAATCGTTCCAACGTATCGCAAAGACATTCAAGGTATCAATCTTTTTAAAGTCATTGACAAAAGTCTTGGCATATTGAATACTCGCTAAGGCGTCATAATTGATACGCGCCTCGTCGCAGATATCTTGAAATGGAATGAGATCTCTTTCTAACATGCGCAGCTTGAGCAACTCTTGTTCGTAGTATTGGATCTTTTGAGACTGACTGAGTAAATCCAAGGAATCGCGTGTACGCAATTGTTCCATATAACGCAGCTCGTCTTCAAAACCGTTTTGAAACTGCGATTGATTCACCTCAAACTTCGCATCAACCAAAGGTTTATAGGCCTGTAAACGCCCTCTTAAGACAGCTTCTGTGCTTTCTGGTATATTGTCTTGACCAAAAGTGGTGATCACAATAGAACCCCCTTGACCGTTGTTATAATCAAAGGTCGCATTACGCTTGATATAATTGGCATTGGCCAAACTATTGAGCTCGTTATTGATAAAGTTCTTGGCCGCCTCATTGAAGCGACTCTCTTTGATCACATTGTAAAAGGTATATCCCGCAGGCAACATCACGATCAAAGCCGCGACTGAGGCAAAACGCGCAATGCGTTTACGACGCTTACTGTTGGCATAACGGATCATTGGGAATCCGAGCACCTTAACCACAATGAAGGTCGCCAAGGCGATAAATATCGTGTTGATACTAAAGAGGTACAAAGCCCCCAGGGCAAAAGACAATCCGTTTGGGTTCTCTTTAATGAATTCCGCCAAACCATAGCCTACCGTACATAGCGGTGGCATCAATGCGGTGGCAATAGCTACACCAAAGATCACACTGGCGATGGTCCCTTTTTTGGTTCGGGCAATGATCAATGCCAGACCTCCAAAGAAGGCAATAAGCACATCCCTAAAATCCGGTCGGGTTCTTCCCAAAAGCTCTGAGGTCTCTTCCCGCAACGGAAACAGCCAGAAGAACAGGAAGGCCGTAAGCACACTGAGCACCACCATCACTCCGAAGTTGATCAAAGACTTGCGCAGAGTATCAATATCATTAATGGCAATGGAGAGTCCAATACCTAAAATAGGACCCATTAAAGGAGAGATAAGCATCGCTCCAATTACTACTGCTGTAGAGTTGGCATTCAGTCCAACAGAGGCCACAAAAATGGAACAGATCAGAATCCAAGCAGTCGCCCCTTTAAACGGAATATCTGCCTTTACGGCATTGACGGTAGTTTCTCTGTCTGTATCACCCCTAAAGTCAAAGATGTCCACCACGAATTGGCGGACACTTTTGAAAAGCCCCTTGGCTTCTTTTCTAATATGTTCTTTTTGCTCCTGAGTTTTGGCGTCGTCAGGTTGCTGTGATTGTTGCTCCATAAATTATGCGTAATCGGTTCCGAAGTTTTCTTTCACTTGGTTTAAGATACGCTTAATTTCTTGTTCTTTCGCTTTTGGAACTACCACAAGGACATCTTTTTTCTCCACGACGATAAAATCGTGCAGATCTTCGAGCACCACTACCTTTTCACCCGCAGTGTAGATCATATTTCCAGTAGCGTTATTGAGTTGTGCTTTGGCACGAACCACTACATTATTGTCATTGTCCTTAGGAAGTTTATCGTAGAGTGCACCCCACGCTCCGAGGTCATTCCAGTCAAAGGTCGCTGGCAGAACACGCACGTTATCGGCTTGCTCCATAATTCCATAATCAATGGAGATGTTTACCGCCTCTGGGAATCGAGCTCCAACAAATTCGAATTCTTTATCCGTATTATAAACCTCCATGCCTTGCATAAACAAAGCATGCATAGCAGGTAATCTGGTCTCAAATGCTTTAACAATACTGGCTACGCTCCAAATGAACATACCCGAATTCCAAACGTAATTACCTTCCGCTAAGAAAGCCTTAGCAGTTTCATAGTCTGGCTTTTCTGTAAAGCGAATCACTGGTTTTACTGCCGATTGAGCCTCGCCTTGATACTGAATATAACCGTATCCGGTATTCGGGAAGGTTGGATTGATTCCCAAGGTCATTAAAATGTCCTCCTGGGCAGCCGCCTCAAAACAGGTCTTAATATTGTCTGTAAAGGCCTGCTCGTCTTCAATCCAATGATCAGAAGGCGCAACCACCATAACCGCATTGGGGTTCTCTTTATGGATCTTTAAAGCAGCCATCAAAATACAAGGCGCCGTGTTTCGCATTACGGGTTCTAAGACCAATTGCGCATCACTCACCTGTGGCAACTGCTCTTGCACAAGATCTTTGTAACTGTCGTTGGTGGAGATCAAGATCTGATCTTCTGGCACCAAGCGCGACAATCTTTTAAATGTTTTTTGAATTAAAGAATCTCCCGTACCCAACATGTCGTGGAACTGTTTTGGATACGCTGAAGTACTCACTGGCCAGAATCTGGAACCTACTCCTCCGGCCATAATGACCGCATAATAATCTTTGTTCATAATGTTTTAGCTGATCGGTTCAACTTTTGCGTTCGGGCTAAACAGGTACATCCGTCCGGTAGCCAACTCCACGCATTCATAACGTTTTACCCTTCTGTTACCGCGCTTAAAGATCTTTCCATTGTAAATTCTAAAAACGCCTCCAGGAGGAATCTCAAAAATAAATTTATCATCGCTTGGCGGATCGTATGCACCGAGCGCCAAAGCCAATCTCGCATCCGTATCACTGCTGGCTTTTGGATTCTTAAAATGCAAGGCCAAAAGCGGCAACAACTCTGATGGAAACACTTGCGTGTTTATAAACGGAAGCATCAGTGATGTAAATGTACGCTTCCACTCCTTTCCGTGCGGTTTGATTCGACGAGAGTACGTCTTAAATGCGACCAGATGCGCAATTTCGTGGACCAACGTGATAAGGAATCTGTAGGGGTTTGATCCCGCATTGACAGTGATCTGATGACTCCCGTCTGGCATTTGACGGTAGTCTCCGTGTCGCGTCACGCGCTGATTCACGATCTTTAAATGTACGCCATTCTTTTTAATTAGCTCCAAACATAATGGAACTGCGGCCTTGGGAATATACTTTTCTAAAACAGCTTCCATTAAGGAGTTGAAGAAGATACAGGCAACACCTTGCCGTTGTACATGGTATTTCCGCTAAGTGCGAAGGTCTTTATGTAGTCTGCCATTTGAGCGGCAGTAATTGGAGCTTGATAGCCCGGGAAAGCAGCTTCTAACATTTCTGTTTGAACAGCACCCAAAGCCAGCACGTTAAATGATGGACCACTTTCTTTGAATTCTTCTGCAAGCACTTCGGTCATAGTGATCAAAGCACCTTTACTGGAGCTATAAGCAGTGAGGCCAGGGAATTTCGCACTACCCATAATTCCACCCATACTACTCACATTGACCACATGTCCATCCTTGGGCATAGCGGGCAATACCGCTTGCGTTAAAAGCGCCACACCAAAGACATTAACACTGTAGGATTGCAACCAATCAATAGCCGTGAGCTCCCCAAAAGGTTTATTGACTAAAAGTCCTGAGTTGTTGATTAAGATATCTATTTGATCTACTTCTGATAGGATCTGAGCCACTGAGGTTTGTATCTGATCTTCAATTGTTAGATCACAGGAAATACTTGAACACCCAATAATAGACGCTGTAGGCGCATCGTTTCTGGACAAGGCAAAAACCCGATGCCCATCGGCAGTAAATTGTTTAACCAATTCCAAACCAATCCCACGGCTGGTTCCTGTAATAATTATGTTTTTTCCCATGCTTTAAATTACAAAACCTGCTTGAACCCTAGGGCCGCAAGCAGGTTTATTTTATTTACACGATGCTGATGTTCTTATACGAACATGGTCACCGGATTCTCAATATAAGTTCTCAAGGTTTGCAAGAAAGCTGCTCCTGTAGCTCCATCCACAGTTCTGTGGTCACAAGCTAGAGTAACAGTCATCACATTGCCCGGAACAATAGCTCCGTCCTTTACAACCGGCTTTTGAACAATGGCTCCCACAGAAAGGATGGCCGAGTTCGGTTGGTTGATGATGGATGTGAATTCTCGAATTCCAAACATACCTAAATTAGAAACTGTGAAGGTACTGCCTTCCATTTCTTGAGGGGTCAACTTTTTGTTTCTCGCTTTACCTGCAAGCTCTTTCACGTTGGCTCCGATCTGGGAGAAGGTCATTTGATCTGCAAATTTCAATACAGGAACTAATAAACCGTCATCTACAGCTACGGCAACACCAATATGAATGTGCTTAGCAATTCTAGTTACATCACCGGCCCATTGTGTATTGACCTGTGGATGTTTTCTCAGAGCCATAGCACAAGCTTTCACCACCATATCGTTGAAAGAGATCTTCACGTCTGGAGCCGCATTGATCGCTTTACGCGCTGCAATAGCGTGATCCATATCCAACTCAATGGTCAAATAGTAATGAGGCGCTGTGAATTTAGATTCACCAAGTCGCTTGGCAATGGTCTTGCGCATTTGCGAATTCTTAACCTCTTCAAAGCTTTCTTCTCCAGCAGGAGTATATGCCTGGGCGCCTGCAGCAACTGGTTGGTAGTTCTCAATATCACGCTTGATGATACGCCCGTTCTCCCCGCTTCCTTTTACAGTGGCTAGATTGATTCCCCGTTCTTCAGCAAGCTTCTTGGCTAAAGGCGACACAAAAATGCGTCCCCCGTCATTAGCTACAGCAGGAGCTGCTGGAGCCGGAGTTGGGGCTGGAGCAGCGGCCGGTTTAGGAGCCTCTGCTTTTTTCTCTGGAGCAGGAGCTGTTTCCTCTTTCTTTGGAGCAGACTGCCCGCCAGATTTGCCATAATTTTCTATGATGCCGCTTACATCGGTTCCTTTAGGGCCGATGATAGCCAATACCTCATCCACTGGAGCTGTTCCTCCTTCTTGGATCCCGATCTTCAAAAGCGTACCGGCGTAGAAAGATTCAAATTCCATAGTGGCTTTATCGGTCTCGATCTCTGCAAGGATGTCTCCTTCAACAACCTCGTCACCTTCTTTTTTCAGCCAAGTAGCAACCGTTCCTTCTTCCATGGTATCACTCAAACGCGGCATGGTGATCACCTCAACTCCGTCAGGGATGCTTACCGCACCTCCGTCGTCGTTCGCTGGTGCTTCTTGAGATTCTTCAGTTGTTGGCTCAGAATCTGTTTCACTGCTCGAATCGGCATCAGCTGACTCGCCATTCAACAATCCTGAAATATCTTCTCCAGACTCTCCAATAATGGCCAACAAGGTATCTACCGCAGCAGTTTCACCTTCTTGGATTCCAATATGCAAAAGAGTCCCTTCGTAAAATGACTCGAATTCCATGGTTGCCTTATCAGTCTCGATCTCCGCAAGGATATCTCCTTCTGACACGGAATCTCCAACCTGCTTCAACCATTTTGCAACAACACCTTCTTCCATGGTGTCGCTCAATCTGGGCATGTTAATTACTGTAGCCATTGTTATAGTTTATGCGGTAAAAAAGGATAATCTTCTTGTTCGTAAACAACGTCGTACATTACGTTCTTGTCTGGATACGGCGACTCCTCTGCGAACTTCTCACATTCCGCCACCTTATCCTTAACGCGCTTATCAATTTCCGCGATTTCGTCTTCTGTAGCGTATTTTTTCTTGTAGATGATATCCAGCACATAGGCAATAGGATCTTCATCTTGCATTTTAGCTACTTCTTCTTTGGTTCTGTAGTGCTGCGCATCACTCATGGAGTGTCCGCGGTAACGGTAGGTTCTGATCTCTAAGAATGTTGGTCCTCCTCCGCTGCGAGCACGCTCAATGGCTTCATCCATTTCGCGAGCAACTACGTCTGGCTTCATTCCATCGATCGCTTTACAAGGCATTTCATAACCCAAACCGAGTTTCCAGATCTCAGAGTGATTGGCGGTACGCTCTACAGAAGTACCCATAGCGTATCCGTTGTTCTCTACACAGAAAACCACCGGTAGATTCCAAAGCATAGCCAAGTTGAAGGTCTCATGCAAAGAACCTTGACGCGTAGCACCGTCACCCATATAGGTCAGTACAACTCCGCCTTTATCAAAATACTTTTCTGCAAAGGCCAAACCGGCACCTAGAGGAATCTGTCCTCCTACAATACCGTGACCTCCATAGAAACCTTTATCCGGAGAGAAAATGTGCATGGATCCACCCAAACCTTGAGAGGTTCCAGTAGCCTTTCCGTAAAGTTCTGCCATAACGCGCTTAGGATCTTCTCCCATCCCGATAGGCTGAACGTGGTTTCTGTATGCAGTGATCATTTTGTCCTTGCTCAGATCCATGGCGTGAAGCGCTCCTGCTAGGACGGCTTCTTGTCCGTTGTACAGGTGTAAGAATCCTCTAACTTTTTGTTGGATATAAACCTGTGCAAGCTTATCCTCGAACTTTCTCCAGAAAAGCATGTTTTCGTACCAGTCGAGGTATGTTTTTTTGGTGATTTTTTTCATGAGTCGCTCTGAATTATTCAGTACAATTTTTCAGTAACAGAATAACAAAAATACGGTTTTCCCAAGGATATGAAAAACCCCCAAAATTTATTTTCGCAACGAAAACGTTTTAGAGAAAAGAACTGTTGAAATTTAATGGCAAAAGATTACCTACCGACTTGGTTTTTACCACGCTACCGGAGGCTCCCATAAAGAAAATCTCAATGGGTGATTCCTGTTTGTGTTCGTATTCTAACAAGGCTTGTCTGCAAGCTCCGCAAGAAGTAACCGGTTCTTTTAATTCATAGTCTGAGGCGGAGGCGGTGATTGCAATTTGAGTTATAGATACTCCCGGGTGATTCGCCCCAGCACTAAAGACGGCGACGCGTTCGGCGCAGAGTCCCGTAGGATATGCAGCATTCTCTTGATTACTACCGATGACATAAACTCCATTTTCTAAAGCGACAGCCGCGCCTACCTTGAATTTAGAATAAGGGGCATAGGCATCCTCTCGAGCTGCTATGGCTTTTTGCATGAGAAACTTGGCCTCAACCGGAAGGGCTTCCAAGTCGGGATATACCTCAAAACTGGTGGTGATCTTCTGTTCTTTCATGCACAATGAATTGTTTAGAGACAAAAAAGGCTATCCGCATTGGATAGCCTTTTTAAATGTTTTTGTTTTTCTAGTACTCGTCGTAGGTATCTCCAAAGTTGAAGGTCAAACCAAAACGAAGCGTTCCTTCCAAAGGACTCACTGAACGAGACGTTGAGAATAAGTAAGACACGTCAAAAGCTAAGGAAGTGTATTTGAATCCTGCTCCCAGGGAGAAGAATTTACGGAATCCTTTGTCTTCACTTTCATTGAAGTAACCCGCTCTAAAAGCGAATACATCTTGGTACCAGTACTCCGCACCTAATGCCCATTGCATTTCTCTCAATTCTTCTGAAAATCCATCAGGAGCATCTCCGAACGACTCAAAGATTCCAGAAAGGAAGCTGATGTCTTCATAAGCTTGAGCATCTTCTTGGTCGATCACACCGTCATTGTTGAAATCACGTGGTGTTGGCACCAACAGCTTGTCGATCTCTGCCATCACCTGAATACGGTTGTATTCGTCTAGGATGAAATCAAATCCACCACCAATGGAAAGGTTGGTTGGAATGTTGTTATCTGGAGCATCGTCTCCGTAGCTCAGTTTAGGACCGATGTTAGAGATATTGAAACCAGCTCTCCAACGTCCGTCAAAGCTGTTGTATGCAATTTCCTCACTCTGATAGTAACCGGCAATATCTACAGCGAAAGTACTTGCGGCACTCGCGTCATTTACCTGATCAAAACGAAGGTTAGAGTTGATGAAGCGTCCGGCAACTGCCATAGAGAAACGCTCACTCAAACGCAATGAATAAGACAGGTCTAATGCAAATTCGTTAGGACGAACGATCAATGGCTCTTGTCCTGCCGTTTCACGCAGTTCGATCTCACCATTACTGAAGTAACGGAAGGAAGCACCTACGGCTGAGTTTTCATTGATACGATTGTAATAAGTCACGTTACCCAAGAAGATATCGTTTACCAATTGACTTAGATAAGGTGTATAGGTAACACCAATCGCCTGCTTAGAAAGCGAAAAGGCGTATTTGGCCGGATTCCACTGTTGTGAGAAAACGTCCGCTCCAGTAGCCACACCCATATCGGCAAGACCAGCGGCACGAGCATCAGCAGCGATTAATAAAAAAGGAACACCTGTGGTGATCACTCGTTGTTCTGCCGTTTCCTGGGCCATTGATTTCCCTGCAATCATCAACATCACTAGGGCTATACATATTTTCTTCATGAGATTTCGTCGTTTGAGCAAATATAAATTTATTTTTCGAAGTCATTTGAACTTTTTCAAGGACTTCATTGTTCCGTTTTATAAGACGACCAGTTTTTCGAATTTTTCTACTTGCTGATTCGTCAGGGTTGATTTTACTGTTAGTTTGTATACGTAGACTCCTTTCCCAATGCGATCTCCAAAATCATCGCGCCCATCCCAGACAATATCTCGTGAAAGGAATCCATCGGTAGTGACCACTTGATTTTTGGTCCAAACCACTTTTCCACTCACGGTAAAGACCTGAACTTGAACTTCTAAAGGCTCAAATGGCCTGTTGTGATTGAACCAAAACTCGGTGTAGTTGACAAAGGGGTTCGGGTAATTTAGCACTCGTTCCAAGCGGAGCTCATCATCTCCAGCCACTACAAACTGAATATCTGCCGTACTGGAGTTGTTATAGGTATCCCACGCCTTAAGGGTGAGGGTGTGCGGTCCTTCTTCTAGATTTCTGAGACGATAGTTGGCCGATCCTTCTGTGAAATCATCCACACCCGCCAAATAGTAATCGTTCAAAATGATAGGGTTGGCCTCATCGCCATCTAAGATGGCAAGCATATCGTGACCAATTCCACTGGCCGTGTTGATCCCGTGCTCGTCCATTAATTTGGCTATGAGGATCGGAGAGTCATTCGTAATACCTCCATTGACAAAACTCTCGTCATTCATAAAGAGTTGAATCTCTGGGCCTAGATTATCATCTGGTGCATTCTCATCGAGACCACCCACACGAATGTCTTCGTTGAAGCCGGCCTGATCTTCAAAGGCATTGTCCTTTTCAGAATACAAGCTCACCCGTCCATTACCCACGGGTTGGGCAATATCTCTCGGTACGACAAACTCCACTTCAAACTGCCCATTGGTCACTGTGGCTTGGCCATTGAAGAGTCCTGACCCCAATGTTTGATAATCCAAAATTAAAAGCGTCCCGTCTGTCCCGGTCACTCCGTCATTACCCAAAGTCTGTCGCTGAACATTCTTGTCAAATACTTTGATCTGCGCCACACCGTTATAATCTGGCAAGGGCGCCCCTGTAGGTGACAGCACTTCTCCACCGAGTTTAACACGACTCAAAGCCTTTAAGGTATCCGTAGCTGCAGTGATCGGAATTCCATTTACCGTATTGAGACGGATCTGTTGTTTTGGGAAGGCCAATTGCATGGCAGGATCTCCCACAAAGAATACTACCCGTCTGCGTTCATCTGAAATAAGTAAGTTCTTAGCCTTTCTGAGTGATTCTGAAGGTGCATCAAAATTATCAGAGCCAAAAGCAAAAAGCAGTGGCGCCAAAATATTATTGAAATCTACCCCCAAGCCCACACTAATAGTACGTGTAGTGGTGATCAAGGCAATGGCTCCGCCGTTCTCATTCCAATAAGTAAACTCTCCAGCCGTGGGTCTTAGCGGATTGTCGAATCGGGAGAATTCACAGGTCACTGTAACTATAAGCGGATATCTGTTGGTATTCTGCAGGCCTTCTGCATCGTCTTTGGTAAAGATGAATTCCTTGGCCAAACCGTCTTCTCCACCGTGTCCCAAATAGGTCAACACCAAGGTACCCACGTCTATGGAATTCACAATGGCTTCATTTACGTCCGGATAACGGTTTCCACCCGCAGAGGTTTCCTGTAAGAAGGCATCGGTATGGATCTTCTTTACGTTAATAAAGGGCTTGTTGGTCGCAATATCATCTCCTAAATTATCCAAACTCACCTCTAGGGTATTGTACTCAAAGACCTCATCAACATCATCAGAAACTAAAACAAAGTTATTTCTCCAGTTCCCGAATGCTGGTTTGTTGTCATAACGAATCAACTTATCTACCATGGTGTTGGCCAGAGCCACATCGTCTGCAACGATACGCCCAACAGCAATATCCAACAGGTTGGTAGATTCCATGCGCCCTTCTGTCGGATCCATCATGCCGTAGAAGTCATCTGACATATACCCGGCTAAGGTGTTAAAACTATTATAGGTATGATAGGTAGGTACAGTATTGTTGTTGTTGAACAAGCGATCCTTATAGTCTACAGAGGCATCACCGAACAGACAGAGGTATTTTAAGCGATTGCCGCTGCTAGAGGCATTGTCATAAATATATTTGACCAGATTTCTAATGGCTCCAATGTCTTGCGCGCCAGAACTAAACTCCTCGTAGATGCGATCTGTAGAGACCACTTTTACACGCAAGCCATCGCGGTCTGTTCTATGAGCAGCAAGTCGCAATGCCGGTTGCATCATAAAAGGTGGAGCAACGATCAAATAGTCAATGTCTTGAAATTCACCATTGGAGTCTTGCATCAAAGTCCCTTTGAGGTTTTGATTGGCCACAAAGGTCTCTGCAGCACGAATGGGTGAAAAATAATCATTTGGGGTCACCGCCAAATACTGACGCACCTGGCCCAAATTCGCTTTGAGATCAACGGTAGCCGACCCCTCAGTCGCCTTAGCTAACGGGTTACGTGGATCGGTCACGTCCCAGATCTGCGTATAGTTGCTGGCATTGCTCAGGCTGTATTGCCCAATACCAGTCATTCCGGCGGCGTCATTGTATTGAAATGGCAATTGCCCATCCACTCCTGTAAGTTGGCGTTTTGCAGTGATACCGATATAGTCCAAGAAAGCAAAACTGGCAGGATTGCCCGCGTTATTGTAGGTAAGGGTAACGGATACTTCTTCTCCGCTTGCTGGAACCATTCCTATATAATTATCGCCAGCTGCCAAGGCAACAGATCCTATAGCTACATAGCTCAGAACATCTTGAGGCGAGCCATTAACCGAAACATCCATAGTGGTAACCGATTCTGAAGCAGCGGCAGTTTTTATCACCATAGCCATATCGGTGCCCCCAACAATATTCGGAAAGGCGAATTCAAAGGTTTGCTCACTCTCTATTTCAAAAGGGTTACCAAACCAACGTCGGCCTACATTGACAATACTAAAGTCGTCCTCTTCAAAGAATTGATAATCGTCAAATTGTGTGATCACGGCAGTTGGAGCTCCATCAGGCTCAGTGAGCGGAGCTATGCGACGACCGGGAGTTCCTCCAGCGGTAATATAGTAGTAAGCCTCATCGCTATAAGGATTGATATTCGTATCGAGCTCTGGGATATAACCACGGGTTCCAACACCGTAGAACAAGATCTCATCGCCAGAATCAAAACTACCGTCTTCTCCTCCTATAACCTGAATGGCCACTTCCGGAAGGTCAAAGGCGTCGTTCTCATTATTTCGCAGCGGAAGCGGCTTCCCGCCGTGCCCGTATATCTTTATGGTACTTGGATCGATCCCGTCCAGATTCATTCCCAGTGAGGCTAAAAAGCTTCTGGAAATTCTGTAGACTCCTGTTTGATCGATCTGAAATTTATACCAAGTCCCCGTGGCCAATACAGAATTGGTAATGGGTAGCGAGGTGCTTTTTACACCTGCCGTTGCTTGATAGCTGTAATCTGCAGAGAAAGAAATTAACTTTTCGTAGCGTCCAGATCTATTGATAATGGGCGTTATACTGATCACCGAATATTGCTTATCCCTAGCCCTTGCTGTCTCTATGGTAGCCGTGACGGACTTAGGAACAAGATCGGTCACCAAGCCTTCGCGCTCCGCAGCAGTTAAGGGTACAAACTTCAAATTTGAGATCTGCAAGGAATTGGGATTGACGATCTGATTGTCCTCCCATTGTTTATAGTAACGATAACCCGTAGCGCCTGCCAATTGATCAACATTGCGCAAAGGTATCTCCGTAGCTTCTGGATTGAGTTGTTGTTGCGATTGCCAAGGCAGTACGACAGCGTTTTGCTGCGCAAAGCCCAAAAAGGGCAAAAGCAGAAATAGAAAAGCAATTTTTTTGGTCATCACATTCAAAACGTCGTAAATGACGTATTAGTATTTACAAAAATAAGGCTTCAATGTATTTTTTTTCTACATAGCATACTAAAGTTGTAAATACTGCGTTATCCTATGGCCTACGGGCCATTGCGAGTATCAAATAAGAATAATGTTGAAGATAAGACGTTATTTAGTATATTGCGAACCCATTTCTTAACAGAACTAAAACATGAAACGACCAACAATACTTAAGCTATTAGCTGTTGTATTCCTGAGCACGCTCATCTTTAGCTGTAGTAAATCCCGCGACTACAAAAGCAGTTCGCGAGCTACAGGTTGGAAGATGAATTCCAAAGAAGGTGGCTTTCAGTACAATCCTCAAGCCAAAGAACAAGAGACCGGACCAGGTCTTGTGTTTGTTGAGGGTGGTACCTTTACCATGGGACGTGTTCAAGACGACCCGATGCACGACTGGAACAACTCACCTACTCAGCAACACGTTCAATCTTTCTACATGGACGAGACTGAGGTTACCAACTTAATGTACCTAGAGTACTTGGATTGGATCAAAAGTGTATTCCCGCCGGAAAACGACAATTACAAGAAAATTTATGACGGAGCTCTTCCAGACACGCTTGTTTGGAGAAACCGACTTGGTTTTAACGAAGTTATGACCAACAACTACTTGAGACACCCTGCCTATGCAGATTACCCAGTAGTTGGTGTTAGTTGGGTTCAAGCTACCGAATTCAGCAACTGGAGAACTGACCGTGTTAACGAATTGATTTTAGAGCAAGAAGGCTTCACTGCCCGAGGCGCTAAACTGAATGTTGACGAAGGACAAGCTTTTAGCACCCAAACGTATTTGAATGCGCCATCTCAAGCCTACGGAGGTAACGATTCAATTACACGTGGTGGAAAGCGTTCTGCTTCTATGCTTAAAAGAAATACAGACAGTACCAACCTTTACGTTCAACGTAAAGATGGATTGCTATTGCCAGCTTACCGCTTACCTACTGAAGCGGAATGGGAATACGCTGCCCTAGGATTGGTTGGACTGCGCTCATACAACGTTTACCGTGGTCGTAAGAAATACCCATGGGACGGACAATACACACGCTCTGGAAATCGCAGAAGCCGCGGTGATCAATTGGCCAACTTCAAACAAGGAGATGGTGATTACGGTGGAATTGCAGGATGGAGTGATGATGGTGCAGACATCACTGCTGAAGTGAAGTCTTACCAGCCAAACGATTATGGTCTTTACGACATGGCCGGTAACGTAGCTGAATGGGTTGCGGATATCTACCGACCTATCGTAGACGATGAATTCAACGACTTCAACTACTACCGTGGTAATGTTTATACCAAAAACGCCATTGGCGAAGACGGTAAAGTGAAGATCGTAACTGCTGATTCTATTGTTTGGGATACCCTAAACAACGGTAAGATCGTAGCTCGTAACCTTCCAGGAGAGATTCTTCAGGTACCAGTTGACGAAGACGAGACCTACTTGAGAACAAACTTTGACCAGAGTGACAACCGTGACTACCGCGATGGTGACAAGCGTTCAACGCGTTATTTCGAATCGTTCAACGACGATGCAGAATTTGACGATGAGAAGCGTATGTACAACTCACCTACGCACCAGGTTGGAACGGACGACACCACTGGTAATATGGACCGTCAGTACGACGAATCCAACAAGCGTACTTCTTTGATCAACAATGAGGTTCGTGTTTACAAAGGTGGTTCATGGAGAGATCGTGACTACTGGTTAGATCCGGCGCAACGCCGCTTCTTCCCACAAGACATGGCAACTGATTATATCGGTTTCCGTTGTGCGATGTCTCGTGTAGGATCAAAATCCAAAGACAGAAAACGTCCTAGAAATTAGGAAATGGAAATATTCAAAAAAGCCCTGTATGATACATGCAGGGCTTTTTTTTTGACCCAAGCTTCCCTTATTTTTGTGAGTGATGAATCTAGAGCAATTATATACTACATTCTTAAAGAGCGCTGGCGTTTGCACAGACACGCGCAAATTAGAACCCAATCAGATCTTCTTTGCCCTGAGTGGCCCAAATTTTAACGGTAACAAATTCGCGGCGGCGGCCTT
Organism: Gilvibacter sediminis; assembly: GCF_028561565.1. GTDB lineage: Bacteria > Bacteroidota > Bacteroidia > Flavobacteriales > Flavobacteriaceae > Gilvibacter > Gilvibacter sediminis. The sequence goes on along the minus strand of NZ_JAQQTE010000001.1, from coordinate 1,317,169 downwards.
GGAACAAGGAGCCTTAGCTGTAGTTATTGATCAGGCCAAATACAAGCATCCTGTAGAAGGCACTTACTTTTTAGTAGATGATTGCCTCATAGCACTGCAAGAACTTGCAACACATCACAGACGCGCTTTAGGCTTACCCATCCTCTCTTTAACAGGAAGCAATGGCAAAACCACCACCAAAGAGCTTATTGCCGCGATACTGTCTCAAAAATTCAATCTAAAAGCAACGCGAGGGAATTACAACAATCACATCGGTGTACCACTCACCCTACTCAGCTTTACTTCAGAAAACGACTTTGGAATTGTAGAAATGGGCGCCAACCACCAAGGAGAGATTGCAGAACTCGCTACCATAGCCGAACCTGACTTTGGTTTCATAACAAACTTTGGAAAAGCGCACTTAGAAGGTTTTGGTGGAATTGAAGGAGTCATCAAAGGCAAGTCAGAATTATACAGAAATCTTGCCAGTCGTAACAAAACAGTCTTTGTGAACCAAGACGATCCCAAACAAATGGAATTGACCGAGGCTATGGATCGGGTTCTCATCGGAGCTCAAATGACGGGCAATAAATTGGAACTTGTAGCCACCAATCCTCGTGTAGTATTTGCCCTTAATGACACGGAAATTCAAAGCCATTTGATAGGAGAACACAATGCCAAGAATATTCGAGCTGCCATTGGAATAGGCTTACATTTTGGGCTCAGCGAAGAACAGATCAAAACTGGAGTGGAAAGCTACAACCCAGAGAACAACCGCTCACAATGGGTCAGCAAACCCAGAAATAAAATCCTTTTAGACGCCTATAACGCCAATCCAAGCAGCATGGAAGCCACTTTAAAGAGCTTTAAGACTTTGGGCAGCCAGGCGCCTAAAACGGTTATTCTGGGTGATATGTTTGAATTGGGAGAAACAGCTGCAGCAGAACATCAAGCCATCGCAGATCTTGCGAATTCACTAAACTTTGACCGCGTATTTCTGGTAGGTGCAAACTTTTATGCCGTGGATGCCCATGATGGGCAGATCAAATGCAGTGAGTATGAAGACTTAGTTGTAGCCCTTCAACAAAAGGATGTAGAAGGCCATCTGCTACTTATAAAAGGCTCTAGAGGCATGGCTTTGGAACGTATTTTGGATATCTTGTAACTCATGCGTTTACTCCTTTGCTTTCTCACCCTCGTTTATACAACCTTAGGGTTTTCACAAAACGATTACCAGTACACTCAACCCAAACAGCTCAACGATGGCTGGCAAACTGCAGATCTACGCGCACAAGGCTTGGACACCACCAAATTGTATCAGCTTTTTGCACAGCTCCCAGAAGCAGAGCACGAACTGCACAGCATTCTTGCAGTACAAGGTGGCGAACTCTTCATAGAGGAATATTTTGACGATCAGCAAAGAGACGATCAACACGATCTGCGATCGGCCTCTAAAAGCATTCGATCTTTACTCATTGGTATTGCCATAGATCAAGGTTTTATAACGAGCATAGACGATCCCATTCAAAAATACCTGCGTCCGCTAGAGGCCAAAAAGAATCTGGATTACCGCAAAGCAAAAATCACCATAAGGCACCTTTTGACCATGTCTCCAGGCTGGGATTGTAACGATCGGGACAAAGGATCGGCCGGGCAAGAAGATCGTATCTACCGCAAAAAAGACTGGTTGCAATACGCCTTGGACCTTTCCATGATCAACGAACCGGGTACTGTGAGCAACTATTGCTCTATTGGCACGGTCATGCTTATGGAAGTGTTGGAACGCGCCTCAGGGATTCCTTTGGATGACTTCGCAAAAAAATATCTATTAGATCCTTTAGGAATTAGCAACTACCGCTGGGACCATACCTCTAAAAAAGAGGTGATCTCTGCTGCAAAGCGTCTCTATATGACTCCGAGAGATATGGCTAAAATTGGGCAATTAGTATTACAGAACGGCCAATGGAACGGCCAGCAGCTGGTTTCTGAAGCTTGGGTTGCACAATCCACCAGTCAGCACACTTTGATTGATGAAAGCGGCTACGGCTTTTTGTGGTGGATGACGGCTTTCCCCTATGAAGGAAAAGCACTCCCTGGATTCGCGGCGAGTGGAAATGGCGGGCAATACATTGTGGTGTTCCCTGAGATCGAAGCGGTTTTTGTATTTACCGGCGGAGCTTATAATTCCCCAAAAGCACAACTGCCCCTATTTGTGATCCGCGATATTTTGATCCCCACCTTTGGCGCGCGTAACTAAGTGATCCTTTCTGCGTCCAACAAGCAAAACCTATGAAGTGAAAAAAGAAGAAGGACTGTCCCTAGGTGTTGCCTTAGGAGTTTGTTTTGGAACCACCATAGGCGCAATCACCGGCAATATTGGACTCTGGCTTTCCTTAGGAATTGCCATTGGAGCGGCCTTTGGCGGTGCTTTTGCAGTTGCTGCCAAGAAGAAAGAGAGCGAGGAATAATTTTTGGGCGCCCCCTGTAGTGTAACAAGTCCACTACAGGACCGGGCTTTCCGCTTTATCTTTGCGCTTCGCACAAAGGATGCCGCTTTAATCCCTGGCGCGGAATCTTGCCTATACTTACAACTTTAAATATCTTTGTTAAACGGGTCATTAACTCAGTTGGTTCAGAGTGTTACCTTGACAGGGTAGAAGTCACTGGTTCGAATCCAGTATGACCCACATTAAGCGAAAAATCCACACGAAAGTGTGGATTTTGTGTTTACGAACAAACCGAAAGCTCGCTTTCGAGTTTGTGAGGAAATACAAAATGACGGCTGAAGGCCGTGTATTTTTCATTTACAGGAGTGCGGTTAGATGGTTCACGACTGAAATGAGTAATCCAGTTTTTCCCTCCCATCGACATCTCGATACAATTCTCGCTTCGCTCAAATCACTCGATGTCCGTATCTGCCCCGCGCCAGCGATTGAAGCAAGCTACCGTGTAGCGCGGAAAGCGCGGTGCCGAAGGCAGGCGCCAAAATTCGTACATTTATAAGCATAAATTCTAACACAGATCCTTGCGACCCCTACTCCATTACGGACTTCACTTTATCCTTCCATTATTGGCGGCGCTCATCTTCTATCGCAAAGATTGGAAGAAGGCGTATTTGATCTTTGTCGCTACCATGTTGGTTGACCTGGATCACTTATTGGCCGATCCTATCTTTGACCCCAACCGCTGTAGTATCAATTTTCATCTGCTCCATACGTATTATGCGATGATTGCCTACCTCATTATGGTTTTTCTAAAGAAACCTTTTCACTGGATAGGACTAGGGCTGTTGATGCATATGCTAGCAGACTGGTCTGACTGTTTGATGATAAAGTAATATAGTTCCATAGAATCCCGAGCGGCCACAGCAAAACAACTTTTTAATAAATGGGATTACTCGCTTCGCTCGTGATCAAAGGATCACAATTTCAAAAATTATCCAAGTGGGCGCGAAGACTGCTAAGCGTTTAAAAAATGTCCAGTGGATATTTTTAGCGAGGCATGCAGCCTGCCGCGCGGGATTACCGCAATGAAGTTTTGCAACGCAAAACCAAACATCCAGTGGATGTTTGATGGAGGTAGCCGCGAAGCGGAAAGAACTCATTCCGTAGAATCCCGAGCGCCCCCTTCTGGGATTATCGCGCTTTCGCGCGATGATCCTGAAGGGGGTTACCACAGCAAACGATCTTACAATAACAGGGAATACTCGCTTCGCTCTAAAGGAATAATACCATTCAAAAAAAAGACCAAGTGGGCGCGAAGACTGCTGAGCGTATAAAAAATGTCCAGTGGACATTTTTAGTGAAGCATGCGGCCTGCCGCGCTGGAAGTGAGTATCACTAAATTTTGATAACAATAGGACGGCTTATATAGAAATGATCGATAGAATCCCGAGCGCCCCCTTCTGGGATTATCGCGCTTTCGCGCGATGATCCTGAAGGGGGTTACCACAGCAAAAACACATCCAATGGATGTGTTTTGTGTTTGCTTCAAAACTCGAAAATGAAATTTTCAGTTTTGCGCAAACAAAAAACCCTCCTTTTTCAAGGAGGGTTTTTGCTGTGGGCGCGAAGGGATTCGAACCCCTGACCCCTTGGGTGTAAACCAAGTGCTCTGAACCAACTGAGCTACGCGCCCTTGCTTTGTTAAGCGGTTGCAAATATAGGTTCTTTTTTTATTGGTGCAATACTTTTTGAAGAAAAATTTAGACTACTTCCGCCACGGTGAAGGTGCTTCCACCCACATAAATCAAATCTGTTTTTGAGGCACTTCTTTTTGCAGCCCCGAGGGCTCTGCCTACACTGCTGTATACCTTGCCGTTACGTCCCTGAGCTATAAATATGGCTTGCAATTCTTCAGCGTTCATAGCTCGTGGAATCTTGGCTTGGCAGAAATAGTAGCGTGCATCTTTAGGAAACATCACAACCAAATCAGCCACCTTTTTATCACTGACAAAACCAAGCACCAAGTGCAATTGATCATAGCTGGTATTCTTCAACTGGTTCAGCACAATAGCCAAGCCTTCTTTGTTATGAGCCGTGTCTGCAATTATTGTTGGTGATTCACCGAGCTGCTGCCAACGCCCTAATAAACCAGTGGTCTTAATGACTTGGCTCAATCCCATCTTTACAGCAGCATCGGGAACATTAAAACCTCTCTTCTTTAAGTGCTCTATGGCCAGAAGCACGGTCCTAGAATTCTGCTTTTGATAATCGCCTTTGAGATCCAGTGGATAGCTAGAAAAAGGGTGATCTTCTGCATAAAATATAGGCGCCCCCTCATCTTGAGCCTTTGTTGTAAAGACCTTTTTAGTCTCGGGAGTAGTTTCTCCGATCACTACGGGAATTCCCGGTTTTATAATGCCTGCCTTTTCTTCTGCAATAGACGCTAGCGTATTGCCCAAAAACTGCATATGGTCAAACCCAATATTGGTAATGATTCCAACCTCAGGAGTGATGACATTGGTAGAGTCCAATCGGCCCCCAAGGCCCACCTCAACCACGGCAATATCAACCTGCTGTTCTTCAAAGTACTTAAAGGCCATACCCACGGTCATCTCAAAGAAGGACAACTGCTGCTGCTCAAAAAAGTCTTTATGAGCCGCTACAAATTGAACAACACCCTTTTTACTAATAGGTTTCCCATTGATCTTAATGCGCTCTCTAAAGTCCTTTAAATGCGGAGAGGTGTACAAACCAACCTTGTATCCGGCCGCCATTAAAACAGAGGCTAGCATATGACTGCAAGACCCTTTACCATTGGTCCCTGCAACGTGAATACTTTTAAAACCCTGCTCCGGGTTCCCTAGATGCTCACAAAGCGCTCGGGTATTGGAAAGATCGATCTTATATGCGGCCCCGCCTACCCTTTGATACATAGGAAGTTGCGCAAAGAGCCAATCTAATGTCTGCTGATAGTTTATAACTTATCGTTTTATAAAACGCTTGGTCTGTGTTCCCTCAGCGCTTTTTAATTGTAAAAAGTAAACGCCCGCTTGCAATTCACTCACGTCCACTGATTGTGAAAACGGAAGCTCTAAAACCACTTGTCCCAAGGCATTGTACACGCTCAGGGAAGCATTTTGCAAAGGCAGAGAACTCGTAATATTCAAAACTCCGTTCACAGGGTTCGGCGCTAAGATCAACTCCGCATCCGCAGTGAATTCATCCGCGCTAAGCACGTTTACGCTAATGTCTAATTTATAGCTGGATCTTCCGTAAGTCGCTGCAAAAAGTAATTCGTCGGCTTCATGAATATCCAGATCGGTTACCACAACGGCAGGCATATTGGCTCCAATAGGGACCCAAGTTGCGCCTTCATCCTCAGAACCTAAAACGCCAATATCGGTCCCTAAAAAGAGGTTTCCAAACGCATCTTGCACTATATCATTTACTGGAATATCTGGTAATGAAGTGCCAATATTGGTCCAAGTAGCACCAAAGTCCGTGCTTTTGTATACGTGTCCATTATCTTCTCCAAAACGATAACCCGAAAGGGTCACATAAAGGGTGTTGGTATCAAAACGAGAAGTGAGCACTTTGGTTACCCATCGGTCTGGCAAAGTAGTTGAAACCTGCGTCCAATTGCTGCCTCCGTCAATGGTGGTCCAAATATTTCCATCGTCATACCCAATAATGATCTTATCGGAATCAAAGGCAGAGACATCTATACTGGTCAGGGTTCCAAAGCCGTTATTCCCCGGGTAAGGGCCGTCGTGCAAAATAGGACTGATCGCGTTCCAATTTATGGCGCCATCCACTGATTTGTAAAGTCGTTCCGCTCCGTAGTAAACGATATTGCTGTTAGCAGGATCAAAGACTATGGGCGTATCCCAATTCTTGCGTTCGGAGCCATCCACACCGCTCAGCACTACGTTGAAACTCGCTGCATCATCAATAGACTTTTGCAGGAATCCGCGCTGCGCAAGAGTGTAAATAGTACCGCTATCCGTTGGATCAATAAGTGGTTGAAAGCCGTCGCCGCCGGTAATGATGGTAAAGTCGCTTAAACCTCCGGTGGTGGTTCTAAACGTACTGTTGTCTTGTGAACCTCCATAGAGTCTGTCACTGTTCTGCGGATCGGCCTTAATGCGGTAAAACTGTGTGATAGGCAGGGTATCATCAAAGGTCCAAGAATTTCCTGCATCGGCGCTGGTGTACAAACCACCATCGTTACCCAAAAGGATCAGATTGTCAATACTAGGATGAAAAGCCAAGGCATGCTGATCCACATGAACACCTGGGAAGGAAGGTCCCCAGCTTGCTCCTCCATCTGTGGACTTTTCCATCACAAAACCAATATTGTAGAGCGTGTTCTCGTCTGTAGGATCTACCGTAATACCGCCAAACCACCAGTGAAAACCAACGTTGGTCAAATCACCTCCACCTAAAGAACTCCATGAATTCCCGCCATTGGTCGTTTTAAAAACATCAAAGATGGAACCATTTCTGTCGGCATATAGCGCATAAAGCACGTTTGGATTTGATTGAGCAATATCTATACTGATGCGTCCTTTCTGTTCTGGCAAAGATGGCAAGCCTGTAGTGAGTTCTGTCCAAGTGGCACCCGCATCTGTAGAGCGATAAATGCGCGAGGTCTCTCCCCCATAAATTCTAAACTCTGGCCTGCGAATGCGCTCCCAGGTTGCGGCATAGACGATGTTTGGATTGGTTGGATGAATGACCATATCGATTACACCAGTGATCTCTGACACAAAGAGCACCTGGCTCCAAGTGTCACCCCCATCTGTACTTTTGTAAACGCCTTTATTTGAATCATCTCTAAAAAGCGGACCCATCGCTCCAACGTAAAGGGTTTCATCATCAGTAGGATCAATAACGATCTTCCCAACACTTCCTATATCTGGAAGGCCTTTAGACTCCCAAGTAAGGCCGCCATCGGTACTTTTAAAGATTCCGTTACCATCATAGGCCAAAGATCCACCTCCGGCATTGGGTTCTCCAGTACCTACATAGATCTTGTTAGAATCTGTGGCAGAAATTTCAATATCTCCAATGGACAAATATTGCTGTCCATCAAAGATCGGCAGCCAAGAAGCGCCACCGTCAGTCGTTTTAAAGATTCCGCCAGAAGCAGCTCCGACGTAATAGGTATCTGGATCAATAGGATCAATAGCGATGTCTGAGATGCGTCCGCCAATATTAAGGGGCCCAGCAAATTCCCAAACAGTTCCTCCACCGCTTTTGGCGAGGTTTTGACTTTGCTTCCATGCAATAGCCTCTGGATAGGCTTGTGTAGCTATTTCCCCATAAGGGAAGGCTCGTTGCATAAATAGAATGTCTCCCGGACGCTCAGAAGGAATGTTGCTGAGGTCGTATTTGGGGGCGTGCTCGCAGCTCACTAAGAGCAGTGCTAGAAGCAATGTTGTTAAGATTGAGTAGGTAGGTCTATTCATGGCATCGTTTTTCTCAAAGATACCAAAAATGACCTCTTAATTGGACAAAGAAAAACGGTAAACGATCTTCCCGATCTGTTTTGCAGGTGCGTTGGGATCTGCGTTGAATTTGGTATCCATAGCCGCGCGTTTGGCCGGCTCTAGCAGACAGCGTGAATTGTTGGTAGTCCCGCGAACTCCAGGAGTAGCGCTGATCACGTTTCCGTTGCGATCCACCTCTATACTGACCACGACGGTTCCAGCCTCATTACAGTCTTGTTGATACTTCTCCTTGTTCAAAGCAGAGCGTCCGCCAAGCTGGTAGTTTCCATCTCCATCTAGACCTTTACCAGTTCCATAATAGCTGCTGGCATTTGGGTCTCCGTTGGGATCTCCTTTGTCACCTCCGGTGGCATCGGGACCTTCTCCTCCATCGGTCTTTCCGTCATTCTTAGGACCGTTGATGATGGATGATAGTGCGTCCGTAGTGCTTTGATCTGGCTTGGGATCTGGTTTTTTTTCAGTCTCAACTGGCTTCTCTTCTACTGCAGGTTTGGTCTCCACAGGTTTTTGATCATCCTTTACCACAGGCGCATCTTCAATGTCTTGGGTTACCACCTCTTCATTGATGTCTTTAGAGGATTGCTGCGGATTGGACTGCGTTTGCTGCGGAGCTGTTCTTACCGTCTCCTGCGGCTGCACATTTCCAGAACCCGTAGCACTGGTTCCAAAATTAATGGCGATCCCACCTTCTGGTGGCGGATCGAGATATTTCAATCCGAAGAAAAACAGCAACAGCAACAGTATGGCCATAAGGGCTGAACTGATGCGAAAGCTCTTGCGTTTGTGCTGGGTATCTAAAAATCCCATATTAATTCGGGCGTACGGCGAGTACGACTTTAAAATTGTTCTTATTGGCAATATCCATTACCAAAACGGCCTTTTCAATGGGCACGCCTTCTTCTGCACGCAAAATGATGGTCGGGGAATCCTGACCACCCAAGGCTGCTTGCAGTTCACTTTCTATGCTGTACTCACTTACGCGCTCTTTATTCACGTAGTAAGCTCCTCCTTTAGTAATGCTCACAGAAGCATTTTGCTGCGCCGTGGTCTTCCCTTTGGCCTTTGGAAGCACTAGGTTGAGCGCATCTGGAGTTACGTTAGACGAAGTCAGCAAAAAGAACACCAACAACAGAAATACAATGTCTGTCATGGAGCTCATACTGAACTCAGCCTTTACTTTATTTCTTCCTCTTAGATTCATACTGCCGTATCTAAGCTGGTTCGTTTAGAAGATCTAGGAAGTCAACAGCATTGGCCTCCATTTGGTGCACAACCTTGTCTGTCTTAACCACCAAGTGATTGTAACCCATATACGCAATAATACCAACTACCAAACCTGCAACGGTAGTGGTCATGGCCGTATAAATTCCTTCTGCCAGTGAGCCCATCTCTGCTTGTCCACTACTGGTAGCCAATTGATGGAAAGCCAAAACCATACCAATAACCGTCCCTAAGAAACCGATCATTGGGGCAGCCCCTGCAATGGTAGCGAGGATACTTACGTTCTTTTCCATTTTATAGACTTCCAAACGCCCCGCATTTTCAATGGCGGTGTTGATATCATCCAGTGGACTTCCGATTCGTGAAATTCCCTTTTCAGTCAAACGAGCCACGGGAGAGTTCTGCTGAACACATAAAAGCTTTGCCGCTTCTAAGTTTCCAGAACCTACATTGTCTCGAATTTGATTCATAAAATTGCCGTCAATCTTAGAAGCCGATTTGATCGCAAACAGGCGTTCAAAGTAGATATACATAGCCACAAAAAGCAGCACAAATAAAACAGCAATAATGATTTGACCAGCAACTCCTCCGTTGAGCAGGAGTTCCATCAATGAGATCGTTTTTTCTTCAACGACAGGTTCCAGGCCATCTACAGCATCGGTAGTTGGGTCCTGAAGTAGGAAATTCAACATAGTTTAGGTTTAATAATGGTAGAACGAACAATACGTTCAGAAATTGTAAGGGCTTAAACGAGTAGCACGCGTTGGAACAGAAGATACACTCCAGCTCCTACGGCAAAACCTACGAATGCTAACCAAGTAATTTTCTTTAAATACCAGATAAAATCGATCTTCTCCATTCCCATTGCAGCTACACCCGCAGCAGATCCGATGATCAACATAGATCCTCCAGTTCCTGCAGAATAAGCAATAAAATGCCACAATACAGAATCGGTTGGAGATTCATACATTCCAATAGATGCTGCTACAAGCGGCACGTTATCAATAATGGCTGAGAAGATACCCAGCAAGATCACTACGACATCCTCATAAGGAATGGCTCCTTGCAATACTTCTGCTAAGTAACGCAGCGTACCTACTTGCTCTCCGTCCATGGAAGTTCCGTAAACCAAACTCTCCAGTCCGGCAACGGCCATAAGGATTCCTAAGAAGAAAAGGATACTTGATATTTCAATACGCGACAAGGCTTTGTGTGCAGAGTATTTGTGTCTTTCTGATTCTGAGAAGTCTTCTTCTGGGTGAATGTATTCTGAAACCAACCATACAATACCCAAGGCAAACATCATCCCAATATAAGGTGGCAAGTGGGTTACTGTTTTAAAGATCGGTACAGACACGATCATCCCCAAACCGAGGAACAACATAGTCTTACTACTGAGTAATCTGCGCCCGTCTGCATCTTCATCCTCATCTACTCCGGTCACCTCACCTTGGAAAGGCTTCATACGACTGGCAATGAAGAACGGTACAAGGAAACAAGCAATAGACGGCAAGACCACAAACTTCACCAAACCTAAGGCAGTCACCTTATTTGCAATCCAAAGCATAGTGGTGGTTACGTCTCCAATCGGTGACCAAGCACCCCCAGCATTCGCCGCAATCACTACCATAGAGGCAAACCACAAACGGTCCTCTCTGGTTGGGATCAGCTTACGCAATAAGGTTACCAGTACGATCGTTGCCGTAAGGTTATCAATGATAGCTGATAGTATAAACGCCAAAATACCAATGATCCAAAGCAGACGCTTCTTGCTCTTGGTCTTCACAGCTCCTTTCAGGATCTCAAAACCGCGGTGCAGATCAATGATCTCCACTATGGTCATGGCGCCTATTAAGAAGATGAGAATCTCCGCTGTTTTACCCAAGTGATGCAGCAGCGTATTGGAGAAGCCTTCTTCCATGGCGTGGTCGCCGGCTATGTATTGAAACACATTCTCATGGGTGTCTATGACGTTGAACCATCCGGCGGTGAAGCCAATGGAAAGCACTGCCCAAATAAGGGCTGCCATGATCAAGGCAGGTACAGTTTTGTCTAGACGAAGGGGATGTTCTAAGGTGATTGATAAATAACCAAATACAAAAATGAGAATGATGATAGATTCCATACAGATGGTAGTTTATATAAGTTGTTTTAAAGCGATCTCAAATGCGGTTTCGCTTATTCTTGTTTTATTCGGATTCGATTGGTGTGTAGCTTCCAAAGCACGTCTAATGGTCTGCGAAGTATCATTGAAGATAGCTTCATCGGTCATTTGTACTTTTCGCTCCATAAAGTAAGCAAAAACTCTGGCCATTCCACAATTTGAAATAAAATCTGGAATCAAACTAACCTCGCGGTCTGTATGCTCCATAATAGAACCGAAGAAAATCTCCGGATCGGCAAAAGGAACGTTCGCCCCGCAAGAGATCACTTCTAAACCAGAAGCGATCATTTGATCGATCTGATCTTGTGTGATCAAACGAGATGCCGCACAAGGAGCAAAGACCTCAGTCTCCAAAGCCCAAATGCGCTCGTTCATTTCTTCAAACGGGATCATATTTTCCACCATAAGTTCATTACCGCGCTTGCTTAAAAAGAACTCGGTAACTTCTTCCATGGAAAAACCAGTTTCATTGATCACTCCACCGTGACGGTCAATGATACCGACAACCTTGGCTCCCATTAAGGCCAAATAATACGCCGCAGCTGACCCTACGTTTCCAAAACCTTGGATCACAGCACGCTTGCCAACTACAGAACCGCCGTAAACCTCATAGTAGTGTTTTACAGCCTCCGCAACACCAAAACCAGTGATCATATCGGCCACGGTGTATTTTTTGGTTACGTCCGGAGAGTAGTTCGGGTTTTCGATTACTTTGATCACCCCTTGGCGCAATTGACCAATGCGGTTGATTTTATCGGCCTCTCTCGGCTGAAAATGTCCTGAGAAAACTCCTTCCTGCGGATGCCAAACACCGCTGGCCTCCGTAATTGGAATTACTTCGTGGATTTCATCTACATTGAGATCTCCACCCGTTCCGTAATAGGATTTGAGCAAAGGAGAAACGGCAGCGTACCAACGTTCTAAGACCTCCTTTTTACGCGGATCAGCAGGGTCAAAATTGATCCCTGATTTAGCACCTCCAATGGCTGGTCCGGAAACCGTGAACTTCACTTCCATGGTCTTGGCCAAGGAAAGCACTTCATTCATATCCAAACCTTTACGCATACGAGTTCCCCCACCAGCGGCTCCACCACGGAGCGAATTGATGACGGTCCAACCTTCTGCATCGGTATGAGGATCGTTCCAATGAAACACGATTTCTGGTGCTTTATTCTCGTAAGCTTTAAGGAGTTCTTTCATTTAGTTGGTTGGCATAGTAGCATGACAAATATAACAAACTTAAGTACCCAAACCGTTCGCGATAACTAAATATTAGCGTTAAATATCAGGCCACTAGAATGATCCTTACGCGCCCCAGTAACCGAGGCTAAACAATTGACCTCATCACGCAATTTAAGGACGCCTAAAAGTGCAAAAATCAAGGCTTCCTTGTATTCAATCAGTTGTTTGTTGGGTACTTTGATTTTCAATGACTTATAAGACTCTATGCGCTGCAGAAGATAATCATTGTGAGCTCCGCCTCCGGTAAACAAGACCTTACTCTTCGCTTTTAAGGGTTTGGAAATCTGAAAAGCCATATGCTCTACCAAAGTGGCTAAGGCATCTTCTGGATTGAGCGTTTTAAGTTTGAATTTGTTGTGAATTTCACTGCGGACCCATTCCAGTCCTAAGGATTTTGGAGGTTGCTGCGCGTAGTAATCCAAGCTGTTGAGTTGTTTCAATAACTGATCATTCACAGTTCCGCTTTGGGCGATCTTGCCGCCTTCATCATAAGCAAGCCCCAACGGCTCCACTAGTGCATTGAGTATGATATTGACCGGACACAGATCATAAGCAATCCGCCTTCCATTTTGTTCATAGGATAGGTTGGCGAACCCTCCCAGATTGATGCAATAGTCGTAATCTCCAAAAAGCAATCGATCGCCAATGGGCACCAAAGGAGCACCTTGCCCGCCTAGGACGACATCTTGCACCCTAAAATCGCAAACTACGCGTTGCCCTATGATATCGGCAAGCTGCTTTTGATTTCCGATCTGACGGGTCACTCCCAGATCAGGTCGGTGTAGGGCCGTGTGTCCGTGTGAACAAACCGCATCCAGCCCCATAATATTATGCTCTTGGATAAATACTTTGATCTGCTCGCCTAAAAACTGGGAATAGCGCGTATCTGCCGCGTCCAATTCCGCAGGACTGAGGCTGACCAGATCTGCCAAAAAAGCCTTCTCGCGCTTTTCATCATAGGGAAGCATTTGGGTGTGCCCAAATTCATAAGTCCAAACCCCTTGGTCTACAGTGAAGAAAACCTCAGCCAAGTCAATCCCATCCAGCGATGTACCAGACATCACTCCAAGTACGTGATATTGATTTTTAAGCATTCTTAAAAATAACAGGATTTATTGAAAATATGCCATTTAAGAAGTATCTTTGCTAACCTTTTTTGAGAATAATTTAAAGAATACTGAATTCCATGGATTTTACCTTAACCGAAGAACATGAAATGATCCGCGAGGCAGCTCGTGATTTTGCTAAGAACGAATTGCTTCCAGGCGTTGTAGAACGCGACAATAAACAAGAATTCCCAGCAGCCCAGATCAAACAGATGGGAGAACTTGGATTTATGGGAATGATGGTAGATCCGCAATACGGCGGAGGCGGAATGGACACGGTTTCATACGTGTTGGCCATGGAAGAACTCAGTAAAATAGACGCTTCTGCATCGGTAGTGATGTCTGTAAACAACTCTTTGGTGTGCTACGGAATCCAAGCCTTTGGTAGCGATATGCACAAGGAGAAATACCTGACCAAATTGGCATCTGGGGAGGCTCTTGGGGCTTTTTGTTTGAGTGAGCCAGAAGCAGGTTCTGACGCGACTTCTCAAAAAACCACGGCCATTGATATGGGTGACCACTATGTGCTTAACGGAACCAAGAACTGGATCACCAACGGAAGCACCTCAGACTACTATATTGTGATCGCTCAAACGGATCGCGATAAAGGTCACCGCGGAATCAATGCGCTTATTGTAGAAAAAGGATGGGAAGGTTTTGAGATCGGCCCTAAAGAAGATAAACTCGGTATCCGCGGAAGCGACACCCACTCTCTGATCTTTAACGACGTTAAAGTTCCTAAAGAGAACCGAATTGGGGAAGATGGCTTCGGATTCAAATTCGCCATGAAGACCCTAAGCGGTGGTCGTATTGGCATTGCAGCTCAGGCTCTAGGTATTGCGCAAGGAGCTTACGAATTAGCTAGAGACTATTCTAAAGTGCGCAAGGCTTTCGGTACAGAGATCTGCAACCACCAAGCCATTGCCTTTAAATTGGCAGATATGCACGTTAAGATCGAAGCGGCTCGTCACTTAGTAATGAAAGCTGCTTGGGACAAAGACAACGGTCACAACTACGATCTGAGCGGTGCTATGGCGAAACTTTACGCCTCTCAAGTTGCCATGGAAGTAACGGTAGAAGCAGTGCAAGTACACGGCGGAAACGGTTATGTAAAAGAATATCACGTGGAGCGCTTGATGCGTGACGCGAAGATCACACAGATCTACGAAGGAACAAGCGAGATCCAAAAGATCGTGATCTCCAGAAGTCTCTTGAAAGATTAATCTGAATTAGTCCACTGTAAAAAGCCCTGAGTTAATCGCTCAGGGTTTTTTTATGAAAATCGCTCAAAATGTACACTATAGTTGCAATGTGTAACATTTTGACCCTGTTTAAGACTAATAGTCGAAAGCTTTTCCGAAATGAGTGCGTTAACTCATTTTTTTTACCGAAATTGATACTCCGAAAATTTTAGCAACCTTAAAACAATAGTCTTACTATGGCTGACGATTTTGACTTATTAGAGACCGATTCTGGCCCCGCACAAGAGAAAGTAGATGTGAACTGGGGTAAAACCATGGACCAAATGAAAGCCAAGCTGGCGCAAGAGGACGATCCAGAAGTTCGTCAAAAGATACTCAACGCGACCTTGGATGACGTAGTAGGCATGGCAGAGAAGGATCGCAGCTCCCTATTAGAAGCGATCAAAGACCTTACCGACTATCAGGATGAAGTAGGAATCATCTTCGAGAAGTTCTCTACCCTCAATGCGGAGGAACAAAAAGTAATTGACCGTGCGCAAGCTGCTTTGGATAAAGCCAAAGTAGAATTGCAAGATGCAGAGAACGTCAAGGACAATTGGTGGAACAACCTCTTTGGACGAAAGTCCCGCATCAAGCGCAAAGAAGAGGAGCTCAAAGCGGCAGAGAAAGCCCGAGATGCAGCAGATCTTCGCGCCAAGCAAATGTTTCAAGAGCGTATTGAGAACGCCGATATTCAAACCTTGCTCAACGAGCTCTCGTACAAGAGTCAGGCTGCTGTTACCCGTTTGAAGAACCGTGAGGTTGAGATCAAAGAGGTAGAAGAGAAATTGCAGGTAGCTATTGTTGAAGCATCCAAGAACCACAACAAGGCCTTGGAGAAAAAGCAAGAGACCGAAGAAAAACTCGAAGAGCAATACGCGCTATTGAAGCAGGCCCGTCAAGAGCTTGAGGAGATCACCGACAAGCAATCGCCAGAGTATTCTGAGGCCATTGCTAAGATCACTCAGCTGGAACAAAAGGTAGAAGAACTAGAAGGTCTTAAAAACGCCTACACTACCCTTGCGGCTTCTAAGGACAGCTTTGTTCACAAGCACAACTTGACCATCAAAGTGTTGACTTCTCTGCGCAGCAATTTACAATCGCACAGAGCAAAGCTTAAAAGTGATACTGACGAGCGTCTGAAGTACTACGACGGATATGTTGTTGCCCTCAAGGCGAGAACCGATCAAGAGTTCGCAGCGATCTTAGAACACTTAGGGGTTAAAACCGATGAGCATATTGGACAAACTCTAGCGGCTATGCACACAGCTTCTGCCAAGGCGCGTCAGCAGATGATGGACAACATCCCAGTTCACGAAAAAGTGATGCAAGGTGTTTACAGCTCCTATGCTGAGGCTTTACAAGAACTGCGTAAAAAGGATGCAGAGATCCAAAAGGACTTTGCCAACCGTTATGGGATTGACATGAAGGAGATCTTTGAGGACTATTACGCTACTGACGATGCTCCTGCACCGAGCGGTGACGGTGGTGGTGGTGATCCGGCTCCGGCTCCAGACCCTGCAGACGACGACTTGCTCGGATAAACTCCGAAGCCACATCTTTTAACTTTAAACTTTCACGTGAAAGCGAGAGCTTATGGGCTTACATGACATAGTTACTCCCTTGGATTCTGCGGTTTTAGAAACCAAAGAACAGTACAAGGCGTATTTCAAACTGGTCAAACACGGTTTCAATGCTTTGGTTGATGCCTTAAAACAAAAGGACATCTGTACCGAACGCGAACTCGAGTTCTTGTCCCAGTACTGTGACCTGATGCTCTACAGCTTGGAAGCTTTCCGCGTGAAGTACCTCTTTGATGACGAGGAAAAGATGCGGATCGATCTCACAGAATCTGGATTTCCAAATTATTTGGAGTTCCGATACCTGCTGAACGATCTGGCGCTCAAGCAAGAATTCATTGAAAAATTGCCTCCAGCTCAACAACTGAAAGAAGAGTTTCTGGACACGCTCCTAAAGCAAAAAAAGCCAGTCGCAGACAAAAAATTGCACCAAGCGGCATCTATAGTTTACTACACATCAGTAGACCGCAACTATATCTTTAGACGCTTTGTACAAGGCAAGATTGTGCGTACCAACGACAGAACCATCGGTCGCAATTTAGTGAGTTGGTCCTTTTATGATGTATCACTCAACAGGCCTTTTGTAGGTTATATGTACTTTGATGTGAACAAGACCAGTGTCGCGGACTATCAGGCAGAGATCTATGAAGCTTTGGAAAAGGTTGCGGATAGGAACATGGACGTAGAGATGATGGCCTATGCCATTGACAAACGTTTGCCTAAACTCTATCCGCGTAGCTTAAAGCTGATTGACCTTGGGCCGCTACACAGCATCTTTGCCAAGGATGAATTGGCCATTACGCACAGTTTGCTCAAAGCCATTGGCAACAAGGATTTGGATCTGTCGAATTTTGCTTTTTCGCTCAGAGCGGCGCATATCGAATCCAAAGGCACCTTTAAAGAAGGAAGCTTTTTTAACAAGCAGCACTTTCAAATTTGGACAGAACCCAAGAGAGAACGCCTGCTTTTTGCACCTCACCGGACGTTGCAGATTTTGTACAACGACATCCCGGACGAACTGAATTTATTGACACAGAACCCTATAGAAATCCCTGCTGTAAACCTTTAATATATGGAACACAATACCACATTTCCCATCAAAAAGAACGAACTGGAAGCCCTCCGCGAAGAAGCGGCCTCTTACCTAAAAGGTGTTCAATGGGAACAGGGTATGAAAGCCAAGAATAGAGAGAAGGACGGGAAAGACGATTCTATTCTACTCTACCTCTCTAAAGCGACTGGCAATGGCAAAACAGAGGTTACCTCTGTTTCCAAGACCATTTTAGGGCTTAAGAAGCGCTTACTGAATGATTCTATTGCCATTCCATTAGCCTTGAACCAATCCCTTATGGCCCTGCAAGAAGGCCTCAGCATGGGTATTTGGCTTAAGGATGCGTATTCTGATGCCAGCGGTCTCTCTGCCATGCAAGAGCAACGCAGCAGCTTAGACGCTTCACGCCGCAGAGAATATGACAGCAAGATGCATACGGCCACGGCCTTTATGCTCTATGGAACCGCTTATAAAACCTTATTTGATCTCAAGCCTCATGCTTCTGATGATCTTACGGTGTTAAAAAACAAATTCGCGGGAATTCCAGAGGTCTCCTTGGCCTCTCCTATTAAAGGGATTGCCTGTATGCTCTTTTACTTTGACAAGTATTTGAGCCATCCGGAGATGATCACCTCAGACAAAGATGTGATTGACTTTACGGTGGTTTATTTTGAAGGATTGATCAGTGAAATCCAACTCCGTATCAGTTCTTTGGAATACACAGAAACCATAACCGACAGAACCTACAAGCTCGAAAACAGTGAGTTTGCGGTATCGGGCTGGGAGAATGTCTTTGAAGGCACTGCGCAAAGCGTAGAGTTCAATAAGATCCAGTTTGAACAAATTGTCGGTAACCGAGATGCCAAGCACTTTGCCCGCCGTTTGACCGAGCGCATGCTGAGCTATGATTTTGCAGCTAAGAAGAATCCGTTCCAAGAATTAGGTGGTTTTATGCCTGTTTTTATGGGCTACGGAATTCCAGGTACCGGTAAAAGTATGTTGATCGCCGCTATGGCGACACGCCTCAAAGAATACTGCGAAATCTTAGAGATCCCGTTCTTATTCCATCCCATGCCAGACACGCTGATCTCTACTTTTCAAGGAGGTTCTGCGGAGAAAATGGTACAGTGGATGAAACCCATGCAAGACCCTACCAAGTTGATCTTTGCGCCTATTGATGATGCAGAGAACAACCTGCAAGAGCGTACCGCTCAAGGAGTATCTGCTGGGGTGAAAGAAGTTATTGGTGTGTTCTTACGCTACACAGAAGGCGCCTATGCCGTGAACTACGGAAACAGTGCCATTGGATTATTTACCAACCTGCCGGAGATGCTGGACAAAGCGGTGATCTCAAGGGTACAGGCGCGTTTTAAGATCGATGGAGCTCGAACCATTCCAGACTTTGTGGATCAGGATTATTTGTGGTGGAGCAAACTCAACGAAACTATGCCAGGCTTTGTGAATATGAAAGATCCAGAGAAATACGAATACTTGGCCAATCAAGGACTGGCAAAGAATTTGGGTGAGATCTTAAAGCATGCAGAGCGTCCTAGTGAAGAGCGCGTATTGGAGATCTTTGAGCAAGTCGAATCCAAAAACGCTCATGACCAGCATATGTTTTATGCAGAGTTGTACAAGAAGATTCAGGAGAGCTTTCCGTTCTTCTCGTCTCGTGATATTAGAAACATTCAGTCTGCGATTTCCTTACGCTTGACAGACTTTGACCTGCCTGAGCAGTGGTTTGAGGATCCGACCTTGTATTTCAAGAAGGATTACGACACCAAATACAGCATGCTTCAGGATCTGATGAAGCAGAACATGAAAGGCTTGGACTTTTCAGACATTAGAAGACAAGAAGTGGTGCGCTACTTAGACAACGTAGCAACCATTGCAGATACTGACTTTAAACGCAAAGTGGAACAACGCGTGAACGAGCTCAACATTCAAATGGAAGCTCGCGAGCAGTTTGAAAAAGGGACAGATTAATGGAGAAATTACAGCAGGCAGGATTGTTTGGCGGCGGCTTGACCACGGTTTCCGGACCGTTGGTAGCGCGCTACAATGACTGTTTGGCCATGTTGGGAATCAAGCCGGTAAAGCTCAAACGCTTTCAGATAGACGGATTAGGGTGGAGTCCAGAGGTAGCTGCGGAGCTCAAAGACGATTACTACCTCAACCTGGGCGATGCCAATTCCTATGGAATCATTGTTTCTCCAGAGCAGTTTGATCAGCCTGTTTACAGACCCTTTCACAGTTTTGACCGGGATTTGATGTATGCGGTGTTTACGGCCTACCAAAGAGAGATCAAAGATATTACTAAAGATTCCGCGATCTGTTTGCATATTGATCAAGGCTTGGACACCTATTACGAATCTTTTGATCTGCTCAAGATTGAAAAAGTGACCGTTCACTTTAAGATCAGCGGGGATCTGGATAAGAACAAGGCGGAACAAATGGCCTTGATTGAAGAGTACAATACCGGGAACAATTTCTTCCACAGAGAGATTCACAAAAAGCTTTTAGCCTCTGCCCTAGCTTTCGGCGATCTGCGGGAACGCAAAGTTCATTTGGAACCCATCAGCGTTGAAGTGAATTCCTTTTACACCAAAGCCTATGGCGGGGTGTTTGTCTTGCGTGATTTTATCAAAGAGATCATGGTCTTTGAGTCTATGGAAACCTTTAAGAGTTCGATAAGCAATACCACTCATGAGGTGATGTTGTTCCACAAGGACCACGAAGAGCTGCATAAGACGCTGGTAGATCATTTGATCGTAGAATGCAATTTGAAGCGATCGGAATCCACTCCGAAGTACCTGCGCATCAAAAAGCATTTGTTGGTAGAAAACCTAAAGGAAACAGAACATCCTTTGGCAGAGATCCTAGAGAACGAGTTTCTGTACAAGCGTTATTTCAACACCTTGACGGATGCTCAGCGCAAGCTCATTAGCGGCGTGGAGATCTATAACGAAAAGATTGCCCAGAGCAACCAATATAAACGCAAGGACCTGGTAGATTACCGAATCTTCCTCGCCTTGCATGAACCTCATTCTTCTATTGAAGATGAGCACCGCGCTTTGATCTGGAAGCTGCTGGTTAAAATTATGCCGCTAGATCCTGTGGCCCTTTACTGGTTTGACAAAGAAAGCTTTTACGCCCATTTTGAAAACTATGACGAATCGTATCAGGATTGGATCGTAGCACGCATAAAAGAACGCAATAAAGAATTTAAGTTATGACCATAGAGATCATTGTATTTATAGCTGCCATATTGTTTGGAATTGTTGCCTACTGGCGCGAATCTAAGAACAACAAGTTTTACCGTTTGGTAAACAAGATCACTCACAGCAAAGAGCTGCAGATGGAGGCCGACAACCCTAAGGGCTTTTTGTACCTCCAACCCTTTTTAATGCGCTTGGTGTGGATCACCGCTGGTTTTTTGTTAGGTCTGATTTTGGTCATGGCCCTAACTCCAATCAACCTTTTTGTGGTGCAGTATTTTGTGAGTGCTATAGTAGGAACCTTAGCGGGAACCTATATCGCCTCGGCCTTCTTTGTGACCAAGGAAGGACTCTCTAAGGAGAACTTAGTGGAAGCCGTTCAAAAGGGACGAGACTTTATTGAAGACTTGGCAGAAGGCAAGCCAGAAGCGGAGGCAGAAGAAGCTGCGGAAACTACTCCAGAAGCAGAAGCTAAGGCCGAACCAGAACCCGAAGCGCCTAAAAAGAGCGCCAGAGAACGTCTGAAGGACAAAGGCATGATCAACTAATTAAAACACCATGAGTAGACTCAAAAGATATTGGCAACGCGGCAAGAAGCAAAAGCGCAATTTGATTTTGCTGGGTTTGCTGGCTTTGATCCTGTTATTCATTCTGCGGGATGATTATCAGCCTGCACTGCTGTTTTTGCGCAAGTATATATTCTTGATTCTGCTGAGCGGGATCATCACCGTATTTCTTTTTTCGAGATTTAGAAGGTCTCCGTCAACAGGAGCGCGTATAGGTTATATAGCAGGAATAGCGGGTTGGTTTGGACTGTTGTGGTATGTAGGTTGGAGCTTAAACCTCTATCAATTCATGCAGTCTTACAATGTGTTTTCTGATCTGAACAAGGTCGAAATTCATGAATTACCGCTTACGCAGAACGAACGCATTCAGCCGTTCAACAATATTGTGACCATGGCCTATGAGTCTATTGGAGAGACTCAAGAGGTATCCTTACCGCATTTGGTAAGAGTTGATGGCACCAATCAATGGACCATGGCCGTACAGCCTGCGGAGGAATACATTTGGCAGCGCATCAATGACAATACTGAAGAACTTTTCAATGTGGATTCCACCACACCTTTTCCTCGTTTTTCTGAGGACAATAGAGTGAAGATCACCTTCTCCATTGGGGAATCGCTGGCTTGGAGTAGAAACACCTATAATGCCGTGGTGCAGCGCTTCGGATTCTTTAAGCTTTTCACTTATGAGCCGAGCGATGTGTTCTATATGAAGAACGACGACGGCAAGTGGGTTCAGGTGGTGAGTCTCATCAAATGGAAAGGCTTCTTCTTTCCGTATCCAACCTATGGTGGGGTAATGGTCATTGAACCGGGAGAGCACGATTTTGGAGATTATGTGGAGCGCATCCTGATAGGAAAAGGAACCTATTATTCGCCTGAGGAAACCAAGAACTATCCGTATCTGCAAAGACAGAATATCTTGGCAGAGCAAGTCTCACGCATGCAAGCACAGTCCTTGCAGTTTTTAGGTGGGTTTACAGATCCACTCCCTTGGAACAAAAAGACGGCCGTTAAGATCCCTGATCTGGAAGCCGACCAAAACCAACAACCCTTTGTCACCGATTTCAATTGGGAAGGCATGAACGTGGGCGCCTATGACGGATTGTATCATTGGTTTGGTTTAGAGCCGATAGGTGATGAGCGCACTACCCTTTCTTTTAGCGTGATGATCCCTGCGGACGGAACCGATCAGTTATTCTACTACAATCACGCTTCTAAGAATGAAGGCTTGGCTGGGGTTTCAGCAATGCCCTTAAAAGTGATCGAGTCGCGGAAGGAATACGATTGGTCTGTGAATAGACCGGTAGAGTTTAGACCGTTCATTAAATACATTGGTGGACGCAAACGCATGTTTGTGATCACCACGGTGACCTCTGCCCGTGAGGATTCCAAAAGGTTTGACGGAGCCGCTACGCCAGATTTGGCACTCATTGACACAGACTACCGCGATGTAGTTTGGATTGATGCTAAAAAGCCACTCAGCTGGGGCGATGCTATTTTAGATCAGTTGGGAGAAACCTGGAAGGCAGATGAAAATTTGACGGACCAACAATTGTATCCGGACCAAGATCTGGACTTTCAGCAGGAGAAGGTGGTAGACAGCATCATTCCACTGGCTGTGGACAGTTTGGTCATTGACAGCGAGCGTGTAGTAACTCCAGGGGATACGATTCAATAAATCTTACAACAAGAAATTCCACACCAACCCAAAACGGATCACCGCATCGCGGTACGGGTTCTGCGGATCTGAGAAGTAATCCGGGTTAGAGCTGAAGAGTGAGTTGAAGTGCTCGTACTTAAAGTATACCCGTGTTTGACGCACTTTTACATTGAAAAATAGATCTATCAACGGGAAGCCGCCAAACTCCTGCTCATTCTGTAAATAGAACTCGCCCAGAACGGGATCGTATCGGTTCATCTCATAAGCGGTAAAGTACTTAAAGGTTACGCCCGTTTGTACAAAGAGCGCTTTTTTGAACCATTCATCTTCATAGAATAGCGAGTTTCTGGTCACCAATTCTGGCACTTTAAATACACTTTCTCCGTCCAAAAGGGTTTGATACATGATGGTGTTGTTCAAACCGAATTTACGCCAACGCAGTTCACGAGAGACTTTGACCTTTAAGTAATCCACACGACCACTAAACTGAAACGGTCTCGGGGTCGTAAAACTTGTGGTTCCGTCTGTAGAAGTCTCAGTTACTCCATCAAAATAGGCGTAGTCTTCAATCCCGGTATAGGTCACCTCGGCATCAAAAAGTTTATCAGAAGTTAAGAGGAATTGAAACTGTTGTTGCTTTACGTTCTCAAAATCGTTCTGCCAGTTATAGTTGATATAATCGCTTTGGTGCAGTAGGAAATTATAATTAGGCGCACGCGAGGTGATCGCGGCCCTAATGCGCACTTTGTTGTTGTCATTAATCGCATAACCTGCACTACCTTCCAGATAATTCCCTTCAAAGTCTCCGCTTACATTAACACCGATACGGCCTTCTAAGTCAAACCCCTTATAACGCTTAGCATAACTTCCTCCAACGCTAATGAAATCACCTTTCAAACGGTTGGTTATGGTTTGATTATCTAAAATAATGACGCGCTCATAACCGTAATTGAAATTGGTATATCCGGCATAAAAACGCATATTTCCAATGATAGGATTCTTGTATTCTAAATTCCCCTCAGCGTAAAACTCCTCTAAAGTAGAGCGGTCTTGCAAGTTGGTGGTCTCATAGGCCGGACCAAAACCATCAAAAGGAGACTCTTGAAAATACTCAAAGTACTTATCCTCAAAACTCACAATATTCCCCACACGCAGGGTATTGGTTTGGGTGGAATCTGGTTGGATCAATGCATAATCGTGATCCAAATGAAAACGCTTACCTACCAAGATATTCTCTGCATCTTCAAAATTTACCTCTACCCGTCCGCGGTCATCAAATTCAGGATCTCCAGCGGTAAAGATGGGAATGAAATCGTCTCGGATCCCTCCGTTCTCATTGTTGAGCAGGTCTTGAGTGACCATATGCGCTCGGGCTCTATAACGTTTATCGGGAGAGAAATAGTTGGTCGTAAATCTAAAGTTCCCTGTAGAAGTTAAGGTGCTTTGATAATTCCCTAAAGAACGCAAACCTTTGTATGCAATAGAGAAATTGAGGTTTGGTTGGGTATTGATGGTAAAGAAGGCATCCAACTGCTGTCCTTGTTGGAATACCGTTTTAAAATACAATTCGGTGAGCGGCGTGGGAACACTGTAGTAATAGGTGTCCTCAATTTCCATATAGTTGAAATGACGCGCTCGGGCTCCAAACTCGGGAGCGAGACTGACTTTAGTTAAATCATAACCCAGACTGTTATAGGTCTGCCCCACATTGGCAAAAGGCAAGAGTTCAAAGTCATCTTTACGCAGATAATTGAACTTATAATCCTTGGCCATGGTCAAGGTGGTGTCTAAATTGGTGGTGTCACGCTTTACAGAAATGATCTTGTACAGCTCAATCGGCGGTTTGTCCGTTGGGTTAGTAATGTTGTTGTCAAAATCACCGCCGCGATTGTTGTTACGCCCATCATTATTGCCTTGCTGCTGATTGAAGGGCACGCCCGTACGTTGCGCCATCACCGGAGACAAACCTCCAAGGAGCATCAATACGCCAAGAGCAAGAAAAAAAGACCTGTGGCTTTTTGAGGGTAGTAAAAAAAATCTGCGCTTCATTCCAGTAGTTGCACGCAAAGTTATACTTTTCAACGTATTCTTATCTTAAATTTGAACGTGCTGAAGTTAAAAATTCATAAAACCCTCTTGGAATGCGGTACTGATGAAGCCGGACGCGGTTGTCTTGCTGGTCCCGTAACGGCTGCAGCAGTGATCTTACCGGATGATTTTAGACTCCCCGCACTGAACGATTCTAAAAAATTAACCCACAAACAGCGGGAAGCCTTACGCCCTGTTATAGAAGAAAAGGCCTTAAGCTACGCAGTTTGTCATGTGTGGATGGAGGAGATCGACAAGATCAATATCCTGAATGCCTCCATTACGGCCATGCAGCGCGCCATAGCTCAATTGGATCCCAAACCTGAATTTATAGCCGTAGATGGCAACCGATTCAAGGCTGTTGAAGAGATTCCCCATGAATGTGTTATTAAGGGAGATGGTCGCTATTTACACATTGCGGCGGCCTCTGTGTTGGCCAAGACCTATCGGGATGACGTTATGCTGGAACTGCATGAAAAACATCCACAATACGCTTGGGATGCCAATAAAGGCTACCCTACTCAGGCACATCGGGCAGCAATTAGAGAATTTGGCAGCACTCCATATCACCGCATGAGTTTCAAACTTTTACCCGAACAACTCAAATTGGATCTTTAGCTGTTAAAAACCTTTCGATAAACAGACTAAAGTCTGCTTTAAAAACGTTGCAATTCCTAGTATTTTTGTTCAAGATGAGGGGGCCATTCAACAACATGCGATTTCACAAAACAAAACCAACAATAGGTTCTGTAATTCTTTTGTTGTTGGTTGTATTGCTGATCTCAGCCTGTGAATCAGAGCGCAGGTTTGACGGCAAACTCAGTTTTTACGTGCCTGCGGATGCTAGCCTGATCGTGCGCAGTCACGACCCCAAAGACATTATTAGTGAACTAGAAAACAACAGTTTCCTAAGAGGATACGAGCGTTCTGATAGCTTACCCGGTATAGCCGCGCTTTGGCAGCGCTTTGACACTTTGAACCCGCAAGGCGAATCTTGGTTGTCTTTTACTCCAAGTGCGGACAGTTTGCTTAATATCGGGCTCATTACCCAAGTAAAATCGATCCAAGAAAACGACTCAACTGCAGTTGATGGCTGGCTCACGGCACTAAGAGCACGAGAGGATAAAAAACTGGAGCTTCAAACAGATAATGGCCCGCTGTTCTTACAATTAGAAGCAGACGTTTTGATCGCCACGACCTCTGCTGCTTTGCTACAAAAATGCTTGGACGGGCCTGGGTTAGGCAGCCAGCAATTAGAAAAACTAGCGGCTTCTTTAAACACAGACAAGGCTGCAGTGTTCTTTAAAAGAGGCTTGGCCAATGAAGGTTCTTTTGGAAGAGGTTGGCAAGGGGTTTCCTTAGAATTGCAACCCGATGGTTTTGGGTTTTATGGAGTAGGTCAAACTAAAGATTCTACTGCTATTTGGAACCGAAAAGACCTTGGACTGCCGTCGCAATTAGCTTTGGCCAATATTGCTCCAGCGACCTCAAGCTTTGTTGTGGAGCGCAGTTACAAAACTCCTGTAGACACTTTGTCTAATAATGTGGATGGCAGCCTTGCGACACAACTCTTAGACAACAGCAGCAGCTATGGCTACTTGGAAGGCCCTGGCGGAAAGGCCCTTGCATTTAAGGCTATTGACAGCCTCAGCTTTCAAGAGATCCTCAATACCTACGCAAGTGAAAAGGATCAGTTTAGAGCCATTAAAAGATACGCGCTTAGTGACACCCTTAGGTTTGATTCTAGCCTGTATCCGTGGTTGAGTCAGGTGGAAGCTACTGGATTTTTTAGGCTGGAGGATTACTTTGTTTTTTCTGAAGAGCCCTTGGCTTCAGAAGCCATCATCAGCAGCTATAGAAATAAAGCGACTTTGGCCAATCGCTCCGATTACGCAGCTATTAGTGCTGGTTTGAGTGACGTTGCGCATCTTAGAATTTACGGCCAACCAGAAAGGCTGCGCCCTTACCTGAGTGATTCGGCAACTGGCTTTTTTGCACAGCAATCGCAATTGAGTCCTCAGCAAGAACATCAACTCATGGGATTGCAATACACTGCTTTGGACGGTGTACTCTATTTACAAGGACAAACCGTATTGCCTCAAGCCAAACAAACCACCACAGGCATTCAGGAATTGAGAAGCATTACGCTGGAATCTTCTCCCTTAGCCGATCCGCAGTGGTTCACTAACCACAGAACCAAAGGAAAAGATATTGTCTATCAAGACGTAGAGAACACGCTCCACCTGCTTGCTTACAACGGAAAATCCCTTTGGACACGCAAGCTCGGTGAACCAATCTTAGGGAGGATCCAAGAGGTTGACCTGCTCAGAAACGGCAAAAAGCAATTGGCTTTTGCTACATCCAGCCGACTCTACATTATTGACCGCAATGGTGATGATGTTGGCCCCTTCCCTATCAAGTTCAAGGACGAGGTTACCCAGCCCTTGGCCATTTTTGACTACGACAACAACAGAAAGTACCGTTTTGTCATTGTGCAAGACAAAGACATACTCATGTATGATGCCAAGGCCAAGATCGTTAAGGGATTCACCTTTACGGAAGCACCAACTGCTTTAGCCATGCCTCCACAGCACTTGCGTATTGGCAACAAAGATTACTTAACCTTCCCCTTGACAGACGGCAGACTTTTGATCAAAAGTCGTGTGGGGAAAGATCGTGTGAAGGTCAATAGCACCTTTGCCTTTGGCAGCTCTCCCATTTTTGAGGAAGGCGGCAACTTTGTGTTCATCTCTGGAGATGAAACCAAGGTCAGTATTGATACCCGCGGCGGAATCAGTCGCAAAGAACTCGGAGTTGAACAGGGTTTTTCCTTGGTGATCAGCGGCAAGACCAAAGTCTCTTTGGAT
The DNA here is from genome assembly GCF_028561565.1 of Gilvibacter sediminis. Classification (GTDB taxonomy): domain Bacteria; phylum Bacteroidota; class Bacteroidia; order Flavobacteriales; family Flavobacteriaceae; genus Gilvibacter; species Gilvibacter sediminis. The sequence goes on along the minus strand of NZ_JAQQTE010000001.1, from coordinate 1,289,229 downwards.
GAGAATCTACTGCGCATCAATGGTCGACTCTACGAACTTCCTTTTGGTGTTTATAGCGCTCCTGGCATCTTTCAAGTAGGTAGAAAACGCTATATAAGTCTTACAGACCTGCAGGAGAAAAGCGTTTATGTATTTGACACTAACGGGGATCTACTGCCTAACTTCCCGGTATTCGGGACTACCTCCGCAGTGATCGGTGATGCCAATAGAAACCGCAGACCCAATCTGCTTACCCAAAGTGATAAGAACACTTTGACCATCTACGAGTTTTAAACTCCATTTGTTTACTTCTACCCATTGAGCGGTACTAAAAGTTGATCAGCTTCAAGAAAAACCCTGAATCTTTGATTGGGCGTATGACGCATGCTGGCATTAAGTAACTTTAAACCAACTAATTAAACCGCATCAGAATGAAACATAAACACCTTCAATTACTGTGTGTCAGTCTTGTTTTTTTATTGATTGGACCACAACTGCAAGCACAAACCAAACGTATCAAAAGACCACGCGGCAGTATTGGTGTAAGCAGTGCAGATCGGTTTGTACGTGAATCCTTTGACCTTTATGATAAGGTTTACCGTTACGACGGATATTTAGAAAGTGGAACTTCCCTGTCGGATGATGACATTAATGTCTTAGAAGCAGCGATTGATGATGTAGACGGACTGTTACTAAGCGCCCCAAACGTTATTGCTGATCTTGACGGAGCCGGTGTGATCAAACAATCCAAAGGGGTCTTACAGATCAATAAGGCCAAGAAGGCCTTGCGCTATTGCGCGGAAACGATTCCCAAGCTTTTGGCAGGTCGTAAATCTGGAGAGTCTGAAGACAGCGACGACCAAGAAGAGACCACAACCTCTTCCGACGAAAATACCAGTGGCACTCAAAGCGACTCAGGAAGTGCTGATAATGACGCCTCGACTAACGCCTCACCTCCTACCATAAACAGTAAGTTCGATTTTGTCCCAGGGGATCAGATCATTTTTGAAGATGACTTTTCAGCGGATTTTATCGGTGACTTCCCTTCCCGTTGGAATACCAACGGCAGTGGTGAAGTAGTCACTTTTGGAGATGACCCTACCAAATGGTTGGAACTTTCTTCTGGCTTCTACACATTCTACGTTCCAGACGTTACCGAACTGCCAGAAGAGTACACCATTGAATTTGATGTACGCACCGCAGGTATTGACCGCAAAACCTCTAGTTCGGCCAGATTTAGAGTGAGCGTGGAAGAGGAAAACAGTTTAAAACGAACTAACAACCGCGTGGAGGTATCCCTGAACTATCCACAATACGTAGGGAATTCCGCGATCATTGTGAGTCGTATTGACGGAAAAGATGTGATCAACAACTCGCTCAATGTGGAGCTTCGAAAAGAACAATTAGAAATCCACCACTACGCCATTGCAGTCAACAAAAGACGCATCCGACTTTGGGTCAATCAAAAGAAACTCATTGATGTACCAAGAGCCTTACCCGAAGTTTCCATCATGAATGGTATAAAGCTCAACACCAGTAGTTTTAAAGACGGTAAGGAACGCTTCTTTATCACCAATTTCAAGGTAGCCAAAGGCGGATTGGACCTCAGACGTACCTTGATGAATGACGGCCAAGTATCTACTTCTGGGATCTTGTTTGACTCTGGCTCAGCAACCATCAAATCGCAATCCTATGGGATCATTAAACAGATCTCTCAGGTATTGCTGCAGGACAAGAATATGAAACTCAAGATCGTGGGCCATACTGATAGCGACGGCAACGACGATACTAACCTCAGCCTTTCCAAACAACGCGCAGCTGCCGTTAAGCAAGCCTTAATTGACATCTACGGAATTGACGGAAATCGCTTAAGTACAGATGGTAAAGGAGAACAAGACCCTATTGCTGATAATTCCACCCCAGAAGGCAAAGCCAAAAACAGACGCGTGGTCTTTATCAAAGAGTAATTAAGAGAGGGCTGCAGTTGCGAGTTCAGCCTCAAAAAGTTCGGAGAAGTGCTTTTTTAGTTTAGACTTAACTTCTTCCATGGACACCTCAGCGGTGCCGAGTTCAACATTGAGCGAGGTTACCGCTTTGTCTTTTATACCGCAAGGGATCATATGATCAAAATAGCCTAAATCTGCATTCACATTAAAAGCAAATCCGTGCATGGTCACCCAGCGGCTGGCACGAACACCCATAGCACAGATCTTTCTGGCAAAGGGAGTACCTACATCCAGCCAAACACCGGTCTCGCCATTGGAGCGCTCGCCTTTTAGGCCGTAGTCTGCCATAACGCGAATGATCATCTCTTCCAGCAGGCGCAGGTATTTGTGAATGTCTGTAAAGAAGTTTTCCAGATCGAGTATGGGATAACCTACCACCTGGCCAGGCCCGTGGTAGGTAATATCTCCACCTCTATTGATCTTATAAAATTTTGCATCGATGGCTTCTAATTGTGCCTCTGGAATAAGCAAGTTGTCAAAATCTCCGCTCTTGCCTAAGGTGTAAACATGCGGATGCTCAACAAACAACAAATGGTTGGGTGTTGGTTGGTCATCCTGCTGACGGCGGTTGTGGATCTTAATGTCTAAGATCTGCTGAAAGAGCTCTTCCTGATAATCCCAGGTCTCTTTGTAATCTCGCAGTCCGAGGTCTTGAAATTGAATTTGCTTGTTGTCAGCCATCAATAGGAAATTTAGTCTTCCAAAACTACCTCAATATCCATGAGGTCTGGATCTTTCATATAATCCATAAAGCCTACAGAGTAATAAAGGGTCTTCCCATCATTGCTGAAGGTAGCCGTTTCTCTGTTGGTAGATTTGATCTTTCTCGGGAAGGTGTATTCCAGTTTGTAAGAAGACGAACTGAAGAACATTTCCATGCTCTTTATACTGTCAATCTGCGTTTGATACTTCTCCGCGTCGACAATATAGGCGTCTCTTTTAAAGACATTATTTTCAAAGGTATAGCTGACCTTCACACTCTCATCATTCTTAGGCTGTTGCTGCCCTGCGTCTCCGCCGGCATTCATGAGCCCGTTCAAGCTGTTGAAACCGTCGTTGATGTTGTTGGCTTCTGATACGTTTTTAAAGTCTGAGAAGATGTTGAATTTCATCACCCCTTCTTCTTCATCGATCAGCATGCGCATTTTAAAATTCTCCATGGCCATGATCTCGGCACGCTCCTTAGCGGGCAAAGACATGATGCTGTCTTTATTCTCTCTAATGAACTCTTTGAAGTCAATGATGGAATCTACTTTTTCCTTCTCTCCGTCTTCATCTCCGCCACCCATCTCTCCGGCCATGCCCATGAGTTCAGAAGCGTCAAAGTTTACAGAAAGCCGACCGCTGCCGTCTTCATTCATGGTCATTTGTTCGGTGAAGTTACAACTGATCATGACCAAACCGATCAGTAGCATAAGTAATTTGCTGAATACTTTCATAGTGTTGATGATTATCTCTCTGGGTTATTTAATATGATTAGGGCGGCTACCACTCCGGGCACCCAACCGCAAATAGTTAATATTAAGACAATTACAATGGAACCGCAGCCCTTATCAATCACCGCTAAAGGTGGGAAGACAATGCTGAGTAATACGCGCCATATGCTCATAAATTCTAAGGATAAAGATACATTAATTAATACAGATAGGACGGCAGTTTAACCGATGTGTTACGCCTTGGACTTTGGATTTTTTGTACCGCGAGTTTTCCCTACTTTTGAGTGTGAAGTTTTACTACCTACTTCTGAGCCTACTCTTGCTTCCGGCCACCAGCTTTGGACAATATGTCTTTGAGGGTCAGGTGGACCCGGGAGATTGGAACGGACAAGCGTATTTGTCGGAGATTGAAGACTACCGTAAACTCAATGGTGTGTTCAACGAACAACTGATTCAATGGGTTTCTTTGGACAGTTTGGGGATCTTTCGTTTTAAAGGTAATAAGCTGTCTGATAAAAATAAGCTCTACCGCATTCACGTGGATCGTTGCGCTTCTTATGAGCAGGACTTGAATCACTTTACCGGGAACTGTGAGCACAGTAAGGCCATGATCATCATTGCAAACAATAAGGACAGTATTACGCTGCCGCAGCGCTTTGATAACGAGATCTTCTGTGAGGCCATCAGCACCAATGAAGCTACTTTGGCTTTACTTAAGGTCGATTCTATTATGGAGGCGATGAAGTACGAATCCGTTGGATTGCGCTCTCAGACAGCCCTTGACAATTTACTCGATGATTGGACGGCTAGATTGCATGAATTCGGAAAGGATCAAGATCCGCTCGTCGGCCTTTATATTTATGCAAGATTAACCGACAGAAGTACCATTTTTTACGATCATTATGTAAAACGATTGCAGCAAACTCCCTTCTATGCGGATCTAGCTAGTCGATTGGAAGCTGCCTACGGCGACTCCAAAATTGCAAAGCAATACATTAGGGAGCATGAAGTGGAAAGTAGTCTGATCGCCCAAGAATCTTCCCCAGACCGTTCCACCGAATATTTGATTGCAGGCTTGGTATTGTTCTTAATTGGCTGCGGATTTTATTACCTCAAGATCAGAAATTCTTCAATAAAGATCACGCTCACGCCGCAGGAAGAAAAGGTCTTCCAACTGATCCAAGAAAATAAGACCAATAAAGAGATCGCCGGTGAACTTTTTATCAGTCACAGTACGGTAAAATCTCATGTAAACAACATTTACCGCAAACTGGGCGTGACTTCAAGGGATGAAATCAAATCACTTAAGATCAAATAGTTAATAAATTTCAAACGGGGGTCTAGTACCCGTTTCCAACGGCAATTTTACCCATCGACTTAAAGAATTAAGCACTTTCGTTGCTGAACAAAAATGTATTCAGCATGAAAAGACTTATCCTCCTTTTGCTCCTTGTAGCAAGCACGGGTTTTGCCCAAAGCACTAACAACTTAATTACAGACGGCAAAGGCCGAGAAGTCCTTTGGGGACCTTTTGAATTTGCAGACCTCACCCGACCCCAATTTGTAGACTGGTATCAAAAAGGCTACGACAACTACACGCCAGATACGCAGGTAGTAAAAAACTTAAAAGAAACTATTGGTAACTATCAAATAGAGGTCTTTATGGGAACTTGGTGTGGGGACAGCAAGCGGGAAGTTCCAAGATTGATCAAACTTTTTGGGGATCTGGATATGCCCAAGGCCAATGTAAACTTGATCGCAGTTCGTAGTGACGGTGAATTTTACAAGCAAGGACCCAATGGCGAGACGCTGGGTCGTAATATTCACCGCGTACCTACCATCATCATTTCAAAAAACGGACAAGAGATCAATAGAATTGTGGAAGACCCCATTGTGAGTCTAGAAGCAGATCTGCTCGCCATTATCCAAGGAAATTATCAGCCGCAGTATCCTATAGCCAATGCTTTGGGCAGTCAACTTTCAAATGATAAAGATCGAGGCCTATCGGATAGAAAACTCAAAAAACTCGCGACAGAATTCAGTGACAAGACCTCCTCCTTCTATGAACTCAATACTTTGGCCTATGTGCTCAGCACTCAAAGCAAAGAACAACAGTCAGTAAGTGTGCTCAAATTGAATAGTCTGTTGTTTGACAATGAAGCGCAAGTACACTATCGATTGGGTAAAAAACTGGAAGCACTCGGGGCTTACGATGAGGCTGTAGACGCCTATAATAAAGCCATCAGCCTCAAACCAGAGATGGCCGATTACTCTGAGGCACTTGAGCGTGTAAAGTCGGCTAAAGAAGGGAAATAAATTGCTGCAAGGAAGAATTTAATAATAGAGGCAAAAACTGTAATTTTGCCTCTTAAATTCTTTAGCATGCAATTGTCTGAACAAGAACTGGTGCGCCGCGAGAAATTGGCGCAGATCAAAGCCCTGGGGATAGACCCTTATCCGGCAGCGGAGTTTCCCGTTGACCATACTTCTGCAACCATTAAACAGGAGTTTTCAGAAGGTAAACAGGTTGTTGTTGCAGGCCGATTGATGTCTAGAAGAATTCAAGGGAAGGCCTCCTTTGCAGAACTTCAAGATGCTGACGGACGTATCCAAGTATACTTTAACCGTGACGAGATCTGCCCGGGAGAAGACAAAACTGCTTATAACGAACTGTATAAAAAGCTGCTTGATATTGGGGATTTTATTGGAATCCACGGCGAGCTCTTCACTACTCAGGTAGGTGAAAAGACGGTGATGGTTAAAGAGTTTGTGCTTTTGAGCAAAGCGCTAAAACCACTCCCACTTCCTAAAGAAAAGGACGGTGTCATTTACGATAAGTTTGACGACCCCGAGCAACGCTACCGTCAGCGCTACGCAGATCTGGTTGTAAACCCTCAGGTTAAAGAGACTTTCGTGAAGCGCACCAAGCTCTTCAATGCCATGCGTGAATTCTTTAACGAGGCTGGTTATTTTGAAGTAGAGACTCCGATCTTACAACCGATTCCAGGAGGTGCTGCGGCACGTCCGTTCATTACCCACCACAACAGTTTGGACATTCCGCTTTATATGCGAATTGCCAATGAGCTGTATTTAAAGCGACTTATTGTTGGTGGATTTGACGGAGTCTATGAATTCTCTAAGAACTTCCGCAATGAGGGGATGGACCGTACGCACAATCCGGAGTTTACAGCCATGGAGATCTACGTGGCCTATAAAGACTACAACTGGATGATGGACTTCTGTGAAAAGCTGTTGGAGCACTGTGCAATGGCCGTGAACGGAACCACCAAGGCGACCTTTGGAGATTATGAGGTAGATTTTAAAGCTCCTTACAAGCGCATCAGTATGCGCGACTCTATTTTGGAGTTTACCGGTTTTGATATTTACGGAAAGTCAGAAGATGAGATTCGCGAGGCTTGTAAAGAACTTGGCGTTGAAACCGATGAAACGATGGGTAAAGGAAAACTCATTGACGAGATCTTTGGAGAGAAGTGTGAGGGCAACTATATCCAACCGACCTTCATCACTGACTATCCAAAAGAGATGAGCCCGCTCTGTAAATCACACCGTGAGAATCCAGAGCTCACCGAGCGCTTTGAGCTAATGGTCTGTGGTAAAGAAATTGCCAACGCCTATTCAGAACTAAACGATCCTATCGATCAACGCGAGCGTTTTGAGCATCAGTTAAAATTGGCTCAAAAAGGAGATGATGAAGCTACAGAATTTATTGACTTTGACTTTTTGCGCTCTTTAGAATACGGTATGCCTCCAACCTCTGGTATGGGAATTGGTATGGACCGACTCATCATGTTCTTGACCAACAACCAATCCATTCAGGAAGTCTTGTTCTTCCCGCAAATGAAGCCGGAGAAAAAGCAGGTGGCTTTGACCGATGAAGCCAAAGGAGTTTTAGAGCTGCTTCGCAAAGAAGAAACCATGCCTTTAGGAGACTTGAAGCAGCAGGCAGGACTTTCTAATAAAAAATGGGACAAAGCCATTAAGGAACTCACCAAGAATGGTTTGGCCAAGGTGGAGAAAACTGCGGACGCGCTTTTAGTGAACTACGTGGGATAGATTTTCGTATCTTCCCGTATGGAGCATTCGGTTTTTGAATTTTCAAGCGGACTTTGTCATGTCATGACGGATAAGATCGTATTTAATCAAAGTACGAATCCAGAGGAACGCTACGGCCTGCCGTCAGTAAAACCTTCTGATATGATTACCCCAAAACTGATCCCGGCCGTGTTCTTTTTTGCATTGATACTCTCCATTGTTTTAGGCGATCCCTTTGACAACTTATCGCCCTTGGTATTGATCATGCTGGCTATGTTTGCCTTTATTTGGATCTATGATCAAGGAGCATCTCAAACGCAGATGATCCCCATGGAAAATCTGTTGTATGTAAAATACAAAACGATCAAACTGGGAGAACCTCAAGGTTATTTTGTGTTTCACTTTAAAGATGGCGACGGTAAAAAAAGGCGTCGGGTCATAAAAATGAAACCCTTCACCGAGGGTAGTAAAGAAACTATTGAGACCGCTAAATCCTCATTCACTACTCGCGGAATTTTTCAAAGCTGATGCAAACCTATTTTGCCACACAAAAAGGCTTGTGCCACGTTTTGGAAGATCGTTTGGTGTTCAATCAAAGCAGTAATCCGGAAGAACTTTTTGATATAGATGACACCTACAGTGTGGTGTCTCCTTTATGGATGGCGAGTGCCCTACCCGGCTTATTTCTATATTTTTTAGCCACCCAAATGGCCAGCTTTCAAAACTCAGAAGTGGTTCATATAGTCTTTGTGGTTTGTGCCGTTCTGTATTGTGTGGCTTGGGTATACGCGCATTATGATATTGTGCATCAGCAAACCATAATGCGGAAAGATTTTGTCAAGATCAAGACCAGCCCAGCTTTTATGCAGAAGGCCTACAGACACTTGGTTGTTTATTACCGGAATGAAAAAGGCCGTCTGCGCAGACACTATATCATGCTACGCCCAGAAAGCCTTGGCGGTAAGGAAGATTTAGAGATAGCCCAAAGTATTTTTACCGCTCAAGGATACCTGCCTCATAATTTTTAGATAGATCTAGCGTTTTTTAAGCAACACTAGACTATCATTATGAAAAACACTTCCATTGCATTCTTGCTATTATTTGTGCTGCCTTTTACTGCTGTTTGCCAACGATCCATGCTTTTTAAAACTGCTTTGGACGAAGCCTTTGTAAGTGCAAATTTTAGGGGGAATGAAGACAGCCCGCATTACTACAACCCCATCAATTTAGAAGTCGTCAATAATGAAAGTGAGGTGTTGACGCTCATCATCAATACGGGTCAGATCTTGTATTCAGAAAACCCAGATGTGCAAGACATCATCATTACTCGCGGAGAAGAGATCACCCTAAATCCTCAAGAAAAAAAGACCATTTCGCTTTACGGAATGTGCATCCAAGAATTTAATGCTGCCCCAGACGCCAACGCAGTCTATGAACTAGGTGAAATGGCTACAGGCAATCTAAAAACCTTAGCAGAACGTATCCGCAAGGAAGAAGCTTACGGTATAGCCGGGCAACAAGCTATTTGGGCTTTGACCAATGGCCGCCCAATAGCCGAGATCAATTCTATGGACATTGCTCAAACCAGTGAAGCGCGCGGTTTGGTGATGGACCTTATAGATTCAGACACCATTACGGTTGCAGGAGAGACCATCCGCCGTCCGCAAGGCAATGGACTCATTAAAAGATCCATGGAAGGAAAATTTGAGTACCGCCTCTCCAAAGAATCTAAAGTGCATATTGCGCTGTTCAATGAGGATAATATTGTCTTGGACGAACTTTTCTATGACGATGCAGTAGCCCCAGGAGAACATAAGTTTGATTATGCCTTGGATCATATGATAGACCCCAAACAGTACTACTACGTGCGGTTGATCATTGATGGCGAGATCAAGATCAACTTTGAAATGAAACCGCGCAGTTAGGCTCCGCCAAAAAAAAAATAATATTCTTGTCCCCCTTTTGTAAAACAGCTTCGTAATAAGAGTGTAAATATTCATTAACTAACTCCGGAAGTGCGAGATAGAACTTCTGGACAAAAAACTCTTAATTATGAAGAATGCATTAAACTGGTTTGAGATCCCTACTACGGATTTTGACCGCGCAAAAGACTTTTATCAAGCTGTTTTTCAAGCAGAAATGGAAACCTTAGAAATGCCCGAATTTGATCAAGTGATGGCTTTCTTTCCGTCAGACCAACAAGAAGGTGTGGGTGGAAGTATTGTAAAAAGTCCAGACGCCACACCGTCTCAAACAGGCTCCATCATTTACTTGAATGGCGGAGACGATCTCGCTCAACCACTCGCTCGAGTAGAGGCTGCAGGAGGAAAGATCGCAATCCCGAAAACGGCTTTGGGACCGCATGGATTTTTTGCGACCTTTACAGATACTGAAGGGAATCTGGTTGGATTTCACTCACCAAACTAAACTACTCAACAATTAAAATATACAATCATGAAAGATTTTATGATGATCTTCATTGGAGAGACCTATGCAGACATGGGACTGTCTCCAGAACAGCTACAAGAACGCATGGGTAAATGGTTTACCTGGAGCAATAAAATGGAAGCCGCCGGAATTGTAAAAGGGGGTGAAGCTTTGCATGACCCGGTGCGTAGAATTTCAGGGCCGGATCGGGTGGTGACCGATGGACCCTTTGCAGAAAGTAAAGAATTGGTTGGCGGATACTTTATTGTAAGCGCCAAAGACATGGACGAAGTTCAAGAAATAGCGCAGGACTTCCCAGATTACGATTTGGGCAGTACGGTAGAGATTCGAGAAATCATGGTCTTTGAAGACTAATGGATAGTCAAGTGGTCGATCATCTTTTCAGACACCAATACGGAAAGATGATCGCTGTCTTGACCAACTTTTTTGGGTTGTCGCATTTGGAGTTAATTGAAGATGCGGTACAGGATACCTTTGTCAAAGCCACACAGCAATGGCGCAAACAAATTCCAGAGAACCCAGAGGCCTGGTTTATTAAATCGGCCAAAAACAGAACCATTGATCTGCTCAGAAAAGTCAAGGCAGATCAGCTCCGCAGTGAAAAATTGGCACACGGAGCAGCGAGCATTCACCTCAACGATTTGTTTTTAGATCACGAAATAGAAGACAGTCAACTCCGCATGATCTTTGTGGCTTGCCACCCGGAATTGGCTCCAGATGAACAACTGGCCTTTGCGCTAAAAACCATCTCGGGATTCTCGCTAAAAGAGATCGCTGCTGCCTTGCTGACTAAAGAAGAGACCATAAAAAAACGACTCTCCCGCGCTCGTAAAAAAGTCGTAGAAAAGAAGATCCGCTTTGAGTTTCCGGACAAGGCACAGATCCCTACAAGACTGCAAGGTGTACTGCGAGTGATCTATTTGATCTTCAATGAAGGCTTCCACTCTACCAAACGCGAGGCGCTCATAGACCGAGAACTCTGTGGAGAAGCCCTGCGTTTGAATCAATTGGTGCTTAAAAAAGAAATGCTGCGCTCCGGCAGCAGCTATGCCCTGTTTGGTCTGCTTTGCTTCCACGCCTCCCGTTTAGAAAGTAAGCTCAGTGAAGATGGGCAGCTCATAGATTTAGAATCACAGGATCGATCGCTTTGGCATTTCCCACTGATCAAAGTGGGCAACGATGCCATGAATAAAGCCGTGACCTATCCGGATCAGTCCATCTATCATTTAGAAGCAGCAATTGCTGCAGAACACCTCAAAGCCAAGTCCTTTAAAGACACCAACTGGCGAGCCATTTTGGAGCACTACAAAAAGCTTCAAAAACTGAATCCCAGCGAACTGAACAGACTCAACATAATCATTGTGTTGCTTCAGCTTCAAAAATATGAGCTCGTTCTAGGGCAACTCTCCACCATAGATGAATCCCAATTGAATCAACGAGCATATCTCTTATGGGCCACTTGGGCTGATTTCCACTTTAAAATGGACGACAAAAAATCAGCCTTAAAGTATATGGATAAAGCCCTAGAGACCGTTAATAATACATTGGAAAAACACTATCTCTTACAAAAACGCAATGATTACCTATAGCCTAGAACCCCAATTGACCGGGGAAGAATTTCAAAAATTGTTAAATGCCTCTACCCTAGCCGAACGTCGCCCTAAGGCTCTGGAAACACTCAAGGAAATGGTAAAACACGCCGACATTATTCTGACCGCTCGTGATGGAGACAAATTGGTTGGGGTATCTAGAAGCATCTCCGACTTTACCTATTGCACCTATCTGTCTGATCTGGCTGTAGACGAGGCTTATCAGCATCAAGGCATAGGCAAGGAACTCATCCGGCTAACGAAAGCACAAGCGCCCGAGGCAAAATTGATTTTGCTTGCGGCTCCGGCGGCCCGAGAATACTATCCGAAAATTGGCATGACACAGTTTGAGTATTGTTTTTACCAATAAAAAAGCCCCGACATCATTACAATGCCGGGACTCCAAAGGCAGCTGCTCTCGCATCAAAACCTCTTCCAACTTGCGTTAATTCTTCTCTGCGCGTTCCAAGAATTTAATGTCACGCGTATTTTTTTGAACCGCTACCGCTGCAAAGAGTGCCAGGGTAAATGACATGCCGTAAAAGCCTTTTTCACTCAGGTCGATGTCTGCGTTCCACAGTCCAATGATCAGCAATAGTATAGAGGCTATTGTAGTGAACCAACTGATGCCGTAGTAAATTTCAGTGACGGGAATGCCTTCCAAGCGGTCACGAACACTTTTCTGCACGGACACCACACTAAACAATCCGAACAGGAGAATGGTGAAGTAATATCCCTTCTCATTGAGTTCCATACTTACGTTCCACAGCCCGACACAGTAGGAAACCATTCCAATAAAGAGCGCCGTCCATGAAGCGGACACAAAAGCCGAGGTGGGTTTGCAATCGAAGTTCTCTGGGTCAACAGTCTTAGATTTAAAGGGTGCGTTGACTGGTTTTTTGGTTTTAAACACTTGATCTTCCATAATTCTTGTTTTGATGATTTATGTTTTGATTACAGGGCAAATATGGATCGATTCGAATAGGCTACAAACACAAGTTTTATAAAATACTTACGTTTTATTTAATACTTTTATTTTTACTAACTATTATTTTCAGTAGTTAATTGAACTTTTACTTACGTTTAAATGATCGAATTAAAAGAGACGATTGCCTTATTAGACACTGATGAGCAGCTTGCCTTTAAAAGGCATTTGGAAGAATTGAACCGAAGATCGGACACCAAGAATACAGATCTATTCCAAATGCTTTGCAAGGGAAAAACGGAAGGATTGGATATTGCCTTATACGGAAAACCGAATAAGAATGCCCTTTACGTACTGAGCAATCGGATACAACATCGCTTGATTGATTTCATCGCTACGCAAAGCTTTTCAAAAGAGACCTCGGCAGACATGAATTGTCTTAAACTCTTACTGGCAAGTAGGATCTTTTTTGAACAGAAAAAGATCAAACTCGGCTTTAAAACCTTAGAAAAAGCCTTAAGCGCCGCAACGCAGATTGAAGCCTACTCTATTCTCAACGAGATCTATCAAACCTATTTACAGTATGCCCATTTGCAGAAGCGCCGGTCTTTACAATCTTTACTTAATGAGGCCCAAAGCAACAATGAGCTCTATCTGCAAGAACTCAAGATCACAACGCTATACGCTCAATTTCAAGGGAAGAACAGCTCCGCAGCAAAGATTCGCTTTGACCAGCAACTTGCCACTGCGATGGAGGCCGCCTCCCTCAAGCTAGATCATCACTTGAGTTATAAATCCCTCTTTCAACTACTCAGTCTAGCCACAGAATACGCCCAAAAGAACCAGGCTTTTTTTGAGATCTTGGAGTTTTGCCAACAAATCAAAAGCCTCATCATTTCCAAACCTGAACTTCAAGGCCGATACGCTTTGTACCGCATGCGTAGCTTACACCTGATTGCCTTGAGTCTCTTTAGAAACAAACAACTCCGTGAATGCCAGGATACCGTCTCACTACTAAATGAAGATCTCAACAGCTATTCCAGTTATAAAGCACTACTGCGAGACAAAGTTGCCCTTTTACAAAGTCTGTTATACTTCTACGGCGGAGCTCCACAAAAGGCCACAAACCTGCTTGACAAACAACCCAAAACAGACCTGCATGCACAACTGACCCTTTGCATGTATTATTTCCACCAAGGCAATTTTGACAAGGTGAGCCAATTGATGCGTGCACTCAACCACAGCGATGCTTGGTATGAAAAGAAAATGGGCTGGTCTTGGGTAGTGCAAAAAAACATCATTGAGATCCTGCTGCTTATTGAACGAGACAAATTAGATCTGGTACTGTTGAGACTGAATCGATTTAGAAGACAGTACAAATCCATCCTTAAACAAAAACAACAGCAGCGCGTAGTGGCCTTTCTTAAGATTGTAGACACCTATTACCAAAACCCTAGAGTGTTGCAAGACAAGGTTTTTGTGGATTCAATTAGTTCCCAGCTAACTCAAAAAAATCCCTTGGAGGAAGACATCTTTACCATGAGTTTTTACGCCTGGCTCAAGAGCAAGATCACAGGAGAAACACTCTATCAAACCACCCTAGATCTTGTAGGCACCCATGGAAATTAGCCAGAAATTGTAATGCAAGCCCTACTCTTTGCGACTACTTAGGCATCATGGAAACTACAACTACAAAAGACATTATCATTTTTGATGGAGAATGCAACCTCTGCAACGGCGTTGTGGGTTGGCTACTCAAATTTGCTCCGGCAGACCTCTTTAGCTTTGTTCCTTTTCAATCTCCAAAGGGTCAAGAATATCTAAAGCAATTCGGTTTTAACACCGAAAGACTTGAAACCGTAATCCTCATAGACCAAAACGGCGTACACACGCACTCCGACGGATTTCTGCGCGTGGTTGGGAAGATCGATAAATGGAAACGCGTGGCTGCTTTATTGGCCTTTATTCCAAGATTGATCCGTGATTATATCTACAAGACTGCGTCCAAAAACCGCGTGCGTTGGTTTGGAAGTTCTAGCAGTTGTGCTATTTCATTAAAATAGTTAGTCTCTTGGCACTCTTATCTCCGACCCTAAGAATAGGGCATTTAAAAACAATCGGTTAGTACCGTACCACGACCCTCTAAAGTTCGGGTTGTCTGCAAACATCACCACACGACCGCCACCTACAGGACTTACAATTAGCGAGGCAGAAGGTTTGATCATCTGCTCCAAATTGTCTGGTGAAATAAAACCATCGATATGTGGATTGGCCGTATACTTAGCTACCGTGCTGTATGCACTCGTGCTCGGTTGCAAAAAGACCAAGTTGTTTTTGTAGACTGGCAAACGCGTGGAAGTATATCCAAATCCAAGCGGATGGGTCAGATCCAAGTCGGTCTCTAAAATAACCCCACCTACACGTTCACGACCTATGTTCTCACCGGCATCCACATAAGGCTTACGCTCCACTGTAGTGTCTTTCTTGTCTTTACTCTGGGTGAACTTTTCATTGACCAATTTTCTACTTACCGCCCAGCGAGAAGCATTGGCAATGGTAATCAAGGTATTGCCCTGTCCCACCCAAGATTTTAGGCGATCTATCTGTGTAGAATCCAGTTCACGATAACTGCCAGAGACCATCACTAAGGTGTTGTAACGATCCAAGTCAGCAAAAGAAAAGGCGCGCATTTGTATTTTGGTTATCGGCATACGCACACGCGTATCCAACAAATGCCAAACTTCTCCTGCCTCATAGGAATTTACGCCATTCCCAATAAGCATAGCAGCTTTGGGTTGATCCAAAGCTCTAAAATTGTTGCTTCCCAGATCAATTCCCTTTACACTAAAGCCTGTATTCACAGCATAAAGCGGAACTTCAAAAGCAGTTTCAGCCTCTTTAATGATGGTGTAAACTTCCGATGCGGAAAGATTCTGTTTAGAAACCGGAATCAGCACCGTTCCGTAATCAAAAGACTGCTCTCCAGCATGGGTCACAATGCTAAAAGGCTTAAAGGCAGCATTCACCACAATGCCCTTGGACTGTAAATGATACAAAGCAGCCGGCGCATTATAATCGTTCCAATCCAATAAATAAGCGTAACCGCTTTGTGGCACATTCTTCACATTGGTTATACCTTCTGTGGAAGTCACTGGAGTACCTCCCGGATTGCGCGTTTGCCCTTTGTAAGGCACATTGTAAAAGTTAGCAACACTCCAAGCAGAGGCGTCATAGAACACCGAATCACGATAGCTTTTGTAAGTCTCAAAAAAGGATTGCACCATACGACGTTGCGGCTGCGCTAGCGGCACTGAATACTGGTCCCCGCTTTTGTAGACCTCGATCTCATGCAACAACAATTTGTCAATAAAGGCCTTCATGCGGTTGCCGTCTGTTCCCTTATTAAAGGTATAAGCAGCATAACCCGTAGGCGCTTTTTCATTGACTGCGGATTTAAAGAAATCCTGTTGGTATTTTCTAAGCGTACCTTTATTCTCAACAGCAGCCTGCACGGTAGCCATGCTGGAAGTGTATTGGTTTCTGATGGTAAACGGAAAGGTGATCTCTCCAAAAGCCGTTTCTTGAACATGTCCGCGAGAACTCGCCTGTTCAAACAAAAGCGCTAAAGCCCCTTGCAGGTCTGGGTAGGAAGATCCATAACCGGGATAAGTTCCATCAAAGGATTCCTTGGTGTAATAGAAAGATCCAATCCCGTTCAAAGCATCTTCATAATAAGTCGCAAAAAGATTGTTTAGGTCTTCATAGTTCTCTTTGGGCATGATGGGATCTAAGGACCCGATGGGTTTCATCGGCTCAAAGAAATAGGTAGAATTGGTGCCCATTTCGTGAAAATCAGTCACTACATTCGGATACCATTGGTGATACCAACTGAGCTTCCCGCGACTTTCCGGGTTGATTCCCAACAACCAATCTCTGTTGAGATCAAACCAGTAATGGTTGGTACGCCCTCTTGGCCAAGCTTCCCAGTGTTCTGCATCCATAGGATCAGACACCAAAGGATTTGCCTTGTATTGATTGGCCCATTGGGTATGTCTGTCACGCCCGTCAGGATTGATGGTAGGATCGATCATAATGATCCCGTTCTCCAAATAATTGAGCACCTTTGGATTGTTTGAAGCTACCAAAGTATAGGCCGTTAGCAAAGCTGCCTCAGAACTCGATGGTTCGTTTCCGTGCACGTTATACCCCAATTGAATAAAGATGGGTAGACTTTCATACGCATTGGGAGATTGCTTAGGGTCCACATACTTTAAATGCTCCGCTTTTATTTTTTCAAGATTTTGCAAGTTTGCCGGCGTGGAAATGGTCAACATCACCAATTTACGACCTTCATGTGTCTTTCCATAAGTAGCTATGGTAGCTCGATCTGAAACCTGAGCCAACATCTTAAAATAGCTCACAATCATATCGTGGCGGGTGTGCTGCGAACCAATAGGATACTCCAAATACTCCTCAGGAGAAGGGATATCTGAATTAAACGGTCCTTGATCCTTCAAGAAATAATCTTGAGCCTGCGCGGCCGGAATCAGCAATAAAATAGAAAGGAGGGTAAAGGAAAGAAACTTTCGCATGAGTAAAGTGATTGGTTGAAGCATAAAATTACGGAAATATTAGTCCATAAAAAACACCGCCCCTAAGGCCCCCCTTGGCAAAGGGTAACTTAGAGGCGATGAACTTCCAACCAAAAAATAAAAACTACTTCCTTACCTTACTTAAGAAAGCAATGCTTTGTGCAACCAAGGCGGCAACAGGCTTTGAGCTGTGCAGAATACAGGACTAATTAAACAATAATGGCCTGCTGACTGCCGTTGGTTTGCTATAGTGAAACTCTTGACGAGTTGTAGTGTTTAAAAGAACTTGATTCGAAAGTACCACAGTGCGGCAATTCATAAAACCGACATCGAGTTAAATGGTCATTTGCCTGAGTTAAATGGTCGTTTGCCTGAGTAAAGCAATTTCAGGTTTTTGATATCCCCTTGGTTTTGGTATATTTAGCAACATTTTTACGCTATGAAACTTTACCGACTTATCTTTTTCTTCGCTTTGGCGTTGGCTGTGACCGCCTGTAGCGACGACAACTACTCGCCTAGCGACGACACGACCACAGACGATACTTCCACCACAGATGACACCACGGACCCAACCGATGACACCACTGGCGGAGGAGATACTACTACAGATCCAGATCCTGTAGATTTTACAGACAAGCTATCTGAACTGCCTGTATTTGAAGGAAACTTAAGTGACCTTACGCCTCGTGATGGCGTTTATCTTTACGAATTGAACTCTGGCTTATTTACTGATTACGCGGCCAAACAGCGTTTGATCCGCTTGCCGAATGGTCAATCTATGGAGTATGCCGGAGACGATCAATTGCCTGATTTTCCAGACAACACTTTAATTGCTAAGACCTTTTATTACAATATAGACGATCGCGATCCTTCTTTAGGAAAGCAGATCATTGAGACTCGTATCTTATTGAAGCTTGCTGGCGAATGGTTAGCTGCAGACTACCTGTGGAATGACGAGCAGACCGAAGCTTTCTACGATGAAGACGGTGGCGAAGTTCCCATCAGCTATATCGATAGTAATGGAGTAACTCGTAATGTAGACTATATTATTCCTTCGCGTTCTGAGTGCATTGTAT
The DNA here is from genome assembly GCF_028561565.1 of Gilvibacter sediminis. Taxonomy (GTDB): domain Bacteria; phylum Bacteroidota; class Bacteroidia; order Flavobacteriales; family Flavobacteriaceae; genus Gilvibacter; species Gilvibacter sediminis. Next base: position 1,271,125 of record NZ_JAQQTE010000001.1, on the reverse strand, counting down.
GTCACTTCAACAACGCAGTTACTACTCCTATTGGGCCAAAACTTCGCAGCTTGAACTTCAACCCGAACAACGAGTATGTGAACATCAACCAACTGCAGTATTTTATCAATGAAGGCATTTTGACCTTTGCACCAGACCCAGCTTCTTTGGCGCTATTGCCAGACTGGGAGGACGACGCTGCATATACCTTGGAAGAGCGCGCAAGAGCCTACATGGACATCAACTGTGCGCACTGTCACAATCCTAACGGTGTAGTAGGAACCTTTGATATGGATTTCCGCTATGAGACGGCCTTTGACGATTCAGGTATTTATGCCAATCGCGGGGAAATTGAGGCCAGAACACTTTCTACCTTAGTAAACTATCGTATGCCTCAGTTAGGCCGCACAGTTGTGCATGAGGAAGCCGTCACTATGTTGGTGGAATACCTAGAATCCTTAGACTAAAGGAATCTAAAAAGATCTTTAAACCGCCTTTCGAGGCGGTTTTTTTATATCTAATTTTTTGTACCTTCCTTAAGATTTCATCAACTATCACTATGAAAAAGATCCAATTAGCAGGACTGTTTTTGTTTTTGCTGATGCTGCCCGTGCTGCACAGCTGCTCTAACGAGACCGACCCTACAGACGATACCGAACAAACCACAGACGACACCGTAGACCCAACCGATGACACTACAGCTGGTGGCGGTGACGGGGATTTGCAATTCACGGGTACGCGCGTGAGCGTGACCTTTGACCTCTGTGAGCTTCCGTTCTGTTCCATTAGTCAACTAGTATTCTTGGATGAAAATATCGGTTATGCCGTTACTGGAGTTTATGTCTATAAAACCATCGACGGCGGGGAGACTTGGGAGTATCTGATCAATCAAGACATCACCGGCAAGCTCATTGCCTTGTCTGAAAATTTGTTGTTCCTCAATACCTACGATGGGATATTAAAAACGACAAACGGCGGAGATTCCTGGAACAATATTGAGCGTCCCTTGGAGTTCCTTTGTGATGGAGCGGGAATTAATACTGGATATATTCAATTTGTTGATGATGTAAACGGATTTGTGCAAGACCGCTGCGAGTTTCTGGAGCTTTACAGTACCGTGAACGCAGGAGCTAACTGGAATCTGATCCTTTCGACTACCCTGCCTATTAAAGAGTATTATTTTGAAGATCGATTGAACGGCCTTGTCAGAACTGATGAGGAACTGCTGGTTACCAGTGATGGCGGTGGTAATTGGAATAGTTTAGAAAGCATGCCGTCCTTGTTCGATTACGTCATAGCGCGTGATGGATTTTTTGAGTTCCCGGACGGTTCTGCAAACATAGAAATGCCCTTAGAGCTTTCTGCCAGTGCCATACCATTTACTTTTGATGTTAATGCCTTAGGCGATATCTCTGTAGTGTTTTTTGATGAAGAGGCAGGATCTGAACGTTGGCAACTCTATCTCTACGTTCAAGAAACTGCGAGCTGGATGCTGGTAGACACTTTGGAGCCTTTATCGGATCCTTTATCCAGTTATATTACCATTCATATGACAGACGCCAAAACCATGTTTATCGGGATCTCTCGTTCTGGAGAGATTTTAAAATACTTTGTTGAATAATTGAGTATGCATCAGAATTTACAATCAGAACTTAGATCCTATTTAAACCCCGGGGAAGGATTAATCTGGACAGGCAAACCCAAACAAGGGGTTGTTTTTAGATCTGCAGATGTCTTTATGATTCCTTTCACCGTGCTCTGGTGCGGCTTCGCAATTTTTTGGGTAATCATGGCCAGTGAGGCTGGTGCCTTTGCGCTGTTTGGAATTCCTTTTGTTTTAGTCGGATTGTTTTTGGTCTTCGGACGTTTCTTTGTCGATGCGCGAGTCCGAGCGAAAACTGTTTACGGCATCACTCAAGACCGCATCTTGATAAAATCCGGAGTATTCAGTACTACCCTGAACTCCGTCAGCATTAAAAACATCAGTCATTTGGAGTATCAAGAAAAATCAGACCGCAGCGGCAGTATTCTGCTCGGCCCACGATCTCCGCATCAACGCTGGAGTTCAGGCATGTCTTGGTGGCCGGGAATGAAAACTGCTCCTCAACTGGAACTCATTAAAGACGTTCGCAACGTATACAATAAGATCACAGAACTGCAACGCGGCGACCTCACAGTCAACTTCTAAACCTCTAAAGTTAATAAGTGTTAAGAATTTCTGGTTGGATTAAACGCTCAGGAGTTTGTGCAGTCATAAGGGCAAACAAAACATTAAAACTTTAGAAATCATGAAGAATATTTTAATCCTTATGCTCGCCCTGACCACCTCAGCAGCTTTCGCCCAACGCGGACACCGAGGTCCAAATCCACAACACGGTCCACAAGCAGAAATGCTCAAAGACTTTAGCGCAGAACAACTGGCACAATTAGAAACCAAAAAGCTCACCTTGGCTCTAGACTTGGACGCTGATCAACAACTAGCCATGCTAGAAGTGCAAACCAAGATAGCTCAAGATAAAAAAGCTATGATGGAAGCAGCCAAAGCACGCAAAGAGGCCGATGAGATCAAAAAACTCACCAGTGAGCAGCGTTTTGAAAAGATGGACGCAGCACTGGACAAAAAGATCGCCATTAAAGCAGAGATCAAATCGATCTTAAATGCAGATCAATACGAAAAATGGGAGAAAATGCAGCATGAGAAAAAACGCGGTCGCAAGGGCAGACACGCCAAGAGAAAGTAAATTTTAACAGTTGATTTGTAGTTGAAAAAGCCAAAAAAACGGATGAAAAACGTGTTTTTGGCTTTATTCTTGTAAACCCTTTCTTGTAAGTAAATATTTAGTACATTAGTACACTCAGGACGGCCTAGAAGGCACTGACGCCCCCAAAGGTTCCTGCTTGAACAAAACAAAAAATTTAAGAAATGAAACGTATTTTCAAATTAGCGCTTTTGACTTTGGTACTTGGATTGTTTTCTCAAACCATGAACGGACAAACGCTTACTGCAAGTGGAGATAAGCCAGATGAAATGGCTAAGGCGGAATTGGCTCAATTAGACAAAGAACTAAACCTAAGCGATGAGCAAGAACGCACTCTATTCCGTGCAATTGTAAAGCGTGAAGTAGAATACAGAAAGAGTGTTAAGGGAAAAGACCCGAACAACCCGAACGTTGCTCATGTTGCTCGTAAATTGGAGGAGAACTTCAACAACAGCATGAAAGAGACGCTTACTGAAAAGCAATACAAAAAATGGTTACGCAAGCAGTAATCATTTAAACGATATAAAAAAAGCGCTTCTTTATGAAGCGCTTTTTTTATGCCAATTCCTTTAGTGCGTTGTTTGAGGCCGCAATGGTCTTGTCAATATCCTCATAGGACAAGGCGTCATTGAGGAACCAAGATTCAAAAGCAGACGGCGGCAAATAGATTCCTTGGCGCAGCATGCTGTGAAAGTACTTTTTAAAATTCTCGTTATTCCCAAGTGCTGCAGTATCAAAATCCGTTACGGGTGTCGGGCTAAAATGCACCGAGATCATGGACCCCAATCTGTTTATGGAATAGTCCAATCCACTTGCAGCCAAGCCTTCTTCCAATCCGCGGTGTAGGTAAGCCGTCTTTTCATTCAAGCTTGTAAATACTTCTGGTTGCTGGTTAAGGGTAGTCAACATGCTCAATCCAGCAGCCATGGCTAAAGGATTGCCACTCAAAGTCCCTGCTTGGTATACGGGACCTTCTGGTGCCAAATGACTCATGATATGCGCAGGGCCTGCAAATGCTCCCACTGGCAAGCCTCCACCAATCACCTTTCCAAAGGTTACCAAATCTGCACGAACATTCATAAGTTCCTGAACACCTCCTGCAGCCAGTCTAAAACCAGTCATGACCTCATCAAAGATCAATAGGATCTCGTGTTGGTCACACAGAGCTCTCAAGCCTTCTAAAAATCCATCCGCAGGTGGTATACAACCCATATTCCCAGCTACAGGTTCCAAAATGATCGCGGCTATGGCTCCTGAGTTTGCAGCGATGATCTCTTTAACTTGGTCTAAGTCGTTGTATCGTGCCAACAAAGTGTCCTTCGCAGTTCCTTGAGTGACACCAGGACTGTTTGGATTTCCAAAAGTTACAGCACCACTACCCGCCTGGATCAAAAATGAATCACTGTGACCGTGATAGCAGCCGGCAAACTTAATGATCTTGTCGCGCCCAGTATATCCTCTGGCCAAGCGGATGACACTCATACAGGCTTCTGTACCACTATTCACAAAACGGATCTTGTCAATCCCCGGAACCATTTCAACAGCCAACTTGGCAATTTCAGTTTCCAAAGCTGTAGGCATTCCATAAGATGTTCCCTTTTCAGCTCTTTCCTTGATCGCATCAATCACAGGAGCATAGGCATGCCCTAAGATCATCGGCCCCCAAGAACTGATGTAATCAATTAGGGTATTGCCGTCTTCATCATAAAGGTAAGCACCTTCTGCGCGTTCCACAAAGATCGGATCGCCACCAACGGCCTTAAAAGCTCTTACGGGGGAATTAACCCCTCCCGGAATATATTGCGCGGCCTCTGCAAATAAGGCACTGCTGCGTTTATAGATCATAAAAATTTAATTTTCAGAACCAACATCTAGCGTCTGACCAATAGAGATGGTGTTAGAAGTAAGTCCATTCTTGGCCTTCAAAGCATCAACACTCAGGTTGTGCCTGCGGGCAATACTGTATAATGTGTCTCCTTGTTTTACAACATAAGTAGTTCGAGCAGTGGTGCTCGTAGAAGATCCTCTACCTGTAATAGCTCCACCGTTTAAAACTTCCTCATCTAATTTGTAAAGCTGATAGCGCTCAATGATGCTGATAAGTTTGTTGGGATATTTTGGGTCTGTTGCGTATCCGGCGCGTTTTAAGCCCCGTGCCCAGCCTTTGTAATCGTCAATAGCCAGATCAAACAAACCGCTATAGCGGCGACGCTCCGTTAAAAAGAGTGAATGATCTCTAAAGGAATACTTGGCATCAATGTATTTTCTAAAACACTCTTGTAATTCGTCGTCATCATGATAGACGCGTTCTCCCGTCCACTGCGTATGACATTTAATACCAAAATGATTGTTGGCTCTTTGGGTGAGATCACTTCTACCCGCACCAGATTCTAAAATACCCTGAGCCATGGTAATGCTCGCGGGAATCTTATAGAGTTCCATTTCCTGCTGTGCTACTTGACTAAAGGTCTCAATATACCAAGCAACAGCTTCTGCATAGGTCAGATCCTTTGGAGTGGCTTGGGTGGTGTCTGGCTGATCTTGTTGCCCAGTTGTACTACCCGTAGTAGTTGTGGTAGTGGTTTGCCCAGAAGTATCCGGTTTGGTCGATGTGGTTTGCGCAGTACGCGGCTTAGTTCTTCTTTGAGTCGTTCTCTTTTTTGTCCCACAAGAACTCAGTAGTAAACCAAAAGTAAAAAGTAGGGCAAATATGCGGATAACCATAGCTTAGATTTCGAGCGGCGGAAGACCTTTTTGGGCAATTTTTTGTCGCATTCCTGCTATGCCTTGAAGACCTCCGGTATGCACCGCTAAAATACGAGATTTTTCAGGAAATCTGTCCGCTTTTAACAGCTCAAAAAGTCCAAAAAGCATTTTCCCCGTATAGACCGGATCCAAGGCAATTCCGTGTGCTTGTTTAAATTGATTTATAAACGCAATCAGCGGCGCAGTTATTTTACCATAACCACCGAATGCATAATCTGTATTCAACTCCCAATTGCTCGTAGTGGTCCATTGAGCCACCCCATCAACCATAAAATCGCCTTTAAGAGCAGGGAATCCGATAAGCTTTTGATGCGCCATTGCCGCCTGGCTGATTCCGGCCAAAGTTCCTCCGGTCCCGACAGGCACACAGATACAATCGTAATCTTGGGTGTGCGCTCCCAAGATCTCTCGGCAGCCTTGTAGTGCTAAATCATTAGTCCCGCCTTCTGGTATGATATAAGCCTCTGGATATTTTTCTTGTAATTCGATTAGATAACTCTCTTGATTTCTGAGCCGATACTCGGCTCGGGAAACAAAAATCAACTCCATTCCCAGAGCCACGGCTTTGCCCAAGGTGGGATTCTCTTCCCACTTGTCTTGCAACTCCTCTCCTCTAATGATCCCAATGGACCTCATGCCTATGGATGCTGCTGCAGCTGCTAGTGCTGCTATATGATTGCTATAAGCTCCTCCAAAACTCAGTAGGGTCTGCGCACCCAATTCCTGAGCATGTTGCAGGTTGTAGTGCAGCTTTCTGTACTTATTACCCTGTACGGCTCCGCCCAGCAGATCCTCTCTTAAAAGGTCCAATTGGGCGCCGTTTGGCGCGCTAATCAAGGGTGTTATTTGGGCTTTAATGTCGTTCAATTGTTTTGTCGAACTAAAATACACCATTCGTCGACAACAAATAGTGATCTGTCTAAAATCATCCTACAAAGCCTTGCTGGCGAGGTACTTTCGCCTCAGAACAATTACAAAAACCCAAATCAATAAACACCTATTAGCATGAAAACTTTAAAAAAATTAACCACAGTTTTTCTTTTCGCCGCAAGCTTCACCGCTGCAGCTCAAGTTGGAATCAACACAACAAGCCCAGACGCTGGATCTATTTTAGACATTAGCAGTTCAGATAAGGGAGTATTTATCCCTCGAGTAGATATTGCAGACCTAAGCACTATTGACCCGATTACTGATGTAGGATCATCTGAATCTGAATTAGCCGACGCAGAAAGTCTTTTGGTTTATAACACCAACACTACTACAGGAAAAGGATATTACTACTGGGACGGAGACGAATGGGTAGCCATGCGTCGTGACAATGAAGAATTGCCTAAAGCACAAAGTGTATCGTTAACTACTAATGAGATCCTTGCTGGAAGCAGCTACACTGCAGTTCCAGGAATGAAATTGACGTTCACTGCAGAGAAGTCAGAAGTAATGCTTAACCTGACCATGTCTGGAGTGGCTTACACCAACTCTTTGTCTTACGGATCCTTTAGAGTCTATGACACCACTACCAACACCGTACTTGGTGGAACCACAACAAACTCGCAATCTATTCACGAGTCAGGAAGTTCAACCTACACCATTACCACTTGGAGTGGAGCCTTCTCAAAACTGTTAACGGGATTGACTGTAGGTCAAACCTACGAACTTGAATTGCAAGTTAAAACCACCAACCTATACGGAACAGACGGTATTGCAATCTTCCCAGATTATTACCCAGATACAAACCACGCAACCCTATCAATCCAGTACTAGTCATGAAATACTTACTACTTATCCCAATGTTCTTGTGCTCTTTGACAAGCTTTGCACAACAAAAAGACTCAACGGCTGTAGCACAATTCAAAGCCTACAGCATAGAAACTAAAGCAAAAACTACAGACACTGTAAAAACCGCTTTAGTTGGAAGACCAGAACTCACTCCATATGCAATTAGCAGTAGTGATACCAAAGCAAAGGCTAGCGATACGCTTAAACTAGCCACTCCAGAACTTAAGCCTTTTGGAAAGATCGACAACGATCGTTAAGCGTAAACCGCAAATGATTTAGCTTAAACTTATTGCGCATTTGGAATGGCGAGCCGTTCCTTCAATCCGCGGCGACCCTACCCCCTTCCGATGCGCTTTTTATAAATACCTCATAAAAGACCACAGACGAAAGGTCTGCAGATAATCAAGATCGGTCTCGTTGGCGTAAGCCTCGCGTTCCATAGAAAGATTACTGTAGGCCTTTTTTCTATTGCCATACTTTAACCAGCGCAGCCCGAACTCTATCCCATACCACAAATAGAAAGGAATAATTAAAAGTTGCAATTGTTGTCTTAAGTGGATGCGCTCGTGGTTGATCAGAACGGGATCTTTACGCAGGCGTGAATCTCTCACCAAAATAAATGGCCAAAGGGTCATCCCGTAAGTACCTCTAGGAAGCAAGTATCTATTTACCACTACGATCATGGGCTCAAGGTAAGAAAATAGTATTTTTGTACTATGAGCACATTTGGAAAAAGAATCCCTTTGGAACCCGGTGATTATTACCTCACTCCGGAGGGTTACAAATGCTTTACAGAACAGTATCACCTCAAGCGTGGGTATTGTTGTGAGAGTGGCTGCAGACACTGCCCTTACGGCTACGACAAAAAGACCAATACCCAATCCAAACCGAATTCATGAGTTTCAAAGAAGCTATTCAACAAGGGATTCCCTCCCAACTCCCTCCACTAAAACCTTATGACACCACGGTCAATCATGCGCCTAAGCGCAAAGCGATCTTAAACGATTACGAGAAGGAGCTGGCCCTGCGCAATGCCCTGCGTTATTTTGACCCTGTACATCACGCTACCTTATTGCCCGAGTTTAAAGCGGAATTGGAGACCTATGGCCGTATTTATATGTACCGATTGCGACCGGTTTATAACATGTACGCAAGACCGGTTGATGAGTATCCTGGAAATTCTTTGCAGGCTCGTTCCATTATGCTCATGATCCAAAACAATTTAGATCCGGCCGTAGCGCAGCATCCACATGAACTCATCACTTATGGTGGAAACGGTGGGGTATTTCAAAACTGGGCGCAGTACTTACTCACCATGCAGTATTTGTCCCAGATGACCGACGATCAGACTTTGGTGATGTACTCCGGACATCCTTTGGGACTGTTTCCGTCACATGAGAATGCACCGCGTGTTGTGGTGACCAATGGTATGATGATTCCCAACTATTCCAAACCGGATGATTGGGAGCGTTTCAATGCCTTAGGAGTTACGCAATACGGGCAAATGACCGCAGGCAGTTATATGTACATTGGGCCGCAAGGAATTGTACACGGAACAACCATTACGGTGCTTAACGGTTTTAGAAAGATAGGAAAGGCTCCTAAAGGAGGGCTTTTTGTGACCTCTGGTTTAGGAGGGATGAGTGGTGCGCAACCCAAAGCCGGAAATATTGCTGGCTGTGTGACGGTTTGTGCAGAAGTAAATGCTAAGGCGACTCACACGCGTCACAGCCAGGGCTGGGTAGACGAGGTTATTGATGACCTTGTTGTGCTTAGTGATCGCGTAAAAAAGGCATTGGCTGCAAAAGAAACGGTTTCTATTGCCTACAGCGGTAATATAGTAGATGTTTGGGAGCGCTTTGATCAAGAAGGAATTCATGTAGATCTTGGAAGTGATCAAACTTCCTTGCACAATCCTTGGGCTGGCGGCTACTATCCGGTAGGTCTGAGTTTTGAAGAGGCTAACGCCATGATGGCTAATGATCCTGCTGCATTCAAGAATCACGTACAGGCTAGTTTAAAGCGCCATGCTGCAGCTATCAATAAGCATACAGCAAAAGGAACTTACTTCTTTGACTATGGAAATGCGTTCTTACTAGAGGCTTCCAGAGCAGGTGCTGATATTTTAGATACCGAAGATCCGGCGCGTGAATTTATCTACCCAAGTTATGTACAGGACATTATGGGGCCCATGTGTTTTGACTACGGATTCGGTCCGTTTCGATGGGTTTGTGCCAGTGGAGATCCTAAAGATCTAGCCAAGACAGATGCACTTGCTCTTGGTGTTTTAGAACGACTGAAGCAGGAAGCTCCAGAGCAGATCAAACAGCAAATGGCAGACAATATTCAATGGATCAAAGGAGCGCAAGAAAACAAATTAGTCGTAGGGTCCCAAGCGCGCATCCTTTATGCGGATTCACAAGGTCGCATCGCGATTGCTGAAGCATTTAACGAGGCAATTGAAAAAGGAGAACTCGGACCTGTGATCCTCGGGCGTGATCATCACGATGTTTCTGGGACTGATTCACCCTACAGAGAGACCTCTAACATTTATGACGGCAGCCGCTTTACAGCAGATATGGCCATCCACAATGTAATTGGAGACAGCTTTAGAGGAGCCACTTGGGTGAGCATTCACAACGGTGGTGGTGTTGGCTGGGGAGAAGTTATAAACGGTGGATTTGGTATGGTTCTTGATGGTTCTAAAGCAGCGCAAACCCGATTGCGACAGATGCTTTTTTGGGATGTGAATAACGGAATTGCAAGACGAGGTTGGGCGCGAAATGAAGAAGCATTATTTGCGATTAAAGCAGAAATGGCCCGAGAGCCAAAATTGCGAGTAACGCTTCCGAATCAAGTTGACGATTCATTATTTTAAACTGTAATGCTATGCAAATGAAAAAGTTTTTACCCTTGGCCCTTTTGGTAGTGCTCGTGATGAGTTCGTGTACATCGGTACGCGTCGTGTCTGATTATGACACCACTGCTAGTTTTAACACCTACCAGTCTTTCGCCTTTTTTAAACCTGGAGTGGATAAGGCACAGATCTCCGATCTGGATAAAAAAAGAATTTTACGTGCCATTGATACTGAATTGACAGCCAAAGGCATGATCAAGAGCGACAATCCAGACTTGCTCATCAGCATCTTTACCAAAGAACGTGAACGCGTTGACGTTTACAACAACAACTTCGGCTGGGGCTGGGGTTGGAACCCCTGGTGGGGAGGTGGCTTTGGAGGCAGCACCGTATCTTCCAGAACTGAAGGCACTTTATACATAGACCTTATCGACACCACAACCAATGAGTTGGTGTGGCAAGGTATGGGTACCGCCAACATCTCGCATTTAAGTGTAGATAAAAAGATCGCTCGTATCCAAGAAATTGTAGGCAAGATCTTAGAAGAGTATCCGCCACAAGCCGGACAATAAATCTTTACGGAAAATAAGGCTGGGCATGCCCTTGGGCTACCAGCCATTCATTCACATTAACACCATCTACAATAATGGTCGCCAAATAGCGGCCGTATTTCCCTTGTTTATCTTTGTAACTGTGGATCTCAACATCTTTGCCCAGAATCATCTCTCGGACAATATCCCTGACGCGCAGACCATCTTCGCGTTCCGCGCCTCGAAGTTCTGGAGTATCTATTCCGTATAAGCGGAGTTTCATCTCTTGGTAATGAAGGAATCCCAAGTCGACGACTGCGGTAACTGTATCCCCGTCGTAGACATCTTTTATGTGCGCTCTATAATTGTACATATCTATAATTTTTTTTAGAAATGTACAGGATTAAATCAGACTCAAATGCCAAAAAACATCAGGATTTTCCTCCTAAGTGAAGCTCTCTAATAGTTGAGCAATTGCTGGATCTTTTCCTTGACCTTTTCTGTAGATGGAATCATGGTTTGTTCCAAGGTGCTGTTCAGCGGAATTGCCGGCATATTCTCACTACCAATAACCATTACTGGGCCATCCAGGGAGGCGAAACACTCTTCCTGGATTCGGCCTGCTAATGCTCTGGCAAAAGTATTTTCCGAGGGCTCTTCTGTCACCACCAAACATTTACCACATTTTCTAACCGAACCAAATACGGTTTCGTAATCCAAAGGATGCAAGGTTCTTAGATCAACGATCTCTATGCGATCCTTCATTCCCAACTGCTCGGCAGCATTCATTGCCCAATGCACACCCATACCGTAGGTGATGATGCTGAGGGTTTCCTCTTGCTCTTGCTTCCAGATCTCATTCAAGACCCAAGCTTTTCCAAAGGGTAAAACGTAGTCTTTTGCTGGCTCAATAGATGTTGCTCCTTTAGTACCGGGCACCTTACTCCAATACAATCCCTTGTGTTCAAAGATCACTACAGGGTTTGGATCGTGATAGGCCGCTTTGAGCAAACCTTTAAGATCTGCACCATTACTCGGATAGGCGATCTTTAAACCGCGAATATTGGTCACTACACTTTCAACAGAAGAACTGTGGTAAGGACCTCCACTACCGTAAGCACCAATCGGTACGCGTAAGATCATTGAAACAGGCCATTTGCCGTTGCTCAAATAACAACTTCGACTCACCTCGGTAAACAACTGATTGAGTCCTGGCCAGATATAATCGGCAAATTGGACCTCAACAATCGGCTTGAGTCCCACAGCACTCATCCCTACGGTAGAACCTACAATAAATGCTTCTTGGATCGGCGTATTAAACACGCGATTGTCACCAAACTTTTGGGCCAGAGTGGCTGCTTCTCTAAACACACCTCCTAAACGGGCGCCAACGTCTTGACCGTAAAGCAGACACTCCTTGTTTTGAGCCATGAGCTCTTCAATGGCAAAAAGGGCACAGTCCACCATGACTACTTGCTCTGCTCCTTCTGGGCTGCGATCACCGATCTCCTCTGTTACTGGAGTGGGTGCAAAATCGTGGGTAAACAGATCTTCTGGTTTGGGATCTTCAGCAGCCTTGGCCTTAACAAAATCCGCAGCTACTTTTTCTTTGACTTCGGATTCAATAGCGCTGATCTGCTCGGCAGAAAAACCATTTTCACTCAGTAATTTTTTGATCTTCGGATAGGGATCACGACTGCGCGCCTCCTCTAGATCATCCCGATACCATTCCATGCGTACCCCAGAAGTGTGGTGATTCAATAAGGGTACCTTAGCATGAACCAAGAACGGCCTGCGCTCTTTGCGAATGGTAGCAATGATTTCTTCTAATTGCGAATAACTATCCGCAAAGTCAGTCCCATCAAGGGTTACAGCGTCCAGACCGTGAAATCCAGCAGCGTACTCATAGGCGTTTTGCGCACGGGTTTCAGCCGCATTGGCACTGATATCCCAGCCGTTGTCCTGCACTAAGTACAAGATGGGCAACTGCTTTAAGGCCGCCATTTGAAAGGCTTCGGCGATCTCTCCTTCTGTGACCGATGCATCTCCCAAGGAACAAACAACTACGGGAGCATCAACCGAATCATCCTGTAAGCCCACACTTTCTTTATACCAAAAGCCCATTGCCACTCCTGTTGCCGGGATGGCTTGCATTCCAGTAGCAGAACTTTGATGCGGGATCTTGGGTTTGTCCTCATCGCGCAGACTCGGGTGCGAATAATAGGTTCTTCCGCCAGAAAAAGGATCGTCTTTTTTAGCCAAGACCTGAAGCATCAACTCATAAGGCTGCATGCCTATGGCGAGCAACATAGAATCGTCCCGGTAATACGGGAACATATAATCCTGCGGCTGCAGCTGCAAGCCTACCGCGGTTTGAATTACCTCATGCCCGCGTGAAGTTGCGTGCACATATTTAGAGACCTCTTTGAAGTTTTCCTCATAGAGTTCGGTCATGGCTTTAGCCGTGGCCACATTGGCAAATGCCTTTTGTAAAAGTTCTTTATTCATAACTGCGGAAACTAGACGGTAAGCATCCAGTTGTGTGGGTCTTCTATTCGACCCGTTTTAATTCCATTTAAGGTAGCGTTGATCTGCTCTGCTACGGGGCTAGATTCACCAACAGGGATCATTTGATCACCCCAACCGATCGCCTCGATATAGGCAATTCCAACGGCAGTTCCTGTTCCAAAGGCTTCTTCTAAACGACCTTCTGCAGCTGCTTTGGCCAATTCTTTAATACTGATGCGTCTCTGCTCTACCTTGTATCCGGCGTCTTCCAATAAGGTCATAACAGAACGTCTGGTGATACCGTCAAGTACTGCACCATCTAGCGTCGGAGTAACAAAATGCCCATCGATCTTAAAAAAGATATTCATGGTTCCTACCTCTTGAATGTACTCGTGATTTTCTGCATCTAACCATAAAACTTGGTCATAGCCTTTGGCCTTTGCTAATTCCGTAGGTCTGATGGCTGCAGCGTAGTTACCTGCTGCCTTGGCCTCTCCCGTTCCACCCTGGGCGGCACGGATGTATTGGTTCTCCGCATACAAACGGATACGCTTGCTAAAGAACGGTCCTGCAGGCGAGGCGATAATGATAAATTTATATGAGGTCGCAGCACGCATCCCAATAAATGGCTCATCGGCATACATAAACGGACGCAAGTACAGAGCGCTCCCTACTTGCGGAGGAATCCAACTGCGCTCCAAGGCTACCAATTGCTTAAGACCTTCTACAAAAAGTTCTTCAGGAAAGTCAGGCATCCCCATACGCGCCGCACTAAAATTAAGGCGTGCAGCATTGTCATAAGCTCTAAAGAGCATGGGGTTACCAGAGGCATCCACAGTAGCTTTCATACCTTCAAAAATGGCTTGCCCATAGTGCAAGGCCATCGCTGCTGGATGTGTAGGGATTAGCTCCAAAGGACGAATCTGTGGATCTTGCCACTGTCCGTCTTTATATTGACAGATGAACATATGGTCAGTAAAGGTGCGCCCTAAGGGAATATTGTCAAAATCAATAGCGGTGGCTCGTGACTCGGCTACCGTTTGAATTTTTATGTTTTGCATAGTTGTTTCCATGGTCTTAAATCGTTTTGTCAGAATCAAACTGTTCCATATAATCGGCTATCCTTCTTAAGAAAGATCCTGCCAAGAAACCATCTACAATACGATGGTCAAAAGAAAGGGAGAGATACATCATTTGACGGATCTCTATCTGATCTCCCTCAGGATACTCGATCACCTCAGCGCGTTTTTTAATGATTCCCGTAGCGAGGATTGCTGCTTCTGGTTGATTGATGATCGGCGTGCCCATTAGACTTCCAAAGGTCCCCACATTACTGATAGTAAAAGTACTCCCTTGAGTATCGTCTGCTTTTAGATTGCCTTCACGTGCGGCAAGGGCTAGACGGTTGGTCTCCGCAGCTAATTCGGCCAAACTTAATCGATCAGCATTCTTGACCACAGGAACGATCAAATTGCCGCTTGGCAAAGCAGTAGCCATCCCGATGTTGATATGATCTTTAATGATGATGTCTTCTCCATCTAGCGAACTGTTGATGTTCGGGAAATCTTGAATAGCTTTTGCAATGGCTTGAATGAACAAAGGCGTGAAGGTCAGCTTCTGCCCATGGGTATCCATAAAAGCACTCTTGTTGGCCTTGCGCCAGGTACTCATTGCGGTAAGATCGGCCTCCACATAAGCCGTTACGTGAGGCGAAGTATGCTTGGAGAATACCATATGATCTGCGATCATTTGACGCATACGGTCCATAGGAACGCGTTCACCTGTACCTTTATCAAACTTAAGATCAGGTACCTTAAAGCCAGAATCACTTGCAGCTTGTACATACTGATACGGACGCCCGTCTGCAATGTATTGCATCACATCACTTTTACGCAGACGGCCTTCATTCCCTGTAGCTGGGATACGAGCCAATTCTTCAAAACTGATATGCTGCTCGCGAGCAATGGCCTCAATGAGTGGGCTCACAAAGATATTCTCGTTTACCGTATAGCCAGAAGCTGGCTTTTTCTTAGGTTTTGATGTTTTTGGTGCTGCGGATGCAGGAGCAGCAGTTTTTGGTGCCTCAGCTTTTACCACAACTTCATCACTGAGCTCCAATTCCGCTAATGGAGCACCTACAGCCACCACCTCTTTGGTTGCAGCTAAATGCTTTATTAAGGTTCCAGCAGCAGGGGCGGGAACTTCATTATCTACCTTGTCTGTAGCCACTTCACAAAGGATGTCTCCTTCTGCAAAGGACTCGCCTTCTCCTACCAACCAGTTGAGCAAGGTGCCTTCAGTAATGGATTCTCCCATTCTCGGTAAAGTCAAGGTATGTTTCTTCATGAATTATTGCGTTTAAAACTCGCTAGTGTTTTGTAAAAATCTTCTTGTTCCGGTCTGTTCTCAGGAATCTCTGTCAAGGGCGCTACTTCTCTGAGGGATTCGTGACAGTCTGCCGGTAACTGCTGATAGAGCTTAGTCCCAGCGGTCTTCCAAGCAATCATCTCATCACTGACCTGTTTGATCACCTCAGCCGGATTGCCAACCACCAAACTACGCTTTGGGATCACCGTCTCTGCCTTGACAAAACTCATAGCTCCCACTATGGATTCGTCTCCAATAACGGCATCATCCATGATTACCGTGTTCATCCCAATTAAGCAATTTCGTCCCAGATTGGCTCCGTGTATCACCGCTCCGTGACCCACATGAGCTCCAGTTGCTAGAGTTATACTCTTGCCCGGAAACATATGTACTGTGCAGTTCTCCTGCACATTGACCCCATCCTCTAAAATGATCTCACCCCAATCGCCGCGAATAGCAGCTCCTGGCCCTATATAACAATCTTTACCAATGATCACATTGCCGGTCACAGCCGCCAAAGGATGCACAAAACTGCTGGGGTGCACTACTGGGATATGTTCTTTAAAGGAGTAGATCACTATTTAAATCGTTTCAAAGTTTCCTTGGTGAATTCACTCAAAACCAAGCGTCCGCTAATGGCGGCGCGTTGGGCTAAAAGTTCATCCCAATGCTCAGTACCTTGCCAGAACATCTGCTTCATTTCACGCATGGCTTCCGGATTGTATCCGCAGAGCTGCTTGGCAAAACCATTGACAGCCTCATCCAATTCTTCCGTGGAATCATAGACTTGAGTGAACAATCCCTTTTGCCTAGCCCATTCTGCTGGATAAAAGGTATTGGCATCAATAGCGATCTGTGACATGCCGCTTAAGCCCAATTTGCGCTCTACCGCTGGTCCAACCACAAACGGCCCGATCCCCACATTTAATTCACTGAGCTTAATGGCTGCAAATTTGGTAGCCATACAGTAATCAGTAGCAGAAGCCAAACCAACTCCACCTCCAACAGTTTTTCCTTGTACACGTCCAAGAATGAACTTAGGGCATTTGCGCATGGCGTTGATCACATTGGCAAATCCAGAAAAGAATACTTGCCCGGTTTGGGCATCATCTATAGCGATGAGTTCTTTAAAACTGGCGCCTGCACAAAAAGTGCGATCGCCACCACTCTTTAAAATGATCACCTTCACGGCTTCATTTTCTCCTGCAGCGGCAATGGCATCGGCAAGCTCTGCTAAGATGTCTCCTGGTAAACTGTTGTGTGCGGGATGAAAGAATTCAATGGTTTCTATCCCGTTTTCTATATGTGTCTTAACGTATGGTGCGGTCATATTTATCACCCGAAACATCGGGTGTCTTTTTAAGGTTAATCTCTAATTATATTTCTTCGTACAAATCCCTCCAATTAGGATTAGATTTCTCGATTAATTCTATTTTCCATGCTCTCTTCCATTTCTTTATTCTTCTCTCTCGAAGAAGAGCATCCTCGTGACTCTGAAACTCCTCGAAATACATCAGCTTATCCAAATTATATCTCGCAGAAAATGTATTTGGATGCGCTTTGCTCTTATGTTGATATATCCGTTGTTTCAGTCTTTTAGTTTTTCCGACATATAAAACACCATCTTTTTTATTTGAAATCATGTAAACGCAGTGTTTCATACTCAAGTTTTAGATTCCCATATTCGTGTTAATCAATTATTCTCTTCTTCAGATTCCCACTTTCGTGGGATCAACTGTTATCTCAATTAGATTCCCACTTTCGCGGGATCAACGGTTATCTCAATTAGATTCCCACTTTCGTGGGATCAACTGTTATCTCAATTAGATTCCCACTTTCGTGGGAAATTTGAACAATTTAATTTCTACAATAAATTAAATTGTTCAAAATGATGATTCAAATGCTTGCGCTCCAACAAATACCATTCAAACTTGTTTAGAGGTCCAAAGACCACGTTCTTGGTAATTGCATCCGGGTTCTCTTTAAAGAATTGCAGATACCCCTCGCGCGCTTCTAGCATCTTTGCTTTGGCAGTGTCAAGATCGGCATGCAAATGCTCGTTGATCTTAGATGCTGCAGCCAATGGGAAATCGTATTCCCTTGGCATTTTCTTATAAGTGTATAAGGTCTCGTTGACCTTTTCCAATATTTTCTCTGGCGTGGCGATCTCAAAATCTTGGATCTCACCACTGGCAATGCGGTAGGTGTATTCCAAGTGTTCTACCATGCTTTGCGCCGTCATGGTTCCCCAAGCGGGTTTGTCATCGGCTTGAAGTCTATTGAGACAGCCTTTGATGGTACTCTCAGTCATCTCAGTAAAGACCGTTTGCTTCTTTTGTACCATGGTTAAGATGGTCGCAATGGCAACCAACTCATCTTCCGTATCAAATACCTCCACATACCATTTAACAATTCCACTTGGCAATTCTTTCCCTCGAGAATCTCTATCGATCTTCTGCTTACAGGTCAGACGTACATAAACGGTATCGTTGTGATAGATAGGTCGTAAAAAGCGGCATTCTTCCAAACCGTAGTTGGCAGCTACTGGCCCTTTATTTGGATAGACGAACAGACCAGCGGCCGCAGCGAGGATGAAATACCCGTGCGCCGTGCGTTTTTCAAAAATGGAACCGTCTAATGAGGTGATGTCTGTATGGGCGTAGAAATGATCCCAAGTTAGGTTGGCAAAATTCACAATGTCACCATCGGTGATGGTGCGTTTATGCGTCCTTAAGGACATGCCTGGTTCAATATCTTCCCAATGGTAAGCAAAAGGATGCTTGTCAATTTCTTTGTAGGCACCTTTAGGCTGATAGATCCCAGTCACTTCCGTTAGCGTAGTCGGTGAACCTTGAACTGCACAACGCTGTAAATAGTGCTTTACACCACGCATGCCTCCCATCTCTTCTCCACCTCCGGCTCTACCCGGACCACCGTGGATCAGATTTGGCAGTGGAGAACCGTGACCCGTACTTTCTTTTGCGTTCTCTCTGTTGAGCACCAAAATACGGCCATGGTGGCTGGCTGCACCAACCACATAATCTCTGGCAATGGCATCGTCATGAGTAACAATAGAACTCACCAAAGATCCTTTACCCATACGGGCCAAGGTGATGGCTTCATCCAGATCTTTATACGGCATCAAGGTACTTACTGGGCCAAAGGCTTCTGTGACGTGTGCCGCTTGATTTTTAAACGGATCGTCTTCGCGCAACAGGATCGGAGAAATGAAGGCTCCAGATTCTGCATCTGCGCCAGTAGTATTCACGCCCTCCAGATTTCCGTAGACCAAACTAGCGGTTTCAGCGATCTTGCTTACCTGTTCTTTAACCGCATCGCGTTGCTGGGTGCTTACCAAGGCTCCCATTCGCACTTCTTTGAGGCGCGGGTCACCTACAGTTACTTTGTCTAATGCTTTGCCCAACGCAATCTGTACATCTTCCATCAAAGGCTCAGGAACAATAATTCTTCTAATGGCAGTACATTTTTGACCGCATTTTACGGTCATCTCTTTGCGAACCTCTTTGATGAAAAGGTCAAATTCTGGAGTGCCTGGAACCGCATCAGCTCCCAAAATAGAAGCGTTTAAAGAATCAGCCTCCATGGTGAAAGGCACTGACTCTGCAAGTAGCTGCGGATGATTTTTGAGTAAACGACCGGTATTAGCAGAACCCGTAAAGGTCACCACATCTTGAGAGTGCACCGTGTCTAATATGTTTTTGGCTGTACCGCTAATGAGTTGTAAACTACCTTCAGGCAAAATTCCTGAAGCGATGATCTCATGTACAACAGCTTCCGCCAGATAGGCAGTTTGAGGAGCGGGCAATACCACAGCAGGCATACCAGCCATCCAGTTTACCGCACACTTCTCCAACATTCCCCAAACCGGGAAATTAAAAGCATTAATGTGGACGGCAACTCCTTGTCTTGGCACCATGATGTGGTGTGCCATAAAGCGTCCGCCTCGAGAAAGGTCAATAGGATCTCCTTCCACGTGATACGGCTGATTCGGGAAGAGTTTACGCAGCGATGCATTGGCAAAGAGGTTACCGAATCCACCTTCAATATCGATCCAACTGTCAATACGCGTAGCTCCAGTTCTATAACTGAGCTCGTAAAAGGCTTCCTTCTTTTTTGTCAAATACAAGGCGAGCTTTTTGAGCATATTTCCACGCTCTTGAAAGGTCATCTTTCTTAAGGTATCGCCTTTGTCACGTCCGTATTGGAGAATTTCTGGAACCGCTAGTCCTTCTACAGATACTGCAGTAAAAACTTCTCCGGTCACTGAATCTGCGATTGGGTTACCGTCTCCGGCACCGTCCATCCAGGCTCCTAAAACATAATGTTGGGTCTTATTCATACTGCTCTTTTATGCGTTAACGCGTATAATTTGTCCGTTGATCTTCCCGAGTACACTTTTAAGGTAAGCGTTGGTCACCTTGGGCATCGGTACAGGATCGTGTCCGGGGAAATAATCTTTATATTTCTCGTAGGCGTCTTCAACCAAACCGGCACACACCACATTGACACGTACTGCGTCCAATTCAAGTACTACAGCCTTTACAAAACTGTGAATAGCGCCATTGACCATAGCTGCAGACGTAGTCATATCTACAGGGTCATCTGCGAGAATACCTGTAGACAAGGTAATAGAGCCTCCTGGCGTCAAATAGTCTTTGGCAATACGCACCACATTGACCTGCCCCATGAGTTTGCTGTTGATCCCAATGTAAAAATCGTCTTCTGTCAAGCTTTCAAACTTGTCCCATTTGGCATCACCTGCGGCAACCACAACAGCATCTACTTTGCCGGTGGTTTTAAAAAGCTGCTTTAGGTCGGCCTCAGAAGCCATATCTACTTGCAGGTCCCCAGAATTTCTACCTACAACCACCACCTCGTGGTCTGGTTTTAGGGCGGCAACAACATGGCTGCCTATGGTTCCGTTTCCTCCAATGACTACTACTTTCATCCCGTTTAAAGGTTTACGTTTTCAATAATTGCCGCATATCCTTGCCCCACACCAACACACATGGTGATCAGTGCGTAGCGCTTTCCGGTTTCTTGCAATTCCAGAGCTGCAGAATAGGCAATTCGAGTTCCAGTTACTCCTAGCGGATGCCCAATAGCGATGGAACCTCCGTTAGGGTTAATTCTCGGATCATCGTCGGCCAAGCCCCACTGTCTTATGCAAGCCAAAGCTTGAGAGGCAAAGGCTTCATTGAGCTCAATCACGTCCATATCTTCTAGGCTTAGGCTGGCCTTTTGAAGCGCTTTATAAGTGGCTTCTACAGGACCAATTCCCATCACCCTTGGCTCAACACCGACCACTGCAGAACTTACGATTCTGGCTAGTGGCTTAAGATTGTACTGCTTCACGGCTTCTTCTGACGCCACAATGGTCGCGGCGGCTCCGTCATTCAAACCAGAAGAATTTCCAGCGGTCACGCTGCCGTCTGATTTAAATGCGGGACGAAGCTTGGCTAAAATTTCTTTGGTGGTACCTGCTTTGATGAATTCATCTGCTGCAAATACGATATCGTCTTTTTTGCGCTGCGGAATGGTCACAGGAACGATCTCTTTAGCCAAGCGACCGTTCTCGCGAGCTGCTGCAGCCTTCATCTGACTCCAATGTGCAAAAGCATCTTGATCCTCTCTGGAAATATTATACTTAGCCACGAGATTCTCTGCTGTGGTTCCCATACCGTCGGTTCCGTAGAGCTCGTGCATCTTGTGATTCACAAATCGCCATCCGAAGCTAGAGTCATACATTTTGGAATCATTACCGAACGCAGAAGATGGCTTGGCGATCACATAAGGCCCGCGAGTCATGTTTTCAACACCTCCAGAGATGAATAGATCTCCGTCACCAGCTTTGATCGCGCGATTGGCCTGCACAATGGCAGAAAGTCCGCTGCTACACAATCTATTGATCGTTTCTCCAGGCACCGTAAAAGGTAAGCCTGCCAAAAGTAGGGACATGCGCGCTACGTTTCGGTTGTCTTCTCCAGCCTGATTGGCACAGCCCATGATCACATCGTCATAAGCGTCTAGCGGAATCTCTGGATGCCGCGAGGTCAACTCACGAATAACATGAGCGCCCAAGTCGTCCGTTCTAACGGCACTTAGGGTTCCTTTATAATTTCCTATTGGAGTTCTAACTCCGTCTATGATATAGGCTTCTTTCATATTATTCTTCCCAATCTTTTGATGTTCTGTAAACCACGCCTTTGAACAGCGCTACTAATTCTTCTCCGCGGTGTATCTCTACGATATTAAAGCCGACTTTGTTCTTGGTGTGATCCAAGGTGCATTCGGCCACCAAATAATCGCCTTCGTTCAAAGCCTCAATGTGATTGATCGAGGTTTCTATAGAGACGGCGTATTTACCGTGGGTATTACTGGTAAATCCAAAGGCAGTATCAGCTAAGGAATAGGTAATTCCACCATGAGCAAAGCCCATACTGTTTAGCATTTCTGGGCGTACCTTGAGCCCGAGACGCACACGCCCAACTTCGGAATGCAAGATCTCAATCCCCAGCCATTGACTAAAGGGATCCAAAGAGAGCATTTTATGTGGAATCTTCTCGCCCTGCATTAAAAGAAGGTTTGATTGGCCTCGGCCATTTTTCTTAAAATCGGTGAGGTTCTGTATCGATCTTCTCTGTAAGTATCGTAAAGTGCATCCAGCGCAGCAACACAGTTTGCAATACCGAACTCGTCTGCCCAAGCCAATAGTCCTTTAGGGTAATTAACTCCTTTGGTCATGGCCAGGTCAATGTCTTCTGCCTTGGCAATATTGAGGTATAGGGCATCCGCCGCCTCATTGATGAGCATCACCAAAACTCGATTAAAGATCAAAGTCCCGAGAGCATCATCTGCGGTTGCTTCTGGGTTTTGAGCCCCTTCTGTATAATTATAATATCCTCTGCCAGACTTTCTACCTAAATAACCAGCTTCACTCAAACGCTTTTGGGTGAAGGAAGGCTTGTAACGCGGATCGTAATAAAAGGCCCTGAAAACAGTTTCTGTAACCGTATAATTCACGTCGTTACCAATGAAATCCATCAACTCAAAAGGTCCCATTCTAAAGCCCCCTTTGGTCTTTAAAGCCCAATCAATGGTAGGCACATCTGCAATTCCTTCTTCTAAAATGCGGAGTGCTTCTCCGTAAAAAGGTCGCGCCACACGATTTACAATAAAACCGGGCGTGTCCTTAGCTAAAGCCACAACTTTACCCCAGTCCTTTATGGTTTGAACTATGAGGTCTGTATTTTTTTGATCGGTTTGAACGGCTGGAATCACTTCCACCAATTTCATGAGTGGCGCTGGGTTGAAAAAGTGAATTCCCAAACAGCGTTCCGGATGAACCAAAGAAGCTGCAATAGCCGCTACAGATAAGGATGAAGTATTTGTGGCAATGATACAATCTGGACCCACTAAAGGCTCCAATTGCTGAAATACTTTGGTCTTTACCTCCAGAGATTCCACGATGGCCTCAATCACCAAATTGGCATCGGAAAGGTCTTTAATATCTGTTGAATACTTGATCAAGCCTTGAATACGCGCTTTCTCATCAGCATCAATACGGCCCTTTACCACTAGGCGGCTTAACACCTGCTCTAATTTTTCTTTAGAAGCATCTAATACCGTTTGATTGAGATCACACAGAATAACTTCACATCCTGCAGTGGCTGCTACTTGAGCAATGCCGCTACCCATGGTTCCCGCACCAATTATACCTACTTGATGTATCATATTAGCGCCCTATAAATTTTGGTTTTCTCTTTCCTATGAACGCAGCAACGCCTTCTGCATAATCCACACTTTGGGCTGCGGCAATTTGTTGTTCGGATTCTAGGTGAAGCTGACCTTCTAAGGAACTGTTATAAGAAGCGTTGAGCAACATCTTGGTGCGTGCCAAGGCCTGTGTTGGCATGGCCGCCAATTTTTCTGCAAGTAGAGCGACACTGTCCTGAAGAGTATCTCCAGGAACTGCCTGATAGATCATTCCCATTTTTTCTGCCTCAGTAGCGCTGACCTTGTCGCCCATAAACATGAGCGCAGTCGCGCGCTGCATTCCTATGAGACGCGGTAGGAAAAAGGTTCCACCGCTGTCTGGCACTAAGCCGATCTTACTAAAAGCCTGAATGAAACTAGCCTCTTCTGCAGCCACCACAAGATCACAAGCCAAAGCAATGTTTGCTCCTGCTCCGGCTGCAACACCATTGACAGCAGCAATTACTGGCTTTTCTAAATTGCGGATGCGTTGAATGATGGGATTGTAATGCTCTTCAAGGATCTTTTTAAAGCCCGGATTCAACTCTGGGATGGTCACTTCTTTTAGATCCTGCCCTGCGCAAAATGCCTTACCTATTCCGGTAATGACCACGGCTCGAACACCACTGTCTGATGCCGCTTCATCAAGGGCGGTTTGCATGGCAAAGGCCATTTCTCTATTGAAACTGTTAAAGACCTCAGGCCTGTTCAGGTAGATGTAGTGCACATCTCCACCCTTGCGGGTTTGAATGAAATCGCTCATTTAAGACATTTAAAATAGTCAAAGGGCTCTTGGCAATCCATACATTGAAACAGAGCTTTGCAAGCCGTAGACCCAAACTGACTGATCATTTTAGTATTCGTTGATTTACAGATGGTGCAAGGCACCAAACGTTGATCCCCCAATAGCGCTGCCTTGTCTGCAGATTCGCTTAATGGAGGTGCAATGCCGTATTCGCGCATTTTCTCGCGACCGGCTTCACTGATCCAATCGGTACTCCAAGCAGGAGCTAAGATCAATTCTATCGTTGCAGTGATGCCTTGTGATGCAAAAGCGCTTTTAAGATCATCACCAATAACATCCATAGCTGGGCAGCCGGTGTAGGTTGGGGTTAATTTTATGTGAACGCCGTCTGCCGTGCGAACGGCTTCTCGAATCACGCCAAGATCCAAAACGGTAAGCACAGGGATCTCTGGATCTGGAACGGTTTCCAGGATCGGGAGTAGATCAGCTTCTATGTTTGGATGTAGTTTGATGGTCATCTTACCAGGTCATATTAGGATAGGTACGCTGCATGTATTGTAGGTCTGCCAAAAGGTAGCCCATATGCTCGGTGTGTCTTCCTTGTTTTCCACCTTTTTGGAAATACGGATTCTCGGGAACGGGAACGGTCGCTTGCTCCAAAAGCGCTTCTACATCGTTGTAGTAAGCAGCTTTAAAAGAAGTGAGGTCAGGCCCTATTCCAGCAGATGCAGCCCATGCTTCTGCCTCAGAAGGGACAAAGAACTCTTGGGTATAAGGCCAGAGGGCTTCAACAGCATCCAACAGACGCTGGTGACTTTCCTCGGTACCATCGCCTAAACGCAACATCCAATCCGATGAGAATCGACGGTGATAACGCGCCTCCTTCACAGCTTTATTCGCAATAGCCTTTATGGTTTCATCCGCAGAATTAGCAGACAACCACTCCATCAGCATTAACTGATACACATCAAAAAAGTACTGACGCGTAATGACAAAAGCGAAGTCGTTATTGGGTTGCTCTACCAAAAGTACATTGGTATACTCGTTCTCTTTTCTCAAGAAGGCCACGTCGTCTTCTGTTTTACCGTCTAATTGCTTAGAAGCATATTGAAAACAACTGCGGGTCTGTCCCAAAAGATCCAAAGCGATATTAGTACAAGCAATATCGGTCTCTAAGCTCGGACCGTGACCACAGAGCTCACCCAGGCGTTGCCCTAAAATCAGGGCATTATCGCCCAAACTTAGCAGATATTGATATAATGATTGATGCTCCATAGGGATCAATTACATGTGTTTTACTTCATCCGGCAGATCGTAGAACGTCGGGTGTCTATACACCTTATCTTGAGCCGGCTCAAAAAGTTCTCCGTGATTCTCTGGATTGGAAGCGGTAATGTGTTTAGACTCTACCACCCAAATGCTCACGCCTTCATTGCGGCGGGTATATACATCGCGTGCATTCTCTAAGGCCATGGTGGCGTCTGCAGCGTGCAAGCTTCCAAAGTGACGGTGTTCCAATCCGTTCTTAGAGCGGACAAAAACTTCCCATAAGGGCCAATTCTTTTTTTCCATAATGATCGTTTTAGCTGGCCTGAGCCACTTCCTTAGCTTTTGCTTGTTTGTCGGCATAGGCTACAGCGGCATCGCGCACCCAAGCTCCGTTCTCCCACGCAGAAACACGTGCGTTCATGCGCTCTTTGTTACAAGGACCGTGTCCTTTCACCACTTGCCAGAACTCATCCCAATCAATCGCTCCAAAATCATAAGAGCCACGATCCTCATTCCATTTAAGGTCTGGATCTGGAACCGTCAAACCAAGCAGGTCAGCTTGTGGGACTGTTTGATCTATGAACTGCTGACGCAATTCATCATTGGTCTTGCGCTTGAGCTTCCACTTCATGGATTGCTCCGTGTGCACAGATTCTGCATCGGTTGGACCGAACATCATCAGACTTGGCCACCACCAACGGTTGAGCGCGTCTTGTGCTAATGCTTTTTGCTCCGGAGTTCCTTTCGACAGGGTCAACATGATCTCGTAACCTTGACGCTGGTGGAAACTCTCTTCCTTACACACACGAACCATGGCACGTGCGTAGGGTCCGAATGATGTATTACACAAAGGCACTTGATTGATG
Organism: Gilvibacter sediminis; assembly: GCF_028561565.1. GTDB lineage: Bacteria > Bacteroidota > Bacteroidia > Flavobacteriales > Flavobacteriaceae > Gilvibacter > Gilvibacter sediminis. The sequence goes on along the minus strand of NZ_JAQQTE010000001.1, from coordinate 1,244,927 downwards.
ATCGCAGCGCCATCAACCAACCAGCCAATGGCTCCAATATCCGCCCAGGTCACCGTTGGATAATTGAAAATACTGGAATACTTAGCTTTCCCGGTATGCAGCTGCTCATAGAGTTCTTCTCTGCTGATCCCTAAGGTTTCACAAGCACTGTAGAGGTACAAGCCGTGGCCAGCCTCATCCTGAACTTTGGCCAAAAGGGCTGCTTTACGTCTCAAGGATGGAGCACGGGTGATCCAATTTCCTTCTGGCAGCATCCCAACAATTTCTGAATGGGCGTGCTGAGAGATCTGACGGATGTGTGTTTTTCGGTATTTCTCCGGCATCCAATCTTTAGGTTCGATCTTTTCATCATTCGCTATACGCTGTTCAAAGATCTCTTCCAGGTTTTTGATTTCTTTTTCACTCATAATTCCGAATTTTTAAACGTCGAAGTCGACGGTGATTTTATCGCTCTGCGGAACTGCTTGACAGCTCAACACAAAATCTTGCGCCACCTCATCGGGCTCCAAAGCGTAATTTATCTTCATGGCTACATCGCCATTGAGTACTTTACATTTACAGGTACTACACACCCCACCTTTACAGGCATAGGGCAAATCAGCTCCTGCAGCTAATGCAGCATCCAGGATATTGTCGTAGTCTTCTCCCATGACAAAGTGGAACTCCTTCCCGCCATCTATGATGATGACTTCTGTTCCTTCCTGTACTTCTTTAAGTTCAACAGCAGGCGCCGGAGCGTCTCCTGTGTAGAACAATTCATAGTGAATGTTTTCTAGGTCCATGCCTTGGTCTTGCAAGGCATCACGGATCAAAAAGATCATTTCTTGCGGCCCGCAAATAAAACATCCATGCGTATCAGGCACGTCAATAAAGGTCTTGGTCAATGCCTGCATTTTCTCCTCGTCAAAACGCCCGTTGAACAAGGGAATATCTCTGCGCTCTCTAGAGAGAAAATAAAAGATCTCAAACCGATCAAAGTATTGATTCTTAAGCGCTTCAATCTCTTCCTTAAAGATAATGGATTTGACGGTACGGTTCAAGTAGAACAACTTGAAGCTACTATCTGGCTCCTGGGCCAAATGGGTTTTGATTATGGAGAGTATCGGTGTGATACCGCTTCCTGCGGCAAATGCAATATAATTCTTTGGTGTTTTGCTGACAGGAACAAAAAAACGACCACTAGGCGGCATGAGTTGAAGCGTGTCTCCTTTTTGGAGCTGCTCATTCACAAAGGTTGAAAAGACACCGCCAGGGATTTGTTTCACGGCAACGCGCCAGAGTCCATCCAGCGGACTGGAACACAAACTATAAGATCTACGCTCATCTTTGCCGTTGATCTCAGCGCGCAAGGTCAAGTGTTGTCCTTGCGTAAAAGAGAATTCCTCTTTCAATGAATCCGGGATCTCAAAGGTAACTACAGAAGTGTCTGAGGTTTCCTTGTAGATGTCAGCAATGCGGATGTCATAAAACTTTGCCATACCTGAATTTATTATACAAAACTAACGTTTGTTAGTTTAATCTACAAATGCGTTCATTATAATTTTTTGCCAATACTTTAGGCCCGAATACTGGCCAGCATAGTAGCCGTCATATCAGCCTTAAGAGTCTGCATATCAATACTATTCTTCTTTGGATACCACAAATAGAGGGTCCTTAAAGTAGAAAGCACGGAAAACAGGAGAATTTCTGGATCTCGTGCAGCAATACTGCCTTCTACTATACCCGTTTTAATGATTTGTCTAAAATTCTCCTCGTATTGATTCCGCATTTGTTCAAAATACGGCAGTGCCTTGCCCTCTAAATGCATCCAATCGTTATTGAGCGATCCTAAGGCGTCTTGATTTTTAACCGTGACATCAATATGCAGGTGAATGACCTGTTCTACTTTCTCTAAAGTGCTGATCTCCGAAAGGAATATCTGATTCATTCCAACGGTGAACTCTTCTGCAACACTGATGATCAACGATTCTAAGATCTCGTGTTTGGAAGATATGTGATTGTATAAACTGGCAGCTTTGATACCGAGTTCCTTGGCCAGATCGCGCATAGTGACGGCGCTGTAACCGCGTTCCAAAAATAGTTTCGCGGCACTTTTAATGATTTCTTCTTTTCTAGTGGGAGTTTTCAAATGATTGCAGGTTTTGATTAATCTAGGAAGACCCAATCTTCGGGTTCCTTAATGGTTCGATCCCGATAGATCAAAGACCAACCCATGGAGTTGGTCAACACAAAAAGCTGCTGAAGTTCGGAGATCAATCGATTCTGAGCATTGCTCATCAACGGACTTTGCAAAGCCTGCATCCTAAGGCTATCCGTTACTTTTGCTGAGATCGCATTGAGCGACTCGGCATCAAAATCGTTTAAGAATCCTCCTTCAACATCAAAGTATTCGATCTTGGGAGACAGACTCAATTCCGGTTCTGGGATGTGGGTAATGACCACAGTTTTAGAACTGGTATCGATGCGGACCTCCATCTGCCGTAGATCATAACTGACCTGTGCTTTGGCATCAACAACCACCAAAGCCTTCTTTTTGAAGGTCAAGGCGTCGAAATAATACTTTTTGGAATCTTCGTAATTGTGAATCTGCGTAAAGTTAGATTCGGTCACTATCAGCTTGCCTACATTCTCCAGCTGTTGCTGTAAAAGCGCAGAGCTCTGCAATTGTTCTTGCGAGCCTTGACGACGGTAGTCACAATACTGATAAACAAAGACGATCAGTAAAGCAAAACAAGCTCCGAATAAGAAATTACGCATGGTTCCTAGTCTTGCTCTAAGGTACGTCTTTTTGAGCAAATTGACCGGAACACCTCAACCCCTGAGTATCAGATCAAATTGTGGTTTCTGGCCTTTTGAACAGCCTCAATTTTGCTGTGTACTTGTAGTTTTTTGTAGATATTCTCAATGTGCTTGCGCACCGTGCTTGGGGAAAGGATCAAATTATCGGCAATGGCAGTATAGCTCAAGCCGGTACTGAGTTGCTCCAATACTTCTATCTCACGCTTGGACAAAGCGATCTGCTCTTTATCCTCTTGATTTTTTACTGCGGATGGGTTCCTGAGTAATTTCAAGGTCTTAAGCGCGATGGATGGATTCATCGCAGCCCCACCATTGAGGGTCTCTTCTATCCCGTTATGGAGATCATCCGGATTGACATCTTTGAGCAAATACCCGTCGGCACCGGCTTTGATGGCGTTGAATATGTTTTCATCGTTATCAAAAACCGTCAACATAATGATCTTAATATGCGGATACTTTTGTTTGACCACGGCCGTGGTCTCTATTCCGTCCAAAACAGGCATCTCAATATCCATCAGGATAAGATCTATGTTGTGATTGTCTTCTAGTTTTTTAAGAAGATCGCTCCCATCACAGGCCGAAAATCGTACCGAGATATTGTCAAAAAAGGAAAGCTTTTCCTTAACGGCATTGATCAAAAAAGAGTTGTCGTCTACTATGGCCAGTTTGCGATTCATATTCTTAAAGATAGAAATTCTAAGCTGTTATCAATATCAGCAGTAAGAGTCAATTTTGCAATAAGGCAATTGCCCTATTGTGTGGGTAAAACTAAATGTACTTGAGTTCCTGCACCCGGCGCACTTTTAATATCAAGCGTGGCTTGAAGCTCTCTGGCGCGTTTACGCATATTGCCTAAGCCATTACCAGCCTCGATCTCATTTTCATCAAAGCCTTGCCCGTTATCAGAAACCACGAGATTAAGTCCTTCTGGTGTTTGATCAATTTGCAGTTCTATCTTAGTTGGATTGGCATACTTCAGGCTGTTGTTGACAGACTCTTGGATGATTCGGTAGAGGTTCATCCCAGTCAAAGCTTTAAAACTGTGGTCTGGATCTAAGTTTGGATCCAGTTTTACGTCAAAGGCAATTCCTTGAGTGGAAGCCTTGGCTTGATCCATAAAGTTGGTGATGCGTGTTTTGAGATCTTCCAAGCTGATGTTGTCCTTGTTCATAGCCCAAATCGTATCGCGTAACTCGTAGATGGTTTGACTGGTAAAACTGCTGATTCCGCTCAAGCGGCCTTTGAGCTTTTCCTCCATGTCCTTGAATCCATACTTGAGATTATCTAAACTAGAAATGATGAAAGTGAGCTGAGCACCAATGTTGTCATGCAGATCTCTAGAGATTCGCAAGCGCTGCTCTTGCAAACTGTTTTGGGTCTCTATCTTGGCAAGAGCTGTTCTGAGCTCCGCTTCCTTTTGGAGCTGCTGATTTTTTAGACGCTGCTGTTTGTATACCAAAAAGCCGATTAGACCAAACAAGAATGCCAGCCCCAAACTCCCAACCAAAAGGGCTGTTCTGCGACGATTGATAAGTTTGGCTTCTGCCAACTCTGCCCGCTGTTCCAAGATCTGATTTTCCTTTTGCTGGGTCTGATACTTGGTTTCCATTTCTGCCATGGCCTCGGCATTTTCCTTATTGGTAATGCTGTCTTTGATCACAAGGATCTCATTGAGGTAAGTGGTAGCAGCCTGATAATTCTTGTTTTCCGTTGCTAGGTCGGAAAGTCCGGTAAGCGCTTCTCTTTGCAGCAACAGTAGATCATTGCTCTTGGCCACTTCAAGCGCCTTTTCATAATAGGTCTTTGCAAGCCCAAATCGTTTTTGACGCTGCAACACTTGCCCAAAGGTGATCTGACTCTGCGCCTTACCTTGAGGATCACTGGCTTTATCGCGTAGGGCAAGGGCTGTGGTTATGTCTGCTTCTGCTCCAGAAAGATCTCCCATTTTGGCACGAGCCAAAGCAATATTAGACCAAGCAATTGCTTCCTGTTTTACATCGCCTAGTTGTTTACTGATGTCCAAGGCCTTTTGATACGAACCAATGGCTTCTTTGTATTTCTGTTGATAATCTCGAATAGCACCGACGTTGTTATAACCTAAAATAAGGCCGTCTAACTTGCCGAGCTCCTCTTGAATTTCTAAAGCTTTAGTGAGGTACTCAGTGGTCTTGTCAAAGTTTTGGGAGTAATAGTAGACCACCCCGATATTGTTATATGCCTGAGCAACGCCTTCTTGATTGCCCAATTGCTCTTCTGCCTCTAAGGCGCGAAACAGCAAAGACAAAGCTTCTTCATATTTGGCTTGCCTGATGTACACCGTAGCCTTATTGTTCAGCACTACGGCATAGCCGCGCACACTCTTAAGAGAGTCAATGATTTTTAGTGCATCATCATATTGAACTAGCGCGCTGTCATATTGCGCCTTGCGCTCGTGGTAAGTCCCCAATACATTACGGGTACTCCAGCGCCCATTGACATCCTTGAGGTCTTCTGCTAAGGCTATACCTTCAATGGCAAAGGCACGCGCACTGTCTAAAGCAGCAACGTTGTAGTGTGACGCGAGTTTTTCTAACAATCTCACCCTATTGGTATCTGGCCCCAAGCGTTGGTATTCTATAAGTAGACTGTCAATATTCTCTTGGAGAACTTGAGCCGTTCCCCAGGATTGCCATAAGAGCAATAGCAATAAAAAGCCGTATTTAATCTTCATAATGGTCTTGGCGTTAAGTGCAATGCAGCTTTGGTTGCGGCTGCAAGACTCGCTCTAAATTAAAGCGCTCAAAATCATAATCACTCAAAAGTCCTTGACGTTTTTGGATCTGATCTTTATGCTTATTATAACAGTTCGACAAGGTGTCGCAACGCTCTAAATGCGCTGTTTTCAAGGCAGATATATTCCTCCTGTAAAACAACAGAATGAGCAGTGCGAGCACCAGCACGAACCCGACAATAAATACGCTATTGCTTTCCATCATGCTGATATAGTAGATGTAAAATTAGCTACGCCAGCCTGCGTTTACAATAGGGCAATTGCCTTAAAAAGTGTAGGTAGTAAAATGTTGGGGAAAAGGATTCCTCTTTAAATTAATAAGATCCAGAACCGCTGCGAGATCTAGTCCCTCCTCGGTTTCCTTTTGGAGCTTTGTCAGAAAGATTTCTTGCAACTCCTGCATAAGATCCCGAACCGTTGTTGGTTTTTGCCACCCCGGCATAGGATCCAGAACCGCTATCGGTCTTCTGTTGTAATTCAATTTGTTGTGCTTGAATGGTCAAATCAGCCTGAGGCAAATCCGCAGAAGAAGTAAACAAGCTCATCAGGGTAAAGAATATAAATTCCATAAGAGTAAGGTGTTGGTTATTTCCTAAAAATAAGAGCAATTTCTCAAATTATCAATAATTCTCACTACTGAAAAATTGCTCCCGACACTTAGGTTTGCCTAAGCTTACTAATACATGGACTTGGACAATACGCCATTATTCCAAACACCGACTTCCTTTTTTCCAGTAGCCTTGTTGTCATAATAACCCCGTCCATTAAATTTTCCGTTGGCCCAATATCCTCCGTAATAGGAACCGTCACTGGCCCAATAACGGCCCATGCCGTGCATTTGATTGTTGCTGTTGAATTCTCCAGAATACTTCGCGCCGCTAGAGAAATTATAACTACCCTGTTTTAAGTTTCCGTTCTCAAAGAAGCCGATATAATTATCCCCATTGTCATAGTCCCAACGTCCGTAACCGTTGTTACAGTCTCCAATGGAACATCCCTTATTTTTGTTATTGCTGTAGTACGGATAGCGCTCGGTAAGACTACCGTTGGTGAATATCCCTTGCTCCCATTCGTTATTGCGCACCGTTACCCCGATGCCATTCATGGAACCGTTTCTGTATTGCCCCTTGAGGTTGTCTTTGTTCTCGCCTATATATACGCCATAGCCGTGCATATTATCATCGGTCCATTCACCAATGTACTGTCCTTTGGTCTCAAACCAATAGTAACTGCCGTAACCTTCTTTTTTGCCATTGCGCCAAAAACCAATGTAATCGCCATTGTCATAGGTCTTCTTACCGTAACCGTTAACACAATCTCCCCAGTCACAATCGCTAGAGACCACCGTGTTCTTTTTGGCCGGCATCTCCTTGGGTTTATTTGGGTTTTGTGGTTTTTGAGGGATTTCTTGAGCCCAGGCTTGCATAGTTCCAAACACAAGGGCTAATGCTAGTAAAAGTCTCATCATTGTTTGTTTTTATGTGTATCAAAAATGCCCACTTTAAGGTACAAAAAAAATACGGCAAGTGCCGTATTTTAAATACTTTGACTATTCCGATCGGACAAAATTGCCATCTTCAAAATACCCGATCTTAATGTCACCGGAATCCTTGACCGAATAATATCCCCGACCGTTAAATTTCCCCTTGGACCAAGCACCGCCGTAATAATCGCCATTGGCAAACCAAAATCGGCCCATACCAGAAAAACGTCCTGAACTATCAAATTGACCGCTATAACTCGCGCCCGAGGCAAAACTATAGGTTCCCATTTGCAGATTACCGTTTTTAAAGAAACCTACAAAGGTGTCTCCGTTGTCAAAGACCATTTTTCCGTATTTGTCTTGACAGTCTCCTACGGTACATCCTTCGGTTTCATCTGTTCCGTAAAAGTCAAACTCTTGGGTTAGTCGGCCTTCATCGTAAATTCCTCGCTCCCAATCATCGCCTATATTTTTAACTGCTTTTCCTTGCAAGGCATCGTTTTTGAACATGCCTTTATACATATCGTCATTATTATCGGTAAAGACTCCGTAACCGTCCATATTATCATTCTCCCAATTACCAATATAGGTAGCGCCATCATCCCAAGAGTAGAGTCCATACCCCGACTTTTTACCATTGCGCCAAAAACCATCATAGTAGCCGTTGTTGTACTCATACTTTCCAAAACCATCTTCACAATCTCCGCGAACACAGTTGGAATCACTGCTCACACTACCACCACCTTCAGAGCCGTAGGCCCCAACTTTAGTGCTTACTGGGCGTACTACATAGGTTGAAGTGTTCACGTAGTCTTTAAGTAAATAAATAGGCTTACCATTTTTTAAGATGATCCGATCATCACCACGAAGTTCCGAGGTCACATCGGTATAATCCATGCTCTCTCCTCTAATGATAATGGCGTACTCCTTGGTGTCTACATCACGATACCAATACGTATTGTCTGGAGCGTAGCCCATATCTATCAAATTAGCTGCTCCCCAATCCGGGAACAACCGAATGTTTTTTTCAACATAGGTCTTGTCTAGTTCGGCCACATAGGCTACGTAACTGTCTTTTACACGAGTTACCTCTACGGTATAAGACTTGTCGTCGACATAAGTGATAAAGGAGTTCGGGTTGGTCAAATAAAAATCCTTGGCCGTATCTCTTAAAAGAATCTTTGTTGGATTGGTGGACCCAACCGCAACATCATCAAAATCCGTCAACAGAATGATCGTTCTTGAAGGCAAGTGTAAGGTGGCCAAAGAACTTGTACTCAACTTGGTCAAGTCTTGCATTTGGTTGAGCGCAATACCGCTTTCACTATAAAGTGTGTAGGTATCGTCACCTGTTTTTTTATAGGTTGCCGACTTGATATAAGAGGGCTGTTTTTGACTGGCTTCTTGACGGACTGGATTGGTTGGCTCCGGAATTTGCGCCCAACTTGTGGATACAAAGAACAGAAGTACCAAAAAAGAAACTAAGGTTTTCATATGACTACGGTTTGGAGATGGTTTGCAAAATGGAAAACCTGCCATTTTGCGATGGTTAAAACTTACTATTTCACTAAGTTAAAAATTATCGGGAACAATAAAAGAAATACCCTCAGCAGATGGAGGGTATTTCTTAAAAGGCAGTTTGGGATTTTTATTTGTTCAGATCGTAGGCATAAATGGTACTGTTATCTGCCTTGTAATAAAGGATACCACCAAAGTCATCTACTTGATATTCTGGCTTTTTGTCTTTGAGGATGATTTCTTTCTCCACAAGACCGGTGTCTTTATTGATCTTTACCAAGCCCACGCCGTCGTCCAGTTTGGTCAAAACAAATTGCGCATTCTCTGTAGCAGAAGTTGCCTTAAATCTTTTGAGCATTTCATTGATGGAAGCACCACTCGCCATAGCCATTCCAGCACCCAAGTCAGCATAAGCCTGCCCGCGAGAAGTGTAATTGCCCAAGCGGTTTCTGTTGTTGTTGGCCTCCGCATAACTGGCAGCCGCGGTAGCTGCTGTAGCCACTGCCATAGCACCAGCCAAGATAGCACCAAAGGCACTCTTTCCTGGAGCTCTGTGATATTCATGCCAATCTGTAGTTCCTCCAAAATCCAAGAGCATCAAGTTTTGACTACTGGTCAATAAGACTCCCCCGTCTCTACATTCAATACCTGTTGGATCTTCTTTGCCTTCAAAAGATACCTCAGCAAAGTCTGAAACCTCACCAGAGTTCGCATCTACTGCAAACACAACCTCATCGGCTCCGATCAAATAACGGTTGTTCTGACTGTCAAAAGTTGAACTTACCGCATCTGCACGGCGATACTTTAGCGGCTTGTTCCAAACCTGCTCTCCCGTTTCTAGATTTACGATGTTAGCATCTTCTGAGGTGATGTAGATCAATCCCTGCGGAGTAGAGGCCATGGTTAGAATATTCTCCCCTGTTTTTAGAGGCTTTTTGAACAAAGTCTGTCCATCAAAGGAAATCTTGTTGATCCCGCCTTCATAGATCCCGAAGAGAATTCCGTCATCCATGATGTAAAAATGTTGCACATAACCTTTGGTCTTAGGAGCCTTCTCCCAAAGGTCATCACCGGTTTGTGCGGAAAGGAAAGCGATTTTGCTCTCCGATCTTCCGGCTGCAACGCTCATAATTCCTTTCTTGCCAGAATTGTCCACGTTACTCACAATAGCAAGGCCTTGGGGTAAGATCTCAAAATTTACTACGCTTCCCTTGACCTTATGCCCATCATCCCACAGCATTTGGCCAGTCGCGCTAATTTTGTACACCTTGGTGGATCCACCGTTGGGCTTACCCACAAAGCCATAGATTTCTTGTTCGGACTCATCAGCAACCATCCAACCCACATTCTTTAGGTCTGCCTTCCAGGCAATGGTTCCGCTGTTCATGTCCACTTTTGAAAGTCCTTTGCTCGTTGGAATAATCAATCCGTTCTTTAAAAGCAAAGGGCGGCCGCTCACCATTTCTGATCCCTTGAACTTGAAGAAGCTCTCCTGCTCTCCAGTGTTTAGATCATAAATAGCCACGGCATTTGTATATTTTTCACTGGCTCGGCGCTGTCCGCTTACAACCAGTTTGTTTTGAGGCATCATCACATGACAGGTCCAAACCATCTTCCAACCGTTATTTTCCGTGCTGAAAAGTGTTTTCCCCGACATATAATCAATAACCGCCTTTTTAGTGGTCATGGCACCAAAACCGGTCTGTCCCACCATCACATAAGGAGAATTAGGAATAAAAGTCAATTCTTCAGGCTTAACACGGCCGTAGTCCGTAAAGTTGAATAACAGGTCATTAGACCCAGGCTTAATACCAACCAAGCCATCGTTTGTTGCTACGACCACAGTTCCGCCTTGGGTAATGGTCATGTCATTGATCTTAGCTCCTGTATTGTATTGCCAATCTGGGGTCTCTGCCTTTTGAGCCAGCGAGAGCGAAGTCATGCTCAAGCAAACTAAAAGTAGGGTTAAAAGTGAAGCTGTTGGTCTCATAATTTGAATCGTTTTTAGTGTTGTTCAAAAGTGGTTTAAATGACGTAGCCGTTCAATAGGGCAATTGCCGTATTCTGAATTTCAAGCAGTTAGTATAAAAGCGTAAAAGCCGAGATACCCTAGGATATCCCGACTCTCCACATAAAAACCTCAACATTGAGATTCGCTTAATCTACAATAGCTTTGAATTGACCTTCGGTGATGGTTTTCATAGTCATGTCTTCTGCGTTATAGCCTTTGAATGAAAAAGTACCTTCTACTACGCCGTCTGCGTCAGAGGTCACTTCAACCGTTCCGGTTCCTACTCCATCCACTAAAGAAGTAACACCGTTGTTTAACCATCCTGCAACTGGAGTTACAGTGAAATATCCCATAAGGTTCTGATTGGAAACATTGTCGCCAGAGACATAGGTTCCAGGGCCGTCATAATTTACAATGGTAAAGCGAATGGTCTCTCCGCTATTGGTTCCTCCTTGTACGTTTAGGATCCCACTGTCAATTACTGCTCCTACAATGATCACCGGATCTTGTGCAGCGGCATAATCAGCGCCGTCTACTTTAGCAGTTACAAATTCTTCTCCGCTCGCTGCCGAATCGTCTCCTCCATCGGAAGAATCGTCGTCTTTATCACAGGCAGTTGCCAACAATGCTATAAAAATGAAAGCGTATCGGCTTAATACTTTAAGAGTGTTCATGATGCTCGATTTAATGATTTCTTGAGGCAAAATTGAACACTATTGCCCTGTCAATCAATAGGGCAGTTGTCGTATTTGATTAAATACTGATGTGTGGATGTTTAGCTCTAAAGGCTTCTAAACGCTCTTGCAGCTTGCGTTTGAAGTCGCGATCTGCATTGCTCCCGGGAATTTGCGAGCGGTGATTCATAGCAGCTTTTAGCCCACCAATAGTTTCCATAAGTTCTTGGGATTCTCGGGCGACCCAGGCGGTTTTAAAGCACTCCCAAACATGAAAAATGGCCTGCGCATCGGGGTGGATGAGATCAGATCCGTAGTAGCGATAGTCCCGCAACTCGTCCATTAAAAGCTCATAAGCTGGGAAGTAATGGGCTTGCTCATTTTCATCAACTACTTGATGGACCGCTGCCAATAAATGCGCTTTGGATCTTGAGTTCTCCACAATACCATCTTTGATATGACGTACCGGAGAAACAGTAAATAGAACGTTTACCTCAGGATTTTGATCGTGAATTAGCTCATAGATATGGCTCAAACTACGCTCAATATTCTGTATGGACAACAGCTCCTTATTAAAGACTCCTCCGGGTTGTTTGTGGCAATTGGCCACAAACTGATTGCGCTCCAAATGTTTGTAAGCCCAAGCAGTACCCAGTGTGATGATGATGTGTTTAGCGTCTAGTAGCGCAAACCTTAGATCGCTCAGCGCTGAATTCGATCCGTCTAAAACTGTTTGCTTATCAACCCCACTGAGCGAAGTATGGGCATTAAAAGAAAACCAGATATCATCGCGTTGATCCAGATCAGCTTCTGTAAATACCTGCTGATCCAATGCCCGCTTAACCAATGACTCAATAGCTAATGGCTGAAACAAAACCCCAAAAGGATTGGAAGTATACGGCAGGGAGAAGAAATCAAACTTCTCTGCCATATTAATAGCGAAACAGGAGCCTAGAAAAAGACTACTGCTGTGATGATCTATCGCAGGAGATTGTGGAGTAAACGATATGGTCGTACTCCGCTTCAACTTAGTTTAGATATTGTGCTGCCGCTGTGAGAGCTGCCTCAATTCCGTCTGGATTCTTTCCTCCAGCGGTTGCAAAGAACGGCTGGCCTCCACCTCCTCCTTGAATGTGTTTCCCCAATTCCCGAACAATGGTTCCCGCATTGAGTTTTCTATCTGCAGCTAGCTCCTTAGAAATATAACAGCTCAACAAGGCCTTTCCGTTTTGACGCGATCCTAAAAGTAAGAACAGATCCGTTCTGTTCTGTCCCATTTCAAAGGCGAGATCTTTCATGCCTCCGGCGTCCAGATCAACTTCTGTCGCTAAGAAGGCTACACCTTCTTTCTGCTCCAACTGGTCTATCAAATGCGTTTTGAGGTGCTTGGCCTTTTCTTTAAGTAGTTGCTGTACTTGTTTTTTAAGCTGAGCGTTCTCTTGCTGAATGCCTTCTAACACCCCCACAGGATCTTTTGCGTTATTCAACAGCTGTTTTAGCTGCTGATGCTCCTTGGAAGTATCTTCAAAATAAGCCTTAGCGGCATCACTAGTGATCGCCTCAATACGGCGAACTCCAGCGGCTACAGCAGATTCGGAAGTAATGATAAAATGCCAGATATCACTGGTATTGGCTACGTGAGTTCCTCCACAGAGTTCCATGGATTTTCCAAAACGAATGGTACGCACGGCATCTCCATACTTTTCACCAAACAGCGCAATAGCTCCTTGCTCAATGGCCGTGTCATAAGGAATTCCACGTTGCTCTTCTAAAGGCAAACCTTCGCGGATACGCGCATTGACAAAGGATTCCACCTCTTCCAATTGTTCTGTGGTTACCTTTGAGAAATGTGAGAAGTCAAAACGCAGATTCCCCGAATGCACCATAGAACCTTTCTGCTCTACATGGGTGCCTAAAATGTTGCGCAACGCCTGATGCAATAGGTGAGTCGCAGTGTGATTGCTCGCTGAGCGCGCACGTTGTTTCTCATCCACCACAGCGGTAAAATTCGCCTCGGGATGACGCGGCAAGTTCTTAGCAAAGTGAACAATGAGGTTGTTTTCTTTTTTTGTGTCGATGATATAAACGACCTCTCCATTGGAAGCTTCTAGGTAGCCCTTATCACCTACCTGTCCTCCACCTTCTGGATAAAAAGGCGTGACGTTGAATACCAATTGATAGAGGGTTCCGTCTTTCTTGGTGGCTACTTCACGATAACGCGTGATGGTTACAGGTGCAGAAAGTGTGTCATAACCCACAAACTCTTCTTCATCGTCTTCACGAAGTTCAACCCAATCTCCCGTCTCTACTTTTGTTGCAGCGCGGGAACGTTCTTTTTGTTTTTGCAGCTCTTTATCAAAACCGGCCTCATCCATACTCAAGCCACGCTCACTGAGGATAAGTGCCGTTAGGTCTTTTGGGAAGCCATAAGTATCGTAAAGTTCAAAGACTTTCTCACCAGAAATGGTTTCACCTTTGGCGTTTGTGATTACTTGATCCAAAAGTAGAAGTCCTTGATCTAAGGTGCGTAAAAAGGATTGCTCCTCTTCTTTGATCACGTTGGTGATCAAGTTCTTTTGTTTTTTCAACTCTGGGAAAGCAGCTCCCATTTGAGCTGTCAAAGTGGCTACCAATTCATAAATGAAGGGTTCTTTTTGATCCAAGAATGTAAAGCCGTATCGAATAGCACGTCTCAAAATTCTGCGGATCACATAACCGGCTCCTGTATTGGATGGCAACTGTCCGTCTGCGATGGCAAATGCAACGGCACGCAAGTGATCTGCAATCACACGGATGGCAATATCCACCTCTTCTGATTGGGCGTATTTGGAATTGGTAATTGCCTCGATCTCACGAATCAGCGGCGTGAATACGTCCGTATCGTAATTACTCTTTTTGTCTTGCAAGACCATACACAGACGCTCAAAGCCCATTCCGGTATCTACGTGCTGTGCAGGAAGCTTTTCCAATGAACCGTCTGCCTTACGATTGTATTGCATGAATACCAGGTTCCAGATCTCAACCACCAAAGGATGGTCCATGTTTACCAGATCTGCACCAGATACTTTTTGTTTTTCTTCGTCTGAGCGGATGTCTACGTGAATCTCACTACAAGGCCCACAAGGTCCTTGATCACCCATCTCCCAGAAATTATCGGCTTTGTTTCCGTTGAGAATACGGTCTTCTGCAATGTGCTGCGACCAGAATTTATAGGCCTCAGTATCTCTGTCGAGTCCTTCTGAAGCGTCACCTTCAAAAATGGTCACATAAAGGCTGTCTTTATCAATTTTAAAGACCTCGGTTAAAAGTTCCCAGGCCCAAGCAATGGCTTCTTCTTTAAAATAATCTCCAAAACTCCAGTTCCCCAACATCTCAAACATGGTGTGGTGATAGGTATCCTTTCCTACCTCTTCCAAGTCGTTGTGTTTTCCGCTTACACGCAAACACTTTTGAGTATCTGCAATACGCGGATCGTTGGATTTCTTATTGCCCAAGAAGAACTCCTTGAATTGATTCATCCCTGCGTTGGTAAACATCAGCGTTGGATCGTCTTTGATCACCATAGGCGCAGAATGCACTATAGCGTGTGCTTTGGAGTTGAAAAATTCTAAGAATGTCTTGCGAATGTCCTGGGACTTCATCTGGTTTATTTTAAATGAGTTAGGCGGACTTACCTCAGCCAACCGTTGCATTAGGATAGGCCACAAACAATTTTTATCTTTGTACTGCGTTAGCGCCTTGTAATACCCCAATAATCAAGGGCAAAAATAGCACATTTTAACTTATGTCGAAGGTAAAATATTACTACGATAGCGAGACTTTATCCTATCGAAAAATAGAACCCAAAAAGGGCAGAACTTTTGGGTTTATCCTCCTGTCTGCTTTGGGCATTTTGCTCAGTGGATTGTTCTTCTTTCTGCTTTACCTCAATTTACCGTATATAGAAACTCCTAAAGAGAAAGCACTAGCCAGAGAATTGGCCAATGCAGAACTTCGTTTGGAGCTTTTGAACAAAAAGATGGATCAGGCCCAAGCCGTCTTGACCGAATTGCAGGAGCGCGATAACAACCTGTATCGCGTGTATTTTGAAGCCAACCCAATTCCAGACGAACAGCGCTTGGCTGGATTTGGTGGTGTGAATCGATACAAAGAATGGGAAGGATTTGACAATTCTAACCTGCTCATATCTACAGCAAAACGCTTGGATGTGATCACCAAGCAGATCGTAGTACAATCTAAATCCTTAGATGAAATAGCGATCTTGGCAGAAGAAAAAGAAAAACTTCTGGCGGCAATACCAGCCATTCAACCGGTTCGCAATGAGGATCTGACCAGAATGGCATCTGGTTTTGGATATAGAACCGACCCTTTTACCAAGGCACGTAAATTTCATTACGGCATGGATTTCACCGCCCCCCGTGGAACTCCTGTATATGCCTCTGGAGATGGAGTAGTAACCCGTGCTGATGCCGCTGCTGCTGGTTACGGAAGACACATTAGAATATCGCACGGCTACGGCTACGAAAGTCTTTATGCGCATTTGTACAAGTACAATGTAAAAAAAGGCCAAAAGGTAAAACGCGGAGATCTTATTGGCTTTGTGGGAAGTACAGGTCGATCTGAAGCCCCTCACCTGCACTATGAGATCTTTAAGGACGGGGACAAAATCAACCCGATTCATTTCTACTACGGCAACCTCACTGCAGAAGAGTTCAACGAACTGCTCAAAGCCTCACAACAAGAAAACGAATCGCTCGACTAATGCAGATCAGTTTACCCGAAAAACGCTATTACGGTATAGGAGAAGTGGCTGAGGCTTTTGGTGTAAACACTTCATTGATTCGCTTTTGGGAAAAGGAATTTGATATCCTCAAGCCTAAAAAAAATGCCAAAGGCAACCGAAAATTCACCCCGGAGGATATAAAGAACCTAGAACTTATCTATCATCTGGTAAAAGAGCGAGGCTTTACACTAGAAGGAGCCAAAATCCATCTTAAGGAAAACAAGAAGAAAACGCTTGACACCTTTGAGATCATTAGAAAGTTAGAAGGTATTAAGGCAGAGCTGCTCAAAATAAAAGATCAACTATAAACTGGCAATTATGAAAAAATGGTTACCCGCAATTATCATTATAGCGGCCGTTGCTTTTTGGGGAATTTCTACCAATAACTCCCTAGTTAGCTCAGAAGAGGACATCAACGCCCAATGGGCTAATGTTGAGAGCTCTTATCAAAGGCGGGCTGACTTGATTCCTAACATAGTCAATACAGCCAAAGGCTATGCTGAATTTGAACAAGAGACTTTGACCAAGGTTATTGAAGCGCGTAGCAAAGCTACTGCCGTTACCATTGACCCGAGTAATATCACTCCGGAGCAATTGGAACAATTTGAAAAGGTACAGGGAAGTTTGAATTCTGCTCTTGCGCGTTTGCTCGCAGTTTTTGAGCGTTATCCAGACCTCAAAGCTAACGAGAACTTCAAGGAACTCATTAATGAATTGGAGCGCACTGAGAACCGTATCAACGTGGAACGCGTGCGTTATAATGAGGTGGTGAATCCTTATAATTCCACCATCAGATCTTTTCCAACTTCGCTCATTGCTGGAGCTTTAGGCTTTGAAAAGAAAGAATACTTTGAAGCCGCAGAAGGAACAGAAACCGCGCCTGTAGTAGACTTTGACTAAATGGGGCAGGTTGAATCCTTCTTAACGGCTGACGAAGAGCAATCCATCATTGACGCCATTCATCTTGCAGAAGAACGCACTTCTGGAGAAATTCGCGTTCATTTAGAAGGCCATACAGACCTAAGCCCAATGGAACGGGCCAAAGAGGTTTTCTTTAATCTAAAAATGGATCAGACCGCACTGGCCAATGGTGTTCTCATTTATGTGGCGGTCCATGATCACAACTTCACCATTCTAGGGGATCGCGGAATTAATGAGCGTGTCGGACAAGGCTTTTGGGATTCCACCAAAGACGAGATCGTAAAATACTTTAAGGAAGGTCATTTTGCTCAAGGTCTTATTGCCGGAGTGACTGAGGCTGGAAAGGCCTTAGCCCAATACTTCCCGATTCAAGACAACGACACCAACGAACTCTCCAACGAAATTTCCAAAGGTGAATAGATTGCAGCTCATAGCATTTGCCCTAGTGTTGCTTTTTAGCGCACCACTCTTTGCGCAGTTTCAAATTCCAGATACGCCGTCCAAGGACAAAATGCGAACGCAAAGGGTTTACGACTATGCAGACGTACTCACAGAGTATCAAGAAAACGAACTCAGTCGCAGGCTCATAGGTTATGCGGACACCACTTCAACCCAAATTGTAATCGCAACTGTTTCTAGCCTAAAAGGCGATGACATTTCCTTATTAGGGGCGCGTTGGGGTACAGCTTGGGGTGTTGGTCAGGACCGGGAAGACAACGGGATCTTTATTTTACTTTCTGATGGAGATCGGGAAATTGATATTTCAACGGGTTACGGTATTGAATACCGCATGACCGACTTAGAAACCAAAACAATTATTGACCAGGTTATTATCCCGGAGTTTAAAAAAGGGAGTTATTACAAAGGATTAGACGCAGGGGTTTCTGCGATCTTCCAAGCCATTGAAGGCGAGTTTGAAGGGACGGAATCTGGGAAAGGACTGAATATTGAATGGGCAAAATACCTACCCATGCTCCTGTTCATTATCATCTTTATACTGCTCAAGTATTTTCAATACAAAAATCGCGGCGGCCGTGGAGGAAGCAATAGAGGGGCTGCAGCCACTTCTTTCTTGGAATACATAGTCTTGACCAGCGAAGGACGCTCGAGCGGTAGCTACGGATCCAGTGGCGGTGGCTTTGGTGGAGGAACTTTTGGAGGGGGCTCTTTTGGAGGTGGAGGCGCTAGCGGAAGTTGGTAGGCTTACTTCTTACGCATATAAATGGTCAACGGAACTCCATTGTAATCAAACTCCTCTCTCAGCTTATTTTCAATAAAACGCTTATAAGGATCCTTGACGTATTGGGGCAAGTTGGCAAAGAACGCAAAGGTTGGATGCGGCGTTGGCAGCTGCGTACAGAATTTGATCTTCACGTATTTTCCTTTGTATGCTGGTGGAGGCGTTGCAGCGATGATGGGTAGCATCACATCATTGAGCTCACTGGTCTTGATACGCTGAGAACGGTTCTTGTAAACTTGAACAGCAGTCTCAATTGCTTTAAAAATACGTTGCTTGGTTAGGGCAGACATAAAAACAATCGGCACATCAGTGAATGGCTCACATTGTTTGCGGATGTACTGCTCAAACTTTTTGGTGGTCATATGGTCCTTTTCTACCAAATCCCACTTATTCACTAAGATGACTACTCCTTTGTTATTGCGGTGGGCCAACCAAAAGATGTTTTGGTCTTGACCTTCAAAGCCACGAGTCGCATCGATCACCAATAAGGCGACATCACAATATTCTAAAGCGCGAACAGATCTCATTACGGAGTAGAATTCCAGATCCTCCTTTACTTTAGATTTTCTGCGGATTCCTGCGGTATCTACCAAATTGAACTCAAACCCAAAACGGTTGTATTTGGTATCAATAGCATCACGTGTGGTTCCTGCAATGTCTGTCACGATATAACGATCCTCGCCAATCAAAGCATTGATGAAGGAAGATTTCCCTGCATTAGGGCGTCCTACCACAGCAAAGCGCGGAAGTTCGTCTTCTTCACTGGCTACTTCATTTGGGAGCGCTTCAACCAAATCGTCTAGAAGTTCTCCGGTTCCACTACCGTTAGTAGCAGCAATGGTGTAGTATTTTTCAAATCCGAGGGAATAAAACTCCACCGCATCATTAACACGCTTGGAGTTATCTACCTTGTTTACGGCTAAAAAGACCGGTTTCTTGGCTTTGCGAAGTAATTGAGCCACTTCTTCATCCATCCCAGTCACACCGGTTTCCACGTCTACCATGAAGATGATCACATCGGCCTCATCAATAGCAAGTTCTACTTGCTTGTCAATCTCGGCTTCAAAAATATCATCACTTCCTTTGACGTATCCTCCAGTATCGATCAAAGAGAACTCCTTGCCGTTCCAGTCACTCTTACCATAATGGCGGTCACGGGTCACCCCAGAAACAGCATCAACGATCGCTTCGCGTCTCTGAATGAGGCGGTTAAAGAAGGTTGATTTTCCTACGTTTGGACGTCCAACTATGGCTACAATACTCATCGCTACGGATTTAGGCTGCAAAAATAGACTTTATTTCGGCTTCACGGTGCCCCAAGTCTATTTATTGTCAATTGGCGAAATAACTTTTGCCGGATTCCCTCCAGCAAAGACGTTTGCTGGAATGTCTTTGGTCACCACAGCACCCGCACCGATCACCGCGCCATCTCCAATAGTAACACCGGGGCAAACAATAGCTCCTCCGCCTAACCACACATCATTTCCTATGGTTATGGGTTTGCCCAATTCCTCACCACTGGAGCGAGCTTTAGCATTGAGCGGATGGGTCGCGGTATAGAGTTGCACCTTAGGACCAAACATGACTCGATCTCCCAAACGAACCTCGCAAACATCTAGAATAACGCAGTCGAAATTCATAAATACATTCTCTCCCGCATGAATATTGTTGCCGTAATCACAGTAAAAAGGTGGCTCTATCCAAAGGCCTTTCCCGGCAGAGCCAAAAAGCTCATAAAACAGCTTATCGCGCTCTGGCTTGAGGTGCTCGGGCATATCGTTGATCTTTTTAAAAAGCACGCGAGCGGCCTCTCTTTCTTCCAATAACTGCGGATCTAAAGGGTCATACATTAAGCCCGCCAACATCTTTTCGCGTTCGGTCATGGTTTGTAGTTTGTTTAAAGATACTGGGTTTTGAGGATTCTTCCCAGCTGAGCAATATCATATTTGTTCTCAGCTAATTGGCTGATTTTGCG
Organism: Gilvibacter sediminis; assembly: GCF_028561565.1. Taxonomy (GTDB): domain Bacteria; phylum Bacteroidota; class Bacteroidia; order Flavobacteriales; family Flavobacteriaceae; genus Gilvibacter; species Gilvibacter sediminis. Next base: position 1,224,753 of record NZ_JAQQTE010000001.1, on the reverse strand, counting down.
AACGTGAAAGTCAAACAAGAAATGGTATTGCGACCGCGGTTCAAATTGAGCTTGGATCAATCCGCAGAAAAATTACTCACAGCTTTTAAAGCGGCAAGTGACCCTGCTGGTTTTATCACCACCCAAGTGGACGCACATGTCTTTATTAAAATACCCAAAGCCCGCCAGCAGTATTGGTCACCTCAATTAGACTTAGTGATTAATCCATTGGATGATAATACTTCAGAAATTCGCGGGCTCTTTGGCCCCAGAAGTACGGTCTGGACCTTATTTATGTTTCTGCATTTTATTGTGGCTGTGCTTTTTTTGAGTTGTGGAGTTTGGGCGTATTCCAACTACGCCCTAGACGAATCCATTGCCTTGCCCATTGCACTAATGCTTTTGATGGTGCTTGCGTGGTTTAGCCTCTATTTTATAGGCCGGATGGGAAAAGCCACTGGCCGCGGCCAGATGCTGGAACTTCATAAATTTATGTGGGAGGTGATCAATCAGGATTGATTGTATCCAAAACGGCGTAATTGACGTTCGCTGGAACGCCAGTTCTTATTGACCTTGACATATAACTCCAAATGGACTTGTTTACCGAAGAACTTCTCCAAGTCCTTTCGGGCTTCCATACCCACGCGTTTAATGGCGGCACCTTTATGGCCAATAATGATTCCCTTTTGAGAATCGCGCTCCACCATGATCACAGAACGCATGCGGATGATATCGTCTTCTTCAAAGAACTCTTCCGTCTCGATCTCTACCGAATAAGGAATCTCCTTTTTGTAATGCAACAAGATCTTCTCGCGAATGGATTCATTGACAAAGAAACGCTCGGGCTTATCGGTCAAGGCATCCTTAGGATAGAAAGGTGGAGATTCTGGCAACAGCTGCAAGACGCGTTTAAAGACTTGTTCCACTCCGAAGTTCTCTAAAGCAGAAATAGCAAACACCTCGGCATTGGGAACTTGTTCTGACCAAAGCGCTTCGGCTTCCTTGAGTTTTTCTTCGTCCCCCGTGTCGATCTTATTAATAAGGAGCAATACTGGAATCTCTGTGCTGTTGATCTTTTTAAAGAAAGCTTCATCCTTTAAGGACTTCTCACCCAACTCCACCAAGTAGAGCAAAACATCAGCATCTTCAAAGGCAGATTTCACAAAATCCATCATAGCCGCCTGCAGTTCATAAGCGGGTTTGATGATGCCCGGAGTATCGCTCAAAATAACTTGAAAGTCCTCTCCATTAACAATACCTAGAATTCGGTGACGTGTAGTCTGCGCCTTAGAAGTGATAATGGAAAGGCGCTCACCTACAAAAGCGTTCATTAGGGTGCTTTTACCCACGTTTGGGTTCCCTATAATATTGACAAAACCTGCTTTATGTGCCATGCGACAAAGTTACGATAAAACCATTCAACGTACGAAAAATACCACTCGTCTACAGTAATCGACCACTTAACTCTTTTTAGCCTGATAAACAGGGGGGTTAACCTAGATTTGTCACCATAAACAAACACCCATGAAAACAAAATTACAATTATTTGCCCTACTTATTAGCCTACTTAGCGCTACTGCCCTAAACGCTCAAGAAGAGCCTTTTAACTGTGACTACAATGCCTACCTGTTCCAGTTTAATGATGTTTATGCATTGAACTTGGCTTCAGGATCTTCAATTTTAGTTGCCGAAGACATTACTACAGATAAGATCAACGCTGCCGGATACAATCCAACTGACGGATTCATCTGGGGTTCACTTTCTAGTACAGAGCGTAAGATCGTAAGAATCGGAAAGAACTTTAGCGTAACCGAATATGTAATTCCAACACTACCCACAAACGGAAGATACATCGGTGACGTTAGCGCAGATGGAGTTTACTACCTAAAGCCAGGTGGAACTACTATCTATCGCGTAGACATCAATCCAGAATCCCCAAACTACCTAACTGGATTGCCTAACCTAACTATGAATGACAACCTAAGCATTCACGACTGGGCGTTCAACGCCGTAGACGGAATGTTATATACGGTTGAAAAGAACTCAAATATCTTATACCGCGTAGACCCTGCAGACGGAAACGTTATCGCTATTGGTGAAGTGCCAATCCTCTCAGGATTACGTTATACCTACGGTGCTGTATACTTTGACGCTGATGGTCGTTTCTACGTATCGGCTAATCAAACAGGAACACTATACGTGATCCAAAGTGTACAAGATCTTGAACCAGGTTCTACTATAGACTCAAATCTATTTGCTTTTGGTCCTGCTAGTTCAAGTAATGATGGTGCTCGTTGCCCTACAGCTCCAGTTCCACAAGAAGATTGTACCAACGGAATTGATGATGATGGAGATGGTTTGGTTGATTGTGATGATCCTTCCTGCTCCGGAGTTGCTGCTTGCCCAACTGTGGACGCCACATCCGGAGCTAGCGAAGGTGGATTGGAAAGTAACAACCGCCTTGGTGATGCGATCAGCAAAAGAAACTATAACCGATCTAAGAGCGGATTTAAATTTGATCCTACTGCACAGCCCGTGTTAGACTCAAGAATGACCTTAAAGTCTAAGAGCGCTAGCACTACCCCCGAGCTTGCAGATTTCTTACCGATCAACGTCCTACCAGATACAGAAAGCATTGAGTCTACCCCCGGAGACTTAATTGGAATCACGAATGCAACAGACATCCTGGCCATTGACATCATGAGAAATGGAGAACCTATCGCTGCTGTACTCGGAATGAAAACAGAGAACCAAGTATACGAGCACACTAAATACATCTGTGACCGTCTACTAGGAGGAGAACTATTGAATGTAGCTACGATCATGATTGAGGAGACTCCTTATATCGTATCTCAGATCAAAAACCCTGACGGAAGCCAAGAGTTTGTAGTGAGCATTACTGCCACGCTAATTGACGATGCTGAGTTCGATATAGAGAGCCACTGGAATCTTGAGCGTTACAGTGAAGGAAACAGCTACTACACGTTCCAGATCTGGGCGAACAAAATTGATGACCTCTACCTATTAGGAGAAGAGTTCCTAAGACTTGTAGAGCTACAACGTCCGATTGGTGACATCTTTACCAGTAACCCCCCAGAGGTATACGTTCGCAAAGGACAATACAACAACGGAGAGTTGATCTTAACCATGGTGAACAAGACAGGATCTGAAGAAGTGACTATCAACGGAGGTATTCGCTACTCGGAGACTGAAGAGATCCAAACGGTAAGTGCAAACCTTGCACTTAGCGGAGAATACGCTCAAGAACTTAACCTGAACACTGGTGCTCTTTATGACCTAGGATTCCGCATCGAATCTCCAGAGAGTACTACTGCAGACGACTTGTTCTTCTCAGACGGTGTATGGGGAATTGACGAAGCTGACAGCACCCTAGCTATCAGTGAGTATGAAGTGTCTGCCCAAGAAGACATGGACTACGACAATGGAATTTACTTGGAGCGTGGTGTGAAACTACAAGCTGGTTTTGAGAACTACACTGCGATCTACAGATCATTCAATCCACGCTTCAGACCAGTTTCTCTAGCAGACTTCAACGCCTTTGAATTCGAGGCTATGGGAACAGGAACTATGGAAATCACTTTGGTTCAGTCTAACATCACAGACTGGGCAGATCAGCCAAGAACTCAGATCTCACTGGAGGAAGTGTATAAAACATATACCTTGGGCTTGTCGTCGTTCAGTCGTGCAAGCGGAATCGCGAGTGATTTCTCACTAACCACTCAAGTAGTATTCACGTTTGAGGCTGATGCATCCCTACGACAGCTCAAGGTTGAAATTGGGAAGTTGAACTTCAAAACTGTAGAACTTGAGGATCCTGCAGACCTTCCAGAAGTAAATGGAATCGAAGCAAGTCCAAACCCAATCACAGGAGCGAGTCAGTTATACTGGAACGCTGATGCGAAAGAAGACCAAACAGTAAATATCTACAACACCCTAGGCCAACTGATCTTAGAGATCGAAGTTCAAGCCACGGTAGGTATGAACCAACTTCCAATCGGTGAGCTAAACTTACCAAACGGAGTATATATTGTAAACGTAATGGGTGCCCAACAAACTGCTAGTACCAAGATAGTAGTGCAATAAGGATTAGTAATTGTTGGGTTGTTGCGACGAGCAACAGCAAACGGCCTCCCCGATTTTCATAGGTAGTTCAGGGGAGGCCTTTTTTATTTTGTATTTTTGCTGCCTAAATTGCTTATGCCGATGAAAGTCGAACAGATATATACAGGTTGTCTCGCTCAAGGGGCTTATATGATTTCATGCAACGGAGAGGTTGCAATTATTGATCCTCTTAGAGAAGTTGCGCCTTATATAGAGAAGGCCAACGCCATTGACGGCACCATCAAGTATATTTTTGAAACGCACTTTCACGCAGACTTTGTAAGCGGTCACCTTACCCTAGCCGAAAAGACCGGTGCTCCTATCATTTACGGCCCTTTGGCAAACCCCAGCTTTGACGCTTTGATCGCGACAGATGGTCAGGAATTCCCCCTTGGAGATTGTACTATTAAAGTGCTGCACACTCCCGGACACACTATGGAAAGCACCACCTATTTACTGCAAGATGCTTCAGGAAGTCCTCATGCTATTTTTAGTGGTGATACTTTGTTTTTAGGCGATGTAGGCCGACCTGACCTGGCTCAAAAAGCTGCAGACATGACCCAAGAAGATCTTGCCGGCATGCTTTACGATAGCCTGCGCGCTAAGATCATGACCTTGCCAGACGAGGTCATTGTTTATCCCGCTCACGGAGCAGGTTCTGCCTGCGGGAAGAATATGTCCACAGACACTGTAGATACCCTTGGGAATCAAAAGCGCATGAATTATGCCTTGAGAGCCGATATGAGCAAAGAAGAATTTATTTCAGAAGTTACGGACGGACTCTTACCTCCGCCTAAATACTTCCCGCTTAACGTCAAGCTTAACAAAGAAGGGTATCAATCCATTGATACGGTTGTTGCTCAAGGTACACGAGCGCTTTCACCAGAAGAGTTTGAACAGTTGGCAGAACAACATCAGGCCATTGTTTTGGATGTTAGACATCAAGCTGACTTTATTGAAAAGCACATCCCCCGTTCAATTTTCATAGGACTTAACGGGAGCTTCGCACCATGGGTGGGCGCTTTGATCGCTGATATTTCCCTGCCGATCCTTTTGGTGGTAGATCCTGGAAAAGAGGAAGAAGCCGTAACGCGCCTTTCCAGAGTTGGCTTTGATAATACTTTGGGATATCTAAATGGAGGTGTAGTCGCTTGGGAAGCCTCAGGACGTGCAACAGACGATATGCGATCTGTCTCCGCAGCTGATCTTAAGACAGCTATAGAAAACGGAGCCAAAGTCTATGACGTTCGTAAAGAAAGCGAGTATGAAACCGCCCATTTGCCAGAGGTTGCCTTAACTCCATTAGATTTTATTTCTGATCATTACCAGGCCTTTCCAAAAGAAGGTGATTTCTATGTGCACTGCGCTGGAGGTTATCGTTCTGTGATCGCTGCTTCTATCCTGAAACGCAGAGGTTATCACAACGTCATTGATGTAGCTGGAGGCTTTGCTGCCATCAAAAAGGAAGGTCTAGAAATCGTTTCCTAAACCCGTATACATTTAGGTTTATCAATACTGCGTTACTGGTTCCAAAAGAAGGAGCCCGTATGACCATTGTCATATTTTATCGTAGAGCTGCTCGATATCTTTGAACTAAGATTGAGCAAAATAAAACTGATAAACCATGAAAAATATCTTAGTACCCGTAGACTTTTCGGACTATTCGAAATACGCAATGGAAGTCGCTGCTTCCATCGCTAAAAAACACCAGGCTTCCATTCATGTAGTTCACATGATGGGCTTAACCGACGCCGTATTGACTCGAGACGAATCTCAAGAGGTCTTTGAGGCGATGTATCATATGAAGCTGACAGAAAAGCGCTTTGATGAGCTCTTGAACGTTCCCTATTTAGAAGGTGTTACTGTTCACCAAAATGTGAAGAACTATACCAACTTTACAGAGATCAACGATGTGGCTATTTCTTGTGATGCTGATCTAATCGTGATGGGATCTCACGGCAGCACAGGCCTTAAAGAGGTCTTTGTAGGCTCCAACACGGAAAAAGTGGTTCGAACCGCGACTACTCCCGTATTGGTGATCAAAGATCATATGCCTGATTTCAATTTAGAAAAAGTTGTTTTTGCTTGTGACTTTAAAAGCGAGAACATAGAAGCTTTTAAACAGATCCGAAAACTGATCAAAGTACTCGGTGCACAAATGGAGTTGCTTTATATCAACTTACCGGGAGAACGCTTTAGATCCAGCATTGAGATTGAAGACAGAATCTACAAGTTCTTTGCACAAGCGGGCATAGAAGACCTAAGACCAAAAGACGTGAATTATTACAATGATTACACGGTAGAAGACGGGATCTTTAATTATAGCTTCTCCAACAAGGCAGACGCTATCGCGATCCCAACCCACGGTAGAAGCGGACTGGCGCATTTCTTTGCAGGCAGTATAGGTGAAGATGTTGTGAACCATTCGGTACTACCCGTACTCACTCAGAAAATGTAGTGAAATATTGTTTTAGTATGTTTTTCAAACGCAAGGGCGGATCTTACTGCAGATCCGCTCTTTTTTTATGGAGCTAATAAAGCAGGTCCGTTGGAGGTTCCCAAACGGGTTGCGCCTGCTTTTATCAAAGCAAGCGCCTGCTCATGGGTTTTGATTCCTCCAGAGGCCTTAATGCCGAGCTTCCCTCCTAACTCTTGGTATAGCATTTCAATGTCTTGGATGGACGCACCTCGAGCTGCAAAACCTGTGGAAGTCTTGACGAAATCGGCCCCTCCGCTTAATACACACTGCGCCGCCTTTCTAATTTGAACGTCAGACAAGTTTGCCGTTTCTATGATGACCTTTAAACAATGGGTTCCAACAGCTTCTTTAACAGTTGCGATCTCATCCACTATTTTGGAATACAGTCCTTCTTGCATCCAGCCTTGATTGATGACCATATCAATTTCTGTGGCCCCTTGACTAACGGCCAAGGTCGCTTGATCTCTCTTTGCCTCTGTGGAGCTATACCCTAATGGGAAACCAACCACAGTGCATACTTCTACAGCGCTGTCTTTTACTATAGACTTTGCGATTACAACATAGGTTTCTGGCACACATACTGCTTTGAAGTTGTACTGTAGTGCGACTTCACAGAGCGCTTTGATCTCTTGGCTGGCAGCGGTAGGACGCAGTAAAGTATGATCAATTAATCGGTTGATCTCCATATTAATTATGCTCATTTAAAAGCTGCAATAGGGCCTGTTTAGATTGTACTCCAGATTGTCGCCATACCTGTTGACCCTCTTTAAAGAGGATCAATGTGGGTACTCCGCGGACTTGCTTCGCAGCAGCGAGCTTGGGATGCTTATCCACATCGATCTTAACAATCTTAAGCCGATCGCCAGCCTCTTGCTTGACCTCAGACAAGACGGGCGCCAAGACCTTACACGGTCCGCACCAAGTGGCAAAAAAATCTACCAAAACCAAAGGGTGACTCGCTATTAATTCTTTGAAGGAGCTCATTGTTTTAGGCAATTTTATTCAGTACCAGTCGCAGCTTAGAGAGCATGATTAGTTCAGATTTATTGGTACCGCTAAAGGCATCGGCAATATCATTGGCGGTTTGCCAGATCATCTGTCTTCGCTTGGGAGTAAATTCGTCAGGATGCTCTTCTGCATAATTGGCGAATCGCTGAAAGGAATCGTCCGCGTCAGTGGCATTGTGCTTTAACCACTCAAAAACGATCTCAATGTGATAACCGAGATCGGTATCGAACTCATCCGAGGCTTCCCCCAAAGGCACCCACTTAGATAAAACCAAGGCCTGCATGGTTTCGATTTCCGCGTTTCTGACCACCTTATCGCTTGCCGCTACGGCATAAAACAAATGTCCAAGGTGTTGATAAAAAGGAGCTAAAGGTTCTTGTGTACTCATAACGATTAAATTTAGATAAATCTAGTGGAACTGGTGATCTAAAATAATGATAATTATCAGGGCGGAAAGGCTTTAAAAAATCATTACTTTTAATGCAATGAACCCAGCCAATAGTGGAGACATCAATATTGTGGAAACCATCTTCAACGCCGTTGCAGAAGGGATCATTGTCGTAGCTCCAGACCAGCGCATTTCTTCTGCCAATACAGCGGCGCATCAAATGTTTGGATATCCGCCTGGGCATTTGATGGGAGAACCTTTGAACATTCTCATCCCTATGAAATACCATAAGGCCCATGTGGGTTATGTGGATGGGTTTATGAATCAGAGTGCCAAGCGCAGCATGGGTAAAGGCCGAGAGCTTTACGGCCAACGCAAGGACGGCAGTCAGTTTCCCTTAGAAGCAGGATTGAATCCGTTTGAACTCAACGGCAAACGTTACGTAATGGCGATTGTGATCGATATCTCCGAACGGGTCGAACAACAACAGCAGATCTTAGAGCTCAATGAACAACTCGAGGACAAGATCAAAGAGCGCACCCAAGAGCTGGATGAGGCGGTAAAAGTCTTGCGCAAGGAGGTTCAAAAAAGAATTGAAGCAGAAGCAAAGACCAAAGAAGCGCTGCTTAAGGAGCGTGAATTGGGTGAGTTAAAGACCAAATTCCTCTCTTTAGTATCTCATGAGTTCAAAACGCCCTTGAGCGGTATTTTGAGTTCGGCCACGCTCATTTCCAAATACAAGACCTCAGAACAACAGGACAAACGCGACAAGCATCTTAACACCATAAAAAGCAAGGTTAAATACCTCAATAATATTTTGAATGATTTCCTTTCCATTGAGCGTTTAGAAACGGGAAAGGTCAGCTACAACCACAGCCAATTTCCCTTGAGCAAAGTGCTAAACGAGGTTGTTTATGATGCTAACACCTTGTTGAAAGAAGGACAGCGAATCAATTATCCAGAAAATTTAGAAGAAGTAGAACTGATCTTTGATGAAAAGATCTTAGAACTGGTCTTGTCTAACTTGGTGGGCAATGCGGTAAAATATTCCGGAGAAGGCACCCACGTGACCATCGAGGGCCAAGTAGAAGATGAATTCTTGACTTTAGACATAAAAGATCAAGGAATTGGTATTCCTCTAGAAGATCAGAAACACATATTCAATCGTTATTTCAGAGCAGAAAATGCGCTGCTTACCCAAGGAACAGGTATAGGTCTGAACATTGTAAAAACCCACCTTGAAAACCTAGGCGGTTCTATTTCTTTTGTCAGTAAACCTGGCGAAGGTTCTGTTTTCACTATTAAAATTCCAACAAGAGCGAATCATGGAGCATAAAAAAATACTGTTAATAGAAGACGATACGATCCTGCGAGAGAACACCGCAGAACTTCTGGAACTGGAAGGCTATAACATGATCACCGCTCCTAACGGAAAAAGAGGGATCAGTGAGGCCTTGCGTGAAATCCCCGATTTGATCATCTGTGATATTATGATGCCAGAGATCGATGGTTATGGGGTATTGGAAGCCTTGTCAGATCACCATAAGACCAAACACATTCCGTTCATCTTTCTCTCCGCAAAGACGGAACACAAAGAAGTTCGTTTGGGAATGGACATGGGTGCTGATGACTATTTGACCAAACCCTGTGAAGAGGAGGATCTGCTCAGCGCAATTAGAAGTAGACTGGCTAAATCTACACTCTTACAAGCTGCAGGAGAACATCCCCAGCAATTGGAACAAGAAGCAACAACCGGGAACTTAAAAAACCTACCGGAACTCATTGCTTTTTTGAACGACAAAGGAGAACTCCAATCCTTTGACAAAGGAGAACTCATCTACGAACAAGGCGATCGTATTCACCAAATTTATTTGATCAATAGCGGAGTGGTCAAATGTTTTACTATGGATGAGAACGGCAAGGAACTCATCACTTCGCTTCGTAAGGAACGGAGTTTTTTAGGTTTGGAACAACTCCTGGAGAACGGAGCACATCATGAATCCACCGCCGCCTTAGAAGCAGCAGAACTTTTAGTAGTGTCTAAGCAAGAGTTTGTAGATATTTTGCAAGACAATCAGCAGTTAACCTTAGAGCTGATCAATCTTTTAGCTGATGACATTAATCACATCAAAGAACAACTTTTGCAAATGGCTTACGGTTCTGTCCGCAGAAAGACCGCCCAAACTATTTTACAGTTTGCTGAAATTCTCAATGACAGCACCCAAGACCAGATCAGAATCTCACGCCATGATCTGGCCAGTGTAGCCGGTATCGCCACAGAAAGTCTCATCAGAACCCTTTCTCAATTCAAAAAGAACGGCTGGATCGCCATAGAAGGACGCAACATCAAAATCCTCGATCTGCAAGCTTTAGAACTCATGGAATAGCAAAACTGATTTTTGTCATTCTTTAGTTCGCGCTACCCATTTACATTTGAACTTATTATGGGTAGCATGCGAAAGATTTTAATCGCCACAGACTTTTCAGAAAGCGTAGCAAAGGCTGCAGCATTTGCCGCGAATTGCTTTGCCAATGAGCCGGTACACTACCACTTACTATACGTCTCTGACTGCCATTCAAAGCCCAAAACAAAACAACCAAAATTGCCTTGCAAAGGCAAAAAATGCGGCGCGGCGCGCATAAAACTCCTACAGTTTCATCAAAACTTTCAAAAAAGCTTAAATCCAAAATTGCATCGCAGTGATGTCTTTTTTGTGGATTTACCTCCCGTAGAAGCATTGCGTAAACAGGTCATTGAACATCAAATTGATCTCATAGTCATTGGTTGCTGCGGACCGGATAAAAAACCGCAATTGGGTCGTTTTGCACAAGATGTGATCATCCGCGTGCAATGTCCATTTTTGATCGTGCCTCCCAATGCTCAAATGGGATCGAACCGCAGTCTGGCTTTCGCAACCAATTTCAAGAACAACTACCAAAGTAGTGTGTTGAATACACTGACGGATTTCACCACAACTAATGATCTAAAGCTAAAGATACTTCACTTTAGCAAAAGCAAGCCAGACCTGAGCGCCATTCAAAATGCCAATCGGGAGTTCTTGAATGAATTTATTGAAGACCCGCAAGCATTCGCAGAAATCAAGGGAGGTGCCTTATACGCGGCACTGGATGAGTATCAACAGCAAAACCCTATTGGAATTTTAGGACTACTGGCCAAGAATCGCAGTTTTTGCGAACAACTCCTTTTCAAACCAACAAGTAATGGCCATGCCTCTGTGTTTGAAAACCAACTTCCTGTACTGTTACTTCATGAGTAAAGCCCTCTAGAACTGATATTTATCATTTTTATACTGGACTACATCGGCTAGTTTGGACCCAAAGACAAACCGATGACACATAGAATCCTATTGCCCACCGACTTCTCCAAAAACTCCTGGAACGCCATAACCTACGCCATTGAACTCATGGATCGCGAAAGCTGCGAATTTTACCTTTTACATTGTTATACACCCAACACCCCCGTCTCAGAGAATCTTATGGCTTCTCAACTGGGAATCCCCCAATTACAAGAACTCAAGAAAGCCTCAGAAAAGGGACTAAAAAAATTATCTAGGCAACTCGCCTTTAGAGATGAATCTCTAGACCACAAATTTCACTATTTATCTCGACACAACTTTTTAACAGACGCCATTGAGGATGCCTGTAAAGAATACGATATTGATCTTATTGTGATGGGGACTAAAGGAACTACAGACGCCATAGATGTGCTGTTGGGAGGAAACACCCTCGCCGTTATGGAAAAAGTGCGTTGTTGTCCTGTACTGGCCATACCAAACTCCGCGAATTTCACCGCGATGAATGAGATCGTTTTTCCAACCAGCTACAAAGAGAATTACAAGACAAATCAGCTGCACAACCTTTGCACTATGACAAGACTTTGCAAGGCTAAATTGCGTGTATTACACATCTGTGAAGGTTCCTTTAACGAGCAGCAAGAAGCTAAAAAAGAAGAATTAGAAGGCTATTTGAACGGCATAGACTACACCTTTCACGTCTTAGAGAATGTCGATGTTGCCACGGGTCTGAATTGCTTTGTTCAAAGCAGAGACAGTGATATGGTGGCTTTCATTAATCCAAAACACGGAATCTTTTCACTGTGGTTCCGCAGGCCCTTGTCACGAGCGCTGAATTACCATTCAAAGGTTCCAGTACTCACGCTACACGCCTAAGACTCGGCGTGTATTACTAATAGAGGTACTGGAGTTTTGTGGCTGATCTTTCCATTATCTGATCCTTTTAAGAATCGACTCAGCAAAGACTCCTGCTGTACCATAAAAACGTGCAAGTCAACCTCATTGAGTTGCTCATAAGCATTTACAGCCTGAGGCACGGACAATCCTTGAAGTGACTCAACTACAGCTTTTGTTTCTAAAACGCCAAAAGGGTCCTCAGCCAACTGGGTTAAGCCCTGTTCCAATTGTCCCAAATTCGGTTCCGATTCGGGCTGAATTCCCAACAGGTGTACGTTACTGCAGCGACCTGCCAACAAGCGTACTACGGGTTCAAGTTGCTGTGGACTTGGTTTGATCTGCTGAGTTTGCGTGAATAAAACTTCTTTTAAAGGTCTAAACTCAAAACCTTCGGGAACAATCAATGTCGGACAATGCACTTTGCGCATTACCTGGAGCGCGTTACTCCCAAAGAGCGATTCCCGAGCATCACTAACACCGTTGGTGCCCAAAACCACGTAATCAATAACGTAATTGCTGATCACTTGATTGACCGAATCCGTAAATACGTCATAATCCACCTTCGGGATCAAGGTGAAATCTTCGTTTTCAATAAGCGGACGCAATGTTTCTATATAAGCATCTAAGGCCGATTTATTATCGGCAATGATACTGGTAAAAATGCTCTCATGTGGTTTAGCTGTTAGCAGGTCGTCTGTGGTGAAGTCTGACGATTTCTGAATGTTCAACACATAGAATTCACAAGGCTTTCCTTGCCACAATTTAAAGGCATATTGAATCGCCTGAGTAGCATTATCGCTAAAATCGGTTAAAAGAAGGATCTTATTCATCATACGGCTTTATTGTTAATGAAAGATACTCCCAACCCATCCACATAAGTTATGACAACGGTCATAGTTCTTCCGAGTGTTGAGGCCCACCTTTGCCTGAGGTATTAGAGCAAATTTATATGGAAGCCTGTTATCATTGTGGCGACCCTTGTGGCAAATCGCCCATTATTCACGAAGCAAAATCGTTCTGTTGTAACGGCTGTAAAACCGTCTTTGACATTTTGCACCAAAACGGGATGGATTACTATTATGAACTGGAACGCACCCCAGGAACCTCGCAAAATAAGGTCAGTGAACATTTTGACTACTTAGACAACGAGGCCATTACCGAGGAACTATTGCAATTCAGTGAAGGCAAAAGACAGATCATCAGTTTTGAGATCCCCGCCATTCACTGCAGTTCTTGTATTTGGGTTCTGGAAAACCTTTCCAAACTGCATCCAGGCGTGTATAACAGTACCGTCAACTTTCCCGCTAAAAAGGCACAGATTCAATTCAATCAAGAAGAACTACCCCTAAAGGCACTGGTATTGCTTTTGGATCGCATAGGGTATACCCCAAAGATCAGTTTGGCCTCTGCAGAAGTAAAAAAGAAATCTAAGGACCGTAGCCTGATCTACAAATTCGGAATTGCCGGTTTTGCTTTTGGGAACATTATGTTTCTATCCTTCCCAGAGTATTTTGATGTGGATGAGATCTGGTTGGAACATTACAAGCCGATGTTCAGAACCATTATGTTGCTCTTCTCACTACCTGTGGTTTTCTACGCAGCTTCGGATTATTTTAAAGCAGCAATCAAGGGCTTACGATCCCGCATGCTCAATATTGATCTTCCAATAGCTTTGGGGGTTAGTGTTCTATTTATTCGCTCCGTGATCGATGTAATGATGGATTGGGGCCCTGGCTTTTTTGACAGCCTGAGTGGCTTGGTTTTCTTTTTGCTTTTAGGGCGATTCTTTCAACAAAAGACCTATTCCTATTTGTCCTTTGAGCGTGATTACAAATCCTATTTCCCCTTAGGAGTTACGCGAATTGACCGTAAAGGCAGTAAACTTATTGAGGAGCAGATCGCTTTAAAAGAAATTCAAAAGGGAGATACCCTACTGATCCGCTCCAACGAGATCATTCCCGTTGATGGTGTTTTGATCCGCGGAGAGGCCCTTATTGATTACAGCTTTGTCACGGGAGAAGCCTTACCCATTCACAAGGAGGCTGGATCTGCCATCTTTGCGGGCGGCAAACAATGTGGAGCTTCCATTGAATTGGAGGTGAGCAAAACCGTAAGCCAAAGTTACCTCACCCAATTGTGGGGCAATAAAGCCTTTGAAAAACAATCCGAATTGCGCTTCCAGAGTTTGACGGACCAGATCAGCAAGCGTTTTACACTTGCCATTGTGAGCATTGCGATCATCAGTGGTATTGCGTGGTGGTTCATAGCTCCGAGTATGATGTTCAATGTGATCACGGCAGTTTTAATTGTGGCTTGTCCTTGTGCTATTGCCTTGAGTGCTCCTTTTACTTTGGGGAATTTAGTTCGACTCTTTGGGCGGCATAAATGCTATGTAAAAAACGCCGCCGTCATTGAAAACTGGAGCGAGATCGATACGGTTGTTTTTGACAAAACCGGAACCTTGAGTACGCCTGCCCAGAGTGCTTTTTCCTATCATGGAATCCCATTGAGCATTGAAGAACAGCGTTTGCTCTACAGCTCGCTAAGAGCTTCCAACCACCCTTTGAGCAGAAGCTTATACAACACCTTAGAAGAACAGGAAATTGTCACTTTGGATGATTTTTCAGAAACCTTGGGCCAAGGGATATCCGCAGCAAAAGACAATCAGCACCTTAAAATTGGCGCTCCCAAATTTGTCCACGCTCAAGCCAATTCCAATCATGAAGGAGCAGTGGTTCATATCAGTAGCGGAAGCAACTACAAAGGGCATTATGTTTTTCAGAGTGAATACAGACCGGGCTTAAAACACTTATTGGCCGTATTAGGTCGAAATAAAAAGATAGCAGTGCTCACTGGAGATAATGACAGTCAAGCAGAACGTTTGAATAGTTTTTTACCAGAGCATACAGAAGTACGCTACAATCAAAAGCCTCAAGACAAATTAGACTATGTGAAAACGCTGCAAGAGCAAGGAGAAAAGGTCATGATGATCGGGGACGGCCTCAACGATTCCGGAGCCATGGCTCAAAGCGATATTGGGATCGCCATAGCCGAGGATACTAATGTATTCACCCCCGCTTCTGATGCGATTCTTCAAGCCAACTCCTTTGAAAAGCTACCGGTGTTCTTTGCACTGGCTGGCCTGGGAAAACGCATCATCTATGCGTGTTTTGGAATCTCGGTGCTATACAACCTCATCGGTTTGGGGTTTGCCGTTACGGGACATTTAGAACCTGTAGTTGCGGCTATTCTCATGCCGTTGAGTTCCATCAGCATTGTGATTTTTACCACCATCAGCACCCGCTTTTTTGGAAGTCGATTGCTTAAATCCGCGATAAAAAATCGAAACTGACCATTGTCATATTTTCCGTAACGACCCGCACCTACTTTTACGCCAATATTCTAATCAGGTATGAGTATTATTTTTCTCTTGTTAAGTGTGAGCATCTGCGTGGCGATCGTCTTTTTTGTCGCCTTTATAGTCTCGGTAAAACGAGGCCAATACGATGACACTTACACTCCTGCCGTACGCATGCTATTTGAAGATGAACTGGTGCAAGAAGCATCAGAAACATCAGCTACAACTATAAAAAATTCAACCAACGAGTAACCGTAAATCTATGGAAACACAACAGTTTTATTACGACAACAAAATTGTCAAAAATTTCCTGATAGCCTGTATTTTCTGGGGCATCATAGGGATGTCCGTAGGGCTCCTGCTGGCCTTTATGTTTATGTTCCCCAACTTGACTGATGGAATTTCTTGGCTGAGCTTTGGTAGATTGAGACCACTACACACCAACGCGGTGATCTTTGCCTTTGTGGGCAACGCGATCTTTGCGGGGGTCTACTACTCTACCCAACGCCTGCTTAAGACCAGAATGTTCAGTGATCTTTTGAGTAAGATCAATTTCTGGGGATGGCAGCTGATCATCGTATCTGCAGCGATCACGCTCCCATTAGGGTATACTACTTCTAAGGAATACGCCGAATTGGAATGGCCCATTGACATTGCCATTGCCTTGATCTGGGTAGTCTTTGGAATTAACCTGATCGGGACCATACTGCGCAGAAGACAGCGTCACCTTTATGTAGCGATCTGGTTCTACTTAGCCACATTCGTTACCGTTGCGGTACTGCACATTGTGAATAGTATTGAAATGCCTGTGGGTGCTTTAAAGAGTTATTCTGCCTATGCTGGAGTTCAAGACGCCTTGGTGCAATGGTGGTATGGGCACAATGCGGTGGCCTTCTTTTTGACCACGCCTTTCTTAGGTCTAATGTACTATTTTGTACCAAAAGCTGCGAACAGACCAGTCTATTCATACCGTCTTTCCATTGTTCATTTTTGGTCGTTGATCTTTATTTATATCTGGGCAGGACCGCACCACTTGTTGTATTCTGCTCTACCGGATTGGGCTCAGAATTTAGGGGTTGCTTTCTCAGTGATGCTTATCGCTCCCTCTTGGGGTGGTATGATCAACGGACTCTTGACGCTTCGCGGTGCTTGGGATAAAGTCCGCACGAGCCCAGTTTTGAAATTTATGGTTGTTGCGATCACCGGTTATGGGATGGCAACCTTTGAAGGCCCAATGCTTTCGCTAAAGAACATCAACGCCGTTGCTCACTTTAGTGACTGGATCATTGCTCACGTGCATATTGGAGCCTTGGCTTGGAACGGTTTCTTAACCTTTGGTATGATCTATTGGTTGTTCCCAAAACTGTTTAAGACCTCTTTGTATTCAATTCGATTGGCTAATGCACACTTCTGGATCGGGACCTTAGGGATCATCATTTACGCTTTGCCGATGTACGTCGCTGGATTTGTTCAGGCTTCTATGTGGAAGCAGTTCAACCCAGACGGTTCATTGACCTACGGTAACTTCTTAGAAACTGTAGACCAGATCATGCCGATGTATTGGATGCGCGCCATTGGAGGTAGTTTGTATATCGTTGGAGCAATAGTAATGATCTACAACATTGTACAGACCGTAAAACAAGGCAGTAAAGTAACCGACGAGTTGGCAGAAGCTGCTCCGCTGCAACGCGTAACAGCAAAACGCACCGGAAAAGAGGGCTACCACACTTGGTTGGAGCGCCGCCCGGTTCGTTTGACCATTTATGCTACCATTGCCATTCTTATTGGAGGTATGGTTCAAATTGTTCCTTCCCTTTTGGTGGACGATTATGTTCCGCGAATCACCACGGTGAAGCCTTATACACCTTTGGAGTTAGAAGGTCGAGACATTTATATCCGCGAGAGTTGTAACGCCTGTCACTCGCAATTGATCCGTCCGTTCCGATCGGAGGTGAAACGCTATGACTGGACCGACAAGAATCTGTATTCGCGCTCTGGAGAATATGTATACGATCACCCATTCCTTTGGGGATCCAAACGCACAGGACCTGATTTGATGCGTATAGGTGGTAAATACAACGACAGTTGGCACCTGCGTCACTTCAACAATCCGCAGTCCGTATCAGAAGGCTCCATCATGCCTAAATACACTTGGCTCATTAGAAACGAGCTGGACAAGTCTAAGACCGAAGTAAAAATGCGCGCCATGGTGAGTCTGGGTGTCCCTTATACGGATGAGGACATTACCCGCGCTCAAAGTTGGATGGATGAACAAGGCGCTCAAATTGAGAGCAACTTGATGAACGATCCAGACTTTAAAGAGAGTTATACGGAAGCCAAAAATGATGGCAATCCAGATTTTATTGAAATGAAGGACCGAGAAGTAGTTGCACTTATTGCCTATCTGCAGCGCTTAGGCACCGACATTATGATTGAGACCAATGAGGAAGTAACTGCTAAAAACACACCCTAGTCATGCTAAAATTTGTAAAAGGTTCCTTAGAACAAATCGACGGGGTTCAGATCTACCCCATCATCTCACTGCTCATCTTTTTTGTGTTCTTCACCCTACTTTTTTGGTGGGTATTGACCGCCAAGAAAGAGCACATTAGAAAAGTCAGCAACCTTCCTTTAGAGGAAGACGATAACTCACTAAACACAACATCATGAAAAATACGAACGCTTATTTACGAGTAGCCCTGGTCACCGTGCTGTCTTACTTTGTGTTAGATTGGGTGGTAGACTCGGGCTCCGAATACACCTTTGCCAAATACCCTATTCTTTGGGGAGTAATTGTGTTTGTCTTCATTTTTGCCATGGCTATTGAGTACAGCGTGGAGGCCTTGAACAGCATCCTTTACCGCGCCATGGATGAAGAAAAACGCGCCCGCTACGACGCCGCAACCGCAGAAGCTAAAGCCAATCAGTTTGCAGGACTCAAGCGCATTTATCAAAAGCTCTTGGGCAGTCGTCCATTAGAAGAAGAGGGAGAGATCATTTTAGATCACAACTATGACGGGATCAAAGAACTGGACAACAAGCTCCCGCCCTGGTGGCTCTATGGATTCTATGTGACCATAGTTTTTGGAGTGATCTATATGGCGAAGTATCACATTTTTGAAGGAGAAGATCAAGCGACTGAGTTTGAGATCGAGATGGAAGAAGCCCGCTTGGCTATTGAAGCCTATAAGTCTCAGGCCAAGGATATGGTGGATGCATCCACCGTGGTTATGCTTACTGATGCTGCAGACCTCAGCGCTGGCAAAAATCGATTTGAGCGCAACTGTGCTGTTTGCCATAAAGCCGATGGTGGTGGTTCAACAGGACCTAACCTTACTGATGAGTATTGGATCTTAGGCGGAGGGATCTCCAATGTATTTACCACTATCTCCAAAGGAGGTCGCCCTGGAAAAGGGATGGTAAACTGGAACAGAACCTTTACCCCGAATGAGATCGCACAATTGGCCAGTTATGTACTCAGCATGCAAGGGAGTAATCCTCTGGATGCGCTCCCTGCTGATGGTGAATTGTGGATCGATCCGAATCCGGCTCCCGAAACAACCGAGTCAGAACTGGAATCCTCAGAAGTGATCAACGATTCCACAGCGACTGCTGGAATTTCAATGAACTAAGCACCAAATAATGGAAACCCCCGAGAACGAAGTATTTAGAGACAGCATTGCCACCATCGATGAGAAGGGTAAGCGCGCTTGGATCTATCCTAAAAAGCCCAGCGGCCGCTTTTACGAGTACCGCAAAATAGTTAGCTATGTGCTACTGGCTTTTTTGTTCTCTGCTCCATTTATCAAGGTCAACGGAAATCAGTTTCTGTTGCTCAACGTGCTGGAACGCCGCTTTAATATTTTTGGTTTTCCATTTTGGCCTCAGGACTTTCACCTCTTTGTGATCATGATGATCATTGGGGTGGTCTTTGTGATCTTCTTTACCGTTGCCTTTGGCCGAATTTTCTGCGGATGGATCTGTCCGCAAACCATCTTTATGGAAATGGTCTTTAGACGCATTGAGTATTGGATAGAAGGTGACCGCGGGAAGCAGATCCGCTTGGACAAACAGCCGTGGAATGCAGAAAAGATCAGAAAACGCGCCACCAAATGGACGGTGTTCTTTATCATTTCCTTTTTGATCGCTAATGTGTTCCTGGCTTATCTGATCAGCAGCGACAAACTTTTGGAATACGTCACAGAAGGGCCTTTAGAGAATATGAGCACCTTTATTTCCCTGCTCATCTTTACGGCGGTATTCTACTTTGTGTTCGCTTGGTTTAGAGAACAGGTTTGTGTAATCGCTTGCCCCTACGGCCGTCTGCAAGGGGTCCTTTTGGATAATAAATCCATTGTTGTGGCTTATGATCATAAACGTGGGGAAAAGGAAGCCGGTCGCGCTAAATTCAAGAAGAATGAAGATCGCGTTGCCAGCGGAAAAGGCGACTGTATTGATTGTTTTCAATGTGTACATGTTTGTCCAACGGGAATCGATATTAGAAACGGAACGCAGTTAGAATGTGTGAATTGCACCGCTTGTATTGACGCTTGTGATTCCATGATGGAAGCGGTGAACTTACCCAAAGGATTGATCCGTTATGCCAGTGAAGACAATATTGAAAAGAAAGCCAAATTCACTTTTAATGCGCGTCTTAAAGGCTACTCAGCAGTCTTGCTGATCTTAACCGGGATCTTTGCAGGAATGCTGTTTTTGAGAAACGATCTAGAGGCAACCATCTTGAGGCTGCCCGGGCAGTTATATCAAAAGAAGGAGAACAACATCATCAGCAATGTGTATACCTATAAACTAGTTAATAAGACCAGTGAGGAGGTAGCTGATGTCACCTTTAAACTGCTTTCACATGAAGGAACGGTCACCATAGTAAGTATGGATGCTTTTGATGTGGCGCGGCAAGGATTGGAAGAAGGCACCTTATACATCGACATCCCAAGAAGCGAGGTCGATTCAGACAATATCAAATTAAAAATCGGGGTCTATAGCGGTGAAGAGCTCATCGAAACGGCTAAGACAACCTTTTTAGGCCCTATTAGTTATCAATAAAATTCAAACGGTATGAGCACTGTAAAATTAAATTGGGGAACAGGATTGGTGATCGGCATGTTGCTGTTCATTGGATTCATTCTGTATTTTGTCATCACCATGATGACCGATTCTAAGTTCGATCACGAACTGGTCGTGGAAGACTATTACAAACAAGAGTTGATTCTCAACGAGCAATTGGAAGCTCGACAGAATCTGGCCATCCTCTCCGAACCCATCCGCGGTAAAAAAACTGCAGAAGGCTGGGTATTGGAGTTCCCAAAAGAGCTTCAAAACAAAATTAAAGGCAATGTGTTCCTATACAGACCGTCCGACAAGCACCTCGATTCCGACTTTCCATTTGTTCTATCGGAATCCAATTTGCTCATACCTGAAACCCGTTTGTTGGACGGTCGCTGGAACATAAGCGTCACCTGGCAGCATGAAGGCAAACCCTTCTTATACGAAACCTCAATCAATTATTAAATGTTAGTCTCTGGCTTCATATTGGGTCTTTTGGGTAGTTTGCACTGCGTTGGCATGTGCGGCCCGATTGCTTTTTTATTGCCAGTTAGTAGAGACAACAAGAAATTACAACTCTTACAAATTGCCAGCTATCATTTGGGCAGATTCACAGCTTATGGTCTATTGGGTTTGATCTTTGGATTTCTAGGCCGAAGTTTATCGCTCTTCGGAGCTCAACAATACCTGAGTATTCTGGCAGGAGTCTTATTACTGCTAACGGTAGCCATTCCGCAGCGCGTCTTATTCAAATACAGCCTGTCCAAACCCTTGGCTTTGGCCATCGGGAAGTTGAAGTCAGCAATGGGTAAAGCATTGAAATCAAAACGTCCAGACACCTTTTTAACCTTGGGCTTGCTCAACGGTTTTTTACCCTGTGGATTGGTGTATATGGCGGTGTTTGGTTCCTTGGCTTTAGCCAATCCTTGGCAGGGAAGTCTGTACATGGTCCTCTTTGGTGCAGGAACGCTGCCGCTGATGACCGGAGCCATTTATGCAGGGAATTTTCTTAATAAGACTATGCAGCTCAAAATTCGCAAAGCGATCCCAGTTATGGTAGCGCTTATTGCGTGTTTGTTTATTCTAAGAGGACTCGGCTTGGGAATTCCCTATGTGTCACCCAAACTGAATCCGCAGAAAATAGAAGCAAAAATGGAGTGTCATTGAGCTCGGTCAAGTATTAAAACCTTCTTAAGACGAGCACCATTACGCATGTTGCTTTGTAACTTGGGGGAAATATATACACTAACCTATGAACAAAAAATTACTTCAATTAGTGCTCGCTACTATCCTCATCAGTTTAAGCGCTGCCACTTTAACAGCTCAAAACAAGTTCAAAGCGGGTTACTATTTAGACAATGCCGGGCAACAAATAAACGGTTACGTAAAAAATGTAGACTGGAAGAATAGTCCCAACAGCATTGACTTTAGAATCACTCCAGAAGGTGACACAGAAACCTTGAGACTGAATCAAATTCAAGGCTTTGGAATTGACGGACAGGTAGACTATGTGAAAAAGACCTTTGAGCTCGATGTGACCTCAGACAATTTGAACAACCTCAACTTTTCCAAAGACCCAGAATTTGAAACTCGCACGGGCTTTTTAGAAGTTATAGTCGCAGGACCAACTAGCTTGTATTTTTATGAAAACGGAGGATTGCGCGAATACTTCTTAAGTCAAGACGATGAGTCTGTGGAAGCCTTGGTTTACGTGCGCTATTTGAAGGATAAAAAGGTTGCCAGCAACAATCAATACAAGCAACAATTGGCCAATGCCATGAAGGAATGTAGTACCTTAAGCTTTTCAGATTTTGAAAACTTGAGCTATTCGAGAAACTCCTTGAGAAAGCTTTTTGAAAACTACAATGTCTGTATGGACCCCAATTATGTAGTTGAACGAAAGACAAAAACAACTACCCTTCTTAACGTGAATGTGTTCGCAGGATTCAATTCAAGCTCCTATAACGTTAAAAACGCTGCCAGCGCTAGACTTGGAGGTGATTTTGGAGGACAAACCAATTTGAGATTCGGAGCTGAACTTGAAGTGGTGCTTCCCTTTAATAACAATGGATTCGCGCTTTACCTCGGTTTTGCTAAAAATGGAAACTTTGAAAGCACCATAACTCAAGAGCTGTCTTCTGTAAATACTCCTGAGCAAGAAGTGACTTTAACGGTGAACACCGTGAATATGCCCATCGGTGCTCGTTACTATATTCCAGTAAATCCAGATGTGAAAATATCTTTAGAAGCGGGATACCATGTAGATATTGTGAGCGAGATCAGCATTGAGCGAGCGGTAACGGCAAACGACTTCAATACTACCAATGGGAGTTATGGCTACCTGTCCATAGGTGCTGGCGCCAAATACAAGCAATTCTTTGGTCGAGCCAACGTAGATATTGGCAAAGATCCTTTCGCGGCTACAACTTTCCAGTACAGTTCTGATGTACCCAGCTTCAACTTTGTTCTGGGATATCAGATCCCTTTGATTCAGTAAAATTCAAACATAAAAAAAGCGCGGGCTGTTATAACAGTTCGCGCTTTTTGATCATATTTCTAATCTGTAAGCATACCGTAGGTAAAGACAGATTTCAAGGCGGAGAATTGTTTCTTTTTAGGGATGCTTAATGCATTTACTTTATGTTTCAATTCCTTAACAGTCAAAACAATGACTGTCACCAATTATATAACAACTCTCGTGCCAAAAACCCTACTGAGGCTTTTTAATGCCTTAATGCAAACGCAACTTCTTGAGCCAATCTGGGCAAAACTGCAGACTTGAACCAAGGATTCTTGGCTTGCCAAATATTATTCCTAGGAGACGGATGCGGCAAGGCGAAGAATTTAGGCAAATAGTCTTCAAACTGCTGCACGGTCTGGGTCAAGGTTCTTTGAGCCTTAGCACCTAAATAATGGTCCTGTGCATATTTACCCACCAAAAGGATCAAACGCAATTCTTGAAGTTCATTTAAAAGTTGATCGTGCCAGGTTGGAGCACAAATCGCGGTAGGTGGATTGTCTCCAGATTTTCCACGCCCCGGGTAGCAAAAGCCCATGGGAATTAAAGCCAGCTTATCTGGATTGTAAAAATCTTCACTGCTGATCTGCATCCAAGCGCGTAAATTCTCCCCGCTTTTATCATCCCAAGGGACACCGCTCTCATGCACCACAGAACCCGGAGCCTGCCCAATGATAGCAATGCGACTCTTTGGACTTGCCGCAACTATGGGTCTTGGGCCCAAAGGCAACAGATCATTACACAAGTTGCACGCGCGTATTTTGCTTAAAAGTTCCTCCATGGTTTTGTGGTCAGCAGTTTAAAGATAAGTCGATCGAACCAAACAAGGCTTGCATGACCATTGTCATATTTTAGCTGAGCGCCTCCACGTAGTTTTGTTGAGTAAACAATTAAAATCAACATCATGAGCGCACTTTATGCAAAACTAAATAAAGACTGGACCGAGAATTTTATGCTATACGCATCAACTTCAATCATTGTATCTACCTGTTTGGGTGGAATTGCGGTATACACCATCTTTTTAAACGGCAGCTCACTTTGGTCCATGATCCAAGTATTTGCAGCCGTTGTAATGTGCACCGGTGTTTTGGCATCGATCCTAACGGTTCAGAAGCCAAAGGTTGTGCTCAATACTTTATTGGGTAGCCTAGGAATTTGCACCTTGTTAATCCTTATGAATCTGTTGTTCTAAACACATAGAATTAATATAGCAACCGCGCTTTCTTCCTTTTAGAAAGCGCGGTTTTTTTTGGTTGTGGTTGACGAATCAATTAGTTTTAGGAATCTAAAAATGCAGAATCGCCTCTAGTGATAAAGCATTACAACTAACCAATCATGTCTTCAACAAACAAGGCACGCGCTTACTGGAAAGAGAACATAAAATACTTGGCAATTTTGCTAAGCATATGGTTTGTTGTTTCTTATGGCTGCGGAATTCTCTTTAGAGACGCCTTGAATACCATCAATCTTGGCGGATTCAAATTGGGCTTCTGGTTTGCCCAGCAAGGTTCTATCTACGTCTTTGTGGTGTTGATCTTTGTGTATGTAAGACTGATGAACAAGCTCGATAAAAAATACGGCTATCACGAAGACTAATTCCATAATCTCAATACCCGCCTTATGAGTGTTCAAACCTGGACTTGGATCCTGGTCGGTGTGACCTTTGCCTTGTATTTCGGTATTGCTATTTGGGCACGAGCGGGCTCTACTAAAGATTTTTATGTAGCAGGCGGAGGCGTCTCTCCTTTAGCCAACGGTATGGCAACGGCAGCCGATTGGATGAGTGCCGCTTCCTTCATTTCCATGGCGGGGATCATCTCCTTTGCCGGATACGACGGCTCGGTCTATTTGATGGGTTGGACAGGAGGTTATGTACTGCTAGCCCTATTGCTCGCGCCTTACCTGAGGAAGTTCGGCAAATTCACGGTCCCTGATTTTATAGGGGATCGGTACTATTCCAATAGCGCCCGAACCGTAGCCGTGATCTGTGCTTTGATCGTGTCTTTTACATATGTGGCGGGGCAAATGCGGGGCGTAGGCATTGTGTTCTCTCAGTTTTTACAAGTAGACATTACGCTAGGCGTCATCATTGGGATGGCTGTTGTTTTGGTCTTTGCCTTTTTAGGTGGAATGAAGGGGATCACCTATACGCAAGTAGCACAATACTGCGTTTTGATCTTTGCCTTTATGGTTCCAGCCATCTTTATTTCTATTCAGATGACTGGCAATATCATCCCTCAAGTGGGGATGGGAGGCACTCTAGAAGACGGAACTTATTTGCTCGATAAACTCGATACGCTACACACCGAACTCGGCTTTAAAGAATATACCCAAGGTTCTAAATCTACCTGGGACGTTTTTGCCATCACCTTTGCCTTAATGGTTGGAACGGCCGGATTGCCTCACGTTATTGTACGATTCTTTACGGTTCCCAAAGTAAAGGATGCACGTAAGTCTGCAGGCTTGGCCTTGCTTTTTATTGCCATACTTTATATCACCGCTCCTGCAGTTGCGGTATTCTCACGGACTAATTTGATAGAGACGGTTCGCGATCAATCTTATACGGATATTCCAGAGTGGTTTAAAAATTGGGAAGACACTGGGCTTATTGCGTGGAGCGATAAAAACGGAGACGGTAAAATCCAATACGTTCAAGGCTCAGCTTTGGTAGGCAAAAAGCCTGAATTCTTAGAAGGTCGCGGGGTATATGGCGAGCGCCTGATCAGCAACGCCAGTGACGCAACCAACGAACTTTATGTAGACCGAGACATCATGGTTTTAGCCAACCCGGAGATCGCAGGCTTACCCAATTGGGTGATTGCCTTAGTGGCCGCAGGTGGTTTGGCTGCAGCGCTTTCAACAGCAGCAGGTTTACTCTTGGTGATCTCTACCTCCATCTCTCATGATCTGATCAAAAAACAACTAAAACCCAACATCTCAGATAAGGGAGAACTGCGTTGGGCACGCGCTTCAATTTTGGTAGCTATTGTCATAGCAGGATTGTTTGGCATCTATCCGCCAGGCTTTGTTGCTGCTGTGGTCGCCTTAGCCTTTGGGCTCGCGGCCGCCTCTTTCTTTCCAGCGATTATTCTGGGCATCTTTGACAAACGCATGAACAAACAAGGCGCTGTTGCTGGCATGGTTGTGGGCATCACCCTGATGCTTGGATATATGATCGTATACAAGACGGGGCTCATCGGGATCATGGATCCGCTGCCACCAAGTGATTGGTGGTTTGGCACTTCTCCTGAAGGATTTGGCACTATTGCCATGTGCGTAAACGTTGTGGTTTCTTTGGTGGTGTCTAGAATGACTCCTAAACCGCCAAAAGACGTCACCGATATGGTAGAAAATATTCGCATCCCATCTGGAGCGGGTGAAGCTGCTCAACACTGATAGAATAAGATCATCTTTTGATCGATTTGTGCGATTTTCAAAAGGCCTTTTTTGCTAAATTGTAAAGCCTTTAGCGGCTTTATATAAATTCCAATTCATGAGTAATTATCACATCAAGAACTTCCCAGAATACTTCCACGAATACCGAAAGTCCGTCCGAAACCCAGAACTCTTCTGGGAAGAAATTGCGGAAGAGCACTTTTTGTGGCGAAAAAAATGGGACAACGTACTCTCTTGGGATTTTGCTAAGCCTGAGGTAAAGTGGTTCGAAGGTTCAAAACTTAACATCACAGAAAATTGTATTGATCGGCATCTTTTCACCAAAGGCGATAAAACCGCCATCCTCTTTGAACCTAATGATCCCAAGGAGCCTGCAACTCACATCAGCTATAAAGAATTACACGCTCGCGTGAATCAGATGGCCAATGTGCTTAAGAGCAAAGGCATTAAAAAAGGAGATCGGGTGTGTATTTATTTACCCATGATCCCAGAACTGGCTGTCTCATTATTGGCTTGCGCTAGAATTGGCGCCATACATTCGGTAGTATTTGCAGGATTTTCCGCAAACGCCTTGGCTACGCGAATCAACGACAGCGATTGCAAAATGGTACTGACCTCAGACGGTTCGTACCGCGGAGTCAAGACCATTGATCTTAAAGGCATCGTAGACGAGGCGCTGGAAAGCTGTTCTACCGTAGAATCTGTATTAGTGGTAAAGCGGATTCAATCTGAAATCAACATGAAAGACGGTCGCGACTTTTGGCTGGAACCACTCTTAGCTGGGGCCTCCACGGACTGTGAACCTGAGATTATGGATGCAGAAGATCCGCTCTTTATTCTTTACACCTCAGGATCTACCGGAAAACCAAAAGGCATGGTACACAGCACCGCGGGTTATATGGTCTATACAGCCTACACCTTTAAAAATGTATTCCAATACCGTGACAGTGATGTGTACTGGTGTACGGCAGACATTGGCTGGATCACCGGCCACAGTTATATTGTCTACGGCCCGCTGGCCAACGGCGCTACAACTGTAATGTTTGAAGGCGTGCCGAGCTACCCAGATTTTGGCCGTTTTTGGGAGATCGTGGAAAAACACAAGATCAACCAATTCTATACGGCTCCAACGGCTATTAGAGCCTTGGCGAAAGAAGGCGTTCAACATGTAGAGCAACACGATTTATCTTCCATAAAGGTTCTGGGAACGGTAGGAGAACCGATTAACGAAGAGGCTTGGCATTGGTATGATGACAATGTGGGGAAGAAAAAGGCACCCATTGTGGACACTTGGTGGCAGACAGAAACAGGCGGAATACTGATTACTCCAATACCGTTCTGTACTCCTACAAAACCCACCTACGCAACCCTACCCTTTTTGGGGATCCAACCCGCACTCATGGATGAGAACGGGCAAGAGATTAAGGGCAATCAAGCCGAAGGACGGCTGTGTATCAAATTCCCTTGGCCTTCCATGGCACGCACCATCTGGGGCAATCATCAACGCTATAAAGACACCTATTTCTCGGCCTTTGAGAACAAATATTTTACGGGAGATGGCGCCTTGCGTGATGAAGTGGGTTACTACCGCATCACCGGTCGCGTAGATGATGTGATCATTGTTTCTGGACATAATATGGGTACGGCCCCGATTGAGGATGCCATCAATGAACATCCTGCTGTTGCAGAATCAGCTATTGTAGGTTTCCCACATGAGGTTAAGGGGAATGCGCTTTACGGTTATGTCACCCTCAAAGAAACCGGAGAATCCAGAAATCACGACAATTTGCGAAAAGAGATCAACCAAATGATCACCGAGCAGATCGGGCCCATTGCAAAACTGGATAAGATTCAGTTTACGGCAGGCTTGCCTAAAACACGTTCTGGAAAGATCATGCGTCGCATTCTGAGAAAGATCGCCTCTAACGACACTTCCAACCTGGGTGACACCAGTACACTACTCAACCCAGAAGTGGTTCAGGATATTATGGATAATGTGTTGTAAATAGTGCTTACTGCTTAAGTGGTTCGACCAATTTTATAAACTCCTCATTTGAATGCAAGGGTTTTATGGGCTGATAATTCATCAAGGCCTCATAATTATCAAAACCTGTTGCCAAGAGTTGTGACAAATAATCTAAAGCCAAGTCTTGATCTGATTTTTTTAGGGCATTGCCCATCTGAATGAGATAGCCGTAAACATTCTTTGGATTTACAAAGATCCAAAGATCATAACAGAACATGAGCTGCTCCAAATTTAAACTTGCAGCCTGGCTAAAAGCCGCTTCATAAGCCGTAACCCCTATCTGAGCCAGTAGGCGTTGCAGCATTTGTCGCTCAAAGTGATTTTTGGAGTTTTCCATGTCTCGAAAAACCTTATCGATACGCTTTTTCCAAGCCTGCGTTTTGGGCTTTTTACGCTGAAGGTCGACAAAGAATTGTTGGGTGTAGTTAGCAAACAACTCCTGTTCAGTTTCCTTGACCTTTGCAAATTCCCGCTGCTGATCCAAAAACTCCGGACTGGCTCTGAGAGTATTGGCAGCAACTTGAAGACTATCTAGATTTAAATACGGACCAAAACTTTTGAGCAAACGTCGGTAAGCTCTATGTTTCCCAAGTAAATTGTCTTTATGTTCGGGGTCGTTTAATTCACTGAGTTGTTTGGTATAAATAGAATTAATAACAGCTGGCTCTACCTTGATAATACCCTTTCTATGCGCCTCCATCTGCAACCAGTCAAAGACAGAAAGTAGTTGTTGCTCTGTTGGCCATTGATGACCCATATTATAAGTAAACAGCGCATTGGAAACTTGTAGCGCATCTAAAAGCCGGCTATTGTTGTGCATTTCCAAATAATTCATATCTAAATTTCCAACGATACCCGCATATGAGAAAGTCTCATTTCCAACAGGGGCAACATTGCCGGGAAAACCTGAACCACAAGCAATCACTCCTTGCATGCGTTTGGTAAGTACAGCAATGGCCATCGCCAAACGCGAACCTCCAGAGAATCCAGCAGTATAAATTCTGCTATTGTCAATATTAAAATTGGAAAAAACATGATTGAATAAACGATTCGCTACATCAAAATTTACATTTTGAGGCCCATTTTTGTTGCTATTGGAACTCACCAAAATATATCCGTACTGCTCTGCAGCGAGTCTGAATGGCCTCAGACCATTCGCCGCTCGTCCCGACGGATCAAAGACAAATACTATAGGGGAAAGTTGTTGCTCGCTGTAAGAACTAGGGAGATAAAGTGCGAAAGTCTCATTAAGGTTCCCTGCCGTTGGTAAGGAATCTATGATCACACCGCGTTGATAGGTATTTTGGGCCAATAAGGATAAGCTGCTTATTGCTATTAAGAGCGTAGTTAAAATTCGATTCATGGGTAATCTGCACAATTAATGGAAAAATAGTGCTTTTTTGACAAGTATGGGGTCAATCCGATATGGTCTTACTTTCTTGGGCGCCCCGTAAAGTAGAACCAAGTTCACTTCACGGACGCGCTCTCCGCTATATCTCTTCGCTTTGCTCAGAGTATGCCGCTGCGATCGCTGGCGCGGGGAAGCCGAGCATCAAGAAAATGTCCAGTGGACATTTTTAGCGAGGTGTATGGCATACCGCGTGGGCAAATAAGCTACCGAATATCAAAAGCGGGATTGATTTGTTTCACAAATCTTCCCTTCACGCCGATGCTGAAAGCAGGATTCATTTACTTCGTAAATGATCCTTTACCGTCAACGCTGAAAGCGCAACCCTAGTTGCTAGAGCAACTTTAACTCAACACCTCGTTTACTTTCGCAAACTCGTGCAGGATTCATTCACGACGTGAATGTTCCCTTCTCTCCAATGCTGAAAGCGCTAACCTTAGTTGCTAAAGCAACTGTGGATCAATGCCTCATTAACTCAAGCAAACACGTGCAGGATTCATTCACGACGTGAATGTTCCCTTCTCTCCAATGCTGAAAGCGCTGACCTTTGTTGCTAAAGCAACTGTGGATCAATGCATCACTAACTCAAGCAAACACGCGCAGGATTCATTCACGACGTGAATGTTCCCTTCTCTCCAATGCTGAAAGCGCTGACCTTTGTTGCTAAAGCAACTGTGGATCAATGCCTCATTAACTCAAGCAAACACGCGCAGGATTCATTCACGACGTGAATGTTCCCTTCTCTCCAATGCTGAAAGCGCTGACCTTTGTTGCTAAAGCAACTGTGGATCAATGCCTCGTTTACTTTCGCAAACAAGTTTGCTAGTAAATTCGGCATTGATCTTTTCGCCTTCGGCGAAGGTCAGCGCTTATTTTGGCGGGAGCAGGATTCTTTAAAAATTTTGTTCCAAAATTTTTAAAGGGCCTTGGGGGGAGCTTTACGAAGAAAACCACACCGCAAAGCGGTGTTTGGTTTTTTATGCCCATCAATTCAAAAGCAGGATTCATTTTGCTGCGCAAAATGGTCCTTAGTGGGAGAAGCTTTACGAAGAAAACCATACCGCAAAGCGGTGTTTGGTTTTTTATGCCCTTTGAAGCTTAAACGCGAGCGTTCGCTTCAGGGCATAAAAAAACCAGAAGCGATGCTTCTGGTTTTCTTCGTAGCGGGAGCAGGACTCGAACCTGCGACCTTCGGGTTATGAGCCCGACGAGCTACCTACTGCTCTATCCCGCGGTGTGGACGGCAAATATACAACGCTTTTATAAACTGGCAAAGTGCCGTATGGCCTTTTTTTATTACTGTTCTATGCTGTTGGCCTCAAAGCTGGTAAGCTGCTGATCGTCAAAGCGAACGCTGATCTCAATCGGATTACAACAAACTTCACAATCTTCAATATAGGTCTGAGAAACGGACGGATCCAGCAACATGGAGATGGTTTCCCAGCAATACGGACATTGAAAAAGATGTTCTTCCATGACCTTTAGAATTCAACATTTAATAACTGACCAGAAAGCTGCAACAACTCTAATTCAGCGAGCTTAGCCTGATATTTGGCCAAGTTCCTGTTGGTTTGGCTGTTGAGTAGATTGATCTGAGCCAGTCTAAGCTCTACAGAAGAGATCTGACCTAGTTTGTACCGTTCTGCTGAACGCTCGTAATTGTCTTGAGCAGTGAGCACATTTTTGCGCTGCAGTCTGTAGATCTCCAAACTGTTTCGGTAATTGCCGCGAGCATTGGCCAAATTTCTCGAAAGCTCGACGATCAACTGTTTTTCAAAGATCTCTTGATTTTCCTTTAAAATACGAGCGGTCTTGACATTGGTAATTCCGGTACCGCCGTCAAATAAGTTCCAATTCAAACTCAAACCTACGGAGAGTCCGGTACTGGTGCTGCTGGTAGCAAAACTCGTGACGGGGAACTGGCCTTCATTCCAGCCGTAAGAACCGTTGAGGTTCAAGGTTGGCAAGTACACGCTTTTGGCTGCCTTATAACTGTAATCACTTACTTGGATATTGCTTTGTGCAATGAGCAGATCTACATTGTTCTCAGGCGCTTGTTCGTAGTAATCTTCCATCCGAACTGGATTCAAAAAAGCCACGGCGGTATCCACTGTAAATTCGCGTTCTAACTCGCTGTTGAGCACCACGGTCAGATCGCGTTTGGCATTTCTTAAAAGCTGACGCCCATTGATCAAATTTATACTGTCGGTCACCAAATCTACCTCAGCATTAAGCACTTCTAACTTATTGACCTGGCCATAATCAAATTGATACTGTACACGAGTGAGTCGGTCTTGAGTGTTGCTGTAAGTCTGCTCTAGCACCGTGACATTCTCCCTCAAACGAGCAACCTCAAAATAAACGGTAAACAACTGCAATAAGGTGGTTTCAATGGTTTGTCTCACCTGCAGTTCGCTCAAATTGTATTGTTCTTTAAATCGCTTGTAGTCATACCATCGGCCTAAACCGTCAAAGAGGGTATAATTCAAATTAAGCGCGGCGTTATAACGTTCGGTCTCTGCGCCATTGACTGCGTTGACCTCCCCATTTCTAAAAGTTACCTCTTGGTCTTCGTTGCTGTAGTTGAACCCTGCAGTTGCACTGATGATCGGCAAAAAACGAGAATTCAATATGCTCGAATTGGCATCAGCTATCTCAAGTTCATTGCGCGCAATGACAATTCCAAAGTTCTTTTCCAAAGCCTCAGCAACTGCAGTTTCTTTGGAGAGTTCCGACACTTCTTGCCCCAAAGTAAAAAGCGGCAAGAATAAAAGGCTAAGTAATAATATCGATCTATTCACCGGGTACACTTTGAGGGCTCGTGGCAGTGATGGCTGCCGGTTGACTGTGGCCCTGTTCAACTTCTAATTCTTTGATTGCGCGCTCTGCAGCTTCTTTCGGGATCTTCTTTCCAGAGATCAACCAAAATCCATTGGTCTTTATATCATTGGCTACAGAGAGCATGAGCGGTAATATGATCAAGGTCAAAACGGTCGCTATTGCAATTCCGTAAGCAATACTGATAGCCATTGGGATCAAGAACTGCGCTTGTCTGCTTTTCTCTAGGAGCAACGGTGCAATACCTGCTATAGTGGTCAAAGAAGTTAAAAAGATCGCTCTAAAGCGCGAGCGTCCAGCCTCGTATAAGGCCTTGTCAAACTTCATTCCTTCCTTGAGATAACTGTTGAACTTACCTATCAGCACCAAACCATCGTTAACCATGATCCCAATAAGAGCAATGATTCCTAAAGCGGATAAAATATTGATTGGGAAGTTATGCAACCAGTGGCCCCAGGCAACAGCAATAAAGCTGAACGGGATGAGTAAGATGAGCATCAAAGGCTGGCTGTAACTTCTAAACGTAAAGGCGATCACCACATAGATCAAAAACAACACTATTGGGATTACCGCGTTGGCGGACCTTTGTAGTTTTAAGGCTTCTCTATTTTGCCCCTCATAAAGCGGTGTTACAGTTGGATACTTAGAAAGGATCTCTGGCATGATCACATTTTTGACCTCGTCCAAAATCTCGGTAGGGCTGGTCTCTAAATCAGCAAGGTCTGCATTGAGTTGGATCTCTCGTTGCCCGTTCAAGTGACTGATGGATTCCACACCCCGTTTTACGTTGTATGTTGCGATCTCTCCAAAAGGAACGCGTGTTCCGCTCGGTGTCAATATCCTCATCTGATCCAGATCTTCTATAGATTCCCGATTGCTTCTGTCATAGCGCACCCAAACTCGGATCTCATCCTGCCCGCGTTGAAACCGTTGGGCTTGCAAGCCAAAGAAACCAGCGCGAACTTGACCCATGACGTCTCTTAAGTTTAACCCTAAGGCATAAGCGCTTTCTTTAAGTTCTATATTGATCTCTTTAATGCCTTCTGGATCGGTATCGGTGACATCCGCAAGTAAAGGATTATTGTCCATATACTCGCGCAGTTCGGTCTTGGCTGCTTCAAGTTCGGTGGAATTGTTCCCTAAAAGGGAAACAGAGACTGGACTTCCTCCAAAGTTACCTCCTGAACCAAAAGTGAGACGTTCCACGCCATAGACCTCTCCCACTGCGTTTCTGATGGCGTTAGTGATCTCTGGAGAGCTAAAGTCACGCTCTTCTCCAGGAAGCAGGTTCACGGCTAAAGAAGCCTTATTGTTTCCGGGGCCAACACGCTTTATAATATTTTCAACGACCTGTTTGTTTCCACTTTGACGGGCGGAAAAGTCTTCATTGACCTTCCAAGCTTCTCGCTCTACCAGACTGATGATGGAATCTGTGATGCGCGGATTGGTCCCTTCTGGCATGAGCAGGTCTATACTCACACGGTCACTGGCAATCCTGGGGAAGAACGAACTTTTGATCACATTTCCCTGGAAGGCTCCAACAGTCAAGATCATCAAAGCGAGCAAGACAGAAAAGGTCAAAAAACGATGCTTCAAAGAAAAGGCAAGTACTGGGCTGTACAATCTGTCTCTGCAATAGCGCATAAAACGATCTCCGTAAACATTAAAGCTGCGGAGCTTTGCGAAGAATTTTCCGAATCCGGATTGACTCTCTTTGGCTTGCTCTTCTGGCGGTAATAATGCCTTAGAATGCGCAATGTGCGCAGGTAAGATGATTAAAGCTTCAATAAGCGAAACCCCTAAGGTCAGCATAACAATCACGGAAACCTCGCTAAAGAAATCTCCAATTCTGCCGTCTAAGAACATAAAGGTTGAAAAAGCCAAAATGGTCGTAAGGATGGCTGAAAGAATGGGTGGTAACACCTCCATGGTTCCATCTATGGCCGCTTGAATTCTGGGTTTACCCTTTTCATAATGCTGATAGATGTTTTCTGAGATGACAATACCATCATCTACCAAGATCCCGATCACGATGATCATTCCAAAGAGCGACAATACATTGATGGTCACATCAAACTGACCCGCAAAAATGAACATCCCTAGAAAAGAGATCGGCAACCCAAAGGCCACCCAAAAGGCCAAACGCGTATTTAAGAAAAAGGAGAGGAATAAAAGCACCAGTAAAATTCCCATAGCACCATTCTCCACCAATAGATCGGTACGTTGATTCAGCCTGATGGAGGAATCACTCACCACATCGATCTGCACTGCTTTATACTTTTGGTTGAAGGTCTCCACATAAGCATTGACCGCTTCTGCAGAGGAGATCAAGTCTTCATTGTTGGTATTGGTGATGCCTACATTTACCGCAACGTTCCCATTGAAATAAGAGGCGTTTGGGGTCTCCGAAAAGCGATCGCGCACATCGGCTACATCATCCAAGCGAACCACAGTTCCATTTGGATTGGCACGTACTACGAGCCCGTTGAGTTCGTCGCCATAATAGGAACGGTTATTAGCTCGGATCAAATAATCCTCGGCATCGGTCTTGATGTTTCCACCACTGCTGAGAATATTGGCCTGTGCAACGGCATTGGCCACCTCAGTAAAGCTCAAATTATACGCCAAGAGATCATTTTCTCTCACGGCGATCTCAATCTCTTCTTCTGGATAACCAGAAACGGTGATCTGCGAGATCCCGTCTATGGCACGCAAGTCATTTTCAACTTGACGCCCTATTTGTTTTAGTGTAGCCAGATCCACATTTTCTCCACTGATCGCGAAATCTATGGTCTGTCTTACTTGTTCTTGCTTGGCGACTACCAAGGGCTCCATGCCCGTGGGATAATTCGGAACACGATCCACCGCGTTCTTTACCTCAGCAAGCATCACATCAATGTCTTCATCGGAATCGATCTCTACAGTGATACTCCCGCCATTTTCTCTAGAAACTGAGGTTACGCGTTCCACCCCTTTCAACCCTTTGAGGTTGTCTTCAATTTTGAGCACGACCCCTTCTTCAATCTCCTGAGGTGCGGCCCCTGGATAGGCAATGCTGATGCTGATGATCTCAGACTCCTGCAGCGGAAAAAAAGAAGATTTTAAACGCAACATGCCAACAACCCCAAAAATGATGAAAGCAATGATGAGGATGTTTACAGCAACCTCGAACTTTATAAAATAACTGATGAGTTTACGCATGACTAAGGCTGAACTGTGGTTTCGGCTGCTTCTGCCTGATCCATAATATATTTCACCTTCATGCCTGGATACGCACCCGGAATGGGTTTAGAAAGCATGAGCAAGCCATCTTCCAAACCTCTAATCACCACATTTTTATCTGAGAAATGCACTGGCTCAACACTAATTAGATCTAAAACCGAATCACGTACCACGTAGACCTCAGCTTCATTGACCAAAAGCTTTCTACTGATCTGGACCGCATTCTCTTGGGCTCTGGCTGCCAAGGCAGCTTCTAAATACATGCCTTCCTTGAGATCTGGCGCGGTGACATCTACAAAAACAGCAATGGTTTGTGTAGCCTGGTCTATCTTGGCATTGATTCTACTCACCGTACCTGTATAACTACTTGTTTTATTGAGATTTACCAATTCCACCTCAGCGCCTCGGCGCAATAGATCGCTGAATTCTTTACTGACTGCCAACTCCAATTCATAGCTGCTCGGATCAATAAATTCTCCCAACTGCTGCCCTGTGCGCACTAAGGTTCCCTTGTTTACCAATGCAGCAGTCAGCGTTCCGTTAAAAGGCGCTCGCATTACGTATTTGCCCAAACGCTGCTCTTGATTTTTAATGTTGTAATAAGCCGTAGTGATGCCACGACCGCTGATGAAATAACCCAACTTATCGTTGGCAAACTCTGGTAAGGGCGGCAAAGCTTTGTCAATATTGATACTTGACAAGTAGTTCTGCCAAACCGGGAAAGCGTCCGGATAATCCAAACGCAGATCCGGCATCAATGCAGTAATCAGGTTGTAAAATTCACTGCGTGAGGATTGCACAGAGGCATAGAACTCGTCTGAATCTAAACGCAAGAGTACCTCTCCCTTTCGGTACTGCTGTCCTGGTTTAAAGTCTCGAGAACTGCTGTTAAACACCCCTTGAACCTCCGCATAGAGCTCCA
Organism: Gilvibacter sediminis; assembly: GCF_028561565.1. Lineage (GTDB taxonomy): Bacteria > Bacteroidota > Bacteroidia > Flavobacteriales > Flavobacteriaceae > Gilvibacter > Gilvibacter sediminis. The sequence goes on along the minus strand of NZ_JAQQTE010000001.1, from coordinate 1,187,814 downwards.
AGCGATTTTTAGCCATTAGCGTTCCATTAGCTGCTACAGTAATGGGAACTGTTGCATTACTTACAGGTTTTACGAAGACAGTTTTAATGACTTCTTTGGCAACAGGTTTTGGTTGTTTGTTTGCACTAATAATGGCCTTAGCCCCAAAAAAGGCCGCCACAAGAAGTAGTGCTCCAAAGAGATATAATAGTACTTTACGCATGTTCCGGTCGGTTAATTGTGCAAAATTAGCGCAACTACCTAGGGACAGGCGTTAAAGGATTCATAAATAAAAGTAGGCCCCAAAAGGGCTGCGAGCTGATTTATTCGGAGCCGCGTTTCTGTCCTCTGTTCTTCGCAGATCGAATCACCAAGAATTCAACAAAGATGGAAAACGCCATGGCGGAGTAGATATACCCCTTGGCTATAGGCTGCTCAATGGACTCGGCCACTAAAGAAATACCGATCAATAAAAGAAAGGACAAGGCCAGAATCTTAACACTGGGGTGTTGGTTCACAAACTGGCTCACAAAGTTCAAACTAAAGACCATAAAGATCATAGACACCACCACAGCGGCAATCATGATCTCCACATCTTCTGCCATCCCTACGGCAGTGATCACAGAATCCAATCCAAAGACAATGTCCAAGAGACCAATTTGAATGACGGTCTTTAAAAAGGTGGTGGGTTTTTTACTACCTGCTTCTCGCTGGGATTCTCCCTCCACACTTTCATGGATCTCTTTAATACTTTTGTACATCAAGAACAGACCTCCGATCAATAAGATCAAATCACGTCCTGAAATGGAAAGACGTTCGTGCCATTCTCCACTGACACCCAACCAATCTCCGACATTGAAGAGCGGCGTGGTCAGGGTCATGACCCAAGTAATAGAAAGTAGTAAGACTATGCGTGTAAACAGTGCAAAGAGCAAACCGATATTGCGCCCTTTCTTCTGCTGCTCTGGTGGGAGCTTATCCGTCTGTATAGAAATGAAGACAATATTGTCAACACCCAAGATGATCTCCATGATCACTAAGGTTAAAAAGGCTGCCCAGGCTTCTGTACTGGTCAATAATTCCCACATAGTTTTCGCTTAAGTCAATTGATCTATTTCCTCGCTGATGTCTTCCCAGCGCTGCATCAAAGTGTCAAGTTCGTCTTTTTTGGATTGATAGCTGTCAAAAAAGTTGGGATCTTTCACCGTTTCGTCATAATTCACTTCTAAGGCGACGTCTGACTCCTTTATTTGTTTTTCCAAGGCTGATATCTGCGATTCCACCTTACTGAGCTTATTTTTAAGCGATTTAAGCTGTTTTTGCTCTTCATAGGTCTTCTTATTGGCAGACTTATCTGTTTTCTCCTTAGCGACCACGCTGCGCTTTTCTGCCTCACGCATGGAACGCAGGTTACGCTGCTCCAAGAAGAACTCAATATCTCCTAAGTATTCTTTGATCTGATGATCTCTAAATTCATAGATCTTATTGGTAAGCCCCTGCAGAAAGTCACGGTCGTGAGAAACCAAGATCAAGGTCCCTTCATAGTTGGCTAGGGCTTCCTTTAAAACGTTCTTGGATTTAATGTCTAGGTGATTCGTCGGCTCATCCATAATAAGCACATTGAACGGCTGCAAAAGTAATTTGGCCAAGGCCAAACGATTGCGTTCTCCTCCAGACAGGACGCGTACATACTTATCTACCGCCTCATCTCTAAACAGGAAAGCTCCTAAAATATCGCGAACTTTGGTGCGGTTCTTTTCATTAGCCGCATCGATCATGGTATCCAGCACCGTTTTGGAACCGTCTAAATGATCGGCTTGGTCTTGTGCAAAATAACCCAGCTGCACGTTGTGCCCCAAATTGACCTTTCCTTGATGAGCGATCTCACCCACAATGATCTTGGCTAAGGTAGTTTTACCCTGCCCATTCTGACCCACAAAGGCGATCTTACTGTCGCGCTCTACAAGCATTTCCAGTGGATTCAAAACGCGCTTGTCTCCATAGCTTTTGGCTACATCTTCTAACTCCAAGACCACTTTACCTGGAGTAACCGATACCGGAAAGCGCACACTCATCACGGCATTGTCGTCTTGATCCACTTCAATTCTATCAATCTTGTCCAGCTTCTTGATCAGCGATTGCGCCATGGTAGCCTTGGAAGCCTTAGCACGAAACTTTTCAATAAGTTTCTCCGTCTGCGCGATTTGTTTCTGCTGATTCTTTTGCGCTGCCAATTGTTGGGTGCGCAACTCTCCGCGCAAGCTCAAGTATTCGCTATAAGGTTTGGGGTAATCATATATACGTCCCAAAGAGATCTCAATGGTTCTGTTGGTAATGGTATCTAAGAAAACACGGTCGTGAGAGACGATCACCACCGCGCCTGTATATTGTTTTAAGAATTCTTCCAGCCAAAGGATGGACTCAATGTCTAAGTGGTTGGTAGGCTCATCCAACAGCAACACATCATTATCCTGCAAAAGGAGTTTGGCCAATTCCACGCGCATGCGCCATCCACCCGAGAAGGTAGAAGTCAGCTTGTCAAAGTCTGCAGCGGTAAAACCGAGACCTTTTAAAATGCGTTCCGTATCGCCTTGATAATTATAACCGCCCAACAATTCATACTGTTGCTGCACTTCATTGAGGTCGATCATGAGTTGGTTGTAACTCTCACTTTCATAATCGGTGCGCTCCGCCAACTGCTGATTGATCCCTTCCAAACGCGCTTCCAACTCTTTGATCTTTACAAAGGCCTTTTGCGCTTCTTCCTTGACGCTACATCCCTTTTCAAAGTCAATGTCCTGCTTTAAAAAGCCAATGCGCAGCTCTTTGTCTGTGGCTATCTGGCCGGTATCGTACTCTTGTTCTTGGGCTAAAATTCGGAGCAGCGTAGATTTTCCAGCGCCGTTCTTCCCCACAAGACCCACACGGTCTCCACCACCCAATTTAAAGGTAAGTTCACTAAAGAGATCCTCGCCCTGAAAAGAAACCGATAAATTGTGTACGTTTAACATAGAAGAGTGACTTATGTCACATTTTTGGTAGTGCAAATATCCCTAATTTTGCAAGGTAAATCAAAAACATTTTCAAATGTTGAAAGGCGCTAAAATCTATAGCATATTTACGGGCACTTGCCCGGTTTGTCAAAACGAAAGCATGTACCGCAGCAGCAAACTTTACGCGCCTAAAAAGACTTTGGAAATGAACGAACGCTGCTCGCATTGCAACACCAAATACAAGATTGAGCCTTCATTCTTTTACGGTGCTATGTACGTGAGTTATGGCGTGGGTGTGGCCTTTGCTGTGGCTACCTTTATTGTTACTTACTTCTTTTTGGGTTTGGATCGACTGCAAGCCTTCTTGGCTATCGTAGCGGTGCTGGTACTTGGTTTACCGGTGATCTTGCGCCTTTCCAGAAACATCTGGATCAACTTCTTTTTTAATTACGATAAAAACGCCTGATGTCTATCTCCTGAGGCAGCGGCTGCTCGTTTTCTAAATGCTCGTAAAGCTGATGAGCAACTGTGGGTCCGATCATCACCCCACGCGTGCCTAAACCGTTAAGCATGGCCATTTGCGCATGCTTTGGATGCACGCCGACGAGTGGTCTTCTATCTGCTGTTGTAGGTCTGATACCGACGCGATGTTCCAAGACCTGATAATCGAGATCAATGAGCTTCTCAAGCGCCTTCAGTAGTTTTTGCTTTCCTTCTGTGGTAGGTTCAAGTGTCTTGTCTTCCCAGTTATAGGTAGCTCCAACAGAGAAACGGGTTCCGCCCAATGGAATAATGAACACGTCAGTCTTTAAAACAAAATCGAGCTGGAGATTAGGAACATCAATAATGAGCAGTTCTCCTTTATTCCCTTTGAGTTTAGAGGAATCGAAGAATGGATTATGTTTTAAGCCAAAGCCTTCTGCAAAGACGATCCTTTTGGCAGTGATTCCTTTATAGTTAACACCTGAATTCATTTCAAGCTGATCATAATCCAATCGCTCTTTGAAAAGCAAACCTCGATCAAACAAGTCTTCTGCATAGGCTTGCATAAGCGCAGCCGTGTCTATCTTTCCCGTATTGAGTACTTGTCCCATTCCAAAGGGAACTTTGACACCCTGCGGAGCATCACTGATGGTATTAGGATTCAAATAGGGTTTGAGATGCGGCTTATCACAAGCCACCACCCAGTTGTTTAGATCTTCATAAGATTGAAACTTCTTCTGCACAGGAATTCGCAGATCAAAGCTTTTTCCCAGTCGTTTCTCAATGCGCTCGTAAATGGGAAGCGCTTTTTGAAGCTGATCGGCCGCATTCCAAGACAAGGTGAGTCGTTTTAAGATCACAGGGTTGTACAAACCCCCAGAGACCCAAGAGGAATAATTCTCGCCCTGGTCAAAGACTACAAAGGACTTACCGGCCTCTTGCAACTTTTCCACAAAGTTGATTCCGGCCAAGCCCAATCCAACGACTATATAATCTACCTCGGTTTTCATCCGCAGCAAAAATACTACTTTAAAAATGGGCAAAAATAAAAGCGCCCTTCATTTGAAGAGCGCTTTTCCCTAATTTACTAATGGAAATTCTTCTGTTAATAGTTCCACATATCCATTTCTAGATTGCGGATCCTTTCTTTGATTCTATCCGACTCAAGCAATTGCATGAGTGCGTTATCACTGATATAATCCTTAACCTGACGGTCACCTTGGACGTTGTCCTCGCGATAGATTATACCATTAAAGCGTCTAGAATTTAAGATATGGTCGAACGATATGGGTTGGGAAGTGTTCAAACGGTTGAACGCCTTAGCCTCGTGTAACACCTTACGTGCACTCGGGAACCAAACCCAAAACAATTCTACTTTGTCTGTTGCTTGATCTGGGAAAGCCAAGGAACGTGCTTCCGGTGCAACCGGAGCCAGTCCTAGTAAACGGTACTTCAATTCACCTTGACGCTTGTCTAGGTACCAGTATCCGCGTACGTGCCATTCCAAAATATCTGCTGAACCTAGATCAAACTTGCGGATGTATTCTTCATCCACACGGCCTTCTGCGTTGAATTGACGGATACCGGCATCGGTAGTGTCTGTGTAACGCAAAGAAGCACTGATATCATCTAGCGTTCTTTTTTCAGTAAAGTAAGAGTCTGCGTAAACATGCTCAATTGTACCGTCTTTGATGTTCTTTACCAATACATCGTATAAAGAACGTCTGTCTGCACCAATATTGTTGGTGTCAATTGGGTAGTACAATGGGAAGTTTACACGCTCGTCCAAGTCAATGATCTCCCAAGTGGTTTTAGACCACAGTACATCACGCTCGTCTACGTAACCATAAGGTAGCGGCTCGTCATTATCATAAGCGATCTGCTCTGCTGTCTTCATTCCGATCTCATCGGGAGTCTTGGCATTGAGTATATTGCGCTGGGCCAAGGTGGTAAAACTTACCATCAAGGTCATTACAAATACCAAAGCGATTCTTGACTTCATCATTTCTATAGCTTTTTTTATTCTAGTTTGTTAACTCTACAAATACCGGAGAGATTCGCTGTAGTTTGTAACCGGAGTTTCCTTGGATCTGAGCTTTGATGTCATAGATCTGAACAGTTTCACCACGCTTAGCTCTACGTAGGGCTGCTTTGGCTCTGTCGTCTAGTTTACGTCCGTTAACTACTACTGTAGGCTGACCGGATACTTTAAAACTAAAGCTAGTTACAGATAGGTTCAAGTCAAAGTCAAAGTCTAACAATGCTGCTCCAATAGAAGCGATCTCCAAAGATGATCTTGGCATGCGTACTGCACCACCGTTTCCATCTTCACCACTAACTGTACCTGTTGGACGTGGAATGTCCTTGATACGGAAAGTAGCAGGAGTGCTGATTGGTTGACCATCAGGCAATGTACCTCTTGCATTGATCGTCACTTCACGGCCCTGTCCTGGTCGCATAACGTATTTACTTCCAGAAACTTTTGTTAAACCTGTTCCGGATGCAGATACTTTGTTATCAGGAATACCAGGGATAGAAACCGTCATTGGGTTGTCTACACCGCGGTATACTACGTTCATTTTGTCGGCAGAGATCACTGCTGCGTTAGGCTTAGTAATGGTAGCGAAACCGGTGTTCACTTCCACTTCAAATTCTTTACCTTCTTCTCCGTAGATCAATTTACCTTCGATCTTGTGATCTCCAGCTCCACCAGCACCGACCTTCAATTTGATACGACCACCGTCAATCTCATACTTGTCTTCACTTAGTGGACGTCCGTCCAAAGTAAGCTCAACACGTTGAGGAACAGTAGAAGCATCTGTACGTCCTAGTAGGATCTCCCCATCAAAGGTCTCTCCAACATAGTACGCAGACTTAGGTGCGTCCATGAATGTGTTATAGTTGCTCATAGAAAGCAGGGTTGCCTGCTGACCTTGTAGCATCTTTCCAAGTACTTCACTTTTGGTAGTCTTGATGTCCGCTTGCATTTGTGTAAGCTTAGTCAAAGACGCTACCATCGGCACACGCTCAAAGTTGTAGTTCATCCAGTCGATCTTAAGACCATCGCGGTCCTCAACTTGTCCTGTAGAGAAGTTCTTCTCTACATACTCTTTAACTTCTGGATAATCATCACCAATGGCGGCAACCATTTGTGTGCGGTACTTGTTTACTGCGTCTAAAAAGGCTTTTCCTTCTGCCTTAAGACCATCAGCGTTAAAGAACATCTGATCTAAGAAATCAGATTTGTCCATTACTTCGTAGTCTTTAGGGTCTTCTACAGTAGCCTCCATCTGACTCTTGATTTTTTCAACAACTGCGTCGAATTCATCAGAGATGGTGCTTACTTGATCAGCCTTAGTTTTAAGATCTGCATATTGCTCTGGTGAGTCACTAGCCTTAGTAGCAAGACTTGCTAAAAGGGCATCGTTACGTTCCGTAGAAGCAACATTTGCGTCTTCTAATTTTTCGTTCAACATACCAAAGGCAGTAAGTACTTCCTTAGAGATGTTGAGGGCGAGCATAGCGATGAAAACCAGATACATCAGGTTAATCATCTTCTGCCGCGGAGATAGTTTTCCTCCAGCCATAACTTCTTCTGTTTTAGATTAAGGGGTTAGTAAGTAAAAACTATCTTAGTTTCTATTCATTGCAGAAAGCATACCTCCGTATACACCGTTCAATGAAGAAAGGTTAGAAGTCAAATTTTCCATTTGTGCTTTCAATTGAGCTGCGTTTTCAACAACTTGCTCGTTTACTTCTGCCTGACGGCTGGTAGATTCAACCTGTACTTTGTAAAGAGAATTTAGCGACTCCATTTGTGCAGCTGCTAAAGCCATTTCTTCACTGTACTTCTTCGTTGAATTCATAGCGTCGGTAGTTGGGGCCATACTTTTCGCTGCTCCTTCAAAGGAACGGATGCTGTCACCAAGACTGGTCATAAGACCTTCATCAATCTTAGCTGCTTTCAGCATTTCGTCTAATTTTTGAGATAGTAGACCTTGGGCGTCTTGAGGCTTTTCTTCTTTCTTCTTGCCAGTTGATTTTCCACCAGCTAGTTCTGGGTAAACCAATGACCAGTCTAGATCGTCGTCTACTGGTTCAAATGCAGAGATAGCAAAGATGATTGCTTCTGTAATAAGTCCGATCGCAAGAAGTACACCACCGTTTAGTGGTCCTAGCTCCCAGTGAAGGATCTTAAATAGTGCCCCTAGGATAACGATTGAGGCTCCTAGTCCATAAGCCATGTTAAATAGCTTCTTAGATGATTTTGATTGTGCCATAATAAATAAATTAAGTTAAGTTAAGTTACTACTGTTAGTCATTTTACAAATGAACACCGGCTAGCATATACCGGTGATGTCTTTATCGACCGTCTCCGAACTGTTCGTTCAGAACCACGTCGGTTCCCATATAATCCTGCACGGTTCTAAAGCCGATGTAGCTACGTGCAGAATCAGCGTATTCGTAGTCACGGGTACTCACCTGAAGGAAGTATGCAACATCCTTCCAAGATCCACCGCGGATCACTTTACGCATGTTATTCTTGTCGTTCACGTTAGGGTTGATCGTAGAAGAGTAGTCATAAGAATTGGGGTCATAAGATGATGCTACCCACTCTGATACGTTCCCTGCCATGTTGTAGAGGTTGTAATCGTTTGGTTCGTAAGCGTCTGCCTCAACAGTGTATAATGCTTGATCAGCAGCGTAGTCACCACGAAGCGGCTTAAAGTTCGCCATAAAACATCCGCGATCGTTCTTGGCATAAGGACCACCCCAAGGGAAGGTCGCAGATTCCAATCCACCACGTGCAGCGTATTCCCACTCAGCCTCTCCAGGCAAACGGAAACTGTTCACGTACTGACGGCGACGCGATTTTTGATAAGCGTTCTTGTATAAAGTTCTCCAAGCACAGAAAGCTTTCGCTTGCTTCCAATTCACACCAACTACAGGATATTCTCCATAAGCTTCGTGCCAGAAGTAATCGTTGTGCATAGGCTCGTTGTACGAGTAGTTAAAGTCTTTGATCCACACTGTAGTGTCTGGATATACATTCACAGTGTCTTTAATGATGAAGTCCTTACGACGTTTGTCCTTGTCACGAGCAGCAGCTTGAATATCCATATAAGAATACTGGAAGTTCAATTTGCTCACGTCAATAGTACGTTGTCCGTTGTAAGCTTCTTCAATTGGAATGTACATCGTATCCATTACCTCTGCGTAGTACTCATCAGGGTACTGGCTGGTATCCCAAAGGATATCAATGTCTCTGTTAATTTTACGACCTGCGTAGTAGTCGTCTCCCATCCCGAAGTAATTGTCATACATATACTTCTCATAAGGAGTCATGTCGTCTGTGTTGTCTTGGTCAACAAAGGCAAATTCGCCAATCCCACCATCACCCGGTGTTGCGCCAGTCTCATCAGCTAAAATAGCCAAACGTAGACGTACAGTTGAATCACGTACCCAGTTTACAAATTGTCTGTATTCTGCGTTCGTAATCTCTGTCTCATCCATGTAAAAGGAGCGCACGGTAACCGTTCGAGTCGGGGCATCGTTTACCGCAACAATGTCGTCATCAGCTTTACCCATAATGAAAGATCCGCCCGGAATTAGGGTCATTCCGAAAGGCTTTTCAGGGTGCCATTTCTTTCCTTTAGCACCAACCAATTCTCCACGATCGGTTGAATTACAAGATACCAAAAGAGCAGCAAATGCAACAATTGCAAATAGCTTTTTCATAGGTGTTTAGGTTAAAAGTTCAAGATTTTAAGGGCGTAAACCTATTTATAATATTTGAAAAATACAACAAAAATGTCAAAAACCCATAAAATCGCAAAGTCGTTAAATCGTCTGTTATACTTCGTTTTTGCGTCTTGCCTTGTACCAACGTTCGGGGATTTTCTGATTACAGGCGTCCTCATAATCGCGGTACGTGCATGGTAATAACGTATGTCTTTTTAATTTATTATTAACATTTGAAATAAATGGCAATTCTATCCACCATCTACCCGTTTTTTTGCTCTTTTTAAAGCGCAAGGTCTGATCTTCAACAGGAACGGTATAGGTGAGATATTCGCTTTCATTGGTAAAATTACCGTCATCGATACGGTAATTCACCCCTTCTGCAAAATACCAGACCATCTGAGCGATGAGCATGGCAGCGCGTTCGGCCTCTCTATTGCCTTCCAATTCATAGATCCCGAAAGAGCTCACCCGATTACTGATTCCGGCATAACGGGCAATGGCGCAAATTTCACGTCCGTCAAAACCATTTGGCATATAGCCGTAGTCATGAGTGAGTTCTGTACTTTTAATTGCGGAGATATCTACCGCTACAATATCGGCATCACGCATAATAGGTTCTACCGAGGATATATCCGCAGCCACAGATCCCAATCGATAGGCTTCAAAATAAAGCCGCTCAATAAGATCGATCTCATCCGCAGAATTAAAATAAGTCTGATACCCAATATTGGCGTAATTGAATAAGTTATACGGCTTGTCTACCACCATCTTACCTATATATGACTTATTGGTGATGGGCAGGTCTGCATCGCCCAGATCAAATCGGGAGTCCACATTGACCATATTGACCATGGCTCCGCGGTCGTCATAGGCGCGGTAGTTGGCGTAAACCAGATCCTGGCTTCCTCCTAATAGTATAGGTATAATGTTTTGCTGATGCAGTTCAAGCACCACTTGACGCAGAGCAAAGTAGGTATCCTCAACGCTCTCCCCCGGCATGATGTCTCCCAGGTCCGCCAGCTGTACGTGCCAGCTGCCCGGATAGAGACCGTATAGGGCTTTGCGAATATTATCAAAAGATACTGCCCGCCCGACAAAGTCTGTAGAACGACGATTCTCCTGCACCCCGATGATTGCCAGCTCACATCCGCTGAGATCAGGAAAAGCAGTTCCGGGACTGTGAATACGCATTTTGGCGCCCAAAGAATTCTCGGGCAACAATTCTCTGTGGGCTAATACGGCTTTACTGACCGGACTTAAAAAATCTGTCATCTTACTTCTTGGCGGCTGCTTTGCGTTTGGTGGTCTTCTTCTTTTTAGGAGCTTGTTTCTCTAGAATAGCTTCTGCCTCTTCCAAGGTCATTTCTTGAGCCTTAGTGGTTTTTGGCAATTCGATCTTGGTTTTACCTTTGATCAAATTGAAACGTCCCCAACGGGCTTTCTCTAAACGAATGCCTGCATCTTCCCAATCGTGAATGAGTTTGTCACGCTCTTTTTGCAACTTGTCTTCAATGAGGGTCTCAATGTCTTCCCCGCTCAAGTTGTCAAAGTCGTACTTCTTGTTCACGTTGATAAACATGCCACTCCATTTGATGAACGGTCCAAATCGACCCTTGCCTTTTTGCACAGGCATGTCTTGATACATATATATAGGAGCGTCTGCTTTTTTCTTAGCCTCAATGAGTTCGATGGCATCATCCAAGGATACGTCTAAAGGATCTTGTCCTTTTGGTAAGGAGATGAACTGTTTTCCAAAACGCACATAAGGGCCATAACGACCGTTGTTGACTTGAACGTCTTCACCTTCATACAGGCCGAGATCCTTTGGCAACTTAAAGAGATCCAAAGTCTCCTCTAAGGTAATGGTGGTTAGCTGCTGATCTGGCCTTAAGCTTGCAAACTGCTTCTCTTCATCATCTGGAGCTCCAATCTGAGCCATTGGGCCGAATTTACCCAAGCGCACCAAAATGGTCTTCCCGGTATCCGGGTGCGTTCCGAGGATACGCTCCCCGCTTTCGCGTTCGGCATTCTCTGCCACATCTTTTACCTGCGGATGGAAACCTTTGTAGAAATCTCGCATCATTTCCGTCCACTTCTCGTCGCCATCGGCGATCTGATCAAAGTCCTCCTCTACCTTTGCGGTAAAGTTGTAGTCTACAATATTGTCAAAGTGATCCACCAAAAAGTCGTTCACAATGATTCCGATATCCGTAGGCACGAGCTTACCTTTATCAGAACCGACCATTTCCGAGAGTTCCTTAGAAACAATCTTTCCGTCTTTTAGTGTGATCTGTTCGTATTTGCGTTCGCTCCCATCTACGGTACCTTTCTCCACATAGTTTCTGTTTTGAATGGTCGAGATGGTTGGCGCATAAGTAGAAGGACGACCAATGCCGAGTTCTTCTAACTTCTTTACCAAAGATGCTTCTGTATAACGATACGGCGGACGTGTAAAGCGTTCAGTGGCGGTAATGTATTTGTTTCCTAGGGTATCGCCTTCCGCTAATGCAGGAAGCATTCCGTCTTGTTCTTCCTCATCGTCATCAATACCTTCTAAGTAGACTTTTAGGAATCCATCGAACTTGATCATCTCCCCGTTTGCACTGAAAAGTTCGCTATGCGTATTGGCAGCGATCTTCACTTGGGTGCGCTCCAATTGCGCATCACTCATCTGGGAAGCAATGGTACGTTTCCAGATCAGTTCGTACAAACGCGCCTGATCTCTATCGATATCTACCGCGTGACGCGACATATCTGTTGGACGAATGGCCTCGTGCGCCTCTTGAGCACCTTTGGCTTTACCTTTATAATTACGCGGTTTGGAATACTCCTCCCCGTATGATTTGCTGATCTCTTGTTGCGCTGCGGACTTGGCTTCCTCAGAAAGGTTTACACTGTCCGTTCTCATATAAGTAATGAGTCCCGCTTCATACAAGCGTTGGGCCAAGGTCATCGTTTTACTCACCGAGAAATACAACTTACGCGAGGCTTCCTGTTGCAAGGTTGAAGTGGTAAAAGGAGCCGCTGGAGATTTCTTCGCTGGCTTTTTAGTCAAGCTGGCAATGGAGAAATCTGCATTGAGGTTCTTTTGCAAAAAGGCGTTCGCTGCTTCTGAACTGTCAAAGTTCTGTGGCAACTTGGCTTTTACACTTTTACCCTCTGCGGTTTCAAACATCGCATCCACACGATAAGAAGCCACAGGGTTGAAATCCATGATCTCGCGTTCGCGCTCAACGATAAGTCTAACAGAAACAGATTGTACACGTCCCGCAGAAAGTCCGCCTTTTACTTTTCTCCAAAGTACGGGTGAGATCTCATAACCCACCAAACGGTCCAAGACGCGACGCGCCTGTTGTGCGTTTACTAAGTTGTAATCAATGGAACGCGGATTGGCAATGGCCTTTAGAATGGCAGATTTGGTGATCTCGTGAAATACGATGCGCTTGGTCTTGTCTTCTGTAAGCCCTAAAGACTCAAACAAGTGCCAAGCAATGGCCTCTCCTTCTCGATCCTCATCACTGGCCAGCCATACGATCTCTGCCTTGGCAGCCATGTCTTTGAGCTCTTTGACCAATTTCTTCTTATCTGAAGGAACGACATATTTCGGCTTAAAATCGCCCTCAACATCTACTCCTAACTCCTTGGACGGAAGGTCCACAATGTGTCCAAAACTCGAAGCAACCTTGTACTCTTTTCCAAGAAACTTCTCAATCGTTTTGGCCTTTGCAGGAGACTCCACAATAACCAAATTCTTCGCCATATATCTTTTTATTTGGGCTACAAAAGTAGCGCAAATTTTTTTTACTGGTATTTCCGCATTAAAAAAGCCCCGCGTAAAACAGGGCTTTTAGAAGGAATTTAAAGCGAAATTAATTTAAACTAAAACTTGCAATTAGACCGATTCCTTCATCGGTATACTCATAATTATATAAGGTATTATTCCCGATCATAATGATCCATTGCTCCATCGGAATAACATCAAAAATTTCTAAGTCGTTATAGGTAATGATACGAAAAGCCTCTAGCGGATCACTGATATCATAAACCGCCAAACCAAAGCTCCCATCACTCACATAAAGTCGATCTCCTTTCACTCCTAGCCCATAAGGCTCATTCATGGTTTCTGATTTTATGATGAATGGATTAGAGCGATCACTCACATCTACCACATCTAATAGACTATCGGGTTGTCCACACCAATTACCACCGCGTACGGTCACGTAGGCAATGTCGCCTTGAACCACTACAGGGTCACAACCGGTGATGTGTGTCACTTGAGAAAGATAAAACGGATCTCCCGGATCAGTCAGGCCATAAATAAACATTCCAATAGGGCTACCTATATATAAGTAATCACCATCGCTAAAGATGGTTTCCACAGCAGCATCTACTAAGGTCTCGCCTCTGCGCTGAGGATTGTCTAAATTGCTGATATCAAAAGAGAAGATTCTAAAAGAGTCTACGACATATAGGTAATCACCCGTGATATTGAATCGCGCTAAAGAACCTCCAGTACCAGTTTGTCCACCAGAATCTGAGGAAAGCACGTCTATCGTAGCTTCGTCTCCACGATCAAATTGACGCAGCTCTGTTCTGTACTCCCAGGCTACAATAACTTCTGAGTCGGGATCGTATTCACTGTAATTTACTTCCCAAATATTGCCTTCAAAGTCTGGAGTGCGCTTGGGCAGGACTTCTTCTAGCCTATTGATTAAAGTAGGACTTGCAGGATTGCTAAAGTCAAATACATAGAGATCCAACCAGCTATCCGCATAAAGAATATCATTTTTTATAGCCATATCCACATTTCCCGGGATGTTTAAAAACCCGATCTTAGATGGATTGGCGGGATCACTATTGTCAATAATATGGATCCCCTTGTATTTATCGTTGACCAGAACATACTCTTGGTATGCGTAGATCTTACCAGATTCTGAGATCTGTTGCACCGGTCCAGGGCCTACACTGGCTCTAAAATCGGCGATTGTGGTAGTCACAGGAGTGGCAATAAGCACCTCTTCTGTGTAGGTGTCATCAGAGCAGCTCCACAGCGCCGCGAGAACAAAAACTAAAAGTAACTTTTTCATTAGGTGGTGTTTGATTAGCAGTCTATTTTATTTCTAGACGCAACGTCATCTAAAACGTTGCGTTCAATTTATGATTATTTGTGAAGGATTTAGCGCCCTGACACTTTGTCATAATTTGGATTAAATCCTATCTTTGCACACTAATTGATACCCAAAAGGGCCGTACCCAATCATGGAGAAGATCATAGACGAAAACAAGCAGGGAACAACCCTAATGACCGAAGGAACCACCGCAAACTCGCGCAAACTGTTCATTGAGAGCTACGGCTGTCAAATGAATTTTAGCGATAGTGAGATCGTGGCCTCTATACTTGCCAAAGAAGGCTTCAACACCACGCAGAACCTAGAAGATGCCGATCTGGTTTTGGTGAATACCTGTAGTATTAGAGACAAAGCAGAACAAACGGTTCGCAAGCGTTTGGAAAAATACAACGCGGTTAAAAAGATAAACCCAGGCATGAAGGTTGGCGTTTTGGGCTGTATGGCCGAACGCCTTAAGAGCAAGTTCTTGGAAGAAGAGAAAATTGTGGACCTCGTGGTGGGACCGGATGCCTATAAAGACCTTCCTAACCTTATTGCAGAGGTTGATGACGGCCGCGAAGCCGTTAACGTTATCCTTTCTAAAGAAGAGACTTACGGAGACATTACTCCGGTTCGTTTAGGAGGAAATGGAGTGACTGCCTTTGTAAGCATTACAAGAGGCTGCGACAATATGTGTACCTTCTGTGTAGTCCCATTCACGCGCGGACGCGAACGCAGTAGAGACCCTAAAAGTATTTTAGACGAGGTGAATGATCTAGCAGCCAAAGGCTATAAAGAGATCACCCTTCTAGGACAGAACGTGGACAGTTACCTCTGGTATGGTGGCGGATTGAAAAAGGATTTCAAAAAGGCCAGTCCTATGCAACAGGCTACGGCCACGGACTTCGCCAAACTCCTTAGAATGGTAGCCACGGCTCAGCCTAAATTGCGCATACGTTTCTCTACATCGAATCCGCAGGACATGACAGAAGATGTGCTACACGCCATGGCTGAGCACAGAAACATCTGTAATTATATTCACCTGCCGGTACAAAGCGGAAGCACTAGAATATTAAAGGAAATGAACCGTCAGCATACTCGAGAAGAGTATATGGCGCTTATTGATAAGGTGCGTGAGATCATTCCCGACTGCGGAATCTCTCAAGACATGATAGCCGGTTTCCCTACAGAGACTGAAGAAGACCATCAAGATACTCTGAGCCTAATGGAATACGTCAAATACGACTTTGGCTTTATGTTCATCTACTCAGAACGCCCAGGCACTATGGCTGCGCGCAAAATGGAGGACGATATCCCGGAAGCCGTTAAAAAACGTCGCCTAACGGAGATCATTGACATGCAGCAAAAGCATTCTGCCTACCGCACCAAAAACTTTGTGGGCAAGACTGTGGAGATCCTAATTGAAAAGGAATCTCGCAGAAGTGACGCCCATTGGAGCGGTCGAACCTCACAAAATACCGTTGCAGTATTCCCAAAAGAAGACTATAAGGTTGGGGATTTTGTAATGGTAAAGATCAACGACTGTACCAGTACCACGCTTTTAGGCGAGGCAGTTGGATATAGCGAGAATCAATAGAGAACTAACAATTAAAAGTTTCCCATTTGCATGGGAATTATTATGGAATCAATACAAGCCACAAAACAGCGATTTGGGATCATCGGTAACGATGCCAAGCTCAACCGCGCCATTGAAAAGGCCATTCAGGTGGCCCCTACCGACATTTCGGTATTGGTGACGGGAGAAAGTGGTGTTGGTAAAGAAAGTATTCCAAAGATCATACATTCGCTCTCGCACAGAAAACACGGAAAATACATTGCTGTAAACTGTGGAGCGATTCCAGAAGGAACTATAGATTCAGAACTTTTTGGACACGAAAAAGGAGCCTTTACCGGAGCCACTGCTACGCGTAGCGGTTACTTTGAAGTAGCCGATGGGGGAACCATCTTCTTGGATGAAGTTGGGGAATTACCCCTACCCACCCAAGTGCGTCTGTTGCGTGTTTTGGAAAACGGAGAATTCTTAAAAGTAGGTTCCTCCAAGACCCAAAAAACTGACGTACGTATCGTTGCTGCGACGAATGTGGACATGTCCGATGCCATTGCCAAAGGAAAATTTAGAGAAGATCTTTACTACCGATTAAGCACGGTGGAGATCGGCTTACCGCCCTTGCGCGAACGCTCAGAGGACATTCATTTGCTCTTTAGAAAGTTTGCTACGGATTTTGCTCAGAAATACAAAATGCCCACCATTCGTTTGGATGAACAGGCCACGCAGTTGTTGCTCAAATACCGTTGGGGAGGAAACATTCGTCAGCTTAGAAATATCGCAGAACAGATCTCTGTATTGGAACAAGATCGCGAGATCAGCTACGAAACGTTGAGAGGTTATTTACCTGACGTAGGCAGCAATTTGCCTGCAGTGATCAACAATAAAAAGTCAGAAAGTGATTTTGCTTCAGAACGCGAGATCTTGTACAAGGTACTTTTTGATATGCAGCGCGATGTGAACGATCTCAAGAAGTTGACTTTAGAGTTACTTCGCAATGACGACTCAGAGACCGTGCAACGCGAACATTCTGGACTGATCAACAAGATCTATGCGGATGACGAGGCTGAAGAAACCTACGCAGAGTCAGTTCCGGCAAGACGCGAACTCATTGTTCCTAGTGACGTAGAAGTCATTGGATATAACGATACTCCAGCGGTGACCAACACGGAGGACAAATACCACTTCGCAGAGGACATTCAGGAAGAAGAGACCCTCTCGCTTCAAGAAAAAGAACTGGAACTGATCAAAAAATCATTAGAAAAATACAACGGTAAACGCAAAGCTGCCGCAGAAGAATTAGGCATCTCCGAGCGTACCCTCTACCGTAAAATCAAACAATACAATTTATAAGATGCGGATAGTTCAATGGGTATTGCTTTTAGCAGTGAGTTTGAGTTTTAACAGCTGTAAATATTACTCCTTTACGGGGGCCGATGTGGGTAATGCTAAGACCTTTCAAGTGAATTTCTTCCAGAATCAGGCGGCCATCATTGAACCTGGGATCGATTTGAAGTTCACCAACGACCTGCAAGACCTTATTGTGAACCAAACCAGTTTGGAATTGGTTACCTCCAATGCCGATCTGACCTATGAAGGAGAGATCGTGCAATACTATATCGCACCAATTACTGCGACTGCGCAGAACACCGCGGCACAAAACCGATTGACGATTTCTGTACAAGTGCGATTTTACAACAAAACAGACGACACTAAGGACCTGCAGCAGCGCTTCAGCTTTTATTTTGATTTTGACGGGGACGCCAACCTTACGGGGTCTAGACGTGATGATGTGATCGATGAGATCTACTTGCGATTGACTCAAGATATTTTTAATGCTACTTTGGCACGTTGGTAATTTGAACACACAAGAATTTACATACCTCACCCAGCGACCGGCAGAAGTCACAGCAGCCCATCAGCAGCAGCTCGATGAGTTATTGCAAGACTTCCCCTATTTTCAAGCAGCGCGAGCCCTTCAACTCAAAGCCTTGAAGAATAGTGGAAGCTACAAATACAACGAGGCCTTAAAACGTACGGCTGCGCATACTACGGATCGTTCCATTTTATTCGACTACATCACCTCTGAAGTATTCGCCCAAGACGAGGTAGCCCACAAGATCAAACACCAACATACCAATTTGAACGAGATTGAATTGGTAGATGCCGAGGAGGTCAGCGCTTCGCCACTTGAGCTCGAACAAAAACTCAAAACCGAACTCCAAAAGGCCAAAGCGGTTTTAGACCCCGATCTTTTTTTGAAGGTCGGTTCGCCAGAACCTTTGAAAAAGGTGGAAGACGAGCTTTTGGAATTCAAAAAGGAAGACAAACATTCCTTTGCCATTTGGTTGCAACTATCCCAGGTTCAACCTGTGGAGCGCGAAGATGAAATGAGTGAAACCTCATCGCCTGATCCTAAAGAAGAACGCTTTAAGCTCATCGATGCCTTTTTGAGCAACAGCCCAAAGATCGATCCGCAAGAAGAAGCGCGCTCTTCAAAGAATCTGGCCAAACCTTTTACAAAGTCTTCTGACGCCTTGATGACAGAGACTTTAGCCAAGGTTTACCTTCAACAGAAAAACTATAAAAAAGCCATTCAAGCTTACAAAATTTTAAGTTTGAAAAATCCCGAAAAAAGTGGTTTCTTTGCAGACCAAATTCGGGCGATAAAGAAAATAATGGCCCAAAATTCAAAAGACAATGACAGCGTTTAATATATTTCTGATCCTGATCATCTTAATTGCATTCCTACTCGTAGTTGTAGTAATGGTACAGAACCCAAAAGGTGGCGGACTATCTTCAACTTTCGGAGGCGGAGGCGGTCAGCAGATCGGTGGTGTAAAAAAGACCGGAGACTTCCTAGACAAGAGTACTTGGACTTTGGCTGTACTGCTTTTAGCATTGATCCTGCTTTCTAACATTCCAATTGCCGGTGGCGGTGGATTGGGAGAGTCTAAAGCAATTGACGGTGATGCACCTGCGCAAACGGAACTTCCTGCCACAGACGGTTCTCCAGTGCAGACAGATGAGCAGTAAACTCTGAACAACAATATTGAAATGCCAGCTTTTATGACAAGCTGGCATTTTTTTTTGCATTGTGTCAGGGAGAATTCCAATGGCACAATTTCTGCCTTAAGGCAAGCGTAATTTTTATTAAACCAAAAAAACACAAATAGATATGGGCTTAAATATTCAACCCCTGGCTGACCGGGTTTTGATTGAACCACAAGAGGCCGAGACCAAAACTGCATCGGGTATCTACATTCCTGATTCTGCCAAAGAAAAGCCACAGCAAGGAAAAGTAGTTGCTGTTGGGAAAGGCAAAAAAGATCACGATATGACCGTACAAGTTGGTGATACTGTGCTCTACGGAAAGTATTCAGGTAGCGAACTCAAGTTGGACGGCCGTGATTATTTGATCATGCGTGAGGACGACATTTTAGCAATTATCTAATCCACAATAATCTAAAGAACCAAGACAATGGCAAAAGATATAAAATTTGATATTGAAGCAAGAGACAGCATCAAACGCGGTGTTGACGCGCTAGCCAATGCAGTGAAGGTAACCTTAGGACCAAAAGGTCGTAATGTGATCATCAGCAAGTCCTTTGGCGCTCCACAAGTCACTAAAGACGGAGTAACTGTAGCCAAAGAAGTTGAATTGGAAGATGCTCTTGAGAACATGGGAGCACAAATGGTAAAAGAGGTTGCCTCCAAAACCAACGATCTAGCCGGTGACGGAACCACTACCGCAACCGTTCTTGCCCAAGCGATCGTGAAAGAAGGACTTAAGAACGTAGCTGCAGGTGCAAACCCAATGGACCTAAAACGCGGAATTGACAAGGCTGTAGAGGCTTTAACCGCTGATCTAGAAAAACAATCTACCAAAGTGGGAAGCTCAAGCGAAAAGATCATGCAAGTAGCATCGATCTCTGCCAATAACGACCCTGTAATTGGAGAACTGATCGCTGAGGCTTTTGGAAAAGTTGGTAAAGAAGGCGTGATCACTGTTGAAGAAGCCAAAGGAACGGAAACTTATGTGGACGTTGTAGAAGGTATGCAGTTTGACCGCGGATACCTTTCTCCATATTTTGTGACTAACAGCGACAAAATGAACGCGGAGTTGGAAAACCCAATGATCTTGCTTTGTGACAAAAAGATCTCTTCTATGAAGGATCTACTGCCTGTGCTAGAGCCTATCGCACAACAGAGCCGTACGCTACTTATCATCGCAGAAGATGTTGACGGAGAAGCACTAGCTACGCTAGTAGTGAACAAATTGCGCGGATCTTTAAAGATCGCTGCTGTTAAAGCTCCAGGTTTCGGAGACCGCAGAAAAGCAATGCTAGAAGATATCGCTATCCTAACTGGAGGAACCGTGATCTCTGAAGAGCGCGGATTCACTCTTGAGAATGCGACTATCGATATGTTAGGTACTGCAGAGACCGTAACTATTGACAAGGACAACACAACTATCGTGAATGGTGCTGGTAAAAAAGCAGACATCAAAGCACGTGTGAATCAGATCAAATCTCAGATCGAAACTACCACAAGCGATTACGACCGTGAAAAGCTTCAAGAGCGTTTGGCCAAATTGGCTGGCGGTGTAGCTGTACTTTACGTAGGAGCTGCCTCTGAGGTTGAAATGAAAGAAAAGAAAGATCGTGTGGATGATGCACTTCACGCTACGCGCGCAGCGGTAGAAGAAGGAATCGTTGCCGGAGGTGGTGTAGCCTTGGTACGCGCTAAGAAAGTATTGGACAAGCTTACCACAGAGAACTTGGATGAAACTACTGGTATTCAGATCATCGCTCGTGCTATTGAAGAGCCATTGCGTCAGATCGTAGAAAACGCCGGCGGTGAAGGTTCTGTAGTAGTGAGCAAAGTAATGGAAGGCAAAAAAGCCTTTGGTTACAACGCCAAAAATGATACTTATGTGGACATGCTTAAAGAAGGAATCATTGATCCTAAGAAGGTAACGCGTATCGCTTTAGAGAACGCTTCTTCTGTGGCAGGAATGATCCTTACTACAGAATGTGCCTTGGTAGATATCAAAGAAGATGCTCCAGCTATGCCTCCAATGGGCGGCGGCGGAATGCCAGGCATGATGTAAGCCATCACATCATAAATTTTAAAAAGCGTCTCCATTTGGAGGCGCTTTTTTTGTTTTACTGCGGATGGAATTGCAGCTCAAGCACAAAAATCGAGTTAGCTTTTATAAAGTTTTACGCCTGAAAAGTACCGCGCGTTGTATCTTGTAATAAAATGCTATGAGAAAGCTACTTACATTCGCATTGCTGATTTTTTTCCTCAGCGTTCAAGCTCAAAAAGAGGAACAAACCGATCCTATTGCTCAAGGATTGAGCACCTATTTGGACGCCAGAAAGACCATTCACCTCCACCTTAATAAAGACCGTTATTTCACGGGCGAGTCCATTTGGTTCTCCGCTTATCTCTTTGATCAAGAAAGCGGGAAGATCAGTCAAGAACAGACCAATTTGAACGTTGCCCTACTGGATGAAAACGGAGCGGTCTTAGCCACTACCCTTTTGATCACTGAGAACGGACAGGCCGATGGAGAATTTTTGATCAGCCCTAAGCAAACCGGAAGCGTTTTGCATCTCAAAGCATATACCGCTGAAATGAATGGCTATTATGAGGATGACTCCTTTTTGGCTACCGTTGAACTCATGGGCAATGAGTCATCAGTAACTAATAATGAAGAGCAAAAAGCACTAGACATTCAAATTCTGCCGGAGGGTGGATATCCCTTAGTGGAAGTAGCCAACAATTATGGAATAAAGATCTTAGATGCACGTGGTTTGGGGGTTCGTGTTGGTGGAATTGCCATCACAGACACCCAAGGAAACACCCTGCTTAAAGACCTGCAAACCAACAGCTTTGGTATGGCCAAATTTGTGTTTACCCCTCGAGCAAATCAGAGCTATCAGCTACAGTTCAACTACAATGGAAATCTTGTAGAAAAAGCACTGCCTGAAGCCTTAGCCCGAGGAATTGGAATGCGCATTGATCAAAACTATGTACGTGGTGACTTGCAAGCGCGGGTCTACACCAACGAGCAATCCTTACCATTTATTCAAAACGACAGCCTCAAACTGGTGGTGCACAAAGCCAGTAAAAGTCAGATCTACTTTGTCAAGTTTGAGAATGGCTACAATGAACTCAGCCTCACGATCCCAAAACAAAAGCTCTACCCGGGAGTCAACACCATAACGCTTTTTAATTCCACCAATGAACCGCTTTTGGAGCGATTGATTTTCAATAGCGGAAGTTTTAAAGCCCTACCGGAACTCATCAGCGAAAGTGAACATCGATTAGACTCTACCAAGCTCACACTTAAGCTCAACGCGGCAAAAACAGAGCATTGGACACAAACCAGTATTTCCGTTCTACCTGCAGAAACGCTAGCAGCACAGCAACTGCCCAATATCTACGCTTCAAGTTTGGTCTTACCCTATATTAAAGGACATTTGGAACAACCCAATTACTACTTTACTGATCCATCTGCACAAAAATGGTATGCCTTAGATCTCGTATTACTCAATCAAGGCTGGAGCAAGTATAAATGGCGCAATATATTCAACCAAAAACCAGAGACGGATTATTACTACAACGGCCCTGGAATTAGCTTAAAAGGGTATTTACGAGCACCAGAAGGGACCCAAGCTGAGCAATTGTTGTTCTATTCTAAAGAAAATGAGCAGGTGCAATACGTACCCATAGATGCTAAAGGGAAATTTGAGGTGAACAACATCAAAGCCGTTCGCGGTACCACTTTTGAATTAGCCGCTATGGACAATACAGGTAAACCCTTGGATTGTCAGTTCTTTTATACGCTTTCTCCCACGCACTTAGACCTGAAAAGCCCTTTTGGAATAGCTGGAATTAATCCCTTTATCAAATACAGCGCGGACAATGATCTCTATTATACGGGCTTTGACCCAGAGGCCGAACGCTTAGACGAGGTGGTTATCACGGCCAAAAAACTTAAATATGAACAGTCCTTTCGCGGTTGGGACGCACGAGTGATTGACAACGGTGAGAAATCACGTGGTAATCTGGGAAATTTTATCGGTACCTACGGTTACTATCGGAAGGGAGGCGGCATGGTAAATCTTACCACCACTCCAAAAGGAGGTTTTGTGGAGGTCTCTCCTGTGGTGATCATCAACGGACAGGACTACCCTGTTGGTTTTGCCATGGATGCGATAAGTATGCAAGATGTTGCGGAGATCTATGTGAAGCGCCCTGAACGGAGTGTAAACAACGTTTTGGCCAATAGAATTCACATTTTCATGGTCTTCTTGGAGGAGGATTTCAGTTTGGCGGCCAAGGAAAAAAGTACGGCCAAAAGTTTTACCCTTACCGATAAAGGCCTGAGTCCTACCAAAGAATACTATCAACCCCTTTACGATTACAAATCGGACAGTTTTAAATCTCTAGGGACTTTGGGATGGTTTCCTGAGCTCTTACCAAAGGCAGACGGCAGTGTTGAACTTCAGTTCATCAACCCTGAAAAGCAAGACGTATTGATCCTGGTCAACGGCTTTGACGCAGCAGGCAATCCTATAGGGATAAGCAAATCGCTTGAGATCGACGGGCTTGATTAGGCTTAAGTAACTTCTTAAAATTCAGCCAAATCGAGTTAGCTTTTATAAAGTTTTACGCCTGAAGCGCTTGGTGAATCGTATCTTTAAAATAAAACCAAGGGGGATGAGAAACTTTACTTTACTAGCATTAGCACTCTTTACTTTATTGAGCTTTGGCCAGCAACAGGACAACCAAACAGCGATCTCTGGCGCGCTTAAAAGTTATTTATCTGAGAGGCAAAACATTCATCTGCATTTAAACAAGAACTTATACTTTCCAGGAGAAACTATATGGTTCTCTGCTTACCTCTTTGAGATCAGTGACGGCTCACTCAGTGATAAGGATGCGAACTTAAACGTGGTCCTGTATGACGAATCTGGGGAAGAGATCAGCAGTGTTTTAACAATGACCAAAGAAGGTAGAGCCCACGGCTCTATTTTGATCGATCAAAAACAAGAAGGTCAGCTACTTTATATCAAGGCCTTTACTTCTCGCATGAACGGTTATTCTGAGGACAATTCCTTTATGGCTCCCATTGCCTTGTTGAACCCATCAGAAGAAACCCCATCAACCACAGCAGCTAATAAGGTCTTAGATATTCAGATTTTGCCAGAAGGCGGACACGCCCTCAGCAGTGCTTCAAACACTTACGGAATAAAGATCATCAACCCGACCGGATTGGGGGTTGCTGTAAGAGACATCTCTTTAGTGAATGAACAGGGAGAGGTTTTACAGTCTGGATTGAGAACCAATGCTGTGGGCATGGGTAAGTTTGTATTCAACCCAGAAATTGACAAGCAATACTTTCTTCAATTCAATTTTAAGGATGAATTGGTTTCTCAGCAACTACCCGCGGCAGACAGAACAGGAATAGGGATGCACCTGCAACAGAACTTTTTAAACTCCAGCGTGCAGCTTACGGTTTACACCAACGAGCAATCCATGAATTTGGTGGGTGATCAAGAGTACAAGCTCTACATTCAGAATGGGGAGCGCTTTAGAGAATATCCGGTTGTATTTGAATCCGGCTATACAGAACTGACGCTAGTATTCCCTGCGATCAAACTCTTTGAGGGAGTGAACACCTTTACGCTCTTCACCGCAGACAATAAACCCGTTTTAGAACGGCTGATCTACAAACCAGAAACACGCATAAGCAGTGAGATCCAAGCCAATATCAATCGGTTTGAACAAGATACTGTAAGAGGCAAATTGCAAATCAGATTGAACGATTCCATCAAAGTCAAAACGGCGAGTATCACTGTGGTTTCTGATGAGTCCCTGGCACTACAAGACGCTCCAAACATCTTGGTGTCAAAAAATTTGAAGCCATATATCAATGGATTTATCGAAGATGGCAACGCTTATTTTACCGATTTCAACAGTAGAAAACACTATGCATTGGATCTGTTATTACTCAATCAAGGATGGAGTAAATACAAATGGCGCAACGTTTTTGCAGCTTCTCAAAACAGTGCAGAAAACGATTACTATTTTGACGGACCTGGAATCAAACTGAAGGGATATGTACGTCCGAACGATCCGAAAGATGTACCCGATCAGCTGCTGTATTACTCCAACGTCAACAAGGAGATACAATATGTGCAAATTGACAAGAACGGAGATTTTGAGATCAGTGAGATCAAAGGGACAACCGGCACCACCTTTGAGTTAGCCGCTATTGATAAAGATGGACTTCCCGTACAGAGTCAGTTCTTTTTTAGCCTAGCGCCAACCTCTAAAGACTTAAAATCAAATTTTGAATTGGTCACGGCCAATCCTTTTGCTAAACGTGAGTTGGATGACGGCTTTAGCAATTTTGGATTTGATGCCAATGCTGAGCAACTCGATGAAGTGGTCGTGGTGCAGAAACCCACTTTGAAATACGAAAGCTACTTTAAAGGCTGGGATGGCCGTAAAATGACACCTTCTGAACGATCTTACGGAAACTTAAAGGTCTTTATGGGCACCTATGGTTACTATTCCGTGTTCTTAGAAAATAACCCCGCGCCAGTCTTTGGTAAATGGGTCATGAATCCCAACGGAAGAGGCAGCAATTTTTTACGACCCAGTGTTGTGGTTGACGGTGTGCCATATGATCCGCTCATCATTGGAGAGATGCTCTCACTGCAGGATGTGGATGAGATCTACACGGACCGTACTGGGAAGGTGCATACTTTTATAGTCTTTACCAACAGAGAGTGGCAAACGCGCAATCAGATCAAAACTGCTAAAACCTTTACACTAGAGAAAGGTTATGCTTCATCCAAAGAGTTTTACACGCCCAAATACCAGTATACTGCGGCAAGCTTTAAAGCTTACGGCTGCTACCATTGGATTCCTCAAGCAGAGATTGATCTTGCGGGAAATATCGGGCTGAGTTTTGCCAACCCAGAAAAGGATAATGTGAAAATATTGATAGAAGGAATTGACCAAATGGGCAGAGCGTTTAGCACCACCCATTTGCTCAATGTAAGCGGCACAAATTAAGAGTTGCGCTGCTTATAGTCTTTATAAAGCGAATAAGCGCTAATGGCGATCAAGGTCAGTACCAAAGGGTATAACACCAAAAGGTCTGTACGAACCACCATTTCAGGGTCGTCTTGAGTAGCCATCCATTGCTCTACTCGATTGTTCCATATAAAAGCTCCTATGGTCACCACTACAGTCATGGCATATAGAAGTACGCGTTTGGTCAATTTCATAAGTCAAATTTAGCGTTTGCCGCCATCACCTTTCATGTTCTTGTGATCGTCCACAACAGACGGATCACGATACTTACAACACATATCAATAGCGTCATAAGCTGCATCAGTAGCCTTATGATTGGGAGTGTCATGCCCTACCGCAGCAATGTTCTTTTCTATTGCATCTACAGAGGTTTTCTTCTCGTTGAAGATCAGGCTCAACTCGTGTGTTTCCAAATTCCAAACAGCTCTTTTAACACCAATGGTCTCTACTGCGGCTTTTTCAATGCGCATTTTACACATGCCACAAACACCATCAACTTCAATATTGGCTTTGGCATTCTTGTTTTGAGCGAAGGTCGTTCCAACACTCATTATTGCTAATACAATTAATAACTTCTTCATTTAATTCATTTTTAAGCGTAAGCCCGCATACACCATTCTTCCAAAAATCGGGCCGTAAACAAAAGTGGTATCAAAATTATCTCCAAAGGGATTTTCCGCACTGATCACAGGATCTGTTTGGCGTTGATCCGTTATGTTTTCGCCTCCCAAATATACTTCAAAAGACTCAGAAAACACCTTGGTTATCTGTCCGTTAAGGGTTCCAATGGATGGGGATCGCTCCGGACGCTGAAATTCAACGGGGCTTTGCGAGGTATTGGCAAAACGCGCCTGATCCAGCCAATTGTAGGTTAGATCGAACTTCCAAGAAGGACTGTCATCTGCCTTGTTGATCTCGTATCCCAAATTGGCAAAGATTCGGTTTCTCGGCGTGAGTGGACGTTCTAAGCGGCCAGAGTCGTAATCGATCTGCACGTCATAGAATTTATAGGCCGATCTGAAATCCAGATTTTCTGCCAGCTCATAGTTGAACTCAAACTGAAAACTATTGGCAAAACTACTACCCTCTAAATTGTAAAAACGAATGGCCGTTGGGGTCTCCCAATCCACCACTACTTGGTTTTGAAAATCGGTTCGGTAAAAATCTAATGCAATGTCTGCCTTGCGTCCAAAAAGTTCAAAACCTTGTAAAAAGGAGACTCCATAATTCCAGGCGATCTCAGGGTCTAAGCCGTAAATGCTACCTCCGTCATCATTGATAGCAATGGTTCGGTTGGTTGCAAACAGCTGCTGATTCTCTGTAAATATATTCGCCGATCGGATTCCGCGCCCCGCAGAAATTCTAAACACTCCTTTGTTCCAGACCTCATAACGGGCATGCAATCGTGGCGTGACAAAAAAGCCAAATCGGTTGTGATTATCTACACGTAGGCCGGCCGTTAAAGTAAGGGCATCTAAGTTGTCAAAGGCGTATTCAAAGAATCCACCAACGGAATTCTCAATACGATCGTAATTAGTTCCTTCAACCAATTCATCATAAGCATCATGCGTAAAGCCGATCCCTGTTTTGATCTTGTGTCTGGAATCACTTATGATGGAATTGTAGATCACGTTTCCGTAAAAACTCCGGTGGGTGATGTCATAACTACGCAAACCAAAGTAGGATTCCTGCTTGTGATAGCTAAAGGCCCCTTGAATTCCCAAACTGCGCCAAGGCAGTTCTGTATTGACAAAACCGAGTTTTCCAGAAACATCAAAACGCCGGGTATCAATCTCAGAACCCCAAAGGTTAGTCGTACCTCTATCGCGACTCGGGTCAAAGTCTTTTTGCCCCGTTTGCTTGCTATCATTCAAAAACCTAACGTTGATAAAGCTCACAATGCCTTCTTCTGCATCTGTGTATTGCCAACGATTCATCACGTTGATCTGCTCTTGCAAAGGCATGTCTAAGAAGCCATCATCATTGCGATCATTCTTTTGATTGCGGACATTGCCGTGGACATAAAGCCCCGTTGACCATTTATCGGTCACCTTTTGATTCCAGTGGAAATTACCTTCTAAACGTCCGCTGAGATTACCATAAAGATTCAAGAAAAGCGGAACATCTGTAGTGGGTTTTTGCAGTTCTGCATTGATCTGTCCAGTGATGCTTTCAAAACCGTTGATCACGCTACCAGAACCTTTGGTGATCTGGATGCTCTCTACCCAAGTTCCTGGAATAAAACTCAAACCGTAGGTCTGAGCAGCCCCTCGAATGGCCGGAATATTCTCTGTAGTGATGAGTATATAAGGACTGGTGAGTCCCAACATTCTAATCTGACGAGTTCCCGTAACGGCATCAGAGAAGTTTACATCAATGGACGGATTGGTCTCAAAACTCTCAGAGAGGTTGCAACAGGCGGCTTTAAGTAATTCATCACTACTTACCAAAACCACATTTTGTGCCTGAAGAAAAGAGCGGGTCGCTGCTTTCTTTTCAACACTTACGGTTACGGCGTCCAAACTGCTGTCTGGTTCTAAGGTATGCACAATTCGACCTGGCCCAGTCACGGTCAAGGTATCGTCTTTATAGCCTACATAACTAATGACCAACTGATTGTATTCCGGCTTGTAGGGTAACTCAAAATCACCGTCAAAGTCAGCCACTGCACCTACCTGAGTGTCTAACCAAATGATGTTGGCACCTCCTAGGCCGACCTCATTATCTGCACCTCCGTCTAGGATCTGCCCGGTTACCAGCTCTTGCCCCATAACAGAAAGTGGAGCCAATACTAAAATTAAAAACCACTTTTTCATAAGGCAATTGTTTGGGTTAACATATAAACGGCCATGACGATCATGATCGCATTTTCAATTAAGGTAGCCTCGGTCATCGGCAGATTGAGCCAAGTACCTAAACAGGCACAACGGATCTCTCTTTTATCCAAAATAGACCGTAAGATTCCAACGGTTGTGATGCTTAGTAAGATTAAGGTAATCACAAAAACAGGCACTAGCCCTATTCGCAATAAGAGTAACGCACCCAATCCGAGTTCTATAAACGGATAGGCCCAACCGTAAGCGCGAAACGCTTTGGCTAAGGGATCGTACATGGCAAAACTTTCAGGAAAACCTTTTAGATCTAGGAGTTTAAAAAATCCGAAGACCAAAAAGAAGAGCCCCATAAAATCCATCATAGCCTCCTTTAGATCAAAGGCTTTGTAATTTAATAAAGCAGTAGCCAATAACAGACCTGCAAAAATGATCAGTAACGGTCTGAGTTGTTTAAGCTTTGAGGATTTAATCGGTTTTACCTCAGCGTCAGGATTGATGCTGTACTTCTCTCCTAAGGCTTGTTGCAGTATCATCTGCGGTTGCGCTTTAGCCCCTTCTATAACGGCAGTACCATCTTCTAAGGAAACTGAAGCGCTTGTGACTCCCGGCAATGCTTCCAAGGAGGTTTTTACGTTTTTGACACAACCCAGGCAGGTCATGCCTTGTATGTGTATTAATTGTGTTGACATTGGTAATGTATAGTAGTTAACAATAGATCAATGGATCTTCGTTAGTGCTTGCAAGTGCAAGCCTATACATCAAATGAGGTAGGTCTCGTAGAGAAGAAATAAAGGTGTGTCTTCTGGAGGCGGCCTATAAAATGGCAAACCTGTTGGTGCTTGAGCAATTTCATCAGCATTGAAGTCCCAGTAAAAAACAGGACCAACCCAAACAAAGTCTAGCTCAAAGTCAAAATCAAAAGCTACTTTGGAGTAATCATCATCCAGATCTACCTGCAAGTACTCGTTATCACAACAATCCATGACAGGCGCTGTGGTCTCGCAATCAGAAGTGGGCATCACCATACCGCAGCTCAAAGCCGCATGGCCCAAGGTGATCTCACCCATCATCTTATGTTCTCCACAGAAGTGTTCCGCATAAGTGAGCCCTGT
This sequence comes from Gilvibacter sediminis, assembly GCF_028561565.1. Taxonomy (GTDB): domain Bacteria; phylum Bacteroidota; class Bacteroidia; order Flavobacteriales; family Flavobacteriaceae; genus Gilvibacter; species Gilvibacter sediminis. The sequence continues at coordinate 1,157,871 of NZ_JAQQTE010000001.1, read as the reverse complement.
ACTGCTCAGCAGTATCAAAACAGATAATATGGTAGCAATTACTCTTTGCACGCTGCAAAATTACAAAATCTGCGGAAAGTGAAGGGAAGCTAACAATACTTTAACTACTCCTGTTTCAAAGCGTCAAATACCGATTGCCCCTCTTCTATAGCGCTGAGCATCTGCTCTTTAAGCGCCTCAACACTCTGCGCATATTTCTTTAAACTGTCGGCCTTAGCGGCATTTAGAGGCTTACCTTTATTAATCTCTTCAAAGTCAAAGGCAGCTCCAAAATCGCGCATCCAATCCATCATCGCCGTATTGGCTGCTTCCAGCTGGTCAATAGTGTTTTGTTGTTCCTCCGTTCTGAGACTGTCCGGAATAGCCTCTGAGATCTGCTCTTGCAGTCTAGATATATCAACCATTTTCGGCATGAGCTCATCATGCACGGCAACAACAGCTTCCATCTCATTTTGACAGGAGATCAGCAGTATTGCAGTAAAAAACAGAATGATAGATCTAAACGTATTCATGCTGTTGTAAGTCTAGTTTGACGCTGCAGCTTCAAAAGTATCTGAAACGCGTCCGCAGTTGAGCATCATATCTCCAAAATACGGATTATAGATCTCCTTGCTGTTGGACAACCAATAGGCTCCAGTGTTATTGAAGGCCATTGGGCAGTATTGTTTGTAAACGGCTCCTCCTTCAATATTATCTACCACCATTTGCTCTACAATAGGAGTTAATTTATTGAATCCATCGCGTTGTGCTGCAATTTCTTTGGATTCCATAACGAATTGCGCAGCTAGGAAGGTCTCTTCATCCACTCCCATATTTGAAAAAGCCGTCAATAAAGCGTCTGCGGCTTGGGACGTAGCCTCCACATCTGAATTCACCAAGGTAGTTTTTAAAGCTATATAGGCATCAAAGACAGGGCCTACCTTAGGATCCTTGAACTTAGCCGTGGTAGCGGCAGCTTCATATTTTGTCTTGGCAGTCTCTGCAGCTTGAGGTTCTGCGGACTCAGTTGTGGTATCTTCAGCTTGCTTAGCCTCGTCTTTACAAGCAGTAAAACAAAGCAACAAGAAAGAAAGGATTAAAAATGATGGGATTCGCATGGCATTGAATTTTATACTACAAATATACTTTAAGCCTCCGCATCTTTGGTGTTGTTTTCATAATAAAATGCGGGTATCAGCAAGATAAGAATCAGGGGTTGTATCAAAAAACGTCTAATGTAGAATAACCCTTCTAGAGGCGGTTGTTTTAACGCAATTAACACCCAAAAGCATGTAAATAACAGCAAAAAGGCGGCAAGCAGTATCCAAAAGGTCAATCGGGTTTTAGAAGCGTTGACAAACCAAAGTTGAATGATCGCTATGGTGATCGCTCCAGTAATCCAAAAGCGCAGGGCCATAACTCCTAATAATTTACCTATGGCCAAAGTTGGCAAAGCTTGACCTTGGTATTGCCCCTTAAAGAAGCTATCCAAAGGATCGTAGAACCAATTCGCAGCATACATCCGCAGTGCAACTAAAGCGCCGAACAGCAACACAATTAACCCAATTCGCAGACCTCTACCCATGAGTTTTAGCTTTTTTGAAGACCCCGACCCAAAGCATCCACAAGAGTGCCACTAGGCCGTAGATCAAGGCTGGAAAGACCACTTGATGCAAGATCGGTTCCTTTTCTGGATAATGATACAGGGCAATAGCTAAGATTCCAATGCGCAAAAGATTAATTCCGTAGATCAATACGGCTCCAGCGAAAATAAAAACCAGGGTTTTTTTGAGTGTTTTTTTGAAGGCGACTACAAAAGCGGTAAACAAAATAATAGTGCTGACCGCGTTGCATCCTTCAATGATTCTAGCTACGAGATCTCCATTAATAAAGAGCTGCAGCTCTGGCTGGCCTCCTGTAGGCAGTACTTGCGCCTTGTAACTCCAACCATTGATAAGTGCTTGTGCTTGTTTGCCCACCAATCCGGTTAATGGATCCACTGCATTTTCTGCCGTAGTTAGGCTGATGTAGATCAGATAGATCAATGACAGCAGCAGATAGGTCCCAAAAAAGAGTCCTAAGAATTTAAAAACTGCTCGATGTTCTGTAAAGAGTTTGCGAAGCATCCGACTGCCTATTGGTCAAAGTTAGACAAAATGTTTGAGCCCGAATATTTTAAAATTAAGCTCGTGGAGCACTATTAAAAATCCAAAGTGCTTCTTACCTTTGACCTTTACAATTTTTGCTATGAATTTATCTGCATTACAACCCGCCGTTAGCACCATAATTGAAACTCACAAAGACAGTCCAGACACTGCCATGCAAGGCATTTGTGACCTCCTGCAAGCAGAAGTTTCTTATTATGATTGGGTGGGATTCTACTTTGCCGATCACGACAAACGCCTGCTGCATCTAGGAAAGTTTGCCGGTGAGCCTACAGATCACACGACCATTCCTTTCGGCAAAGGTATCTGCGGACAGGTTGCAGAGTCTAATGCCAATTTTGTAGTACCCGATGTAAAAGCGCAAGACAACTATATTGCTTGCAGCATCACGGTAAAGGCAGAGATTGTGGTTCCTTTATTTAAAGACGGAGTTAATATTGGACAGATTGATATTGACAGCAATAGCATTGACCCTTTTAGCCCTGCTGACGAAGACTTCCTGACTTGGGTCAACACGCAGTTGGCTGAGATACTATAAAGAAGGCAACCCGAATTCTGTGATAGAACTTTGTAATGAGGCTTTAAAATACAATAAAACAAGGCGTTTTATTGATTTTAGGCATAGCAGCGCTATGCTAAAATTAAAAAACGCAACATAGTTACTTGTTTTGAAGTAGTTTGAAGACGGAATAAATTTTCTATTGCAGAATGCGAGTTCAAAATTACATACCTGTTCGGATCGCTTCAACAGGATCCAAACGCGATGCGGAGATGGCCGGAATGATTCCGGAGATCAATCCAATGAAGACCGAAATACCGGTTCCGATAAACATATTCCAAGGAGAGAGAATAAACTCAAAGTCACCTGCGATCTGAGAGGCTGCAATGGACGCGAGGAACACAAAGAAGAGACCAATAGCTCCTCCAATTACTGCTAGAATGATCGCTTCAAATAAAAATTGGAAGAGAATGAATTTGTTCTTAGCCCCCAAGGACTTTTGAATTCCAATGAGGTTGGTGCGTTCTTTCACACTCACAAACATGATGTTCGCGATACCGAATCCACCTACCAAGAGGGAGAATCCACTAATGATCCAACCAATCACGTTGAGCTGGCCGGTAATATTGTCAATGGCATCTGAGAAGCCTTGCAGTTGATTTAAAAAGAAGTTGTTGCTGTCGTCTGAACGGAGCCCTCTAAAATTCCTCATTTTAGCGGTTAAGGCTGCGTTGAATTCGCCTTGATCCACACCCGTCTTAGGTTTGATCACTATAAATGGGAATACGGATTTGTTGTTGTCTCCAAAGATCCGACGGCCAATGTTCACCGGTAAAAAAGAAGCAACATCCTTACTGCCGCCAAAGAGCCCGCGACCCTCTTTTTCCATAACTCCAATAACGCTCAATCTGCGTCCGTACACACGTAAACGTTTCCCCAGCGCTTCATCAGCTCCGCCAAACAGCGTGTTAGCTACCTCATCTCCAATAACAATAACGGGAGCTCCACGAACGGATTCTGATTCGTTAAAGAAACGACCTGCTTGCAGTTTCACATCTTCAATCCGTGTTTGCTGATCGGTCACAAAGATCATTTCTACATTCTCAATGAAGTTCTCTTCAAAACGCACCGTTTCTGGAGCCACATTGATCTGATAAGAAGCTCCGTAAACATCCGGCACCTGTCTTAAGATCATTTGATATTCCTCATAAGTAACATCTGGGAACTGTTCGCGTTTCCAGATCGGGATGTCTGTCGGTCCAAAAGAAAAACGCGCCAAGAATAGGGTGCGATTATCTAGAGAAGAAATACTGTCTTCAATATCTCGTTTTAAAGAATCTACTGCCGCCAATACTGCGATGATCGAAAAGATACCAATAGTCACTCCCAAGAGTGAAAGGAAGGTTCTGAGCTTGTTGTTCTTCAGTGCGCTGATAGCGAACACAAAGCTTTCTTTTAGGATGCGGAAGTATATCAACATGAGATGATCAGCGCTTTTTAAAAACCCCGCAATGGGCGGGTTTATTTGTAATACGAAGATAAGACGTTTTCAGTAAGGATATGTTACAATTTTGCTAATGAAATCCGTACTTTTGCCCTTTAAAATTTTACTTCAATGAGCGGCACAAAACAAATTCAATCGGCACTGATCAGTGTATTTCACAAAGACGGACTGGAACCTATCGTTAAAAAACTCCACGAGTTTGGCGTAACCCTTTATTCTACAGGAGGTACAGAACGATTCATCCAAGACTTGGGAATCCCTGTTGTGGCGATAGAAGATGTGACCAGCTACCCTTCTATTTTGGGCGGACGTGTAAAAACTTTACACCCAAAGGTCTTTGGTGGTATTCTAAACCGCCAGGACCATGAAGGTGATATTGAAGAGATGGCCAAGTTTGAGATTCCACAATTGGATTTGGTGATCGTGGACCTCTACCCTTTTGAGAAAACGGTAGCCTCTGGTGCTAGCGAGCAAGACATCATTGAAAAAATTGACATTGGAGGAATTTCTTTGATCCGTGCTGCGGCAAAGAATTTCAAAGACACCGTTTGTGTTTCTTCTATGGAAGACTACAACGACTTCTTGCAGCTAATTACAAAGAGTGGGGGAAGCACTACGGTTGCAGACCGCAAGCGCTTTGCAGCGCGCTCGTTCAATGTATCTTCTCATTACGATACAGCGATCTTCAACTACTTCAATGCCGATCACGAGATCGCTGCTCTAAAAGTGAGTGAAACCCAAGGAAAGGTATTGCGTTATGGAGAGAACCCACATCAGCGTGGATTCTTCTTTGGAGATTTTGACGCTATGTTTGACAAACTTCACGGCAAGGAGCTCAGCTACAACAACCTTCTGGACGTAGATGCAGCCGTGACCTTGATGCTGGAATTTTGGGGAGAGGCGCCAACCTTCGCGATCTTAAAGCACAACAATGCTTGCGGAATCGCACAGCGCGATACGGTACACCAAGCCTATGTAGATGCTTTGGCAGGTGATCCTGTTTCTGCTTTTGGAGGAATTTTGATTTGCAACACCACCATTGATGCAGCTACTGCTGAGGAGATCCACAAACTCTTCTGTGAGGTAGTAATTGCTCCTGATTTTGATGCAGATGCCTTGGAGATCCTCAAAGGGAAGAAAAATCGCATCATGCTTAAAATGAAGCAAACGGCCTTACCAGAGACCATTGTTCGTTCTTGTTTGAACGGAGCTTTGGTACAGGACAGAGATCACAAAACTGATACTGCAGAAGATTTAACACAGGCTACCGACAATAAACCGTCAGATTCTGAGTTAGCAGATTTACTATTCGCTAGTAAAGTGTGCAAGCACACCAAGTCCAACACCATTGTTTTGGCCAAAGGAAAACAACTTTGTGCCAGCGGTACCGGACAAACTTCTCGAGTAGACGCCTTACGTCAAGCGATAGACAAAGCAAAGAGCTTTGATTTTGACCTCAACGGGGCGGTTATGGCCAGTGATGCTTTCTTCCCGTTTCCGGACTGTGTGGAGATCGCTGATAAAGCCGGAATCAAAGCAGTGATTCAACCCGGTGGATCCATCAAGGATCAATTGAGTATTGACTACTGCAACGAGCACGGTTTGGCCATGGTGATGACGGGTACTCGTCATTTTAAACACTAGAGGTAAAATCGGCGCGACAAGTGCGGTAAAAGTCGATGCTACTTCATTAATTTTATTACTTTTGTGTGATACTGATCTTCAGGCCACTAATTTTAAAGCTGCACGCACAATTTTATGGGATTTTTCGACTTCTTAACAGAGGAAATAGCAATCGATCTGGGCACTGCTAACACCCTGATTATTCACAATGACAAGGTGGTTGTGGATGCACCTTCTATCGTGGCCAGAGACCGTTCCACAGGTAAGATCATTGCCGTAGGTCGAGAGGCCAATATGATGCAAGGAAAAACCCACGAGAACATCAAAACAATCCGTCCGCTTAAAGACGGTGTAATTGCAGACTTTGATGCCTCAGAATCGATGATCAATATGTTCATCAAGGACATCCCGGCTATCAAGAAGAAACTCTTCAAGCCTGGTTTGCGCATAGTGATCTGTATTCCGAGTGGTATTACAGAAGTGGAGATGCGTGCCGTTAAAGAATCCGCAGAAAAAGTAAACGGTAAAGAAGTCTACCTGATCCACGAACCGATGGCCGCCGCTATTGGTATTGGGATTGACATCATGCAGCCTAAAGGAAACATGATTGTAGATATCGGAGGGGGAACCACAGAGATCGCCGTAATTGCCTTAGGTGGAATTGTCTGTGACAAGTCTGTAAAGATCGCAGGTGACGGGTTTACCAACGACATCATATACTATATGCGTACCCAACACAACCTCTACGTTGGGGAGCGCACCGCAGAGAAGATCAAGATTCAGATCGGAGCTGCTATTGAGGATCTTGAGTTGCCACCAGACGATATGGCTGTGCAAGGACGTGATCTGCTAACTGGGAAACCAAAGCAGATCCAGACCTCATACCGTGAGATCGCCAAAGCTTTGGATAAATCGATCTTGCGTATTGAAGATGCCGTGATGGAGACGCTTTCTCAAACTCCTCCAGAATTGGCAGCCGATATTTACAACTCCGGAATCTATTTGGCCGGAGGTGGTTCTATGCTTCGCGGATTGGACAAGCGCTTGTCGCAGAAGACAGACCTGCCTGTTTATATCGCGGAAGATCCGTTGCGCGCTGTAGTTCGCGGAACCGGAATTTGTTTAAAAAACATAAGCAAGTACAAAAGTGTGTTGATCCCGTAATAGTCCCCAAGCATGCAGCAGCTTATTAATTTCTTTATTCGAAAGAGGCATTTTCTGTTGTTTTGCGTGTTGGTGCTGCTCGGACTCTTTTTCACCTTTCAATCCCGATCCTATCATTCTGGAAAATACCTCAGTGCTGCCAATGGCATTAGCGGAACACTTTTCAGTTGGACCTCTGGAATAAGCGACTACTTAAATCTTAAGACGCAAAATGAGCTGCTACAAATTGAGAACAGTCAATTGAGAGAGGCTGTGGGCAATGTGGATTCCATATTTCAAAGTCAAGCCTCGCAGAACACTTTATGGGGAGGGGTAGATTATATTCCAGCTCGGGTGATCAACAACAACTACAGCAGAACAAAAAATTACCTGACCATTAAAGGTGGTGAAAAATTAGGCATACAAACCAGTATGGGGGTAGTAAGCCCCAACGGTATTTTAGGAATCACTGATAAAACTTCCAACGGCTATGCCACAGTTTTGTCAATCTTAAATACCCAATCCAGCATCAACGCTAAACTCACTAAATCCAATCACTTTGGAACCCTGCAGTGGGACACCAGAGACCCGAATATTGTACAGCTGGTGGATGTGCAACGCCTTGCACCATTAGCCATAGGCGACAGTATAGTGACGGGAGGACGTTCTACCATTTTCCCAGCGGGAATACCTATCGGAGCCATTGAAAGTTATGAGCTGGACCAATCGGGCAACTACTATGTGGTGCAAATCAAACTGTTTAACGACATGACCAATTTAGGTCCGGCATATGTCATTAAAATGCCAGACGCAGCAGAGATTCAGGAACTAGAAGAAACCATCCCCGATGAAGAATGAGGTGATCTCCAATAGCATTCGGTTTGTGCTGCTCTTGCTCTTGCAGGTGTTGGTCTTGAACAATGTGGCCTTGTTTGGTTATATAGTTCCGTTCCTTTACGTAATCTATATTTTGAGGTTCCCGGTTACGGGAAATCGATCTGTTTTGCTCATTAGCAGTTTTCTTTTAGGATTATTTGTGGACATCTTTAGCAATACGGGAGGGGTTCATGCCGTTGCTAGTGTAACGATGGCTTACAGCCGCCCGCTGTTCTTAAAAACCTCTTTTGGGATCAGCTATGAATACAATGTGGTGAAGATCATTGAAATGCCTTTGGGCGGGATCATCACCTATGTTTTGGGCGCGGTATTTGTGCATCATTTTGTACTGTTTAGTTTAGAGATTTTTAGTCTGAGCCAATGGGCGCTGGTTTTAAAATCAACCTTGTTCTCAGTACTCTTTAGTAGTTTATTGATCTTGTTAAGTTTCATCCTTTTAGGCTCCAAAAAACGATGAGAAAACTTTTGCTTTTAGGACTTACTCTATGCAGCGGATTGGTATTCGCCGCCCGCCTTTTCTATTTGCAGATCTACGATTCCAGCTTTCAGAAACTCTCAGAGAACAACGCCATTAAAATGGTTTATGATTTCCCGGAACGCGGGTTCATCTTTGATAGAAACGGAGAACTCTTAGTGGCCAATCAACCGGCCTATGACATCATGGTCATTCCGCGAAACGTCAAAGACTTGGACACCCTTTCTTTTATTGAGGACTTGGGAATCAGCAGGGAAGAGTTTGACAAAAAACTGAGCAAAGCTTGGACCTATTCGCCTCGAATTCCATCGCCATTTATGCCGCAACTCACCAAGGAAGAGTTTGCCGCCTTGCAAGAGAAGATGTATCAATACAAAGGCTTCTTTATTCAGAAACGCTCCTTGAGAGACTATCAAGTTCAGCATTCTGCTAATGTTTTAGGATTCATTGGAGAGGTCAATGATGGCATTATGAAGCGCAATCCTTATTACCGCTTGGGAGATTATATTGGTATGACGGGGGTGGAAAAGCAGTATGAGGAAATTCTCCGCGGAGTTAAAGGAGTCAAATACATTCAAAAAGATCGATTTAACAAAGATATTGGCCCGTATAAAGAAGGAATCTTTGATACCATTCCAGTTTCTGGACGCGATATCGTCTTGACCTTGGATTCTGAACTTCAAGCCTACGGACAACTGCTCATGCAAAATAAACGCGGCGGCATTGTGGCTATTGAGCCCAAGACTGGAGAGATTCTGTCCTTGATCACCGCGCCTTCTTACGACCCGGATTATTTAGTGGGTCGCAAGCGATCAAAAAACTATACTGCGCTTTACAACGATTCCATTGCCAAGCCGCTTTTTGACCGTGTATTAGAGGGTCAATACGCGCCTGGTTCTCCCTTTAAAGCCTTGACCTCTTTGATCGCCTTAGAAGAAGGAGTGATCACTGCTGAGGAACGCATCAGTTGCAGCGGAGCTTATTATTACGGCGGACGCAAACCACTTGGATGCCACGCCCACCGCGGACCCTTGGACATGGTTGGAGGAATTGCAAACTCCTGTAATACCTACTTCTGTACAGCCTATAGACGAACCATTGAAAAGTATGACAGTCCTCAAGAAGGGATAGACGCTTGGCACAACCATTTGGCCAGTTTTGGACTGGGTAACTATATGGGCTATGACTTACCGAGCGGGCGTAAGGGTTATATTCCAGACTCGGGCTTCTATAACCGCAGTTATAATTATCCAAAGTACCGCTGGTACGCAACAGCCACCATCTCTAACGCTATTGGTCAAGGAGAGGTCACCATGACTCCTATGCAAATGGCGCATACCGCTTCTGTGATTGCAAACAAAGGATGGTTCTACCGTCCGCATATCATCAAACAGATCAAAGGCGTGGACACCTTACCTCAGAAATACACAGAGAAACACTACACCTCTATCTCAGCAGAGCACTTTGACCCTGTGATTGAAGGAATGTTTGACGTGTACAATGAAGGTACTGCGGAATATATTCAAATCCCTGGAATTGAAATCTGTGGAAAGACCGGTACTGCAGAGAACTTTACCCGAATTGACGGAGAGGTTGTACAATTGACGGACCACTCCATTTTTGTGGCCTTCGCGCCTAAAGACGACCCGAAGATTGCCATTGCCGTGTTTGTGGAGAACGGATATTGGGGATCTCGTTGGGCAGGGCGTATTGCAGGACTGATGATTGAAAAATATTTACGCGGTGAGATCTCGCGCCAAGACATGGAGGATTTTGTGATCAACGGCAGTTTGGAAGACGAATACGCCAAACCATTCTCTGGCGAGCCCTTTATAATCAATCAATAATGCAACGCAATAGCACGCTTCAAAATATCGACTGGATCACCGTGATCCTTTACTTGCTTTTGGTTGCAGCCGGCTGGATGAATATTTACTCGGCCTCACTTTCAGATACCGCCGTCTCTTTTACTAATCTGGACAATATTTACGCCAAGCAACTGTTCTTTATTGGCTTGAGTCTGGTGCTCATAGTTTTTATTCTAGCAGTAGACGCCAAGTTTTACGAACGCTTCTCCAGCGTGATCTACCTGATAGCCCTAGCCAGTCTGTTGGGGCTATTTATATTTGGAAAAGACATCAATGGGGCACGTAGCTGGTATTCTTTTGGTTCCTTTGGATTACAACCGTCCGAATTCGCTAAAGCCGCAGCAGCACTTGCCTTGAGTAAATATCTCAGCGATATTCAGACCAACGTAAAGCTGTTCGACCATCAATTAAAAGCCTTTTTGATCATTCTGCTCCCCGCCTTGTTGATCGTACCTCAACCTGACCCTGGGAGCGCTTTGATCTTTACAGCCTTGATCTTTCCGCTCTACAGAGAAGGTCTCCATTTCATTTATCTGCTCTTAGGATTCATTGCGGCCTTCTTATTTATTGCCACTCTGCTCATTGGGGTTTATTGGGTGGCTGCAGCCGTAGCTGTAATTGCCCTGCTGCTTTGGTTCAAGAACAGGAAGAAGAAACGCAACTTGGGCAAATATGTCATCATTACTGGAGCCTGTGTGGCCTTCGCATTTTCTGTAAGCTATATCTTCAACAATGTGTTTGAACAGCGCCACCGGGACCGTTTTAATATTGTATTGGGCAAAGAAGTAGATACCCGAGGCATTGGATACAACACCAATCAAAGTGAGATTGCTATTGGTAGCGGCGGCTTTTTAGGTAAAGGCTGGACCAAAGGAACCCAGACCAAAGGAAATTTTGTCCCGGAACAGCACACCGACTATATTTTTAGCACAGTAGGTGAAGAATGGGGCTTCTTGGGAAGCATCTTTGTGGTGATCCTATTTTTATGGTTGATCATTCGCCTACTGATCTTAGCAGAAAGGCAAAAGCAACAGTTTGCCCGCGTTTATGGATACAGCGTGGCTGCGATACTGTTCTTTCACTTCTTTGTAAACATTGGGATGGTGACTGGTCTGTTCCCTACCGTTGGGATACCACTTCCCTTCTTTTCCTACGGAGGTTCTGCCCTTTGGGGCTTTACGATTTTGCTGTTCATCTTTGTTAAACTAGACTCCAGCAACTTTATCAACCGCTAGTCAATGTCGTAGTAAAGACGATCAATACGGGATTGCAGCTCTTTTTGTTGAGACGAAGGAAGTTTTGCAAAAAAGTCGATCCCTGTGGCCTGCTCAATTTCATCCACAGAAACGATATAATCCGAATAGCGCGTGATGTCCTCCCGATGCGGAATCAAAAAAGCAATGACGCGATACTCTCCGCGATAGCTATCCACCACAATTTTATAAAAAGCATTAGGAACGCTCACCTGCTCAGAACCAATGGCATCCATTGGGTTTTTTAGCACGCCACCAGTGATGACAAAGACGTCATCATTTTCCTTGGCCCATCTGCGAACGCGCTGTTCTAAATAATTCCAAACACCGCTGTTAAAGTCATGCAATTGCGGGCTGATGTTACTAGTGTAGAAAGTGTCTTTAAAAGCATCGTAGCTAAATTCCATATCGGCTGCCGCTACTAAATGTCCACGGTCATAGCCCGAATTCTTATAGTTGCGCCAATGTGCCGACTTGGATTTCACCTTTGGATCCTGCTCAAAATACGGGCGATCAAAGTCGTTGTTCACCACCTGCTCTTCTCGTAAGGTATAAGCCACCCAATTGGCCTGCTCATGAGTTTCATTATAGGACAAGGTGTAATAATCACGAGACACCAAAGCATCTCCAGCGGGAAATAGCGTCGCTCCAAAAGTATCTGAACTGGAATCAACAGACACTTCTGTTGTTCCCACCGGGTTATTATCGATATAATCCTCCAAATAATACAAGGCAATGGTTACTACTACAATTAAAATGGGGTAAACGTATTTTCGAGACATAAATGTGGCATCTAATCCGCAGTAAAAGTAAAACTTCCCACTGTAAATTACTATCGGGAGATACTGGCATGCGTTGAATTTGCTTATTTTCGAACTATGCGACTCTTTTTAACGATCCTGATTTCTATCCTCGCGATCTCCTGCCAACAACGAGAGGAAAAGCTTCTAAAACGCATTTATGGGCTGCACCAAACCGCCGATACAGCAGTTAGTGCAACGCAACACAAATATTTGCTCGAGGCGCGGTACTTACTTTTAAACTCAAAAGTTGGTGACGACTCTATACGTATTGACAATTTTAACCGGCTGGGGCTGTACTATCGAAAAAGAGGTATCATTGACAGTGCTGCCAATCAGTTCTATAACGCAATCAGTTTAACCGGCGAAAACACCCAACAGCGACTTGACAGCTTGTTTTATTCGGGTTGGGAGGCCTATTACACGCTTAAAAACTACGGAGATTGCCTGACCATTTGTGACAAATATGCTCCTCTTATCAAGAGTTCAGATCATCAGCAAGTGGCGAGTCTCTATTACATGAAAGAAAATACTTTTAAGGGGTTAAGACAGTACGATAGCGCCTTTTTTTACAATAAGAAGCGCCTTGAAGCCTTAGCGCGCACAGAGGACGAAATCTCAACCTTTCCTGCAAAAATTTCACGTGCACAATACCTCTATTACGATTTTGGTGACAGCGAAGGCACATTTGCAATTCTCGATAGTATTGAGGCGAGTTCGGTAGAAAAAATTCCGGAACTAGGAAGACAACTTTACGGTAATTACGGGGTTTTCTTATACTACGAGGACAGAAAACAAGAGGCTTTAAAGTATTATATTAAAGGACTTGAAGCCGCTAAGAAAACTCCGGACTCTCCCGACAAAATAACACTTTTAGCCTATCCCTATGCCAATATAGCCGAGGTGTTGATCGACTTAGAACGTTATGAAGAAGCTGAAAAATATCTCGACTCTGCGGTGGCCTTAGGCTTTGCCAATATAGATAGAGGTGTTCAAAGCAGCTTGCTCAAGTACACCTACAACCTCAATCGACTTACTGAGAACGAGAGCAAAGAAGTCATGCGCCTTTTAGATTCGGTCATCTATGCCCTAGATGATCAATACACACAAAAATTCACCAATGAACTCAAAGCGCTGAACGAAGCCTCTAGGACCGAACAAGACCTGATACAGCGCAATACTGCAACTCAAATAGAGAATCTGCAGTTGCAAACACGTATTCTCATTACTGTGGTCATCGCGCTAGTTCTCTTGACTATCGGTTTTTGGTATTTGCGTTACCGCAACACAAAATTTCAACGCACGCAATTGCAGCTACAGCAGCGTTTGTTACGTACTCAAATGAATCCGCATTACACTTCAAATTCCTTGTACGCTATTGGCAGACTCATCAAAAAAAGTCCGGAGCAGGCCTCTAACCTGCTTACCAAATTTTCCAGACAATTACGACAAGTGATGGAGAATTCGCTAAAGAACAGGGTGCTTTTCGAAGATGAGATGACGGCCCTTAAAGGCTATCTCGAATTGCAAAAGCTGCGGCTTACGCGCGGTTTGGAGTACAAAATCAATTACGAGAATTTTCAAGAAGATGATCCTATTTACATTCCTCCCATGCTCATTCAACCCTTTGTAGAGAACGCTATTGAGCACGGATTTAAGGATATTGATTATCTTGGACGTATCGAGTTGCAATTGTGTCGCGAGCAAAAGATCCTGAAATGTACAATAGCCGATAATGGTAAAGGCTTAAGTGAAGGAAAGTTTGAGACGCGCGAGAATTCTTCCATCGGATTGATCCGCGAGTTTTTATTAAAAACGACCAAGTCCGATATCGTCGTGGAATCTGGCGACGAGGAATCTGGAACTCGAATAAGTATTCAAATCCCCTATAGCACAACCGATGACCATTAAAGCCATTATTATTGACGACGAAGCCTTTGTGCGCGATCACGTACGTGAGATATTGGAGGAAAACTACTCCAAAGAAATTGTTGTGGTCGCAGAAGCCCATGGAGTTGAAAAAGGCCTTGAGGCCATTGAAAAATTCGATCCGGATCTGCTCTTTCTGGATGTGAATATGGGCGATGGTACCGGCTTTGACCTGCTGGATAAAATTCCTCAGAAAAACTTTGATTTGATCTTTATAACTGGTTTTGACGAGCACGCTATTAAAGCAATCAAAGTAGGCGCTTTGGATTATATTCTAAAACCTATTGATGACGATGAGCTCCTTGCTGCGATTGATAAAAGTGTAAACAGCAGACAGTCTGACTCGCACTTGGAAAAACTCTTGGAGGTCTCTGGAGAATACTTCCGAGGTAGTGAAAAGAAACGAGTGATCTTAAAGACCACAGATACCGTATATGCGATCTATGAGGATGATATCATCTATTGCCGATCCGACGGAAATTACACCACCTTTTACACGCGGCAGATGGAGAAGATCGTAGTATCTAAACCGCTTAAAAAGATAGAAGAGATCTTGTCTGAGTCTCACTTTATCCGTTGCCATCAGTCTTATATTGTCAACAAACAACACGTGCTGAAGTACAACAAAAAAGGCGTGTTGATTGTACACATGGACATTCAGGTGCCCGTCTCTAGCAGACGCAAGGATTACACCTTGAAGATGATTTTTGATTAAAACCAATTTGAAATAAGCACTGACGAATTTGCAATCAAAGCTTACGTATATATAATGTAGCTTTTCCAATTTGACGTCAATCCAAATATTTGCACTAACGTAAAAATTTAAGTCATGAAAAAATTATTCCCTGTACTGAGTTTGCTCCTTTTGGTGGTAGTGAGCTCCTGCGAAAAAGAGGTTATCGACCAAACGGAAATCAATCCGAACACTGAAGCCCTCACATTAAAAACAACAGCTTTAGAGAAAAGCATGTCAGACAACGAACTCTTAGAAAATAGAATGGAATGGTTGGCCTTTCTATCTGCTAAAGTCTTAGATAACGATGCAAGCAAGATCACCCAGATCAATAATTTGATGAGCGCGGCAAACACCATCAAACTCAAAGATCTTTTTGGCAGTCAGAATCCCGGATTCGAGACCGCGTTTCGCGAGCTGTTGTGGCGAGAGATCTATGTTGTTCATCCAGATCCTGATCATGATAGAGACAAGCCGATTCCACCTATCGGAGGCTCCGGAGGCAATGGATTCATTGAGAATGTAGTGTTAGACCCAGCCAACTTGGCCAAAGCAGATGAGACCTTGGGCGGCGACGGGTTAAACACAAATGACGAACAAGTAGAGGCATTTATGGATTATTTGCAGAACCAACACTGCCTGGAATTGTATTTCCCAAATGGACAAATCTTTTACAATGCCTTTGGCCTTGTTGCAAACAACCCTAATAATTATATAACGACAACAGCTCATCCATTGAATAGCGATTCCTTTAACGCCGGAATTAAACGCAAACACAAGAACATGCCTTACACCTCAGACGGTTACACCGCCAGTGTAACGGTCAATCCTGCCTACGTGAGTGCAGAGACCAATATCATAGTAGCACGCCCATTTTACTTTGGCAGCAACTGCAGCTATTCTGACCTGGGTGGTTTAGATTTTACACTTTTTCTAGACTAATCAAGTCTCCCATAAATCATTAGAAAAGCCACCCTTGCGGTGGCTTTTTTCATTAATAACAGTTTTTAGCCCAGCTTATACGAATTTGAAACAGATGGCTACACTTGCACATTGACCCTTGTAAGCCCCGTAAATACAAGGCACCTTAGTAAAACAAAACACGAAATCCCTGTAATGCTAAGTGTCATGAAAGAGCAATTATACATCCTGGTTAACCGCTTGATCAAAGCAAACGGAATCCAGCTCAATCCAGAAGAACTGCACCTGCAGATCATGAGTCACCCTTCTTATCCAAGCCTTCATGCAGTAACCGGAGTACTCGATCATTTCAACATACCCAACCTTGCTTTGCGTGTTCCGACTGCATCAGAAGTATTGGAACAATTGCCGCAAACCTTCATTGCCAATATGCAACAGGAAACAGGTTCGGATCTTGTTTTTGTTCAAAAGAAAAAGCAGCGGTTGATCTGTGTGGCGGGAGCCGATAAGAAAGAGGTTCTTTCAACTGCGGAATTTTTAAACCGTTGGGATGGGATCATCATCGCTATTGAAAAAGATGAAACCCAAGCCCTGGAGTACAAACAGCCAAGTCTTTTACCTAAAATAGGACTTGTACTAGCTGGCTTCGCAACCCTGTTGTGGTTCTTTAGTCAACAAGGGTCTCTATTTACAGCCTTCTATTTTACACTGAGTTTATGCGGATTGGCAATCAGTATTTTGATAGTCAGACATGAATTGGGACTCAAATCTACGCTTACCGAAAAATTGTGTCAAAGTGGAGAAAAGACCAACTGTGATTCAGTACTGAACGCTGCGAGTTCCAAACTATTTGGCCGTATCAAATTGAGCGATTTGAGCTTAGTTTCCTTTGGAACCTTTAGCCTATTCACACTGATAAGTCTTGCTTTAAACATTTCTGTAGAAGGACTATTGATATTCTGCTGTTTTGCTGGCATTCCTATGGTGATCTATTCGCTATACACCCAAGCTTTTGTGGTTAAACAATGGTGTCCATTGTGTTTGGGAGTAGTAGCAGTATTAGGAGCGCAAGCAGCGCTCGGCGCAATGGGCGGTCTGTATGGATTGTCCATTGTTTTTTCTTTGGGGTCGATTTCATTGATGGCGCTAGCCTTGACTGTAGTCTATAGTGTTTGGTTTATTGTCAAGCCTCAGATTCAGCAACTCAAAAAAGGTCGACAGACAAGCATCCTCTACCACAAATTCAAAAGAAACTATTCTGTCTTCACTGCCTTGTTACAGCAACAGAAGTTCAGTCCTGTGCCCGAGGTTAAAAATGAAATCGTTCTAGGGAACCCTTATGCAAGGCTACGACTAGCAATTGTCACTAGTCCTTATTGTTTCTATTGCAAAGATGCGCATAAGGACCTGCACAAGATCCTAGATCAAGCTGGAGATCAAATAGCTGTAAGCCTCCGCTTTTTGGTTGGAGAGAATAAAGAAAGTGCGATGTATAAGATCGCTTCTGAGGTCTTACATGTCTATCATACCAGAGGTCAGAAAGCAGTGATGCATTTATTGGATGCCCTTTACAGCACAGATATAGATCTCAAGGCATGGGTAGACACAACCAATATACACTGCAACCCAGCCTATGACTCGGTGATCTCCAATCATGACCATTGGGCAAGAGAACATCAGATCAACTTTACACCAGCCTTAATTGTTGGTGGCTATCACTACCCGCAGCAATACGAACGCACAGATCTGATCGGCTTTATAGAAGACCTAAAGACTAGTCAAGAGACATCAGGACAAATCCCTGCTGCAAGCGCATAAGATTTATCAGACACATATCGCGAGTGTCTCAAAAGGATCGCGAAAATCAAATCTCTTAAATCATTCAAGATGAAAAATCTATTGAACCTAAATGGAGCTCAAGCATTGAGCAACGAACAATTGAAAGCTGTTAACGGTGGATTCGCAGAATGCCGCACAGGTTGTCCTTTTAAACTAGGACGTCCATGTGACTGGTGTGTGGACTAAGAACACCGCAACTATTTGACACATGGCTCAAGTGTCTTATTTGTTTGGGCCGCTTAAAAAGGATTTAAAATGAAAAATCTATTGAACCTAAACGGAGCAACAAAACTATCGGCTACAGAGCAAAAAGCGGTACAAGGTGGTGGTTTTGTTGACTACCAATGTGACATGGCAACCGACTGTGGATCAGGAGGATGCTGGCTTTGTATCAGAGGTCGTTGTAAAAACTACTGCCTCTAATAATCACAAGGGGCAGTACGCTGCCCCTTTTTAAACAATCCCTGTGAAAAAATTCCCGACATACCAACAACCCGATAGTAAGGACTGTGGACCAACTTGCTTGCGCATTGTGGCCAAATTCTACGGAAAAAGTATTTCCTTGCCCGTACTGCGTGCTTTAAGTGAAACCACCCGTGAAGGCAGCTCCTTATTGGCCTTGAGTGAAACTGCAGAAAAGATCGGATTGAGAAGTTTGGGTGTAAAGCTAAATTTAGACACCTTAAACAAGGCCAATCTTCCGTGCGTACTGCATTGGAACGACGATCACTTTGTAGTCTTATACAAGATCAGAAAAGGCAAGTATTACGTCTCCGATCCGGCCCACGGATTGATCGTATACAATCAGCAAGAATTCACAACAGCCTGGTTGGGTGCCAATGCAGATCATCAAGAAGATCAAGGAATAGCATTGCTTCTTGAAGCCACCCCTCAGCTTAAAAACTTTGACAGCGAGGACCCTGAAGAAGAATTAAAATTTGGCTTTTTATACCTGGCGCAATACGTTTTGCGTTATAAGAAATTTATCTGGCAATTGGTTCTCGGTCTATTCTGCGGAAGCCTTTTAGCCTTAGTAGTGCCATTTCTCACGCAGAGTTTGGTAGATGTCGGAATCAAAAATCGAGATCTGGATTTTGTCTATCTGATCCTTTTTGCGCAGATCGCACTATTCTTTGGACGCAGCACTATTGAGATCATTCGCAGTTGGATCCTGCTTCATCTCAGTACACGCATCAACATATCAATCATCTCTGATTTTTTCATCAAACTGATGAATTTGCCCATCGCCTTTTTTGACACCAAGATGACCGGCGATATCATGCAGCGCATCAATGACCATCAACGCATCGAAAAGATATTGACAACCTCATCCTTGACCACAGTTTTCTCTGCCGTAAACTTTGTGATCTTCTCTCTGGTTCTACTTTATTACGATGTGAGCATCTTTGGAATCTTTGCCATAGCTACGGTGGCCTATTTTGGGTGGATCGTCATCTTTTTGAAAAAACGCAAAGAACTGGATTACAAGCGTTTCTCGCAGATCAGCAAAGAACAAAGTCAGGTCATTGAAATGATCAACGGCATGCAGGAGATCAAACTCCACAATGCAGAACGTCAAAAGCGTTGGAACTGGGAAGGAGTTCAAGCCCGTCTTTTTAAGATCTCCATAAAAAACTTGAGTCTGGAACAGTTTCAAGCTGTGGGTTCTTCACTGATCAATGAGCTTAAGAATATAGTTATAGTCGTTGTGTCTGCTCAACTCGTGGTCAAGGGGAGCATCACCTTAGGGATGATGTTGGCCATTACGTATATCGTTGGGCAGCTCAACGCCCCAGTCCAGCAATTCATCAACTTTATTAGAGAATTGCAAGACGCTAAGATCTCTTTAGAGCGTTTGGCAGAGATTCACAGCAAAGAAGACGAACTCAGTCAAGATCGCGGGAAACTCACTCAGGCCCCTAAGGATCAGGATATCAATTTAGACGAAGTGGATTTTCGATACACAGGTAGTCCCAATATGGTTTTAAAGGATCTGAGTTTGACCATTCCAGCCAATAAAATTACGGCCATTGTCGGTACTAGTGGGAGTGGCAAAACCACCCTAATGAAAATGCTACTTAAGTTTTACGAGCCCACCCATGGGCGAATTGAGATAGGCAATCTCCCCTTTGAAAACATCTCTAGCAGAGCTTGGAGATCACGAGTGGGCGTAGTGATGCAGGAGGGCTATATTTTCAACGATTCCATTGCACGCAATATCGCCGTAGGAGATAATCATATAGATACTGAGCGTTTGAATCATGCAGCTGGCGTTGCCAATATTACAGAGTTTGTAGAAGAGCTACCCAAGCGATTTGATACTGAGATAGGGATGGAAGGCATTGGGCTGAGTACCGGACAGAAACAGCGAATCCTCATTGCCCGGGCTGTATATAAAAACCCGGATTACCTCTTTTTTGACGAGGCTACATCAGCTCTAGACACCAACAACGAAAAGACCATCATGGAAAACCTAAATCGGTTTTTTGAAAACAAGACTGTGGTGGTTATTGCGCACCGTTTGAGTACGGTAAAAAACGCAGATAATATTGTGGTGCTGGATCAAGGAAAAATAATAGAACAGGGAACCCACAAACAGTTGGTTGCACAGCGTAAAAATTACTACGAGCTAGTAAAGAACCAGCTGGAGTTGGGTGCCTGACAAAATATTCTTGCAAGGAAAGACAGAGTCGCGGCTGTCTATAATGGTTCGCGAATTGACGTTTTTAATTCATATAACTATGAAAAAGCTAGTAAATCTAAAAGGAGCTCAAAAGCTCAACAAATCTGAACTTCAAGACATCAAAGGAAGCGGTCTCGCCGCCACGCGATGCAACGGTTCTGGAACAGGAGGACATTTCACAGAAGGATGTGCCTCTGTATGCATAGGTAAGCCAAAAAATCACCCATGTACCATCAACGGTTATGCTGCAGAGTGTACCGGAAATGGTTGTGGATTCTGGTTTCTATAAACAACCTTCAAGAGGGGCCTTTGGCCTCTCTTGTTTAAAAATTCAATCTGATGGAAAACGATACGATTGACCGTTCGCAAGCGGTAAAAGACATACTCACTAAAGCCCCACACTGGATGCTTTTTGGTGGCAATTTGATCATACTGGGGATGCTGGTGCTGTTTTTCTTATTCTCTTGGTTTATCAAATACCCGGATGTGATAGAGACTGAAGCCTTGATCACCTCAGAACAACCACCACAAAAAGAATACGCACAGATCAGCGGGAAGATAGACACCCTTTTAGTAAAGGATAAAGAAGAGGTTCTATCTGGAGAAATTCTGGCCATGCTTGAAAATACGGCGAGCTTGAAGGATGTGCTTTTGCTCAAGGCCATTACAGATACTATTTCCTTGGATAAGGATGCGTTTGCATTTCCTATCGAGTCTATTCCGGCGCTAAACTTGGGTGAAATCGCTACAGCTTATACCCTCTTTGAAAGTGATTATTTAGACTATGTGCTCAATAAAGATCTGGATCCCATCAGTAATCAAATACAGGTCAATCAATATTCTGTGAGTGAATTGCAACTGCGCAAGGCTAATTTGGAGCGCCAACGCGAACTCGACCTAAAGAAGTTTGAACTGAGCAGCAATGAGTTTGAGCGGAATAAAACTTTGTATGATAAAGGAGTGATCTCTTTAAATGAGTTTGAAGCCAAGAAGATCAGTTTCTTAGACAAGCAACGAGCCTTAAAGAATTTGGAGATCAGTCTGTCGCAGCTCAATCAGCAGATCAGTCAAGCTCAGATGAATACCAAAGACAGTCAGATCAATCATACTCTGGAGCACTCCAAGCGCTTTAAAAATGCTCTACAGGCCTTTCTTGCCCTGCGGGAAGCCATCACTACTTGGGAGCTGAAATACCTGCTTAAAGCCAACATGGCCGGGACGGTCTCTCTGCTGAATATTTGGAACAAGAATCAATACGTACAAGCAGGAGAATTGCTTTTTAGTATAGTTCCTGACACCCAACAGAACTATGTAGCTAAGATCAAAGCGCCAATTGCGAATTCTGGCAAAATTAAAACGGGACAAGACGTGAACATACTGCTTTTCAATTATCCTGAAGAGGAATACGGCATGCTGAGCGCTAAAATTGAATCCATGTCTGCAATTCCTAATGAAAACGGATTCTATCTGGTCAACGCTTCTTTAGAATCTTCTTTGGTGACCACTTATGATATTGCTATTCCTTTCAAGTCTGAACTCAACGGAACCGCCAATATTGTCACGGAAGATCTGCGTCTTTTAGAGCGGTTCTTTTACCAACTGCGTGGGTTGTTCTAGCTACATCTTAACATCGAGTGCGTCTCTCAGCGCATTCCCAATTAGCATAAAGGCCATCACTAAGGTCATAATGGCTAATCCGGGAACTATGGCCAAATAGGGTTTGCCCAAAACAATATAGTTGTAATGATCTTTGATCATACCACCCCAGCTGGGCATGGGAGGTTGTGCTCCTATTCCTAAAAAGCTCAAGCCGCTCTCAATGAGTATGGCCGCCGCAAAGTTCGCTGCAGAAATTACGATCACTGGCGCCAAAATATTGGGGATGATGTGCTTAGTGATTACACGCCAATTGCCATATCCTAAAGCTTTGGCTGCGGTAACGTATTGCATATTCTTTACACTCATCACTTGCCCACGAACTACACGAGCTACTTCTACCCACATGGTGAGTCCAACGGCAATAAAAACCTGCCAAAAGCCTTTGCCTAAGGCCAAGGTTATTGCAATGACCAATAGCAAGGTGGGAATGGACCATGTAACGTTAATGATCCACATGATGGCGGTATCTACACGACCTCCAAAATAACCTGCAATGGCTCCAAGAGACATCCCGATCAATAAAGAGATCAGAACAGATACAAAGCCAATGGCCAATGAAATCCGAATACCCACAAGCATCCTACTCAACAGGTCTCGCCCGTATTTATCCGTTCCTAACGTGAACTTCTGATTCCGAATATAGTAGGTGACAATTTCTTCTGGCGTGCTTGCTTTGGGAAACTTCTTTAAATGATATTCCTTTTGCAAACCTTCCAAGCCGTCTTGAGCGTACTCGGTGATCTCTATGCCAGAATCCGTTAGAGAATAACTGGAAATTGGAATTTCTGAATCACTGGTCTTGCGACCGGTAAAAAAAGCACTGATAGCCGATTGCTCTTGCACAAAATCAGACGGAAGCGTTAATAGATCCACTGCAAAGCCAGGAGACTGCGAATGGATAGACACGTGCATTTGATTAGCATTCTGAGAATTATCTGGCGCCAAGCCATAAGCAAAGATCGCCACCAGCACAGCAAGCACCAATATGGCCAAACTAAAAACGCCCCAAAAATTCTTTTTGAATTTTCGGAGCGCTTGTGCTGTTAAGGAATCAGATTTCCCCATAAATGTCTTTAGTCTTTGATCTTGGCAAAGCTACCTTGTCTAATGTTGTTTAACTTCAGGTCTTCCAAAACGCTAACGGCCTCTTCCACGTAAATATCGCTTCTGAGGTTCTTATGCCAGCGCTTTCTATTCTCGCCTAAGGTAGTATCTTTCTCAATCAATGCCAACTCAGCAGGCAAAGAGGTATAATCCAATCCGGATTCATAATCCTCTAAGACGTCAAATCGTTTGGCGTACTCTTCTCGATCCTTGATGGCTTGGGTGTAAGCATTCAGGTTTAGAGAAACCACGTTCTCATCTTGACGTTGCTTGATCCACTTAGCATTCTCATCAATCAATTTGAGCTCTGCACTTTTAGCCATACGCTCATTACTGCGCTTGATGGTAGCTTCATAGTCGATATACCCGTCATAAGGTGTATAATCAGCAGGCGTGATCTTATCATAAGGAAGCGGATTGTCGTACTCCTTCTCCCCGATATCTAGATACGCATAGCGCCCAGGCATAACCACATCACTCTTTACTCCTTCTAGCTGAGTAGAACCCCCGTTAACGCGGTAGTATTTCTGTGTGGTCAATTTTAAGGCACCCATATCGCCCATATCGTTATTGCGTAACCATTGGTTTAGATCCAATAGATTCTGAACTGTTCCTTTACCGTAGGTCTGCTTGCTACCGATAATCACGGCACGTTTATAATCTTGCATAGCAGCTGCTAGGATCTCAGAAGCTGATGCAGAGGCATCATTCACCAAGATCACTAATGGTCCGTCCCAAACAACTTCACTATCGCGATCTGAAAGCACTTCTTTGCGCTTTCCGTTAGAAGCAACTTGCACCACCGGTCCGTCTTTGATGAACAATCCAGCAATATCTACAGCAGTTCTCAAAGAACCTCCACCGTTATTTCTCAGGTCTAATACTAGACCTTCCACACCTTGCTCTTTCAAAGCAATGATCTGTTTCTTTACGTCCGCAGCGGCGTTTCGCTCTTCATAATCTTCCATTGTGAAATAGAAAGCTGGTAGATTGATCAAACCAAATTTGCGATCCTCTTTTTGGATCAATGCCGATTTGGCGTAGGTCTCTCCGATCTCTACCACATCACGCGTAATGGTTTCTTCTTCAATGGTACCGTCAACACGTTTGATGGTCAAAGTCACTTTAGTTCCCTTGGGCCCTTTGATGAGCTTCACGGCATCATCTACACGCATTCCAACAATACTCACCGGGTCTTCCTCATCTTCTTGTTTTACTTTCATGATGATGTCACCCGCCTTGATGTGCTCCCCTCTCCAGGCAGGACCTCCGTTGATGATCTCCACTACTTTGATGTAGTCGTTTTGCTTTTGAAGACGCGCCCCAATTCCTTCCAATCGTCCAGACATTTGCAGATCAAAACGATCGCGATCTGGCGGAGCAAAGTAATTGGTGTGAGGGTCAAACTGCATGACCACAGAATTCAAGAAAACGGCAAAGTAATCTTTGCGCTCTAGGTCATTTACAAAACTGTAGTTGTCATTAAAGCTATTCAAAGTAGTCTCACGCGCATCCGCCTCAAGCTGTGCTTTGGACTTTGGCGTGTAATCTTCTTCATTCTCAACTTTGAAAAGGTTGTCTTCAATATTGTCGTAGTAGGTAGAAAGCGTCGTGTACTTTAACTGCTTTCTCCAACGGTCCTTTAAAGCCTTTTTGCTATCCGCATAAGGCATATTGTCATAATCTACGTTGATCTCTTCCTCCTTTTCGAAATCGAAAGGTGAATCCAAGATCTCCGGATAATAGGTTTGTGCTTCTTGAATTCGCTGATCCAAACGGCTGTATACCAAATTGAAGAAATCCAACTCTTTAGCCAAGAGCTGATCGTCAATAGAGGTCTTGTACTGCTCAAACTCTTCAATATCAGAAGCTAGGAAATATCTTTTGATCGGATCCACATTGTCAATAAAGTCCTCGTATACAGCGATGGAGAAATCATCATCCAAGGATTTGGCATCGTAATGACCTCTTTCTAACACATAAGTGATCAGGTCAACAAGGAGTTTATCTTTATCGGGATCTTCAAAACTTTTAGTAGTAAAACTGCAAGATGCAGCGGCCACAAAGACGGCCAACATCAACAGTTTAAAATTCTTTTTCATTAATCGCATTACATCATCTTTTATAAGCTCTCTAAATTATAGAAAAAACCGTGCCAATCGGCAGTGTTGGTACTAATTTTTTGTTAAACCAAAATGGGTTTAAATCGCGCTTAAAATGCTTACTTTAGCAGGGATAAACTAAGTTCGAATTTAATTCGATACGCCTGATTTATGAAACAACGAATCCTCAAAGGGCTGCTCGCTGGATTGGTGACCAACATCATTGGAATCAGCCTTTGTATTTTCATTATTGCACAGGTAAAGGGTCGTGGATTTGCTTCCACATTTAGGGTGTTTTGGAATTCTGATGCCTTTTGGATGATCCTCGCACTGGGAGCGCTTCCCAACCTGCTGTTGTTTTTCGGACTTTTAAAACGCAACAAAGAGTACGAGGCCCGTGGAGTAGTTATGGCGACTTTTATTGCCGCAATCACCACCTATATCCTCTATTTTATAGCCTAGCCGATGAAGTATTATATCATTGCTGGAGAAGCTTCTGGAGACCTGCACGGCTCCAACCTGATCAAGGCCTTACGCAAGGAAGACCCTCAGGCGGAGATCCGTTGTTGGGGTGGCGATCTGATGGCTGCTGAGGGAGCTACCGTAGTGAAACACATCAAAGAACTGGCCTTTATGGGCTTTATTGAGGTTGTTGCTAATCTGGGTACCATTTTAAAGAACATCAAGTTTTGCAAGGCAGACATTACTGCATTTGCGCCCGATGTTTTGATCTTCATCGATTACCCCGGATTCAATTTTCGCATTGCTGAATGGGCTAAAAAAGAAGGCTACCCAACGCATTATTATATCTCTCCACAACTTTGGGCTTGGAAAGAGGGACGCATCAAAAAGGTGAAAAGAGATGTGGATGCCATGTATGTGATCCTTCCGTTTGAAAAGGATTTTTACGAGCAAAAACATCAATACCCGGTTCATTTTGTGGGCCATCCGCTGTTGGACGCTATAGCAGACAGACCCACCGTGAATCCTGAAAAATTTAGAAAAGAGCACGGTTTGGACAGCCGTCCTATAATTGCTTTATTGCCGGGTAGTCGCAAGCAGGAAATCACCACTATGCTCGATGTTATGCTGGATCTTGTACCTCAATACCCAGACCATCAATTCGTAATTGCGGGGGCTCCAAGCCAGGATGCCAGTTTTTACGAGCAAATCGTTAAGGGAAGAAAGGCGGCCTTTATTCAAAATAAGACCTATGACCTTTTGAGTGTGGCAGAAGCAGCCTTGGTGACCTCAGGAACAGCCACGCTTGAAACAGCTCTGTTTAAAATCCCGCAAGTGGTTTGCTATAAAGGGAGTTGGATCTCCTATCAGATCGCCAAACGACTGATCAAACTAGACTATATTTCACTCGTTAATTTGATCTTGGATAAACCCGCCGTAACCGAACTGATCCAAGGAGAATTCAACACCAAAAAGTTATCCGAAGAACTTGACAAGATTTTGGATGAAGACCATAGAAAAGAGCTGTTTTTAGACTACTACAACTTAGAGCAAAAGCTGGGCGGAACGGGTGCTAGCGCCAAAACAGCAGCTTTAATTTATAAATCCATTGAATAATTTTACGTAAGTTTAAGCAGCCCAAAATCTTAACCTTACATGAAAAAATACTACTTGCTGCCTTTATTGTTGCTTATGATCGCATGTGGATCCAAGCAAAACACAAGAACTTCTCGCACAACAAAAACCACTACGCGCACTACAAGCAGTGCAACAAATTCTAACGCAAGAGCGGATCAGATCATCAGTTATGCCAAGAGTTTTGAAGGTGTGAAATACCGTTATGGAGGCACCTCAAGATCTGGGATGGACTGTTCAGGACTAATATTTACCGCCTTTAAGCAAGCGGGTTTGCAGCTGCCTCGAGTATCTCGTGATATGGCTACACGGGGCAAGGCAATTTCACTTTCACAGATCAACCCTGGAGATCTGTTGTTCTTTCAAACCAATAAGAGCAGAAATGTGATCAACCACGTGGGACTTATCGTTTCCAATAGCGGCGGCGAAATTTCCTTTATACACGCCACAACTTCTAGAGGTGTAATTGTATCTAAATTAACAGAGAATTATTGGCGCAGTGCTTTTGTAGGTGCTAGACGCGTGCTTTAATTCACTAACTTCATAAGGTCCGTAGCCCTTCCCACTATGGTGAATTGCTATGGAATTTTTAAGCTTTCCTCTAGTCCGTCTCGGGCTGTTCTTTCTCGGTGGAATCCTGCTGGGTGATCATTTCAATTTTTCTTTAAGCTCGATTGCATGGAGCTGCTTTTCATTGCTCCTACTGTTGTGCACATCAAAAGTGGCTAAATTGGCAACCCACCACAAGAAGTGGAGCTTTTCTACCATAGCCTATGCGCTAAGTTTTGGCTGCGGACTCCTGCTCTTTAGCTATACTAATGAAGGTTTTCGAAGCATTCAAAAGCATCATCTAAAACACTACCAGCCTCAAAACCTTGTCAATATTGAAATAGACCAACTACTTTCTGAAACCGCCTACTACGTAAATTATAAAGTTCGCCTTAATTATTCTGGGTCCGTTAAGGACATCAAGGCGCTTTTGAAAATTAAAAAAAGAAAGGATTGCTTTTACTTTCAAGTAGGAACAAAATGGCAAACCAAAGCCACAATTCAAACCGTTGAAGGCCCTAAGAACCCTGCGGATTTTAAC
Organism: Gilvibacter sediminis; assembly: GCF_028561565.1. GTDB lineage: Bacteria > Bacteroidota > Bacteroidia > Flavobacteriales > Flavobacteriaceae > Gilvibacter > Gilvibacter sediminis. Next base: position 1,130,009 of record NZ_JAQQTE010000001.1, on the reverse strand, counting down.
TATGCCAAGTACTTAAAGTATCAGCATATCGCATTGAGCATAAAGGCCGATGCCAGCCAACTTCTACTCTTACCCAACAGCAAACTATCTATTGGCCAACACTTCAAGTTCTGGCAGAATCATTGGGCATTGTTGCTGCAAAAGACCCTTACTAAGCCTGGTCATTCTGAACTCTTAGCGGCGCTCCTCTTGGGATACAAAGCACAGCTAAAACCAGAGACAAAATCGCAATTTGCTCAAGCCGGGATCGCACATATTTTAGCTGTTTCTGGCTTGCATTTAGGCATCATTGCGCTCTTTGCTAGCTGGATCTTGGGGCCTTTTAAGAGACTTCCTCACGGTAGGTACATTCACGGTTTTTGTGTTTTATGCAGCATCTGGGTATTTGCTTTATTCAGTGGCGCCAGCACCTCAGTATTACGCGCAGCAACTATGTTCAGTTTTTTGATCGCAGGAAAACTTATAGGGCGCTCGCACGGAATAAACAGTCTATTTGTATCGCTGTGGATCTTACTGCTCATAGATCCTTTCTATGCGTTTCAAGTGGGTTTTCAACTCAGCTATCTGGCCGTTTTCTTCATCCTTTGGCTCCTACCCAAATGGACTGCGTACAGTCCAGTCTCCCATCCAATTGGCTTGCGGTTTTGGCAGTGGATTGGTTTGTCAATAATTGCGCAATTGGGAACTGCTCCCTTAAGTTTGTACTATTTTCACGAATTCCCCACTTATTTTCTGTTGAGCAATTTGATTGTGGTCCCGCTGATAGGCTCTGCCTTGATAGGCGGATTACTTTGTTTGGGACTCCTTGCATTTTGGCCCGCATTTGAACTCCCGAGTTTGGGGCTAAATTTTTTGGCCGAAGCACTTGGAGGAATTGTCGAGTGGGTCGGACAATTGCCCGCATCCACAATTACAATGCCCTATTTTGGGATCTATACCTTGACAATAATATTACTATCAAGTCTATTGTTAGGATACCATTTTGCTTGGCGAAGTAAACGGGCTTTACCTCTCTTAGTTTTCGTGATTATTTTGACCGCCTGCATTTGGCACCTAGAGCGTCCAAAAGTAAAACACCAATTGATCCTCAGTGAACAGTTTGGACAAACTACGCTTTGGCAGATCAACGGCAGATCTCTTGCCGTATTTAGCACAGATTCAATAAATGAGAGCTACAGCCTGAAAAATTTTAAAGCGCTCAATCTAATCAATACCAGCAGCAGGAATTCGCTACCCGCTTATTTTAAGTATAAGGGGCAAAGAATTTTGGTTGTGGATGGAAGCTATCCCCCAGATAATGGAATAAAGCCTGTAGACATCTTAATACTCACTCAGAATGCCAAGGTCCATTTATCACGATGGATCCGTATCTACAGCCCTAAATTGATCCTTTGTGATGGCAGCTCTTACGCGAACTACAAAGAGTGTTGGGCAAGAACAGCTAAAAAAGAAAGGCTCCCGTTCTACGATACTTCGCAGCAAGGAGCCTTTGTATTTGAGTAATGGAAAATTTTGCTAAATAAATACTACTCAAATGTGCCTTTAAAGTTTTTCTGATAATCCTCCCAAGCTTCTACTGTTGTAAGGTCTTTGTAGTCATCGTTGGCAATCATCTTCAAATAGATCTCAATTTGAGATGGTGATCTAAAGCCAGGCAAGGCTTGAATTAAGGTTCCATCTTCTTCAAAGAAAACAATACTGGGATACCCTTGTAAACGCAAAGCATCTGCAAAAAAGTGGGTAGCGTTGCGCCCACGGCGCCCTTCCTGATAGTTGGGGTTGGTATACACAAAGCCTTGATAGTCCACAGGCTCTGTCCCTTCTGCATTGAATTTTACCGGATAGTAATTCTCATTGATGAATTGAGCCACTTGAGCATTGCCAAAGGTGTCGCGATCCATCAATTTACAAGGTCCACACCAGTTGGTGTAGACATCCATAAAGATCTTTTTGGGTTCTTCCTTTTGAGCTGCAAGCGCATCATTCATGGTCATCCATTGAATTTTGTCTTGAGCAAATGTTGCCGTAGCAAGCATTAGAAGCAGTAGGGTAAGGTAATTTTTCATCACTCAGTCATTTCTCTATCAGTCGCAAAACTTGGGGTGCATTACAAAAATAGCAAAAAGCGTTCCGTTTTAAAGGAACGCTTTTTTGCTTTATGTATTGTTTAACAGGACCTAGCGGATGCCGTGCATCATTCTGATCAAGGTCTTGTTGAGGATCAGCATAACTATACCGGCTCCAACAGGGATCAAAGTAAAGATCAAGAAGAAGGTACTCATTCCGTACTCTTCCACAATAGGATCGATATAACTACCGGTCCAACCTGCTGTTAGGTTTGCGATGAAGTTGGCCACAAACCAAACTCCAAACATGAGTCCAACCAACTTAAGCGGAGCTAATTTACTCACATAAGAAAGTCCTACAGGAGAAATACACAGCTCTCCTAAGGTGTGGAATAAATAAGCCAATACCAAGAAGATCATGCTCACAGAGGCCGTTTTAGCCCCTAATGGGATTCCCATAGAACCAAAGGCCAATATGGCAAAACCAAGACCCAACAGCATCAATCCAATCGCGAACTTCACAGGTCCTGACGGATTGTACTTACTGGTCCATATCTTGGAGAACAGCGGTGCAAAAGCAATGATGAAGAAGGAATTCAGAATCCCGAACCAAGAAGCTTTAACTTCAGCGATATCTGCGCTGAACTCGTTCTTTAACATCCAGATCACAATTCCCCATATGATCACAAAACTGGAGCCCAATAGAATATTAGAAAGGGCGTATTTGGCAAAAGTCTGTTTAAATAATAAATACAGTACGTAGGTAATGATCATCAGCGGTACTACCGTCAATACAGCATTTACCACCTTAAAGGTCATAGCACCACTACCCTCCAACAATCGGTCGGTATAATCTGCAGCGAAAATGGTCATAGAACCACCGGCCTGTTCAAAGGCCCACCAGAAGAATACGGTAAAGAAGGCAAATACTCCAATCACTTTCAAGCGGTCAGAAACTACCTTAGACTTATTAGCTTCATCCATCGCGTCTTCTACATGGTCTTTCATGTCTTCCACAGCGTCTTCTACAACGTCGTCTAGATCATCAGTCTGATTTGGCTTGAGTCCAATATTTCCGAAGATCTTCTGTGCAAAGTAGAACTGCAACATTCCGAAGAACATAAAGATTCCAGCTAAACCAAAACCGTAATGCCAGCCAACAGTCTCTCCGATATATCCACATAGACCAATTCCGAGGAAGGCACCGGCGTTAATACCCATGTAGAAAATAGTATAACCTGCATCTTTTTCCTTGCCTTGAGTTTTGTACAATTGTCCTACAATAGACGAGATATTAGGCTTAAAGAGTCCGTTACCAATGATCAAGAGACCTAGCCCCGCATAAAAGAACAGGTCTGCCGTCACCTCTAATGCCATGGAGGCGTGACCCAAGGTCATTAAAAAGGCTCCCAGTACCACCGCATTGCGATAGCCCATGATCTTATCTGCAATGAAACCACCTATGATGGGGGTAATGTATACCAAACCAGTATACCATCCATAAAGTATCAAGGCCTCAGAGCGTTCCCAACCCCAGCCGCCTTCGCCAAGGATTGCAGCTGTTAAGAACAGTACAAGCAAAGCGCGCATGCCGTAATAAGAGAATCGTTCCCACATCTCTGTGAAGAACAATACAAACAGTCCAGAAGGATGACCTAAGACCGTTCGTTGGTTGGTTTCCGAGCCTCCGTATTTAAATTCCATAAATCTCGTTTTAGTTAGTTTTTCGTTTTATAGGTTGTCCAAAATGAAGTTGGTCATTTTGGTGTATAGATGCAAACGGGTGTTCCCGCCGTATATGCCGTGATTTTTATCGGGGTACATGGCCCAATCAAATTGCTTGTTGGCTTGTACCAAGGCTTCCACCAAGCGCGTAGAGTTTTGCACATGAACGTTGTCATCTGCAGTACCGTGAACTAAAAGGAAATCGCCTTTGAGCTTATCTACATGTGAAATTGGCGAGTTGTTATCATAGCCTCCCGGATTCTCTTGAGGCGTACTCATATAACGCTCCGTATAAATGGTATCATAAAAACGCCAGCTTCCCACAGGAGCTACCGCGATAGCCATACTAAAGGTATCAGCACCTTGGAACAGACAGTTGGCAGACATGAATCCACCGTAACTCCAACCCCAAATTCCAATACGATCACCATCAATGTACGGCAGCTCTGCCAATTGTTGCGCAGCACCGATCTGATCCTGAACCTCGTATTTACCGAGCTCCAATTGTGTTACTTTTTTAAAGTCGCGTCCTTTCAATCCTGTTCCGCGGCCGTCTACACAAACAACAATGATGTCTTGCTGAGCTAGCATTTGGTGCCAGTAATCATTAGATCCTCCCCAGCGGTCTGCAACATTTTGCGATCCCGGTCCAGAATATTGATACATGAAAATTGGATATTTTTTCTCCGGATCAAAATCAGAAGGTTTGATCATATACATATTGAGTTCATTGCCATTGACATTAATGGTTGAGAACTCCTTTGGAGACATATCGTAAGCGAGCAGTTTAGTTCTCAGCTCGGTGTTGTTCAAGATCTCACGCACCTTTTCACCATCTAAGGCATTGTGCAAGGTGTACACAGGCGGTACCATAGCACTAGAAAAAGTGTTGATGAAATAACTGAAATCCGCAGAAAAGGAAGCCGAGTTCGTCCCTGGACGCGATGTCAATTGCACTTTGTTCTTACCGCTTGGAAGAATTGAATACACATCGCGGTACATGCTCCCTCGCTCTGAACTTTGGTAATAAATACGACCTGTTTTGGTATCAAAACCGTAGTAACGCGTTACTTCCCACTCACCATCGGTAACCTGATTGAGCAACTTTCCGTTCTTGTCATAGTGATAGATGTGATTCCATCCGTCTTTTTCACTGGTCCAAATAAAACTGTTATTGGCCAAGAAGGTTAGATTGTCGGTTATGTCTACATAGGCATCATCGGTGTCTTGAAGTACCAGCTTACTGCTGTTGTCTTTTGTATTGACCAAAACCAGATCCACCGTATTTTGCTTTCTGTTGGTAAGTTGTACCGAAAGCACGTCTGGGTCTTTGGTCCATTTGATGCGTGGAATATAATAGGAGTTGTAAGCAGTAACATCAATGTTTGACTTGTTTCCACTGCTGAGCTCATACATATGCAAGCTCACTTTAGCGTTGGCCTCTCCTGCCTTTGGGTATTTGAATACTTGTTGGGACTGATACAGATCTTTTCCGTAAACATCCATAGAGAATTCAGGAACCTCAGTCTCGTCAAATCGAATAAAGGCGATGTGAGTTCCGGCAGCGTTCCAATCAAAGGCGCGTACAAAGCCAAACTCCTCTTCGTAAACCCAATCCGTAATTCCGTTAATGATCTTATTCTTTTTGCCGTCTTTGGTGACCTCTGTGGTCTCCCCTCCGACTAGATCCTTCACATAAATATTGTTGTTGAAACCATAGGCTACTTTTGACCCGTCTGGGCTAAAAGTTGGCTCTTGAATAGGCATATCTGCAACCAGCTCCAAGGATTCTGAATCCAGGTCATAAACGTAATAGGTTCCTAGAGTTGATCGTCTGTAAATGGATTGTAGCTGAGTGGCAATAAGCATTTTGGTCTCATCATCACTAAGTTCATAACTGATGATGTAATCCACACCGTCTAAGGACTGTGTATTGACCAAAGTACGCACCTTCTGAGAAGTGGCGTAATCATAGACATCTACGGTAGAAGCTCTCGCCTTACGATCGTAATTTAGTACTACGTATTCCTTTCCGTTATTGAGGGATTGCAGGCGATCCATGTACTCGGTTCGGAACGCTCCTTTCCATATGTCTTCTAAGGTTATTTGTTTTTTTTGTGCAATTCCGAAGGAGGCGCAAAGTAGAAAAACGCCCAAGATCCATTTTGAACCCTGCATAGTCTAAAGAGTTAAAAAATTGTAAGGCCAAGTTTACTAAAAATTCATCAAAAAAGGGGCTGTTTTGGTGTTAAATACGCAGAAAACACGCTAATTTTCTAAGAGTCCTCCATTTTCAAAATAGTATATTTGCAGTGGATTTATTTCGCACATATGAGTACTCCAATTTCTGGCTTTTCCAAGTTGAGCAAAAGTCAAAAAATCAGCTGGTTGGCTGAAAACTATTTTAATGATCCTCAAGCTGGAATCGCTGTTTTAGAGCAGTATTGGAATTCAGATACCAAGCTGCAGCAGCTTCACGACGAGTTCATAGAGAACACCCTGACCAACTACTACTTACCTTTAGGCATTGCGCCCAACTTTTCCATTAACGACAAACTCTATGCCATTCCAATGGCCATAGAAGAAAGCTCGGTAGTGGCTGCGGCGAGTAATGCGGCTAAATTTTGGTTAGACAAAGGCGGATTTAAAGCGAGTATCATCTCTACTTTGAAGAACGGTCAGGTTCATTTGAACTTTTATGGCGATGCCAAGCGTTTGCAGCAATTCTTTGAACAGGTCAAACCTACATTGCTGAAAGATTGTGAGCAGATCACTGCCAATATGCGAAAAAGAGGTGGTGGTATCATCAGCTTAGAATTGCGCGACAAGACCGCTGAACTCGATGGATACTATCAATTACATGCCACTTTTGAGACTTTGGACGCCATGGGGGCCAACTTCATCAACAGTTGCTTGGAGCAGTTCGCTACTTCTTTATTGCGAGAAGCTAGCAATTCTGACCTTATTTTAGAACAAGACCGCTTGGAAGTGGTGATGAGTATACTGTCCAACTACGTGCCAGAGTGTATTGTGAAAGCAGAAGTGAGTTGTCCGTTAGACCAACTAGCGCAAGCCGGTATGAGCGGACAAGAGTTTGCTACTAAATTTGTACGCGCTGTTCAAATAGCGCAAACAGAGGTCCGCAGAGCGGTGACTCACAATAAAGGAATTATGAACGGTATTGATGCCGTGGTGTTAGCCACCGGAAACGACTTTAGAGCTGTTGAAGCTGGAGTTCACGCTTACGCGAGTAAAAATGGACATTACGGAAGTTTGACGCATGCTAAGATTGAAGATGACAACTTCCACTTTTGGATCGAGATTCCCCTGGCCATTGGCACCGTTGGAGGCTTGACCAAATTGCATCCCTTGGTGCGTTTATGTTTTGAAATGCTCGGCAACCCAGGCGCTAAAGAACTCATGCAAATCATGGCCGTGGCTGGCTTAGCCCAGAACTTTGCCGCTTTGCGATCACTCACCACAACAGGTATTCAAAAAGGGCATATGAAAATGCATTTGATGAATATTCTCAATCAGCTTGAAGCAACACCTCAAGAGAAAGAAGCAGCTGTAGAACACTTTAAAGCCAATACGGTGAGTCATGCCGCAGCTGTAGCCTTTTTAGAAAGCCTTAGACCCTAAAGATGCAAAGCTCCTTTCACAGCAACGGCAAACTGCTCCTTACTGGCGAGTATATGGTACTTGACGGAGCTTTAGCCTTAGCTGTACCCAGTGCTTATGGACAGCGTTTGCAAATAAAGGACAACTCGAATAAGCAACTCCATTGGAAGAGTTTCAATAAGGATGGAAATCTTTGGTTTACTGCTGATATTGACGTGGACCGTTTGGACCAAACCGCTACCGATCCCGTTGAAGAAAAGCTCCGAAAATTGCTGTTGAGCTGTGTTCGTTTGAATCCTGATTTCAAAGAACAATTAGCAGGTAAAGAGGTGCAAACACATTTGGAATTTCCGCGGGATTGGGGTTTAGGGAGCTCCTCTACCCTTATCAATAATTTGGCGCAGTGGGCGGCTGTGAACCCTTTTGAGTTGCTGGATCTGGGATTTGGCGGCAGTGGATATGACATTGCTTGCGCGTTTAGCGATGGCCCAATCAGTTATAGAAAGAATCCTGACAACAGTAGAACAATAACCCCTGTGGCTATTGATTGGCCTTTTGCAGATCAGCTCTACTTTGTTCATCTCAACCAAAAGATGGATAGCAAACTGGGCATTCAACGCTACAGAAGCCAAAATATGCCTGATCCAGGCGTTTTTAGCACCCTTGACCACATCACCGAAGCATTGATCAAAACAACTACCAAGAATGAATTTGATCGCCTTTTAAACGAACACGAATCCATCATTGCCCGAGTGATCGATCAGCTAAGAATACAGACCACTCTTTTCCCGGATTATCAAGACGGAGTCATTAAAAGCTTAGGAGCCTGGGGCGGAGATTTTGTTATGGTGAGTGGCAATGAGAAGAGTCCGGACTACTTCAAATCCAAAGGCTTCAATACGGTGATCCCATTTTGGGATATGCTCATAAAAAAACCCCGAAGCTAAAGCTTCAGGGTCTCTCGTCTTAAAAGTATTCGACTTAATAAAAAGTCGCGCGGTTATCTTCAATGTCAGCGGCTTTCTTCAGCGCGTTATACGCATTCAAAGCAGCTTGAGTCCCTTGCGCCTGACGAGCGCGAGTTACAAATGCACTGTAATCTTCTAGGTCTGGAGCTACATTCTTGGCCGTAAGACGTACCACGAATACTCCTGTCTTTCCATCAATAGGTCCAGAAACTTCTCCTGGCTTCAATCCAAAAGCAGCACCTACAACTTTAGGTTCTGTTCCGGCTCCAGCAATTGTTGGAGATTTTCTGTTGATCGCCTGCGCAGACTGAACAGTCTGTGATTGGCTTTGTGCGATCTCCTCTAAGGTAGATCCACTCAACTGCTCGCGAATCATCTTCGCTTTTTTCTGAGCGCGAAGGATAGGGGTTACAATTGCAGATCCTTCTGCATTACTCATTAGCGCTTCTTCTAGATTTCTACGAACCAATTGCACTACTGCGAATCCATCACCTACGTCAAAACGCTTGATGTCTCCAACGGCAGTTTCTTCATTAAAGGCCCAGTTCACCAAAGTTCGCTGAGGACCAAGACCGGTAATATTCTCATCCAATTGTCCAACAGCATTTACCGGACGTACTCCGTAAACGCTTTCTTGAGCAACGGCTGCAAAATCTCCTTTACGCGCAGCCAACTCAAAGTTGGTAGCGTCTGAGAAGAGGTTGTTAATAGTCTCTTGTGAGGCGCGTAATGGCTTGGCAATGGTTGCCAACTTAACAGCCTCTTGTGGGTTTTTCTGATCCAACACCTCAATGATGTGGAATCCAAAGTCAGACTTAACAACACCTAGTGCTCCTACTTCCTCTTCAAAAGTAAAATCACGGAAGGCAGGAACCATACGGTTGTATGGGTACCAGTCGTACAATCCACCGCGCTCGATAGATCCTTGGTCTGAACTATATGCTGTCACGAACTCCTCAAAACGAGAAAGGTCGCTTTTCAAAATGGTCATTAAGCTGTCTGCAGTGGTTTTAGCCTGAGCCTCATCACGTACAATATTGTCTGTTGGATTGCTTCCGATTGGAATCAAGATGTGACGAGCCTTTACAGAGTCTGGAAGGGTACGTCTTTCAACAATACGAGTTGCCATTACGTTTCCACGCTCCTTGTAAGGACCGTAAACAGATCCAGCTTCTCTCGCGAAGATTGAATCAGCGATAGTAGAAGGCACCTGATTCTTGAATAAGAATCGGTCTTGGTAAGGCACTTCTGAGTTGGCGTTAACCAAGGCCTCAACATCTTCGGTAATGGCTAAACCGTTGATCGTATCGTTTACCAATTGATTTACTTCTTCTGTAGTAGCCAATTCATCAGCGGCAGAAGCGTTTCCTGCGAACAATACATATTGAATATCCACACGTGGGTCAACAGTAAAGCGCTCTTGGTGATCACGCATATACGCCTCGATCTCCGCATCAGTGATCACAGCTTGATCATCTGGAATGCTGCTGTAAGGCACTTGTACGTATTGAATGTCCACTTTGTCATTCTCTAAGTGATACTCCCACTTACCATCAATAGTAGAAGGAGAAGCAGCTCCCTGTACCATACTGAAGTAAGCTTGCTCCATGGCTTGAGAAACGATTTGGTTCTCTTGAGCTAGCCAGTTGGCGTAAGTAACGTCGTTTTCTTGTTGGAATCTGATGTATTCTTCCAATTTGGCGTAGTCAAATACTCCTGCTTCATTGAAGAAGTCCGGTTGGTTTTGGAAGGCATCAGTAAGGGCTTTCTTTGTGAAGTTAGATTCTGCAGTGAATCCCAGATCTTCTAATTTCCCTTCGATGATCGCTTTGCGAACCTGTTGTTCCCAAACGATATTGCGAACCTGTGATTGACTAGCCGCTCCACCGTATTGTCTAGACTGAGCTTCAACCAAGTTATTGAATGCCACACGGTCAATGTCTGTACCGTTTACAGTGGCTACACTATTGCTAACTGTTCCGCCCTTAAGGCCGCCGTTATCAATGATACCAGAGATCACAAATGCAAACAAGGCCATTGCGATGATGATGATCAAAAAGATACCTCGTTTGCGAATACTATTTAAAATTGCCATTTTACTCGAAAATTTATAGGGTGCGAAAGTACTGTTTTTGATGGATTAATAAAAGCTTGAATCCCTAAAATTCACGGCTTTTTGACCAAAAATCAGTCTTCCTCTAAGAGTTTTATTTCGACCAATTCAATTTTGGTGTTAGACACCTCTAGGATGTCTACTTGGAATTGCTCAATGCGCAGGCTGTCTCCCTGCTGTGGAATCCCTTCTGTGTAGTAAACGATCATTCCGCCCAGGGTTTCAAAATCGTCGTGTTCTGGCAGTCCAATTTTGTGAGTTTCGTTGATGTAATCCACTTCCAAACGGGCAGAGAATTTGTAGTGACCCTCTGCCAGAACTTCCTCGTGGAGATCATCGCTGTCATGCTCATCTTGGATCTCTCCAAAGAGCTCTTCAACAATATCTTCAACGGTCATCATCCCAGAAGTTCCGCCATATTCATCCAAGACCACTGCAATACTTTTACGCTTTTTGGTCAAAATGTTCAAGACGTCTTTGACCAACATGGTCTCTGGCACAAAGATTACCGGCATCAATACTTTTTTGATGTTCTGTGGCTTTTTGAACAGATCAAAAGAGTGGACGTAGCCCACAATATTGTCAATATTCTCTTTATAGATCAATATCTTGGAATAACCTGTATTTACAAAGGTCTCTGTGAGATCTTCGGTGGAGGTCGAGATATCTACCGCCTCAATTTCTGTACGCGGCACCATGACCTCTCTAGATTTTACTTCAGAGAATTCTAGCGCATTTTGAAAGATCTGAATCTCCGTATCGATGTCATCATCCTCATTGACGATCTCCATTTGCTCCGAGATATAATTACCCAGCTCTGTTTTGGAAAAACTCATCTGAACCGCATCGCCCTCTGTTCTAAAAATATACTTCAACACCAAGTCTGAGATCCAGATCACAAACTCAGAAATAACCGAGAAGAGCAAATAGAAAATATATGCGGGTAGCGCAAAGAGCTTTACAAAGGTATTGGCATAGACTTGGAAGAATACTTTGGGCAAAAACTCCGCAGTGATCAAAATCACGATTGTTGAGATCAGGGTGTGTAAAAGCAGTTTCCCTGGCCCTTCAATGGGGACCAGTTCTACCAAGAGATCTCCCATATAGAATCCATAGACCACCAAGGCAATATTGTTGCCCACCAGCATGGTCGCAATGAATTTAGAGGGTCTTTTGGTGATTCTTTTGAGCAGTCCGGCCATAAAGTCGTTCTGCTTCTTTTCTATCTCTATGTGGATTTTGTTCGATGAAATATAGGCGATCTCCATTCCTGAGAAGAATGCAGATAGCAAGATCGAAACAAGAATAATGAGCAGTGTGATCTCCATTATTGGTTGCGCTTGTGGTCTTCCATCTTACGCCTGAACTTGCGTCTGAAGAAGAACATAAACACCGCGACAACAGCAAACATCCCGAACATGTACGCGCGACCTCGGTCTACTTCCCAGTTGATAACTACCAAGTAAATTGAAAAGGCAGCCATAGCCAAATACACGTATTCAAAAAGTTGAAAGATTTTAGATCCCATCGTCTTCTGGAGGATTTTCGTTTTCTATGAGTTGTACGCCAGTGTTCTTACGTGACAGAAAGGTCGTGAAATCTTTGTTAGAATCAAAACTGCTTCCGTCGTTGTAGGAACCGTCGTTGAATTTAATTCGGTAAGGCTGATCGGAAAAGATCCAACTGTCATTCTGATCCCAATAGACCTGATCTGCCAAAAGTTGGGTGCTGTCTGAAGTGATCAACACCACATTGCCGCGCATATCCACCAAACCGGTTTGATCGTATCGAATGGCGTAATCTGCAGTAATGGTACTCTTTTTATCGTCTTCATAAAAGTAGACGGTCACTCCATCTGGAAATTCAGAGTAGGAGAATTTTCGATTGCTGTAGTCTAGCAATTTGGGAGCCAAAAGATTGGCCACCACCTTTCCAGAATCGGTGTGGATGGCATTGGCGTTCTCACCAATGCCTACAGGATCCTCGCTGGCCAGATTGATGTTTCTGACCTTGTCGAAGTCTTCCTGACATGAAAAAAGCGCGATCACAGCTAACACTGCGATCACGCCTCTTAAGTTTTTATTTGTCAATGACATCCTTATAGACTAGGAACTTTCACTGATCCTCCCATCCAACATCCAAAAGAGATGGTCTCTCCTGCACGTCCGCTGGTGAAAATGTCTTGCTTGCTCGGTGCACGTCCTTGGTAAGAAGATGCAGTAGCGTTGGCTGTTCCAGCCAATGAACCGTCTACACGTCCGGCTTTACGAGCCATATCGGCAGCCTTCCAGTATACAGCACGCTTAGAGAATACATCAGTACCACAGTTGTTAGCACTGTCTGCGTACATCTTAGCGATGCGCAAGTAGCAGATTCCCATAGATGGCTTCACCTCAAGGGCCTTGTTGTAGTAAGTTCTAGCTTTACCAAAGCTTCCTTTCTTCCGGAAGTTCTCTGCGATCTGATAGTATACTTTAGCCTGATCGCTTGGGTTGGTTTCCAACTCAGCAGACTGGTTGTAGTATTCTAAAGCTTGCGTACTGTTTCCGTCTTTCTCTGCCAATTTACCTAAGTAAAATGCAGACTTAGCAGAAGGCTCTAGGTTGTGCAGTTGCTGCACCAATCGGAAGAAAATATCTCCATCGTTACAGTCTTTAGCACTCAAACGACCTGCAGCAACGCGTACCCACTTGATGTCTCCTTTACGCTCTTCAAATTGCTTTTCATATAGTGGAACCAAGTTCTCACAATCTGCACGCTGACCCAACAAAGTGTTGATAGATCCCTTGATCTTTCCGTAGCTTTCTGAGTTCTTGCTAGCAGCTTTTAGTTTCTTAGACTCTTTAGAAGTAATAGTACCGGCTTCTTCTTTCTCTCCTAAAGTAGAGATGATCTTTGCCATATCACTTTCCTTACCTTCAATCTTTGAGATCAATAGATCGTAAAGCTCAAAGTAGTCTTCCAAAGGCATTTCATTCTTATCAACAAGCTCAGTTGCCAAATTGAAGTAGATGTATAATTGCTTTGGACTGGTGAAGTTCTTAGAGTCAGTCTTCTCTGCCATATCAAAGGCTTTGAACTGCTCCATAGTAGTTCCCATTTTATTGTCGTACTTCAACTGAGCGATATCTCCCATTACGTCACCTTTCTTGGTCTTAGATGGGAAATGCGTCATACGCTCTTCATACAACTTCATAAGGTCAGCAACATCTGCAGCCTTATTAACTCCTTTTTTGATTCTATCTTTCAATAGCTTCTCACCCAATTGGTAAAGAGCCAAACTCCATTTTGGACAATCCTTACGCAATTGCATAAAAGGCTCGTAAGCGGCATCGTAGTTCCCTACTTTTGCGCTTTCATAAAATACAGATCCAGTAGTGGCGCAATCCTCTGCACTTAGCTGTGCGTTTACGCTCAAGCTACTCATAGTAAGTAACGCTACTAACGCTACTGTTAGTCTAGTTTTCATCGCTCTTTTATTTCTCTGGTTAATCATATTTTCTCTTAATGAACCACTTATCGTTCAAAGATAAGCTAATAAACACATTTACGAAATTTTCCTGAACCAATTGGAAGTCGGTTGTACCGCGTCTTCCAAGCTCTACTCCGAGGTTTATATTCGAAATGCGTCGTCCAACTGGGAATCCTAATCCAAAAGACATGCCAAACTCATTAATGCCCTCTCCAGCCACAACGATACCGGTGTCTTCAAAACGAACACCAGCGCGGTATGTCACTCGGCTCCAGTAACTTGTCAATGAATTGTATTTAGGAACGTAAAATCCTCCCAGACGAATCTTGGTTGCATCTTGATAGGTAATGTTTGGTAAGTCAAAGCTTCTGTTGTTGAGCACTCCAGTGCCTTGGCTGATGTATTCACCACCCACAAACCATTTGTTCTTTTCTCCAACACCTGCACCAAAACTCAAACGGCTTGGGAACTGAATTTCGGAATCTTGAACACTTACTTCAGTGATCTCCGCACCTCCAATACCTCCGGTTTCAGTTACTAGCACTGTTGCGATCTCTCTAAAGTTAGAAACCGTTAGATCACTACTTGGTGTATAGGTCAGGCTGGCTTGTAATTCCAGCTTCTCGTTAATGGCCTTTATATAATGTGCGCCGAGCACAAAGTTCAAACCAGAGATATCAGATCGGTTTACCTCTTGGGTTCCAAACTGAATGCCTGTATCGTTGAACAAGCCTTGATTTCTGATGTTTCCAAAATTATACTGCGCCTCAACACCCACGTTAAAGCCATCAAATAGATTATAACCTAAACCGAGGTAAACTTTGGTCAGTCCTCCCGTTCCAGTAAACCTATTGAGTTGGGTGTCCGTAGTATTTTCCAGATCGTATCCTACGGCACTGTAAGGATAGAGTCCAAAACTGGCTCCAAATTTACCCATAGGCACGCCAATGATCACATAGTCTAATGAAGTGATCTGCGTTTTTTCTTTGTTACCGTCTTCCTCCAGGTTCGTGCTATTGAACTGCCCTCCAACGGAATAGTTGGTGTAGCGCAGGTTCGCGTAAGTCGCAGGATTCATTACGTTGGTGTGAATGCTATCAGAAAACACACTCATGCCCCCCATAGATTCCAGATCAACAGTTCCGCGGAATTTGATCAAACCAATTCCACCAAATGAATAAGGAGAAGCAGTGTTGTTTTGAGAAACAGCACTAAAACTAAGCAGCAAACAAACTGCTATTAGGAAGCATCTATTCATGTAAAGCATTCAATTCGAGAAGGAAGTCTAGGCCTTCCAACAAAAAATTTGAGTTGGCAAATATGCCATTTTTTAAGTGATCTCGCAAGATTTGAGCATCTCCTCCTGTTAAAATCACTGTTAAATCGTCAAAGCGGGCTTTAGTCTCGTCTATCGCCCCGTTCAATTCATGAACAAGACCCCGAAATGCTCCCGCGTGCATCGCATCAGCTGTAGAGCTGCCTTGGTAGGTTTCTAGGGCCTTGGGCTCCAAAAGCGGAAGCTTGGCCGTAAACTGATGCATGGCCTCATAGCGCATGCGTAGTCCTGGAGCTATGGCCCCTCCGTGGTAGCTTCCATCGGCCTCAAGAATATCAAAGGTCACACAGGTTCCCGTATCAATTACCAGAACATTTTGCCCCGGACAATGCTTCACAGCTGCAGCCATAAGCGCAATACGATCCAAGCCCAAAGTCTCTGGGGTGGCGTATTTGTTTTGAAATGGCAAAAGCAAATGATGACTCAGCGGAATCAGCGCCAAGGATTGATTGAGTTTATTGTAAAGCGGATCCGGAATATGTCCCGTAGCAGAAAGTATGGCTTTATCTAGCTGCGGATAGTTTTCCAACAGCTCATCCAGAACCTTGGGCTCTGCTCCCTGGTCTGCGAACTTCAACTCTTGCAGGGCTCCATCGTGGAACACGGCAAATTTAGTTCGCGTATTTCCTATGTCTACAATAAGATTCATTGTGAGGACTAAAGCGGTAAATGTACAATTCTGATACAGAACCAACTGTTAATCCATTGCTAAAAACCTCAGCCCAAAAACGTCAAATTTTTTAACTTTATGTTTTGTACAATCCAAATAAGGATTATATTTGCCTCCGCTTTTAGCGATGGTACCTTAGCTCAGTTGGTAGAGCAACGGACTGAAAATCCGTGTGTCCCTGGTTCGATTCCTGGAGGTACCACATAGAAAAACCGCATATATCTGATTAAAAGGATATTGCGGTTTTCTTGTTTTAAAACGGTGTCAGAATTAGGGTCAATTTTATATTAAACTTAATTATTCTTAAGTTTGTATTAACCGTCCGATCAACCTCCCCTAGGACATTACAGTTTACTTAATGATAAAGAGAGAAGCTAAGGACTTGTTTCAGGCAATGCGATTGCAGAAACTAAGGGCCATTGTCCACATTTTAGATCATATTGAAGCTTCACCTAACGATGATGAAATTGGCGTTGCGGTTGAGATTTTAGAAGACGTTTACAAGGTCTCTGGAGAAGGAGAATTATTTGAGCAGAACAAAGACTATGATCCAGAGACAAAATTCACTCTGAACACTGAAGAGATATTAAATTCGTTCTCAAGTTTTATCGAAATATGGGTGGACAATCAACTTTCTGCCGAACTCAGTTTTTGTTTTTTAAGCACCAATAAGGTTGGTAAAGAAAAGAGTACTTCTCGAATTAAAAAACTGCAAATCGAACTTCCAAAAGGAGTCTCTATTCTTAAAGAACTAGCAAGTTCTGACTCCGAAAGGATAAAAAAAGTTAGCCCGATTGTTAAGAAAATTGTCTTTGACTATTACAAAGAAAACTACTCTACCAACCCTGAAGCGGCAAAAACGATTTCAGCTTTAAAAGGGGTTTCAGATGAATCTTGGACTGGATTTCTTAACCAAATTAATTGGGTATTTGGATTCACATCGGTGGAAGAACTTGACAAAATTGTTCTTGAAAAAATCAAAACATCAAGACTTTACAGTAAATACGACGATCAAGATAAGGAAGAACTAATTAAGTCAGGGCTTGTCGATTTGATCGAAAAAAAGACCTTAAAAGACAGCAAGTATTTTAGAATAGTATCACTGTCAGATATCAAAGTAGTTTTCAATGACGCCATCTATCAAACAACAGCTTTGGAGATAGACCCAGTTTTTAAGCTTTGGGAACAGATAGACAAGCCAACCGATACTCGAAATTTAACCGATAAAATTCTAGACGTTTGCCCTGAGTATAGCAAATTAAAACTAAAACATCTTGATCGAACGGCAGCTATGGCAAAAGTGGCGGAAAGCAAGGTTAAAAATTCCCCTAAATACTTAGCACTTAAGTATCGAATTTTCGCCTTTTGCGACAGACGTCTTGATGAAATAATATCGAAGAGAACAACTGCTACATTTACCGAGGTTGAAATAGAGTCAATTATAGATAAAATTCAAAAAGAATGCTCGGTAGAATTTGACGATCTCAAGAGGCAGTTTGACTATGGTGTTGAACGTCGAGGAATTATTTTTGAACTTTTTATTGAATTTATAGACAGCTGTTATTTAGCATTTGATTCATGAGCGACGATATACTATTAAAAAAACGGATGATGTTCATATTGAGAGAGGATTACAACTTTCTCACTTACAATATTTTCATCATTTTAAATTCTCTAGGTTGCGTTAATGATAAAAGTGCATTAAAAGATCATCGAAAGCTTTCGTTTTTAATTGATTTTGTGTCGGACAGTAAATTGATTGACATCATTGAAAATCAAAGTGTTGAGGGAGAAATTATCAACGAAATTGACAGGGATTTATTAAATCAATCATTTACGAATTCGCTCCTGAGATTAAAGACAATCAATCAACTTGTTTTTACACTTACAAATGAAGACTATTTGATTGTTCGGAATAGGAAGTTAGACAAATTGAATATTGCACTAAATAAGGAAAAAGTTTCATCTGATTTTCTTCGAGGTAGTATGTTTAAAATCGAACGAGAAAATATGAAAAGACTGAAATCCGTTGTACAAAGAATTTCCATTTTGGATATAGGTAACATGCTACAAGAACTGTATTATAAACATGGCGTTATAAATGAAGAACTTATTAATTAAACAAGTCAAATATATTGGTTCTGATTACTTGTATGAGTCCCCCATACTAACTAAAGGAATCAATATACTCGAAGGAGAAAATGGTTCAGGAAAAACCACCTTTTCTAGTCTCATTTACTTCGGATTTGGAGGTAATGTAAAATGGTTCAAAAAAGACAACATTAACGAGCATAAACAGATAACAGATGATAATTCAAATTATGTAGAATTAACTATCGAAATAGATGATGAGCCTTTTGTATTGTCAAGATATTTCTATAAAAACGAAATAAATATCGTAGGCACAGATGAAGTCCAATCTCTGCCTGTAAATAGAGGGCCAAAAAAAGATTTTACTTTTTCCGATTGGATATTGAATAAGCTAAACATTAAGGTTGTAGATATTTATCAGGGAACAGAATTTTATAAAATAAACTTTTATGATTTAGCGAGGCTGTTTTACCATGATCAGAACACCTCCTCAGATCGAATATACAAGCGCCCAGACAGTGAAAATTTCATAACAGATTCAGCAATCCTTAAAAAAGCAATTTTTGAAATCCTAACCGGTAATTCGTTTGAAGAATACTACACAAAGAACGCTGATTACCGCAAGGCATTGAACGAGCGAACAGCGCTAAACGGTTTAATTTCAAACTTTGATAGTATAAACCTGGACAGTACTGAACTTTATGATTCAAAAAATGTATTCACCCTTAAGAACGAGCTTCAAGAGCTAATAGATCAGTTGATAAGGTTAGAGGATTATCGAGAATCAATAAACTCAAATGTTGAATCTTCAAAGTCTAATACAGAAATCATTTCTTCCAAAAGAAGGAGCTATATCCAAAGAGAAGAACAACTTCTTAAGTTAAAGCAAGAAAAAAAATCGTTGGTTCTAGACTACCGAAAAGTAAGTCGACTACACGAAGATCTCATACTTGAGGTGACTCAAATGAAAAAAATAATGATTGCCAATGAAAGACTTGATCTTTTCTCACCTGATACTTGCCCCTATTGCTTGCAGAAAGCTAAAAGAGAAAAAAATACATGTATTTGCGGTAACACTGTGACGGACGAACAATATCAGAAGTTTTTTTATTCAAAGGAAGAATACTTCAATATCTTAAAGTCAAAACAAAAGAACATTGACACAGTAAATCAAGCTTTGGAGTCATATAGTGAAGATATAAGATCACTGGATACGAAAATTGCCCTCTTCGACATGAGGTTAGCTGAGCAAAAAACAGAAATTAATCAATTAGTACGCGGAAGAAAAATTGTAAAAAACCAAGAGCTAAAGGAGATAAATAACAAAATCATTAATCTAGAAAAAGCGATAACGGGTTATAGGCAACAAATAAAAATTGAAGAAAAAAGGGCTTCTCTTGATGAGCAAAAGAACTCAATTGAATTAAAAATTCAATCGATAAAGAGAGACCTTGAGTCACTTAAGAATGAAGCTGGAAAAAGTATGGACAGCGTAATAGCTAATTTCAACAAAAAATACTTCTCGCTCATGGAAAAGGCTCTTTATGATTGTCGTTCTGCTCGAATTTCGCCAGACGACTATATGCCAATAATTAATTCTGGTGCTTATAAAGAGGCTAGTTCCAATGTGAGTAAAAGATTAATGTACTTTTTCACTCTTTTAGATTTATCCCTGACTTTCAATATCAAATACCCCAAGTTCTTGCTAATAGACACTCCAGAAAACATGGGTATCGATGACAATGACTTAATTAAAATGCTGAGATTAATTAATGAAATTGGAACAGATCAAACTGGGATCCAAGAAGCTCAGATTATACTTACAACTGGCCAAAACAAATACCCTAAAGAAATGGACAGTAAAGTTTTCCAGAGGATAACAAAACAGAACAGGCTTCTTCAGAAACGAACTTATGATGTAATCAATTAGAAGTGAGAATACCAGAAATTAAAAAAATCCTAAAATCTGAATTTCAATTAGCTCTTTTCGAATCAGCACTCAAAAACTTAATTGAACCTGAAAATAAACTAAGGTATAACAACTTCGCTTATGCGATAAGAGAGCTTTCTCGACACTTTTTGCACTCTTTAGCCCCAGATGATAAAATTGAGTCCTGTGAATGGTTTGAACTTGAAGAAGATCAAACTAGACCAACTAGAGCTCAAAGGATTAAGTATTCTATTCAAGGAGGCCTCTCAGAGAACTTATTGAGCAAGATTGGAATTAATCCAGAGGACACATTAAGAGTAATTAAAAAGACTAAAGAAACAATTTCTTCTTTGAGTAAATACACTCATATTAATCCAGAAGTATTCGACATTCCAAAGAAAGAGGTAGCTTCAAAGAGCAAAGAAGTTTTAGATGTTTTTGCCGACTTCGCCAATACTATTGTCGAACATAGAAACAACTTAAAGTTAACGTTGAGAAATACGATAGACAGTCAAGTCCTCACAAAATTAATTTTTAATCATATCGAAGACCTAGCGCCATTAGCACCTACGCACATTGTAAAATACGCCGTCCTCGGTGATTATAGAGTAAATGAGGTTAATTGCTCTGAAATCAAGGTTGAGTTCATTGGAGAGTTGATGACCACTTTAGAATACGGATCTAAAGAAGAAAGAAAAAGAGATGATGGTCTAGATTTAAATGTATCATTTCCATTTTCTGGTATGATTAATTATGCGATAGTCGATACCTTCCCATTAGAAGAGTTCGAGTTTGAGTTTTTAGAAGTTAATACAGACTCATGGTATGAGTAAATATTAGAAGAAATTCACTGTAATCTAGAACGAAGAATTGGAATTATTTTCTGCTATTAAATTTCAACGCTCCTAATCACCAGTAAAATCAATACCTCACAGCTTCCTTCCCTCACAGCTTCATTTCAGGATTTGACAAAAATATTTCGTATCTTATATAGGAGTTTCGCAATTATCTCAAAATTGCAAAAGCTCTCACAAGTCTGTTGTTTTTATATGTCGAGACTCTGTTTTCGGCAACAGATATTAGAGCGAAAATGAACCTAAGAAAAGAAATGAGGTTCGAGGTAGACTAAGGGAACACCTAAAAGGGATCACAACTGTTGGTATAAAAACTGTGACCGAAGAAGCCCGAAATGAGTACATTGTTTGGCAGTTCTAGTACTCTAGCCTGTACACTGAGAGCGAAATTACTTCAATGTGCTTAAAAGGAAAAGTCCCTAATTTCTTAGGGATTCCTGTACCCTGTTCCTTATAGCGTAATTACAATATTAAGTCATTATATACTTAATATATATACTATATAACTACCTTTTAATTTGTCTTTATTGTGTTTCGAAACATGTTAGACAAAATTTAGTTGCTTCTACATAAACCTCTCCAGTTTCTTCATCAATATCTTCTTCTTCTCGATTTATAAAAATTACATTTCCTTGACATCCTTCTTTGTTGCAGTCATTTCTTTCGACCTCAAAATCTTGATGACATACTAAACAGTTAACATTAGTTGATGTAGGCTCGTTGGGTCTTAAAAAAGTATATCTAAATTTTGGATATAAGTCAGCCTGTCCGTCTTGTGTCACCAACACTCCCTCAGCTCCAGTACAATCTGGACACAGATACCTTCTTGCTTTAAAATCATGTTTGAAGTGCCTATTCATTTCGCCTCTACCCAACAATGCCTCCAAATAATCTAGATGAATATAGTGTTCTGCTGGACCGAAAACAAAGATTGGTTCACCTTCAAATTGAGCAGGATGATCATAAAATTTATCCGCTAATGCCAACCAAAAAGAATCTTTTCCGCATAACAAACTAAACGTTTTTAGAATAAGTATTAAGACAGGCTCAGGAACTAACTTATCAGCTCCTATTCCATGAACTAATTTATTTCTTAATAACCGAACTTCTTCACAATGATTCACCAAGTCCTGACCATATTGATCAGGAGCAACGGTAGCAAAAAATGTTCTTATTAACTCCTGACCTGATATGGTATATAAACTCGCAAAGTCTACATCATCGCTATTAGGTAGAGTTTTCCAATATTCTCTTTTTTGTTCAATCAATAATATTGGAGTTTGTTCTGTTATCTTTGATTTCAATAATGCTTCAATAGCCTGATGGGTCAGAATAACGGATGTTTTTAGAACAATCTCATTGTAATCCCAAATATCCGCACGATCAACTCCTTCCTCAAGCTCTTCATTATCTACTTTACATATGCTTTTATAGGCCTGTATTAGACATTCAAATGCAACATCTTTATAATCTTCAGCGCTGGGTAAATTGGTTATCATGTTTTTGTTTTACATGTTGTAGGAGTTTTTATTTCCTTCCTTGTTTAATACAATTAATCCAATCCAACTAATTTAATCTATTTTGCTCAAAACAAGAAGCAACCCTTGATAATTAAACACCCCCGACAAAAAGAAAAACGATTCTACAAAGGGGTGGGGTCTCATTCTCCATCGAATTAACCAGAACTTTTTCAAATTAAATCTCAACAGCAATATTTTAGTTAAATTCGTTCATTCAATTTTGCAGTTATAGAACTGAGAAAATTGACGTAGTAATTTTTATTTACAAGACATAAAATTCAGCGTTAGCTGTTGTTCAAGGGAGACTAAATCGCCAGTTTAATTAAACCACTAGAACAATAGATCGACGCTCATGCAAAGGCGTGGGCTGGTTTATTGTGGTTTGGGGTCTGGCGATCCTAGTCTCTCGGTAAGCTGTAAGTCCCACGCTGATTCATTTTATACTATCTGTTAAGGGACTGAACAGTAAAAACATTCAACTATGAAATATTTTATTGCCTTTTGTCTTTACCTCCTTTTTCTTCTTATTGCCTGTGGTATTGTTGCTGAACCTTTGCCATATTCAAAACAGCATATTCGTGACAAGAAAAAAGAGATGATCGAATCACTTTCGAAAATCTATTTCATAGAGTTTTTTAAGAATGTCATTGTAATTTCTAAGAAGTGGCAAATACATATTATTCCAATCGCAACAGCTATTGCTATTGCAAGTGATATTAGTCACTTTTATCAGCTCTTAATCTGGAGTATTAGTATTGTTATGTTCGCAATCTTTTGGAGAAAACCCAAACAATCCTCCTAAGCTAAAATAAGGCGTTTTAAGCCCTTTTTATGTCAGGATTGATAACCAACCTCATTGTTGCTTTAAAATCGATCTTAGAGCCTCATTTGAAAGCAACTTGGATAATCCGAGCCACCTCAACACTACCTTCGAGTTTGACAGACAAATTGCTCTGTTTTCAAAAAGGATATTCACTACAAACAACTGTGTTTGTTGGCTTCATTAGGGATGTGCTTATGTCATTACCCATTAAAAATTCTATTGATAAGATTTTCATACTTTCACAGCATGAATATGGGCGAAATCAAAAGTCTTTTTAACTACCACAAATTTGAGAGGCTGTTTCTCAATGAGTTTAATCAATACCTCAAAGAAAACAACCTATCAGCTGGGTCAATTGACACACTTGATAATGCCCACCAGAAGAACTTTCATTCCTTCTTCCTATTGAGACAAACAGCTCAAATGGAAACCTTGCTTCATGATGCTAAAGATGAAATCTTACGCATGGACAAAACCTCGTTTTCAATCGTTGAAAATCATCTACAAGGAATCAGCAAACAACGTGAGATTTGGAAAACCAAAATTCAGAATGAACATAGTTTCAGAGAAGAACATTCCGCTTCACCGTGGAAGTTAATAGCCTACGATTATTACTTCGAATACGCAGAATTATACAAAAGGCTTATTGTTCAATTGAAAGAATTAGCAGAAGATCATTTTGCTGAGGAAATTGAATTGATGATAGATTGGAAACTCAATTCAAGCAATCAAGAAAATACTCGGAACTCAGGAAACGGTAAAAGTGAGTTAATGACCATAAACGAGGTAGCTGAATATTTAAAAGTGACTCGTCGACAAATCTATAATCTTGAAGAAAATGGTCACATATCCAGAGTAAATACAGTAGGTGCGCGTAGCGTTAGGTTTTTACGATCTGATATTGAAGCCTATGCCAAAGGAAACTAAACCGACAGAAAGGCTTTTTTAAACTCTTCTTGTTGCGTTATTTGAGCAACCTCTTGCTCCTTAGAAACTCGGATGTAGTTTAGAAACTCTCGCTCCGTTTTGTGCCCACTTTGAGTCATGATTGAATGAACACTTAACCCCTCGCTGTAAAGAAGAGTACAAAAGGTTCTTCTTGCTGTATGAGATGAGATCAACTCGTATTTAGGAACCTTTGATATTTTCCTTTTACCTCCCTCTGTTCTTTCAAATCTTATTTCACTATCAATACCGCACATTTGAGCAGCCTCTTTAATCCAATTGTTCAAGTATTGATCGGGTATCGATTTTGGAGGTTTTCCATCATATCGATCATCCATGATCTTTCTTATCCCATCTGTTATCAAACAGTATACTTCTTGCCCCGTCTTCTGTTGACGAATCTTGAAAAAGTCTCTTCCTTCGATCTTGACGATCTCTGCTTTCGAGAGATTGTTGTAATCTGATACCCGTTGTCCAATCTCACAGCCAATAAAAAAGATGTCTCTTGCCAATTCTAGCTTAGGGTATTTACAGTAGTTATACTCAAAAAGAAGTCGTTTCTCTTCTTTGGTTAAGTAAACAGCTGTTGTCTCTTCTTTAAGAATTTTGAATTCAGGGCTTTTATATTTCAAGTTGGTATTGTAACCATTATTTGAGGCGTAATTTAAAAACGTCTTTAGGGTTTTAAGATGTTTACCAATCGTATTTAAGGAATAACTTGTACCGTCCTTCTTTTTTAATGATTGCATGTACTTTCTAAATGATGCGTAGAAGTCTAAATCTATGGTATTAAAATCTACCTTAAATGAGGTTTGCCTCTGAAAGTCTTGTACAAATTTCAACCCTTGTTTGTAAACCTCAACTGTTTGATTCTTACTCCCTCGATTTGGAGGAAGCATTTTCTCCTTAAGTCCTATAAATTTCTCAAACAGCTCGAAGAATCCTAAATCCTTTTCATCTTCTTCATCTGACTTGTAAGATTCTATAATAGACTCAACATCTTTCTTAGAAATATTAGCCTTAGTTTTTCTTAGATCGCTAATTCCGTCTTCGATGTGATTGGCAAGGTCATTTAACTCTCGGTTAATTTCATCCTTCCTAACAGCCTTAATAACATTCTTTACTCGCTGTTTGTCTCGATCCCAATAGGCAGGAAGAATTTTATAACCTGTACTTTTTCTTATTCGGGTTGATCCCAAACTGTAATCCAATTGAATTGGAGATTCCTTTGTTGAACTTGGCTCCTTAAGAGCAAAGCGCAACGTTCCTTTAGTTCTGTGATTCCCTTTTGGCATGGAAAAATAGTTTAATCAAAATTACAACTCAATAGTATCAGTGCCAAATAAAGTGCCAAATATATTTCACATGTGTTCATCTTAATTCAAAAAGAGTATCTTTGAAAACACCTTTAAACACTGGATATATAGCAATGTCATTAAGTATTATATGAATTATTGTGTAACAGCATGAAATTAAATTTAGTACTGGAGGTACCACAACAAGCGCAAAACCCACTCTGAGAAGAGTGGGTTTTTTTATGCTCGCACGCGTCGCAAGCTCGCTTGCGAAAGCGGAAGAGTATAAAAAAACTCAACGCCGAAGGCGGTGGAGTTTTGCATTTGCAACTTTGGTTACCAAAGGAACTTTGGCGGTAGGCCAAAGAATCCTGGCTTTTTAAGCACCAGACAGAGTCTGTCGCTAGCAGAGGTAAAAAAGCAACACGGCCGGTAGGCCGTGGAGTTTTGCATTTGCAGTAGTGGGAACGAAGGAACATTTGCGCCAGCAAATGAATCCTGGACTGCCGCTACCGCGGGTTCCTTACTCAAACATCCACAGGATGTTTGGTTTTTTCAAAACATCGTTCGGTAAGGGTTTGCATTTGCAGAAGTGCGGAGCAAAGGAACTTTGGCGGTAGGCCAAAGAATCCTGGCTTTTTAAGCACCAGACAGAGTCTGTCGCTAGCAGCGGTAAAAAAAGCAACACGGCCGGTAGGCTGTGAGGTTTGCATTTGCAACTTTGGCTGCTAAAGGAAGTTTTGCGAAGCAAAACAATCCTGGCTTTCTCAGCACCAGACAGAGTCTGTCGCTAGCAAAGGTAAACACGCTGTTAACTCAACCCGAAGTCGGTGGAGTTTTGCATTTGCAAAAATGGTACTTAAGGAACTTTGGCCGAAGGTCAAAGAATCCTGGGATACCAAATGCCTCTTTCAGAAATAGGACCCATGTTTGGCACAACATGATTATGATCAAGTTCTTCGAAGCTAATGTCCTCTGTGACCTCAAAGGCTAAATCATCATCAAAGTTAACTGGCAGATGATCCTTAAGAATATTGAAGGCGTCGTCTAAAGAATAGGCCGTCACACCAATCTTTTTAAAAGATGGATTATTTGTATCTACCTCAATCCAGTATTGTGTTAGGAGATTTCTATTCACGCTTAAATATAGTGTATTTGGTTTCACCGGACCATACCTGACTCTGAAGACCTCACCCCGCGCCAGCGATAGCAGCGAAAACCCCACAGCGAGCCTGCGAGCGAGGAGTTGTAGCGAATAGCGCGGTGCCGAAGGCAGGCGCCCTAAAAACAACCCTTCAAATTAAAATGTCATCTCGATACAATTTTCATTTCATGAAAATCACTCGATGACCGTTAGTAGCCAAACCTCAACACATTGAAGGAAGCGCCCAAAAAACCAAACTACTCCCTCAACGCCCTAGCCACACTACGCGCATAACCGTTGGCTACGTCAGCAGCACTGTCCGGATCTTGTAAACTTGAGGTCACTTGCCCAACTAATTGTTGCTTGGCCGGCTTTTCCAGATCAAAAACAAGAGTTTCCACTACATAGGTTACAGAACGCTCTTCATTGATACTCGGCTCCACATAATTTCCAGAATAACGAACCGTTGGCGCAGAATTCGGGTGGTTGTAATAATTGTAGAACGTATATAAGTAGGGATCTATGGAGCTTGAATAGGTCGCTCCCGAATAGTATCCACCTTCCTTTTTGATATTAACCGTTTGTTTCTTGTCCTTTAATACTGTGATCACCACAGCCTCAAAACCTTTATCGCGGATCATCTGTTTTGCAGCCTCAATCTCAGCCTCACTGAGTTGTTTGTCAGGCTTGAGATCTTCCATAAAATCATAACTCACCATACCTTTCATTTTGTTATTGCGCAGCTCTCTGAGCATGGCATCTTCAAAGGCCTTACGCACCGTAGGATTGTCTGTCCGAGCGATCACTAAAAAGTTCTTCGACTTGACATCTCCAGCGTCTGTAGCCTTCCAGCTTTCCAATACTTTGGTAGAAGAACATCCAGAAATAAGCAGGGCCAAAATGGGCAGCACAATTAGGTTTTTCAATTGGGTCATGGTGTAAGTTGTTTTGTTTGAATGGTTAAGCTACAAAAATACTCCTAATAATCCTCAGGCGCAATGATTGTGCATTAACCCACCACCCCGATAGGATTTAAATCCGCATAAGAATGTACCTTAGTGCTAGCAAAAATGGAAGAATTACTCATTGATTTATACGGCGGGCAATTTGAGCGCGAACTCCTCGAAGAGATCGCGGCAGTTGGAGTCTATAAAGACATTCCTGCCGATACGATCTTGATGGATTTTGGTCAATACGTCAAATCCATGCCGCTTCTACTCCAGGGTGCTATTAAAATCATGCGAGAGGATCAGCAGGGTGATGAGCTCCTGCTGTACTTTTTAGAGAAAGGCGACACCTGTGCCATGACCTTGAGTTGTTGCATGGGCGCTACAAAAAGTGAGATCCGAGCGGTTACGGAAACAGACACCCAATTGATATTAATCCCCGTCCAACACATGGAAAGTTGGTTAGGAAAATACAAAAGTTGGCGGGGATTTGTCATGGACAGTTATCACGACCGCATGATGGAAATGCTAGACGCTATAGATTCCATTGCCTTTATGAATCTGGAAGATCGGGTGATGAAGCTATTGCAAGAGAAAGCCCAGATCGTTCAGAACAAAGAGGTTTACAACACTCATAAAGAATTAGCCCAAGAACTGCACACTTCTCGGGTAGTGATCTCTAGAATTCTAAAAAAGCTTGAAAACGAAGGCCGTATCAGCCTCCATAGAAGTCACATCACCTTAATTGAAGCTGATGTGTGACTTTAGTTACCAAATCTCGGCGCTGGCCGATCTAATTTTGCCCTGTTAATCAATAATGGAACTCGTGGACGTTTTAGGGTATATGGCAGCCTTAGTGGTTGGATTGGTTTTAGGCCTGGTAGGTGGTGGTGGATCCATCCTCACAGTGCCTGTTATGGTTTATCTTCTGGGCTACAACCCGATTCTAGCAACGGCATACTCCCTATTCGTTGTTGGGGTCTCTGCTCTAGTAGGAGCTTTTAGAAATATGCAAAAAGGTCTGGTAGACTTTAGAACCGCTATTGTTTTCGCAATTCCTGCATTTATCGCGGTTTATATAACGCGCAAATTCATCATTCCGGCAATTCCTGATAGCTTAACCAATGTTGGAGAATTTGTGGTTACCAAGGACATTGCCATCATGATCTTCTTTGCTGTGATCATGCTTTTGGCTTCCTTTTCAATGATTCGTTCTAAAAAAGGCGATCCCGATGAAAATGAGGAGGTGCAGTACAACTATCCGCTTATTGTCATTGAAGGATTGGCCGTGGGTGTTTTAACCGGATTGGTTGGAGCCGGTGGCGGATTTTTGATCATTCCCGCACTTGTTCTGCTGGCCAAGCTGCCTATGAAAAAAGCGGTAGCCACTTCCCTTTTGATCATTGCAATTAAGTCTTTAATAGGTTTTATTGGCGATGTTGAGAATTTACAGATCGATTGGGGCTTCCTGCTATCTTTTACTGCAATGTCTGTAATCGGGATCTTTTTGGGAATCTGGCTCGGAGGATTCATTGACGGCAAAAAGCTCAAAAAAGCCTTCGGTTGGTTTGTACTTGGAATGGCTTTTTACATCATTTTTATGGAGATTTCTGCCTAAAACGACTTGTTTTCCTCCAATTTCATCACTTTTTCTAAAAATAAATAGGCTAAGGTAACATTGGTCACTTTTTAGCTCGATTCGCCGCCCTAATTTTGAACTATCAAACTCTTAAAACGTTCAAAACGATGCGAATAGAACAGATATATACCGGATGCTTAGCCCATGCCGCCTACTACTTAGAAGACCAAGGCGAAGCAGCAATCTTTGACCCTTTACGAGAAGTTGGTCCTTATATAAATCGGGCTAAAAAAGATAAGGCTCAGATCAAATACGTCTTTGAAACACATTTCCACGCAGACTTTGTAAGTGGGCATTTAGACCTTCAAAAACAAACAGGAGCGGACATTGTCTATGGCCCTTCTGCCAAACCAGGTTACGAGGCTATAGTTGCTGAAGACGGCCAAGAATTTAAGGTAGGCCGCTATACCGTACGCGTGATCCACACTCCGGGTCACACTTTAGAGAGTACTACTTACCTCTTAATAAATCAAAATGGGGAGATGCACGGGATCATCACGGGAGACACTTTGTTTATTGGCGATGTAGGCCGACCGGATCTGGCCCAACACGTAATTGCAGATCTCACAGAAGAAAAACTGGCAGCCTTGCTGTTTGATTCCCTCCGCAATAAAATAATGACACTTCCCGATCATTTGATCGTGTATCCGAATCACGGTGCCGGATCTGCTTGTGGTAAAATGATGAGTAAAGAGACCACAGATACTTTGGGGAATCAGAAAAAAGTAAACTACGCCCTAAGAGCAGACATGACCAAAGAGGAATTTATTGATGAATTGCTCACAGGACTCACTACGCCTCCAGGATACTTTCCTCAGAATGTACTCATGAATCTCAAAGGATATGATTCCTTGGAAAACGTTATGCAACGAGCCGATAGACCACTAGGGCCTGAAGCTTTTGAAGCTGCCGCCAATGAGACGTGTGCTTTGATCTTGGATGTTCGCAATCCAGAGGAATTTGCCAAAGGCTTTATTCCCAACAGCATCAACATAGGCCTCAACGGAAACTTTGCGCAATGGGTGGGAGAACTGATCCCGAGTGTAAAACAAGAGATTCTACTGATTACAGAACCAGGCAAAGAAAGAGAAGCTATTACGCGATTGTCTCGTGTTGGTTATGATGGGGTCATTGGCTTTTTAACTGGCGGTTTCCCTACTTGGAAAGACTCCGGCAATGAAATTGACAGCATTGGCCGAATTAACGCCAAGACCTTTGAAAACATGATGATCACTAACGGCATTGAACTTTTTGACGTTAGAAAAAGAAGTGAATTCAACTCCCAACATGTTTTGGAAGCCACAAACATTCCTCTGAATGAACTCAATCAACACTTGGCGAGCTTCCCTAAAGACAAACCGCTGGTTTTGCATTGCGCCGGAGGTTATAGAAGCATGATAGCGGCTTCCATGCTCAAACAAAGAGGCTGGGAAAATATTACCGATGTACAAGGTGGTTTTGCAGCGATTAAGGAGACCTCTGTGCCTTACACAGACTATGTCTGCCCAACCACGCTCTTGTAGTTTTTTTTTAGTTGTTGCACGCCTGGGGTGGAGACTCCGGGCTTTTTTCCTTAAGTGTAACTCAAGTTACCGTAGTTCCCGTCCTGGGCTGCTAATTTTGGCAGAAATCCTACAGGTATGAACATATTTATGGAACCATGGCCCTGGTATATTTCGGGTATTTTGATCACCGGGGTCATGGCCCTGCTGTTATGGGGAAACAAGAGTTTTGGAGTTTCGGGAAACTTCAGAACCCTGTGTACTCTGTGCGGCGCGAATAAAAAAGCTTCATTTTTCAAGTTTGATTGGAGGGCACAACGCTGGAACCTCTGGGTGATGGTTGGAACTATTTTGGGCGGATTTATCGGAGCCAACTTTTTGAGTAATGACAGTGCTGTTTCGATCAACGAATCCTCCGTAGAAAAACTCCAACAAATTGGAGCCACAGATGCCGGTAAAGCCTACTTGCCAGAATTTTTGTTTGGAACCGAAGCATTAACGGAACCAAAATCATTGGCCTTATTGATCATAGGTGGATTCCTCGTTGGATTTGGCGCGCGCTATGCCGGTGGCTGCACCTCTGGACACGCCATCTCTGGCCTGAGCAATTTACAATTGCCTTCACTACTAGCCGTAATGGGCTTTTTTATTGGGGGTTTAGTGATGGTTCATTTAATCTTTCCAATTCTTTTTTAAAATGCGCACGATCTATTTTTTAGCCGTCGGACTACTATTGGGTATTACCTTGTTTAAGTCGGAAGCTGCTTCTTGGTTTAGAATTTACGAGATGTTTCAATTTGATTCCTTTCATATGTATGGGATCATCGGTACGGCAGTTGGCCTTGGAGTCCTAGTAGTTCAGCTCATCAAACGCAAAAAACTCAAGGGATTCAATGGCGCTCAAATTCAAATCAACCCTAAAGAAAACAGACGATACCGCTATCTTTTAGGAGGAATACTCTTTGGATTGGGCTGGGCCTTGGCCGGAGCTTGCCCTGGCCCAATGTTTACCCTTTTAGGCAGTGGCTATGCCAGCATGCTTGTTGTTATAGCGAGTGGTTTGTTGGGCACCTTTGTCTACGGCTTAATCAGGGATAATCTTCCGCATTAAAAAAGCAGAATTTAGTACATTGGCAGCACCAACCAAACAACCATGAAAAAGCTGCTGATGCTTTTGTTGCTGTTCTCTTCTGCAGCACAAGCTCAAATTCTAAACGCTGAATCTTTAAGAAAAGTAACCGATACCTCAGGCTGGTCTGGTTCTGCAACCGTGAACTTTGCCTTGGTGAGAAACGTGAATGATATCATCAGTTTGGGATCTGATATTCACGTGCAATACAAGACCGAGAAACATCTTTTCTTGCTTAAAAACCAGATCGCCTTTAGAAAACTCAATGATGATGATTTCTCCAATTTTGGAATTACCCACCTGCGCTATAATTATGTACTTTCTGACCGTTGGCGTTGGGAAGCCTTTGCTCAAGGGCAGTACAACCGTGTGGCTTTGATTGACTTTAGAGGTCTTTTAGGGACCGGACCGCGCTACAAGATCTCCAGCTCTGAGGATTACAAATTCTATTT
Source organism: Gilvibacter sediminis (assembly GCF_028561565.1). Classification (GTDB taxonomy): domain Bacteria; phylum Bacteroidota; class Bacteroidia; order Flavobacteriales; family Flavobacteriaceae; genus Gilvibacter; species Gilvibacter sediminis. The sequence goes on along the minus strand of NZ_JAQQTE010000001.1, from coordinate 1,097,767 downwards.
TGGGAATCTGGTGATGTTTGAATACGAGGAGGTAGCCGATGGAATCACCCCAAACCAGCGCGATGTGCGTTTGAGCTCATATTTATCTTTTAGTCTCTTTCCCAATGACAACTTCAGTTTGGTCAGCACCACTTATTACCAACCACAGCTGGACAAATGGTCGGACTTTAGGATCTCATCAGAATCTACCCTGCTGGTCAAAATGTTTGAAAACTTCAACCTAAACGTTACTTATGTTTTCATTTATGACGCCTTTCCAGCCATAGGGATTCCAAACTCGCAATACAGCTTCAGCACTGGGGTAACCTATACATTTGACTAGAAATGAGCGCCTTTTACCGAAAGGGCTAAAAAAGTCATAATTCTGCGTAAGCTATTCCCCCATAGCGAGACTACCTTTGTATCTTTACGAATTACAAAACCAGAACGAGCAAAATCTCGTATATAAAACAAAGAGAACTTATGGCAAATTCTTATTACGATCCTGCCGATCTGCGCAAATTTGGAAAGATCACCGAATGGAGTGAAGAACTCGGCACCAAATTCTTTGATTACTACGGAAAAGTCTTTGAAGAAGGCGCCCTGTCTGCCCGTGAGAAATCATTGATCGCCTTAGCCGTATCCCATGTGGTTAAATGCCCATATTGCATTGATGCCTATACCAAAGACGGTTTGCAGCGCGGAATCACCAAGGAAGAAATGATGGAAGCGGTTCATGCTGGCGCTGCTATTGAGAGCGGAGCCACACTCGTTCACGGTGTTCAAATGATGAACAAATACAATAAACTGAGCATGTAGCTCACTGCTTTATGGCGACAAAATCCTTAAAGAAACGCGAAAGCGAATTGGCCAATGCCCAAAGGCAATTGGAACTTTTGTCCAACGGTATCTTTGCCGATGGAGAATTGCCCACTTTTGCCGAGAAGATCAAAGGCGTAGGACATTTTCCCTTGCGCCCAAACAAATTGGAGATCCTGCAGATCAATGTTGGGTATATGTGTAATCAGGTTTGCGAACACTGCCACGTGGATGCAGGTCCGGATCGGAAAGAGATCATGACCCGAGAGACCATGCAGCAATGTTTGGAGGTGATCCGCAACACTGGTGCGCACACTTTGGATCTGACTGGAGGCGCTCCTGAGATGAACCCAGATTTTAGATGGTTCGTAGAAGAAGCCGCCAAAGCAGGGATCAAGGATTTTATTGTTCGATCTAACCTAACGATCATCCGCGCCAATAAAAAGTACTACGACCTCCCCGATTTCTTTAAGAAACACAACATTCACGTAGTGTCTTCTATGCCGCACTGGACGCGTGGTAAAACAGACAAGCAACGCGGAGACGGTGTTTTTGACAAATCCATAAAAGCTCTGCAAGAACTCAACGACCGCGGTTACGGAATGCCGGACAGCTCGTTGCGCTTAGATTTAGTTTACAATCCTTCTGGAGCCTTCTTGCCTGGCGATCAGGCCAGCATGGAAAAGGATTTTAAAAAAGCTTTGATGGAAGATTTTGGAATTCAATTCCACAACTTGTTTGCCATTACCAATTTGCCGATCTCCCGCTTTTTGGATTATTTGATCGCCTCAGACAATTACGAGGATTATATGTATCAGTTGGTGGAAGCTTTTAATCCAGCGGCGGTTGCCAATGTGATGTGTACCAATACGCTTTCCATAAGTTGGGACGGCTACCTTTATGATTGTGACTTCAATCAGATGCTCGGTTTGCCGGTGAACTCCAAGGTAAAACACATCTCAGAGTACAACGAAGACTTACTACAAAACAGAAATATTGTGATCTCCCAACACTGCTATGGCTGCACGGCCGGCGCAGGAAGCAGTTGTCAGGGAACCGTTGCCTAATGAAAAGATTGCTGTTTTTATTGCTACTGATCAGTTCTTTGGCTTATGGCCAACAGGATTGGGATGCGTTGCTCCAAAAGTACAACGAAGACACTGTGCCTTATATCACGGCCACCCAAACCGCGACTGCCTTAACGTCAGGAAAAAAAGTGGTAGTGTTGGATGCGCGTGAAGCTGAGGAGTACCAAACCAGTCATTTGCCCGATGCCATTTTTGTGGGTTATGACGATTTTGAACTGAGCAAAGAGGCAAAAAAATCATTGAAAGAAGCCGATCAAATCATCGTCTATTGTACCGTTGGGGTTCGATCTGAAGACATAGGTGCACTCCTACTGCAAAAAGGATACACCAACGTTCAAAACCTAAAAGGTGGAATTCTCTCTTGGAAGAACAACGAATTTGAAGTCTACGATATGAATCAGCAGCCCACAGAAGCGGTGCACGTTTACGGCCCGAGCTGGGGGAAATATTTAATTAAAGGAACTGCTGTACATGACTGATTCAGCTTTGATCATATTTACGCGCAACCCAGAATTGGGCAAATGCAAAACACGTTTAGCCGCTACCATAGGTGATCAAAACGCTTTGGAGGTTTATCAATTTTTGTTGGACCATACGGTTTCCATTACTCGTGACTTGCCTTTTGATAAATATGTTTTTTATTCCGAGAAAGTCCATAACAACGACCGTTGGGATGAAAACATCTATCAAAAAGAGGTGCAAAGTGAAGGAGATCTAGGGCTAAAAATGCGCTCCGCCTTTGAGCAATTGTTTGCTAAAGGCTATAAGAAACTAGCCATAATAGGAAGCGATCTTTTTGATCTACAGAGTAAAGACCTAATTGATGGTTTAGCCCTTTTAGACCAGCACGAAGCCGTGATCGGCCCTGCGCAGGATGGCGGCTATTACTTTTTAGGAATGACTCATCTCATCCCTGAGATCTTTGAGAAGAAAGAATGGGGAACCGATACCGTGCTGATGGACACCATCAACGATTTATTGAATAAAAACTTCAGTAGTCTTCCGGTTCGCAATGATATTGACTATTTTGAGGACATTAAGGACAAAGCGGAATTCCAAAGATTTATACCTGAACACTTGCAATGATAAACCTGATAGAACAAACCACTGATTTTTTAAAGGGCAAAGGATTTGACAATCCGGAGATCGGAATCATTTTAGGAACTGGCTTAGAACGCTTGCCAGAACACGTCGAGATTCAAAAAGAGATCTCTTATAATTTGATCCCGAATTTCCCAACGGCTACCGTGGCCTTCCACAAAGGCAAACTTTTGTATGGAACTTTAGCGGGCAAACGCGTGATCATCATGCAAGGACGCTTTCACGTCTATGAGGGATACACCTTGCAAGATGTGACCTACGGTGTGCGTATCATGCATGCTTTGGGCATTAAGAAACTCTTGGTTTCTAACGCAGCGGGTGCCATCAACCTCAACTTTAAAAAAGGAGAATTGATGCTTATTGATGACCATATCAATCTGCAAGGAGGCTCCCCCCTTGCTTTCAACGGCGTGGATCAATTAGGAGATCGGTTTGTAGACATGGCGGCGCCTTATGACACCGAGATGAACAATACACTTGAATCATTGGCCAAAGCATCTGGTGTTCAATTGCACAAAGGAGTTTATGCCAGCGTTGTTGGCCCGCAATTGGAGACGCGTGCAGAATATCGTTACCTCAAGATCATTGGGGCCGATGCTGTAGGCATGAGTACCGTGCCTGAGGTCATTGTAGCCAATCACTTGCGCTTGCCAGTAGTCGCAGTTTCTGTTTTGACAGACGAATGTGACCCAGACAATTTGCAGCCCGTTGATATTCCGGAGATCATCGCCATGGCAGAAAAAGCAGAACCGGATATGATCGCCTTATTTAAAGGCCTAATAGAATCACTTTAAAATTCAGTAAGTTCAGCTAATCAAAAACGACTGAGACTTACGTTAACAAACCACTATGAGTTACTTAGAGACAACCCACGACGTATATAAAGAAGCAGCACTTACTCCAGATGTAGGGCTGTGTTGTACCACCAATCCAATCTGGGAATTGCCTGGACTGAAGATCCCAAAGATCATGCAAGAGATGAACTACGGCTGCGGAAGCACGGTTCACGCTCGTGATCTGGTCAACGAGCCAAAGATCCTTTACGTAGGAGTTGGTGGAGGTATGGAGCTGTTGCAGTTCAGCTACTTCTCACGCCAAAAAGGCGGAGTGATCGGTGTGGATGTGGTGGATGAAATGTTGGAAGCCTCTAAGAAGAACTTTATTGAAGCAGAAGCTCAAAACCCTTGGTTTAAAAGTGAGTTTGTTGAGTTGCGTAAAGGTGACGCGATGAACCTTCCACTAGAAGACAATAGCGTGGACGTGGCGGCTCAGAATTGTTTGTTCAACATCTTTAAAGAAGACGATCTTAAACAAGCTATCGCAGAAATGTATCGCGTGCTAAAACCACACGGACGCTTGGTGATGAGCGACCCGACTTGCGAGCAACCTATGAATGATACTCTCCGAAATGACGAGCGTTTACGTGCACTTTGTTTAAGTGGTAGTCTACCAATCTCGGAATATGTAAAAGCCTTGACTGATGCTGGTTTTGGAACTATCGAGATCAGAGCGCGTAAGCCTTATCGCATCTTGGATCCAAAGAATTATCCAACCGATGAGTTAATCTACATTGAAAGTATAGAGGTAGCGGCCATCAAAGACCCTATGCCAGAAGACGGCCCCTGTGTCTTCACAGGAAAAGCTGCGATCTACTTTGGAGAAGACGAATACTTGGATGATAAAAAAGGACACATCCTATTAAAGAATCAACCCATTGCCGTTTGTGATAAAACCGCTGGTAATTTGGCAGATCTAGGCCGTGATGATATTTACATCAGCGAGTCTACCTGGCATTACGACGGTGGCGGTTGTTGCTAATACAAATCCCATGAAAACCCTAAACCTACTTATTCGATTTGCCTTAGTTGGCTTTATGGCTTTGAGTCTGCAATCTTGTGGCCTCCTAGGAGCTGCCGGACTTAGCAAGCAAGGACTGTCCGCTAAGAAAGCACCTGCAAACCTTACTGCGGCCCGTAAAACTTCTTCTGAGATGTTGGACCACAGCAGTTGGACCACTTTGCTGCAGCGTCACGTGAATGAAGCGGGATTTGTAGATTACAAAGGATTCCAAAAGGACAAAAAAGATCTAGACGCTTACTGTAATTACCTCTCAAGCTATCAGCCTGACGAGACCTGGTCGGTGCAAGAGCAATTGGCTTACTATATCAACCTGTACAATGCCTACACTATAAAGTTGATCTTGGAAAATTACCCAACGGCAAGCATCAAAGACTTGGACGGACCTTGGACCAAAGCCTTTGTCCCTGTTGGGAATAAGAACCTCAGTCTAGGTGGCATAGAGAACAGTTTGCTGCGCAAAATGAACGAGCCGCGGATCCACTTTGCGATCAACTGCGCGTCTTTTTCATGCCCAAAATTGCTCAATGAAGCTTTCACTGCCGATGATATTGATGCTCAGCTAGAGTTGGTCACCCGTGACTTCATCAACTCTGAACGCAATGAGATCAAGAAAAATCAGGCCAAAGTATCTCAGTTATTTAATTGGTACGCTAAAGATTATTTAGCCAATGGCACCGAAAGTGTAAAAGAATTTATCAATCGATATAGCGATGTGCAAATTGCTCCAGAGACCACTTTGGAATTCCTGGAGTACGATTGGTCCCTAAATGAACAATAACAGACCCAAACTCAGTATAATTGTTCCGGTGCTCAATGAGGCCGACCAAATTTATACCCTTTTACAACATCTGTATCAGCAAATGAGTTTCCCCGAGCAGGCGGAAGTGTTGCTCATAGACGGTGGTAGCAAAGACGCATCCGTTCAAGAATTCGAGCGCTACCACAATCAGCACAAGGAGTTTAATATCCGATGGATAAACTCCTCTGAAAAAGGAAGAGCAGTGCAAATGAATTTAGGAGCACAAAAGGCTGTTGGTAAAATATTCTACTTCTTACACGCGGACAGTTTACCTCCCGTGGGATTTGATGCCCTGATTTATAAAGAGGTGGATCGAGATAAGCTAGCCGGCTGTTTTAGAATGCGTTTTGATTCTTCTCATTGGTGGCTTCGCTTGGCCGGATGGCTCACTAGACTGAACTGGAAGATCTGCCGCGGTGGAGATCAAAGTCAATTCATCACCCGTGAGCTCTTTGAGAGTATAGGAGGCTTTGATGAATCCTATATAATCTTTGAGGACAATATGCTCATAGAAGCCCTTTACGAGCGCGGGCAATTCACGGTCATACCCAAAACGCTGATTACTTCTTGCCGTCGTTACGAAAAGACGGGCATTTGGAAACTGCAGTACCATTTCTGGATGATCCAACTCAAACACCGCCGCGGCGCTGGACCGGAACATCTTTACGCCTACTATCAAAAACACCTTGCGAAATAGCCCAACTTCACTATCTTTAAAGAAGTGGAAGTTTGGGAAGTATTATTGGTCGTATTGCTCTGTGCAGGAGCTATTCAAGGCATAACCTTTGGGATCATTCTCTGGCGCAGTCAAGGACCACACGCCTTGGCCAATCAATTTTTGGCCGCAATCCTTTTCTTTTTCTCCTACCGTCTCATTGTGGAGACCATGAAGATCTTTGAGCTGGGACGCTACGACTTCTGGTATCATGTGCTCTTGGAATATAACTGGATCTACGGCCCTTTGCTTTATTTGTTTGTGCTGAGTTATGTGCGGCCAAAGTTCAAACTGGAACGCATTCACCTTTTACACTTCCTGCCTGTTATTATCGAGGTCATTTGGAGTTTCTTTATCAAAAGTCAGAACTTTTATTGGGACGGTACACGAGAAAGTCTGAGTTGGCTAGGCTATTGGGGTTATGTAGTTTGGATGCACTACCCGACCATGTTCGTGATCTCTGCAACCTTGATCATTATTTATGCGCGCAAGTCCGTCAAAGTGCTCAATGAAGCCTTGAACGATCCGCAAATAAGGATCATTCCGGAACGGGTGGTTTGGATCAAGCGGGTGATTCAAGTGTTGCTCGTTTTTACAGCGCTCTATTTAATTGGTATTGGGATCGATTACTTCTTTTTCAGCTACAACAGCAATCTGTTTTACGGGCATCCTGTTTTTGTGGGGATGGCAGCCATCACCTATTGGATGGGATTGGAAGGGTTCTCCCGCCGCAATGAAGACGCCTTTAGGAGCAATGCCACGGTATCTGAAAAGAATTTGGATCAGCTGCAACAAGTTGCGGATAAGATCACCACAGCCATGGAAGAGCAGCAGCTTTATAAAGACCCTGAATTGAGTGTAAAAAAGCTGGCTGATCTTTTAGACACTAAATCGTATTTGATCACCAAGGCGCTCAATGTAGTGCTTAAAACCAAGTTCAGTGATCTGGTCAACGGCTATCGAATTGAAGCAGTAAAAACGCTTTTGTCTGACCCAAAAAACGAACAATTCACCCTTTTAAGTTTGGCTTTTGATGCCGGATTCAACTCCAAAGCTTCTTTTAATCGCGCCGTTAAAAAAATCACTGGAAAATCTCCTAGCGCCCTAAAATAGGGCTTTTCTGAGTCTCATTTTTCAAAACGACACCAAACAAAACCTTCCAATCAGGTCTCATTTCTCCAATTGAGACGATTGGCGTCACATCTTATCGCATCTTTGGCTTATCATTGCGAATCACCCATTGGAGATCGCTTAAAAAATTCAATCTAATGAAAAACACATTCAAGACCCTTTTACTGCTTTGCTTTTTAATTCCCTTAAGTGCCTGCGCACAGAACAACGCACAAACTCAAGAACTCATTGGCACCTGGAAACTCGATATGAGTCCACAAGACACCACGGATGACAATTTTGCCATGATGCGCATTGAAAAAATCAAGGGCAACAGTTTTGAAGGCACCTTTTACAGAGAAGGAGTCAAATTGACCAACGGCCAGTTGAATACACAACTTGGGATTGTATACGGCGCACTGGTCTCTGGAGACAATAGCGGTTCTTACAACACCACCTTCTACCTCAAAGAAGGAAAGCTTTACGGCACTACTCATGCTATTGACAGAAACTTTCTAGCCGTTTGGATCGCTACTAAAACCCAGAACTAATGAGAACCTTGCTGCACCTGATTCTTTTGTTAACTGCCGTGAGCTTTGCTCAAGTCAATTACGGCACCCCGCCCGAGGGGCTCATCCCGAAAGCCTTGGAAGGGATTCCGCAAGCTTTGGAAGTCATGCACTTCCCTAAAGTGAACCACCCGGTCAAGATTGATGAGCGTTACTATTGGAAACACGCTACCGGAGTGATGAGCAATCAGGCTCCCGCAAAGATCATTGAATACGGCGCTTATCTGTATTACAACGACCAATGGAACCTCAGAAAGAAATACCCGCTCAAAGAACTCAAGAAGAGCTTTGGGATCAAAGATCAAGCGTTGTTGCAAGGTCATCCTTATGTTTGGACAGACAATTGGCGCACAGATGACAGACTCTTTGGCGGATGGGCCATGTGGTATTTCATTGCAGAGACTGAGGATGGACAGCGCGTTTGCGGTTTCGCCACTATTCACACCACCGATCAATTATTAAACCCTTAAAAGACTTGTTATGAAAGCTATTGTTTTTCTATTCACTTTGATGTTGTTTCCTTACTTGGGACTGGGACAACAAACCCTCGAACTCAAAAACACCAAACCCCTAACCTGGCAAGGTAAGGCAGCCATGGGCAGCTACGCACCAGAAGGAACCTTGGATATTGACAAGGCCATCATCACTATAGAAAACGACCAAATTACCGCCTTGACCGTTGCCGTAGATATGAAAAGCCTATCTCAAGAGAATAAAAAACTGCAAAGACATTTGCGCAATGAAGACTTCTTTGATGTGAAGGTCTTTCCTCAAGCTGTTTTCACTCTGACGGCTCCGGTAGACCTCAACAACGGAAACTGTCAATTACAAGGCGTAATGTCTATTAAGAATAAAGCGGTAACTGAGCAGATTCCAGCTTGGATCAATATTACCGATAAACTGATCACCATAACTTTTGATGCTGAACTTGATCGTACGGCCTACGGTATTACCTATAACTCGCCGAGTATTTTCACAAAGCTGAAAGATCAGGCCATTGCAGATGCCTTTAATTTGAAGGGTGTGCTGAGTTTCCCGAATCGATTCTAGAAGTATTGCCCTATTCCGAAGACAAATCCGCGGGTTGCCTTATCAGAGATCCCATAGCCGTAATCAATCCTGAAAATTGCGTTGAAGATTCTTTTGTGAATAAATCGCAAGCCCACACCTGGATAAATCCGAACGTTCTGACTGTCGCCAAAATCACTGAGGTCTCCCCCAGGATTGCGCCAACTTCCACTGTCGACAAAGACATTGCCTTGCAGCACAAACCAATCTTTGTCGACTAAGGTGTGGCGGTATTCGGTGTTAAGCACGATCACTCCAGTACCGCGATCAATGATGTTCCCCACCCCGCGAATGTTCAAGTTGTTATCTACAGCAAAAGGGGCAAAAGGAGATTCGTCATTACTAGCTAACCCCACGCGTAGTCGAGAAGCCCAGTTTCCACGTTTACCCACGCGTTTGTAGTAGATAAAATCATTCCAACCAATAACAAAATCAGGCAGAACAGGATCTGAACTCAAGACGTATTGGAGGTTGAGCGTACTGCGGAATCCCTCTAAATATTGAAAGTAGAAATCGACGTTGCGGTATTCATAAATACCCTTGAAAAGGACCTTATCTACGTCGAAATCCAAGGGAACTCCATCCTGGGTTGCTCCATCCACATAATCGTAATCCTCATTAAAGAAATTGATTCCTAGCTGGGCACTGTGGAAGAAATTGAATTGATAAAGCGCTAAGGCCTCAATGGAGGTGTTATTATAGCGATAATCTGCATCTCCATCGTCTAAAAACACCGGTTCTAGCGTAGTGATGTCTCCGAAGTTTACAGCCAAACCAAACTTGCGTGAAAAGAGGTTAGGAGCTCTAAAATTCAATCCGAAGGAAGAAAAGATATCGTCTTGATAAAACCCGCCTATCGTAATATTTCGGCCTAAAAAATTGTACTCGTAAAGGCCGATCCGATACGCAAATTCATCATCATTGGTGGTATAGACATTGAGCTGAGGAATGAGCGTAAAATTGTCCTGAACCCCAAAAACCACTTTGACTGTGCCGTCTTCTTTGGGATGCACTTGGAAATAGGCGTGAGAAACTCCCGCCAAGCGGATCATAAAATTCACATCGCGTTCCAGTTGGGCCGAGTCTAATTTCATTCCCGGGCGAAGCTCCACCAAGTTCTTCAAAAAAGCGGTCTTAGAGCGTTTGTTCTCTTGAAAGACGATCTCAGAGACCTCTTGTCCAAAACTGGCTGCGCTTAGCAGCAAAAACGCCATGCAAAGTATTGCTCTCACTGTTTGCCGTACTGTTGTTGAATGATTTTTTCTACCGGTTTGTTTTGTGGCGTAAACTGACTGTCGGTCTCGCCGTCAATGCGTTCATCAAAGGTGAACCACTTCCAAATGAAACCTCCCGCAAACCAAGGTTCTGACCAAACCGATTCAAACAAGGCCTGAGTGGTATTGGTCTGTGCCTCCAGATTCACAACCGTTTTAGTATGGTCGCTATCCCAAGGTTCCTTCCCAGAGAAGTCCGTGGATCTGTATCCGTACTCCGTAAAGATGATCGGTCGCTCTTCTCGCGCACTTACCGAGGCCAATTCCTGCTTCCATGGCAACCAGCCTGCTTTGGCTTCTTCCACGCTTGGCGTTTTACTATCCGCGACGGGGAAATAAGCATCTACGCCGATATAATCCAGTTCTGACCAAAAGGGAACACGTTTGTACTCATCCCAATTGGCTGCATAGGTCAATTCGCCTTTATAAATCGTTTTTATCTGCTGAATCAATGAGCTCCAATATTCCGGTCTGTTTACAATGAACTGCTCCAACTCCGTCCCAATACAGAACATTTCGGCTTGGGTATCTGCAGCCATTTGGGCATACTCCAAAATGAACGCGCTGTAAGAGGCTTCCAGAGTTTTCCAATCTGCTTCCGAATTCATTTTCATGTAACCGGTAAATTCGCCACGCCAAATCCAAATTTGAGGCTTGACCATGACCTTAATTCCATTTTCTTTGAGGACTTTGATATACTGAGTTGCACCTTCACGAGTCTCTCCAAACCACTGTCGCTCGGTATTGTGAATGATGTTCGGGTTATCCAAAGACCGAATAAACCCAAAAGGCATCACCGCGGCAAAGTTTGCATTGACATTCAGCACATGTTGTACCTCTGTATTGTCTGTCGGATTCCTGGCAGCGACATAACTCACACCATTGATCAACTGCTTTTGCTGTTGGGCGCAACTCCATGTCACCGCACCGAGCAATCCAACAATAAAAATCTTTAGGGTAGCCTTCATCTACAATTTTATTTGCAGATGAATTTACAAAATACCCCTGGTTAAAACACCGCTCTTAACCCAATATTAAAGGTTTCTCCAAGTCCGGTATCGTTCCCGCGAACAAAGTTGGTATACAGCCCTTCTATATTGAGTTCTTTAGTCAATTGGTATTTTACACCACCTCCAACGGCAGTAAAGTCTTGTGAAAAATCACTTCCCAGATCGATCAACTGCGAATGTTGTGCTAAAGCAAGTACGGTGAACTTACTGCTTGGGAAGTAACTCAAGAATACACCAGGAGTAAGTCTCAAACTGTTATTGGCAAAACTGGCCTGTTTGTCTCCAAAGTTCAATTCAGAATTCAGTTCTGTAAATAACTGCCAATCTCCTCCTTCAAAGGTATAGTCATAGAAGAAGCGGTTTTGCCAAATGAATCCGTCTTGATCCAAAAAGACACCGTCTTCCACTTCATTGTCTACCAAAGGAATAAAGAAGGAACTCTGAATGGAGAAATTATTGACGTTCTTAAGTGGAACAAATTTTACCGAGGGAGCAATGGAGGTCAATCCAGAACGGGCCGTTCCGCGTTCTCCATCAAATTGAAACACCTCTAAGGCGCCGCGATCTGCGATCACATTACTTCTAAATTCTAAGATCACCCCTAGGTTCCAACGGCGGTTCTCACCAATACCGGTATAGGCTTCTAAGGTTGATGTGAAGAAGGTTTCACGAGGCTCCGTTCCGTCTGAAAAGGTACTCTCTGTTTGCGTGTAGAGGTTGTTGAACCATTTGAGATCATACTGACCTTTACCAATCAATTTAGAAGGGGTTAAGGTTTGAATTACTGAACCTTCTGATTGATCGTCGTCTTGGGCGCTTAGCCCTAAGCTAATCAGTCCTAGAAAGACTGTTAGCAATATTTTCTTTTGCATAGTTGTTTTTTTAGTTTGTGCTTCTTGTGGTTCAAGAGTTATCGTATCAAACTCTTGAACACACAGAAGACTTTGGATATGTATTATTGAGCGTTCAGACGCCAGTCATAGCTGTAATAGCTGATCTTGGCTCCATCCGCGATGGGTGTAGTTCGGTACTTGTTCAAAAACCCAACTAGGGTTTGATCCTTCGTCACAAAATCTTCCTTGTACCATTTAAAAATCTCAGAAACTCCAACTTTCTTGCCCTTTACTTTGATAAAGTTTGGGTTGTTGACCGCCAGTTTGGTTTGTTGTTCCAAAAGCGAATCCACATTGGCTGGAGTGTAGGCCTGACTGATGAGCGGGGGGCATCCTTGCGCACCACAGACCAAGACAAAATGCACACGCGCGTCATTAAATACGGCACGTAGCTTTTTATTTTCAATATCATTTAGGGTGATCTTTTCTCCTCCTACGGCGTATTTCGTCTTATCAAAAAAGCCGGCTTTGTCTAGTGGAGAATTAATAGGGTAATTGTCAATGATTCCTTTGATCACTACCAAGTTGTAAGTGTTGATCCAAAAGGCGCGATAGGTATCCTCATCTGAGGTGTTCACTTTAATATCTCGAGCTTGATCCAAGAGTGCATTCAAGGCAGATGGATCGGCATTGATCCCTTTATAATCTACTTTTCCGTCAGCGACATGAGCGGCAAAAAAGCGCTCTGATCCACTAAAGAATTCTTGTGTAGACTGGGCCACAGCCATCCCTGGAAGCAGCAACCATAGTAGTGTTATATAGATTAGACTTTTCATAGTTCTTTTTGGTTTTGATGCCTTTTAGGTCGAAGGGTACGAACCATTACTTACAACATATTTTGAAAAATTTTGCGTAGTAATAATTTTCAATTCCTTACAGCGCTTCCAAAATTTAAAGCCATTCTAAATTGCTGAACTCTGTAATGTTACTAACTTTAAGTACGACTGATCGCTCAACTAACTCTCCAAAAATGGAACACATTGTAATCATTGGCAACGGTATTTCCGGCATAACTACAGCGCGTCATATCCGCAAGTTATCCAACCATAAAATAACCGTGATCTCTGCCGAAACCGACCATTTCTTTTCACGTACCGCCCTGATGTATATCTATATGGGTCATATGAAATACGAACATACCAAGCCCTATGAGGATTGGTTCTGGAAGGAAAATAGAATTGATCTTAAACGAGGCTTCGTGGAAGCTGTAGACACTGCGAAAAAAAGCCTGCAATTTGCAGAAGGAAGCAGTATAAACTATGACAAACTGGTATTGGCCACAGGCTCCAAACCGAATAAGTTCGGATGGCCCGGCCAAGACCTAGACGGCGTACAAGGATTGTATTCCAAACAAGACTTAGATGCGTTGGAGGTCAATGCTCCTAATAATAAAGTCTGTAAGCGTGCAGTGATCGTGGGCGGTGGACTTATTGGTATTGAATTGGCAGAAATGCTCAGTACTCGTGGTATTCCAGTGACCTTTTTAGTTCGAGAAGAGAGTTTTTGGAACGGCGTATTGCCCAGCGGAGAAAGCGGCATGATCAACCGACATATTGTGAGCCATCACATAGACTTGAGATTAGGCAGCAACCTGCGTGAGATCCTCGCTGATGAAAACGGCCGCGCTCGCGCAGTAGTGATTGATGAAACTGGCGAAGAACTGGCCTGTGACCTGGTTGGACTGACTGCAGGGGTATCTCCAAATATTGACTTTTTAAAAGACAGCGACATTGAATTAGGCCGCGGAATCAAAGTAAACCGTTTGTTGGAGACCTCAGCAAAAGACGTTTATGCCATTGGGGATTGCGCAGAACAGCGAGAAGCCATTGGCAACAGACGCCCGATAGAAGCCGTGTGGTACACCGGTCGAATGATGGGCGAAACCCTGGCTCAAACCCTCTGCGGAAATCCTACAGAGTACAAGCCCGGTCATTGGTTCAATTCTGCTAAGTTCTTTGATATTGAATACCAAACTTACGGTTGGGTGTTTAGTGATCGCAACAAAGCAGACCACGAACAACACTTCCACTGGGCCCATGAGGACGACACCAAATGTATCACCGTAGCCTATCACAAAGACTCGCGCTTGTTCTTAGGGATCAACACTTTTGGGATCCGCATGCGTCATGAAGTTTTTGACCGCTGGCTCACAGAAGGCCGCGATGTGGACTACGTTATGTCCCATTTAAAGCAAGCGAACTTTGACCCCGAGTTCTTTGCACATTTTGAAAACAATATTAATCGGGCATTCGCCAAAGAATTACAAACCGCATAATCATGAGTAGAGTTGATAAATCCATGAGCTTAGCTGGAGGACCTCCAGTAGCTATGAAAACAGGTCAAAAAATTGGAACCCTGCTCGGTTTGTTCGGTTTGGGAATTCTAACCTTGGCAACCTTTAATGTGAGCCTACCCAACCAAGGATTGTGGCTGGCCCTAGCCTTATTGTCTATAGGCGGAGGAATAATAATTTACAGCAAATCCTTGTATAAAGACACCCTTCCGGGTATAAAGAATCACGGAGTTTGGTTAAAATCGGTTTCGAGTCGAGGCTTTTGGGCCTGGGTGGCTGGAATTGCCTTAACTGGATTTTACATCGTACTCTATTTCTATGCGGAGCTTTTGGGGCAAGGCGTTGACGGTGCGGAGAATACAGGGCTCATCGGTCTTTTTGATCCTTTGAGTTACGCCTTAAAAGGACAACCTGCCAGCCAATGGTTTGTTTACGGAACGCTTTACACACTGGCTATTCTTGCCTTCGGAATCAAATTCATCTGGAAGTACCGCCACAACAGTTATGAAAAGATCCGTACAGGTAGCGTGATGTTCTTTCAAACGGTCTTTGCCTTTTTGATCCCAGAGATCATGGCGCGACTTAACGGCGATCTGCCGTATTATGACCTTAAGAATGTTTGGCCCTTGAACTACTACCTTTTTGACCAGTGGAACGTAGACGCCCTTTTGATCAACGGGAGCTTTGGACTGACCTTGCTCATCTGGGGAATTGCTTCCATTTTGGTGATCACACCTATTCTAACCTACCGTTACGGAAAGCGTTGGTACTGTAGCTGGGTATGTGGTTGTGGAGGTTTAGCCGAAACTGCCGGAGACTCCTTCAGACAACTCAGCGATAAATCCAGATCTGCGTGGCGTGTGGAACGCTGGGTGGTACACTCTGTATTGGTATTCGCTGTGGTGACCACTACGGGAGTTATTCATTCGTATTTAGGCGATGGCAGCCAGTACTGGTTTAGCCGCGGCACTTTCTTGATCACCGTAGGTGTGGTGCTTACTGTTCTCTTCGGATTGATCTGGAAGTACAAAAGACACGAACTTAAAAAAGACGCTCGTTACGGGGCAATAGGATATTTAGTGATCATTTTGGCGCTAATTGGACTGCACTTCAGTGCTGCTTCAGACAACTTATTGATCTTTCAAACTCATGAGGTGCGATCTACCTACGGCTTCTTGATTGGATCGGTTTTCAGCGGTGTGATCGGAACGGGATTCTACCCTATTTTCGGGAATCGCGTATGGTGCAGAATGGGCTGCCCCATGGCAGCAATTCTAGGCTTACAACAACGATTATTCTCTAAATTTAGAATCACCACCAACGGCGGACAATGTATTTCTTGCGGGAACTGTTCTACCTATTGTGAAATGGGAATCGACGTTCGTGCTTACGCCCAAAAAGGCGCCAATATTGTACGTGCTAGTTGTGTTGGCTGCGGAATCTGTTCAGCAGTTTGTCCACGTGGAGTGCTAAAACTAGAGAACGCTGATACCCAAGGACGCATCAATTCTAATGATGTATTGTTAGGAAATGATGTAGATCTAATGGACTTAGTGAATCAGCGTTAAAAAAGTTGAAAATTTATTGAAGAAAGTCGTTAGGGTCAACCCGAGGCTTCGTCTAAGGTTGTGTAATGAAACTTCAAAAAACCATAATCTTTTGCAGCTTGCTTTTCCTTCTGGGAATGCAAGCTGCATTTGGTATGGAAAAGTCCTACCATAAAAGCTATTACCCGGATGGAACCATCAAAGCAGAAGGCTGGTTGATGGACACTCAAAAAGTTGACTTTTGGATCTATTATCATCCCAACGGAAAAGTAGCCTCAAAAGGTCATTACCAAGCCAATACCATGCACGGCTATTGGCACTTTTACTATCCGCAGGGAAAATTGAAGAAGGAAGGCCACTTTGTCCTGGGAAGCATAGAGAATTGGTGGATTTTTTACGAACTTGGCAGCCGTAAGAAGAGCAAGTTTCAATTCAAAAACAACCAAAAAAACGGGTTTTGCCTGCGTTATGAAGGCAGTAGGCTTATTTTAGCCGAGAAGTATATAGCCGACAAAAAAGTGGGCCAATGGACTTCAATTCGCGCCTTTAAAAAAGATAATCCCGACGTTTCGTTTCGATGAATCCCCGTATTAAAGTCATTATTCCCGCCTTTAACGAAGAAGATTCTATAGGCAAAGTCATTGCAGACATTCCCGAGCTGGTGCAGGAGGTGATCGTGGTGAGCAACAATTCCACGGACCAAACTGAAGCCAATGCAGCTCAGGCTGGTGCGACGGTACTCAAAGAAACTCGCAAAGGATACGGTTATGCCTGTTTAAAGGGGATGCACTATATCGCAGAATCTGAACCCTTGCCCGATATCGTTGTGTTTTTAGACGGAGATTACAGCGATTACCCTGAAGAACTCACTAAACTTGTAGCTCCAATTATTGAGGACGATATAGATTTTGTCATTGGAGCTCGGGTCCCAGAATTGCGCGAAGCTGGTTCTATGACGGGACCTCAAATCTTCGGGAATTGGTTAGCCACCACATTGATGAAGCTTTTCTTTAGATCTAGCTTTACCGATTTGGGCCCATTTAGAGCGATCAAATACGACAAGCTCTTGGCTTTGAATATGGAAGACAAAACCTACGGCTGGACCGTGGAAATGCAACTCAAAGCCTTAAAAAAGAAATACAGTTATCGCGAAATACCCGTGAATTATCGCAACAGAATAGGGGTTTCCAAGGTTTCCGGAACGGTAAAAGGTGCTATCTTTGCTGGCGTAAAAATCTTGGGTTGGATTTTTAAATACAGTCTTAAAGGATGATACTTGAAACGCTAATATTGATTGTCTATTCGGCAGCCTTGATCATGATCTTCATGTACGCCTTGGCACAGCTGAATCTACTATTCAATTATCTGCGTGCCCGAAAAACCCAAAAAGACTCTCCCAAGTTTGACCTGAGTAAAAGTGATGAAGTTCCCTACGTCACTGTTCAGCTTCCTGTGTACAACGAGATGTACGTCATGGAGCGTCTACTCAGCAATATTGCCAAGCTAGAATATCCAAAAGACAAACTGGAAATTCAGGTTTTGGACGACTCCACGGATGAATCCTTTGCTAAAACTGCAGCCCAAGTTGCGGAACTTCAAAAGACTGGGTTGGATATTATTCACCTGAGTCGAGAAGATCGGGTTGGCTTTAAAGCAGGAGCGCTTAAAGAAGGACTGAAGACTGCCAAAGGAGAATTCATTGCGATCTTTGACGCAGATTTCCTGCCACAATCGGACTGGCTTAAAAAGACCATTCCCTACTTTAAAGATGAGCAAGTTGGTGTAGTACAAACCCGTTGGGGGCACCTTAACAGAGACTATTCGTTGCTCACTCGTGTACAGGCTTTTGCTTTGGATGCGCACTTTACCCTCGAGCAGGTTGGGCGTAATTCTCAAGGACATTTTATAAACTTCAACGGGACGGCCGGTGTTTGGCGTAAGCAGTGCATCATTGACGCTGGAAACTGGGAAGGCGACACCTTAACGGAAGACCTTGACCTCTCCTACCGCGCCCAACTCAAAGACTGGAAGTTCAAATATTTGGAAGAAGTGGAAACTCCGGCAGAACTGCCTGTGGTTATTTCTGCAGCGCGCTCGCAACAATTCCGCTGGAATAAGGGAGGCGCAGAGAACTTTAGAAAGATGCTTTCGCGTCTTTTAAAAAGCCAAAACATCTCGGCCAAAACTAAAGTCCACGGCATACTGCATTTGTTGAACAGCACCATGTTCTTAAACGTATTGATCGTAGCGATTTTGAGTATTCCTATCCTCTATATCAAAAATGAATACGAACACCTCAAGGTATACTTTGTGGTGATGAGTTTCTTTGTGATCAGTACGGTGATCTTCTTTATATGTTATTGGTTCACTTATAAAAATATCTATGGAGGCGGATGGAAGAATTTCCTGGAGTATGTAGGTATGTTCTTTACATTCTTCTCCGTGGCCATGGGCTTTTCCTTACACAATTCAATCGCCGTGCTGGAAGGTCATTTAGGTAAAAAGAGCGAGTTTATCCGAACGCCTAAATTCAACATCAGCAGTTTAAAAGACAGTTGGAAAGGCAATAAATACCTCAGAAAGAACCTGTCTCCAAACATCATCATTGAAGGTTTGTTGATGCTCTATTTTGGATTTGGAATGTACCTGGCCTTTGTGGTTGGCGACCAAGGTGGTGATTTTGGACTCTTCCCCTTCCACTTGATGCTTTTTATAGGCTTCGGATACGTATTCTTTAAAAGTCTTTTTAGTCGGGCTTAATTAGGCCAGAATGGACTTCTTGAATTGTTGCGGAGTCATGAGCTCCATCCGCTTGAATTGTCTGTTGAAATAACTCACATTATTAAATCCGGATTTATAAGCCACCTCAGCGATCAGTAGTTTTCTGTTGGATTTCATGAGTCTCTTGGAGAATTTGATTTTCTCTGCATTCATAAAATCGACTGGAGATACTCCTAAAGTATTCTTGAATTTCTTGTAAAAACTCGAGGTACTCATACAAGCTTTTGTAGCCAAAGTATCCACATTGATGGTGCTGTCTGTCAAATTCTCTTTGATGTATTTAACTACAGTGCCAATACGCGTATCACTAAAGGTCTCAAGGCCGTTGAGAATACTTTTGCGTGCCTTAGTCTGCAAAAGCCTCACGATCAGTTCTTGCAACATCAGATCCAAGAGCACGTCTTTATTGCGATCTCCATGGGTATAGGTCCGAACAAGGCGTTCAATAAGAAAGTTCACCTCAAGTTGATTGGTAAGGTGAGCAGCGATACCTTGATCCAAGGTCCAATTATTGTTCTCCCGTTCTATAGCTACAGATTCATTAAAACGGTGTGCAACCTCATCAATCTTTGTTGGATCGATTCCTAAAGCCAAACACTGGGTAGGAGTCTCTTTATTGGCAATTGGGAAGTCTATAACCATAGTCTCACCGCTGGGCATGACCACAGATTCACCCGGGAGAAAGTCAAAACTCGGGAGCCCTTCAAGATGCATCACCTTTTTCCCGGTAAGCATACTGGCAATGACCGGAAAATCAAAAGTCAGTGCCACTTTGTGAGCAACCGTGTGGGTTTCAAAGATGTTGAGTTCTGAAAAATCCGCACTGTAAATCGTGCGATTCTCCACTAATGTGTGGAGTTTTCTGCTCTCTTTATGTCTGGCTAAGGAGTGTTCCATAGGTTAATGTTACGCAATTTGAATGATTCCATCGACTTAAATGATGATATGTATCACTTTTTTGGAGAATCGTACAATTGACTACCAAATTCGTAAAATACTTTTATAACAAATTACAAATCAGCAATTAAACTATTAAAATTTTACGATTATGAGTGATATCAAAACACAAGCAGGCGTAGCGATAGAAAAACCTGCATTTAAAAATACTTATGACAACTTTATAGGAGGAAAATGGCTTGCGCCAGTAAAAGGCGAATATTTTCAAAGCGTTTCTCCTGTAGACGGAAACAGCTTTACTAAAGTGGCCCGCTCCACAGAAGAAGATATTGAACTTGCCTTGAATGCAGCGCATCTGGCTGCCAAATCGTGGAATAAAACATCCGCAGCTGAGCGCAGCAACCTACTATTAAAAATCGCCGACATCATTGAAAACAATATAGAAGTTTTGGCGCGTGCTGAGACTTGGGACAATGGTAAGCCCATTCGTGAGACGGTAAATGCAGATCTGCCTTTGGCCGTAGATCATTTTAGATATTTCGCCGGAGTCATTCGTGCAGAAGAAGGCACAGCTACCGAGCTTGACGCTACAACAGTATCCTTAAATATTTGGGAGCCTCTTGGAGTAGTCGCTCAGATCATTCCTTGGAACTTCCCCTTGCTGATGGCTGCTTGGAAATTGGCTCCTGCCCTAGCTGCTGGAAACTGTGTGGTCCTTAAACCTGCAGAACAAACTCCTGTTGCCATTATGATCCTAGCAGAACTCATTGAAGATGTCCTACCCGCAGGAGTATTGAATATTGTCAATGGCTTTGGTTTGGAAGCCGGAAAGCCACTTGCGACTAGTGAACGCATCAACAAGGTTGCCTTTACCGGAGAAACCGGAACCGGGCAATTGATCATGGAATACGCTGCTAAAAATATCATTCCAGTCACCTTGGAGTTGGGAGGAAAATCGCCCAATATCTTCTTTAAAAGTGTCATGGATGCAGATGATGAGTTCTTAGACAAAGCCATTGAAGGTGCGGTACTCTTTGCTTTCAATCAAGGGGAAGTATGTACCTGTCCCTCAAGAATTCTGGTACAAGAAGATATTTACGATCAGTTTATGGAGCGCGTAGTTGCGCGTACGGAAGCAATCGTTATGGGCCACCCGCTGGATGAAAACACCATGATGGGAGCACAAGCTTCAGAAGAGCAATACAACAAAATATTGAGCTATATAGATCTAGGAAAAGAAGAAGGTTGTGAAGTACTTACCGGAGGAGGTTCTGCCTTTAATGAAGGCCTAACAGGCGGATACTACATCCAACCTACCATCCTCAAAGGAAACAACAAAATGCGCGTATTCCAAGAGGAGATATTTGGACCTGTGGTCTGCGTAACCACCTTTAAAGATGAGGAAGAAGCTATTGCTATTGCAAACGATACCGCGTATGGATTAGGAGCTGGTGTTTGGACGCGTGATATGCATCAAGCTTATCAGATCTCAAGAGAGGTTGAGGCAGGACGTGTTTGGGTGAATAATTACCATGCCTATCCTGCACATGCTCCTTTTGGAGGTTATAAAAAGTCAGGGATTGGTCGTGAGACTCACAAGATGATGTTGGATCACTACCGCCAAACTAAAAACATGTTGATCTCTTACGATAAGAAAAAACTAGGATTCTTCTAGTAGTGGTTTATCGATCAAAAAAAAAGGGATGAAGTTAGCTTCATCCCTTTTTGCTTTTTAGTCTTTTCGCTTAAAACTCCACGTCCACGGTGACCTCTTCACCTTCACGCTGTACGGTAACCTTAGTGGATTGTCCTTTTTCAAATGAAGATAGTGCGCGCATATAACTCATCATATCCGTCACCAAGGAATCTCCCATTTTAATAACAATGTCTCCCTTGATCAGTCCGGCTTTCTGTGCGGGACGATCTTCTGAAACCCCATCAATGCGCATGCCGGTTCCGCTGTAAAGGTAATCAGGCACCACACCAAGACCCACCTTAAATCGAGGTACTTCTTCACTTTCATTCTTGGTTTTTCTAAAGGCGATTTCTCCTTGCGCACCTAGGTCTTTGATCACATCTAAAATAAAGCCTGAGATGGTTTCCATTCCCTCATAATTCAGCTTTTCAGCGTCATCACCGGGTTTGTGATAATCTTCATGCTGCCCGGTAAAGAAATGCAGCACGGGAATGTCTTGAAGATAGAAGGAAGTATGGTCTGACGGCCCAACTCCAGATTCGTGCTCTGAGATCTGAAAACGATCGTTATTATTGACAAACAGGGTTTGCTTGAAAATTGGCGACGTCCCTACTCCATGCACAGCCAGTTGCTTGTCTTCATTCAATCGACCTACCATATCCATATTGATCATATAGGTCACTTTTTCTAAATCTATGGTTGGATTCTTCACAAAGAAGTTAGATCCTAATAAGCCTAATTCCTCTCCAGAGAACGCAATGAATAAATAGTTGTTCTCAGTCATAGCGCTGTCCTGAACCTTCTTGGCTAGATTGAGCATTATGGCAACCCCGCTGGCATTATCATCAGCTCCGTTGTGAATGGCTTCTCCTTCGCGATAAAGGGATCCTTCTCCGCCCATACCCAAATGGTCATAGTGCGCTCCGATCACGACTGTAGTTTCTGCCTGATTGTCCAAATAACCGATCACGTTGGTTCCGGTGATGGTCCCATCAGACTTAATCGTATCAAAAGTGGCTTCGCGATGCGGATCGTTGGAAGGAGTAAAAGTGAAGGTCTGGTAATATCCGCCGGCTCCTTTTGGTTCTAAACCAAGGGCTCCATAGCGCATTTGAATATAATCCGCAGCCATGAGTTCATAGGGTGTTCCAGTATCTCTACCTTTCAAAGAATCCGAAGCTAAAAAAGCTACATCGTCTTTCATGCTCACGGACGTTTCCACTTCATTTTTACAACCGATCAAAGCGATTGCTGCTAGGATGCCAATAATTGCCTTCATATCCTTATTTTTGCGTAAAATTAGTTCAAAAATGATCCGTATCCCAATCTTTGCTTTACTATTATTACTGATTGGTTGTAAGCAAAATACAAGCGAAACCCCTGCCGAAAATCTAAGTGACGCAACTCCAAAAACTGAAGAGCGTCCCAACATGATGGAGATGAGTTCTGACACCCTCATTTACCCGGAGGAAAAGCACTTCAAAAGCATTAAACAAGTGACCTTTGGTGGGAACAATGCAGAAGCCTATTGGAGTTTTGACGATAAGCAAATGGTGTTTCAGGCAGATTACGGCAAATGGGGCGTAGAATGTGACCAGATGTTCCTATTGAACGTTGGTGAAGATCTAATGGACAAGCAACCTCCTATGGTTTCCACTGGTAAGGGACGCACCACTTGTTCTTATTTCTTGCCGGACAACAAGCACATCATTTATGCTTCGACTCACTTGGTGGATGAAAATTGCCCGGAAGTGCCATTGCGAGAGAATGGAAAATACGTTTGGCCGGTTTACGACTCCTTTGACATTTTTGTTGCCGACTTAGAAGGAAACATCACTGCCCAGCTCACCAACGAGCCTGGTTATGATGCAGAACCTACCGTATCGCCTCAAGGAGATCGAATTGTGTTTACTTCCACGCGTTCTGGAGATCTGGAGCTTTACACCATGAATCTAGACGGAAGCGATGTAGTGCAGATCACTGATGAACTCGGTTACGACGGAGGCGCCTTCTTCTCGCCAGACGGAACCAAGATCATTTTTAGATCCAGCCGTCCAAAAACGGATGCAGCCATCAAAGAATACAAAGATTTACTAGCTCGCGGATTGGTGCAACCTACAGAAATGGAGCTTTACATCTGTAATGCAGACGGTTCTGATCTGCGTCAATTGACCAACTTAGGCAATGCCAACTGGAGTCCTTTCTTCCACCCTTCTGGAGAGAAGATCATCTTTTCCAGTAATCATGAAAACACCGGTGGATTTCCGTTCAATTTATACATGATTGATCTGGACGGTCGCAACTTAGAGCGCATCACCCACGGAAAGACCTTTGATGCCTTCCCAGTTTTCTCTAACGATGGACGCTACCTAGCCTTCTCATCCAACAGAAACAATGGCGGAACGCGAGACACCAACCTGTTCATTGCTGAGTGGAAAGACTAGTTTTTGAACGCACTTAAAACATATCTTCAAGGGTCGCCTGCAGCCGTGCTGGCGATCCTTTTTAGTTTAGTAGCCTATTATTTTATGGGCTATGAACTGGACCGCTCTGACTTTGGCCAACTGATGGGCGGCGTACTCATTTTATTTGCAGCAGCAGGGCTTTTAATTTACAACCCCAAGCTTAAGTTTTGGCATTTGGTTTTGATCGGTGTGGTCTTTAGGTTGATTCACATTGTGGTCACGCCCAATTTATCACAAGATTTTTACCGCTTTATCTGGGACGGAAGAATCATATTGGCTGGGCTGAACCCCTATGATTTCACCGTTTTTGAAATTCTAACGGAACAATACATCAGCAACTTCCAAGACCCTGTAAGCATAGCCGATGCGCAAACCCTATTTAATGGAATGGGTGATCTCAATGCCAGCCATTACAGCAACTATCCGCCTTTAAACCAAGGATTTTTTGTACTGGCAGCGTGGTTGGGAGGAAACTCCATCTTGGGCACTGTGGTGGCCATGCGGGTCTTGCTTATTCTCGCGGACCTGGGTATTCTGTGGATTGGTAAAAAGACCTTAGAATACCTCAAAATGGACAGCAAGCGCATCTTTTGGTACTTCTTGAATCCCTATATCATTATTGAGCTCACCGGGAACCTTCATTTTGAAGGCAGCATGTTGTTCTTTTTATTGGCAGGAATCTATCTGGTACTTCGCAAGCACTATGTTCTTGCAGGTTGTTTGATCGGCTTTTCAATTTCTGTTAAGCTGATTCCGCTAATGCTGTTGCCGCTGTTCTTCCGCTATTTTATTCCCAAAAAGACTTTTCAAGGTGGTTTTAAAAACCTCTTTGAGTTCTACGGATTTGCTTTGATAATCGCCGCCGGAAGCTTCTTGGCCTTTTTATCGATGGACTTCTTGGATAATTTTTCCAAGTCTATTGGTTTGTGGTTCCAAACCTTTGAATTCAATGCGAGCGTGTATTATATCATTCGCTGGATTGGCTATCAAACGGTGGGTTGGAATATTATTGCCGACGTGGGCAAGATCCTGCCGCTGATCATTATTGGCGTGTTGTGTTTGCTTGGCTTGTTTAGAAAGATAAGCAGTCCAAAAGACCTATTTAGCGGTCTTCTGTTGGCGGTTAGCTTTTACTTCTTGCTTTCAACAACCGTGCATCCTTGGTATGTAGCTACTCCATTGCTGCTCTCTATTTTTACACGCTACCGTTTTGCCTTGGTTTGGTCATTAATGATCTTCTTATCCTACAGCGCATACGGCCATCAAGGCTTTGATGAAAAGCTACATATGGTTGCCATAGAATACCTGGTGGTACTCGCAGTATTTATTTGGGATTTAAAGCGGATTGGGTTTAGAGCATCTTCAAGTACGCCACTTCCTGCTCAGTCAAATGACGCCAGCGGCCTCGAGGCAGATCCTTCTTAGTCAAGCTACCGATAGTCACACAATCCATACGCACCACTTGATATCCGAAGTGTTCAAAAATGGTACGCACAATACTGGTCCCCGTATGCTTGATCTTTAAACCGACCTCTTTTTTAGGCGCTTTATCCACATAGGAGATGTCTTCCACCATTACCTCTTTGTTATCGATCTTAAAACCTTCTTTGATCTTACGCAGATCTTCTGCTTTTAGGTTCTTGTCTAACTCAATATGAAACAAACGTCCCGGTGCCTTAGGGGAATTGGTGAATTTAGAATTGATGCTCGCATCGTTTGTAAAAAGTAGTAATCCTGTAGCATTACGCCCTAAACGTCCAATAGGCTTAATGTTGGCCTTAGTGCTATTCCCAACCAAATCCATAACGGTATTGCCCTTCTCTTCACTTGTGGTAGTTGCAAAGCCTTTGGGCTTGTTCAACAAGACATAGGCGTTGGGTTCTGGCTGAATTCGCGCACCGTCAAATCGCACCTCATCTCCTGGTTGCACGCGGAATCCCATTTGATCAATTACCTTGCCGTTGACCATTACCTGACCCGTAGCGATATACATATCAGCCTCACGGCGGGAACAAACTCCGCTGTTCGCGATATACTTATTCAAACGAATCCCCGATTGCTCTTTGGGTGCTTCTTTTTTGGCGGGTGACTTTTTAAAGTTACCGCCTTTGTTTTTGGGATTGCCTTTTCTACCTCCGCGCTGCATGTCTTAAATTTTGCCGCAAAGATAGTATAAAGGGCAATGCAAAAATTTTTAATCGTTAAAACTTGCTGTCGACTGTCTGGCTCTATTGACTTGAAGCTGAGTGACGTCAGGTCGGGAGTAATGACCCACTGGATCAAAATTCTGTCGCTCTTGCAAAACCCGCTCATAATCGAGCTCTGCGTAGATATTTCCTTCTTCATGCAAAACAGGAGGAATGATCCACTCCCCATCGGGGCCGGCAATAGCACTTCCGCCATTGGCCAAAACATCAGGAGCATTTTTAAGCAGCTCTTCTAAATAAGGGGTGTCCTTTGGAAAATCCGAAGGGCGCATCAAAGCAGAAACAGAGATCACAAAACTGCGGCCTTCACGCGCCATGAATCTAGTGATGTCTTTGGTATTGTGATCACTTCCTGGCCAGACGGCTATATGCAAGTCTTCTCCTTGCGCATAGAGAGAGGCACGAGGTAATGGCATCCAATTCTCCCAGCAATTCAAGCCACCGGCCGTAAAACGCTTTAAAGGATGTACGCGCAAACCGTGGCCGTCACCAGGAGACCAAGTGAGTCGCTCGTCATAGGTAGGTTGTAGTTTTCTGTGGACCGATTGGATTTGCCCTTGCTGATCAATGTAGACTAAGGAAGCATAAATACTCTTGCCTCCACGATCTAACGGACGTTCAATGATTCCTAGATAAACAGCCATCTGATGTTTGGCAGCTAATGCGCATACGGCATCCAGCTCACCTTTTTCAATACAAACTGCATTGTTCACATAATGGGCGTGCAAGGTCTTGTTGATGTCCAAATTCCATCCGGCGCCATGCGTCAAGGCCAACCAAAAAGGATAACCGGGAACTACACCTTCTCCAAAGACGATCAGCTCTGTACTTTCCTTAGCGGCCTGCTCTATGTGGTGCATGACCTTATCTAGTGTTGCTGATTTATTCAACCAAACCGGCGCGATCTGCGCCATGGCTACATTAAGGGTATTGGAATTGCTCATTATAAAAATCGTTTCAAGATCAGATCGACATTAATCAGTACTATACTAAAGACGCCCAGGACTATGATTCCTTTCAAAAGGCCGTGTAAAATTAAGTAATGTAGTTTGCGTTTGGAACGCCACAAGACAATTAAAAACAGGATCAGCGCTAAGGCACTTGCGTAAAAGTAATAGTCCATATAGCCGACTTCAAAATACATTAGCAGTAAGGCAATAGGAACTAGTGTGGTTAAACAAAGCCCAGTGATCAATCCCTTAGCAATACGCTCTCCATAGACCACGGGAACTGTTTTGTAGTTCAGCGTTAGATCCCCAGTGATGTTCTCCAGATCTTTGACCACCTCACGCATCCACAGTAATAGAAACAAAAAGGTTGCGTGCACAAAGATCACCGTTTCAAAATTGCTGTAGTAGATAAACACGGCAAAGAATGGGGTCACAGAAAGCATGGCAGCAATAATATTACCCAGCCCTGTGATCCTTTTAAACTTGTGCGAGTACAACCAAATTCCAAAAATATAGGCAGAAAAGAAGATCACCGCTTTAAAGGAAACATAGCTCGCAAAGACCACAGATAAGAAGTTCAGCACAAAATACACGCTGAGTTTGGTCCGTTGGCTTACCAAGCGGTCCAACATGGATTTTCGCGGTCGGTTGATCAAGTCCTTTTCACTGTCGTAGAAATTATTGATGATATAACCCGAGGCTATCGCAACGGAAGAAGCCAAGACTAACATCAACAAATTGAGATCAAAAATCACCTCTTTTAAAGGTAACTGAGGCGCCAAAATGTAAATGGAAGTTAGGTATTGGGCCAAAACCAATATCAATACGTTATAGCCGCGCACCACAGAAAACAAACTCAGTGCCTTGGTAATAAGCAGTTTGTTTTTGCGAGACAACATTTTGTTGTGAACTATTGAAAGTTGGGGGAATTTCTTTTAAAAAGTGTAAACCACCTCTAGCTTGTGACCTTGTAGTGCTTTACGCGCCTTTTCCATATCTTGGGTGAACCCGAGCATATAACCTCCTCCGCCAGATCCGCAGAGTTTAAGGTAGTAAGCATTGGTTTCAATTCCTTTTTTCCAAAGGGTATGAAACTGCTTTGGGATCATCGGCTTAAAGTTGTCTAAAACAACCTTGGAGAGGTCTTTCACATTTCTGAACAAGGAACTTACGTCACCTTTGAGGAAATCTTCCACGCAGGCATCAGTATGCTTGACAAACTGGTCCTTAAGCATTTTTCTAAAGCCTTCTTGCTTCATGTTTTCCATGAAGATCTGCACCATTGGAGCGGTCTCTCCAGTAATTCCACTATCCAAAAGGAACACAGCTCCTTGCCCTTTTTGATCTTGTGATGGAATTCCCGCAGGCTCAATGCTGTCTTTAGAATTGATCAAAATCGGCAAACTCAAATAACTATTCAGAGGATCCAAGCCCGAGGATTTTCCATGGAAGAATGATTCCATGGCTCCAAAGATCTGCTTGAGTTGCAGTAGCTTCTCGCGAGTCAAGTTTTCTAGAACAGTGATCTTTTCAGCGGCATACTTATCGTAAATCGCAGCGACCAATGCACCACTGCTTCCAACGCCGTATCCTTCTGGGATGCTGGAGTCAAAATAAAGGCCATTCGCTACATCTGCTTCAAGAGATTCAATATCGAATTGAACCAATTCAGGCTGATCCTGTTGCAACTGTTTTAAATGAGCAGCAAAGCGTTTGAGACTTTGATTGGATCGTTGTGTAGCCACAGTTTTGTGGGCGTCGATCTTTAAAGCTCCGTTATAAAAGTTATACGGAATGGATAAGCCTTTAGAATCCTTGATGATTCCATATTCACCAAAGAGTAAGATTTTAGAATAAAAGAGTGGTCCTCTCATGATATAGTATTGGGCGCAGGTTGGCTTAAAACGTTACAACCAACCTCTAAATACAAAAATACAATTTGATTTTGACATTAACAGTAAAATACTGACAATTTAAATCGCTGAGCATTACAGCCTTACCGCTCCTGCTCCAACTTGATCATGAATATAAGCACCCTCTTTGCAATGCGGTTTAAGCTGGCTTTCAATGAGTTCTCTGACCGCTTCCTTGTGCTTTGCCGGATAGAGCAAATGCACATTCGCACCAGCATCTAAGGTGAAGCAGGCTGGGATACCCGTTTCTTTTCTAAAACTCCAGATCTTGTTAATGATCGCAAGTGTAGCGGGTTTCATGAGGATGAAGTAAGGCGAAGAGGTCAACATCATGGCGTGCAGACTCAGGGCTTCTGACTCCACTAAGGCGATAAAGGCATCCAAGTCACCGGTAGCCAAAATAGGCTTAATGGCCAGCATATTGGATTGGGCTTGGTCAAATCGCTGCGAGGCGAAAGGGTGATCATGCATAAGGCCGTGACCTACTGTACTACTGACCACTTTTTCTCCAGTATCTACAAGTAAGACCGTGTCACAAAAATCGCGAAAGACCTCATGAACCATATCAGGGTAAGGGATGGCAAACAAATCGCTTGAACCTGGAATTTCCTCATGAGCCCCCCAAACTACTAGGCCACCGTCAATACTGCGTGCGGCACTACCGCTTCCCA
Organism: Gilvibacter sediminis; assembly: GCF_028561565.1. Taxonomy (GTDB): domain Bacteria; phylum Bacteroidota; class Bacteroidia; order Flavobacteriales; family Flavobacteriaceae; genus Gilvibacter; species Gilvibacter sediminis. The sequence goes on along the minus strand of NZ_JAQQTE010000001.1, from coordinate 1,068,062 downwards.
GTCGAGCTAAAAATGAAGCTTTCTTTTTGAAATCGGTATCACTTAAAGGGGTTTCAAGCAATTGCGATTCAATCTCCAGCAAGCACAGCGCAAGCGCACTCATACCACTGGCAGAAGAGGCTATTCCACTACTGTGCGGAAAACTGTTGCTGGTGTGCAGCGTAAAGCTGTAATCTTCTAAAAAAGGGAGATAAGGCCCGGCAATACTGAAGAACTTTTCAATTTTCGGAACAAAATCGGCTTGAGGCTTCCCGTCTAATAATACGGTAATGTCAAAGCCTGGTCTAGACTTGGGATCAAAGGCTAAACGCGTGGATGTGGCGCAATGATCCAAGGTGAAGCTGATGGAAGTATTCTTAGGTAATTGTTGGCCGTGCTTGCCCCAATACTTGACAAGGGCAATATTACTGGGTGATTTCCAAGCTACGGAACCTGATTCGACCGTATTAGTGTAAGCTTGAGGAAGAAATTCCTGATGCAGTTCTGACATGGTTACAAAGATACTGATATTGAAAGGAATCCTCGAGAGGGGAAAGTAGAGATGTTTGGTTGATTTTCTTTTTTGTACATTTATAAAATGAACGTTCATTCATTATGAAAAAAGAACGCCTACTTATTGCCGCTACAGCGCTTGCTGCCCAGCAGGGATTACATGCTACTTCCATGAAATCCATTGCCAGACAAGCCAATATTGCTGTGGGAACCATTTACCAATTCTACCCTTCAAAAGACGAACTCTACGGAAACCTCCTCGAGCTCTTCTACCAGAAATTGAACAGCAAATTAGATAGCCTAAACCTAGAATTGGACTTTATTCCCTTGATGGAACAAACCTATCAGAGCCTCTTCTGCGTGCTAACAGAAGACCCAACCGCCTTTGAACTCTTCCTGCAGTTGCGAACCTTGAACAATTACACGCCCTTTGCCAAAAAACAACAGGAACTTTTGGAACAGCAGCTCGCTCAAATCACAGAGGTGGGTAAATCTGCAGTACTGATCAGAAACTTTTCTAATAAAACAGCAGGAAAGCTTTTCTTTGAACAAATTTGCACTCATGCCAAGTTGGCCATTGACCAACCCCATGAACAAGCTTGGAACACCCCAGAACTATTTACTCAAGCTGCCATATCGAGCTTGCTTAAAGACTAGAGGCAATTCCCTGAGCGATCAAATAACCACCTGTCCAGGCATTCTGAAAATTGAAGCCACCCGTAAGCGCATCTACATCAATTACCTCGCCTGCTAAGTGTAAGCCAGGAATAACACGACTTTCAAAAGATTTGAAATTGATCTCTTGCAGCACCACCCCTCCAGCAGTAACAAACTCATCTTTATAGGTGCTCTTGCCAACAACCGCATACTGATCCCCAATAATTGTCGCGCTTAGTTTTTTGAGGTTTTTGTTGGATTGATCACTCCAAAGGTCAGTAGGGTCTAAATCGGATCGCCTTAAAAGATAGTTCCACAGCCGCTTGGGCATTTCCAAGACATTGCCGTTATTCAATTGCTGCTTGGCACGATCCAATCGCAGCTTCTTAAAGATCTCCTCTAGCTGCTCCGTTTGCATCTCGACCCAACGAATCCTGATTTTGAAGTTATAATCGCAGGCGGATAACTCTCTAGCCCCCACTGCTGAAAGCTTTAATATTCCAGGGCCGCTCAATCCCCAATGGGTCACTAAGACCGGTCCACTTTGTGAGAGCCAAGGCTTTTGGTTAGCATCCAACAGTTGTACCTCTGCAGGCTGACTCAGGCCTTGGAGGGCTAATAATTCAGGGACATCTATATTAAAGGTAAACAAAGACGGCACCGGCGAAACTATTGTATGTCCTTTCCTGGACAGCAATTGCCAGATCTTTTTGGAACTCCCCGCAGTTATCACCAAGCGTTTAGTAGTATAGTTAGCGAGTGCAGTGTTCACTTGAAATCCTATGTCGACAGTTTTAAAATCGATTACATTTTGAGAAAGTTTTACTTCAATATTCAATCGATCTGCCTCAGATTCCAAACAGTCAATTATGGATTGAGAGCTATCGGATACTGGAAACATTCGGCCGTCTTCTTCAATCTTTAAAGGGACACCTCGATCTTCAAACCAAGCAACAGTGTCGCCCGTCATAAACTTGTGAAAGGGGCCTAATAGTTCCTTTTCGCCTCGCGGGTAATAGGTCGTTATCGTTTTTGGATCAAACTCTGCATGAGTAACATTACAGCGCCCACCGCCAGATATGCGCACTTTTTGCAGAACGGCTTTTGATTTTTCCAAGATCACGATCTTGAGCTCCGGGCGAGCTTCTGCCAAATTGATCGCAGTGAAAAAGCCAGCCGCTCCACCTCCAACAATCACCACATCATAGGTGAAATTTTCCATTGTTTAAAGATTGAGAACGGTGTGTAGCATACTCGCGTAATCAGGGATCCGCCCTACATTCTGCAATTTGATTGCGGCAGTTTTAAGACCTGTGCTCATGCAATCTCTGGGCGCCATCTCCTTGAGATAAGCAAACAAGAATCCACTCCAAAAAGCATCTCCGGCACCAGTTGCATCCATGATCTTTTCCACTTTCATTGCAGGTAATTCTATTGGTGCTTCACCTGGTTGAGAGAGTATGGCTCCTTTTTTACCTAAAGTCAAACAGATCATTTTAGCGCCCCAATCATGTAGGGTTTTAAAGAGTTCATCTGGTGCCATAGCATACCCAAAGATCCGCTCCACATCATCTAAGCTCGCTTTGATCAAGGGACTCATAGCACAGTAATTCTTGACTACTTCCAAAGCCTCTTCTCGATCTGGCCATATGGAAGGCGCATAATTAATATCAATACTCAAAGTAGCTCCAGCAGCATGAGCCTGTGCTGCAGCGGCAAGGATACTTGATCTTGCTGGTTGTCTACTCAATCCAAAACAACTGCAGTGAAACAATCGCGTGTTGTTCAAGTTTGCCGCTGGAAGTTCATTTTGACTGATTTGAAAGTCTGCTCCCCGCATCGGAATAAACTCCGGACTCCCTTCAGTCCGGGATACAAAGATCACCGTGGTCGGGTGGCCATCTACCTCTTGCAAACCATCGAGGTTGATCTCAGCCTCCTCAAAGCGCGCCTTGATATAGGCGCCAAAACCGTCTTTACCAATAGCAGCGATTAAGCCTACATTCAAACCGAATCGGGCTAAATTCATCGCGACATTGGTAGGCGATCCACCTAAATATCTGTGGTAATCTTTGATCTCCGCAATGGGTTTTTCCTTTTGGTTTCCGATGAAATCAATCAAGGTTTCCCCTGCGCAAATGATATCGAGTTGTTGGTTCTGTGACATCTTAAAATAAATCTTCAGGAGGAGTCAAAGCATTGAGCTCCTCGCGTAATTGGTCCGTTAAAAAAGTAAGGCCATACTGGAAGGAAGCGTTCATCCATCCAAAGCCTTCCGTAGTTATGTATTCAAATTCTGTCCCTACGTTGCCGTATTCTGCAAAGACTAAATGCGTGGCTTGTACCACGTCGTATTTCTCGGGAATGGTTCCGTTATAATCTGTTGCATTGCGGACGATCATATACAGCCAGCGATAGACCACCTCATGCAATTGCTCAGTGTATCCATAGTCATCAAGGCCCTTCCAAATCATCATTTGATGCGGTGCCCAACCGTTAGGATAATCCCACTGACGCTGTGGTCTTTCAGGTCCAACAGCTCCTCGACTTTCTCCATCGCAAGAGGCAATTCCGCCTTTCTCCAAGAGCTTTGGCAATAGATTTGCGACCAAAGATCTCGCTTGCTGCTCAGAGGCCAATCCACACCAAAGCGGGGTTAAAGCGGTAGCAGAATTAAAGACGACCTGTGCTTGTTTCTCAACATCATAATCGTAATACACACCATCGGCTTCGTTCCACAGATACTGATCTACCAGCTCTTTACGTTTGGCTGCTGCCTGCTCAAATTGCTTGCTATGATAGACCTTATCTCCAACCACAAAATGATCGTCAAAGACCGTTTTAATAAGTTCAGCAAAGTCTTCCTCGTATTTATACAAAAAAGCATTGAGCTCTACCAAAGCCATATCCGCACAGCGACCTTCAATTCTGTAGGAGGTATCGTGTCCAGATTCTCGGACTGTTCTATCGTGAACGAAATAGGCATCTAATTCCTTGTTGGTGATCTGTCCCTGTGAATAACCCTCAATATAGGCTTCAATGGACAAACCTGCTTGGTCAGCATAGGGCTTTAGAACGGCGTCATAATGTCCAAATTCGGCCTCAGGTGTGATCCCAATTCCCTCAGCCAAAAAACGATTTAAACCAATAGCCGTCAAACGCTTTCCAGGCACCATCCAAACTGTTTCATATTCCTTTATGGCTGTTGACAAATGAGAAGCTAGCCACTGTACGTCCTTTTTCTTCTCAAATACTTCCCGGATCTGGCTCGAGTAAAATGGCGGTTGCGTTCGGGTTAAATAATAGGATCGGTTGGCATTGAGGATCTTGCCGTAATGTTCAATCTGGTATTGAAAATTATCGGCCATGGACTGCGCCAGATGCGACTTCCCATCCAAGTGTAACCCAATACTTTCAAAATAGGAATCCCAACCGTACATTTCATTGAAACGGCCTCCGGGAACTACGAAAGGAGCTCCTTTGACAGACCCGTCAATTTTATATAAACGCAGCGCGAGAATACCCGGCTTGTCGTTTAGATCAGCTACATATTGTGGTGAAATATCTGCAGGTAAGCGAACCACTTCAATAGGATGGGTGGTTTCTAATGCTTTGTAGTAATCATAAGCCAACTGATCTTGATAGGGCACATAAACCTTGAGTTGTTGCTCTGCTAAAAATTCATTTTTGGTATCGGCAACCAAAGCGGCAATGCCATCCGCATCAATACTCCTTGTAAGTCCTTCCCAGAAATAATCGCGGATCATTCTAGAAACCCGATCGGCTGGAGGTTCCTCCAATTTACTCAAAGGAATTAGTGCTTCCGCCTGATCACCTCGACTGGCAATAACCAATTCTTGCAACAAATTAGATAGCGCATACGTGCCTTTAAGCGTATGAACAGCGCCTGTTGTGCTTTTCAAGGCAAAGGATTTAGACCCTTGATCATTGATAGTGATCTTTTTGTCACCATCAGTATCTTCTTGAGTCAAAAGCTCCTTAAGCGTTTGCGCTATATTGAGTTTGAATTCCATGAAACTTTCGTCTGATTTAAGCTGTTAAGGCTCTTTGTTTTTGAATCATACGGTAGAATATCCAGATCGCAATCAAGATCAAGGTCACAGGAACAAGCGCAAAATAAAAAGCAGTTGCTCCGTCATAAGCCTCAAAGACATGTCCCGTTATGATAGATCCTGTGGTTCCTCCTAAGGCGGAGAATATTACAATAAGTCCAGAAACCGAACTGTGCATATGCTTAGGTTGTGAACTGAGTATTGTAGAATTGATCGTCGGATAGATGGGCGCTAAAAAGAAGCCCAATAAGGGCATCAGGTAGACTACCAAAGGTGCATTGGTCCAGCTGATATCTCCACTCACTTCACTCTTGCCCGCTAAAGGTAAAGCCAGCAATATAATTGCGGCTACGGCAATCAAGCAGACCGACAAGACATAGATCCATTTGATCCGAGCCAATACTGCTCCAGAGGCGAATCGGCCGATCATGGTTGCGCCTCCCAACACCGCTCCAGCTTGAATAGCCATAGAAGATGGTGTATTGAGAATATCTTGATAAAAGGTAGGGAACCACGTTTGGAAGCTCTGCTCAATGAGCACGTACAAGAATACGCTCACAATAAAGACCAGAACTAACGGCTTGGCAATGGTTGCGAACATCTCGTAGAAATCCTCAGATAAACTTCTAGATTCGATCTTGGCTGCACTTTCATCCAACTTGGAGAACCACAACACCACCAAGGCCAATAGCGACAATGCCCCGAGGAACCAATACATATTGTACCATTCTTGTGATTTGGGATTGGCATCGTCCACAAACAAACTAAAGGCGAAGTTTCCAACCAGGATCCCAGCCATAAAAAAGGCTTCCAAAACGCTCATAAAACTGGCGTGTTGTTTGGCGTCATCGGTAACTAAACCAATGGTAGCAAAAACAGACACTTTGATCAGCGCGAAGGAAATTCCAATGGCCATAAAGAGGATTTTGAAATACCAAAAGGCATCCGTAAATGGCATTAAACAACAACAGCCGGCCACTAGGATCAAACCAATGATCATGGAGCGTTTAAGACCTATCTTAGGCAAGAAAGAAGCGAGTAAGAAAGAGGTTATTGCAATGGGCAGATCTTTAAAACCCTCTAAGACACTCGCGGCATCTTTGGCAATATCGTAATTGCGTTGTACTTGAAGGATCACCGTTCCCACGCTGTTCAATAGGATCGCAAAAACGAAATAATTGAGCAGTAAAGCGATTTTAATTCCCAGTCCTTTCATTAGGCTTCGTTTTGTGCTTTTTTCACATTAAGTCGCATGGCCAATGCTGCGGAGATAATGAAGAACACTCCGGCAAAAAGAATGGCATTTACCGCGTTTCCACCCATTAAATGTTCTAAAATAGGTCCAAAGGTCAAGGTTTGAATCCCCATTGGGATCACAATCATCATATTGAGAATTCCCATATACACTCCACGTCTGTCTTGAGGAACAATTTTAGAAACCATAGAGTACGGAATACCCATCATGGCTGCCCAACCAATACCGAAGAGGATCATTGGGAACAGCACAGTAACGGAGTCGTTTATATGCGGAATGGCCAGCAGGGCCAAACCGGTTCCTAATAAACTCAGCGCGTAGATTCGTTTTCCTCCAAAACGGACCATAAGCGGCACCAAAGCCAAGGCAACGATCATGGTGGTAACATTATACGTACTGCTCATTTTAGCAGCCTGCGCAAGGGCCTCAGATTTATCAAAGCCCATGGTTTTTTCAAACATTGGTGCGATCATTTGCCAATAACAAAACAAAGCATACCATTGGAACAGATAGACTCCAGAGAGCTTCCACATGAACTTCGGCATGTCTTTGACCGCTTCTTTGATCTCTAAGAAAGGCTGCCGCACCTTTTGCATAAAGGGCAGTTTTTTCTGCCGTTTAATTTCTTCGTATTCTTCATCGGACGGAGGTATTTCTGGCGTAGTATAGACCGACCAGCCAATGGTAATCACAGAGAGCGCTGCTCCTATGAAAAAGGAATAATACAACCAGGTAGGTATGGTCCCTGCTGTTTCTACAGCATCACCGCCAAACCAGTCTTGGAAGAGAAAGATCGATAGATTCGCAATTACGATTCCCGCACCTACAAAAAGACTTTGCATCTGATACCCCAGACTCAATTGCTTTTCTGGCAATTTATCTCCCACAAAGGCACGATAAGGCTCCATAGCCATATTGTTTCCAACATCTAATATCCAAAGCAATCCCACAGCGAACCACAATTCTGGACTGTAAGGGAACAAGAATAAACAGATACTTCCCAAGAGCGCCCCGATCAAAAAGAAGGGTTTACGCCTTCCCCATTTGGGTGACCAGGTTTTATCAGAAATCGCTCCAATGATTGGTTGTACGATAAGGCCAGTGACAGGCCCAGCGATATTGAGTAATGGCAGGTCTTCTGGTTGCGCTCCCAAAAATGAAAAGATGGGGTTGATCGCTGTTTGCTGCAGTCCAAAACTGAATTGGATGCCCAAAAAACCAACATTCATATTAAAGATCTGCCAAAAGGAAAGTTGTGGCTTCGGAATCTTAGAAATGATACTCATACCTGTTTATTTAGTTGCGAATGAGTACCTAATATCTGCAATTTTTTAGGCAATTCTAAGAATCCCTCCCATAAATTGAGATATATGCAACGAAAACGTTATCGGAAGGTTGTTTTGGGGATTTTAACCGAACACCGTTGTGCGCTCATTGGCCTGTATCATTCGCAGCGCTTCTTGCATGAAGATCACACCCGATGCGCTGTAGCCCATTTGAGTTTTACCACCGAGTTTTTGACTGATGGGATTGTAGTATTCTTGATATGCCCAGTCTGGTTTTGCCAGCATCTCTTGCTCAAAAGCAGCGGTGATATCAGTGACTAATGCTGATTCGCCCTGTGCTGCTAACCCTAGGGTAAACAAGCCCATCCACACAGGCCAAACGCCTCCGTTATGAAAATCTCCAGGATGATTTTTAAAGCTGTAGGAGTAATTGGTCTTAAGCAGGTTCCAATCATAAGAATCTTCATTGATCACGGGCCAAAATGCTGGAATTAAACAAGCACCTGTCTGTTGCTTAAATCCGTTAATTTGACTGTGTAAAGCTTCTTTTTGAGTGTCATTCAACTGCCAATACAATAAGGCTAAGGCATTGCCTCCCGCATCAAAACGCAGGTCATACATGCCTGGCAAAATGAAGGCTGCAAAATTCTGAACACCTTTATCTAGGGCATCCTCAAAACCTGCTTTATGGTGTGCTAAGTCGATATTTTTCGCCTCTGGCCAAAAATTGACCAGACTCTTCCTGTCAACGTCAAAACCGCGATCGTGACTTAAATCTGCTAAGGCCTTCTCTCCTAAAATCCGAAGTAAATTATCATACAGCGTATAACCGTGAACGGGGTATTCGTCCGCCCAATTACCACTCAATGGCGTATAGAGCCAACCCTTGTTGTTGAATTCTAAATTGACCAGATAAGTTCTGGTTTTCAAGACTTGAGCTTTAATTGCGTTCCAAGTGGTTTGATCACCGGTATGTTTGAAATACAAACAAGCCCCAAGTATGAACCAAGTATTGGCATCAATACGTCCAACCAAGGAGCCGTAGGAGACCTTGCCGTTTCTGGGATCTACGTTTGAGGGAATGATTCCTTCTTCGGACTGATTCGCCGCTAGCGTCAGCAGAGAGTTCTTAAAGGCTTCAAGGTGCTTAGGAGCCTTTGTGATCAAGGCCGCTAAACCACACACCATAGAATCACGAGACCAAATACGCTTGTAATTGTCCTCATCTAAAGTACTGGCCAAAAATCCATTAGGCGTAGAAAGATCGTCTAAGAGTTGCCAAGCAATGGTTTTCTGGGCTGAGATCATCCGAGAATTATTTTACCATTACACTAATCGCAAAGCCACCACCGGCAGCCATAGGAATGGTTACTTTTGAGTCTTTGGTCACTTCCATCGTCTCAATGGCATAGGCCGTTGGATTGTCATTCCAATGCGCGCCATCACCGTCTTTATAAATGGTAGCCGTATAGGTCTTACCCTCTGGCAAAAAGTCAAAGTTTACTTCTTGAGCTCGAACAGTCTCACCCGTAATTCCTCCGACAAACCAGTTATCAGACCCTCTTTCTTGTCTGGCAATTACCACATAATCTCCAACCTCACCGTCAAGAACTACAGATTGTTCCCAGTCTACGGCAACATCGCGAATGAACTGGAACGCTGGGTGAATCTCACCATCCACCATATAGTGCTCAGGCAGGTCTGCTACCATTTGGATCGGGCTATAGATCACCACGTATAACGCGAGCTGTTGTGCTAAAGTAGTATTGAGTTGATTGGTTGTTTTGTACTCGTCAAACTTAATGTTGAAAACTCCAGGTGTAAAATCAATGGGACCAGAAAGCATGCGCGTAAATGCTACTGTTGGTAAGTGACTTGGTGGATTCCCGCCGTCTGGAGACCAAGCGTTGAATTCTTGGCCGCGCAATCCTTCACGCGAAATAGCATTCGGATAGGTTCTGCGTTTCCCTGTTGCTTTAATGGGTTCGTGGGCATTGATAGCGATCTTCTTCTTAGCCGCTTCTGTCAACACCTTGTGATAATGATTGACCATCCACTGCCCGTGGTGGTATTCTCCCTCTGGAATGATCTTCCCAACATATCCTGTCTTTACCGAATTCATTCCGTTCTCCTTCATAAAATTGTAAGCCACGTCCATCTGCTTTTCATAGGTACGAGGCGCTGCAGAGGTCTCGTGGTGCATGATCACCTCAACGCCCTTTTCTTTGGCGTAGGCCATTACGGCATCAAAATCATAATCTGGATAGGGAGTCATAAAATCAAACACTCCTTCTCTATCGGTGGTGTTGATCCATTGGTCCCAACCGGTATTCCAACCTTCAACTAAGAGGCCTTTGATTCCGTTTTCTGAAGCAAAATCGATATAACGCATGGCGTTTTCTGTAGTTGCTCCGTGACGTGAGGAGTTCTTGGCTCCTTCAATGTAAGTGTTCATGTCTTGGCTTCCCTCAATGTCCCAGGTCGATTTACCAATGTGCATCTCCCACCAGATTCCGACGTACTTCATCGGGGTAAAATAGCTCACATCACCAATTTCATTGGGCTCATTCAGATTTACAATTAGGTTGGATTCGATAAGATCTCCAGCTGACTCTCCGATCTGCATGGTTCGCCAAGGCGTGTTAAAAGGAACCGTCAATTGGGCTTTCCCACCCAATCTTTCCGAACCTACCAGTTCTGAGGTCATTTTAAAATTTTGGGTATCGACTTTAAGCGTCATGCCGGCGTAATTGGTCAAGTCTGCCTCGTGAAAACTCAAATAAAGCCCGTCATCCGTTTTCATGGTCACCGGTGTATTCACGGCGTTCTCTGGAATATAGGTTGCAACAAGTGCCGGATGGTCTCGCATGGCAATAGCGTCAATAGCGCTAAACTTAGTGTTGCTGTATAGCTGTTCGTAAATGTCCCAATCTCCCGGCAACCACCACACGTCGTGATCTCCGGTAAGGGCAAATTCCGTATGCTCGTCCAAAAGCAATACGTCCGTCATATATTCTTGTTCTGGGAATTCAAAGCGCAAACCAAAACCGTTATTGAAAACGCGAATGAAAATATTGAATTTTCTTGGTGAATCCCCTTGTTCACTATAACTCATTTTGAGCTCGTTATAGTTGTTTTCAACTTCACGCTGTTCACCCCAAGGCATTTCCCAGGTCTCTTCCTTAGAACTGGTGGTGGCTCCTTCAATAATCATATTTTTCCCAAGGTACTCCTGCCCTTTAAATTCGAACCCAACAGCAGAGGTGTCAATAATAGTTTTTCCCTTATAGCTCACAGTATAGATAGGCGTACCTTCCGCATTTAAGGCAGTGTTAACCACCAAATTGCCATCCGGAGAGGTAATACTACTTAGGGTTTGTTCCTTTGAACAAGAAATTGAAAAAATCGCCAGAGTAATTAATGCGATCATCGCACCAGTAAAAGTTCTCATAGATTATTGGTTTTTTAAAGGGAGATAGATCTCGGCTTCCCACTTGAGTGCATCACCACCCATATGTGGGTCGCTCTTATACACCTCAAAAGGCAAAGCTTCTACCTCAAGATTCTTATTTTCAGCAGCTCTTAACAGCCAATACCATGACTTTTCAGAAATGCTGTAGTTTCCATTAAAAATAGTCTTTATTCCGCTAAAAGCCTGAACCTCTTTAAATTTCACGATAGGAGAAGCCGCTAGGCTATCACTTCGTTTTATCGGGAAACAAAAGTCAAAGGTTATGCTGTCTGTTTTTTGGTCCCATTGAGTGACCTGTAGAAAAGGGTCTCCCTGCAATTCAAGCTCATTGCTATTGATATAACCCATGACATCGGCAATATTGCCCATCATGGTGCGCGCTTTTTGTTTCGCCGTGGTCTTTACAGAGACATAGGCACAAAAACGAGCATCCACCTGTCCTACAGTGATCTCATTGACTCGGTAGCGTTCCCGGTAGTTCACCCATTCCGTTGCAAGATCCTCAACTGTAGAGATGCTACGCTTGACAAAATCAGTTTTAAAAACAGGTGCGTAAAAATTCTGAACCCAAGTATTGTTGAGGTCGGTGATATAAGCTGTTACCCTAGTTGTACTATCAGTCTCTGGTTCTATTTCCCATCGGTATTCAAAAAGAGAATCCTTTAAGCGGACCTTTTGCTGATAGGACTCATAAGGAACTCTTGAGATCAATTCTACGCTGGAGCTATCCGTCTCCCCTGGAATTGCAAGCCAAGCTCCAAGATTGCTGTACACCAAGCCCGCAGGGTCTTTTGTGACAAAGCTGATGCGGTAATTGTAAGGCTTGATCAAAAAGTGCCAGGACAAAAGCAGCACCAAGACCAGCGCCAATACCGTCCAAAATCCACTTTTTTTACTCATTGGTCCAGTCTAGTTTTTCAATAACCAAACCACCCACGCTCTTTCCTTGGTCAATGCCGTTCTCTACCGCTGCGCGATAGTGAATTCCACCGTACATACGGCTAATTGCCGCTTCTTTAGCCGCTGCATCAAATGAGGCAAAGGAACGAGCTGGCAAACCGTAGGCCATTTCTGTATCGTCTAAGAACGCAAAGTCATCTCCAAAGACGTCTGTCAAAACAGTGGCTGCGGCATTGGAAACCACAGAGTGTCCACTGGTGTATTCCGGGAACGGAGGTGTTTGCAAAATAGGCTCCCAGTTCTCATCAATATGCTTGTTGATCAAGGTTTCTGGACGTACCAAATTAGAACGGTACTTTTCTGCCCAACAGTTGATAAACCCGTCAAACAAGGCAATTGAGGTTTTGGTATATGCATAGATCGTTTTGTTGAGATCTGCGTCAGCTTGCTTACAGGCAATTTTGGCAATACCCATCCAGTGAGCACCAGGGGTGATCTTTTTAGTAGCAAACATCAAGTGACCGCGAGTTACCGAAACATAAGGATTACAATCCCAGAATTGCGCGATCTCCACCTCTTCTGATTTGTCTCCAGAGGCGGTGATCTCTTCACTGATGTCATAAACTTCCTTGAGCTCTTTATAGAACGCACTGCCTGGCTCTAAAGAGAACTTCGGGTGATTTTTAGGCTTAAACTGGGCAGCCGAATCCAAAACCATAGGACGGATCTTTTTCCAATGCGGCTCAATGCCTTCCATATAAGCAGGAGGGGTTGGCTGCCAACGCGCAGGATCGTCAATATCAACGGTGAATTTAGGCATGGTACGGGTTTGCTTGTACATATCTCCATCTAACCATGCTTTGATGTGATCGGCCACAGCCAGGCCGTATTCTTTAGATCGCTCAAATTGCTTTGGGTTCTTTGCTTCCCATTGGGCGTAGATACTGTCTGCATAAGTCTGCATCATATCCTCAGAAAAAATCAAAGACTTGCTGATCTCCATATGCGCCACTAGTGCAGCCACTCCTGGAACAATTGTATCGTTGTTCATTCGAGGAACCGGAGTTAGTCCCGGCAATTGAAGCGCTAATGATTTATACTTTGGATCTGCCTGAGCCATGATCTCATAAGCCGCCACGTTAGGGTAGGCATAGATTCTACTCGCTACAGGAGGCGAGAAGATATCGTGAACCATAACTTGAGTTATTTGGTCTACAGCATTCTGAAAATCCGAGGCCTCAACCGTCAAGGGTTCGTAGGCCACAGGAGTATCCTCCACTTGCTCACCACCATTATCCTTACAAGCCACAAGGCTTAAAAACAGGAAACAGCCAAAAAATGCAAGGCTAAGGGTTCTGTTTAAAGGAATCAATTTCATAAATCTGTGTTTTATCATTATTGAAGACTGCCAGCAAATACGGCTGACCGCCAATTTTTATAATCTGTAAATGTCGCAATGATTTTCTTAAAAACGCCAATTCTTGCGACCAAATTAGCTGCGGATCCTCTCCAGGAATAATTAAGGTTCCTGGCTGCGAATCAAAGCGACCGTGGAACGGAATCACGCCGTCGTAATTTCCACCTAAAAGAAGCTGCGCAGAACCGTCATTGAGAAAGTCAAAGACCACTCCTGCCTTTAAGGGCGCCAATTGCAATTTAGATCCGAAGGCTACAAAATTATAACCTCCACCGTCATTTCGCAAATAGCCAGAGGCTAACTCGTGTACTTTATAGGTTTCGGCTTGAGAAAGCGCCTCCTCGCCCATAACCTCGGCTATGGATTTACCGGCAAAATCTGAGAAATTGGGAAACCTCTTCTTCAAACTTACCATTTGCCCTGCAAGCTCATCCAAGGAGAGCAAGGGATAGTAGGTATCTCCAGTTTTCTGTGCCAAAACGGTCTCTGTAGCTCCGTTAGCATCAAAATCTTCATAGTACATCAGCAGCGGATCAGCGGCACTTGCCTTGAATTTTGCATTGAGTCCCCAGTTGCCCAATACCAAGTCCTGATCACCATCAGCATCAATATCAAAGGGGATCACAAACTGCCATAGACCGTTTAAGTATTTATCCTCCAGTGGATTTGCCTCAATAAAATCGCCATTCTTGTAACTAAAGAAACGCGGACGCATCCACTCTCCCACTACAATTAGATCTTGAGTTCCATCAGCATCAAAATCATACCAAATAGCATCAGTAATCATGCCTAAGTTGGCAAAAGCTTTAGGAATTTCACGTTTCAATTGGCCGTTGTTATTGATCAATACATACGATTGGGGTTGCTTACCAAAATCATTGGTCACCGCATAGTCACCAACAAAGACATCCACATCTCCATCGGCATCAAAATCAAAGGGAGCTATTACGCTGGCGTTGGAATAAGTTTCTGGCAATACGATGGCAGAATCGGGTTGTGCTGATGAGATCACGCGCTCCAACAACGGATCGGCGTTTCCACTAAAATCAGCACCTGCGCTTCCCAACAATAATTCTGAAGCACCATCATTGTCAATATCTACAAAATTGGCAGCAACCTCTTCATAGACTTGGTCTGTCTCTAATTGCGGAAGATCAATTGCAGTGATTCCAGATTCTTCCAGGCGATACATTCCCGCCTTTTCAAATTTGGAACTTCCTATGAAAAGTTCAGTAGTTCCATCATTGTCCCAATCTCCAACCGCAACTGCAGGTCCTTTATCTGAAAGCCGATAAGGCAAGAGCTTCTGACGATTAAAATCCAGGTAGTTGTCTTCTTTATGTGTGTGATCAAGCCCAAGTCCATCGGGTACCCAAGTGAATATTGAATCTGAATCGATATTCATGTCTTTACCACTGACAGCAGCAGTTTGGTCATTTGAGTTGAGCTGCAATCGCTGCCCCAAAGCAACACCATTTTCAACGCGTCGCTTGCCATCTGGCCAGATCACCACTAAAGAATCTAAAGCCGTACTGTCTGCGAGCCCGAATTCTATCAAAGGCTCGCTGCTGGATTGGAAACCGCGTGCGGTATAGAGTTCTTTGTAATACATTTTACCTTGCTGATAGGCATAGGCTTTGGCACCGATAGCGAATGGATTCTCCGGGCTTCCTTCAAGCGCTAATTGTATATAGTTGCCCGTGGATTCTATATCATTGCGATACACCAATAGCGGCGCATTCAATACATTACTGATCACATCCATATCACCATCAGCGTCTAAATCTGCCAGAACAGTGGCGCCAGCGATCTGCGCATCCTTTCCGATCCAAGCTGCTGATTGATCTGTGAATTTGAGATCCGCGCTTCCTTTGAACACCTTGTTGGAGATCGCCCCAGAAGGCATCATCTCCAAGGCCTTTTGATCCATCAGTTTGGTGTTGTCCCGACTCTCGTCTATAGCTCCGGAGGAAACAAATCGAATGAAATCCAAGTCATTCGGACGCTTGGGAATGCCGTTAGAGATCCAAAGGTCTTGATAACCGTCTTGGTCAAAATCGTGAAATAAAGCCGCCCAACTCCAATCAGTAGCAGCGACTCCACTCATTAAAGCGGTTTCTACAAAATTACCATCCGGTTGGTTGAGAAAGAGCATGTTTCGGCTGAACTGATAGTGGTATCCGTATTGCAACAGGCGCATGCGTTGGGTTTGAAAATTCTCATCACCCTCAGAGGCTTTTACCACCGCTTCTTCCTCAGGGAGCATATCCAAAGTGATCAGATCTGGGCGTCCGTCGTTGTTGATATCGGCAGCATCATTGCCCATAGAGAACCGCGAGACATGGCCAAAGGCGTCACGGAGTTGTTCACTAAAGGTTCCGTCGGTATTGTTGATGTAGTAATAATCGTCTTCGTGGAAATCGTTTCCGATGTAAAGGTCTGGATAACCATCATTGTTGAAATCAGCCACCGCAACACCCAAACCATAACTGCTGATCCCGCCATAGATCCCTGCCTCCTCACTGACATCGGTAAAAATACCTCCATCATTGCGCATCAAACGATCTCCGGTCTTCTCGTTGCGTTTCTCACGCTGACTGGAACGCCCAAAAGAACCTTGGGTGTGAACCGCGTGATTGAGCAAATATAGATCCAGGTCTCCATCAAGGTCATAATCTAGAAAGGCCGCGGAAGTACCGTAGGTTTGTGCATCTAGACCGTACTGGGCGGCTTCTTCTTTAAACGTACCATCGCTTTGGTTGATAAAAAGTTCGTGATGCCCAGTAAATCCATTGATGCCTACTACCGCACAGACATAGATGTCCAAAAGTCCATCCGCATTAACATCTACCATAACCGCACCCGTATTCCAACTGCTATTCCCAGCTACTCCAGCAGATTCAGGAGCTTCTTCAAACTCAAAATTGCCTTTGTTGTAGTAGAGCTTATTGGGGCCCATATTGGCCGAGGCATAGATATCTGGAAGACCATCACCGTTGACATCGCCCACGGCTAAGCCACCACCGTTGTAGAAATAGAGATAATCCAGTATGTTTAGGCTATCACTTTCAACTAAGGTATTGGCAAAAGCGATCCCGGTGCTATCCGCAGGAAGCTGTTTAAAGGCCAAAGAAGGTGCTTGGTCTCGCTCCGTGCAGGACCACAAAAAGAAGAGTCCAGCAAGCAAGCTCCATTTACTCATTCAAACGATGAATTATAGGTTCCGAGTCGTTAATAGCAGTGATCATAAAACGATTGCCGTTGGCGTCTGAGAAGATCTGCATGTGCTTCACCTCGTCTTTTACAAAGAATCCAGAATCCTCATATTCTTGCCAAGCAAAGTTTCCTGCTCCGTCATTGAGTAAAACGCTACCGTAGTTCGCATCCAAACGCGAGTATTGAGGTTTGAACTCGTAATTGTTTCCACCGAGCAACAGATCTAAAGTTCCGTCCTTGTTCAAGTCCGTACATTGAATTCCACAAACACAAGAAAGCTGTGCGCGAGCTGGCAGAGCAACAAACTTGAATTTTCCGTTGCCTTCATTGATGGCCACCATATTTTGAGAGGTCACCACTTCTTTCACCAAAGCACGACCCAACACCGCTGGCGTAAAGAGTTCTTGAATGCTCTTTTTAGCGTATTCTGAGGCGCGTAGGTTTTCTTTTTTGAGCGATACCATTTGGTTCACAATTTCCTTCTTTTGGTGGATCGGCATATCGCGACCGTCCAAGGTTTGTGTAACCAGCTGTTCAATGGTTCCGTTATTGTCAAAGTCATTGATCCAAATCTTCATTGGACTGTCTGAGGTGGGTTTATAGTGGATGTTCTCTCCCTGATTTCCTAAAACAAGGTCAAGATCTCCATCTCCGTCCAAGTCTGCGGCCTCAACGGCATTCCACCAACCAGTTTGCTGTTCTAAATCTGTAGTGACCATATTGAGCACACCGTCTTGCAGTTGATACACCATTGGTGCTCCCCAATCAGAAACAGTGAGCAGTTCTTTGGTATCATCACCTAGTAGATCGATCCACATTGCATCGGTGATCATTCCGCTCAAACGAGAAAGGTTCTTTAAAACCTTGGCACTGGCTAACTGAAATTGTCCTCCGCCAGTATTCTCTAAGAACATAGACGACGGATCGATTCCGTAAATACCAATCACAGAACGCGCGGCTAGGAATACGTCCATATCGCCATCGCCGTCATAATCGTATGGCGCTATGGCTGAGATGTTTGTAGTTCCTGGAGGCAAATTCAAGGCTGCTTTTTGAAAAACACCATTGCCGTTATTGATATAAATTCTAGCGGTCAAGGAGGTGTTCTCGTCACGCTGATTCCCTCCTGAACCTACCATGAGATCAAGATCACCATCACCGTCCATGTCAAAGAAACTCGCTGCCGTATCTTCAAATTCTGCATCTGCAGCTAGACCCGGTTGATTTAGTGCGCGCATATTTCCGTTACCGCTGTGGAGATAGATCATCCCGGCTTGGCCTTTTGCACCTCCAATGAATACGTCTTCATGGCCATCGGCATTAATATCTGCTACTGCCAAAGCGGGACCTTCTTGAGAGATCTTTTTATAGATCATTCCTTCATAGTCAAAATCTTCATAGTTGTTTTCATCATGAGCGGCGAGACTGGTTTCCATTTTGCTGACAAAAGTGTTCTTCGCCTGCGGCTTTGGAGGAGTATAGGTTAGCGTAGCCACAGCCATGTCAAAATCATAGGTCGTATTGGCTGCCAAATTGGTCCGTAGTTCCGTGCGATCGTTAGGATAAATCACACGCAGCGAGTCAATAGTAGTCGCTTTTCCTAATCCGATGGTCATTGGATACTCCATAGATGACTGGAATCCTCTAGACGGAACCAATTCCTGCAACACCTCTTGTCCGTCATAGTACATACGAACTCGAGTTCCCACTGCAAAACGGTTGTTCTCTGTTCCTTTGAATCTAAGCTTAATGAAGTTATTATCTAATTGCTCCGAATTGTTGCGATACAAGAAGGAAGCCATATTTACATTGTTGACCACCAAATCCAAGTCACCGTCATTGTCTAGGTCTCCGTAGGCGGCACCGTTAGAAAGACCAGGCTCACCCAAGCCCCATTTAACGGCCTTGTTGTCAAAGGTCAGATCGCGTTGATTGTGGTAAGCGTAGTTCGGCACAGGAACTACCGGCATCTTATCAATAATACTATCGATAGCTTCTTTTTTACCAGTCAGCGCCATTTTTTGAATGATCTCATTGGCAAAGAAATCCACGAAGTCCAAGTCTGTAAGATCGTGGTTAACCCCATTGGTCACAAAAATATCGCGGTAACCGTCGTTGTCCATATCGAACATCAAACCAGACCAGCTCCAGTCCGTAGCAGAAACACCGCTGTAATAAGCGATCTCTGAAAAGCTCCCATTACCGTTGTTGAGCTGTAAGGTGTTCTGAATGTATTGCTGATAGAAGTCTTTACTCTGCTTGAGTTTAAAGACGTTATAGCCTTCAAATTCCATAACAGACTTCACGCGCTGATCGCCATCGGGCAACATATCGGTGATGAAGATATCCTGATTTCCATCGTTGTTGATGTCTGCCATATCAATACCCATGGCAGAAAGGCAAAGGTGGTTCATCCAATTCTTGATGTCTTCTGTAAAGGTTCCATCTTGATTGTTGATGTAGAGGTAATCACGCTCGTAGAAGTCATTGGAAACATAAATATCAGGCCAAAGGTCGTTGTTGATGTCAGTGACCATCACGCCCAACCCAAAGCCAATCAAACTTCCGTAGATACCAGCCTCTTCACTTACCTCGGTAAAAGTGCCTCCATCGTTACGTAAAAGCATATCCCCAACACCACGGAACATTTTGGGCACGTCCCAATCTTGGGCGCGCACATCACGTTGGTGCGCAAATCCTAAGGAAGTCACTGGAATATTACTGTTATTGAGAATATAGGCGTCTAGATCTCCGTCTTTGTCGTAATCAAAGAAGGTGGCATGCGTAGAAAAGCCTGTCTCTGCTAAATTGAATTCCGCAGCTTTTTCGGTGAAGGTTAGATCACCGTTATTAATGTAAAGATCGTTATCGTGATTGTCGCCTTCCATATTTCCGGCATTACTCACGTAAATATCCAAGAGACCATCTTGGTTGATGTCTACCATATTCACTCCGGTAGACCAAGGCTTGTTCCCGGCAACGCCAGCAGTCTCGGTAATGTCTTTAAATTTAAAATTCCCTTCATTGAGGAAGAGTTTGTTTGGACCCATATTGGCCGTCATATAGATATCCGCCAAACCATCGTTGTTGATATCGCCAATAGCGACACCACCACCGTTATAAAAGTTTCGGTATTTGAAGATGTTGAAGTCCTTTTGATTCACCACGGTATTGGTAAAATCAAAACCGGTCTCTGCTGGGTCTGTCTTGGTGAAAAGGGTATCGCTAACAACAGCAGTATCCTTTTCTTGGGGATTGTCCTCACAAGAGGTAAAGATTAGCCCTAAAAGGCCAAAAGTCAATAAGTATTTATTCATTGGGTACTTGAATAACATCATTTGATATTTCTAAAACAACCGCTTTGCCATTGTTACGGGTAACAATCACATGCGGTCGGTCATTTATAGTTATTGGTTGTATTGCTCTGCAGCTCCCAGCCAAATTCAAATTTGGATCGTTGACGGCCGTAAAGCCCGTTTTAGGATCAAAGAGCAAAAGTGCACCTTTAAGGGCATCTAAACGTCCTATTTGGGTGCTGACCTCAGTGCGGTTTCCAACGAGGAAAACATCGGGAAAACCATCTGAGTTAAAGTCATTTACAAAGATATCATTCACTGCGGATATTTGTGCAGCAAATGGTAGTATAGTTGTGTTAAAATTACCGTTTCCGAGGTTTTCAAAGTAAGTCGTTGCTAGGGTTTGGACCGATTTGGTCTCGGCAGCATCCCACAGCTCCTTAGGAAGCAAGTCTTTGGTCTGAGCAGCAGCAAAATCGGCATAAGACAAATACTTCTTATTGATCTGCGGAATTTGTTTGGCCAGCTCATCTTTTGAAGGTAAGAGGGTTTCTTGACCTTTGTAATTGTAGGTAATTAGAGTCTCTGTGGATCCGTTGCCGTTAAAGTCCCCTCGATAGAGCTTCAAAGGATCTTGAACGCTCGCGGTAAGTCGCGAATTAAGGCCCCAATTACCCGCTACGATATCTAAATCACCGTCCGCATCAAAATCAGCAACAACGGCAGATTCCCAAAGTCCGGAACTGATGGAGAATACAGAAGGACTTTGATCCTCCAATACGCCACTATTATTGATAAAGAGTTGTGGAGCCATCCAATGACCAATGACCAAGGCGTCGGGCCAATCATCTCCATTAAAATCATCCCAAACAATTTCTTTTACCTTCCCGAGATCTGCCCAATCTGGCACTGTTTGAACGGTAGCATCTTTGAAGTTTCCATCACCTTCATTGGACAACAAAACTTGAGAAGCACTCGCTCCAAAATCTTTTGCCACACCATCTACGGCAATGCTGAGATCCAAGTCTCCATCACGATCAAAATCAACGGCCGCAACGCTTGCTGCATTAAACGAAAGACCTGCGAAGGCGGTGTCATCCTTTACCATTCCATTTTCAGTATTCCAATAGAGTCTGGGTTGAATGGCTTTACCGTCTGTGAATTCGTGACCTCCACTGACCACGACCAAATCCGGAAGACCATCCCTGTTTAGATCGGCAAAAACAGCCGCTACGTCTTCTGATAGTCTATCTGAAGAAAAATCCATTCCAGAGTCAACTACAAAACTACCATCAGCTTGCTGCAATTGAAGCACAGACGCCTGCCCTTTAGCTCCGCAGAAAAAGACATCCTCAAGACCATCACCATTGACATCTGCCACAGCTACTCCAGGCCCTTCATTGGTACTGGCATAGGCAATGAGCGGGTCTAAATTGAATTCCAAAGAGGCATTCTCTTTGTGAGTGAAAATATCTGTGGCAAGGGGCGTTAGGTAACTGGAATGTTTCTCGTTTTGTGCTTGATAACTAGCTTCTGACCCAGAGATGATCAACAATTCGTTGATCTTTGGATTTCTCAATATTGTGGTCTTATTGTCTTTACCAGGCCAATAAACAAGAACAGAATCAACTTGCTGCTCTTTCCCCAACCCGAAGTGAAGCGGAATATCCATACCGCTCTGATATCCGCGCGTTGGGAAAACCTCTTGATACTGGGTGCTCTGTGGACTGTAAACTTCAACTCTGGCACCAGTTCCCCATAAGTTTGCCGTAGACTCCGAATCATTCGCCTTTAAGCGAACTTGAACATAATTGCTGGAATCTTTTTCTCGGCTAAGGTTTTTGTAGACTGTTGCTGATTGATTGACGTTGTTGGAGACTATATCTAGATCTCCATCATTATCTAAATCCGCATAAATACTACCGTTGCTAAAAGTCGGCACTTCTGCCACCCATTCTCTGGATTGATCAGAGAATTGTTGCCCATTTTCATTTTTGTAGAAATAGTTGAGCGTTTTCTTTTCTGGAATTTTTGCCACGAAAGCCATGTCTTCTTGAGTCATTCCTTTGCCTAGACGCTTCTGAATGGCTTCGTCTGCAATGAAATTGATGAAATCCATATCGTTGGTAGCACCTACTATTCCGTTGCTGATAAAAATATCCTTGAGCCCGTCATTGTCAAAGTCTGCAATGAGCGGAGCCCAAGACCATTCAGTAGCAGAAATACCACTTAAAAAGGCCGTTTCACTAAAACGCATATTGCCTTGATTGAAATGCAACGCGTTTTGCATGTACTGCGGCGCATAACCGTTACGCAGGTAGTTGTTATAGGTGGAATAACCGAACTCAACCCCAGAGGACTTATAGGTCTGCAAATCTTCAGGCAGCATATCAACAGAGAGTATGTCAGTGAGGCCGTCGTTGTTTAGATCGGCGAGATCCACACCCATAGTATAATGAGAGGTATGTCCCAATGGGTTTTGATTACTGCTGATCTGCTCCCGAAAAACATGATCATAACTATTTAAATAGAGGTAGTCGTTCTCAAAGAAATCGTTGCCGATATAGATATCGGGAAGACCATCGGAATTCAAATCACCCACGCCCAAACCCAGTCCATACCCTATAGGGCTTTGATAGATGCCAGCCTCTTCTGATGCGTTTCGGTAAAAACCACTTTCATTTACATAAAGTCGATCCCCGGAAAGCGAATCAATTTGCTTGCGTTTGCTGCCTCGTCCATAATTACTGTTCGGATTGACCGTATGGTTCATCAAAAATACATCCAGATCACCATCCTGATCGTAATCAAAAAAGGAAGCCTGAGTGGAATAACCTTTGAAATCAAGGCCATAGTCGGCAGCCTGCTCTTTAAAAGTCGGTAAGCCGTCATCGGACACCCCTTGATTGACGAACAACTTGTTTCCGCCAGCCTCAGGCGCTAAAGGCGCCACTTTACTTACGTAAAGATCCAAGAGACCATCATTGTTTATGTCTACCGTGGTTACTCCTGTGCTCCAACCGGTTTCATCTAAAACTCCAGCAGTAGCGGCTACATCTTTGAATTTAAAATTCCCTTGATTCAAATAAAGCGCATTAGGACCCTCGTTGGCCGTAAAGTAAAGATCAATAAGACCATCATTGTTAAAGTCTCCTGCAGCTAGGCCACCGCCATTATAATAGTAGATGTAATTGAGGATGTTTCGCTCAGGTCGATTCAGTAGTTTATTTTCAAAATCGATTCCACTACTGTCTGCAGCAACGATCTCAAAACGGTAATCTTTAACTACTTCTGGCTTTGAATCACAAGCCACCATCAGCAGCAAAAAAAGGCCAGAAAAGCCAAGTAAAAAGTGAAGATATTTAGAGGATAGTCGCTTCATTCGAAAGTGACCGAAATGTACGTAATCGCCAAGAAATATGCGAAAAATCAACCCGGATAATGGAGGAGAATTTTTAGAATGAGCCTTAACAATGCAAGAAAATATTGCTTTTTGGAGATTCTATCGTAGTTGGGCTACGTTAGAATCGAAAGAAGCTGTGAAACAAATATTTTAAAGCAGTTTGAAGGCGTAATGAAAATTCAAATTCATTATCCGGGTATAAAAAAACAGGCTCCCAAAAGGAGCCTGTTTCTATCTTGAAAAAGGAAAATTCTAGTATCCTTCGTTCTGAACCAAGTTAGGGTTAGAAAGAAGTGCGTTAATTGGAATAGGATACAAGTTTCTGAAGGTCGCCCCAACAGAAGCAGGATCTTTGAATTCCCAGTCACGAGTATACTGTCCGAAACGCAACAAGTCATTACGTCTCCAGAACTCGTACCATAGCTCACGTCCACGCTCAGCCAACATATCAGCTTCTGATACACTTCCTAGTGGAGAAGCTCCACGTAGTGCTCTAAGCTCGTTAACCATAGCAGTAGCGTCTCCGCCCATACGCATCATAGCCTCAGCTTTCATCAAGTGAGCATCTGCGTAACGGAATACGATCTCGTGAGAAGTAAACGATCCGTTTACTGGGTGATACTTAATCAAACGTACACCAGTAGCTTCACCGTTACCTTGAAGACCAGGAAGCTCCTTAGTAAATACTAGGTCGTTTCCAGGACGGTCTTTCAATTTAGTTCCGTCTTCGTTGTACTGTTGGTTGATCAAGAATCCATATCCAATACCTAAGTTAGTATCGTCTGCATTAGATGCATCTGGCACCCATCCACGACGCTCTTCCTGACCGTCACCTACGTAGTTAGATGTTGGGTTTCCTTCAAAGGCATCGTAGAACTCAGCCAAAGTAGTAAATCCGTTCCATCCACCACCAGCGTTGTCTGGAGCGTTGATGTTGTAGTGCATACCATTCCAGATACGGTTACCTACAGAGGTAACAGCCCACCAGATGGTTTCGTTATCTACATCTTGCTTAAATAGATCAAAATATCCAGCTTGCAATGCAAACCCATCAGCAGCGATAGCATCAACCGCGTCGATTACCGCTTGATAGTCTGTATTGTCAATAGAACCTTTGTGACGCTCAGCGTTAAGACGCAACTTAGCCAACATAAAGTTAGCCGCAGCTTTAGAAGCACGGTTGGTCTCTGCACTTGGTCCTGTAGAAGGAAGATCTGGCAATGCAGTTGTCAAATCATTCAAGATGAATTCGTAAGCTTCAGTAGCTGTAAGAACAGAAGGATTTACCTCTGGTCCGTCATCTACGTTTCTGAAAGGTGCAACACCCCAGAAATCTAATACGAAATACATACTAAATGCACGTAGGAACTTCGCCTCAGCAGCTTGCTGTGGAGTCGGGCTTGAACGAGAGTCGATAACTTCCGAAGCACGGAATACGTTCTGATTCAAGTTGTTCCAAGTGTTCAAAATGTACTGGTGTGTTGGAGACCAAGTGTGCGCGTGAAGCGTACGCCAGATTCCGTTATCACCCCAGTCAGTACCACGAGTTGGTACTAAAGTCTCATCAGTTGATACTTCATTCAAAGCGAAGAAGTTCGCCTGATCACCGAGTTGCCCGTAAACATCGTTATATACGTTGTTAAGAGCCGCCTCAGCGTTTACCCCGTCAAAACCAACAGATTCGTCAGTTAACACAGAGTCAGTTGCCTCAATTTCTAAGTCGGTACAAGAAATTGCCAAAAGAGAAACGAGGGCCATCGCTAGTAGCGATCTTGTGTTCATCAAAATGTTTCTTTTCATAATAATTTTAGAATTTAGCATTTATACCAAATGAAATTGTTCTCGGTCTTGGGAACGCCGTGTAATCGATACCGTATACTGGGAATCCGTTCAATAGATCTCCACCACCTGGTGATACAGAAACTTCAGGATCAAGACCAGAGTAGTCAGTGATCACGAACAAGTTCTGTCCGATTAGCGACAGTTGTAAAGCGTCAAACAATCCATCTTCTTCCATCGGCACGTTGTATGACAACGTTGCGTTCTGAAGTCTTACAAAATCCCCAGCTTCTAGGAATCTTGTTGAAACATCTGCAGCAGCATCAAACGACTCACCAGAAGTCAATGTCTCTGGTAATACGTTACGACCCCCTCTAAATGCACCAGCCGTAAAGAATGCGTTTGCTGTGTTGTTGTAGATGTAGTGTCCGAACTGTCCGTTAAAGAATGCCGATAACGTCCAGTTTTTGTAATTAAACGTAGTAGAGAGTCCAGCAGTAATATCTGGCAAAGCGCTCTTTCCTACGAATTTTTGTACGTCTCCTTCAGGATACAATGGTTGTCCTGTAGTAGCGTCGAATCCACCAAACTCTCTCAAGAAGTATGAGAAAAGTGGCTGTCCTTCTTGCAACTGCTGAGCAAATGCAAGAGATAGACCCTGACCACGGATAGTACCCGCTGGGAACTGTCCTTGTAGGCTGGTGATTTCGTTTTCGTTATAAGTCAATTGGAAGTTAGCGTTCCAGCTAAAGTCCTCTTGATCGATGATGTCATATCCTAACGCGATTTCAATACCTTGGTTAACTACCTCTGAATCTGGTAAGTTCAAGAATACGAATGGCTGTGGAGCCGGCTGCGCAGAAATGGTACGTAATAACAGGTCAGTTGTTTGCTTGCGGTAAACATCGATAGTCGCAGTGAAGCGATCGTTGTTCACTCCAAAGTCAATACCAGCACCGAACTGAGTAGTTTCTTCCCACTTCAGGTCATCATTACGGAATGATTGTGTGTTTGTACCTGGGATGTTGATATCACCACCGTCGTTGATCACGTCTCCACCTCCGAAGCGCTCACGCTGTAGGAAGTTACCGTATCCTAGACCATCTTGGTTACCAGTGATACCCCAGTTCAAACGTAGTTTTAAAGTCGATACATTGTCACCAATGAAGTCTTCTTCGTTGATCTTCCAAGCAACAGCAGCTGATGGGAAGTATCCGTATTTGTTGTTATCCCCGAAAGTAGAAGAACCATCCGCACGCATTGTAGCGGTGAATAAGTACTTGTCCGCAAGTGTGTAGTTCACACGAGCAAAGTAAGACTGTAGTTCATCAAAGCTATCGAAAGTATCTCCGAACAAGGAACGCGTACGTGCACCTGAAGTATTCCCGATGTTATCCTGAAGGATCTCTGGGAATAGACGGTTCACGAAAGTACCGTTGATGTTTGGAGCGTATCCATACTGTTGGTAAGAACCAGTGATTTGGCTCTCTACAGCATCAGCAGAAGAAACAAGATCGTCGATCATGTCTCCCATCTGAGTAGTAAAGAATCCGAAACCGCTCAAGTTACGACCGTTACGATCGAACTTTTGGTAAGAGTAACCAGCAAGTACGTCCAAAGAGCTGTTTTCAAACTCTTTCTTATAGTTTAATGTAGCTTCCAAAAGCGTGTTAGTCGCTTCACGTTGGCTTACTCCAGCAACACCGTTTCCGAATGCACCTTGGTCAACGTTAAGAGCACGTGCACTTGTAGCACTGCTTAAGAAAGTATCAGAATAGTCATAACCTAAGTTAACTTTAGCAGAAAGCTCAGATGTAACATCGTACTCTGCAGAGAAGTTAACAAGGATACGGTCTGTGTTACCTAAGTTCTCAGTATACGCCAAAAGCGCAGCTGGAGAAGTCAGACCACCAGTTCCCGTAAAGTCAGGATTGTTTGGCCAAGTTGGATTTGCTGAGTAAGCAGAACCAAGCAAGTCACCTCTAAATCCAGCAGAACCAGAAAGCGGTGCAAACTCGTCGTTAGTACGACCGTAAGAAGCCTGTAATCCTAATTTAAGTTTGTCATCCAAGAAACGGTGTTGTGCGTTCAAACGCCCAGTAACACGCTCAAGAGACGAGTTCTCTACGATACCGAAGTTCTTAGAGTAACTGAAACTCGCACGTACATTACCATCACCGTAGTTGTTGGTATAAGACAAGTTATTTGTTGTGGAAGTAGCTCTTCTGAATGCTACATCTTGCCAGTCAGTATTAGCACCGAAGTCACGCTCTGCGATGTCAAAACCGTTAGCAGCAGAAGCAGCAAGGTAGGCGTCAGCATCAAGAAGGTCGTACTCATTTGCAGCCTCAGCTACAGAGAAAGTAGAACTCAACTCGAAAGATCCTCCGCGACCACTACGACCTGACTTGGTAGTAATGATTACAACCCCGTTCGCACCACGAGAACCGTAGATAGCCGTTGCAGATGCATCCTTAAGGATAGAAATGCTCTCGATATCATTCGGGTTCAAGAAGTTTAACGGGTTACGAGGAGCAGCAGAACCGAAAGAAGTTCCACTCAATTCCTGGCTTGTGTCATTAGCTAATGGCACACCGTCAACAACGAAAAGCGGGTTGTTGTTCGAACGGATAGAGTTCGAACCACGAATTCTAAACGCTACAGCAGAACCTGGTTCCCCAGAATCCTGAGAAATCTGAACCCCGGCAGTTTTACCTTGGATCAATTGTTCCGGAGAAGCGATTACCCCTTGGTTAAAGTCGTCTGACGTAACCGCCGTAACTGCACCAGTTGCGTCTTTTACTGTCGTAGAACCATAACCAATAATAACTACCTCTTCTAGCGCTTCAGTGTCTTCCTGCATCACGAAGTTGATGGTAGTCTGTCCGTTTACTGAAACTTCAGTTGTAACAAATCCAACATAACTAAACACTAGCGTGGCGTTGGAATCAACATCACTCAAGGAGTAGTTACCGTCAAAATCTGTTTGAGCTCCATTAGAGGTTCCTTTTACAAGGACGTTCACCCCAGGAAGCGGGCCTGTAGCATCAGACACCGTACCCGAGACGCTAATCTGAGCGTAAACTGTACTCCCAAGTAGCGCAAACATCGGAAGTAGAAAAAGTCTCATTAGTAATTTGTTTTTCATACAGTTATTTGGTTTAGATTAATTAAAATTTCAAATTGTTTAAGAATTCGACAACGCCAAAAATTACTCAGGCTGCTGTCATTATTTTTAGTCTATTACGCTTTAAGGTGATAAGATACGACTTTTTCACCAGAAAGGTTGTTGTTAATTGTATGCTTTTAGCTTCAGTTAAAGAAAAATCAATTCCCCTCCAGTGATGGCTAATTCGCTGCCACCGCTTAGAGTGTTCACCTGCTGTAATATCGTGTACTTTTACCGCTGTGGCCGTTGCATTTTCCCGAGGGGATTGATCTCCAAAATTAACTGTACTGTTTCGATGGTTTAATGGATGAACATGAGCCCGAAGTTGCATTTTAGACATGCAAAAAGGGCTCGCATGTGGTGGTCTTGCACCATAAGCGGCCTTAACAGTTCTACGGTCTGAGCTTGTTTTCTGCACTATCATGTTCATTAACTTCCTGTAAACGAGGGACTTTGGTTGACATCTCTCGCCTTGAAGCCAGACAACAATTAAGCGTACATTTCTTAACGTTGTCTTAATTTAAGGGCTAATATTTACTTTTTTTTTGATTATTAAAAATAAACACTCTTAAAATCTCAGTTTTCATAACCGAAAACGTTTTCGTATTTTCGACTCCTGAATTTAGCTGAGAACGAAAAATTAACGAAAACGTGTGAGTTATAGCCTTAGCTCGATTTTTTGTTTAATCTTTTCAGCTGTATTTTTGGCTGAATTTTTTGCGGTTTTCGTAAACAGATTTCGGACTGGAATTATCGAGCACTCGCTAAAGCCCTATTTGATATGGGCTTGGCTAAAAACAGAATCAAAAACCAACCTTTACCCCTGAGCCACAGGCTGATTATATGGAACAAGTTACCCTTAAACAAATTGCCGAATACCTTGGAATTTCCATTGCTACTGTTTCCAAAGCCTTAAAAGACTATCCAGACGTTAGTCAAAAGACCAAGGCTTTGGTAAAAGCAGAGGCCGAGAGACTCAATTACCAACCCAACAGCTTTGCAGTCAATTTAAGAACGAAAGAATCGCGAACCATTGGCCTGATCATTCCTGAGGTAGTACATTTCTTTTTCGGCAATATTGTCCGCGCTATCATCACTCAAGCCGAAAAGAAAGGATACTTAGTCATCATTCTTCAGTCTGATGACAATCCAGAACTGGAAAAGAAACAGATCGATCTTTTGATCAGCAAGCGCGTGGATGGTATTATGATCTCACTCGCAAACAATACTGTAGACACTTCGCATTTGCAAAAGGTAATGCGTTTGGGAATTCCTTTGGTGATGTTTGACAAGATCTCCAAGCTTATTCCTTGTTCCAAGATCATTATTGACGATCGTAAAGCTGCTTATGAGGCAACCAAGCACTTGATTGATCAAGGATGTACCAAAATAGCGCACTTTAGAGGCCCCCTACTTCCGCAAAACTCCATAGATCGCTTTCTAGGATATAAAAAGGCCCTAGAGGATCACGGTTTGGAATACAATTCTAAGCACGTCTTTTTGTGCGATCCTATCATTTACGAAAAAGGCCGAGAGCACGCCGCGGCGCTTTTAGATCAAGACATGGATATAGACGGCATCTTTGCCAACACAGATATGGTAGCCATTGGAGCACTATCGGTGTTCAACGAACGCGGCGTGAAAGTTCCTGAACATCTAAAGATCATTGGCTTTAGTAATTGGTTTATCTCTTCTGCAATGACACCGACCTTGAGTACCGTTGACCAAGACGGTATTAAAATGGGGAAAAAAGTGTTCAAAAGACTCTTTAAAGAATTGCAAGCCAAAAAGAATGGGCAAATACTTCCACCGGAAACCATAGCCATGCCTACAAAGGTAATTGGAAGAGGATCTTCCATGCTGAGTAAAACGGCAGTAGCTGCTAAATCTTAATCCTTCAATAAAGCTTGGAGTTCATTCTTGGAGATCTCCGTGGTTGCCCCAGGGGTGGAAGCCACTAAAGAACCTAGCGCGCAGCCGCGCTTCAATGCTGACTGTGGGCCTTCTTCTAAGCAATAGAAACCGTAAATAAAAGCGGCTAAAAAAGCATCTCCAGCACCAACGGTATCTACTACCTGAGCCGGAATTCCCTTTTGCCGGTACAACTGCCCTTCATGCCATAAGACGGCTCCTTCACTTCCTAAGGTTACACAAATTGTAGCAGTCTGCGTTGCCTTGGCTAAAGCTGCTAACTGTGAGCCGAGCTCATTATCTGTAATAGATAGTTCTGATAAGACCAAGGGTAATTCTTCTTCATTGAGTTTGATACAATCCGCGGCCTGCATCAAATCGATCAATGCGGACATTTGGTAATGTGGAGGTCTAAGGTTGATGTCAAAAACCACGATGCCGCAGCGCTGGATCAATTTTTGAACTTGACTCAAATTGAATGCTTCTCGTAAAGCCAAACTTCCAAAAACCAGTAGGTTATCTTTCATGGGAATGTCAGGCGCTGGAATATGATCCCAAGCGACGGGCTGCGCAATGGTATAGGTAGCTGCTCCAGCCTTGTCAAGTGCCACCTCAACATAACCAGTAGCTAAATCTTTAGCGGGATGGATGTAGGTGGTGTCCAGCCCGAACTCTTCTAAAAGCCGATAGGCTTCATGCCCTCTAGCATCGTTCCCAACAGCGCTAATGAGTTCTACCTTTGCGCCGAGTCTATGCAGTCTAAATGCGACATTAAATGGAGCTCCTCCTAGAATCTCTCGGTCTGGAAAACAATCCCACAGAACTTCTCCGTAGCATACAAGCTTTGAAGGCTTAGGCTTCTTCATCCACAAGCTTTTTCTCCAAGTCTTCTAAGGATACTCCTTTGGTCTCAGGCATTTTAAAGATCGCCCAAAGCAGTTGTAAGACCATCATACCGGCAAAGAAGTAATAGATATACCAGAGTGAGTCTCTGAGGATTCCTTCTTGCTCGTCAATAAAGAAAGGTGTGATCAAAGTGATCAAAGCTGCAAATACCCAGTGGGTACTTGTACCCCAACTTTGGCCATAAGCACGAACACGATTCGGGAAGATCTCAGAAATGAACACCCAAATTACCGCGCCCTGTCCAATGGCATGAGAGGCGATGAAAATACAGATAAAGGTCAACAGCATGGCCGGAGACGCATCCGCATAGAAACACCAACCTACCATAATAAGACTCACGATATATCCAATGGAACCAATAATGATGAGTTGCCTGCGTCCTAATTTGTCAATTAATCGCACTCCAATGAGTGTGAATACCAAATTCACAATCCCAATGGCAATAGAGTTAAAAAGCGATTCTTCTCCTCCCAAACCTGCTTGCTCCAGGATTTGAGGCGCGTAATACAGCACAAAGTTGATTCCACTGAGCTGATTGAAAAAGGCGATCAAAAAGCCCAACCACAGCACGCGGTTGTACTTCTTTTGAAATAACTTTTCACTGGTTTTGGGTTGTAATAGATCTTTTTTGATCTCTTGCAAAACGTTTTTCGCCTTTTCCGCTCCGAGGTAAATAGTCTCTAAAACTCCAAGCGCTGCTTCATCGTCCTTTTTAACAATGGCCAGCCAACGCGGACTGTTAGGTACTTTAAGTACCATTATGGTATAGAGCAAGGCAGGAATGGCCTCTACTCCCAGCATCCAACGCCAATCATTGGCTCCGTCAAATCCTTTGAGCAACCAATTCGATATAAAGGCGATCAAGATTCCGAAGACCAAACAAAATTGATATAGGGCCACCATCTTTCCGCGATTCTGCGCGGAAGTGATCTCGGAAATATAGATCGGTGCCGCGACTGAGGAGACCCCAACTCCTACTCCACCCATGAACCTAAAGAAGGAAAACGAATACGGATCTGGCGCTAGTGCACTTCCAATTGCGGAAACAAAAAAGAGCACTCCTATCCAAAACAAGGTCTTCTTTCTTCCTAAGCGTTTGGTTGGAATACCTCCGGCTAGAGATCCTAAAACAGTTCCCCACAGCGCCATGGACATAATAAAGGTCCCGTGAAATAAAGGTGAAGTATCCCAAAGGGCTTGAATGGGCTTATTGGCTCCACTGATCACTACGGTATCAAATCCGAAGAGAAAACCGGCCAGTGCCACAGTGACTGACCACATTACAATTTTGTTCATCTACTATTAGTTAGTTGGTTTGTTCCAAATGGAAGGTATAGCATCGATCCTAAACCAGCGAAGGGCAGCTTCGTCTGCGGGCACTACTTGGACCTCATCAAAGGGTTCGTTTGGAAATATCTGGTTGGTAAAGACATATCGACCCCAATCTACAAAAATCTCAATAGAGGAAGCATCAATATAAGCGGTGACGTAAATGTCATCACCATCTGGGTTAAAAGGCTGTTCTTGCCGCTGGGCTCCGAAAGAGGGCTCAAAATCTACCTTCCCACTCTGGCTTCTGTCAAAGGTCATTTTCCCAGCCTCTGGGAAGAAACCGATCTCGATCTCCTCACGCAGATTATTGCTCAGAATAAAATAGGTGTCCGTTTTAGCGGAAGTTTTGAATTGAATTCTATGCTGATTGAGATTTACAGAGTCAAAATAAACCTGCCCAGGTCCTTCCGTATAGTACACCGGTTCACGGTCATAAACCAAGGTATCTACTTTATCATAAGGATAGTTGGTCAAGCGTACTCCCTCATTAAAGCGTTTTAGTTTCAAAGTCCTGGGTAAGGTCATGGAGCTTCGCCAAGCTTCTGTGGGTGTATTTCTAGCATAATTCCAATTACTCATCCATCCTATAAAGATTCGTTCTCCATAAGGTTCATTGTTGTAGGTAACACCGGCGTAATTATCCATGCCGTAATCTAACCAAAGAGGTTCCTTTTGATCCGTGGTGAATTTTTCCCCGTCCCAATCTCCAATAAAATATTGCGTCCCAGAACCTCCATTTGGAGCGCCTGGATTCATGCTGATAAGCAGCACCCATTTTTTAGCGTAGTGGTCCGGATCTGGATGATCTAATGGAAACAAATCGGGACATTCCCAAACCCCTCCATGAGCGCCCTGATCTTTGCCAAACTCGCTCATCAATTTCCAATCCTTGAGGTTTGGAGATTTATAGAATTTAGCGTGATCTCCAGCAACCAAGATCATGACCCATTGTTTGGTATCCTTATCCCAAAACACCTTGGGATCTCTAAAGTCCTTAATGCCCTCATTACCAATGACCGGATTGCCCTCATACTTAGTCCAAGTGTCTCCGTTGTCTAAACTGTAGGCTATACCTTGGGTTTGAAAGTCGGTACGGCCAGCCTTTTCTCCTTCCATTAGATGATAGGTGAAAATTGCAACCAAGGGCGCAACTCCATCTTCACCAAAACCTGAAGTATTGTCTTTATCAACAACTGCGCTTCCTGAGAAAATGAGTCCGTTCTCATCGGGATATAGGGCGATGGGCTTGTTTTCCCAATGGACCAAATCTTTGCTGGTGGCATGCCCCCAGTGCATCGGGCCCCATACAATATCTTCTGGATAATACTGATAGAACAAATGGTAAACCCCGTCATTATAAACCAAACCGTTCGGGTCATTCATCCACTTAGCGGGTGGCGAAAAATGATATTGCAAACGATAGGGTTCGTCGTAGTTTGAGGTGAACTGCTGAGCGTTTGTATTATCTGTGGTCGTAGTCTCCTTACATCCCACAAGCAATACAAAAAGGAAAAAAGGGAGATATCGCATCATTGCATACTTAGTTGTGCCACTAAGATAATAGAAATGTCCAAGTTGGGATAAGCCATAAAAAAAGCAGCCCGGAGGCTGCTTCTTCGCTTTAAGTGTAAAATGATCCCTAATGGGCAAAACGGTAGGCCATTTTTGGCTTTACCTTTCCTAAAATTCGGTGTTTTAACCAGCGTGTAATCCCCAGAAAACTATAGGCTGAAAAACTGAACTGGAAACGAAGCTCTGCAGGATGGGTCTGCCTTACACGATACCCACCCACGATATCAAAATCTAGATAAGGCGTATCAAAGACCTCTTTTTTAGTGTAGTCGTTCAAGATAAAGGAGTTGTCCCAAGCTTTTAAGTAAAAACGCACCTTGGTATATTCCGCCTCTGGCAAGGAAACAGCCTCGCGTGTTTTTATATAAAGCCCGGTCTGCTGTCCTTTTAACTTTAAACAGGTCTGCTGGGTAAAAGATTCAATATTTGTGGTCTTGCCGTTAGTATCGACCAGTGCAAAACCGTTTATATTTAGAGACATCTCAGCCACTTTTAGCGAATCAGCCTCATTTTGTGTCAAACTTAAATTAAGGGTGCGCTTAGCTTGCGACTCCCAATGGGCAGCCAGGTCCAAACTGTTTGGAAAGGTCTGCCAAATACTCGGATAGAATTTGGTGTTCTTCATAAGTGTGTGTATTAACAATTAAATACACTGCAAATTTCTGGCAGAAGTTTGACCGCGCACACAACAAAATCCTCCGATTTATATACTATTTAAACCGAGCAATTATTTTGTAAATAACTGATTTACAATAACTAATTGAATTTGATAAAGTGCTACGGTGAATTAATTACACGCCATTATTCAGTCTGCGGTCGGCGGCTTGAATTCCAAAGACCACCCATGTGATTGATCGGTTGTTTTAGCGCAAGCTTTTTGAATTGTAAACTGAGGCTTTCTAAAAGCAATACATCAGTCAGAATTAATACCTTTGCAGCGCATTGAAAAAAATGGAAGCTGGTACGGTTTAAAAGCCGTTGCAAACCAAATGAAGGAATAAATGCTTTTTAACTCTTTAGACTTTGCGATATTCTTACCGATAGTGTTCTTGCTCTATTGGTACGTGCTGAACAACAATTTGAGAAGTCAAAACTTTCTAATTGTTGTTGCGAGTTATGTTTTCTACGGATGGTGGGACTGGCGCTTTCTTTCGCTGATTGTATTCAGTACGATGGTCGATTACTTAGTGGGTCGCAGGCTAAAAACCGAGGAAAACAAAGGTAAGCGAAAAGTGCTTCTTTGGACCAGTATTTTAGTCAATTTGGGGTTCTTAGGCTTTTTTAAATACTACAATTTTTTCCTCGATAATTTTGTGTCCGCCTTCTCCTTCTTTGGAATGGAGATATCGGCCAGTTCGTTGAATATCATCCTTCCCGTTGGAATTAGTTTTTACACCTTCCAAACTTTGAGTTACACCATAGATGTCTATAAACGCAAATTGGAACCAACGGAAGATATTGTAGCATTTGCGGCCTTTGTAAGCTTCTTTCCACAGCTGGTCGCGGGCCCGATTGAGCGCGCTACCAACCTGTTGCCACAATTTTACAACAAACGAAGTTTTGACTATACCAAAGCGGTTGACGGCATGCGTCAAATCCTTTGGGGCTTGTTCAAAAAAGTTGTGATAGCAGACAACTGTGCAGAGTTTGCAAATCAAATATTCAATAACTCTGCAGACATGAACGGTAGCACCTTAGTACTTGGGGCGCTGTTCTTTACCTTCCAGATTTACGGTGATTTTTCTGGCTATTCAGACATCGCTATTGGTACTTCTCGCCTCTTTGGATTTAACCTGATGCGCAATTTTGCGTTCCCTTATTTCTCTCGGGATATTGCAGAATTCTGGCGCCGCTGGCACATTTCATTATCTACCTGGTTTAGAGATTATCTCTACATCCCGCTAGGTGGAAGCCGTGGAGGCACTGCCATGAAAGTGAGAAACACCTTTATCATTTTCATTGTTAGTGGCTTTTGGCACGGGGCCAATTGGACCTTTATTGTTTGGGGTGCTTTGAACGCATTTTACTTTCTTCCGCTACTGTTGACCAACAACAATAGGAACAATATGGAGATTGTTGCTAAAGGCAAATATTTACCTACTATCAAAGAACTCGGCCTCATGTTACTAACCTTTGGTTTGACCGTATTGGCTTGGATCTTCTTTAGGGCTGAGAATATTGGACACGCCATTAGTTATATCTCTGGTATATTTTCAAGCTCACTCTTTGAACTCCCTTGGTTCTTAGGAATGGGGAAAGGCCTAACCACGCTCCTACTAATTGGAGTTCTGCTCTTTGTTGAATGGTTAGGACGTGAAAGTGAATTCGCCATTGCAGATCTGGGGCTAAAATGGAAGCGCTCTTTGCGCTATGCATTTTACTACGCCATTATCATTGCTATTTTTTGGTTCAGCGGAAAAGAACAACAATTCATTTATTTCCAGTTCTAGATGATTAAAAAGTTCATTGGTAAAATATTGAGGTTTTCTGTGATAGGATTGATTCCGGTTCTGATCTTTGGCGGCATCTATTTGTACTACGATCCCTTTAAGGTCCTTTATGAGTACGATAGCTTCTACGACAGCGCTTCTAAGGATGTGGTTAATTTGAATCGAGATTTTCTGTCTACATCAACCTTTATCAAAAACAATCCTGACGAGCAATACGACAGTTTTATTCTGGGAAGCTCGCGTTCTATTTTTTATGAAGTAGCCGATTGGAAACCGCATTTATCTCCTGATGCCAAATGCTTTCACTTTGACGCCTCTGGAGAGTCGCTATGGGCCTTGCATAAAAAGGTGCTTTTCATTGATGAGCAAGGCAATGAGATAGATAATATACTGTTGATCCTTGACTTTGATACTTTAATTCAAGATCAACCTAAATCTGGTCACTTAGGTGTTATATCTCCAGCTTTGGTAGACAACAACAACCAATTTGAATTCCACAAGGAGTTCTTCACTGCCTTTTTAAACCCAAAGTTCTTGTACGCCTTTATGGATTATAAGATCACTGACGAGATCAAGCCTTATATGCGCAAAGGCAATCTTTTGGATGACCGAAAACGCAACTACGACCCATTGACCAATGAAATTCGCTTTGAGCACTATGAAGAGCTCATTGAAAAAGGCGAATACTACACGCCAGAGCGCTTGGCTGTATTCTATGACCGCGACTCAAAGCAGACCTATTTGAAACCGAGCATTAAGGAGAATCAAAAGCGAATGCTCAATGAAATTGCCGCTATTGTTGAAAAACAGAACACAAAACTTCGCATTGTGATCAGCCCGGCTTATGATCAAAAGAAATTCAATCCAGAGGATTTAGCCTTTCTGAATGAGACCTTCGGAACGGATTCGGTATTTGATTTCTCAGGAATCAATGAGATCACCCAAGATTACCGCAACTACTACGAGAGCGCCCACTACCGTCCACATGTTGCAAAGCAGATCATGGACTCCATCTACAAGAAGTAATACCGGCTTTAGCTCAAAAGCACTCACTAAACAAACCAGAAGGATAACTCTCAAACGCTTAAACGAAAAAAGCCCTCAGCTTTCGCTGTGGGCTTTTTGAAGTGCGGGTGCCCCCGAACGAAAAAATGATGTCCTGTGGACATCAATAGTGAGGGGTGGGCCTGTCGCGTTGGAAGTGATACTTCTAAAACATTGATTTAAGGCAACTATTTGAGGAGCGTGACTGCCGCGCAAGCGGTTCGACACCTTCAGCAAACGAAAAAAGCCCTCAGCTTTCGCTGTGGGCTTTTTGAAGTGCGGATGAAGGGAGTCGAACCCCCACGCCTTGCGGCACTAGATCCTAAGTCTAGCATGTCTACCAGTTCCATCACATCCGCTTAGGGCTGCAAATATAATTAATATTGGTAAATCCAAAAGGACTTATTTAATTTTTTCTAAGCGCGCAACCACTGCTTCATTTTGGGGAATGACGGGCCTTCATCGGGATAATATGCCATCCCAAAAAATTGCAGCAAAGGAAGACCAAAAAAATCACCCTCAGCATAACGCTGCAGGATCCAATCTGCCTGTCCTTTATACCCTTTCTGATGAAAAACCATTGATGGCGGAAGCTCCAAATGCACAGCTACGGCATAGCTCCAAAGCATGGCAGCCATCTCTTCTCCTTCCAACTGGTCGTTGTCTTTTAAAACCTGCTGATCGACTTGAGCCCGCTTGTCAGTCTGAGTAACCGCGTAATGTCCCGCTTCATGTAAGACATCCCCTGGAGCAGTGAGTTGAGCAAGGTCAATCCAAAGTTGCCCCTTATGCAATCCTACGCCTGGCAAAAAAGATTCGAACTCAAAAGACTCTAATTGAACAGGAATGCCTACCTGCTCCAGAAAAGGAAGCACTCGCTCAAAAAATTCTGAATCCTTAGTTATATGATCGGTCATAGTTCGCTTATCAAATGGAAGGCTGAATTTAATGCATTTTTTGATACCTTAGTGAGCCTTAAAAAATTGAGATGAAAAGTGCCAAAGACTATATAGAACAAAATAAAGACCGATTCCTTTCGGAACTCATTGACCTTTTAAAGATTCCTTCCATCAGCGCAGATTCTGCCTATGAGGAAGATGTCATCGCTACAGCTAAGGTCATTGAGCAGCGCCTTTTAGAAGCAGGTTGTGAAACTGTAGAGATCTGCGAGACGCCAGGTTACCCGATCGTTTTTGGAGAAAAGATCATTGACCCAGCCTTACCCACGGTTCTGGTTTACGGACATTACGATGTACAACCACCAGATCCTCTGGACTTATGGGACAGCCCACCTTTTGAGCCCGTGATCAAGAATACAGAATTACACCCTGAAGGTGCCATATTTGCTCGCGGCGCCTGTGATGACAAAGGTCAAATGTATATGCACGTAAAGGCTTTGGAATACATGACCAAAACCGATCAATTGCCTTGCAATGTCAAGTTTATGATAGAAGGTGAAGAAGAAGTGGGCAGTGAAAGTTTAGGTTGGT
The DNA here is from genome assembly GCF_028561565.1 of Gilvibacter sediminis. Classification (GTDB taxonomy): domain Bacteria; phylum Bacteroidota; class Bacteroidia; order Flavobacteriales; family Flavobacteriaceae; genus Gilvibacter; species Gilvibacter sediminis. The sequence continues at coordinate 1,028,942 of NZ_JAQQTE010000001.1, read as the reverse complement.
TTGTAAAACGCAATCAGCAAAAACTGGCCAACGATGTAATTTTGATCAGTGATACCGGAATGATCGCTAACGATATTCCTTCCATTACCACAGGGCTCCGCGGATTGAGTTATGTAGAGGTGGAAGTGACCGGGCCTAATCGCGATCTGCACTCCGGACTTTACGGAGGCGCTGTTGCCAACCCGATCAACGTTTTGACCAAGATGATTGCCTCATTGCACGATGAGAACAATCACATTACTATTCCAGGTTTTTACGATAAGGTAGAAGAACTCTCTGCCGCAGAGCGCGCAAAAATGGCCGAGGCTCCTTTTGATCTAGAAGCTTATCAAGATGCCTTGGACATCGATTCGGTTTACGGAGAAGCAGGCTATTCCACCAACGAACGCAACTCCATCCGTCCAACCTTAGACGTTAACGGTATTTGGGGTGGATATACGGGTGAAGGCGCCAAAACGGTAATTGCCTCTAAGGCATATGCCAAGATCTCCATGCGTTTGGTTCCTAATCAAGACTGGCAAGAGATCACGGAGCTGTTCAAAAAGCATTTTGAGGCCATTGCTCCTGCGGGTGTTCGTGTGGAGGTGAAGCCACATCACGGAGGCCAAGGTTATGTGACGCCAATTGACTTTCCAGGCTATAAAGCCGCTGAAAAGGCCTATAAAGCTACCTTTGGAAAGACACCAATTCCGCAACGCAGCGGAGGTAGTATCCCTATTGTATCTCTCTTTGAAGAAGAACTTAAAAGCAAGACCATCTTGATGGGCTTTGGTTTGGACAGCGATGCCATTCACTCTCCGAATGAACATTTTGGGATCTGGAACTACTTAAAAGGCATTGAGACCATTCCGCAGTTCTATCATTATTACGCACAAAATCACAACAATTAACCTCATAAAATCAACGATTATGCAATTCAATAAAACCTATGTAATCGCTTTTCTTTTAACCGTATTCACTGGGCTTACTGCCAGCGCACAGTTGGGAGACACCAGTCAAAAAAAGACCTTTAACCTAACCATTGCCAAAGACGGTAAACAGATCGTTATGGCTTGCCGTTCCGGATGTGCTTGGGAGACCTTAAGTTTTGAAAGCCCAAGACGTGGACTTTCAGTTACTGTGGATCAATTCGGAATGAAGGGAGACCGTCAAACAGCGAGTAACCCAGATGAACTTTCAGAGTTCTCATTCAGCATAGCTAAGATGCGTGGAGAATATAAACTAATCGGCCTGGAAGGTACCGCTTGGAAGACCTTGACCTTTACCCTACCTGAAGATGATTCCGAAGCAACTATAAGTACTGGTGGCGTACGTGTAAAATAATCTCTTTTAGTGCTTTTTACTTTCCAACCCCATAGTGAGTGGTCCCAGACCCAGAAATGGGCTTTCCGCTTTGTAGCGCTCTACAGCTGGCTGTACATTCTAATGATGTTTGGCGGCAGTAGACTGTTCAAACCATTGACTGTATGGCTTGGCCGTGATGTGCTGGGCATAGAAGGCCGCTATGAATTCTTCGCTACGGGAAGCGGTGACACCACCATGGCCTATGCCGGCCTTTTTACTCAATTGATTTTAGTGGTCTTAGGTACAGTCCTGTGGTCTGTTCTAGATCGAAAAAGGCGCTCCTACAATGCCGCATTCTATTGGTATACCGTGATCTTGCGGATCTTTTTGGTATTCTTCATGTTCACCTACGGCTTTGCCAAGATCTACAAGTCGCAGTTTGCAGGACCTTCTCTACTCAGACTCTTACAACCCATAGGCGATATGTCTCCCATGGGGCTCGCATGGACCTATATGGCGCAAAGTGAGGGCTTCAATATGTTTACTGGTTTTATGGAAGTCTTGGGCGGTTTGCTATTGATTCCTAAACGCACTCAAGCTCTTGGAGGTATTGTGGTCTTTGGAGTCATGCTGCAGATCTTTATGATGAATATGTTCTACGACATCCCCGTAAAGCTATTCTCTGCTCATTTGATGCTTTTTGGCTTGCTGATCTTTGTTGCGGATTGGAAACGCTTCAGTCATGTGTTCATCAAAAACAAACCCACTGAGGCTGTTGAATATTATAAACCCACTAAAGACCCAGTCTACCATACCGTGATAATGTGGTTTAAAGTTGCTGGGATAGCCATACTCTTTGCATTGATGGGCTATCAAGGCTATAATGCAGAACACAGTTTTGGTGACAAACGCCCCAAACCGCAATACTATGGAATTTGGGAAGCTGAAGAGTTTTTAAAGAACGGTGACACCATTGCTCCACTAATCACCCGATCTGACCGTTGGCGCTATTTGGTGATCGATCGTAAGGGTTATGCAGCGGTTAAAATGATGAATGACAGCACCAAGCGCTTTAATTTTATTGTGGATTCGACCGGTCAATCTTTGACCATGCGTTCAAGATCTGATACGCTAACGGAATCAAATTTTACCATTACCCAAACCGACTCCATTCAACTCATCTTAAAAGGTGTCTTGGATCAAGACAGTCTGCAAATTCGATTGCGAGCCAGAGATCTTTCTCAGATCAGACTCATCAATCGCGGTTTCCATTGGATCAATGAGACGCCGAATAATAGATAGACAAGGGGTTCGCACTCCTTTTCTCACGCAGCAGTCTCAAACTATTGGTTATCTTTGAGTACCAACTAACTCGCGGTGAACCGAATAAATCGCTTTTTTCAAGAATTACAGCGACGTAATGTCATAAAAGCTTGCATCTCCTATTTGGTGATCTCTTGGGTCATCTTGCAAGTTGCAGCTTTACTTTCTGACATTTTAGACGCTCCGGATTGGATCGGGAAAACGCTGTTTGTGGTGCTTTTGATCTTTTTCCCCGTTTGGATCTTGATCTCTTGGTATTACGAGTTTACCTCAGAAGGAATCAAAAAAACCAGTGAGGTTCCCGAGGAAGCATCAGAAACCAAGATCACCGGAAAGAAACTCAACATCCTCATCATTTCCTTTTTGAGTTTGGCGGTGATCCTGCTCTTTGTGGACCGATTCCGGCTTCAAAAACAGCAGCAAGTAGAGATTGAAGCCCTTGCGCAATCCGAAATACCTGAAAACTCCATTGTTGTGCTCCCTTTTACAGACCTCTCGCCCAATAAGGATCAAGAATACTTTGCCGACGGTTTGGCGGAAGAACTGCTGAGTTCGCTCACTCGGCTTCCTGAACTAAAGGTGACCTCAAGAACCTCGGCCTTCTCATTTAAAAATAAGGCCATAGACATTCCTACGCTTGCCGAGCAGTTAGGAGTAAATTATATTGTTGAGGGTTCCGTAAGGGTTGCAGACAGTATTATTAGAATTACAATTCAGCTTATTGATAGTAGAGCCGATCAAGGTATTTGGTCCCAAACTTGGAACAAAAAGCTGGAGAACATCTTTGAGGTTCAAAACTCGATCACCATGGCGGTGGTAAACAATTTAAAGTTGCAGTTCAATGCACCATTATTGGGAAATAAGAACCAGACAGATCCACGGGCCTACGCCCTGTATTTAGAGGGGAAACACTGGTATCAAAACCCCAATCTCTTGGCCGAGAATTTTGAAAAAGCCAAAACTTTGGTCGAACAATCCATTGCGATTGACGCTTTATACGCTCCAGCCTGGGTACTGCTGGCCAAGATCTATGATTTGCAGACCTCTTCGCGCTTTATTGCGTTTGAAGAAGGCTACCCCAAGATCAAAGAAGCAGTGAATACGGCCTTAGAATTGGACCCTGAGAACGCTCTGGTCTTCACGACACTTGCCGATATTGCTTGGCAGTACGATTGGGACTTTCAAAAGGCCAGTGAATACAATCAAAAAGCCCTCATGCTGGAACCCAACAATGATGTAGTTTTTGACCAAGCCGCTTCTTTAGCTATTGTTTTGGGCAATACGGATAGCGCTGTAGCCTACAATAAAAGATCGGCAGAGCTAGACCCTGTGAATATTGATAATTGGTATAATTTGGGGAACTCCTATTATTACAATCAACAATATGAGTTGGCAATTGCGGCCCATAATAAAGCTTTGACCATTGAACCCGACATCTACGCCGCCCAATACAGCATTGGCCTAAATTACCTTATGCTGGGCGAGGCCGATAAAGCGCAGGAAGCCATAGCAAAAGAATCAGATACGCTTTGGCAAGAGCATTTCAATACCTTACTGCTGTACAGGCAGGGCAAAAAGGCGCAAGCCCAACAAGCCTTGGACGCTTTTATTGAGCAATATGAAGGTTATGCCGACTATCAAATTGCACAAACCTACGCCTACTGGGGCGCTACTGATCTGGCTTTTGCATGGCTGGAGAACGCCTATGAATCCCAAGATTTTGGGATGGTAGAAATGATCTCCGAGCCATTGCTCAATGGCTTACACCAAGATCCGCGTTGGGATACATTCCTGAAAAAAGTCGGCTTAAAGAGCTGATCGAACCCTTTTAAAAACATATTTCTTGTTAAATTTTTCTTTCTACAGTTGTAGAATTAAAATATTATTCTACATTTGTAGAGAATAAATATTCTAGTGACCATGTCCTTATCAAAATCAGAAGAACAACTCATGCACCTCTTGTGGGAACAAGAAAAGGCCTATATGAATGATCTCATTGCTGCCTATCCAGATCCCAAGCCGGCACAAACCACCATTGCCACCTTATTGAAGCGTATGCGTGATAAAGGTTTTGTGGATTACACCCAAGAAGGACGCGCTAGACAGTACTATCCTTTGGTAGAAAAGCAGTCTTACTTTTCCAAGCAAATGAAAGGCATGATCCAGAATTTCTTTGATAATTCTGCGGCTCAATTCGCTTCTTTTTTCGCCAAGGAAACAGACCTCAGCAAAGAGGAATTGGAGTCTTTGAGAAAATTGATCGATCGCGAAATCAAAAATAAATAGTCATGGAATTCTACGCATTGAAAACGGCAGCCTGCTGGGCGATTCTCTACGGCTTTTACAAATTGGTCTTAGAGCGTGAAAGCATGCATCATCTAAAACGTTGGTATTTGTTAGGCGGATTGGTACTTGGAGCCATCATTCCTTTGATCACCTTTACCTCTTATGTCTTAGTGGATGGAGAAGCCGTCATCTATATGGTCCGCGGAGAAAATGGCGCCGAGCTTGCACAGCAATCCTTTTGGCAAAGTCTGAACTACAGCAAGATTTTATGGACCGTTTATTGGATTGGCTTTGGACTTTTTGCAATGCGATTTTTATGGAACCTCAGCAAACTGATCCGCAGTATTTGGGCGCATCCCAAGTCTGCCAAAAAACCACTCTTCTTTGTTTTATTAGGACGTCCGGTGCAACCACACACCTTTTTGCAATACATCTTTGTCAACAAAAAACGTTTTACAGCGCAGGCCATTCCAGAAGAAGTCCTGTTGCATGAACAAGCTCATGCGGAACAACTTCACAGTGTAGATGTGTTGCTTGCGGAACTGATGCAAGTGGTCTTTTGGTTCAATCCACTGGTCTACTTTATAAAGCACAGCATTTTGCTCAATCACGAATTCTTGGCAGACCAAGCCGTTTTAAAGACGGGCGTGCCCAAGAGTCAATATCAAAATACTTTACTGGCCTATTTAAATCCTCGGACCTGTCCGGAGTTGGCCAGTGCCATTAATTATTCATCTATCAAAAAACGATTCACACTCATGAAAAATTCATCATCAAAAAAGACCCAATGGGCCAAAGGCCTATTGCTGCTCCCTTTATTGGCGGTCTTGCTGTACAGCTTTAGCAGTACCAATGAGGTGCTGATTGAAGAGAAAATCCCTGTAGAGGAAATCGCCGATCAGTCTCAAAAGACAACCAAAGAAGCCTATCTGCCTGTTAAGCACCCAACCTTAGACGATTTTGAGCGCTGGCAAGACAGCGATCAATACGGTCTTTGGATAGACGGCAAACGCGTGGCCAACAAGGAGATCTTTGAATACCACCCAGACGATCTTCCCTACTTTACAGAAAGTAAATTGGCCAAGAATGCAGTGAACTATGGAAAGCACTACGTTCAAGTTGATGTCATGTCCAATTCTTACTGGCAAGATCAAAAGGGTATTGGGTTTATTCCTGAAGAAATGAAAGAGTTTCTTATTGATCAAGCCGTAAACGGTGACAAGGAATTACAGATCAGTATTCAAGGCAAGAGCGTTTACGTCAACGGCGTGAAAACTTCATTGAAGCAGTTCAAAGCTGTGGTCAATGAAGCTACTAAAGACTGGAGTCAATCAGATTTTAATCGCGTTGATTTAGAACTCATGATCAAAAACCCAAACAAGGATTTCATCAATAAACTCAATGATATCTTTAAAGAGACTGACCTCTACAAGGCCGATCCGAGTAAATTCCCTTATGGCCTCAATCCACCACCTCCTCCACCGCCACCACCAGCGCCACCAGCACCTGTTGTGGAAGAGGTTGAAATTGAAATTAGAGATGCTCAGAATGTCCAATACGTGATCGTTGAAAAAGACGAAGTTGAAGAAGTTGAAGAAGAACTTGAAGAGATCATTGAGGTTGAAAACGTACAAACCAAGGTGAAGCGCAAAGCTTATATCAACGGAGGTGATCCGGATGAAGAAGTGATCATCATTGAAGTGGTTGAAGATCCAGATTCTTTAACGCCGCCACCACCGCCACCACCAAAGGAACCCATTGAGGCCATCAAGGATCTGATCGATCAAGGAGCCACCTTCTATCTAGACGGCAAAAAGATCAGCTCAAGCCAAGCTTTAGAACTTGTCAAAGCAGATAAGATCAACTATATCGATGTGGAAAAGGTAGATAATAATCCGCCTAAAGTACTGATGAAACAGTAAAGCATACCCACAGATGAATGAAAGCCCCGACAATTCGGGGCTTTTTAATGCTTTATTATGTAACAAATAGGGGTAAATCGCGTTCTAATAATCTCGGAAGCAGCACTGTACTGAATCCGAAAACATTAATTCATCAATCATGTTACAATCTTTTTTCATCTTCTGCTCGGGAGCGGATACCGATATCCTCGACCAATGTTCTCCCGGAGAACGCACCAAGTATGCCGGGATCGGCGCCACGGTATTCTTTACGGCTGTTATGGCTGCCATTGCGGCCACCTACGCCCTATTCACAGTTTTTGACAGCTATCCTGTTGCTATTGCCTTTGGGCTGGTTTGGGGATTACTGATCTTTAATTTGGATCGATTTATTGTCTCTACTATTAAGAAACGCGGGAAGTTTTGGGACGAACTGGTGCAAGCCACTCCGAGACTTCTATTAGCGGTTATTATTGCTATTGTTATTGCCAAACCTTTGGAGCTGAAGATCTTTGAAAAGGAGATCAATCAGGTCTTGTTGGAGGAAAAGAACCAAATGACCTTGGACAATCAGGATCAGATTGCCTTGCAGTATCAGCCTAAAATTGCCGAACTCAACGGGCAAATTGAAGGCCTTAAGCAAGAAGTTGTGGACAAAGAGACCAGCGTGAATGCGCTTTATGAGACCTATATTGCAGAGGCTGAAGGGCGCGCAGGTACAGAACTGGTTGGTAAAGGTCCTGTCTATCAAGAAAAACGTGATAAACACGATGCAGAACTAGCCGCTTTGACCGCACTCAGAACAGCCAATGCGGCAAAAATAGCCGATCTGGAAACTGAGATTACCGAACTCCAAACGCAGTACGACGATAAGGTGGTGGAAACCCAGCCGGTCATTGAAGGTTTTGACGGCTTGATGGCCCGAGTGAATGCTTTGGACAAATTACCTTGGCTGCCATCATTCTTTATCTTTTTACTCTTTTTGGCGGTAGAAACGTCTCCAATTTTTGCAAAGCTACTTTCTCCAAGAGGTCCTTATGACCATAAATTAGAGGAACAAGAAGGAGCCATTGCATCTTGGGCAGCACAGCAAAAACAACAACGCAACATTTTAGTGGATACAGATCTGCAGCTCAATAACCGAGTTTATGAAGATATTGCAGAAGAACAAGAAGCCTACGATTACAAAAGAAAAAAGGCCCGCGAACTTATGCAGTTGCAGGCCGATGCTTTCTTTGAAAAACAAAAACGTCTCTTATAACTAGGCAGCGATGCTGATCTCTGTTAGGGCTGGAGCTTGAGCGTTAACGTTCCAGTCTAGTTGAACAGCTTGCTTAGCAGAAGCAAAGTTCAAGTTGTTGTAAGATAGGTAGATGCTCAATAGGCGTCCTGGGATCTGAAGGCTAGCTTTTAAATCAAGCTTAGAACCCTCTTCGTGAATCCATCGCATTAGGGGCTGCTCATGGATATGGTTCATGACGTGTTTTGCTCCGAAGTGCTTCTTCAAGCGCAAGAAGATCTCCACGTCAAACAACCAACGACTCACGAAAGGCTTGCTGTAGATCACAGGAATAATGTCGCGGTGGAATACTTTAGCACCACATTGGGTGTCTTTGATAGGTAATCTCAAGATGAAACGGATACACATCCCAACGATCTTAGACATGATGCCACGATCTTCTTTACGTTGGATGTTTCCTCCTCCTAGATTTCTTGATCCGAATACGCTAACCAACTCTTTCTGGCTTTTAAGCCTATCCACTAAAGCTTTGAAATCTTCAAAGTCAGTGGATAGGTCTGCGTCCATAAAGCCTACAAACTCAATATCTGAGCGTGTGTGCAAGTAACGAGCTCCTGCTCTTACTGCGGCAGCTTTTCCACCATTGCGCTTAATGTCAACAACAGAAATACGGTTGTCAGCGTTGCGCTTAAGTCGGTTTAAAACGGTGATAGTCTCATCAGAACTGCCATCATTAACAAAACAAAGATGGTATCCTTCATTTTCCTTTACAAAGTTTAAAAAGGCAATTTGGTTGATTCTATCGGCTTCGTTGTAGCAAGGGATAATAATTCCAGTTTTCATCGTAGTAGAGATTTGTTTTTGTTTTTATTTCATACAAACATATCCCAGCGAAGCGGCTTTTTACGGGGGTTTTCGGTCAGCACCAGTTTGCTGTAGACGAATACCATTCATCGACAGATAAACCATTCACCGAAAGTTGAAGCTAAGATGAAAAGCTTTGAAATCCTTTTGAAGATACTTAGGCTTAAGACCAATCCTTATCTGTTAGCAGTTCTTATTCTGAGGGTATTTAGATTTATGTGTTTAGCCGTGCAGAAGTACAAATGGTAAAAGAAAAAGGCCCGCAAACTTATGCAGTTGCAGGCCGATGCTTTCTTTGAAAAACAAAAACGTCTCTTATAACTAGGCAGCGATGCTAATCTCTGTCAAGGCTGGAGCTTGAGCGTTAACATTCCAGTCTAGTTGAACAGCTTGCTTAGCAGAAGCAAAGTTCAAGTTATTGTAAGATAGGTAGATGCTCAATAGGCGTCCTGGGATCTGAAGACTAGCTTTTAGG
>NZ_JAQQTE010000001.1:846632-1019331 GCF_028561565.1 Gilvibacter sediminis | reverse complement strand
ACATGATGCCACGATCTTCTTTACGTTGGATGTTTCCTCCTCCTAGATTTCTTGATCCGAATACGCTAACCAACTCTTTCTGGCTTTTAAGCCTATCCACCAAAGCTTTGAAATCTTCAAAGTCAGTGGATAGGTCTGCGTCCATAAAGCCTACAAACTCAATATCTGAGCGTGTGTGCAAGTAACGAGCTCCTGCTCTTACTGCGGCAGCTTTTCCACCATTGCGCTTAATGTCAACAACAGAAATACGGTTGTAAGCGTTGCGCTTAAGTCGGTTTAAAACGGTGATAGTCTCATCAGAACTTCCATCATTTACAAAACAAAGATGGTAATCAGCATTTTCTTTTATAAATTGTAAAAAAGCAATTTGGTTGATTCTATCGGCTTCGTTGTAGCAAGGGATAATAATTCCAGTTTTCATCGTAAAAGAGATTTGTGTTTGTTTTTGTTTGATGCAAACATATCCCAGCGAGGCGGCTTTTTGTGGGGGTTTTCGGTCAGCATCAGTTTACTGTAGACGAATGCCATTGATCGATAGATTTACCACTCAGCGATAGTTGTAACTTTGGTGAAAAGCTTTAAAACCTTTTGAAGACACTTAACTATAAGACCAATCCCTATCTGTTAGCAGCCCTTATTCTGGGGGTACTGCTTCACGGGGCTACGGTGTTTGGCACTTTGGAGCGCACCTATGACGCGCTGATCCATCTGTTCTTTGCCAACCATTATGCTACTGATTGGTTTTCCCACTGGAACCAAAGCTGGTATACGGGCTTCACGGTTTACGGATATCCACCTTTAGTGCATCAGGCCATTGGCTTGTTCTCCTTAGTTGGGGGACTCAAGTTTGGACTCTATACCGTCTCTTTAATAGGAGTTCTGCTCTTTGTGAGCGGAGTGTTTAGATTTGCGCGTTTGGTTTTGCAGAATTCTACGGCAGCCGGTTATGCTGCACTGCTCTGTGTTTTTTCCACTTCTTTTGTAGAAACCCTGCACCTTTTTGGCCAATTGCCCAGTATCATAGGGATGAGTTTGCTGATGCACAGCTGTCCGGAAGTCTATAAATGGGTGCGTTTCAAACAGCGAAAGGCCCTTTTGAGAAGTTGGATTCTCATAGCGATCATGGTGTGCTCGCATCATGTGACACCTATATTTGGAATGGTCTTTTTCTTGTTCCCGGTCATTGGTATGGCTTTGGTGGACTCCGCAGAACAGCAAAAAAGAAATACGGTACATACGCTGATCGTTCAGCTACGCAAGCGTTTTTGGCCTATAGTTGGCTTCGGATTTGGAGCTTTAATGCTGATAGTATTCTGTATTCTGCCCTACTGGCTCAACACCAAGAACAATCCCATAACCCAGATGCCTATTCCGCATGGCTCTCGAGACAATTTCTTTGAAGTTGGTTCTTCTGGTTTGGTGTTCTTTTTAATACCCTGGGGTTTGTTCCTCTTGTTATGGCCCTACGCTTTTAAGACCTTATATAAAAGACGATTGGTCTTCTTCTGCTTGTCTTTTGGATTGTTAGCCCTTTTGGGTACGGGAGGCACTACGCCAATACCGCGCATGATTTTGGGAGACAACGCTTTTAATATTCTAACCCTAGACCGATTTACCTTATGGGGCTCTTTGGTAATGCTGCCTGTTGCCGGGCTCTTTGCTGCTGATTTCTTTGAGGGCGACCTGCGCGCTCGATTGCACAATAAATGGGGCCGAAAGAGTTACCGCCTTTTGGGAGCGCTTATGATAGGTGGTTATATCATGGCAGCCATTGCTACGCTGAATCTTGGAAAAATGCGCCCTTCGCAGCCCAAGACCATAGACATGCTGCCCATAGTAAACTTCTTGAACCAAGACGAACACTATAAATGGCGCTATCTCACCCTTGGGTTTGGCGATCAAATGGCTTGGTTATCTGCACAGACTAAGGCCCTAACGGTAGACGGAAATTATCACTCAGCCCGCAAACTGCCCGAACTCACTACGACTCCCGTAGAGCGCCTAGAGAACTCTAAGTTTAGAGGCATTGAAGGCTTAGGCTCGTTGCAGCAGTTTTTGGCCAACCCCAACAAATACAATTTAAAGTACGTATTCTCTAACGACAAGTTCTACGATCCACTCTTACACTTTAGTGGTTGGAAACGCTTGCCTGCTTTAGAGAATGGCATCGTGGTTTGGGAGCGCGAAGGGGTGAACACCCTACCCTCAGTACTGAACACGCCGCCCATCTCAAAATTTCAGATGCTCATTTGGGGAATCGTTCCGGTCAGTGTGGCCGTATTGGGGATTTTGATCTTTATTTTCATTCGTTCCAAGGATAAAGTAGAAGACGACTTAGATTCCGCAGCAACCACCATAAACCACAAACTGTTGCGCAAAGGATACAAATTGGCCCAATTGGCCTGGGTGCTGAGTATCATTGCAGTCTTTGCCAAACTGAATTGGGACTATTATCAAGAATCAAGGCCTTTTACAGATCCCGAAAAGCTTGTCCTAGCCTATTATGATGCCATGGACTTTAAAGAGTTTGAGCGAGCGCACAGTTACCTCGACCCGGATTCGGGGAAGACCTTAGACCGTTTTATGTTAGAGATCGCGATCACAGACGGTTTGTTGAGCTCTTATGGGAAGTTGGATGACATTAGAACAGAAGTGCTCTTTGAATCGGAAGATCAAAAAGAGATCGCCGTAAAGACTGAGTGGATCACCGCACTCAAGAATTACAAGCAGCAAGACACCATTACCGCTAAAAAACAAGATGGACGCTGGGTGCTGGTGCCTAAAGCTTTGGATCTGGACATTCCTGTAGATGTCTACCTCAGCAAAGAAAACGTAGAATTCTACAACCAAGGCCGACGCAGAAATACGCTTAAAACGACCTTCTATGAAGATGTTCTAAAACGACCAGAAGTTGCCGTGACCAGTGCAAAACTTATAGAATATGACGATCAGTACTTTTTGGTTGGACAGATTAAGAACATTGATTATCACCCAGCGAGTCTATTGATCAGTGCTAGTTTATACGATGAGAACGGACAGGTATTGGCACAATTTGCGCCTAAGGACGCCATCAATTACCGGGTTATGCCCGAGCAGCAAGTCCCTTTTCGGATTCCGTTTGAGGAAATTGCCTGGGTAGAAGATACCTCTCAGATCGATGAGACCTTTAGCCCGGACTTTGCTCCAGCTTTGACCTTGAGCAGTCAACCTGTGAGCTTTGAAATTGCTGTGACTACGAACGTCACCAGTGATATCAGCCCTCAAAACTACAGCATAGAAAAGCAGTTCATAGCCGATAGAACGCTGGAATTGGAAATGCTCAACGCCAATACATCAGACTGTACTATTCCACAATTCTTAGTAGAGATCTACAATAAAAAGAAAGAACTGGTTTGGGTAGAACCTCACTACGGAGATCAAGCCTTGAGACCCTATCGCCGTGGAAAATACTTGATAGATATTGCAGAATTTGAAAGTCATCCGACCCCTAAAGAGAGTGGAGTGGTCATACTGATCAACGGAAAACCAAAGCCCATTCTAGAGAACAGAGGCCCTGAAAGACTCATGCCGCTTCCAGCAGAAGCCTTTTATGTAGACATCACTTTAAATCCCTATCACGCACAAAACTGATGAGAAATCTAGCACACATAGCGATTTTACTCACAGCATTGCTTTTTATAAGCTGCAAGCAAGAGCAGGTGTCTTCATTGGTTCCTAAGGCGGAGTTTAGCCTGTCAGAATCCTACTTCTTGGGAGAACTCAAAACTGCGGTGGCTAAGTTCAAAGCAGAAGCAGCGGTTGAAACCGCACAAGTAAAACTGTTCTTAGAGGCTGGAGTCTACCAAGCCACGCTTTCACCGATAAGTTGTGATTCGGGCAATTGTAGCTTTGAAATTCCAGAGATCATCTCCAACAAAACAGGCTTGAGCCAATGGCGTTTAAGCTTTGAAGATACCTCCTTAGGCTCAGGAACTTTTAGAGTGGTTCCAGCGGACGGTTCTGTTTACAGTATCAATACCTATATCGGCCCACCATCTGCCAAAGCAGGAGAAGAACGTGCAGCCATGGCTGTGGCTATTCCAAGAGATGCGCATGACAATTTGATTCGCAAGCCCGACAGTGTGGTGATGGACTACCGTTATTTGAATCAACAAACCACAACGGAATCGAGTATTCGTTACGGACTGAGCTTTATTGAGTTTGATGCAGGTCCAATTGCCGGTAATTTCCAGTTGGGCGGGTCCTACAAAGGAGCGGAGGCCAAGGCCGCGCAATTCATAATCATGCCCAATGAGGCGGTGGATTTTGAATTGCAACCCCAACCCGAACACGATATCGCAGATGGCCAGCAAGAACTCGAGGTGATCACTTCTGTCATTCGTGACCGCTTTGGAAATGCCGTTGCAGATGGCACAGGGGTGAGTTTACGCATTGATCAATCCGATGAAGTGACTGCTTTTGTCAGTACCATTACCTCTAACGGAATTGCGCGTTTTACGGTGCTACATCCTGATGAGGCTATGGACTGGAACCTGCAAGCCAGTTTAAATAATGGCGCAGTCTCTAATCAATCAACCTTGTCATACAGATCCTTCACGGATGCGTTTCCCGTGGAGCTAACGGCAGAAGATCAAATTACTGTGGGGCCTATCACAGGAAGGCTTAACGAGCGCGTGACCGATGGGATCATCGTTCGCTTGTACGATGCAAACAATACTTTACTGATTGAAAAACAAACGCGCAACGGCATGGCCTTTTTTGACCTGAGCGGGCTTTCAAAAGAGCCCAAATTGCCGCTAAGAATTAATACAATGGGCGTAAATGAGCTGGTAGAATGAAAATGAGCAAAAACATATCACGCATGATACGCCGTGTTGTTTTGGCTGTCCTGCTGCTGCTTTCCCTAGCGGTTTTAGGCAAAGTCTTGCAGTATTTCAATGAAGGTGCAGATCGCAGTAGCTTACTGGCAGATGAGTCGGCTGCTTCTGGAAGGATCACTCCTTTTGACTTTGATCTGGGCAGTGATTATATAGGCGATCCAGATCGTGTGGTACTGCAAAGCATTGCTAAGGATTACAGTCTTGCGCTCAATCAACTTCAAGCAGCATTCAGTCTGCAGGATACTACCCTGATCGCGGATCAATTCACTCCGCAGTTGCGCAAAAAATTAAATGTGCTGCTGAGTGCCGGTTACGACCCTAATATTGAGCAGCAATACATCAAACACAATTTGGTTTTTAGGTTTTTATCTGCCGATAGACAGATAGCCGCCTTTACGGATAAAGATGCGCTGCGCATCAGCAGTCAAAAACTCAGCGATGGTGATTTGGAGATCGTGGATAGCCAACAGATCTCTCAAGAAGTGATCATGTTCCTGCAAGACGGTTTTTGGCGCATTGCTTATTTGGAACAGGTTGCGATCAATCCGTACCAATGTCAAACCGAAACTACCTTAACTGCGGATCCAAACCTTCGTGGAATCAACTATTATCCCAAAGACTTCCCTTGGGACACTTTCAATCAAGAATTAGAACTGGACACCATTGCCAAAGACTTTAAGTTCATCCGTGAGCAAGGCTTGAATGCAGTGCGTCTTTTTGTTGATTTTCATGATTTTGGAGGAGGTAATCCAGATCCAGAACACCTATCACGTCTTGAAACCATCTTAGATCTTGCACAAACTGCTGATCTCAAAGTGGTACTCACCCTCTTTGACTTTTACGGCGATTATTCTTTAGCCAATTGGCCCGCAGCCTCCAATCATATTGAAGTACTTACCCAAAAGTTAGGCGATCACCCTGCAATTCACAGTTGGGATCTAAAAAATGAGCCCGACCTGGATTATGAAGGTCAGGGTGAAAAACGGGTAGAAGCTTGGTTGCGTTTTGTCGCAGATCAACTCCGCAGTCAAAAAATAACCCAACCCATTACCATTGGTTGGAGTTCTGCTATGGCTGCCTATGAACTTACAGACCTCGTGGATTATGTCAGCTTTCATCATTATACGGCTCCAGAGAATCTTCCAGAAGACCTAAAGAACTTAAAAGCCAAAACGGATAAGTCTTTAGTGGTTCAAGAATTTGGTATGAGCACCAACAGAGGTCTTTGGGCGCCACTGGGTAATTCTCAAGACGATCAACTGGCTTATTATGAAACCATGCTCAAAACCTTTGAATCAGCGTCGGTTTCTTTTATGTGTTGGACCCTCTATGACTTTGAAGAGGTTCCCGGCAAAGTCAGCAGTTGGAAACCTTGGATAAAGAACAAGCAAGCCAATTTTGGCTTGCTCGATCATTCGGGGGTTGAAAAATCTGCGCTTCAAGCGCTTCGAACTTCACTAAGCCGCTAGAGCGGACTGTTCACTCAATGTTGGGGAGATAGTTTCAAAAAGGTCTAAATATCTTGAGCTAATGGTTTCCATTGAAAGGGCTTTAGCCGCTTCATAGTTGTTCTTAGCCAATTGCAAACGATACTCTTTATCGATACACAATACTTTCAGTGCAGTTACTAGAGAATCAACTTCTCCCGGCTCAAAGTATACGCCTTTGTATCCTTCATCTGCAACTAGGTCTGCTAGGTCACCAATGTTTGGCATCACTACAGCTTTTCCGTAGCTTCCTGCTTGGTGTAATACTCCTGAGCTTCCTGTTGTAGCCGTATAAGGGAATACTACTACATCACTGTTTCCAAAGATCACAGGAACGTCTTCTTCTTCTACATATCCGGTGAATTCAATTCCTGGTACGTGTGCGTACTGCTCTTGTACTCCAGCTAAATATCCTTTTACGTTCGGATTGTCTGTTCCGGCGATTATCAATTCGATCTCCGTAGGTACTTCTTTGCGCAGTACTTCTACAGCCTCGATCAACTGCTCTACTTTCTTATAGGTTCCGAATTTACCGAAGGTCATTAATTGAACCTTGGCGTGATCGGCGTCAAAATTTACGTCTTTAGGCACTTCAAAAGTTCCGTGAGGGATCACTTGAATGTTCTTAGCGTTGTATTTGTCTTGAAGGATCTCTGCGTAGCGATCAATAGTTACGGCTACTTTATCTGCTTGTAATACCAAGCGAGTCAATTGGGTTCCGATCCATCCAAAGATCTTCTTTTTAATTGGGCTTTGCGTAAAGCCAGCTTCTTCTAGATCTACAGTCTCCATAATGTTGTGCAACAATACAGTGGTTGGGATCTTAGCCCATTTGCTCAACATTGGGGTTGCCAATCCTAGAGCGGCAGGGATCTTCTTGTCTCCAAACTTCATGAACTGTAGGTTGTACAATACGGCGTCTGGTGATTCTTTCTTTAGGGTCTTAACAATGTTGATTGGATTCATCACACTGTTGAACTTCCAACATGGAATGATGCGCATGGCGCAACCTTCGTTGCTGGCTTCTACTGTTGAGGCTTCAACAGTTTTGTCTGTTAGTACTACTACTTCGGTTACGCGCTCCTGCATGCGGAAGTGCTTGATCAGGTGATATGCGTACTCATTCAATGTGAGTTTACTCGGTGGGTAGGCTGTTACGATTGCTAGTTTCATAGGTATTAGTTTTATACTGCAAATGTGGGGCAAATGCTTGTCTTTCAAGGCCGATCGTCGATAGCGAGCCATTTAGTGTCGACGAATGGAAATTAGGTTTAGATTAACGATTTTTCACGCTTGTGGCGTTGGATCAGCAAGAAGGCCTGAGTAAGCATCAGCAAGCTCATATAGATCACTTGAATGTAAACGATGCTCTTCAAACTTTCGTGGAACAATGTAAAGGTCACCAGTTGCAAGGCTCCGAATCCTAAAGCGATCCAAACAGCGCGATAACGGTCTACACTTAAAGCGTAGTAGACAAATACATTGGCTAGGGCAAAACATCCGGTTGCTAAGGCGTAAGGTCCAAGCAGTGGGGCTACTTCTAAATAAGCATCCGTAAACATGATGGTCACGATCTGCTCAGAGAATAAATAGCATCCTACCACCAATACAAATACGATAGCTGCGATTCCGGATAAGTACTTCAAGAATAGTCTCAAGTGGTTTCCACCATTCTTTCTTAGGGTTACTACTTCTGGTAAAAGTAGCATTACGATCATCCAAGTGATGAAGAACACGATGCGCCCTATTAAGGCCATGGCGGCATACTGTCCAGCATCAGCTGCAGAGAAATAATGCTTAACCATAAGTAGGTCAGCGTTGCTACATACAATCTGCAAGCATTCGTACAAGCAGATGTACATAAAGAAGATCCCAATCCGCTTCTGAAGCTTTTTAGAGACACTGAAGGATTGAAACAGTGCCGGCTTA
The DNA here is from genome assembly GCF_028561565.1 of Gilvibacter sediminis. GTDB lineage: Bacteria > Bacteroidota > Bacteroidia > Flavobacteriales > Flavobacteriaceae > Gilvibacter > Gilvibacter sediminis. Next base: position 1,011,035 of record NZ_JAQQTE010000001.1, on the reverse strand, counting down.
TGGGGTTTAACTGCAGAAGCGAGGATAACGGATCCGCCAATTGCCAAAGCAACTGACCAGGATGGTTCCAGATCAAAGACCTGGATCGCTAATAAAGTGATAGCAAAACGCGCCAACATTTCAATTTGGTAGGTGGCAGCCAAGGCAATGTACTTGCGTCCGCCTTGTGCTTTTCCGCGGGTAATACTCAACCAGAGATAAAAAGGTACACTTACACCCAGTGGGTAAAAAACATCAACATCTCTCATGGAAAACAGTGTCGCTAATTGGGGGGCAAAAGCGACGATAAGTAGGCCGATAATAACACCGAGGATTACAGTGTATCGTGACATGAATGCCATGCCGGCCTCTCTTTGTGTACCTTCTAACTCTGCGTAGAATTTGGTCGCGGTAAGTTGGATTCCTGTGGCCAAGAAGGACAAGGCCAACAGTAATGTGATCAAAAGAACCGCCTCAGCAAATACGTCAGGACTTAAAGTGCGACCGAGCCAAACGTTATAAGCATAGTTTCCGGCATTTACCAGCACAGCGCTTATGGTAAATAACTGTGCAGGCGTTCTTAATATGCTCCAGATTGTCTGAGGCGATAATAGACTGAATTTCTTAGCTAGCGAGTGCATGGATCTGATTTGTATGACGGAAAGCTCCGAGAATTTTACGATTCTTAAGTCCATAGACTACGCAAGTCTTGTTGCGTAATTCTGCTTGAGAGAACAGTTGCTTGAACATTAGGGCTGCAGAGATATCTACAACGTCTAACTTTGCTAAAGAGATATGCAACTCTTGCTCAGCGTGCAGTTTCAGATTAAAATAACGTCCGATCTCAAATACTTGATCTGCAGTTAGGTTTCCGCTTAGGACGTATACGTTTTCTTGTTTTGTAATTTGTAGTGCCATGGTAGTTTGTTTAAGTAGTTATTGGGGGTTTTTATTAATTAGGCAATTTGTAATTGTGCGTTTGAAATTGTATTGTGAACTATTCGCATAGTTGGATAAAGTTTTATAACTTTTGAATTGTGTACGAGTGTTAATTTTGTTTCCATGTCGTTTTGTTTTCTGATACAAAAGTGCAGTAAAACAGTAGCTTAGCTCGGCGATATTCGGTGAATGACCGTTTAGTGTAGACGAATGGTATTTTAGCTTCGTTTGAATATATTGAGGACGGATTTAACTTGGAAGTATGAAAACGAACTACCTATTTATACTAGTGTTGACAGCGGTTTTTAACTGCTTATCTGGTTTTGCCCAAGACTTCTCAGAAGGATTCAAACTCTTAGAGAAAGGTGATTTCGCAGCTGCGGAGACCTATTTTGCCGAAAAACGCCAACTGTATCCAGACAATAAGACCGTTGCCATCTGTTATGCACGGGCATTGGGATTGTCTTCAGACCCTCAGGGAGCACTCGATATATTTAAAGACTTAGAAGAGCAATATCAAGGCGATTACGAGATCGGATTGAACCTAGCCGAAGCATATCTGTGGAACAAACAGTATGATCAAGCCCTGAAAGACTATAAGGTCTTAACGGCCAAAGATGCAGAGTCTTTCCCAGCGCAGTTAGGCTTGGCCAATACATACAGCAACCTAAAGCAGTATCCGCTCGCCCTAGAAACCATTGAAAAGGCCTTAGCTATAGATCCAGGAAACCCGGGTGCGATGAACAGTAAGTTCTATATTATCCTCGGGTATGCGGATCAAGAAAAGAAAGCCAAGAACTTTGAAAAGGCAGATGCGCTCTTTCAAGACTTGGTAAAGCAGGCTCCAGACAACAGCTTGGCACGCATAGTCTATGGAATGTTCTTTTTTGAGCAGAAGCAATGGGATGCCGCTCAAGCGCAGTTCAAACTCATACCAGATGCGGTAGACCGTTACAGACATTTGGCGCTACTAGAACAGGCTAAAGAAAACTCCAAAGAAGCTTTGGTTTTGGCTAAGATCGCAGTAGACTCCTCACAAACACAAGATGCAGCAGCGCAACTTAAAGCCAAGGAACGCTTGGTCCAAGCCTATCTGTGGAACGCGAAGTTCAAAGATGCTAAAGCCACAATTGATCAACTGCAGTTGGAAGACACCAAACAGACCACTTACCTCGCCCTATTAGCAAATTACTATACGTATACAGATCAACCACAAAACAGTCTAGATACCTACAATAAGATATTGGGAATCAATTCCAGCTCTTATGACGGCCTGATGGGTAAGGCAGGAGCCCTGCGTGCTCTGAATCAGAAAAAACTAGCAGTAGCACAATTGGACAGTGTTTTAAAATACTACCCCGGACAGGCGGACGCCATCCAACTCAAGGAAACTATTGCCAATTCTTTAAAGACCAATGTGAAATCTGAGTTTGCGTATCAAGAGGACAACGATACCAACGTTACTTATTTGGCGGGGCTGACTTTAGAACTTCCTTTGAACGACCGTCACGGCTTCACCTTGAATTACAACAACCGCAACACCACGCGTGAGTTGTCTGATTCTGAAGCGACAAGTAATACAATCTCTTTAGGATACACCACGCGAATTCACAACAGAACTACGGCTACCATTAGCGGTGGATTCACCAAAGTAACTGCCGGACCACAGGCCTATACCCAATGGAATGCTCAGGCAGAAGTTAAGACCGTGCTTTTGCCGCGCAACAACTTTAGCTTGGCTTATCAAAGAAGCATTCAAGACTTCAATGCTACGCTTTTAGCGTCGGAATTAGTGTTAAACAACTTTATATTGAACAACAATTTGATGCTGATTGGGAATTTAGGGTGGTACACGCAGGCACGCTATGTGGCGCTGTCTGATGACAACCAAAGTCAGCAAGTATTTACCTCTTTATACTACAGCTTAGGTAAAAAGAGCATCTTTAAATTTGGAGCTAACTATCAGTTCTTGACCTTTAAAGAAGATAGAGCCGAGCTTTACTTTAGCCCGGACAGCTTCAATAATGTTGAGGGTTTTGCTCGATTTGATCACAACGGCAAACGCTTTGTAGCGGCTGTTGAGGTCGCGGTCGGTACGCAAACCATAGACGACCAAGATGCTATGAGCACCCTGCGTGGTTTCGCGGAGTTCAAATACAACTACAACAAAAGATTGGTCTTGGGGGTATTTGGACGCTACAGCAACAGTGCTTCTGATGCGGCCAACGGATTTTCATTCTATCAAGTCGGGATCAGCGGGCAGATCAGACTCTAATTAGAGCAGATTGAGTCTTTTCATCAATTCTGGGCGGTTGGATCTAGAGATCGGGATCACATCGCGCTCTATAAGCACACTGTTGTCCTCAATATCAACGATCTTGGTAAAGTTGATGACATAACTGCGGTGCACCTTAATAAACTGAGATTCCGGAAGTTTCTCCTCGATCTTCTTTAAGGTGGAATGCACTGTATAATTCTTGTCGTGGGTTTTGATGAGGATATAATCTCCTTTAGCCTCAATTAAAAAGATCTGATCAAAAGCGATCTTAATGAGTCGCCGATCAATATTGACATAGAGTTCCTTTCCTTCTGGACCACTAGATGATGGTGCAGACGTTGGTGCTGGCGCTGGCGCTGACTTTGTCTTTGGCTGCGCTTTGAGCTTTTCTACCATCTTTAGAAAACGAGGTAGCGTTACCGGCTTCACCAAATAATCTTTGATTCTAGGATACTCAAAAGCTTCAATTGCAAACTGCGGATCACTGGTAGTCAAGATCACTTGCACATCTTTAGTAACCGTATCTAAGAAATCAAAGCCGGAAAAGGTAGGCATATGGATATCCAAGAAAATGATGTCCACTTCATTCTTATTGATGAATTTGATCGCCTCAATCGCATTGTCAAACTGTGCTACTACATCCAGGTCATCGGTCTGTTGACAGAGTTGGTCGATAATGGCTCTTGCCATCGCCTCGTCATCAATAATAATACACTTCATAGGTAATTAGTTATTTTTTAAGAACTGATCGATCTGATCAAGAACTGCAGCGAAGGCTTCGGTATGCTGATAGTCCTCTTCTTTCAAGGCTTCTTCATGCTCCACCGCCAACGCGCGCCCCTGAACTAAGCCTAAAATACTAATTTTATGCTTAAGCTTATGCACCATAGCCGCAGCTTTTGCAGAATCTTTAGCTTCAATTAAGGCGTGATACTCTTGAAACTCTGCAGGGAATTCCTTGGTAATAATACCGACAAATTGTGCAACAACTTCGGGTTGACCGTCGGCAATTTCGTTGAGGTAATCTAAATTTGGGTGTTCCATAGTACTCAAAGTTACTATTTTGGATGGGTAAAATAAAACGCTGCGCCTTGGCCTTCTTCACTTTCTAAACGCAACTGCCCGCCGTGATCTTCCACTATTCGACTCACTATGGCCAAACCAATACCACTCTTGGTGGAGTCCGCATCTAGCTTCTGGAATACTTGGAAAACTTTTTCTTGATGTGCCATAGCGATCCCTGGACCGTTGTCCTTCACATGAAATTCGTAAAAATTACCGAGATCTTTGTACCCAATTTCAATGCGATCTCCTGTTGATCTCATCGCAGCAAGTGCATTGTCTATTAAATTTTGAAACAATTGGGACATGCGCAGACGGTCTGCTCGGATCTCCGGCAATGGAGCTACCTCAATTTTAATAGCATCTTGCCGTTGCACTAAGGTCAACACCTCATCAATAAGCTCGTTGAGATTAACACGCGCCGCGTTGGCTTGAGAAGTTTCTCTAAGTTTGGAATAGCGAAGAATTCCGGCAATAAGCCCATCCATTTTCTCCAAACTGGAATATATATGTGGCATATGCACAACAGCCTGATCTGGTTGATCTCCTTCTAAATCCTCTTGGATCCATTGAACCAAAGAGTGAATGTTTCTTAAGGGGGATTTCAAATCGTGAGAGACCACATGAGCGTAGTCGTTAAGGTCTTTGTTGTTGCGCTCCAAGCGTTTGAGCAGTCGTTTCTGCTCCTCAAAATCAGAAGAGGCCAATAGCGACATTCCAAACTTTCTGATCACCGGATCCAATTGACGCAGTTCTGCATCTGCCCAGGCTTCCTTTTTGGGACTGTGCACAAAGAGCACACTTTGATTCGCCATAGGGAAAGCAATGATATAACCTCCAGAAACAGGCACAGGACAAACATTGCTGATCTGCTCATCTACCGCAACGCAAACGGGCTTGTCTTGATCCAAGAATTCCTGGATGTATTTAATAGTGACTTCTTCTTTGGGTTTATAGGGTGCCGGAATGGCGTAACGCAAGCGTACGTTTTTATTTTGGATTTGCACAATCCAACCCGCTTTGAGCATTTTTCGGCTCAAGAATACTTTCATAAAATGGTCACAGTTCGCCTTGTAATTCAAAGACTTGCCAATGGCCATTGAAAGCTCATACAGACTAAAAATGGTTTGTACCGTACCCGACATGATTATTCAAAGAGTCCCACTACTGTGGTTTTGTTGAAAAATTCAATAAAGCCATCACCAAAGGAAGAGATCTCACCAAGGGTTAAAGCTCCACGCATAGTGGGTTGCACTCCTTTTTGTTGCAAGGCTTTGGTTACCGCTTGAACTTCCTCCTGGAAATTATCATCCAAGAAGAGCACCCGAGATATACAGTCAATAACCAATGCAGCTGCGGGTTGTTTGGCTTGATCTGCTGCGATCATAGCCGCCTGTTCTGCGGCCGCAATTAATTCCTGATTCTTTCCTTTCAACACATCGAGAAAGGTGTTTTCTGGAACCTCACCCACACAGATCAAATGCCCGTCATCATTCACCGCTATGGGGTCACGAACCACGCATTCTGTTCCTTCACGAACCATTCCAAAGGGATAACCCTTGGCAATATCAAAGAAGGGTTGACTGTCAAAGGATGCTCCGTAATCGGCTTCAACTACTTCTCTGTAGACTTCAAAGGCAGGTCTCCAGTTGATTTCTTCCACCACATTTGCAGTGGTCTTCGTAGCCACAAAAGGACCGCCCAATTTCTCCCAACCGTGTTTCACACCCAAATGGGTCGATTGATTCAACAGGCAGTATATTGCGGCATCTTGCAAAAATCCTTCTCGGCTAAATAAGCAAGGGGCTTGCTGCAAACTCAAACTACCAGCGCCTCCACCAAAATAACGGATCTCGCTGCCGTAACTTCTGTAGAGTTCAGACAAGAATCCAGAGATGCCAGAAGCTAATCCATCAACCAAAGTGAATACACAATAATCACTGCCTAAAGCAACGGGGTGTTTTTCCAGATTGTAATTGCCTTCGGCCAAACCACGAGCAATATGAATTTTTTGTAATCCTTGTAATCGTGTTACCACAACACCTTGATCAATCAAGGCGTTGTCAAAGATCAATTTTGGAAACAGCCCGCCAATGTACTGACAAGAAGTTTCATTAAGGGCAGCCATAAACTCATCAATATCTGCGCCTGTATTTTCTGCCACCATAACAACGAACAAGGAATCAGGGGTTGCCTCTTGTTGCATTGCGGCTGCAATTTCTTTTGGATTAGGATTGGTAAAAATCATTTTTTCTTGCTGAGGGTAAAATAAAAGGTTGAACCTTGGTCAATAGTACTGTCTAGCCAAATTTCACCGTGATGTACTTCCACCACTTTTTTAACCAGTGCCAAACCAAGTCCGCTAGACTCTCCATCTGGATTGAGGGATTGGAAAATCTTAAAGATCTTATCGTGATATTCTGGAGCGATACCCATGCCATTATCGGCTACGGTAAACTCAAAGAAGGTGTCTTTATCTACACAGTCAATTTTGACAAAGCCACTCGGCTTATCATTGTATTTAACCGCGTTCACTATTAGGTTCTGGAAAAGCTGTTGCAGCATGATCCGATTCCCAGAGACCACGGGTAAATTATCAGCAATCTGCAATTCAATATGTTCGGGTACAAAAATAAGGTCTTCAATTTCTTGTACGAGCTCTCTGGTATCCACTGGAGCAAATTCTTCCGCTACACGGTCCACCGATGCGTATTCCAGTACATTGGAGATCAACTCCTCCATTTTAGTAATGGTCCCTTCCAAAAGGGCAAAGTGCTCTTTAGATTCATCGGGGAGTTGATCATAATTATCTTCTTTGATCCATTCTGCCAAGGCGCTAATACTTCGCAGAGGGGATTTGAGATCATGAGATACCATATGGGCATATTCGCTGAGTTCTCGGTTGGACAATTCCAACTGATCCAAAAGCTTTGCGTTTCGCGCTTCACTTTCACGTCTTGCACTAACGTCCATGGCCGAGCGCAATTGCAAAGCAACCAAATTGGAAACTGAAGTAAGGGTTTTAAGTTGTTCTTTGGTAAAGAAATCTGCTTGAGGGTGCTCTGCATCAATAACACCAAGCACTTGGTCATCCACGCTAATTGCTACGGCCAACTCAGAAAGCCTAGCGGCGTCGTCTCGAATATATCGTTTGTCGGCTCTGGTGTTACCGATGAGTTCTGCTTTTCCCGATTGAGCCACCGATCCAACAATTCCGGTTCCTACTGGAATTATCAACGGATTGACAATGTTTCCGTCTTTATCCAGTTTGGCACCTACCGCAGATATTTGCTGCAAATATTTTTGTTCTGGCATTTTGAGATAGACCACACAATCCTCAGTCTTTAAAAAGGCAGAAACCTTTTGGGCTAAAATGGTCCCGATCTCTCTAAAATTGGTCTTTCCGAGGATCTCTTGAGCCACCTCAGAGATAAAAGCTAGTGCATTGGATTCGTTGAGTTCGTCAGTAATATCACGAACAATACCTTGAGCCGCTATGGGCCGCTCTTTATTATCCAAAACGATGGAGGCATTGATCTGTACCCAACGCACTCCTTGACTGCGGGTAAGAACACGGGCTTGATAATTGGTAAAGTAGCCCTTTTCATTTAAGGATTGGAAGGACGCCATGGCGTAGGCAACATCTTCTGGATAGATCAAACTCGCCACGTTGACCGTTTCTTTTTCTAAATCAATGCCAAAGAGTTTATTGGCCGCTTCGTTCATGCGCAGGATGTTCCCTGCCAAATCCATGACCACATAGGCGTCAACAATATTCTCAAAAATACCTTGTAATTGAGAATTCTTTTCACCCAGCAAGGTCTCCAACTGTTGATTGGCTTCATGCAATTGCTGGGTGCGCTGATAGAGTTCAGCGGCTTTGACTTCTAAGATTTTTTCTGCCTGCTTTCTGGCGGATTTCTCTCGTTCTATTTTCCTGAGCAGGAGCGTGTGTTCCTTACTATCCATCCGTTGAAATTACGAATTTAACCTCAGATCCGTCTTCTTTAAGCATATCCATGGTAATCGTAGCTTCTTGGTTGAAATATTTGAACGTTTGCTCCATCAGACCTAATCCAAAACTATACATAGCACGAGAAGAAGTATATACCATCACTAATTTGGTATCGGTCTTCTCCTGCACGTCAAAAGTAGGTAACTGGGCATCAGGGTATATTTTGCGAACCTCTACGTGAATATGGTTCTCAATAGAAGCCAGCATCTCTAGAGGGTCTTTATACATAGTTAAAAAGGTAGGGTATTCACGTTCTATGACCTTGTAGAAATGTTCTGCAAATACGCGTTGCAAGGTACCGATATCAATACCGGTCTTTGCACTCAAGTGCGTGAGCAATTGAAGCATTTCTGAAAACTCATAAGTTCCAACAGCAGTGTAGGCACCGCCAGAAGGTAAATCGGATTCGTCGATGATATGGTCTACCATTTCTAGACCAAATTTCTCCTCGACCAATTCCAATAATTCCGTAAATACAATTCCTTTCATATGATTAGTTATTAAGCCATTACAGGTTTAACCAATTCGTTGTGCTCCCAATAGGCCAAAACGGCACCCAATCGGTTCACATAATCTTGATACTGCAGAGGCTTAAGCACATAACCGGCCACGCCAATCTCATAACAAGCGAAAAGGTCTTTTTCGTTGCTCGACGTGGTCAAAACCACTGTCGGTAAAAATTTCAAACGATCGTCTTTTTTCAATATTGCTAAAAATTCTAGACCATTCAAACGCGGCATGTTAAGATCTAAGAAAATTAGATCAGGAAGTCGGTCAGCATCTTCTAGATATTTTAAAGCATCTTCGCCATTATTCACAGGAATAACTTTGTGCGGCGTTTCGAGCTTCTTAAAGGCTCTTTGCAGTTTCATGATCTCGATCTGATCGTCTTCTAATAAAAGGATTTCAAGTGTTTTCATAGGGGGTGATATTTACTTATGCAAAAATGTCGATTTTAAGGATGTTATCGGATTAAGTTTCGACGAATGGTCCATTTAGTGTCGACGAATGGTAAAACTGCTACGATTAGCGGATAAAATTATCGCTTAAAAAACTGCAGTTTGCTTACCTTTATTTCTGTAAAAACTGTCGCTCATGACTCCAGCTGCATTTTCAGCATTGCACAAAATAATAAAGAACGAATACCACTTGGAAGGCAGTCTATCACTGCTTTACGGCGAATTTACACTAAATTATAAACTCACCACAAATACCGGCCAAAACTTTTTGGTCAAAGTGGGTCCAACAGCTCTTGAGCAAGATACCGCGGCCTTTGAGCAAGCCTTATTGGACTTCCTATCAGAACGAGGATTACAGGTTCCCCAAGTAATTTCAACGAAAACTGGCGAATTGTTTTCATTCTTTACTGCGGATGGTCAAAAGCGCTCGCTAAGGATCATATCTTGGATAGACGGCAAACTGTGGTCTGAGATCAATCCGCATACAGAGAGTCTAAGGGAACAACTTGGACAGCGCACAGGCGAATTACTACAAGCACTTAGCGACTACAAGGCTTCTGGGGAATCTTTGAATCCGACTTGGGAGTTGAGCAACTCCTTATGGACTCAGGAGCATTTGGCCTTGTTTGATTCCGCAGATCAAAAACTGCTAGACTTTTTCATAGATCGATTCAAATCAGAATTGACTACCTATGAGACTTTAAGAAAGCAGTGGATTCACAACGATTTAAACGACAATAATATTTTTGTCGCTGCGGATGGAAGTGAAATTAAAGGAATCATTGATTTTGGTGACGCCAGTTACAGTCAAAGCATCAATGAGGTCGCCATTTGCGGAGCTTATTTGATCAGCGGATTTCCCGATCCCTTGGACGCACTGACCCCTTTTCTAAAAGGCGTTCAAGAGTTCTTCCCACTCCAGGAAGCAGAACTCGCGCACCTTTACACCCTTATTGGCATGCGCTTGCTTTTGAGCATAGTTCACGCAAAGCGCAATGCGATAGCCCAACCAGAAAACACTTATCTACAAGTCAGCCAAGAGGCCGTTTGGGAAAGCTTGCAGCTTTGGAGTCAAGTGCATCCGCGCTTTGCACATTACAGTTTTAGAAAGGCTTGCGGTTATCCGGCACACCCTAAAACCACTGCCTTTGAGCAATGGGCAACTGAACACAAAGCTGATTTTGACACCGTATTTCCTACCACAACTTTTAAAAAGGCTTTACACTTGGACCTGAGTGTATCCAGCCTTTGGATCGGGACCCAGTCTGAGTTTAATGATTTAGCCTTGTTTGAATTCAAAATAGATCAGCTCCAAAAACAGCACCCTGAGCAAATCATAGCAGGCGGTTATCAAGAACCGCGACCACTTTACACAGACCCCGCTTACGACACTGTTGGCAATTATGGCGCTCAAAGCAGAACTGTACATTTGGGAGTCGATTTTTGGTTGCCTGCGCAAACGCCGGTACATACCCTTCACAAAGGAGAAGTAGTCATTGCAGTCAATGACCAAGGCAATAAGGAATACGGCGGTCTAGTGGTAATAAAGCATCAGGAAGCTGGATTGGAATTTTACACCCTCTACGGGCATTTGATCCCAGAAACAGCTTTGACCCATAATTTGGGTGACATCATTGAGGCTGGTGGAATGGTCGGTCAATTGGGCGCAGCGCATGAAAACGGGAGCTGGTCGCCTCACCTGCATTATCAATTCATGCTAGACCTATTAGATTACACAGAAGATTTCCCCGGAGTTTGCTACGCACATCAGCGGGAGATCTGGCAAGATCTGTGCCCTGACCCCAATTTGTTCTTTCAAGATTCCGCGTTGAAACCTCAGCCTAAATTACGTCCGGAGCAAATCGAACAAAAACGCAAAAAGAGCTTAGGACAGGGAATGAGTCTCTCTTATAATGAGCCCTTGCATATTGTTAGAGGGCAAGGCATCTATCTGGTGGATTCTTGGGGTCGCAAGTACATTGACACGGTGAACAATGTGGCTCACGTGGGTCACGAACATCCTCATGTGGTTAAGGCTGCCCAACAGCAGATTGCCGCGCTAAACACAAACACCCGCTATTTACACAAGAACGTGGTGGAGTTTGCAGAGGCCTTTTTAAAGACCTTCCCAGAGAAACTCAGCGTAGTCCATTTTGTGAATTCTGGCAGTGAGGCCAATGAGCTCGCCGTACGCATGGTAGAAGCGGTAACTGGTTCGAGACATATGTTGGTCTCTGAGAGTGGCTACCACGGCAACACCCTTACTTGCGTGGATCTGAGCCATTATAAATTTGATCGAAAAGGCGGATATGAGCCTCCGCAGACCACCCATGTTTTTCACAGACCTGATGTCTTTAGAGGTAAACACAGAGGTCCAAATGCCTCGGTAGATTATGTCAAGGATTTGCAAGAGCAAATTCAAAATCTGCAAGAGCAAAACATGAAAATAGGCGGGCTCTTGTTGGAATCCGTTTTGAGTTGTGGTGGACAAATTCCGCTGCCTGAGGGCTATTTGCCTGAAGTTTATAAGCTGGTTAGAGCTGCTGGAGGTATTTGTATTGCTGATGAAGTTCAGGTAGGCATGGGCAGATTAGGTGATAGCTTTTGGGGCTTTGAGCAGTACGGAGTTGTCCCAGACATTGTCACCATTGGAAAACCTATAGGCAATGGACATCCTTTGGCTGCTGTGGTTTGTACTGCGGAGGTGGCCGAGGCCTTTAACAACGGCATGGAGTTCTTCAATACCTTTGGCGGAAACCCGGTCTCCTCGGCTGTAGGTAAGGCCGTCCTAGAGGTCATCCAAGAAGAAAAACTTATGGACAACGCACGCGATACAGGTCATTTTCTAATAGACGGCCTAAAGGCGCTACAAAAACAATTCCCGATCATAGCAGACGTTCGTGGTAAAGGGTTCTTCTTAGGATTTGAACTCTGTGATGCTGATAGAAATCCGCTTACCGAACAAGCCAAATACCTGGCCAATAGAATGAAGTACTACGGTTATTTAATGTCTGTAGACGGTCCGGATGACAATGTGATCAAGATCAAACCACCCATGGTCTTTAATCGTCACAATGCAGAACAACTTTTACACTATCTTTCTCAAGTATTAACCGAAGATAAAATGCAACATTATGAAGCTTAAGCATCTCATCGCAATAATTGGATTGCTCTTTTTGAGTCAACAGCAGTTTGCGCAATCACAACAAGAACAGGACAAAACGGCCATTTTAAAAGTAATGGCAGATCAATCTAAAGCTTGGTCCAATCATGATTTGGAAGGATTTATGGAAGGCTATTGGAAAAGTGATTCTCTTAAATTCTACGGCAGCGGTGGCTTGGTCAAAGGATGGCAAGCTACATTAGACAGGTACAAAAAAAGCTATCCCACTGCTGGGCATACCGGAGTATTGAAGTTTACTATTGATGATGTAAGCCCTGCGGGAACTGACTCCTATACCGTCATGGGCAGGTTCTACCTTTCACGTGATGTTGGAGATGCAAATGGAGTATTTCTTGTGGTTTTTAGAAAGATCAACGAGCAATGGAAGATCGTTGCCGATATGTCCTGTTAAATGACTCCGACGATTCGCAAAGCGACCTACGACGATCTAAAAGTGTTGCAAGAATTTAAAATGGGACTCATTGCAGCAGAGTTGCCGATGGATCCAACTATCCGACCAGATACTACGAGCTATTACGCCTTTAAACCGCTTATTGACGGTCCTGAATCGATACTTTTAGTAGCTACTATTGGCGATGAGATCGTTGCCTCTGGTTATGCAAAAATTCTCGAAGACCGAAAGTACCTCAAACACACCCACTACGGTTATTTGGGCTTTATGTTTGTTCCAGAAAAGCACCGTGGTAATGGCTATAATGGTTTAATAACCGAAGCCTTAATTGTTTGGTGTAAAGAGCAAGGCATAACCGAGATCCGTCTGGATGTTTATGATGTGAATGATGCCGCTATCAAAGCCTATGAAAAATCAGGCTTTAAAGCGCATTTGATCAATATGCGTTACGATCCTTAGAATTTTCTATCTGGGTTGAAAGGACTCAAATCCATAGAGGTGGGTTTTTCTGAGAGCAACTCTGCGATCAACTTCCCAGTTGCGGGGCCCATACTCCATCCCATCATAGCGTGACCTGTTGCAATAGCGAGATTTGCTACTTTAGACGTGCGTCCAATATAGGCCATCCCGTCTGGAGAAACCGGTCGCAAACCGCAGGCAGCTTCTTGTTTCTCCGCATCGGTAAGATGAACTTCCGGATAGTATTTTGTTGCAGCCGCAGCAATGGCATTGACCCGTTCTGGTCTGATCTTATGGTTGATCCCAGCGATTTCCATAGTTCCGGCAAAACGCGTAAAACCGTGCATAGGCGTAACGGCTACTTTGGATTCGCAAAGAATGGCTGGCATATTAATACCGAGGTCTTGTGTGGAATTGATGCGGTAGCCTTTACCAGCTTCCAAAAGCATGGGGATACCTAAACTTCGTGCCAATTGGGCACTCCAACTTCCAGAGGCCAATACTACCTCATCGGGTTGATATTCTCCTTTATCGGTAATGACCTTTTGAATCTTATGGCCATTGGTTTTCAGACGCTCTACAGCTTCTTCCGCTTGAATCTTTACGCCCATTTGTGGCAAGCGCTGCTTGAGTTCTGCCATTAGTTGATTGGGTGTGGTGTGTCCGTCGCATCCAAAATGAACTCCGCCAATGGTATCAATTTTTACATTGGGATCCATGGCAATGATCTCTTCTCGGGTTACAGGAGCAACCTCCAAACCTTCTTTAGCAGCTAGGTCTGCGACCTTTAATTCTGCATCTAACATCTTTTGTGTTTGGCAGAGCATGATCAAGCCTTTACGCTCCAATTGAAACTGAAAGTCTTCCTTTGCTTTTAGTTCTGGGAACAATTCTCTGCTCAATAGATTGATGTCGCGGATAGCCCGTACCGATCGGTCCACATTAGCCTGCGAACACGATCGATTAAAAGCGAGCGTCCATTTGATGAAATTAGACTCCAAACGCGGCTTGATATACAAGGGGCTGGCTGAGTTGAACATCCACTTCAAGCCTTTTTTCATTACTCCCGGAGCGGCCAATGGGATGATATGACTCGGGGTCAGATAACCTGCATTGACATAAGACGCACCCTGATCCATAGCGGATTTATCGATCACGCGGACCTCGTGTCCTTCTTGTTTTAGATAGTAAGCGCAACAGAGGCCTACAATTCCTCCTCCAATTACCAGAACTTCTTTACTCATATTACTTGAAATCCATGTGCATAGGGATCATCATCTGGATCAATGCTGATGGTATTGTTGCCATAAACCTTAGCCCAGCCTTGAATCTGAGGTATAATAGCCGCAAAACCTCCAACTGTTGTGGTCCCTACTATTTTACAATTAAAGGTAGAGCCAATAAAGCTCTCGTGTATAAATTCTTCTTGTTCTTTTAATTTCCCTTTAGCGTGCAATTGCGCCAATCGTGCAGAGGAACCCGTTCCACAGGGAGATCGGTCTATGGCCTTATCGCCATAAAAAACTGCATTACGCCCGTGTGAAGTGTCGTGAAGCGTAGCTCCTGTCCACTGCATATGAGAGATCCCGTTGATGTTTGGATCCTCAGGATGTGTAAACCTTTCCGAATACTTTTCATTGAGTCGTCTGCGCACCACTTGGGAATAGGCAATGATCTGCCCAGCGGTAAAATCTTGCAAGCCACTAAAATTCTCTTGCGGATCTACAATGGCGTAGAAATTCCCTCCATAAGCCACATCAACATTAAGGATTCCTAAATCAGGACAATCAATGGTAAGCCCTTCTGCAGCGAGAAAACTCGGCACGTTTTGAATTTGAACCCATTTGACCTTATCGCCTTTCTGATGATAATTGACCTTGACCAAACCTGCAGGAGTCTCTAGACGCAGTCGCCCCGGATTCTTAGGTTTTATAAGACCCGCTTCAATGGCAATGGTTACTGTACCTATAGTTCCGTGGCCACACATGGGCAAACAACCCGAGGTTTCAATAAAAAGGACGCCACAATCGTTTTGAGGATCTGCCGGAGGATATAAAAAACTACCGCTCATCATATCATGACCACGGGGCTCAAACATGAGTCCTGTTCTGATCCAATCAAATTCCTTTAAAAAGTGCAAGCGCTTTTCGGCCATAGTGACTCCCTTTAACTCAGGATGCCCCGTGGTGACTACCCGTACCGGATTCCCACAAGTATGCCCGTCAATGCACTTAAAAACGTGATTATTTTCTGCTGCGCTCAATGTAGCTGTTGATTCGTTGTTCTAAAATATCCAAGGTCACTGTTCCTTGCCCTAAGATCACCTCATGAAACGCACGGATATCAAAGTCCGCACCTAATTCCTCCTCGGCCTTCTTGCGAAGTTCTCTAATCTTTAATTCTCCAATCTTATAAGACAAAGCCTGTCCCGGCCAAGAGATGTATCTGTCAGTTTCTGTATTGACCTCATGAATGGAAAGCGCGGTATTGCTCGCCATATAATCCACAACCTCATCGCGGGTCCAACCCAAGGCATGAATCCCCGTGTCTACCACCAGGCGGCAAGCGCGCCACATTTCATAAGTAAGTTGTCCGAATTCTTCATAGGGTGTGGTATACATCCCCATTTCTGCGGCTAAGTATTCTGAATACAGCCCCCAACCCTCTCCGTAAGCAGACAGGTAAAGGTTTTTTCTAAACTGTGGAATACTGTCTCCCAGCTCATTGTTCAAAGCCCCTTGCAAATGATGTCCGGGGACCGCTTCATGCACGGTTAAGGCCGGTAAAGTGTACAAGGTTCGGCTGGGCAGATTATAGGTGTTGACCCAGTAATAACCGGGATCTGTACTGTTTTTGGAAGTCCCCACATAACGACCACCCGTATATTTTGGAGCGATAGCATCCGGTACTGGTGCCACTCCATAAGGCTTTCTTGGTAAGGTCTTAAAGAATCTTGGCAATTGCTCATCGGCGCGTTTGGCCATATCGCGAGCGATCATTAAAAGCTCTTCTGGAGTCTTGGCATAAAACTGCGGATCGGTTCTTAAGAAACGTAGAAAATCGGCAAAAGTTCCTTTAAAGCCTAACTCCTCAATGATCTCCTGCATCCGCGCTTTGATGCGAGCTACTTCTGCAAGTCCTATCTCGTGAATATCCTGTGCCGTGTACTGCTCAGAGGTAGTATAAAAATTAATGCGATCTTGGTATTGCTCTGCTCCTCCTGGCACACTGGAAACACCAATATCCTGGCGAGCATTGGGGTAATATTCCTCTTCAAAGAACTGCTTGATTCTCATAAACTGCGGAATCACATTCTTGGAAACGGCTTCTTCTGCAGCCACTAAGACTGAATCTTTCTGAGCTTCAGTTAAACTAGCCGGCAACTGCTTAAAGGGCGAATAGAAATAGCTTTCCTTAAAGTCCAAAACAATATGATCATCATAGGTAGATTCATAGCCGTCAAAGATCACTGCAGCCTGCACTTGCCCAGTCGCGATGCCTTCTCTAAGGTTGGCAAAATGCTGATCGACATACTCTGGAATTGCGTTGAGCACATGCAAATAATTAATCACCTGAGCGTAATTATTTAAGGGGCGCACTCTGTAATTTAGGTTCAAATGAAAGCCTGAATCCGATAAGAGCGGATTCAAATAGCGCTTAAATTCGTTGAAGGCTACATCGTCTTTCAACACAAAGGTTAAAAGTTCTTTAGAGATCTTTTCGGAATCTGAGAGTCCGGTAGTATGGAGTTTAGCGAGCTGCGTGAGCAAAGAGTCGGCAAAGACCGCCTCTTTTTGATAGCGCTCTGGGGTATACAATCCCAAACGATACTTCTTTTTATCGTAGCTATCAAAACCCTCATGGGCCGCGATAAGAGCCTCCAATTTTTCAGAATTATTGGGAGCCGTTTCGGAACAACTCGTCATAAAACCCAAAACAACTGCACCTAGCGCGATTAAAATCTTTCTAAAGTCCATCTGCAGTCCATTTATTATTTACCAGACGACGAATCCCCAAAGGATTGGCATCTTGCAGCTCTTGTGGCAATTGTGCATTAGGCCAATCTTGGAAACTGAATGGCCGCACCCAACGTTTAATGCTGTGAATCCCAACCGCAGAAAAACGCGAATCCGTAGAAGCCGGATAAGGCCCTCCGTGCAGCATGGA
Source organism: Gilvibacter sediminis (assembly GCF_028561565.1). Lineage (GTDB taxonomy): Bacteria > Bacteroidota > Bacteroidia > Flavobacteriales > Flavobacteriaceae > Gilvibacter > Gilvibacter sediminis. Next base: position 993,602 of record NZ_JAQQTE010000001.1, on the reverse strand, counting down.
GGGACAGACCTCCACTCCAGTAGGTACCCCATTGAAGATCAAACGACCTACTCGATTCTGCAAGGCGGCAATAATATCATGCTTCCCGCTTAAGTCATCTTGTGTGGCGAGAATGGTCCCAGTCAACTGCCCTTCTAAATTTTTAATGACGGTGAGTAGTTCGTGCTCAGTTGCACAGCTTACCAGTAGCGAATACGGACCAAAGACCTCATGATGGAGTTTGTCATTGGCCAAAAATTCCACGCCCCTCACCTTGAGTACTAAAGGACTGGCATAATTGGCCGTGTCCACTTCCATCTCTGAAACTACTGTTGACGTTCCGGATTGAGCACTTGCTTGTTGTTTACCACTATCAAAGGCCTGTTTGATCTTTGGGTGCAACATGCATTGAGGCGTGACGTCTTCAAAAGCTTGCTGAAGGTGATGTTCAAAAGCATCGAACTCCTCAGAAGCAATACCGAGTATCAAACCTGGATTCGTACAAAACTGCCCGGTTCCCAAATTAATCGACCCTGCGTATTTCTGCGCCCAACCTAAGGCATCCTCTGCCAAAGCCGAGGGCAAGGCAACCACAGGATTAATACTTCCCATCTCTGCGAATACCGGAATGGGTTCTTCCCGTCCGGCAGCGAGGTCAAACAAGGCGCGGCCACCCTTAATACTACCCGTAAAACCAACAGCTTTGATTCCAGGATGAGATACCAATTGGGTTCCAACGTCAATACCGCTGCTGTTCAAATTAGAGAATACACCTGGATGCACCCCAACTTGCTTTACCGCAGTACTGATGGCTTGCGCTACCAACTCTCCAGTTCCCGCATGCATAGGATGCGATTTCACCACAACCGGGCAACCAGCCGCGAAAGCAGCTGCAGTATCCCCACCTGCCGTAGAATAAGCCAACGGGAAATTACTCGCTCCAAAAACTGCCACGGGGCCTAAGGGAATGTTCATTTTGCGCAGATCGGGTTTAGGTGCTGGAGTGCGCTGTGGATCCCCCGTATCAATTGTAGCTTCTACCCAAGACCCATCGGCCACCAAATCTGCAAAGGTCCTGAGCTGAAAGACCGTACGCCCACGCTCTCCTTGAGCGCGTCCGGCGGGTAAGCCAGATTCTGCACAATAGGTTTGAATTAAAGCATCACCCAAATTCATGATCTGATCTGCAATAGCATTGAGTAAGGCTGCTCTTTGTTCACCACTACTGGAGCGGAACGATTCAAAAGCTTCTGTAGCTTGATTTACTGCGAGATCAACCTCAGCCTCAGTAGCTTCTGTAAATACCCATGGATTGTCTGCATTTTTCTGCGGATCAAATGTTTTAAAGGTGTTGCCTGTACTTGAGCTAGGGGTACTGGCGATATAACTTTTTCCTGTTATCATCGGCTAAAATGTTTTTTGTAATGTGCTTCTAAATCGACGGGTTTATACACCACTTTTTGACTTGGAGGATACTTCTCCAAGAGGTGTTGCGGTCTTATAGGCCGTGGGACAAAACCACCGCCACAATTAGGACAGACCTCTTTTAGCGGTCCGCTTACGCACTCGTTGCAAAAGGTACACTCAAAAGTGCAGATCATGGCATCAGTAGCATCTACTGGAAGCTTTTTATTGCAGTTTTCACAAGTGGGACGGATCGCTAGCATCTTTTAATAATTAGGCAGTACCGGTCTATTGGCTAAACCTTCTTTTATGACATTAAGTACGTGTTCACGCTCCGCTCCTGTTAAGGGCAATCGAGGGGCACGCACCCATTCTGAGCCTAAATCTACAGCTACCTCAGCCAACTTAATGTTCTGAACTAATTTAGGGTTAATATCCAACTCTAGCAATGGCAAAAACCATCGATAGATCGCTAGGGCTTCATCAATTCTACCTTGCTTTTGCAGTTCATAGATGGCCACGGTCTCCTTTGGAAACGCGCAGACCAAACCAGCGATCCAACCATCAGCTCCCATCAGCAGACTCTCTAATGCCAAAGTATCTACACCGGTCATGATCTTTAAACGGTCACCAAAAGCGTTCTTTATTCGAGTTACATTGGAGATATCACGCGTGGATTCTTTTACTGCTTGAATATTGTCACATTCCAACAAGAACTCAAACATCGGTAAAGTCACCTCTATGGCATAGTCTACAGGGTTGTTATAGACCATAATGGGTAAGTCCGTGCTGTTAGCCACCGCTTTGAAGTAAGCGACCGTCTCTAAAGGACCTGCTTTATAGCGCATGGGTGGTAACATCATAAGGGCATTGGCACCGTCTTCTTGGGCTTGCTGGGCAGCCAAAATGGCTCCTTTTGTGGTTTGCTCTGCAATATTGATCAAGACCGGAACCTTAGCTGCAACGAGCTCTGAGGTATATCGCGTTAGTGTTCTCTTTTCATCAACAGAGAGTGTACTAGCCTCTCCCAGCGTACCTCCAAGTACTATTCCATGAACTCCCGCAGCTACTTGAGCTTCAATGTTTTTGGCAAATAATGGAAGATCTAATTCGTCATTTTGGGTAAACTTAGTAGTTACCGCGGGCATCACACCCTGCCATGCTACATTCATAATGAACTGATTTAAATACAATCAAAAATACGATTCAAACCGGGTAAACTCCGGGCATAATTTTTCCATTATTCATACTATTTTGTCCTTTTTTGGTATTTTTGATTCACAATTACGACAATAAATGAGAGGTTCTAAGGTTTTACCTTTTACAATTCCCAAGTCAGAAAAGGCTTCAATAACCGTTCAAAGAGACCGGCAAGAGTCCTTTTACGGGCATTTGCATCAACATCCTGAAACCCAATTGAGTTTAATAATCTCAGGGTCTGGCACCTTGTTCTGCGGCAATACTTTGATCCCATTTCAACCTGATAGTTTGATCTGCGTCCGTGGAGACAAACCGCATCTGTTTAGAAGTGAACCCACTGATGGAGAACACGTAGAACGAATCTCTATCTTTTTTCTAGAGAGCTGGTGGTCTGCACTTTGCGAACTTACCCCGGAGATCTCTAGGCTTCAAATGCCCTTTCAAGAAGATTGGGCAGGTTGGTATTTAAGCGATGTGGATCTGAGCATTTTTAATCTGATGGATGGATTGGATCAAGGAGCATCTGCGGCTAAATTCGAGCAATTTGTTGCTTTGATCTCTAAAATTAGCCGGCAAAAAGTTCACCCGATACGTGAAAGTGCTACGCGACCCAATTACCGCGGGGAGGACTCTGACCGCATGAGTCAGATCATTGAATACACCATGAACAACTACCAACAACCGATCTACTTGGCTGATATTGCAGACAAAATAGCGCTGACTCCATCCTCCTTTTGTAAGTACTTTAAAAAGCGTACGGGGAAATCTTATGTTCAGTTCCTCAATGAAATTCGTTGTGAAGCCGCTCGAAATCTATTGAGTCAAGAATTGGAGCTCAGTATGCCTGAAATCGCCTTGAAAAGTGGTTACAATTCCATGGCCAACTTCAACAGACAGTTCAAGAAGTATCAAGGCATGTCTCCATCCAACTATAGAAAGGTCAAAGTGATTCCCACTCTAGACGGAGTTTCTTACTAAATTTTGCTACCACCAGATCATAGGAGTGATCAATAAGTTCGCGGATCAGATCAGGTGGCAAACCCGAATCGATCAGGACCGTATTCCAATGAAGCTTGCTCATGTGGTAGCCGGGAAGAATAAGTCCGTCGTATTGCGCGCGCAGATCTACACTTCTGTCGGGATCACATTTAAGATTTGCCTGAGCGGGTAATCGTTCCAGCCCCGAGAGCGCAAACATCTTTCCCATCACTTTAAAGACCAAGGTCTTTTCATCAAAAGGAAAAGATTCTGTAACTCCTTTTTTGGTCAAGCAGTATGCTCTAAAGGCTTCAATATGCATCTCAATCTATCTTATATACCATCCCAGGACGTTCGTCAAAATAGATTATGAGCAATTGTGCGCCCAGCGGGATATCCAATTCAAATTCGTGCAGTTGGGCTTCTGCATTCCAATGGGTGTTTTGAGATTTAACGGCAGAACCATCTACACTTATACCTATGGCAGACTGCTGCGGAATTGGCAAACGGAATTGCCATTTACCAGAACTAGCTCCGCTATTGAGAATGCCTGTTGCTGGCAGCAGCGATTTGTACTCTTTTAGGGAGTCATCTACAATAATAGGCATGGATTCAAAGATAGCTCTGCTCAAAGGCTGTGTGAGCAATTGATCTTCCTCTAAAAGCGGAAGGTGCGTATATACAAACTGCTGCGGATCTGCCATGAAGAAACTATAGGTGGTGTCTTTTTCAAAACGATCGGTATAGCGCCCCGCGCCCCAAGTGGCATCAAATAAATAGGTATTACCATCAATTAAGGCGATGTTCCACATATGATTTACATCGAACTTACGGCCAATATCGGCCAAAGAGGCCTTTGAATCTCCTCGTACCAGATAAGAGGTAACTCCTGTGAGTTCACACAAGCGCTCAAAGACAAAAGCATAACCCTCACAGACAGCAACGCCCTTCTCAATAACTCGATTGATCAACTGTTGCCGAAACTTTTCTTGCTTTTTATTCCTTTCAGAAACCGTAGTAAAACTATAATCCAATGCTTTGTATTCATTGGGATCATAAGCAATATTGTTAATGAGCCAGCCGTAGATAGCACGGAGCTTATCGGCTTCGGAACTAAAATCTCTGTTGATGAATCCAGCTATTTGCTCCACAGAAGCTGCTCGCTTTGGATACAACTGGATCACAGCATCTACACGCTCAAAATTCTCTTGGGCTGCTGAGAAATTAGCGCTTAAAAATAGAAGGAAGGTCGCCGCAAAGCACAGTCTGTTTTTCAATGCGTACATAGCCGTATTATGCTTTGTTTTGTTTCCCAACTCGCCCGAGATGGGTGTTTTGAAAGCTGTCTGGATACTTCAAACCATATCCCATCAAACGGTCCATAGCAGAATGACCAAACAGGATACAACCTGCAAGCAAAAGCTCTTGATTTTGAAAGATCACTCCAAACATGTATACCGCTATGGCAACCCCTTTATGGTGAAATAAGTTGTAGGTCAATGCGCCAATTCTAGCGTTTGCGATATAACCGAGCATACCCACATCTGGAGTTAGCAAAAGTGCTGGGAACCACCACCAAGCAAAATCCAAGAGGGAAAACAAATAGATCGCCAGCCCAAACTGAGCCAATTCTTCCAGTTTTAAACTCAGTTTCATGATATGGATTTTATGCGATACAAGACCGGTCTACTGGGAACAGCATCGGACTCAATATTGGCCAATTGCAACTCCAAAACGTAGTGATCATCTTCCAAGAAATCATCAGCAAAGATGAACTCTGTAATAGTAGCGTGCTCTCTGGGTATTCCATCCATATCCCAAAAGGCTCGATGCGCTTCTAATTTACCGCCATCCTCTTCTCGATCCACAGAAGGGGTATCGATCAATAAATGCTGAATGCCTTTACGACAGAGATAGGCCGCCGCAGCCTTAGTCAAATAAGGCCAATTGGTGTGTGAATATTGACGTGTTTTCTTCTCAGAAGAATTCGGTAAGGTTCTTATCACGAGGGCTTCAATATCTGGATCCTTAAGGTGGTCTTGCAACAAATGTAGGTCAATGACCTGATCACCTCCCCGTGTTTCTGGTTTTAGACTGATGAGTCTCGCCTTGTAAAAGTAACGGTGAAACGCTCGGTTGACATTAGCGGGCTCGGCCGTGATATGTCCTAATGATTCTGTATGCGTACCCTGCGCATGTGGAATGATCTGCATGCTGGTGAAATTCACAGCTGCCCCCTCTTGAACGGAACCCACCCAATCCTCCAAAACGACCGGTTTAAATTCTGGATGCCCCACATACCAAGCATTGGGATTCTCGGGCCCTGAGTGCATGGGAATCGAAATATCAAGGGGCTGATCCAGATCGATTTCGATCTCTTGGTCAGCAATGTGAAGTATTGCGATCATAGCCTCAAGGTAAGCAATCTGACTTAAAGAAGCTTAAAAAGTTCTGCCGCTATTCCATCAGATACAAATTTTGACGATCTAGGTACATGCAAGTCGTCACCGTCTAAGAAAATCCAATTCTTAGCTTGTAGTTCGGGCAATAAAGATTCGGCATATTGACGGTATACGGCTCCAAATTCTTCAGAAATTTTAGCTAATGAAACTCCTTTGGCCGTACGTAAACCGGTCATGATGTATTCATTATAACGATCGTTGAGGCTGAGCTTTTCGGATTCATGCGGACGTTTGCCGGCCTGCAAGGATTTAATGTAAAGCGGATTGTTAGAAATGTTCCAAGTACGAACGTGATCTACAAGTGAATGCGCCCCTGGGCCAATACCCAAATAAGGAACTCCTTCCCAATAAGCCGTGTTATTTTGAGATTGAAAACCGGGTTTGCCAAAATTGCTGAACTCGTAATTGATATATCCTGCATCGGAAGTCTTGTCCAAGAGCAATTCATAATGCGCTTTAGCCAAAGCTTCATCTACCGGGGCAACCACCCCTTTTTGTATAAACCGATCTAAGGCCGTATCGGGCTCAACGGTCAAGGCATAACAGGATAAGTGTGGGACGCCTGCTTCAAAAGCCTTCTGCAAGTTTTCTTCCCAAACTGTGAGCGGCATTTCAGGTACGCCGTAGATCAGATCTACGGAATAGTCATCAAAATGTTTTGCTACCAAGTCCAGGGCCTGCTCAGCTTGCCGCTGATCATGGGCCCGATTCATGAATTTAAGGTCTTGTTCTCTAAAGGATTGTATCCCTAAACTGAGCCGGTTTACTCCTACGGCTTTATAAGCTAACAACAGCGACTCGTCAATATCGTCTGGGTTGGCTTCAAGGGTAAACTCTATGGCATCACTGAGCTGATAGTGCATATTTATGGTCCCAAACAACTCCTCCAATTGGTTTGGAGTGAGCAAACTCGGTGTTCCCCCTCCGAGGTAAATCGTTTTAATAGGCTCAGAAAGTTCTGCTTTGCGCAAGATCAATTCGGCCTGCATGGCAGCTACCATTCCCCCTTGATGCTTTAAAGAAGTTGAAAAATGGAAGTCACAATAATGACAAGCTTGTTTGCAAAACGGTATGTGAAGGTATAATCCGGCCACGATCAGAAGAACAAAACAATTAAAATGGACAATCCAAAACTCAAGGCGAGGTAAAATAAAGATGCCAAGAAAAAGACCACCACCGTTTTGAAAAAACTCAGCACCCAATTCCCTTTGAGCCATGCTGGTATTGCATAAACCAAATAGGCGCCAAACAACAAGGCCGGAAAAAAGTTGGGTTGAGCGCCGCTCAATTTGAGGTAGATCTGAAACAGCGTATTGATCAAGGTATACACACAGAGTAGATAAAAACTTACAGCGACGAATTCGGCAAAAGTGTGTTTTTTGTAAAAGAAGATCTTCAAAAAGCCTCCAAGGGTCAACACAAAAATGAACATGAAGTTGTTGATATTCGCAGACATAAGCTTGCCTGCATCATAGAGCCACTGGATATCCGTATTTAAAGTGGTGTCTGCCTGGACACTTTTAAAAGGGTCAAACTTGATCAGACTACGCACCAAAATAAAGAGCGCAGACCACAGTATAAAATAGGCTACCGGCTTGTAATATTTTTTACGCTGTCCACTTAAATACTCGGCAAAGAGTTGGCTGGGTGATAGAAAAAGCGCCTTGGTAGTTCTCCAAAGAGGCGCTTCTAAAGTAAATAAACCCGAAGCCAGATCTCCGAAGGTCTCGCTAAAACTCACCTTGTGGATCCCGGAGCGCTGGCCGCAATGATGGCAGTACGCCCCTTGCGTTTGAGTGCCACAGTTTTTACAAGTTGATTGATCTTCCATAAGGGCAATCGATTAGCCTATGCGGTCTTGATTGTCTTTGATAAAAGCTCCCCAACCAGAGTACGACTTCCCAGTGCTGATCTTCCCTGCATTGTAAAAATGACAAACCGCAGCAGCCAGTCCATCTGTACTGTCCAAATTCTTAGGGAGTTCTTTGATCCCAAGAATGCTTTGAAGCATCTTAGCCACTTGCTCTTTACTGGCGTTACCGTTGCCGGTAATGGCCATTTTGATCTTTTTGGGTGAGTACTCGGTGATGGGCACTTCTCTTGAAAGTCCTGCGGCCATGGCTACGCCTTGAGCCCTTCCCAGTTTGAGCATGGATTGGACGTTTTTACCAAAGAATGGTGCTTCAATGGCGATCTCGTCTGGGTGATAAGTATCAATGAGTTGTACCGTGCGTTCAAAGATATACTTGAGCTTCACGTAATGATCGGAATACTTTTGCAATTGCAGTTCATTCAACTGCATGAATTCCATCTTTTTACCCACCACGCGAATGAGTCCAAAACCCATAATGGTGGTTCCGGGGTCAATGCCTAAGATGATTCGTTCGGATTTGCTCATAGTATTTTAAAGCCCATCCCCCGCGGATTGATTAAATTAGCGAACAATGGTCTTGTCAGACAAAGCTAATCAATATCTCTTAGTCGCCCTAAAATTGATCATTTTGGTGGCAATGGGGTTGTTCCTCTACCAAAAACTCTTTGCAGACAACAGCGGAAAGCTCCAACAATTGTGGTCTCACCTCAACAGCAAGCTGCAATTATGGACTTTAGGATTGTGGATACTGTTGAGCTTTATGAACTGGGCACTGGAGGCCAGAAAATGGCAACTTTTGACCTTTACCACCAAGCCTATTTCTTATGTTCTAGCTTGGAAACAGACTTACGCTTCTTTGGCAGCTTCCCTGCTTACACCCCAACGCATTGGAGAATATGGCGCTAAGGCCCTTTTCTTTGAACCCAGCAAAAGAAAGCGCATTCTTTGGCTCACTTTTCTAGGGAATATGCAACAGATGGGGGTCACGCTACTCTTAGGGATTCCAGCCATTTTATGGATCAGTTTTCGTTTTGAACTGCCCGTCTCTAAACTCAATGTGATTTTGATATTGATCGTTTTGGTTTTGCTGATGGTATTTGGTTATTTGATCCGTAAGCGGCAGCTTTTATTTCAAGGCCTCAGCCTGTCTGCCCTTTGGAGGAAGACCTTAGAACTTCCTCGTATCATCCTGAGTTGGACAGTGATTCACAGCCTCTTGCGCTATTTGTGTTTTGGAAGTTTAATGCTTTGGATGTTGATTGGATTTGGTGCTCAACCGAATTTGAGCGCACTAATCCCCTTATTGTTTGCGTATTATCTACTCAGCAGTATTACACCCATGTTGCTGGTTTTGGACATCGTTGTCAAAAGTGGAATCGCCGTAGCCCTATTTGGACTGGTCGGCGTGGATGAACTTACTGTGGTGATGGCTGTGCTGATGGGTTGGATCTTGAACTTTGGCATTCCTGCCTTAATTGGTAGTGGCGTAATTGCCGCTTATAAACGCAAAAACGCATGATCACCATAAGTGTTATTATCTTTTTGATCTATGCCGAACTGATCGTTTGGGCGATCCGTGGGATTCAGAAGTTAACCGCAGCCTCCGCATCATCAATTCCATCAGAAGCCACAAAAAAAATTAGCATAGTGATCCCCTTTCGCAATGAAGAGCATCGCTTATCACCGCTATTGGAAAGTCTAAAACTGCTGCCAGACCCTGCTTCTGTGGAATTCATATTTATGGACGACGCCAGTGAGGATCGTTCCTCGGCGCTAATCCATACGGCATTGGAAAACTCAGAATTCGACTACCGTATTTCTAAAGTGATCAGAAAACATAAAGCAGCAAAAAAAGATGCCATTACGCAAGCTATAGGCTTGGCTAAATATCCTTGGATCGCAACTTTTGACGCCGATATAAGTATACAAGCCGGTTGGTGGGCACAGCTTCAAAATGCACTCCAAAACAATCCCGATCTGATCCTGGGACCTATAACCCTCAAGCCGCAAGATGGATTGTTGCATTGGGTGCAAGAAGTAGAGACAGCAGGTATTTCGCAACTGGGCCGTGGTGCAGCAGGTTTGGGGAGACCCAGTGTTGCCAACGGTGCTCATTTGATCTACAACAAGGCTTGGTTTGAGTCCGTAAATGGTTTTGAAGGTAATCTGCATATAGCCAGCGGAGATGATATGTTCTTACTCAAAAAAGCAGTGGCCAATGAGGCCGAGATCCACTATTTGAATGACACGGCTGCGGTAGTGGAAGTACAGGGTGCTAAAACCTGGCCAGAGTACTTCTGGCAGCGTATCAGATGGGTGAAAAAATCTAAAGAAGTTGCTTTGCAAGGTTCCAACAGAATGGGTATTGCCGTGACTTTGGCCAACCTTTGGCCCATTGTTTTGCTTTTTGGTTTAAAATTCGATTCCAGCCTTAAGACCATTTTGCTGTTCTATCTGTTTTTGAAAATCACACTGGATTTCATTTTGATCAGCTACAGAAGCTTGGCTCCACTGCATCAAACAGCGAAGAAAACCTTTGTAGCCAATCTACTTTATCCGTGGACTTTGGTGGTGATTTTGGTGCGCAGCTTGAACCACAGCTATCTTTGGAAAGGCCGCGAGTATAAAAAATAATATGTACATTTAGTTCACCTAAATCCCTGAGCATGCAACGATTAAAAAGCCTTTTGTTCGTTTTATTTATAACTGTGGCAAGCATAGGTTTTGCCCAGCAAACCTACACCATCAATGGAGAGTCTTTATCCTTGAAAACCGAGGTAAGTGGAACCATTGATCTGCTGTGGAACACCTTTAACAAACAATACCGATATTTTGTAAAAAAAGACGGCCAGTACTACGAACTGATCAATACCCGCGTTGACGGAAAATATCAGGAGCAATATAAATCCACCCTAAATGACTTAACCACAGGAAGCGGATTGTCTACTGATCGTTTACGGATGACCCTTGCTGGCTTACGCAACTTCATCAATGATTACAATGCAAGTGTGGATCCAAATTACGACACGAACTCACAGACGGTTGCCTTTGAAACGCGATTGGGATTCTTTGGCGGAGTGACCAACAACCGTTATACTGCCAATCCGCAAAACGCCACGGCACCCTTGGTAGGAATTGAGTTTGAAATTTTGGACAGCAAGCTCCTGCCAAGACACGCCATTGTGTTTCAATTTAGACAGTCCTTTGCGGTAGAAGATTTTGATTATTCCGCATCTCAACTTTCCTTGAACTATAGATTTAAGTTTGTAAAATCTGCCAAGGTAGATGTCTTTGCCAATGCACGTCTGGCTACCTACACCTATTCCAGAACGGTGATCACCAACACAGATCCCGCTCAAAACTCCGTGGATCAAGAAATCACAGGAGGCAATTTGCAGGCGCCTATTTTGCTAGGCCTTGGTGCTGATATCAAATTGGGCAAAGGATATTTAATGCTCGCTTATAACGACATTGTAGGTTTGACCATCGATGATAATGGTGAGTTCCCCGTAGACTTTACTTTGGGCTGTAAATTCAATCTGTAGCTAGAATTAGCGGAAGCGTATATTTAGTGACTACCGGCACTCCTTTTTTTGTTGCTGGGGCGATGGGGTCCATTTGCCCTAAAGCTGCTTTGAGCCAAGATTCTACTTTAGGCAAATGCACGCGGGTCATCGAATCCATTTGAATCTGTTGTAAGTTGAATACGCCTGAAGTATCAATGCTCATCTCTAATAAGACGGTATCGCGAAGACTCTGAATTACCCCAGGTACGCTGTCCTTGATCACTTTAGAAATGTTGGCACTCAATTGTTGGTGAAAACATTCCAACTGCACCGTCTTGGTGGCCGTTTCATCACATACTTTAAAAAGCGGATATTGGTCTACCTCCTCCCAATTAATGGTGGCCATTTCTTGTTCAAATAAGGTATCGGAATCGATCTTTTTGGTCTCAAAATACTCACAGGACGACATCAGCAAAAAAACACCAGCAACGTAGAGAAAATACTTCATGCTAGCGGTCTTTACCTTCCCATTGGGACATGAAATCTTCCCATTTTGTGTTCTTGTATAGGCCCTCTCCTAAAAAGGTAATGATGGGGAGAAATTCGTCTGCGGTTCTGTATCCTTTGAAAGACTGCAAAGGAGTTAAAATTTCATTGAGGACAATATAGGTCGGATAGCTCAATTTGTTTTGCATAAAGGCCGCAGCAAGCTCGTTATAACCGCGTCTACCACGAGGCACGTATTTAAAGGCGTAACCGCGATAATTTACAGTATCTCGCTCCTCGCCATTGAACTTTACGGCGTAGTAGTTCTCATTGATATAGCTCACAAAAGCAGGATCTTTGAACGTACTCTTATCCATGCGTTTACACCATCCACACCAATTGGTATAGATGTCAATAAAGACCGGACGGGGCTCCTGGGCAACAGCCGCCTCTACTTCTTCTATGGAGATCCATTGAATTTCTTCTTGCGACTGGGCCAAAGCCGAAGATCCAAGAAAAACCAATAAAACACTGATTAATAAACGCTTCATTGGGCTAAAAATAGCAAATCACGAGGGAATAAAAAACTCAATCCTTGTCCATAAAGATCAACTCCTTGAGATCTGAGATCCTGTAAGTGACCGTGTCTATGTGACGGCCCTCGGGAAATTGTTTGGCGTAAGCTTCATAAAAAGGGAGTACCAAGCTCTTGTCATCATACCGATTGTCTGCGGCAACGGCCAACTGATATTTAGCCAGTTCATTCTGGGCGTTTTCTGCCAGTGCCTGCTGTAAGGCCTCCATTACCGCCCTGTAATTACCTTCCCGATTGTAAGTAATGGCGAGGGTTAAAAAGTGATTGTCCAGCGGTTTGTCTAAAAGACCAATGGCAATATTGATATGCCTACGGGCTTTTTCGGGTTCATTTAGACCGAGGTAAACCGTACTGAGCGTAAAATGCCAGTTGGAGTTTTGATCGTCGTATTGATTGATCAAAATTTTGAACTGCTCCAAAGCAGGTTCATACTGATAGGTTCTGGAATAACTATTGGCCAAGTATTCCCGTTGTTGTACGCTTATAGTGGCAATAGAATCCAAAAGTTCAAAACTGGCTATGGCGTCGTGATAACGCTTAGTGACATACTGCTTAATTCCCTGCAATTGCAAGAGTTTTGTGTTATTCGGACTTTGTTTGAGTCCAACGGTCAAAAGAGTGTCCACAGTTTCATATTGCCGTTTTTCCAAGAGTTCTTTGGATAGCTGATACCGCGCATTCATATGCTGATCATTGAGCTCGAGCGCTCGTGCTAATAAGGGTATGGCCGTACTGTCTTGAGCGGCCAATCGAACCATTCCCAATTGATAGTAGGCACTAGCGTTAGTAGAATCTCGCTGGATCAATTCCTCAAAAACTACCTCAGCCAAAGGCATGCGTCCGGTAGCCCTGAGTAAAGAGCCATAGGCAAAGCCCAAAGCTGTATTCTCTGGATTGATCTCATAGGCATTGCCGTAAAAAACTAGGGCCTTGGCCGTGTTCCCCATAGCCCTGTAAGCCTTGGCCAAAGGAAGGTTTGCTTGAGAAATGGGTAGCTTTTCATAAGATTTAATGGCCTGTAGGTATTGACCTTGTGCCATCAAACTATCTCCAACGACCAAAGCCGAAGACTGAGCTCCGGCTTTGATACAAATCACTGTGAGTATATAAAAGAAGTATCTATTCAGCAACATGAAATACTATAGGCAAAGAATAAAGAACCCCTACCGGCTGCCCGTCTTGCTCTCCCGGAGTCAAGGTAGGTAAAGTACCAAGCACACGATTTGTTTCTTCTTCAAGTCCTGGGTGCGGAGCGCGTGACTTAATGTCTACGATCTGACCGTTTACGTCTACTTTAAAAATAGCTGCTATGCGTAATGTTCCTACCAAGCCCAAGCTCTCTGGCAGGTCTTTATTAAAGGCATCATTGACGAACATGGAAAGTTTCTGACTAAAACAGGCCTTGAGCTCCTCATTAGTACCTGTACAGCCTGGGTAGATCGGTACGCGATCAACCGCTGCGAAAGGAACAGGATCTCCGTCTTGTAGACTCTGGTACTCCATAACCTGGCGTCCTTCGACAACTTTACCCTCTGTCTCGGCGAGATATTCCCCGACCGATTCATAGACCTTATCACCTTCTTTTGCCGGTGTAGCTAAGAACTCTAACGCCCTGCGCTCATCTTCTGTTAGGTTTCCTTGCGCCATGATAGCCTCTGAGAGCTCTTCGATTTTGGTCATCACATCAGCGTCTGATGATTTAGCCGCTGCATCTGCAGTGGTAGGGCTTTCTTGAGAGCAAGAAGTGTAAACCACCATTACCGCCAAAAGTGGCAATAAGAGGGCAAACTTGAGCAATTTAGATCTGCTGGATCTTGATTTTTGTAACATACTGATTCGTTTTTTGATTAATGAATGATTAAAAAATGTATTGATGAATGAAACATTCTCTGTTTGAAAAACTTGAGACAAAAGCTGCTGATAGTACGCGCTCTTTCCTTTGCTGGCCGCTACTTCCGCATCGGCGATGTATTCTTGTAAACTCGTGATACGCGCCTGATAGAGATAGACCAGTGGGTTGAACCAAAACACAATCCGCAGCAATTCAAAAAAGAGTTGATCCAAGGTATGGCGTTGGCGTACGTGGACCTGTTCGTGATGCAGGATCATCTCCCGCTGCTCTGGTGCTAGATCAGCCCCGAGAAAAACAGTGCTCCAAAAAGAAAAGGCAGACTTACTATTGGGCAAGATCACTAAGGCAAAATCTTCCAAACGCGTCAATTTTCCTTTGCGACGCATACGCAGAATCTTGACCAGTTTAACTGCAAACCAAATTCCCATGATCACGGCTCCGGCTTGCCACAACAGCTGCCATGGAAATACAAACTCTTGCGGATTAGCAACGGTAGGCACAAACCCCTCGCCCCCTATAAAGACCGCCGGTAATTGCACCCTAAGCTCCGGGCTAATTTGCCGACCAATAGCCGCTATTTGGATGAACGGCAACACCAAACTCAGCGCTGCAGTACCCAAAAGATACCAACGGTTCCAATGAAAAAAGGTCTCTTTTTTTAAGAACAGATCATAAACCAATAAAAACAGTAGCTGAAAGATCAGCGTTTGAATGATATAATGTGCCATTAGTCTTCTTTTTGAATTTCCTTCATAACTGATTCCAAATCGTCTATGGTCATATCGTTGTTCTTCATAAAGAAGGACACCATACTTTTAAAGGACCCCTGGAAGTATCCGTCTCTGAGCTTTTTAAGACTGTGCTTGCTATAAGCTTCCTTACTCACCTTTGGAAAGTACACATGCCCGCGCCCCTCTTTACGGTAATCTACAAAGCCTTTATTCTCCAGTATTCTAATAATTGTAGATACGGTATTGTAGGCTGGTTTGGGCTCGGGTAATTTATCGAGCAAAGCGGCTACATTCGCCTCTTTGAGTTCCCAAAGCAGTTGCATGAGATCTTCTTCTGCCTTTGTGAGTTGTTTCATTCTAATGTGTTTCTGGATTCAAATATAACTAAATATTTAGTTTAAACTAATTTTTTAGTTAAAAAAGATTGTAACAAGTATCTATCGCCCGCGTCCAATGGGTATATGTTAGATATCTTTTTAGTAATCCTGGGGCTTCTTCTTTGCTTCGGCGGTATTATTGGCAGCGTACTGCCTGTCTTACCAGGTCCTCCTATTTCATGGTTAGGGCTTTTGATGCTGTTTTTAACCTCGGTCATCCCGGTAAACTATTGGTTTCTGGGAATCACCTTATTGGTTGCTATAATTATAGTGGTGCTGGATTACATCATTCCGGCCATTGGCACCAAGCGCTTTGGCGGGAGTCGAGCAGGCGCTATAGGAACCACCATAGGGCTCGTTGTAGGATTGATTGCCCCCATTCCTTTTGGAGTCTTAATTGGACCTTTTGTGGGAGCTTTTATTGGAGAGATCGCCTTTAATAAAACCGAATCCAATCAGGCTTTAAAGGCTGCGTTTGGATCTTTCCTTGGCTTTTTAGCCTCTACTTTTATGAAGTTAGTCGTGTGTTTTATCTATTTGGGATTCTACCTGAATTACCTCTACACCTACTTTGACGGTTTCTTTTAAAACCAATTCACATGCTGATCGAGCGGGTTGCGCTCCCAAGGCTCAGGCAGTTCCGCCTTTAAATTACCCATATAAAAGAAGCCGATACACTTTTCTCCAGCTTCTAGGGTGATGAACTCATCCATATATCGCATCAGCGCTGGTGAAGACCAATAGCCGCCTATCCCTTTTTCTGTACACGCCAGCCACAGGTTTTGAACAGCCATAGCAGTGGCAGCCAACTCTTCCCAATAAGGCACACGCTGGTCTGGATCCTCTTGCACACAAATGGCAATTACACAAGCAGCGTCAGCCGGTTTTTTGCGAATCTTTGCTTCCTTGAATTCTGAATAGTTGCTGATGGTATTGCGGTATTTTAAGGCTAAGAAATCGCCCAATTCTGCACGTTTTTGCTCCGTATGAAAAACTTTGAAACGCCAAGGTTGGGTCTTTCTGTGTGTAGGCGCCTGATGGGCAGCCATAAGCAACTCTTCTATGGTTTCTTTAGCAATCGGTGTATCGGCATATAAAGCTGGATATACCGATCTTCTTTTGTGTATGAGGTCTGAGATCATAAACGATTTTTAATACTTCAAAGCTAAATAATTCTCTCCGTCTTAATAGTTTCCATTTCTTAATTAAAAGTTAAACTATTGCTACTTGATAGTGTTACTATTATTTTTGCGACGTATTATTTTAGACATGGAGAAATTATTTTCAAACTTAACGATCACGGTACACCCAAAGATCTACCTCAAAGACCCGGAGTCCTCAGATTTGGGCCTTCGCATTATTGAGCACAGCATTCTTTTGGTGGATGAGATCGGCTTTGAAGCTTTTACCTTCAAAAAGCTCGGCCAGCGTATCGGCTCCAATGAGAGCTCTATCTATCGCTACTTTGAGAACAAACACAAACTGCTGTTGTACTTAACCAATTGGTATTGGGGTTGGTTGGAGTACAAGTTGGTTATGGAAACCTATAGCATCAACAGTCCCAAAGACAAGCTTAAACAAGCTTTAGAAGTAATCACGCGTCCTGTTGAAATGGACGCCAGTTTCTCTCATATTGACGAGGTAAAGCTGGGACAGATCGTTGTCAATGAGTTTTCTAAAAGTTACCTCACTAAAGAGGTAGATGACGAGAACAAGGAAGGTTATTTTTCCATCTACAAACGTTTGATCCACCGTGTGCGCGATATGATCTTAGAAGCTTGCCCAGAATACAAACATCCAGCAAGCTTGGCCAGTACCGTAGTAGACGGTGCGCTCCACCAGCATTTTTTAATGGATCATTTCACCTCCATTACGGACTGTAAAAAAAGCAGTCCTCCAACAGTATTCTTTAAACATTTGGTCTTAAACACATTAAATATAGACGCATGAGTCAAAAAATAATTTACACCCCCTGGAAGCGGCTCACCGAGATGCTAGAACTGGACCGCAAAGATGTGCTCCAAGTGTTCTATTATGCGATCTTCGCAGGAGCAGTGAGCTTGTCATTACCACTGGGAATTCAAGCGATCATCAACCTTATTCAAGGGGCGCAGATCAGTTCCTCTTGGATAGTACTGGTAATTCTAGTTACGCTGGGGACGGCTTTTGTAGGAGCTTTACAGCTGATGCAGTTCCGCATCATTGAGAACATTCAGCAGAAGATCTTCACCCGTGCTTCCTTTGAGTTCGCTTATAGATTCCCGAAGATCCAATTGAGTGAGCTGAGAAACTACTATCCGCCAGAGTTAGCCAACCGCTTTTTTGATACCCTTACGGTACAGAAAGGATTGTCTAAGATCCTGGTAGACTTCCCCGCTGCGCTTTTACAGATCATTTTTGGATTGCTACTGCTGTCTTTATACCACCCGTTCTTTATTGCCTATGGCATTTTGCTGTTGCTTTTCTTGTACCTGCTTTTTAGAGTGACTGCCATGCGTGGAATGAGCAGTAGTTTGGAAGAGTCTAAGAACAAATATAAAGTAGCCCACTGGATTCAAGAAGTGGCCCGAACCGTGGTGAGTTTTAAGCTTTCTGGAAAAACGAGTTTGGCCTTGAGAAAGAATGACAACTTGGTTGTTGGCTATTTAGGTGCCAGAGAAAAGCACTTTAAGGTATTGGTGATCCAATTCATTCAGTTGATTGGTTTTAAGGTATTGGTAACAGCAGGATTATTGCTGATTGGAGGTATTCTGGTATTGAATCAGGAAATGAACATCGGGCAGTTCGTAGCTGCAGAGATCATCATTATTACCGTGATCAATTCCGTAGAAAAGTTAATCACAGGTCTTGAGACCATTTATGATGTATTGACCTCTTTGGAAAAGATCGGACAAGTGGTAGACAAAGAAATTGAACCACAAGAGGGTGATGAAAGCTTCTTGAACGCGGGTCATTTGGATATTGAACTAAAAGAGATCGGCCTTACCGTTCCTGGCCATAAACAGCCAATTCTTAAAGACATCAATCTAAACATTGTACCTGGTTCCAGAACTTGGATCAACGGAGAGAACGGTAGTGGTAAAACCACTTTACTGCGTGTGATCTCTGGGATCATTCCGCCGACTAACGGGCAGATGTTTGTCAACTCTGTGGCGCGTTCAACGATTCACTTAAGCAAATTTAGAGCCTTGGTAGGACAGACCTTATCAGAAGAATCTCCTTTTGAGGGAACCCTGCTGGAGAACATCACCTTTGGAGATGCAGACATTCCCCGTGAACGCGTGAACTGGGCCATTGAGAATGTTGGTCTGATGGAATTTGTTAAGTCCCTTGATGACGGAATTGATACCATACTCTATCCCGAAGGACGTCAAATCCCGCTCACCATTGGTAAGAAGATCCTTTTGGCACGCGCCATAGTACACGCGCCAAAACTACTCTTGCTGAAAGATCCTTTAGATCATTTCAAAGCTGAGGAAGCTCGCAGATTGCGCGCTTTCCTAACCGATAAGTCCCACCCTTGGACCCTGATCGTGGTGAGCCAGGATGAAGAATGGGGAGAATTTTGTGACACAACCATCACCATGGAAAAAGGTGCTATTAAATAGAAGATCATGTTAAACATCTCTCAAGAAAAACTCAATCAGAAAGTTTCTTTGGACAAGTACAAAGCAGCCGGTCTGGTTTTTCACAGAAGGCACTTTAAGTACTTCAACAGATTCCTAAAGATCTTTGCAGTTATCTTTTTAGTGGTCATGTTCTTGCCTTGGACGCAAAATGTGTCGGGTAATGGATTCCTGACCACTTTAGCTCCAGAGGTTCGCCCGCAGACCATACAGTCTCCTATACCTGGAACTGTAGCAAAATGGTATGTACAAGAAGGTGATTTTGTGAAGAAAGGCGATACCATTCTTCATCTAACGGAGATCAAAAGCGAATACTTTGACCCCGAGTATTTGGCCCGAACCGGTCGTCAGATCGATGCCAAATCCTTGTCATCAGAAAGCTATGAAAGCAAAGTACAGGCCTTGGAAAATCAAATATCTGCGTTGTATCAAGAACGAGGATTGAAAACACAACAAGCCAAGATCAAGATTCAACAAAATCAGTTCAAGGTAACTAGTGACAGTGTTGATCTCATTGCTGCTCGCATCAATGACAGTATTGCCATTGCACAGTATAAGCGAACCGAAAGTCTATTGACAGAAGGATTAAAATCCAGAACGCAATTAGAGGACAAACGTCAAAAGGCGCAAGAGACTGCAGCGAAACTCATCGCGCAACAAAACAAGCTTTTGGCCAGTCGGAATGAATTGATCAATTCCCGCATTGAACTCAATAGAATTCAGGCAGAATATGCAGACAAGCTCGCCAAGGCAGAAAGTGACAAGTTCACAGCAGCCTCGAGTAAGTTCAGCACAGACGCTGAAGTAGCAAAACTACAATCGGAGTACGCGAGCTTTGAGGTCAGATCTGGACTCTATTATGTAAAAGCGCCGCAAGACGGATATATCAACCGCGCTATAGTAGGCGGTGTGGGTGAGACCATTAAAGAGGGCGATCCCATTATTCGTATTATGCCGAGCGGATTCAGCATGGCTATTGAAACCTATGTAAGTCCAATTGACATTCCGTTGATTCACGTTGGAGAGCAAGTTCGTGTACAGTTTGATGGCTGGCCAGCGATCATCTTTAGTGGATGGCCTAATGTGTCTTACGGAACCTACGGTGGAGTTGTGGTGGCAATTGATACTTACATTAGTGATAACGGTAAATACCGCGTACTGATCGCCCAAGATCCAAACGACCACGAGTGGCCTGAGGAGCTGCGTGTGGGCTCTGGAGCTTTTACCCTAGCCCTCTTGAATGATGTACCGATCTGGTTTGAACTCTGGCGACAGCTCAACGGATTCCCACCAGACTACTATCTGCCAGAAGGCGCAGAAAAGAAAGAATCGACCAAAAAGAAGAAATAAGTAATGAAGCTAAGATTGCACCTATTGATCGCCCTGCTTTTAAGCATAAGCGGTTTGCAGGCACAAAGTGATACGCTTTTACTGAGCTACCGCGAGTATTTGGGGTATGTGAAAGAGTATCATCCGGTGGCCAAACAGGCCAAACTTGTGTTGAGCAATGCCGAGGCAGAATTGCTTAAGGCCCGTGGCGGATTCGATCCGAAGATCGAGGTCGATTACGATCAGAAACAATTCAAAGGCGATGAGTATTACGATATCCTCAACGCTACTTTCAAAGTACCAACTTGGTACGGAATTGAGCTTAAAGCTGGTTTTGAGGAGAACGAAGGGATCTTTTTGAACCCAGAACGCTCCGTTCCAGAAAACGGCTTGTACAATGCAGGACTTTCAGTTTCTGTAGCTCAAGGATTACTGATCGACGAGCGCAGAGCACAATTGCGCCAAGCCAAATTCTTTGTGGAGCAGTCCAAGCAAGATCAGACCTTATTGGTCAACGAACTGCTTTACAAAGCCAGTGAAGCCTATTTTGATTGGTTGCAGGCCTACAAACAGGTCTTACTGCAACGCGAGTTCTTGGTCAATGCGGAGCAGCGATTTAGAGGTGTGAGATCCAGCGCTTTGTTGGGAGATGTGGCCATCATTGATACTGTGGAGGCGAAGATTCCTGTTCAAAACCGATCCTTACTTTTAGAGCAGGCGCGAATCGCACTGAATAATAAAAGGCTCGCTTTAAGTAACTATCTGTGGATCTCTAACAACATCCCCATGGAAGTACAGGAAGATGTAATTCCTGAGGAGACTTTGGAGGTAACTCTAACTCAGACCTTAGGCGTATCTCCGCTAAATACCGAGGAATTTGACCTTAGCAATCACCCAAAATTGCTTTCCTTGCAATACAAAGGCGAGGCTTTAGAGGTGGATAGACAATTCAAGGCCAATAATCTGTTGCCACGGATAGACCTGGAATTCAATGCCCTGAGCACGACACCAGACAGAACCGAAACCTTTAACAGCAACGATTACAAATTTGGGATCAATGCCAGTTTCCCCTTGTTTTTGAGAAAAGAACGCGGTGCACTGCGTATGGCCAAGTTTAAAATACAAGACAACGAATTTGAGCAAAATTTAGCCCAAATAAGTATTGCCAACAAGGTAGAAGCCCTGCAACAGGAGTTGACCTCTTTGCGCGAGCAGATCAACATCAATGAGAATATGGTTAACGCCTACACGCAGATGCTCAATGCGGAGATCAGAAAGTTCAGCTTTGGAGAGAGTTCGGTCTTTTTGATCAACAGCCGAGAGCAGAAACTGGTTGAAGCTCGGGTTAAGCAAATCAAACTAGAACAGAAATACTACAGCGGTTTCGCTAAGTTGTTCCAAGCCTTGGGAATTACTGAGGTTGAGCTTTAAAATAGTGCTATCGACCCAAAGGACGTACGTTTACCTCATTGGCTTCAAAGTCTCTTGGTAAGGATGATGGAGGATTAAATCCACCATCATCGGTCAGTGCTTGCATAAAGGCAATCAATTGATCGATCTCCTGCTGAGTCAAGCCTAAAGGATCGCTGGCTAGCGTTTGATGCTCCAAATCCATTCCGGCACCGGCACCTCCACCTAGGTTGTAGAATTCCATCACTTCTTCTAAAGAATTAAACACGCCGTTGTGCATATATGGACCCGTCAGTGCTATATTCCTGAGGGTTGGCGTTTTAAAAGAATTGCTGTAGAAATCTGCTTTTTCCTTTTCCAGACCATTACCCCGTCTTCCTATATCTGCATCTAAAATCCAAGGTTTTTGATTGCTCATTGGGATACCCAGCACCTCAGATTCGGACTCGTTGAACAAAGGCGGGACCGTTCCAGAAAACAAAGGCATAAAATGACAGGTGGCACAGGCCGCCTTGCCCGTAAAGAGATTGAAACCTTTACGCTGTTCGGCAGTCAACGCTTTGGAATCGCCTGCAAAGAAACGATCCAAAGCAGAATCATATCGATTGAGCTTCATGACATAAGCCGCTAAGGCGTAGTCAATATTGTTAATGCGCAGGCCTTTGGCTTGCTCTGGGAAGGCCTCAGCAAAAAGCTTGCTGTAGGTTGGACTGCTGCTGAGTTTGTTTAGAATATCTCGGTAGTTGGTATCAAATTCATCCTGACTCAACACCACATGTTCAAACTGATCCTCAAGGCGTTTGGCGCGCAGATCGTGAAAATAACCCGTAGCATAGATCGCATAATTCAAAGTCAGTGCATTGCGCTTGAGCGGTTCGCCCTGATTGGATAAACTCTTAGGCACGCCGTCTGTAAAAGCCCTTTTAGGGTTGTGGCAACTCGCACAAGACATTTCGTTGTCTGCAGATAGTACAGGATCGTAAAAAAGTAGTTTTCCCAAAGCGGCTCTTTGATCAAAAAGGCTGTCATTGGGCACGCTGGAATAATAGAAAGGGTCTAGTAAATTAGGGCTAAAAAGACTAGTTGCCTCGTAATTCACAGCAGGCAAATAACGGCTCACTTCTTCAATGGTCTCGTAACCTAAACTCAGGTGAATATCCAACAATAATTTGTAGATCGGATTCGCAACTTCATTCAAAAAACGCAATCGGTCAAAACGATCAAAATCACCTTTCGCAGTCTTAGCAATGCCCTGGTCAAAACGCTTGGACAATTGATCCCACAAAGGCAGTTGATTTATGTTTTGGAGCTCACTTTGATAGTAGGCGGCATAACTCTTCAAACTTTGTAAAACTTGATGGGCATCCCCAATACCCATTAAAGTTCCTGGAGTATCAAAACCTGTTATTCCTAAAGTCATTAGACGTAGCATGGCCTGTCTACTGGATTCAAAAAATTGACGATCCGTAAACTTTCTAGACGTAAGAAATTTGGTGAGAATTTCTGTGTTCTTTAGAAGTAATGCGGTTTGTTCTTGCAAGGCTTCTAAATCCAAAGTAGCGGCTCCCATAAGCTCGTCAATGACCTGTAGGCCTTTTGGTTCTAAGACCACATGTTCGGCCACTTTAGGCTCCAATTTAGGAAGTGGTGCCCCATTGATATTGCGATCCACAGCTTCCTTATCGAGGTATTCAAGCATGAATTCGATTTGCTTGTAACTGCCTCTTAATTTTTTATAATCCCTTTGCAAGGCAAGGGTATCACCCACTTGGGCATACTGGTCAAAACTAGCGGTTTGAGCCTTCCAGTATTGAAGTTCTTCTTGGAACTTTTGATTTAAAAAGCCAATGGCTTTGGCTCTGTAACTGTCTGCTTTGTTAACATGAGGCTTGCTGGCAGATATCAGCAATAAAGTAAGCAGAATACTTACCAACAGAAGAAGATTGTCTGATCGAAATAAGCGAGTAATTCTTTTGAGCATAATAGCAATCATTTTGAGGTACGCTTTAGCAGTTCAAGTCAACTGCTGAAATTATCATTGATTTCCAAGCCGGAGACCATACAGCCTCCGGTGCTTGGAATCAACTTGAAAAAAATTACTTGATTAGTAATTTCTTAGTTTCTCCTTCTGAAGTCTTCAAGAGATAAGTTCCAGTAGAGAATCCTGCGATGTCAATAGAACGCACATCGCGATATACGGCAACACGACGCCCAGTGATGTCGTAAAGAGCAACATCAGCAACTTGGTTGAAGTAAACAATACGCTCTGTTGGGTTTGGATAGATGATAAACTCGTCTGTGTCCAAATCAAACTCTGGCGCAGCCAAAGTTTCCAAAGCTCCTGAATCATCAAAACCAGTAATGGCGAAAGTCAAAGAGTTGTTGTATGGGAATGGGTTAGAAGTGTCAGGATGCTGAGAGTTAACCAATACAGACTTCCCATCAGCAGTTCCAACGGCTCCAGTGATCTCAGCTCCACGTGGAGTTTGAGTCAAACGGATCAAATCGTCTAAAGTTGGGCTGGCAATATCCAAATCCAAAACATACATCTCACACATACGATCGTCTGGATACTCCAATGGTGTACGACCAAAAGAAGTTCCGTTAAGGTCTTCTTGAATCAATAGGTAACGCTTGTCTTCACCAGCAACGTTTGTGTAAAGAATGCTAAGTCCATCAGGGTTAGACAGGTGCTTGTTCGGGTAATCTGCCACAGCAGGAGAAGTCTCAAAGTAAGGTCCACCTTCCATGAAAACAGTTACCTCTTGTGTTGCTGGATCAAATTCTAGAATACGTCCGTAGTAATCCCAGTAAGCAGCATCGTCAGGTCCAGTAGCGCCTTGAGCAATAGCTCTAGCGATATGGTGTGGTGCGTAAACGGCTCCAGCAGCAGCCTCATCTGCCCAGCGAGAAGCAGGATTATCACGACCCGTCTCTGTCATATATACTTTTCCTGTTTCTTTGTCTAGAGTTACCCACTCCAAACGGTTGAACATAGTAGCTCCTCCAGAAACAGCCTCCGCAGCAAACTCAAGCATCTTGTCAAAATCGTTAGAATCGATCTCTACCCATGGATCTCCACCGGCATCGTGCTTGAATACATAAAGGGTTCCTTGGGTAAAGTCTCCGGCTACGTCAGCAACAAACTTGGTAAAGAAACCAGGAGTAGCATCTGCTCCTAAGTATACCGTTCTGTTGTCTACCGCAACGGCACCACCTTCAAACGGCTGACGCCCCCAGTTGTATTGCTTACGGATCGCTTTGGCTTCACGAGGATCGATCTCAACCATCCAGTTGAAGTTTTGATACTTCTCAATGGTTTGGAAGTTGGCCATTTCAAATTCAGTATACTTAATAGTATAATCAGAAATATCACGAACACCGGTTCCATCAAGGAAAATACTCGCGTTGTCCGTGCGGAACCACTCTTCTGCAGTCCAAATACGTCCGTCTACAACAGAAGTAATACCTCCACAGTTCATCCCGGTCTCTCCTACATTAGAAAAGTCTACGTTGAAGAATTCTCCACTACGTCCGTCAGAAAGTGTTTGTGGAATAATGTAAAGGGTGTCGTCTGAAGGGTTACGACCTAAAAGGAAGGCAGTCATACCACCTCCATCACCGATCTTATCATCGGCCAAAATACGCTCGTGGTTTACAGAAACCCATCCGATCGCGTTTGGATCATCCACACAATCCGTAGCAGAAAGTGGGGTAAATCCAATAAAGTCATGCCATTGTTTGGCAGGTACAGCTTCATTCTCTCCGGTTTGAACAAGGTCCTCACCTCCAACGAATAAAACTTGGTATTGAAAAGGAGAAGGAGGAATTACAACTTCTACAGCCTCCCAATCCGTCTCAACTGCGGCAGCAGGAAATTCACTTTGAGCCAAACCTAAGTTACTGAGAACAAGGGCCATGAGGCTAAGTACTTTTAATTTCATCTGTTTGATTTTTAGTTATTAAGGGTTAAATGAACACCCTAAACTTAGCTTGGCTTTGTTAGGAAATTCTGAAGAGAATTTGAATAAAGGATTAGCCTTGTGTTAAGCGGATTAATCTTTGATTAGCAGATTTAAATAAAGTCGGATCTAGAATTAACCTTTTCTTGAAAAGAGCGAATTGTGGTTATTCCGTATAAATTGGATTAGGCAAGACTATAGTTAAAAATAGGTATGCCAGAGTCTGAAAAGAAATTGTTAACAGAGAAAGGAGCGGTTTTTATTTAGAGTAGGTCTAAATAGCAAATCGACTTTTATCGACTTGTATTTTTAAGCAGCATAAAGGGAAGACCTTCTTGCATCCACCGTTGGACGAAGCCCAATTTTGGCACTACTTCAAAGGCCAATGAGCCCATTACAAGGTCAAGATCGCCATCGCGGTCGTAATCAGCTGCATCCATAACCACCCAACGCCCGGAATTTGCAACCTCCAAACCGTGGGGCTCAAAGACATTTTCATTTTGTTCAAAGTATACAAAGCTCTCTTGTGGACTGTTTGCCCAATCAGGAAAAAAGGCGATTGCAGCAATATCCTGATCACCGTCCATATCAAAATCGGCCACCACAGCATTGTAGGCGCCATTTAGATGTTCAAAGACCTCTTGTTTAAAACTGTTATCACCCTTATTAAGAAATACATAGACGCCGTGCCAAGGTTTCATTAATGGCTTGTAATCTGCATTATCTCCAGCGGTAAGAAGGATATCTAAATGACCGTCAGCGTTGTAATCTATAAGGTTCATAAAACTAGAGCCCATACTCGGAGAAAATTGAAGCACGCGCTCCCGGGTAAAGTTGGCTTTGCCGTCATTATAGAAAATGTCAACGCCTTCATTACCTTGAGCAAATAGGGCAACAATATCTAAGTGACCATCAGCATTCATATCGCGAAAGTAGGCTTTGATCGCTCCGGGTTCTGGGTGTAAAACCCGCCTTACATACCCATTGGCGCCAGTACTAAGGTGAAAAGTTAGTTGACCCGTCCATTTTCCGAATTCACTAATGACCATATCGTCAACTCCATCACCATTGAGATCTGCGTAGTCTGTGTGAACAGGACGCTGCAAGTTCTTCACAGGTTGAACGGCCTGTCTTCCTTGCTTAGGTATGCGAATAATTGAGCCCAAAGCGGCATCCGTCGGTGCAAATTGTCCCATAGAAGTCATCCAATAATCCTCTGGAGTTTCTCTAATCCATACGAGCCCTTCTTGTATGGTTGCGGTTTGTTTTAGTTCTAAGTCAGCGGAGAAAACAGAGAATGAACGCGTATTAGCATCTCCTATATATATAGAGCCCGACTTGTTGAAATGAGCTAAAGTTGTGCTTGGAATTTGGACTTTTAGCTCAGGACGCTTAACCTCAAATGGCAATTGTCCCAAAGTGAGTTGTTTGGGCTTCGGATAACTTAAGGTATCTGGCGCATAGTTGAGATAATAGGCTGCAATATCATTCCAGACACTATCTGGCATGGTTTGCCTGTCTGGAAATAAACCACTTGCCCGGAGTCTCTCGCCTCCCGCACCTTGTTCAAAAAATGAAGCACGAGTCAAGACTGAATCATAACGACCAAACATGGCCGCCATTCTAGGAAGCATATAATTCTTCCAAGTATCGCGATCTAATAAAGTTGGTTCTGGAAAAGCATGACAGCTCGTACAATAAAGGGTTGCATATTTTTGGCCATTTTCTGTAGCTGATTTTACTGAACCTTCCTTTTTCGCTTCTGAATAGGACGGGTCTTGTTTGCAGCTAATAGATAAGCAAACACACAAAAGGAGCAAACTGAGTTTAGCGGTCATAGCTTCGGGATTCGTTTTTCCGAAATTCTACAATTATTACCAAGCCTAGGTTAGGAAATAGTTATAAAAAAAATCCGCTCGTTAAAGCGGATTTTTTATTAGGCTACTAAGGGTTTTCCTTTTAACCTTTTCTCTATTTTCTGTTTGATCACGGTGAGACGCTTCATGAGTTCCATCAGCTTCGCATCGCGATCTCTTTTATAGACTTCATTCACTCCCAAAATCAGCTCCTTTACTTCTCGTGAGGCGAGAATACGTTCTGACGTAGTTTTGAAAGAGTGCTTACGTTGCTCGAATTCGAGCGCTTTTTCAACTATATCCATTCGCAAATATTATGTGCTTTTTAGACAGTTTAAATATGGAGCAAAATACTTAAACAAAGGTTATTATAATGCGATTACTTATTAACAATTCTTATAGTACAATCGTCTTGAATAATCATAATTACGTATATTAACTACTACTTGCTAAGTCGTATCAATCGTGCCGCAGTTACTTGAAAAAGTGCATTTTAACAAAGCTTAACACCTTATTTCTTGGTTTTGTTTAGTTTTTTGCTATATTAATTAAACAAAAAATGAAAGCTATGATACGAACTTATTTAAAATACGGGGCAGCGATCGCCCTCGCTTTGATCGCATATTTCTTAACCATGAAACTTTTAGGCTGGCACGAGTCTCCCGCACTGAGTATATTTAACGGTGTGATCTATGGAGCCGGAATTCTCAGAGCTATGCAAGTATACAAGCAAAACAGCTCGCGCTTTACCTATGCCGATGGATGGCAGATCGGGTTCTTAAGTGGAACCGTAGCCACCTTTATATTTACAGCATTTATGGGCTTTTATATGTTAGAGCTCAATTCTGATTTTGCCAACGCAGTACTCGGAAACTGGGGAATCACTTATACCAATGGCGTAGTAGTGATGATGCTATCCACAGTATTGATGGGAATGTCCACCGCAATTGTACTCTCACTGACCTTTATGCAATTGTTGAAATCAACCCTAAATCCTAAAGGCATCAACGCCTAAAAAAGAAAAATTAAATGAAGACCCCTGCCTGCCAGGGGTTTTTTTATGCCCATTCATCATCTCTTACCCCACGTAAATAGGGCTAGTTTCTATTTTGCCTATTATATCTAAAACCAGACTGCAAGAGGTATTTCCCTAGAACAGTTCTTCTGTATACGCTCCTTAATAACAGGGGCTTTCTCCTTAAAATATTCAGGTAAAAACCCAAACCTAAAAGGGGTTTTATGTGTCTGTATATCAATATTTTAGCGGCGTTGTTTTTAACGACTTTATCTAGATAATCAGACCTTTAGCCCGTCTTAAAAGGCGGAGGCGAAGATCCCTTTTTCCCCACGCAATTACATATAAACCAATAACAATTAGACAATGAAAAGACTACTGTTTTTTTCAGTACTAAGCGTGCTATTCACGCTAGGTACTCAAGCGCAAAGTCTGAGTCAGACCGTAATGGGAAATTCTGGCGCCACGCTTAGTGGTGGATCTGGAACCTTGAGCTTTACCCTTGGAGAACCTGTGATCGGGTCGATCTCTAGTGGAGTTTCTTTGGATCAAGGATTTTGGAACGGCGCGATTCAAAACCTCATTTTAGATGTGGACGATTTCTCATTGGAGGGATCTACCACAGTCTTTCCCAATCCGGTTCGTGACCAATTGAACTTGAGCTTTAATGAGCTTCAGGGCGAGTGGTTCGATCTCAAACTTTACGATCTGAACGGCAGACTGATCTTCTCGCAAGAGCTTCAAAACCTCAGCAGAGAAGCGACCATCAGCATGAGTCAACTACAGGCAGGTGTGTATCTGCTTCAAGTTAAACTATCAGAGCAAAGCAGCTCTAAAACCTTTAAAATCATCAAACAATAAACTCGAAATCATGAAAACGAAATACACCTCTTTATCACTATTAGCCGCTCTGGCTATCACAGCAAGCAGCTTTGCACAGAGCGTTGAAGGCGTTGCGATCAATGCCTATCAAAAGATCGCCGACAATCCAAATCAATCAATTAGCCAACCCGATGTTACTCCAAAAGTCCTGGCAGCGGCAGAACTTATCAACTATCAAGCCGTTGCTAGAGACGGGAGTGGCGATCTTATTGTGAGCTCGCCCGTCACAGTTCAATTCCAAATTCGCGATGGTGCTGGAGGAGCAGCCGTATTCACAGAAACCCACAACCCAAACACCGATGAGAACGGAGTGTTCTCTGTGCAATTGGGCAGCATCTCTGCTTTAGATGCAGTAAACTGGTTAGATATTGATGCCTATCTGGCCGTAAGTCTTGATGGAACCGGTGTAGGAGAAACTCAAATTGGAAGTGTAGCTACTGCGCTTCACAGTAAGCAAAGCGGACAAGTAGTCTTGTTTGGATCTGGGACCACTAATCCAGATAAGATGATCGCACAGCATTCTCCCGCCTTTCCAGGTTGGGGTATTGGTTATGCTGATGTTGGAGATGACGTACAATTTCTAGCCGGCGGTACCGTAAATGCTTCAATTGATTTGGCCACAGGTAATATGGAGACCAACGGTTTTGTGGAGATCGTACAAACCACAGATTCACCACAGCCTAATCGTCTTTATGGAAATTCCATGGCCATTGCCTACGGGAGTATTGACTCTTTGGGTGGAATCTCTACTGGATATGGAATTGCTTCTGTGAACAATTCTGCAACTGGCGTCTATGAGATCACCTTAGATCTGGATTCAAACCCAGCCAATACGGTAGTGAACATTACCCCTTTTACCATTGGATTTGGTATTCCAGAAATTGCTGGATACGAAACCACAGGGGCTAATACTTTTACAGTTCGTATCCAAGATACTTCGGGAACAGCCAGAGATAGTGCATTTACTTTTGTAGTGTACGGACAATAGTCCTCAAACTCTTAAACAATCAAAACACCCGATCAAAGTCTTTAAAAGGTTTTGATCGGGTGTACTCTTTTTTTGTGCGAAAGACTATTCAGACTTCTTGTCCTCTTTTTCTTTTGCAGTGTTTTGAACGTGCTTCTTTGCCCGTTTTTTTAGTTGTTTGTTAAAACGAACACCATCCCCATGCATATCGGCAAGCGGACGGTCTATCATATACGGTTTTTTCATGTTGGCTTTTTCTTATTAAGATAAGCAACAACCGAGAAATTATGGGTTAATCTTCCGTTAAAACTGAACGGATAAACCTAAAATCAAGCGCTCAAAACGCAGTCTTCGCAAGACTTTACCTCACCGTAATAGGTCTTTCTGTATTTGTGAAGGGTTTGAACGGGTAGGCCTAAAAAGTAGCGGCGAATATAGACCACCTTTGTTCTCAATCTACCCATATTGGGATGGAATCGGTTTTCGTATTTACTGTTTCGTTGTACACTAATCACTTTCATTACTTGTAAATTTTAAGGTAACCTAAAATTATACGGTCCAATTCCAAGTTTGAGCTGTTAGAATTTTGTTAAGCCTTGTTTTGGGAATTCTACTATCTTGTATTGCCTATGCAAGAACCAACCCATAACCAGAAAAAATTCGGCACCTTTGGTGGGGTCTTTACACCCACCCTCTTGACCATTCTCGGGGTGATCATGTACCTCCGTATGGGCTGGGTAGTTGGTAATGCAGGTTTACTCGGCGCTTGGTTAGTGATTATTATTTCCTTTCTAATCACACTCTGTACGGCGCTATCCATGTCCGCCATTACTACCAACATAAGGATTGGAGCTGGAGGGGCATATGCCATCATCTCTCAGTCCTTAGGTCTTGAAGTAGGTGGAAGTTTGGGCATACCGCGCTATATCTCACAAGGCTTGGCGGTGACTATGTATATCTTCGGATTTAGGGAGGGTTGGCTCGGAATCTTTCCGGAACACAATGCATTCTTGGTAGATGTCTGCGTCTTTGCGGGACTGGTTACCATTGCCTACATCAGCGCTAATCTGGCTATAAAGATTCAATTTATCATCATGGTGATCATTATTGCCTCATTGGTGTCTATTGTATTGGCAGCCTATGACGGTTCCATGAGTATTCCAACCAGCGAAGCCTTGAGTTGGGGAAGTTTTAAGGGGTCTCCAGAGAACAATTTTAACGGCAGCAACTTTTGGTTGGTCTTCGCGGTATTCTTCCCTGCAGCAACAGGGATCATGGCCGGAGCCAATATGTCTGGAGAACTGAAAGATCCACGTACCAGCATTCCTAAAGGCACGCTGTGGGCCATTGGAGTGAGTTTTGTGATCTATATGCTGCTTGCTTTTTGGTTAGCCCGATCTGCATCAGAAGCGGAACTGATCTCCAATTACAACATCATTATAGAAAAGGCCTACGTAGGCCCGCTGATCATTGCAGGTATACTAGGGGCTACCTTTTCATCTGCCTTGGCTTCCTTGGTGGGTTCATCTAGAATCCTCTTTGCTATGGGAGAACATCAGGTGCTTCCCAAGTCTAAGTTCTTAGCAGGAACCTCAGCCAACGGTCAACCTAGAAACGCAATGGTGGTAACCGGGATCTTGATCTTTGCAACCATGCTATTGCGCAACCTGAATGCAGTAGCGCCTTTAGTAACCCTTTTCTTTTTGGTGACCTACGCCATGATCAATATAGTAGTGATCATTGAGCAAAATTTAGGCTTGATCAGTTATCGACCCCTATTCAAAGTACAACGTTACGTCCCTTGGATGGGACTGATATCCTCAGTCCTTGCTATGTTCATTATCAACCCAACCATTAGCTTGGTGACCATCGGAATCGTATTGGCTGTGTATTGGTACCTCTCCAGGCAAAACCTGGAAACTCCCTTTGAAGATGTACGCTCAGGGCTCTTTGTGTCCTTTGCTGAATGGGCTGCGAAACATACTTGGGGCATGAAAAAAATGCAACAACGCGCCTGGAAACCCAACCTGATGGTTCCAGTCCGTGACCTCACAGGCGCACGCGGAAACTTTGATTTTCTAAGGAATATTGCACATCCAAAAGGTTCTATTAAACTGTTGGGAATAGAGCCGAGCTCAGAAGGCAGCACTATGGGAGACGAGCTGGAATGTTTAGCTCAATCGTTTCGGGAAAAGGAGGTGTTCTCCAGTTGGACCATAATAAACACTACTGAATTTGCAAAAGGGGTGAACTATGGAAATCAGGCCTTATTAGGCGCATTCTTTAGGCCGAACATTGTATTTCTAAACTTGCAGGCTCACGACGACTACGAGACGGAGCTGAGACCGGTTATCCGCGAGTGCATCAGACTAGAGATCGGCTGTGTGGTATTTCAACAACATCCAACAGCGCTTCTTGGTCAACGTGATACTATAAACGTATGGCTGAGCGATCGCAGAGATAATTGGAATCTGGGATGGGATATTGGAAACTTGGACCTCTCGACGCTACTCGCATACAAGCTGATGAAGAATTGGAACGCGAAGATCCGTCTGGTCATGGTCATTGCAGATGAAGGACAACGTGAAAACGCAGAAACTTTCATGAAACAACTCATAAGTCTTGCCCGATTACCCGATACGCTCATGGAGATCTTTGTTGGAAACTTTAGGGCGATCCTGGCCGATGCACCCCGGTCAGACCTCAATATCTTTGGTATGGATGCTGATCTGCGTTTTGAGTTTGTAGAGGAGATGACCCAAGCCACAAATTCTTCCTGTCTCTTTGTAAAGGACAGTGGTCACGAAAGTATTTTGGCCTAAGGCTTAGCCCCACCAAACCACAAGACCAACAAACCAATCGCTGGGCCAAAAGCCAAGACCTGGTACATATTGGTAGGACTGTACTTCAAGATCATGTCGCTGAGCAGTTGAATGCTAAAGATGGTTATCGCAAATCCTATACAATTCACAATGGTTAGTGCTGTCGCTTTATGCGCACCAGCGGCACTAAGTGCCACCATAGTCGAAAATAAAGGTGAATCTGCAATGACCAGCATGCCCCAAACAAGTAAGAACAGCAGAAAGAATGCCGGTCCGACCTTAAAAAATACAGGAGAGAGCAAACAGAAAATACCAGATCCCATCAGAGCGGTAAACGCAGTTTTTCTTAAACCGAAACGCTGAGAATAATATCCCGCAGCCACACAGGCCAAGCTGCCAATTCCTATTACGGCAAATGAAAAGGCAGTGATATTTAAATCGGCACTGGGATGCAACTGATTATAAGTTTCGATCATGATCGGCACAAAGGCCCAAAACGCATAAAGCTCCCACATATGCCCAAAGTAGCCAAAGGCCGCCGCCCTGAAATCTGCCCGCTTAAAAACACCAAAGAAAGCCGAAAAATCGGGTTTGATACTGGGCTTCCTATACGGACCATCAGGCACTAAAAAAAAGATAAGTAGCCCGCCCAGCACTGCGAGGGCAGAAATACTTATCAAAACCAGCTCAAAGGAATAGCCTACAGACATGGTTTTTATACCGTGTGGCAAAGCAGTACCCAAGACAAGAGCTCCTACCAAGTAGCCCAAGGATCTTCCGAGGCCAGTATTAAAGTAATCTGCGGCGATCTTCATCCCAACAGGGTAAATTCCTGCCAAAAAAAAGCCCGTGCAAAAACGCAAACTCAGAATGCTGTACAGGCTGTTGGTTTCCCAAATAAGAGCTAGATTAAACAAAGCGCCCAGCATCGCACTAACAAAAAATACTTTAGAAGGGGAGTAACGGTCTGCAAGGGTAAGAATTGCAAAGACCAAGGTTCCTGAAATAAAGCCTAACTGCACCGCGGCCGTTAAAGACCCTACGGCATTAGCACCTAAATTAAAGGCCGCAGCGAGATCTGACAACACTCCATTGCTGGCAAACCATAGGCTGGTGCAACAGAATTGAGCAATAACTATGACTGGTAAAATGTGCTTGGGAACCTGCATCAGATCTTCTAAAGATACACGAATTGTACATATGACAAGAGGCCTCTTAGAATTGAATAGGCTTCTCTAGGTCTTTGAATAATTCTGCAGTATTTTTAAACAAACTAAGTACACCAACCATGCAAAGAATATTCCTCAGCTGTCTGTGTTTACTCCTGCTGATCAGCTGCAAAGAAAATCCCGTTCAAAATGAAACTGCCGAGCGTATAGATACCGCAGCCTATTGGGGAGAAAATCCTTGGCCCGAAATACGTAAAGACCGCATTGACAAACTACTTCCGGAGGCTATGAAAGCCGCAGGAGTTGACTGTTGGATCGTGGTTTGCAGAGAGAACAACAACGACCCCATTGCCGACCATATCGGAGGAGAAAATGCAGGCGGAACTGCTGCCTTTTTGTTTTATTTGGATGCCGATGGCTTCCACTCTAAGGTGTACTCGCCATCTGGAGAATCTACAGCCTTGGCCGATCTAAAGATTCATGACGAAGTGGTACCCGTAGATAGAGGTGCCTCTGCTTTAGCACAAGCCGCTGATTTTATTAAAGCACAAGATTTCAAAACGATCGCGGTGAATTCTTCCGAGACCAATTCTACAGCAGACGGACTCTCATACACCCAGCGCAAAGAATTGGAGGGGCTCTTGGGCGATCAAAGTAACCGTTTGGTGTCTTCAACCGAATTGGTCTATCAATGGCTTTCCATAAAATTGCCACAAGAAGTTGACATCCTTAGAAAAGCAGCACAATTGACCGCCGATTGGCAAATTGAAGCGTATCAACAAGTGATGCCAGGCGTCTCAACAGATGCTGACATAGCGGCCTTTTTGAAAGCTAAAATGGCTGAATACGGAGTGACAGACGGTTGGGCCCCAGATCAAAATCCCAATGTGAACTCCGGCCCTGACCGCGGACATTCCCATGCCACAGATAAGGTGATCATGCCTGGGGATGTAATTCAGATCGATTTTGGCATAAAAGTTTATGACCGTTGGGTGAGCGACATTCAACGCTTTGCTTATGTATTAAAAGATGGAGAAACAGAATTACCTGAGGACATTGCTCATTATTGGGAAAGCGCTAAAGCAGGGAATCGTGCAGCTTTAGCGGCCATGGCTCCTGGAGTGAAAGGAATTGATGTGGATCGCGCACAACGGGTTCTTATGGAAAAAGCGGGTTCTGAGTACGTGATGTGGAGCACAGGGCATCCTGTAGGTTATGTAGCCCATGATGTGGGACCCAATTTAGGCGGATCGCAAGCTCCTTCTGTAAGACCTGCCTCTCAAAAGGAGTTAAAAGAAGGGATGACCTTTGCCTTTGACGGATTTCACGCTTGGAATTTAGATGCAGATAATATCAAGACCATCTCCGTAGAAGAGATGGCTGTAGTAGAGGCCGACGGTGCTCAGTATCTGATTTCCCCTCAAGAGGAGATGGTTTTAATAGGGAATTAACCCTCGCTAATGGCCTAAAAATCAAAAAGCCCATCTACGGGGATGGGCTTGCTGATCAGCTGTTGCTTCTTTTAGTTCACTAATCTTAAATAACGTAGGAAAAGAAGCTGCTGGGCGCGGGGACGAACATTTCGAATTTTAGCTGTATTAACCTGTCAAAACCCCGTTTCGTAAATTGGTAAATTGGGTACTTAATTTTTCTGATGAAAGTGGTTTGGTCAGATAACCTTTACACAAACTGTATTCTATGCTCTTGGCTAAATCATGCGCGCACTCAGATGATGTCAACATCAAGACATCTATCTGATATTTTTTAAAGAGATCCATATTCTCAAATTCTTCTAAGACCTCCCATCCATTCATATCTGGCATATTAATGTCCAAGATGACCAAATCTGGAATTGAACAGAATCTTCGGTTCAAAGAATTACTTAAGCCTTTAAAATAAGCTAAAGCACTCCCTCCATTTATAAATGGAGAAATCTTAATACACGGATCAAAATTCTTAATCAGATGCTGACTCAAACAATGAGTGGTCCTGTTGTCGTCTATGAGAACGATATGTTGAATGTTTTTCATTCGCCGTCTTCCTATTTTGATTCGGAAGACTTATACGAACTTCCGAACAATTATCTCTACTAACTTCAATATCTAAGCTGCCGTTAAACAGCTTGATGATGGTTTTCATCAAATAAACACTCATATCGATACGCGATAATTCGTGATCATTTAAAGTTTTGTACGGTAGTGGACTGTCACTCAACACCAAGTCTGGGATCAAGTGACTCACGGTAAAAGTCAGGATTAACTGTTCGGATTGATTCTCTGCTTTGAGGGATACTGAAGGTCCATCCTCTGGATGTTCAAGATATTCAAACTTGATCACGTAGCGAATAACTGCCTTGATCAGCGCTTTAAGTAGCGCTTCATTAGTCAGATAGGGGCGCTCGGCATCAACGTCTAAATGCAGAGAGAGATTTTCATATTTTTCACACTCCTTCAGTTCTTTATTTAATTGTCGTAAAAAGGAGTTTAATTCTATTTTGTCATCGGTATTGTAATCTGTCGAAAATATCGACACGGTTGTCAGATCATCCAAGAGCTGCTTGCCTCCAGTTAAACTTTCACACAACATATTTAGAAGGTGCTGAGACTCTTCATTTAAAGGTTGAAGTTTTAAAAGCTGGATCAAGCCTTGGGAAAAACAATAGGGGGCTTTTAGATTATTCTTGCATTGATCTAACATCAATTCCAAGGTCATCGATTTATTTTGTAAATCAACTTCAAGAGCCCGTCTACGTGAAATATCTACCATCACAACGGTGTAAACGGGCCCAGAATCGGTCTGCTGCGCGCGAAGCTCGAGTTCTAATGGGAACCGCGACCCATTACTTTTCAATCCTGTGAACTCATTGATTTCGCTATGGTCTACCCCCATAGACTTTTGCAACATAGTGACCAACTCCATATTTGAAGTTGAATTCTTATTCGTTTCTAAAAAATTGGCAAGTGGCTTCCCGATAACTTCAGATGTGTTAGTTCCGAACAGGCGCTCAGCGCCTTTGTTCCATCCTGTAATTCTCCCCTGTGCATCCAAGGTCACGAGAACCACCTTGCCAATCTCTAGCAGACTTTTGTTATTATACTCTCCTGTAATCATAATCCTTCTCTCTTAAACAATCATCCAAAAGTCTTGCTATAATCTCCAACATATCTGTCGCAAAACTCTCGTGCTTCATCGTGGGTCTTGCAAATCTGATATGGTGTGAACGGGTCGTAAATACGTTTGAATGAACGTATAGACAATACCGATCTTGTATCTTTTGCTACAAATGCGTCTGCGAGTCTTACACTGTAAAGTCTCTCGCTTTTGGCAAAATATCGAGCAGCAGCTACAGAATAACTTCCCCATGCCTCGGAAACATCGATCAAAAACGGGGTGCGTCTATTATCGCATAGTTCTATTATTGTATCAGCATAACGCTCTAGGGTATCTACAGAAACCACTCTATCACTTTCAACTGTATTAAAAGTGATCAACAAAACTCCATCTTCATATTGGAACTCTGCTTTCTCTAGAACGATATGTTGACTCATAACTGCCATCGATTGTTCTTTTATATGCCATTGGCGTACCAAACTCTATGACTGCCGTGCCAAAAAATATATATTTCTGATTATCAGTGTTTTAAAAAATACGAAAGGGGAAAAATCCTGTTTTTACAGTGACGGAATACCGTCGGGAAGAATATACAAAAGGTGTCGGTGACGGTATTCCGTCACTTTACGCAGGGCGTTTTATATCCAGTTTCTTCATGCGATCACGAAGCGTACTGGGTTTAATTTGCAGCAAACTAGCCGCACCATCATCACCATTGATCTTCCAATCGCATTGCTCTAATGCTTTGATAATATGTGTACGCTGGGCATCATCTAAAGAAACTATCCCCGTATGCTGTGAAATACTGCGGGATTTGTCTAGATTTTCTTGTGGTGTTTCAAACTCAACAATGCGTAGGGTTTCAGAATTGGATAAAATAACGGCGCGTTCCATAAGATTCTCTAGCTCGCGTACGTTACCAGGCCATCCGTAAGCACGTAGCTTCCGCATGGTAGCGTCAGAGATATATTCAATTTCCTTGCGGTACTTTTTACTGAATCGATTCACAAAGTGTTCAATAAGTACAGGAATATCTTCCGGACGATCTCGCAACGCCGGTACCTTAATAGGGAATACGTTTAGTCTAAAGTAAAGATCTTCTCTAAAACGGTTGTTGGCGACCTCTTCTTTGAGGTTTTTGTTGGTGGCCGCTATTACACGCACATCAACCTTGCGCACTTTAGGGTCGCCCACTACCTCAATTTCACCTTCTTGCAAGAATCGTAATAATTTAGGCTGCATATTCATAGGCAATTCGCCTATCTCATCCAAAAAGATCGTTCCGCCGTTGGCCAGCTCTACTTTACCTTGTTTATCAGATGTAGCGCCCGTAAAGGCTCCTTTTTTATGCCCAAAAAGCTCACTTTCTATAAGCTCGTTTGGAATGGCCCCACAGTTAACCTTGATCAATGGTGCATCTTTTCGATCACTTAAGTTGTGTACGGCACGCGCCAACAATTCCTTACCGGTTCCTGTTTCTCCTAGTAATAGCACAGTTGCCGTTGTGGGAGCCACCTGTTCAATAGTGGTCAAAACATCACTAAACACAGCACTTGAATAGATCATATCTTCAAAATTGAAGCGCATTTCAATTTCGTTTCTCAAATAAACGTTTTGATCTTGTAATTGATCTTTAAGCTGATTGAGCTCATCTACCGTAGTGCTCAACATTAAATTCACGGCCTGTAATTTAACTTCCGCCTTTTTACGTTGATCACTTTGGATGATCATTGAAACCAGACTGGCAATAGAAGTGGCGAAGTGTTCTTCTTCAGAACTCCAGATTCGCATAGGACCTACATGTTCAAAGACCAAGATTCCGTATTCTGTATCTGTCCCTTGCACCAAAACGTCCATACAGGAAGTGATGCCGTTGGGTTTGAGATAATCCTCGGCAAAACTCTTGGTAAACTCGTGATTTTGCGAGTTGGTCACCGTAATGGTCTTGTATCGCTGTAAAGACTCAAAATAAGCCTTGTGATCTTTGGCTAATAGTACACCGCCATTGGTGTGTTCCCCCGTAGAGGCTGTATATAGATTCTCACACCAAGCCTCTGACTGGTCTTTGTTCAATCGCCAAATGCTTACGCGTTCTACATTAACCACATCTGCAGCTAAAGAAGTTATGCGTTTTAAAGCGTGATTAAAATCGATTCCAACCAAACCAGCCAATTCCAAAACTGCATCTTTCTTCCTTCTGGAACTAACCGCCAACATTTTTTGACTTTCAATGAGTCGAACCTGATCTGAAATATCTTGAATGGTGAAAAAGTGAGCGATCACGGCACCATCCTTATCACGAATGATCGCGTTTTGAACAGAGACCGGAAAACTACTTCCGTTCATACGTTTCAATTGTGCGTCAAATCGTGGGTAACTTATACCTTGTTGCACCTGAAAAGCACAGGATTCAAAGTCTTTTAATGAGGATTCGCTGATGAATTTAAACGGCATGGCCGTTCCTATCAAATCTTCAGAATCTACACCTATCATTCTACAAAAAGCAGGATTCACGTCAATAATGATAGATTCCAAATCCATAACCAACAAGCCTTCATGCAAGGAGTTGATCAAGGATTCTGAGAATTCATTAGCGAGTCTGAGTTTATTTTCAAACTGATATCGTTCTGTAATGTCTGAAATGGAACCCACATGTGCCGTAATCTCTCCGTGTTCATCACGCAAATGAGTTACAGACACCAAGGCAGGAAAACGCTCACCATTCTTTCTCATGAACGTCAATTGAACAGCCTTATTGGTTTTGTCCATAATATTTTTGAACGAGTCCACTATGGCGTCCATATGCTCAGGCGGCCAATAGGGAAAAGGCGGGCGTATCCCAATGATCTCTTCTCTGGTGAATCCAATCATATCCAAAAAGGCAGGATTGGCATCCATAAACAGACCTGTGGGATCTATAATGATCAAACCTTCTTGAAGCCCATTGATGATTCTGCTGCTAAATTCCCGTTCGTTTTCTAAGAGTCGCTCGGACTGCTTTATGGCAGAACGATCGCGAACCACGGTCACCACAGAGCTAACCTCTCCTTCATCATTCCGAAGTACAGAAATAGAGATCGATACAGGAAATGGGCTTCCATCCTTATGAATAAATGTTGCTTCAAAAAAACGACTGTCATCTTCTTTTCCGGAAACGCGTGCGTCTATCAATTCATTGAAGAATTGTTTGGGCCAATGATAGGGTGGAATGGTTCCGAGGATCTCATCACGCTCTATACCCGTCATTTTCAGATAGGCATCATTCACATCAATCACCATCATGTCTTTGTTGGTGATCACAACCCCATCCTTGAGGTTTTGAATAAACTGCTCCTTAAAACGCTGTTCCTTATTGAACAGGTCGATAATATCTTTAGGACCGAGGTTATAACTGAGCGATGCTAGTGCATAGTCTTTGTCGGAGGTGGGTTTGATCTCTAAACTTGCAAATACCTTCCGGCCGTCCTTAAAGGTCAAAGAAAGCAGTTTGTTGATATCACCCGAATGTGCAGAGATTGATTTGGCAAAGGAGTCCTGCTGCCCGTTTCGGAAAGCAAAGAGTACACTCCACTGTTTTTCTATTAAGACTTGAGAGGTATATCCTGTCAGCATCTCAAATGCCGGATTCACCGCAACGATCCTTGCCGTTTGAGTCTCTAGGACAATTTGCGGTTTAACCTGCTTGACGAATTGATCTTCCTCAGCCCTCTTTAAAAAATAGGCCATAACGCATTGGTTTGGTTTAAAGCAGCTTAAATCATC
Source organism: Gilvibacter sediminis (assembly GCF_028561565.1). Lineage (GTDB taxonomy): Bacteria > Bacteroidota > Bacteroidia > Flavobacteriales > Flavobacteriaceae > Gilvibacter > Gilvibacter sediminis. Next base: position 952,248 of record NZ_JAQQTE010000001.1, on the reverse strand, counting down.
CCTACCAAACGGGGAATAAACAGTTGCCTTGCGGCTAAAACGCAAAGGATAACTTAACAAATGATTTCAACCAGGATTGGATTGAAAGCGTTGGGGGGGGATGAATTAAGTTAGTTAAAGATACTTTATTCTGAACAAATCAGCTTAAAAAGCGGAATTAAGACACTCTTGAATCTCAATTTTAACATATCCCTAACAATTGTCAATTCAACACATTAGGTGTGGGAAAACATGCTGATTTTAAAGGATAGCCAACAATTACACAGCCTAAATCTATGTGCTAAAAACAAAAAAAGCCCATCCAAGTGGATAGGCTTATCAAAGTATTCCAGCACAAGCTGGACTAATGTCGTAATTATTCTACCAATGCAACATTGACGGCGTTTAGGCCTTGTCTGCCTTGAGCTACCTCGAATTGCACCTTGTCGTTCTCTCTTATATTATCTATAAGTCCACTCATATGAACGAATAAATCTTCATTATTGTCTTCTGGTGAGATAAATCCGAACCCTTTAGTTTCGTTAAAAAATTTTACAGTTCCTTTTTTCATGTTGTTTGTTGTTTTGGCAAGGAATGCCTGTTTAATAATTTGAATCAATTTCATACTGATTGCGTTTAATTGATTATCGGCAACGTCTAAGTCAGAAAAACTTAGAAAGTAAACCATACGAGTAGTAATAAATGATAAAGGAAGAAAGAAAGGATACTAAATACTAGTGAAAGAAAACTTGCGGCTAGAAGAAAATACTGCTTGTCAATAAATCCTTGGGAACATTAAAAACTTGTCCTCAATAAGTTGCGATGCATAATAGCACATCGCCAATAATAGCGGCAAGGTACACCTTATTTTATTATAAACAATGGTTATTAATTATTAATTAAAAAATAAGCATTGTCAATACCGGTAGAAAAATGTCATTTCCCTTCCTATAAATTGAACGCACTACAAATGTAAAACGTAAGAAAACAAAAAAAGCCCATCCAAAAAGGATAAGCTCTTCATCGGTCTAATTTGACCACTTCGACCGTTTTACCGGCCTTACACAACGCGGCAAATATAAATACACTTATGATAACTAACAAACTCTGTTCGGGATTTGTTGATATGGGGTTCTTTTTTTCTTTGGGACAATGGCCTCGAGCGGATAATATTCAATGAGTCTCTATTTATGGTTGAGACAATTGCTTTGCTCAAAAAGAGCGGGATTGTTTTTTGCGATGCAAAAAACATCCTGGGAAAGGAGTCTAATAACGAATCAATTTTACGACCTGTGGCCGTTAGCGCCCCGTTTTGTTTTTCTTCGTGGAAAACAAGTTCTCACGATCAAAACAAAAAAGCGCATCACTATCGTGAAAAATTGATTCATAAAGACGAGGACGGGATTGTTTTTTCACTTCGTGAAAAAACGTCCGCAGGGGTGGTCCTGCAATAAAGTGGACCCTTACTGCCTGCGGCAGTAGTGTTTTTTATTTCCTGCACTTCAAAAGCGAGCTTGTAGAGGCCGACTTTAATTAATAGACGGGATTCATTTTTGCTTCGCAAAAATGGGCCGCAGGGGTGGTCCTGCAAAGAATTATGAAACCCTTCTCCTGCTTACAGCAGGAGAGGTCTTTTTTGTTTCCTATGCCTCAAAAGCAAGCTTTTGGGCTTGGAAACAAAAAAACCCTTCACTTAATCGTGAAGGGTTTTAATTCTCTGCGGTCTGGACGGGACTCGAACCCGCGACCCCCTGCGTGACAGGCAGGTATTCTAACCAACTGAACTACCAGACCAATTTTCTAAACCTTTTAAAAGGCGTTAGCGACAGCTAACTTTACTAGAAATTGTTACCATACTTTTTGGAGTTTTAACGCCCCAGGCTGTAATAGCGAATGCAAATATACAGTTCCATTTCAATGTGACAAATATAAATTTAAGAAATTTTAAGCCTAAGCGAACTTTTGTCGCTCTACCAAATAGGTCGTCAAAATAGTGTCAAAAGCCTTGCGGACATCGGCTTCTACATATTTGATTCTGTACTGCCCACATTTGAGTTTAATGGCCTCAAAATAATCCGTTATAGCTGCCTGATAATCATCACGAACTGAATCCGCATATAGATTAATATGATCTCCTGTTTCCACATCCACAAAACGCTTGGGACGATTGTTGAAATCAAAATTCCATTCCAACTCCTTATCAAAAACATGAAAGAGCACTACCTCGTGTTTGTTATATTTCAAATGCTGCAATGCCTCAAACAAGGCGTCCCGAGAAGCTTCTGTTTGAAACATATCGGTAAAGAGGAATACCAAGGAGCGGCGTTTCATCTTCTCCGCGATCTGATGCAAAAAAGTATAGGTTTGGGTTTGTTTGGATCTGCCCGGCTTTACTATAGCTGAATTGAGCTGATGCAACAATTGCTGATGGTGGCGCTCACTCCCCTTCTCATTGGCGTAGTACTCATAGCTGTCTGAATAAATACTCATACCCACAGCATCTCGCTGTCTTTTGAGCAGATTCATGATCGCAGCAGCAGCCAGTGCCGAAAAAGAGATTTTGTTCAAAGAATCTATGGCGTACTCTTTGAGCTCCGGATAATGCATGGAACTGGAATTGTCGACGATCAAATGGCATCGTAAATTCGTTTCCTCTTCGTAGCGCTTGGTGTAGAGCTTATCGGTCTTTGCATAGAGCTTCCAATCGATGTGTTTTGTGGACTCTCCCGGGTTGTAGATCTTGTGTTCGGCAAATTCCGCAGAGAACCCGTGAAATGGACTTTTATGTAATCCGGAGATAAAACCCTCAACCACTTGAGCGGCCAAAAGCTCTAAATTCTTAAAGCCCGATATCTCGTTGATCTCCTTTTGAATGTCCATATATGGCTAAACTAAAAAAGGTTGACCATAAGGCCAACCTTTTCAAGTTAATAGTTCTATAAATTAGTTCAGCAAAGACTCGATCGCCTCAGCATAAACATTCTTAGGGGCTACACCAACTTGGCGCCCTACTACCTCCCCATTTTGGAAAACCAAAACAGTTGGGATGTTACGTACGCCGTACTTTGCAGCAAACTCTTGGTGTGCATCTACGTCTACTTTTCCAACTACGGCCTTTCCTTCGAATTCCGTACTCAGTTCATCAATGATAGGACCTACCATACGACAAGGTCCGCACCAAGCAGCCCAAAAGTCAACCATTACTGGTTTGTCACTCTTAAGAACGGTTTCTTCAAAGGTTGCATCTGTTATTTCTAAAGCCATGGTATTTTAAATTTTATGTTACACAAAAGTAGTCTTTTTTTATCCTGAACCTTACAGGGCATACATTAGAAAACCCTATCAGCGCATTGAGTTAACTTATAAACACTTAAGGCACTAGGGATCTAAGTCTTGCACAAAGAAGACCGCGTTGTTATTCAGGTCAAAAAAGCCGAATTCATGCGTCCCCCAAGGACTGTTCAAATGAAGTGCCGATGCCTTTACGGTTCCCCGCTCCAAGTACTCCTTAAATACCCCTTCAATACTTTCTACAAAGAACTTGACCACGCTACCGCCGTTTACGGGATCTTCTGCAGTATCCGCATGCCATTGCAAGTGGATTTCCATTCCGTCGCGATACAATCCTACATAACCATCATTGGCAAAGCGTTTGGCAAAGCCAGTGTATTCTGAATACCACTTTACATCCCGATCCAGATCTGCAGAAGGCAGAACAGCAACGGTCTGTTTGTGTGGAATACGTGCTGGCATCAGTTAAGCTTGTAATAGACGGAAGCTTCATCCAAAGCCTCTAAGAGTTCATTAGATATTTTCACCTTTTGCTTGCGCGAAGGCATTTGAAGTTTGAGTTTTTCATTCATCTCATAGACTATGAAATGTAATTGCTGATCGCCTTGATGTGAGACCATCAGATCTTTGAGCGTTCTGATACGCTCCTCTTGCAATTCATCAATTTTAAGCTGAATGGTCAACTTCTTGGCGTATTGATCCATGACATCGTGCAGCATTTGGATTTGGTTGAACTGCATACGCGGATCACCCTTTTTACCCGTATCGCGATTCACCCAGCCTTCTTTGACAAATATACGCGCATAGATAAAAGAGTTAGGCACCAAGAAATGACGATATTTGAGGTATTCCTCTCCAAAGATTCTAAACTCAAAAGCGTCGTCATAATCCTCAACGGTAAACAATGCCCAGCCTTTTCCATTCTTAGAAACACGATGCTGCACATCACTCACCACCCCTCCAAAGGTCAATTCTTTATTGACATAGCTCTCCAGATCACTGAAATTTCGTGTGGTGCTGTTGCAAAAGGTCTTGAGTTCGGTTTTAAAATCATCCAAAGGATGCCCTGAAATATAAATTCCAACCACTTCTTTCTCTTGTTTGAGTTTTTTCATGGTCCCCCATTCCTCACAGGGAGGTACGGTAGGTTCAGGAATTTGAACCTCAGAAGAATCTCCAAACAAACTCACTTGAGCAGAATTCTCATTTTCTTGGAACTTTTGAGCGTATTTGATCACCTTTTCTAAAAAGGTAACGCCATCACCCTCTTCATGAAAATACTGAGCGCGGTGGGTATCAAAACCGTCAAAACCTCCTGCCAGAGCTAGATTTTCAAATGCTTTTTTGTTGGCAGCTCTTAGGTCAATGCGTTTCGCAAGATCAAAGACCGACTTATATTTCCCGTCTTGTCGATGCTCAACAATGGTCTTTACGGCATTTCCTCCAACACCTTTAATAGCTCCCATTCCAAAACGAATAGCACCTTCATCATTTACGGTGAATTTGTAGAAGGATTCATTCACATCTGGCCCCAAAACAGGCAAGCCCATGCGGCGACACTCTTCCATAAAGAAGGTCACCTGCTTAATGTCATTCATATTGTTAGAAAGCACCGCAGCCATATATTCTGCCGGATAATGTGCTTTTAAATATGCGGTCTGATAGGCGATCCAAGCATAACAGGTAGAGTGCGATTTGTTAAAGGCATAACTCGCAAAGGCTTCCCAGTCTTTCCAAACTTTCTCCAACATCTCCTTATCGTGACCATTGGTTGCCGCCTGTTCCAAGAACTTGGGCTTCATTTTATCCAGTACGGCCTTTTGCTTTTTACCCATGGCCTTACGCAAGACATCTGCCTCACCCTTGGTAAAGTTTGCCAACTTTTGAGAGAGCAACATCACCTGCTCTTGGTAAACCGTGATCCCGTAGGTTTCTTTTAGATACTCCTCCATGTCTGGGAGGTCGTAACTGATCTCTTCTTCCCCGTGTTTTCTGCGGATGAAACTCGGGATGTATTCCATAGGCCCTGGTCTGTATAGAGCATTCATGGCAATCAAATCATCAAAGACCGTCGGTTTGAGGTCTTTCATGTGTTTTTGCATTCCTACGGATTCATACTGAAAGATCCCCACTGTTTCTCCGCGTTGGAACAACTCATAGGTCTTTTCATCATCCAAAGGAAAACTGTCTGGATCCAATTCCACTCCGTGCTTGATCTTCACCAACTTGACAGTGTCCTTGATCAAGGTTAGCGTTTTGAGTCCTAAGAAATCCATCTTAAGCAAACCGGCACTCTCAACTACTGCGTTGTCAAACTGCGTCACATACAACTCAGAATCTTTGGCCGTGGCAACAGGGACAAAGTTGGTAATGTCGTCTGGGGTAATGATCACCCCGCAAGCGTGAATTCCGGTGTTTCTCAGGGAACCTTCAAGCATCCTTGCCTGATTGATCGTTTGAGCTTCCAGATCTTCTCCCTCAGATAGGTTGAGCAGTTCGTTGACCTTTTGCAGCTCGTCTGCCCTAAAGCTTTTTTTGAGTTTGGAAGCCTCCATATTGAAGATCTTTCCGAGTTTCCCCATCGTTGGGATGAGCTTCGCGATTCTATCGGCATCACCCAAGGGCAAGTCCAAAACACGCGCCGTATCACGGATGGATGATTTAGCAGCCATCGTTCCGTAGGTAATGATCTGCGCCACCTGATTGGCCCCGTATTTCTCGATCACATAGTCCATCACACGCCCGCGACCTTCATCATCAAAGTCGATATCAATATCAGGCATACTCACACGATCCGGATTCAAGAAACGCTCAAAAAGCAGATCGTACTTAATAGGGTCAATGTTCGTAATTCCGAGACAATATGCAACCGCAGATCCAGCTGCAGATCCACGCCCAGGCCCTACGGAAACATCCATGTTCCGCGCCTCAGCAATAAAGTCTTGTACAATCAAGAAGTAACCCGGATACCCTGTGTTGGCAATTACATCCAACTCAAAATCCAAGCGCTCTTCAATTTCCGGAGTGATCTCTTGGTAGCGCCTTTTAGCACCTTCATAAGTGAGGTGTCTCAAATATTTGTTCTCCCCGCGTTTTCCTCCATCGGTTTCATCTTCAGCAACCTGAAACTGCTCTGGGATATCAAACTTAGGCAGCAATACTTCCCGAGCCAAGGTATAGGCTTCAATTTGGTCTACGATCTTCGCCACATTCTCAATGGCCTCCGGCAGATCTGCAAAGAGGGATTTCATGGCCTCAGCATCCTTGAAAAAGTACTCCTGATTGGGCAAACCATAACGATAACCACGACCACGTCCTATAGGCGTAGCTTGCTTTTCTCCGTCCTTTACACACAGAAGGATATCGTGTGCATTGGCATCTTCTTGATCAATATAATAGGTGTCGTTACAGGCTACAAGCGGTAAATCGTGTTTGCGCGCTAAAGCAATCAGATCGGGGTTCACACGATCTTCATCTTCCTGCCCGTGACGTACCACTTCTACATAAAGATCATTCGGAAACTCTTGCTTCCACCACAACAGGGCTTCTTCTGCCTGCTTTTCACCAACGTTGAGCAATTTGTTGGGAACTTCTCCGTAGAGATTTCCCGTAAGGACGATGAGATCATCCTTGTACTGTTGCACCACAGCCTTGTCAATTCGCGGAACGTAGTAAAACCCTTCGGTATAGGCAATACTCGCCATTTTAGCAAGATTGTGGTATCCAGCTTTGTTCTTGGCCAAGAATACCACTTGGTAGCCGTTGTCTTTTTGAGATTTGTTCAGTCGATCCTCACAAACAAAGAATTCACACCCAATAATAGGCTTGATCTTTTTATCCTGCTGATCTTCCTCCAAGGATTTATTGAACTTCTCTACCGCGCTCACAAAGTGAAAAGCCCCCATCATATTCCCGCGATCCGTTAAGGCAACTGCATTCATCTCATGCTTGGCCGCAGCATTCACGAGATCTTGAATGGACGCAGTAGATTGCAGTACGGAAAACTGACTGTGATTGTGCAGATGCGCAAAGGGAACCTCAGCGAGTGCAGAAATGTTCTGATTTTGCTCCTCCTTGCTTATGGAGGTCTGTTCCTCTTGCTTCTGCCCTCTTAGCTTAGCAGAAGCTTCCTTGAGGTTGACGTGTTGCAGCCCAATGACCTGAATAGGAGCCTGATTGACCTTTTTGAATTCTTCAATATAATCTGGCTGCGCCTTGAGCTCCGTTGTGCTGTAAATTCCTTGTCGCAATAACTCCAAGAAGCAACGCGTGGTAGCCTCAACATCTGCGGTGGCGTTGTGTGCCTCGGCAAATCCATCACCAAAGAGGTGCTCGTGAAGTTCCGTAAGCGTAGGAAGCTTGAATTTTCCTCCACGACCTCCCGGTATTTTGCACAGTTCTGCTGTGGTTTCTGTACAGGTGTCTAATACAGGTAGTGAAAGCAGCGAAGTATCTACCGATCTGCGGTAGAATTCTGCCCCCATGATATTGAGGTCAAAACCGACGTTTTGTCCCACTACAAATTGAGAGCGCGCCAAAACGTCATTAAACTCTTCAAGTACTTGGTTTAAAGACACGCCTTCTGTTGCAGCCAACTCCGTGGAAATTCCGTGGATAGACTCTGCTTCAAAAGGAATATTGAAACCCTCTGGATTGATCAGATAGTCTTTCTGCTCTATGAGATTTCCCATAGCATCATGCAACTGCCAAGCGATCTGTATGGCTCTAGGCCAGTTATCAGAGTCACTTACAGGTGCATCCCATCGCTTGGGAAGACCAGTGGTTTCCGTGTCAAATATTAAATACATAAGGTTGCTTGAACGCTCAAAAAGTGAATTTTAAAAGTACACAATTTCGCTTGAAATAGCTGCTGAACTTATCAACACCAAAGTCAAAATTGTGCATAAAAAAAGACCCGCAAAAAGCGGGCCTCAAATTCGTTTTTGGGAGTGATTAGTAGATCACTGCAAACGCTCCGTCTGTGATCTCAAAAGCATCTCCTGAATAAGAGAAGGTTCCTTGAATCTCTCCAGTACCCACGTTGTTTGAAATAATGGTTAAGGTACCGCTAGTTCCTGCTGTGGCCACCCCATCTATACCATAAGTCGCCTCAAATTCACCTAAGGCCAAATCATAGTCGCCTGGCGTTACTGTATTGGGGAATCGCATATTGATGGTTCTGGTTCCATCAACTCCAGTCACTACGATGTTTCCGGTAAGATTGATCCCTTCAAGAGTTACTGCTTCAAAGGAAGCACCATCAACCGTTGCGGACATTCCTTGAGAAAAACCAGGATCATCTGCTGTTCCCGTACCACCGATCACTGGGACTTTAAAAAATACCCCGCGTGAGAAGTTTAAGGTGTCTTGCAGCGCAAAAGTGTGTGCGTTGAAATTGAATGTTCCTGTAATGGTATTGTCTGTAGAACTGCTCTCAGAGATATTAGCTTCTCCGTTCCCTAAGGCTGTCGCCGTAGAGTAAGATTCTCCGCTGGCATCCATAAAGACAGCTCCATTAGCGCTACCCGGGCCAAAAGCGTAGGTACCTACCGCAGCAGAAGTAAGCGTAATGGTAAGTTCTTCACCGTCGGCAGAACCATTGATCACTACCGTTCCGTCGTCAAAACGAGTCGCAACTGCACCTCCTTTTAAGAAGACGTCATTGGCATTTCCTTGAATGATAGCATTGTTGTCCCGTACGTCTTCACAAGAAAAAAGAGCGAAAACCAGCAGGGCGAATAGGGCAATCCTTTGCATAGTAGGCGTTTTTAGCATTTGCACAAATGTAAAAGAAAAAATATAATCTCTTGAGTTTCAACTAAAATTTATCCTATCTTTGCGCCCTTAATTATAACCGAGGTCGTGCACCTCAAAAATTAATTTTTATGCCTGTTAAAATCAGATTACAGAGACACGGTAAGAAAGGAAAGCCTTTTTACTGGATCGTAGCCGCGGATTCTCGCGCAAAAAGAGACGGACGTTTTTTGGAAAAGTTGGGAACTTACAACCCGAATGTAAACCCTGCAGAGATCAACCTTAATGTTGATGGAGCAGTACAGTGGTTGCAGAACGGTGCTCAACCAACCGATACGGCACGTGCTATTCTTTCTTACAAAGGCGCCATGCTAAAGAATCACCTTATGGGTGGTGTAGCTAAAGGAGCTTTGACTGAAGAGCAAGCAGAAGCTAAATTCAACGCTTGGGTAGAAGAAAAAGCCAAAGCGGTAAGCCAAAAAGAAGCGAGCATCGCAGACGCTAAGGCCAAGGCCAAAGCAGAAGCTCTTGCTGCTGAGAAAGCTGTGAATGAAGCGCGTATTGCTGCCTCTGCAGAAGTAGAAGGTGAAGAAGCTGCCGAAGAGGCTGCTGCAGAAGCCGACGCTGCTAAAGAAGAAGAATAAACCTTCTTAATTTTACGAGATGCACAAGGAAGACTGTTTCTTTCTAGGTAAGATCGTAAAAAAGTACAGTTTTAAGGGCGAGCTCTTAGTCACTTTAGACACCGACGAACCTGAAACGTATACTCAAATGGAATCAGCATTTGTGGAGATTAACCACAATCTGGTTCCATTTTTTATTGAGTCCATCAGTCTGCATAAGTCCAGAATGCTGCGCATTCAATTTGAAGACTGCTACAGTGAAGAGGAAGCCGATGCGCTTTTAGGATGCGAGCTTTACCTTCCACTGGACTTACTACCGCCCCTTGAAGGCAATAAATTCTATTTCCACGAGATCATAGGTTTTACCATTAAGGATATCAACCACGGCGAAGTGGGAAAGATCACTGCGGTAAATGACCAAACAGCTCAGGATCTTTTTATCATTGATGCTGATGGCACTGAGGTTTTGATCCCGATCAACGACACCTTTATTAAGGAAGTGAACCGCGAGCAGCAATTTATTCTTTTGGAGACTCCTCCTGGTCTCATCGATCTTTATTTAGAAGGCTGATGCAACCCTTCCAATTCAAACAATTTACCGTAGCTCAAGACCGAGCGGCCATGAAAATTGGTACCGACGGAGTACTCTTGGGAGCTTGGGCGCAAATAGACCCTGAGGTTAATTCCATTTTAGATATTGGCGCGGGCACCGGAGTCATTGCCTTGCAAATGGCACAACGTTCTGCAGCCATGACCATTGATGCTATTGAGATCGACGCAGATGCCTATGAGCAGTGCACGGAGAATTTTGAAGCTTCTCCCTGGGCAGATCGATTGTTTTGCTATCACGCTGGTCTTTTAGAGTTTGCCCAAGAAATCGACGATGAGTACGATTTGATTATTAGCAATCCTCCTTTCTATACCGCAGAATTCAAATCAGGAGATTCCCAACGTGACCGGGCGCGTTTTGAGGATGCATTGCCCTTTGAGCATTTAGTGGTTTGCGCGTCTAAACTTTTAGCGGAAGACGGAAGTTTTGCTGTGGTCATCCCTTCGGAAGCTACGGACGAGTTTATCGAGCTAGCAGAGCAGGTGGGTTTGTTCCCGTATAGGCGTTGTGAGGTTAAAGGCCGACCGGAAGTTGCTGCAAAAAGAAGTTTACTCCAATTCTCAAAAAACGAGCAGGAACTGGAAACCCAGACTCTGATCATTGAAATAGAAAGGCATCAATACACGCCGCAGTACACAGAATTAGTTCAGGATTTTTACCTCAAAATGTAAAGCTAGCCTTTTCGTTTTTGCCGATATTTCATCCAAGCAAAGAGCGGTAAACCCGCAAACAGTAAAATTGTTCCATAGAGAACCGTCTCTGCACCTGAGCCATAAATAGCCCACAGCGAATAGATCACTCCGAGAACTGATAAAGTTGCTACTTGAACTTTCTGTTGGCTGAAAATTCCTTTTTCTCTGGTGATCAAAATGTAGGCAGCCGCTACGAATAAATAAGGCACAAGGCAGCACAATGTGGTCAGTAAGGCAATGAATTCAAACTGATCTACCAGAGACTCGGTGAAGTTCATCAGCATAATACCAGAACTTAAAGCCCCACCTAAGAGCAGCCCCAAAACGGGAGCATCTTGTCTATTCTTTTTGGCAAAACTGGCTGGGAGAACCTGATCTCGAGCCATAGCCATGGGCAATTGCCCTACGACCAACGTCCAGCCGTTCAAGGCTCCAATGGCAGCTATCAACGCGCCTGCCGCAACAAAATAAGACCCCGTATTACCTGCAATTATGGCTCCAGCTTCTGCAAAAGGCGCCGGAGAACTGGCCAACCGACCTACAGGCAACAGGCCAAACAAAACTACTGTGCTCAGTACGTAAACTAAGGTTGCAATGGCCGTTCCAAGCATGGTTGCTTTAGCAATAGTTTTTTGGGGTTGTTCGATATTCTCAGAAGGAATCGTTGCAGTTTCTATCCCTAAAAAGGCGAAAAGGGTTAAGGTGGCTACAGCAGAAAAGGCATCGAAATCACTTGCTGAAGAGCTGTTAAAAGCGGGGAAATTGTCGGCATCAAAAAAGAAGATACCGCAAACTATTACCAGTACTAAGGGCAAAAGTTTAAGCGCAGTAGTTACCACAGCAAACTTGCCCGAGAGTTTGATCCCTCTAATATTGACCCAAGTAAAAAACCAGATAAATGCCAACCCAATCGCCACAGAAACTAAAGCATTATCTTCTAAAGAAGGAAAGAAAACCGATAGCGCTCCAATGATCGCAACGGCGATTCCGGCATTGACCACCCAAACCGAGATCCAATAACCCCAAGCCACTATAAACCCAATAAAATCTCCAAAACCAGCTCGCGCAAAAATATAGGGTCCGCCGCTCTTGTTGTGGACTATTTTACTCAAATTGGCAAAGATCTTAGCCAAGATCAAGGCTCCAGCAGCTGTAAAAATCCAGCCTACTAGACTTATGCTTCCGTACTTGGAAAGCGTAGCCGGCAAAACAAAGATGCCCGATCCGATCATATTACCCACCACTAGAGCGGTGGTTGTGATCAATCCAATTTTCTGAGAAGATGTGGCCATTGAGAAAATGCGCTAAGGGCAGTTGCTTTTAAATCCTTACATTAGGGCGTACAAAGGTCAAGATACACAATTGTGGCATTTAATTTTCACGTAGATTCGGATATAAAAAAAGCAGAAACGCTACCCGCTACCTTTTATAAGGACCCTGCGGTTTTTGAAGCCTTGAAGGACCAAGTCTTTTACAAAGGATGGCAGTGGTTGGGTGATACTTCTTTGGTTGCTCTACCGCAATCTGTGTATCCTTTTGTGATGTTGGACGGCTTTTTGACTGAGCCTATGGTCCTGACCAAAGACGGCAAGGAAGAACTTCATTTACTCAGCAATGTGTGCACACATCGAGGCAATCTTGTGGCACTGCATCCAGGCAAAGCCAAAAAGCTGAGTTGTTTTTATCACGGGCGTAGATTTGATCTAGCAGGGAATTTTGAGCATATGCCAGAATTTGAGCAGACAGAAGACTTTCCCAGACCCTGTGACAATTTGCATCGTTTTCCGCTCAAGCAATGGGGACCTTTCCTTTTTGGAGGATTAGAGCCGAGTTTTGATATTCAAGAGGTTTTGGATGTGATGAATGAGCGGGTCGGATTTTTGCCTTTGGACGAATTCAAGCTGGACCCTACCCTTTCCAAGGACTTTTTAGTGCACGCGCACTGGGCTTTGTATTGCGACAACTATCTGGAAGGATTTCACATTCCATTTGTACATAAAGGGCTGAATGAGGTCTTGGATTACGGAACTTATAAAACCATTTGTTACGACCACTGCAATCTTCAAATTGGCTATACGGATGAGGCTACAGAGGTCTTTGAGCTGCCTGAAGGGCACATAGATCACGGCAAAAAGGTGGCTGCCTATTACTACTGGGTATTTCCCAATATGATGTTCAATTTTTATCCCTGGGGCTGTTCGGTAAATGTGGTAAAACCCATTAGTGAGAACCGCACCAAAGTTTCCTTTATAAGTTACGTTTGGGATCCGGATAAACTCAACAAAGGCGCTGGAGCAGAATTGGAAAAAGTGGAACGCGAAGACGAATTTGTGGTTGAAAACGTTCACAACGGCTTAAGATCTAAATTCTACAAAGCCGGTCGTTTTTCTCCCACAAGAGAACAAGGAGTTCATCATTTTCACCGTTTGTTGGCTGATTTTCTCTCGCGGAAATAACTCAATTTTAGCCGCTTAATTTTTATCGAAATCCTTTTCGCTTCTGCGGGGCAATAATTAACTTTGGCACAACCAAATTCAAAGCAATGAAGCCCGATCTTTTTGAAGCTCCGGATTATTATCAAATCGACGATTTACTAACAGAAGAGCACAAGCTTGTACGTGACGCTGCCCGTGAATGGGTTAAGCGCGATGTTTCACCAATTATTGAGGATTACGCCCAGCGCGCTGAGTTCCCAAACCAAATCATCGGCGGTTTGGCAGAAATTGGTGCTTTTGGCCCTTATATTCCTGAAGAGTACGGCGGAGCCGGCTTGGATCAGATCTCTTACGGTTTGATCATGCAAGAGATTGAACGCGGTGATAGTGGAGTGCGCTCTACAGCATCTGTTCAATCATCACTGGTGATGTATCCGATCTTCAAATACGGAACTGAGGAGCAACGCAAAAAGTATTTGCCAAAATTGGCCTCTGGAGAATTCATGGGCTGTTTTGGATTGACTGAGCCTGATCATGGTTCTAACCCTGGTGGAATGACCACCAACTACAAAGACATGGGAGACCACTACCTGCTCAACGGAGCTAAAATGTGGATCTCTAATGCTCCTTTTGCAGATGTAGCGGTAGTTTGGGCTAAGAATGAAGAAGGCCGCATCCACGGATTGATTGTGGAACGCGGAATGGAAGGATTCAGCACTCCAGAAACGCACAACAAATGGTCTCTAAGAGCTAGTGCCACTGGAGAATTGATCTTTGACAACGTAAAAGTGCCTAAAGAAAACCTGTTGCCAAACAAAACAGGACTTGGAGCACCACTTGGATGTTTGGACTCTGCGCGTTACGGAATCGCTTGGGGTGCTATTGGAGCCGCCATGGATTGTTATGACACGGCGCTTCGTTATTCCAAAGAGCGCATCCAGTTTGGGAAGCCGATTGCTGCATTCCAATTGCAACAAAAGAAATTGGCAGAAATGATCACCGAGATCACCAAGGCACAACTATTAACTTGGCGTTTGGGTGTGTTGAGAAATGAGGGAAGAGCTACTTCTGCTCAGATCTCTATGGCTAAAAGAAACAATGTGGACATGGCCATCAATATTGCGCGTGAAGCACGTCAAATGCTCGGAGGAATGGGTATCACTGGAGAGTACAGCATCATGCGTCACTCCATGAACTTAGAAAGTGTGATCACCTATGAAGGAACGCATGACATCCACCTATTGATCACCGGTTTAGACATTACAGGAGAGAACGCTTTCAAATAAAAAAGAAGCGCCTTTAAAATATCGAGACCGAGGAGTTTTTAATTCCTCGGTTTTTTTGTGGATATTTATTCGAGAGAAATACCACTATGTCTACCAAAACCCGTTTTGATCGCGCCTACAAGAATGCGCTAGTCGTTCCTTTTGACGATACTTCCAAATTCATTCTATTTAGCGATTGCCACCGCGGGGACAATAGTTTTGCAGACGATTTTGCTCGAAACAGGCATATGTATTTCCACGCCATGAAGCACTACTATAAAAGTGGATTCAGCTATTGTGAGTTAGGAGATGGCGATGAATTGTGGGAGAACCGACAATTTGAGGACATCTATCCCGCCCACACCAACGTCTATAAACTGCTCAAAGAAATGCACAAGGAGTGTCGTTTCCACCCAATATACGGAAACCACGACATGGTCTACAAGAACAAGAGTTACGTAGAAAAGCACCTCTCCCACTATTTTGACCCTAAGACTGGAGAGGAAGTGCCTTTATTCCCAGGGATCACTTATCACGAGGCTATCATTTTAAAGCACCAGACCACAGGACAGGAGATCTTTATGGCTCACGGCCATCAAGCCGATTGGTGGAATTATCTGTTTTGGAAATGGGGACGTTTCTTGGTCCGTGTACTTTGGAAGCCTTTGCAAGTGGTCGGTATTTATGACCCGACAAGTCCTGCGAAGAATTATAAGGAGCTGATCAAAGTAGAGAAGCGCACCAAAAAATGGATTCGTGAAAAGGACAATTTAATGACCATTTGCGGACACACCCACAGACCTAGATTTCCAGAACCTGGAGAGACGCCCTACTTCAATGACGGTAGCTGCGTTCATCCACGCAGTATTACTGGGATAGAGATTGAAAATGGCAGCATCTCGCTTATCAAATGGCAACTCGCCACAGATGAAACCGGAGTATTAAAAATTGAAAGGGTATTACTAGAAGGTCCGCAGAAACTAACGGATTATATGAAAGCCTAAGGTTCTTCTGGAGCTAAGGTCACGGCCAAACCGTCCATGTCTGGATGAATGTGCAATTGGCAGCCCAAACGGCTGTTGTCTTGCACAAAATAGGCTTGACCCAGCATGGCGTCTTCATCATCGCCCATTTCTGAAAGCTGGTGATCACTCTCAATATAACACTGACACGAGGCACACATGGCCATTCCTCCACAGATACCAATTGTTCCTTCTGGAGCGAGCTCATAAGATCTAACCACTTCCATGAGGTTCATATTCATATCCGTTGGAGCCTGCACTTCATGCGTGGTTCCATCACGATCGGTAATATGAAGAGTAATATCACTCATAGAGGTTACTCAATCGCTTTTACAACGGCTTTAGGCGCTTCTTTTTTAGTCCCATCAAAACCTTCTACACCGCCTACGGTAGTGTATTTCATCACATAACGCTTATCTGGGAAGATGCGTTTGTATGCGCTTTGACACATCAAGGTCGCCTCGTGGAATCCACAAAGGATCAATTTGAGTTTTCCGGGATAGGTGTTAACATCACCAATAGCATAAATGCCTGGAATATTGGTTTGATAGTCTAGACTGTTATCTACCTTGATAGCATTCTTTTCAATCTCCAAGCCCCAGTTGGCAATAGGCCCAAGCTTAGGAGATAAACCAAATAGCGGGATGAAATTGTCAATATCAATTCTAGTTTCTTCTTTGGTGCTGGAATTGGTCACGGTCACCGCTTCTAGCGTATCGGTGCCGTGTAAAGCAGTTACCTCTGCAGGAGTGATGAGTTTAATCTTTCCTTGATTCTTCAATTCCTGAACTTTCTCTACAGAATCTAAAGCACCTCTAAACTCATTACGGCGGTGAACCAAAGTCACCTCAGAGGCTACGTCCGTTAGAAAAATACTCCAATCCAAAGCAGAATCCCCTCCACCTGCGATCAACACTTTTTTGTCACGATAGACCTCAGGATCACGGATGATATAGGCAATGCCGTTGTCTTCAAAGGTATCTAGACCTTCCAGGATAGGTTTGCGCGGTTCAAAACTTCCCAAACCACCTGCAATCGCAACAATAGGCGCATGGTGTTTGGTGCCCTTATTTGTGGTTACAATGAAACTGCCGTCTTCTTGTTTTTCAATGGTATCTGCACGTTCACCTAGCGTAAATCCAGGCTGAAACGGCTCAATCTGCTTCATTAAATTATCTACTAAGTCTCCTGCGAGAACTTCCGGAAAAGCTGGAATATCGTAGATGGGTTTTTTAGGATAGATCTCCGCACATTGCCCGCCAGGTTGCGGCAGTGCATCTATCAAATGACACTTTAACTTTAGTAGACCCGCTTCAAAAACTGCGAACAATCCAGTGGGGCCGGCTCCAATGATCAGTATATCGGTTTTTATCATAAATCGAATGCGCTACTTCAGGCGGTCAAATTTAAAGGGCAAAGGACGCTCAGGCCATGACCCTTATCATTTTAATCGATGTTTACCACTTTTTGTATTTGCGGCACGTACTTTTTAATGGTCATTTCCACGCCGCTCTTCAAGGTCATTTGGTTTACACTACAAGCCACACAGTTTCCGTGAAGCTTCACGGTAACTATATCGTCTGCAATTTCGATCAAGGAGATATCTCCTCCATCACTTACCAGAAAAGGACGGATCTCATCCAAAGCCTTTTCTACATTTTGTTTTACCTCTGCTTGTGTCATTTTTATTTGTTTACAGCTGAACATCCAGCCATAGTCGTAATCTTGATCGCCTCTGTTGGCGGTAAATTTTCATTGCGCTTTACGGTCTGCTCTACCACATTACGGGTAAGCGCCTCAAAAGCCTGCTCTGTTGCTGTTTCTGTCTGTAGGGCCGCAGGGCGTCCAACATCTCCAGCTTCTCTGATGCCTTGTACCAAAGGAATTTCTCCCAATAGAGGTACATCCAAGTCCTCTGCTAAATGCTTAGCTCCAGAATCACCAAAGATATAGTATTTGTTGTCAGGCAGTTCCGCCGGAGTGAAATAAGCCATATTCTCAACGATGCCCAATACAGGGACGTCAATATTCTCTTGCTGGAACATTGCTACTCCTTTACGAGCGTCCGCCAAGGCCACATTCTGCGGAGTACTCACTACTACGGCACCCGTAATCGGCAAACTCTGCATGATACTCAAATGGATATCACCCGTTCCTGGCGGAAGGTCAATCAGCATAAAATCTAAGTCACCCCAGGCTGCATCAAAGATCAGTTGATTTAGTGCTTTGGCGGCCATAGGTCCTCTCCAGATCACCGCTTGGTTCGGCTGAGTAAAGAAACCGATAGAAAGGATCTTTACGCCATAACTCTCCACTGGGCGCATCTTACTTTTACCGTCTACATTGACAGAAAGAGGACGCTCTTCAGCTACATCAAACATTATTGGAATTGAAGGTCCGTAAATATCAGCATCTAAAATACCCACCTTAAAGCCCATTTTCTGGAGGCTCACCGCGATATTAGCAGTTACGGTAGATTTTCCAACCCCACCCTTTCCAGAGGCCACCGCAACGATGTTCTGAATTCCTGGGATGGGCTTCCCTTTGATCAAATTGGGCTTTTGGGTTTGCACCGGAGCCTCAACTTTAATGTTCACTTGTACCTTGGCGTCTGGACTGATCTTCTCTTGAATGGTTTTGATCACGTCGGCCTCAGCGCGTTTCTTTATATGCATGGCAGGTGTGGTCAGCAGTAAATCCACTACAACCTCATTGGCAAAGACGATCACGTTTTTGACCGCCCCGCTCTCTACCATATTTTGACCAGCTCCCGCAACAGAAATAGTCGCTAAGGCATCCAGTACGTCTTGTTTTTTTATCTTCATGAAACAGTTCCGTTTTTAGAAACTTTCTGTAGTACAAAGATACCACTAAAGCCCCATAAAATAAAAGGGCGTCATCAAAATGATTGATGTGAAAATCAGGGCATTGAATAGTGCTCTAAAAGGGAGGAGGTAACTCTTGCTGCGGATCCCAAAAGTGCTTGTCGAGTTCTTGAATCTGATTGTCAATGATCACAACCCCTTCATTCTCCAAAAGCTGTTGCATCAAATTGGTTCCTTGAAAATGATGTTTCCCGGTGAGTAAACCCTTGCGATTCACCACGCGATGCGCTGGAACATCTTTTCCATGAGAAGCATTCATAGCCCAACCAACCATACGCGCGCTGCGTGGAGCAGCGAGGTATTTGGCAATAGCACCATAACTGGTCACACGACCGTCTGGAATTTGACGCACCACATCGTAAACGCGATCAAAAAAAGAAGCTTCACCCATTAGAGGTTGTTTAGGATTTTAATCAGGGTCAATATGGAGACGATCCCGGTAATAGCACCAATAACGTAGTTCATATTTACTTTAGATGCCCCTTGCTTTTTCTTGAGGTGTTTGAAGAACTGTATGTAAATTCCCAGCATGGCTAGGGTTCCCAAAACAGAACCGAGCACACAGAACAAAATAGCGTTTGGACTGAACTCAAACCATCCGAAGGCGTTAAAAGTAATACTGATATACACCCAATACGGCAAGGGCAATAGATTTAAAGCTGCCAAGAGCATACCCAAAAAGAATCGATTCTTCCCAGTTTTCGTGACCTCATCCGCGGGTTTTCTTCTGGTATCCTTCGCGACAAAAAAGAAGTAGATCGTCAAGCAAATAAAGATCCCTAAACCAATTTGGCGCAAGAGTTGAATGACCTCTGGATGCATCTCTAAGTAACGCGCAAACAGGAGTGCTATATAGGTCTGAATCAAGACCGTTACGCCAACCCCAACGGCAAAGGTAGCTGCGCTTTTGCGCCCTTCATGCATGCTGATCTTAGCCGCAGAAATGTTCAATAAACCAGGAGGAATCACGCCTACAAAAGCCGCAACAAAACCGAAGATCAAATGTGGAAATAGCCCCATACAGCTTCTTTACAACAGGGAAGATAAAAAATTATTCCCCCAAATGACATTTGAGGTAAGTAATCTTTTTGCCTTGCTCCAAATACGTCTTTTCGTAATAGGTTTGAATGCTGGTCACTTCTTTGGGCGTGTATTCATTTCCGTAAACATCGTGATGGGCATAAACGATATCGGCCCCTATTCCTTGAAGCAAACCTAGAGTGTAGCCGTGCATGAATTCCGAATCGGTTTTAAGGTGCAAATACCCCGGATTACCGAGGATTTTACGATACTTATCCAAGAACTCTGGATTGGTCATGCGGTGTTTGGTGCGCTTGTATTTTAGCTGCGGATCTGGGAAGGTGATCCAGATCTCAGAGACCTCATCAGTGTCAAAGAGGTAGTTGATCAATTCGATCTGCGTGCGCAGAAAACGGACATTGTCCAACCCTTCTTCTAAAGCAGTTTTAGCGCCACGCCAAAAGCGAGCCCCTTTAATATCGATTCCGATAAAGTTCTTATCTGGACTGGCCTGGGCTAGACCCACACTGTATTCACCCTTACCACAACCGAGCTCCAATACTAAAGGTTTATCATTTTTAAAGACCTGTTCGTTCCAATTGCCTTTGAGTTTTAAGGCGTCATTGATCACCTCTTCTCGCGAGGGTTGGATCACGTTTTCAAAGGTCTCGTTCTCCCGGAACCGTTTCAGTTTGTTCTTGCTGCCCAATGAATTTTAATTTTTGGTAAAATTAAGGAAATAAAATACGGCTCCATATTGCTATTTTTGCACATTATTACCCCCAATGAAACCGAACAAAACCATATTAGTCGCACCCTTGAACTGGGGATTAGGTCACGCCACTCGGTGCATCCCAATTATCAAAGCGCTCTTGGAGAGCAATTTTAAAGTGCTCATGGCCAGCGACGGTGTTGCCCTAGCCTTACTGAGAGAAGAATTCCCAGACCTGCCCTATAAAGAGCTTCCGGGATACAATATCAGCTATTCTAAGAAGAAACACCTGTTCAAGGCACAAATGCTTTTACAGAGTCCGCGGATGCTCAAAGCGGCAAAACAAGAACGCAAATTGGTAGATCAATGGGTTTCTGAAGGTTTGGTGGATGGAATCATCTCAGACAACCGATTAGGAGTGCGAAGTAAAAAGGTGTATTCGGTTTTTATAACGCATCAATTAGAAGTTTTAAGCGGCACCACCACCGGGATCAGTTCTAAGCTTCACAAGCAGATCATCAAACGCTTTGATGCTTGTTGGGTGCCAGATCACAAAGCAAAACCGAATCTTTCCGGCAGACTGGGACATCCGGCGAAGCCTCCTAAAAATACTACCTATATCGGCGCCTTGAGTCGCTTTGAAAAAAAAGACGTACCGCCTAAATACGATTACCTGATCTTACTTTCGGGTCCGGAACCGCAGCGAACACTCCTTGAAGAATTGCTTTTAGAAGCATTCAAAGACACCGATAAAAAAATACTATGTGTTCTGGGGAAGACAGATCAGCCGCAAAGCCGTTACAAACACGGGAATATAGAAGTGGTGAGTTTTATGACCTCTGATGCACTGGAAGAGGCAATAAACAGCAGCGAGTTGATCATTTCTAGATCAGGTTACACCACAATTATGGATCTAGCAGCTTTGGAAAAGAAGGCTTTATTCATTCCAACACCGGGTCAATACGAGCAGGAATACCTAGCTAAAAAATTATCGGCCCAAGGTCTGGTGCCTTATGTCACCCAGCAGCGTTTTACCCAACAGGCTTTGAGAAAGGTTCCTTTGTATGCAGGCTTGCGCTTAGGACATGAAGCCGTGGACTTCAAGGAGCTATTCGCTCATTTCTAGGGTAAAGGAGAATTCAGAACCCACGCCCAATTCACTTTCTACGTAGATCTTTTCTCCGTGGGCTTCAAGGATGTGTTTTACAATGGCCAAACCGAGTCCCGAGCCACCCTCCTTGCGCGAACCACTTTTATCTACTCTAAAGAAACGTTCGAAGAGTCTGGTAAGATTTTCTTGTTCGATTCCTTCACCGTTATCGGTCACACGAATAATGACCTTATTTTGAATGAGGTCTTCCACACTGACTTCTGTAGTACCGTCTTGCTTGCCGTATTTGATTGAATTAACGATCAAATTAGTGATGACCTGTTGGATGCGTTCACGATCTGCATGCACCATGATGGGTTTTTCATATTGGGTATCAAAAGTGAGGGTAATACCTTTCTTTTGAGCGCGCATCTCAAAGAGATCAAAGACGTTCTGCAAGAGCTCAATAATGTCAAAATTCTCCTTGTGCAGGTTCAGATCGCCTACCTCCAATTTAGAGATCATATCCAGATCTTGTACAATGACAATGAGTCGTTCTACCCCTTTGCTGGCGCGTTCCAAGTACTTTTTACGAACACTTTTGTCCTTCAAGGCGCCATCTAACAAGGTGAGGATATAACTCTGAACCGTAAACAGCGGTGTTTTGAGCTCGTGGGACACATTGCCCATGAATTCCTTTCTGTAATTCTCACGGATCTGCATGGCTTCAATCTCCAAACGCTTTTCTCGTGTAAAGCGCTCCACACTTTTTGAAAAGGTGGCGAGATCTGTGGTGATGCTATCGTTCTCTAAGGTGGTTTCTTCTAAGGAGTTCACCTCATCGTAGATGTTTTTGATCTGACGTAAAATGAACTTTCTAGTCCGCAGTTCTACCACCAGAATACCAATAAGCCAAATAGAGACAAAGGCTACTGCCACATACCACAGCTTGAGCTGATCGGTATATTTTAGGAAAAGAAAAAAGCCGGAGCTCAGCACGATAGACAAATAAAGTGCGGTAACTACGGCAAAAGAATATTTTGAATCAGACTTGGACACAGCCAAAGATAGGATTTAGACAATGAATTTATAGCCTACGCCCTTAACTGTTTTAAAGCTGTTGTCTCCAATTTTCTCTCGGAGTTTTCTGATGTGTACGTCAATGGTTCTTCCCCCAACAATCACTTCATTTCCCCAAACCTTCTCTAAGATCTCTTCTCGCTTAAAAACTTTCCCCGGTTTAGAGGCCAAAAGCGCCAAGAGTTCAAACTCTTTACGCGGCAAGAACAACTCCTTGCCTTTTTTGATGATCTTGTATTCTTCTCTATTGATCACCAGGTCTCCCAAACTCACAGCAGCACCCGATTCATCAGCATCTTTAAAGCGACGCAACAAAGCCTTTACTTTACTGACCAAAACTTTTGGTTTGATTGGTTTGGTGATATAATCATCGGCTCCAGCCTCAAAGCCAGCAACCTGAGAATAATCCTCTCCTCGGGCAGTCAAGAACGTAATGATGGTGTCTGACAGGGCTGGAATGGCGCGCAATTTCTCGCAAGCTTCCATACCGTCCATCTCTGGCATCATAACATCAAGGATAATTAGGTGTGGGTTGATCTTTTTAGCTACTTCAATAGCTTCAAGACCGTTTTCTGCGGTGGTCAATTGATATCCCTCATTGGAGAGGTTATACCCAACGATTTCTAAGATGTCTGGCTCGTCGTCAACCAGGAGGATCTTCATATCCTTTTTTTTCATCGATTTCAAATTTATCGGCCAGAGGACTCAGCGGTCTTGGCGGTCATTCTTTGGTCAGATACAATTAAAACACATCTGCTTGACCCAAAGATAATGTTATTTAAATGCGCTTCTCTAGCTTGATTACAAGATATAAACTTTATGTAAAGCAATCAAAACATTCGGTTAACATAGCAAAGAGCGGCTAATTGACTCTGCCATAAGCTCTAAAGCCCGTGTTATTATATAGTTAAGAGCGGATATTTAGAGATTATTTAAGAAGCCGTTATGGCAATCTTTGTATCTTTGAACCAATCAATTTTAACTAAATTAATAATGAAGAAAATTACACTAATTGCAACCCTTATGCTCGCAGGAATTATGCAAGCGCAGACGGTAGTAATTTCAAGTACAAGTTTTGAAGAGGAAGTTATTGAAGCCGGAGTTAACGACGGTCAATACAATGACACTGGAGATGCAACTGTAGCTCACGATTTGATCAACAACGCTGGAGAGACTCCTGTAGATCAGTCTGGAGGAACAGAAATGGAGGTAGACGCTCGTTACGAGCCATACGATGAGCCAGGTTCTGGTTTGACAGACGGTGACTTTGTTGGGGTAACCAACTTTACAGGAACTGTAGGTGCCTTTACTGATGGAGTTCAAGGATACCAATTCCAAGACTCTGACGGAAACATGATCGTTGAGTTTGAAGAGATCGACCTAACCGATTTTGAGAACGTAACAGTAAGCCTAGACTACTTCATCCAAGAAACGGGATACGAGTATTCAGATGGTTCTAACAGCAGCGGAAACGACGTGATCCGTATTTTTGTTAGAGATATCACTGGATCTTCTGAGATTGATATCTTGAATACTTTTGGAAGTGACATCAATGACCTTGGTATTGAAGGTTCATGGATCAACGGATCTGCTAGCGTACCTGCAGGATCTACTATCCAATTGGTGATCGAATTCCGTTCTAACTCTGGTTCTGAGGCCATGTTCATTGATAACATTCTTGTTGAAGGAGAAGAAGTATTGAGTGTTGACACCCAAGACAACAACGGATTCAGTATGTATCCAAACCCTGCAAACGGAGATGTATTGAACATTGTTTCTGCTACAAACCAAACTAAAGACGTTGTAGTTTATGACGTACTAGGACAGCGTGTATTGCAATCACAAGTGACAAACTCACGTTTGAACATTGGAGCACTTAGCTCAGGAATCTACTTGGTTCAAGTAACTGAGAACGGTTTCACTTCTACTAAGAAATTAGTGGTTCGTTAATTCGAACTTTCACATACAGGAAAAGCCCTCTTTCACAGAGGGCTTTTTTTTATACCTTTAAGTAAATCAACTAACTATGAAAAAACTATTACTCTTTTCTTTCTTCTTGTGCCTGGCCTGGAATACGCAAGCGCAATTTGAAGTGGCCATAACCAGTTTTGAAGAAGTGACCATTGAAGCCGGCGTGAACGACGGCCAATATGTCGATACCGGAGATGCTGCAGCAGCTCACGATTTGATCAATAATGACGGGCAAACTCCTGTCAACGCAGCCGGAACAGGCCCATTCCCTTTAGGCTACTCCGCCTCTTATGTCCCTTATGACACTCCCGGTGATGGACTCACCGACGGAGACTTTGTCGGCATAACTAATTTCACAGGTACCGTAGGTGCTTACACAGACGGAACTCAAGGATATCAGTTCAGCGATGCAGACGGTAATATGATCCTCACTTTTGACGAATTCGAATTAGGAGGTCTGGGTGATATCGTATTGAGCGTAGACGTTTTTATTCAAGAAACCGGTTGGGAATACAGCGATGGCGCTAATAATTCCAGCAATGATGTCATCCGCATTTATGCAAAAAACTCAATTACTGACGAAGAGTTCGATCTGCTCAACACCAACGGCTTTGACATTGATGAATTGGGTATTGAAGGCAGTTGGTTATCTCTTAATACGAGTTTATGGGATGGAGTAAACGCTCAATTGTTCATTGAATTCAGATCCAATTCCGGAAGCGAAGCCATGTTTATAGACAATGTTCGTGTTATTGCAGACAGCGTGATTGGAGTAGATGACTTCACAAACAAAGGTTTTACTATCTATCCCAATCCTACGCAGGGAGAAATCATTACCATCTCATCGGCCACCAATCAAAGGAAAGATGTTGTGGTTTACAATATGCTCGGTCAAACTGTACTGCAAACTCAAGTAGTAAACGCTAAGCTTAATATCGGGTCTTTAAAGTCTGGAGTCTACATGATCCAGGTGACTGAAGATGGCTATACATCCACAGAAAAATTAGTGGTTCGTTAATTCGAACTTATCATTTACAGGAAAGGCGTTTCCCTTTAGGGAAGCGCTTTTTTTTTACCTAATTTTACCGAGCAAATCCGCCGGTATGAATCCCAAAGAACTGTTGTTAAACACCACAGCCGCCAATTTTTTGGAATCGGCCCTGCGGGTCTTTGCCTACCAGTATGAGCATTGTGGTCCCTACCGAGAATTTTGTGATCATCTAAAGCGTAATCCTGATAATGCAAACCGCTTAGAGGACATTCCTTTTTTGCCTGTTTCGCTTTTTAAAGATCATAAACTCATCGCTTCAGAAAAATCTCCCGAACTCATCTTTAGAAGCAGTGGAACTACCGGAAGCGTTCCCAGCACGCATTATGTTGCCGATCCCAGCCTTTATGAGCTGAGTTTTACTTTGGGTTTTCAGCAGCATTACGGCTCTTTAGAAGATTATGTGATCTTAGGATTACTGCCGAGTTATCTGGAGCGACAAGACGCCTCACTAGTCTATATGGTTGACCATTGGATCAAAAAAAGCGGAAGCCCGCAAAGCGGCTTCTATCTTGACGATCTGGAGAAATTACGCACTACCATTGAAGGCCTTGAAGCAAAGGCACAAAAATATTTGCTCATTGGAGTTTCCTTTGCCCTTTTAGATTTAGCAGCGCTGGGGCCACTTAAAATTGAGCACGGCATCGTCATGGAAACCGGAGGCATGAAAGGACGCAGGAAGGAACTCATCCGCAGTGAACTTCACACCGAACTCAAAGCCTCTTTTGGCCCAAAGGCCATCCATTCCGAATACGGCATGACCGAACTCCTTTCCCAAGCCTATTCTGGTGAGACCGGACGATTCACTACCCCACCTTGGATGAAGGTACTCACGCGGCAACCCAATGATCCTTTTGAATACACCCAAGGAGTCACAGGAGGCATCTCCATTATTGATCTGGCCAACTATTATTCCTGCAGCTTTTTGGCCACTCAGGACTTGGGTAAAATTTATTCAGACGGAAGTTTCGAAATTTTGGGTAGATTTGATCAAAGTGATCTCCGCGGATGCAATCTAATGGTACTTTAAATGAGTAAAACAAGCGACAATCTAGCTAGAGGCTGTTTGTGGCTGGTACTTTTACTACTGATCACCGTAGCAGTATTTGGCTTCCTGTATGCCTTTGGCGTACGTCCGGGCATCATCTACTTTATTGCTGTTGTTGCCTGCAGCTGGTTGGTCAAGCAAATGCTCAAACCCAAAGACGAACTAAGTCTTAATTCACGGATCCGCTACAGACTCCTCTTTATTTTGGTAGTGGTGTTCTGTTTTGCAGGTTTCTTAAATAAAGTGGCCGAACACACCCAAAGCTATAGTTTTGATAATTCAGAAGAGAACCTTGTTACTGCAGACACCCTCTTTGTTAATGATGAGGCAGTTCCCATCTGGAGTTCCTACAGAAGCTGGAGAGACAATTCAGGGAACGCCTATGAAGGCCCACTGCGTGTGACTCAAGAAGATTACACCCACCTTAAAGACCTATCTGCCCAATACCAACACCGCGGTGACCCGGAGCTCTTCTGGGGGGAACTCTATGCTTTTTTAGAAAGTCGCAATGAAGACAGTCTGGAACTGCTATTTGAAACCTTTGCGCTTTTGCAAAAGGAGCATCAACTCAACCAAATGGAATTTGCGCAGATGGTGACCACTTGTATCCAAGACATCCCCTATGCTCTGGTTTTCTCAGGGGCTTGTTTATCTGCTGATCAATACAGTGATGAAACTATATCTGAAGTTCTTGAAAAATGCCCCGAATGTTGCATTGGCAACAAACAATACGGCATTCAAGCTCCTGTAGAATTTATCGCTACGTTGAAGGGAGACTGTGATACGCGTACCGTTTTGATCTACAGCATCCTCAAACATTTTGATTATGACGTGGCGATCTTGAACAGTAATTTTTACCGCCACTCCGTACTTGGATTAAACATACCCGCCAGTGGTCAATACAAGGTCTGGCGTGGCAAACGCTATTATGTGTGGGAGACCACCTCAAAATATTTCCGAATTGGTCAAATGGGCGCAAGCATGAATGACCTTTCGCATTGGAACATCGTATTAAGAAGTAAATAATTGGTTATGGACAACTTGTTTTATCTATCCGTTTTAGAGATCGTTATTGGTCTGATCCTCTCTGTAGGTATCTTTTTTATGAGCTTTAAACTGCTCAAACTGTTTTTCTTTCGCAATGAAGTCTTAGAAGCTTCCAACCAGGCCTTCGCCATTTTCTGCGCAGGGATCTTTATTTCCATCGGATTAATTCTGAGCGAGTTGGTTCCTTCAATAACCAACGTAATTCGCACGGCAGTAGTCCAAGACCCAGGCCTGAGCACCGGACAGGTTTTGACCTATGCAGGCTTGAGTTTGACGGTGGGTTTTATCATTGCAGTTTTAATCAATGGGGCTGTTTTCCTCTTGTTTTCTGCCTTAACCAAAGGAATCAATGAGTTCGAATCCATCAAAAACAACAACGCCTCCGTAGCAACCATGGTGGCCAGTTTGCTGGTATCCATTACCCTTATCGTGAAAAATTCCATTGCCGTTTTGATCAGTACAATGGTCCCGTTTCCAGAGGTTTCAAATTTTTTGTAAGGAATAAAATTATATCCGACTGAATACTCAAGAATGAGAAAGTAACTTTTTAAATCGCGCTGCTAAGACGCGTTTACTATGAATTAGAAAAAGTTAATCTTCATAATTTGGTTAGTTAATTAGTTGGTTAGAAAAAAGCCCGCTTCGTTAGGAGCGGGCTTTTCTTATTGCAATTCGGATTATCATCCTTATTTCATATTGAGGACTTTATTATTTATAAGAAGTACTTAGTTCACGTGTAAAACAAAATAATTTCGTCTTCCGCGTTGCAGCAGTATGAACTTGTTGTTTATTAAGTCCGATGCGTTTAGGGTCTTAGATTCATTCACCTTTTCCTTATTCACAGAAATGGAATTTTCTTTAAGGGCGCGGCGCGCCTCGCCGTTGGATTTTAGAAAACCTGAATGCACTACCAAAGCCGCGATCATATCAACTCCACTTTCTAAGCTAGCACGAGAAAGTTCCGCCTGAGGCACTCCAGAGAACACATCCAAGAAGGTTTGTTCATCCAAAGCGCGAAGACTATCTGCCGTAGATTTTCCAAATAGAATATTTGATGCTGCAACGGCCTGCTCTAAGGCCTCTTTGCCGTGAACGGTAGTGGTCACCTCTTCTGCCAAACGCTTTTGCAACAAACGCATATGTGGCTGCTCTTTGTGCTCAGCAATTAAAGACTCTACCGTCTGCTGATCCAAGAAGGTAAAGATCTTGATGTATTTTTCTGCGTCCTCGTCTGCGGAGTTGATCCAGTACTGGTAAAATTTATAAGGAGAAGTTCTCTTTGGATCCAACCAAACGTTTCCGCCTTCACTCTTTCCAAATTTGCTTCCATCACTCTTGGTGATCAAAGGACAGGTTAAAGCAAAACCTTTTCCACCGCCGATTCTGCGGATCAATTCCGTTCCCGTGGTAATATTTCCCCACTGATCACTACCGCCCATTTGTAGAGTGCAGTCCTCGTTCTGGTAAAGGTGTAAAAAATCATAACCTTGAACGAGCTGATAGGTAAACTCAGTAAAGGACATTCCTTGCGCGCCTTCTCCCGTGAGACGATTCTTCACAGAATCTTTGGCCATCATATAGTTTACGGTGATGTGCTTCCCTACATCGCGGATGAAATCCAAAAAGGAAAATTCTTTCATCCAGTCGTAGTTGTTTACCATCACCGCCTGATTCTCAGCTCCAGAATCAAAATCTAAAAAGTGTGACAATTGCGCACGAACACATTCTTGATTGTGACGCAGCGTAGCCTCGTCTAATAGATTACGCTCGCTCGATTTTCCCGAAGGATCACCGATCATTCCCGTTGCACCTCCAACCAAAGCTACTGGCTTATGCCCAGCACGTTGAAAGTGCGCCAAAAGCATAATGGGAACCAAGTTTCCAATATGCAGAGAATCTGCGGTAGGATCAAAGCCTACGTAGGCCGCTCTCATGGCCTCATTAAGGTGTTCTTCTGTATCGGGCATCACGTCGTGAATCATCCCTCTCCATTGCAGTTCTGCTACAAAATTGCTCGGCATCGCGTTAAATTTTGGGCAAAGATAGCCGTCCACTTTTCAATATGAAAGTCACAACCGCATTTTTAGCGGTATTCGACCATATTGCAGTAAATTCGCAATATGATTCTAGTGACAGGAGCTACAGGTTTGGTTGGGAGTCACTTGCTGTGTCAATTATTAGAGCAGCAAGAGTCAGTACGCGCCCTCTTTAGAACAGAGGCTAGCAAAACTCAGGTTTTAGAATTACTGGAAAACAACCCAAAAGCCAAAGCCCAACAGCACCAACTAGAATGGGTACAAGCAGATCTACTCGATCTGATCGCGCTGCAAAAAGCCTGCAAAGGGATTTCTCATATCTATCACTGCGCAGCCTACATCAGTTTTGATCCGCGGCAGCGAAAAACACTCAGAAAAATAAACATTGAGGGGACCGCTAACTTGGTCAACGTGGCACTAGCAGAAGGTGTTAAAAGCTTATGTCATATTAGTTCTGTCGCCACATTAGGCACACCCCTTGGGAACCACCCAACCACGGAAAAGACCGAATGGAATCCGCAGCAACCCGGAAGCGGTTATGCCATTTCTAAATACGGAGCCGAAATGGAAGTTTGGCGAGGTGGGCAAGAAGGACTGCAAGTAAGTATGGTGCTCCCAGCTGTTATTTTAGGAGAAGGGCATTGGAATTCCGCCAGTGGCAGCATAATAAAGCGCGCTGCAAAGGGAATCCCATTTTATACCCCTGGAGGTTCTGGTTTTGTTGATGTTAAAGATGTGGTGCGGGCCAGCATTCTTGTTGCGAATGATCCCAAGGCCAATGGACAGAAGTACCTGCTTGTAGCCGAAAATCTCAGGTATAAAGAGTTTTTTGGTTTACTCGGAAGTCGACTTGGTAAAAAACCTCCAAAACGTGTCGTTCCAAAATTTGTGATGTACGTTCTTGCATTTCTAGACGGACTTAAAAGTCGATTACTCGGCACGGAGCAAAAGCTGTCCTATGCCCTAATACCATCCTTGTATTCCGTATCGAATTATTCAAATGAAAAGATCAAATCAGAACTGGACTTCACTTTTACGCCTATTGAGCAGAGTTTAGATCGGATCTGCGCAGCGTTTAACGCTGAGAATCGTCCTTAGATCGTGGCGTGATCTCTCCTTGTAGCGTGCGTTTGGCAGCCTGGGGTTTTGTGATAGAATCTGCAGGATGCTCTGGTTTGTCCAAATCCACATCCAAAGTATCCTTACCGCCTAAACCTAAGCTGTCTCTGCGACGTTTATTAAGCTCGCGCATGGAATCGCGCTCGCGTTTCTTGCGTTCCTCTTCCAGGGTAACTATGGAATCTACCACTGCAAATCGTTCATTGATATTTAGCTGAACCTGCTCAAACATCTTTTTGTAATTGTCCAAGTCTGCGCTGTAGTAGGCGTTGCTTTGTTCGTATTGCAAACTGTCAATCCCATACTTTTTGTAGACGTATTCTGTGAGAGCAACTTGTTCTCTTAGCAAGACGGTTCGGTTGAAATTCTTAGAGGCATTGGCCAAATAAGCATCGGTATAGACCTCGATCATTGTGGCCCGATCAATCAGGTTATCTGGAGCCTCCGGATATTTGATATCCTGGCACTGCCACAAAACTAAAGCCAATGCTATGTAACCGATTCTTTTCATTAACGATCAAAGGTCAAACGTTCTGCTTTGGGTTTCTCCAAAAGGTGGAAGTTCTCATAAGCCAAGGTACCGTTGACAAAGGTGTGCGTCACTCGAGATTTGAAACTGGTTCCTTCAAAAGGAGACCAACCGCATTTGTACATGATATTGTCCTTGTTCACCGTCCAAGGTGCGCTTGGATCGATCAAAACCAAATCCGCCTTATACCCCTCACGAATATACCCACGCTCTGAGATCTCAAAGAGAATAGCAGGGTTGTGACACATTTTCTCCACCAACTTTTCAATAGAAATCACGCCTTGGTGCACGTACTCCATAAGAGCTACAACGGCGTGTTGCACTAAGGGTCCACCAGAAGGCGCAGAAGTATAAGGATTGGCCTTTTCTTCTATAGTATGTGGCGCATGATCTGTAGCGATCACGTCTATCTTGTCATTGAGTAGGGCCTTCCAAAGTCCTTCTTTGTCTTTAGCCGTTTTCACCGCTGGATTCCATTTGATTTTGGAACCTTTGGTCTTGTAGTCTTCATCGGTAAAGTGCAAGTGGTGTACACACACTTCTGCCGTAATCTGCTTATCCTTTAAGGACTTTTTATTGCTGAAGAGTTTGGTCTCTTTCGCTGTAGACAAATGAAACACGTGTATACGTGCTCCTGTTTTCTTTGCCAAAGCCACAGCCTGACTCGAAGAGATATAACAAGCTTCTTCGCTACGGATCTTTGGGTGGAGCTCCATGGGGATATCGTCTCCGTAGATCTCAACATGCTTTCTTAGATTTTCTCTGATGGTGTCTTCGTCTTCACAGTGCAAGGAAATTCTAAGATCAGTACTCGAAAAGATAGCCTCTAAAACCTCAGGGTCATCTACCAACATATTTCCTGTAGAAGAACCTAAAAAGAGTTTGATTCCTGCAACCTTCTGCGGATCTACCTGCTTCAATTCTTCCAAATTGTCATTGGTACCACCAAACATAAAGGAGTAGTTGGCCCAAGAAACCTCAGCGGCTCGGCTGAATTTCTCTTCCAATAACTTAATAGTGGTTGCCTGCGGAATGGTATTAGGTTGTTCTATAAAAGTGGTGATCCCTCCAGCAACAGCGGCTTTGGATTCACTCTCAATATCTGCTTTATGCGTAAGTCCAGGCTCTCTAAAATGCACCTGATCATCTATCATCCCAGGAATTAAGAAAGAACCGTCAGCATCAATCACTTTAGTATCTGCAGATTTTACACTTATACTATCAGCAACTTCAGCAATGCGTTCTCCTTGTATAAGTACGTCGCCTTTGGTTACCTGCCCCTCGTTGACAATCTGGGCGTTCTTTATCAGTATATCTCTCATTGTTTGGTATTATTGAGGAGCGACTAGAGTTCTAAACGTCCAAATAGGCGTTTGAGCCGCATCCCTATCACGCCAAATATGGCTTCAGAAATAATTCCCTTACTCATCTTAGACTCCCCCTGAGTTCGGTCGGTAAAGATAACGGGAACCTCTGTGATTTTAAAATTTAATAAGTAAGCTTTGTACTTCATTTCAATCTGAAACGCATAGCCCACAAAGCGTATTTTATCCAATTGAATTGCTTCCAAGACTTCGCGCTTGTAGCACACAAAGCCTGCAGTGGTATCACAAACATTCATTCGGGTTATGAATCGTACGTATTTAGAGGCGATCCAGCTCAAAAGCACCCGACTCATAGGCCAATTGACCACATTTACTCCCGTTTTATAACGAGATCCGACAGCCAGATCAGCACCCTGCTTCGCACAGGCGTTGTACAGGCGCAATAGGTCGTTGGGATTGTGGGAGAAATCGGCATCCATCTCAAAAATATACGCGTAATCATGAGACAATGCCCATTTAAAACCGTGGATATAGGCTGTACCCAAACCTTGCTTGCCTTCGCGCTGCTCCAAGAACAAACGACCCTCGTACTCTTTTTGAAGATCCTTTACGATTTGAGCGGTACCGTCTGGAGAATTGTCATCTACCACCAACACATCTAGCGCTCGTTGCAGCGAGAACACATTGCGCAGCAGGCGCGAGATATTCTCGGCCTCATTATAGGTGGGTATGACTACAAGTCCGTCTGACATGCCTGTTTTGAGGCAAATGTAGTTGTTTTCGACTAAAGAAATGTGAAGATTTTTGTAATTGATGAGTCCTAAAAAAGCCGCATTTAACCTACCTTTAACTCGTGGAAATAAGCCAGCTCAATCTACGCGAAATCAATTCCGACACTTGGATCATCAGCCTGGTTGTAGGCTGTTTGGTCGTGATGTCCGTGGCGGCTTATAATTATCGCGAAAGCTTTAGGAGCTTTTTGCAACTTCCCTATACCAATCGCTATTTTATACTCTCGGGTAAACATCAGAATACGGCAAACCCATTTAGCATCTTATTATTCTTTGTGGGTTTGATTGGCGCCGGCTTGTTTGCGGCATTGATAAGCGCCGGTACGCAACCGCAAAAATCTCTAGGAATTGCCCTGTTTTTGCAAATGACCGCAGGGATCTTCGCTTTTTTTAGCATTAAAATGATTTTGACTCGTTTGATCGGGATCGTTTTTAAATTGGAAAATTTGGTTCAGGCCTATGTCTTTGAAAAATTGAATTTCCTCAACCTGATTGGACTTGGCCTGTTATTGGCTAGCGTATTGTACTATTTTGGACCCCTTAGAAATACTTGGGTTCTGTATGTCGCTGCAGGGCTTGCTGGCCTCGGTTACCTCATGGGACTGATTTACAGCTACAAAAACAACGAAAACCTCATTTTTCGCAATTTCTTCTATTTTATTTTATATCTTTGCGCACTTGAAATTTCACCCTTTATTCTGCTGTTTAAAGCGCTGAATTAAAGGGACGAAAAAGAAAAAAACGGGGATATGAAAGTGAAAACAATTTTGGTGTCTCAACCAGAGCCTAAAGTGGAGAATTCTCCATACTTCAACTTGGTTGATAAGCACAAGGTTAAAATAGACTTTAGACCTTTTATCCACGTGGAAGGTGTATCTGCTAAAGATGTACGTTCCCAAAAGGTAGATCTTGCCAGTTATACTGCAATTATATTGACGAGCCGTAATGCTGTAGACCATTTCTTTAGAATTGCCGAGGAAATGCGTTTTAAAGTGCCCGACACTTTGAAATACTTCTGCCAGTCTGAGGCCGTTGCCTACTACCTTCAAAAATATGTTGTTTACCGCAAGCGTAAGATCTATGTTGGTAAACGAACTTTCGCAGAATTAACTCCGTTGATCAAAAAGTACAAGAACGAATCTTTCCTATTGCCTTCTTCAGATATGTTGAAGCCAACGGTTCCTGCTTTGCTTAACGATCTTGGTGTGACCTGGAAGCAAGCTACTTTTTACAAAACGGTAGTGAGTGATCTGTCAGACCTGCGCAATGTATACTACGACATTTTAGTGTTCTTTAGTCCGAGTGGGATTAAGTCACTATTTGAGAACTTCCCAGACTTTGAACAAAACGATACACGTATTGCTGTATTTGGTAATACCACAGTGAAAGCGGCTTCAGAACGCGGATTGGACATCAACATCCAAGCCCCGACTCCAGAAACGCCTTCCATGACCATGGCGCTTGAAAAGTACATCGCCGAAGTCAACAAAAAGAAATAAAAAAAGCTCCGCCATTGCGGAGCTTTTTTGTTTTATCGTAGTCCTTCATTATTTCAAAGGACCTCCAGCTAGAATTTCTTCACTCGCCATATCTTCAAACTGCTTAAAGTTCTCTCTAAAGCTTGTGGTCAGTTTAGCTGCTGTTTTGTAATACCCTTCATCGTTGTTCCAAGTCTTACGAGGGCTCAATACCTCATCAGGAACATTTGGACAGGTTCTAGGCTGATGCACTCCAAATACCGAGTGGATGTGGTAGTTGTCCTTATTGGCGGCTTCTAGACTTCCGTCCATAGCCGCGGTGATCATTGCACGAGTGTATTTAAGCTTCATGCGCTTACCAACACCATAAGGTCCTCCGGTCCATCCCGTATTGACCAGCCAAACATTCACTCCTGCTTCTTGCATCTTCTTGCTCAGCATTTCTGCGTACTTGGTTGGGTGCAATGGCATAAATGGCGCCCCAAAACAAGCTGAGAAACTCGGTACTGGTTCATCAATCCCCGCTTCCGTTCCAGCAACCTTAGCGGTGTATCCACTAATAAAGTGGTATGCGGCTTGACCTGGAGTCAGTTTTGAAATTGGAGGCAGCACACCAAAAGCATCGGCCGTTAAAAAGAAGATGTTTTTAGGATTCTTTCCGATGGAAGGAACCTGAATATTTTCAATATGATAGATCGGATAGCTTACACGCGTGTTCTGTGTGATTGAAGAGTCTGTGTAATCCACAACTCCTTCATCGTCCATAATCACGTTCTCAAGGATCGCTCCTTTTTTGATCGCATCATAGATCTCTGGCTCGCTTTCACGAGACATATTGATCACCTTAGCGTAACATCCACCCTCAAAGTTGAAGATCGTGTTCTCTGCTGTCCAGCCGTGCTCGTCGTCTCCGATAAGTTTTCTATTCGGATCTGCAGAAAGCGTAGTTTTACCGGTACCCGAAAGTCCGAAGAAAATAGAGGTATCTCCTTCTTTCCCCACGTTTGCAGAACAGTGCATTGGCAAGGTGTTCTCAAATACAGGCAATGTAAAGTTCAAAGAGCTAAAAATTCCTTTTTTGATCTCTCCAGTATAAGCAGTACCCCCTACAATGGCAGTCTTTCTGGTAAAGTTCAAAATGGCGAAGTTATGCTGACGCGTTCCGTCTAGTTCTGCTTCTGCCATGAATCCAGGCGCATTGATCACAGTCCATTCTGGAGTAAAGCCTTCTAGCTCATTAGCTTCTGGACGCAAAAACATATTGTATACAAACATATTGGACCAAGGATATTCATTGATCACACGGATGTCTGTTCGGTAGTTGGGATCTGCACAAGCGTAACAATCACGCACATAGATCTCCTTGTCGCTCAAATAGGCTGCAAGCTTATCGTAGAGCGCATCAAACTTATCGGAATCAAAAGGAATATTGATAGGACCCCACCAGATCTTATCGCGGGTAATATCGTCCTTAACGATAAAACGGTCCATGGGGGACCGTCCTGTGAATTCTCCTGTATTTACCGCAAGTGCGCCGTTATAGGCTTCGCGACCCATGCCCTTGGCAATGGTAATGTCGTGTAATTGTTCTGGCGTTAGTTGGTAGTTAACCTTCGCGTTCTTTATTCCGTAGTTGTCTAACGAAATCGTTTTCGTGGAAGGAGTGTTGTCGACCATTATTTTTAATTTATTAGATGTCTAATTCGATTACAAAAATAGAAATTAATGCGCAAACAAGGCATGAAATCTGCCTTTTTACTTAGGATTTACGCCATACCGCGAACAGCAGTCGCAGCCAGCCGATTATCAATAAGGTACCGCCTAAAGGCGTAATAAAAACCAAGGGGCCGGGCTTAAAATCCCAATACTCATTCATAGCCAAGATATACAGGGACCCTGAAAAGAAAACAACACCGATGACCCAGAGCCAATAAACCTGCTTTTGCGCTTTTTGACTCTTTAAACTGACCAACGAAAGCCAAAGCATGGCTAAGCCTTGATAGACCTGATAGCGCACACCAACCTCAAAGTTCGCGAGTTTATCGGTAGATAGCACAGCCTCAAGAGCGTGAGCCCCAAAGGCGCCTAAAACAATAGAAAGGGCGGTGAAGATTATTCCCGCGAGAGCGAAATTTTTGTGTTCAATGCGCATGAGCTAAGAGGTACAATTTGTATTTTCGCACCACTACGAAGGTACAAAATTAAGCCGCCATGCGTGAAATTTTAATTATTGGAGCTGGTCGTTCTGCCAGCAGTTTGATCAACTATTTGCTGGACAAATCAGCCTCAGAAAATTTAAGCATTACTATAGGCGATCAGTCTATACAAGCAGCTCAAAAGTTTACCGAAGGGCATCCTAATGCACGTGCAATCTTGCTCGATGTTTTTAATGAAGAAGACCGAAGAGCAGCCGTTGAGAGTGCAGATCTTGTGATTTCCATGTTGCCTGCACGCTTTCATATTGAGGTGGCTAAAGACTGCCTAGAATTTGGCAAACATATGGTTACTGCATCTTATGTGAGTGATGAAATGTTGAGTTTAGACACCAAGGTAAAATCCAAAGGTTTGGTCTTTATGAATGAGATTGGATTGGACCCTGGGATTGATCACATGAGTGCCATGCAGGTCATTGACCGCATTAGAGATGGCGGTGGGAAGATGCTTTTGTTTGAATCCTTTACTGGTGGTTTGATCGCCCCAGAAAGCGACAACAACCTTTGGCATTATAAGTTCACCTGGAATCCACGTAACGTAGTTGTAGCAGGTCAGGGAGGCGCTGCGGAGTTCATTCAAGAAGGCACCTATAAATACATTCCTTACCACCGATTGTTTAGAAGGACTGAATTCTTGGACATTGAAGGTTATGGGCGATTTGAAGCCTACGCGAACCGAAATTCACTGAAGTATCGTGAGGCCTATGGTTTGGAAGATGTTTTAACGCTTTACCGTGGAACCATAAGACGTGTGGGGTACTCACGCGCTTGGAATATGTTTGTGCAGCTTGGAATGACAGACGATAGTTATCAGTTGCAAAACACGGAAGATATGACCTATCGGGAATTTGTGAATTGTTTTCTACCCTATTCGCCCACTGATTCCGTGGAGCTCAAAATGCGTCACAATTTGAAAATTGATCAAGACGATGTGATGTGGGACAAACTCATGGAACTGGATCTGTTCAACAACAAAAAGACAATCGGCATTGAAAACGCTACTCCTGCGCAGGCGCTTCAAAAGATATTAATGGACAAATGGACCTTGGATGAAAATGACAAGGACATGATTGTGATGTACCATAAGTTTGGTTACGAACTCAATGGCAAACGCAAACAGATCGATTCCAATATGGTCATTATTGGAGAAGATACTGTAGAAACGGCCATGGCCAAAACAGTGGGACTGCCGGTAGCCATAGCCGCTTTAAAGATCTTAAATGGTGAGATCACTACTCCAGGAGTTCAAATTCCTATCGCAAAGGAAGTCTATGAACCCATTCTTAAAGAACTGGAGGATTACGGGATCATCTTTAAGGAGAACTTTGCCGATTATCTAGGATACAACCCAGACAATATCATCGGTTAGTCTCTGCTTCCCATAAACATCATAATAAAGTATACCAAGGTCGCTAATGATCCTAGTGCCGCTACCACATAGGTACGAGCAGCCCATTTCAAAGCGTCTTTAGAACCTGCGTATTCTTGTTGGGTTACCATGTTTTCACGCTCCAACCAAGCCAAAGCACGGTTTGAAGCGTCAAACTCAACAGGTAAAGTGATAAAGGCGAAAAGTGTAGTTACCGCAAAAAGGCCAATCCCAATTCCAAAAACAGGCGTTCCTAATGCATTCCCCATGGACGCCAAAACAATTCCTGCAATGATCACAATATTGGAAAGCTTACTCGCAATGCCAACCGCGGGTACAATCTTAGAACGCATGGTTAGCCAAGAATAGGCAGTGGCGTGTTGCACGGCGTGACCCACTTCATGGGCTGCCACTGCCGCAGCTGCAGCGTTACGCTGATTATACACTCCTTCACTGAGGTTAACCGTTTTCTTCATTGGATTATAATGATCCGTAAGCATTCCAGGGGTAGAAATAACTTGCACATCACGAATGCCGTGGTCATCGAGCATTTTTTGAGCGATCTCCGCTCCACTCATACCATTTTGCAAACGGACCTTTGAGTATTTCTTGAACTTGCTTTTGAGGGTGTTGCTCACATAGGCACTCACCAAGAAGATGATTCCACCCAATATATAGTATCCAAACATCTGTTGTCTTTTTTAACTAATTAAATATACAAAGAGACCACAAAATGTCTGCCAAATAAAAAAGGGGAAATTTTGTCAGATTTTTAGTCGCGACGCGTCAGAAATGCTTTTTGCACCACACGGATGGGATAGCTCTTCACTTCTGGGATTTCGTCTGACGTTCCTCCAGTCAAAACCGGAGCAGCTGTTTGAACCATAGTGATCTCGAAGATCATTCGTCCATCGGTAAAGAACTCTTCTCGTGTAGTGATCAAATTGCCCTGTACTTCAAAGATGCTTGTCAGGGTCCAATCGTTAAGTCGAGCATCCAAGATGATGTCATTCTGTTCATCCACTTGATACAAGCCCTTCTCCGCATTCACTGTTTTTAGCAAATACTGTCTTGGCGGTTGCCCTTGATAACCCAATACATAATTGTATACGCCTTCTTGATCTGTAGCAGAAAGCTCAAAACTCATGTCGATCTCCTGAACATTGTTGCCGTTATCTATGGTCAGCTTTCCCGTGTATCGCCCAAAAAAGTCGTCTGGAAATACCACCGAATCGGCCGGCTCGTCTTGTCCAAAGACCGCAGCGCTCATGAGCAGAAAAACAAACAAGATTCTCATTATCCCACAATGTTTACGATCTTTCCGGGTACCACGATCACACGTTTTGGTGTGCGGCCTTCTAGATACTGTTGTGTTTTTTCATCGGCCAATACTGTAGCTTCTATCTCCGCCTTGTCCATATCCATTGGCAACTCCATAGTAAAACGCATCTTTCCGTTAAAGGAAATAGGATAAGCCTTGGTGCTCTCCACCAAATACTCTGGCTTGAACTCTGGATACTTCACTTTAGAGACACCGCCTTCGTGACCCAATTTCTCCCAAAGTTCCTCTGCAATATGCGGCGCATAAGGCGAAATCAATACAGCTAAAGGTTCCAAAATTGCACGGCTGTTGCATTTAGAAGCGGTAAGCTCATTCACGGCAATCATAAAGGTAGAAACCGAGGTATTAAAGCTAAAGGCCTCAATGTCCTCTGTTACCTTTTTGATGGTTTTATGCAAGGTCTTAAGTTGCTCCGCAGTCGGTTCTGCATCTGTAGCATTGAAACTGCCTTCTGGTCCAGAGTGGTAGAGCTTCCAGAGCTTTTTCAAGAAACTGTGGACTCCAGTGATTCCAGCAGTGTTCCAGGGTTTGGCTTGCTCCAACGGCCCTAAGAACATTTCATACATACGCAAGGTATCGGCTCCGTATTGCTCGCAGATATCGTCTGGGTTGACTACGTTAAACCAACGCTTGGACATCTTCTCTACCTCACGTCCAACTACATATTTACCGTTTTCTAACTCAAATTCGGCGTCTTGGAACTGCGGCTGCCATTTCTTTAAAGCCTCCACGTCCAATTCGTCTGAAGCATTGACCAGATTCACATCAACGCGCAAGGCATCTGTATCGGCCTCTTTGGTTAAACCTGCAGACAGATAAGTGTTCGTTCCTTTCTTACGATAAACCAAAGCACTGGTCCCTAAGATCATTCCTTGATTGATCAGCTTTTTAAAAGGCTCATCTACTTTAATGAAACCGCGGTCATACAGGAATTTCACCCAAAAACGACTGTAGAGCAAGTGACCTGTAGCATGCTCGCTCCCTCCAATGTAGAGGTCCACGTTTTGCCAATAGTCAAGTGCTTCTTCACTTGCAAAGGCTCCTGAATTTTGAGCATCCATATAACGGAAGAAGTACCAGCTACTTCCTGCCCAACCCGGCATGGTATTCAATTCCAAAGGAAAGACCGTCATATGATCGACCTTGTCATTTGGAACTACGGTATTGTTTTCAGTATCCCAAGCCCAGATATCGGCACGGCCTAATGGCGGGTCTCCATCTTCTGTGGGTAAATATTTTTCAACCTCTGGTAAAACAAGCGGTAAATGCTCGCTCGGGATCATTTGTGGCAATCCTTTTACATAGTAGACCGGGAAAGGTTCTCCCCAATAACGCTGTCTAGAGAAAACAGCATCGCGCAGACGGTAATTCACCTTGCGTTTCCCGCTGCCCAAAGCTTCTAATTTTTCTATAACCGCATTAAAAGCTTCTTTATAAGGCATACCACTTACAAAGTCGCTATTGGCGATCACGGTACCTTCTTTGTCCGTGTGTGCTTCTTCTGAAATATCAACACCTTCAAAGATATTGGTGATTGGGATATCAAAATGACGGGCAAAGTCCCAATCGCGCTGGTCTCCACAAGGAACGGCCATAACCGCTCCAGTCCCGTAACCTGCGAGAACGTAATCTCCAATCCAGATCGGTACTGGCTCCTCAGTCAATGGATGCTTGGCATAAGCTCCCGTGAATACACCAGTAATATTTTTTACATCGGCCATACGGTCGCGCTCAGAGCGCTTGGCAGTAGCCTCTATATATTCTGCAACAGCTTTGCGCTGCTGATGGGTGGTGATCTTTCCAACCAGATCATGCTCTGGAGCCAAGGTGATAAAGGTGGCTCCAAAAATGGTATCAGGACGGGTAGTAAATACCTCGATTGGCGCATCGGCAATATTCACATCCTCAGAGATCACTTTAAAGATCACAGAAGCTCCAACCGATTTACCGATCCAATTGCGTTGTGACTCTTTTAGAGAATCCGTCCAATCAATGGCCTCCAATCCTTGCAGCAAGCGTTCTGCATAGGCAGAGATTCGCATACTCCATTGGAGCATCTTTTTACGGATCACCGGGAATCCACCGCGCTCACTTACTCCGTTAACGATCTCATCATTGGCCAAAACGGTTCCTAAACCAGGACACCAGTTCACTTCGGTCTCTGCCAAATAGGCCAAACGGTACTGCAAAAGCACCTTTTGTTTGCGTTCGTCGCTATAATTGTTCCAAGTCTCGGCGGTAAAAGGCACCACTTCACTATCACAACGGGCGTTAATACCTATATTACCTTCTTCTTCAAATACTTTCACCAATTCTGCAATGCCATAGGCTTGCTCATGGGCCTCACAATACCAGCTTTCATACAACTGTTGGAAGATCCATTGGGTCCAACGGTAGTACTCCGGATCTGAAGTACGCACCTCTCGGGACCAATCAAAAGAGAAGCCCATTTTGTCCAATTGTTCACGGTATCGCGCAATATTGTCTTTGGTAGTTATGGCAGGATGCTGCCCCGTCTGTATGGCGTACTGCTCTGCAGGCAATCCGAAGGAATCATACCCTTGAGGATGCAAGACATTGAATCCTTGGTGTCTTTTATAACGCGAGTAGATATCACTAGCAATATAGCCCAGCGGGTGTCCTACGTGAAGTCCCGCCCCAGAAGGGTAAGGGAACATATCCAAAACATAGTATTTGGGATCTTCTGAATTGTTAGAAGCCTTAAAGGACTGCTCGGTGGCCCAATAGTCTTGCCATTTTTTCTCAATAGCATTAAAATGATAACTGCTCATTGCCTGATTCTGTGGACTGATTTGTATTCTGAACGTTGAGTAAACAACAGCCGCAAAGGTAAAAATTATTGTGCCAATAGGCTATAGTGGGTGAGCAACATTATTGGGGTTTTTGAAAATTAAACAGACGAAAATCAATTCTTTGGACGTTATTAAGGCACAACACAAAAAAGGGTGTATTTTTATCCTTGCAAAGCCGATCATTTATGAGTTCCAAGTACGAAAAGTTTCAAAAAAGACGCCTGATCTCCTCCTACTTCTCTGTGGTTTTGAGTATCACTTTGGTGCTTTTCCTTTTGGGCATGTTGGGATTGATCGTGTTGAACTCCAAGCAAGTTGGCGACTACTTTAAGGAACAGATCCCTTTCTCGGTGTATTTAAAGGACGATGCCAAAGAGGCCGATGTCACTCAGCTTCGCCAAGGCTTAGCTATGGCAGCTTACGTGAAATCGGCCACTTACGTCTCCAAGCAACAAGCAGCCGAGGCGCACTCAGAAGCCATTGGAGAAGACTTTATGGACTACTTGGGTTACAACCCACTTCAGAACAGCATTGACGTATACCTCAATGCCGATTATGTCACGGCTGACACCTTTGAAGAGATCACCAACGAACTTTTAGACAAGCCTTTTGTAGAAGAGGTGGAATACGATAAACCCTTAGTGGAAAAGCTGGAAAGCAATGTAAAACGGATCAGTTTGTGGATGCTGGTCATCACCGGAATCTTCTTGGTGATCGCTGTGCTACTTATCAACAGCTCCATCAGACTCTCTGTTTACGCCAAGCGCTTTACCATTAAAACGATGCAAATGGTGGGGGCTACAAAGGCCTTTATTCGTCGCCCGTTCATTTGGCAAAACATAAAACTGGGACTGCTCAGCGCCCTACTGGCTATGGGTGGTATGGTTGGAGTGCTGTACTATTTACAGAAGAGTTTTGCAGAATTAAACCTCCTGGATGACAAGGTCTTGCTCGGTGGATTATTTGCCGGCGTACTGCTCTTTGGGTTTTTGATCTCTTGGGCCAGCACCTATTTTGCAACGCAACGCTTTTTAAATTTACGCATCGATGAGTTATACAATTAACTCTTTGAGATGCGAAAGACCTTACTCACACTACTCGGATTCTTTGCCCTTTTGATCCTTTTGGGCTATTTAGCTTTAAAATTATTTGTGATTGAAGACACCCAGCCTGAAGACTGCGTGGTGAAAGAAATCAAGATCACTGCCATAAATGAAGGCAGCAGTTACGACATATTTTTTACGGCAGATGATGGAGAGCGCTACTACATCAATCGCGGGCTGGAACAGGGATTGACGTTAAATTCTTTGAAAAAGATTGCCTTGAATCGGACCGCTAGCGTACATTTAGCTAAATTTGCCATAGGCGTGTCCAATCATATTGCACAATTGCAGGTTGGAGACTCTATTATTTTTACTGAATTCGATTAGATGGGAGAACAAAAACGAAAACAACAGTCCAAGCCTCAGTTTGTGTTTAACAAGAAGAATTATCGCTTCATGCTGATCGGTCTTGCCTGCATCGCATTAGGGTTTATCCTTATGGCCGGCGGTGGCAGTGACGACCCAAACGTTTTTAACCCAGACATCTACCATTGGCGCCGCATTCGTTTGGCACCGTTCTTAGTTTTGCTAGGCTTCGGAATTGAGGTTTACGCCATCTTACTCAAAACAGATAAGAAGTAATCAGCCATGGAACTTCTCGATGCTATTATTCTGGGTATCATCCAAGGATTTACAGAATTTTTACCCGTTTCCTCTAGTGGACATTTAGAGCTGGGGAAAGCCATTCTAGGTGGTAATGCTGTCCCAGAAGAAAGCCTGCTTTTTACAGTTGTGCTTCATTTTGCTACAGCCCTGAGTACTATTGTAGTATTTAGAAAAGACATTCTGGAAATCATTACAGGTTTATTTTCCTTTAAGTGGAATGAGCAAACGCAGTTTTCTCTAAAAATTGTGATCTCCATGATCCCAGCGGCCTTGATCGGGTTTTTCTTTGAGTCCGAGTTAGAAGCCTTCTTTGGAGGAAGTATTGCCTTTGTAGGCGCTATGCTCATATGTACAGCGGCGCTACTCTGGTTAGCCGACAGAGCCAAAAACACCTTAAAGCCAGTTTCCTATAGCAATGCCTTTGTAATTGGAGTGGCCCAAGCCGTGGCTATGTTGCCAGGGATATCTCGAT
The DNA here is from genome assembly GCF_028561565.1 of Gilvibacter sediminis. GTDB lineage: Bacteria > Bacteroidota > Bacteroidia > Flavobacteriales > Flavobacteriaceae > Gilvibacter > Gilvibacter sediminis. The sequence goes on along the minus strand of NZ_JAQQTE010000001.1, from coordinate 907,480 downwards.
CTGGCTCCACCATTGCCACCTCTGTTTTACTAGGAAATGACAAAGGAAAAGCCGCGCGTTTTTCATTTCTGATGGTGATCCCGCTGATCTTTGGAAAGATCGCTAAAGACATTTTGGACGGCGCTCTGAGTAGTCCAGACACACCCATAATACCGCTAAGCGCAGGTTTTATCACAGCCTTTGTCTGCGGAATCATTGCCTGTACGTGGATGATCCAATTGGTTAAAAAATCCAAACTCTCCTATTTTGCGATCTACTGTTTGATCGTCGGCCTTATTGCTATTGCCGTGAGTTACTTCTAAGATGACAGGACAAGATTTTTTAGACGGACAATTATTACTCATTGACAAGCCTTTGGAATGGAGCTCCTTTCAGGCCGTCAATAAAGTACGATGGCTCATTAAGAAACAATTTGGGTTTAAAAAGATCAAAGTGGGACATGCCGGAACGCTAGACCCATTGGCCACAGGATTGCTTTTAATCTGCACCGGAAAGTTCACCAAACGCATCAATGAGTTCCAGGCGCAACACAAAGAATATACCGGGACCTTCACCTTGGGGGCTACACGCCCGAGCTTTGATATGGAAACGGAGATCGATCAAGAGTTTGACCTCAGCGGATTGACCTCCACCATGATTGAAGAGGCCACAAAACAATTTCAAGGCGAGATCACTCAATACCCGCCGATCTTCTCCGCCGTAAAACAAGACGGAAAACGCCTTTATGAATTGGCGCGTAAAGGACAGCAAACCGAAATCAAATCCCGACAGGTAAACATCTTAAAGTTTGAACTCACACGTATTGAACTGCCTGAGGTTGATTTTCTTGTAGCCTGCAGCAAAGGAACCTACATCCGTTCTTTGGCCAATGACTTTGGAAAAGCTTTGGATAACGGCGCCTATCTTTCTGCCCTAAGACGTACTAAAATTGGGGACTACAGCGTTGAAGATGCAATGGATATAGATACTTTTGAAGCCTTCATAAAAGGCTTGTAATTAGACTCTGATCCCCTTGGTAAACACCAATAAAAATGAAACACATGCAAAAGCTAATTATCCTAATTCTACTGTTTGGAACAACTCAGTTGAATTATGCTCAGAATGAGTTTGATGATTTTAAGATGATTTCTCAAGAGAATTTAATGGGTTCTCTTGGTGAGCCTGTGGATGCAATAGGCAGGGGAGAATTTTGTAAAATTCAAGAATACTCTGAAAGAATCCTATCCCGCATTGATAATTGTGGAAACGAATTGTATAAAGCCTTGGGCACTTTTGATTCGAATGATCCAAAACAAAAACAGAAGATCTCTCTGTACAACACTTTTGGTGACTATTTAGCTTCAAGTTATCATAAATCCAGAAAGATCGTTGAAAATTCAAAAGCTTTATGTAATGGAGACTCTTCTTCCAAAGAAGGTAGGGTGACGGAAATAAGAAAAAACTATTCCTTGCTTAGAAGTGATATAGATACATTGAATGAACTCTATAAAGAAATCGAAAACCTACTAGACAATGAGTATGAAGTGAAATATAGACTTTTAGAGATCTCTGCATTATGCCCTGAGTCTGATGTAAACTTATACCATAAAGTGAATACATCAGATTCGGAAGACGTATGGGAACTAGTCGAAACTCAAACGTCTAGTGGCACAACAGACGTTCTCACATTTAAAGTGCTAAAACCCGGATATTATAAGATTGTTGCAACCCCTACAGATTTACAAGGATGGGACTTTAAAGAAGCCGTTGGTATAGTTCTAATCGGTTTTGAAAAGAAAAATATCATTACAAAATCTATAGATTGTAGCAATTAATAGCTAGTTGCTCTTTTGTATTTCTGCTTTTTCTTCCGAAGATCCTCATACACAATAAAGTAACTAATCTTTTTCGGTGTATATTCGCAATACGAATTCAGCCCCATGAAGTTCAACACCTCCATAAAAGCGTTCATTTTATCATTTCTCATCACTGGGAATTTGGCGCTATTGCTTTGGGGATATCAGATCGGTAAAAGGGAAACGTTAGAAACAGAAACTGAATACGACATTGAAGTTCTCGCAGACTTGCTCGAAGAAGAACTGCAAGAGGAATTAGCACAAAGCAGCTCGCAAACTACCACACACAAGGCCTTTAACGAGACTCGTAAAGAACTAACCGCACTAAACAATGATAGTCAAGAGGATCAAGATGATTTTGATCAAAGACTAAAGGCTCTTGACGAGGCTATCAAAGATGTCGAAGCCGCTAAGGATAATCCAAGCATTGAAAAAGCAGACCCTTATGAAGCAGCTGAACAAAAAGCTGTTGATGGCAATGATGGCAATACTAGCATACGTTACCGTTTGGTAGACCGCAATGCGCTTTATGTCCCAAACCCGGTTTACACCTGTTCTAAGTCGGGAACCGTGGTAGTGAACATTACTGTGGATAATCAGGGACGAGTAATTGGCCAGCAGATCAATGAGAACTCAAGCGATACCACAGACGGTTGTCTTTGGGATGCCGCTTTGGAGTACGCCTCTCAAACCCGCTTTTCAAAAGCACAGCGTGCTTCTCAATTGGGTAGCATTACCTACTACTTTCCCGGACAGGGTTAGAGCAACTCTAAAAGATCTGCCGCAATGGCCTTTCCTTTATCCTTGTTATACCAAACTTGAAGATCTTGTTTAAACTCGGGAGTTAGTTTTCCGTGCTCTGCCTTGTAGATATTGACCATAGCAGTGGCCGGAGTTGGCCGTGGTCCCCAGGTCCCAACAACGGTTTCCTGCTTTGCATCAAAGGCGATGAGCTTTGGAATAGAACGCGCTCCATTGGTCAAAAAAGCATCCATCAAGGCTAAATGTTCATCACGTAACAAAACCTTTAGCTCAATATTAGGATTGGCTTGGGCAAAGGCATCCATAATGGGTGTGGCATGAGCCGCATCTCCACACCAGCTTTCTGTGAGCACCAACCAAGTAAGGGGTTGATCGCGATCAGCAATTGCTTCTTGAGCAGCAGCATCTAATTTAAAGGTCTTGGCCCAACGCTTCATTCGGCGTTGATTGAGCAGTGTGTATTGCGCCAAAGCTTCCGTCACTTCAGGACCCGTGTTTGATCCTTCTGCAGCGTGTTTATCAACCAGTTCTTTATATTCTTGATAAGACATGGCCTCTTTAAGACCTTCTTTGATCAAATTTAGTGTTGGGGTTTCCATAGTTGCTTCCATAGCCTTTAAGACGCAAATAAAACAAAAAACTTACTACCTTGAAGCTGCATTAGAAATTCCTTAATTATTGCAGCATGGATAAAATCAATAGGTGTTCGTGGTGTGGAGATGATCCGCTTTATGTTGACTATCATGATAAAGAATGGGGAACTCCCGTCTATGACGATGCCACCTTGTTTGAATTTCTGATCTTGGAGACCTTTCAAGCCGGATTGAGTTGGATCACAGTCTTGCGCAAGCGCGAAAACTTCAGACGGGCGTTTGACAACTTTGATTATCAAAAGATTGCCCAATACAGCGAGAATAAAATTCAAGAGTTGTTGCTTGACCCGGGCATCATCCGCAATAAATTGAAAGTTCGGGCTACGGTCAGTAACGCTCAGGCTTTTATGAAAGTGCAGGAGGAGTTCGGAAGTTTTAGCAAATACATTTGGGGGTTTACTGGAGGCAAACCGATAGTAAACAGCTTTGAAAAGTTGAGTGAGGTTCCCGCCAATACCCCATTAAGTGATAAAATAAGTAAGGATCTAAAGAAACGCGGATTTAAATTTGTGGGCACCACTGTAGTTTATGCCCATATGCAAGCCACTGGCATGGTCAATGACCACATCACCTCTTGTTTCCGGTATAAAGAGTTGCTAGAACTTAATCCTGATCTTTGAGTTGATCGTACTGGGCTTTGTAAGATTGCGCCAAATCAAATTCCTCTAAGGCCTCAAGGGTCTCTGCATAACGCAAATATTCAATTGCCTCTGGAGCTTCATCCATCTCAAAAAGTTTTGAATACCACTTCTTGGCCTCGTCAAATTTCTGTTCTAAGTAGCGGCCATTAGCCAATTTGCGGTATACTTGGGCAGAATGATAGCCCTGAGCCACTACGTCTTCATAGACAGCTAAAACATCAATCTGTACATTTGAATTTACGGCTAGATCGCGGTCGCCGGATTGAGCCGCTCCGCTGAATGCCACCAGAGAGAGGGCTAGAACACACAAATACTTTTGCATCGGGGATGAATTTTAAACAAAATTCCAGCATCTGTTTCAGAAAGCCATAACAAAACGTCCTCTGAACAGTTTTGTAGGAATTTTCTGCAATATATGAATTTTATTCAAAAATCCTAGGGGTACCCGCCTGCTATTAATTACGGGAAAACCGTAGGCCCTATGCGTAATACAAAGGGCCTCAGCGGTTAAATAAGTGTGCTATTGTTTGATGAGCTTGCGTTGCACAGAACCAAAGTTGCCTTTAAAACTAACGATCAATGTTCCGCTCCAAATTGGATTTAGATCCAATTGAATCACTCCGTTGCTGTTTTGCACCTGAGTGGTATACAAACGCTGTCCATAAATATTGTGGATCTCTACAGTTACAGGTCCGCCAATATTGTTGAGTCTGAAGTTTACGCGATCATCAGCAGGGTTCGGGTAAGGTCCAATGATGTTGTTCTCTGCCCATTCTGACGTAGATAATGTGCTCACGTCAATGGTCCAATAGCCTTCTGGTGCCACGATTGGTCGTGTAATTTCCTTTCCAGAATTAGCCTCGGCCCAGATGTAATATTCAATATCTAGGTCTGATGGGATGGTCAAACTCGCTGTCCAATCATCTCCGCCAGCAGCAGTCATGTCGATCTCATTATAAGATCCTGCTCCCACTTCTCGCCAGAATACCTTAGCTTGACTCACTCCGGAGTTGTGCTTGATCATAGCATCAAAACTGACATTAAGACCTTCTGAGGCTTCTGCAACAGGCTGGTGAACGATCCACAACGGATCAGAAACACCAATAGAATGGGTAATACAGTGAATAGCTCCAAAAAGAGCGATCAAATTCTCTCCTCCGTTATCTACATCAATTCCAACTATATTATAACCCGGAAGTAATTCTTGGTATTTAGCCAAAGCCGGTCCATCTACCTCTGGGCGGTAGGTTGGCACCAACACAGTTCCGTTCACAAATACAGAGTTGGAGAAGGTTCTGTAATAACCTCCTGTGTCTGGATAACTCCCACCAACGCTTGGCGGAGCGTCTATCCACTCTACCTTGTAAGGGGTGCCAAAGGGCGAATTGAAATTGCTCAAAACGTATTCAATATTTTCTTCAATCTGTGGTCCGTCTGCCACGCCTTCTGGATATTTGCTCACCAACAGGGTTTCTTCATCAAGCAGCTTCATGTGCATATCAATGTGGTGGATCAGATCATATTGTAGCTTCTCCATTTTGATGTAGTTGGAGATTCCCATATAGTCTAACATGATCTCATCAATCTGCGCTTCAGTTTTGGCGCTTACTCCATAGGGATTCCCTGGCTCGTTCTCTTCCAAGATCAAATCAGAAGCAAAACCGTTTCCTAAACCATCACTCATGAAGTTACCTCCGGTATTTACTAGGTCATTGGTCCCTGAGTCGGTGATGTAAATAGGGCTCCCAATATAACTGGCATGCGCAGATGGGATCACATTATCTAGTGGACGCGGTCTGTTGTAGATCCAATCTACAAGGGCGCGTTCTCCAACATCATCGGTGTAAACAGTGTTCCCGGCGTAATCACGGATCCAAATAGAGTTCCAAGGTTCGTCCAAGAAAACCACATTGTCTAGAGGAACTCCATTAGACGATAAATAGGATGAAACTGAAGCCTCATTTTGAGTGACGATGATCACTTTGGCTTCTTCTACAGCAGCGGCGACGATCTGTCTTAAGATATTTGGAAATGCGGGCTCCCAAGTAACCACTAAGTATTCCACTTCCTCCCATTCGGCCATCGTTCTAACCGAACTTGTTGGCGGCGGCGTAGGAATCGCACTGGTAAAGGTCATCTCACTTACTAGTAGAGATTCTGATTCTGTAGTGTAATTGGGAATCGGTCCATCAGACTGAGAAAGACCTAGAAATGGCATCAAACCGAAGGCCAAAAAGGCCAGGCTTTTTTTGATTGGGGTCATAGCTTTTGGTTTTAGTAGGACTCGAATATACTGATTTTCAGCGGAAAATTGAGAATTAGGCTGGCTTCAAATAGTCTAAAAAGTCCTTTCGCGCTATTTCCTTAGCACCCAAACTGGCCAAATGATCTGTATACATTTGACAATCAATGAGCTTATAATTCTCAGTGCTTAGTTGATCCACCAAAAAACTGAAACAAACCTTAGAAGCATCAGAAACCTTAGAAAACATGCTTTCACCACAGAAGACTTTATACTCTGGCAGGTCAATTCCATATAGCCCTCCGACGAGCTCATCCTCCAACCATACCTCAACGCTTCGAGCATGCCCCAGCTGATTCAACTGCAAATAAGCCTGAATCATTTCTTCAGTGATCCAAGTTCCTAACTGATCCGGTCTTGGCGCAGAAGCACAAGCCCGCATGACCTCTTCAAACTGGGTGTTTTGGGTAATTGTAAAGCCTTTAGTGCGGATGGATTTCCGCAAGCTTTTGGAACGTTTAAATTCAGAAGGAAACAACACCATTCGCGGATCTGGACTCCACCAAAGAATGGGGTCGCCATCAGAAAACCAAGGAAAGATTCCAGAGCGATAGGCCAGCATTAAACGAGCTGTAGACAAGTCTCCCCCGACGGCCAATAAGCCGTCTGAACGGGCTTCGTCGGGATGAGGGAAACCAAAGATGTCGTCAAGAAAATGGAGCATTTTTTAGTTCTAACTCACGGATATTGCGAATGTTATAATTTTTTCTGACCTTTACCAAAGCTAAAGTGGTGGGTTTTTTAATTTATTTGAGTTTGCCATTTTAGTAACCTAAAACCAACAAAACTAACCCTGCTCCTAGCGGGGTTGTTTTATTTTACAGCAGGAGCAAGCCGCCAATGAAAATTGCACTACCCACCAACATAATGATCAAAGTGTAAGGCAATATCTCTTTAGCCTTCAATTTGGTAATCCCCAAAAGCGGCAAGGCCCAAAATGGTTGTAGCATATTGGTGATCTGATCGCCATAGGATAAAGCCATGACAGCCTTGGGTAAAGGAACTCCTAATTGCATGGCCGATTCAATGACAATTGGACCTTGTACTGCCCATTGTCCGCCACCGCTCGGCACAAAAATATTTACCAGACCCGCACTGAAAAAGGTATAGATCGGCAAAGTGGTCTCGTTGGCAATGGATACAAAGAAATCTGCAATTTGCTGTACCATCCCGCTCTCTGCCATGATTCCCATGATCCCAAAATACAAGGGGAATTGTATCAAAATCCCTGCAGCCCCTTTGATGGCTTCTTCAACGGCCGCCAGGAAAGAACGGAAAGAACCGTGTAAAAGCAGCGCCATACCCAACATAAAGAAATTGAGCATGTTTGGCGTCAGGGTCAAGCCCAAAAGTTGTTCGCCGTATTGCACGACGAACGTTATGAGTATTAAAAGGCCCACGCCGCGCCCAAACCAAGGCGAATCGTCCAAGCGTTCTGCAGCGCCATCCGGAGCGGCAGCACTTGAATTTGGAGCATAAGGACTTAAATTGACTGGTGTGATTTGTGCCTTTTTGGACAAGCGATAAAATACCCAAGGAATCAAGATTAAGAGGATCCCGAACAGCAGCAAATTCCACCAACTAAAAATAGTAGCACTTCCTGGAATGGTATCGGGTAATTGGGCCAACAACCCAGGATCTGAGATCCCAGCCATGATCTGCTGTAAGTGACCAGACTCTGCTACTTTCAAGGGAGCAGAACCGCTTATCCCGCCATGCCAGATCATCAATCCGCAGTAACCTGCAGCTCCGACAAGCGGATAATTTATACTAAAGCCGCGCTCTTGAGAAGCCTCTGCCACCTTGCGGGCCATAATAGCTCCAAAGATGAGTCCCAATCCCCAATTGAAGAAGGAAACCATCAATGTGCTGACACTAACCAAAACCACCGCTTGCCCCGTATTATTGACCAAACCGGTAAGGCGTTGAATCAATCGATTCATAGGGCTGCTCAGTACCAGAATATGTCCTAAAACCAGAATAAGCATCATTTGGTAACCAAATACGAGCAGATCCTTATTCCAAATTCCGTTCTCCCAATGGGAAAGCAGTTGTAAAATATGAGAGCCCTCTGCAGGAGGGTTTGTTGTCAGTAAGGCTAAAACCAGCGTCAAAAGCGTTAGCAGCACGGCAATGGTAAAAGGTGCTGGCAAAAATCGCTTAAAAACTACCTCTATGGTTCGGGTAAAGCCCATTTAACTTTTAGGCGTCCTAGAACGGCAGGTCGTCGTGATCTTCTTCACTGAACTCGCTGGTCGGCTCAAAAGCGTCCGCAGGAGGAATTGGTGGCATATCTGCAGGTAGATCTGCATCCATACGCTCTATTCTCCATCCTTGAATGGAATTGAAATACTTGGTTTCACCTTGTGGATTCACCCACTCACGTCCTCTTAGGTTGATGCTGATCTTTACCGATTCTCCAACCTTGAAGTTGTTTAACAGATCGGTCTTGTCCTGAATGAACTCGATCATGATGTGTTGTGGATATTGCTCTTCTGTAGTGACCACTACTTCACGCTTTCTAAAGCCGTTTGAGCCGTAAGTTTTAGTTTCGTCTATGAGTTTTAAAGTTCCTTGTACTTCCATAAGATTACTTTGATAAGAGCACCTTCCAGGCATCTGAAACGGCTCCTTTGGCGATATAATTTTTTGCTAGTTGATGTTTTTGTTGTTGATCTCCTTGCAGAAGCACCTCCGGATGAAAGGCCTCCATGAAACTGGCGCATTCAACTTCCGAGGGTAGGCTTTCTACATTGCCCAATTGTCCCAGATCATTCCCAGTGAGTACTGTGCTTAGTTTGATCGGTTCCGGAATTTGATCCACTCCAATACCTAAAGTACTCAAGGGTTTCGGAACCTCAAACATGCCCGTCTTGGCACGGCTGTACCAATTACCTCCCATACGTGCTACAGTGTCGATCTTGGCGGCGTCGATACGTCCGTCATCATCCAAGATTTCTTCTTGAATGTGCATACGAACCACTTGCGCAATCACCAGATTTCCTGCTCCGCCTTCCTCACCAAGTGCTACTACATTGAGCACTTTGCATTCCAGTTGCACAGGAGCTTCAGCCACACGTGGTGGGGTCACCGCTTCCGAAGGCAACTCCGTCAAGCCAGCTTTCACAAACTCGTTGACACCCTTAGGGTACTCTGTAGAGGAGAGCGACATTTGCTGCACCATATTGTAATTCACAATATTGATCACTACCTCGGGCACTTCAAGCACATTCTCTAGGGTATGCTTCACCGTATTGTCACGTACACGTCTCGCCGGAGAGAAGATCACCACCGGTGGGTTTGCACTGAACACATTGAAAAAACTGTAAGGCGATAAATTGACCTGACCTTCTTTATTTACAGTGCTTGCAAAGGCGATTGGTCGCGGCGAAACCGAAGCCAATAAATAGCTGTGCAATTTGCCTGTAGAAGTGTTTTCCGGATGTATTGTGAGCATAGCCACAAAGGTAATTATTCTACCAAGGGAATCATAAAAAAGGGGGCATAATCCGCACAATAATATTCACTTAATTGCATTATATTTAGCGCAGCGACTGCCTTTTATATGGAGATCAACACTCGTTTAACACGCACACTAATCATTGTCTTTAGCATGTTCATAATTGGACTTGTGGGCTACAACACCTACTTGTTCTACAATCAGCTCAAAGAGAACGAACGCGATAAAATGGAGATCTTTTCCAAGGCACTTGGCGAGATGGCAGAGACCAGCAACAGTGAATTGGGCTTGGATGAGAGTCCGCTCATTATTGAAGTGATCCGCAGCAATACCACTACGCCGTTGATCTTACATACCCTTAAAGGGGATTCTTATGATCTGAGTAATATTCCCAATGCAGATCAACTCAGCAGAGCAGAAATTGAAGATATGGTGGAGGCCTTCAAGCAAACAAATCCGCCTATTGAAACGCGTTATGAAGGCGATGTACTCAACATCATTTACTACGGAAACGCCCCTATTATCACGAAGGTCAAGTACTATCCCGCAGCCATACTGTTGGTCATCATGCTGTTTGTAGGCTTTATTTATTTCTTCTATCAGACGACCAAATCCGCAGAACAAAACAAACTCTGGGCGGGTATGGCTAAAGAGACCGCGCATCAAATTGGGACTCCGCTTTCTTCTCTTGTGGGATGGACAGAAATTTTGAAGTCAGAGAACACCAATCCGGCCTACATTGCCGAGATAGAAAAAGATATTTCCAGATTACAAACCATTACGGAGCGTTTTTCTAAGGTTGGTTCCAAACCCAAATTGGAAGAGCGCGATGTGGTCCGCGAAACGCAATTGGCCTATGATTACCTCAAAGCAAGAACCTCAAAGCTGATCCAATTTGAATTGGAGTTGCCCCAGAAGAAGATCCCTGTTATGCTCAACGAGCAACTCTTTGGTTGGACCGTTGAAAATCTGGTAAAGAACGGTATTGACGCCATGAAAGGTAAGGGTAAGATCAGCATAAAGATCACGGAACAACCTAAAACAGTTACCATCCATGTCACCGATACGGGAAAAGGAATTCCCAAGCGCGATTTTAAAAAGATATTCACCCCAGGTTTTACGACTAAGAAACGCGGCTGGGGCTTGGGACTGTCTTTGGCCAAACGCATTATTGAAGAGTATCATGAAGGCAACATTAAAGTGCTTAAAAGCGCCCCTAATGTTGGCACTACTATGGAGATCCAACTCAAACGCCTTTAATCAATCGCCCCATGACAACGACACCAAAACTGATCAGAAAAGCAGAACTCAAGACCAATTGTCCGGAGTGTTATACCACAGATGGCTTGCAGGTAGAATTCTACCAACCCTATGTCAATGGCCGTTGGTATAAGCGCTTTTTAGCAGAACTCAGTTCCAAGATGCATTGTACCAAATGCGGAACGGAGATCTTCCCGGTCTCTTGGACTCCAGACATTGAAAGGGTCTACGATTATCACCGTAAAAGTACCAATATGCGATCCTCCAAAAGACATTGGAAGCCTTTGGCTTTAGTTCTGATGTTAGTGGCGATTGCAGTGATCGCAGCTGCTGCGATCTTTGGTTTTAATTATTTGAGTTGAGCCCGAATTGCCGCTGCAGTAGCTTCAAATTCTTCTGGACTTAGGCTCACCTTCTCTTGAAAAGTCATTTCTCCCATGTGATTTAACGGAATCAAATGCACATGAACGTGCGGTACTTCCAGCCCAATAACAGACATTCCAACCCGTTTACAAGGAATTGCTTCGCGCAGTCCCAGAGCAACGGTTCTAGAGAATTCCATGAGGCCATCATAGGTCTCTTTATCCAAGTCAAACAATCGATTCACCTCTTTTTTAGGGATACACAATGTATGCCCTTTGGCGTTGGGGTTGATGTCTAAGAAGGCATAGAAATCATCGGTCTCTGCAACTTTATAAGAAGGGATCTCTCCGTTGATGATCTTGGTGAAAATACTGGCCATAGGGAATCGTTTATAAGTACTAAAAATAAGAAATAAAAAAGCCCCGCTGAATAAGCAGGGCTCGTAAATTCTTTAAATCAATGCTATTCGCCGCGGGTGATCTCCATAATCTCGAACTTCACCACGCCATTTGGCACCTGTACCTCTGCAAGGTCACCAACTTCTTTTCCAAGTAAACCTTTTCCAATTGGAGAGTCTACAGAGATCTTTCCAGATTTGAGATCGGCTTCACTTTGAGCTACCAATTTATAGGTCATTTTTGCGTTATTGGCGGTATTCTTTATCGTGACTGTAGAATGGACCAAAACCTTTGAGGTGTCTAGCTGAGACTCATCAATGAGACGAGCTCCGGCAAGAGTTTCTTCCAATTTGGAGATGCGCATCTCTAACAAGCCTTGGGCTTCTTTGGCCGCGTCGTATTCGGCATTCTCCGAAAGATCTCCTTTATCTCGGGCTTCTGCAATAGCCTGAGAGGCTTTAGGACGCTCTACATCTTTAAGCTGATTGAGCTCCTCGCGTAATTTCTTTAATCCTTCTGCGGTGTAATAGGATACATTACTCATAACTTCATTCTTTTAACGCCCTGTAAATGAGGGCGCCTGTTCAAAAAACACAAAAAATCCCATGCAGCACGGGATTTCTGTGGTAAAGATACTAAATTTTTAAATTTTCACTCAGAATACACTAATTTGCGCTCCCTAGAGTTAATTAATAGAGCTCGATTAATTGTTATGAAGAAAATGAAGGTATTACGACTTGCTTTATATATTATGGTTGTTGGATTGATTAGTGCTGGATGCAGTGGCGATGACGGACCAATTCGCGCGAATCCAAACCTTCCAAACCTCAACATCAACCTAACTTTAGACTTGAATTTACCGCAATACAACCCGCTGAATTTTCCGGGTAACGCCTTTGTGACCCAACTCCAAGGTGTTCGAGGCATTGTGATCTACAATATTGACAACAGTCAGTATACCGCCTTTGAGATTGCTTGTCCTAACACTCCTGTGAGTGATTGTTCTTCAATGACTGTAGAAGGGATTACTGCAACATGCCCGTGCAACGGGAATCAGTACAACATCATTACAGGTCAAATAACGGCAGGCGAAGGGCAGTACCCTATGCTCGCCTACCGTATTACTAGATCCGGAGATCAACTCACCATCAATAATTAGAACTGAATACTCGCGCCCACTAAGAAATTAATGGTCGCTTGGGGGAAAAATCCAGCCCCTTCAATGGTTGTCACGGTTCCGGGATTACTAAAGTCATCATCAAAGGTGAAGAAGTATCCGTTAGACACGTACTCCACGTTGAATATATTGTTCACCAAACCGCTGAAAACAATGCGCTCCACAAGCGGAGCTGTTTCCCAGCTGTAGCTGATGTTTAGGTCGTTCACAAAGAAGGAATCTAACAAAGAGGCTTCACTGTCAATATTCCCCATATACTGTTCACTCACGTATTTAGACAAGAAACTGATCTGCAGGTCTTCTTGTGGCATATAGGTCAAAATACTTCCCGCGATCAATTCTGGTGAGAAAGAAATATTAGTAGTACCTAGGTTTACCAATTCTCCATCTCTAGAAGTTGTGAAGTCTTGGTTCTTATTGCTACTCAAGGCAATGTTTGGACGCCAGTTCAGTTTAGGCGCAATTTGCAAATTGGCTTCCACTTCCAAACCTAATCGATAACTCTTACCACTGGTTGCACGAATAGGCTGCCCTACATCATCCAAAGCCCCAGTAAGCACCAATTGATTGCGGTAATTCATGAAATACGCATTGGCGCTAAAACTGTTCTTAGTTGCTGTATGACGCCATCCCAATTCAAAGTCATCAAGGGTCTCTGCAGTGGTCACTCCGTTTTCATAATCTGCGCGACGTGGCTCACGATTCGCACGCCCGTAAGATGCATAAAGCTGGTTATTACTGTTGACCTTATAAGTCGCTCCCGCTTTTGGGTTGAAGAAGTTAAAACTGTCGTTGACATTCAGCTCAATTAAGTCTGAAGTGGTCCCATCTGCCTCGTAATTGATGAATCGACCTTGAAGATCCGCGAATACAGTCCATTGATCATTCACACGGTAAGTTGCTTTAGCAAAAGTGGTGAACTCATTCTTGGTTCCGGTTCCGAAGTAATAACGATCACGAATTTGAGAGCCTCCGGCATTCTGCGCCCAGATCACTTCTCCAAAGTGATCTCCTCCGTAGTAACTGTAGAAAAACCCTCCAATAACATCTACGGAATTGTCCTTGTAATTCACAGAAGTATTGACCACATAGTAGTCATTATCCAACCAGCGGCGACGTACCAGATCTGTAGTATTAATCACCTCACCACCCAATTCGATTGGCGTGAATCCGTAAGTCTCAAAATCTTCGTCTTCGCGATACTGCTCAAAGAAACCGCGACCGTAAGTGTAGTTTAAACCAACATTGGCAGACCAGTTGTTGTCAAAACGCTGGTTCCAGTGCAATTGATAGTGATCTTGAGCGTAGTCATCAACTTCATTGTCATAGAACTGAATGTTTCCGTCTGCATCAGTGAATTGACCAACAGGGTTGAAGGTTCTGTCTGTTTCCAAAGTTTCTCTGTCAATTCCAAAGTACGCTTGATAGGTCAATTCACGCCCCCCAAAAGCAATGGCTTTCACCAAGGTATTGTCTCCAACGTATGCCGCTTGAAGGAAGTAAGATTTGAGATCAGAAGTGGCGCGATCAATATATCCGTCTGAGGTGATATTGGACAAACGTCCTGCGATCTCCCACTTGCCATTGAGCAAGCCGGTTGAGAATTTCAAAGTGTGTTTGCGGGTATTGAAAGACCCAAAAGAGTTTGCAAATTCTCCGTTGGCCTTCTCAGAGACTGCATCGGTCAAAATGTTCAAACTCGCTCCAAAAGCTCCTGAACCATTCGTAGAAGTTCCTACTCCACGTTGCAACTGTAGGTTTTCTACGGAAGATGCAAAATCAGGGAGGTTCACCCAAAAGGTTCCTTGACTCTCCGCATCGTTAAAAGGAATACCATTGAGCGTAACATTCACTCGGGATGCATCGCTCCCACGCACGCGAATACCTGTATAACCGACTCCGGCTCCGGCATCACTGTTGGTTACTACACCCGGCAAATAATTCAATAAAATTGGGATGTCTTGCCCTAAATTCCTCGGAGCAAGTTCCTCTTTGGTGACATTACTGTGCGTGATCGGAGAGTCTGCCTCTACACGTACAGATTTTACAAGAACCTCATCAAGAGCTTCTACTTTGGTTGTGTCAATTACTGTTTGCGCTTGTGCCATCCAGGTAGTCATTCCTGCAACTAGCACGAGAATTAAACGTTTCATTCGTCTGTGGATATCTATCCGTTTTAGAGGAATAAAAAGAGGTAATTATTCTATGTTGGTTAAAAGTTTTTACTGCGGATGCAGTCCATTGAAGTAGAAGTTGACACTGGCAAAAAAGCACAGTGAGCTTCAACAAGAGCATTAATGATCAACAGACCGTCTTAATTAAGACCAATTAGCAGATCATGTCACGTGCCGCAGACTAAGGCTCCCAAACTAAAAGTACTCCAGAACTATCTTTCTTTCCTTTTACTTATTGGGCAGCAGGTATAATCTGCGCAAGTCAACACTTTAGACCATTTAATTTTAATCGAGCTGAAACTTCCAGCGCGGCAGGCCTAAAGCGCGCTAAATTAGTCCACTGGACAAATTTTGACGCTTGCTTTCCTAAACGGCATTACCCGTTCCAGGTTCAATGGGTATAATCTCAGCCTTGTAATAATACAAAGCACCCCTTTGTTGAGATTGGTGCAAAGATAAGGACTAAATTCTAGAACTGAGGAGGCTTGCGATTGGCTTTTTTTTGAGATTGCCGTCTTTTGTCTTCCCGACGTTTTTTCAAAACTCCCTTAGGGATCTTGGTAGGCTTACGCGGTTTTTCCTCTCGGAGGCCTTGTTCCAACAGTGCAAAGAACCGTTGAATCACCAAGCGTTTATTGCGCAATTGGCTCCGAGTCTCGCCGCAATGCAATTGCAGATAACCGCTACTGGTCAAACGGCTAGCCAAACGCTGGCTGAGTAATTCCTTCTGCTGATCAGATAAACCTTGAGAATCTCGCAGATTAAAACTGAGGACCACCTTGGTTGCTACCTTATTGACGTGCTGCCCTCCAGACCCGCTAGATCGGGCCATTTTAAACTGCAATTCACTAAGTAGCTGAGGTCTGTCCATTACATATTTGGGCGATGCTCGCGCTGCAAAAGATCGTTGACCGTTTTCACGGGGTTGAAGGTGATGAGTGGCACTTCTACAAAAACGGTGTTCCACTGCGCCATAGATCCGTTCCAAAGACCGGGAAGCTCTAAAGCTTTTACGATGTTCCCGTCCTTGTCTTTTTGGGTGATAAAGCCCGTGTTGGGATCGGTAAAGGCGCTCAAATCAAATTTATCGCCTTTGTAGTCACGCACTCCACAAACCAGATCTACGGGGTTAAAGTGTGTAGACTCGCTAAAGACATTGCGTTGTGAAGGGTCCTTAAGATTGATCTGGGCCGATTCCACTATTTGAAGCGACTGCGTTCCGTCAGCATCAACAACCCAAAAAGGTCCGCCGCCAGGGGCTCCCGTATTTTTAACCATCCCGCAAACACGCGTTGGCCGATTCAAAAGGCTCAATAAGTGAAGGATGCTGTTGCTAACATCTTTAATGTTGAGTTCGTTCCACATAAAGGACTTTACTTCCGTGACCAATTCTGGGTCTATCTCTTCCTGTCTGAGTTCTTTTACGTAATGATGGATCTTGTGCTGTAGCCACAGCAACTTCCCACCGAGCATTTTCTTGTAAGCGGAGATCTCCTCTACGTACTCTTCTGCAATTACGTTGTCAATGTTTTTAATGAAGACCACATCGGCATCGATCTCATTGAGGTTTTCCAAAAGGGCCCCGTGACCTGCTGGGCGAAACACCAATTTGCCCTCCTTGTCACGTACTGGTTCATTATCACTGTTTACAGCAATGGTGTCTGAAGCACTTTTCTGGAAAGAGTAGGATACGTGAACTTCTTTTTTGGTCTTTTTCTGCACCCGGTTTTTAATGCTCTCAAAGGCTGCTTTGAAATACTCCACATGCACGGGGGCAAAAGTGAAATGCACAAAGACCTCATCTCTGTTGGCTGCATAAAAACAACCTTCAAAGAGCTGCTCTTCAAAGGCAGTGGTGTAATGCTTATTGTATTTGTGGAAAGGTATTAGCCCCTTAGGTAAACGAGCAAAGTTCAAGCCTTCTGGTGATAATAATACCTCAGCGACAATGAGTGCGCGTTCTCCACGAGTTTTAAATTTATAGTCTGGGTATTGCTCGCGTACCGCTTTGCGCAAATGGTTCGCAAAAGCAAAGTCAGAAAACGAGTTCAGGAATTCATCTAAGTTGTTCAGGCGGTGATGCGCAATAAAATCTTTGAGCTTTTCTCGCTGCGGATCGTAATGCGTAAGTAAGCTGTTTAGACTCTGAAACATGCGCGTTGCCGCTCCAGAAGCTGGCACGAACTTTACAATATCTGATTTGTTCTTATGACTGTCAAAGTACTGGATGTATTTCTTCCGTTCATCAGCGCTAAAGTTGCTGATCCCATTACCAATCACCGCTGGGGTGTTGATCTTAGTGGGTGGAAATCCCCTCTTGAACATCTCTATTTGACCCAGCACTTGTGCTGTAGTTAGGCCGTGTTCCTGTATTTGAGTTTCGTCTTGCTGGTTAAATTCCATGTAGTCCTTCCCGGTATTTTTCAATGGCTCGGATCGCAGTTTGCAACCTCACCTGTTCATCACCTTTGAGCACAAGATGGGGATATGCCTGTGCTTTCAATCGTTCTTCAAAAATAGAAAATACTTTTTGTCTATCGAAAGGTCGGTCCCTTAAGGGGTCGTTTTCCCAAGGCACATCGATGTAGGTCAAAAAACACAGGTCGTACTGCATATGGGGTAAACTGGCTTCTAAAAGCGGGGGGATTTCATCAAAATAATACTTAGAATAACAAGCGATCTCTAAGAGATTGGTATCACATATCAATAATTCTGAAGCGGTTTTAAGAGCGGTGTTCTCCGCTTCAATTTGCCCTTGGGCTATGGGTAAGATATCCTCAATTTCTGAATAAAAAGGATCCCGGACCACGAGTTCCTCATAATAAGTACGCATGAATTCCGGCACATAAGTTGTCTCAAAATGACTCGCCAAAGCCTTCACCAAAGTAGTCTTACCTGTGGACTCCGGCCCAACAACAGCAATTTTGATCAGTTGGCTGTGCTCTTGTTTAAACATTTTTTCCACGCGTTATAGCCTTGAATAGCCAAGAAGGTAAAGATTAAATACTGTAATGCCAACATTCCCCATCCGCGGTAAGCGTATAAAGGAACACTAATGACATCGGCAATGATCCAAAGGGTCCAATTCTCAATTTTCTTAGTAGCCATATACCACATGGCGGTAAAAAAGAGTCCAGAGGTAAAAATGTCTATATAGTTAGACGTACCTATTGCCGTACCCGATAAGGTGTAGACCCCATAGGTAATTCCCATAGTCAGTATACAAAGCCCAACACCGATCCATTTTTCTCGGGCATTGGTTCTGCTTACTTGCACCACCAGCGTATCGTCCTTACGACGCGACCAGTTCCACCAGCCATAAATACTCATGGCAGAATAATAGAAATTCATCATCATATCCCCTAAGAGCTCATCTTGCAAAAAGATGTAGACGGTGATGACGGTAGCGACCAATCCGGTTGGATAGACCAGAATATCACGCCGCTTTGCGTAGACCACACTCGCGATCCCAAAAACAAAGGCAATGGCCTCTAAAACGATCAAATAGGGTTCCCGCTCGTAGTAAGGCGAAAGGAAAAAATCAAAAATGGGGTTCATAATCGCTGCGATCCGTTTTTACCATTTTTAAATAAAGCACCACCTGATTCAGATCTACAAAAGCATCCTTAATAGCGCCATTTAAAAGCTCCATGACCTCATCATAAGGCCCGTACACCTGTGTGCTTAGCGGATTCTCCAAAACGGTGAGTCCAGAAGCTCTCAAGGTTTTTATAAAGGCAATTATGGGTGCCTCAAATTCGTCTTGCAATGGACTCAGGGTAAGTTCTACGGATACGTTCATCAGTCTTGATTTTCAAAGGCGGTTCCCATGACCAGCATGTCCGCTCCAGCCGCATAGGCCGCTTGCATTTGTGCTGAGCTTCGGATTCCTCCGCCAACAATTAAAGGCAAATTTATGGCTTTTCGCACAGCTTGAATAATAGCTGCCGATACTGGCACCAAGGCTCCGCTTCCAGCTTCTAGATACAAACAACGCGCGCCGCAATATTGCGCAGCTAGCGCCACATCTACTATGTCTTCAATATTGTCTTGTGGCAAAGCTTGGGTTTGGGTCACGCGGGCCACTGCAGATTGATTTCCGCCGTCTATGAGCAAATAAGCCGTCGGGATCACTTCTAAACGAGATTCCTTTAAATAGCGTGCCGCTTTGCGTTGCTGACCAATTAAATACTCCGGATTATCTCCAGAATAGAGCGACAAAAAAAGCAAGCCATCTGCAGCTTCCGTCAACTGCGTATGACTCCCAGGAAATAAAACAATGGGCAAGCCTGAGGGTTTTAGACTCTTTACCGTGAGCTCTGTAGCTCCTTGCGGGACCTCACTTCCTCCAACAAAAAGATGCGTGGTCTGGTCGGGAATTGTTTTTAGAAAATCAGTGGCATGTTGGGGTTGAAACTTATCCGGATCCACCAAAATGGCTAGGAGTTTCTTGCCCTCGGCCTTACTTTGGACCAAACTGGAGTAGATACTACTGCTCTTCTGGGTATCCATAGGCACAACTAAATCCATCAAACTCTAAAAAGAAAACACGATACAAGCTCTTCATGCCATTGTAATTGATCGTAGCGAGGGTTTCATTGGCCTCCCCCAGATCAAAATCGTGTACGTCAATATGCTTTAAAAAACTTAAACCCGGTTGCCCGTACATTTTGTACAAGGTCTCTTTGGCGCACCAAACCAGACTCAGTTTGCGTATCAAGGCCTCTTCATTGGCTAAGGTTCTGTACTCTTCCAGCGGGGTGAACTTATGGGCTATTCTCAAGATCTTAGCCCTTCCGCGTTCTATATCGATGCCCACCGGCTGCTTTCCCACAATGATACCCGTAAATTCAAAGGAGTGCGTAATACTGATCTCTGTGCCGTCTTTGAGGTGTGGTTTGCCAAAATCATTGTAGTACAGATCGTGGTCGATGTAGCCAGCTAAAGCCAGTAAGTGGCGGATGCTCAAAAACCCTCTGCGGTGAATGTCTGATTTCATTCCTTCCACCCGAGCGGCATGAGCCTCCTGCAGATCAATGCCATTTTGTAGATCATCAAATGATTCTTCGATCTTCCACAGATAAACAGTGGTCTGATTATGAGCTGTTATTGTTTTGTAAAGAGGCACAGGAATTACTGGATAATGCTTAATTTTGCCAAGCGCTTTAGACGGCGCAGTATTAAAATCAAATATACATATATGTCTACGAATACAACTGCATATACGCCCTACAAAGTTAAGGACATTAGCTTGGCCGATTGGGGAAGAAAAGAAATTGAATTAGCGGAAGCTGAAATGCCTGGACTTATGTCCTTGCGTGAAGAGTACAAAGATGAGCAACCTTTAAAAGGAGCTCGTATCGCTGGATGCCTACACATGACCATTCAAACGGCGGTATTGATTGAAACACTTGTAGCCCTTGGTGCTGAAGTAACTTGGAGCTCTTGTAACATCTTCTCAACTCAAGATCAAGCTGCTGCTGCTATCGCTGCTGCTGGAGTGCCTGTTTACGCTTGGAAAGGCATGAACGAACAGGAATTTGACTGGTGTATTGAGCAGACACTTTTCTTCGGAGAAGATCGTCAGCCTTTAAATATGATCCTTGATGATGGAGGAGATTTGACCAATATGGTATTGGATAAATACCCAGAATTGGTTGATGGGATCAAAGGGCTATCAGAAGAAACAACCACTGGAGTTCACCGTTTGTATGAGCGTATGACCAACGGTACTTTACCGATGCCTGCGATCAACGTAAACGACTCAGTGACCAAATCTAAGTTTGACAACAAATACGGTTGTAAAGAAAGTGCTGTTGATGCGATCCGTAGAGGAACAGACATCATGTTGGCTGGAAAACGCGTTGTAGTTTGTGGTTACGGAGATGTTGGTAAAGGAACTGCGGCTTCCTTCCGCGGAGCTGGAAGTATTGTAACAGTGACGGAGATCGATCCGATCTGTGCTTTGCAAGCTGCTATGGACGGTTATGAAGTGAAGAAACTAGAGACCGTTATTGGTAATGCCGATATCGTGATCACGGCTACAGGGAACAAAGACATCGTTCAAGGAAAGCATTTTGAAGCTTTAAAGGACAAGGCTATTGTTTGCAATATTGGACACTTTGATAATGAGATCGACATGGCTTGGTTGAATAACAACCACGGAAGCACTAAGGTAGAGATCAAGCCTCAAGTGGATAAATACACCCTTAATGGCAAAGATGTGATCATCCTTGCAGAAGGGCGTTTGGTAAACCTTGGAGTAGCTACAGGGCACCCGAGTTTTGTAATGAGTAATAGCTTTACCAACCAGACTTTAGCGCAGATTGAGCTTTGGAACCACAGCGACAAATACGAGAATCAAGTATATATGCTGCCTAAACACTTAGATGAGAAAGTAGCAAAATTACACTTGGCTAAGATTGGTGTTGAGCTTACGGAGCTTAGAAAAGAGCAAGCCGATTATATCGGGGTTCAACAACAAGGGCCATTCAAACCAGAATACTACAGATACTAAACTAAAAGTATCCTGATATAAAAAACCCTCGTACTTAACGAGGGTTTTTTTATGCTTTATTGTTTGATCAGCAGCAGGGTGGCTTTTTCACCTTTCTTCATATTGGTGATGGCCTCAATCTGATTTATGGAATCGGTTAGGTTGAGCTGAATGGTATTGGCACCAATGGTTCCGGCACTGGTCGCCTCAACTCTTAACTCCACAGGCTGACTGGATAGTTTTATTTTGAACGATTGCGGTTTGAGACCGATAGCTGCATCGCGCAGCAAAACCTTATCATCTGCATAGATGGTGATCTTATCGCCGTCTTCTTGACCCACATCCACCACAGTCAAAGTGACTACATCATCTCTGGAGAACACCTGCAGGCGCTCGTTGGCATTTAAGAAGTTGGTGTTGAGCGAATCCAAAGTTCTTACCAGATTTACG
The DNA here is from genome assembly GCF_028561565.1 of Gilvibacter sediminis. Taxonomy (GTDB): domain Bacteria; phylum Bacteroidota; class Bacteroidia; order Flavobacteriales; family Flavobacteriaceae; genus Gilvibacter; species Gilvibacter sediminis. Next base: position 885,509 of record NZ_JAQQTE010000001.1, on the reverse strand, counting down.
GCATCTTTCTTTTCTTGACTCACTAAAATGCTCTTATCAACCGTATTGTCTAAACGTCTGGCCTTCTTTTCAACTTTGACCAGAGATTTCATCTCAATCTCTCCATCAATACAGGAGACCCCATCATCAAATTTCCCGACAAAAGTTCCCGAGAGCTTTCGACGATCATTCAATTTAGCCAATCGACCCTCAAAGTGGATATAACAAAAATCGTTCTGTGTTATGGGAGATTTCGTATATACAATTCCTGACTCGCGAAACTTGAGTTGCTTCTCTTTATCATCATAGGTCCCAGTGATCATAGACTTGGTCTCATGAGGCCCAGAAAGGTCTGTAACAGAGTATCCTTTGATGAATCCGTTGGTCTCTTCAAAGCTTAGTTTATAGGAGATAAAAGAGGAATCTGTTAGGGTGATCACTCCAATATATTCATGAGTTTTTTGAGCCGTAACCGCGCTCGAGCTGAGCAAAACAGCTAAAATTATTGTTAAAAGGCGCATTGAATTCAAATGATGTTCTGTATCTTGGTGTAAACTTAATCAATACAAATTATGAAATTGAAGTTTCTACTTTTATTTTTTGCATTGATCCTAGCCGCTCCGGTAGCGCAAGCTTCTTTCCCGGTGCAGCGAACTGCGACCGTGTCTGTTGAGGCACAAAGCGATGAAAATGCTGAAGTACTTTACTCTCCTGCAGCAGCGGGACAGAAAAGTCAAGGTGTAGCTTTATTGCTTTGGTTGTTCCTCGGTGGACTTGCAGCACACAGATGGTATTTAGGTAGTCCATGGTATTGGAACCTACTTTTCATCATCACTGCTGGAGGTTTGTTAGTTTGGGCCATTATCGATTTAATTGACATCATAACCGGTAATTATCCGGCTAAAGGTGGATTTAAGTCTGAATTCTGGTAGGATCTTGACGCCAAAAAGCACAAAGAACCCTCGCTGAATGCGGGGGTTTTTTTTATTCCTTCCATCAAAAGCTTCTAAATACCCTGCACTGGGTATGTTCTTCTGCGCCTAGATACTGCACTTTTGTCTTGAAAATGTAAAGTATCACTTAGATGAAAAAATTATTTGTATTAGGTCTACTAGCCCTTAGCGCCATAAACCTTAGTTGCGACGAAGAAGCTTTAGCAGCAGCCGTTCTTGGAACAGCAGATGTACATTTCACCTTAGCCGAGAGTTATGGAGAAATTGTAGAAGTTGAAGTAGACGGACTGACCAAAACTGTAGTACCGGGCACAGGCTCTTTAGATCCTTGTGACGGCGGAAATTATGTGGGTATCGCTACTTTCCTCTTTGTATCTGGAGCCACTAAATCTTATACCGTTCGCGCTTTAGACGGAGAACAGGTGGGAAGCGGAACCGTAACGGCAGACGCCGAATGTGTCGAAGTATTTTTGAATTAGCCAAAAGACTTGTAGCGAATCATTAAGGGTTCGCTACAGGTCTAACCAACGTTTAAAATTAGTGGTTCGTTCTCTAGAAACAATCACTTGCTCTGTTTGATTGGGATCTAATCTAAGTAGCAATCGGCTATTAAAATAGGTATGGATCTCTGCTACGGAATCAACAGTGACGATAAACTTTCTGTTGATCCGAAAAAAGTCCACAGGATCTAAGATCTCTTCCAATTGATCTAAGGTATACTCCACGGGATGCCGCTGCCCTGCCTGGGTGTAGAGAAAGATCAATCCATCTTCTGATTTGAAATAAGCAATATCACCAACCTTAAAGCTACTGTACTGATTACCTACTTTGATCATGAATCGCTTTTTGTAGGTCTTGGTCATCATTTGCTTTAAGTTCTGAACCGCAGTCCAATCTTCACGAGGGGGTTGAACGTCAAATTTTCTAAACTTTTTTAAGGCCTGTTCTAAGTCGCGTTTATCTATGGGTTTAAGCAAATAATCCAATCCGTTGTACTTAAAACCTCGAATTGCATATTCGTTATAAGCAGTGGTAAATATTACCGGCGGATGCTCCTGCAAACCGTCCAAAATATCAAAGCCATAGCCGTCATTGAGTTGAATGTCTAGAAAAATGAGTTCGGGCATTGGGTTTTGCTCAAGCCATGCAGTTGCTTGTGCTACAGAATGCAGTTGGGCTTTGATTTCCATTTCCGGAGCCAATTGTCCCACTAGATCTTGCAAGCGATTGGCTGCTATACTCTCATCTTCAATGATTACGGCTCGCATTAGGAAACAGAAAGTTTTACAGGTTCAATAGCACTTGCCTTGAGCAAGGGAAGCTCTACGGTAAAATTACCATCGCGCTGTTCAATGATCACTTCTTGTCGGGTGTAGAATTTATATCGATTTTGAATGTTCGTTAAACCAACTCCTGTTGAAGGTTCTTTCTTGATGCGCTCTTGTAAATTGTTGCGCACCACCAATCGCTGAGAACCTTTAGTGTATAATAAAATATGGAGTTTCTCCTCGGGAGAATACTTGTTGTGCTTGAGGGCATTTTCTACAAGCATCTGTAAACTCAAGGTTGGTATCATATATTGCGAGGTATCTACATCAATCTCCAAGGTGATATCTAGAGCATCATTATGACGTACCCGCATCATAAACATAAATGAATCCAAAAAGGCGATTTCTTTATCTAAGCTGATCAGATCCTGATCTCGATTGTCTAAAATGTAGCGATAGCAAGAGGCCAATCGGCTAACAAAATCAGAAGCCAAATCCCGATCCTGATACATCAAAGAAGTCAAGATATTCAAACTGTTAAACAAGAAGTGCGGACTGATCTGACTCTTAAGTGAATCATACTTACTCTGGGTGACCTCTTGGCTGAGTTGCGCCAAACGTTGTTCTATATGCTGCTTTTGTTTGCTGATGTGATACATCATATTGAACACCAAAACCGTTGATCCAATTAGGAACGCCCGCAAGAAATCGGTTCTCCATTGTAACCACGGATCGACATTATCATCGCAAAACCCAAAATGAAAAAGACCCACATAGTAGATCAGGCCTGCCATTGGAAGCATAATTGAAATACTTTTAAGCAGAATGATCCAGGCCTCACTCATTTTCATACTTCCATGAATGGATCGCTGCTGCGCCTTTCTAATAAACCAATCATTAACCTCCCAGGTGAACATGATCATAAAGAAAGCCGTGGAATAATAAAACAGGGAAGTGGGATTGAAAAACCAATCCTCATCATCTTTCGCAATGGTCAATTTAACGGAGAAAAAAACCACATTGACTACCAAAAAGCGAAACACTAATGTCTTGATACGCTGCATACTCATAACAATCAAAGGTACTCTTATTTCTAAAGCGTACCAGTCGCAGCCAAACGAATTGACAATAAAACGGCTGAATTGTCATATTCCGAATTGAACTGTATTTTCCTATAAATGCCATAATCAAAACGGTTCATTAAGTGATTTTGCTGCTTTAACGGAGCGATCGACATTCGCTCTTTTTTTAATTGTAGCGTTAGGGTGTTGCACAGAAATTCGCAGAAAAATAGATACCATGAAAACAAAAATTTTGCTCGTTCTTCTGTTGACATCAGCTTGGCTTAGTGCTCAAACCAACCAAATTTCAGGCGTAATCATCGATGAACAATCCGAACTCCCCTTGGCGGGCGCTTCTGTAGTACTTTTAGAAGTTGAAGGCGTTGGAGCCATAACAGATTTTGACGGTTATTTCACTTTGGAAGATGTGCCTGTAGGGCGTCAAAACTTAGAAATCTCCTATATCGGATATGAAACTCGCACCATAAATAATGTGGTGGTAACCTCCGGAAAAGCGGCAGTTGTGAACGTTTCACTGATCGAATCCTTTGATCAATTGGATGAAGTAATACTCACCTCTAAAGCAAGCAAAAGAAGACCCATCAATACCCTCGCCACGGTTTCCGCCAGACAATTCGGGATGGAAGAAGTCACTCGCTTCTCAGGGGGCCGATCTGATGTTGGTCGTTTAGCTGCAAACTATGCAGGTGTTTCAGCACCTGATGACAGTAGAAACGACATTGTAGTACGCGGAAACTCCCCAACCGGATTGTTGTGGCGTCTAGAAGGCATCCCGATTCCAAGTCCAAATCACTACTCTACCTTGGGAACAACGGGTGGGCCAGTATCTGCATTGAATCCAAACCTTTTGAAGAATTCAGACTTTTTAACCTCTGCCTTTCCATCAGAATATGGAAACGCCGTTGGCGGCGTCTTTGATTTAGGTTTTAGAACGGGTAATAAAGACGATTACGAATACACCGGCCAAGTGGGTATATTCACAGGAGTTGAGGCCATGGCAGAGGGCCCATTGGGTAACAAGCGTGGCTCGTTTCTAGTGGCCGCGCGTTATTCATTAGTAAGTCTTTTAGGTGTTGGTGCTGGAGGAACCTCAGCAACTCCAGATTACAGCGACCTCTCTTTCAATATTGATTTTGGAAAAGGTAAAGCCGGAAACTTCTCACTCTTTGGAATCCTGGGTACTTCAAGTATTGACTTTTTAGGTGATGATATTGATGAAGATGATCTTTTTGCAGCGGAGGATGAAAACGCTTTTGCCGACTCAAACTTCGGAGTCATTGGGCTCAAGCATCAGATCGCGCTTTCTGAGAACTCGTTCATCCGATCTGTGATTGCCACCTCTACCAACGGAAATGAATTCACTGTAGATCGTTTCATAGATAAAGACACAGATCAAGAGCGCGTGATTCGATTCACCGAAGCCGACGACACCGAAAACCGCCTCAGTGTATCGAGCTTCTTCAACACCAAGATCAACAACAGATTGACGCTTCGTACTGGAGTACTGTTTGAATCTTTTGGAATTGACACCAACTTTAAAGACCGCACCGAACAACCCGATTTGGACGGTGATGGCGACCCAGACTTGACGATATTTAGAAGTATTGATGATCGACTCGCGCTAATACAGCCTTATGTACAAACGCAGTTTCGTTTGTCTAAAAGCCTTACCCTAAATGCAGGAGTCCATGGACAATACAGTGATCTTAACGAACAATTTGTTATTGAACCGCGACTGGGATTGCAATACAAAGTTGCTCCAGCTCATCAACTGAGTTTTGGGTTTGGAGTCCATCATCAGAACCAGCCCTTACCAATTCTGTTTCTGAATCAAACCGTAGACGGGCAACAGATACAGCCCAATCTAGGCCTGGATTTTGTCCGCAGTGATCACTATGTCTTAGGATATGATCTAAAGATCGCTAAAGATTGGCGTGCCAAATTAGAAGTGTACTATCAAGATTTGACCAATGCCGCTGTAGAATCTACTCCATCGAGTTATTCTGGCCTTACAGAAGGGGCTGACTTTGGATTCAATAATGATGTAACTGGTTTGGTCAATGCCGGAACTGGTTTTAATCAAGGCCTTGAATTGACTGTAGAAAAGTTCTTCAGTGAAGGATACTACGGCTTGCTTACGGCATCCATCTTTGAAAGCAAGTATGAAGGCAGCGATGGCATTGAACGCAACACGCCTTTCAACAATGGTTATGTATTGAACTTTTTAACTGGTCGTGAATTCCCAATTGGGAAGCAAAAGAAAGATGTAATCTTTGCTGATACCCGCGTCACCTTTGCTGGCGGACGCTACTTCACTCCAGTAGACCTGGCAGCTTCACAGGCAGCAGGATTTGAGATCACTCAGGACGAACTGGCTTTTAGCCAACAGTATGACGATTACTTCCGTTGGGATGTAAAAGTGGGAATTAAGCTCAACAGCCGTAGCAATAAGACGGCTCATTCGTTCTATTTAGATATACAGAACCTCACCAACAATGAGAACGTTTTTGTACAACGTTATAATCGTTTAACTAATAATATTGATCAAGTGAATCAAATCGGTCTGTTCCCAGACTTCGGTTATCGCTTTGAATTTTAAACCTACCCCCATGGACAAGAATTGTAAGTTCAAAAATAAATACGGGCAATGGGCTCTGGTTACCGGAGCCTCCTCAGGAATTGGTGCGGCTATTGCCTATCAGCTGGCAGAAAAGGGCTTCAACATTATTCTTTGCGCCAGAAACCAAAAGAAGCTGGACAAGATGGCAAGAAAGATCGTTTTTCAATATCCAGTCTCTACAGAGGTAATCACCAAAGACCTGTCCGTATTAGAGCAGGTGCATCAACTTTGTGAAGAGGTCAAATCCTTTGAATTGGGGCTCGTGGTGCTGAATGCTGGTTTTGGCACCTCTGGAGACTATATTAACTCAGACCTAGATACCGAACTCAACATGCTCTCCTTGAATTGCATTTCCGTTGCTGCTTTGGCGCATTATTTTGGGCGTCGTTTTGCTGAGCAAGGTCGCGGTGGCTTAATTATGCTGAGTTCTATTGTCGCCTTTCAAGGCACTCCGGGAGCCGCAAATTATGCAGCATCCAAAGCCTATGTTCAAAACTTGAGTGAAGGGCTGTATCACGAACTAAAACCATTTAATGTAGATGTGCTTAGTGCAGCTCCGGGACCAGTAGAAACAGGTTTTGCTGCGCGAGCTAATATGCAAATGGAAGGGCAATCCCCTTCTATAGTGGCTCGGGATATCTTGAGTAGTCTGGGCAAACGCAATACCACCTTCCCAGGAAGGGTATCCAAAATGCTGATCTTTGGATTGCGTTCTGTACCGCGTTGGGGCAAAGTTTTGATCATGAAAAAGGTCATAAGATCCATGACGGAGCACCGTCAAAAAGCAGCATAACACCGCAGCATAAAAAAAGCCCCTGCATTCGCAAGGGCTTTCTAATTCTGTACAACGTCTTTCTTAAGCTTCTCCGTGAGGAACAATTGAAACGTAAGACTTGTTGTTGCGTTTTTTCTCAAACTTCACAATACCGTCTACTTTGGCATGTAAGGTATGATCTTTTCCGGCGTATACATTCTCACCTGGATTGTGAGCAGTACCGCGTTGACGTACGATGATGTTCCCAGCAACAGCAGCCTGTCCACCAAAAATCTTTACACCTAAGCGTTTCGATTCTGATTCTCTACCGTTCTTCGAACTACCAACTCCTTTTTTGTGAGCCATCTTTTCTCGGTTTTAAGTGATTATTTGCTTAATGCAGTGATTAGATCAGCTTTCTTCATTGAAGAAATTCCGGTGATCCCAGCTTCTTTAGCCATCTCTTTCAATTCAGCAACGGTCTTTTTAGAAAGATCGTCTGTTGCAGGAGCGGCCTCAGCTTTAGGAGCTGCAGCTTTAGTTTCTTTTTTAGGCGCTGATTTCTCAGCTTTTGGAGCAGCCTTTTCAGCTTTAGGAGCAGCTTTCTTAGCTCCAGAAGCAACAATGCTCTCAATTACGATCTCAGACAAGTGTTGTCTGTGTCCGTTCTTTACTTTGTAACCTTTGCGACGTTTCTTTTTGAATACGATCACTTTGTCACCTTTTAAGTGCTTAAGCACCTTGGCACCTACTTGGGCACCTTCTATAACCGGGGCGCCAACAGTAACTTTGTCTCCGTCACCAATTAGAAGTACGTTGTCAAATGCAACTTGCTTACCTTCTTCAGTGGCCAAACGGTGTACAAAGACTTTTTGGTCTTTCGCAACTTTAAATTGCTGCCCTGCTATCTCTACAATTGCGTACATGGCGTAACGTTTGATTAATTTGTTTTTTAAACTTTCCTCAGATCAGCAAAAACAATATTGCCTAAGAGGGGTGCAAATATAGGGCTAAATACCAAAAACACAAACGGTTTGCTTTAAATTTAAATACAGAATAAGGGCGTGTAAATTCTAGCTTTTTAGCTTCTTGGAAGTCCGACCTCGATTCGCCCAATAAACCCAAAGAGAATGAGTAAGGATGCTAGTGCTTCTTGAACGGTAAAACGCTCTCCATCTAAAATACCCCAAAGCACAGCAACTATGGGCATCAAATAAGTCACAGAGGCTGCAAATACAGGCGTTGCCATCTGCACCAGTTTATTGTACAACACCTTGGCCATGGCCGTTCCGAACAAACAGAGCACCACCAAATAACCCAAAGAGGAAACTACAGCTTCATTCTCTAGCGGGTTGGTTTTGAGGAAACCATCCCAGACCAATACCAAAAAGGCGGGTATCATAATGGCAGCAAAGTTTCCTGCGGCAATAGCTAATGGAGGAACTTCCTGTAAGTGCTTTTTTATGATGTTAGAATTGGTCGCATACATCACAGAGGCTACCACTACAAAAAGCGCATAGAAGTAATTCTGATCTGGTTTAAGGGCCGCTCCACCCAAGATCAGCAATACGGTTCCGACAAATCCTATAACCACACCAATTACTTGTTGTCTGGAAGTGCCTATACCAAATAGGCTAACACCAATAATGATGGTATTTAAAGGAACTAAAGAGTTTAAAATGGAGGCAATGGCGCTGTCAATCTCCGTTTCAGCAAAAGCAAAGAGAAAGGCGGGAAAGAAGGTTCCTAAAAACCCAGAGATAGTGATCCACAGGAGGCTTTTCTTTGGAATCTTTCGGAGCTTGCTCCAACCCGCAATCAGCAGAAATGCACCAGAAATCAGAACGCGTAAGGCTCCGAGTTGAATTGGACTCAGACCGATAAGCGCTTTTTTAATAAGGATAAAAGAGCTACCCCAAATCAGTGCTAAAAGCACCAAAAACACCCATTTTAGATTGGCCTGTTGCATGAAGTTGCAAAGGTCTTAAAAATTCAGGGAGTAGACTATTTAAATTAATGCTTATTCTTCCCAGCTCATTGATTCCATCATACGACGCACGTCATTACGCAGGTATTCCACTGCAGGTAAGATAGAATCAAAATTGGGCTTGGCGTTGAAATAAACAGATCCTGTCACAAAGTGATTGATGGAATCCGTTACGTAGAATTGCGATTGGGTAGCCGCGTCACCATCGATCATATAGAACATTCCGTAGACCTTATTTATAGGATCGATTCGAGGTTGTTCTAAGATCTTATTGGCCTTAACGGTGTGATCATAGGTCAACTTCTGGGCATCAAACAAGAGCGAATCCAAGTTGTTCTCCACCGGGCGATAGGTCAAATAAATGGTTGCATCAATAGCCGGATAATGCACATTGACCCAACAATTATTGCGCTGTTGAAGCTCTGCAATCTGATTCACACTAAAAGAGTAGTTGCAGTCAAACTCTGCCTGGGCATAAGTTGCCTCCGGATATTCCAAGCGCAATTGTGCAGCAGGTTTAACCACTACACGATCTTGGCAACTCGCTAAAAGCACTATCGATATTAAACACGCAAACAGGTATCTCATTCCTTAATGGTCAATTTGATTTGTTTGATCCTTTTGTTCTCAAAGGCCTCTATGGTAAACGTATAGTGTTCAAACTTTAGTACCTCATTCTTCTTCGGGAATCCTTTAGCGATCTCTAAAAGAAAACCTGCCAGAGATTCAGCTTCTCCCTTATTTTCTTCAAAAGCGGTTGGATCTTCCAAGCCGATGACCTTGTAAACATCTTTTAGAGGAGTTTTGCCTTCAAAGACGTAAGTGGTGTCATCCAGTTTGGAGTAAATGATGTCGTCATCGTCAAACTCGTCGGAGATCTCACCAACGATCTCCTCCAAAATATCTTCTAAAGAAAGTAAGCCGCTAGTGCCTCCGTACTCATCAACCACTATGGCCAAGTGCATCTTCATCTCCTTGAATTCCGCCAAGAGGTCATCTAACTTTTTATTCTCCGGAACAAAGTAAGCCTCGCGTTGCAAAGAGACCCAATCCAATTTCTTCTCACCTAAGAACGGCAGCAGATCCTTCACATAAAGCACGCCAGTAATCTTGTCAATATTGTCTTGATAGACCGGGATTCTCGAGTATCCATTGCTCACGATCTCTGGCAAAATAGCTTCAAATTCCTGATCGTTGCTCAAGGCAAACAGATCCATACGCGGTTTCATTACCTGCTTGGCATCGGTGTTTCCGAAGGTCACAATTCCTTGCAGGATCTTTTGTTCTTCTTGGGTGGTGTCGTCTTCTGAGGTGAGCTCCAAAGCTTGAGACAGTTGATCTACACTGAAATTAGATTTTTTACGCCCAAATCGACCCTCAATAAAACGCGTAATGGAACGCATGGGTAGGGAGAGCGGTGAAAGCAATACCTCCAAGACCTTTAAGGGATAAGCCATAAAAAGTGCAAAGGACATATTGTTTCGGGAAGCATAGATCTTGGGTAAGATCTCTCCAAAAAGCAAAATGAAAAAGGTCACTACGCCTACTTCAACGATGAAGCGTACGGGAATGCCTAGAAAATCAGTAGTGAGACCGCTAAAGAAAACCTCTGCAACAGAATCAAACAAGAGAATGATTGCAATATTAATGAAGTTGTTCGAGACCAAAATAGTGGCCAAAAGCTTCTTGGGTTTGGACAAAAGTTCCCCAACGATCTCTAGTTTTTTGGAAGGCTTTTCCCCTTCTGATTCCAAATCCGTAGAGGAAAGGGAAAAGAAAGCCACCTCAGAGGCTGAGATCAGCGCTGAGCAGAGTAAAAGCAGCAGTATTACTGCCAAACTTATGGCGTTGGAATAAGCTAGAGTTAACAGTATACTCGGAGGTTCCAGGTCCAAGGGCGAATCGTTTAGTTACTAAAAAGGAAGATCGTCGTCGTCCTCTTCTACAGGTGCCGGAGCAGCTGGTTTTGCAGCAGGAGCGGCTTGTGGAGCTGCTGCTGGTGCAGCCATCCCTCCAGGAGCGCCTCCTTCTGTTTTCGGGGTCAAGAATGTGAAATCCGTACATTGGATCTCTGTGGAATAACGGTCATTTCCTTGCTCGTCTTGCCACTTGCGGGTCTTTAGGCGACCTTCTATATAAACCTTATCTCCTTTATTGAGGTATTTTTCACAGATCTCAGCTGCCTTATTTCTTACCACAATATTGTGCCACTCGGTATTCGAAACCTTTTCTCCAGTGGTTCTGTTGGTATAGGTTTCATTGGTGGCCAAAGGAAATCGCCCAATGGCTCCTCCACCTTCAAAATAGTGCATTTTCACCGCGTCTCCGGTATGTCCAATAAGGATCACTTTGTTGATCGTCCCGCTCATAGTTCTGTCATCTTGAAATCAAATATACCTAATTTTTCCACTTAAAAGTTGTAGCTGTTTATAAATCGTTCCAAAACTACAGGAACAGGAAAATCCTGCAATTGATCCTGAGAAATAGCCCCTTCCAAAGCAGTTTGATAGCTGGCGATCCAGAAGGTAATCTCTAAATGTTGATGCGATAATTTATGTCTTACAGGTTCATCGTTATAACGCAGCAATTCGGGTGAATGACCCGCTTTAAAGATTTCCTTGAACACTGTGGACCCTGTGACCTCCTCTGCGGTTGCCGGAGCTGCTGTTTCTAGATTGGGAAATTCAAAGAGTTTGTGCCAAATTCCTTTAGTCTCTTTTTGGATCAGTAGGGTTTGCCCTTCAGGACCTTGGGGCACTATATAATTAAAGTAGCGCTTGCGCACTTTGGTCTTGCCTTTCTTTACGGGCAAGGAACCGATTTTGTCTGTAGCTAGAGCAATACATCGGTCTTTAAAAAAACAATCTGGACAATCCGGGTTTCTGGGTTTGCAAAGCCGCGCTCCAAATTCCATCATGGCTTGATTAAAGGTTCCAGGCTGGCTTGGATCAATGAGTTCTTGCGCCAAGGCTTTAAACTCTTTTTGGCCAGCACTACTATCAATGGGAGTATCAATTCCGAAGCTACGTGAAAGCGCCCGGTATACATTTCCATCAACTACAGCAGCAGCTTCATCAAAACAAATGGAGGCAATTGCAGAAGCCGTATAATCCCCAACCCCTTTGAGCTTTTTTAAGTCCTTATAGTTATTAGGGAAAACCCCGCTGCACTCAAAAGCAACATATTTAGCCGTGGCGTGGAGATTTCTCGCCCTGGAATAGTATCCTAAGCCTTGCCACAACTTTAAAACCTCTTGCTCACTAGCATTGGCCAGGTCTTCCACCTTGGGGAAATGAAGCAAAAACTTCTCGTAATACGGCAAACCTTGTTCAACTCTGGTTTGCTGTAACATGATTTCTGACAACCAAATTTTATAGGGGTCCTTGGTCTGTCGCCAAGGCAGGCTGCGCTTATTTTGTAAGTACCACGCAATTAGTGGTTTAGAAAATGAAGCATTGGGTAGGTTCATACAGACGAAGGTAGCCGATATCTCGTTATTTTTTAAGCAATTAAGCTTTATTAATTGAATTTAAAATGTTTATATTTGCGCTCTTGTAAAATTATCCCTTAAACAAAAAAATATATTAATAATGACGAAAGCAGATATCGTAGCGAGAATTTCAGAGAAGCTAGGAATGGAAAAAGGAGATGTTCAAGCTACTGTTGAATCATTTATGAGCGAGGTTAAGAATTCTTTGGAAAGTGGTGACAATGTTTACCTAAGAGGATTCGGAAGTTTTATCATCAAAACTCGCGCGGAGAAAACCGGAAGAAACATTTCTAAGAATACAACAATCAAGATTCCTGCACACAATATTCCAGCGTTCAAGCCTGCAAAAGTATTTGTAGAGAGCGTGAAGTCTAACGTGGAGGTTAAATAATAACACTAATAGATCCTGACCTATGCCAAGTGGTAAGAAAAGAAAAAGACATAAGGTAGCGACGCACAAGCGTAAGAAAAGAAGACGCGCTAATCGTCACAAGAAAAAGTAGTGTAACACTACTTTTTTCGTATTCAGCATTAACAAATCGTTCTTTGATACTGAATTTGCCGCCCGCTTAGCTGAGCGAAAAGGCTGGCTTATTCACTGGTTTTAGAAGTAAAACCTGTAAAATAATATGTTTAATCCATCTGTGATGGCCTTAGGGCTTCATGGATATAAAATTACATCGAGTGAACTACGAATTATTTATTAGATCCGGTTCCTCTGAAGTTGATTTTGCCCTTTTAAAAGATGGAAAACTAATTGAACTGCATAAAGAAGAAGACGGTAACAAATTTTCTGTAGGTGATGTTTTCATTGCCAAGATCAGAAAGACCGTGCCTGGCCTAAATGCAGCATTCGTGAATGTGGGTTACGAAAAGGATGCCTTTTTGCACTATCACGATCTGGGGCCTAACGTGCCTTCTTTAATGAAGTTCATAAAACGTGTAAGCACAGGTAAACTTAAAGAGTATTCTCTAAAGAACTTTCCTTTTGAAAAAGAGATTGATAAGCACGGAAAAATTAATGACGCGCTTAAAAACAATCAATCGATTTTGGTTCAGGTTGTAAAAGAGCCAATCTCTACCAAGGGACCCCGAATTTCTTCGGAACTGTCCATTGCCGGTAGATATATTGTATTGGTTCCTTTTTCCAATCGGATCTCGATCTCTCAAAAGATCGGCACCAAAGAAGAAAAAGACAGACTAAAGCGCCTGGTGACCAGTATTCAACCCAAAGGTTTTGGGATCATAGTACGCACCGTGGCAGAAGGAAAGAAAGTAGCTGAACTGGACAAAGACCTGCAGAATTTAATGGACCGCTGGACGGCCATCTGCAAGAAGCTACAAGGGGCACACCTCCCCTCAAAGGTGTTAAGTGAGATGAGTAGGGGAACCTCCATGATTCGCGACTTGATGAATGACAATTTTAGTGCCATTCATTGCGATGACGAGCAACTCTACTATCAAATTAAAGATTACGTGCAAGAAATTGCACCCAAGAAGGAGAGCATTGTAAAATACTACGATTCTAAAGTTCCGATTTACGAGAAGTTTGGAATTGAAAGACAGATCAAGACCTCCTTTGGTCGAACGGTATCGACGAGCAAAGGCGCCTATTTGGTAATTGAGCACACCGAGGCCCTCCACGTTATTGACGTGAACTCTGGAAACCGATCCAACAAATCCAAATCGCAAGAAGACACAGCCTTAGAAGTGAATTTAATTGCGGCTACTGAGGTAGCGCGACAACTGCGTCTTCGTGATATGGGTGGTATTATCGTGATTGACTTTATCGATATGAGTAAAGCACCACACCGACGCGAACTCTACAACCATTTACGTAAAGAAATGGAAGACGACCGAGCAAAACACAAGATTTTGCCGCCGAGTAAATTTGGACTCATCCAAATTACAAGACAACGCGTACGTCCGGAGATGAACATCAAAACTCGCGAAGAAAACCCTAACGGGCAACCGGGTGAGATTGAAGCTCCAATTAGTGTGGTACATAGGATTACCGAAGACCTAAAGCGCTTAAGTAAAAAAGACTATAAAAATCTGACGTTAAATACGCATCCTTTTATAGCGGCCTTCTTAACCAAAGGCTTTCCATCTGTGCGAACCAAATGGTTCATGGAGCACAAAAAATGGGTAAAAATCCAACCTAGAGATGCTTACACGTATCTGGAATATCATTTTAAAGATAAAAATGGTAAGAAAGTAAATTAACCCTAAGAAACCCTCATCGCTTTTGCGGTGGGGGTTTTTTGTTTTATTCTCTTTTCATTTTTGGGCATGCCCTCTCTTTGTTCGGGTCGGGCTTTTCGCAGTACACGGTACTTTGCTGCAATCCCTCATGCGATTAGAGCAGTTACGGACATCGAGTGATTTGCGAAGCAAATAGTATCGAGATGACAACTCAATTGCCTGCCGCTAACGCGGGTGCCTCACTCAAACATCCCCCGGATGTTTGGTTTTCATTGAAAACATCGTTCGCCAAGGTCATCGAGTGTTTTGGCCGAAAGTCAAAATGTATTGAGATGACATTTAAGAGATTGCCTTCCGCTTACGCGGCTGCCTCTTAAAAAATGTCTACTAGACATTTTTTATTTCCTATTGTCACTTTTACCATTGCCGTAAAAGTGACCAAAAGGTCTAGCCTCTTCAAAGTCTGTTTTTGCGCTCCTTCTTGTAGAAATTAAATTACAAAGTCGCGCAAAACCACTCGCAAAATCTGAGTCGCGCGCTGCGCAGCAGCTTCTTGCGCGACATCGAACCGATCTTTGCTCATTACAGACGCTTCGCAGGAAGGGGCGGGTCTAAGGTTTAGATTTATGTATTAAACCCTAAATTCATAAATTAGTACACACTTACTCCCCAAGTGCTTTTGAATGTTTTGTTCATTAGTATCTTGGGGAGTTTTGTTTAAAACCAGACTTGTGAAAAAATTACTTCTTTGTATTCCACTATTGCTTTTATTCAGTTGTGCAAGTGTTCCAAAAGCTCCTTTTGACCTGCTCATAGGATACGATTATTCAATTGTAGATAATGAGTTCAATACCATCAAAGGGGACTTTTACAACGTAAAATACAGCCTAGAAATGCAACTGAATCTGGGCGCAGGATTCTCTACCCGCCTTTCTAAATTTAGCCAAGGAATCTATGTTGATATTCGTACCCTTCCTGTTCACAATTTCAACGCCACGGATTACAACTTAACAGCCGTATCTAAGAATTTTGGCGCTCTTCCAATCGTTGAAAATTCAAATAAATTCCCAACGGTCACTTTCTTTATCCCAACCAATTTCCAAACGGCTGAAGAGGCCAAAGCAGCGGTAAAAGGAGATAAAATCACTCTAACAGTAAATGATAAGGTTTATCGCTTTGTGGCACCAATGACAGACTCAATTCCTGAATAGTAAATGGCTCAATATTAATTACGGAATCCCGTAGGCCTAGAGTATCTATAAATTCATATATTTATTGAACATACTCCCCAATTGCTCTTGGAATGAATATTCTAGGAGTAGTTGGGGTATTTTATTTAATCAAATTTTCATGAAACTCGAAAAAATCTTAGACAGACTAGGGTCGTTAGACAAAAACGCATTCATTAAAGTGATAGACAATATCATTTCTAAACAACCAAAAAACATAAAGAAAATTGAAAAGATTCTGAGTTCCTCAGATAAAGGACTGAAGTCTGTTGACAGCAGAAACATTGCAGAAATTTTTGAGTTAACATATGATGAGTTTGGAGCTCATATCAAAGCTGAATTTCAAAACATTAGTTCACAATTAGATATTTTAATAGATATAATCATACGCGATGGAAATTGTATAATGAAGCAAGATTGGTTTTCAAGACTTTACGACAACGAGATCAAAAACCTTCAAAAAAAAACCAAACTTTTAAGTTCAGAAATAATTAACCCGAAATCTGATATAAGTGAATCTCGGAAAAGAGATTATTCGATTTACAGCGCTTGCTTAAAAACAGCTTACTATAACGACATTGCAAACAATCGGGAAGCAAAAATTACCGATGACGAAACCTCGATCCTTCTCACCTTATCTGATAAACTTGGGTTATCACAGGAGGAAATTAAACTTATTAATTATTCAATATTGAAGATCAATAAAGTTGATATTCAAGAAGTAATTAAAAACCTTCGAATCCTGGGTGTTCTCTTTTATTCAAATAAAGAGAATACCATATATGTTGTAGATGAAATGGTTCGCTTACTACGAAGCATCAGGAACAAGGAAGTAGCGGAAAAGTTCTATCGCAGGACGTTAAAACTATTAAGAGAACCAGTTATAAATAAAATAGCACGGTCTCACAATATTGACAGAAACTTGAACAAGGCACAAAAAATTGAAGGAATAATTCAAAACGGAGTTCCTTTTCGGAACATGTTATTAACTGAGATTCACAAAGACTCCGACACTTTAACAGAACGTAAAAAATCTCTAAACACGCTGTGTGAAAAAGGACTTCTGATCAATAATTTAAAAGGAGCCACCTTAGAAGATAAAATTGACTCATTAATTAATCATTTTGATGAAGTAGAGAAGGATGAGCGAGTAGGTATATCCTTCGATGGTTATGAAAAATTACTTCTTGAACTTGACGAAACGCTTCCTAAACTAAATGAACAGATAAGGGGTCAGTTTCAATTTCAAGATGAAGTCGTACTTAAAGCTGAATATTTATTAGACCATAATATTAAACCTCGAGATATCCTTGACTTACTCGATAAATCAGATCTATCAAAATTTATAAAGTCAAATGGAATCAAGCAAAGAGGAGATGACATATTGAATGTACTTGAACATTATAAGGATGTTGAGAATATGTACATTGAAAACTATGAGAATGTAGCTTACCGAAATCTCAATTCTTTAAAAGAAAATGGTCTAATTATTAAAGAAAGTGAGCTTGGGATTAAGTTCGAAGAATTAACAAAGATCATTTTTAAAAGTTTAGGGTTTAACGTTGATGATAATTTGAAAAAGAACCTAAGTACGAGAAAAGACATTATGGATATCGTCCTTAATCTTGAAAATGATGAAATTATAATTGTTGAATGTAAAACTTCAAAAGAACGTGGTTATAATAAGTTTAGTTCAGTGTCAAGACAATTAAAGGCTTATCAAAAATTAGCGGAGGATAATAATTTAAGAATTGCAAAGATACTTTTGGTTGCGCCGGAGTTTAGTGACGATTTTGTGACTGATTGTGAAATGGATACTGAAATGAATTTATCCTTAGTCACAGCTTCAACCTTAGGAAAAATAAATGAAGCGTTTAAAGATTCAAAATATGAGTCTTTTCCTCATGTACTATTCCGAGATATAGTATTAAATGAAGACAGAATCCTAAAAGCTATTTCCAAATAACTTACGATAGTTTACGGCAAAATATCCTGAACTCGCTTCGCGACTCCTTACAAAGCTGCACGAATACAAGCCAGCAGCGCTAGGGCTTGAGATGCTTGGAAAGCGGTTTCGGAGCGAAGCGCAGAGAGCACTTCAAGCATCTGTGGCGGTGGTTGGCGTAGTTTTCAAAGCTTTGTAAGCGTCGCTAGACCTTTTGGTGGTATTTCCTCATAAATGTCCACTGGACATTTACGCTTCAATAATGCGGCAATGGGAAAAGTGACTAAAAAAGAAAAATGTAGTTTTACATTTAATGACCAACTTCGCCGAAAACTTTGCCAACACCTCAGATCAAGCCTTACTCCACGTTTTGGAGTTCTCTGATCAGTACGTACCAGAGGCCTTAGATGCTGCGATCGCTGAGTTAGAAAAACGCAATCTCACCGCAGCGCAGACCGCAGCAGCGCGAGAAGCGGCGAGACAATACGAAACCAATAAGCAACAAAATACGCTACGGAAAAACCAACACGTAGTAAGATCCAACAAGAGTCTCAAGACCTTTTGGGACAAGATCTCACCTTGGCACCCAGGAATCCCTGCAGCAGAACAGAAGTACAAATTTGTCCTTTTATTGTGGGCTATTCTGACTGCCAATACGGTCTACATTTTCATTTCAGGCTTGCAGTATTACAGCTTAGAGTATTTAGAAATGGATGCTGTGGTCATTTTCCTTTCTAGTGCAATTAGTCCTTTGATTTGCGTGCTTTGCTTGGTTTGGCTATACCGGATTTTAAGGAAGGGCTGGATCACCTTGGCGGCAATCCTTTATTTGAATCTGGTCTTTGAGTTTTTGAACATTATCCAGATCATAGAGATGTACGCGATGGGAGGTCCAGATTTCGATTTTCTTGAACTAGAAGAAACCTCGGCAACGGGTTTCGCAACCCAACTGCTACGCGCAATGTTCTTTCTAGCGTATAATGTGCTGCTACTAGTACTGGTGATGAATAATTCGGTTCGGGAGTTTTTTGGGATCGAGAAAAAGCATTTTGTCAATTCCATTTGGGTGGCACTTTTAATTTTTGGAATTAGCGCTTTACCCGTATTGTTCTATATCTTTGAATGATATGAACCTGCTAGAACACTTCAAAAACCTGTTTGACCAGTACGAGCTTTGGGAAGATGAGATCACCCTAAAGCGTTACGAATACCTCAAGGTTCAGGGCGCGGCCAACACCAACCTCTACTATGTGATCTCTGGGAGCTTACGCGCTTACATCATCGACGAGTTTGAGGAACACACCATTCGCTTGGGTTATAAAGACAATTTAGTAGCTGCCATGGTATCTTTCATTACCGAACAACCCACTAACCTCTACTTGCAGACACTCAAAAAGACCCAGCTTAAGGTAATGAGCAAAGCCCGTTTGATGGAGTTTATCAATGCAGATCCTGAGCGAATTCAAGCTTGGTCACGCTTTCTGGAACTGGGAATTTGCCAGCAAATGGAACGCGAGCAAGACATCTTGACCAGTTCGCCTTTAGAGCGATATAAACGCGTGCTTAAACGCAGTCCGCAGGTATTCCAAGAGATCCCAGACAAATACATTGCCTCTTACCTGCGTATGACTCCAGAGACGCTATCTAGAATCAAGAAATCTTAATCCAGATCAAGGTTTAAGAAGTTTCTAGGTTAGATATTTGTCTTAAAATCAAGGACATGAAAACCACTAGTGAAGCTTTAATTACCGATCTGATCGCGCGCGTACAAGAGAATTTAAACGGAGCTCAAGCCCTGAAACAAGAGGCAGAAGAAGCCTTGAACTGGAAGGCAGGCCCCAAAGTGTGGAGCGCTTTGGAATGCTTTGAGCACATGAATCAATACAGTGATGTCTACCTCATGCGGATCATGGAAGGCATGACCAAAAGTAACAAGAAACCGCAAGAGGAATTCAAATCTGGTGGTTTGGGAAATTGGTTCGCTAAGCTCATGTCTCCCGGTGATGCCGGCACCAAAATGAAAACCTTTAAAAGCAAGGATCCCAACGGTAAAAAACTTCCCGTCAGTGTGATTGACACCTATATTCAGGATCAAGAAAAGAGTTTGGCGTTATTACAAATTGCTCGCAGCAAAAACTTGGCTCGCGTCAAGGTTCCCACAGATCTCGGCGCTTGGGCCAAGGTAAAATTGGGCGATGCTTTTAGAATCATCGTTTATCACAACCAAAGGCATTTGCAGCAGGCCCAGCGCAGCTTTGAGGGCTATGTAAACCAAACTCGATTGGCACAAGGATAATTATAAAAAGAGGCAATGGCCTCTTTTTTTTATGCCTGAGTGTGATTTTTTACCTTAAGGGAGTACTAACGCAATGAGTCTCTTAATTAATCAATGAGTAATTCGGCCGAATTTACAAGCCTGATCAAAAAACACGAAGGCATCCTCTTTAAGCTCAGCAATGCTTATGCAGACCGGCGAGAAGAGCGCCAGGACCTCTATCAGGAAATGGTGTATCAGCTTTGGAAATCTTTTGATTCCTATAAAGGCAATTCCAGTTGGTCTACTTGGATGTATCGGGTTGCGCTCAATACCGCGATCAGACATTTAAAGCTTTACAAGCGCAAGCCAGACAAGCAGCAGCTCTTACCCGAGTTGTACCGCATCATGGAAGAGCAAGACGCTTTGATGGATGAGCGTACACAGTTTTTGTACGCGCAGATCAGGAAACTTAAAGAAGTGAATCGGGCGATAGTTCTGTTGTATTTAGATGGAAAATCGTACGAAGAAATTGGACAGATCACGGGTTACTCTCCGAGTAATATCGGCACCCGTTTAAACAGAATCAAAGCACAAATGCGTGCCAACAAACCGCAGCACTAGTTATGGAACTACAGGAAATGCAAGCTGCATGGCAGCAAATGAATCAGAAAATCGAAAAACAACAACAGTTAACGGATCAATTAATTATGGAAATGACCACACAAAAATACCGCGCCAAATACCAAAAACTCAACACCTTTGAAACCGTTGGAGGAGTGATCTGCTATGTATTTGCAACTTATATTTTGATGAATTTTGGCAAGATGGATATCTGGTACTTGCGCCTCTGCGCTGTAGTAGCCATTGCCGTTTTGACCATACTGCCAATATTCTCGCTAAGCGCAATTCGGGATTTACAGAACCTGCCCATTACCTCTGGCACTCAAAAAGAGTTGATGCGTGATTTTACAGCCCGCAAAAGACGTTTTCTGCTGTTTCAAAAGATCAATGTGGGTATGACCCCACTACTGATGGTGAGCATACTGCCCATATTTTCCAAGCTCTTTAAAAATATAGATGTCTTTACAGAGAGTTCTGTGATGTTTTGGTACCTACCTATTGGCGCCATTGCCTTGTTTTTGATGTTTGGCTGGGTCTTTAAATGCTACCGAAGCATCAATGCCTCGGCAGCAAAGACTTTGGAGGAATTGGATCAGCAATAAGCTACCAATCCGTATCCTCTAGTTCAAAAAGTTTGTCAACGGTAGTGGAGAAGATCTCCGCCAAGCGTAAGGCCAAAACCGTTGAAGGGACGTATTTGCCCAACTCCATGGCATTGATGGTCTGGCGGCTTACCTTGGCAGCTTCTGCCAAAGCCGCCTGGGTCATATTGTGACGCGCGCGTTCTACTTTGATATTATTCTTCATCGCTCACCGTTTTACGCAACTTGTAGAGCTGCCAGTTAAACCGAATGATAAAGAAGATCAAAATGGTAAAGAGGTTAAACATCATGATCCAATAAAAGGAAAGGTCGTGCACAAAAACTATGGCCAGAAAGAGGATTCCGTAGTTCACATAAGTAGCCCAAACCAAACTCTTTAGCCGAATGTTGCTGATGAGCTCATCCTCTACCTTCTCTTTAGAAAAGGCCAAAACCAAACCACTGATGATGATCAAAATTCCCATGATCTCGTCTAAAATGTTGTTTGGGATCAAACCAAAAATTACCTCTTCTCCCAGAAAGTCTTGCTGGTAAATGGTAAAGACGGTTACGTCTAACCAGTCTGGAGAAAAGCCCATGGAATCTCGGGCCGCTAGAAACCCAATAATGAGGGAAGGAATGAAAACCAGTAGCCCCCACTTTTTGTAGCGATGCGGAAATAAATAATTCGCGTTCATAACTATTCGATTTTAATGATTGATGTTTCAAAAGTATAGAATATTTTCCATTATGTAAAGTTTATTTTACTTTTTGTCATTTATTTATGACATTTTGAAGCTCGTTTTTTCATGGCTGAATGTGTATTTTTGAAGCTGATGAATCGTGTACCACACCGCAAAACCTATACTGTAGAAGAGGCTCAGGCTCGGCTGGAGCGCTATTGCGCCTATCAAGATCGCTGCCATAAGGAAGTAGAGAAAAAGTTGACCGAGATGCGCATGATTCCGGCTGCCAAAGAGCAGATCATCTTGCATTTAATGCAACACGACTACCTCAACGAAAGCCGTTTTGCTCAGAGTTTTGCCCGCGGAAAGTTTCGCAATAAAAAGTGGGGAAAACAGCGCATCACCAGAGAACTCAAAGCCCGAGGCATCTCCGCCTACAACCTAAAACTAGCCTTAAAGGAGATCTCAGATTCAGAATACTACAGCACCTTCCACACCCTAGCAGAAAAACGTTTTGCAGCAATTACTGAATCAAATCCGCAGAAAAAGAGAAAGAAACTAGCAGATTACCTGCTTTACAGAGGCTGGGAAACGCATTTGATCTATGAGAAGATCAATGAATTGATGAATTCGTAGAATTAGGAGATCCCCAACTTACGATGGGTCTTAATAATGGCCTTTTCATTCTTGCCGTCTATCCACGCCTGTCCTTTCATGCGGCGCATGGCATTATCAAAGTGTCGCATGACAAAGATGTTGTATAGAGCCTTCCCGAGATTCTTCGGATTACGAGCTATAGCGCGCAGACTCATGCTAAAACCTGGAGTGATATAACGCATATAGTGCCAATAACCCTCTGGCATATAAAGCACATTACCGTGCTCCAAGTCTGCGATATAGCCTTTAGCTTGCTTTAAGGCAGGCCATTTGTTGTAGTCTGGATCGGCAAAGTTGATGTCTTCCCGCGTAATGAGCGAATGCGGAATCTTATAGAGATAATCGTTCTGCTCTTGGTCAAAGAGTATCACCTGCTTTTTCCCGTGAAAGTGAAAATGGAAGATGTTGGCCAAGTCAATATCGTAATGCATGAAGGTGTAGGAATCCTCCCCTCCAAAGAAAAGCATGGGCAAACCTTTCATGAGTTTTATCCCAAAATCAGGATATGAAAAGTCTTTTTGCAGCTCGGGAACCTCTTTTAAAATGTTCCAAAGAAAGATCCGGAACTTGGTTGGCTCTCGCTTGAGTAGGTCAATATACTCATGCATCTGCATCTTGGCATGCGGCTCGTTAAATCCATCTTTATAATCAACTGGGCGGTCATCATACAAAGGAACCTCTATATCTCCAGCCACCTCGGCCATATAATCCAGATTCCACTTTTCAAAAGCCGGCCAGTCCTCTATAAAACGCTTGATCACTACCGGCTTTTGAGGCTTTAAAAAATCTCTTTTAAACTCCTCCTTGGTAATGGTCTCGCGAACTTCTATTGGACTTAACTGCATGGGTTTACTTAAAAATCAGGTTAAAATTACAAAACATTTACATAACCTATTATGTATGATTCTTAGGCAGTCACTATACTTTAGTAAAAAACAAAAGGGCGGGATGTTCCCGCCCTTTTGCCCCCAAAAGATACTCTACTTAACCATCGGTCGTAATGACCAGAGCATCCGAGTAGGTGCTAAATCCGTCCGAACCACAATTGGCACGCACATAGATTTCATACGTGGTCGATGGATCCAGCCCTTCTATGTTAAATGAATTTTGTGAGGTATTCGCGGTCGATCCCGTCCCTAAGGCAAAGCCAGAAGGGCCGTACTCGATCTCCCAAGCCGTCTCATTGTTCTCGTCCCAAGACAGCTCAATACTCGTATCAGTAAGACTTACCAGCTGTAAATTGGACGGTGGATTACAGGTAATCGTCGGCTCAGCCGTTACCACATCCACAGAGATGTATTCACTAAAACCGTCAGAACCACAATTGGTGCGCAGGTAAATGCGGTACTCGGTGGCAGGCTCTAGATTTTCAATGAAAAAACTCTCTTGTGAGGTTTGACGAACTGTTCCGGTTCCCAAGGCGAAGTCCACTGGGCCGTACTCTACTTCCCAAGCGGTCTCTGTATCGATCCCCCAAGAAAACAAAATGGAGGTCGAGTTGAGTTGTTCAATAATTATACTTCCGGGTTGTTTGCAATTGTTCGGCGCGTCGTCGTCATTACTACAGGAAACTAAACACAGCCCAACCATTGCTAACAGTAGCAACTTTCTCATAGGTGTTCGAATTAAGATTGGGTAATGGTGTTTCCAGTCTGTAAAACGCCAGTGACAGATTTAAATTGTAATAAAATTGAAATTTTAGCCTTTTTTAGGCTACTTGAAACTGCTATTCCTCAAGGGTAGTTATGTTCTCCGTTGGGGATAGTCCCAACTCGCTAATGGAGAAGTCACCGGTAGTACAACGCGTCACAACTCCTATGGTATAGAGGGTGTTAGGCTCCAGTCCTGTGATGGTATAATTGGGCTCAGTCACGTCAACATCACCGCCGTTTATTCCATCGGCAGAGCCCCAAGCAACACGCCAAAGATTTTCATCAAAACCTTCCCACTGAATGCTGATGGTAGTGGTCGTAATCTCCGTAACCTCAAAATCAGCAGGTGGAGTACAACCCGCTCCAAAGGCCAAGCTGTTTACCGCAATGGGTCCAAGAATCTCCCCGCTGTCCGTATCACACTTAGCACGATAATACAGATCAAGCTCTGTATCATAAGGCAGCGATTCCACGGTTTTAATATGAAATTTATTAAAGGGATCTGAAGAAACCGTGACTTGGTTGGTCGTTACTCCCAAGTTCTCAGGAGCCTCGTCTCCTCGTGCTACAAAGCCAAATTCATAAGCTTCAATGATCTGCTCTTCTGTGAAGTCTTGCCAACTCACAGCAATGCGGCCTTCCCCTTGATTGATCTCCACAGGCATTTGTGTGTCACAAGCCGTGGCATCATCATCTGTAGAACAAGCCGTTAATAATCCTGTAAAAACGAGGAAGGTAAAAATGTAGCGCATGATTTCTAAGCAGTTTTTACTCCTTAGACTTCATTTTAGCTAATTGGTTGCGTTCAATGGTGTGACCTGGGCGTGTCCATTTTGGTTTCTCACCCATATCTTGGTAAGCAGAGTCTTCTGCTTCTACGGTTTCTGGTTGTGCTTTCTTTACAAAGGCTTTCTGCGGAGTTAATCCGAGCAGCTTAAACATCTCCATATCCTCATTCACATCAGGATTTGGAGTCGTTAGCAGTTTATCTCCAGCGAAAATGGAATTAGCTCCTGCAAAGAAACACATGGCCTGCCCTTCTCTGCTCATCTCCGTACGCCCTGCTGAAAGACGCACTTGGGTCTTTGGCATTACAATACGCGTGGTGGCCACCATACGGATCATTTCCCAGATAGAGATCGGCTCAATGTCTTCCATAGGTGTTCCTTCTACGGCTACCAAGGCATTGATAGGCACAGATTCTGGCTGTGGATCTAAAGTAGCCAAGGCAACAAGCATTCCTGCTCTGTCATCCAAGTTCTCTCCCATTCCAATAATTCCTCCACTACAAACCGTAACATTGGTCTTACGAACGTTTGAGATGGTGTCCAATCGATCTTGATAAGCACGTGTAGAGATCACGTCTTTGTAATAATCCTCTGAAGTATCTAAGTTGTGGTTGTAGGCGTACAAACCGGCTTCTGCCAAACGCTTGGCTTGGTTTTCAGTAACCATACCCAAGGTACAGCACACTTCCATATCCAATTTGTTGATGGTACGAACCATTTCTAACACCTGATCAAACTCAGGGCCGTCCTTTACATTTCTCCACGCGGCACCCATACAAACGCGAGAGCTACCAGAAGCTTTGGCACGCAAGGCCTGCGCCTTTACATGTTGCACGGTCATTAGATCGTTTCCTTCAATATCGGTGTGGTAACGCGCGGCTTGCGGGCAATAGCCACAATCTTCCGGGCAACCTCCAGTTTTGATGGACAACAAGGTAGAAACTTGAACTGTGTTCGGATCGTGATGCTCACGATGCACGGTTGCAGCGCGGTAAAGCAACTCCATCAATGGAGTGTTGTAAATTTCCATGATCTCCTCTCGAGTCCAGTCGTGTCGCATAGTTTAGCAATTCTCGCTCCCCTCAACGTAAATTGGGAGGCAGGGTTAGATATGCAAATATAAGATTCGTCTGCAGATTATTAATGCTCTCCAGGCTTAGTTTTTCACGGCTTATCTACAGAGAATAATACTCACGGCATTCCCACCAAATCCAACCGCATTGACCAAAACAGTCTCTAAAGAAGCAGGCTTATCTGACTCTTGATTGTAGAAAGGATTTTCAAAGACCTGCTGATGCTCAAGCATCATTAATGCCAATTCCATACTCATCATTCCAGAAGTACCCAAAGTATGTCCAATAAGGTGTTTGTTGGAGATCAAATAAGGCGACTCTTCAAAAACGGCTTGAATGGCATGCACTTCTGCACGATCTCCCAAAATGGTCCCAGGAGCATGCATGACCACTGCATCAACTCGGTTGAGACCAGCAGAATCGAGGGCCATTTTCATGGAGTCTTGAAAGCAATGGGCTTGTTTGCTCAATGAAGTGTGGTGATCCAAAGGCTCTGTGCCCCATCCGCAGCCAATGATATATCCTTGGGCATTTTTGTGTGTGCCTTTGGCCAATATTGCTGTAGCAGCAGCCTCACCCAAAACCATAGTATTGCTCTTCTTATCCAGATCTAAGGCTCTGCAGGCATAACCTGCTGTTTGCTTAGCATACAAATTCAACGCTTGCATCTGCGCAATGGTAAATGGGGTTAGCGGAGCTTCAGTTCCTCCGACCAACATAAAATCAGCCATACCGGAACCTAGCCAAGCTATTCCATTAAGCACCGCATGCATAGCAGAAGCACAGGTCACCGAATGTGCCAAGCTCATGGCCTTTAATTGCAGATCTTGCGCCACCCAAGTAGATACGTTTCCTAAGGTAGTGGTTGGACTGGCTAAGGTATGTGCCGATCCGTTTTTAAGAAAGTCCGCATAGTAACGTTCAAAAAGATCGGTAGCGCCGCGGGAGGAACCAATGTTGACTCCCCATTTCCCGTCAAGGGCTAGATTTTGAAGACTTCCACGAGCCGCTTTAATGGCCATTAGTACCGTACGATCCAAGCGTTTGTAATTACTGTTTTGCTGCGCGATCTGCTTCAAGGCAGCATCAATGGTCTTACTGACCCCAGCAACGGCAACTTCAGCTTGATTAGATTGAATTACAGAAAAGCAGGGTTTTTCATCGGCATAACTGCTCCAAACAGCTTTTGGGTTACTTCCCAAAGCAGAGACAGAAGACATGCCTAAAACGCTGATACGGTCCATCAAAATTTTGTAAATTTCTGCAAAAATAGGCCTTTAAAACTTCACAGTAAGCATCAACAACTATGGAACAACAACTACCTGAAAAAAATTGGTGGCAACGCAATTGGAAATGGGCATTGCCTACGGGTGGCTGTCTTATTGTAGTCATTTTGATCGTTGTTTTTGTTTTCTCTCTCGTTACGGGCGTATCTGCCTTGTTCAAAGAGTCACAACCATATCAAACAGCCTTGACCAAAGCACAAGAAAGTGAGTGGGTCATTGACAAATTAGGTGAGCCGATAGAGACCACTGGCATGGCTCAAGGCAACATCAGCATTCAAAACAATGAAGGTACGGCAGACTTAAAAATTCCTGTAAAAGGACCTAAAGACAGCGGAGAGATCTTGGTGTGGGGTAAAAAGTCTGGAGATTCTTGGACCTATACCTACATCCGTTTTAAAGTAACAGGATCTGAAGAGGTCTATGATCTGATCAATAACCGTTTGCTCTTAGCCGAAGACAACTAAAGCCTCTTCGATCACCGCATAGATCTTATCGAGTTCCTCTTTTTTGATCACGAAAGGCGGCACTAGGTATATCGTATTGCCCAGAGGTCTTAAGTAAATCCCGCGATCCATAAAGTACTTCAGCACCGCATCGCGCTCGGGGCCATAACGCGGAATCTCTTTGTTAAGATCTAAAGCGTAGATCACTCCGCATTGACGTGTTTGAGAGACGGCTTCGTGCTCTCGAATGCGTTGATCAAATTCAGTATGAGACGCAATGACCTTTTGAATATTTTGTTGGATCTCCTCAGAAACCAACAGTTCCATAGCCGCGATTGCTGCAGCACAGGCCAAAGGATTGGCAGAATAGGTATGTCCGTGGAAGAAGCCATCGGCTAATTGATCACTGTAAAAGGCGTCGTAAATCTCTTGGGAGCAAGTGGTGAGTCCCATGGGTAGGAGTCCCGCCGTTAACGCTTTACTCAAACACATGATGTCTGGCAAATGACTGAGCTGCTGACTAGCGAAGTGAGTTCCTGTCTTTCCAAAGCCGGTCATGACCTCATCCGCTATACACAAGGCACCCGCTTTATGGCAAGCTTCAATTAAAGCAGACAGACCTGCTGGATCGTTAAGCTGCATGGCAGCAGCTCCTTGGACCAAAGGTTCAAAGACAAAAGCAGCCACTCGACCTGTAGCCAATTGCGTTTCAAGCAGTTCGAGAACTTGTTTGTTGTTTGCTCCATTAGGCACGGGAATACGGATCACCTCCAACGAAAAATCACTAAAAGGACCGTTGTATACATCCAAGCCAGAAACAGACATGGCCCCGAAGGTATCTCCGTGAAATCCGTTTTCAAAAGCAATTAGCAAATCACGCTTTTCAGCGCGATTGAAATGATATTGCAAAGCCATCTTCACGGCAACTTCGATGCTCGTTGAACCGTTGTCTGAAAAGAAGATCTTTTGCTGATTTTCTGGGAGAAGCTCCATGAGTTTTTCAGACATCTCCACCGCAGTTTCATGCGTGAAGCCGCTAAAGACAATCTGATCCATGCGCAGCATTTGCTCCGCAACTCGAGAAGTGATCATCGGGTTGC
Organism: Gilvibacter sediminis; assembly: GCF_028561565.1. Taxonomy (GTDB): domain Bacteria; phylum Bacteroidota; class Bacteroidia; order Flavobacteriales; family Flavobacteriaceae; genus Gilvibacter; species Gilvibacter sediminis. The sequence goes on along the minus strand of NZ_JAQQTE010000001.1, from coordinate 856,853 downwards.
AATGCCCGTACATACTGATGTACCAACTGGAGATCGCATCGATATAAGAATTGCCCTGTTCATCCCAAAGATAAACTCCATTTGCGCGTGCAATTGGAAAGGCCTCACCTGCAACTTTATGCTGCGTTAGCGGGTGCCAAAGGTGTTTTGCATCGCGTTTGGAAAGGCTCATTTCAGTTCAGATTTAAACTTATCTGCATAGTAAGCAACCACGCGCTGATCTATATAAGGCTCGTCATCAATGCGACCAATAACGGGCACCTCCGGATGCATGGTCGTAATAATGTTTTCTGTAGTAGGGTGCTCATCTCCGCTAAAGATCAAACTGACCTTTTTAAAACCACGAGCTTTGAGTAATTCTAAGCTCAGCAAACTGTGGTTGATGCTGCCCAAATAGTGTCGAGAGACCAGGACTACGTGGTCATCTGTCTGAGCAATATCAATAACCGTATCCTTATTATTAAGCGGAACCAACAAGCCTCCAGCCCCTTCAATGACCAAGTGGTTTTTAGTTTTTGGACGGATGATCTCTTTCAAGTCGATCTCAATACCATCTATGGCCGCAGCGCCGTGCGGACTCATTGGCGTCTGCAATGCATACGCAGAAGGATGAAAAACTGTTATAGCATTGCTGATGAGTCGCTGTACTTTATGAGTGTCTGAATTGTGAAGATCTCCTGCTTGCACAGGTTTCCAATAATCCGCTTGTAATGCTTCTGTGAGCACCGCAGCGACCACTGTCTTTCCAACATCGGTTCCAATACCACTGACAAAAATCCTTTGCATGGAACAAAAATACGAACCCGGCCTTAGAACATTTCTATGCCGGGCTCATAAAATTGCTATAAACCGAGTAATTCTTTTGCCTTATTTAATGCTTGCGCACTGCTGACTTGAACATCTGGGGTAACTCCAACCTGATCCAAACGAATACCCTCCGCAGTAACATAATCTGCTACGGGTAAGAATAGGCGTAACTTCTTAGAGACCTTAAAGAACTTCCCGCTCATCATATTTCCCGCTGTCTTGGTTCCCACCAAAGTACCTAAACCGTACTGTTGGATCAGATGTACCAACGGTTCATTGGTACTCGCCGTATGCTCGTTAACCAAAACCACAACCTCTCCTTTAAAAACACTGTTGTTGTGACCAGGAATGATCATTCTAAAAGCCGGTTGTTGCAACATTTGACCAAATGCGTCATAACTCAACTCCTTCATATAATCCAATTGTCCAATTTCTGACTGTGTGGGATAAGCTTCCGTTTTTTCAAACCAGGAGCGGGTAATGTAGGTTCCAGCATCAATAGTTTGATTGGTCAAATACTGTCCCAGAATTACAGCAGCGTCTAAGGTTCCTCCTGTATTATCTCTAAGATCAATGATCAATTTGGAGTAGCCCTTGGATTCAATTTGCCCAATAACCTGAATCATGGCTTGAGGATCTCTTGACCAAGATCTAACGTTCATAAGGGCGGTGTTTCCATCAATCTCTTCTAAAGAGAAGTTCTTCATTGAAGTTGATGACCCTCCTTTGGTATAATTCAAATAATAGTGAGAAAAGGGTAATTTTTTGCTCGCTTGATTAAACAGACGAGCAAATTCTTCATCGTTCAATTTGAGCGTTTTTGCCTGCTCAAGCGTAGTGACAAATTCCTGCCACTGTGGTGTCTCTAAAAAATATGGATTACAAATGTTGGCCTGGGTAAGCTCAAGAATAGTTTCAATTTGAGCCTCTCGTTTAGAAGGAGGAGCTGCTAAAACGGTTAATGAACTTAAAGCGAATAACACTAGAAAAATAACTTTTGATTTCATGATTTATTTGTTTTGATGAGACAAATAGAAGATGAAATTTTTGAGCTAAAAAATTAGTGTGACCAAGTTGCAAATTTTGTGACCAATGCCCAGTTTTAGGGCTGATTCTGTAGTTATTGGGACGAATTTGAAAGCCTTTCACTAAAGGCTTCGTAGTATTTCTTGGACACCGGAATAGGTTCTTCCACGCTTTTAAGAAGGATGTGTCTATTTCTGGAATTACCTGCCACCTGAGTGACAAAATCAGCATTGACCAAATAAGACCGATGGACTTGCAGCGCCGAAGGAAGCTGTGCAGAAACCGCTGCTAAAGTAGATCGGATCATAGTTGATTCTAATTGACCGTCCTTAAGGCAGACAAACTTGACATAATTCTGTTGAGCTTGCGCGTAGAGAAATCCATTCCAATCTAGGGTGAGTTGATCTGTCTTATTGACTCCTTGTATGGAGTAGCGCTCTGATTTGGCGGGAGTAGTTGTCTCCAAGCTGATCTTTCCGAAATGACGCCTCAAGGCAGCCCAAGCTGGAATCAATAACGGGGCAAAGGGCAATCCGAAGTTCACCAAGAAATCAGCCAGCCACGACCAACTCAAATTAGACTCCGAATTGATCACGTAAAAATTATACACGCCGCTAAGGCAAACCATTATTGGAGCTGCCACTAACAAAACGACCAACTCCTGCCAGAACTTCCACTGTCTACTACTTTTGAGATAAAAGAAGTTCTCTATCGCGTGGACGATTAATACACAAACAGCTACAACACCCGCGTAGCCAAATATTCTCAGGTATTTAAATGAGGCCGAATACTGTTCTGAGTCAAATGGCTTTAAAAGGATGATGATCAATGGCAGTATCAAGCCCAAAATCAATCCAACAATTAGGGTTTTGGACCAACTGGAAGTATATGCGACTTTTCTATTGAGCATCTTTGTGAATGATCTCGGCTAATTTTTCAATCAGCAATTTAATGGATTCCTGCTGATTATAACTGTGCAAACAAATTCGGATACGTTCAGAACCTTCCGGCACCGTTGGCGCCAAAATTGGCAGTACACCAAAACCGAGTTCTGATAGCTGCTCTGCTGTGGCTTTCACTTTTGAATTCCCTCGAATTACTACAGTGTGAATTGCGGACTCCGAAGCAATAAAATGATCCGAAAGCCTATATTTTTCAATATATGATCGTAATAATGCTATATTACGATGTAGTTTTTGAATTTCTTCAAGACTCGCATCAGACCCTGCCAACCATTGGTATCTCTCATTCAGGGAAATAAGCTCTTTTGGGGCCAATGCCGTAGAATAGATCAGCGGTCGTGCAAAATTGACTAAATAGGACTTGAGCTCCTCACTTCCCAATACAGCCGCTCCGTGATAGCCTAAGGCTTTGCCAAAAGTCACTACCCGTGCAAGCAGCCTATCCTGCAGTTCAAGCGCTTGTACCAAACCAACACCGCGTGGCCCAAAAACACCCACAGCATGGGCCTCATCAACAATTAAATAAGCATGGTGTGAATCACAGAGATCTGCCATAGCCTTTAAATCTGGGCTATCTCCATCCATAGAAAACACAGATTCTGTTATCACATAACAACTGCCGTCCTCGGGCTTATGAGCGAGCAGAAGTTGTTCCAAGTGATCCAGATCATTATGACGAAATTTAATTGATCTGGCCTGAGCGAGCTGTATCCCATCACGAATGGAAGCATGCGCCAAGGCGTCATAGAGGATAAGATCACCTCTTAAACCCAGGGCCGCTATCAAACCGAGATTAGCATCATAACCGCTGTTGAAGACCAGAGCTGATTCTTGCTGATGAAAACTACAGAGACGCTCCTCAAAGGCAGTATACGCCTCATGATTCCCCGTGAGCAAGCGCGAACCACCAGAACCGGAAGGATAAATCTCCTCCGGTTTAGGATCAAAGGGCAATCGGCCCATCCCCAAATAGTCATTGGACGAAAAATCAAACGCTGCGGTATAATTCTTTAACGAGCGCAAAGAACTATTGGTCTGTCGTGCTAATAATCGTTTTTTAAGTTTTTCTGGCAAGTTGCTCATCAGCACAAAAATACAAGAGATTTTAAGGGCTTAAAATTATTTGGCTCCCCGTTTAATGCCAAAGCGGTGAATTACTAACAATTTTTTAATCTCTAGGCTTAGCTCACTTTCTATTGCTGATATAATTTGGTATTTTTAGAAAGAACAACGAATCCATCCATTGAAGACCAGAAAAACACAATTAGCCGCTCTGGCTAGCGACAAAGTATTTGATATAATTATTGTTGGTGGGGGCGCCAGCGGGCTAGGAATAGCCGTGGATGCCGCTAGTAGAGGTCTTGACAGCGTCCTGTTTGAATGGCATGATTTTGCCAAAGGCACTTCCAGCAAAAGCACCAAATTGGTACACGGGGGAGTTCGCTATTTACAGCAAGGCGATGTCAAAATGGTAAAAGAAGCCCTTTTAGAACGAGGTCTTTTAGAAAAAAACGCTGGCCATCTCTTTAAACGCCAAGAATTCATCATCCCCAATTACACCTGGTGGGGAGGCTACTATTATACAATCGGTCTTAAACTTTACGATCTGTTAGCGCAAAAATTCAGTCTGGGAAGATCTACTTTGATCTCTAAAAAGAAGACCATTGCGGCCCTGCCCACATTAAAAACCGAAGGCCTGCAAAAAGGGGTCTCCTATTACGATGGCCAATTTGATGACGCTCGCCTCGCGGTGAATCTGGCGCAAACAGCCAGAGATCAAGGTGCTTTGGTCATGAACCATATGCGGGTTGTGAATTTATTAAGCGATGCGGAAGGAAATGCGACCGGAGTAGTTGTAAAAGACATGGAAACCGAGGCGGAATACACCGTCCACGCCAAGGTGGTGGTCAACGCTGCAGGAATCTTTACAGACAAAGTTTTAAAGCTGAAGGATGCCAGCCACAAAAAAACTGTCGTTCCCAGCCAAGGGGTGCATTTGGTTCTCGACGAGGAATTCCTCCAAAGTGAGACCGCGCTTATGATCCCTAAAACCTCAGACGGGCGTGTACTCTTTATCATTCCTTGGAATGGAAAAGTGCTTGCAGGAACTACAGATACCTTGATCAAAAAGCCTAAAATAGAGCCTGTGGCGCTTGAATCAGAGATTGAATTCATCTTAAATACTATTGGGCAATACCTCACCAGAGTCCCCAATCGGGATGAAGTAAGATCTGTGTTTGTTGGATTGAGACCTTTGGCCAAACCCAAAAAAGATGAGACCAACACTAAAGAGGTGTCGCGTTCTCATAAAATTCTCAGTGAACAAGGCGTGGTCACTATTGTAGGTGGTAAATGGACCACCTATAGAAAAATGGCGCAGGATGTCATTGACACCATCATTGCAGACTACGGCTTTGAGCAGACTCCATCCCAAACAAAAACGCTTCCTATTCGAGGGAATATTGACTCTAACCAAAACAACACCCCCGCCCATTTGCGCATGTACGGCGGTGACCTGGAGGCCTTTCTGAGCTTTCAAACCGGTGACAGTGCATATAATGAAGTACTGCATGCCAATTATCCGTATACCCAAGGACAAGTTGCCTGGGCTGTTCGTGAGGAAATGGCGCGCAGTGTGGAGGACGTTTTGGCCAGACGCGTCCGTTTATTATTTTTAGATGCCCGAGCAGCTATTGAAGCGGCTCCAAAAGTGGCGGAAATATTGGCAAAAGAGCTGCAAAAAGACTCGGAATGGGAAAAATCACAGCTAGAATCTTTCAATAAATTGGCAAATCAGTATTTGCTAAACTAAATCGCAGAGCATGAGTAAGAAATACATCCTATCCCTTGACCAAGGAACCACCTCTTCAAGAGCTATTCTTTTTGACCATTCCGGAAACAATGCCGGTGTGGGACAAAAGGATTTTGAGCAGATCTTTCCAGAACCAGGTTGGGTGGAGCACGATCCAATGGAGATCTGGGAATCTCAGCTCTATGCCGTACGTCAGGCATTCAAATCTGCGCAAGTGACCTCAGAAGCTGTTGCGGGAATCGGCATTACCAATCAGCGCGAAACTACGGTAGTCTGGGATCGAGAAACCGGTGTACCTATTTACAATGCAATTGTTTGGCAAGATCGCCGAACCGCCAAATACTGTGACCAGCTCAAAGCAGAAGGTCATGTGGAAAATATTAAGGAAAAGACAGGTTTGATCATTGACGCCTACTTTTCTGGGACTAAACTCAAGTGGATATTGGACCATGTGGAAGGGGCTCGTGAAAAGGCCAAGCAGGGTAACCTTTGCTTTGGCACTATTGACACCTGGCTCATTTGGAAACTCACTAACGGAAAAAGTTTTGTTACCGATGTGAGTAATGCCAGCAGAACCATGCTGTTCAACATTCATACCTTGGACTGGGACAAAGAACTCTTGAAGTTATTAGACATTCCGCGGACTGTTTTGCCTCAGGTTAAATCAAGCAGTGAGGTCTATGGCGTTACCGCAAGCGATATCTTGGGTGGCACTGTGCCGATTGCGGGTATTGCGGGAGACCAACAAGCAGCGCTTTTTGGTCAATTGTGTACAGAAGAGGGAATGGTAAAGAACACTTACGGTACCGGTTGTTTCCTGCTGATGAATACCGGGGACAAGCCTGTTTATTCCAAGAACAATCTTTTAACCACCATTGCTTGGCAGATCGACGATCAAGTCTCCTACGCCTTAGAAGGAAGTATTTTTGTGGGAGGTGCCGCTGTGCAATGGATAAGAGATGGCCTTAAAATAATAGACGACGCCAAAGAAGTAGAATCCCTGGCCAGCACCGTAGATGACAATGGCGGTGTTTATTTTGTGCCGGCCTTAACGGGGCTTGGAGCTCCGCATTGGGATCCTTACGCTCGTGGAGCTATTGTAGGACTTACTAGAGGAAGTACCCAAGCGCATATTGCGCGCGCAACTCTTGAGGGAATTGCTTATCAAGTCTATGATATAGTAAAGGCGATGGAAGCTGATTCTGGAGTAGCTGGAGCCGAACTTCGTGTAGACGGAGGGGCCACAGCCAATAATTTGATGATGCAGTTCCAAGCCGATATTTTTGGATTCCCTGTAGTTCGACCAAAACTTTTAGAGATCACCGCGCTAGGCGCAGCTTACTTGGCCGGATTAGCGGTAGAATTCTGGCCAGATCTGGAATCGCTTAAATCACAATGGAAGGTGGATCGTAACTTTGAACCTGCCATGGATCCAGAGCGGGCTGCCGGCTATTTAGAAACTTGGCACAAAGCAGTGAAACGCGCTGCAAACTGGATAGAATAACCAACTAACAACTATAAAATATGACTCCGTTTATTGCAGAAATCATTGGCACCTTTATTTTAATGGTCCTCGGTAATGGTGTGGTTTGTAATGTGGTGCTCAAAGGCACCAAAGGACATGATTCCGGCTGGATCGTGATCACCACAGGATGGGCCATGGCCGTTTATGTAGCCGTACTCATTGCAGGACCTTACAGCGGGGCCCACATCAATCCGGCAGTAACCATTTCATTGGCCATTGCAGGACTCTTTGAATGGTCGCAGGTTCCGATGTATATCGGGGCGCAGTTCATTGGTGCTATGGCAGCGATGGTTGCCCTTTGGGTTACTCATAAAGATCATTACGACGCTACAGATGATGCCTTAGGAATTCGCGCAACATTTTGTAATACTCCGGCCATAGCCAACACCTTCAGAAACCTAATGACGGAGATCTTAGGCACCTTTGTTTTAGTGTTCTCTGTCTTTTACATTGTAGGACCAGAGCTATCTGTTGGAGAACAAGAAGGTATTATTGGACTGGGATCCTTAGGGGCCATTCCTGTCGCCTTCATTGTATGGGCTGTCGGTATTAGCTTAGGAGGTCCTACGGGCTATGCCATCAACCCGGCAAGAGATCTCGGACCGCGAATTATGCATGCTATTTTACCGCTAAAAGGAAAAACCGATTCTGGTTGGAACTATGCTTGGATTCCTGTAGTTGGACCGCTGGTTGGAGGAGCACTTGCTGCCTTTTTATATATGGCGATGTTGTAGATTATTATTGTTTTTCGATAATTTTTATATCTTTGTTATCGAAAAACAATAATTATGAAGCGATTAAACCTTCTTAAGACCATAGTAGATATCATTTGGTATCTCTCCATTCCTACCCTTTTCATCTTTGTAGGATTTGTGCTCTACATGAGTTGGACCGGTCAATCATTCACAAAAACACTCTACGGGAGTATGATCACACTGAGCGGATTTAAACTAGTGGTAGTACTCTGTTTGAATTTTATCACCTATGGACTTCTGGTCTTTAGTCTTTTCCTGTTTCGGAAAGTACTGCAAGAGTTTAAACAACTGCAATTATTCAATCAAGTTGTGATAGCACTTTTACTGCGTATCGGAAAGTTGGTAATTGCTTCGGGAATCTTAATGTTCATCTCTAAATTTCTTACCAATTATTGGAGCTTCAATCAGATCACGTTGAGTCTAAGTCCAAACGATCTTTTGATCTACGGCGGCATAGGCGCATTCTTCTTGGTTTTAAGTGAAGTATTTGATCGGGCTAGATTGCTCAAAGAGGAAAACGAATTAACCGTCTAAGCACTATGAAATCTAACGTCCAAACCCTGCAAGTAATAACCTGGGTACTCATAATAAGTGCGGCGAGTATATTATTGAACGACATCAATGAATTCCGGCTGAACCGATTTACAGAATTTCAAGACTGGGCTGCGACGGCTAACCCCGACAAGCCCATCAGCTTTAAGGAGAACTTTATGGAGTGGGCCTATTATTCCCTTACTGTAGCAATGTTCGTTATTCGCGGCTTATTGATCTATGCCTTTACACACTTTCTAACCATTCTCAAGGAGATTGAAAAAGGAAACTACTACGGTACCAAGGTTACCGAGAGTTTTAAAAAAGTGGGAAATGCTTTTATAAGCTACACTATTGGTTTAGTAGTGGTACAAACCATAAGCGCTTTTACTTTGAAGAACGACTTCACCTTTATACAATTGTTTAAAACAGAACTGACCTATTTGATTCCCGCAGCCCTAGGATTCTTTATACTTGCAGAGCTTTTCAAACAAGCCAAAGCTTTGAAGGAAGAGAACGATTTAACCATATAAGCGTGCCGATAATTATTGCTTTAGACAAATTATTAGCGGAGCGAAACATGACCAGTAAAGAGCTCGCTGAACGCGTGGGAATCACCCAGGCGAACTTGTCCATACTTCGTTCTGGGAAGGCCAAGGCCATTCGCTTCTCTACGCTTATGGCCATTTGCGAAGAATTGGAATGCCAACCGGGCGATCTGCTCCACTATGAAAAATAAAAAAAGCCCCCAAGCTACTAGGGGCTTTTAAAATTAGAACAGTTTGAAATTACTAAAGATCAGCTAAGGTGTCTACACGGAGTTGTCCGTTGTTTCCATCCCAGCTAAAAGTTCCGAAACCAGAAGCTGCTGGTGTTCCACAGGTAGGCGTGTCATAGATAAACTCGCCTCCAAAGAAATAATATGCTAAAGACCAAGTTGCTACGCGTGATGCGAAAGTCGTGGTCTGGTTGTATCCAATGAATTCACGGTAACCAGAGGTGTCGTAGAACCAAACGTGTGGAAAGTTCTCTGGAACTCCTGGAGATGCTTCGTAAAAGCAAGGCTCATCAAAAGGATCGTCATTCTGCACTCCGTCTTGGTTTATGTACATATTCCCACCTTGTGAGATCACAATTTCATCAATCATGAGCAAGTTGGTTGTAAAGGTAGAATGTTCTCCTGCTGGGGAAGTGTAGATACTTCCGCGGTGAATGGCATCCCAATTTCCTTCAAATCCACCTGGTGTTGCGTAATCGTTATCAAAGGTTCCCATGGCCAAAGAGACATCCGTACCACGGCTACGTTTGTAAGCGACTAAATACGTGTCGGTCTCATCAAACTCAAAATGCTCAACAACTAAGCGTTTTTCATCATTGAGGAGGACCTCGAAAGAACCGCGCTCTGAGGTAAAATAGATTCGATCGGGATCACTAATATCTTGGTTTCCTTCAAAAAGCACTACGCTTTCCATCCCATCGGTGACCTTGTGGAATTTGGCAGCCGCCAGATATCCACCTTTCTCGGTGGTGTTGATAGCTAAAGTGCCTTTAGTTTTAAGATCATAACTGGCAATAATTCCTTTAAACAATCCGCTATTTGAGGTATCAAAAGCAGGGTCGGGCTCCATTTCCATGACAATAGCCACTTTATCTGCCGTTGTCAATACTTGTTCACTTTCATTGGTGTTGTCCGAGGTACAGCCTGCCAAAACGATCAGCGCAGCTGCGTAAAGTAGTTTTTTCATTCCTTTAGTTTTTCACAAGTCAAAGACTTGTGCAGTAGTTTTCGTGAGATTCTTATCA
>NZ_JAQQTE010000001.1:832421-846554 GCF_028561565.1 Gilvibacter sediminis | reverse complement strand
CGCTTCCTTTATGGTCAAGGTTTTAGTGATCGACTGTAAATGTCGGTTACTGACTAAAGTCAAAACAGGGGGTTTCTACGTGGTTTTGGTCAAAAAAAAAGCCTTTCCGTTGAGGAAAGGCTCTTCTATATTGTGTTCTATGACTTAATCTGCCAAGACAATCACTTTGTTGTCACTCATCTCCACAGTTCCGGAGGTGATCTCCAAACGCGTAATACCGTCTTTACCTTGCGTAAATTTATCGGCTACTTCTTCGTCTAGTTTTACATCTCCCCAAACCTTTACGGTTCCAGGGCCTAGCAAAGATACAGTGGCTGCGTGATTGTTCAGCATTTGGAATTCTCCTTGCACACCGGGAACAGCAACAGAGGTTACCTCGCCGCTAAATAGTGTTGCTTCTGGAGTTACGATTTCTAAATGCATTTCTTATCTATTTGGTAATTAAGCTTCCGCTAACATTTTCTCTCCAGCCTCAATTGCTTCTTCAATTGATCCTTTCAAGTTAAATGCTGCTTCTGGAAGGTGGTCTAACTCACCGTCCATAATCATGTTAAATCCTTTGATTGTTTCTTTGATATCTACAAGTACTCCAGGAATACCAGTAAACTGCTCTGCTACGTGGAAAGGCTGAGATAGGAAACGCTGTACACGACGTGCACGTCCTACGGCCATTTTATCCTCTTCAGAAAGTTCTTCCATACCAAGAATCGCGATGATATCTTGAAGTTCCTTATAACGTTGCAACAACTCTTTTACGCGTTGCGCACAGTTGTAGTGCTCGTCTCCTAGAATGTCAGCAGTAAGGATACGAGAAGTAGAATCTAGTGGATCTACCGCTGGGTAGATACCTAGCTCAGCAATTTTACGAGACAATACTGTAGTTGCATCCAAGTGAGCGAAAGTTGTCGCTGGAGCCGGGTCAGTAAGGTCATCCGCAGGTACGTATACCGCTTGTACAGAAGTAATAGACCCTTTCTTGGTGGAGGTAATACGCTCCTGCATAGCACCCATCTCAGTTGCCAATGTTGGTTGGTAACCTACCGCAGAAGGCATACGACCAAGAAGTGCAGATACCTCAGATCCTGCTTGTGTAAAACGGAAGATGTTATCTACGAAGAAAAGTACGTCTTTTCCTTGTCCATCTCCAGCACCATCACGGAAGTACTCAGCAATGGTCAAACCAGAAAGTGCTACACGAGCACGTGCTCCTGGAGGTTCGTTCATCTGTCCGAATACAAATGTTGCTTTAGAATCTTTCATAGCTTGTTTGTCTACTTTAGAAAGATCCCATCCGCCTTCTTCCATAGAGTGCAAGAAGTCGTCACCGTATTTGATAATTCCAGATTCCAACATCTCACGAAGCAAGTCATTCCCTTCACGAGTACGCTCACCTACACCGGCGAAAACTGAAAGACCACCGTGTCCTTTTGCAATGTTGTTGATCAGTTCCTGGATCAATACTGTTTTACCTACACCTGCACCACCGAAAAGACCAATTTTACCACCTTTTGCGTAAGGCTCGATAAGGTCAATTACTTTAATCCCGGTGAAAAGCACCTCTGTAGATGTAGAAAGATCTTCAAATCTTGGTGCTTCACGGTGAATAGGAAGTCCGTTGTCTCCTGTTTTAGGAAGGTTCCCGATTCCGTCGATCGCATCTCCAATCACATTGAAAAGACGTCCGTAAACATCTTCCCCGATTGGCATCTGGATCGGCTGCCCGGTTACTTTAGCATCTACCCCACGGCTCAAACCGTCTGTAGAATCCATAGAGATGGTGCGAACTGTGTTCTCACCGATATGCGATTGAACCTCAAGTACTAAGGTTCCTCCGCCCAAGGCAACTTCTAGAGAATCGTAAATTTTTGGAAGTTCCTGACCGCCTGTAAACTCTACGTCTACAACAGGTCCGATAATTTGTACAACTTTACCTGAAACGTCTGACATTTGTTCGGATTTAATTTCTTCAATTAGAAGAGCTAATAAGCCCCTCATTTTTAACGGTGCAAAGATAGTTCTTTAACCGAAAAAATGGGAGGCATAAATGCTTTTTTTGAGAATTTTTTACTCTACTGTTACCGACTTGGCTAAGTTTCGTGGTTGGTCCACGTTTCTACCGAGCATTACGGCTATGTGATAAGACAATAATTGCAATGGAATTGTGGTCACCAAAGGACTTAATGCTTCTGGAGTTTTAGGCACTTCCATCACATAATCAGCCAATTCCGTTACGGTAGAATCTCCTTCTGTAACTACAGCAATGATCTTTCCTTTACGGGTTTTAATCTCTTGTATATTACTTACCACTTTTTCATAGTGATCACTATTAACAGCAATAACTACTACGGGCATTTGCTCGTCAATAAGCGCAATAGGTCCGTGCTTCATCTCTGCCGCTGGATAACCCTCTGCGTGGATATAAGAGATCTCTTTGAGCTTTAAAGCACCTTCTAAGGCTACGGGAAAATTATATCCGCGCCCTAGATACAAGAAGTTAGCTGCGTCCTTATATTGGGCTGCAACGGCTTCAATATGGTCATTGGTCTTGAGTGCTTCGGCTACTTTCTCTGGAATGAGATCTAACTCACGCAGGTGCATCATATAGTCACTTTGTGACATCGCACCTTTTTCTTGAGCAATACGCAAGGCCATTAAGGTCAATACGGTGATCTGTGTGGTGAATGCTTTCGTAGAAGCCACTCCAATCTCTGGACCGGCGTGGGTATAGGTTCCACTGTGGGTTTCTCTAGAAATACTGGATCCAACAACATTACAAACTCCGTATACAAAGGCACCGCGCTGCTTAGCCAGCTTAATAGCTTCTAAGGTATCTGCAGTTTCTCCGGATTGCGAAATGGCGATAACCACATCCTTCTCGGTAATGATCGGGTTTCTGTATCTAAATTCTGAGGCGTATTCTACCTCAACTGGAATACGAGCCCATTCTTCAAAAATGTATTCACTTACCAAACCGGCGTGCCAGCTGGTTCCGCAGGCCACAATTATGATTCGGTCTGCATTCATGAATTTTTGAATGTGATCTTCTAATCCACCCAAACGCACTATTCCGCGATCTGGCAACAATCTACCTCGGTAGGTATCTTTTATAACGTTTGGTTGTTCGTAGATCTCTTTGATCATAAAGTGATCGTAGCCGCCTTTTTCAATTTGCTCCAGATTGAGCTTTAACTCTTGAATGGAAGGATCTACACGTTTATCATTTTTGATCTTTCTCACGCGAACCTCTCGACCCAAACGAATAATAGCAAGCTCACCATCCTCTAAATAGATGGCATTGTTGGTAAATTCAATGAATGGCGTGGCGTCACTGGCAACAAAGAATTCCTCCTCTCCAATTCCAATGGCTAAGGGAGAACCTAATTTTGCGACAATGATCTCATTGGGTTTCTTTCGGTCAAAAAGCGCTATCGCGTAGGCTCCAACAACTTGGTTCAGAGCAATTTGAACAGCTTTTCCAAGCTTAACGTCTTTCTGTTTTTTGATCTCTTCGATCAAATTGACCAATACTTCCGTATCGGTATCAGATTTAAAAGTATAACCGCGAGTTTCTAACTCTTTTTTAATAGTGGCGTAATTCTCAATAATCCCGTTGTGGATGAGCACCAGGTCTCCGCTGTTGGAAACGTGGGGGTGAGAATTAGTATCATTTGGGACTCCGTGGGTTGCCCAACGGGTATGCCCTATACCAAGATGCCCGTTCTTAGAGATATGAACATCGGCTTTTTTTGAAAGGTCTTCTACCTTTCCTGCTGTCTTACATAATTGAATGTCTTCTCCATCATACAAGGCGATACCTGCAGAGTCATATCCGCGGTATTCCAGACGTCGAAGTCCGTTGAGTATAATTGGGTAAGCATCACGATGGCCAATGTAGCCTACAATTCCACACATAGTTCTTAGGTATTACTCGGGGTCTGTATAATAGATTGTCAGTTTCAAACGCTTGGCCGAATCCGGAGAAGCGTTACCATGCAAAATAGTTCCTTGCTGTGAATTAATGCCACCAGAAGGAACATTATTAATATCCTCTGAAATTGGAGTTTCCACTGTTCTAAAATTAGAACTAATTACGTCTTGAACAACAGCAAGACCCAATCTAATATTGGTAGAATCTCTGCGAACAATATTGTTCAAATGCGTTGTTAGGCGTAATGTATAGCTGATGCCGTTATCACTGGCATCACGTTGAACAGGACCTAAATGCGAACTTTTGAACTCGTTGGGGTTGTTGGCAAAAGTATTGTCTATTTCATAGTCGATCAAAACTCTTCTGTTATCTAGGTCATACAAAAAGAGTCTTTCTGGTTCTGTATCGCCTCCCGGTACTTGGTCGCGATCTACAAAAACCTCCAAATTGGCTTCATTGATCAACCAATCGTTGGCCTTGAGCTCCGTCAACTGATCAGCCTCACCGTCTCCATCGGTATCTGGCCCAAACAGTTCAATAACACCAATAGAACCTTCTCCTCCTTTTAAGTAAAGGTAAGGCTCTCCGTTGTCTGTATCCTGATCGGCTAAAAGTAAGTCGATCGCTGGGCTGTAATTAGAATCAAATACATTGATGGTCTGACCTTGGAAGTTAAAGTCTACCTCTTCTTCAATGGTAATAGTATCTGTAGTATCGCCATCCTCATCAGTATCTGCCACGTCAATTGCCGTATAAGTGTACTCAATGGTCATGGATGCCTCTGTGATATCAAAGTAAAAGAGTACGCCCTCATCACCCAAAGGAGTGATCTTAAAGTACATTCCTCTAAAGTAATCCTTAAAGGCATTGTTGGAACTCAATTCTGGAGAACCCTCCATGTCTAAGATCAACTCGGTCCAAAAGTCTACGGGCAATTCCACGCGGAATTCCGGAGCGATAACCTCTTCGGTGTCCTCTCCTTCATCTAAAATGATAGCCTCTGCCGATGGGAAAAAGCTGAGATCTTCATAGATCAACTCGCCCAAAAAGCTTTCAAAAGTTGGCCCTTGATCGGAATAGTAATCTTGCGGATCTTCAAAACCAGAATCTGGGTCAAAATCCTGTAAAAAGAAATTCGATCTAAAAATCTGTAGTTGTACAGGCTGGTCTCCGTAAACAGAATCTAAAATGTAGATGTTAGATTCATCCGCCGTAATGTCTAAAGTACTGAAGTACGGGATGGACAGAATTACCTTTTGAAACTCTGGATTATCGTTGAAGTTTGGCCCAGGCTGATTGAATTGCAGCTGGGTCAAAAGATTTGAAGTCGTGTTGCCGTAAACCGGATCCGTGTAAGTACCCAATTGGTAAGAAGACAAACCGTTAGTTTGAACGCGTGGTGTACGCGCCGAGTAAGATACCACTTGGGTATCCTCAAAAATACTCGTCTCAAAATTATTCCCTCCAATAATATTACCTCCCAGGGTAACGGAATCCTCATCACAGGCAATGGTGATAGCACCTAATACCAAGGCCGCTAGAAACACGCGATAGGTGTTCAAGCTTTTCAATACGCTTTTCATAAAATTATAACACTTTGGAGTTGTAAAAGTCCAAATACGCTTCGGAAAAGGAATCTTTATTGTGAAAGTTTAACACAGGCTTATCCCATTTTTTAAGATAATCTTCCAATTCCTGAGGAATTTCTTCTGAGCCAATGATAGCAGCGTCTGAGTGCGCAATAGCTACACGCATAATGCTGTTGTAATCGGCTTCATTCAATTCGTCAAGTGCATCGCCTTCAATTCCGTCGAACTTAACCTTCTCAACCATGGAACTATCTAACGTTCCATCAAAGCCGGTATTGTAAACGGAAGTCACAATTTTACTGTTTTCAAAAAGTGGTTCTTCTTTGTAATACTGACGCAGATAGAGCGGAAACAAGGAAGCCAACCATCCGTGAACGTGAATAATGTCTGGAGCCCAGTTGAGCTTCTTTACAGTTTCAATAACTCCCTTCGCGAAGAAGATCGCACGTTCGTCATTGTCTGGGAAAAGGTTTCCATCTTCATCGGCGAAGGTTGCCTTGCGCTTGAAGTACTCTTCATTGTCAATAAAGTATACCTGCATACGCTCCTTAGGGATCGATGCTACTTTAATGATCAATGGCATGTCCATATCATTGATTACCAGGTTCATTCCCGACAGACGGATCACCTCATGAAGTTGGTGACGTCTCTCGTTGATGTTGCCGTAGCGCGGCATAAAAATTCGAATCTGGCCTGAATTGTTGTTTACTAAACGGGGGGCTTCAAACGACATCGAAGAAATCTCGGTCTCTGGCAAATAAGGGATTACTTCAGAAGACACATACAAGATTCTTTTATCTTTCATACAGAATTGTTAATTAGTGATGTTTTTCAAAAACTTTGCAAAATTACGAAATTTTATGCAGATTCCCGCTAAACTCTTAATTTTGCGGGCTTTCTAGCAGCTGCGTATGCCACTTTGTACTTCTACATCAGATTTAACCCAAACCCTTGCCCCTTGGCGCAAGCAAGGAGGGAAGATCGGTTTTGTGCCGACCATGGGTGCCTTACACGATGGCCACGGCTCTTTAGTGACCCGAGCTTTGTCAGAAAATGACTGCGTTGTGGTCAGTATTTTTGTCAATCCTACTCAGTTCAATAATGCAGCCGATCTGGAAAAATATCCACGCCCTTTTGAGCAGGACTTGACCTTTCTAAACGCCATTGACCCCAAGATCGTAGTTTATGCTCCAGAAGCGACCGATCTTTACCGAGGAGAAGTAGTGTCTAAATCCTACCGATTTGGAGCAATAGCCTCAGAAATGGAAGGCCGTCACCGACCGGGACATTTTGACGGTGTGGGAACTGTTTTGAATTTACTGTTTAGAGCGGTGGAACCGACAAACGCTTATTTTGGAGAAAAGGATTTTCAGCAATTACAGATCGTTCGCAAACTGGTCGAGTTGGAAAATCTGCCCGTGAACATCATTGGTTGTACCATACACCGCGCAGAGGATGGATTGGCCATGAGCTCTAGAAATCGCCGATTGACTCCCGAGCAGTTGGCCGCAGCGCCTTTTATTTACAAAACCCTCAAGAAGGCGCAAGAGGACTTTAAACACAAATCAATCCCTGCTATTGTCCGCGAAGCAGAAGCTGCTTTTGCAGCACATCCTATTTTAGAGTTGGAGTATTTTGAGATCGCCGGTATACACAATTTAAAAACCGCATACAGAAAACACCCGAGCAATACCTATCGCGCTTTTTTAGCAGCCTTTGCCGGAGAGGTAAGGTTGATTGACAATATGGGACTTAACTAGGGTAAAATTAATACCTTTACAGCATGCAAATTCACGTAGTAAAATCAAAGATCCATCGGGTAAAAGTTACCGGAGCTGATCTTAACTATATAGGCAGTATCACCATAGATGAAGATCTAATGGACGCCGCCAATATTGTTCAGGGAGAGAAGGTGCAGATCGTAAACAACAACAACGGAGAACGTTTGGAGACCTACGCAATTCCCGGGCCCCGCAACAGTGGCGAGATCACTTTGAACGGTGCTGCAGCGCGCAAAGTAGCTCCTGGAGACATCCTGATCTTGATC
Organism: Gilvibacter sediminis; assembly: GCF_028561565.1. Taxonomy (GTDB): domain Bacteria; phylum Bacteroidota; class Bacteroidia; order Flavobacteriales; family Flavobacteriaceae; genus Gilvibacter; species Gilvibacter sediminis. The sequence continues at coordinate 838,990 of NZ_JAQQTE010000001.1, read as the reverse complement.
ACTTATGCGATCATGAGCATGGAAGAAGCAAAAGAGTTCAAACCAGCCTTAGTATTCCCTAACGAAGAGAACAACCTCCTGCAATAGCCCATTAAGTTTGAAAAAAGGCCTGCTCAAATTCCTAAAAATTGGAGTTCCAATAGGAATTGGAGTTGCATTGATATGGATCTCATTGAGTAAAATGGGACCTGATTCCCGAGCCGCGCTTTGGGAGAACATCAAAACCGCCGATCCCTTTTGGATTGGGGTTTCCTTATTGTTGGGATTTGTTAGTCACTTTATCCGAGCTTACCGTTGGAAATACTTATTGGAACCTTTGGGATGCCAGCCTCGATTGGCCAATAGTTTTATGGCGGTTATGGTGGCCTATGTAGCCAACCTAGGGATTCCAAGATCTGGAGAGGTTCTTAGAGCCGTTACTATTGCACGATATGAAAAGGTCCGATTTGAACAAGCATTTGGCACCATCATCTCTGAACGCGTTGCAGACTTGATCCTCCTGATCATTGTTGTTGCGACTGCATTTGGTCTTCAGAGCGGTAACCTGCTCAATTATTTTGAAAGTCAAAACGTAAATCCATTATGGGCTGTGGCGGCCATTGCCGTTGGATTTATTGGTTTGATCGTCGCTATTAAAGTCATCAAAAACAGCAATAACCGTTGGATCCAAAAACTCAACACCTTTTTGACTGGAATCCTTGAAGGCACTAAAAGCATCCTTAAAATGAAAAATAAGGGTGCATTTATTTTCCAAACCTTGCTGATATGGGTCTTTTATGTGTTGATGTTCTGGGTGATCAAATACGCCGTACCCAATATGGAAGAGACCCCTTGGGGAACAATAATGGTAGCTTTTGTGGCGGGTAGTTTTTCTATGTCTACAACCAATGGCGGCCTCGGAATATTCCCTTATCCATTGATCATTGGAGCCGTTTTTGCCTTCTCTGGAATACCGCAAGAACAAGGTGAGGCCTATGGCTGGGTGATCTGGGGATCGCAGACTGTACTCAACATTATCATTGGTGGCCTATCCTTCTTACTGCTTCCTATTCTCAATGCCAAGAAATAATTTTTTACCTTACGGGACATAATTAACTAAGTCCCTTATCATGAAGCGTATTTTAGTACTGCTACTACTGGCAGTGAGTACCTCTGGAATGCTCCAAGCCCAAGTTGTTTATGAAGAATTTGCCTCCGAGCGTTTGGGGGAAAATCGAAAGCTCAAGATTCAACTTCCAAGATCGTACAATTCAGAACAAGACAAAGTCTACCCCATAGTAATAGCTCTAGACGGCAACTACCTTTTTGAACCCGTTGCGGGAAATGTAGATTACTATTCTTACTGGGAGGACATGCCAGAAGCCATTGTAGTTGGCATCATGCAAACAGGTGATCAGCGTTATGACGACTGTTATTATGACGATACTGAATTCTTTCCAGCAGAAACAGGCGCGGCCTTTTTTGAATTCGTGGGGATGGAGTTGATCCCGTTTTTGGACGATAATTACCGTACGGCAAAATTTGTCATTGCTGTTGGACATGACTTTACAGCCAACTTCATCAATTACTATCTGTTTAAAGAACCCCCTTTATTTCAAGGATATATTTCACTGAGTCCTGATCTAGCTCCTCTGATGGATGAGCGATTGGCAGAAAGACTCCCGAGCATTGAAGACAAGATCTTCTATTACTTGGCCACAGGTACGGATGACGTAAAAGATCTCATGGACATCTCCGTGGACCTCAACGAAAGATTGAAGGTGATTGACAGCCCTAATTTGCAGTATTACTTTGACAATTTTGAGGGTGCGACCCATTACTCTTTGGTAGGTCGTGCTATTCCACGTGCTTTGGAACAGATATTTCAAGTGTATCGTCCCATCAGCAAAAAGGAATACAAAGAGGTTCTGCTTAAACTTCCCGGCTCTCCTTATGACTATTTAATGGAGAAGTATGCGACCATTAAAGAACTTTTTGGCCTTGAGAACACTATTCGTGTAAAAGATATCATTGCGGTAGCAACAGCTGCTGAGAAAACTCAGAAATGGGAAGCGCTTGGGCAAATTGCCAAACTGGCCAGAAGTCAGTATCCCGATACGGTCTTGGGCGACTATTACCTCGCTCGTCACTACGAGGAGATGGGCGAACCCAAAAAGGCGATGCGCACCTATCAAGGAGCTTACGATAAAGAAGAGGTTGACTTCATAACCATAGACCTCATGTTAGATAAAGCCGATAAAATCAAAGAAGACTTTGGATGGTAAAAAAAAGCCCTGCAATCGCAGGGCTTTTTAATTACTGCCGCACCACAATTTGCGTTACCTGCCATGTTCCGGCAGTTTGATAGTGCAGCAGATAGGTAGCTTTGGGAAAGTGCTACCGAAAATTAATCCAATACCAAGTACTAAAGCTATATTTTTAGTGAAACAGTCCTTTTTTTTAGTGAAGTAATCTGACATCGTTAACTTCAGCTAAAAAGATCTCTTTCTCAATTTCTCCGAGCGCAGAAATATGATTATTTTCGGGATTGATATGGCCAAAACCAAAACAGCATTCTTTTGTCAGAATTGCGGTGCCCAATACGCCAAGTGGCAAGGGCAGTGTAATTCCTGTAAACAGTGGAACACCATTAACGAGGAGGTGATCCAAAAGGCCGATAAAGCCAAAACTTGGGAAGCAGAAAGCAGCAGTTCCAAACGCGCTCCTAAACCGGTGAAGATCTCCGAGATCTCTTTAGAGGCTCAAAAACGCCTAGCCACAGGTAATGAGGAATTGGATCGTGTTCTAGGAGGCGGATTGGTTCCTGGATCATTAGTCCTTTTGGGTGGTGAACCTGGTATCGGCAAAAGTACGCTCATGCTTCAAGTTGCATTGCAACTCAAGGCCAAGACCTTATATGTATCCGGAGAAGAAAGTGCTCAGCAAATTAAAATGCGAGCTTCTCGCCTTGCAGAAAATACCGATCATTGTCTTATCCTGACCGAAACACAAACCCAACAGATCTTTAGACATATCGGGGAAGTACAACCGGAGATACTAGTAATTGATTCGGTTCAAACCATACATACCAATCATATAGAAAGTGGCGCGGGCAGTATTTCGCAGATCAGAGAAAGCACTTCAGAATTGCTGCAATTTGCCAAAGAGACCAATACTCCTGTAATTTTAATTGGACACATTACCAAGGACGGGAATATTGCAGGACCGAAGATCTTAGAACATATGGTAGATACGGTGCTTCAATTTGAAGGCGATAGAAATCATGTATACCGCTTGCTGAGAGCCCATAAGAACCGTTTTGGCTCCACCAATGAGCTTGGAATCTTTGAAATGCAAAGTACGGGACTGCGGGAGGTGACCAATCCATCTGAGATCCTCTTATCACAATTTACAGAACCTATGAGCGGTACGGCAGTCGCTGCGACTCTAGAAGGTATGCGACCTTTATTGATTGAAGTGCAAGCCTTGGTGAGCAGCGCGGTATATGGAACACCACAGCGCTCGGCAACTGGTTTTAATGTGAAAAGACTCAATATGCTCTTGGCAGTGTTAGAGAAAAGAGCTGGTTTCAAATTAGGCGCCAAAGACGTGTTCTTGAATATTACAGGTGGAATTCGCATAGAAGACCCGGCTATAGATCTAGCATTGGCAGCAGCCATATTGTCTTCTAATGTCGATATTGCTGTGGACCGATCGCAATGCTTTGCTGCAGAGGTAGGCTTGTCTGGAGAGGTCCGAGCAGTTACTCGTATTGAACAACGCATCTCCGAAGCCGAAAAACTCGGTTTTGAGCGCATTGTGATCTCAGATCAAAATAAGGTCAATTCTGGAGACTATTCTATTGAAGTCCTATCCATATCGAAAGTTGGGGACTTAGTCAAAATTTTATTCGGTTAAGCACTTTATCCTACTTAAATGTGTAGTTCGTCGATGTTTTTATGCATTTTGACGACATTTTTGTGCGATTAATCTGTAATTTTTCTTTAAATAAAATTCCAGACTTTATTTTTGGCATTCGACTTTTCAATCCTCAACCATGAAAAAACTGCTCCCCCCAGCATTGTTTTTATTGTTGTCTGTGACCGCTTTTGCCCAGGTGAAAGTAGGAGACAACCCTAATGTAATCGATGTAAACTCACTACTTGAGTTAGAAAGCAGCGACCGAGTCCTGGTCGTTACGCGTATTTCAACTTCAGAAATGAATGCCATCGCACCTTTGAATGGTGCATTGGTCTATAATACAGACGAAGATTGTCTGTATCAATTTAACAACGACTCTTGGAACAGTCTATGTACCATGCTTCCTGATGAGACCAATACCACTTTGGTCAACAACAACGACGGTACATACACCTACACCAATGAAGAAGGCACCTCAACAATAATTGCCAATGCTACCTTGGTGGATAATGGTGATGGCACCTTCACCTTTAATAATGGCGATGGTGCTCCTGTAACTGTAGATCTGAGTAGTGTAGAGACCTTAACAGTGCTTGAAAATATTGGAGGCGGTATAATTAAGTATACGGATGAAGCAGGAACGGACACACTGATTGATCTCGCAACAATTATTACCGAACACGAAACTGTAACTGTTGCAGCCTTCGATGGAACGACTGGTGAATTGACCTACACCAATGAAGCTGGAGAAGTATTTACTATAAACCTCAGAGAGCTCATTGACAATAATGAAACTCTTACTACCCTAACCGATCACGGTGATGGAACCATAACCTATACCGATGAAGATGGTGTTGATACCGTCATCAACATAAATACCATTGTCGGAAATGCTGAAACCGTAACTATAGCGGACTACAACGGAACAAGCGGTGAACTTACTTACGTAAATGAAGCAGGTGATATTTTCACCTTAAACCTAAGAGAGTTAATTGACAACAACGAGACGCTGACTACCCTTTCTGATAACGGTGACGGAACACTTACCTATACTGACGAGGACGGTATAAATACGGTGATTGATCTATCGACTATCGTTGGGAATGCTGAGACCGTTACTGTAGCGGCTTATGATGGAACCACAGGTGAACTTACATATACCAATGAAGCAGGTGATATTTTCACCTTAAACCTAAGAGAACTCATTGACAACAATGAGACGCTAACTACTTTAAGTGATAACGGAGACGGAACACTTACCTACACGGATGAGGACGGTATAGATACGGTGATTGATCTATCGACCATCGTTGGGAATGCTGAGACCGTTACTGTTGCGGCTTATGATGGAACGACTGGTGAATTGACCTACACCAATGAAGCTGGAGAAGTATTTACTATAAACCTCAGAGAGCTCATTGACAATAATGAGACGCTAACTACTTTAAGCGACAACGGAGACGGCACACTTACGTACACTGATGAGGATGGAGCTGATACGGTAATCGACCTGGCAACAATCATTGATAACTACGAAACCGTAACTGTTGTAGCTTTTGATGGGACGACAGGTCTTTTGACCTATACCGACGAGAACGGGGATGACACTACTTTCAATGTACTAGCCGCAATCGACAACTTTGAGACCTTAACTACCCTTTCTGATAACGGTGACGGTACACTTACTTATACTGATGAGGATGGAGCTGATACGGTAATCGACCTGGCAACAATCATTGATAACTACGAAACCGTAACTGTTGTAGCTTTTGATGGGACAACAGGTCTTTTGACCTATACCGACGAGAACGGTGATGATACTACCTTCAACGTGTTTGCTGCCATCGACAACTTTGAGACCTTAACTACCCTTTCTGATAACGGCGATGGTACTTTGACCTACACTGATGAAGATGGAGCGGATACGGTAATTGACTTAGCCACCATCATTGACAATTATGAGACTGTAACTGTCGTTGACTTTGATGGAACCACTGGCCTATTGACCTATACCGATGAGAACGGGGATGACACTACTTTCAATGTACTAGCCGCAATCGACAACTTTGAAACGTTGACTACTTTAAGTGACAACGGAGACGGAACGCTTACGTATACCGATGAGGATGGAGCGGATACAGTAATCGACCTAGCGACCATCATTGATAACTACGAAACCGTAACTGTTGTAGCTTTTGATGGGACGACAGGTCTTTTGACCTATACCGACGAAAACGGTGATGATACCACTTTCAACGTGTTTGCTGCCATCGACAACTTTGAGACCTTAACTACCCTTTCTGATAACGGCGATGGTACTTTGACCTACACTGATGAAGATGGAGCGGATACGGTAATTGACTTAGCCACCATCATTGACAATTATGAGACTGTAACTGTCGTTGACTTTGATGGAACCACTGGCCTATTGACCTATACCGATGAGAACGGGGATGACACTACTTTCAATGTACTAGCCGCAATCGACAACTTTGAGACGCTTACTACTTTAAGCGACAACGGAGACGGTACTTTAACCTATACGGATGAAGACGGTGCAGATACAGTAATTGACCTGGCAACGATCATCGACAACTACGAAACCGTAACTGTTGTAGCTTTTGATGGGACGACAGGTCTTTTGACCTATACCGACGAGAATGGTGATA
>NZ_JAQQTE010000001.1:827075-832270 GCF_028561565.1 Gilvibacter sediminis | reverse complement strand
CTTTGACCTACACTGATGAAGATGGAGCGGATACGGTAATTGACTTAGCCACCATCATTGACAATTATGAGACTGTAACTGTCGTTGACTTTGATGGAACTACTGGTCTATTGACTTACACCGACGAAAACGGTGATAATACCACTTTCAATGTCCTTGCCGCTATCGACAACTTTGAGACCTTAACTACCCTTTCTGACAACGGTGACGGTACACTTACGTATACCGATGAGGATGGAGCGGATACGGTAATCGACCTGGCAACAATCATCGATAACTACGAGACCGTAACTGTTGTAGCTTTTGATGGGACGACAGGTCTTTTGACCTATACCGACGAGAACGGTGATGATACTACCTTCAACGTGTTTGCTGCCATCGACAACTTTGAGACCTTAACTACCCTTTCTGATAACGGCGATGGTACTTTGACCTACACTGATGAAGATGGAGCGGATACGGTAATCGACCTGGCAACAATCATCGATAACTACGAGACCGTAACTGTTGTAGCTTTTGATGGGACGACAGGTCTTTTGACCTATACCGACGAGAACGGTGATGATACTACCTTCAACGTGTTTGCTGCCATCGACAACTTTGAGACCTTAACTACCCTTTCTGATAACGGCGATGGTACTTTGACCTATACGGATGAAGACGGTGCAGATACAGTAATTGACCTGGCAACAATCATCGATAACTACGAGACCGTAACTGTCGTTGACTTTGATGGAACTACTGGTCTATTGACTTACACCGACGAAAACGGTGATGATACCACTTTCAATGTCCTTGCCGCCATCGACAACTTTGAGACCTTAACTACCCTTTCTGATAACGGCGATGGTACTTTGACCTACACTGATGAAGATGGAGCGGATACGGTAATTGACTTAGCCACCATCATTGACAATTATGAGACTGTAACTGTCGTTGACTTTGATGGAACCACTGGCCTATTGACCTATACCGACGAGAACGGTGATGATACTACCTTCAACGTCTTTGCTGCCATTGACAACTTTGAGACCTTAACTACCCTTTCTGATAACGGAGACGGCACACTTACGTACACTGATGAGGATGGAGCGGATACGGTAATCGACCTGGCAACGATCATCGACAACTACGAGACGGTAACCGACTTAGAGTTCAATCCGACCACTGGAATTTTAACTTATACTGATGAAAATGGAACCGCTACTGACTTAGATATAGTTGGGGCTGTCGACGGATCAGAAACTATTATAGTCGATGGTCAGAACACCACGATCAATGGAACTGGGACAGCCGCAGACCCTTACAGCGTAGATGTTCCAGACAATTTAGACAACGATTCAACTAACGAATTCAACACCGGAATCGCTTTTGATGGAACTACCCTTACCGTAACTGACGGAGGTGGCGATCAGTCCATCGATATCTCAGGGGTAAGCACGGACGATCAGGAAATCTCTACCGATGGTACTGCGGGTAATATTGAAATCGAAGATGGAAACACCATCACGCTTAACGTAGATGATGCCGATGCTGATGCAACCAACGAATTCAACACCGGAATCGCTTTTGATGGAACTACCCTTACCGTAACTGACGGAGGTGGTGATCAATCCATCGACATCTCAGGGGTAAGCACGGACGATCAGGAAATCTCTACCGACGGTACCGCTGGTAATATTGAGATCGAAGATGGTAACACCATTACTTTGAACGTAGACGATGCGGATGCCGATGCAACTAATGAGTTTAACACCGGAATCGCTTTTGACGGAACCACACTTACCGTTACTGATGGTGGTGGCGATCAGTCCATCGACATCTCAGGAGTAAGCACGGACGATCAAGAAATCTCTACAGACGGAACTGCCGGTAATATCGAGATCGAAGATGGAAACACCATTACCTTAAACGTTGATGATGCCGATGCTGATGCAACAAACGAATTCAACACCGGAATCGCTTTTGACGGAACAACTTTGACTGTTACTGACGGAGGTGGCGATCAGTCCATCGATATCTCAGGGGTAAGCACGGACGATCAGGAAATCTCTACCGATGGTACTGCGGGTAATATTGAAATCGAAGATGGAAACACCATTACCTTAAACGTTGATGATGCCGATGCTGATGCTACCAACGAATTCAACACAGGTATTGCCTTTGACGGAACAACTTTGACTGTTACTGACGGTGGCGGCGATCAGTCCATCGATATCTCAGGGGTAAGCACGGACGATCAGGAAATCTCTACCGACGGAACTGCCGGTAATATCGAGATCGAAGACGGAAATACCATCACGCTTAACGTAGATGATGCCGATGCTGATGCGACTAACGAATTCAACACCGGAATCGCTTTTGACGGAACTACCCTTACCGTAACTGACGGTGGTGGCGATCAGTCGATCGATATCTCTGGAGTAAGTACGGACGATCAAGAAATCTCTACAGACGGTACTGCGGGTAATATCGAAATCGAAGATGGAAACACCATCACGCTTAACGTAGACGATGCCGATGCTGACGCGACAAACGAATTCAACACCGGAATCGCTTTTGATGGAACTACCCTTACCGTAACTGATGGCGGAGGTGATCAATCCATCGACATCTCAGGGGTAAGTACTGACGATCAGGAAATCTCTACCGACGGAACTGCGGGTAATATCGAGATCGAGGATGGTAACACCATTACCTTAAACGTTGATGATGCCGATGCTGATGCGACTAACGAATTCAACACCGGAATCGCTTTTGATGGTACGACTTTGACCGTAACTGATGCCGGCGGAGATCAGTCGATCGACATCTCAGGCGTAAGCACGGACGATCAAGAAATCTCTACAGACGGTACTGCGGGTAATATCGAGATCGAGGATGGAAACACCATTACCTTAAACGTTGATGATGCCGATGCTGATGCTACCAACGAATTCAACACAGGTATTGCTTTTGATGGTACGACTTTGACCGTTACTGACGGCGGCGGCGATCAGTCCATTGATATCTCTGGTGTTAGCACGGACGACCAAGAAATTTCAACGGATGGAACTGCTGGTAATATCGAGATCGAAGATGGGAACACCATCACTCTAAACGTAGACGATGCAGATGCTGACGCAACCAACGAGTTCAATACCGGAATCGCTTTTGACGGAACTACCCTTACCGTTACTGACGGTGGTGGCGATCAGTCCATTGACATCTCTGGAGTGAGTACTGATGATCAGGAAATCTCAACTGATGGAACAGCCGGTAATATTGAGATCGAAGACGGAAACACCATTACCTTAAACGTTGATGATGCCGATGCTGATGCTACCAACGAATTCAACACAGGTATTGCTTTTGATGGAACTACTTTGACCGTTACTGATGCCGGCGGAGATCAGTCGATCGATATCTCAGGCGTAAGTACTGACGATCAAGAAATCTCTACAGACGGTACTGCTGGTAATATCGAGATCGAGGATGGAAACACCATTACCTTAAACGTTGATGATGCGGATGCGGATGCAACGAACGAATTCAACACCGGAATCGCTTTTGACGGAACAACTTTGACTGTTACTGACGGAGGTGGCGATCAGTCGATCGATATCTCAGGGGTAAGCACGGACGATCAGGAAATCTCTACAGACGGTACTGCGGGTAATATCGAGATCGAGGATGGTAACACCATTACTTTAAACGTTGATGATGCCGATGCTGATGCGACTAACGAATTCAACACCGGAATCGCTTTTGACGGAACAACTTTGACCGTTACTGATGGCGGTGGCGATCAGTCCATTGATATCTCTGGTGTTAGCACGGACGACCAAGAAATCTCTACCGACGGAACTGCCGGTAATATCGAGATCGAAGACGGAAACACCATTACCTTAAACGTTGATGATGCCGATGCTGATGCGACAAACGAATTCAACACAGGTATTGCCTTTGACGGAACTACTTTGACCGTAACTGATGCCGGCGGAGATCAGTCGATCGACATCTCAGGCGTAAGCACGGACGATCAAGAAATCTCTACAGACGGTACTGCTGGTAATATCGAGATCGAGGATGGAAACACCATTACCTTAAACGTTGATGATGCCGATGCTGATGCAACAAACGAATTCAACACAGGTATTGCTTTTGATGGTACGACTTTGACCGTAACTGATGCCGGCGGCGATCAGTCCATTGATATCTCTGGTGTTAGCACGGACGACCAAGAAATCTCTACCGACGGAACTGCCGGTAATATCGAGATCGAAGACGGAAACACCATTACCTTAAACGTTGATGATGCCGATGCTGATGCTACCAACGAATTCAACACAGGTATTGCTTTTGATGGAACTACTTTGACCGTTACTGATGCCGGCGGAGATCAGTCGATCGATATCTCAGGCGTAAGTACTGACGATCAAGAAATCTCTACAGACGGTACTGCTGGTAATATCGAGATCGAGGATGGAAACACCATTACCTTAAACGTTGATGATGCGGATGCGGATGCAACGAACGAATTCAACACCGGAATCGCTTTTGACGGAACAACTTTGACTGTTACTGACGGAGGTGGCGATCAGTCGATCGATATCTCTGGAGTAAGTACGGACGATCAGGAAATCTCTACAGACGGTACTGCGGGTAATATCGAGATCGAGGATGGTAACACCATTACCTTAAACGTTGATGATGCCGATGCTGACGCAACTAACGAATTCAACACCGGAATCGCTTTTGACGGAACTACCCTTACCGTAACTGACGGTGGTGGCGATCAATCCATCGATATCTCAGGGGTAAGTACTGACGATCAGGAAATCTCTACCGACGGAACTGCTGGTAATATTGAAATCGAAGATGGAAACACCATTACCTTAAACGTTGATGATGCCGATGCTGATGCGACTAACGAATTCAACACAGGTATTGCTTTTGATGGTACGACTTTGACCGTAACTGATGCCGGCGGAGATCAGTCGATCGACATCTCAGGCGTAAGCACGGACGATCAAGAAATCTCTACAGACGGTACTGCGGGTAATATCGAAATCGAAGATGGAAACACCATCACGCTTAACGTTGATGATGCCGATGCTGATGCTACCAACGAATTCAACACAGGTATTGCTTTTGACGGAACAACTTTGACTGTTACTGACGGTGGTGGAGATCAGTCGATCGATATCTCTGGA
>NZ_JAQQTE010000001.1:367716-827065 GCF_028561565.1 Gilvibacter sediminis | reverse complement strand
GTACTGCGGGTAATATTGAAATCGAAGATGGAAACACCATTACCTTAAACGTTGATGATGCCGATGCTGATGCTACCAACGAATTCAACACAGGTATTGCTTTTGATGGAACTACCCTTACCGTAACTGACGGTGGTGGCGATCAGTCCATCGATATCTCAGGGGTAAGCACGGACGATCAGGAAATCTCTACCGATGGTACTGCGGGTAATATTGAAATCGAAGATGGAAACACCATCACGCTTAACGTAGATGATGCCGATGCTGATGCAACCAACGAATTCAACACCGGAATCGCTTTTGATGGAACTACCCTTACCGTAACTGACGGAGGTGGTGATCAATCCATCGACATCTCAGGGGTAAGCACGGACGATCAGGAAATCTCTACCGACGGTACCGCTGGTAATATTGAGATCGAAGATGGAAACACCATCACGCTTAACGTAGATGATGCCGATGCCGATGCTACCAACGAACTGCAAACCATCACCTCAACAGATGGTTCGGTTACTGTTACTGCATCTGGAAATGACTATGACCTATCTGTTGCTGCAACTGATGACGGGCCAACTGTTTACACAGGAATGTTTATCATCTCTGCCTCCGGGACAACCACAGTGGACGGTTTACCCTTTGAGCCTTCTCAAGTGACCTTTGTAGCACACGCAAACATAGAAAGCTTGGATATTGACACTGACAATGGAGTTGGAAACAACGCTCGCGGTATCAGCAATTCCTTCGGAACCATGAACGGGTTTGCACGCAATGATACTGGAGGCATTACACAACAAGTTATCTATGTTGGCGGAAGCGGTAATTCGATCAACGACATCTCTAGATTCTCATCGAGTTCAAACTGTATCGGTTTACGCTATGGGAATCAAAATGGTGACTCACTTGGTAAGATCACAGCGAGCCTCTCAACATTTAATACCGACGGTTTTGACTTAACGGTAACCTATACCTTAGGAACAATAACAGCTAGTAGTGGAAACCCAGTGAACAATGTGCAACCCTCAGACATCAATAGCGAAAGCGTAGTTGTCTTGTTCACCGCTTACAAATAAGAGCCATGCGTAGTTTATATATACTTTTATTGAGTACTGCGCTTGGGTTTGCCCAAGATGGCTTTCACAATTTTGGCAATGTGAAGGTGCATGAAGAGGCCGCTATTGGGTTTCACACAGATGTGATCAACGACGGAAATTTTGATGATAATCCAGGTTTTGCTGGATTCTACCATCAAGATCGCACCTTACAGGTCTCTGGTTTCAATCCAGTGATCTTTAATACGGTGGAAGTTGATGTACTCAACGACCTTTCTTTGCAGGTTAACCTAGGTGTTGCAGAACTGCTGGAGTTTACCAATGGACGTATTTTCACGCCTAGAGACACGCCTGTAATAAGCTTGGATTTTGGCCCGGACAGCGTCTATTTAGGAGAATCTGATGACAACCATATTGACGGTTATTCTACTTACACTGGAGATCTTGATTTTGTATTTCCCGTTGGAGATGATTCTAAGTTGAGAAGTTTACGTGTAAGCCCTGAAGAATTCACCACCACGGTTTATCGTGCGGCCTACTTTTTTGAAGATCCGAACTTCCCAACAACGCTCAGCGGCAACTTTGACACAGATAACTTTGTTCCGAGTTTGGCCGTGATCAACGTTGAGGAGTATTGGGATCTTAATGCATCCACGGAAACAACCGCGACTTTAAGTTGGGACGATGAAAGTGGCGCCGATGCTATCGCAGCAGAAGTTGAGAATTTGCGTGTTGTAGGTTTTGATCCTTCTTTAGAAAAGTGGATTGACTTGGGGAACACCGATGTAAGCGGAGATCTAAACAACGGGACAATCACCTCAGAACCCTTCAGACCGGACAACTACGCGGCCTTGACTTTGGGTTCTGTTCAAAAGGCGGACGGCAGTGTTCTAGTTTATCAAGCGCTCTCCCCTAACGGTGATGGCTTGAACGACTTTCTTGTGATAGAAGGTGTTGAAGGATTACCGACTAATGAATTGGTGATATTTAATCGCTGGGGTGTTGAAGTTTTCCGCAAAAGAAACTATGACAACTCCTTTGACGGAATCTCCCGCGGACGCACTACTTTGGGCAACCGTGGCGAACCATTACCTGTTGGAACCTATTATTACGTGTTTAAAATAGAAGGCAGAAAAGATCTTTCTGGATATATCTATATAACGTACTAAGCCGCTGGATTCGGCATTTTGCTGTGTACCTCGTTGATGGCGCGGATTACCTCATCAGAAAGTTGAATATCAATACTTTCAATATTCTCTTTTAATTGCTCCAAACTGGTCGCACCAATGATGTTTGAGGTCATAAACGGTCTGTCGCTCACAAAGGCAAGCGCCATTTGAGTGAGGCTCATACCGTGCTTTTCTGCAATATTCTTATACTCTTGCGTAGCGGCTAAAGAGGCGTCTGAGTTATATCGATTGTAATTAGGAAACAAGGTCACACGAGCTCCTGCCGGCATGGCTCCGTTCAAATACTTTCCAGAAAGCACTCCGAAGGCCAAGGGCGAATAGGCCAAATAACCGATGTCTTCCATTTGCAATACTTCAGATAGGCCAATCTCATCTCTGCGCTGCAATAAGCTGTAAGCATTTTGGGTAGATACGATCTTTAGTTTCCCCTTACGGTGCTCTTCCATATAGCGCATCAATCCAAAAGGCGTTTCATTACTCACGGCAATATGTCTGATCTTCCCAGACTTTACATGCCCTTCCAATCGATCTAAGATCTCCCCAATATTGTCTTCCCAACGTGCATTGGGCGTGTGGTTATAATCGCGAACCCCAAAAATATTGACCGCTCTTTCTGGCCAATGGAGTTGATAAAGGTCGATATAATCTGTCTGCAAACGCGTCAAAGATTTGTGTAAGGCGTCCTCTAAAGCATCCGCAGAAAAACCAAGATTGGGTCTAATGTGTTTAAAAGTAGGACTCGGCCCTGCGATCTTGGTGGCCAAGATCACTTTGTCACGATTCCCACGCTCGGCAAACCAATTTCCAATGATGGTCTCTGTGCTTCCCTGAGTTTCTGCACGGCCCGGCACAGAATACATCTCTGCAGTGTCAATAAAATTAACACCCATATCCAAGGCCATATCCATCTGCGCAAAACCTTCTTCTAGAGAATTTTGCTCGCCCCAAGTCATGCTACCCAGGCAGATCTTACTTACTTCAATTCCAGTTCCAGGAAGTTCTTTATATCTCATTCAAATGCAATTTATTCGTTAAAATCCAAGCTCTACCATATGCGGACAGTGATCACTGTGTACCGCTTCTGATAAGATCACCGCGCGTTTAATGTTCTCTTTCAATGGTTCTGAAACCAAATTGTAGTCAATGCGCCAGCCTTTGTTATTGGCTCTTGAATTGGCGCGGTAACTCCACCAGGTGTAGTTATGCGGTTCTTTATTGAGGTGTCTGAATGAATCCACAAAACCACTCTTCATAAAGGCATCGAGCCAAGCGCGTTCTTCGGGTAAGAAACCAGAAACCTTTTTGTTGCGCACGGGATCGTGAATATCAATAGCTTCGTGACAGATGTTGTAGTCTCCCCCGATCACTAAGTTGGGTACTTCTTCTCGCAACCCATCAATATAGGCTCTAAAGTCATCCATATACTTGAACTTGAATCCAAGACGGGCATCATTGGTTCCACTCGGCAAATAGAGACTCATCACAGAGACATCTTCAAAATCCACACGCAGGTTACGCCCTTCGCTGTCCATATAATCGATCCCAGTTCCGTAGACCACATTTTTGGGTTCTTCTTTGCAAAGCACTGCTACTCCACTGTAGCCTTTCTTTTCTGCACTGAACCAATAGTGATAAGGATAACCCGCCGCTTCTAAGGCAGCTGTATCTACCTGCTCTTGCATGGCTTTGGTCTCTTGAATTAAAAACACATCCGGATTCGCGGCCTGCAACCAGTCCGTAAGGCCCTTGTTCATAGCTGCGCGGATACCGTTGACATTATAGGAGATGATCTTCATGGGTTTTACTTCTTGTTTTAGCGAAGTTAAGAACTATGCTCGGGAACACCCAGACCATTAAGGAAACTATTGCATCTAAATTTTAAGGAATTGAAATTAGCGCTGTATCTTTAACTTTAACTCAATTATTTGTCCTTATGAAAATACGCGCACTGCTACTTTTAAGCCTTTTTAGTGTGATTGGTCTTACTGCTCAAGTTCGATTTATGCCGGGCTACTACATAGATAATGACGGCAAACGTTACGAAACTCAAATTGAAAAGAAAGAATGGCGCAGTTGGTCTAATGAAGTACTTATGGTCAAGAACGGAGAGGAGGTCTCCGAGATTCCTATAAATGAGATCCAAGAGTTTGGTGCCGACGGATCTTTGCGTTTTGTGAGACGTAACGTGACCTTTGATAAAAGCTCAGAACGCTTGGAGGATCTCACCGCTGATTCCAACTTTAATTTCACTACTCAGACCGTATTATTGCGCGAACTCTTAACAGGTCCTTACACCCTCTACGAGTATTTTGATGATGTTTACAAGGCTTTCTTTTATTCTGATGACAACGGGCAGACCATTAACTCGCTCAATTTTAAAGCTGCTTTAAAACCGGGCAGCGAGTCCGTTATTGTGGGCAACAATGCCTACCGAAGACAGCTTCAAGCCCTCAATACCTGTCAAGCAAACCTGAAAGTTCCTGAGAATTATGAGCGCACACAACTGATCAGCTTTTTTAGAAAGCTCAACAGATGCCTAGATAAAAGCGGCAGCGAACAAAGCGGGCGTGTGCTTTCCAACCGTTTTGGATTTGATGTTTTTGGTGGAGCGAATTTTAATAGCGTAAATATCACCCGCTCCAATGCGGAGGCCAAGCAATTTGGAGTTACACCAACGCTCGGTGTGAATGTCAAATACATCATTCCAGCTATTTCTAATGAGATCATCATCAATACGAGTTTGCGTTATCACAGCCTGAACTACGATTTTGAGGAGACCTTTGGGTTTTTAGATGAGAGTTTAGCCAGACGGGTAACTCTAGAAGAACAAACCATACTCGCAGGCTTAGAATTACAATACGGTTTCTTTACGGGTCAAGATGAACAACTCCGCTTTGGTGCTGGATATTATTTTGGGCTGAATTTATCTAAACCCTTGTATACAGAAACCGGAAGTAATATTGAATTTGAAGGAAAAACATCTACAGGAACCGTAGGCATCTCTGCAACCTATCAGATCGATCGTTTGTTCGCCTCTTTGTTCTGGTATCCTACGGGGCGTCAACTCTTTGAAGGCATCCCTGGTTTTGAAGTTAAAAACACAGGCTTTGGGTTGGTTATTGGCTATGCAATCGCAAAATAACAAAGGGGATATCGCGTTAAATCCAATAGATTCGTCATGCCAATGGGCGGGTATTGTTAACTGCATTTATAAAAGGTTTCAAACTCCGCCAAAAGATTACAATATTTGAGGTTAATACTACTCCTTATCGGGCTGCTTTTCACGGGCCAGAGCCTCTTTGCTCAAGAAGGCCTGCGTCGTAGTATTCGAGTAGCAAAGAGTGATAGTATTACCGTTGATTCCGTTAGTGTGAATCCAAGTTTTTTTGAGGTGTTTTCTTCGGATGGAACTCGGCTAGAACCCTCGGACTATCAAATGGATTTTACACGTGCCACACTGCGCTTGAATAGCTCCGTTCAAACAGATAGTATTGAGATCCGATACCAACGCTATCCCCAATTCTTAACGCGCAGATACGCCAACCTGGACCCGAATTTGATTGTGAGTAATTCGGGCAATATAGACCGATTGTACAGTTTACAACAAGCCACAACCCGCCGTAACAGCACCCCTTTTCAAGGCCTGAATGCCAACGGGAGCATTACCCGAGGGGTCACCATTGGAAACAATCAGAATGCGGTGGTCAATTCAGAATTGGATCTACAGATCACCGGTCGGCTGAGTGAAAAGGTTTCCATTCGCGCCTCCATTCAAGATGCAAATATTCCTACTCAAGAAGGAGGTTACTCCCAAAATCTCGACGAGTTTGACCAGATCTTTGTAGAATTATATGGCAAGAATTGGAACATTCGAGCTGGTGATATCAACCTGAATCAAAGCGGAACCTATTTTGGAAACTTCACCAAAAAGATCCAAGGGATCTCCATTGGTGGAACACTAACGCATAAAGACAGCAGCAAGACTCATTTTGGAGTTGCTGGCGCTTTGGTTCGAGGGGTTTTTAGCAGAAGTACCTTTGCGGGACAAGAAGGAAACCAAGGACCTTATAAACTGGTCGGTCCAAACGGGGAATTGTTCATTTTGATCATTTCTGGTAGTGAACGCGTCTTTGTGAACGGACTGCTTTTGGAGCGCGGCGAGAACAAAGACTACGTAATTGATTACAATGCGGGAGAGGTCAGATTCAACCCAACCTTCCCTATAAATGCTTCCATGCGAATCGTAGTGGAATATCAATTCACGGACCGCAACTACACGCGCTTTATCGGTTACGGAAACGGCGGTTACAGCAATGATAACTTTCAGATCAGCGCTTATGCCTACAGCGAATCCGACGCTAAAAATCAACCCTTACAACAAAACTTGACAGAAGAACAGGTCGGTGTACTTCAAAACGCAGGAGACGATCTCAGTTTAATGAACGCACCATCAGCTGTGCCAGATACCTTTTCAGAAAATAAAATTCTATACCGAAGAGAAACCATTGCTGGCATTGAGGCCTTTGTATTCTCAGACAATCCAGATGATGAACTTTTCAATGTGCGCTTTTCATTTGTTGGAGCCAATAACGGAAACTACGTGATCCAATCAGAAAATACCATCAGTAGGATCTTTGAATTCGTGCCTCCCGTAGGAGGAGTGCCTCAAGGAGATTATGAACCTGTGGTGCCATTGGTAGCTCCAACACTACTGCAAGTAGGCGGTATTCACGGAAGTTACAGCCCAACTGAAAAAACGCAAATTGGTTTTGAACTCAGTGCCAGTAGAAGCGACCGGAATCTATTTTCTGATATTGATGATAATGACAACAATGGACTCGCCACACGATTAACCTTAGCGCAATCTTTGGTGCGCAAAGACAGTCTAGCCACGCGTTTGGATGCTTTTGCCAACGTCAATTACCTGCAAGAGGAATATCAATCCATTGAACGTTTGTTTAATGTGGAATTTACCCGAGATTGGAACCTACTCATGCCCACAGGAGATCAAACCTATGCCATTGGTGGTTTAGAAGGCGCATTAAAAAAATGGGGGGCAGCTCGTTATGAATTTCAGTATTTAGACTTTGACGGAAGCTTTAACGGTACCAGACACGTTCTCAACAGCAATCTCAAGCATAAAAACACTCTAGCTTTCATCAATGCCAGTGTACTGAGCAGTTCCGGAGACAGTTTAAAGTCGGAGTTTGCCCGTGTGTTTGTCAATACTCGTCAAAATTTTGGCGCCTATTGGGTGGGTGGTAAGTTCAATTTTGAGGATAACCAACAACGAGCCACACCCAACGATTCCCTAACTCCTTTGAGTCAAAAATTCACGGAATATCAGGCCTATGCTGGAGTTGGAGATTCCACCAAAGTTTATGTGGAGATCGGTTATATCAACCGCGTTACGGATAGTGTGGTGAGCAATCAATTGCAACGCGTTGCCAGCGCAGAATCTTACTATGCAAAGACCAAGATCTTCAATACGCAGGCCACGCAATTAAGCCTGATTGCCAATTTCCGACGCACGCGTTTTGATCAAACAGAGATGCCCGATGAACAAGTGCTCAACGGGCGTTTGAGTTACAACCAACGCCTTTGGAAAGGTGCTGTAGTGGGGACTACGCTTTTTGAATCCAACAGTGGGGTGATTCCGCAGCAAGAATTCACTTATGTGGCCGTTGAACCCGGACAAGGAATCTATACCTGGAACGATTATAACGAGAACGGAATTCAGGAATTGGATGAGTTTGAGATCGCCCAATTCCAAGATGAAGCCGAGTACGTGCGCGTGCTGCTGCCCAACAGAACCTTTGTCCCCATCAATCAAAACGCCTTTAGTCAAAGTATCACTTTGCAACCCAAGCAATGGACCAACAGCGAGAACAAGTTTAAAAAGATCCTTTCTCAATTCTACAACCAAGCCTCTTATTTAATTGATCGCAGTGTGCGCAGAAATGAAGGCCGATTCAAGATCAACCCGTTTGAAGATGCCGGAGACGATCAATTGGGGCTTCAACTCAACTTTAAGAATGTGCTGTTCTTCAATCGGGGGAAGCAACGATATACAACGAGTTATACCTACCTCAGCACAGCAAACAAGAATTTACTGGCCACAGGTTTACAAGAAAACAGAATCAGGAGTCATCAGCTTAATTTCAATCACAAGATAGGCACCTTCTTTCTGCTTAACGCGAGAAGCACTTGGTCTGACAGTGAAAGCTTGGCAGAGAACTTCCCCAGCAGGAACTTTGAGATTCAAACGGAGACCTATAATCCAAAACTCTCTTACTTGTGGAATAAAACCACGCGCTTGGACGTAGGCTACACCTTTACCGGTAAGTCCAATGGCTTGGGAGAAGAAGCCCTAGACCAACATCGGTTCACCGTGCTTTTTGCCTATAATAAATCGCAGAATTCCTCAATCACTGCAGAATTCAATTACATTGATAACAGTTATAGCGGGAGTGCATTCTCTCCTGTAGCCTATCAAATTCTAGAAGGCTTACAACCGGGAACTAACTTTACTTGGAACCTTTTATTGCAGCAAAAGATCACCAAATATCTAGATGCAAACCTCTCCTACTTTGGGAGAAAAAGTGAGCAGAGCAAAGCCATACATACAGGAAGCGTACAATTGCGCGCCTTTTTCTAGTTCGGTACGTTCTTTGTACTTTGCATTTGAAAACCACCGCATATGAAACCATTACTCGCGCTTTTTGCTTTAGCCTTTTGCCTTTCTGCCTCTTGTAATTCGAGTCAGCAGACCACTACCTCTGAGGCTGACAAAGCCGCTAAAACACAAATGATGACCGAAGCAGGATTTACCGCCGCCACCGTGATTGTACAACCGCAAGAAGCGGGCTGTCCTGTGGTGATTAAATTGGAGAACGAATACTTGGATCCCATCGACCTAAAAGAAGAATTCAAAAAAGATCAATTGGAAGTTTGGGTAAAATTTAGCCGTCTTAGACGTATGAACCGTTGCGATATGGCGAGTCCCGTCAGTATTTCTGAGATACAAAAAAAGGCGGAATAAAAATTCCGCCTTCTAGGGTTGGTTGGTTAGTTAATTACTTAACTATAATACGCTTAACCTTTCCGTACTTGGCATTACCAACACGTACTAAGTAAACGCCTGTAGATACGTAAGACATATCTAATGTGTAGGTAAAAGTTCCTCCCTGATTAGAAATCATATTAGAAAGAATCTTTTGACCCATTACGTTATGTACCTGAATGTTTAGGTCGCTTGTAATTTGAGGGTTGCTCAAAGTAATTTCAAACACTTCTTGGTTTGAGCTAGTGATGATAAGGTCAGCATCTGCAATACCTTGCTCATCTACACCCAATACTCCAGTTACGTTTGCAGTAAAGTCGTTTGTTCTACCAAATGCAAGATCGTCACAAGGATCCAATACGTTACCAGCTTGGTCAGTATCTTCTCCACGAACACGCATCAAGTGCTCACCAGTATTCAAACCTGGGAATACAGATAGATCAATGTTGAATGGGAAGTCAGTGTCAGCTGTTGCAACACTTCCAGTCTCAACGATCTCTGTTGGTTCAAATACAAAGTTATCGTTCCAGTCAATCCACATTGCGTAAGATGAATCTGGCCATCCCATTTGAAGTACTCCATCAAATGGATTGTCTTCTAGCATGAAGGTAAATACGATATCTGTGTTGTCTGAATATCCAGAATCACTACAGTCTACTGTAATGTCTTGATCTGCCAATTGAAGCATGGTCACACCATCACCAAATCCAGCACAATCACTTTCTGGTTGACAAACGGTGTTCTCAACCTCAACAGTGATCGCATCGTTTGTAGTATCAGCATCACCAGCCAAAGAAGTTCCTACTACGAATTCATAAGTAGCAAGAAGCGAAAGGTCTGCCGTAGCAGTAAAGGTGTAAGTGTCTGTCTCACCAGTTGCGATAGAACCAGTCCATGTCTCCGTGATTGGCGCACCTCCGTCAATTGCGAAAGATACTGGGATAGACGTTTGTGGCTCTCCACCAAAGTTGGTGATCGTTACCGTTACCGTTTCAGCAGCTGTCAATCCAGAACCTGAATTTGGGCTGTTCAATGCAGTCACACCAACATCGTTTGGCTCTAGGTAAGTTACGTCTTTAGAAACCTCATCGTTGTCTGGGAACTCATCACCAGCAAGATCAGTTCTAGCCGTTAAAGTATAGGTAGTACCTAGTGTTCCTAGGTCTGCAGTTGCAGTGAAGGTGTAAGATACAGTCTCTCCAGATCCAACAGGACCAGGAACAAGCTCACTTACAGGCGCTCCTCCGTCAACAGAGAAAGAAACAGGAATATCAGTTTGTGGAAGAATACCGAAGTTTCTTACCAATACTTCAACAGTCTCAGTAGTACTCAAGGTTCCGTCACTTGGCTGAACGATAGCTACAACTCCAGTGTCGTTGTCAAATTCAGCAGCTAGTTTGAAAACACCAACAATGTTAGCACGTCCTCCAGAGATGATCTGCTCATTGTTGAAGTAGAAAGTTTGATCGTCAGTTGGATCAACATCGATCTTGCTGTAGTCACCCGCACGAAGGTTCGGGAAGTTTCCAGTACCTGGCTCGATTAAAGTCTCAGCTACAGACATAGTACCTGCTGGGTCTGAAGACAAACGACCAGTAAAGTAGCTACTTGCAAAAACAGTAGATGAAGTAGTTGGTCCTGACATACCCATGTATCCCATACCAATGTTACCTTGGTTGTCCATGATCATAGATCCCATCCAAGCGTGCTTTCCATCAGGAGCGTTGTAAGTACCTTCTTGGAACAAAGACCAAGGCTGTCCGTCACCGTCTTGACGCAGTTCGATCCAACGAATACCCGCTAGTTTACCACCAGTTGGGTCTGTGTCTTCTACAAAGTTGAAGATTGCAGAGTTGTACGTTGGGAACTTGCGGAATTGCGCCTGGTTCATAATAGTAGACTGGATCGCATCGATCAATACACCACCTGGTTGAGGTAGGTTAGAGAAAGATCCACCGTCAAATACAGAAGTAAAAGGATCTAGTGGAATTTCTTGCTTTCCAGATACTGTAGAAGATCCTGGAGTTACCCAATCCACGTCGATCTCCCAAAGACCAATGTGGTCGTTTCCTGGATCTACTCCAGAGAAAGCATCATCTTGTACAAATACAATAGGAAGAGATCCTGTAGCAGGAAGATCAGCGTTAGACACGTTGAATGCCTGTGGGCTGTAGAAACCATTAGTAGCGATGTCTGGAAGACCAAAAGTGATGGTCTGAGCTCCAGGGTCACCCGCTAGCATTGCATCACGCTCAAGAGCGGTGATACGCTGTGTTGGGTTCGCGTTGTTATCGGTGATGTAGTATCCATCACTCCAAACAGAAAGTTTTTGGTAGTCATTAATTGTAGACACCTCATATACGAACCATCCAGAAGTTACTGGGTCTGGCCCGTCAGATACAGCGATCTGAGCACCACCACCTAAGAAAGTAACTACCCAACGATCTGCAGCGTTGTCATAAGATACCGTAAGGTCACAACATCCTGGATCTGGGAAAATGTTCAAAGGAGAAAGCTGTCCAGTCAATGGAGTACCGTCTTTTTCGAAAATTCGGAATCCAGTGTTGAATACAGCAAAGTAGTGGTTAGGTCCAATTGCTCCAGCAGGATCTGTTGGAGAAGAGGAAGTAAAAGCAGCCGTAAAAGAGAAATCAACACCTCTTGAAGGAATAGCTCCTTCTAAGATGTTTCTCTTTGAAGCGTTTAGCTCAGCGTTGAAATCTACTCCTTTTCCAGGAACAGACTTAACCCAGCTAGCACGGATACGTCCGTCTTGTACTTCGCGTGGATCATCAACAGCAGGAATTAATGATGAACGTGTGGATAATGGCTCCACATAAGTCATCTTATCTACTGTTCCAAATGACATCGGTCCCTCTTGCGCTTGAAGCGTTAACACTCCAAATAACAACAGCAGTACCGAAAGATAATTTTTCAGTCTCATGTTAAAGTTTAGTTTTTAGTCAGCACATTAGTTAAAAAGTCATCTAATGTAAGGGCTTTCCACTAAAACAACAACGAATTGGACCAATAATTTTGGCTCAAATTGACAAATATCGCATTGATTATCAGCACTATAATTCAGAGACCTACATCAATTAAGAAGCAGTCATCTCTCTAAAAGCTTGAAAGTAAAGTTGTTAAAAATAGCCTACTCAGTAGCTAGGGATTACTTATCCATCCATGTCTTGACCGCAACGGCCTGACCAATAATTTTTGAGACCTCAGAAATCGCAACGCGTTCTTGTTGCATAGAATCCCGATGTCTGATGGTTACCGTCTGATCTTCTAAGGATTGGTGATCCACCGTAATACAGAACGGAGTCCCCAATGCGTCTTGTCTGCGGTAGCGGCGTCCAACGGCGTCTTTTTCATCGTAAAGCACATTGAAATCCCACTGCAATTCATCAACCAGAGACTTAGCCAAGTCTGGCAAACCGTCCTTTTTTACCAAAGGAAGTACCGCGGCTTTAACAGGAGCTAAAACGGCAGGCAACTTGAGCACTGTTCTTGAATTGCCATCTTCCAATTGCTCTTCTTCCAGACTGTGTGAAAGCACTGCCAAGAACATACGATCCAATCCAATAGAGGTTTCCACTACGTAAGGCACATAGCTCTCACCCAATTCCGGATCAAAGAACTGTAGCTTTTTACCCGAATGCTCTTCATGCGCTTTGAGATCAAAGTCTGTTCTGGAGTGAATTCCTTCTAATTCTTTGAAGCCGAAAGGAAAATTAAACTCTATATCTGCTGCTGCATTGGCGTAGTGAGCGAGCTTTTCATGATCGTGGAAACGGTAATTCTCTGCGCCCATTCCTAGGGAAAGGTGCCATTTTAATCGAGTCTCTTTCCAATACTCGTACCATTTAAGCTCTTCTCCAGGACGTACAAAGAATTGCATTTCCATCTGCTCAAATTCACGCATTCTAAAGATGAACTGTCGCGCGACGATCTCATTTCTAAAAGCCTTTCCGGTTTGAGCAATCCCAAAAGGAATTTTCATACGACCAGTCTTCTGCACATTTAAGAAGTTCACAAAGATTCCCTGTGCGGTCTCTGGGCGTAAGTAAAGGTCCGTAGCTGATTCCGCCGAGGCTCCTAACTTGGTTCCGAACATCAAATTGAATTGCTTCACATCGGTCCAGTTCTTAGAACCAGAAACAGGATCTGCAATACCCAGCTCTTCAATCAAGGCTTTGACATCGGCCAAGTCTTCATTGTCTAAAGAACGCGCCATGCGCTCCATGATCTCTTTCTGCTGCGTCTTGTATTTGATCACCCGTGGATTGGTCTCCACAAACTGCTGCTCATCAAAACTATCTCCAAAACGCTTGCGGGCTTTGGTGATCTCTTTTTGTGCTTTCTGATTGAGCTTTTCGCAATAATCTTCAATCAAAACATCAGCGCGGTAACGCTTTTTAGAGTCTTTGTTGTCAATAAGCGGATCGTTAAAGGCATCGACGTGGCCAGAGGCCTTCCAAGTGGTTGGATGCATTAAGATTGCAGCATCGATCCCCACTATGTTCTGATGCATTTGCACCATGGATTTCCACCAGTATTCTCTGATGTTCTTTTTGAGTTCGACTCCGTTTTGCGCATAGTCGTAGACTGCGCTCAGTCCGTCATAGATCTCACTAGATCCAAAGATATATCCGTACTCTTTTGCGTGTGATACAACGCGTTTGAATTGATCGTCGTTTTGTGCCATGGCGCAAAAATAAAAAAAGCCACTACGATAGCATCGCAGTGGCTCTGTTTTTTTAAGGATCTTATTTACTTGAGGGTAAGGGTAGTTGAAGCTACTTGTTTTGATCCGTCAAAAACGTTGATGGTGTACAATCCGCTAACCAAGTCTTCCTCGGCAGCATTGACCATTACACAAACATCCAATTCCTCATTCTCATAAAACACCTTAGTCGTTGCGCTGTAAGTCAAAGAAGTATCATCTTCAAAGTTCATTACAGCCTTATCTCCCAAAACATTGTTCTTAGGGTTGATCACCTGCACCAAAAGCAAACGATCTCCTGGGCTGGCAATGGCATTCTCCGTCAAGGTAAAGCAAGAACGCACCTTGTCAGCACGGCTCGCTCTACGCGTATCTACAATGCGCCCGCTGTTTCTAACAATAACAGCTTCTGCAGCTAGATCAGCCACTTTAACTTCTGCCCCTTTAGCCACCGTCTCGGCTAGGGTTTGATTCTCAATGGCTACGGAATCTACTGTTCTCAATGTTTGAGAGAGAATGGTCGCGGTACTATCTCTTTCTGTCAACAAGACTTGATTTAATGCGATAAGACTATCAGCTCGCTTAAAAAGCTCCAGACGTTCGTTTTTTAGACGTCCGATCTCCGAACGATAACGACGGATCAATGCCATATTGGCCTCTGAATCCTTAACCGAATCCAAAAGAACTTCAATGCGCTGTCTGGCAGCTAGAAGATCCTTGTCTTTAATATCGTTCTCTTGGATCACAACATCGTATTCCTTGATGAGCGATTCTAATTCTGACTCAATCTTTACTTTATCCTCTGTTAGGCTATTGGTTGTTTCACGGCTGCTGTTGTATAAGCTTACTGTGTAAATACCTAGGGCAATAAGTAAAAAGGCTAAAACGCCTACTAGCACTTTAAACTTCGTTGTGCTGTTTTCTGTACTCATAATATATTTATTTATTATATTTCCTTGATTGTGAGAATGCAAAGTTAGCAGTCACTTCCCATATAACGCCTCATTTTGGCGAATAATCCTTTCTAAAATGTTAAAGCTGTTTTTTCCGCACTTATGTTGCGGTTGTGACCGTAGACTCTCTGATGGTTCACAGGTGTTGTGTGTGAATTGTCAAAATGAACTGCCCATTTGCTTCCCGAAGAATATAAAAGATAATGCTTTTGTTAGGCAATTCTACGGGCGTTTGCTCATAGAAAGTGCCTTTACACTCTTGCGTTTTGAAAAAACCAATCTAACCCAGCGCCTTTTACATCAATTGAAATACAAAGGTCAACAACAATTAGGAGTCTTTTTTGGTCTGCGGATGGGTTCCATGCTGCGACAATTAAAGCCTGCTACACACTTTGATTTGATCATTCCAGTACCCCTCAGCAATAAAAGAAAACGCAAACGTGGCTACAATCAGGTGGAAAAGTTTGCTCAAAGCCTGGGGCAACAGTTGAATTCACCCGTAAATAGCAAGGCCTTGATTCGTAGAGACAGCAGGCATTCCTTGGTAAAATTAGGTCGAAGCAGCCGTTTTAAACGCGAACATCACTTTGAGGTCAATCACAAACTGGAATTGTCTGTGAATATGCACATTTTATTGGTCGATGATATTGTCACCACCGGCGCCACTTTAGAAGCCTGTGCAAAAGTGCTGTTAAACAAAGGGGATTTCAAACTGAGTTTTGCTACTATTGCTATCTCTGAATAGATCGGAACCCAAAAAAGTAGTTGTTTTGTCCGTGTAAAAAGCCAGATAGTTGTTAATTTGCCGATTATGAACATGCCCGCTTTCCTTAAAGCCTTTCTTATTCTGATTTGCGCTGGTCTATTGACCTTAAGCCCTGCATCATGCGCAAAAAAAGGAAGTCCAGAAGGCGGCCCGAGAGATACTATTCCTCCTGTGGTGGTGCGGACGGTGCCGGAGAATTACAGCGTGAATTTTGACGCCAAGGAAATTCGCATCTACTTTGATGAATATGTAAGGCTGAATAACGCCTCTAGACAATTGATCGTCTCACCTCCCTTTGACAATCCGCCAGACATTTCACCGCTAGGTGCGGCCAAATTCATCAAGATCAAGATCAACGATACTTTAAAACCCAATACCACCTACGCCATCAATTTTGGGAAGAGTATTGCAGACAATAATGAGAACAACGAATATCCTTATTACCGCTACGTCTTTTCAACGGGTTCTTATATAGATAGTCTTTCTGTAAGCGGACGCGTTAAAGATGCCTTTTTACGCGAGCCAGAGAAGGAGTTGACCGTAATGCTGTATCAAATTGATTCTACCTACACAGATTCTGTGGTCTTTTTAGAGAAGCCATATTATATCGCGAACGTTACGGACAGCACCTCAGGATTCTCTTTGGAGAACTTGAAGGCGGGCCGCTATTTGTTGACCGCCATGAAAGATTCCAACTTCAATTACACCTTTGAACCTGGGCAAGATAAGATCGGGTATTTGGAAGAGTTCATTGAAGTTCCCGCAGACACTACCTATGAACTAACGCTTTTTAAGGAGGTTTTGGAGTACAATCTAGAACGACCTGTTCAAGTCTCTGGTGGGCAAGTGTTGTTTGGGTATCGCGGTGAGGCTGACAGTTTAAAGATCGAAATGGTAGAACCCGCAACTGGTTTTGAGACCTTACAGACCAAAGACAGAGAACGCGACAGTTTACGCCTTTGGATTCGTCCAAAAATCAAGGCAGACAGCTTGGTATTCCACGCTTACAATCAGAGTTATTTAGACACCTTGGTGTTGCGCTGGCGTGATTTTAATATGGATACCTTGAATGTGCGCGCAGAAAAATCAGGCCGTATAGATTTTGACCAAACCTTCACCTTGGTCAGTGATACGCCGATAGATAGTGTCTTAACAGACCGCATCAAGATCACCAATAAGGATTCCATGCAAATTCCGTTTGATTACAGCATAGACCGTTTGTACAATCTTGTGGAATTTCCTTTTGACTACGCAGAGGCTCAAACCTACAATATAGAAATGCTTCCCGGAGCTTTGACAGACTATTTTGGAAACAAAAATGACACCCTGAGCTTTAGAGTAGGCACACAGAACTACAGTGATTTTGGAACCTTGACCGTGAATATTGCCAATGCCAAATCCTACCCACTCATTGTTGATTTGGTCAAATCCAACGGGGAACTTGATGATTCCTATTACATCACAGCCGCTCAACCGGTAAAATTCCAATACATCGCTCCTGGAGAATACTACATCCGTGTTATTTATGATCTGAATGGTAACGGCCGATGGGATCCCGGTAACTTCTTAGATAAAACTCAGGCAGAACCCGTTTTCTATACCGAGGGTGCGGAAGAAATGAACTCCAATTGGGTTAGAGAAGTGACCTTTAGACTTCCAGAGTAAAAGAATCGCGATCATTCAAAAAGCGCAATTTGTCACGAACCTTATCTTGATAGGCTGCATCTAAACTGACCATCTCTGCGATAGGCGCTTCAAAATCTGTTGTAGATAATTGGGCTCCCAAAGGATCGTAAACGGCGGAGTGTCCTACATAAGGA
The DNA here is from genome assembly GCF_028561565.1 of Gilvibacter sediminis. Classification (GTDB taxonomy): domain Bacteria; phylum Bacteroidota; class Bacteroidia; order Flavobacteriales; family Flavobacteriaceae; genus Gilvibacter; species Gilvibacter sediminis. The sequence goes on along the minus strand of NZ_JAQQTE010000001.1, from coordinate 809,498 downwards.
TAGCCATTGCCGTCCTCACCAATCCGATTCACTCCCACACAATAACTCATATTCTCAATGGCACGGGCCTGCAATAAAGTATCCCAAGCTTTAATGCGCGCTTTGGGCCAATTAGCAACATAAAGCAGTAAATCATAATTGGAGGTATTGCGCGCCCAGACCGGGAAACGGAGGTCATAACAGATCAGCGGGCAGATCTGCCAACCGTGTAATTCAACTTGTAAACGCTGGGTTCCTGCTGTATATACCTCATGCTCTCCCGCAAGGGTAAAACAATGGCGTTTGTCATAGGTTTTATACTGCCCGTCAGGATAGACAAAAAGCAGTCGGTTGTAAAAGTGATCGTCCTGCTTTATGATGATACTTCCAGTAACTGCTGAATTGTATTTGGCTGCCATTTGTTGCATCCATTGGGTGGTAGGCCCATCAACAGGCTCCCACAATTCCGCAGCATTCATGCTAAAACCTGTGGTGAACATCTCTGGCAAAACAAGCAGGTCACACTCAGAAGCAAAACCTTCAAGTACTTTTTCAAAGCGGTCCCTATTGGCCTCGTGATCCTCCCAAACAAGGTCTTGCTGTAGGATCCCGACCTGCAATTGATCTTTTTTACTCATAGGAGGCGATAAGGTCAACAATTTCTTGATAGCCTTGACTTTTTGCGTGATCTGTGGCCGTAAATCCGCGTTCGTCCTTTTGGGTGGTGTCTGCCTTATTTTTCAATAGAAGAGCAACCAGATCAGCTTTATTGAACATACTTGCATAGATCAATGCAGAAGCCCCATTAAAGTTGGTTGCATTCACATTGGCACCGGCGCTTACCAGTTTTTCAGCAATAGGATAATATCCTTTAAAACAAACACCCATCAAAGCGGTATTCCCAGCCTGATCTTGGGCATCTAATTCTGGTTTTAAACTGAGTAAGTAATCCACTACTTCCTGATGACCGTAATAGGTAGCCAACAGTAAGGCAGTTGATCCGCGTTGATCTTTTCCATTGAGCAGAACAGGTTGCTGAGCCAAAAAGGACTTAATATCCTCTAAGCGGGCTTCTCTTACGGCATTTATAAATTCGGCTTGCATAGCTTATTTGTAATTGTTTAGGCGTTAGCCTTAGGCCAACTGCGGTTGTATTTTTTGTATGATCTCAGCGGCTTGCTGCAAAGTCTGCTCTGTTTTCGCAAAACAGAAACGCAGCATAAAGTGGTTCTTCTTTTCTAAATTGAATACAGAGGTTGGTATAGCTGCAAGACCGTATTGCTCCGTTAAAAAACGGGCAAAGTCAATATCGTTTTGCTCAGAGATCTTGCTGTAATCTACCATTTGAAAGTAAGTGCCTCCGCTGGGAATGGCTTTAAAATCGGTTCCTTCCAATCCCTTGAGGAATAAGTCTCGTTTTTGCTGATAGAAACTTCCTAAACTGGTATATCTGGAAGGTTCCTCCAAATATGTGGCCAAGGCCTGCTGCATAGGATGGTTCACACTAAAGACCAAGTATTGATGTACTTTGCGGAATTCCTCCATCAAAGCCTTTGGCGCCAAACAATAGCCCATCTTCCATCCCGTGGTATGAAAGGTTTTTCCAAAAGAAGCGGTGATGGTGCTTCTCGCAGCTAAACCCTCAAACGCCGCTGCGCTGTAATGTTTTTGTCTGTCAAAGACAATGTGCTCGTAAACCTCATCAGACAGCACCCAAAGGTCATGGGCTATGGCGAGTCTTTCTAACTGCTTCATGTCTGACTCACTCATCAAAGTTCCGCTGGGATTGTGCGGGGTATTGACAACGATCATTCGTGTTTTGGGCGAAATATGTTTTTCTACTTCCTCCCAATTGATCCGGTATTCTGGCGCTTCTAGTTGAACGGCTACTGCCTTTGCCCCTTGAAGCACTATGGCAGGTTCATAACAGTCATAAGCCGGAGCAAAAATGAGCACCTCATCACCCTGATGCACGAGTGCGGTAATCGCGGTGTAAATGGCCTGCGTCGCACCAGCAGTCACCGTGATCTCGGAACCTGGATCATAAGTGCGCCCGGAAGCATTGAACACCTTTTCTGCGATGCGTTCCCTAAGCCTTAACAAACCCGGCATGGGCGCGTATTGGTTCTCTCCGCGCTGCATGGATTCACTCACCAACTGATGTAAATACGGGTCTATTTCAAAATTCGGAAAGCCCTGCGAGAGGTTAAGTGCATTGTGTTCTCGTGCCATGGCAGACATTACACTAAAGATACTGACGGGGGTGTTTGGCAATTTGGAATTCATCAACATAAAGATAAAACAATTCCAAGAGGCCTCAAAAAATGCTGACTCTTAGGTTTTTACATTGTTTTTTTATATGTTTGTTCACCCCGAATTTATCGAAAACCTATGCTTAAGTGGTACCCCGTATGTCGCTACTTCGCGTCATTTATTCTGCTTTTTTGCCTCAGCAAGGCTACTGCGCAGAATCTGACAGAAGGAAAGAAACACCTTTCAGAAAGGGAGTTTCGTGCGTTGATTGATACTTCCGATCTCTATTATTTCAATGGACAATACAAAGAGTCTTTAAAGCTCAATATTTCCTTATTGGCTGCTGCCAACTATTTGAAAAAGCCCGAGCTTTTGCACTTGGCTTATCGGAATTTGGCCTATGATTATTTGGTGATTACTGATACGGTCAATGCCAAGGAAAGCTTTATCAAATCTCAAAAATACGCCTTGGAGGCTAAGAATGATACAGCCGTTGCGCTATCCTATATGGACCTAGCCAATATGTACTCTTCTGTAAATGTCGATTACAATAGAGCCATGGATTTCCATCAAAAGGCCATAGAAGGTTTCACGCTGATCAAAGATTCCACGCGATTGGCGAAAGCGCATTACAACGCTGCCCTTACGGCCATGGACCTACAAAAATACCAAGAAGCCTATCTGCATATTGTAAAATCAAAAGCGCTCCATAAATACCACGACCACGAATCCTTTGGAATAGGACTGGATGGCCTCACAGCAGAATACTATTTGGTCAAGGAAGATTATGAAAGCGCGGACATCTATTACAAAAAGGTCATCAAAGAAGCCACTGCGGCCGACCTTAAGGTAGAATTAGAGTCAGCATATTTTGGTTACAGCGAGAGTCTGTTTGCACAAGAAAAGTACAAGGAAGCTTTTGAAATGCAGGAACAATATACCAACTACCTCCGCGAGAACCTTAACGATCTTGCTTCTACAGAGACTGAAATGATGGTAGCCAAATTTCAGGTAGATGAGTACAAAAAGGATATGGCGGCAGCTCAAAAAGAGCAGGACCTGCAAAAAACCATGCTTGACAACAAAAGCAAGCTGAACAATTACCTCATTACACTTTCTGTATTTTTCTTGCTGTCTATGATCTTGCTTTATTTCGCATATCGCAACAGAAAGCAGCTTGCTCAGGAGCTAAAAATCAAGAATCGGGAGTACAAGAAAGCCAAGGAAGAATCCGAACGCATGAGCAGAACCAAGACCAAGTTCTTCTCTACAGTCAGTCACGAATTACGCACACCACTTTACGGGGTAATCGGGCTGAGCACACTTTTAATGGAAGACGAGTCCTTGAGTAAACACAAAAAGGATCTGAGTCTTCTTAAATTCTCTGCGGATTATCTGCTGGCATTGATCAACGATGTGCTTCAGATCAATAAACTCGATTCTAAGAGTCAAGATGAGGATGATCATTCGGTATTTAAACTGCGAGAATTGATTACGACGATATCCGGCTCGTTTGAATATTTACTAATCCAAAACAAGAACACCTTCCGATTGGAAGTAGACCACGAATTGCCCACCACAGTGCGCGGAAACGCCATGCAGTTGGCCCAAGTTCTCATGAACCTTATCAGCAACGCCTGTAAATTCACAGAAAACGGAACTATTACAGTAAAGGTGATTAAAGAATACATGTCTGATAAAACAGTGAATGTGCGCTTTAGCGTGATTGACACGGGTATTGGTATTGCCAAAGAAAAGCAGGCCGACATTTTTGACGAATTCCTGCAGATCGGACAGGAAGACAATTACAACTACCAAGGTACTGGTCTGGGCTTGCCTATTGTGAAGAAATTGCTCGCCAAATCTCAATCAACCATTAATCTAGAAAGTGAAGCAGGTAAAGGATCGACCTTTAGCTTCTCCCTAGGATTTGACCTGGTCAGTGATGCGCCAGAAGAAGAATCTACAGCCATGATTGATACCAAAAATCTAATTGGCAAGTCTATTTTGGTTGTAGAAGACAATCGCATCAACCAAAAAGTCACTCAGAAGATCTTAGAGAAGCATCAAGTAAATTGTATGATAGCTGAGAACGGCCAACAGGCAGTGGACCTTACCAAAGCACATAACTTTGATTTGATCCTGATGGATATCAATATGCCAGTAAAAGATGGAATTCAGGCCACCAAGGAGATCCGAATCTTTAATAAGTCTATCCCGATTCTAGCCTTGACGGCTGTGGAAATTGAAGAGGTGCGCTTTACAATCTTTGAGGCTGGTATGAATGATATCATCGTGAAGCCTTACGACATCACCAAGTTCAAACAGACCATCCTCAAAAATATCTTTTTACAGCGCATTCAGAATCCTGGTTCAGACAACCAGCATTTACGCGCTATTTAAATTTAACCTTTAACGCTTGCGGCAAGGTATTCGCGGTTCATGCGGGCAATGTTCTCTAAGGAAATTCCTTTAGGACATTCTACCTCGCAAGCTCCAGTATTGGTACAGTTACCAAATCCTTCCTTGTCCATTTGCTCCACCATGTTAAGTACACGACGTGTGGCCTCTACCTTTCCTTGAGGCAAGAGTGCAAACTGACTCACCTTAGCAGAGGTAAAGAGCATAGCACTTGCGTTCTTACAAGCTGCAACACAAGCTCCACAACCAATACAAGCCGCAGCCATAAAGGAAGCGTCTGCGTCTGCCTTCTCAACTGGAATGGCATTAGCGTCAATAGTGTTTCCTGAAGTGTTTACAGAGATATATCCTCCTGCATGCTGAATGCGATCAAAAGCAGAGCGATCTACCATAAGGTCTTTGATCACTGGGAATGCTTTTGCACGGAACGGCTCAATGACAATAGTATCACCGTCGTTGAATTTGCGCATATGCAATTGGCAAGTAGTTACCAATCGGTCTGGCCCATGAGGCTCTCCATTGATCATTAGCGAACAAGATCCGCAGATTCCTTCACGACAGTCATGATCAAATACTACAGGCTCCTCACCTTTTTCTATAAGTTGCGTATTGAGTACGTCCAGCATTTCCAAGAAAGACATATCGCCTTCAACTCCAGAAATGGAATAGGTTTGCATAGAACCCTTGGACTGGGCATCTTTTTGTCTCCAGATTTTAAGTGTTAAGTTCATAACGGTTTATTTATAACTTCTGGTTTTTACTTCTATATTATCGTAGTCAAGCGATTCTTTGTGCAGAACTGCATCTGCTGGCTCGCCTTTATACTCCCAAGCTGCTACGTACATATAATTTTCATCGTCTCTGAGTGCCTCACCTTCTTCGGTTTGATATTCCTCTCTAAAGTGTCCCCCACAAGATTCGTTACGATCTAAAGCGTCTTTTGCAAACAACTCTCCTAGCTCTAAAAAGTCAGCAACACGCATGGCTTTTTCTAACTCCGGATTCATGCTGTCCATCTCTCCCGGCACGCGAACTTCTTTCCAGAACTCTTCGCGAAGCGCTTTGATGTCGGCCATAGCCTTTTTAAGTCCTTCTGCGTTACGAGACATTCCTACCTCGTTCCACATGATCTTCCCTAAACGCTTGTGGAAATAATCTACGGATTTGGTTCCGTTATTATTGACCAACTTCTCTAGGGTTGTTCTCACATTGTTCTCTGCTTCTTCGAACTCAGGAGTCTCTGTGCTGATAGGGCCTGTACGGATATCATCAGCTAAATAATCTCCAATGGTATACGGCAACACAAAGTAACCGTCTGCCAATCCTTGCATCAAGGCAGAAGCCCCTAAGCGGTTCGCACCGTGATCGGAGAAGTTTGCTTCTCCAGCAGCATAACACCCAGGAATAGTGGTTTGCAAGTTATAGTCTACCCAAATCCCACCCATGGTATAGTGTACCGCAGGGTAGATCATCATTGGGGTTTTATACGGGTTCTCATCCACGATCTTTTCATACATCTGGAAGAGGTTTCCGTATTTAGTTTCGATCACCTTTTCACCAAGAGCCAACCATTCTTCTTTGGTTGGATTTTGATTTCCTTGGATGGCTGCTTGCTCTTTTCCATAACGCTCAATAGCGGCGGCAAAGTCAAGATAAACTGCCTCTCCTGTTTTATTCACTCCGAATCCAGCATCACAACGCTCCTTGGCTGCACGCGAAGCAACGTCACGAGGTACTAGGTTCCCAAATGAAGGATATCTGCGCTCTAAGTAGTAATCGCGATCTTCTTCTTTTAATTCTGTCGGCTTGAGCTTTCCTGCACGGATAGCTTCAGCGTCTTCTTTCTTAGCAGGCACCCAGATACGTCCGTCGTTTCTCAAAGACTCTGACATCAAGGTCAATTTAGACTGATGGTCTCCAGAAACTGGAATACATGTTGGGTGAATCTGCGTAAAACATGGGTTTGCAAAATAAGCACCGCGTCTGTGGATCTTCCATGAAGCAGTTACGTTACTTCCCATGGCGTTTGTGGATAGGTAGAATACATTTCCGTATCCTCCAGAAGCGATCACAACAGCGTGCGCTGAGTGACGCTCTAATTCACCAGTTACAAGGTTTCTAGCTATGATTCCACGTGCCTTGCCGTCCACGATCACTAGGTCTAGCATCTCGTGACGGTTAAACGCTTTGATCTTTCCGCGATTGATCTGGCGGTTCATGGCTGAATAGGCTCCAAGCAACAATTGCTGCCCTGTTTGCCCTTTAGCGTAAAACGTTCTCGATACCAGAACCCCTCCAAAAGAGCGGTTGTCCAGAAGACCTCCGTATTCACGAGCAAAAGGTACTCCTTGAGCAACACATTGGTCAATAATGTTGCTGGAAACCTCAGCCAAACGGTAAACGTTGGCTTCTCTGGAACGATAGTCTCCTCCTTTGATGGTATCGTAAAAAAGGCGGTAAGTAGAATCCCCATCCCCTTGATAATTCTTTGCTGCATTGATCCCTCCTTGCGCTGCAATTGAGTGCGCGCGTCGAGGAGAATCTTGATAGCAGAAGGTCTTTACATTGTACCCAAGCTCTGCCAAGGTTGCGGCGGCAGATCCACCGGCCAAACCAGTACCCACGACAATTACGTCAATATTACGCTTGTTGGCTGGGTTTACCAGGTCAATGTCGTTTTTATGTTTCGTCCACTTATCGGCTAGTGGTCCTGCAGGTGCATTTGATTTTAGAACTGACATATGCGATAGTATTAATGTGGAATTTGATTAAAGTGGTGGTATAGCGCAATCACAGCAAACAACAACGGGATCACAATAGCAAAAGCTTTGGTAAAGCCTTTAAGCGCCTTGGAGTATTTGTTGTTGAATCCAACCGATTGGAAACTGGAAGAAAATCCGTGCCAAAGGTGAACTGCTAACAATGCAAAAGCTAGCACATACAGCCCTACACGAATTGGACTTTCAAACTTGTGCACGGTTTCTGCATAGTAACGTGTTGGATCTTCCGGATGCGTTTCGATATACTTGTGTACAATTTCTGGAACCCAGAAGTCGTAAAAGTGAAGTCCTAAGAAAGCCAATACTACAATTCCAGAAATGATCATATTTCTAGATGCCCATGAGGCATTGGCGCTGCCCTTATACATGGCGTATTTATGCGCTCTTGCGCTTCTGTTTTTCAGCTCGAGAGCAAATCCCATCACAAAGTGAAAAACTACCCCAAAGATCAGAACAGGCTGCAAAGCAAACTGCACCAAACCGTTGGTCCCCATAAAATGAGACCAGCTGTTAAAGGTATCTGGATCTAAGACTGAGGTCAAATTGATCACACAGTGTTGGGTCAAGAAAACTACAAGAAACAATCCCGAAAGCGCCATGGCGACTTTACGGGCAATTGAAGAGGATAAAATTCCCATAGGATTGCGATTACTTTTTAGTGGTACAAATTTACGACACAAGGGAATCAAACCCAAGAATTAAAGTTTGATTCCCTCGTTATTTAGATTTATTATAAATACGCTATCTACTTGATGCTTAAGCCTGAACTAGCGGAGGTTCCCCCGACAGCTACAGTGACCTTGTAATCGCCTTTTGGTAGATAGTATTTTCCGTTTTGTCCTGGATAGATTCCCGCGGATTTGTCTTTGCTCAGGGCCTTTTGTGCTTTGCTGCTCATAGCCAGATCATAAGCTACTGCGTTGAAGCCTTTGTCGGCGTCCATTTGCATGCTTTGAACTTCAACACCATTGGCATTGGTGATGGTCACCGTAGCCTTGCCAGACGCTGGGCTGTAAAACTCTAAAGACACCTCTGGCTCGTAGGCATCATACCACTGCCCAAAGGAAGCACCCCATCTTCTGGAATGATTCACAGGTTCCATCGCCTTTACCACAACACTATTCATCACATCGGCATTCATCGCTTGAAGCATGGAAATATCTGCTTTGTAAATAGAACGGCCGTGCGTACCCAAGATAAGCTCAGAAGCCTCTGGGTGAATGATCAGATCATGAACTGCCACATTTGGCAAGCCTTCACTAAACGGATGCCAGCTTTCTCCACGATCCATAGAAACATAAGCTCCGTTGTCTGTACCTACATACAAAACGTTCATGTTCACAGGGTCTTCTTTAATGACATTAACTGCAGAGGCCGGTAAATTACTACTGATGTTCTTCCAAGTTGCTCCAAAATCATCACTCATATACACATAAGCGGTAAAATCATCCCAACGATAACCGTTTAAAGAGGCATAGACACGCGCTTTTTTATGCTTGGAAGCTTCAACGCGAGATACCCAAAGATCGTTCGGCAAACCAGAAGAAATGTTTGACCAAGAAGCACCACCATCACGAGTCAAATGAATGAGTCCATCATCACTACCCGTATAGATCATTCCAAATTGGAAGGTAGACTCGCTAATTGTGGTCAAGGTTCCATAAGCGACATTTCCTTTCTTCCCACCAGTGGTCAAATCGCCAGAAATAGCTTCAAAATCATCCCCTTGATTCATGGAACGCATCAGTTTGTTTCCACCTAAATACAAAATGTCTTGATTGTGCGGAGACAGTAAAATTGGCGTCTGCCAGTTGAATCGATACGGACGCTCACCCAATTTGTGTCTAATAGAGAGACGCTTTTGATCTCCCGTTTCTAAATTGAGTCTAAAGTAATTTCCAAACTGGAATCCGGTGTAAACTATATCTGTGTTTCTATTGTCTACTTGGATCTGCATCCCGTCACCGCCCATGATCATCTCATAGCCGTAATCTCCACTTGAATGCCAACGTGTAGACTCTGTATTGTTGCTGGATCCTTTCCAAACTCCGTTGTCTTGTAAACCTCCATAAACATTGTAGGGCTTTTCATTATCCACTTGGATCGCATAGAACTGACCCACAGAAGGGGTGTTGTTCTTCATCCAAGTTTTACCGTCGTCATAAGTGATATTCACCCCTCCGTCATTACCGTTGATCAAGTGACCCGGCATATTTGGATTGATCCAAAGCGCGTGGTGATCTGAGTGGACATTATCCCCAACAATAGATTTAAAGGTCTTTCCTCCGTCTTTAGAATTTAAGATCGGTACGCCGTAGATATAGATATTGTCTGAATTGCTCGGGTCGGCATGAATCATTCCGAAGTAATATCCATAGGAATAATACAAGTCTTCTAAGTACCCATCATGCGTCTTTTTCCAGGTCTTCCCACCATTGGTACTTTTATATACTTCCGCCCCAATTACAGGAGTGTCAAACAAAAGACTGTTGGCGTCTTCAAGGTAAAGCGCCAAGTCCTTAGGTTCTAAGCTACCCGCTCGAACCATCTGCTTTACATTGTTTGCTTGGTATTGTTGTGGGAATCGATTCTCTCTTAGGAATCCATTGAGTTTGCTGTCATCAAGCTGTAAAAAGGCCGACTTCTGCATGCTTTTAAAATCATTTTTGGACAAGCCTGGTCTCGGACGACCCCCACCAGTGTCTGGTCTACGCGCTTGGTTATCGTGTATAGCGTAAACCGTGTTTCCATCCACAACAGACAAACCAATTCTTCCCACGCCTTCCCCCGTTGGGAAACCACTATTAGGAACACTAACCTTGGTCCAAGTGTTTCCTGCATCTGTGGATTTATAAATAGCACTTCCGTTTCCACTCCCTCTAAAATTCCACGCCTTTCGGTCTTTATCCCAAGAAGAAGCGTACATATTGTTGAAGTTATTCGGATCAACTGCTACGTCAATAATACCCGTTTGGTCATTGATAAAAAGCACCTTGTTCCAGGTCTTACCACCATTCATGGTCTTGAAAACCCCGCGCTCAGCGTTTGTAGAGTACAAGTGACCTGCTACGCCAACCACAACCTCATCTGGGTTGTTTGGGTTGATCAAAATTCTACTGATGTGATGCGAATCTTTTAGACCAACATTGGTCCAAGTTTTACCCATGTCATCAGATCGGAGTAAACCAATACCGGCATAAGAAGAACGCGAGGCATTGACCTCTCCAGTTCCTACCCACAGGGTGCCGTTTTTCCAGTCTACAGCAATATCTCCTACATTTTGAGTAGGGCTGCTATCCAATACTGGAGTAAATGAAATTCCGTTGTTGTTGGTATACCAAACACCGCCACTGGCGTAACCTACGTAGAATTCCGTAGGGTTATCTGGATTGACTGCTAAATCTACTACTCGCCCGCTCATGACCGTTGGGCCAATGTTGGTAAAGGGTAAATTTTTGACAATTGATGATTCTGTAAGTTGAGCTTTGGCTTGGATACCGGCTTCTACTTGAGCCGCAGAAGTGGCTGGGGTTTGCGCATTTAGAAAACTAAAACTGAGCATTCCCAGCGCGAGAAGGTAGTGTCGCATTTTTTTTACAATGGTTGGTTAATGAACTAATTTACGCTTTTATCATTTGCTATAAAATTGCCGTTTCAATCTTGGTTTTTGTCTTTTTATCGTTCCGTAGCGCTGCTATGCAACTCAAAAAAGTCTTCAACCAAGTTTAAAACCTTCCATTTTCGCTTAAACGTTAAAAGCAAAAATGAGTTCAGCAGGTTAAAGTACGACTTAGGGCTCCCAGCACAAAAATTTTTAATGAAGTTTAACATCAAACCTAAGCCCTTTAAACGGTGAGTTTTGCTACTTTTAAGGCTCAATTTGAAGATCATGAAATACCATCCAATAGACAACAGCTTATACATTTATAACCGTAAGAACTTTATGGCAGCCATGAAGCCTAAAAGTATTGCGGTGTTCAATAGTAATGACATCTATCCTGTGAGTGCGGACAGCACCATGCCTTTCAATCAGCATAGAGACATCTTGTTTTTAAGCGGAGTGGATCAGGAAGAAAGCATTTTAGTGTTGTTTCCGGATGCGGTAGAAGAAAAGCACCGAGAGGTCTTGTTCCTACGTGAGACCAATGCTCATATAGCTGTTTGGGAAGGTGAAAAACTCACCAAAGAAAAAGCCTTTGAAACCTCAGGGATCAAAACGGTTTATTGGTTGCAGGACTTTGATAAGATCTTCTTTGAACTTATGACTCAGGCCGAAATGATCTATTTCAACACCAACGAACACTACCGTCAAGCTGTGGAGACGCAAACTCGAGAGGATCGTTTTATAGCTAAGACCAAAGCGCAATTCCCAGCACACAGCTGGGCGAAAGCCAATCCTATTTTACAACGCCTGCGTTCAGTAAAACATCAGATTGAATTGGATTTGATGCAAACCGCATGTACTATCACTGAAAAAGGATTCCGTCGCGTATTGGATTTTGTAAAGCCTGGAGTTTGGGAATATGAGATCGAGGCTGAATATATGCACGAGTTCCTCAGAAACCGATCCAAAGGATTTGCCTACACGCCTATTATTGCAAGCGGAAGTAACGCCAATGTACTGCACTATATCGAGAATAATCAACAGTGTAAGGATGGTGATCTGATCCTAATGGATGTAGGCGCAGAATACGCCAACTACAGCAGTGATATGACTCGTACCATACCTGTGAACGGTCGTTTTACTGACCGTCAAAAAGCAGTTTATAACGCGGTAAATAGAGTAAAGGATGAGGCAACGGCAATGCTCGTGCCCGGAACGCTCTGGAAGGAGTATCACGTCGAGGTTGGTAAATTGATGACCTCAGAGCTCTTAGGTCTGGGCCTAATTGACAAAGCCGACGTGCAAAACGAAGATCCAAACTGGCCGGCCTATAAAAAGTACTTTATGCATGGAACCTCACATCATATTGGCTTAGACACCCACGATTACGGTATTCTTTGGGAACCCATGACTGCGAATATGGTCTTTACCGTGGAACCGGGAATCTATATTCCGGAAGAAGGATTTGGCGTGCGTTTAGAAGACGATGTAGTTGTCCAAGAAAGTGGTGCTCCACATAATTTGATGGGCAATATCCCAATTGAGGTTGAGGAGATCGAGGAGATCATGAACTCTTAATTTCTCGTCGCATTTCCCTGTTTTATCAAAGAGTTTGGAGTTTTATCTAACGCCTCTGAATTGGAGGTCAATTTTCCGTCTCTTTTAATAATCGGAATTGAAATAAAAAGTGGATATTATCCTAAGGGGTGCTAACCCCTCCCCGCAATAAATTACCAATTGTTTGAAATGTTTCAAACATTGAGAAACTCAGATTTATGAATCTGGGTAACTCTTGGTCGACTTTTCATGTCTCAATGTCGCCGCTAACTTGTCCACAATTAATCCTCCGGTCGGTACGTCCACTGCGGCGCTGATTGCCAGACAATATTGATGATTTTCCACTTGCCGTCTTTCTTGACTAGGTTGAGATAATCTATTCCCCAAGCGGCGGTGACCTTTGTAATGGCGATCTTATCATTAACTTCTAAAACCTCAACGGCTCGCGTTGCTTGGGCCTCCTTTGGAATAGGGCGTTTCTTTAGGCGCTTTGACAGATCAATCACTTCATCGAAGGGTAATTCCAAATTATCTGAATAATTTTTGCCGTCTGGGTTATAGCGCCATCCAACTTTGCGTAAGCTCTTATCAATATAGGTATAAGCCAAAGCGGTATCGCCTTTATAAAAGATATCAATATACCCTTCAGAAGCTGCGACCACAGCATCGAGATCTTTCTTATAATCTTGAGCGTAAGTAATGGAGCAAAGGCAAAATGCGAATAGGAAGAGTAGTTTTTTCATAAGCTTAAATTTTTAGCTGAGAGAATGGAAGTTATTTAATCTATTCAAACTGAAGTGAAAATTAACCATTTTTGTGACTGTTTGAAGCCTTTTTTGCGGTGCATAGCAGCGCTACGAACCAATAAAAAAGCACAGAACAGGTGCGGAAAGGGTAATTTTTTAACCAGTATTGAATGGGTTAAATAGCTTCAAAACAAGGTACAAAAAAAGCCTCTCAAAAAGTGAGAGGCTCATCTGAACTAAATACTACCAGACCTTAGAGGTTCAAGACACAATTGTCTGCACCTGCAAAGTCGTTCCACTGGTATGCATCTGCTTGTTCGTCGTTGGCGTATGCGCCATCGATCCAATAACGAAACTCGTAAGAGGCACCTTTATCTAGATTCACAGTTCCTTTAAAGGTTCCGTTCTTTAGTTTCTTAAGCGGAGTGGCTTTTTGATCCCACTCGTTGAAGGAACCAACTACTTTTACTTCGTTGGCCTCTTCTGCAGGTACGGTAAAGGTTACTTTACATACCGGCTTGGTCTTTAAAAATTGCTTTGTAATAGCCATAATCAGTGTTTTTACTAACGAGGTAAATGTAGCCAAGGACAATAACCTTCCAAATGAAAACAAGGGGTAATTCTAAAGAATTATCAGATTCCTAATTTTAGAAGCTACTTAGGAAAATATTTGAAATTTTGATCGAGGAAAAATGTGATATCCGCAGCTTTTTTAGCTCAATTTAACAGCTGATTTTAAACCGATTAACTACTACAACGATTTCGAAAAATCACCAAAATGTTAAGAAAGTATTGATTTAAGCAAATGAACGTCAATTCGTCTCAGGCTTGAATAAAAAGTTGGCTAAAACGAAGGTCAGCAAAGCAGGTAAGACCCAACCTAAACTGAACTCAGATAATGGCAACCAAGAAAGGGATGTTCCTAAAAGGTCAGCGCCCCAAATTCCAGAGATCACATCAGGCATGCTAAATAGAAAAGTGACTATTGCGACCGCTTTAAAAACACGCGCTGATGCCCATCGGTCTGGAAGTGCATTGAGCAGAATCAAAACAATAGTCAAAGGGTAGATAAAAGCCAGAACAGGAATAGCCACTACAATGATGGAATGAAAATCCAACTGTCCAATAACCACCCCGAGCACACACCCAATAATAGCAGTGAGTTTATAAACCCGATTGGAATTATTAAAGACTCCTTTGAAGTAATCAGCCGCTCCGGCAATGATTCCAACAGCAGTTGTAAAACAGGCCAAAGCCAAAAGCAAACTCAATAAAGTGTTGGCCTGAGTCCCTAAAGTTCCTTGAATGATTCCGCGCAAAAGTGTGGCGCGTTGCATGGTACTGCTCATACCTTCAGCTCCCAGGATATCATTCCCGTAATAGGCTCCGGAGGCAATCAGTCCTGCATACATGATCAAAAGGCCTAAGCCAGCAATTAGGCCAGCCTTCCAGATGAGTTCTTTCTTAAAGTGATAATCTGTATGACCGCGTAAGTTTAATGAGATGATGATCACTGCACCCACAACTGCCGCACCAATGGCATCAAAGGTCTGATAACCTTCAAGCACTCCTGTAGTTAAAGGCGATAGGTCTGTAGCTTCATGTACAATGGCTTCGCTAGCAAACATTCCTATTCCAATAACGGCCAAAAGCATGATGACAATAAGTGGAGTCAAATACTTCCCTATAATGCTCATGATTTTTGATCGGTTCAAGACAAAGACCAACACTAGGGCAAAGTAAATCATACTGGTGAGCCAAGATGGCGTTTCCAGCAGAGGATAAACTGCGATCTCATGGGTAGCCGCCGCTGTTCTTGGAGCAGGAATTGCAATAGATATGGCGTAGACCACGATACAAAATACAGAACTAAAAAGAGGGGATACCTTCTTTCCAAAATCAAACATGGTTCCCTGCAACTTGGCATGAGCGTAAATCCCAATAATAGGTATGATCACAGCAGTAATGGCAAATCCCGCCACAACAATCGGCCAATTGTCTGCCGCCTTAAATCCTAATAATGGGGGAAGCAGAAGATTTCCCGCTCCAAAAAAGAGCGCGAAAAGTGCAAAGGCGGTAAGGAGTAATTCTTTAGATTTGCTCATCGTTTAGCTAGCGCACCCCAAGATACACATTATGACCAAGCTCCAAAATTCGGACAGTCTTTTTTACACCGTTCAAGGTGCGGGACCAAACCTAGTGCTCTTGCATGGCTTTTTGGAAGATCACAGCATGTGGGATGGCTTAGTGAATGATCTTGCTGAGCACGCTCGTGTCATATGTATTGACTTACCTGGACACGGCAGATCGGGTCTGAGCGAGGAGGCCACTATGGAGTCCTTTGCCAAAGATGTCCTTAAAGTACTGGATTACCTCAAAGCCGATCAAATCAACTTGGCAGGACATTCCATGGGCGGATATGTAGCTTTGGCTCTGACAGAAATGGCTCCTGAACGTGTTGATAAACTGTGCTTACTCAACAGTACTTTTTATCCAGACACTGAGGAGCGAAAGCAAAAAAGGCGTCAGGCCATAAGCGTAATTAAAGAGGATCCTAAATTGTTTGTGCGCACGGTGATTCCGAGTCTTTTCCCGACCTCGGTGCGAAAAGTCATGCAGCCCACAATTGATGATCTAATTAAAAAGGCAAGCCTAATGACTGCGGAGGCGATCATTGCTGCAACAGAAGCTATGATTCACAGGCCAGATAGATCTGCTCTTTTCTTTAAAAGAAAGCAAAACAGCTATTTGGTCATTGGTAAACAAGATCCTCTGGTGAATATTTCTGCACTCACAGAGGCCGTCAACCAGCATCAAAATCAAAAGTTAATCCTTGAAGGTGGGCATATGAGCCCCTTTGAAAACATCGATAAAGTACGAATTTTCTTAACAAAATTCACTTCATAGTGCATTTCATCGATTTTTTTTGACTTTTTATCGTGTTTTTTGCATTTATTTCTATCTTTCTGATCCCCAACGCAGAAACTATGAAAACACCTACCGCTAAAACCAGTTCAATCGGACAGCTTAGATGTAAGATGTTCGGGCACAATTTAGTCCTAAAACAAAAGGTCACTGACTCTGTGAGTGAGTACTGCTGCTCTAATTGTAAAGGAGAATTCAGTACCAATCCGCAGGGAAAATTGGAACGCCTCACCAACAAGACCCGCGAGATCAATGAGTGCTTACGCGATCTCTTCACTAGACGCTCCAAATACAGATTGCCTAACGTTACACATTAACCTACTTATGTTTAGTAAAATCCTCCGCTGCAAAATAGTCGGTCACAAATACCAACTGACCCAAAAACATCACTTTCAGATCAACGAATACCGCTGCAATTGCTGTAAAAAAGAATTTACAGATGACGGCTACGGGCGCAAGGTGCCGTTAAACGAATACTGGAGACAAACCAACAATCGTTTTAGAACCTACCTCAACGAAATTTATTCTTGATTTTCTTCTTTATTGAAGGCATTCCAACCTCGGGCAACAATTGGAATTTTTGTGTTGGCTCGAGTAATTAAGTGCACCCCTTCATTTTCTGGCGTCATATGACCAACGACCGTTAAATGGGGATTCCCTTTGATCTTATCAAATTCAGATGTGCTTATGGTAAAGAGTAATTCATAATCTTCTCCACCATTGAGCGCCATGGTCGTACTATCTACCTCAAACTCTTCACAGACAGCAATAAACTGCGGATCCAAAGGCAACTTATCTTCATACAAATTACACCCTACTTGGCTTTGTTTGCAAAGGTGTAGGATCTCAGAAGACAGTCCGTCACTAACATCAATCATCGCTGTCGGGCTAACTTCAAGAGCCTTTAATAATTCACGAATGTCCTTACGCGCTTCTGGCTTGAGTTGACGTTCTAATAGATAGGTATACTCTTCCAGATCTGGCTGCATGTTTGGATTTACCTTATAGACCTCTTTTTCACGTTCCAACACTTGCAAGCCCATATAAGCCGCACCAATATCTCCCGTCACCACCAAAAGATCGTTCGGTTGGGCACCACTGCGAAGCACTGCCTCACCAGGGGCAACCGCACCCATGGCGGTGACAGAAATGATCAAGCCTGTGACCGAACTGGTCGTGTCACCACCTATCAGATCTACCTTATATATATCACAAGCGGTTTTGATCCCTGCATAGAGTTCTTCCAGAGCCTCAACCGGGAATCGATTAGATACGGCTATAGAAACCGTGATCTGTTTGGCCTCAGCATTCATCGCATAGACATCGGATAGATTTACCACAACGGCCTTATAACCCAAATGCTTTAAGGGCATATAACTCAGGTCAAAATGAACCCCCTCTACCAATAAATCCGTGGTGACTACCATTTGTTGCTCTTCTTGAACAACAGCAGCGTCATCACCAATTCCTTTTACGGTAGTTTCGTGTTTGATCTCGAAGTGTTTGGTGAGGTGATCAATGAGTCCAAATTCACCAAATTCAGAGAGCGGAGTGCGCGATTCGTCCTTGTTTTTTAACATGCCAGATACCCTTAAGTATGTTGATAATCTTTAATTTGCAAAGGTATGGTAACTTTAAAGACTAAACTAGTATTTGGGATGCTAATGGCGTCTCTCAGCCTTGTTGGGCTCAGCAGTTGTTCTTCGGATGACGGCCGTCCTACAGACCCTGTAACCAATGACAATGACAACAGTGGTGATGACCCTGTAGATGATGGCCCAAGTATCATTGGATTTTTAGCCTGTGAAGGCGGACAAGCCGGGGTCTATCCCTGTTCTGGCATGAATCTGATGAGCCAGATTCCTATCGAACTCTTTTCAGCCACTCGCGGAAACGATTCTTGGGGCTGGGTAGACCCGTCCACCGGGAAAGAATACGCGCTAATGGGCCTTAATAACGGCACTGCTTTTGTTGACATCAGCAGCCCGTCCAACCCCATCTATTTAGGAAAGCTACCCACCGCCTCTACCTCGAGTAATTGGCGCGATATCAAAGTGTTCAACAATCACGCTTTTATAGTTGCAGAAGCTTCTGGTCACGGCATGCAGGTCTTTGATCTCACTAAGCTTCGCGATGTGAGCAGCCCTCCAGAAACCTTTAGTGCCGATGCACTTTTGACGGAATTTGGGAGTGCTCACAACATAGTGATTAATGTAGATACCGGTTATGCCTATGCGGTTGGAGCCAGTAACTTTGAGGGAGGACCGCTCTTTATCAACATTCAAGATCCTATTAACCCCGTAGTTGAAGGCGGATATGCAGATGGTAATTACACCCATGATGCGCAAGTGGTGACCTATAATGGCCCAGACACCGAACACCTGGGGAAAGAGATCTTTATTGGCAGCAATGAAGATGAGATCGTAATTGTAGATATCACTGATAAGACCAATCCCATTCCAATTTCCAGCAGTTCGTATACCAATGTAGGGTATACCCACCAAGGTTGGTTCACAGAAGACCAGCGTTACTTCTTACTGGGTGATGAATTGGATGAAGTTCAAATTGGGGTAAGAAGCAGAACCATTGTTTTTGACTTTTCTGATCTGGATGATCCTGTGGTTCACACCACGTATTTAGGACCAACTTTTGCCATTGACCACAACGGTTATGTACTGAATAATGATTTTTACCTGGCCAATTATACGGCAGGAATTAGACAGATCGATCTGAGCGATATCGGCTCTGCTTCCATGACCGAGCTCGCTTTTTTTGACACTCACCCAGACAATGATGATGCATCTTTCAATGGAGTTTGGAGCGTCTATCCCTACCTCCCGAGTGGTAACATCATTGTAAGTGATATCACTGGAGGTCTTTTTATCGTTGCAAGGCAGTAGGGTAAGACCCGACTAATTTGTTTTAAATTAGCATACTAATTGCTATTTCATGAAAAAGACACTACTCGCGCTGCTTTTTATAAGCACTAATCTGGTCATGGGCCAGATCCCTTGTGAATCTGGTTCTGCCGATGGTTTTCCTTGTGACGGCCTTGACCTTATGGATCGAATTCCGCTAGCTGACTTCGATGCCAGTTTGGCCAATGATAACTGGGGCTGGACCGATCCAGAGACCGGAAACGAATACGCCATCATTGGACTCAGCAATGGAACCGCCTTTGTAGATATTTCAGATCCGTTAAACACGGTATATCTGGGCAAGCTTCCCACCTTTACAGACCCCAGCATTTGGCGCGATATTAAAGTCTATAACAACCACGCATTTGTCGTGAGCGAAGCGGATGGACACGGCATGCAGGTCTTTGATCTGACACGCCTACGCACTGTGAGTAGCCCACCGGTCACCTTTGATGAAGATGCGCACTATTCAGGATTCGGAAGCGCCCACAATATTGCCATTAATGAAGATACTGGCTTTGCCTATGCCATAGGAACCGACACCTTTAGCGGAGGAATTCATATGGTGAATATTCAATCGCCTTTGAGCCCTCAGTTTGCAGGAGGTTATGCCGATAGCGGTTATACCCACGATGCTCAAATTGTCACTTACAGTGGCCCAGACAGCGAGCACACAGGCAAGGAGCTCTTTTTTGGAAGTAATGAAAACGTAGTGGTTATTGTAGATGTAACCGATAAAGACAATCCTACATTACTATCGGCGGTAGACTACAGTGACATTGGATATACGCACCAAGGTTGGCTCACGGAAGATCAAAGTTATTTCTTGTTGGCCGATGAGGTGGATGAGATCATTTTTGGTTTTGAAACCAAGACCATCATTTTTGACGTTTCTGATCTTGACAATCCCGTATTTGCTTTCAATTACTTCAGTCAAAACCCAGCCACCGATCACAACGGGTACGTAGTTGGAGATCAATTCTATTTGGCAAGTTACCGAGCAGGATTGCGCATTTTAGATCTTTCTGGAATCGACACGGGAACGGTTGTGGAATCGCACTATTTTGATACTTGGCCAAGTAGTGATAACGCAGGTACTGGAAATGGTTCCTGGAATGTTTATCCTTTCTTTGATAGTGGGAACATTGTAGTTTCAGATCAAGACAACGGATTCTTTTTAGTTCGAGACAACAGTGTTTTAAGTACTGTAGATGCTGAAATTTTGGAGGCGATGGCTTATCCAAATCCCATGCAAGAACAACTCACGGTTCAATACGGAGCGCCCATTGAGCATGTCCAGATTTTCAATTTAACTGGTCAATTGCTAAAAGATATTGAATTCAACAACAGCTTAGAGACCATCAATATAGATGTGAGCGATCTCTCCGCTGGATTTTATGTGCTGCAGGTAAATGATGCGGCAGCTCAAAAACTCATGAAACGATAGATGATCAGAAAGTATTGGTATATAGCATTTTTAGTCTTTGGACTACACAGTTGTTCCGAGAGCGATCTGCCTGCGGACAATACCGATGACAGTGGACAAACCGATGACACTACAGATGACAGTGGGCAAACTCCCGACTTTGAAGGAATAGTAGACTGGCAATTCACTTATGGTGGATCTGGAGATGACATTGCAAATGCGGTGGTTGCCACTGCTGATGGAGGCTTTGCCGTTTTGGGATACACTCAAAGTAATGACGGCGATATAACGGATAAAACTGCAACAGACAGCGACTATTGGGTTCTGAAGCTCGATGCTAACGGCGCAATGGTTTGGAGCCGAACTTATGGTGGCTCTGCCGATGATCGCGGCGCGGATATCATTGAAACTGCCGATGGCGGTTTCGCTATAGCCGGTTTTAGCCGATCTGCTGACGGTGATGCTACAGAAAACGCAGGCTTTCAAGACTATTGGATCGTAAAACTTTCAGCGAGCGGTGATCTGCAATGGCAGCAGAGTTATGGCTTTGCAGGCAGCGATCAGGCGAGTTCCGTGATTCAAACGACAGACGGCGGCTATTTTGTAAGCGGCTTTTTGGACATTACAGCCAGTGGAGGCGCTGGAAACGATGGATTTGCAAGCGCTCCATCCGCAGCGCCAAAACACGGTGTGGGAGAGTTCTGGGGCATGCGTTTAGATGCCAACGGCCAACTTATTTGGAGAAGATTCTTTGGCGGAACAAATAATGACAGAAGCTATCAAGTACTGCAAACGCAAGACGGTGGATTTTTAATGACTGGAGCCTCCGAAAGTGATGACTTTGACATTTCTAGTCCTAAAGGTAGTTATGACTACTGGGCGGTAAAAATCAACGACAGCGGAGACCTGGTTTGGGAAAAATCCTTTGGCGGCTCTGAAATTGACATTGCCTATGGCTTGATAGAATCAACACCTGGAACCTACGTAATGGTTGGCGACAGCCGAAGTGCAGACGGCGATGTATCTTCTCCTAAAGGCAACGCAGACCTTTGGGCCGTGGCTTTTGACAGTAGCGGAAACTTCCTCTGGGAAGAGAGCTACGGTGGCAGCTTGTTTGAATCGGCTCGCGCTGTAAATCAAATGGGTACCGGAGAACTCATTATGGCAGGAACCACCAGAAGTAGTGATGGTCAAGTCGGAACCAACCAAGGTCAAAACGATGCTTGGGTGATTGTGACCACAGCCTCTGGAGACTTGGTTTGGCAAGACAGCGTAGGCGGTTCTGGGGTTGAACTCTTTAATGATTGTGCTCCTATCGGTGCCAACGCGCTGATTGTTGTGGGCGATACAGACAGCTCCGACGGTGATATAATTTTAAACAAAGGCGGAAAAGACGCCTTGATTGTAAAGTATAAATGATGAAAAAAATATTGCTTTTAACCTTTGCTCTTGCAGCTTTAATTAGTTGTAAATCTGACGATAATCAGGCCGCGCCTGGGGAGGTTAATCTCGTTTTTAAAAATCAGGTTGCGGGCAATGATCTGATCTTGTCCTCACAAACCTATACCAATGCCTCTGGTGATTCTTATCGTGTAAATGAGTTAAAATACATCATCAGTGACATTGTGCTTATTGGCGCCAATGGACAAGAATTTGTGGTGCCTCAAAGTGAAAGCTATTTTGTGGTCAATGAGGCCGATAATGGTAGCAAGACTTTGAGCATCCCAGATGTGGATGGCCGCAAATACAACAAAATCCGTTTTGGTTTTGGAGTCGATCAATCCAACTATCCGCTCAATGGGGTTAATAATTTCATCCCAACGGCAGAAGAGACGGGCATGCTTTGGAGCTGGTCAGCAGGATATAAATTCATCAAATTTGAAGGTGAATACGATACTGACACCACCACCGACGCGCCTTTTATCATTCATGTAGGATCTCACGGAACCACGCTAGACAACTACAAGACCATTGAATTAGATCTAGCCACGGACTTCACCGTAAACGATAATACCAGCAATATAAATCTGATCTTTGACGTTGCCCGAATTTTTGATGCAGGCCTTCAGAATTTTTCATTGCAAGAGAAAGATGACATTCAGGTGGATCCTGTTTATGCGCCAATTATTGCAAGCAATATTTCAACAGCATTTTCTGCCGAGTAAATGATGATCAAACAGTTTTACATATTATTTCTAGTTGTGCTTTTGAGCGCCTGTGGGGAGAACGAGCCCTATGAGGATGCACCGATGGCCGATGATCCTTTAGAGGAGACCTTAGAAGTAGATGTAGCGCTCAATCTAGAGATTCCGGATTACTTCCCTGACCTCACTTATGACCTGAGCCAAAACCCACCTACTCAAAACGGTTTTGTGCTGGGTAAAAAGCTGTTTTACGATGGCCGTTTGGCCTCTGATGGCGTAGTTTCCTGCGGATTCTGTCACATACAAGCCTTTGCCTTTACCCATCACACTCACATTACGAGTCACGGTGTGAACGGTGCTATTGGAAAACGCAATGCACAACCGCTTCATAACTTGGCTTTTATGGAAGAATTCACTTGGGACGGCGCTGCTGGGCACTTGGATGCGCAGCCTATTATACCCATCACTGCGGAAGTAGAGATGAACAACAGCTTTAACAATATTGTGACCACCTTGAGTCAAGATCCTGAGTATGTTGAAATGTTTGCTGCGGCCTTTGAAAATGGGCAAATAGATCCTGATAATATTCTCAAGGCGTTGTCTCAATTCATGCTCATGATGGTGTCTGCAGACAGTAAGTACGACCGCTTTTTACGCAATGATGGCACTACCCTCACCACAGACGAAACAGCTGGTTTAGGCCTCTTTGAAGCCAAGTGTTCCAGTTGTCATTCTGGTGTATTACAAACGGATCAGACCTATAGAAACAATGGCCTGAGCATTGACCCTGAATTCAATGATGTCGGGCGTTTTCGCGTGACGGGACAGCCGAGCGATAGCCTAAAGTTTAAGGTGCCGAGCCTCCGCAATATTGAGGCGACTTTCCCCTATATGCATGACGGTCGGATTCCAGATCTGGAGGCTGTATTGGATCATTATTCCGACGGAATTGTTGACAGCCCAACTTTAGATCCGCTGCTAAGAAACGCTGACGGCAGTTTGGGAATCCCTTTGACGGAGGCAGAAAAAGCCCAGATCATCGCCTTTCTAAAAACCCTGACAGACGACAATTTTATCTTCGACGAACGCTTCGCAGAATTCTAGGTCAGAATCATCGAAAACCCTTATTATTCCATGCGTTTTAATAATATGTTAAAACGTTAAACACAGCGCGTTTTGCCGTATATTTGCATACAATTTACAATCAGTCTATAGAGGAATGATCAAAGTAAGTGATATAGCAAAAACCAAACTGGCCCAACTCATGCAAGAAGAGGGCTTTAATGCTACCACAGATTTTGTGCGCGTAGGCGTGAAAAGTGGTGGCTGTTCTGGCTTGTCCTACGAACTCAAATTTGACAACAGCAAAGCAGATGAAGACAAAATCTTTGAAGACAACGCTGTTCGCATATTGGTAGACAAGCGCAGCTTCCTGTACTTGGTGGGAACCACCTTGGAATACAGCGGAGGACTCAACGGCAAAGGCTTTGTATTCAATAACCCCAACGCTAACAGAACCTGTGGCTGCGGAGAAAGCTTTTCGCTCTAATTTTTAAGCAATCAATCCATGAATAAGTTTACTGAAGACGATTTAAAAAAGGAACTCGAGACCAAAGAGTACGAGTACGGATTCTACACCGATATTGAGTCCGATACCTTTCCAGTGGGATTGAACGAAGATATTGTTCGCGCCATTTCTAAAAAGAAGGAAGAGCCCGAATGGATGACCGAATGGCGTCTAGAGGCTTTCCGTTATTGGCAGGAAATGGAAGAGCCAGAATGGGCCAATGTGAACTACGACAAACCCGATTTTCAAGCCATCTCTTACTATTCGGCTCCTGCAAAGAAGGCTAAATACGAGAGCTTGGATGAAGTAGATCCAGAATTGTTGGAGACTTTCAACAAGCTCGGGATCTCCTTGGAAGAGCAAAAGAAGCTTGCCGGAGTTGCCGTGGACATCGTTATGGACTCCGTTTCTGTAGCAACAACTTTCAAAGAGACTTTGGCCGAGAAGGGAATTATTTTCTGTTCCATCTCAGAAGCCATCCAAGAGCATCCAGAACTAGTAAAGAAGTACATCGGATCTGTGGTGCCACAGCGAGACAACTTCTACGCCGCTTTGAATTCGGCAGTATTTAGTGACGGATCCTTCTGTTACATCCCAAAGGGTGTTCGATGCCCAATGGAGCTTTCCACCTACTTTAGAATCAATCAGGCCGGAACCGGACAGTTTGAAAGAACGCTGGTTATCGCTGATGAAGGTTCTTACGTAAGTTATTTGGAAGGGTGTACAGCGCCTTCGCGTGATGAGAACCAATTGCATGCCGCAGTGGTCGAGCTCATTGCCTTGGATGATGCAGAAATTAAGTACAGCACCGTACAAAACTGGTATCCTGGAGGAAAAGACGGAAAGGGTGGAGTTTTCAACTTTGTGACCAAGCGTGGACTTTGTGAAACTAATGCCAAGATCAGCTGGACACAGGTAGAGACTGGATCTGCAGTAACCTGGAAATACCCAAGCTGTGTGCTTAAAGGAAACAACTCGATTGGAGAATTCTACTCCATCGCTGTAACCAACAACTACCAGCAGGCAGATACAGGAACCAAAATGATCCACCTTGGGAAAAACACCCGCAGTACGATCATCTCCAAAGGAATCTCTGCTGGAAAATCGCAGAACTCGTATCGCGGATTGGTGCAGATCAATTCCAGAGCAGAGAATGCGCGTAACTTCTCGCAGTGTGACTCGCTGCTAATGGGTAACGAGTGTGGAGCACATACCTTCCCGTACATTGAGGCGAAGAACAAATCAGCAACCATAGAACACGAGGCTACTACGAGTAAGATCGGGGAAGACCAGATCTTTTACTGTAACCAACGCGGTATTGACACCGAAAAGGCGATTGCGCTTATCGTGAACGGATTCAGTAAGGAAGTTTTGAACAAACTTCCGATGGAATTTGCTGTGGAAGCTCAGAAATTATTAGAAATCAGCCTTGAAGGCTCAGTCGGATAAGCATGAGAAAACTAGCCACCCTATTTTTCGTTTTCGCTCTTCTGGCCAGCTGTGCTGATGAGCAATCGACAGATACAAAAACATATAAAGGCAACTTTTTGCTTTTTGAAGACAACGCAGTATTGGAAGTGAATGAGGTTATGTATACCGTCAAAAACGATGCAATGACCCAAGAGCTAGCCACCAAAGCTGCTAATTGGCAAAAGACTCCTTTTGACATGGTTCCGGTTACCCTGGAAGCTGTGGTAGAAGCAAAACCTGCCAATACAGAGGGTTGGGATTCCATCTTGACCATAAAGAGAATTGTAGAAGTAAGCCCGACGTCTGTCGGACCGGATATAGAAATTGAAGAAACAAATCAGTAAGATGTTACAGATAGAAAATTTGCACGCAAGTGTAGAAGACAAAGACATTCTAAAAGGAATTGACCTGCAGATCGGTGCCGGAGAGGTACACGCTATCATGGGTCCAAACGGTTCTGGAAAAAGTACCTTGGCCTCTGTGATTGCAGGAAACGAGGACTATGAAATGACAGAAGGCAACTTACTGTTAGAAGGAGAAGATATTTCAGAATTGGATCCAGAAGAGCGCGCCCATCACGGGGTGTTCCTTTCTTTCCAGTATCCAGTAGAGATTCCGGGAGTATCGGTAACCAACTTTGTGAAGACCGCCATCAATGAAACACGCAAAGCTCAAGGCATGGAAGAGATGCCTGCTGCGGAGATGTTGAAGAAGATCCGAGAAAAAGCGGCCTTGTTAGAGATTGACCGCAAGTTCCTATCCCGTTCTTTGAACGAAGGATTCTCAGGAGGTGAGAAAAAGCGTAACGAGATCTTCCAAATGGCAATGCTTGAACCTAAGTTGGCTATTTTGGATGAGACCGATTCTGGTTTGGATATCGATGCCTTGCGCATTGTTGCAAACGGAGTGAATAAACTCCGCAGTGAAAACAATGCCGTATTGGTCATTACGCACTACCAGCGTCTTTTGGACTATATCGTACCAGACAAAGTACACGTACTCATGGATGGGAAGATCGTAAAGTCTGGAGACAAGGATTTAGCCCTTAAGCTAGAAGAGAAAGGATACGACTGGATCAAAGAAGAAGTTAAAACGGCTTAAGGATGAGTTTAAAAGATAAATTGATCTCTTCTTATATGGCCTATGAGGATTCGTTGGATCAAGAGCACTTGATTCATGATATCCGTTCTGCAGCCATAAAGAACTTTGAGAATACAGGCTTCCCGACGCGCAAGCACGAAGCTTGGAAATACACGCCGCTTGACAAAATGCTCAAAGCGGACTACACCGTTTTTCCAAAGAAGTCAAACACTTTGGAGTACAAGAATGTGAAGCAATACTTCTTGCATGATGTAGATACCTACAAAGTTGTTTTTGTAGATGGTGTTTACTCCTCTTTCTTGTCTGAGACCACACACGAGGGTATTGATGTTTGTCTACTGTCTTCAGCATTGAGTAAAGACAAATACCGTCCGGTAATTGAAGCTTATTTCAACAAAGCTGCGGAAACGGACAGCATCACCTCACTCAATACGGCCTTTGCCAAAGAGGGTGCTTACATCTTTATTCCGGCGCACAAAGAAGTAGAAAAACCTATTGAGATCATCAACTTTGCTACAGGTAGTGAAGCTGCACTGATGATCCAACCGCGTAACTTGATAGTCGTTGGTGAGAACGCACATGTGCAGATCATTGAGCGACATCAAAGCTTAGCAGAGCATCCTATCTTGACCAATTCGGTCACAGAGATCTTTGCTGAAAAGCGCGCATATATTGATTATTACAAAGTACAGAACGATGTAGAGACCGCTTCTCTAATTGACAGCACTTACATCAAGCAAGAGCGAGACAGCAACTGCCGTGTACACACCTTCTCTTTTGGTGGAAAACTGATCAGAAACAACCTGAACTTCTACCAGCAAGGACAGCACTGTGATTCTACCTTGAAAGGGGTGACCATTATTGAGAAGAAGCAGCACGTGGACCACTCTACTTTGGTACATCACCAGTCACCAAACTGTGAAAGTCATCAAGACTACAAAGGAATCTATGACGATTCTGCAGTGGGTGTATTCAACGGTAAAGTGATGGTAGATAAGATCGCTCAGAAAATCGATGCCTTCCAGCAGAACAACAATATCTTGATCAGTGACAAGGCAACGATCAACGCCAAGCCACAGTTAGAGATCTTTGCAGATGATGTAAAATGTTCTCACGGTTGTACCATTGGACAGTTGGATGAAGATGCACTTTTCTATCTACGTTCACGCGGAATTGGGAAGAAAGAAGCCAATGCTCTTTTGATGTACGCCTTTGCTAACAACGTTTTAGAAAGTGTAAAGATCCCAGAACTGAAAAATAGAATCAACGGATTGATCGCTGACAAGATTGGCGTTCAACTCGGATTTGATCTGTAATATATAGCCCTAAATTTAGATGAATCAAACAGCCAAAATACCCTTTGATGTAACTGCTATCCGCAAAGAGTTTCCTATTCTTCAGCGCGAGGTAAACGGTTATCCTTTGGTCTATTTTGACAACGCCGCCACGTCTCAAAAACCACAAGTGGTCATTGACAGTATTGTAGACTACTACAGCAATTACAACGCGAATATTCACCGCGGTGTACACGCCCTATCACAAGAGGCTACAGATGCTTATGAGGCTGCACGTAAAAAGATTCAGAAATTCATCGGGGCAGAAAAACAACACGAAGTGATCTTCACTTCGGGAACCACGCACAGCATCAATATTGTGGCCAATGGTTTTAGTCATTTGCTTAAAAGCGGTGATGAGATCTTGGTCTCTGCCATGGAACACCACTCCAATATTGTCCCGTGGCAAATGCTTTGTGAACGCACTGGAGCGAGCTTAAAGGTAATTCCAATGAACGAGGACGGAACCTTGATCATGGAAGATTATCAGGCGCTTTTGAACAACAACACCAAACTGGTTTTTGTCAATCATATTTCCAATGCGTTAGGGACGATCAATCCTGTAAAGGAGATCATTGCCCAAGCGCATGAGCACGGAGCAGCGGTATTGATTGATGGAGCACAATCTTGCGCGCACCAAAGTGTGGATGTACAAGAATTAGACGCCGATTTCTACGTGAGTTCTGCACACAAAATGTGCGGACCAACAGGAATTGGTTTCCTATACGGCAAGGAATCTTGGCTCAACAAACTTCCTCCTTATCAAGGAGGCGGTGAGATGATCAAGGAGGTGACCTTTGAAAAGACCACCTATGCAGAATTGCCACACAAATTTGAAGCCGGTACACCCAATGTGTCTGGCGGAATTGCTTTTGGAATTGCCATTGACTACCTAAATTCCATTGGCTTGCAAGCTATTGCAGATTACGAGAATGAATTATTAGAATACGGAACCGAGCAGCTTTTGACCATTCCAGGATTACGTATTTATGGAACGACAAAAGCAAAGACCTCAGTTATTTCTTTTAATTTAGAGGGCGTGCATCCGTATGATGTTGGCACCATTCTTGACAAATTAGGTATAGCAGTGCGAACCGGACACCACTGTGCGCAGCCCATTATGGACTTCTATAAGATTCCAGGGACCGTACGAGCGTCCTTTTCATTTTACAACACTACCGAGGAAATTGATCGATTGGTAGCTGGAGTAAAACGCGCACAGCAAATGCTTATTTAAACCTAAATTTGAAGTCTATGCGAATCGCGACATTATTAGTACTCGGCTTGATGTTGAGTTGTAACGGCAGTAAACAAAGCGCAGCCAGCGGTAAATCCAAAGCAGATATGAACCTCAACGGTAACTACAAGGTAGTTTCTATGAACGGACAAGCCTATTCCGATCAAGGAATGGAATTGATCTTTGACCCCAGCACCAGCAGTGTTAATGGGTCATCTGGATGCAATAAGTTGTTTGGAAACTTTACCCAGAATGAAGCCAGTATATCCATTGAAGCTTTGGGATCCACTAAGATGTTCTGTGAAGGACGCATGGACCTAGAAAAGCAGTTTATTCAAGGACTTACTGCAGTCAATGGCGTTGCTGCTGCTGACGACGGTAAATTGAATTTGATGAACGGAACTACCGTTTTAATGCAATTGGAAAAAATAGCAGAATGACCATAGCGGAAATTCAAGAAGAAATAATTGACGAGTTTGCATTCTTTGAAGATTGGATGCAACGCTACGAGCACATGATCGCTTTGGGGAAATCATTGCCTTTGATCGATCCGCAGTACAAAACCGATGAATTCATCATTAAAGGCTGTCAATCTAAAGTTTGGTTACATGCCGAACTTCAAGACGGCAAGGTTATGCTTACTGCAGATAGTGATGCCATAATTACCAAAGGTATTGTGGCTTTGCTGATCCGTGTGTTCTCTGGACAATCCCCAGAAGCAATTGTCAATGCCGATCTCGCTTTTGTGGATGAGATAGGCCTCAAGGAGCATTTGTCTCCAACCCGAGCCAATGGCTTGGTTTCAATGATCAAACAAATCAAATTATACGCCGTGGCGTATCAATCTCAATTAAAGGCATAAATATGAGCGAGCAAACTGTAGATACCGCCGAACTTGGAGAAAAGATCGTAAAGGTCTTAAAGACCATTTTTGATCCGGAAATTCCAGTTGATATTTATGAATTAGGACTGATTTACGACGTCTTGGTCAATGAAGACATGGACGTAAAAATACTAATGACGCTAACCACACCAAACTGCCCGGTAGCTGAAACGCTTCCCAAGGAAGTTGAAGACAAGGTTAAATCCATCAAAGCAGTGAAAGACGCTGAAGTGGAGATCACCTTTGATCCGCCTTGGAGTCAAGACCTGATGAGCGAAGAAGCCAAGCTAGAACTGGGCATGTTGTAAAAATTACAGGCATGACGACATACGGAATCGACGCCCTGGCTGTCTATATCCCGAAATTGTACTTGGATATTGCAGATCTGGCAGAAGCACGAGAAATCCCTTATGAGAAACTGAGAAAAGGACTGGGTCTGGAGCAAATGGCTTTGCCCGACACCGACGAGGACGCAGCGAGTTTTGCTGCAAATGCACTCTGGAAACTCATAAACGACAACGGCCTTGATCCTCGCGAGATTGGACGTATTTATGTTGGGACAGAAAGTGCAGTAGACGGTTCCAAACCCACAGCAACTTACGCCACAGAATATGTGGAACAGCGCTTAGCCCGGCAGTACGGCAATCGCTGCTTTAAAAACTGTGATGTAGTTGATTTGACCTTTGCCTGCGTGGGTGCTGTAGATGCATTGCAAAACTGTTTGGATTGGGTTAAAGGAGGACAGAACAGAAAGGCTATTGTCATTGCGTCTGACTTGTCTAAATACGAACTTCACTCTACAGGAGAATACACTCAAGGTGCTGGTGCAGTAGCTACACTAATTACGGCTAACCCTAGAATTGTCAGCATTGATGATACTTGGGGAGTTGGCATGCAAAGTGTGGGTGATTTCTTCAAACCGCGCCGCAGCTTTGTCAAAAAAGACCTTTTAAAGGAACTTACTGACGCGGCTGACATCGCGCTACCAAAAACAGAACAAACAGGATCCCTGTGGTCTGATCCGCATAGAATTGTGAATGTCTACAGAGAAGAGCCTGTTTTTGACGGACAATACTCCAATGCTTGCTATTCCGACAGGATCACCGAGGCTTTAGCGCATTATAAAGAACAAGAAAGTAGTGCGAATTTCATGAATTGGGACTACTTGGTGTTTCACCTACCCTATGCTTATCACGGGCGCAGAATCATTTTGCGTAACTGGTTGGAGTGGATCTCTGGAACGCCAACTTATGATGCATTGATCGAGGAGGTTGGATCTCCAGAAGAAGACCCAAAAGGCTGGAAACGCGCTGTGGCTAAATCGAGTTTATACACCAAATTTGTGGCAGATCATATAGAGATAACTGAAAGAGCATCTTCGGTTATTGGAAATATGTACACCGCCTCTATATTTATGGCCTTAGTGAGTTTGCTGATGCATGCTGAAGCGGACCAAACAGACTTGAGCGGTAAACAGCTCGGATTCATTGCTTACGGAAGCGGTTCCAAATCCAAAGTATTTACAGGAACCGTTGGTACAGACTGGAAAGCTGGTATTGCAAAATTGGACCTTAGCGATCAACTCACGCAGCGCCAACAGGTGGATATTGACACCTATCAGCAGTTGCATACAGGGGCAAAAGAGGAGCCCATTGTCATTTCTGACGATATAGTACTTACTCATATTGAATCTGAGAAAGAGACTGCAATTGGCTTGAGAACTTACGCCCAAAACAAAGCCTAAAATCATGGAAGAGCCTATTGTAAATCGCGTGGCGAAGAGTCCTTTGGTCAACCTGGATATGGAAGAACTATTTCCAGAGATCCAAGTGGCGGAACTAGACATTTCCCAATGGCTTACAGGCGGATTCATTCTTAAAGAAAAAGAATTCAGAACAGCTTTAGAAGCAGCCGATCATTCCAATTATAAAGACAAGGTAGTTGCCCTTTATTGTAGCACCGATGCCATACTCCCGGGCTGGGCATTCATGTTGGTTGCGGCTACTGTGAATCCTTTGGCTAAATTAGTTGTATTGGGTGATAACGCTACGGCCATGACCACCTACGCACAGCGCTATATGGAAGGTCTTGACCTGAGTGAGTATCAGGATAGACCAGTAATCATCAAAGGCTGTGGGGATCGAGATATTCCAGAGCAGGCCCTTATTACCTTAAGCAATCGCTTACAAGGTGTTGCAAAAAGCGTCCTGTTTGGAGAAGCCTGTTCTTCGGTTCCTGTCTACAAGCGCAAGTAAGACGTCGAACAATTACGTCCTTTCGTCCAAATTTCTAAACTTTCATCTCAGGCAATTTCCACAGGAATTATATACCGTATCTTTGCAGGGTAACTAATCCGTTGGGGTTTAGCGCCCTACTCAAATTTTAAAACAGACGAGCAATGAAAAAAATTGCACTACTTTTTGCCCTGTTGGTTTTACCAGCGCTAAGTTGGGCTCAAGAAACAGAAGGAGAACTCAAGTCTGCCATTGCAGCAAAAAAAGACTCAATTGCCGCCATTCAAAAACGCGCTGATGGCCTGCAATCTAAATTGGACGCACTTCCAGGCTGGAAATTTGGAGCGTTCGGAACTGTTGGTTTCAGCCTTTCTGAATTCAGCAACTGGTATGCTCAAGGAACTCCAAATGTATCTTCAGGAAACATTGGAATTACCTTCAACAGTTTTGCTAACCTCAAGCAAGAAAAATTCTTTTGGCGCAACGCCTTAAATGTAAACGTGGGATGGGTAAAGTTTGATGATCAAGACGATCCAACAGACGACGACAGTTTCCAAGAAGCTACAGATGTGTTTAACATCACCTCGCTTTACGGACGCAACATTGCCAAGAATTTGGCTGTTTCAGGTTTGGCAGAATACCGCTCTACCCTTTTGAGTAATTTCAACGACCCAGGATATTTAGACCTTGGTGTCGGTGTTACATGGACGCCCATTGAAAACTTGGTAGTTGTCGTGCATCCGTTGAACTACAACTTTGTATTTGCAGACAATGATGCCGTTTACAACTCTTCATTGGGTGCGAAGATCTTGGTAGATTACACCCGTTCTTTTGGGAAGTTGAATTTGAAGTCTAACCTATCTGCCTTCCAAAGCTACGAGTCTAGCGATCTATCAAACTGGACTTGGATCAACTCTTTGGGATACACACTTTGGAAAGGAATCGGAATTGGATTTGAATTGGGTCTAAGAGGAAACCAGCAAGAGGCTTTGGCAAACGCTTTGGCCAATGTAATGGAAGGTGATGCTATGCCAACCTTTGACAATATTGATAATGACCTGCAGAGCTACTGGCTCTTTGGTGTGAACTACAAGTTCTAAATCCTCATTATTGAAAACAAAAAGAAAGCCGCTTGAAAAAGCGGCTTTCTTTTATTCTTGATTCTCTTCATAAGAAGGATACAAAAAGTGATTGTAAGGAAAGCGTGTGATGTGTATCTCACGCACCTTTTCATATACAACTTTTCTAAACTCCTCCAGGTTCTCCTTGTTTAAAGCTGATATAAAGATTGCATCACCATTGGCTCGAGCCATCCAAGTGCGTTGCCACTCCTCCAGCGTATTGTGCTTTGTAGTGCGCTCGGTAGTAAGGTCATCATCTGCGATGGTCTCATGGGTGTAGGCATCGATCTTGTTAAAGACCATGAGTGTTGGCTTATCGGTGCAATGGATCTCGTCCAAAATTGCGTTTACCGATTCAATGTGCTCTTCAAAATTCGCATGAGAAATATCCACCACATGCAAAAGCAGATCCGCCTCGCGTACTTCGTCCAAAGTACTCTTAAACGACTCCACCAATTGGGTTGGCAGCTTTCTGATAAACCCTACGGTATCACTCAGCAGGAAAGGCAAATTGCCAATCACCACTTTACGAACCGTAGTGTCAAGGGTGGCAAATAATTTATTCTCGGCAAAGACATTGGATTTAGAGATCACGTTCATCAAGGTAGACTTCCCTACGTTGGTATATCCCACCAAAGCCACACGAACCAAAGCCCCGCGATTACCGCGCTGCACAGCCATTTGCTTGTCAATGGTTTGTAGTTTCTTTTTGAGTAAGGCGATTCTATCCCGCACAATACGACGGTCCGTTTCAATCTCCGTTTCTCCAGGCCCGCGCATTCCAATACCACCTCGTTGACGTTCCAAGTGCGTCCAAAGACCTGTAAGTCTCGGTAAGAGATATTCGTATTGGGCTAACTCCACCTGAGTACGAGCATAACTGGTCTTGGCCCTTTGGGCAAAGATGTCCAGTATCAATCCCGTGCGATCTAAAATCTTACAGCGCAGCAACTTTTCAATGTTGTTTTGCTGAGCCGGTGTCAGCTCATCATCAAAGATCACCGTACTAATATCGTTTTCCTTGACGTATTCCATAAGCGTTTCCATCTTTCCACTACCAATAAAGGTCTTGGGATTCGGGCGCTCCATACGTTGGGTGAAACGACGCTTTACCTCACCTCCAGCCGTGTAGGCCAAGAACTGAAGCTCGTCTAAATAATCTTCAAGGGTGTCAGCATCTTGACCCTGAGTCACGATCCCAACCAAAACTGTATTCTCGTAAGCTATTTCTTTTTGCTCTAGCATAAGTGCAAAGGTACAAAACAGCGGAATTCTGATTGTTTTTTAAAGCTTCAAATCCCTTTAAAAAGGGCAATTGCGTCGATTTTTTGTAATTTGACCAAGTACTTCAATCAACCGCATGAAACGCCATAACATTGCTTTTTACAATTTGGAGAATCTTTTTGACCTCCATGACGATCCTTATACGCTCGATGACGACTTCACACCCAAGTCAGAAAAGCGCTGGAACCGTAAACGCTATGAGAAAAAGCTCAAAAAACTAGGCTCTGTCATTGCAAAAATTGGCGCGGATGAATTGGGTGAACCCCCAGCCATTGTTGGGATTGCAGAGGTAGAGAACAAAACGGTGATCCGCGATCTTGTAGGCAGCAAACACCTGCGTAAATTAGGATATAGATATGTGCATTTTGACGCCCCAGATGAGCGCGGAATTGATACGGCCTTACTCTACAGAGATACGCATTTTGAAGTCTTAGAGAGCAAAACCATAGCCGTGCTGATTCACAATCCAGACGGAGAACGCGACTACACCCGTGACATCCTCTACGTAAAAGGACTTCTTGACGGAGCTCCCGTTCATTTAATGGTCAACCATTGGCCTTCGCGCCGCGCAGGAGCTGAACTCACCGAATACAAACGGATAAAAGCAGCTCAGACTTGTCTGGAAATGGTGCATGAGGTTCGCGCTTCAGAACCAGAGGCCGATCTGGTGATCATGGGTGATTTTAACGACAACCCTGATTCTGCAAGTATTAAAGAGCATTTGGTGCCGGAATCTTTCTACAATCCAATGGAAAAACTCCACACGAGAAAACGTGGGAGTTCCAAATATCGGGACAGTTGGTATCTATTTGATCAGATCTTAGTGAGTGAATCCTTGCGCAGTAAAGACAAGTTCGGATTGCGCTTTGAGCAGGCAGAAATTTTCGACCCGATATACCTCAGGGAATACAGCGGGCGATTCAAAGGAAATCCTTTCAGAACCTATGTTGGGAAAAAACATTTGGGCGGATTCAGCGACCACTTTCCCGTCTACGCCAGCTTTACAATTCATAAATTTTAGGATTTCAACCCCGCGTTTGTCGATGAATTATGCCGCTTATCTATTATTGTAGTTACTCGGTTGAACTATCATAATTTTGGTTAAATTAGTGTTTCATTTGGTTAGGCGCCGCAGCCAGTAAAGCCGCTTGAGGCTTTAAAAACCAAGCGTGAAACATCAAAATTTTGCATTGATATAACTAAACAAGAATGAAAAAACTCTACACGCTACTTCTCGTATTTTGTGTTCTTGGTTTACAGGATGCTGACGCTCAGCAAGACCCCCAGTACACCCAGTACATGTATAATATGAATGTGATAAACCCTGCCTATGCCGGGTCTAAAGAATCCCTTTCGATGACGGCACTCTACCGCAGACAATGGTCTGGTTTCGATGGGGCTCCGGAAACCATCACATTTTCTGGTCATGCTCCCATAGGCGAGAAGACTGGTTTAGGACTTTCTGCCATCAAGGATGAATTAGGACCCGTTAAAGAAACCAACGTATTTGTTGATTTCTCATACACCTTACAGGTGAGTGACAATGCAAGGTTGGCCTTAGGTCTTAAAGCAGGTGCTACTTTTCACGATGTGGCCTTGTCTACACTGTTGTTGACCGATCCTGGAGATCCATTCTTTTCTCAAGACATTAATAATACCTACCCGAACATTGGTGCGGGTGCTTTCTTTTACACCGATAAATTCTACGTATCTGTATCTGTACCGAACTTGTTAAACTCGGTTCACTTGGATGAAAACGGTTTGAAGTACGGTTCTGAAACCAATCACTTCTTTGCCGCTACAGGATATGTATTTGATCTTTCTCAAAACGTGAAGCTTAAGCCACATGTTTTGGTTAAAGGGGCCTTTGATGCTCCCTTCTCTTTTGATGCGAACCTCAACGCACTGTTCTACGAAAAATTCGAGCTGGGTGCTTCTTACCGTTTAGACGACTCTTTCAGTGGTCTTATCGGTTTCCAAGCTACTCCTAACTTCAGAATTGGTTACGCCTATGACAGCGTAGTTTCTGACCTGGATGTGGTTACCAGCGCATCGCACGAAATCATTCTAACCTTTGATATCTTCCTCAACAAGCGCGTGCTCAAGTCGCCTAGATATTTCTAATCCTATTCTTCGAAGAACATGAAAAAAATATACCTCTTTATATTCGCACTTACGGTAAGCACGGCCAGCCTGACTGCTCAGAACAGAGACACCAAGGCGGCAGACAAGCACTACGACCGCTTGGAGTATACCGAAGCTATTGAAGACTATGAGCGTCTAATCGCTCGCGGAAAAGCCGACTCTTATGTTTACGAGCGCTTGGCCAATAGTTACTACAATATTAATGACACCGAAAAAGCTGCCTCTTACTACAAGCGCATCATGACAGATGGCAATGTAGATGCAGAATCTGTATACAACTACGCACAGAGTTTGAAGGCCAACGGAGATTTCTCTGGATCTAACGATGTCATGAAGAAATTTGCTGGAATGAAGCCTAGAGACAAGCGTGCTCAGGAATTCATGAAAAACCCGGATTACATTCCAGGGCTATTGAACAACACCCCGCAGTTCACTGTTGAGAACGCAGGAGACATCAACTCAGAGTTCTCTGAATTTGGCGGAACTATGAGTGGCAACACCATGTATTTCTCTTCTGCGCGTAACACAAAACGCAGAGATTACGGATGGAACGACCAACCGTTCCTAGATATCTACGCGGCAAACTGGACCGATGGGACTATTGGTTCTGCGGAATTGATTCCTGGAGATGTAAACACTAAGTTTCACGAAGGAACTGTTGCATTCTCTGCAGACGGAAAACGCATTTATTTTGACCGAAACAACTACTTCAAAGGGAAGTATGAAAAAGACGAAGAAGGTGTGAACCAACTGAATCTTTACACGGCAGAATTGGTAAACGGAAAATGGGTTGATGTAAAGCCGCTACCGTTTAACAGCAGCGAGTACTCTACGGCTCACCCTTGCTTGAGTAAAGACGGAAAGACGCTTTATTTTGTGTCTGATATGCCGGGCGGAAAAGGAATGGCTGACATTTATATGGTAAGTGTAAATGCTGATGGAACCTACGGATCACCTCAGAATGTTGAGGCTGTTAATACTGAGGGGAAAGAAGTATTCCCACATATTGCAGATTCTGGCACTCTATTCTTTTCTAGTGATGGACACCCTGGCCTTGGAGGCTTGGATGTATTCAAAGCTGAAGGTGGAAAGATCACCAACCTAGGAGTTCCTGTGAACAGTGGTGGAGATGACTTCGCTTTTATGTATGACGAAGCTAGCATGAGCGGATTCGTTTCTTCTGATCGTGAAGGCGGTCAAGGAAGTGACGATATCTACCAAGTGGCGGGTATTCCTCCATGTGATGTGAATATGATGATCACCGTTGTAGATGGAGATACTGGAGCACCACTTGCTGATGCGAAAGTAGACATCTACGATAGCAGCCGTAACCGTTTAGGGTCTAAAATGACTGATGGCAACGGAAAGGTTGAGTTTATGGGAGAATGTGATACTAACTATACCCTAACGGCAGAAAAGGCCGAGTACGAAAGCGGAACAGCTATGGCAAGTTCTTCAGAGAACGGACCTTACGAAGTACGCATTGCACTTAACCCAATTGAAGAGATCATTCAAGACGATCGAGTAGTATTAGAGCCGATCTTCTTTGACTTTGATAAATCGAACATCAAGCCACAGGCTGCTTTTGAATTGGACAAACTGGTTCAGATCATGAAGAAGTATCCTGATATGGTGATCCGCGTGGAAAGTCACACAGACAACCGTGGTGGAAACCGATACAATATGCAGCTTTCTGAGCGCAGAGCACAATCTACTGTACAGTATGTGATCTCTCAAGGGATTGACGCAAGCCGCATCAGTGGAATCGGAAAAGGTAAAAGTGATCCATTAGTAGACTGCTCTGGCGGATGTACAGATGAGCAGCACCAACAAAACCGCCGCTCTGACTTTATCATCGTAAAGAAATAAACTAGGAATTGCTCGAAAAAGACAATAACTAACCAACCAATGAACCCTCCCTTGCGACAAGCTTTGGAGGGTTTTTTAATGCGATTAAGCTTGTTGAAGTTCAAACAGGGTAATCTCCGGTCGCACATTAAAACGAACCTGCCACAAATGACCAATCGCCCGATTGATATAGAGCGTTCTTCCGTCATTCAAATCAATCTCCCCTTGATCATAACGCTTGTTCTTCACGGGCAATAGAGGAGCCTTTAAAAAGGGCGCTTTGCATTGTCCTCCATGAGTGTGGCCTGCTAAGATCCATCCTTGATAGTTGTTCCAAACGTCCAGATCACAGACGTCAGGATTGTGGCAAAGCACCAAATTGGCTTTTAAAGGATCATAATATTGCATCACCTCTGCAGGTTTAAAATTCACTGCCCATAAATCGTCAAACCCTATGATGTTCAAACCCGATAATTCTTTTTGAGCGTTCCTCAAAATTTGGACTCCTGAACCCTCTAGTTGGTCCGTTATCTGCTTAGCTACGGACGGTTGCCTCCAATTGTGGCCATAGTCATGATTCCCTAGAATACCAACAGTTCCTAGCGAACCTCTTACCACGTGCTTCAGTACGGTGGCTAATTGATCAAATTGTTGCTCGTCCTCATAACTGACGTAATCTCCGGTGTAGACCACAAAATCAGGGTTAAGGTCCTGGGCTTTTTTAAAGGAGTCTATTATGTAATTGTAGTCAAATCGATTCCCCACATGAACATCACTGATCTGCATGAGGGTCTTTCCCACCAAATGATCAGGCAGATTGGCAATGGGCATTTTCTTTTTTACAAACTCCAACCAAAAGGGTTCTATTTGCCAAGTGTAAAGTCCTGTGAGTAGTCCAAGCCCTAAGGTCCCAAGGGCAGATCGTTTGATGAATTTTCGTCTTTGCATTGTAATACTACTTCAAAGGCACTAAAGTTTTATGAAACGGCCTATGTGCTTTTGGCCCATCGACGTAGTTAGTTCTAGGAAATATATGCCTTTCCGCAATTGAGAAATATCTATTTGCTCTGAAAAACTATCACCTCTTACTAATTGTCCCAAGATTGAATAAATTCGGTATTGTTTGAATTCTTGTTTTGAATTAATGGTCAGAAGTTCACTTGATGGATTTGGATAGATGGCCAATGAATTTTCGAACTCTGGTGTGCTCAGAATAGTCTCATTGATCCAATATTTTACTAGATCTGTAGTACTGCTATAGGTAAGGATATCGCTATCTCCATCGTTATCTAAATCTCCAACTACAAGACGCCCAATGCCATCTTCAGAATCACTGATAACTACTTCAGAACCAAATTCTGAACTCCCATCAATGTTTTTAAACCAAGAAAGTTTACTCTCACTAAATAAAGAAATGAGAATATCCGGTAAGCCATCCGCATCTACATCACCAAGCTCAACCTCACTCAAGCCTGTCATTCCGTCTTGAATGGTCATTAAAGGACTTAAAGTAAACAAGCCGTCTGTATTTTCAGCCCATTGCAACGCACCTGCTGTTTTATTGGCAATGACTAAATCTTTATCCCCGTCTTCATCTACGTCGAGAATTTCAAAATCTCCAAAATTTCCTAGATCTGTGAACAAAACAGTTGTTGGCCAGATTTCATCCCAAACTTCGGGTTGTTGAATACTAGCCAGTCGCCCAGCACCAATTGTTAAAATGTCCGTATCTCCATCGAGGTCAAAATCTAAAAAGTCATATTTGAACCCATTAAAGGAATTGTCTGCAAGCGTTACAAAACTTGAAAAACTACCATCCCCTTGATTCAAGCGAACGCGAAGATCCGTATTCCATATAGAGCCTCTTCCGAAATCCTTAAGTCCATCTCCATTGAAATCAAACAAGACAAAATTACCCTCTTCCCAATTTCCTAAATTGCTCCCCGCCTCATAGATACCTGAGTCCCCTTCTTGCATGTAAAGTCGGAAT
Source organism: Gilvibacter sediminis (assembly GCF_028561565.1). GTDB lineage: Bacteria > Bacteroidota > Bacteroidia > Flavobacteriales > Flavobacteriaceae > Gilvibacter > Gilvibacter sediminis. The sequence goes on along the minus strand of NZ_JAQQTE010000001.1, from coordinate 768,531 downwards.
AATCCAAAGGTGCCATCGTCTGCATAACTTACTAAAACATCCAAGTCTCCATCGGCATCTAAATCGTTTAATTCTATATCGAACGGAGCAGTACAACACGGTGGATAGCTAAATAAGAGTGATGGATCAGCATAGGTTCCTCCTTCACCTATGCCATAGGTGAAATACACTTGACCAGGAATAGCGCCAATGAAAATATCATTAGTTCCGTCTTGGTTTGCATCTGCAATACGAACTATTCTTGGATCCTCAATCTGATCTGTTAAGAGATTTTCTGAAAATTGCCCCAGTCCATGAAATACTACAAAAAGACAGAAGAAAAAGGAACTTGTTTTTTTCATATCTAGCAATTTTAATTCAGTAAATATTTATGAGAGTACCTGAATCACCTTAAAATTATAAAAAAACCCCCACACAAAAGTGCAGGGGTTTTTTATAATATATTGGTTTTATAAATTCTAGCGCTCAGAGCGCAGATCTTTCATAAAACTAGATTCCAGTCACTTCTACGTTATCCACGTGGTAACGAGTTGAAGCTCCAGATTCAGATCCGGTGTACAAGAATGCAAAGTGTACGGTTCCTTCTAAACAAGATACATTTACAGGACCTACGCCTTCAAAGCTTCCGAATCCACCAGAAGGACCAACTGGGATTGAAGCATCCAAGAGGTTCCAGTCTGCTGTAGTTGGGTCTCCAGTAAAGTTATTTGAGAATAGTACGCTCAATACGGTACCGTTGTCAAAGTTAGCTTGAACGTCAAACATCAATTCCTCTGCAGTAGTTCCATCCATATCAATTCCAGGAGTTACTAACCAAGACTCAATAGTGTCTTCTCCAGAAGAGAATGCAGTGATCTGCGCATAGTTGTTTCCGCTAAAAGTACCCAATACCCACTCGGTGCTTCCACCAACAGTGTTTACATTAGTCCATCCAGCAGCTTCTAGATCAGCAAGACTACCGATTCCTTCAAAGTCCTCGCTAAAAAAAGTAGAACCACCTCCTGAAGGACCCGTACATGCTGTGAAGTCAGGGTCACAACGCTCAGAAACATCGCCAAAGGCAACATCAGCTGGCTCGTTAATCACCAAAGTATAGAAATCGTCAAAGAAGTCACGAGAAAGGATCCCGTCAATTGATCCACGTCCGTTTGGCAACAATAGTGCTTTAAAGTCTGCGAAAGTAGAAGTCTGTACAGTGATTGTACCTCCTTCACAACCTTCTAGGGTACGGTCTCCGTCAAACTCATCTGTTGGCTCCGCAGCAAAGGTCAATGGGTTATCACCCAATACGTCGTTTCTGTTGAACTGAACATCGCTAATGCGGATGTAAACGTTCTCTAAAGCAGAGTCATCACCAGAAGCGCTGATCTCAGCCAAAGTCGTCTCACGAGGAACGATAGTGGCAACCTCTTCTGTTCTGAAGATTCTCCACCGGTTCTCATCAGATCCCTCACCTACCAATACTGATGGAGGCAATTTGTCGATGAAGTCTCCTCCACCTAGTCCAAGTCCAAGAACTCCATTAGTAACTGCTAGAGTCAATCCGTCTAGTTTTACAAGGATCTTACGTCCTTTTTCAAAACGAGTAAATAGTGGATTCACATCTACCAATACTTTCACACCCGTAGTTGGGTTTTCAGCTTTGTCTTGAATAACAATTTCCTCAAACCAGTTTCCACCTTCGTCGCTAGATACTACGTATCCTTCTACAACCAAGTTGTCATCGGCATCAAAAGTTACTTCGCTATCGCCATCGGCAAGCGCTTGTTCAAAGATACCGCGAAGGGCATCCAAAGTAATTACAGTTCCGTCCACCTCAACAATGTCTACGTTGGTGTTCGGTAGGTCAAATTCATCGTCCTGAACACAGGAGAATCCTACGGCTACAAAAAGTAGCACGGCCATTAGTTTATATAGATTCATGATTTTCATGATTAATTTTTTAAAAGCTATTAAAATCGTAAATATAAGTTGAGATAGTATGTCGTGCCGCTACCAAAGAAGTAACGGTTTCCGAATACAGGACCACCTGCATTGTTCTGATCGTCTAATACATCGCGGTAATTGGCCAAACGAGATTGCTCAAATCCACCAGTGATGTATTCTTGGTCCAAGACGTTGTTGATCGTTGCAAAGAACCCAACAAAATAGTCTCCGATTTTCCAAGATTTACCTCCTACTACGTTTACTAAGAAGTAATCGTCCAGCTGCTCTTGTTGCAACAATCCGCGTGCTACTTCCGGATCGTAATCGTTGAAGGTCAATCCGTCAACATCCTGAGTAAAGGCGTCTGTTCTACGAAGCGTACTGGCATCTACATAAGCATTGCTAAAGTAGTTGGTTGTCAATCCTACCCACCAGAAATCTGGATCGCGGTACTCAAAACCGATCTGGTAAGCACGTTCAGGACCACCCGCTACGTGGTAGTTCTTAAGCTTGGCGGTTCCATCTCCAATAGTGAATGGTTCCAAAGATGGCAAACCTGTAGAAGAATCAATGAAGTCATCACTGTAGTAAGACACATTCGGATTGTTAGTAAAGATGTATTGACCTACAGAAGCGGCAGCCTTAACCTTTACCGTTGGAGTAAGCTGAGCTTCAACTCCAAGTTCAACACCCAAGTGACGTTGATCAATTCCGGTAGTTACCTCCTGCGTAAAGGCAGAAGAAGTAGCACCAAATTGATTCTCTGTAAAGAAGAACCCAATGTCAGATCCGTCTTGTACTTGTGTATAGAAACCAGTGATACGTCCTTTTACGATCGGTGAGCGATAGATATAGCTCAAGTCCGCAGTTTGGATCTTCACCTCTTCAATTCCATCTGCAATGATGTTGTTTTGACGTGCGTTCGCAAAAGTATTTCTGATGCTTGGCGCGTTGGTGAAATAAGCTCCATTAAAGTCGATCAAGTGACGTCCGGTTACCTTATAGGTCAATCCTCCTTTAATACCGTAAGTACTAAAGTTAACTTTTTCACTGTCTCCTAAAGAACTCGCTCCTGGGTAGTTTCCGTTTTCAAAAAGTCCGGTACGTTGATAGCTGGTAGAACCGATATTGGCTCCAACAAAGAAGTCTACCTTATTGTACTTGAACTGTGCCTGAGCAAACCCAGTGATCACATCGGCATTGATCTCGTAGTTGTACTTATAACGATCTCCAAGACCTGCTAAACGGTTTGGATTTCTCAAGTCTGACTGCGCTCTTAGCCCGATGTCTGTGTTAGAATCATCTCCAGCAAAGAAATCTACATCTAAGTATCCGTTAGCTCCTAAAAGGTCCTTTACCTCTGCAAAGTTCTCACTCTTTAGGTTGCGGTAGTTCAAAGACCCGTTAAGCGTGATGTTCTCTGTAAGCTGCGTACTTAAGATAGTATTAGCAGTGAACTGCGTATCGTCTGTGCGATCTTCCTGCAATACGTAGATGGCGTTTCCACCGTTAGCTACAGAGATCTCATTGGCGCGATAAAGCGCTGTCCAGTCTAATTGACCGCCGTTCACAAAACTCTGGCGAGCCAAAAAGGCGTTTTGAAAATCCTGTGCTGTTGGGCTGGCGTCTTGTAAAAAGAAACTCGGTAGGTTTTGGTAGTAATCTGCGTTCGGGTTACGCGCTCCACCTAAGTAAGCCTCTTGCCCATTGAACTCTACCAAACGCGTACCTCCGTTGTCAATACGGCTGTTCCCGATCTTTCCAAACTGATAGGCTACGTTAGTGTTCAAGGTAGTATTCTCCCCGATGTTCCAATAGTGGTTCAACATGATCACCGGCTCTTCAATATCACGAACACGGCTGTTGCGACGCTCTCCGTTTTGATCTCCCCAGTTTGGGTTGTAACGGATTCCTTTAAGGTCGCGGATCTCTTGAGTCACTGGAGCCGAACGGCCTCTGCGGTTTGGCGTATAAAGCGCTGAGAAGTTCAAACTGTGGTTGTCGTTGATCTTTTTTTCTACGGATGCAAAGAAGGAATTGGCATCGTAAAAAGTACCGTGGATATATCCTTCATCTCCAAAACGACGCGACAATAAGATGCTGTAAGCCCAACCGTTCTGGTTCACCCCACTGTTGTAGGATCCCATAATACGTCCGGCATAAGATCTGTTGGCCATGGCGTAAGACACACGTCCGCCTTGTCTGTACTGACTGGCGCGCATTACAATGTTGTTCACCCCAGCCAAGTCACCAAATTGGTATTCGTTGGCTTTGATGCCCATAGTAAATTCACGGTTACGCTGAGCGTCATTAAGACCTCCCCAGTTAGACCACTGCGGGCGTCCGTTGAATTGTTTGTTCATTTCAATACCGTTGATCAATACCTTCCCGTTGGCGTTATCATAGCCGCGAGGTCTAAAGAAAGTGGCACTAAAATCAAAGGCTGCTGCGTTCAAAAACACGTCGTTTGATGCTTGGAGTAGCCCAGAGATGTTGTAAGCAGAGCTGCTTTCATCATCTAATTGGTTGTCAGAAAGACTGATGATCCCAATTTGCGCTTCCACCTCAGTGAGGTCAATTTCCATCAAAATACGATCGATGTTCACGGTTTGCCCACTTTGAATCGTTATGGGCAGTTGCTGGGTAAGATACCCCTTTTTTGATACCACTAAGACTTGTTCCCCAAGCGGAAGTTCTGGATCGGCGATCTCAAAACGACCATCAGCGTCTGTCAGATTTCCCAGTACAGTTCCTTTGATGAGAACCCGAACCTCTTCTATAGGCTCACTGGAATCGGTATCAACAACAACACCTGTTACTTGAGTCTGTCCTGAGGCAAATCCGCAGATCAAAACAAGACACAGGCTGGCAAAGAATTTCTTCATGCTGTTTAGTAGTTGAATTGAATTATTAAATAGTTAATTAATAGCGCACAAAACTAAGTCTTTTGATGAGAATAACTACTTTTGGCTCGGCTTTTGTTTAGCCCTTTACATAAATATAATATTGCAGCTTACGATGAATATCAGACCTCTTGTTTTTGGACTTATTTGCTTGATTACCACAGCGATGCTGGCTCAGGGACAGAAATCATATAAGGTTAATACCATTGCGTTTTACAACGTAGAAAACCTCTTTGATACAGAAGACGACCCCATCACTTATGATGACGACCGTACGCCAGATGGACGCGACCACTGGACCGAAGAAATATACGCCGCTAAATTGGCCAATATGGCTAAGGTTATTGCTGATGTAGGCCGAGACGTGACCGGAACTGCTCCAGCACTAATTGGGGTGGCAGAAACAGAAAATCGCAAGGTATTGGAAGACTTGGTGAACCAGCCCGAGTTGTTGCCTTATGATTACGGGATCATTCAGTTTGATTCTCCAGACCGTCGTGGGATCGATGTAGCGCTCTTGTACCAAAAAGCGCTTTTCACTCCGACCAACTACGAAGCCAAGCCTTTGATCATTTATGATAATGAAGATCGTGACAAGCGCGTTTATACGCGTGATCAGTTGGTGGTCTCTGGGATGCTTGATGGCGATTTGATCCACGTTATTGTGAACCACTGGCCATCTCGTTCTGGAGGAGAGGCGCGTAGCCGCTACAAGCGTGTGCAAGCTGCAGAACTCAATAAAAGTATTATTGACTCCCTGCACAGTGCGGATCCTTACGCGAAGATCATCACTATGGGTGACCTCAATGACGATCCAACCAACAAAAGCGTCAAGAAAACACTGGGCGCCAAAGCCAATAAAGACAAGGTTGGTCCAAAGGAATTGTACAACCCAATGGCAGCCATGTTCAAAAAAGGCCTTGGAACTTTAGCGTATCGCGACGGTTGGAATCTTTTTGATCAGATCATTTTGTCTGATGCGCTTTTGGAAGAGGACTACAGCAGCTATCGCTACTACAAGGCGGAGATCTACAACAAAGCTTATCTCTCTAACCCAAGAGGACGCTACAAAGGCTATCCGTACCGCTCTTTTGCCAACGGAGGTTTTACCGGTGGATATTCCGATCACTTTCCTGTTTTGGTTTATTTGATTAAGGAGATGAACTAGAGCAACTTAGCTCCTTTTCATAAAAGAATTCGTACTTTACTGGTATGAATATTCCATCAGAAGCTAAAGAGATCTTTCTTCTCATTGGGGCCATTTGCCTTATTTGGGGCTTTGTCACCTTCTTTACCAGAAACGGAAGATATCACCGCAATCGCAGAAATAAACGTGCGAGAAGGCAGGTTTAGGTATTATTAAACAAACTTTATAAATATAGTCGGCGACTTCGAGCGAGGCTTTGATTTTCTCGGTGAGTACCGAAAACCATTTTCATGTCACTTTTCCCATTGCCGCAAAAGTGACCAAAAGGACTAGCCCCTTCAAAGTCTGTTTTTACGCTTCGATTTCTTAACTCACTGTAATCTAAGCGTAAAACCGTTCGCAAAATCTGAAGTAGCAACTAAGTTGCTACTATCTTACCGATCTTTGCTCACCTACAGACGTTACGCAGAAGGGGCAAAAAAAGCATTAATACAAATCATAATACCGCCAGCACCGCTTGATAGTAATTGTAAGGCGTTAAGAAAACGGGAAGCCATGGACCGTTTTTAGCCGAGCAATTCGGTTTTTGAGCTTGCATAAATTCCAAGTTATGCAAGCGAGAAAAATCATGTTCGGGAGAGGCTAGAGTTTTTGCGGTACTTCAATCACAATGTCCACTGAACATTGTTCATTCAGTAATTTGGGCAATGCAAAAAATTGGTGAGCGATATTTTGTACAACAAAATTAAAAGCCCAGTGGGCTTTTAAGCGAAGCACCCGCGTAAGCGGAAAGAAATCTTTTAATACTAACGCGCAATTCACGCGCAAGGGATTGCAACAAACTACCACGTAGTGTGGAAAGCCCGGTGCTGCGCAGCAGCATGCGCCAAAAGATTAATCAAACCATTGTCCCCAAGGAATACGGCTCAATAGCAGTATAAACGCGAGGGTGTAAAAGATCATCAAAGTCTTGAACTTGGGTCTGGAGACCAATTTCTTTTTGTGTTTTGAATATCCGATTGTGATTAAGGCGACAACGATCAACATTACCGTTGGATGCTCCACTGCATTTAAGCGCAATACAGAGTCTTTCATCACGGTTCCCATGCCATTAGCGCTAATGGATTTAAATCCTAGCGGAGAAACAAAATAAAGCACCAATCCGATCAAGAGTTGAATGTGAGTAACGATCAAAGCGAAAAGGGAAATTCTAAAGTCCTTGGCGCCGTAATCACGTTTGCTAAAAAACCCGAGTAAGGCGTTGAAGGTGGCTAAAAAGACCACAAGAACGACCAAATAGGCCCAATATGAATGTAAAAACTGAACGGTGGTGTACATGGTTTATTGAAGTTGTTTACACAAAGGTAAGACATAAAAAATAACCCTGCAGTGAACTTAGTTCTACTGCAGGGTTAAATATTTGTTTAAGCTGTTTTGCTTAACCTATCCGGCTTAGTTGAATAGGTAACGCAATCCAAGCTGCATTTGCCATCTTGAAGATTGCAATCCGAAGTCATCAATTACACGAACTCCTTCGTCAAACTGAGTAGGATCGAAAGTAAAGGCTGGATCTGGTCCTGCAGTTACTGTAGTTAACAATCCAACGTTTCCTGGGACGAAGTTACGCTGACCCCAGTCTTTGTTCAACAAGTTGGTGAAGTTGAAGATATCCAAAGACGCCTGGAAGGTGTGCTTTGTCTGTCCGATCTTCAAGCTAAAGTCTTGCAACAGTTTGAAGTCAATAACGTGGCTCCATGGTCCGCGGTCTCCGTTACGCTCAGCGTACTGACCTCTGCGTGAACGCAAGTAGTCATCACCTTCAATGAACGCATCAAGAGCGGCCCACTGCTCAGCACTTGTAAGACCTCCGTCTGCAGATTGATCAACTAGGTTGATCTCACCTTGGTTAGCAGGAACGTAGATAAGTGCGTTGTCACGAGAGTCGTCATTCAACAGGTCACGTCCTTCACGGTAGGTGTAGCTGAATGGGTTTCCTTGAACACCTTCGTAGAAGAATCCAATAGTGGTCTTTACGTTGTCATTCCAAGAGATCTCATAAGAAGCGTTAGAAGTAATACGGTGTCCTAGAGAGAAATCAGAACGTGTGTCAATGAAGTCTCTGTTCTTTCCGTTTACAGTCTGACGGTTTCTCCACTGAGAAGAGTTCTGAGAAGAAGTTCCATCAAATACTTTGAAGGAATCTCCATAAGACCAAGATACTTGTCCTTGGAATCCATTCTCAAATGGCTTGCGGATAGTTGCAGTTACGTTATAAGCATGACCTAGCGTAGTGTTAGAAGCTAGGATGATACGCTGATACGTATCGTCAATCTCATCACGACGGTCATATGTTGGACGGTTGTCCGCACCATTTAAAGAACCCGTTGGGCCTTTAAGGTTAAGGTTACGGTACTCGATGTCACTAATTACGTCAGTATATAAGAAGTCTGCTGTAGCGATAAGCCCCCAGAAAGGAAGTTTTTGATCTACCGCAATGTTGTACTTCATTACCTGTGGTAACTTGAAGTTTTCGGCAATTAGGTCAATGTTTCCTCCAACACCTCCAGAACCTGGAGCTGGATCTTCAAACTGGTTGTTCACGTCTGGCTCAAAGTCTTGACCGAACTCAAACATAAATCCACCGGTGATACCGTTGTTGTTGTAAGTTCCTCCAGGCCATACCAATGGAAGTCTTGAAGTAAATACTCCTAAACCACCACGAACCTGAGTCTTGCTCTCTCCGTTCACATCCCAGTTGAATCCAAGACGTGGAGCAAACAATGGGTTTGCACGAATGGTCTGCCCTACACGAGCTCCTTGAAGATCTTTTCCAGCCGCTTCCAATAATGGAATAGTACGGTTGTTAAAGTCATCATTAGCCAATCCATCTTCCCAGTAAGGAATGTCAACACGTAGACCGAAAGTCAATTTCAAGTCATCTGTTGCTTGGAAATCATCTTGAGCGTAGAATCCTAGCTGAGAAGCAGAGAATTCTGCAGCACCAGCAGACTCATCACCTACAGCACCGTTACCCAACAGGGAATATCCGTGCTGGTAAACGTCTGCTTGTTGACCCGTCAAGAAGCGCTCCAATCCACTAGAGATAAGCACTCCGTTGTCATCAAACTCGTCTTCAAAAGTATAGTCACCAAAGTTAAAGGCGAAGAACAAGTTCTTCACTTTAGCGTATTCAAAGTTCGCACCCAAGGTAATGGTGTGACGCCCTGAATAGATCTCGAAGTTGTTGTTGATGGTAAATACATCCGTGTTCAACAAGTTCGCAGTAGAGAATGGCTCAGATCCAAAAGAGATAGTTCCGTTTCCATCCTGAATGTCTACAGTTGGGAATGGATTACCAGAAGGATCACGGTCATCACGCACTGTAGTATAACCAATTACCAAGTTGTTAGCTACGTTGGTTCCAGAATAACGCCACTCAAAAGCAGTAGAGTTAGTCGTAGTAATGAACTCCTCAGAACCGTTGATGAATCCGATACGGAATGGGTTTGAGTTACGCGCTTCCAAGTTGTCTGCCTTTACGTAAGAGTGACGTAGGGTAAACTTGTTAGCGTTGTTCAAGTTGTAGTCTAACTTAGCAGTTACCTTATCAGAAGTCAAGGTACGCGTGTTAGCGTCAAAGATTCCTGGGTCATACCCGTAAGTAGAACGCAAGAAGTTCACCAAACCGTTCAAGTCTTCCAAAGAAGAACGTCCTTCATACTGGCTGAAGTTAAATGGCTGAGGAGTTTCCTCGTCCTGACGCTCATAGTTGATGAAGTAGAACAATTTGTCCTTGATGATTGGACCTCCAACACGAACTCCGTAAAGCTGAGCAGAGAAATCGTCAAGGCTTTCGCGAGCTTCACCTTCATCTACTAGACCTGTTGGAGTTTTTCCAGCTAGGCTTTGGTTACGTAGATAGAAGTAAGCAGATCCCTGAACTTCATTGGTACCAGAACGCGTAATGGCGTTGATGGAACCTCCGGAGAAACCAGATTGACGTACATCAAACGGCGCAATGTTGATCTGGAAAGATTCAACCGCATCCACAGAGAATGGGTTAACACCAGTCTGTCCACCGTTAGTACCTGATCCTGCAAGACCAAAAACGTCATTGTTTACAGCACCATCAATATAGATAGCGTTGTAACGGTTGTTCTGACCTGCAAGAGAGATAGAGAATCCGTCGTTACCTTCCGTAAGCTGTGCTTGCGGAGTAATACGTGCAAAGTCAGCGATAGAACGAGTAACCGCAGGTAGTGTTGCAATATCCCTAGAGGTTACTGTGGTTTGCGTTCCTGTTTTCTTGGAATCGAAAACATTGTTTCGCTGTGCAACGATCACAACCTCGTCAAGTGCAGAAGCAGATTCAGCAAGGTTTACACTGATTTTTTGCGAGTTACCTAGTTGCAAGAACACTCCGTTTCTGGTGAAGTCTTCAAATCCTACGTAAGAGATAGTCACAGTGTAAGGACCACCTGCTCTCATGTTAGAGATACGATAAAAACCGTCATAATCGGTTATCGCACCATAAGTTGTCCCTGTGGGAGTGTGGACAGCAACCACATTCGCCCCAAACAGAGGTTCGGCATTGGTGTCAAGGACACGACCGTTCATGCCCCCTGTAGTTACCCCTTGCGCAAATGCACTTGCGCCGAGCAACAAACAAGCCACGGTTAAATAGAAAGTAATTTTTCTCATAAAACAGTTAATTTTGATTGGTACAAAAGTATTACTAAGTGCGCACTTTTAACATTACCTTAAGGTTAAATAAGCACTTTTTGATACTTTCTTAAGATACGGCATAATACCGTTGAAAATCTGACAGAAATCATTAACTATCAGATAATTATTAACCGTTTTTTAAGAATTTCCTAAAAAATTATACAATCAAGTTTTTCCTTTAAAGGCTTGATGTATTCGAAGTATTGAGGTCTAAGGGAGTCTGCCAAGGGCTTAGAGGCTGGCAAATCTTGTAAAAAAGGATCTACTTGCTCCCCGTTTTTCCAAAAACGATAGCAAACGTGAGGCCCTCCAGTATTTCCGGTCATTCCAACCCAACCAATAACGTCGCCTTGTCTTACAAAATCCCCGACCTTGACATTTTGGGCTTTCATGTGGAGGTATTGCGTAGAATAGGTACTGTTGTGTTTGATCTTTACGTACTTCCCATTACCCCCGCGTCTAGTTGACTCGGTAACCGTTCCGTCCGCTGTAGCGATGATGGGAGTCCCTACTGCCGCTGCAAAGTCGGTCCCGCGGTGTGGACGCACTTTATAACCGTAATAGGCAATGCGTCGCTTTAGGTTGTATCGGCTGGAAAGTCTGTAGTTGAATCGGATGGGCGACTTTAAGAATGCCCGGCGCAGGTTGTTGGCCTCTTCATCATAATAATCCAAGCCGAGATCTTCATTCTCCACAAAGCTAAAAGCGAGTAGCGGAGTTCCCTTGTGTTCAAAATAAGCGGCTTTGACCTCATCAATTCCCGCAGGAATGGAATCATTGATAAAGCGTTCCGTATAGACCACCTTAAATCGATCTCCTTTTTGAAGTGCAAAGAAGTTAATGGTCCAGGCGTAGATGCTGGCGAGTTTATCGGTCATCACAGGGCTAACGCCTACCTCGTCCAAAGCCTCAGACAGCGAACTGTTGATCACGCCAAAGGCTGTTTTCTCAACAAGGGTGATCGGTTTGCGGCCGTGATAGGCCTTAGCAATAGTGTCGCGCAGATCAACTACAGTGTATTCAATTTTACTGTTTTCATAGATGAAAACTTGAGCGGTATTTAGGCTGTCCTTAGAATTTAGACCTACATAAGGTTTACCCACGTTAATTCGGCGCACGTCAAAACTGTCCTTAACGGCTTCTACAGCGCTGTAGACCTGAGCAGCAGGAACATGGTGATTGTCCATGATCACGCCAAAGGTATCGCCGTTGCGAACCGTATCGCGTACTACGTTAAAATCGTTGAGAATAAATCCGTAGGCCTCTTCTATCACAGGGGCCTCGATAATGGTGGCAACTTCTTCTACTGGTTTCTCCTTTTCACAAGCCCAGCACAGTGCAAGTACTGCGCTTAGCCACAATAATCTTTTCAATGTTGTTTGGTTTTTGCGCTGTTATAAGCATGAGTCACCCACTCACGCCCCCAATTCTCCTTCTCTTCGGGAGTCCAAAGATTGGGAAAATAATGGATTTTCTGAAAACTTGGTGGAAGAAAATCTTTCCAATTGGTTCCTCCGGTTGCCAAGACCGTTTTGCCCTCCTTGTGCAGATACCTAAAGGCAGCACCCATATGCATAAGCAACCAATTGACATTAGCGTTAACGTCAAATTTTCGCAATTCGTTTATCAGGGCTGGGTTATTTTTTTCGTTCTTTGGTAAGGCCAAATATTTGTGATATAAGGTCTGGCCTTTGACCTCATTCATGATTCGAATAAATCGCGGGGTATAGCGAAACTCAAACTGCTTTAAAGTAAGGGTCTTGTTTTGAGTTTCTATATCGGTCGCACCGCGTTTCCAGTAGATCTGTTCATACATATCTTCTATGGAATCTGCTTCTGAATAGTGCTCTCGAACCGATACATGAACCAAATTTTCCATAGGCGTACTGTAGAATTCGATCATGCGGTATTGGGCCGATTGAAATCCGCTTGCAGGCAAAAGTGACATGCGGAATTTTAAGAATTGCTCCTTTTCCATCCCACGGATCATGACATCAAAAGAATCGATCAAGATCCTAAAGTATCTGTTGATACGTTCTAACTTTTTAGTGAAGAATTCCGCTTGCTGAAGCTTGTCGTCTATGATCTGCTTCTGCTCGTGAATGATAAGCTTAAAGTAGAGTTCGGTGATCTGGTGATAACCAATAAAGATCTCCTCGTCCGGGAAATACGTCCGCGGAATCTGTAAACTCAATAAAGTGTCTAAATGAATATAATCCCAATAGGTTAGGTAGCGGTCGTAAAGCAAACCGTCCAGATAGGATTTCATGTCCTGTCCGGAGTTTTTAAACTTTTCTTCTAATTTCTGGAGTTGGTTGTTTAGTTCTTGATCCATAGACGCTAATCTACTTCTAGTTTAAAGGAGTGTTTTAACCCCTTGAATTCCACAAGATCGGCTTTGAGGTTCCCCACAGCCAAGCTCGCCTTTATGCGCACCGGAATACGATTGTCATCATCGGAGACCCAAACGGTGAGACTTTCCTTCTCTTTAAAAACACGTCCCGCTTGCACATACGGCCTAAAGACCATACACGGCACCTTCCCAAATTTAGTTTTGAGCGTTTCTCTATACAAAAACTTCAAGCGGAATTTATAGTTCTCCTTATCAAAGAACATATTCATCTCGGTTACATCGCCTTCCTGCATATTGGACACATCCAAACGGTTGCGCAAATAGTAGAAAGCAGACACCATATCTTGAGCATCCTTTGGAAAACTCAAAGTCTCTTTATTGTTGTGCTTTTTATTGAAAACCAACGCCTGATTGGTCTCGTGATCAAAATCGATCTGAATGTCCTTGGTGTGTCCGCCTTCATCGATCTTTCTAATAAAACGATAAGGTATGTCCTTATCGGTATCGATATAGGATTCGTAATAATCTTCCACGTTGAAGAACAGTCTAGTGACTCCTGTAGTGCGCCCTTCTCCTTTTACATGATAAACAGATTTGCCATTCAAGGTTTCCTGGTCAACTTCGAGGGTAGCGTAACCAGCAGTGATTAGGCCGTAATGTATCCTAAAACGGAACCATTCGCCATCGCCATAAGCCTTTTTAGACTGGGCTATACTAGCGCTTACAGCAAGCAGTAAGACAAGGGTTAATATGCGTTTCATAGTAGGTGGGCATTATGTGTTTTATAGGGGGAGTACAAGTTCCATTCCAAAAAGTAGGAAAAAGGCGGATAGCAAGCCCGCCTTTAACTATTATTTAGCTTTTTTATAAGGTTCCACGGGCTTCTTGTTCACGTTCAATTGCCTCAAAGAGCGCTTTGAAATTTCCTTTTCCAAAGGATTGGGCGCCTTTGCGCTGAATGATCTCAAAGAACATCGTTGGGCGGTCCAAAACGGGCTTAGTAAAGATCTGCAGTAAATAACCCTCATCATCTCTGTCAATAAGAACACCTAATTCCTTAAGCGGTTCCAGATCTTCATCAATCTCACCCACACGGTCCAAAACGGTATCGTAATAGGTCTCTGGCACGTAGAGGAATTCTACTCCATTGTCACGCAATTGCCCCACAGTTTCAATAATATTATCTGTGGCCACGGCGATATGCTGTACTCCGGCACCGTTGTAGAAATCAATATATTCTTCAATCTGAGATTTCTTACGACCCTCGGCTGGTTCATTGATCGGGAATTTAATGCGCCCATTACCGTTAGACATCACCTTACTCATCAAGGCGGTATATTCTGTAGAGATGTCGTTGTCATCAAAGGAGACTAATTGAGCAAAGCCCATCACTTTGGCGTAGAATTCACACCATTTGTTCATCTCGTTCCAACCTACATTTCCTACCATGTGGTCAATATACTTGAGCCCAACATTCTTAGCATTTACGGGCTTATCCCAAGCCTTATACCCAGGCAAGAAAGGTCCGTCATAGGCAGAACGTTCTACAAAAACGTGAACGGTCTCTCCATAAGTATGAATACCAGAAAGCACCACTTTTCCGTTGGCATCTTCTCTGGTGGTAGGTTCCATATAAGGTTCTGCACCGCGCTTCACCGTTTCTTCAAAACTCTTTTTGGCATCGTCTACCCAAAGGGCCACAACCTTTACTCCATCTCCGTGATCATTGATGTGTTGGTTGATCGGACCTCCCGGTTTTAAAGGTGAGGTGAGTACCAATCGAATTTTATCTTGTTGCAAAACATAAGACACCGTGTCTTTGTTTCCAGTTTCTAAGCCGCTGTAGGCAATTGGAGTAAAACCCCAGGCGTGCTCGTAATAAAAGGCGGCCTGCTTGGCGTTACCTACATAGAGTTCTACAAAATCGGTTCCTAATAGTGGTAAAAAGTCATCGGCTTGAGGAACAATTTTCTCTAAAGCTTGTGATGTATTATCTGTAATCATTGTTTTTAGTTTTAAGGGTGATGTAAATAAAGGCTTGATAAGAAAAAGCATTCCTTACCACATCGCCCTACAATGTGTAGACAGTATGTTTTTATGTCTTACTCCAGCCATGACTTGAAATAATCGTTATCTGCGATCTTCATGGCTTCTTCAGTCACCTTTAACGGTTTAAAGGTATCTACCATTACGGCCAACTCATCCGTTTTAACTTGTCCAATGCTGCGCTCTGTTGCCCCAGGATGCGGTCCGTGAGGAATTCCGGCGGGGTGCAAAGAGATATGACCGGCATCAATATCGTTTCGGCTCATAAAATCGCCATCTACATAATAGAGCACCTCATCACTGTCTATATTACTGTGATTGTAAGGTGCTGGTATGCTCTGCGGATGGTAGTCGTAAAGTCTCGGTACAAAGGAACACACCACAAAAGCGTCCGTCTCAAAGGTCTGATGCACTGGTGGTGGCTGGTGGATGCGTCCCGTTATGGGTTCAAAATCGTGAATGGAAAAGGCGTACGGATAGTTGTATCCGTCATAACCTACCACATCAAAAGGATGCGTGGCATAGACCATATCAAAGATGTCATCTTGCTTTTTGATCTTGATCAAGAAATCGCCTTTCTCGTCGTGTGTTTCCAACTCCTGCGGGCGGCGGAGGTCGCGCTCACAGAAAGGAGAATGTTCCAAAAGTTGTCCAAACCAATTGCGATAGCGCTTGGGCGTGTAAATTGGGCGGTATGATTCTACAATGAACAGGCGGTTGTCATCAGTATCAAACTCGATTTTGTAAATGATTCCACGCGGTACGAGCAGATAATCTCCGTATTTAAAATCCAAGTTCCCCATATGGGTGCGCAGCTTTCCGCTTCCCCTGTGGATGAAGATCAGTTCATCGGCATCGGTGTTCTTGTAGAAATAGTCTTTTTGAGACTCTGTTGGAGCCGCTAAGATGATGTTGCAATCGCTATTGGTCAAGATGATCTTACGGCTTTCTAAATAGTCTGCCGTAGGAGGCACCTTGAATCCGTGTAAACGCAAGGATTGCATATTGTTCTCGCGCGCCACTTTTGGGGCAACGCTGTATTGTTTGTCAATAGATTTGACCTGAGTCGGTCGGTGCTCGTGGTACAAATTGCTGGACATTCCGTCAAAGCCAATGGTACCAAAGAGCTGTTCGGCATAAAGCGTGCCGTCTGGTTTGCGAAACTGGGTGTGTCGCTTAGGTGGGATCTTCCCTAAAGAATGATAAAAAGGCATCTGTTTGAATTGTTACGTTAGTAAATAGTCAGGCTTTACTCCTGCGGGCCGTACAATTCCTTACTCCGGATTGCGCTTGAGTCTGTCTCGTAGCTTAAAAAACAGCCTGTTATTGCGTTTGAATGCCATTACACAAATATCGAAAAAATATGCGTGCGATCAGTAGTCTAACTTAATAATACAACCTGAATAGGGCGGTAGAATGTCGTAGTGAGGATTTAAAGTACAAAAAAAGCAATTGCTGCCTCAATTTCAGCATAGCAGCGCTACGTTGAAATTGAAAAGTAAAACGCAGTGTTTGCTTTTGAAGTAATTAAAAACGCAACAGATCTTCTACTGTTCAATTCAGGTTATCAAAACCAGAAGCCGAGTGAGACATACCAATTGCTTTCCGCCACCTCTGGAGAATAACTGTAGATGAGTTGGAGCGGTCCGGCAAAGGTTTCAAAACCATAACCCAGTCCGTATCCGGAATAATCAATCCCGTCAATCCACTGGTTATTGGTAAAGAGATTGTTGCCGATATTGGCAATATTGACCATGCCAAAAAGGTGGTTCTTTGTAAAGATCTCATAGTCTAAGCGCAGGTCTGCCTTTAAATAAGTATCTCCTCTAAAACTCAAAGGTTCTAAGCCAACAAAAGGCATCAAGTTCCCGGTTTGCCTAAAACCGTATCCGCCTAAAAAGAAGTCAAAGGTGCGGGTAGAATCATCTCCAATTTTAAAGCCGCCTTCTGTACCCACAAAGACGGTGAAATCTCCAAAACGCTTGGCGCCACCCAAACGAGCTTTAGCAATAGAAAACTCATTGAAGCGGTCGTTCCTGCCTGAGGCGGTGAGATACACATTCATTTGGCCTTCAAAGAAGAATCCTTTGGTCGGGAAGTAAACATCGTCTCGTGTATCGTACTTCAAAAAGCCCAACAAACTGCCGTAATCGGTCTCGTCAAAATAGGTGCGGGATTCCCCTGGAGTGAGTCCAAAAGTGTCACTAAACTGATTGAAGCGCTTGTGTTCCACCCCAACCCCAAAGGCAAAAGCATTACTAATAAGGGTTTGCACATAGACTTGATTGGTCCACTCAAAGTACTCTAAGGCCAGCTCGTTCAAAGGTCCTGGGTCAATAACATCGCCTAAAAACAACTCTTGAGGCACATTGGTCTCAAATTCGTTCAAATAAGACCGCAATCCAATACTCCAGTAGTACCCTTTGTCCACATAATAGTCAAAATTGTAGCGGATATTATCTCCGGCAATCAGGTCTAAGGAAACAATATCATTATTGGTCAATACCCGCTTAAAGGTCATATTGACCAGCGCGGCACTCTTGTAGAGGTTGTCGTAATGAGCGCCCAAACGCAAGAGCATACGGCTTTTACTTTCTTTAAGGGTGATGGAAACCTGAGTGGAGTCGTCTGCAGTTTTATTAAAATCGTAATCAATGGCCTGAAAGTTCCCCGTAGCCATCAAGTTTTTTACCCCATCACTAAAACGTGCAAAACTGGTCTCCGATGGAGATTTTAGTCGCAATTTCCCTAAAACATAGGAGCGGGTGTATTTTTCATTCCCGCTAATGTCCACGCGGTTGATCTTTAATGTTTCTGAGGGTCGATTTACTTTATATTCCTGAGGTCGATTTTGCTGCTTAGCAGCCAATTCCTTCATGGCATCCAACTGTTGCAGCGCGGCATCAATCCCCGATTGAACAATGGCATCGCCTTGATCAAAAGAGACCACCGTAAAATTATCAATGGCCGGATTGATGTAAATGTCTGTCTTTGGAATCTTGGTATCCATGGCCTGAATGGTCCTGAAGTTGTTGATCTGTACCAAAACATCCAATCCCGAGGCCAACTGCTCTCGGTCACGGAGTTCATCTTGCACATCGATCCCAATGATCACGTCCATGCCTTTGGCGCGCAACTCATCTACAGGATAGTTGTTGATCACTCCTCCGTCTATCAAAACGCGCCCGTCCAATTCTACCGGGCTAAACAAGGAAGGTAAAGCGCCACTGGCGGTCAAAGCTCGCGGCAAATAACCCGATTCCAACATGACCTGAGTTCCCAATTCAACATCTGTAGCCATACAGAAAAAGGGAATGGGCATTTGGGTAAAATCTACTTCGCCGCTTAAATGTTGGGTGAGCTGCCAAAGTAAATTGTATACGTTCTGCCCTTTAGAAAAAGAGGCGGGCACACCTACTTTAAATCCATCAAACGGAAGGGTTATGGCATATTTCTCGGCATCGGCCTTCTCATAAAAGGTTCGTGCGTCTCGCGGTAATTCATCTTGAATGAGCTTATCAAAGTCCTGCGCTCTAAAAATGGAATCCAACTGCGTAGCCGAATAGCCCGCAGCATAGAGTCCACCAATAATAGCCCCCATACTTGTGCCGCCTATATAATCAATGCGAATACCCGATTCTTCAATAACTTTGAGCGCTCCAATATGCGCCAAACCCTTGGCGCCACCACCGCTCAATACCAAGCCTACTTTAAGGTCCTGCGATTGATCTTGTGCATTGAGAATGCCACTCAGCAAAAAAATAAAAAGGAGAAAAAAAGCGCGCAGTTGCATGATCTAGGGGGTGATATTAAAATGTCGAGCAATCAAACTTGCCTTGCTCACACCTACAAGTTGCTCCAATTCTTCAAAGGTTGCGTTGCGAACCCGCTTTGCGCTTTTAAAATGTTGCAATAAGGTGATCACGGTTTTCTCACCAATACCCGGAATGGTCTCTAATTCTGTCTCTAAAGCCTCTTTGCTACGCTTGTCGCGGTGAAAGGTGATTCCAAATCGGTGGGCCTCATTTCTGAGCTGTTGTATAATGCGAAGTGTCTCTGACTTCTTGTCCAAATACAAGGGTATCGGGTCGTCTGGAAAGAACAATTCCTCCAAACGCTTGGCAATACCTACAATGGCGATCTTCCCACGTAAATCCAAAGCCTCAAGCGCTTTTAATGCCGATGACAACTGGCCTTTTCCCCCATCAATGATAATGAGCTGTGGCAAAGGTTGCTCTTCCTCTAACAGACGTTTATAACGCCTATACACCACCTCTTCCATGGAGGCAAAATCATCTGGACCTACCACGGTCTTGATGTTGAATTTGCGGTAATCACGTTTGCTAGGCTTTCCATTTTTAAAGACCACACAGGCCGCCACCGGATTGGTCCCTTGAATATTTGAATTGTCAAAACACTCAATGTGTCGAGGCTCTACTGAAAGGCGTAAGTCCTTTTTCATTTGAGCCATGATACGATTCTCATGACGGTTCGGATCTGTGATCTTGGTCTGCTTAAAGCGCTCCATGCGATAATACTTCGCATTGCGGATTGACAGATCCAATATATGTTTCTTATCACCCATCTTTGGAACATGCACCTTGATGTCGTCTCCTAAATCTAACTTAAAAGGCAAATAGATCTCCTTACTCTGGGAATCAAAACGCCGTCGCATTTCTACCACGGCCAAACTCAGCAGTTCTTCATCAGATTCATCCAATTTCTTTTTCATCTCCAAGGTATGCGAACGCACAATAGAACCGTAAGAAAGCTGTAAAAAGTTCACATAACCGTAGCTCTCATCAGAAACAATGGAACACACATCCACATTGTTGATCTTTGGATTGACTATGGTCGATTTGGCCTGATAATTCTCTAAAACGGTGAGTTTCTCTTTGATCCGTTGGGCGTCCTCAAATTCCATGGCAGCAGCGTGATCTTTCATTTGTTGCTTGAAGCGACCAATGGAATCTTTAAAGTTTCCTTTGATGATCTGGCGGATGGCATCGATATTCTGATTGTATTGATCTTCTGAATACTTGTTCTCGCAAGGCCCCAAACAATTGCCCAAGTGAAATTCCAGACAGACTTTGTATTTGCCTGCATCGATCTTGCTTTGGGCCAGATCGTAATTGCAATTGCGCAACGGATATAAGCCTCGAATCAGATCTAAAAGGGTATGCACGGTCTTCATACTGGTGTACGGACCAAAGTACTCGGAACCATCTTTAATCACCCGCCGCGTTGGAAACACTCTCGGAAAACGCTCCTTTTTAATACAGATCCAGGGATAGGTCTTGTCGTCTTTGAGTAACACATTGTAGCGCGGCTGCTGATTCTTGATCAAATTATTCTCCAAGAGCAAAGCATCGCTTTCGGTCTCCACCACAATGTGTTTGATCTTGACGATCTTTTTGACCATCACCCGAATCCGGCCGTTGTCGTGCTGTTTGGTAAAATAAGAAGAGACCCGCTTCTTTAAATTCTTCGCCTTCCCCACATAGAGCAACTTGCCCGCCTCATCATAGTATTGATACACGCCTGGAGCATCGGGAAGAGTAGAAATTTGAAGTTTTACAGAAGCCTGATCCATAACCCAAAGATACAGGATGTCTGCAATATTGCTGGTGTCATTGCTGCAGAGTTTTTACCTCCATTTTCAAAAAACAGCCCTTTTCAAAATCCAAGGTGGCTGTGCTTGCGTATCTAAAATAGAACCGACAAAAATCTTTGCCATGCGCAACAAACTATTGCTTTTTTCTTTTTTGCTGATGGGATTTAGCCTTACAGCACAGAACCTCAGCGGAACCATCCAAGATGCATCTGCAACACCCCTGCAAGATGTGGTGGTGATCAATACTACCAACAACACCCATACCCATACCGATGCCAACGGTTACTTTGAACTCTCCGAGTTCAAGCAAACGGATACCATTCAATTTTCGCACATAGGTTACGAGACCTTGAGCTTTACCGCTGCGGATTTCAATCAAAAACCAAACAATCTATGGGTGCTGGAAGCTTCCCGCCTTTCTTTGGACCAAATTGTGATCAGTCCAGGGGTTCCCCTTGATGTACAAATGGTAGATGTAGATCTTAAACTCAATCCGGAACAATCCTCCCAAAAGCTTTTACAAAGAGTACCTGGACTATTCATTGGCCAACACGCAGGAGGCGGAAAAGCCGAGCAGATCTTCTTGCGAGGCTTTGACATTGATCACGGAACAGATATAAACTTGAGCGTGGACGGGCTTCCTGTAAATATGGTCTCTCACGCCCATGGGCAAGGCTATAGCGATTTGCATTTTGTGATCCCAGAGACCTTGAGCAATATAGACTTTGGGAAAGGACCTTATGAGGCCCATCGCGGAGATTTTACTACTGCGGGTTATGTGGCCTTCAATACCAAAGACAGAATTGATCGCAGCAGCATTAGCGTGAGCTACGGAGACTTTGCCTCTTTCAGGACAGTAGGGCTTTTTAAACTTTTAGATGAAGACAAGACCCAAGCCTATGCGGCAGGATCCTTCAACGCTTTTGACGGGCCATTTATCAGTCCGCAGAACTTTAACCGCGTAAACCTCTTTACCAAATTCAATACCCGAATCAGCAATGAAGAAAAACTTGAAATCACTGCCTCTCACTTTAGCAGTAAATGGACGGCTTCCGGGCAAATTCCATGGCGAGCCGTGCGCAGCGGGCAGATTGATCGCTTTGGTGCTATAGACGATACGGAAGGTGGAAATACCTCCCGATCTAACTTAGTGTTCAATCATTTTAAACGCCTCAATAACGGAGGTAAACTGAACTCAACACTTTACTATTCCCGTTATGATTTTGAGTTGTTCTCCAATTTTACCTTCTTTTTGGAAAATCCGGTGGATGGAGATCAGATCAGACAGTTTGAAGACCGAGAACTTATGGGATTTCAAACCACTTTAGATCATAAATTCAACTTCGGTCAACAAGTCGTGAAGTATCAAATTGGAGCCGGATTGCGTTATGATAATGTAGACGATCTGGAACTGTCACGCACCAAAAATCGCAAAGAAACCTTGGAACAATTGGCTTTTGGAGACGTGGATCAAACCCACGGATTCCTCTTTGCCTCAGCAAATATAACCCTCGGCAAATGGCGCTTTAATCCGGGGCTGCGCTTGGACGGTTTTCAGTTTGACTACACAGACAGACTGTCTCCAACCTTTAGCAATCAAACGGCAACGACTTTGCGCCTGAGTCCAAAATTCAACCTCTTCTATCAGCCTAAAAGCGAGTTGCAATTCTATTTAAAGAACGGGTTGGGCTTTCATTCCAATGATTCGCGAGTTTCGGTCACGCCCGGAGCAGTTGACAGTACTTTACCCAAAGCCTTTGGAACAGACCTTGGGCTCAACTTTAAACCCAGTGAAAAACTGTTTGTGAACTTTGCACTTTGGCATTTGTATCTGGAACAAGAATTTGTTTACGTGGGCGATGAGGCTGTGGTGGAACCCAGCGGAGAGACTAGACGTTTAGGATTCGATCTGGGCTTGCGCTATCAACCTACACCTTGGTTGTATTTGCAACAAGACCTCAATTACGCTTATGCACGTAGTCTGGAAGCTCCATCTGGGGAAGACCGTATTCCTTTAGCGCCTTCTTGGACTGCAACAGGAAGTGCCACTGTTGATCTCACCAATGGTTTCAGTGGTGGATTGCGCTATCGTTTTATAGACGACAGACCCGCTAATGAAGACAATTCCATTGTCGCAGCTGGATATTTTATTACGGATGCGAACATCGCTTACAGCGTTGGCAATTGGCGCTTTGGTATCTCGGTTGAGAATATTTTTGACACCGAATGGGAAGAAACACAGTTTGCCACTAACAGCCGTTTACAGAATGAAGCTGTACCTGTGGAAGAGATCCACTTTACCCCGGGAACGCCTCGTTTTATCCGCGGACAGATCACCTATAGTTTCTAATGTGACGCTAAGCGGCTGATTTTTTGCTATTTTGCAGTAGCAAATCATTTGAAGCGGCACATGAATATCGCCATTTTATCGCGCGGCGCGCAATTGTACTCGACCCAAAGTCTGTTCAAAGCGGCCGAACTGCACAACCACGATGTGGAGATCATTGATCCGACGCATTGTATGCTCAGTATAGAAGATGGGCAACCTAAGGTGCATTATTTAGGCGATGTAGTGGACGATCTGCACGCGATTATTCCCAGAATAGGCGCCAGCAATACCTATTTTGGTTCTTCTGTAGTGCGGCACTTTGAAGCCCAAGGGGTTTTTAGTACGGTAAGTAGTGAATCCATCATTACCTCAAGAGACAAATGGACCTGCTTCCAATTGCTCTCACGAGCACGGATTCCCACACCCATGACCATTTTAGGCAACAGTCGGGACCCGGAGCAAATGCTGGACGGATGGAGTTCTTATCCGGTGATCATCAAACTCTTAAAAGGCACTCACGGACAAGGTGTGATCTTGGCGGAAAGCAGACAGAGCGCTCTTTCTACCTTAGAGACACTAAACAGTCTTGGAGCGCGTTATGTGCTGCAGGAGTTCATTGCAGAATCCAAAGGAACCGATCTGCGCGCCATTGTAGTGGGTGGCAATGTGGTTGCGGCTATGAAACGGCAAAGCAAGGATGGAGATTTTAGATCCAACCTGCATCGGGGGGCCTCTGCAATTCCTGTGAAACTAGACTTTAAACAAGAAGCGCTGGCCGTGAGAGCTGCCAAAACCCTCGGTTTAGGCGCCTGCGGAGTAGATATCTTGCCTTCTGCAAACGGGCCTTTGGTGTTGGAAATCAATTCCACCCCTGGTTTAGAAGGTATAGAAAATACAACCGGTATAGATGTGGCCCGGCACTTCATCAGCTATATAGAAAGAAATAAACGCTAATGGCGAAAGACCAAGCAAAATTTTTGGAGCTCTGTGGCGAGGAAATCGCTCCTGGAGCCTCCGTAGAGATCAATCTCAACACGGCAACCCTGCATACGCAGACCAAGATTGACGTCCCCATTATTATTGAACGCGCCAAAAAAGATGGCCCTACAGTGCTCTTTACCGCAGGGATTCACGGAGACGAGGTCAACGGGATTGAAGTGGTGCGGCAATTGATTGCCAAAGGGATCAACAAACCTAAAATGGGAACCATTGTTTGTATTCCTATTGTGAACATCTTTGGGTTCATTCAAAAGTCGAGAGAATTTCCAGACGGGCGTGACCTCAACCGAGTCTTTCCAGGCAGCCGATCGGGCTCTTTAGCTTCTCAATTTGCCTATCAACTCACCAAACAGATCATGCCGCATATTGATTACTGCATGGACTTTCACACGGGCGGTTCCAGCAGATTCAACGTACCGCACATACGCATCACCGGACAAAACAAAAGACAGAATCAATTGGCAGAGATCTTTAATGCACCTTTTATTCTGCATTCCAAGAATATCAAGAAATCCTTCCGCAGTTATTGTGAGAAAAACGACATCACCGCCTTGCTCTTTGAAGGCGGAAAGTCCAACAGCATAGACAATGTGGTGAGCAATACAGGAGTCAATGGTGCCAAACGCGTCTTGAATGAATTGGGCATGTTGCGCTCTAAATTCAAGGTGAGTTCTCCTAAGAATAAATCGGTGGTGATCACGCAAAGTCGATGGATGAGAGCCTCTACTTCTGGTATGTTCAAACCCTCCGTTAAGGCTGGAGAACATGTTCCTGTTGGGCATGTCTTGGGCCATATCACGGATCCATATGGCAAGGTGCATTACTGGATCAGATCTAACGCGGCGGGCTATGTGATCAATGTGAATGAAGCGCCTATTGTCTATCAAGGAGACGCTCTGTTCCACATCTCTACAGAAAACCAATGACCAAGGCAGCGTTAAGAAAGGCGTATAAAACCAAGCGCCAAAACTTATCAGAACAGACGCGTGAAGACTTCAGCTTGGCCATTGCCAATCAGGCTTTGACTTTGCCCATTTGGGAGTCTCAATACTATCATTTGTTCCTCCCCATTGCCCGACAGTTAGAAGTCAATACGGAATACCTTTTACACATACTACAAGGCAAGGACAAGAGTGTGGTGGTTTCCAAAAGCAATTTTGAAGATTCCAGCCTTACCCATTATCTCTTGGAAGACCATACGGTTATTAAGCCTAATGCTTGGGGCATTCCCGAACCACTAGACGGGATAGAGATCCCTGCTCAAAGGCTACAAGTTGTGTTTATTCCCTTACTGGCTTATGATCTAAAAGGAAATCGTTTGGGTTATGGCAAAGGCTTCTACGATCGTTTTCTGGCGGATTGCGATCCAAAAGTGATCAAAATTGGACTTTCTTTTTTCCCTCCCGAGCAGGACATACCTAATGATCCAACGGATGTTCCCTTGAATTACTGCATCAGTCCAGAAAAGGTTTATAAATTTTAGTCGTCAGACAGCGAAGCTACAGTGTCTGGTTTCTTTGGAAACGCCTTGCGGTGGAACACCAACAGCATTAGTACTCCACAGGTAATCGAGGCATCAGCAATATTGAATACCGGTTCAAAGAAGGTAAAACGTTCGCCTCCCCAAAACGGCAGCCATTCCGGTAGATCCCCCGACCACAGCGGGAAATAAAGCATATCCACTACCTTCCCGTAGAAGATCGGTGCATAACCACCATCTGCAGGCATAAAACTAGCCACTTGCCCTAAAGAATCGTTGAAGATCATCCCGTAAAACACGGAATCAATGATGTTTCCAAAGGCTCCAGCAAAGATAAAAGACACTGCTACAGTAAGAATTCGGGAGGTTTGTTTCTTTACAGAATCCCATAGCCAATAACCAATTCCAACTATGGCAACCAGTCTAAACAGGGTTAAAAACAACTTACCATATTGCCCAGGAATTTTGGCTCCCCAGGCCATTCCTTCATTCTCAATAAAGTAGATTCTGAACCAGTCTTGGCCCAAAACGCTAAATCCTCCATGCAATTGATAATGAGTCTTGATATAGATCTTGCTCACCTGATCGATCAGCAAAACGAGAAAAATGATAATACCTGCTTTCTTTAAAGACATCAGCGAGTTTTAAGGCTACAAAAATACACTAATTTTTGGCTTTGAGGTTGATACTCCCTTGCGGTGATACAACACGAATAAAGTGGGTTCCACTTTGCGGTAATTCATTAGCAATCTTATCGGGTTGTCCCACAGTTTCTGCGAAGAGTCCTGTTCGCCCTTTAATACGAACATTTCCATCTAAAGTCTCCAAAACTCCAGAGGCCAAAAAATTCTTAGCATCTATGTTCCCGCCATCAAGCCTCAATTCTACCACGGAGAACCCGCCACTTAAAGCCACTCTTAAACAACGTCCGGAGACGTTTAAATATTTTCCTTCGGGGATTTCTAAAGTAAGTTCTGCCGAAATGACCTTGTGCGCACCCAGTTTATCATCTGTTGGCAAAAATCCAGGAGCAAAACCTATGTTCACGCTCCAGGTACCACCCGTTTCAAAAATATTGAGAACGAGTTCCTGAGCAAATTCTCCCTCCGTATTCATAAATGCTTTAAAGCGATCCGTTTGGCCAGCGCGAACCGTCAAACGCGCAATATTGTCTACGTCTACTTGCAATACCTCCAAGGCAGAAGCATCAACATCTTTGATGGTTTCAATTTGGGCAGTCGCTGTGAGGGAACACAGCAGCGTACATAGGATCAGAAGAAATCGAGACATAAACAAAAAACGCCCCAAAACGGGGCGTCTGTATTATTTCTGCATGTTTTTGGCCTCAATACTCAAGGTAGCGTGAGGAACCAATTTCAAGCGTTCCGGATTGATCAATTTTCCGGTCACACGGCAAATGCCATAAGTCTTGTTTTCTATACGGATCAGTGCATTCTTTAAATCGCGAATGAACTTCTCTTGGCGGATGGCCAATTGAGAATTCGCTTCTTTGCTCATCACTTCAGAACCTTCATCAAAGGCCTTAAAAGTCGGCGAGGTATCATCGGTTCCGTTGTTGGAATCGTTTTTATAGGCACTTTCAATCAACTCTAATTGTTGTTGGGCCTTCTCCATCTTCTCTGTGATGATCTTGCGGAACTCCTCTAGTTCCTTGTCGCTGTAGCGGTTTTTCAAATCTTGCGCCATAGTCCTAATATTTTTTTATCGCCAGTCGGGTTTCTATGTCGTCAAATGCAACTTCCGTGCCTTCTTTTAGGTCATCGGCGAACTCGAGACTCGCGGTTAAAGTTTCCGTTTTAATATATTCCAGATTAGCAGCGACCGCAGCTTCCAGTTCTGGGACTTTTTGGATGGTTACTGATACTTTATCAGTGACTTCAAAGCCCGAATCCTTACGTACATTTTGAATGCGGTTTACCAATTCTCTGGCGATGCCTTCGCTCTTGAGCTCCGGAGTGATGCTAACATCTAAGGCGACTGTGAGGGGGCCGTTATTGGCCACGAGCCATCCTTCTATGTCCTGCGAGCTGATCTCCACGTCAGGCAGGCCTAAAATAATATTTTTTTCATTAATTACAACTGCCATTTCACCGTCCTTTTCAATGGTTTGAATGTCCTCTTGAGTGAATTGCGAAACCGCGGCTGCAACGGCTTTCATGTCTTTTCCAAATTTAGGCCCAAGGACCTTGAAATTCGGTTTGATCTGCTTGACCAAAATACCACTGGCATCGTCAAGCAGTTCTATTTCTTTTACGTTTACTTCGGATTTAACCAAGTCTGCAATGAGTTCGATCTCGGCTTTATCCGTAGCATCCAATACAGGGATCATAATACGCTGCAAAGGCTGACGCACTTTGATCTGCTCTTTCTTGCGTAACGAGAGTACCAAAGAAGATATTGTCTGCGCCTTCTGCATACGATGCTCTAAAGCGGAGTCGATCAAGGCTTCGTCGGCCTTAGGGAAATCGCTTAAGTGAACCGACGTAGCCGATTCCAAGCCACAAACCGCATTGAGATCCTGATACAATCGATCCATATAAAACGGAGCAATAGGCGCACTCAATTGCGCCACACGGTGCAAACAAGTGTATAAGGTTTGGTAGGCCGAGATCTTATCCGGACCGTAAGCCCCTTTCCAGAAACGGCGACGACACAAACGCACATACCAGTTACTCAAGTTCTCTTGAACAAAGTTGGAGATGGCTCGCGCGGCCTTGGTAGGCTCGTAATCTGCGTAAGCGTCATCCACTACTTTTATAAGGGTATTGAGTTCCGAGAGGATCCAACGATCGATCTCTGGTCTGTCTGCAACAGGCACATCTGGCTCACTGTAATTGAAGCCGTCCAAATTAGCATACAGGCTAAAGAAGCTATACGTATTGTAAAGCGTCCCGAAGTATTTATTGCGAACCTCACCAATCCCGTCAATGTCAAACTTGAGGTTGTCCCAAGGGTTAGCATTTTGGATCATATACCAACGGGTGGCGTCTGGTCCGTATTTGTCTAAGGTTTCAAAAGGATCGGTGGCATTGCCCAAACGCTTGGACATCTTTTGTCCGTTCTTGTCCAAAACCAAACCGTTTGAAACTACGTTCTTGTAAGCCACATCATCAAAGGTCATGGTGGCAATGGCGTGCAGGGTGTAGAACCAACCACGGGTTTGGTCCACTCCTTCTGCAATGAAATCTGCCTTGCGCCAAGTGTTTTCAACCATCTCCTTGTTCTCAAAAGGATAGTGCCACTGGGCATAGGGCATAGAACCAGAATCAAACCAAACGTCTATCAAGTCACTTTCACGCTTCATCGGCTTGCCGGATGGGCTCACCAAGGTGATCTGGTCTACAATGTTTTTATGCAGGTCTACTTTGGCGTAGTTTTCCTCGCTCATATCGCCCACAACGAAGTCGGCAAACAGATCGGCTTCCATAAAACCAGCGCTCACAGCTTCTGCCATGGCTTCTTTGAGCTCTGCAACAGAACCTATGATGCGTTCTTCTTTGCCGTCATCAGTACGCCAGATCGGTAGTGGGATACCCCAAAAACGGGAGCGTGATAAGTTCCAATCGTTAGCGTTTGAAAGCCAGTTCCCGAAACGTCCTTCTCCAGTCGCTTTAGGCTTCCAGTTGATCTGCTGATTGAGTTCAAACATGCGGTCCTTAAAAGCAGTCGCTTTAATGAACCAGCTGTCCAAAGGATAGTATAAAATAGGCTTGTCCGTACGCCAGCAGTTTGGATAACTGTGGACGTACTTCTCCACCTTAAAGGCTTTATTGTCGGTCTTCAGGATAATCGCCAACTCCACGTCTACGCTTTTGTCTGGCGCATCTCCATCCGTGTAATATTCGTTCTTGACATATTTGCCACCCAATTCACCCACTTCTGGACGGAAACGTCCTTGCAGGTCTACTAGAGGCACTAAGTTGTCGTTCTCATCCTTAACCAATAGTGGCGGCACCTCTGGGCTAGCCTCTTTGGCTACCTTGGCATCGTCTGCACCAAAGGTCGGTGCCGTGTGTACAATACCTGTACCGTCTTCTGTGGTAACAAAATCTCCAGAGATCACGCGGAAGGCGTCTTGCGGATTATCATTTGGCAAGGCGTAAGTGAGCAATTGCTCATAACGGCTCTCCACCAAATCTGCTCCAACAATAGTATCTACCACCAAATAAGGCACTTTTTTAGCTCCAGCTTCATAGGCTGCTAAAGCGGCTTCATCTTCAGCTTTTTCAAACTTCCCGCTGAATTGCTTCCCGATCAAGGCCGTGGCCAAAACCACAGTCACGGGTTCAAACGTATATTGATTGTAGGTCTTCACAACCGAGTACTCGATCTTTGGCCCAACGGTCAAAGCGGTGTTTGACGGAAGCGTCCAAGGCGTGGTAGTCCAAGCCAAGAAATGCAGATCGGTATACTGCTGCAGTTGGGCTGGCAAAGTCTCGGTGATGGCTTTAAATTGAGCCACAACGGTGGTATCGGTAACGTCTTGGTAGGTTCCTGGTTGATTCAGCTCGTGTGAACTCAATCCTGTCCCCGCCTTTGGCGAATACGGTTGAATGGTATAACCCTTGTATAGAAGATCTTGCTTGTAAATGTTCTTTAAAAGCCACCAAACGGTTTCCATATACTTAGGCTCATAGGTCACATACGGATCGTCCATATCTACCCAATATCCTACACGTTCGGTCATGTTGTTCCAAACGTCTGTATAACGCATTACAGCCTTTTTACAAGCGGCGTTGTACTCCTCTACAGTGATCTTTTTGCCAATGTCTTCTTTGGTAATGCCGAGTTCTTTCTCCACCCCCAACTCAATAGGAAGTCCGTGGGTATCCCAACCTGCTTTACGCTTAACTTGGTAACCCTTTTGGGTTTTGTATCGGCAAAAAATGTCCTTAATGGCGCGCGCCATAACGTGGTGAATTCCAGGCAATCCGTTGGCCGATGGAGGTCCTTCGAAGAACACAAACGGTTCTCCATCCTCGCGGCTGGTTACACTCTGTTCAAACACTTGGTTTTGCTTCCAAAAATCAAGTACTTCTTCCGCAACTTTGGGAAGGTCAAGTCCTTTATATTCAGCAAATTTCGCGCTCATTTATAGGTCTTTTTTTATAAGGGAGCGAAATTACGGAATTTTGGTCAAATTTCCTTTGGGTTCAGGGTTTATAAGGAGTGTTAATGATTTGATGATGTTTGAGGTTGATTCAAGGACTAGTCCTTGTAACTTTTACCTTTCTTTTTTGCATCGCCCAAATTACTGAAAGAGCAATGTCCAGTGGACATTGCGAGTGAAGCACCGCTAAAAAGTCTTTTGACTTATTCTTATTTTTCTATTACGATACTTTTCCCATTGCGGCAAAAGTATCCAAAAGCGCTAGCGACACACTTTCACCTCTAAAATCTACGCTACCCGCAGCCACAGCTGTTCAGAGTTCGTTCACGGCGGTGCCGCTCTCTATTCCGAACAGCTTAATACCCAACTCCTGCTAGCTTGATTTTGACGAGCCTCAAGTGGGGCCGCAGTGGAACGGCTTTGAATTTGAACCGACAATGTAGAAAGCTTACTTTAAACAAATAAAAAACCAGCCTTTTGGCTGGTTTGTAGTTTTTGACTAATTCAATTTTATCAGTTTTTTCTCTAGGTTGAGATCGTCTAGCATTTGACGAGTAAAACTGTAATGCCCTCGCGCGGTAATGATTTTAAATCGATGGTCTTTTAGTCCAGTCATCACATCGAGGAAACGCCACTTGGTCTTAAGCAGGGTGGGTTTTTCGCTTTTCACGCTCACTTCAAAGAAGTGCTTGCGCCCGTCGCGTTTAGCGGTGATGTCTGGAGTGATCACCAGATCGGAACCTTTTCTGCGAAAGCTCTTAGGTGTTTCATAGCCGTCCAGATCGGCTTTAATGTCCTCGAATCCTTTGTCCTGTAAATGCTGCACCGATTGTTCCAGCAGCTCAATGTTGTTCTTTTTATCTATCTGTATCATAACCTTTAGTGTAGCATTTTTAGTTGGATTTTTGTGTTAATAGAGGGTTAAAGTCTTTAAAATCAATTTTATGTGCTTTATTCATCAAGGACAAGTCCTTGCATCTTTTACCTTTCTTTTTTGCATTGATGAGACTACTGAAGGAGTAATGTCCAGTGGACATTGTGAGTGAAGTATCGCAAAAAAATCTTTTGACATTAATCTATTTTCTTTTCTGATACTTTTTCCATCGATGAAAAAGTATCCAAAAAATCTAGTCCCACCGAAATCGATTTTTTACTACAGATACTTATTGCATCGCTAACAATTCCAGAAACCACAAAACCCGCCTAAATTCTTCCGCAATCTCAGAATTATTAACGGCGTGTTTTGTTATCGATACGGTGGGACGGTTTTAAATTTATCTAATGGTACTCGCACCGAACAAACCTCGCTTTATCGCGGAAGGCGGCAAATTTTAAAACTTGGATTTTAACGAGCTTCGTGGAGTCGCAGTGGGACGTTTTCAATGTCGGAATAGACCTATACGGACATCGAATGGCTTTCTCATGATTATGAACTAACTTCGTGGTATGAAAAACGCTAAAGCTGTACTTTTTGACATGGATGGGGTGATCATCGATTCTGAACCCCTACACCATGAGGCCTATTTTAAGATGTTTGAAAAAGTGGGCATTGAGGTCTCTGATGAACTCTACGAAAGTTTTACCGGTAGATCCACCAAAGAGATCAGTGATGAGTTGGTTGCGCAATTCAATACTGCAGAGTCGGCACAGGAGTTAACACGCCTTAAGCGTATGTTTTTCTACGAACTGTTTGACAACAGCCCCAATTTGCAACTCATTGATGGGGTAAGAGATGCTATGATCCGTTTTCACGAGGCAGGATTAAAGCTGGTCGTGGCCTCATCAGCCTCTATGGAAAACATCAAAAGGGTCTTTGATCGGTTTGAGTTGGATCAATATTTTGTGGGCAAGATCTCTGGCGCAGACCTGCCAAAGTCTAAACCACATCCTGAGATCTTTCAAAAAGCGGCACAAATGGCGGGGCATAAACCAGAGGATTGTTTTGTCATTGAAGACGCCACCAACGGGATAAAGGCTGCAAAAGCTGCGGGGATTTATTGTTATGCTTTTAATTCTGCGCATTCTACAGGGCAGGATTACAGGCTTGCGGATAGGGTAATTACTTCTTTTTCTGAAATAGAGATTTAAGGAATTTCTTTTGATTAAGAGGCGTTAATCTTTTCAAGGACTAGTCCTTACACCTTTATTCATCCTTTTTTCCATCGATGAAAAAAGGATGCAAAAAAATCTAGCGACACACTTTCAGCTCTAAAATCTACGCTACCCGCAGCCACAGCTGTTCAGAGTTCGTTCACGGCTTAGCCGCTCACTATTCCGAACAGCTATAAACCCAACTCCTGCTAGCTTGATTTTAACGAACTTCAAGTGAAGCCGCAGTGGAACAGATTCAAATTGATCAAACGGACCTTGCCCCGAACAAACCTCGCTTTACCGCGGAAGGCGGCGGTATTAGATAGCGAGAATCATCCCAAGCAATTTAAGAGAAGGCATTTTCGTTATCTTAGACACCAGATATTTATGTTTATGAATCGGATTGTTTTTGCCCTCTGTCTACTGATTTTTGGATCTAGCCTGCAAGCCCAAACCAAAGGGGCGCGTGCAGATTTTGGTTACCTCAGCAATTTGGCTGTGCCAGATTTTAAAGCCAAACAAGCGGCCTTTAAGGTCTATACGGACAGTATGGAAACAGCGCTAGATAACAATCCGGAGTTCATCGCCCTAAAAGAAAAAAGCAAGCAAATCAACGATTCTGACGCCAACGTGGCGGAAGCGGGATATAAGGCCGAATTGAAGATGAGCGAGATGAAAGACGCTGTTTCTGCACAGGTTTCTCAGGCTTACCGAGAACAATTTGGCGAACTCAATGTTATGGTTCAAACCGTTTATGAGGTCTTGGGACAGAGCGATTATTCCTTTGTGGCGCTTTATGAGGACGGCGAATTACAGGACTATCTCTTTAAAGATCGCGCCACGCAAGGGGATTACGGACAACGCATTTACAAATGTGCAGTTGCCAAAGGAATAGAATCTGGCACTATTGATCTTATGGCTCAAGCGAGCCTATCTGAAGCTGAGATGGAGATCGCAAATGCCCTTATGGAGGAGTGTAAAAAGGAGCTTTTGGATCCCTTTATTGCCAATGATGCAGATATCACGGCTATGATAGAAGCGGCTTATAAGAAGTAAATAGTCCATTCCGCTAACGCGGGTGCCTCTCTCAAATGTCTACCAGACATTTGGTTTTCTTTGAAAACTTTGTTCGGTGAGGTTATCGAGTGGCGCCATGGAATGAAAGTTTTACGGTTATCGAGTGATTTGCTGCAGGCAAATCGTATCGAGATATTACCGCAATGAAGTTTTGTTTTGCAAAACCGAACATCCGGTGGATGTTCGATGAAGGTACCCGCGAAGCGGCAGGCTTTAGTCTCAAAAAAGTCTTTTGACCTTAATTTATTTTCTTTTCTGATACTTTTCCCATTGCCGCATTGGTGAAAGAAAGATGTCCAGTGAACATCTTTCTTGAAGCACCACCAAAAGGTCTTTTGACCTA
Organism: Gilvibacter sediminis; assembly: GCF_028561565.1. Classification (GTDB taxonomy): domain Bacteria; phylum Bacteroidota; class Bacteroidia; order Flavobacteriales; family Flavobacteriaceae; genus Gilvibacter; species Gilvibacter sediminis. The sequence goes on along the minus strand of NZ_JAQQTE010000001.1, from coordinate 734,367 downwards.
AACTTTATTTTCTTTCAGATACTTTTTCCATCGATGAAAAAAGGATGCAAAAAAATCTAGCGACACACTTTCAGCTCTAAAATCTACGCTACCCGCAGCCACAGCTGTTCAGAGTTCGTTCACGGCTTAGCCGCTCACTATTCCGAACAGCTTTCTGCCCGACTCCTGCTAGCTTGATTTTTACGAGCTTTAAGTGGAGTCGCAGTGGGACGTTAATATTTTCAAATCACAAACACCGCTTTATATTCCGGAACTAATCTAGTTGCAAATATGCGTATTGATCATGTATTGAGTTATTGGCTTTAATGTTTTTCCCGTTTCAGGATGTAAACCGAGGTCGGTAAAATATTCCAAATCACCATTCCTATTCTTGCCATACCATATCTTTGGATTACCCTCGAGGTTAAAAAACTCTGTAACACCACATTCAGCCTTTATTTGCCTAAAATTTTTGAGTCGTTCTTTTTTGCAGATTTTGAGTCGAGTACCGTATTTTCCGTTATCAAAATCAACTTGAACGTAGCGATCTCCCTCCCAAACCATCCAACATTGTCGCGTAGCTGAGACATACACACTGCTGGCAATAATCAATAGGACTAAATGGTAAACAAAAAATTTAAACCAACACTTTGACCATAATTCCTTTAATAAAGTCTTTGTGATAGGATCCTCATGTTGAGCACGACGGAAATCATCCATATTATCAAAACCAAGATATTCTAATAAAGCCTGTTCAATCTCGGTCCTTAAAACTATGCCTTCGGAATTTTTTGCAGCACGATGCAATTGAGCTAATCTGTCTTCACCAAGACCATTTTCAGTAAGCGTGGATATAAAATTTGATAATTCTCTGGCATTTTTCTGCCTTTGGTCAGATCCGGTTTTTTCTTGAGCCTTGCTAAAGGATTCAAGTATTAATTTATTGTGCATGAGGGAATTACTTTAGTTTTTAAGCTAGTTAATTTATCGAAATTTTCTCGAAAAAAGATTTCGAGATCTTTTCCATTTTATTTTCAGACCTTCCAATAACAAATGGCGTATTTCACCTCATCAATCAGCAAAGCCCGCTTCAGAACGGGTATTCTGAAATAACTGATTGACTCTTTTACGGGAGCTGCAATTGACGGCTTTAAGATTCTGTGAGAAGGGATCTACAAAAGTCAATTAACGCTCCCCACTTCTCAAAATCGAGGAGGGACGCCTCTTCATTTTTCGCGAAACGACATCGCAGACTTACCTGGTCCATTTAGACCGGGCAAGGAATCCATTGTCCAAATTTTAATAGATTCAAAATGAAGAAAATATTCATATTTATTTTTACGGTTTTCCTCAATGTGGGGCTGCAATCATGCACTCCGCAAGAGCTGCAAAATCAAGAAACTCAATTACAGTCGTGCTGTGGAGAGGATGATCCTATTCCGCCGCCACCGCCACCACCACCGCCAAATGGGGGGAATTAACCTATAGGGATTACCTATTAATTATTATAAATTTAGAGGAATGAATCGTCTACGACATTTGTTCCTCTTTTTGTTTATTAACCTCCTGACTTTAGCAGTTGATGCAGGCCATTCTTGCTATGCACAAACCAAGCGAGACAGTATCTCTAAAATGATCTCAGATGTAAATGATTACGACAAAACTCAAATAATAACCACCCTTGAATATTTAGAAGAGAATTTCAGTGAATTGGAAAATAAACTCGATCAACAATTCATTGCTTGGATTCACGAGGAAATGGCTAACTGGTATTATGATCTTGGGGATCTAGAAAACACTCAAACAAACGCAACAGAAGGCCTGAAAATAGTAATTAAGCTTGAGGATGATTGGAGCAAAAACGCAAGAGTACGATTTAAATGTTTATTGGGCATTGTGTTAAAGGCGCAAGGATTCGATGAGGAGTCTAAAACTCTCTATCAAAACGCTTTATACGAAAGTAAATCCCCGTCCGATAGCATTTACATTCTGAATAATCTCGCCAACCTTTACAGTGAAATCAATCTTCCAGAAAAGGCTGTTGAAACCTACAGTTCTGCTTTAGAAATAATTTACAGAATTGAAGCTTCAAGTTATGAAAAAGGCAATATTCTGGACAACTTAGGAAATGTCAAATCAAAAATAAATGATACAAGTGCTTTACGCTTTCTATATAATGGTCTCAAATATCGTAGGCATCTAAATAACGCAGACAAAACCTTTTCAAGTTATCGTCATTTAACAGAGCATTTCTTAAGAGAGGATCAACAAGATTCTGCCTTAAAGTATGCTAAACTCGCCCTGAATATTTCAAACGCCATACCAGATAGAAGCTATAAAAAAGAAGCACTAAGCCTTTTGCTCGAACTAAATCCATCAGACTACGGAATCGCGTACAAGACACTATCTGACAGTATTGCAGAACAAGAACGAGAGACACAGAAAGATTACACATATTTTAGATTCAAAATAGCCGAAGCAGAAAACGAGTCCCTTGAAGCCAGAAGGGCGTTGATTGAAAAGGGTTTCCAAAATTCAATAGTATATTATGTTCTCATCTGTGCATTAATAATTAGTGTTATGGTCGTCGTGCTCTACATAGAGAAGATCAAAAAGAAAAAAAGGCTGGCCGTAACTCAAGCCGAAGAACGAATAGCTGCAGACATACACGACAATATTTCTAACGATGTATATAGATTGATGAATCGTGTTAATGTTGAAGACTTGGAAAAGAAAGAAGTACTAGATGCTTTGGAGATAGTTTATGAAAAAACCCGAGATATTTCTAAGTCCATTGGAATGATAGACTTCTCTGAAGGCATTCCTTCCAGTATTACCCGATTATTCAATGAATATAAAGAAGGAGATACACAAGTCGTCACAAAAAACTTGTCTCAAGTTGATTGGACCAATTTTCCACGTCAAAAAGCAGAGGCCTTGTATCGTGTTTTAGCCGAATTACTCAATAATACTCGTAAATATGCCGAGGCTACGTTTATTGTAATTTCCTTCTCACAAGATGCTAAACAGGTCAAGATTAATTACAAGGACAACGGTATAGGTGCCATAATTGAAACAGTCAGTGGTTTGGGGCATGCGGAAAACCGTATTGCTGCCTTAGGCGGTTCATTTACTTTTGAATCGAGTCCTAAAAATGGTTTCAACGCCCAAATACACTTGTGAGATGTTTAAAAAAATTTTGATAGCTGAAGATTACGATAGTGTCAACCACGGATTGTCTAATGTTTTTAAAGAATTAGATATTCAACAGTATGTGCAGGTGACTTATTGTGATGAGGCTTATTTAAAAATCAAACGTTCACAACTGGATCAAACTCCATTCGATTTATTGATTACCGATTTATCCTTTGCGAAGGATCATAGAACTACATCCTTAGAAGGTGGAGAGCAACTCATTGCAAAGCTCAAAAAAGAAGAAATAAATATTCCTGTCATAGTTTTTTCTGTTGAAGATCGCGGACACAAGGCACGCTATTTAATTGAGCGATTTGGTGTTCAAGGCTTTGTCAATAAAGGCCGGCGAGGCTTAAAAGATTTGCGTGCTGCAATCATGGCTGTTCATCAAGGCGAGCGTTATTTTTCTGAGTCTATTGCTAAATCTGTCAAATCTCCGGATCCCCTAGATATTATTGATTTTGATGTTGCCCTATTACAACAATTAGCAGAGGGGCTATCACAGGATCAAATCAGTAATTACTTTAAAAGTAACAGTATTTCTCCGAGCAGTCTCAGCTCCATTGAAAAACGGATTAATACTTTAAAAATTCAGTTCAAGGCGAACAATACCACTCATTTAATTGCCGTAGTTAAGGACTTGGGGATTATTTAAAATCAAGGTGTTACGGGTTCCCGTAGCGTATTTACAGTTATTAAAATTACTATTGAATCAACAAAGGCAATGGTTGTATTATCAATGTCAACTAAACTTGAATTTAATTAATATGAAATACAAAGTAATACCATTCACACCCGTCTTAAACCCTAAAGGAAATAAGTCTGAACAAGCTTCTAAGCAGCTCGAAGAGATGATTGTTAATTATGCCGAGCGAGGATGGACATATCAACGCCTTGAAAGTGTTTCTTCCTTCGTTCATCCTGAAGCTGGATGTTTTGGCTTAGGGGGTAAGCCAGGATATAATTTAAGTCTACAAATGTTAGTCTTTTATCAAGTTTAATGAAGATATTACTACTGATAATTATTAGATTTTATTGGTTACTAATTCCCAAGGGATTTAGACCTAAATGCATTTATAAAGAATCTTGTTCAAACCATGTCTACCATATTACGAAGACAAATGGTCTTAGTGCTGGACTGAAAGCTTTTAAGCTTAGATATAAAAACTGTAGACCAGGGTATTCAATCAATAACTCTAGTTCGATAAAATTCTTAATTACACGAACCGGTGAGAAAATTGAATGGGAAGAAGTAAGTGACCTATTCAAACAAAGAATTCGTTGATATCACTGCCACGTCACCCATAAATTAGTAAATAATATCAACCGTAAAGCCTCCACAAACATTAGGTTTTTAAGTAGTTAGCCAAGGAGTAATGCGGTTTTCCGTAAGGAAATATTGAAAGGTCTGAGTAGGTTTGATTCAAGCATAGCTAAAAACCATCACCTTGACCACCAATTCTAGTTTAATCCCTTTGAATATAATTGCATGGATATGTGCGGGAATATTATTTCTAGCGCTCCTCCCTTTCCCTTCCTGGTATTACTGGGTTTTAAGATGGGTTGTTACACTAGGCGCATTAATCATTGCATGGAATAAAAGGAAGGACACTTCTAAACTATTAGTCTTTTTATTGATCGCGTATTTATTCAACCCAGTGATTCCGATTTTCACCTATGAAAAGTATAAATGGATCGTTGTTGATTTGATTTGCGGAATTCTATTCATTCTAGAAACTCAGAAAAAAGCAAAAAAGTCCAATGTAAAGGTGTCCACTAAAAGATCCTCAAAAGCCCACGGTAGAGACAAATACTATTAACACAATTACACATGAAACACTATCCAATCACAGCTGAAATAAAGAGTCACTTCTTAAGACTTTATCAAATAGCATTATCGGATGAGGAATTCAGTGCCAGAGAGATGCAGCTCCTCTATGGCTTTGCAGAAGAAAGAAATATTTCCAGAAAAGAACTTGATGACATTCTCATTGGTCACCGCGGTGAAGTAACTATACCTCAGACCATTGAAAAACGAATCGAATACTTATATGATTTCGCCGTAATGATTTGGGCTGATGAAGTTATCACAGATGATGAACTGAACACTCTAAAAAAGTATTGCCGGAAGTTCGAATTTCTGGATGAGAACATTGAAGATTTAAGTAATTATTTATTGGATTGTGCCAAGCAAGGGATGAATAAGGAAGAGATATTGAAAGAATTATAAGATTAGCAATTATGGGACTACTTAAAAAACTTACCCAACTTAAGAATACTAAGGAAGAAAGCAATTCAGAACAGACCACCACATTTGAAGAGCAACGAATAACCTATTTCCATGATGGAAAAAACTCCTCACGATCTTGTCGAGGACGATCTGAAAATTTGAAGGCTAGTCTGGATGCCATTTACTATAGATTCGAAAACAAGTGCAAGGAAGAAGACGCAGAACAAAATCAGCTCAAGCAACCTTATGTGACGGAATTGAAAGGCAAGAGGACCACTCTCCTCAATCGAGAGGAAGAAAAAGAACAACTAAAAGTCCAAAAATCTGAGATAAACAATCATATAGAGAGGCTTAAACAAGACGCTATAAATGCGCGCAAAAACCCTAGGGATTATGGAATTCCCGTTGATAATAGATCTACCGCTAAGTTTTGGATCGGCTTATCCTTTTTAATTCCACTGAGCGTATACCTGTTTATCTTTTACGTCTCTACATCGTATTCAGGATTTTTTAGAGATTTTAATCCATCGGTAGATCTTTTTGGTGGAATGTTCTATCCTCAAGCCTTGAGTGTTGCTTATGAAGATGGGCTGCTTGAGTTAGGATTCATCATATTTATTCCCTTTGTGTTCTTTGGATTAGGATACTTAATTCACATGTTCCAACACAAAAAAAGTCGATTGAACGTTTTAAAAGTCATTTTACTCTTTGTAGTAACTTTTTTATTTGATGCCATTCTTGCTTACCTCATTGATGAGAAGATTTACAATCTAAATAAGACCTATGAAGACCCCGTATTTTCAATAGCTTATGCCTTTCGGGACCCTAGCTTTTGGGTTATCATTTTCGCTGGATTCATTTCTTATATCATCTGGGGATTGGTCTTTGATTTTGTAATGAAAGAACATTCTGATCGTGATAAAATCCAGCGATTCATAGATGGTATTCAACTAGAAATTAACAATACAAAGCGAAGCAAAGAGGAAATTCAAGATGCTATTGAAATCATCAATAAAGAGATACGTACCATAAAGGAACGTTGTTCTGAACTTGAAAATATCATTGACGGTTTTATTCTACCTATTCGCAATTACAAAGCGCTTTCCGCCGAGTACTTACAAGGCTGGCAAGAATATATTTCCGCTTCATTGGCCATGGGACATGACGAGACAAGATCTTACTTAGACGAATGTCGTCAAGTCTATGATGACCATATAAAGAAGCTTGATCTAGATGTAGATAACTACCAAAACAAAGTATATACTAAGACCCTGTAATAATGAGACTTAAATCAAAAATCCTAGGCTTGATGTTCTTACTTCTTTGCTTTTCTTGTATTGAAGAACCGACACAAAAAAGTACTGCCAAAAAAAGTACCGCGTCCAATTCAGGACCATGTCTAGAACATATACAGAATAACAAAGTAAATAACCTCAACATTAGTGTGCTTTTAGACCTTTCTGATCGTATTGAAGACAATAAGGTTATTTCCAAAGACTCTGCATATCTGGCAAGTATTTCTGAAGCCTACTTGGACCATGTAAAAAGCAAAAAACTGATTTTTTTAGAAGATCGGTTGAAGCTTTATTTTAACCCAGAACCGAGCAACAAGAAAATTAATGAAATAGCTCATGAATTAGAGGTTACTTTCACTAAAGACTCTCCTCAAGCGGAAATTCAAAACACTTTTGAGAAGTACAATTCGCTGCCCTCTACATTGTACAGTTACGCTCAAGCGGACGCTATTGAAAAACAAGGTTACCCTGGCTCTGATATTTGGAGATTCTTTAAAGATCATGTTAACGACTATTGCATAAGCAGTTGCCACAGGAACATACTTATCATTTTAACCGATGGTTATATGTACTACGATCAAACTGTCATGCGTGAAAAAAATAGAACTTCCTATCTTACCCCTAAGTACACCAAGACTTTGCCTTTAAACAGCTCTGATTGGAAGGCAAAAATGGAAAATGGAGATTATGGTTTTATTCCTGCGTCTGAAGGTCTAGAGGACTTAGAAGTATTAGTACTAGGTCTTGACACAAAAAATCCTTCCAACCCTTACGAATTGGATGTATTAAACGCTTATTGGGAAAATTGGTTTAAACAAATGGGAATAAAAAAGTATAAAATTAAGTCAACTGATATCCCATCAAGTGTAGATAAAGTAATTAAAGACTTCCTAATCAATGCTTCATAAAGCACACATTGTTGTATTGCTTATTGTCCTTAGTGGCTTCAAACCAATAAACTCAATTGAGCTAAACAAAAGCTCTCAGTATCACCAAGAAACCCTCAGCGGCAAAGTCATAGCTATAACTGACGGGGACACATTTAAACTGTTGACCAAGGATTCAGTAACTCACAAGATCCGATTGGCGAGTATAGACTGCCCTGAACGCAAGCAGCCTTTTTCAACAAAAGCTAAGGGTTTTGCGTCAGAGGCTATCTTCGGGAAAGAGGTAAGGGTAAAAACTCAAGGGAAAGATCGCTACGGCCGTTATATAGGCTGGGTGTATTATGACGAGGGCAAGATTTTAAATGAAGAGCTTTTAAAAAACGGTTTGGCCTGGCATTACCGCAAATACTCCAAAGACCAAAACCTCCAAAAAATGGAAGACACAGCCCGTGAACAAAAACTCGGTTTATGGGCAGACAAGACTCCTATCCCACCTTGGGAATGGAGATACTAATAAATACACCCCTATGAAAAAATTAGTATTAGTATTTGTTACCCTGGTCTTTGTACTGAGCACCTCGTTTGGCCCTAACGCAGGCAGTGTTTATGTCTGTAAAGGCCCCAAAAGCAAACGATACCATTACGACAAGGATTGCCGAGGCCTTTCAAGATGCTCCACCAAGGTTTATAAAGTAAGCCTAGAGGAAGCCAGAAATATGGGTAGAACGCTGTGTGGGTGGGAAGATTAATTATGGAAAAACCGATGCCCTCAAAGGTTTTTTACTTGAGTAGGTTTGTTTAACTTTAAACCTCCCCTGTAGTCAAAATTTCTGATTGCAATTTTTAGAACTCGTGAACTTCTTTGAGTATACGCTTGAAGGAGCAAATAGATTGATTAATAATATTTTGATGAGCGAAAAGCTTACCATTTCCCAACTAGAACAATATTTATCTAAAGCCGCCTGGATACTTAAAGGACCGGTTGATGCTTCAGATTTTAAGGTTTACATATTCCCCTTGCTCTTTTTTAAACGAATTTCTGATGTCTATGACGAAGAGTTCGAAATTGCTTTAAAAGAATCTGACGGTGACATTGAGTACGCCAGTTTACCAGAATTTCACCGATTTGAAATTCCGGAGGACTGTCATTGGAAAGATGTACGTGAAACTACAACGAACGTTGGTTTGGCAATTGAAAAGGCTTTACGAGGCATTGAAAAAGCCAACCAAGAATATCTCTATGGAATTTTCGGAGATGCCCAATGGTCTAACAAGAACAAACTTTCTGATCGTTTATTGATTGATCTCATTGAACACTTTTCTCAATATACTTTATCTAATGAACTGGTTGAACCAGACATTCTGGGGCAAGCTTATGAGTATTTGATTAAACACTTTGCAGACTTAACCAATAAAAAGGCGGGGGAGTTTTATACTCCACGTTCCGTGGTTCATCTTTTAGGTTTGATTTTAGACCCTAAAGAAGGCGAGTCCATTTACGACCCTGCTTGTGGAACTGGTGGAATGCTGCTAGAGTGCGTAGACCACTTAAAAGAAGAGAATTACGATTACCGCACATTGAAGCTCTACGGACAAGAGAAGAACTTAACTTCCAGTTCCATTGCTCGAATGAATATGTTCTTACACGGCATTGAAGACTTTCAAATTGTTCGTGGAGACACCTTGAGGAATCCAGCTTTCTTTGAAGCAGACGGCTTGAAGACTTTTGATTGTGTAATAGCCAATCCCCCTTTCTCATTAAAAGAATGGGGAGCAGAAAACTGGGCCAATGATCCTTTTGGCAGAAACATTGCCGGGGTGCCTCCCAAAGGAAATGGCGACATGGCCTGGGTGCAGCATATGATCAAATCTATGAATAGCACGGGTCGTATGACAGTTGTTCTACCTCACGGTGCGCTGTTTAGAAAAGGGGCGGAAGGAAAAATTAGAAAAGCTCTGTTAGAACAAGATTTATTAGAAGCTGTTATTGGTTTAGGGCCTAACATTTTCTACGGTACTCAGCTAGCAGCTTGTGTCATGGTCTTTAAACAGAATAAAGAGGCTAACAAGAAAGGGAAAGTCTTGTTTATTGATGGATCTGACCAAGTAAGAGTTGGCCGGGCTCAAAACTATTTAGAAGCTGAACACGTAAACCAAATTTTTGACTGGTTTAAGAATTATGAAGACGTTGAGAACCATGTAAAAGTGGCATCAATAGAAGATCTTGAGGAGAATGACTACAACCTCAACATTCCTCTTTATGTGGAAAAAATAATTGAAGACAATTTACCTTCTGTCGAGGACGCTTTAGCAGATTTAAAACAAGCCTGGGAGGAAAGTTTGATTGCAGAAGAGAAGTTCAAATCCATTTTGAAGAAATTCATTTAATAGTGGGGCAGACACAAGAAAGAAATATTCTGTATAGTAATAATATCGCTCAAAAGTTTGGTCTTTCTTTATCGAACTCAGAATTCAATTACGGCCCCGGAATAGGTAAGGCTGACAATTATGCGATTATCAATGATTGGCTAGTTGTTTTTGAAATAGAGTATAGTCAAAGACATCCTGAATTTAATGTTAGCAAGATATGGCCGTATTTAGAAAATAATCCCGCGCAAAAACTATTTTTAATCCAACACATAGTTAACAACAAAGAAGTTTCTGCGAATCGGATATTTCATTGCGAGTGGATGGCGGAAAAAATGATAACTTCTTTGAATGATAGATTTATGTATCAATTGATTATTAATGATTTGACTGATAATGATATTAAATCATTAAAAACAATGTTTGAAGTAATAAATAAATGACCCAACAAGAACTAGAAAAATACCTTTGGGGTGCTGCAGTTTTACTGCGCGGTACTATTGATGCTGGAGACTACAAACAGTACATCTTCCCGCTGCTTTTCTTTAAGCGCATTTGCGATGTGTATGATGAGGAATTTGAGAAGGCCTTAGAAGAAAGCGATGGTGATTTAGAGTACGCTGCTTTTGCAGAGCATCACCATTTTCAAGTACCCGAAGGAGCTCATTGGAATGACGTGCGTGAAACCACGGTAAATGTGGGTATGGCTTTGCAAGATGCCATGCGCGCCATAGAAAAAGCCAACCCAGATACCCTTTATGGAATCTTTGGTGACGCCTCTTGGACCAATAAAAACCGCTTGAGTGACGAGACGCTTACCAACCTAATTGAACATTACTCCCAGCATAAATTAAGCTTAAGGAATATACCAGACGATAAACTGGGTAACGCCTATGAATACTTAATAAAAGAATTTGCGGACGATAGCGGCCATACAGCCGCAGAGTTCTACACCAACAGAACGGTAGTAAAGCTGATGACCATGATTATGGACCCACAGCCCGGAGAATCTGTTTATGACCCAACATGTGGTTCTGGAGGGCTTTTACTAAACTGTGCACTCCACTTAAAAGAAGAAGGTAAGGAATACCGTACCCTGAAGTTATATGGCCAAGAGATAAACCTGATTACCTCGGCTATTGCCCGTATGAATATGTTTATGCACGGCATAGAAGAGTTTAGTATTGTACGTGGTGACACGCTGGCCAACCCAGCCTTTTTACATAACGACCAATTAAAAACCTTTAATGTAATCTTAGCCAACCCACCGTACTCTATTAAGGCCTGGGACCAAAAAGCTTTTAACAATGATCCTTACGGTCGTAATATTTGGGGCACACCACCGCAAGGCTGTGCAGACTATGCTTTTCAGCAGCATATTCAGCAAAGTTTAGATGCAGAAAATGGTCGCTCTATTTCTTTATGGCCGCACGGCATTTTATTTAGAGAATCTGAGGCTGCAATGAGACGAAAAATGATAGAGGCAGATCTCGTTGAGTGTGTAATTGGTTTAGGACCAAACTTGTTCTATAATTCCCCAATGGAAGCATGTTTGTTGATAACGAAGACAAGAAAATCCGAAGAACGAAAAAACAAAATTCTCTTTATTAATGCGGTAGAAGAGGTTAAACAAGAAAAAACAATGGGTTTTCTGAAGGAGGAGCATATAGAAAAAATCTTTAGTGCCTATCAGGAGTTCAACAACATTAAAAACTTTTCTTCTTTAAGGGATGTTAGCGAGGTTTTAAATAACAAAGGAAATATGTCTGTAAGCCTATATATTCAACCTGCGAAAAGTGATGCGGATAAAATTCTAGCATTTGATACCGCTTATGAAAATTGGGAGAATTCTGGCTTAGAACTACAGGATTCAATGAACGAATTATTTAAAGTTTTAGAGAATTAATGGAAGCCGTGCTAGAGCAAAAAGTATCAATTGATAAAACCGATTGGACGTTAGTCAAATTTGGTGATGTTATCTACGAGCCCAAAGAGTCATGTAAAAACCCACTTGCTGAGGGAGTTGAGCATGTTGTAGGCTTGGAGCATATAGAATCTGAGAATATTCACTTGAAGAACTCTGCGGGTATTGAAGAAACTACAACCTTTACAAAAAAATTTACCAAAGGAGATGTTCTATTTGGTAGAAGACGAGCTTATCTAAAAAAAGCAGCACAAGCTGAATTTAGCGGCATATGCTCAGGTGATATTACCGTATTGAGAGCCAATGATGATTTAATGCCAGAACTATTGCCGTTTATAGTGCAAAATGAAAAATTCTTTGACTATGCAATAAAGCATTCTGCTGGCGGACTTTCACCTCGTGTAAAATTCAAGGATTTAGCCAACTACGAATTCCTCCTCCCCCCCAAAGACCAACAAGCCAAAATTGCTGAACTGCTTTGGGCGATGGATGAGGTGGTGGAGAAGGAACTGTATTTATTAAATAAGTTGGACAACGCTTATTTTAATTTAGTAGATAATCTATTTTCAAAAAAGAACATAGAATGGGAGTTCATTAAGCTTGGTAAAATTTCTTCCATTAACTCCAATTCATTGAATTCCAAAACTGATCCTAATTACGAATTTAAATATTTGGATTTGGCTAGTATCGTTGAGCCCAAAATTATCGGAGAGCTAAAAAGAATGAAGTATTGTGAAGCACCCAGTAGGGCGAAACGTGTTGTTACTGACAACTCCATTGTTCTAGCCATGGTTCGTCCATATCAAAAAGCATTTGCATTTGTTAAAAACGGAAAGGATATAATAGCTTCAACAGGCACCGCAATTATTAAGATGAATGATTCTAATTTAAATCGTTTCGTATTCCATCAGTTCTTCTCAAAAAGATTCACTAGATATTGCGAAGACCGGATGACAGGAACAAGCTATCCAGCTATTACACCTAAAGATGTAGACGAATTCAAAGTATCTATTCCTAAAAACAAAGAAATTATTGCCGTTGAATCAAATAAGTTGGATCAATTGGAAGAATCAAACAAAGTCATTAGGAGTCAAGTAGAAAGCTCTAAATCACTTCAAAGAAGTCTAATTAATCAGATTTTTTAAATGGGTTATCGCGTTTTTTATTCATACCAATCTGATATAGATGCGAAACTTAATCACAAGTTTATTCGAGATGCCATAGTTGATGCCATTTCTCGAGTAACGGAATATAAAATTGACTTAGTAGAGGGGTTTTATGAAATTGGAGGTAATCCTCCTCTTGCTGAAACCATGTTAAAACAGTCCCGAAGTTCGGATATTTTTATAGGTGACATAACTTATACATCTTCAAAAATCTGGCAATCGAAGGGAATTAATTTTTTCCAAGATTCTAAAGTATACTTAATAGAAATTAATAAGCCCGTCAATCTAAAGCCAGCGCCAAATCCTAACGTACTCCTTGAAACAGGTTACTCTTGGGCTCTAAAGGATTTTGACAGGACAGTTTTAGTTATGAATACCGCATTTGGCGACCCCTCTGAATTGCCAGTTGACATGTCCGGTTTAAGATGGCCAATAACATATAATTTGTCTAATGAAAGAGCTCTTAAATCAGCAAAATTTAAAAAAGAATTCAATAGTCTATCAAAAGCTCTTGAAGGAGCAATACGTTTCGCTATAAAAGCAAGTATTGCCTATCAAATTGAAAAGCTTAGGCCTTTAATGATCTATTCGCAATGGTTAAACGATCACCCATTTCCATATCAGGATACACCTTACGCTAAAAAACTAATAGGAGAAATTAGGTTCCTAATGGAGAATGCTAATAAGCCAATTAGGATAGTTGGTAGTGAAGGTATAGGTAAAACAAGACTCGTAATGGAGAGTTTTCGAGAAGATGGCACGACGACGGATCTCATTTCTGAAGATCGTATAGTTTATCACGATACGGATAGCGCCGTTGGTGGTGACATTTCTAAGCAACTTGCAGAGCTAAAGGATATGGATCAACACAAATGGTTAGTGGTTGACAATTGTTCAGATAAGTATCACGATCAATTAGCCAAATACTTTAAAAACTCAAAGGTTAGATTATTAACAATTGAAACCTTAGATAGTGAAAATAAAGTCACAACTGCCAATAAACTCCTAGTCGAAAGCAGTCTTAAGGACGAAGTATTTAATGCCACAGCCGCATCTCGGTTCCCTTCTATGGAAGTCTCTATTCTTTCTGAAGCAGTTGAAAATGACCTTGAGACTTTTATTTCATTGATTAATAAAGGCGCAAGTGCAGAAGACCTATCAAAACCGTCATTGGAACTAATTGAAAGATTGGTAGGACCTGAAAACTTGAAAAAGGGCGCAATTTCTTTCCTAACCGCCGTGGGATTATTCGAACAAGTCGGGGTTTCTGGGCAATATGCAAATCAGTTGGAAACAATTAATACCCTTTTTATCAAGACATCTGAGCAAAATTTGGAGGATTTGATTGAAGAACTAGAATCTAAAAATCTAATTAAGAGAAAGGGAAATTATATAGTACAGAATGGCTTCCGAAACGATTTAGTAAATAATTGGATAAACAATGATGTAGATAATCTAGATGAAATTATAGAAGGTGTTTCCAATGCTCGTCTTTGGTACTTTTTCAAGAGACCTTTCCTCAAACTTCTTGAAATACAGAAAAATTTAGATCACATAACAGGGCCTTCAGGAATATTAAGTGACAATTCGTTTGTTGATAGTCCGAATGGGGCAAAATTTTTGGAAATGCTTGCAACAACTTTTCCAGAAGTTGTATTAGAAATAATGAAAGATAAAATCGGTAGAATGTAATGGATTTGTCACAACTAATTGAGACTGATTGGCACACAGTTGAAACTTTAGAAAAACTAGCTCATATTGAAGCTACGGCAGTGGACGCAATCAATTTATTATTTGATTTATCAAATAAAGAAACCTCCTTAAAGCAAAAAGCGTCTTACTCTTTCATTGGCATGTTTCAAACAGTTTTGGCTGACACCTGTTTAAGCTTAGATAATCGATTGGAATTATTGCAACAATTAGAAGACAACCATGGTATGTCAGACATTATTATAAGTGCTTATAGTCGTGCAATGAAAGCTTATCAGTTTAGAGGAAGTTTGAGAACAGATGAAGAAGCCATTAAAGAAAATCAATTTTATCCTTCTTCAGATCAGGCCAATAATTACTGGGATAGTGTTATTGATAAACTTAAAGGAATAACTGTAGACAAGGATAACCCAATGAACGAGGCTGCTCTAGAAGCTATCATATTCCGACTTCAAGAACAACTAATTGAAGGCTCATCGAATTCTATGCTAGATGCTATTGAAGAAATAGCTGAACAAAATGGTCTATCGGATTCTTTACGAGAGAAGCTCGTCCCATTAATATCTGATCGATATCAATTAAAGGATGATGTTTTTAAAAGGGTTAATAATCTGTTAGAAAAGTATTATCCGGAAACACCCGAAGGTGAACTTATAGCGTTGGTTGTAAAAGCACCTTGGGTAAACGTTATGACGGCTACAGGACAGTATCAAGATATTTCTAAATCCAAAGCTCAAGAGTTGGCTGCTCGTTTCATTGATGAAAAAGTAGATTGGATTCAACATTTAGGGATTTTACTGCAAGGCGATCAGAGACAAACATTTGCTTTTGCGGAAGTCTTAGGAAAAAAGGTCACGAATAGAGATGAAATTCTAAAGGCCGTATATGAGTCATATTTAGAAATTGATCCGAAAATACATAACTCGGCCTTTGTTATGGGTTTTATAATTGGCGTAGGGGACGACGAATTCACTAGAAGTGCAATTGACCTACTAATTTCCAATAATGCTACTACAATTCATGGAATACGAGCTATCAACCATTTGAATTCTATCAAAGCCGAAGATATTGATAAGTGTAAGGAGATTTTCACGAATAAACCTAGTCTTTTAAATAATATAGAATATGTAAATCTCTCTCCTTTAACTTCCAAAGAGGTCATAAGAGTAACCGCGTGGATCAAGGATATAAATCACTCCTTTGCATTACAGCTCATCTGGGAATTACTACGTAGAAATAACAATCGCTGGGCGGAATTAAAAGACCATCTGAATGAACTCCTATGGGTAAATAAATTACTCGGTTTCAGAACTTCTATTAATTCTAGTTTTCATATTGAAGACTTAATAATATCGTCCTTAAAGGATGATCCAGAACCAGAACGAATTCATTTTCTTACAAAAGAAATTCTAATTGAATACCAGGATTACAGTATGAGAAATGAAGGAATTGTTGACCGCTTATTACATCATTTGTTTCAAAACTACTGGGACAATTCATGGCCATTTCTGGGAGAGTACTTGAGCACCAGAAAGGTTCAGAGCAATTTTGGTTTAAACAATTTTTTAAACCATTACAAGTTCGAGAATAGTAAATTATATAATTGGTCCAAACTTGATTCTAGTTATCCAGTAATTGCATTAAAATACATGAGGATTGATTTTGTGAACGATGAGCAACAAAGAGTTTGGGATCCAATAGCCTTGAAATTAGTAAGGGAAAACGCAGATATTAAAGAAGTCCGAGAGGTTCTATCTTCGAAATTCATTAACTACTCAATTCACGGTATTTCTGCCGAGAAATTGTACGAAGAGAGAAAATTACTTTTAGAAAAACTAAATGATATTGAAAGTAATGAATTCAAGAACTTTCTAAGTTCTCTGATTGATAGGATCGATAAAAACATTGAGAGAGAACGCGTAGATCGTGAAAATTATGACCTTAACTAAGTGACGCATGTCTTTCAACGAACTCAATAGCGTAGAACACTACATCATCCACCAACTAAGTGGTGTAAACTTGAATGCCCAAGAGGTAAATGAAGCTCCATTGGGCGGCAATGCATATTGGGTTTACAAAACGCCAGAACAACTGGGGCGTTCGGTTAATGAGGTCTTAGTAGAAAATGAGCTTAAAGAAGCGCTAATTCGTTTAAACCCGCAAATTACCTCCCACCCAGATTTGGCCGACGAGGTTATCTACAAACTAAGAGCGGTGCTTATTGCGGTGAACCAAGTGGGGCTGGTAAAGGCCAACGAAGAGTTTTTTACATGGTTGTCTGGAGAAAAAACCATGCCTTTTGGTGAGAACAACAGGCACGTCCCTGTTCGATTAGTTGACTTTGAAAATCTTAAGAACAACAACTATATAGTTACCAACCAGTTTAGAATTCGCCACAGAGAAACCAAGATTCCAGATGTTGTTTTGCTTATCAATGGAATTCCAGTGGTTGTTGGCGAGGCTAAAACACCCATTAGATCATCCATTAGTTGGTTAGACGGCGCGCATGAGATTCATGAGATATATGAAAATGCGGTGCCACAATTGTTTGTGCCTAACATTCTATCCTTTGCCACTGAGGGAAAGGAGCTTTTTTACGGGGCCGTACGTTGCCCATTAGATTTTTGGGCGCCTTGGAGGTTAGAAAATGACGAAGATGCCATAGCTAAAAAGCTTGGGCTTGGTGAGGTAGGCAAAGAGCTTTCAGATCTACTAAGCCCAGAAAGATTGCTTGATATTTTGAGAAACTTTTCACTTTTCTCAACAGACAAGAAAAAACGCAGAATAAAAATCATTCCGCGCTTTCAGCAATACGAAGGAGCTAACAAAATCGTAGAGCGTGTTAAAGAAGGACAGATCAAAAAAGGGCTTATTTGGCACTTTCAAGGCTCGGGTAAGTCGTTCTTAATGGTTTTTGCAGCTCAAAAGCTACGTCGTATACCTGAGCTGAAAAGTCCAACAGTAATCATACTAGTTGACAGAACAGACTTAGATACTCAAATAAGCGGTACATTCAATGCTGCAGACATCGCCAATGTGCAGACCACAGATAATATTAAAGAGCTGCAACAGCTGCTAGAACGAGATACTAGGAAGATTATTGTCTCTATGATTCACAAGTTCCGTGATGCCAAACCAAACATGAATACCAGAGACAACATAATCGTACTGGTTGATGAGGCGCATAGAACCCAAGAAGGCGATCTGGGCAGGCAAATGCGAGCTTCTCTCCCTAATGCCTTTCTTTTTGGTCTAACAGGTACTCCAGTTAACAAAGCCGATAAAAATACTTTTTGGGCCTTTGGTGCCGAAGAAGATACCGGTGGCTATATGTCACGCTACACCTTCCAAGATTCCATTAGAGACGAAGCAACGTTGCCTTTACACTTTGAGCCTCGATTAATTGACGTTCACGTAGATAAAGAGAGCATAGATAAGGCGATGGAAGAATTTAAAGAAAGTGCTGCACTTTCTGATGAAGAAGCTGATGCCTTAAATAAGAAATCGGCAAAGATGGCTGCTTTCTTAAAATCTCCTGAACGTGTTGAGAAAATTGCCAAAGATATTGCACAACACTTCCGCGAAAAAGTGGAGCCACATGGTTTTAAAGCCATGATAGTAACTCCAGACCGTTACGCCTGTGTCCAATACAAGGAAGAACTAGACAAGCATTTTCCAACAGAGGCCAGTACGGTAGTTATCTCTACTTCTGCCAACGACCCTTTAGAATTCAAACAGAAGTGGGGCATTGATAAATCAAGGCAAGAAAAAATAGTAGATGAGTTTAATGATCCGCAATCCGATCTTAAATTCATCATTGTAACGGCCAAACTACTTACTGGGTTTGACGCTCCTATTCTGCAAACCATGTATCTGGACAAATCTATTAAAGACCACACCTTACTCCAAGCTATTTGTAGAACCAATAGATTATACAAAGGCAAGTCCATTGGCCGTATAGTTGATTATTTTGGTGTTTTTGATGATGCGGCTAAAGCACTTCAATTCGATGAAGAAAGTGTAAAAACGGTAATTACCAACCTGTCTGAATTACGATCTAAATTACCCAAAGCAGTTGCAGATACGCTGGCTCATTTTGAAGGTGTAGATAGGACTCTAGACGGTTTTGAAGGCTTGGAAGCTGCACAAAATGCAATCAACACTGACGATAAAAAAGATGCTTTTGCTAAAGACTACAAATACTTGTCCAAGTTATGGGAGTCCCTATCACCAGACCGTATTCTGGATATTTATAGTGATGACTACAAATGGCTTTCTCAAGTCTATGAATCAGTTAGACCAGCTTCTGACAGTGTTGGGAAATT
The DNA here is from genome assembly GCF_028561565.1 of Gilvibacter sediminis. Taxonomy (GTDB): domain Bacteria; phylum Bacteroidota; class Bacteroidia; order Flavobacteriales; family Flavobacteriaceae; genus Gilvibacter; species Gilvibacter sediminis. Next base: position 715,289 of record NZ_JAQQTE010000001.1, on the reverse strand, counting down.
ACTTTGGTATTCCCACGGTCCAATGACCTTAAAAATCATGCATGAAAACACGCATGTGGGTGAGGTTCATGACTTATCTGAGTTTCGCCTAGATGCCGATGTAATTGAAGAAATCTTCAACAATCCAGACCCCAAGCATGCCAAGAAACTCGAAAAAATTCTCATTAAACGCTTTAAAAAACATGCTGGCGACCCAAAGTTTGTTAAGCTTAGTGAGCGACTTGAGGAACTGCGAAATCGCGCAGAACAAGGTTTAATTACCTCAATAGAATTTGTAAAAGAACTCTGCAAGCTTGCTAAAGAAACTGTCCAGGCAGAAAAAGAACTCGAAGCATTAATACAAGAAAAATCGCCAAAATCCGCTTTAACAGAGTTGTTTTTAGAATTAAAGACAGATCAAACTCCAGCGGTTGTTGAACGAATAGTGACAGACATTGACGCAATTGTTCGAAGTGTGCGTTTCCCAGGCTGGCAGCATTCTAATCAAGGAGAAAGAGAGGTTCAAAGCTCACTTAGAAAAATAATTTGGGCCAAATACAAAATTAAAGATCAAATGCTGTTTGATAGGGCTTATGCTTATATAAAGGAGTATTACTAGTGTAGATTTATATGAAGCTATTTAATCCTTTTAACAATACACCCAAGTCTGTGAAGGTAGATACGGACTTTCCCAGCTTTTCAGGCACTAAAAAGGAATTCAAAAAATTCATCGGCCCCAGACTTCGCAACACAGTACAATACCTCGCTAAAAATCATAAAAGCAAAATAGGCAAGTGCGAGCATTGTGGAATAGTCCAGAAGAAAAACCTAGATGCAGCTCACGTACATGGCAAAGAAAGAAATGTGATTATTGATCAAATCTTAGATCAATACAAGACTGGAGATGCTTACTCCGTAAACTTGCGGGAATTTGAAGAGCAATTCATTAAAGCTCATAGCCCGATTGAAGAGGTGATTTTGGTCCTTTGTAAAGACTGTCATAGGGAGTATGATAGCAAAATAAAAGCTGACAAAGCAAAGCCAGTTAAAAAGAAAAGGCCTATATCTCAGCCTTTAAACCCCTCTAAAGGACCTCGCCAAGGAGGAAAATACAACAACACTGAGATTCAAATAAGACTTACAGAAAAGGCCCAACATATTCCTCTAGAAGAATTAGACAGGCTTTGCAAGCCTGAATACAGCAAACAGATTTTTAATAACAACTATCCCATTTTTGTTCGGCTTCCATTAAACAGTCAATCAGAAATAAAACAAAAAGCCATCAAAGATCATAACAATATAGCACGATGGACTTGGAAGTATGAATTTGAACGCGATGGATATTGTTATGCTGTTTCAACACAATGGTATAACAAGAACGACGATGGTGTGGAAAAGTGGCTTAGGAAGTTTGCTCAAACATGAACCCTACTCTTCCTCAACTTTAAACGCCCGAATAGCAGCATTAGGTTCCTTGAGAGCGACATTTCAAAGAACCCGAACATCCAGTGGTTGTTTGAGCGCAGCGCGACGGTTCAACAATTTAGTAATAGAATTTACTTATGTCAAAACGAGATTTAATATACTGGAGAAGAGGATTTAACTATACACGAGAAGATCATGGTTATCGTGTAATTATTGAGACGTACAGATTATTGTCCCACTACTGTGAAGAAAATACCAACTGTAGATTTGGAGGATATTTTATAAAAAAATCGTTTTCAGAATTTTATTCATTCAATCAACTGACGCCCAGTTTTGACAGTTTTATACAATTCGCTAATTCCGACGAATTAATGGTAGATTCGCGAGAAACAGATTTTTTTAAAGAGCTAAATGGAACTAACTTTTTAGTGGAAGTGCAAGATGCCCTTAAACTAAAAAGACCCATGAGATTTGAGTACTCTACTAAAAATTTCATTAATGATATTCTTGGTTATAAGTTTAATTCCCCAATGAGCATTATTATTGAACCACAAGAAATTCTTTGTGTTGAGGGTGAAAATCTTGATTCATTTAGGGTGATAACTGAGCGATTTAGTATAAAAGTCAATTTTAGATATGACATTCAAGTGTTCTAAAAAGTATGACACCATAAATTCATCACCTTACCAAACGATGTTTTTGAAAAAACTAAACGTCCGGTGGACGTTTAAGTTTGGTACCCGCGTCAGCGGAAAGCTCTTTCTCCAAAAATTTCTTAAAACCCCTTAACATACCCACCCCATTCCGTTAAACCTTTGCTAAACCCCTCTAAATACTTGACATGAGGGCTTCTGGCTGTTATACTATAGATGAATTGATTATTAATCTAAAAAAGAAGAAAGAAAATGAAGACGACTTTAGAAAAAGCAAAAGAAAACATTCACGACAATCAAGTAAACAGTCTAAACGACCTCTTGGAACGTACCTATGATGCCGAGGCTGGATACAAAAAAGCTATGGAATTGGCCAAAGATGATTATCTCACCGAATTCTTAAAGCGACGTGCAGCGCAACGCTCACAGTTCGCCAATGAGTTGGACAGAGAAATTAGAAGCATGAATGAGACCCCCGTCTCTAGCGGATCAACCAAAGCAGCCCTACACCGCAGCTGGATGGACACCCGCGCTTTTATTAGCGGAACCACGGACGAATCTATCTTGAACGAATGCATCCGCGGAGAAAAGGCCAGCTTGGACACTTATTCCAACACCTTAGAAGAAACCAATTTTAGTCCAGAAGTAAGCAGCATGCTCAACAAACAAATGGACGGAATTAAAAACAGTTTGCAAGACGTAAAAAACTTGGAAGCCGTAGAAGAAGTCGTCAATTCATTCTAGGCCACTAGCCTATATATTCCAACAGAAAACCGAAGCCCAACAGCTTCGGTTTTTTTATGTCTTTAAGCTGCGACTCTCATTATCGACTCGTAAAAATCTAGCTAGCAGCAGATGGGCAGAAGATTTATTCAAACCGTCCCACCGTATCGATAACAAAATATTTGCCTGATAACGCGACTCTCACTTTCGGCTCGTAAAAATCAAGCTAGCAGCAGATAGGCAGAAAGCTGTTCGGAATAGCGAACGGCATAGCCGAGAGCGAACTCTGAACAGCTGTGGCTGAGGGTAGCGTAGATTTTAGAGTCGAAAGTGTGTCGCTAGATTTTTTGGAGGTACTTCAGTCTTAATGTCCACTGGACATTATTCCTTAAGTAATCATCGATGGAAAAAGTATCATAAAAGAAGAAAGAATAAGGTTAAATGACCAATTGTGAAGGTTAAAGACTATTCTTCAAGAACTTTAAAACTCTGAATAGCTTGATTCGGCTCAAGTATATTATAACCACTCCAAAACTCGGGATCATAAGCACTTAAATAAGTGGGTTGAATCCCAGAACTCGGCCTAGCGCTAGCGTAAACCCCTTCATCTATAGACTCGGCATCAAAAACCACAAACTCATACTTAGTCAAGCTATTTACGGCTACGAGCATATCCATAGAAAGCTCATTTTGCTTGCGGCGGCCTTTAACATTCTTGTTCTTTTCTATCACCTTAAGCGGGCGGTCCACAGAGGTGTATTCACCGTCTTCCAGCTCCAGGTATTGTGGGCGGTAGTGACCGTTTTCATCCGCAGTAAAGAGCATCTTACCACGCAGTACATTACGGCGCCATTTGATCCCTAACAGCCCAAAACTATTGGTTGGGCGCACGTTGGTAAAGTCCAAACGCATAATCGCATAATCATCTGTATTTACATATAGTGTGCCCTCAAAATCCTTTTTCCCCTTAGGCGTAAAGTGCAGGATCCATACCGGCTCTCCATTGATAAACGTATAGCCGTCAAGCGCCCATTTATAACGGTTAGACTTCTCTAAAAAGTCCAACTCCGTGTCTTCATTGAAAAACAATTGGGTGTAAAGCTCATCCAAACGCGCCGTGACCTGAGCGGTGTGATCGGGTCTTTGGGTGTTCTCAGTCTCCACAGTCACAATAGGATCTGGCTCAGCGCTCTCTGCATTCTTGGCGGAATCCAATTGCACCTTAGTACCAAAGATCCCTGATTTGATCTTTAGGTAAGAATCGCGCTTTACGTTTTCTTGGAAGATACGCTCCAGCTTGTCAGAAAGGCCGTCTAAGGACACATCTTTGTTCTTATCATAAAGCTCTGCAGCTTTGTCAACCGAGACTTTAAAGCCGTTGTAATTACCGTAAAAATCTCCCAAGGTCTCGCGGTAGTACCACTCGTTTTGAGCGGCCGCACGCGTGATCTGATTCATCAGTTCTTGGTTCAACTCGGGAATACTGCTCTTTTTAACCGTAAACTGCAATTGCTCCATATTGGTGTAGTCACTCTGTCTAAAAAAGAACTTATAGCGGCTTAGAGGCGCTTTGTAGTTGTCGGCCATATTGGCTTTGATGCGCTCCAAGATCTCATCAGCATCTAAATCCTCAGCAGTGATCAAAACCTGTCTCAATTCATTGGTCTTTTGCGGCAGCTGAATCTGCGCCGGCGCATTGGCATCAATCCACAATCCCATCTTCTCATAGCCCATGGAGGAGATGTAAATACTGTCCTGTAACTTGGCTACTTGAGACTCAGAAAGCGCAAAGACGCCCTCATCATTGGTAATGGTTCCGCTGTGTTCTCCCGTCTGAACGGTTGCAAAAGGAACAGGCTCCCCTGTTTTAGCATCCACAACTGTGGCTTGATACCCTTGAGCGTTTGCAATGGCGGAGGCCAATAGGGCTCCTGCGGTAAGTAAAATGGAAAAGATTTGTTTCATGATGGTTTTGTTTGCATCCGGATATAAGACGTAAATTTTGCCTCAATAGTTGCCTCGGATGTTTTATTGAGACGATAAAGCGGTTTTTTTGTTACTTCAATTCAAGTAGTTATACGCTGTTGCTTTCTTTTATTTTTATTTTACTTTCTGATTCCATAAACGCCGTGCTACCCATGGCAACCGAGGTTTGTTCGATTCGATGTCGCAAGAAGGACGCGGAGCGGCCTGCGACTCAGAAAAACCGAGGGGTTTATCACATTTACTTCGTAAGAGGAAATGTGATAAATGACATTTTAAGTACGGCTAGACTTTTTGGTTACTTTTTTGGCAATGAAAAAAGTAACAGAAAAGGTGCACGGACTAGTCCGTGATATTAAGTCAGAGCTCAGTTAAAAAGACAAACGGATAGTCTATGAAAGCCATAAAAAAAATTTTAGTAAAAAACCCTGAAGCCGCTTTTTTAATAGGAAACGGTCCAAACCTGGCTGCAGGCATTATGCCCTCTTGGAAGCAGTTACTGATTGATGCCGGAGACAAGCGCATTGCCTTTCCGGTAGATGAACTTTCCAATACCGAGGTTTATGATCTGATCCAACTCTATGCGAAGCCACGCACCAATGTCAAAAAACGCGTGGTGAAAAGTCTTCAATTAAAGCCAGGAGCCGATTTGAGTGTTCATAAACGCTTGATGGAGCTCGCCCAAGAACACGACGCTCCTGTGCTCACCACCAATTTTGATGCGGGTTTTGAAACCTCTATTGGCGCAAAGATCCATCATATCGAGTCTAAAGGATTTACTCGTTTTTACCCTTGGAAGTCTTATTACAGCCTTGAGGAATTGACAAAACCCTGCGGCGGTTTTGGCATTTGGAAGGTGCATGGAGACGTGCGTTATTTTGATTCGATCCGATTGGGCCTCACTGATTATATGGGAGCCGCTGAGCGCGCTCGTGAACTCATCACCACAGGAGCCGGACGTTTGGACAATACCCACAGAAAAGGCGAATGGCAAGGCCATATGACCTGGTTGGACATATGGTTCAACAAACCCGTGATCATCTTTGGTTTGGGTTACGGATCTGACGAGGTCTTTTTGCGTTGGCTGCTGATTGAACGCCGCCGTTATTTCAATAAACTCGGCAAACCTATGAACGTTTGGTACGTCAACAAAGACAAGCCCGAACCCGCCGTCAATAATCTTATGGACAACTTAGGGGTTACGGTGGTAGAAGTCGCTGACTTTAGTGATATCTACGGTTAAACACTGATTAAGTTTTAAGCCTTACCCTTGTACTTACCGTCATAGCTGTAGAATTCCGGAAGCTGATCCAATACGGTTTCTTCATTCTCGGAAATGGTGTATTTACCCGTGGAAAGACTATAAGACAAGGTGCGTGTGCCAGCTACAAGGGTTGAGACAGATTCGCCTCCCATTGTTTTGTCTACGGTATATTCTGAGGTAATATCCGCGTAATTTTCTTGGATGAATCTAGAAAGATCATCTTCATAAATAGAATAGATAGCCACCTTAGCTTGCGTATCATACAGGTGATATCGAACAAAGGTTCCATCTTTTTTATAAAGGTCCAGCCTGATCTTTTCCATAGGAATGGTGAGCTCCTTTTTCACGCGGAGGACATCATTTTTTATCACCAATCTGGTGTTGTGCAGTTTGGCTTTTTTCTGAAACACTCCAGCCACAGTCACTCCAGCAACAATAACGAACATGATGATCTCAAAGGCGTGATCGCCCAAATCTTCAATATCATCTAAAAGGGTCAGAAAGAAAATAAACGCCGCAAAGCCCACAAAAATGGCACAGCCACTAAAGAAATCAATGGAGTTGTAATGCTTCTTAGGGCCTTTGTAAAAGAATTGCAAACGGGGATGTATTAATTAACGAATTGAAGATAACTAATAATTAGACAGCATTAAACACCTCCCACCGCATCGATAATATATTAATTACCTGATCACGCGACTCTCAAGCGAGCTTTTAGCAAAACAAGCCAGCAGCAGGTGGCAAGAAGATGCATTGTGCCGATCTGGGCTGTTAAGCCCAGGAGCCTCCAATGTATCTGTGGAGGCGGTTGGCGTAGTTTTGCAAATGCGAGTTTGTGTCGCTAGATTTTTTGGATACTTTTTTATCGATGAAAAAAGTATCTAAAAAGAATACTTAACAGCCATAATCAAATTCCTCCCTGGAGCAGCAATTCCAGAAGAATACGGACGGTATCTCTGATCGGTGATGTTCTCCAGATTTGCCGTAAAGAGTAGGGCTTCACTGAGTTGATATTGTGCCCCAAAATTTAGGGTTACCCAATCTGGAGCAAAGGGGTTGCCGTTTTCATCCAAAGCGTAGAGGAAAGCATTGTTTTGTTGACTCGGAGCGAGATCCGTAAAGTCAAACTGGCCGTTGTATTCCACAAAAGCGTCTAAGGTTAATTTCTTTCCGCGGTAGGTCAAGCGGGTGTTTCCAAAAGGAGGCGCAGCGTGGCGTATTGGCGCTTCTGAACCGTCATCTTCCTCCGTATAGCCATCGGTAATGCTGTATTGAGATCTCAGGCGGAGGTAATCTGTAAAGTTGATGTTTAAACCGGCTTCAAAACCGTAAACGCGGGCTTCTCCGGCATTTTGGATGGCTTGTACGTTACTCGGCTCGCCTTGATAATCAATGACCGTCTGGCCGTCTAAACTAAAGTCTCGGCGTACCAAGGCATCGTCTAGATGCGTATAAAAAGTAGTGGCGTCAATTTGAACTACATTTTCAAAATTCAGTGTGACACCCAATTCTCCGCTATAAGCATATTCAGGTTCCAAGTCTGGATTAGGCACTACTACAGAACCGGGTTCTGAATCAAAGACCTTCCCTACATCATCAATGTTTGGCGCTCTAAAGGCAGTAGAGAAGTTCAACTTCCAACCGATGGTAGGGTTAGGATTCCAAGCCAATCCAGCCGAGCCCGTAAAGGCCCCTGTATTGATCTCCGCTTGGTCAAAAGGCAAGTCAAAGAAGGTATTGTCAAAATCCGCATTCAAGAGCACATGGCTATAGCGCAGTCCGCCTTGAAAATTCAGTTGCGAACTTAGCTTCCACTGCAAACTGGTATAGGCTGCAATAGATTGCCAAGTGGATCCATCCGGATATCGTGCTGCAGTTGCCGCACTACTGCCGTCTAGAATGTTGACTTGTTGCCCGCGAGAGAAGACCTTATTGTAGACGTATTCTGCTCCGTAAAACAGACTGGCCGTACCGATCTGCTTGTTAAAGTTCAAGTTGGTATTAATGGCTGCAACGCGCTCAAAGTTTTCAAAGAGAATGTCTGAACCAAAGTCACGATCGTGGCGGCTTTCCTTAAACTGCTGAAAGCTTCCGATCCATTTAGCCTCATCAAAAATGCCGTTTTCTGCCTTGTGCTGCACCTGCAGCTTGGTGGCTAACCACTCCTGTGGTCCGTAGAACCATTCGGCAGAGCGCAATTGTCCTTCTCTTCTTCGGATGAGTCTGTCGTAGCGCGGTACATCTCCTGTTGAAGTGTAGAATAGGCCTAGATCAAAATCCCAACGCGCACTCGGGTTGTAACGCACCTTTTGCATCAGGTTGAATTGGCTGTAGCCTGTTCCTACTTGCACCTCAGGATCATCATTGGTTGAGATCACATCGGCTCCACCAATACGCTCCACAAAATCTGGGCGTAAATAATCATCCGGACCGCGAGAGCCCATTCTCAAATCGTCAAAATCACTGAAAGTAACCGAGCTTAGAAAGGCCCATTCTTTCATGCCGATATTGAAATCGACATGACCCGTCTTTTCATTATTGGCCGTAGAATAACGTGTAAAGGCATTCCCAGAGAGCGACATACCATCTACAAAAGAAAATCCAGGTCTTTGGGTAAAAAAGTTCATTACCCCACCCACAGCATCGGAGCCGTAAACCACAGAACCGGGGCCGAGGATAACCTCCGTGCGCTCTACGGTAAAGGGATCAATGGAGATGACGTTCTGTACGTTTCCAGAACGGAATATGGCGTTGTTAAAGCGGATTCCATCCACAGCAATTAAAACTCGATTGGTTGAAAATCCACGGATCATTGGGCTTCCACCACCCAATTGACTCTTTTGGACATAGACCTGGCCGCTGGTTTCTAAAAGGTCTGCAGAGGTCTGCGGATTGAACATACTCACATCCCTTTGAGACACGGTCAATACCTTTTGGGCAATGTCTTTTTTGTCTTGAACAAACTTGGTCACGGAGAGTACTACCTCATCCAATTGATCGGAATCTTGGGTAAGTACTACGCGATTGTTCTCTTGAATGATACGCGATTTTCTGAGTTGACGCGTACTGTGCGAAATATGCTGAAAAATAATGGGCTCGTTTTGCGGAAACGCATCCAGATTGGCCTTTCCGTCCAAATCTGTAATGGTCGCAAAATCTTTGCTGAAGGTATAGATGGCCACCCCAGAAATAGGTTGTTGGTCAGCATCACTAACCACCTGAATTGTCTGGGCGTTGCACAGCGTTAATCCCCCCAAAAATAAGAGCGCAAACAGGGTATTTCGCATGAAACTAAAACAGTTGATTCAACACCGTCAAAGACTGGGGTGCTTTATAATTTTGCAAATGTAGCTGATAATACCTCAATAGCAAATTTAACACCTCCAATCGGCCTGATTTTGGCACTTTGACGCTTGTAGAAGCATCAAAATCTATACCGAAAAACTGCTTAAAATGACTCACCACCTCATCGCAATTGCACATGGGGTCAATGACCGGCTCGGTGAATCTACCTTCAAGTAAATGGAAACAAGGCAGTTCCATGGCCTGATCGTCTGGATAAAAGCCCAAATATCGGCTCAATTGCAACAAAAAAACAATGTGAAAACTGGCGTAGCTCTTGGCTTCATCTAGCCATACAAAAGACTCGGCTAAATAGTCAAAGAGCGGTTTGTTGGGTTCTTCTTCTTGAATGGAATGCTGCAGCATCTCTGCTAGGAACATCACTAAGGTCTGTTTGATGATATCGGTGTGCAGCTCTTGATAAGGTACTAAGAGTCGCGCCTCTTTGATGTATTCTAAATTGCGATTGTCTTTGTGATTGGCCTCGATCTCCAAAAGGCTCAAGGGTAAAAAGAGCGCCTTTTTAAGCTTACCTTTTTTGCTTTTGAGCACGCCGCGAAGCAAATAAGATTTCAAGCCCGCTTGCCGCGTATAGCACTTTACGATCAGGTCGGCCTCGCCGTATTTTAAAGAAGAAATAACCAGTGCAGGCGTAGTGACATGCATCAGCGAACAATCATGATTTTAGAGACCTTGGTCTCCAAAGCGTCCTCTGTAGTCGCCATAATAAAATACACTCCAGAGCGCACGCGATACTTACCAAAAGCAGTGGTATCCCATTGCACACTGCCTCCCTCTGAGGTCTGCTCAAAAACCAAGTTCCCTTCCAAGTCTGTGATCTTGACGTTGGCACCCTCTGTAAGACCATCAATAGTCACAGGACCGCTGTATTCTGGGCGTACCGGGTTTGGAAAGGCATAAAGCCCTTGAAGATCATCTCTAGGATCTGTAGCGCGGCCATTAAAGGCGACTAAGCCGTTGGTGGTAGCAAAGTAGACACGTCCGCTGAGTCCGTCAATAGCAATGTCTTGAATGTTGTTTGAAGGCAAGGGCGAATTGTCTTTGGTGAATCTGAGTAAAGTCTCTTGCCCGTTGGCAGAGAAATAAAAGACCCCGGAAGTTGCCGTGGCTACCCATTTGTTGTTGGAGCCGTCTACTTCAATATCGGTTATAGGCTGTTCAAAAAGCAATTCCTGAGGCACGCCATTCTCTAAAATGATGATCTGGTTGGAGTCAATATTACTGCCTTCCTCAAAAATTCCACCCACGTTAAAGAACACCCGCAAACCTTGCGTAGTTCCTATCCAAAGTCGGTTGTTGTTGTCAAAGGCTAAAGCGCGAACATCATTAAAGGGCAGGTTTCCGCTTCCAATACCTTCTGCGATCTTTCTGAACTCTCCAGAGAGCGGATTATAAGCAATCACCCCGTTCTGCGCACTCCCAAAATAAACAAAGCCTTCACGACTCACTTTGAGTTCGGTCAAGGCCAGATCCGGGTCGCTGCTGGGAATGACAGAGGTCACATCTACAGAAGATATGGCTCCGCCGGGAGTAATTCGTTTTAATCCGTCATCTACCAAGGATTGTACAAACCACAAATTACCTTCTCGGTCAAAATCGGCTCCGTAGATACGAATGTCTGTGATCTCTGTGGATATGGTTTCCAAGGGACTATTGCTATCGTCATAGATAATGGTAGGCGTACCTTCTCGTAATTCCAAAAGGCCTGAATTGAAGGAGCTGAAGTAAACCTGCGAGGTATCTGCAGGGTTGATGGTCACATTCACAATATCATTGGCTTGGAAGATATCGTCATAGCTATAATTGCGCCAAGAATCGTTGAACAAACGACTCATCCCAAAACGGCTGAGCGGGAAGGGGTTGAAAGACACCGTCACATCACCAAAGGCAGCGTAAAGCTGATTGGGTGCAGCATCAATAGCAAATACGCGGTTTTGTAAAGGTCCATCCGGCAGCACTTGAGTGGGTGTATTGGTACCAAAAGGCACTTCGAGAATTCCAAATTCGCGGGTTCCCATATAAATATTGCCATTCTTGGCAGAACCTGCATTGAGTCGGTATTCAAAGCCAGGCAAACCCGTTATAAAGGCTACTTTTTCAAAATCGGTATTGTAAACATGTACTTGCGTGAGCGTAGTAGCGATCAAGTATTGATCCGTAGCTCTAAAGTCAATGATTCCCTCATCCAAGGTTTCCAGCAATGTAAAGCCTCCACCTTCATTCTGTCTAGAGATCTGTCCCGCAAATCGAGACAAATACAAGGTACCGTCAAAATTCACTACTCCGCGTTGAGCGGTTATTACGGTATCCCAAAGATTGAAGTCTATGAGGTCTGGGCTGGACTGATCGGCTCGCTTTAAACCTTCTAATGGCGCCACAGCATAGATGAATCCATCTACAACGGTGGTTTGCACAATGCGCAGACGCGTCCCGCCGGCTCCTATAAAAAAGGTGTCTCCAAATTCAAGAGCGCTTAGATCGTATTCAGAAATTCCGTAATCCGTGCTGATGTATAAAATATCCTCGAATTCGTAGAAATGGTTGATCCGCTTCTCGTCTGGCGGCACGGCCAATTCATCCAAAATATCTACAACGGTCACTACCTCGCCGTCTTCCAAAACCACCTCTAAAAGGCCGTTGGCATAACCGACAATGGTTAAATTATTGGCTTGGCTGTAATAAATGGTAGAGATCTCTTCCCCAGAAAGCCCTTGAACAGAAGAGGTTGTGGTGAGGTCTCGTGTGGTAAGATCGAGTTCAAAATAGGCATTCTCTGCTGCGACAATGAGCTCATCGGGACCTTCTGAAATGTCCACAGTGGTATTATAGGAAAAGAAACCCGTCCAACTGTCTTCAAAATTTTGAGCAGTTGCCGTGAGACCCATCAGCAGGAAAACTAAATATAATGCAGCGCGCATGCCGTAAGCTTTTCTTCTAAATAACACGCTAAAATAGCTTTTATTGCTAGAACTGTCTTGAGCTTATATCTATTTGCTAAAAAAATATTCTTTTAAGTTCTGTCTTCGCCTTTTTCTCCTTCCGTAGCGCTGCTATGCAACTCGAAAAATCCTTCAACATAACTCAAAACTCTAATTTTTCGCTTTACTAGATATAACCCCAAGACAGTTCACTCTTTTTATAACCAACAAAAAAACCGTCGAAACTGTTGCTTCGACGGCTTTACTATCTCTATAAAGGAGAATTTATACCACGCCTTGTGCGAGCATAGCATCTGCTACTTTCACAAAGCCAGCAACATTAGCTCCTTTTACATAATCTACATAACCGTCACCGTCTTTCCCGTACTTAACGCAAGCATCGTGAATATCATTCATGATCTTGTGTAGACGCTCGTCAACTTCTTCCGCCGTCCAGTTCATACGCAAAGAGTTCTGTGACATTTCCAATCCAGAAGTGGCTACACCTCCAGCGTTAGAGGCCTTTCCAGGAGAGAAAAGGATCTTCGCTTTGTGGAACACTTCAATGGCTTCTGGAGTACAAGGCATGTTTGCACCTTCACCAACACAGAAAACTCCGTTGTCAACTAAGGTCTTGGCCTCATCTCCGTTTAATTCGTTTTGAGTGGCACAAGGAAGTGCAATATCTCCAGCAATTCCCCAAGGACGCTCGCCTTCAAAGAATTTAGCCGATGGATACTCGTTCACGTATTCTTTGATACGCCCGCGCTTGTTATTCTTAAGGTCCATGATGAAGGCCAATTTATCGGCATCGATTCCATCTGGATCGTGGATGAATCCACCTGAATCACTCATAGTTACTACGTTTCCACCAAGCTCAGTCGCTTTCTCACAAGCAAACTGCGCTACGTTACCAGAACCTGAGATCAAAACGGTCTTTCCTTGGAAGCTCTCTCCGCGAGTTCCCAACATATTTTCTGCAAAATATACGTTCCCGTAACCCGTAGCTTCTGGACGGATCAAAGATCCACCGTAAGCCAAACCTTTACCGGTCAAAACTCCCGTAAATTCGTTGCGAAGACGCTTGTACTGTCCAAACATATAACCAATTTCACGACCACCTACTCCGATATCACCGGCAGGTACGTCCGTGTCAGGACCTATGTGTCGCGCCAATTCGGTCATAAAACTTTGGCAAAAACGCATTACTTCTGCATCTGACTTTCCTTTTGGGTTGAAGTTAGATCCACCTTTACCACCACCCATAGGTAAGGTTGTAAGGCTGTTCTTGAATACTTGCTCAAAACCGAGGAACTTTAGAATACTCAAATTCACAGATGGGTGAAAACGAAGACCTCCTTTATAAGGTCCAATGGCAGAATTGAATTCTACACGGTATCCCTTGTTTACTTGGATGTTACCTTCATCATCCATCCAAGGCACACGGAATAGAATGGTGCGCTCTGGTTCTACCATACGCTCTAACAACTTGGCGTTTTGGTATTTTTCGTTGGACTCAATGAAAGGGATCACAGTTTCTGCTACCTCAGTCACGGCTTGCATGAATTCCGGTTCGTTCGGATTGTCTGCAGCTACCGCATCGATAAAGTCTTTAATGCTTTGTTTCATTTTTAGTTTGATTTAACCTGCAAGGGTTTTTCTCTTACAGGCCGCTAAATATGCAATTTACGGTTGATTCGTCGTTCCCAAAAGGGGAAACTAACTGGATTTACGAAAACGTTTGCGTAAATCTCGGCAAAGATAGCTTATCTCAATAAATGGGGCTTTATTTTTCATAAAATTCGCACTTAAAAAAACCTTAATTTCCTTGTTAAGGGTATTTTTATATATTTGCTATGTCTCAAATCAATCCGTAATTCCATGAAAACCAGATATGCATTCTTGGTCTTCGTCTTATTTTTAGCGGGCAGTTCTGTCGTACGTGGCCAACTTGGCTTTTCGCACGAAGTAGGTCTTCTATCCGGTCCGGTAGCCTTCCAATCGGACTACGGACTCCGAAATAATTTCGAAACAAACAGCGGAAACATGGGTATTGGTTTTGCCCTTGTTCACTACATCAACTTCGCTTACAGAGCGGATTGTAACTGTTATGCACGTGATACCTACTTTAGCGATCACTTCAAGGTTCGTTCGGAGATCGACTTTCATTACACCAAGCTGAATCACTTTGGAGAAGAGGCAGAAAGCCCGTCTGATGAAGGACAAGACTTACGCGATATGGAAGGTCGTGCACAGGTATTTGAGATCGGAACCGGATTGGAATACTTTCCTTTGAGCATTAGAGACTATGTGGCCGGAGCTTACCGCTGGGCGCCTTATGTTGGCGTTGGATTCCACTATGTAAGTTTTAACCCACGCACTACTTCTAAGCAGCCGGGAATTATTGGACTCTCACCAGAGAACACCTTTGACCCATTTATTGGTGGTGTGAATGACCAGCAAGACAATACCTGGTCTATCGTTTGGGGAATTGGTACTCGTTTTAAACTTAGTCCTTTGAGTGATTTGGTATTGGAGTCGCGTTGGCACTACTACCTTTCTAACTGGGTTGATGGTTTGAATCCAGACGATGAGGCCTATCCCGCAGATAAATTCAACGACTGGATCTATTGGGTTCAAGTTGGATATATCTACTACTTGGATTAATCCAGGGCCTGCTTTAAATCAGCAATTAGATCTTCTTCATCTTCGATCCCCACACTCAGGCGGATCAAAGACTCTTTTATTCCGTTTTTCTCACGTTCTTCTTTAGGAATAGAACCGTGCGTCATACTCGCTGGATGTCCCGCTAAAGATTCTACGCCACCCAGAGACTCTGCCAGGGTAAATATCTTGAGCTTTTCCACCACTTTCACTGCTCCTTCATAGGAATCTTCCACCGTCGTAAAACTCATCATGCCGCCAAAGTCCTTCATTTGGGATCTTGCTATATCGTGGTTAGGGTGATCCTCAAATCCAGGCCAATAGACCTTATCGATCTTCGGATGACTTCTTAAAAACTCCGCCACTGCGCGTCCATTCTCACAATGGCGCTGTACCCGCAAATGCAAAGTCTTTATCCCGCGTAATACTAAAAAGCAATCTTGAGGACCGGGAACCGCTCCGCTGGAATTTCTAATGAAATACAACCTATCTGCCAACTCTTGGTCCTTAACAATTAAAGCGCCCATGATCACATCAGAATGGCCTCCGAGGTATTTAGTAGCAGAATGCATCACTATATCGGCACCCAGATCTAAAGGTTGTTGTAAATAGGGCGTAGCGAATGTATTGTCCACACCCAAGAGCACCTTATTGGCCTTGGCAACCTTAGCAATTCCTTTAATGTCAATGATATTGAGCATGGGATTGGTTGGGGTTTCTACCCAGATCAACTTAGTATTCTCATTGATATAAGAAGCCACCTTTTCTGCACTTTGCATCCCCACAAAGTGAAATTTGACACCGAACTTTTCAAAGATCTGTGTAAAGAGTCGGTAGGTCCCGCCATAGAGATCATTGGTAGAGACCACCTCATCTCCAGCCTTGAGTAATTTGAGCACCGTATCAATAGCTGCCAAGCCTGAGCCAAAGGCTAAAGCGTTGTTTCCGCCTTCTAAAGCCGCCAGCGATCCTTCTAATGCAGATCTTGTTGGATTACTGGAACGGGCGTACTGATGTCCCTTATGACCTCCTGGTGTGGTTTGGGAGTAGGTGCTGGTCTGATAGATGGGAGGCATTACCGAGCCATAAGCTGGGTCTATTTCATGTTGTCCTCCGTGGATGGTCTTGGTATTAAATTTCATGGGCTAAAATTTACTTTATAAAAATACGCTATCTCCAACTCATTATTAAATAAGTGGCTACCTTTAATGCTTTAAATGATTCTTGTGAAAATTCGTCTGTCCTTCGTTTTACTTTCTTTGCTGATCCTTACCGCGTGTAGTGATCAAAGCAGCCTGAATTTTGTTCAAAAAGAGGTCAGCCCTGGAGCGCTGAGCCTTTGTGATCAGAGCAAATGCCCGGAGATCTCTGTGTTTTATGTGGAAGCAGATCAGGCAGATCCGCGATCTACAGTGATCAACGCGCAAATAGAGCAAGAATTGGGAGAGATCATCTCTAGCGCCGTGATGCCGGGAGACAGTTTGATATCGGAAGTACAACCCGCTTTAGATGCCTTTGTCAAGAGTTTTCAAGATTATTACGGAGATTTCCCAGAAGATGCCTTGACCTATCAATTGGAACTGGAACACCGAGTGAGTTTTCAAAACGAGGACCTTATTAGTCTCAGCACGGTTTATTATACCTACACCGGTGGCGCTCACGGATACGGCAGCGAGTCTTATTTGAACCTCAATCCAGAAACGGGAATAGCTTACAGCCTGCTGGAACTCATTGATGATGTGGAAGAATTCACCGCTTTTGCAGAACGTCAATTCCGCACCCAAAACGGCATTGCCTTAGATGCCAACATTAGCAGCGGTCAATTCTTGTTTGATGAGGATACCTTCTTCTTGCCAGATACCTACGGCTTTAACGAGTCTGGGATGGTTTTTTATTACCCAACCTACAGCATCGGGAGTTATGCTGACGGTCCAGCCACTTTAGCCTTTACTTGGAAGCAGATTGGGCCGTGGCTCAATATCCCAGTGCCCGCTTTATAGCCATCACATAACCTAAATGCAGGCCTTCATGGAAGTTGTTGAACTCAATGGCCTCATCCACGTCAGTTAAAGTAGTGCCTGTGGTCACCGTGTATTCCTTGTAGCGACTGAAGAGTCCTTTGTTGTAATCGGCTCGGGTCTTGTCCAATAAACTAAAAAGTTGTTTTCTCAAAAGGTCTACAGCCTCTTGATCTACATCTCCCGTCACCTGACTGCCTTTGCGATAGCCGGCAACTTCATCCTCCGTGAGGGACATGGGTAATCCAGAAAGATTATACACCAAAAGTTGTTGGGTCACCACCACATGCTTGATGTTCCAAAAGATATTGTTTCTAAAATTAGGTGGAACCGTATTGAGTTGTTCCAAACTGAGGTTTTCTAAAAACCCGTCCAAGATCTTACGGGTTTTGTAGGTGGTGTCTATGCTGAATTCCATGTTCAAATTTTTCTTAAAGGTAGTTCATTTGGAATGGATTGCCGTATTTTTGTAAAGCACGTAAATCAACCAAAACCAACCTTATGCGCACTGTATTTCACCTGTCTACTTGCAACACTTGTCAACGTATTCTTTCTGAATGGACTCTCCCTGCGGATGTGACCCTACAAGACATTAAAACAGAGGCCATCACTGCAGATCAATTGGATCATATGAAAGCATTGGCCGGAAGTTACGAGGCTTTATTTAGCAAACGTGCTCAACTCTATCGCGGACGCGGTTTGCATGAAAAGACCCTGAGTGAATCTGACTATCGCGAGCTTATTTTAGATCATTACACCTTTTTGAAGCGCCCCGTTTTGGTTTTAGACGATCAAATCTTTGTGGGTAACAGTAAGAAAGTCGTCGCTGCTGCGTCTGAAGCGCTATCATGAAAAACTTAAGATGGCTCGCCCTTTTAGCCGCAACGGCTGCCAGTACCATTTACGGCATTAATCACACCATTGCCAAAGGCCTAATGCCCGATGTTATTGGAGCCTATGGCTTTATAGTGCTCCGCGTGACGGGTGCTGCTGCCTTGTTCTGGTTGGTGAGTCTGTTCTTTCCCAGGGAGAAGGTGGACAAAAAAGATTGGCTTCGCTTTCTTGGTTGTGCCGCTTTTGGGATGGTGATCAATATGCTGATGTTCTTTAAAGGCTTGAGTCTATCCACGCCCATCAACAGTTCGGTGGTCATCACGCTGTCTCCAGTTTTATTGCTGATCTTATCCA
This sequence comes from Gilvibacter sediminis, assembly GCF_028561565.1. Lineage (GTDB taxonomy): Bacteria > Bacteroidota > Bacteroidia > Flavobacteriales > Flavobacteriaceae > Gilvibacter > Gilvibacter sediminis. Next base: position 697,111 of record NZ_JAQQTE010000001.1, on the reverse strand, counting down.
CAATCTTTTTAAAGGAAAAGATCACCTGGATCAAAGCAACCGGAATTGGTATTGGATTGGCAGGAGCCTTATTGCTGATCCTATTTGGCGCTAAAACCCAGCCCAATGCGCCCAATATCCCACTAGGTAATTTGTTGTTCATTATCAATGCTGCGAGCTATTCGGTCTATCTGATCATGGTAAAGCCCTTGGTGTCTAAGTACAGTTCCATCACCTTGATGAAATGGTTCTTCCTTTTTGCGGTATTTATGAACCTGCCCGTAGGTTGGAATGAATTTGCCGCTGTAGATTGGACCGGACTGGATTGGAACCAGATCTGGGGCTTGAGTTTTGTGGTAGTAGGAACCACTTTTATGACCTATTTGCTAAACGTTTTTGCGCTTAAAGAATTGAGTCCATCTACCATTGGTGCCTTTATTTATTTGCAACCCGTTCTCGCGACGGCCTTTGCAGTCTTGGCGGGAGCAGACACCTTGAACAGCCTCAGAATTGGCGCCGCTGCCATGATCTTTGCGGGTGTTTATCTGTCGAGTCGGAAGAAAAAATCCGCAGCAAAACAAACCTAAAATTAACGTAGTCTTGATAAATTCCTAGCTGCGATGAACTATCTTTAAGTTCTATCCTAAACAATTAAATCATGACTACAGAACAAATAGCCAATAACTTAGTGGATTGGTGTAATGCAGGCGATTTTGAACGCTGCTACACCGAATTATACAGCCCAGATATTGTGAGCATTGAACCTCATGGAGAGAACCCGGTTTCTGAAGGTATGGAAGCCGTTGCTAAAAAAGGAGAATGGTGGGAACAGAATTTTGAAGTCCACGCCTTTAAGGCAGAGCCTGCCGTAGTTGCAGACAATTGGTTCTCCGTAAAGATGAGTTTAGACACCACCTTTAAACCCACGGGAGACCGTTCGCAGAGTTCGCAGATCGCAGTCTATCGTGTGGCCGACAACAAAATTGTTAAAGAGCAATTCTTCTATGACGGCATGTAAAGAAAAAGCCCGCTGAGATAGCGGGCTTTCTTTTTATTCTTCCAGGTCAATAGGCATTTTGCCCGCGGCCCTCATGTCTTCTTTAGTGAGCCATTTAAAGTCTTTTGTCTTTGGAGACTCTTCCAGTAGGGCCATCAAGTCCTCCGGAAGCGGCGTAAGCTTTCGTGTCATTAAATTGATCCAAGCACCCACCATTTCACAATGCGCCATATTGCGGCCTTTGTGATCGTAGAAATTGTGCACAAACTTAAAGAAGGTTCCGTCCTGACTCACTCCGCCTAACTCAAAACTCACGCGAATCTTCATCCCTTGAAAGGCTTCCTTGAAGTAAAAGATGTTCTCATTAAAGACCACAGGCCCTATTTGATGTTTGGCCATGGCTTTCATATCAATGCCTCGCTCAATGAGGAAGCTCATTCGGGTGTGGGACATGAAATTAACGTAGGCACTGTTGGCTAAATGCCGATTGGCATCAATATCGCTCCAACGGATCTCAAATTCTTTGAGGTACATAGGCAAAAACTTTTGTCAAAGATACTTCTTTTGAATTGGCTCCGCGGATCAAAAAATAAAAAAGGCGCCCGCAACAGGCGCCTTTTTAACGGAATGCGGTTCCCATTAGATCTGGCTCATTCCGCCATCAACTTCTACTTCAATTCCATTGACATAAGAGGCTTCTGGGCTTGCCAAAAAGGCCACTACGCGAGCTACTTCTTGCGGCTCACCAAAGCGCTTTAACGGCACGCTTTCTGCAAATCCAGCGCCCATTTGCTGTACTTCTTCCTGGGTCATTCCTTCCATTTTGTTGTAGATAGGAGTCCCGATTGGCCCTGGAGCCACGGAGTTCACGCGAATGCCCTTTGGCGCTAATTCTGAAGTCAATACACGAGCGTAAGAGCGCAAAGCCCCTTTGGTAGCCGTGTATACTCCGGTGCCTGCAAATCCTTTTTGATTCACAATAGAAGTGTTGAAGATCACGCTTCCTCCTTCACTGAGGTGAGGAATAGCCTCTTTGGTCAAAAAGGCTGGGCCTTTAATGTTGATGTTGAATTGGTTGTCAAAGAAGTCCTCGTCAATTTGATCTGCAGGTAAGAACTGCGCTACCCCTGCGTTAGCAAAAAGCACATCGATCTTCCCGTAAGCGTTAACCGCTTCCTCAATGAGACGCTTGCTGTCCTGCGGATTGGCTTGATCTGCCAAAACAGCTTTAAAGTCTCCGCTTAATTCAGCGCTGGCTGCATCTAAAGCCTCCTGACGACGACCCGAGAAAACTACCTTAGCGCCTTGATTTAAAAATTCTTTGACGGTGGCCAGTCCGATTCCGGAATTACCTCCTGTTATTACTGCTACTTTGTCTTTAAGATTACTCATGATTTTGATTTATTTTGAAACGTTCGTTTCATTATTGATTAAAAAAATTTTAGGTGATGTTTTTAAATATTTGTTTTACCAGCTGACTCAACAACTGCGGATCTTGATTGGTCAGGCCATTCACACGCAAACCTTGCAAGCTCATCAATAAATAATGCGCCAACAGATCCACATCTGCGTCTGCTTTTAGTTCGCCAGCTTCTTGAGCTGCCTCCAGCAGATTGCGGAATCTCAAGTGCATCTTAGCATTGCTGCCGGTTAGCCAGTGTTGTACATCAGCCTGTTTGTTGGCTAATTCTGTTGTACAATTCACCAACATACAGCCTTTGTTTTCACTGTCACAGGCCCCAGAAATACCGCTTTGAAACAAGTCCTTGAGGACCTTTAAAGGCGATTCAGAACGCTCAATCATTTGATCAATTCCGTCTAGGTTTTGCTTGTGATAGGATTTTAAACTGAGCATGAACAGCTCGTGCTTACTGCCGAATGAATTGTAGATACTGCTGCGGTTGAGCCCCGTGGCATCCACCAAGTCTTGCATAGAAGTACCGTTATAGCCTTTGCTCCAAAAGACGGCTTGCACCTTTTGGATCACATCTGCTCTATCAAATACTTCTGTTCTTGGCATGTTTTGAAATTCTGATACAAATATATTGAAACAATCGTTTCATTATAATTGTTTTTATAAACTTTAACACTTCTCTTCACATTTTGTAAGTCTTTTTGAATGGCTTAATTGTGTAATTTCAGCCCTTTATTCTACTGCCGATGCGCAAGCTTCTTCTATTGATTTTACTGACCTTTCCTTTACAATGGAGCTTTGCTCAAACTAATCTGGGTGTTACTGATAAACTGAGTTCTCTCGGGAAGCTTTACGGTTATCTAAAATACTATCATCCCAATGTGGCTGCTGGTCAATTCAATTGGGATCAACAGCTTTTGAACCTATATCCAAAGGTGGTCGAAGCAGAAAACAAAGCTGATCTTTCTCAAGTTTATTTAAGTTGGATCGAATCCTTAGGGACCATTAACCCATGCAATTCCTGTGAAGAAGGTGGAGACTATTTTGAGGCCAACTTTGATCTGAATTGGCTCAACGACAGTACCGTTTTTTCTGTGGAACTCATCTCCAAGCTGAATCACATCCGTCAAAACCGAGCACAAAACGGCAATCATTACGTCAGTGCGGGACCGGCTGGTCAAGTGCAAATCACTAATGAACCTATCTATCCAGATATAGGATTTCCAAAAGAGGCCGAACGCCTTTTGGGACTCTTTAAATATTGGAACCTGATTGAGTACTACTATCCGTATAAGTACCTCAACGACACCTCTTGGGGTGCCGTTCTAAAAACCATGATCCCTGAATTCAAATCCGCAAGTGATTTGGAAGCCTATCACAAAGCCATAAAGAAACTGATTGCCTTTGTTGATGATTCCCACGCTTGGATCAGCTTAGACGCTAATAAAAAAGGGCAATACTTGCCGGTTCGCGTAACCAATATTGAGCAGAAAATGGTGGTGTTTGCCTATTACGATGAAGGGCTGGCAGCTCAGAACAACTTAAAACTCGGCGATGTCATCACACACATTAACGGCGAGGAGGTTACCGCTGCTGTGGAGGCTCTTTGGCCTTATAGAGGCGGCTCCAATGACAACCACCGCCGCATCCGCATTTACTATGACTTGCTCAATGCGGGAACCGGCCCTCTGAACTTAACAGTTCAAAGAGGGGATCAAAATCTTGAAATCAGCTCAGAACGCTACGCCTTTGATCGTTTTAACTATAGAGATCCAGAGCTCAACCCCAGCTCTAAAAGCCTGGATGATGAAGTGGGTTATATCAATATGATCAGTCTGGGAGGCAAAGAGATCAGTAAGATCTTCAAGCAATTCAAAGACAAAAAAGCCATCATTATCGATGTGAGAAATTACCCCACACAAACGCTTTACAGAACCACGCAATTTTTAAATACTCAGGACCGTGTTTTTGCCAAGATCTTTAAGCCCAACTTCAACTATCCCGGGAAATTCTACTTTGACAAAGGCCCCGAAACCCAAAGTAGCAAACGCGCTTTTGAGGGCAAGGTCATTCTTTTGGTGAATCAGGAAAGCATCAGTTGGTCTGAGTTTACGGCCATGGCGCTTCAGACTGCACCCAACGTGATCACCCTAGGCAGTCAAACCGCTGGCGCAGATGGCAATGTGTTAGTGTTTAATTATTTAGGCGGATATCAAACGGCCATATCTGGCTTGGGTATCATGTATCCTGATGGGCGCCTGTCTCAACGAGAAGGCATTGCAATAGATGTAGAAATTCAGCCAAGCATTGAGGGTTTAAGAGCTGGACGGGATGAAGTTTTAGAAAAAGCCATTGAACTTGCGAAACAATAAGTAATTTCGCGACGATGCCGCAAGTCACCCCCTCATACCAACCTGCCTCTTGGATCTCAAACGGACATTTGTCCACAATCTACTCGGCTAAAATCCGCCGTGTGAGCAATCCGTATCAGCAGCGACAACGCTTGGAATTACCCGATGGTGACTTTGTAGACATTGATCTGATTGTCAAGGAAAGCAGTTCCAAATTCGCTATCCTTTTACACGGATTGGAAGGGAATTCAACCCGTTCTTATATGAAGGGTGCTGCGCAAGCTTTGGAAGCGACAGGCTGGAATATAGTCGCGCTTAATTTTAGAGGATGCAGTGGGAGTCCAAACCGAATGTATTATTCCTACAATGCGGGAAGAACAGAGGACTTAGAGTTTTTAATTCAGCATGTCAAGCAACAGTATGCGCCTTCCAAAATGGGCTTGGTAGGTTTCAGTTTGGGTGGGAATCTCCTGTTGAAGTTCTTAGGCAGTAAAGCAAAGGGTTGGGAGGCTATTGATAAAGCGGTTGCTGTTTCTGCACCGGTTGATCTTAGAGGAACCTTACTGGCATTGAATCGGAAGGAGAATTGGTTGTATCGCACGGTTTTCCTCCGCAGTCTAAAACAAAAACTTCACCAAAAGGCCATTGACTTCCCAGACAGAATGGATCATAAAACGGTTCGTGCCATAGATTCGCTTTTAGCTTTTGACAATCAATATACGGCGCCTGCGCACGGCTTTAAAGACGCTCTTGATTATTACACCCAAAACAGTTGTGGGCAATTTTTAACCGACTTGGAAACTCCAAGTTTACTGCTCAATGCTGCCAATGACAGCTTTCTCAAAAAGGCCGGAAGCTATCCTCTAGAGATTGCTAAAAACTCAGATCACTTGTTTCTGGAGGTCCCAGAAGCTGGAGGTCACGTGGGTTTTGTTGCTCCAAATAACTTATATTACAGCGAACAAAAAATTTGCACCTTTCTCAATGACTGACGCTATAGAACTCTACGTATCGCTGGGCTATTTAGGCGTGATGATCTTACTGGCGTGGCTCTTTAAAAAATATCCACCAAAGAAGATCAATTCGCTTTACGGATACCGAACGCCTAATTCAATGAAGTCACAAGCAACTTGGGATTTTGCCAATCACTATTCCAGTCTGCTGATGATCAAGATCACGCTTTACAGTTTTGTACTTCCCTTTTTGTGCTATCTGTTCTATCCGCATTTGAACATTTTAATCACCCTGACGGGTCATTCTTTACTCTTGTTATTGATATTGGTTTTTACGGAGCGTGAACTCAAATCGCGATTTGATAAAGACGGCAAGCCCAAGTAGGCCGCTATTTCTTACCTTTGCCCAGTATTAATCAGCGCAGTATGATACAATCCATGACTGGTTACGGAAAGGCCATTGTAAACCTTCCTAACAAAAAAATCACCATTGAGCTCAAATCGCTCAACAGTAAGAACCTAGACCTGAACGCTCGCATTCCTTCTCACTACCGGGAAAAGGAGTTGGAGATCAGAAACAAAGTCTCCAAAGCCTTAATGCGTGGTAAGATCGATCTGGGACTGTTTGTAGAACTCACGGGGGAAGCAACTTCAACAAGTATCAACAGCGCTGTGGTTCAAGAATACATCCGTCAGCTCAACAAAGTAGTTCCGGGAGATGCTATGGATCATTTGCAGATGGCTGTGCGCCTTCCAGACGCACTCAAGACCGAGCGCGAGGATATCGACCCTAAAGAATACGCTTCCATCTTAGAAGCCTTAGAAAATGCTTTAGGAGCTATTGCAAATTATCGTCAAAGTGAAGGGGCCGATCTAGAGAAGGACTTCCGTCAACGCGTAGCAAACATCAGTGAGCACTTAGAAGCTGTGAAAACTATGGATCCGGAGCGTATGGATAGTGTCCGTGAACGCTTGACCAAGGCCGTATCCGACCTTAAAGAACAAGTGGATCAAAATCGATTTGAACAAGAATTGATCTACTATTTGGAGAAATACGACATCAATGAAGAGGTGGTGCGCCTGCAAAGTCATTTGGATTACTTTATCCAAACCATGGACGGGAAGCAATCCAACGGAAAGAAGTTGGGCTTTATCTCCCAAGAAATGGGTCGTGAGATCAATACTATAGGATCTAAATCTAACTACGCGCCCATGCAACAGATTGTTGTGCGTATGAAGGACGAGTTGGAGAAGATCAAAGAACAATGTCTGAACGTACTCTAATGAACGGAGATCACCAAGGTAAACTCATTGTTTTCTCTGCGCCGAGTGGCAGTGGAAAAACGACTATTGTTCGCCATCTTTTAGCGCAAGAGAAACTCAACTTGGCTTTTTCAATTTCAGCGACCAGTCGGGAACCTCGCGGGACTGAAAAAGACGGGATCGACTACTATTTCTTATCGCTCAAAGATTTTAAACAACACATTAAAAACGAAGATTTCCTAGAGTGGGAAGAGGTCTATCGCGATAACTTCTACGGAACTCTAAAGACCGAAGTTGAACGTCTGTGGGCTGAAGGTAAGCACGTGATCTTTGATATTGATGTGGCAGGAGGTTTGCGCCTAAAACGCAAATTCCCGGAACAAACCTTGGCGGTTTTTGTAAAGCCTCCAAGCATAGACGAGCTCAAGATCCGACTCAAAAAACGCAGTACCGAAGACAAGGCCAAAATAGACATGCGCATTGCCAAAGCCTCTGTAGAACTGGCTACTGCACCTCAGTTTGATCACATCATCTTAAACGACCATCTGGAGCACGCCTTGGAAGAGGCCGAAGATCTAGTGGACGATTTTGTAAATCCTTAAGCGGCGTTGGGAAAGAAGATTGGACTGTTCTTTGGCACCTTTAACCCGATCCATATTGGGCATTTGGCCATTGCCAATCATATGGCAGAATATTCAGACCTGGACCAGATCTGGATGGTAGTTACGCCCCACAATCCGCATAAAAAGAAACGTACCCTACTGGAAGATCATCACCGTTTGACCTTGGTGCGTATTGCAGTGGAGGAATACCCAAAACTGAAAGCCAGCGATATTGAATTTGGCCTACCACAGCCTAACTACACCGTAAATACCTTGGCGTATTTGGAGGAGAAGTATCCCGATCATGAATTTGCGCTGATCATGGGTGAAGACAATCTCAAGAGCTTTACCAAATGGAAGAACTACGAGGTTATAGCCGAGCGTCACGACCTGTATGTTTATCCGCGCATTTCTGAAGGCACCGTAGATCCGGATTGGGAGAATCACCCGAAAGTGCAACGTGTTGCAGCTCCAATTATGGAAATCTCGGCTACTGCGATCCGCAAAGGGATTGCTGCTGGGAAGAACATCCGCCCTCTTTTACCCCACGATGTTTGGGTGTATTTGGACGAGATGAATTTTTATAAGTAGTTGTCCTTAGTGCCGGTTTTCATCAACCCTTTAGCTTTAAAATCCGGGAATTTACATCCCCTCCCCATTAAAATTAAAACATTTTGAAGCGCTCTAACAGAGCTATGTAGTTGAATTTATAAATGTAATCAAGTAAACTCTATCAATACATGGGAGAGCGCTTGAATAGAATCGCTGGTTACGTGAAGCTACAAAACAAGAACCGCTCCTAAAAATTAACACTTCTATTAACTTTTAAAGGAGCGATTCCCAACTAAATAACCAACCAAAAAACTGTTTATGTCTTAACTATCTCTTTTATTTGAGCCTGTATGTCCGCTTTACTCTGGCGTTTAACTTCGGCTCTCTTGTACTGTATGTACCCCCGCCCTTTGTATCGGTATAACGTGCCCGATTGCGGGTGGTATAGTTCGATGGTGCTGTCATTGATAACGTGGAGTTCAAAGTATTCATTGCCCAAATAATCATAATCTAGTGTTAAATATTTTATGTAGGGGTCACCGGCATCATCAGCTACATTATAGACCCCTTCGTAATCCCAAAATATTAAATCAATATTCGTGCCAAGTGGGTCTTTAGAACTCCTAAAATTATCTAAACCTCCAGCAGGAAGGAACTGTAAGAAGTTTTCCTTATCAAAAGGATTCTCTGCTCCATAGTCACTGGTCGCTACATTTTCCCAAGCCACATACTCTTGTAGGAAGTAATGGATATTGTCGTAGAAAACCAGGTCGTAATCAAAGGTGTTTCTCTGATAGCCCACCAGGGTATAACTGATGTTCCCCGGACGATAATACACGCGGATCTCATTGTTACTCAGTGGAGTGATCTCAAGCGGATAAAACCCGTCCAGATCGTGGTTTACTTCTAGGATGTAATCGTATTCCAAAACATCATAAAAACCAACGTCCAATCCAAAGCCATTTCCTTGGCTACCGATCCCCACGAGATTGTTATTTGCCCAAAGCGTTCCGTTCAAAAATGAAACCGTGAAAGCCTTCTGCAAGAATGGGATCTCTCCGCTTCCTGTTGTACGATTGATATCTACGTACCACAATTCATGGGAATTCAATACCGCAGATAGAGGTACCGGAACTGGATCTGGATCCGTCACCACGACAACATCGTCTTCATAAATAACCTGCGTCGAACAGGCCGTAAAACTAAGGGCCAAAAGGGCAAGTACTGAGAGTGTCTTTAGTGTCTTCATAATCTTGGTATTAAAGTTCTGTTAGTAAAAACCAAACAGCGTGCCAAACTTACAATTCATTGATATACAGTTAATTGTGAGCTATTTTTAATTGATTATTTTTGAGAACCAAATAGCAGTAATGGCAAAAACCCCTAAAATCGCGGTCTTTGGCGGTGGCAGTATGGCTACCGCAATTGTAAAGATGCTCACAGAAAATGTGGACGAGCTGGGCTGGTATATGCGTTCCGTTTATGCCTTAGAACACATCAAAAAACAAAAGCACAATCCCAACTACTTAAGTTCGGTTGAATTTGAGACCGAAAAGTTGGTTTTGAGCAATGATATAGACGAGATGATCCGTTATGCGGACTTCTTGATCTTTGTCATTCCATCGGCCTTTTTGCAGGGTGAATTAGACAAAGCCAAAGAGTCTTTAGAGGACAAGGTCATTTTCTCTGCCATTAAAGGAATTGTCCCAGAAAGCAGCCTGATTGTGGGGGATCATTTTTTTACCCATTACAACATTCCCTTTGAGAACATCGGAGTGATCACAGGGCCTTGTCACGCTGAGGAAGTGGCTTTAGAGCGCCTTTCCTATTTGACCATTGCTTGTGCAGATCAAGACAAAGCCGCTTGGGTAGCCGATAAGCTCAGCAGCCACTATATTAAATGCAATATCAGTGATGATATCATTGGTACGGAATACGCCGCCATGCTTAAGAACATTTACGCCTTGGCAGCTGGAATTTGCCACGGCTTGGGCTATGGAGACAACTTCCAATCGGTACTGATGAGTAATGCCATCCGAGAGATGAAGCGCTACGTGAAGAAAATGCACAAAATGAAGCGGGACATTAATGGCTCTGCTTATTTAGGTGATCTTTTGGTAACCGGCTATTCCACCTTTAGTAGAAACCGTATGTTCGGGAACATGATCGGGAAGGGATATACTGTCAAGAGCGCCATGATGGAAATGAGCATGGTCGCCGAAGGCTATTACGCCACAAAAAGCGCCTACAAACTCAATCAGGCTCACGGAAAGAAAAAAGCAAAAACGCCGATTATCAACGCGGTGTACGCCGTTTTATACGACGGAAAGGAGCCCAAAAAGGTGTTTAAAAAGTTAGCCGATAAGCTTACTTAGCCATTACCCCAGACTCTTCCATCACTGGAAGTTCCTGCGCCAGCTCTTCTTTTACACTGTAAGGCTCAAATACAAAGGTCTTATCGTAGAGTTTGCCGTCTGCAAAGAAAGTGAGTAAGTACTCGTTAGTAAAGCCTAAGACCTCATCCGGGAGCAATTCAATCTTGGCTGAAGTTCCTGGAGCCACATCGTTTAGGCCGTGTCTTAAGGTAGAGGTTTTACGGTCTGAATCGTTTCCGCGAGACATCACCAAAGTGGTTTGCAAGACTTGATCCCAATCGTTGATCAAATGTACATACCAGTTTTGAGCCAAGAATTCCTTGTCCCATTCGCGTACGGCAACAATGTGAACCCGAGTTACCTCAGGGATCTCAATATCTTTTCGCATGGCTTAAAGGGAGCCTTTAAATTGTTGTAAAAAGCGGATGTCATTCTCGCTGAGCATTCGAATGTCTGAGATCTGATGCAGCAAAAGTGCAATTCTATCGATCCCCATTCCAAAGGCGAATCCGGAGTATTCTTTCGAGTCAATTCCGCAGTTCTCCAAAACGTTTGGATCTACCATACCACATCCCATGATCTCTAACCAACCGGTTCCTTTGGTCATGCGATAGTCGGTCTCGGTTTCCAAGCCCCAATACACGTCAACTTCTGCAGATGGTTCTGTAAATGGGAAGTAAGAAGGTCGCAAACGGATCTTTGATTTTCCGAACAATTCCGTAGTGAAATACTGAAGCGTTTGCTTAAGGTCTGCAAAGGAAACATCCTTATCAATGTACAAACCTTCCACTTGATGGAAAAAGCAGTGCGAACGGGCTGAAATAGCCTCGTTTCTATATACACGGCCCGGAGAAATGGTTCTAATAGGCGGCTGATTGTTCTCCATATAACGCACCTGCACAGAAGAGGTGTGCGTACGCAGCAAGATATCTGGATCTGTTTGGATAAAGAAGGTATCCTGCATATCACGCGCTGGGTGATATTCCGGCAAGTTCAAAGCGGTAAAGTTGTGCCAATCATCCTCGATCTCTGGTCCTTCAGACACGTTGAATCCAATCCTTGAGAAGATCTCAATGATACGATTCTTTACAATCGATATCGGGTGTCTTGAACCTACGTGTAATGGATTCCCAGGTCGACTCAAATCACCAAACTGACCTTGAACCGTACTTTGAGATTCCATGGAATCTTTGATCTCTTGCAATTTCTCATCAGCGGCTTGGCGCAGAGCATTGATAGCCTGTCCCAAATCCCGCTTCTGATCTGCAGAAACTTCTTTTAAATCCGAATACAAACCACGAAGAATTCCCTTCTTACCCAAGAACTTGATACGAAAAGCTTCCAGCTCATCGGCGGTCTCGGTAGCGAATCCTTTTACTTCGTCTATGTACTTATTGATCTGATCTTGCATCATTATCTTCTTTGCAGAGGGCAAATTTAAAATTTTATGCCCAATAAGGCCCACTTATTCAATGACTTCTTTTTCTAGGAAGTATTGTACAATGGCTTCTTTCATGAGCACGGTTTGCTCTCCAGCCTTCAAAGGGGGTAAAGGCGTAACTACTTCATAATGCGGCCAGCCGTCTTCATCTTCAAAATCAAAGCGGTAGTAGCCATAGGGCTCCAACAGACGGCAAATGGCAATATGCATGAGATTGACCTTGTCGTCCTTTTTAAAGCGACGGTCAAATTGTCCAAATTCCTGTAGACCGATCAGGTAGATGATCGCATCCAGGTCCATAGGGGCGCCATCAGCAAAACGCTCACTGATCATCGCGGTCACCGCTTCCCAACGCTCTTTAAGTAATGGATCTCTTGACATACTGTGGATTGAACAACAAAGATACGCAGCCCAGCGTTTGATTTGTATATTTATTGCAAATTAGCAACATGAATAGCTTAGATTTAGCCCTGGTGGTGATCATTGGTCTTGCAGCCTGGGGCGGTTGGAAGAAAGGTCTTTTTGTAGAAGTAGCTTCACTTATCGGTGTGGTTGCTGGTGTTTTTGGAGCGATATACTTCTCTGGATACGCAGGCAATTGGTTGGAGAATTCCTTTGACTGGGAACAGAAATACATCAACCTGTCTGCCTTTGCCATTACCTTCTTGATCATAGTTGTAGCCATTCAAATGGCGGGAAAGGTCTTAACCAAAATTGCAGATTTCGCAGCCTTGGGTATTCTCAATAAGCTATTAGGTGCGGTTTTCGGCGGACTCAAGATGGTCTTTATACTTTCTGTAGCACTCATGTGGTTCAACAATTGGGGGATGTCTGGATTTATCCTCACGGAAGAACGCAAAGAAGATTCCATCCTCTATGCCAATATTGAGCCTATCGCTCCGGCAATACTACCCGATCTCATTGAAGATGCTAAACAGATCATAGACGATACTAAAGAAGATCTGCGTCTAAACGAAGAGAATTAGAGTTCTTTAACGGCGGTGGCAGCCACCCAGCCGTCTTTTCCATTGCTGAGTTTAATACGCACCCAGTCTCCATCTTGGTCAATGATCTCCAATTTAGTGCCGGCATGCAATTCAAATGCAATGGTTCCGGTCTTCTTAGGAGCTTCTCGAACTTCCATACTGTCTGAAAAAACAATGGCCAAACGCTCCTTTTGAGCATCAGAATAGGTCATATAAGCCGCAGTAAAACTGAATAGCGTCAAACCTAGCAGCACAAAAGTTCCCACAAACAACAGGCGTTTGCGTGAGGTGGTTCCGGAGAAGTAATACCCCAGAAAACAGAACACTCCTGCAATAATAAAACCAACAGAAAGCCACGCCCACATAACACTGCTTAAACTTCCAATGGTGTTGTCATAAGTTCTGGCAAAAACGGTCTTAGGCAAAGGTTCAATGACATCCACGCGCAGATTCTGGGCAAAAACCAAGTTGTTTAAGACCTCTTTATCTGTTGGGTCTAGTTGCAAGGCCTTTTCATAGTAATAGACACTCGGAGCAACCTCGCCCAGTTTATAGTATGCGTTACCCAAGTTGAAGTATAATGCTTTGGAGTGCTGTCCTTGATCCAAAACAGCCTTCCAGTCATCAATAGCTTCTTGGAAAGCATCGGCTTTGTAGTGTTCCTTTCCAGATTCAAAAAGCGCATTAGCGTCTTGCGCACTTAAGGGTGCGATAACAAACAACAGTATTAGAAGCAGTATCCTTTTCATTACAATTGTTTATCGAGTTGAGTGACAACCAAAGTTGCCTTTTCATAATCTGAGGCTACATTATTGCTCGCTCCAGAAGCATATCGTGCAAATTCACAGCTCTTGAGCAGTTCAATAAATTGTGTGATCGAATCCGTATCGGCACCTTTTTCTTCCAACATTTGAGCGATCTTCTCTTTGGCCATCTCTGTGGTTTCAATGCGGAGTTTAGCGCGTAAATAATTGTGCATAGCACGTTCCAAAGACTCGTAGAACATCGCGGAATTCCCGAGGTTCTTCTTGGCCTCAGAAAGGTATTTCTTAACCAATTTATCTGCTTTGCGCTTGCGTTGTCCCTCTGCATCTGCCAAGCGTTCTTTACGTTTCTTTCCGGCAATAATGAAGATCGGGATTAGCAATAAAGGTCCTCCCATTAGCGACCAATACAAAGGTGATTTGAAAAAGGTCGGTGATGCAATAGGCTGCAAGGAAGATTTTAGTTTGATATAGTTGAACTGATCTCCCGTTTGAATGATGTTCTTGGTTCCGCTGCTCGCCGTGGCGGTATTATCATCTGCTGTGGAGTCTGAAGAAACCGGTCCGTTCTCCACCGTGATCACAGTTCCATCAGAAGTAATGGTCTTATAGGTCTCTGTGGCCAAGTCAAAATAGGAGAAGCGCAGCGGTTGAACCGGATAGGTTCCCTTATATTGAGGCACTACGGTATAAGTAGTGGCAATAGAACCACTCATTCCGCTGGAATTTGTCTTTATGTTTTCCTCGCGTTTGGGGTCATAAACCTCTAAAGTGCTCGGCAAAGTGAGTTCGGGCAGGTTGAATAACTTGAGATTACCATTACCTTCTGCTTCAACGCGAATCTCCAAGGATTCGTTAGCATCCACTTGATTGCGAGATGCACTGATATTGAATTTAAAGTCTCCAACAGCTCCAGTAAAGTTGGCCGGTTTGCCTTCTTCCGGAAGCGGCTTCACATCTATAGTTAAATTTCCTGCAGCTACCGTTTGATTAACTGTAGTGGTCAATCTACGCCCGAAGAAATCGCGCTTATTGCTTAAAACCTCTACGGGAACATCCAACACTAAGGGTTCAATATTGAGTTCTCCGGTTTTCTGCGGATAGAGTACCGCCGTTTTAAGGATGACATAGCGGTAATTACGACCTTTGAACTTTCCTTCAAAGACGCGACGCTGTTGGTTCTCTTTAACCTGACTCCAAAAGTCAGCATACTTAGGAATGTCTATTTCTCGCCAGGCACGAGTCACGCTAACATCTTCAGAAACATAAAGCTTATAAGTGACTGCTATGGCTTCATTGAGGTAGGGGTTGCGCTTGGAAACCTCGGCCACCAAATGCACATTTTCACTGGCCACATATTCTGCATTGTTCCCATCCTTAGGCACATCAACAGCGGCAGTGACCTCTACGGTAAGCGGAAGTGTTTTGTACAACTCTCCATCGATCTCTACGGTTGCTTGCTTGATGGTAAACTTCCCACGAGACATGGGAGATAAGAAATAACTAAAGGTTTTGGAATAGGTCTTCTTCCCGTTGATGTAGGTATTACTTACCGACTGATTGGGTCCTCCAACCACTCGGAATCCATCAAAATCGGGCGGCGTAAAGTTGTCACCGTCTTTGTTCATTTGAAAATCGACTCGGACACGTTCATTGATGCCCAACTTTTCCTTGCTCGTTGAGGCATTGAATTGCACCTGGGCCCAACCTTGGAATCCGCAAAGCGCAATTAAAATTACTAGTATCGATCTCATCTTCTCCATCTTACCAATCCTTCTCTGATTTGACCTTAGGTCCTTTTTTCTTTTTGACGTTCATTTTCTCCTGAACTTTCTGCTCTTCATTATTCATAGCCTCGAGCAGCGATTCTATCTGTTCTTTGGAAAGCTGCCCGGGTTGTTGCTGAGGCTGCTGTTGAGGCTGATCGGGTTTATTAGGATCTCCATTCTTTTCTTGCTCGTCCCCAGGTTGATCTTGCTGTTGCTGCTGATCGTTCTGGTCTTGCTGATCTTGCTGATCTTCTTGCTCTCCTTCATCCTTAGGATCTCCCTGGTCGCCTTCATCCTTATCCTCATCGTCTTTATCCTCGTTCTCGTCATCGCCTTCTCCGCCGCCACCGTTCTGCTGCTCCTTTTCCAACATCTCCTTAGCTAGGGCCAGATTGTATCGCGTTTCATCATCCGTGGGATTGTTGCGAAGCGCATTTTTATAGGCTTCCACAGCTTCTTTGTATTGCTGAGAATTCATCAAGGTATTCCCTAAGTTGTGGAATGCCTTGTGCTTCTCACTTTTAGAGGTAGCCACTTCTGCTGCTTGCACAAAGCGTCGCATAGCCTCTTGATTCTTGTCTTTCTTATAGTAGGCGTTACCCAAATTGTATTTACTGGCTGCAACTTGAGGTTCCATAGAAATGGTCTTTCTGTACAAGGCCTCCCCATCGATAAACTCATCTTTGTTGATGGCCACATCTGCATCAGCGCGATAAGTTTGAGAATTCTTCGCGAATGCTTCAGGATCTTCTTGGGCAAAGCTCAATTGGCTCGCTCCTGCAAACAATAAAAACAGTATGATCTTCAATGATGTTCTCATGTGTCTTTTTCGTTAAAAAGATTCAACCCTCGTAACCAAGCGGTCTTTCGTTCTAAAAATAAAATATCCAACAGCAAAAAGAAGACAGCCGCCGCTAAGAACCATTGAAACTGATCTTTAAAGTCTGCGACTTGTTGAGCGTCAAAAGTAGATTTGTCCAAATTGTTCAAAATCTCGTTGACTCCCTCCACTAAGTCCGTTGTGTTGTTACCATTCAAATAAGCCCCTCCAGACGCTTCTGCAATGTCTTTCAAGGTTTGCTCATTGAGCTTAGTGCGCACGCGCTCTCCGTTTTCATCACGTTTGTAACGGATCAAAACTCCGTCACGCTTGATCGGGATCCACGCGCCTTCACCATTATCTTCTCCAACACCAATGGTGTAGATGGTTATGCCTTGTTTTGCAGCCTCTCGGGCTACTTCGGTCACCTCACCAACATGATCTTCTCCATCAGAAACAATAAAAAGCACGCGATTGACCTGCTCCTCGTCGTTGTAATAGGTCTGGGCCAAATTGATGGCCTCATTGATGGCCGTCCCCTGAGAAGACACCATGTCTGTGTTCATATTGTACAAGAACATCTTGGCCGACCCGAAGTCAGTGGTAATAGGCAATTGCGGAAACGCACTTCCTGCATAGCCTATAATTCCAACCCGATCCCCACCAAGGGTATTGATCACCTCGCTGATGAGTTTTTTAGCCTTCTCCAAGCGGTTGGGCGCAATGTCTTCCGCCAACATACTTTTTGAAACATCTAAAGCAAAAACCAGATCAACTCCTTCTCGTTTAATGGTTTTTAACTCCGTTCCGATCTTTGGATTGACCAAGGCCAAAACCAAACTAACAAAAGCCAGCCCCAAAACAAGGGCCTTTAACCAAGTTTTAATACTTGAACGCTCTGGAGAAAGTCTGTCCAACAAGTCTTGATTGGCAAAACGACGCTGGGTACGCTTACGCCAATACAGCACGCCAAGCAGCAATACCAAAAGGACCAGTATTACGCCTAACAAATAGAAATATGTCATTTCTTCCCACTGTATCATCAGACAAAACTTCTAAAAAGGGTGTAACGTAATAGCACTTCCATCAATAAGAGTCCAAAGGCCACCAAAGTCAAATTGCGAAACATTTCGCTATAGGTAGTGAACTTAAATTCCTCGATTTCCGTGCGCTCTAAAGTGTTGATCTCGTCATAGATCTCTTCCAATCTGGTGTTGCTGGAAGCTCTAAAATATTTTCCTCCCGTTTGGGCGGCAATGTCCTTTAAGAGGTCCTCGTCAATCTGAACAGGTGTTTTTCCGTAGTGGAAATCTCCGTTGGATTTTTGACCTATAGGAGACATAGCCAAACCATTGGTTCCCAAACCAATGGTGTATACTTTTATATTGAATTCTACCGCGAGTTCACTAGCGATCTTCGGATCGATGAAACCTGTATTGTTCACCCCATCGGTAAGCAGAATGATCACCTTGCTTTTGGCTTCGCTTTCTTTAAGACGATTGATGGAGGTAGCCAATCCCATGCCTATGGCGGTTCCACCTTCAATGATACGATTGTATCTAATGGATTTCATGGCAGACAGAACGATGGTCTTATCACTGGTAAGCGGTGTCTTGGTATAACTCTCTCCGGCGTACTCAACCAAACCAATTCTATCGTTAGGGCGTTCGCTGATAAACTGAGAAGCTACTTTTTTAAGGGCCTCCAAACGATTTGGTTTTAAGTCTCTAGCAAGCATACTTGCCGAAACGTCAATAGCCATAACAATATCAATTCCTTTAGTAGTCTTGGTTCTGGAGTTTTCGCTGTAGGTTCGCGGTCTTGCCATAGCCGTGATTAAGATCACTAAGGCTGCGATCCGCAGTATAAATAGTAGTGGCTTAAGTTTTCCCAACAAGTTGCTGCTGGTCTTAAATCCGTTTAAACTAGAGATACGCAAGGAAGCCGTTTGCTTGTCGCGCTTGAAATAATACCATACCCCTGCCGCCGGCACCAAAAGCAGGAGCCAGAACAGTTCTGGATTTACAAATTCAAAATTCAATGCGATCATCGGGCGCCTCCTATTTGCGGTAAACTTTGGTTTACTTCTAGTTCTATAGATTCTGTGATGCGTTTCACCACCTTTTCCATGTATGGATCTTCTCCGTCATAGAGTATTCTCACTTGACTCAGCAAGCCAGGTTGCGAGAAGAAATAATGTTCGTATTTGATCTTTCTTCCTTTTTTTCCGTTGGATTTTGTCTCGTTGAAAGAGCCAAAAACGCGAGTTCCGCTCAGGCCTTTTCCGGTATTGAAGGATTCGTCTTTAATCAAAAGATTCTGAGCTCCGTTCTCCTCAAAGATCTGCAGGACCTCATCAATCTTACTCTTTATATCTGCCTGCTGAGGCGTATTGTACTCCGTGACGTTCACCGTTACCGAAAGCTCATCACTTTCTTCACCCAATTGGAATAAATCAACATCTTTAATCTGAGCTTCTGCGCCATCGGGCAGCTCCACATCAACGCGATACAGGATCTCTGGAGTGGTTAGTATCACCAAAGGATCACCGTATTCACTCGTATACCACTGGCCTTCTTCCAGCATCTCTTTAGTAGCATCACCAATGAAGGTCTCTTTAAATTCTTGATAGCCCATCACATTGACCGTGATCACTATGGCTAACAAAATGATCGTAACTCCTCCAAGGCTTCCTAAGATCCAACGCTTTCTCACCTCTTTTCTGCGGAGTTCTTCTTGATACTCGAGATCTTCTAAAAGGTCTTCTTCCGTGGGTTCTGGAATAGCTTCTTTAGTTAGATTGACCACCTGTTCAATTTCTTGACGATCTGCCGCGGCGATCTCCTGAGCGATTTCTTGCTTGGCAAATTTCACCAAATCAGCGCGCCTTAGAATGCTATCTAAAGCTCTGATCATATTATCGCTAAAGGCAAAACTGCCTGCATCTTTGTGCATTTGTAAGCGAGTGATAAGCTCCTCAGAAGTGCTTTCTAAGGCCGTAGCATCAACCTCGCGGTCCAAATAGCGCTTTACGATTTCTGTCAAGGCAGAATAATAATCCTTAGAACCCTTTTGTGCAGATAAAGGGGAGTCGTCCAAAGCCTTTAAGGCCGCAATAGCCTCATCATAGGCAGGAATCAACTCCTCGGCCTCTTCCAATTCTTTTTTGCGTTTTAAGAGCCAATAGATCCCAAAACCAATAGCAGCAACGGCCAATAAGATCCACAACCAAACAAAGCTCGCCGGACGGCTACCTACATCCATCTTCTCGCGGATATCAAACATCTTTTGCTTGGTGGTATCTACAACCACATCTTCTATCTCAACCAAGAGGGAATCGGTAAAGAAGGCCTTCTCACCAATGATCACGCGCTGTCTTGGAATCAAATACTGCCCAGAATCAAATTGGGTCAATCCGTATTCCTTGATCAGTGTTTGTCGCTGCTGGTTGTAAGCCGTATCAATAGGATAACTCTCAATGACCTCCAAGGGAAGGAAGGTCTGCCCCTCGGGCATTTGCACGAGATCTGTCGAGTCTGATTCCACTACCAATCGGTAACGCAATTCCTCCCCGATCTTGATCTTGGTGGAGTCTAATTCTGCTCTAACTTGGGCCTGCGTATAGCCTGCCACAAAAAATAGCAGCAGGGCGATGATTCGCCCCGTGTAAAACGGCTTGTATGTTTTGCAATTAGACAACTTAGGCTCTGTTTTTAAAGTATCCCAATAGTTTTTTCACATAACTCTCATCGATTCTACAAGAGAGTTGTCCGCTACCACTTTTCAAGAACACCTCTTGAAAATATTCCACACGATCGCGGTAATAACGGTTATAATTTTTTCTGACGGATTTGGATCCGGTATTGACCAAAAGAGTCTCTCCGGTTTCTCCGTCTAGCATCTGTACCACTCCTAGATTGGGAATTTCCTCCTCCCGAGGATCGTAAATGCGGATTCCGGTCAAGTCGTGCTTACGGCCAACAAGTTTTACCGTGTCCTTGTAATCATCAGTGAGAAAATCAGAAAGCACAAAAACAATGGCCTTCTTTTTCATGACGTTGATCAGATACTTCAAAGCCTGATCAAGATCTGTTCTGCGGCTTTTAGGCTCGTGTTCCAACAACTCTCGAATGATGCGCAAGATGTGAGACTTTCCTTTTTTAGGCGGAATAAATAGTTCGATTTGATCTGAAAAGAGCAACAGTCCAACCTTGTCGTTGTTTTGCAATGCGGAAAAAGCCAAGGTCGCAGCGATCTCGGTGATGAATTCTTCCTTGAACTGCTCCTTAGTACCAAAAAGTTCGGAACCACTGACGTCTACCAACAGCATCATGGTAAGTTCGCGCTCCTCTTCAAAGACCTTCACATAAGGTTCGTTGTAACGCGCCGTAACGTTCCAGTCAATATTACGTACGTCATCACCGTACTGGTATTGACGCACCTCGCTAAAGGTCATACCACGACCCTTAAAGGTAGAGTGATACTCACCCCCAAAGATGTGGTCACTCAGGCGGCGGGTTTTGATCTCTATCTTGCGAACTTTCTTAAGAAGTGCTGCTGTATCCATTACTCTGCTGACTTGGGTTTGTCTGGGTTAGTAAGGTGCGCTTCTATGGTACTTCGATCTGATTGACAATCTTGTTGATAATGGCTACGGAGTCGATATTCTCTGCTTCAGCCTCATAGGTAATTCCAACGCGATGGCGCAATACATCGTGTACCACAGCACGAACGTCTTCTGGAATTACATAACCTCTGCGCTTTATGAATGCATAACACTTAGAGGCCATGGCCAAATTGATACTACCACGAGGCGAAGCTCCAAATCCGATCAAGCCTTCTAATTCGCTCAATCCGTATTGCTTCGGATTACGTGTAGCGAAGATGATATCCAGGATGTACTTCTCGATCTTTTCATCCATATACACGTCACGAACAGCTTGTTGCGCCCTTGTGATCTGTTCTAACGTCACCACTTGGTTTACCTTTTCAAAGGCTCCTTTGAGGTTAGCACGAATGATCAATTGCTCTTCTGCCTGCTGCGGATAGTTGATCACGGTCTTTAGCATAAAACGGTCAACCTGAGCCTCTGGCAGTGGATAAGTTCCTTCCTGCTCAATAGGGTTTTGGGTTGCCATTACTAGAAATGGTCGGTCCAATTTGAAGGTTTCATCCCCAATGGTCACCTGCTTTTCTTGCATGGCTTCCAGTAAGGCCGATTGCACCTTGGCGGGCGCACGGTTGATCTCATCTGCCAAGACAAAATTGGCGAAGATCGGTCCTTTCTTGATGCTAAAATCGTTCTCTTTGATGTTGTAGATCAGGGTTCCGATCACATCCGCCGGAAGTAGATCCGGAGTAAACTGAATACGGCTAAAACTGCCGTGTACTGCTTGAGATAAGGTATTAATGGCCAAGGTCTTTGCTAGACCCGGCACCCCTTCAAGCAAGATGTGTCCTTGCCCGAGTAGTCCTATTAAAAGGCGCTCTATCATATGCTTTTGCCCCACGATCACTTTGTTCATTTCCAAAGTAAGCAGGTCCACAAAGGCGCTCTCTTGTTCTATTTTTGCATTTAATGCTCCTATATCAACACTTGCCGTAGCTTGTTCCATAAATGCTCTTTTTTCTGAATTTTTTTAGATGGTAATTTTAGTATGCGCAAATTGCCCATTTTCTGCGAAAACTCTTGTTAACAGTTGGTTAAAAGTTCTTGATAAGATAACGAGCGCTAATGCCTGAGAAATAAGCGATTTTTATAAATTTTAAGACCTGTTTTTAAGAGGAAAATAACGTTTGGATTCAGGAGTGAAATTTTGCGCATCTAAAAGTGCAAAAAATTGCATTATTTTCAACATTAAAATTGCCTTAAAAGATGAAAAATTCCATTGCTTTAATTACCGGTGCAACCTCAGGGATTGGCGCGGCCACTGCTAGACTTATGGCTAAAGAAGGCGTAAAATTGGTTCTGTGCGGACGCAGAACCGAGCGTTTAGAAAGCATTGCGCAAGAACTATCTGCATTGACTGCAGTACACACGCTACAATTTGATGTTCGCAACCAAGATGTTGTAAATGAGTCTATTGCGAGCATTCCCGAGTCCTTCAAAACATTAGATATACTGATCAACAATGCTGGAAACGCACACGGCTTGGACCTTATACAAAACGGCAGCAGCAACGATTGGGATGCCATGATTGACATCAACGTGAAAGGCCTGCTTTATGTAACTCAAGCAGTATTACCAGGAATGTTAGCCCGAGAGAAGGGACACATCATCAATATTGGTTCTACCGCGGGTAAAGAGGTGTATCCCAAAGGCAATGTTTATTGTGCTAGCAAGCATGCCGTTGATGCCATTAACCAAGGTATGCGAATGGATCTCAATGGAACTCCAATCCGCGTTGGCGCGGTAAATCCAGGCTTGGTACAAACAGAATTTAGCGAGGTGCGCTTTAAGGGCGATACTGAAAAGGCAGATAAAGTCTACCAAGGTTACACGCCTTTAAAACCTCAAGATGTCGCAGAAGCGATCTGGTTCGCCGTGACCAGACCTCCTCATGTAAACATCGCCGATCTCACCTTGATGTGTGTGGATCAGGCGTCATCCATGATCGTAAACAAGAGCGTCTAAAGAATGATCAACAAACGCCTTTTGGTCAAATACCTGCTCGCCCACAATGACGAGAGCAGTTTCTATGACAAAAAGCGTAAAATCGACATCGGATCCAAAGAAGGCAAAGCCAAATTTTTAAAGCACATCTGTGCTTTGAGTAACTCCAATCCAGCTAACAATTCATACATCATTATTGGGGTTGAGGACAATAATAACGAGATTTTGGGGGTGGACTTCTTTGACGATTCTAAGATCCAAAACCTCATCAACGCCTACCTGACCAATCCGCCTCAGATCCAATACGAGAACATCAACTTCCCAGATTTAGAAGACGGAAAAGTAGTGGGATTGGTGACGATTAGACCCATAAACGAGATCACTTCCTTACGCAAAAACATCTGGAAGTATTGGGGTGGCACGGTGTTCTTTAGAGAGGGCAGTATCTCCAAACCACAAGTCTTTGACATTGAATTGGTGGATCACAATTCTGAGATCGTTGCGGCCATAGAGCAGCACGCCAGAAACAATATAGAGCTTACGTTGGATGGAGTTATTGATTTTATCAATAATAGACATTCCGATATGCCCTCCCACTACCGCGTTTTTAAGGAGCTGTTCGTGCTTTGTTGGGCCGGCCATACCAAAGAAGTGGATGAAGAAACCTATTATTCACGAGTGGATATTGAGCTGATCAACGAGCAGAAGCGATTGTTCTATTCTGCCCTGGATGAGGTCAGCATAAAGTACAATGACGACTATTTCAAAATTGTGGAATACGTCTCGCTGGGGCTAAACAATCAGACTAAATACTACCCTTTAGAAGAGGTGGTCATTAAATTTGAGGACAACGGATCTTACACCATTGATACAGAATTGCTTTTTGACCCACCACAGTTTGATAAAAAGACCTTGCATCATTTTTACAACGCCAGCAATGCCCTTTTGGAAAAGCTCAAAAAACAAATTCCATTGACAAAAATGGAGACCAAAGACATCCGTAATCTACCCAGTACGTATTTGATCTGCTACCTCAACGATTTTTCTGATGCCAAGGATCGCTTGGTTGAGGCTAAACCCTATTTAAAAGCCTACAGCAAATCGGTTTATGAATCCTACAGAGAGTGCATTAGAATCCTCAGAAAAGTCAAGTATAGCTGAGGGTTGACTGTACAAAGTGTAACAAAATCCGTCCAAGTACACTAATCAAACGGAAGCGCGGTTAAGTAAAGTTTTGATAACCCAATTAAGTCGCTAATTTCCTATCTTTAACCATCAACATTAAACACTATCTACCTATGGGGCTTTTTGACAAGATTAGAGAGAAACTCAGCAACGAATTTATTGACATTGTTGAGTGGCTGGATTATACGGATGATACGATCTGTCATCGCTTTGAACGCTATCAGAATGAAATTAAGAACGGGGCACAACTCATTGTGCGTGAAGGACAAACAGCGGTCTTTATCAATGAAGGAGAGCTGGCCGATGTCTTTGAACCGGGAACCTATACCTTAAACACCGAGAACCTACCGATCCTCGCTACTCTAAAAGGATGGAAGTACGGTTTCAACAGTCCGTTTAAGGCTGAGGTTTATTTTGTAAACACTCACTTATTCACCGATGAGAAATGGGGAACTAAAAACCCGATCACACTAAACGATGATCGTTTTGGATTGGTGGAGATCCGAGCCTTTGGAACCTATGCCTTTAAGATCAATGATCCTGGAAAGTTCATCGTGGACATTGTTGGAACGGACAACAACTTTACCAACTTTGAGATCAACGAGCACCTTAAAAGTTTGATCGCCACTCGTTTTACAGATACTATTGGAGAGGCTAATTTACCGATCGAACTCTATGCAGCAAACGCTTCCGAACTCAGTGAAACCTGTAAAGAGGTCATGCAACCTGAATTTGGAAGTGTCGGGATCTCGCTGGAGAAATTCTTTATTGAAAATGTCTCTATGCCGGAAGATCTTAAAAAGGAGATCTTTGAATACAGCCGTATTGACAAACTGGATCTGGACAAACTCGCTAAGTTCAAAGCAGCCAAAGCCATCGAGGCGGCAGCCGCCAACGAAGGCGGAACTGCCGGCGCCGGAATGGGCATGGGAATGGGCTTTGTGCTCGCCCAACAAATGGGAGGCCTCATGGGAACTACAGGACAAGCTGCAGCGCCTGCAGCGGCTCCCACAGGAGCCGTGCCGCCACCAATGCCAGCAGCAGTACAATACTATTACGCTTACAACGGACAACAAGCCGGACCTGTTAGTTTTGAGCAATTACGCGCATTATTTGCCAACCGAACCGTGAACAAAGATTCCTTGGTTTGGAAGCAAGGCATGGGAGCCTGGGCGCCCTTGAAAGACGTTGAAGAATTAAAAGCCTTTTTAGGAGGAGCGACCCCACCGCCACTGCCTGCTTAATCTCAGAACCCACATAACCGATGGAGGCTGCACAGCCCAAGTCTAAATCAGAATTAAAGAAGGCCTGTATCAATTGCGGGGCGGAACTGCTGTATGCGCCTGGTACCACCGAGTTGCAATGTGAATATTGTGGCCACAGTGAAACCATTACGACAGATGAGAATAGCTTTGAAGAGTTGGAACTTCGTCCGTATTTGGAAGAACTTGGGCACCTCTCTCACAGTGAAGTAATCTCCCTAATTCAGTGTAAGAACTGTGGAGCCAATCAGCATATAGAAGAGACTTACAAATCCTTGCATTGCGTGTATTGCAGCATGCCGCTGATCATTGAAGACCAGCAAAAAGAAGCTTGGATTCTTCCTGGGGCTATAGTGCCTTTTCAGCTCACCAAAGAAAAGGCGCACACCATTTTTAAGGCTTGGGTGAAAAAGCTGTGGTTTGCGCCGAACAAGCTCCAAAAAGCAGCCTTAGATCCGCAGTTCACCAAAGGTCTTTATGTGCCTTATTGGACCTTTGACGCCCAACTTTTTGCCACCTACACGGGGCAACGCGGGGACTACTATTACGTTTCGGTTCCATATACCACGACGGTCAATGGAAAAACGGTCACGCGCATGAGACAGGAACGCAGAACCCGTTGGTCTCCCGCAAGCGGAAGTATTTCTGGGTTTGTAGACGACACCCTGATCAAAGCCTCTCAGCAAAAATCCGGGCGAATTCCCAACAAAATTGCGCGTTGGAATCTCAAAGAACTTCAAGCCTTTGACAGTTCTTTTTTGGCCGGTTTTGTCACAGAGAAGTACACCATTCCACTTAAAGAAGGACATATTGAATCCAACAAAGAAGCCAAGCGTATTGCCCACAACTGGGTGTGTAGAGATATTGGCGGAGACACTCAGCGGGTGTCTTCTATGAATATGAAACTTACCGATGAGACCTTTAAGCATATTTTGCTGCCGATCTATATCAGCGCCTACAACTTTAAAGGCAAGCAGTACAACTTCTTTGTCAATGGACAAACTGGAGCGCTTTCTGGGCAGCGCCCGTATTCCTTCTGGAAGATCTTCTTCCTAGTGGTAGGAATTATTGCGGCTATCGTGTTGATCATCTTTTTTATAGATCTGGCAGACAAACAACAATGAGCACATACGCAATAGGTGATATCCATGGTGGTCTTAAGGCGTTAAAGCAGCTTTTAGAGCGTATTCCTTTTACTGCGGAGGATACCTTTGTCTTTCTAGGTGATTATGTGGACGGTTGGAGTGATGCAGCCAATACCATTGAGTTTTTAATTGATTTTGCCGAGCAACATAAGTGCATCTTTATCCGCGGAAATCACGACTACTTATTATCCCAACACCTTAAAGTGCATTCCAACAATCCCTTGTGGTTAGCGGCAGGCGGAGAAGTGACCAAGGCAAATTACTCGGACAAATCCGCAGCCTATAAAGCCAAACATGTAGAATTCTTGGACCAATTGGTGAACTATTGGATCGATGAGGACAACCGCCTTTTTGTCCACGCAGGATTCACCAATCCCCATGGGCCTCAGCATGAATACTACCCTAATATGGTTTATTGGGACCGAACCCTATGGGAAATGGCTTGTGCTCTTGATCCTAATATGCCCGAGGATCATCCCAGATACCCCAAAAGGTTGAAGCTATTCAAGGAGATCTACATTGGTCATACTCCCGTTACCAAAATTGGCGAGCAAAGCGTGGTGAATTGCGCAACTGTTTGGAATATAGATACCGCGGCTGCCTATAAAGGGCCGCTTTCTGCAATTGATGTGGCAACCAAAGCGATTTACACCAGTGACCCTGTTCAAGAGTTCTATCCTGACGAATCAGGGAGAAATTAAACGGGAATAAAATAAGAGGTGGTCATTTTTACGGCTTGAATATCTCCAATAGGTCGATAAGCCTCTTGCTCAGAGGGAGAGGAGGACAAAACAAGCACTTGATTCCCTTGCTCACTCGCTTCAAAACTCACAATGGCATTGGTAGTAGTTTTAGAACTGATCTGCATGGCGCGCTGCGTGATTCCGGGGAACATTGGCGATTGTACCTGACCTTTTAACTTGAATAAGGTCGGAATCTGATCTACCAAAGCCACACAGGCCTGATCTGTGGCCGATATACTTGTCACCTCTACATTACCTTTAAATACTGTCCATTGTAAAGGAGCGTTATTACTAGAAGCGAATTGTAATACTGGAATCCCTCCCGGTTTTTCCGGAACCAATCCCCAATAATATCCGTGGCTATAATCTATATCATAAACATGCTCAGATAGTTTAAAGGACGACTTCTCTTGGTTGTATCCATACAGCTCGTAATTGTTAGTGATGTATACACAAGAAGCGTTTTCACAGCCTGATACACGGAATCCTCCGGGAGCTTTTCCGTCAATTTCTGTCCATTTGCCATCCGCATTGCTCCAATAGATCTTCTTGCCTCCAGCGTCGGGATCTGTTTCTGTAGATACCATCCAGAGTGTGCCATCTGGACCTACAGAAATATCACTGGCCATTCCTGGCTTGGAGAGTGGATGTGCTTTTGCCATCGCATCATAACCCAAAACGGTTCCGTCCATTGCAACTGTAATTATTGGATAATGATTTGCTTTATAATTTGCCATGCTGATTATGATTTTATGAATTCGTGATACACTGCAATCGGGATCAATGCCGTCCATCCGCAGAAGTCCTTCTTAGCAGGCATTCCATAAGCGACCAAGTCTGGAGCATAGTTCTCCCAGAAAGTACCGGTGGCTTCAAAGACTGTTGCCACAGAACGATATACTTTTGTAGCAAGATCTTTGGCGAGCTCATCTTTCCTGATACGCTCCAATCCTTTTAAAACCATATACACTGTCGGCGCCCAAACGCCGCCTAGCCAGTAATCGCCCCAACCCACATAGTCCGGGTCGGCAGCAGAAAGTGCAGGTAATGGTGTCAACCTGTAAAACTCCTCGGGGTCCGATAGATAGCCCAAAAACGACTCCATGCGCTCTTCTGGAACCAGCTCGCCAAGAAGCATCCAATACATTCCAATATGACGACGAACTACCTGCTTGCCAAATCCGAGATCGTAATAGAATTGATCCTCTTCTGACCAGCAATGTGTATTGATGTCTGTCTTTAGCTTTGCGTGAAATGCCTTGAGACGCTCTACCTCATCAGTCTGACCAATAGCATCCGCAATATCAATCAATTGCAGGGCAAACATGCCCATTTGCGCAGAGAAATCAACCAGACGCGCCTGTTTGTTCCACACGCCTTGTTTGGTGTTGACATATTCTTTGATGAAGTAATTGAGCTTAACTTCCGGACTTTCATTCATGGCAGCGAGTTTATCACCCAACTCATGGTGGGTTAAGCCATTGCCTTCTGTAGGCTCCCAATCCCGAGGTTGTCTGGGAATATTGTCCATCCCCATACCTAAAGTATCTCCATAAAAGAGTCCGTCTTCCATTTGATAGGTGTTCACATGGAAGTCAAAATTCTTCAAAAGTATGGGATACACATCTTCCAAGCGCTGCTTGTTTTGAGAAACGCGATAGAGTTCCCATTCTGCCCATGCCAAAAGTGGTGGATTGATAGAAACCGGATGCGTTTTAGGCCAAAGCGGTTCGCCGGTTTGACGATACTCTCTGCAGATGTAACCGTCCTCTTCTTGCCGGTCATAGAAATTATCCAAGGCCTGATATACCGGTAGCTCGTCCATGTGATATTTAGCAAAACAACACATGAAGCAGGTGTCCCATAAAAAGATGTTGGGAGAAAAGGCCGCGTCTATAAAAGGTTCTTTAAAGAAAGGTTCGCTATCGCCTCCTCGCACTTTTGATTTGGTGATCTCTAGCGCCTTGTCATACATACGTTTTGAGAGCTCATCAGACACCGAATAGCCCTCTTCAAATTCTGAAACCCAGACATTCTCTTGTTCGCCTTGAGGGTGTTCTTTGCAGGAACTAAAAAGGCCCAAGCCAACCGTAGAGGCAGCAAGGGCCATATTCTTTGAAAAATCTCTTCTATCCATAAACCGTAATTTGGTCTATGAAAATACTAAATCAATCTGATTTAGTCCGCGACTACAAGTCGAATTTAATCCCTTGAGCCAGTGGAAGATCTGTAGTATAGTTAATGGTGTTGGTCTGTCTGCGCATATACACTTTCCAAGCATCAGAACCAGACTCGCGTCCACCACCAGTTTCTTTCTCACCACCAAAAGCACCACCGATCTCTGCACCAGAGGTTCCGATATTCACGTTAGCGATTCCACAGTCAGATCCTGCATGGGATAAGAAACGCTCCGCTTCACGCAAGTTGTTGGTCATGATCGCAGATGACAATCCTTGAGCAACTCCGTTTTGAACTTCAATGGCATTTTCAACATCTCCAGAATACTTCAATAAGTACAATACTGGCGCAAAGGTCTCGTGCTGAACGATCTCATAAGAGTTATCAGCCTCTGCAATGGCTGGTTTTACATAACAACCACTTTCGTATCCTTCTCCTTCTAGAACACCTCCAGGTACTACGATGTTCCCACCTTCTTCAACTACCTTGTCCAAGGCTTTTTGGTACATCGCAACTGCATCCGTATCAATAAGAGGTCCTACGTGGTTGTTCTCATCTAGTGGGTTTCCTATACGCAATTGCTTGTATGCATCTACTACGGCGTTCTTCACTTGATCGTAAATGCTTTCGTGAATGATCAATCGACGGGTAGAAGTACAACGCTGTCCTGCAGTACCCACAGCACCGAACACAGCACCGATCACGGTCATTTTAATATCCGCATCTGGGGTAACAATAATCGCATTGTTTCCTCCTAATTCTAACAAGGACTTTCCAAGACGCGCTCCTACAGTCTGAGCAACGATTTTCCCCATACGAGTTGATCCTGTTGCAGAAACGAGTGGTACACGGCCGTCTGTAGTCATGAATTCACCCACTTTATAATCTCCGTTGATCAGACATGAAATACCTTCTGGCAATCCGTTTTCTTTAAAAACACGAGCAGCGATCTTTTGGCAAGCAACTCCACAAAGTGGCGCCTTTTCAGACGGCTTCCAAACACATACATCTCCACAGATCCAAGCCAAAGCCGTGTTCCAAGACCAAACGGCTACTGGGAAGTTAAAGGCCGAGATGATCCCAACTACTCCAAGTGGATGATATTGCTCATACATACGGTGTCCCGGGCGCTCTGAGTGCATAGTAAGTCCGTGCAATTGACGCGAAAGCCCAACAGCAAAGTCACAGATGTCGATCATTTCTTGAACCTCACCCAAACCTTCTTGGTAGGATTTACCCATTTCATAAGAAACAAGCTTTCCTAAAGGCTCTTTCAATCGGCGTAGCTCTTCTCCAAATTGACGCACCACTTCTCCGCGTTGCGGAGCAGGCATTACACGCCAACTTTTAAAAGCTGTGGTCGCAGCTTGCATTACTTTTTCGTAGTCCTCTTTGGTGGTGGTGGTCACCTTTCCGATCAACTGTCCATCTACCGGAGAATACGAGGCGATCTCATCTCCAGAAGAGAACCAATCAGATCCTGTTGATGTTCCTTGATTTACCCCCTCAAGACCAAGTGCTTTAAGGGCTTTGTCCATTCCAAAGGACGTTGCAACTGCTTTCATCTATTTGATAATTTTTATTAGTGTGGCAATCAAGCAAATAAAAATTATCTGCATAGATCAACCGCTTCGCTTTCACACAAAAAATTTAATTATTACTGTAGGTTCACTAACAATTAAATTTGTTTGTGTTCATTTCATATAAATTTTGACAATAAAATTGTGCTGCGAAGTTAGTCATTCGCAAACGATTTCGCCAAATTCTTAAAGGAAGTTTAATCTGCTGTAAAACGGGCGTCTGCCTCCATTTGATGCCCACAATTATCGCAGGTTCTCAACGATTCTGAGTTGTAGAATTCTTTAAAGTGTGTAAGGAAGTCCTTTTCTATGTCGTGGAGTTCAAAATAGACTTCGTGAAGTTTGTGGTTGCAATTATCGCAGAACCACAAAAGGCCATCGGTATACCCTTGCCCAGCGCGTTTGCGCTCAATAACTAAACCAATAGAACCCTCTTTGCGCACAGGAGAGTGCGGCGTTTTAGCCGGGTGTAAGTACATATCTCCAGGACCCAACGGCATAACAACGCGTTGGCCATCTTCCTGGACAACCACCTCAATCTCTCCTTCTAATTGATAGAAGAGCTCTTCGGTCTCGTTGTAGTGGTAATCCTTCCTCGCGTTAGGACCCGCCACAACCATAACGATATAATCATCAGCATCGACGTAGAGATTTTTATTGCCAACAGGCGGTTTGAGAAGCTCGCGATTCTCTTCCAACCAGTTGTTTAGATTAAAGGGTCTTGATAGTGCCATGGCGCCGTATAATTAGTGATTGACACTAAAAGTACGGCGATTCCGGCGAATATAAAAGTGCGTGACTAAGCGTAATTATTCCGAATAGAAGAGCTGTGTAAAGTAAAACGTTCCTCTGTAATCTTGCATAACACCAAAGCCGCAATGAGTGTAATCACCTTCAATTACGCGACGGTGTGACTGGCTGTTGAGCCATGCATTGACCACATCTTCTGCAGATCGGTAGCCGCGGGCAACGTTTTCACCCACGCTCTGAGCGCCATCATTTTGAAGTGCCAGAGAACGCTGTGCATAACCATCATGGCTAATGCGTTCGTTATCGATCATGTATTCGGTGTGCATAACCGCATAAGCTGTTGCCAATTGGCGATCTAGCTTTATGGGTTCAAGGTTCAAGCTTCTGCGGTGATCATTCACCAAGACGAGAATGTCATTTGCCATGGTCCAATCTGTTTTGTTGGCCAAGCTGAGATCCACAGAAAAGTTCGTTTCTGGCTCCACAGGAATTTCGTCCTTGGAGCAGGAAGTGGCCACAAAAAGTAAGACCACTGCCATGAGGCTGGTTCTAAGTAGGTTCATAATACGGGGAGCATCAGATTTGGGGCTTGATGCTGGTTCAAATATAGAAAAAAAATCTAAATAATTGCATTTCAGCTATGAATTATGCATTTCATCGATATTTTATGTCAGAATGTAATATTAATTTCCTACAATCTAGAATTTTGACTATGCCAGTAACTGTGGGCTTTTTAGTGTATATTCGTAAGACACTAAGCGCCGAAATCATGATTCGAAAAATTTTTTCAGTTTTAACATTTTCACTGCTGATCGCCTGCGGAAATAACTCAGATTCTACTCAAAATCAGCAAGCAAACACTTCAGAAACGACTTCTACTGAACCCACATTTGGGATTGTCATTCACGGAGGGGCGGGTACCATATTAAAGAAGAATATGACCGACTCCTTAGAAATCGCATACAAGGAAACCTTGGAAAAGGCGATTCGCGTTGGGCATAAGATCTTGGAAGAAGGTGGCGACGCCATGGATGCGGTAACGGCCACCATTAATGTTATGGAAGACTCTCCGCTATTCAATGCAGGAAAAGGCGCGGTATTCACGCATGAAGAAACCAACGAACTGGACGCCTCCGTCATGGATGGAAAAACACTCAATGCTGGAGCTGTGGCTGGAGTCACTCGTATTAAAAACCCCATTGATCTGGCCCGCGAGGTAATGGACAATTCTGACCATGTAATGCTAGCCGGGAAAGGCGCGGAGATCTTTGCAGAGACTCGCGGAATTGAAATGGTGGATCCGGAATACTTCTTCACCCAGAATCGCTACAACAGTTTGCAGCGCATTAAAGAACAACAAAAGACTCAGTTAGATCACGACGATAAAACTGCCTTTGTAGACCCTTATATCAAGGATTATAAATTCGGAACTGTAGGTTGTGCAGCTCTAGATAAAAACGGCAATCTTGCCGCGGGAACCTCA
The DNA here is from genome assembly GCF_028561565.1 of Gilvibacter sediminis. Classification (GTDB taxonomy): domain Bacteria; phylum Bacteroidota; class Bacteroidia; order Flavobacteriales; family Flavobacteriaceae; genus Gilvibacter; species Gilvibacter sediminis. The sequence goes on along the minus strand of NZ_JAQQTE010000001.1, from coordinate 663,906 downwards.
ACAGGAGGAATGACCAACAAGCGTTGGAACCGAATTGGTGATGCACCAATTATTGGAGCCGGAACTTACGCCAACAACGCCTCTTGCGCAGTGTCCTCTACCGGTTGGGGCGAATACTTTATTCGTGCCATGGTGGCCCATGATATCTCTGCGCTAATGGAATATAAAGGCATGAGCGTTCAAGATGCAGCTCGTACAGTTATTCACGATAAAGTTGGAGGTCTTGGAGGTGACGGTGGTATTGTTGCTATTGACAAAGACGGTAACATCGCTATGGAATTCAATACTGCAGGCATGTACCGCGCTCATATGAACGCTGCTGGTGATCTAGTTATTGGTATTTATAAAGACTGATGGGTTCCATGACAACACCCTACTATGCGGTTATTTTCAGCAGTTATCAAACCGATGACTTAGAAGGTTATTCGGCCACGGCGCAACTGATGGAAGAGCTCGCTGAGCAACAGGCGGGCTATCTAGGCATTGAAAGTGCGCGTAGCGGATTGGGGATCACCGTGAGTTATTGGGATTCTTTAGAGGCCATTGCGCAATGGAAACAACAAGCCGATCATCTTTTAGCTCAGAAAATGGGGAAGACCCAATGGTATTCCAGCTATAAAGTGCGGGTCTGTAAAGTGGAACGGGAGTATGATTTTGAGCAATAATCGCTTTTATGAGAACCAGTGATTTTCATTTTCGGGCCAAGCTCGATTATTTTTCTACTGAAGAAGGCGGTCGAACCCATCCTGCCAACTCTGGAATAAGACCGACCATAAGATTTCCTTTTGAACCAACTTATTATACCTCCGGTCATCAAGAATTTATAGGCCGAGATTCGGTAAAACCAGGTGAAACCATTATTGCAGACATTGCAATTTTATCCTTTGATCACTTTAAGGGAAAACTCTCCGTGGGCGACACTTTTGAGTTCAGTGAGGGTTCCCAACACACAGGAAACGGACAAATTCTGGAGATCTATCAAAAGGCATTACTCAAAACTTAGAAGGGGTGCTTAGTTAAACTCTTCCCAAATTCAAACCTGCTGCATACGCAATTAAAAAAAGCTGCGTTATCTAAGTGTCTTCAACCACCGACGAGCCTTATTCCGAAGGCCTTACACTTTAACTTCAGGAATTAACCGGTCCGCTATGGACCTAGAGTTTTTGTACCTTTAATTACTGACGTTAAACCATCTCCGACTATGAAGTCACTATTCCGCGCGAGTCTTATTTTACTACTGCTCGCAACTGCCTGTAAGCCTAAATCTTCTCAAGACGATCAACTATTTCAATACCGAGACTACCTCTCTTATCACACCCAAGGCGTACGCTCTGTTCACGCTCCTGTGGTGCTAGATTTTTTAAGGGCACTACCTAATTTTGATGCCGAAGCAGACCTGTCAGCAAGCAGTTTCAAGATCAGTCCTAAGGTTGAGGGAACTTTAAAGCTTCAAAGCGGTCGCTCTTTGGTTTTTAGTCCGAATGAACCCCTTAAAGCCGACACGGAATACACGGTCACCGTAAAGCTCTCTGACTTTTTAGAAGACCTCCCCGCGGACAAACGTCAATTCACATTTTCCTTTAAGACCATAAAGCCCAACTTTAAAATAGATCTGGGGCAATTACAGTCTTATGACAAAAATTATCAGTTTCTGCAGGGCAATCTTCAATCTGCAGATGGACTGTATCTGTCAGAGGCTAGAAAGCTCATCAGCGCTATTCAAAATGGATCCAAACTCAGCATCAAATGGGACTCACTTAGTGGAGCCAATAACTTTTACAGCTTTGTGATTGATAGCATCAATCGCGCAGAGGAAGACAGCCAAATTGCAATTAGTTGGGATGGAAAACCCATAGGGGCAGACAATAGTAATGTAACCTCTTTTACCATTCCAGGCCGTAACAATTTCACGGTTTTAGATGTGAGTATTTCTCAGGCGCCAAGCACCAGAATGTCCATTAATTTCTCCGACCCTATTGATGAAGATCAGGATTTTAGAGGCCTTGTAAGTTTGGGCGGCGATGAGAATTTACGTTTTGAAGCTGATGGAAATTCGCTACTGATCTATCCCGCCACAAGACCCGAAGGAAGCATGAATCTTACCGTTTTTGCGGGCCTTAAAAACACAGATGGTTATGAGCTAAAAAGCAGTTATACAGAAGCTGTTTCTTTTGACCCTCTCAAACCAGAGGTGCGTCTACTTTCTAAAGGAACCATTTTACCCAATGCGCAAAACAACCCCATCTATTTTGAAACGGTTAACCTGGCTCAGGTAGATGTGCGCGTAGTAGAGATCTTTCAAGATAATGTCTTGCAATTTCTGCAAGAGTCTTTGTTGAGCAATTCAGAAGACTACTATTTGCGACGCGTGGGTAGACGTGTAGCTAAAAAGACCCTATCACTGGTAGATACCAACCTGCGTGCAACCAACAGTTGGAAGGCCCATGCTTTGGACCTAACCGAGCTTTTCCAAGCCAGTCCGGGAAGCCTGTATCGCGTTGAATTTAGCTTCAAGCCACAGTACAGCATGTTTGCTTGTGAAGCTGTTTTAGCCGGAGAAGAGGCCGAATATGAAGACGAATACTACGAAGAATACTACGACGACTCTCCCAAGGATGGCAGTCTAGATAATGCTGAGGAAGACGCTTTAGAAACCCGCTATTGGGACAATGAAATTTACCGCTGGCGCAACTACACTTACAACTGGCAAGAGCGCGAAAATCCCTGCCACCCCGCCTACTATAATGATGAGCGTTTGGTGCGTACCAATCTCCTCGCTTCTGATCTTGGGATCACAGTTAAAAAAGGGAACAACAGTACCTATCATGTGTTCACCAATAACTTGATCAGCTCCAGGCCTACGGGCAACGTTCAAGTTGGACTTTACAACTATCAGCAGCAAGTCATAGCCCAACGCACCACAGATGGACAAGGCAAAATTGTATTTGATACCGATGAGAAAGCGGCTTTTGTCGTAGCTCAAAATGGTTCAAATTATGCCTATGCCCGTGTGGATGATGGCATGGCGCTTTCCTTGAGTAAGTTCGATGTTTCTGGAGGCAGCGTACAAAAGGGACTGAAAGGATTTTTGTACACCGAGCGCGGTGTGCATCGTCCTGGAGACAGCATCCACTTGACCTTTGTTTTGAACGATGCGGTCAATCCCTTACCAGAAGATCATCCTGTAAAATTAGAACTGACGGACGCTCGCGGAAAACTTGTCGAGCGCAGGGTTGTTCGGGGAAGCGTAAACGGTTTCTATTACTTCCCAATTGCCACCTCAGCAGAGGCGCCGACAGGCAATTGGAACGCAACAGTAAAAGTGGGTGGAGCCAGTTTTGGAAAAACCTTGAGGGTAGCGACCATCAAACCGAATCGACTTAAAGTGCAACTCGATTTTGACGATACTGTACTTGAAGCGACGAAACCTATTGCAGGCCGTTTGCAAAGTTCTTGGTTGCACGGGGCACCTGCTCGCAACCTCAAAGCGACTCTGGAATTGACTTTGGCAGAAGCCTCAGCTCCCTTTAAAGACTATAGCAACTATCGCTTCAATGATCCTGTTCGCAGCTTTGACACTTCACAATTCAGCTTTATGGAGGGCGATCTCAACAGTGAAGGACAGTTGGACTTTTCAGAAACCATTCAACTCAACGATAAGGCCCCGGGCATGCTTAAGGCATCTTTTGTTACCAAGGTTTATGAAGGTGGAGGCGATTTCTCCATTGATGTGATCAACAAATCCCTAGCTCCCTATACAAACTTTGTGGGGCTTAAATCACCCAAATTGGGTAGATATGGTTCCTTTGAGACTGGTAGGGATCATGAATTTGAAGTGGTTACTGTGGACGCCCAAGGAAAGCCGGCAGCGAACAGAAAACTCACCGTTGAAGTCTTTGAGATCTCTTGGCGTTGGTGGTGGAACCGTGGGCGCGATAATCTATCTCGATACGAAAACAGCAGCGTTTACAGACCCAAGCAGCAATTTGAGGTTATAACAGCGGCCAACGGAAAAGGCACTTTCAACCTACAGATCGCAGATGAGGAGCGTGGCCGTTATTTGATCCGAGTGATGGATGAAGCCTCCGGACATGCTACAGGGATCACCTCTTATTTCTTTAAAGATTGGTGGCAAACTGGGCAGGCTGGTTCAGAAAGTGCAAAAATGCTCCTGTTCAATGCAGACAAAGACAACTATACCGTGGGTGAAAAGGCGCGCATTCAATTCCCTTCAAGTTTGGGAAGCACGGCGCTGATCAGCATAGAAAATGGTACAGAAGTCTTGAATTATGAGTGGGTTACAACGCAAGAGAAGAGCACTACTTATGAATTTGAGATCACTGCGGAAATGGCACCGAATGTGTATGTGAACATCTCGCTTTTACAACCTCATGAGCGTACCAAAAACGATCTGCCCATGCGGCTTTATGGGGTGGTGCCGATCATGGTAAACAACCCAGAAACAGAACTGTCACCACAACTGAGCATGCCTCAAGAACTCAAACCGGAATCCAATTATATGGTGACCGTTTCTGAGACTGACGGAAAGGCCATGACCTACACCATAGCCGTTGTAGATGAAGGACTTTTGGATCTGACTCGATTTAGCACTCCAGATATACACAAGGCCTTTTACGCACGTCAAGCACTTGGGGTGAAAACCTTTGACATTTATGATTTGGTCATGGGTGCCTTCTCAACGCAGGTGGATAATGTTTTTGCAGTGGGAGGTGGTGATGAAGCCGCTGGCGCTAAAAACCGAAAGGCTGATCGCTTTAAACCAGTAGTGAGCTATTTAGGTCCTTTCAAGCTTGAAGCAGGACAGTCTGCTACCCATACCTTGACCATGCCTAATTATATCGGCTCGGTAAAGACCATGGTGGTAGCAGGAGACAATGCCACACAAGCTTATGGCAGGGCAGAACAAGTAACCCCGGTAAGAACACCGCTAATGGTTTTGGCCTCCGTGCCGCGCAAGCTGTCTCCGGGAGAAAAACTAACGCTCCCAGTGACTGTCTTCGCTATGGATCCAAAGGTAAAACAAGCTGAGATCCGCATAGAAACAACGGACGGTCTCAAACCTGTGGGTGATGCTGTTAAAACGGTTCGTTTTGATAAACCGGGAGAGCAAATTGTCAATTTTGAATATGAAATTCAGGCCAGTAACGAGGTGCAAGAGATCAAAGTATTGGCGCAAAGTGGTGCGCACAAAGCTTCTTATCCTCTAGAAATTGATATCTACAACCCGAATCCCATCAGCAGAACTGCAAAGATCTATACGGTAGAACCCGGAGCCAAGCAGCAGATCAACTTCACTCCTTTTGGAACAGCTGGAAGCAACAAAGTGACTTTGGAGCTCTCCACAATTCCACCGATGAACCTTGAAAAGCGCTTGGATTATCTGATCCGCTATCCGCACGGTTGTGTAGAACAAACCACCTCTGGAGCCTTCCCGCAACTTTATCTCAAGGATTTGGTAAGTATGAGTTCTACTCAGGCTAGACAAACGGAAGAGAATATTAAGAGTGCCATTAGACGTTTAGGGCGATTCCAAAACGGTACGGGTGGACTGGGTTATTGGATGGGAGAATCAACATCAAGTGATTGGGGAACTTCCTATGCCGGGCACTTCATGTTGGAGGCTAAGCAACAAGGTTATACCCTGCCAGTAGGATTCTTATCCAATTGGGTGCGCTACCAACGCTTAGCAGCTAAACAATGGCGCAAAGCGGCACATTCATACAATACAACGCATGCTCAGGCTTATCGTTTGTATACCTTGGCTCTAGCCGGACAACCGGAACTAGCGGCCATGAATAGACTCCGTAAAAGTTCTGGACTCACCAATGCAGCCTTGTGGCGATTGGCAGGTGCCTACGCACTCACTGGAAACAAAAAAGCCGCTTTAGAATTGTTGGATAGAGCCACACTAAAATTCAATGATTATACAGACAGCTGGTACACCTATGGCTCGGCGCTACGCAATATGGCCATGGCGCTAGAGATCATGACTTTGGTCCAAGATTCTCGCGAACGAGAAATGGCAGAATCCATTGCAGCACGACTCAGCAGTCGTAATTGGCTCAGTACGCAGGAGACCTCATACAGTTTATTAGCTCTAGGAAAAATGGTCAAGATCAATGGAGGGAAAGCCTTTACGGTCAGTCTGGATCAAAATGGACAAAGCCGCAGCTTAAGCTCTGAAAAGAGTATGCTGCTTGAGGAGCTTTCCTTTGTAATGGGTGATAATACCATCAGTTTAAATAATCCCGGAGGCAGCCGAGTGTATGCTTCTTTAATTCAACGCGGGCGTTACCCTATGGGTGCAGAATCCAGCGCAACCAAGAACCTCTCTTTGCGAACGCAGTTTTTGGACAAGGACGGCAATAAACTAGACATTAGCGACCTTAGACAAGGCACGGAATTCAAAATTCAGATCAATGTGGTCAACAGTTCTATTGACCATTTGCGCGATCTGTCATTGACACAATTGATTCCGAGCGGTTGGGAAATTGTAAATACCAGCTTTACCGATGCTGCTCAGAGCAATTTGAATCCTGCGCGCTATACAGACATCCGAGACGATCGCGTCAACTATTACTTTGATCTAAGAGCAGGCAAGTCCATGACCTTTGAGATGACGGTGAATGCCTCTTATTTAGGCCGATACTATTTGGCGGGCACTCATGTAGCTACAATGTATAGCGATAATTATTATGCCCGCTTGAAAGGGCAATGGATCAACGTCAAGCAATAAGATATGCAGCTAAAACAGCGAACCATATCATTTTTCAAATGGCTAGGCTTTAAGCGAAGCCTGCTTCTAATAGCCTTTGGGTATTGGCTGTTCTGCCTGCCCAAAGTGCTTTTTGAAGCTCCGACCTCAACAGTTATTGAAAGTCGGGAAGGCTTTTTGTTAGGCGCCAGAATAGCTGCGGATGGCCAGTGGCGATTCCCCGCAACAGACAGTGTTCCCTATAAATTTAAGCGCTGTATCCTGCTTTTTGAAGACGAGTATTTCTACCAGCACCCTGGCGTGAATCCAGTGGCTGTGACCAAGGCGTTGTGGAATAATTTGACGACAGATTCGCGCCGTGGGGGGAGTACGCTCACCCAGCAAGTGATCCGTCTGTCCAGAGATAATAAGGCGAGAACTTACTCAGAAAAACTCATTGAAATGGTGCAGGCCACGCGCCTGGAGTTTAGTTACAGCAAAGAAGAAGTTCTGAGCATTTATGCCTCCCACGCGCCTTTTGGCGGTAATGTGATCGGTCTTGAAACGGCCGCCTGGCGCTACTACGGCTTACCAGCGGCTGAACTCAGTTGGGGTCAAATGGCCACCTTAGCGGTGCTGCCGAATGCTCCAGCCCTTGTGTACCCAGGGAAAGGTCATGAGGTATTGCTAATAAAGCGCAATCGCCTGCTCAAAAAACTGATGGATCGCGGAGAGATCAGCGCAACAGATTATGAGCTTTCAATCCAAGAGCCTTTACCCGGCAAGCCGCTGCCCTTACCTCAATTGGCTCCTCACCTTTTGGATCGTATGGTAAAGGAAAAACCGGGACAACGAATTGTGACGACCTTGGAGTACAAGCTCCAAGTACAGCTGAACAACAGCATGCGTTTACATCACGGCAATTTAGCGTCTAATGAAATCCACAATGCTGCCGTTTTGGTTTTAGGGACCGACAGTAGAGAAGTGCTGGCCTATGTTGGCAACAGTCCGACCTCCGCAGCACATCAAGTCAATGTGGATATTATTAGAAGCCGACGCAGCACAGGGAGTATCTTAAAGCCACTGCTTTATGCAAGTGCCTTGCAAGAAGGAAGTCTATTGCCTGACATGTTGGTTAAAGATGTCCCCACCAGTATAAATGGTTACAGCCCAACGAATTTTAATAAGGACTTTCAAGGAGTTATTAGTGCGCGTGAAGCCCTCTCGCGCTCCTTGAATATCCCAGCGGTTCGCCTGTTGGAATCTTATGGTTTGGAGCGTTTTTACAGAAAGTTGAAAAAAGCCGGCTTCAACAGCATCAATCAGCAGCCCAATCACTACGGACTCTCTTTGATCTTGGGCGGTGCTGAAGCCTCGCTCTGGGAAGTAACTGCTGCCTATGCAGGTTTAGGAGCGACCTTGATTCATTTTGATCAAGAATCTTCTCAATACCGTACTCAGGAATTCCATGCTCCCGTCTTGCAATTAAATGAATCACCCGATCTCGGTTCCCTAGATTTTAAAGCCCCAATTTGGACTGCGGGTAGTATTTATAACACTTTTGAAGCCTTGCAAGAGGTCAATCGCCCTTTTGGACAAGAACTTTGGGACAGTTTTGATGGGGCGCAACAAATAGCGTGGAAAACAGGAACCTCTTATGGTTTTAAAGACGCATGGGCTGTAGGGGTGACTCCAAAATATACTGTAGGTGTTTGGGCTGGTAATGCTGATGGTGAAGGTCGGCCAGGACTCACCGGAGTACAAGCTGCAGCACCTTTGCTCTTTGAGGTTTTTGACCAACTGCCCAAGTCTGAATTCTTTGCTAAACCCTTTGATGATATGGTTCAAAGAACCCTGTGCAGTAAAAGTGGGCATATTGCGGGTCCGCATTGCCAGCACACCGAGCAAAAGTGGGTCGCCGATGCCAAAGTACTCACGTTGAGTTGCTCGTATCATCAAAGTATTTTCTTAGACGCTGAAAGGAAATATCAGGTCAATTTGGACTGCTATCCTGCCACACAGATCAAAAATGAAAGTTGGTTTGTTTTGCCGCCATATGTAGCCCATTACTACGCTAAGAATCATCCGGAATACAAAGCATTACCGAGTTATAAACCCGGCTGCTTTCCTGCAGAAATGCCCAATATGGAGTTTATTTTTCCCAAGGAGACCTCAGACATAGTTTTAGCGCAAGATTTTAGCCAACAACCCAATGAAGTGGTCTTTAAAGTGGCACACAGAAAATCCGAAACCACCTTGTATTGGTATTTAAACAAAACGTATCTAGGCACTACAGATGTATTCCATGAAATGGCCTTACTGCCTAAAGCTGGCAATCATTTGCTCACTGTAGTGGATGCGGACGGAAATGAGATCAGCCATGAAATTCATATTCGGAATCCGTAACTTAGCGAAGAACCGAACCAAACCCTAATGCATTTTACTGCCGTATTCACACGAATTTCGCTCCTTGGCTGCCTGCTGTTTTTAGTCAGTTGCGACGAGCAAGAAGACTTTCCCAAGCTCGCTTTTGAAGAGGTGGCTATCATTCCCGCACCTAAATCTATTGAGGCTACTGATGCGCAGTTCATTTGGCCTGCGGAGCTCGCTTACTTTGTGGACTCTTTTGCGGAAGAGGTCACTCCGTTTATGGAATCATACTTTGCATTAAATTCTAGTTTTTCCGTTCAACGAGCTTCTAATTCTGATGCGGCTCAATTGAAGATCATCAGTGACAATACTCTAGAAGATGAGCACTATAAACTTCAAATTGACAAGGAACAAATCAGTATTTACGCCAAGGACGTTGCTGGGGCTTTTTATGGATTACAAAGCTTGAGGCAATTACTTCCTGCTGCTTTTGAAGCTGATAGGGTATTGGATTATGAGCAGTTTGCACTACCTGGCCTCAGTATAGAGGACGGACCAGAATTCAAACATCGCGGCATGCATTTGGATGTCTCCAGACATTTTTTTGAGGTAGATGCGGTTAAACGCTATCTAGATGTAATGGCAATGCTAAAAATGAACCGTTTTCACTGGCATTTGACCGACGATCAAGGATGGCGCATTGAGATTAAAAAATACCCTAAACTCACTGAGCACGGAGGTTACAGAAGTGAAACCCTAATTGGGCACTACAACGACCAACCTCAAAAATTTGACGGGAAACGCTACGGAGGATTCTACACCCAAGAGCAGATCAAAGAAGTAGTGGCCTATGCCCAATCTTTGAGCATAGAGGTGATTCCTGAAATTGAAATGCCAGGGCATGCGCGAGCGGCGATCAGCGCTTATCCTGAATTAGGATGCACTGGAGAATCGATAGATGTGGCAACCAAATGGGGTGTTTTTGAAGATATCTTCTGTCCAACACCAGAAACCTTCGAATTTCTCTTTGGGGTTTTGGACGAGGTCATTGCCTTATTCCCTGGAGAATACATCCACATTGGTGGAGATGAAGCGCCCAAAGCGCGTTGGAAAAGTTCTGAGTTTTGTCAAGAATTGATCCGGGAACAAAATTTAAAAGACGAGCACGAACTGCAGTCCTTTTTTGTGAGTGAAATTGCGGGTTACCTCAACGGGAAAGGTAAAAAGCTATTGGGTTGGGACGAGATTTTAGAAGGTGGTTTGGACCCAACGGCTACGGTTATGTCTTGGCGTGGAGTGGAAGGCGGAATTGCGGCTGCCAAATCAGGAAACGGCGTAATTATGAGTCCAACTTCTCATGCTTATTTTGACTATTATCAAGACGATTCAGAAGATCAACCTTTGGCCATTGGCGGCTTTCTGCCGTTGGAAAAGGTCTACAGTTTTGATCCGATCCCTTCGGAATTAAACAACAAACAAGCCCAATTGATCTTAGGAGCTCAAGGGAATGTTTGGACCGAATATATGACCTCAGAAGAAAAGATGCAGTATATGGCCTACCCAAGAACCATGGCCATGGCAGAGGTGGTTTGGAGTGGGGCTAAAAAAGATCCAGAGCAGTCCTATCCAGATTTCCTAAGAAGGCTCAAACCGCTCTTGGACAGGCTGGATGTAATGGGAAGAAGCTATTACAATCCGCTGCAAAAGATCACTTCAGAAATAAACAAAGAAGACAAACTACGCATTAGCCTTAACGGTCCTCTGCCGGATCAAAAGATACAGTATCGTTGGTCTAATGAACAGGCTTGGATTGATTATAGCGAGCCCATAATGGTAGAGCGTTCCGCCATTCTTGAAGCCCGTTTTGAGGGTCAAACAGACGCTGATCTAGTCAATTTTAGACAAGACTTCACTTTACACAAAGGCATTGATGCCACCATAAAACTTGACAAAAAACCGCATCCGGCCTACAATAGCGGAGGAGTTGCAGCTTTGAATAACGGAGTCTATGGAAGTAAAAACCGGCATGGAGATAAAGAGTGGTTGGGCTTTTGGGGAGACGATCTCCGAGTAGATATTCGATTCGAAACTCCTGTTAAACTCAATTCGCTAAAACTCGGGTTCTATCACGCTCCTGGGCAGTGGATCTATGCACCAACTAAAAGTCAAATCCGAGCGACTCTGGCCGATGGCCGTGCTTACAACACCACAGCCATGATCAAAAAAGACTCTACGTCTAATGTGGCCAATGAAGTCTTCGGGATGCCAGAAGAAATGATCACTAGGATCCGAATTGACATTCCAAATTATGGGATCATTCCAGAAGGGAAGCAAGGAGCTGGCAACAAAGCCTGGACCTTTCTGGACGAAATTGTGATGCAGTAATGTTGCTAGAGATCTGTACCCCAAGTTTAGAATCTGTTCGTGCGGCCGTTCACGGTGGCGCAGACAGGATTGAACTCTGTGAGCAATTGGACCTCGGAGGGGTAACTCCTTCCATGGAACTTCTAACAGATGTTCTCAATCAATTTCAAATAGACACTCAAGTCTTGATACGTAAGCGTGGAGGAAATTTTTGTTTTTCTGCGGAAGAGATCCAGCAAATGATCCGCAGCATTGAAAAAGTCAAAAATCTAGGCGCTCAGGGCGTGGTTATTGGCGCCCTAACTGCTGATGGCAAACTTGACATTGAAGCTATAAATGCAATGATTGAGGCTGCTGGAAATTTGGAGATCACCTTTCATAAAGCCGTTGATGAAATGACAGATCCTGACACTGCCATAGAGCAATTAATTGCTATGGGATTTACTCGTATTCTTACCTCTGCAGGAGCTCAAACCGCTGTGGAAGGTTTGGAAAAACTTACGCAATGGCAAACCGAGTTCGGAGATCGGATTACTATTATGCCTGGAGGGAGTATCCGCCCAGAGAACATTTCAAAATTCAGCGATAAGGGGTTCGGAGCGATTCACTCCGCAGCGATAAAAAAAGGAGAACTACATTCCAATGAATCTGTAGTGAGTCAAATGAAGGCTGCACTTATCGGTTAACGCAACGGATAGCCTTTTCCCGCCCACCAAGGATGGATCTCAATGACCAGGCGCCCTGCTTTGACCATAGGGTCCATATTGGCCAATGAATCGGCCATTTTTAAGGTAGGAACATTATAAACGGTTATGCCGCTGATGTCACTCTCATCATCAAAGGGACCCGAAAGATCTGCATAGCCCAGCTCATACATACGTCCTAGATGCGCCATGTGCAAGGCTTGCAAGCTATCTGCCTTTGCCTTAGGCTGATCCCGATTTGGACCCTTCTTTAAAAAAGCCATAAAGTATTTCTGCATGATGATGGTATCACCGGTAGCCTCATCTACATAATCAAAGATCTCAAAACCATCTTTGAGTAATGCGGCTTTCTGTTGCGCTACAGAGGGCTTGACCTCCACTTCTTCAAACGCTTCATCAAGGTCAATGCCTTCTATATCCATGTCATCTTGAGCGTATCGTTTCTGATTGCAACCCACCAAAAGCAGGCTGGTTAGCGCGAGTAAAGTAATTAATCTTCCCATGTTGAATAGGGGTTTTTAGATAGTTGACTGTTGTAATATTTAGCGTCTGCAGTGACTTCTTCTCCCAACCAGTCTGGTTTGGGAAAGTCCTGGTCCGGACGGGTCAGTTCTACTTCTGCAACAATAAGGCCTTCATTGGCTCCGAAGAACACATCAACCTCAAAAGTGACCTGCTCTACGGGCACGCGATAACGCGCTTTACGAATGCTTCCCGGCAAACAGATACTTAGCAAATGCTCGGCTTCATCGGCAGGAATTTCTCGTTCCCATTCAAAACGGGAAGTGCCGTCATCACTGCTAGCGCCTTTAATGGTCAATACCCCGCGCCCATCAACCAAACGCACACGGACTGTCCGATCTGGATCCGTTGAGAGGAAGCCCTGTTCGATCTGCTCAACTTGGGCAGCTAAGGCTTTAAAGGCCGTGGATTTTACCAAAAATTTTCGCTCTACTTCTACCATGTTTTGCTACTGAAGTCTAACGAAGATATCATAAATTTATGGGATGGAAGCTGGCCTGGCAAATCGGAAAATAATTCATGTGGACATGGACGCCTTCTACGCCTCTGTGGAACAATTGGACCGGCCGGAGCTGAGAGGAAAACCCATCGCCGTGGGCGGGAGTTCCAAGCGTGGGGTGGTCAGTGCAGCCAGTTACGAAGCTCGAAAATTCGGAGTGCGCTCCGCCATGAGCGGTGTTATAGCAAGACGTAACTGCCCCGATCTAATCTTTGTAAAGCCGCGCTTTGATCGATACACCGAGATCTCCAGAAAGATTAGAAAGATATTTTTTGAATATACCGATCTGGTGGAGCCGCTTTCTTTGGATGAAGCCTATTTGGACGTCACTCAAAACAAGAAAGGAAATCCCAGCGCCACCCTGATTGCCCGTGAGATCCGCGCGCAGATCAAAGAGCGAACTGGCTTGAATGCTTCTGCAGGAATCTCGATCAATAAGTTCATTGCCAAGGTGGCCAGTGATGTCAATAAACCCAATGGGCAAAAAACAGTGCCGCCAGAAGAGGTAGAGGCTTTTTTAGAAGCCTTGGATATTCGCAAGTTCTACGGAGTGGGTAAGGTCACTGCAGAGAAAATGTATCAGATGGGAATCTTTACAGGAGCCGATCTTAAAGAGCGCTCCCGAGATTTCTTAGATCAGCATTTTGGAAAAAGCGGAGGATACTATTTTGATGTGGTTCGCGGAATCCATCGATCTGAAGTAAAACCAGACCGAACGCGAAAATCCCTAGCTGCTGAACGCACTTTTAGTGAAAACATAACCTCAGAAGTATTTATGTTGGAACGTCTGCAAGGCATTGCAGAAGAGATTGAGCGCCGTTTGGGCAAGAGTGAGATCGCTGGGAAAACGGTCACCTTAAAGATCAAGTACAGTGATTTCAGTCTACAAACCAGAAGCAAAACACTTCCTTTTTATATTGCAACCGCCGAACTTATCTTGGAGGAAGTCAAAGGGCTTTTGTATCAAGAAAAGCTCAAAGAATCGGTGAGATTGCTGGGAATATCCATCTCCAATTTGAATAACGACAAATCAGACAAACCCATAGAAAAAGACAGCATTAGCGAACAATTAAAATTTGAATTTTAGTGTAACAATTTCCCCAAATCACTATTAATATCACATAAAACCATCATTCCATGAAAGCTACTTTTAGCCTACTATTCCTCTTAATTTTTAGTGTTGGATTTGCTCAGAATTGCAACTGCGCCAGCGAATTGGACTATGTTGTTGAACAAGCCAAAGCTGCTCCAAGTTTCAAATCGCAATGGAAGTCTCCAATGGCGGACCGAGTGCTTATTGCAGGTCTAAAGGATATGATCGCTAAGGATAAGAACATTGAACTGAACTGTTTGTATTATTTACAAACTTATTTGGATGTGGTCAAAGACAATCATATTTACATAGTTGACCGCAATGAAGATCGAGACTATACAAGTCTTAGTCCTTTTTATGAGGGTTCTCCGGAGGCCTTGACCTCAAATGCTGTAACCACAACTGATGACCCGATCACCGGAATTTACGATCTAGCCGGAGTATACCGTGTCGCTGTGGTTAAGATAAATGATGCCACTTTTGATTATGGCGGATATATATTGGAAAGTCAACACGAAGATTGGCCAGCGGGTACCTTAAAGTTTGCACTACGCAAAACAGGTGAATATTATTCGGGTGTATTTTACAACAGAAACCACCAACCGCAGCGCAATGAAGTTAATCTGGTTAATGGAAGATTGTATCCAGAACGCTGGGTACGAGAGGAAGCAGCTGCAGACTGGGCTTCCAACAACTACTATTTGGAAGGCGACACCTTTCAATATGAAGACTACGGCAACGGAATCCACTATGTGCGTTTAGGGGATTTTGGAGGAGACAATGACACCTATAAACAGGCCATGGAGCTGCTTGAGGTCTTGGAGGAAAAACTAACCTCTGGAAAGGTCATATTGGACCTTAGAAATAATGGCGGCGGAGGCCCAAGAACCTCAGATCCCTTTCTAAAATTGTTCAAAAAGCGCAAAAAGGATCTCGAATTCCACCTGATCCAAAACATTTATGTGGGTAGTAATGCAGAGCATTTCCTCTTGAAAGCTAAGAAACAACTTAGGCTAACCACTTATGGGGAAAATACCCGTGGCGCCTTGGCCTATGGCTTTGGAAACTATTCCAAGCCTAGTTTGATTACACCCTGCTTTGGGTATTCTTTGGGTTTGACGAGCTCGAAATATGAAAAATACCTTGAATATGAGGAAATTGGGATCGCTCCCGATCAATATTTGGATTCTCAGTCCTATTGGATTGACCAAGTTTTGACCAAAATTGAGCAGAATTAGACCAAAAAGGAGGTCTTTTCGTTAAAAAAGTCCTAAAAAAGACCAAAAACCAAGAATTGGCACATCCTTTGAAAAATTTATTTTGTCCGGCGACGTTATAAAAACAAACCGGGCATCCAACACCCAAAATAAAGACTGCAATTCCTTGCAAAGAAAGCTACGATAACATTTTTATTAACGCTAAAACTTGCAAAGATGAACACAGTAAAATTATCGAGCCTAGCCCTTTTAGGGGCGCTCACCCTAGTAGCTTGTAAAGAAGCCCCTCAAGAAATTCAAGAATCAGAAACGCAGAGCGTGATCAACGAACAGTTGGCCATGACCGAAGACTTCAAAGAAGTCGGGGAGGCGATGGAAGAAGTCAAAACGACCTATCTCTACGTCACTGCCCGCACGGGATTGAGCTTACGCGCATTCAATAATCTCAACAGTGAGAAACTCGCTATAATCCCTTATGGGACGCGACTGGAAGTGCTTGAGCATGAGCCACAGCAAACCATGAAGGTCAATAATATCAAAGGCGGGATGGACAAGGTCAACTTTAACCGAAAAAGCGGTTATGTCTTTAACGGATACCTGTCTAAGTATTTTCCTCCTGAAGACGATATGTTGCCTGCCGGCTATGCCAAGGAGCTCAAAGAGGCCTATCCAAATGTTAGCTACGTAGAAGCCAATGGAGGCACGGCGAGCAAACCGGTCAATACGGAGACCTTAATGCTTCCTGGAGCTGAATGGCATGAAGCTTATTTTATTGCTCAGAAGATCTTCGATATCCCTAACGAGTTCACCTTCCCAAAACAAACCGGGAAAGAGACCCAACAGATCAAAGGGCCTAAAAAAGAAACTGACAGCTGGTTTGATGCGCTTAACGTAACCCGCAATGCCAATGGTTTGGTGGAGCTACAATACAGCTATGATGCCAAAAAGGTAAAGCGCACTGTGAGTATCACAGCCACAGAAAAAGGCATGAAGATCCAACAGATCCGTGCTTATAAATAGAATGTTTGAATAAAGAAAAGGCCCTTCGGGGTCTTTTTTTATACCTGAGAAACGCGGAGGGTATTTACCATTCCCTTATCCACGATCGGCATAGCCGCCAAGTTGATCAGATAATCCCCTTTTACCACATAGTTCTTTGCAGTGGCAATACGATTCACGTCTTCTACAGTCTCATCAGTACTTACGTACTTATCATAGTAAAAGGCACGAACACCCCAAAGCAAGTTCAAACGCGACAGTATGCGCTTATTAGAGGTAAATACCAAAATGTGCGCAGCCGGTCTCCAAGCAGAGATCTGAAAGGCTGTATAACCACTATTGGTCAAGGTACAAATAGCACGTGCATCGATCTCATTGGCCATCAAAGCCGCGTGATAACAAATGCTCTTAGTGATATAACGATTCGTTTTAATGTGCGGTGGATTCTGTGGAACTTTGATAAGCGGAGAGGCTTCCACTCCTTTGCAGATCTTGCACATGGTCTTGATCACATCAACCGGATACTTCCCAACAGAGGTCTCTCCAGAGAGCATCACTGCGTCTGCGCCGTCCATTACCGAGTTGGCAACGTCATTCACTTCTGCACGTGTTGGTGTTAAAGAAGAGATCATGGTTTCCATCATTTGCGTAGCAATGATCACCGGAATACGCGCCTTTTTAGCCTTGTGTACCAACTGTTTTTGAATCAAAGGAACTTCCTGTGCAGGGATCTCTACCCCTAGATCTCCACGAGCCACCATCAATCCGTCTGAATAGGCGATGATCTCATCGATGTTCTTTACAGCTTCTGGCTTTTCAATTTTTGAGATGATCGGGATCTTGTATTCACTGTGCTCTTTGATAAGCGCATTGAGTTGTTTACAATCGTCTGCGTGGCGCACAAAAGAAAGCGCTATCCAATCCACGTCCTGAGAGATCGCAAAGACAGCATCCTCGCGGTCTTTCTCCGTTAGGGCTGGCAAAGAAATGTCCGTATTTGGCAGGTTAACCCCTTTGCGAGAGCGCAAAGGTCCTCCTTGAAGTACTTTTGTATTTACTTCTGATTTTCCATCGGTAGCAACCACTTCAAAGATCAATTTCCCATCGTCTAAAAGAATACGTTCTCCAACCTTTACATCGGCAGGGAATTGATCGTAATTCATATAGACTTTTTTCGAAGTACCTTCAAATTCCTCTCCTGTGCAAAACTTGATGGTATCGCCAGGACTCACCACCACTTCTTCCTTCATGATCCCAACACGGAGTTTAGGTCCTTGAAGGTCAGCAAGGATAGCTGTAGAAATATCCAACTCTTCATTCAGGGAACGAATCATGGCGATACGCTCTTCTACATCTGAATAATTGGCGTGAGAGAAATTAACTCTAAACACATTGACCCCGGCAAGGATCATATCTTTTAGCACTTCACGATCGGAAGTTGCAGGGCCTAAAGTGGCCACAATTTTAGTCTTCTTTTGGGTAGGCATTACTCAAAAATTAAGTTGCTTTTCGATTTCACCGATTGTAAATCTACGACATACGCGGTAATAACTTGAGCAATTTCGTTAATTCTTGAAACTATAACGTTTTCGGAATGGTTATTCTTGGTTGAAGTTATCTTTAAGAGGTAATCTGCCTGTTTTAATTCGGGCAATAAATGCACTTTTCTGGCTTTAGGGCCACCGGTTTCACCAAAGAGATCGGCGCTCAGAGCCAAGGGTTTATCTACTAAAAGTTCTGTGGAATTGGCTACCAAATGGAACTGCCTATCGTGGGTCCAATCGTCAAAATAAAAGAAGGGATATTCTGCTTTTCCCTCGGCATACACAAACTCCAGATCTTGGGTTTCTCGCTGCAAATTGAGCTGCAAGATTTGATTGATCTTATAAGCCATTCTAAAGTCGGGTTCGCTACAGTGTATTGCCACAACAACGCTGTTGTCAAGGTCGTCGTCTAAGGTCAATTCTAACTTGAGCGTACTCATTTGTCTTGAGAAGTTTGGGCGGCCTCTGCCGCCTGCTTATCGCCTTCAATTCTGCGTTGAAGTTTGTAATAGGCACGCTTGGCGGCGCGCTCTTCGGCCTTCTTTTTAGAGGTAGCACGGGCTTTAGCCATTACGCGATCATCTATGGTCAGTTTTACGGCAAAATGCTTGAGATCGTCATTGCCGTTGTCTTCATAGACCATGAATTTGAAGCTGTTCTTATGCTTCTGACACCATTCAATAAGCAAACTCTTATAGGAAATGATCTTGCCTTCCAGCTTCTGGATATCCACATAGGGCTTGATGACGCGCTTGTGGATAAAACGCTCGCAGTACTTGTATCCTTTGTCTAAATAAATAGCTCCGATCAAGGCTTCAAAAACATTGCCGTGAATGTTACCGCTAAAATTCTCAACTGGAATATTGGTACGCACCATACTGACCAGATCCAAGTCTCTTCCCAACTCGTTCAAATGCTCTCTACTGACTACTTTAGAGCGCATTTTAGTGAGGTAACCCTCATTGCCGTGAGGTACTTTCTTGAACAGATGAGCAGCAATAACAGCGCCCAACATCGCATCGCCTAAAAACTCCAAACGCTCATAGTTCTGTTGTATGCCGTCGTCGTCCTTTTGATTCATAGAACGGTGGGTAAATGCCTCTTCATAAAAGGCCAAATTCCCAGGAGCGAAGCCCAGAATCTTCTTTATAGCGCGAAAAAAATTCCCGTCCTTTTCAGCACGGGAATTGAATATGTTTCGTATGGAAGTCATTAAGTCTTACGCCTCCATTTTTTTAAACAACAAGCAAGCGTTATGCCCTCCAAAACCGAAGGTGTTACTCATGGCAACTTTCACTTCACGTGACTCTGCTTTGTTGAGTATAAGATTTAAATTCGGGTCGATGTTCTCATCTACAGTAGTGTGGTTGATCGTAGGAGGAACCAAGTCGTGTTGCATCGCCAAGATAGAAGCGATGGCTTCAATAGCCCCAGCAGCCCCTAAAAGGTGCCCAGTCATTGATTTGGTAGAATTGATGCTGATGTTGTTCGCGTGGTCTCCAAACACTTTTGAGATCGCTTTAAGTTCAGCTACATCTCCTAAAGGTGTAGAAGTTCCGTGAGTGTTGATGTGATCAACTTCCTCTGGATTCAGTCCTGCGTTCTTTAAACAGTTCAGCATTACAGCCTCCACTCCAATACCGTCGGGATGTGGTGCAGTCATGTGGTGGGCATCGCTGGACATGCCACCACCAAGAACCTCAGCATAGATCTTAGCGCCACGAGCCTTTGCGTGCTCGTATTCTTCCAAGATCAATGCGCCTGCTCCTTCACCAAGTACAAATCCGTCGCGCGTAGCGTCAAAAGGACGACTAGCAGTTTCAGGACTCTCGTTTCTTGTAGAAAGGGCATGCATGGCATTGAAACCACCCATACCTGCAATAGTGACTGCTGCTTCAGAACCACCCGTAACGATCACATCGCAGTGACCCAATCGGATATAGTTCAAAGCATCGATCATGGCGTTAGCCGATGATGCACATGCGGATACAGTGGTGTAGTTCGGGCCCATGAACCCGTGTTTGATCGAGATATTACCTGGGGCAATATCAGCAATCATTTTGGGGATAAAGAAGGGGTTGAAACGCGGTGTTCCATCCCCTTCTGCATAATTTATAACTTCATCTTGAAAGGTCTGTAGCCCACCAATACCAGCTCCCCAGATAACACCAACTCTAAATTTATCAACCGCTTCTAGGTTGATACCAGCGTCTTTGATGGCTTCATCTGATGAGACCAAAGCATATTGCGCAAATCGATCTAATTTACGGGCTTCTTTGCGGTCAAAATGATCTTGAGGATTATAGTTCTTAAGCTCGCAGGCGAATTTCGTTTTGAATTTCTCCGTATCGAAATAGGTAATAGGAGCACAGCCGCTCTTTCCATTAGAAAGACCGTCCCAATATTCTTGAATATTACTTCCGATTGGGGTTAAGGCTCCAAGTCCTGTAACTACTACTCGCTTAAGTTCCATAGTAAAATTTACTTGGCTTCCTCTATATATGAAATTGCTTGTCCTACAGTGGCAATGTTTTCTGCTTGATCATCTGGGATCTGGATATCGAATTCTTTTTCGAACTCCATGATAAGCTCTACAGTGTCCAATGAGTCGGCTCCAAGATCGTTTGTAAAACTCGCTTCGTTAACTACTTCGTTTTCATCAACTCCTAGTTTGTCAACGATAATCGCCTTTACTCGTGATGCAATGTCTGACATAATGTTTGTTTTTAAGGTTTTAATTAAGTGGCAAAAATAAAATATTTTAAATTAAAACAGCATTTTGGCTACAAAATGTAACTCCAATGTAATCAATTTTAATAGAAGTAATTCTGATTTGCCTTACTTTTGTGATTTATACTAATTTACTTGTTTCAAACCCCCCATTTTACGGTCTATGAAGCCCAAAATTGTGATCTTTGCCTCCGGAAACGGTACCAACGCAGAAAACATCATCAAATACTTCCAGGCTACGGAGACCGCCGAGGTGGTTCAAGTGCTGTCTAACAAGAAGGATGCCAAAGTTTTAGCTCGTGCTGAGGCCTTAAATGTAGCTGCCCAGTCCTTTTCAAAAACCGACCTCAACGACCCGGAGATCATCGGTAAAAAACTATCAGAAATTGATCCCGATCTCATTGTACTTGCCGGATTCTTATTGAAGATCCCTGAATATATGGTGGCTGATTTCCCCGACAAGATTATAAACATCCATCCGGCCTTATTGCCCGCATATGGCGGGAAAGGCATGTACGGAATGCACGTGCATAGAGCAGTTGTTGAAAACGGAGAGTCCCAAAGCGGGATCACCATCCACTACGTAAATGAACACTATGATGAGGGTGGCATCATCTTTCAGGCCAAGACCCGTTTGACGCCAGAAGACAGTCCTGAGGATGTAGCTGCGAAAATCCACAAATTGGAATACGAACACTTCCCTCAAGTTCTAGAAAACTTGATCCTCTCCTTATAATAATGGCCAAGAAGAAAAAATACTACGTAGTTTGGTATGGCCTTCAAACTGGGATCTTTGAAACCTGGGAGGCCTGTCAAAAGGCTATTAAAGGGGTGAAAGGAGCCCAATACAAATCTTTTGAGAATCGATTAGAAGCGCAAAAGGCCTACTATCAAGGCGAGTACGAGGATTATAAA
This sequence comes from Gilvibacter sediminis, assembly GCF_028561565.1. Classification (GTDB taxonomy): domain Bacteria; phylum Bacteroidota; class Bacteroidia; order Flavobacteriales; family Flavobacteriaceae; genus Gilvibacter; species Gilvibacter sediminis. Next base: position 642,234 of record NZ_JAQQTE010000001.1, on the reverse strand, counting down.
GGTAAAGGCGGTTCTAAGAAAAAAACCCTAACCCCAGAAGAGAAGGCGGCCTTTGGCGAACCTGAACTCTACTCCATCGCGGTAGATGCAGCCTCTAGCGGAAATCCTGGCCTTATGGAATACCGCGGAGTGGACACCCAAACCAAGGAACAACTTTTTCATCAGGGCCCTTTCAAACAAGGCACTAATAATGTAGGAGAATTCCTTGCGCTAGTGCATGGCCTGGCTTATTTGGATAAGATCAAGAGTGATCGGATGCTTTATACCGACTCCAGAATTGCCTGGGGATGGGTCAAACGCAAGAAGTGCAATACCAAACTCAAACGCACGGCTGCCAATAAGCAACTCTTTGAACTCATTGCTCGTGCCGAACACTGGTTGAAGACCCACAAATACAAGACTAAAATTGCCAAATGGGAGACCAAGGCTTGGGGTGAGATTCCAGCAGATTTCGGCAGAAAGTAGTCCCATTCCCTTCATTTTTAACAGCTTCTTTGTAATGACTAAGGCAGTTTTCCTACCAAAGGATAAAAATTGCTATGAAGAAGATTGTTCAATTATTGATCCTTTGCTCTGTGCTGCAACTCAACGCTCAGCAGCAATGGGAACTCAAAAAGTCTGTGGATCAAATTGAGATCTTCACTAGAGATACTCCGCAGAAATCAATTAAAGAGTACAAGGCTATCACCACAGTTAATGCCCCCATGGAAGCTGTCATCCATGAATTATTGACAGCCCCGGCCTACAACGATAGGTGTGAATCTGGAGTAAGCTATTATTTGCGCTCACCAGAAAAGGACAAACACCTCTTTTACGCCCAAAAATCACTGCCTTGGCCGGTTCGAGATCGAGATGTAATCACCTTACTCACTGTAAAGAGAATCAATCAAAATAAAGTGAAATTACTCTTGGAAGGAGCTCCCGCAGCGCTCCCAGAGCAAGACAATATGATCCGCATCAATGAGCTCATGGGATATTGGTTGTTGGAAGAAATGGACGGGAAGACCAAAGTCACTCAGATCATGTTCATTGATCCCAACGGCAACTTACCGCCCTTTGTGGTTAACGCACTTTTGGTCAAAGGCCCGCTTAAAACCTTTAGAGAACTGCGTTTGGCGGTACAACCTTAATAGGCTCGGATGCGAATCAACAACCCCTTGAGGTTCGGAATTAAGAATGTATATTTGCAGCGCAGAACCAAAGGCAAATTATGAGTAAACTAGTGATCGTTGGAACCGTAGCTTTCGACGCCATTGAAACCCCATTTGGGAAGACCGATAAAATACTCGGTGGAGCAGCGACTTTTATTGGCTTAGCTGCTTCTCAGTTCAACACGGATGCAGCCTTGGTATCTGTTGTCGGAGGAGATTTTCCGCAGTCGTATTTAGACATGCTCAAAGGAAAGGACCTCAACATTGAAGGTGTAGAGGTTGTTCCTGACGGGAAGACCTTCTTTTGGAGTGGTAAATACCACCACGACATGAATTCCAGAGACACCTTAGTAACAGAACTCAATACTCTTGCCGATTTTGACCCTGTGGTTCCTGCAGACTACCGTGACGCACGTGTAGTGATGCTGGGTAACCTGCACCCAAACATTCAGTTGGGCGTGATTGAGCAAATGGAGCAAAAGCCGGAGCTGATCGTTTTAGATACGATGAACTTCTGGATGGACAACTCTTGGGATGAGCTGCTGAATGTTATTAAAAAGATCGACGTGATCACCATTAACGATGAAGAAGCACGTCAGCTTACTGGAGAATACTCTTTAGTAACAGCAGCCAAGAAGATTCGTGAAATGGGTCCTAAATATGTGGTGATCAAAAAAGGAGAGCACGGAGCACTTCTTTTTGATGAGAGCGAGATTTTCTATGCGCCAGCACTGCCCTTAGAGGAAGTGTTTGACCCAACAGGAGCTGGAGACACCTTCGCAGGTGGCTTTTCAGGTTACCTGTCTCAGGTAGAGAACATCAATTTTGAAACCATGAAACAAGCCATCATTTACGGTTCTTGTTTGGCCTCATTCTGTGTGGAGAAATTTGGGACCAGACGCATGGAAGACTTGAGTAAAGCCGAGGTGCATCAGCGCTTGATGCAGTTCAAACAATTGACTCAATTTGAAATAGAGATAGACTAACACGCGCCCAATTACGGGCGTTTTTTATTGAAAGGAATACAACCATGAGTGACGCATTAAAACACGAATGTGGGATTGCAATGATCCGATTGCTAAAGCCTTTAGATTACTACAAGAAGAAGTATGGAAGCGCTTTCTACGGGGTCAACAAAATGTATCTGATGATGGAAAAGCAGCACAACCGTGGGCAAGACGGTGCTGGCTTCGCGAGTATTAAACTCGATGTGGAACCTGGGCAACGCTACATTTCTCGTGTGCGTTCTCACGCTTCTCAACCGATTCAAGACATCTTTTCTCAGATCAATGAGCGCATCAATACTGAACTCACCGAACATCCTGAATACGCAGATGATGTAGAAGCTCAGAAAAAGAATATTCCTTACATAGGCGAGTTGCTTTTAGGGCATGTTCGTTACGGTACCTTTGGTAAAAACAGTGTGGAGAATGTTCACCCATTCTTGCGTCAAAACAACTGGATGCACCGCAACCTGATCATTGCGGGTAACTTCAATATGACCAATACCAATGAGCTGTTCAATAATTTGATCAAGCTGGGAATGCACCCGAAAGAAAAGGCCGATACCATTACCGTGATGGAAAAGATCGGGCATTTCTTGGACGATGCGGTGCGCAAGCTATACAAACAAGCAAAATCTAAAGGGCTTAATAAAAAAGACGCCTCTCCTTATATAGTAGACAATTTAAACGTGGCAAAAGTGCTGCGTAAATCCTCTAGAGATTGGGACGGTGGTTATGCTATGGCTGGACTTCTTGGCCACGGTGATTCCTTTGTACTGAGAGATCCTGCGGGCATTAGACCGGCTTATTTTTACAAGGATGACGAAGTAGTCGTTGTAGCCTCAGAACGCCCAGCGATCCAAACGGTTTTCAATGTTCCTTTTGACGCTGTTGAAGAACTCGAGCCTGGACACGCCATTATTGTTCGCAAATCTGGGCAAGTAAAGATCTCTCAGATCTTAGAGCCTTTAGAGCGCAAATCTTGTTCTTTTGAGCGTATTTATTTCTCCAGAGGATCTGATGCTGAGATCTATAAAGAGCGTAAAGAATTAGGGCGCCTGTTAATGCCCGATGTTCTTAAAGCCATTGATCACGATACCACAAATACGGTGTTCTCTTTCATTCCCAATACTGCAGAAACTTCTTTCTACGGTATGGTGGAAGCTGCTCAGGATGAACTGAATCAGCAGAAGAACAAAGCGATTTTGGAAGAAGCTGCTTCTTTAACTCCAGAAAAACTCTTGGAGATCCAAGAGCGCAAAATTCGAACGGAAAAAATTGCCATTAAAGATGTGAAGCTTCGCACCTTCATCACAGAAGACAGCAGTCGTGATGACTTGGTGGCACACGTTTACGACGTGACTTACGGGGTGGTAAAACCGACGGACAATTTGGTGATCATTGACGATTCTATTGTACGCGGGACCACTTTGAAAAAGAGTATCCTTAAAATGCTAGATCGCCTCAATCCCAAGCAGATTGTAGTGGTGAGTTCTGCACCGCAGATCCGTTACCCAGATTGCTACGGAATTGATATGGCGCGATTGGAGGATTTTGTGGCTTTTCAAGCTGCCTTAGCCTTGCATGAAGACCGAGGGACTTCAAGTGTGGTAGAGGAAATCTATAAGAAATGTAAAGCCCAACACCACTTACCAGATGCAGAAGTGACCAATTATGTCAAAGAACTCTATGCGCCGTTTAGCGATCAAGAGCTTTCTGATAAAATTGCTGAGCTGCTCGCAGACGGAGATTCAGTGAATGCCGAGGTCAAGGTGTTGTTCCAATCTGTGGAGAAGCTACACGAAGCTTGTCCAAAGAATTTGGGAGACTGGTATTTCACCGGTGACTACCCAACTCCTGGAGGGAAACGTGTTGTAAATCAGGCGTACATCAACTTCTTTGAAGGCAACCCAGAGCGTGCCTACTAAAATCTGTTAAAAAAACGAGCCGTTTATCGATAGGCCTGTCGTTAATCGAATTTAGGGCGTCCTTAATCTAAAAGTAGGAAAAGCCTTATTGAGAATTACTCGAATCGCTTATATTTGGATCACCATAGCATAAGTAGGTTAAGTTCATGGTAGATTTGGGGCAAAAAAAGGTAAACTCTTGTTTACCTTTTTTTATTGGAATAAAGTGAACGATCAATCTATTTGGCTTGTCCATAAAATCTAATGATTTCCGCTTACGCGGCTGCCTCATTCAAACATCCACTGGATGTTTGGTTTTACTTTGTAAAACTTCATTTCACCAATCTTTTTTTATTGGAACAAAGTCAAGGAAAGTCCCAAGTTATTCCCCTTTCAATTCATCGTTTTAGCAGTAAAGAATTTCGAGCCCCTAATACGGAGAAGGGGTGGTTTTTCTGTGAGTTTTGTAATTTATTTAAAGCTACAAAACCCACAGAAAAGGCGTATCACGTTCTTGGTAAACTCTCACTAGTCTAGCCACTAATTCAACTTCTACAACTTCAATGGAGAATCGACAGAAGTCCATAAAGGCCGTTTTCAATAACAAAGGTATAAGCGAGTTGTTTAATTCAGGCGTTGACCTGTCACAGTTGCCTGCAATAAAATACTTCTCAAAAAGATACGTTCATTGTGTATAACCACTCCCTGCTTTTAATCACTAACCCATGAAAAGACTGATTCCGGTATTATTACTGATTGCACTTTACAGTTGTGACAGCGCTAAAGAGGAACCCAAAGGATTTGATCTCACCTTGACCATTAGCAGCGAGCAGCAAATAGACAGCGTTTGGATTTCTGATATTGGCCAAACCGACAGTCACCACTTACCGTTTGAATCGACCATTAAACACAACTTCAAAAAGAACATCAACGACCTCTACAATATAGGCGTGTACATTAACGGAAAGCGCAAAACACAGCAGATCTGGTTAGATGGTGAGGAGGTTATAGTAAAGGGCAGTGTGGCAGATCGCTTTGAGATTGATACCGTCATAAACTCAGAAATGTATTATTCCTCCATGGCCTTTTCTGAGCAGTACAAGCAAATGAAAGAGGCTCAAGTAGACTCCTTGAGCTTTGATAAATTTTTGCTCCAACAAATTGAGTCAAATATTGAGCATCCTTTTTCACACATCATCGCCTTGAACTACATCAGCAGGAATCAAAATGATAAAGTCAAACTAAAGGCCCTCTTACCCGTCTATGAAAAACAACCCGATTCCATTAAAACTCATTTTTTGAGTGCATTCAGTCGTTTAGAAAGCACCTTGAACGTGGATGAAGTTGAAATTGCGCAATATGAATACACCACGCTCGAAAAAAAAATCAGCGGGCTGAACTTAGATCCGAACAAAACCTATCTATTGGATTTTTGGTTTGTAGCTTGCCCTCCTTGTATACGTGATCATAAGCAGATAGCTCAAAATATGGAGGTTTTTGAAAATAACGACATCACACTAATTGGTATCTCAAGAGATCAAGACCACGATATCTGGAAGAACTATTTGGACAAATACCAGTATACATGGCCAAACTACCGCGAAGTGGTGGATGAACATGCGGCCAAATTGACCAAGGACCTCACTATTTGGTCTTTTCCAACCTATATCCTCATTACAGAAGGGGGAAAGATCAACGGCCGATTTAATAGCTTTAAAGACTTTCAAGCAACTCTGCAGCCCTAAAAGGATTTGTTAAAACTTGTTGTTTGTCAGAGTTTTAACATTACCCTAGTATGCTGTAAAAGTGGTATTTTTTACTTTTAGCTATCACGTAAAATCAATTAGCTATGAAAAAACTAATCACTTTAGGGCTATTGGGATTATTTCCTGTACTGTCTTTTGGACAAAGCAGCTCATCAACCAATTCCTTTCAACTCATAGAATCAGAACCTATAATAGAGGTGGTTCATGCGGATTTTGACCAGGACGGTAAACTGGAAAGGATCACCTTGACCAAAGAACGTCTATCTAGCGTAGCAACAATTTCCTATCAAGACAATGATGGATCAGACCCAAAGACAATAGGTATCATTACTATTGATAGTGCTGATGAGTTTTTCATTATTAAAACCGATGCCGACAAAGACAGTGATCTGGATATTGTCATTGCCGCTCAAAACAGCAATAGTCTTCAAGCAGAAACTAGTCTTTATAAATTCATCAATGAAGGCGACGGAAAATTCAAAAGTCAAACGGGGTTATAAAACCCAAAAACTCACTTTTTTGCTCCCTAAATTGACAATGTTAGTTTTGTAAGAAATCTTTACAATTGTAGGAAAAGCCTTATAAAACCTACCTTTTACTGAGGTTTAACCGTAACTATTTCGGCAGAAAATGCTTTTTAACGATTTAACCGGTTTTTTATCTAATAATTAAGAATTACTGAGATTTATTAGATTATATTTGAGCTTACCATAGCATAAGTAGGTTAAGTTCATGGTAGATTTGGGGCAAAAAAAGGTAAACTCTCGTTTACCTTTTTTTATGCGCCAAATTCTGGAGAAGGGGTGGCCCTCCAGGCAGTTTTGTAAGTTGATTTACTCAAAATTGTCTGGAGGGTCGTTTTCAATAACAAAGGTATAAGCGAGTTTCATAACTCAGGCCTTCCGCTTACGCGGCTGCCTCATTCAAACATCCACTGGATGTTTGGTTTTACTTTGTAAAACTTCATTTCACCAATCTTTTTTTATGCGCTAAAATCAAGGAAGTCCCCAAGTTATACCTCTTTCAATTCATCACATTAGCATTAAAGAATTTCGGGCCCCAAATACGGAGAAGGGGTGGCTTTTCTGTGGGTTTTGTAATTTAAAAGAAGCTACAAAACCCACAGAAAAGACGTTTTACATTCTTTGTAAACTCTCGTCACTCTAGCAACTAAATCGATCAAAACAACTTCACTGAAGAACCGATAGAAGTCCATAAAGGTCGTTTTCAATAACAAAGGTATAAGCGAGTTTCATAACTCAGGCCTTCCGCTTACGCGGCTGCCTCATTCAAACATCCACTGGATGTTTGGTTTTCGTCACCTATTCTTTGAGTTGCGATAAAAATGACTTAGTTTTCTTCAACTATTTTCAAGACTATGTCGAAAAAGCTTTGGGTTGTAATTATGGTATTTCTCGGATTATTAGCACTTGCTCCGTTCGCTCTTCCTCTATTTTTAAGTGTAGGGTCAAAGTCTGATTCGACGGTCATCTCAGAAAGAACTCTTGAAATATTCAGAATTGATTCCAGCTTTTCAAGAGAATCGTATACACTAGAGGTAATAGACCGAGATAGTATCTTCATTTATAATTATACCAACACAGAAGATCAAAACAGAAATATGTCATTTCGTTTTGACCTTGTTGAAAATCAACTGCACTACGGCCCTAGTAAAATTGACCTCATTAAAGAAGGTATGTATCCCAATGATCCTAGTTTTGATCTATATGACGAACCAGGAGATATCATTCATGGAATTGGGCCGCTACTTTTCAGTAAGGCCTATGGCATTCTTGGTTGGGATAATGGAGCTGGAGACCAATACTTCTTTACCGACTCGATCTTTACCAAAGTTGTGCCTATTGAGCTTTATGGTCTTAATAAATAAACCCTTATGCCCAAAACCCAATACTATGTTTACGTTGTAGAACTCTCCAAAAAGGTTTTTACAGAGAGTGCGAAATTCCGCAATGCCAATCCACAATTCAATGGAGTGCTGCAATGCTTGTATGTAGGCATGACCAGCACCAGTCCCCGCGAGCGTTTCGCGCAGCACAAGTCGGGCTACATCAGTAAAAAAGGTCATAAGATCTCATCCAAACTCGTTGAAAAATACGGGCTTTATTTACGCCCTAGCTTATACAATCACCTCAATCCCTTACCCAACCGAGCTGCCGCCCTTAAAATGGAAGAAGCGCTGGCCTTAGAACTCCGTAGAAAACGATACGCAGTTTGGTACAACTAAACTATTTTAACTATCTTTAATTCAATTACTTAATGCAAATGATCACACAAAACAAAAGGCTTCTTACTTTACTCGCGGGCGGTCTAAGCTTACTGCTGCTCCCTGCAGTGGCCACGCAACTTAGTCCTGAGATGAATTGGGGAAAAGAGGATTTTATCATCGCCGGTTTTTTGATCATAGGTACTGCACTAATTGTAGAAATTGCCCTACGCAAGTTCAAAAATCAAAAGAACAAGGGACTCCTTGTTCTGGCCATAGTGTTTTTCGCCATTCTACTTTTTATGGAAATGGCTGTAGGTCTTTTTGGCTCTCCAATTGCTGGAGACTGACCTCAGTAAACATTTTTCATTCAACCATCATTTATTATCGTCTTGCGCCGTATCTTTAGGTAAGATTTAATCGCGATGTCACTGCTCAAAAATTCCTTTATTCTTCTGCTTCTGATGCTCATTCCTTCCATGAGCTTCGGACAGCAAAAGTTTGAAAATGAGGTCCGCATTTCTCGATCTGAAGTGCCTAAAATCGCCTTGGAATTCATAGACACTGCACCCTTCAATAAAAAGGTACGTTGGTATAAGGAGTACTTTTTGGGCGGCACTTCAGTAGAGGCTAAAACACGTTTTAATGGCAAACGCTACAGCATTGAATTTGATGCCGATGGCAATTTGGAAGACATAGAGATCGACCACCGTTGGAAGCAAGCTCCAGAACCAGTTCGTCAGCGCATGGAAGACTATTTAGAAGAGCAGTTTACGCGCTACAGTTTGGATAAATTGCAGTTTCAATATTCAGGCGCCACCCACGATGTCTTTGAGTGGCTGCACGGTCGCTTAGATGCATCGGCCCTGCAACTGCGCTACGAAGTGGTGATCCACACCAAAGACAAAGGCCGCTATAAGCGCTTTGAAATTCTCTTTGATGCCGATGGCAACTACATAAAATCCGCAGAGTTCATTCCCAAGAACGTAGACAACATTGAGTATTAAAAAGGCCTATACAACATTGGTGGTCCTTTTACTCATGACCGCCGTGAATGCACAAAGCGAATACCAATTCGGGATCTTGCCTGCTATTAATTTGAACAAAGGTTTAAAGCAGGGCTATAAGATCAATTTCAAAGTGGAATCCAGACAAGCCTTTGAACAAGGTTTGTTTGAAGAGGACAATCCTTTTGAGTATGATTATATCCTCACCGATTTCACGACCTTATTGGCCAAGAAAGTGGCCTATAACAAGACTATCACGGTGGGTTATCTTTTTAGAGTTCGAGGGGATCAGATCGTTCACCGCAGTATTCAGCAATATATTTGGACCAATAACTTGCCGCGTTTTAGGCTTTCGCATCGCATTGCTGCAGATCAGACCTTTAATTCTCAAAGTGCTCCGGAATTTCGATTGCGCTACCGTTTGGCTTCTCAAATTCCCTTTAACGGAGAAACGGTTGATCCCAAAGAATTCTACCTTAAGGTCAACAACGAATACCTCAACCAATTTGAATCAGGCTCCTATGATTTAGAAGTCCGTCTCACCCCCTTTTTAGGGTACAGCATTACAGACAAAAAGAAGCTGGAATTTGGGTTGGACTATCGGATCAATTCGTTTCTGGACGGACCCGCATCCCACCGATTTTGGATTGCCCTGAATTATTATTTGAGTCTTTAGTGTACCTTAGAGCTATAACTGAATGATTATGGCATCAGATTCCTATTTTATTGAATACGTAGTGGAGCAAATTAGCCCAGCGGGTGACATCGTCTGCAAAAAGATGTTTGGAGAATACGGCCTGTACTGTGACGGCAAGTTCTTTGGGATGGTGTGTGATGATAAATTCTTTATCAAACCAACTCAGGCTGGCCGCACCTACATAGGTGAGCCCACTGAAGCTCCCGCTTACCCTGGTGCCAAAAACTCCTTCTTGATTGAAGAACAATTGGATGACAGTAAATGGCTTTGTGGGCTAGTGCAATGTACCGTCGCAGAATTACCAGTACCCAAACCTAAGAAGAAAAAGAAATAAGCTGCCGCTCTACTCGGGCATTCATGTTGCAGTAAAAGTATATTTTGCTTTTCTTTAAGGTGAAGGTCTTGGCCTGTTCGCTCAATCAAAGGGCAGCTTCCCTCATTCTAACTTTCCATTAACAATTGGCTGGTCTAGTTTTAAGGGAAACGTAAAAAAATGATCTTATGAAATCAGTATTTAATCTTAAGAAAAGGCACATTAAGCCTTTAAGTTTTCTAGGGCTTTGCCTCTTGCTAGGCCTATTTGCAAATCCTGCCTTTGGACAGACACGCACCGTTAGTGGCCAAGTCTCTAGTGTGGATGGACCTTTAGAAGGAGCCACGGTTATTTTAAAGGGTTCTCTGGAATATGTGTTGACCGATGAAGATGGGAAATTTGTATTTCCAAGTGAGCTCAATGAGAATGATGTCCTCATCATTACTTCCTTGGGTCTGGAGGATGCCGAGGTGACCATTGGAGCCGACACTACTTTTGTCAATCCAATTCTAGCGGACGATCCGGTAGTGATCATTGCCGCCTTGCGCACAGAACCGTCTAAAAAAGCAGACGATCCAGAGCAACAATAAGCGATGCGAAAACTTTTGCAAATAATCATCTTTGCCTTTGTGGTGACCACGCAGGCGCAGCGCAGTGATTTTGACCAAGTCGATCTCACTCGTGCAGAAGCGCTCGCGCGTGATCATAAAGGCGAAGATCTTTATGCGCTGCCTATTTTGGTACACAAATTAACGGCTCCTTTAGCTACAGACGTGGAACGGTTTAGAGCCATTTACCTCTGGGTCTGTCAAAACATCAAAGGTGATTACCCCATGATGCTGGAGAATGACAAAATGCGTCGCAAGCTGCATACAGACAGTTTGGCGCTGGCAACGTGGAACAACCAATTCAAAAAGGAGATCTTTCAGATCCTGAGAAAAAAGAAACGCACTACCTGTAGTGGCTACTCTTATCTAATCAAGGAAATGGCAGAATTAGCAGGTATTGAAGCGGTTATTGTGGATGGATACGGCCCTATCAATAAACTCAAAATTGAGCGTCTTAAAATCCCGAACCACTCTTGGAATGCGGTAAAACTGGATGACAAATGGTACCTCTGTGATGCCACTTGGGCTGCAGGTTACACCGATTTGACCACCTACCTTTTTGAGTTTGATTATGACGATCAGTATTGGCTTATGCCTCCAGAGGAGTTTGCCAAAACGCATCAGCCGGAAAATCCTCAATGGACACTCTTACCTCTTGCGCAAAACTAAAAAGCCACTCCTTTCGAAGTGGCTTTATTATTTAAAGGCGGATAAAATTATTTACCTGCCTCGTAGTTTTTAGAAACCTGGTCCCAGTTGATCACGTTAAAGAACGCTTGTACGTAATCTGGTCTGCGGTTTTGGTAGTTTAGGTAATAAGCGTGCTCCCAAACATCGATTCCCATAATAGGAGTTCCTCCACAAGCCACATCTGGCATCAGTGGATTGTCTTGGTTTGGCGTAGAACACACTTCTACTTTTCCACCAGGGTGTACGCACAACCAGGCCCATCCAGATCCAAAACGCGTTCCTGCAGCAGCAGCAAAGGCATCTTTGAATCCTTCGTAGCTTCCGTATGCTTCGTTAATGGCGTCGGCTAGTGCTCCAGATGGATTTCCTCCACCGTTTGGAGACATTACTTCCCAAAACAAACGGTGGTTGTAGAATCCACCTCCGTTATTGCGCACAGCGCCGTTAGACATGTCTAGGTTTTGTAAAATATCTTCAATGGACTTACCGGCAAGGTCAGTCCCTTCAATAGCTGCGTTTAGCTTGTTGGTATATCCTGCGTGATGCTTTCCGTGGTGGATTTCCATGGTGCGCGCATCAATGTGCGGTTCAAGCGCATCGTGGGCATATGGTAAGGCTGGTAGTTCAAATGACATATTTCTGTGTTTTTTATTAAACTTCTTGTTTTAAGTGGTATAAAGATACGAATAAGCTGGGGGACAATTAAGCTTCTATATTATAAGATTGTTATGCGGGAATAATCTAGATTTATACCTAAATTTAAGTGCATCTCAATTCCTTACCCATCAAAGCTACAGCTACCAATTCACCTTTTACTGTATATGCCGCCTCCGCAGGAAGCGGAAAGACCTTTGCTTTGGTCAAACAATACCTCTGTCAAATACTGAAAGGAACTCATGCTGATGCGTATCGATCCCTCTTAGCTATTACGTTTACCAATAAAGCAGTTGCCGAGATGAAATCAAGGATTTTGGAGCAATTGGTGCATTTTGCAGGCTATCAGCAAAACGACAAACTCACGCCTATGCAGCATGAGATAAGCGCCAGCCTTGATGTCAAACCAGATCAATTAGCGATAAGTTCTGCACGCGTCCTGAAAGATCTGTTGCATAACTATGGAGCTTTTGCCGTGGAGACCATTGACAGTTTCAACCACCGTTTGCTTAGAACTTTCGCTAAGGATCTAGGATTGCGATCGGATTTTGAAGTGACCACGGAGGCTGACTTGCTCCTGCAAGAGGCCGTTGAAGCGGTTCTAGCCCAAACGGGATCAGATGCATTCTTAACGCAAACCTTGGTAGATTTTGCCTTGCAAAATACAGAAGAGGACAGGAGTTGGGACCCGACAAGACAATTGTTGGAAAAGGCCAAAATACTGCTGAATGAAAACAGCTTTGAGGCCTTAAACCGATTGCAAACCAAAGAGACAGAGGATTTCAAGGCCTTAACTGCTTTACTGAAAACACAGAAAGACAAATTCCAAAAAAGTGTGGTCAAGGCAGCCGAGAATGCGCTGGAACTAATTCATTCTAAAGATTTGAATGCGTCCCATTTTAGTCGAGGCGCCTATCCCAACTTTATGGAAAAACTCCGCACCGGAGCTTCCGTAAAATGGGAAGCCAAATGGCAGCAGGAGATTGAAAGCTACAGTTTCTACACCAAAACCCAAGAGGATTGGGTCAAGGCAACCATAGATGAAATTCGGGACCAGCTCATTGAGCTTTTTCATACTGCCCAAGAGCAGGCCATAGCTGCAGATTGGTTCCAACGACTCTACCGAGAGGTTATACCGCTTACTGTACTCAATTATATTCAGCAGGAATATCAAGCCATCAAAGAAGATCGGAATTTGGTCACCGTAGCTGAATTCAATCGCCGCATACATCAGGAGATCAAATCTCAGCCAGCGCCTTTTATTTACGAGCGCTTAGGTGAGCGCTACCGTCATTTTTTCATTGACGAGTTTCAGGATACCTCTGCCATGCAATGGAACAATTTGATTCCGTTGATAGACAACGCGCTCGCCCAAGAAGATCAGAGTCAGCAGCAAGGAAGCTTACTCCTGGTAGGAGATGCAAAACAATCCATTTATCGCTGGCGCGGCGGACTGCCAGAACAGTTCTTAGGCTTAAGTGCGGGTCAGACGCCCTTTGCTATCTCTGGAGACCTAAAAGAACTCGGGAAAAATTGGCGTTCCTATAGCAAGGTCATTGAGTTCAACAACGGGCTTTTCAAATTCTTAGGAGCACATTTGCCACAAGGACCGTATCGGGATTGTTATGAAGACCAAGCAGAGCAAGAGATCAGCGACAAAATTGGAGGCTACGTCAGTATTGACTTTTTTGAAGCAGCAAAACGAGAAGAAAGCGAACCTCAATACATTGAAGCCGTAAAATCGCGAATCAGTCAGTGTCTGGAACACGGATACCGTTTAAAAGACATTTGTGTGCTTACCAGAAAAAAGGACGACAGTAAGATCCTAGCACAAGCCTTGCAAGAGACTTATCCTGTAGTTTCTCCAGACAGCCTATTATTAAAGGAATCTGGGATGGTTCAATTCTTTCTGAGCGGTTTGAGGCTGAGAGAAAATGTCCAAGACCCAGAAACGCGCCTGCATTTTCTATGGAACTACTTGGAAATTCATCCAAACAAGCAGCAAGATCACTCCTGGTTAGAAAGAGTAAGTCGAAAGGAGGTTTCCGCTCTTAGTGAAACGCTTCAAGAATTGCAGATCAACTTCTCTTTAGAACATCTCAACAGTCTGGGACTGTATGAAGCCTTGGAGTATTTGATCCGATGCTTTGATCTGCAAGAGCAGGTCTCTGCCTATGAACGGCATTTCTTGGATATGGCGCGTAGTTTTGAACAACAAAATAACAATGCCACAACGCATTTTCTAGAGGACTGGAAAAAACAAGAAGATGCGGCCAGTCTTCAATTCCCAGAAGATATGGATGCCATTCGGCTCATGACCGTGCACAAATCCAAAGGCTTGGAATTCCCTGTGGTGATTATTCCTTTTACGGATTCAGAATTGATCAACAAACGCAATGAATACTTGTGGTATGCGGTTGATCCCGAGCATTACTGCGGATTTACAGAATTTCACCTCCCTATCACAGCCTTAAAAACACAGGATCCCCAGACCTATGAATCCTACTTAGAGCAACGCCTATTTGATGAACTGAATGTTTGGTACGTAGCCCTGACGCGCGCTGAAGAGCAGTTGCATCTGCTCAGCAGCACGGATAAAGCAGACCTTCGATCTTTTGGAGGCATGCTGCGGATGTATCTGGAACAACAAAATGAAACACAACAAGCCCATTACAGTTGGGGAACCCCTTTAGCAAAAGAAACTCAAAAAGTCGCTGAGCCCGAGACAGCATCACCTTTTATAAGCACTGATAAAGGCGTCAATAAGATCCGTCTTATTGCCAGCCCAAGGGAGAAATACCAACAAGAGACCCGTTTGGCTCAAGAACGCGGGAACCGACTCCACCTTTGGCTTTCCAAAATAGATAATGAGGAAGAATTGCCTCGGTTGTTTGAAAAACTAGAGGTTGTAGCACGCTATTCCAGAAAACAACTGGCTGCAGATCACGCACTGCTCCTGCAGGTAATTGGTCACCCTGAACTGAGCCCTTACTTTAAAGTTGGGGTGGATTCTAAAAATGAAGCCGCAATCATCGATCAGACCGGGGAGATACACCGTCCAGACCGTTTGGTCTTTGAGGCAGACCAGGTAGTAATCATTGATTACAAGTTTGGAAGCCCCGACCCTACATACAAACAACAGTTAGATCGATATCAATCCGCCTTGGAACAACTCGGCTTCAAGGAATTCAAAAAAATACTCGTTTACGTACAAGAAGAAATCAAACTCGAGACTTGGTAATTGGTTCAGGGATTGAATACCTTTGTAAAAAACCTTCTCATGTACGGAAAAATACAGCAGCATCTGCAAGACGAGCTCGAAGCAATTCAAGAAGCCGGCCTCTTTAAAAAGGAGCGTGTGATCACCTCACCGCAAGGTCCAGAAATCAGCATCAGCACGGGAGAAACCGTGTTGAACTTCTGCGCCAATAACTACTTGGGGCTTTCTTCACATCCCGAGGTCATTCAAGCAGCTAAAGATGCGATGGACACCCATGGTTTTGGGATGTCATCGGTGCGTTTTATCTGCGGAACTCAGGACATACACAAAACCTTAGAGCAAAAGATCGCCGATTATTACGGAACTGAGGACACTATTTTGTACGCGGCAGCCTTTGACGCCAACGGCGGGGTGTTTGAGCCTTTATTGACCAAAGAAGACGCGATCATCTCTGATTCCTTGAACCACGCTTCCATCATTGATGGAGTTCGGTTGTGTAAAGCAGCTCGTTACCGCTATGAGAATAACAATATGGAAGATCTTGAAAAGCAACTCATCGCGGCCAACGAGGCCGGAGCGCGCTTTAAGATCATTGTGACAGACGGGGTTTTCTCTATGGACGGCTTGGTAGCTCCTTTAGATGAGATATGCGACTTGGCAGATAAATACGACGCTCTAGTGATGATCGATGAGTGCCACGCTACAGGTTTTATTGGCCCAACAGGACGTGGAACCCTAGAAGAAAAAGGCGTAATGGGGCGTATTGATATCATTACTGGAACCTTAGGTAAAGCAATGGGAGGCGCCATGGGAGGTTACACCACTGCCAAGAAGGAGGTCATTGAAATGCTGCGCCAACGATCAAGGCCTTATTTATTCTCGAATTCTTTGGCCCCAGCTATAGTTGGTGCATCTATTAAGGTATTTGACATGCTTTCTAACGATACCAGCCTGCGTGATAAATTGGAATCCAATACCGCTTATTTTAAGAAAGGTATGATGGAGGCTGGTTTTGATATCATTGATGGAGATTCAGCCATTGTGCCTGTAATGCTTTATGACGCTAAATTGTCTCAGCAAATGGCAGACCAATTATTGGAAGAAGGAATTTATGTAATTGGGTTCTTTTATCCGGTCGTTCCGAAAGGAAAAGCACGCATCCGAGTACAGCTATCTGCAGCCCATGAAAAAGAGCATCTTGACAAGGCGATAGAAGCCTTCAAAAAAGTGGGTAAAAAGTTAAATGTAATCGGCTAAAAACCTAATTAGGCTCTATAATAAAAGCTTATTACAAAATTTTTAGTAGATTTGCTTTTGTTAATAAAATTTAACAACATATTTTTGCTTCAATTAACACTTAAAAAAATTAAATTTTCTAATATGAAACATCTTAGCAGATTTTTAGTTGCTTCCTTGCTTGTCCTAGGGTTAAGTACTGTGAATGCACAAGACGAAAACAATCCTTGGGCTTTCGGCATCGAGTTCAACGCTGTGGATACTTTCCCAGTTGGAACTGAGGACGTGGGAAGAACTCCAATTCAAACTAAAGCAAACTTCTTGCAAGAGTTCTTCAACGTAAACGACCACTGGAACATTATTCCTGTTGTTTCTAAAGTTTCTGTTGGACGTTATGTTGGTTCTGGTCTTACTTTGACCGCTTCAGGATCTGTAAACCGTATCAACAAAATTGGTGACTTCAGAGTAGAAGATCTTTCTTACTATGCTGCTGACGGTCGTATTAGCTACAGCTTCAAAGATGTGATCGGTGGTCCAGGTGGATGGCTAGATCCAGTAATTGGAGTTGGTGGTGGTTACACTTGGGTAGATGACATCGGATTTGGTACTATGAACTTCGGAGCTGGATTCCGTTTCTGGTTGAGCGAGCAGTTCGGTATCAACGTTGAGTCTACTTACAAGCATGCCTTCGAAGATGTTTACGGAATTCGTCACTTCCAGCACTCTGCTGGTGTGATCTTCACTTTCGGTGGAAAAGACACTGACGGTGACGGTATCTATGACAAAGACGATGAGTGTCCAGAAACTCCAGGTCTTCCTGAGTTCAACGGATGTCCTGATTCTGACGGTGATGGTATCGAGGATCGTAACGATGCTTGTCCTGACGTAGCTGGTGCAGCTGAATTCAACGGTTGTCCTGACACTGACGGTGATGGTATTGCTGATCCGGACGATGCTTGTCCTACTGTAGCTGGTCTTAAGTCTTTAGGAGGATGTCCTGATGCTGACGGTGACGGAATCAAAGATTCTGATGATAACTGTCCTAACGAAGCAGGACCTGCTGCTAACAACGGATGCCCTTGGCCAGATTCTGACGGTGACGGTGTACTAGACAAAGACGATAACTGTCCTGATGTTGCTGGTACTGTTGCTAACGACGGATGTCCAGAAGTTACTGTAGAGGTAATCAACACTTTGAACGAGTACTCTAAAACTATCCTTTTCGATACTGGAAAGTCTACTATTCGTCAAGAGTCTTACGCTGTTCTTCAAAACATCGTTGACATCATGAAAGAATACCCAACGACTACTTTCGTAATCGAAGGACACACTGACAGTGTAGGTAGAGATTCTACTAACCAGAAGCTATCTGAAGAGCGTGCTGCTTCTGTGAAGTCTTACCTTACTACTATTGGTATGGAAGGATCTCGTTTGATCTCTGTAGGATACGGAGAGTCTCGTCCAATTGCTTCTAACAACACTAGAGCTGGACGTCAAGAAAACAGACGTGTAGAGATTTCTTTGCAGAAATAAGAAATCCCTTAAATACATAGAAAAACGCCTCCGGTTATCGGGGGCGTTTTTTATTTTTATACAATGCAGTCATTCATTGCCCAATGCTGGGATCACTTAACCGATCAAGTTGACGATATAGCACAATTGCGTTGTATAGTTCCCAGTATACGCGCGGGTAATTTTCTGCGGCAGTGTATTCAGCAGAAACAGCATACTGCCTCCTTCTTACCAGATATCATACCGATTGAAACCTTTATTCAAGAGCTCTCGGATCTGCAGATTATTGATGAACTGCCACTGCTCTTTGAATGTTATCAGGTCTACTTAAAAAGACAAGCCGACCAGCCTAAGGATGATTTTGACACCTTTAGCTCTTGGGCCACGATTCTACTTGCTGATTTCAATGAGATAGATCGTTACTTAGTTCCTTCGGATTCCTTTTTTGCTTATTTGGCGAGCGTGCAAGAACTGAACCACTGGTCTTTGCAAGAAAGTCAATCAGAACTCATTCAAGCCTATTTGTCATTCTGGAATCAATTACCAGCATATTATGAGGACTTAAAGGATGCTCTAAGTGCTAAGGGCTTGGGATATCAAGGAATGGTTTATCGTGAGGCCGTAGAACAACTCAGTTTCTATTTTGATGCACAAGGTGATCGTCCGCATGCCTTCTTAGGATTCAATGCTTTGAACAATGCAGAACAAGCGCTCTTCCAAGAATTCTTGGCTCAGGGAAATCACTTTGTCTTTTGGGATGCCGACAAACACTTTATAAATGATAAAGCCCACAGCGCTTCACTCTTTATGCGGCGCTATTTCCAAGAATGGGGCTACTACCAAAATCAAAAACCCTTATTTGTAAGCGACCATTACAGCAGCCCAAAACAGATCAACTTAATTCAAGCCGCTAACCCTTTAGACCAAGTAAAAGAAATTGGCAATACCCTTGGTGATATTCCAACAGAGCAGCTCAAAGACACCGCAATTGTTTTGGCAGATGAACAATTACTCTTACCGCTTTTGAATTCGCTTCCCAACACGATCAACAAGGTCAACGTGACCATGGGAGTGAGTTTAAAGCACCAGCCGCTCACACTATGGACGCTGGCTATTTTAGAGCTTCATATTCGATATCCGAAGAGCTACTATTACAAGCTATTATTCAAGGTTTTGGAGCATCCTGTAACCCAGTTGGTCATTGAAAAACCCACAGCCTTAATGCAGCGCATGATCGCTACGAATCAGATCAGTATTAGCGCCGACGAACTCTTGGCTGGTAGTAGCGACCAAGATCAAGACCAGCTCAAACTTATTTTTGATCCTTGGCCAACAGATCCTGTCGTAGCGATAAAACGATTAGAAGCATTACTCCGACCCTTGACTCACGTGACCAATGATATCCACAGAACTGCAGCAAATAAACTGGTTGAGGTTTGCGTACAACTCCAAAATATGCAAGAGCGTTACGGGTCTATCAGTTCCTTAGAATCGCTTCGGAACATATTCAGGCAATTGGCGTCAAAACAACAAATAGACTTTCAAGGAGACGCTTATGATGGTTTACAAATTATGGGAGTTCTGGAGAGCAGAGCACTTGATTTTAAGCGGGTGATCATGACCTCGGTAAATGAAGGTTATCTGCCCAGCGGGAGCATGGCGCCGTCTTATATCACCAATGATATGAAGTATCAATACGGCTTGCCTTCTACCTTTGAGAAGGACGCCATCTTTGTATATCACTTTTACCGTCTGCTACACAGAAGCCAGCACATTGATCTGTATTATACAGCTGTGGGAAGCGGATTTAATACCAAAGAAGAAAGTCGTTTGATCAAACAGCTACGCACCTATGGAGCTATGCATAATATTCAAGAACATATTATCAGCTCAAGCATGCAGTCGCAGAGCGTACAACTCAAGTCTGTGGCCAAGACTCCAGAGGTAATTAACAGGCTTAAAGAGTTAGCTGCTAAACAATTCAGCCCTTCCAGTCTTATCAACTACATCAGGAATCCCATAGATTTCTATGCAGAGAAATTACTAAAGGTCCGTCCCGCAGAAATTCTGGAAGAAGATATTGCTCTTAATACTTTAGGGTCCATTGTTCATGAGTCCATTGAGCAACTTTATACGCCCTTTGTTGGTGGCTTACTCAAACAAGATCAGCTTAAGAAGTTGCTTCCCAAATTGCCTCAAGTGGTTGCAGATATGAGCGTAAAGCATTTGGGGAAACACTTTAACGCGGGTAAAAATCGCATTGTTTTTGAAGTAGCCCAGAAGTATGTTCAATTTGCAATAGAAAGTGACTTGGCCCTGCTTGCTGCCAATCGTCAAATAGAACTCATCGCCTTAGAAATGCCTTTATCCGTGGTGTACACGCATCCTCAAATAGGTCCAATAAACCTGGGGGGCACAGCCGATCGCGTTGACAAATTAGATGGGCAATTGCGCATCATAGACTATAAAACGGGTAAAGTAGAACCCAAACAACTACAGCTCTCTGAGTGGGACTTAATGATCACTGATTACAAATACAGCAAGGCCTTTCAAGTCTTGCTCTACGCTTTGATGTATAAGCTTGAGTTCGGAATCATTCCAGATCGTGCGGGGATCATCTCATTCCGCAGCCAATCTCAGGACTTTATGAGCTTTGGCTATAAACCCCAAGGCAGTCGTCAAGTAGACAATCAACTCAATGAAGCGACCTTAGAACATTTTATTACAGAACTCAATCAGCTCTTTGTTGAGATCTTTGACCCAGAAATTCCATTTACAGAAAAAGAAGTATAAATGACTCAAAGCTTTCAGTTAGAACCCGATCACGGCAGACCTATAATTGGCAACTTTCATCCAGCGCAAGGTGCTAAGAAGCATGCGCTAATCATCTTTTGTCACGGATATAAAGGATTCAAGGACTGGGGAGGTTGGCACTTAATGGCTGAATCCTTGACCCGGGCGGGTTTTGATTTTGTCCGATTTAATTTTTCACACAATGGAGGAACGGTAGAACAGCCTATAGACTTTCCCGATCTCGAGGCTTTCTCAGAGAATAATTACAGCATAGAAATGGACGATCTACAGCTGGTGATCAATCATTTTGAAGCGCCTGATCAGAAGTTGTATCTCTTAGGACACAGCCGCGGAGGCGGAATTGTTAGTCTCACAGCTGGCCAAGATTCGCGTATTGATAAGGTGGCAACCTTAGCCTCGGTAAGTGATTATCGCGTACGATTTTTAGAGGGTACCGAGCATTTTAAGCAATGGCAGGAAAAAGGCATAACCTACATTGAAAACAGCAGAACCGGTCAGCTTTTGCCTCATAAGTATCAATTCTACACCGATTTTATAGCCCATGAAGACCGACTGACCATTCACAAAGCCGTTAGATCCATTAATATCCCACATCTGATCATCCATGGCACCGAAGATCCAACGGTTACGCTAAAAGAAGCTGAGGCCCTGCACAGCTGGAATCCGCAGAGCATTCTTAAAGTCATTCCAGGAGCGGACCACGTTTTTGGCATGAAACATCCTTATCCGGAATCTGAGCTGCCTGAGCACATGCAATTGGTCGTTGAGGCTTTGATTGAGTTCTATAAAGACTAACCGCCAATAGCGATCATGCTCCGGTTTTGGTTGTAATTATTGGGATCGCTGAATGATTCATCGGTAGACATACCTCCGCGTATCGGGGCTTTTGCTTGAATCGCTTGAGCTACTAAGGGGGTAATATCTCCACCTTCTCTAAAGGTGGTCAACAAATCGACCTCCGAATTAGAAAACAGGCAATTCTTGATTCTTCCGTTAGCGGTAAGGCGAATTCTATTGCAACTGTCACAGAAGGGATTAGTTACCGTGCTGATTATTGCAAATGAACCTTGGAAGCCGTGCACACTATAGTTTCTGGAAGTATCGTGAGCTTCATCTACCAAGCGTTCCACACCCGTGGCAGACCACTCCGCAAAGGCCATATTGAGAATCTCTTCGTGCGAAACCAGTTTGTCTCTATTCCATCGATTTCCATCAAAAGGCATGAACTCAATAAACCTTACCGTAACAGGGTTATTCTGGGTATATCGAATAAAATCAATGATCTCATTATCATTAAAGCCCTTGATCAGCACGCAATTGATCTTCACTTTAAAGCCTTCTTGGATTAACTTATCAATATTCTGTTTTACCTTATCAAAATTGTCTCTGCGAGTTATGGTCTTGAATTTAGTAGGATGGAGGGAATCCAGACTGATGTTCACAGTCTTTATTCCTGCCGCTTTTAGTTGATCGATATAACGATCAATGATCACAGCGTTACTGGTCAAAGAAAGTTCTACATCTAAGGTGGATAACTTTTCTAAAATCTGCCCAAAATCCTTTCTAACTAGTGGTTCTCCGCCAGTCAGCCTAATTTTAGTGACACCCATCCCGACAAAACGCTTGGCAATTTCAAATACCTCATCTGGAGACATGAGTTTTCCCCAAGGGCTCACAGCTACGCCGTGTTCGGGCATACAGTAAGTGCAGCGTAAATTGCAACGCTCCGTTAGCGAAATACGCAAATAGGAGTGCTTTCTGCCGTATTTATCCGTTAATATGTTCGTATCAGTCATGCCTTTCTCCTCCCATTACGTTGAACAAATGCAAGGCCGCAGGAAATACCGCTTGCATAGACTCTTGTGCTCCTTTAGTTGAACCGGGTAAAGCCATGATCAAGGTGTTACCAATAGTTCCAACCATGGAGCGCGATAACATAGCATATGGCGTACGCTCTTGACCGTAAGCTCTAATAGCTTCTTCCATTCCGGGAATTCTGCGCTCCAACAAGGGTTCTAAGGTGTCTGGAGTGACATCTCTGGGTGAAAGACCTGTACCTCCAGTGTAGATTACCAATTGACAGCCCGCTCCCCGTGCTTGATCTAAAACCTCGGTTATTTTATCGGCCTCATCGGGAATGATCTGATAATCTATTTCTTCCAGCCCGTGCTCATTCAATTGCGCTACTATAGCTTTGCCGGCCTTATCTTCTTTATCTCCTTGCGAAATGCTGTCTGAACATACCACAACCGCAGCTTTTACCTTTCTTGAAAGCCGCTTTCTGTGACTGGACTTTCCTCCAGTTTTCTCCAAGAGTTTAATCTCGTGAATACTAACGGCCTTATCAATGGGTTTCAACATATCGTAAATGGTCAAAGCCACTACACTGGCACCGTGCATAGCCTCCACCTCAACACCGGTCTTGTATAAGGTTTTAACAGTCATATTAATGTGTAGCTCCAGCTCCTTGAACTCATAATCTACCGCCGTAAACTCTATGGGTAGCGGATGGCAATCTGGTAAAAGGGCCGGTGTTTTTTTAACGCCTAAAAAACCAGCAGCTTTGGCCATTGCCAGTACATTGCCCTTGGGCACTCGATCTTCTTTGATCGCTGTCAAGGTTTCTTCGGAGCCAACTCGTACTATAGCCTGAGCAACTGCCGTACGTAATGTTATTCCTTTATGGGTTATATCTACCATTAATTATTGACTTTCCATTTATGAGATTCATTCTCTAAAATTTCCTTTCCAAAAATTGGAGCCTCAGCCTTTATTGCCTCCACTACATATTCTAATGCTCTAAAGGTCACCTTGCGGTGCGGTGCAGAGACAAAGACGAACAAACACACCTCTCCCGTCTTAACCAAGCCCAAGCTGTGGTAAATGTGCATGCAAGTCAGGTCAAACTCTTCAAAGGTTCGCTCGCGAATCTCATGCATGACCTTGTTGGCCATTTCAGTGTAGGCCGTATACTCTATAGCTCCCACGGCAGAATCACCCGCCTGATCAGCACGTACCTGACCCAAAAAGATATTGTGTGCTCCAATGCCGGTCTTTACTTGATGTTTAGCAATGGAATCGGCTATAAATTCGGGGCTTATAGGGCCCTCTCTGAACACATTTTTAATAGACTTCATTAGTTGTTGAATTTTCGTTTTCGATAGCGTTTTTTAAATGTTGTGCACTAGCACTCAAGGCATATACTGCCTCAAAATAATGCTCTTTTAAAAGGGTCGCAGCCGCTTTGGCCCTTTGACCGCTTTTACAAAAAGCGATATATGTTTTTTCTTTATCTAGTTCTTTCAAGCGGAGCTCCAGCTCTCTTACTGGAATTTGCAGATCCACAGACGCAATCTTAGGTTGCTCTTCAGTATCTCGAACATCCAAAAACAAGGCTTGATCTAACAGGAGAGCCTCTTTCAAGCTAAGTGTATTGGGTGGTGAATCACAGTTTGTCACGGCATTGGTCTGCGGTAACTCCCAAGAATCTGACTGCACATTATCACAAAGGCTTTGGTTCTTGTCCATTTTGAGGTGTTGCACAGAAAAATTCTGTTGATTCACGTAAAATACTGACCGATTGGGCACCTCCTCAGGCCAAATGATCGTTTGCAGGGCCAAATGAGCCATTTGTAGTCCAATGATACCCGCAACCGTCCCAAGGACTCCCAGTATATTGCAGCCTGCAACCTCACCAGCAGCTGGAGGTTTGGGATACAAACAACGATAACACGGGCCGCCTCTGTGGTTGAACAAAGCAAACTGACCTTGGTGCTTAAAGAGCGCTCCATAAATCCATGCTTTATTGCTCTTTACACAAGCGTCATTGATCAAATAACGCGTACTAAAGTTATCTGTCCCGTCAATGATCAAATCATAGGAGACTATCATCGGCATGATGTTTTCCGTGTGCACCCCTTCTGGGTAGGTCTTGATCTCAATTTCTGGATTCAGTGATTTAAGTCGCTCTTGAGCGGCTAAGACTTTCGGTTTTCCAACGTCTTGAGTGGAATACAACAATTGCCTGTGTAAATTAGATAGCGCAACCGTATCCATATCTGCAACGCCTAGAGTACCTACTCCTGCTGCTGCTAAATACTGGAGAATCGGGCTACCTAACCCACCTGCACCAACAACCAAGACCTTAGCCTTTGCCAAAGCCTCTTGACCGCTAGGGCCTACATCTTCTAATTGTATTTGTCGTTGGTAACGATTCATATTCATCCACCTGAAAAAGGAGGTAGTAAGGCCACCTCTACCTTTGTTTTTAACGGGAATGAAGGCTGAACAATCTCATGATCTACAGCAATAGTGTAGGTTGCCATTGATAATCCAGGGTATTCCCTGCGCAATACAGAGTCCAATTCATCAACGGTCTCTACCGCTGCAGATCGGATCTCTTCGGTTTTGCCGGTTAGCTCAGCAATTCTACCGAAGTACTTTAAAGTTAGTTCCATTACAGAATGTTTAAGTAAGGAACCAGGGATTCTTGGTCAACGTAGGATACCTCCTCGTCTAAAAACACTAAAGCGTCGGCGGCCGCAAAACTTTGCAACATGGAAGACGCCTGTCCATCCAATATTGCAACGGTATTGTCTGCGCCTTTCTTCGCTTTTAAAAACTGTGCCCTGTCTCCTTTTTTGTGGTAATTTGATTCTATTTTGGCAAACTGGAATCGGGATGAAGCTTGCTTATCTCCTTCCCATAACCGCAAAGCCAGGAGCACATAAACGTAAAAACAGCTTAGTGCCGAGGCTGGATTTCCGGGGAGTGCAAATACCAGTTTCTGCTCTTTTTTACCGAACAATAAAGGTTTTCCAGGCTTCTGTTTTACCTTGTAAAAAACCTGCTGTACACCTAAATTGTTCAGTGCGGTCTTGACAAAATCATAGTCACCCACGGAAATTCCGCCAGAGACTAACACCACGTCGGCTTCTGTTAGGGCCTGCTGTAGTGTATTTGTCAATACCTCTAAATCATCCTCAGCTTTTAATACCTGAGAATCATTATATCCTTTATCGCTTAGCACGGCAGCCAACATCGCGCCATTGCTTTCGTAAATTTGACCGCGGTTTAAGGGTTCTCCAGCGGCCTTAAGTTCGTCTCCAGTAACCACAATAGCTACTCGAGGTTTAGTCGCAACCGTAACTTCTGCAACTCCTACGCCAGCCAACAAACCAATACCCGCTGGTGTGATGCGCATTCCTGCGCCCATAACTGGATCGCCTTTGTGAAGCTGCTCACCAATGGGACGAATATTGGCCCCAAGTCTAAACGCTTCCTCTAAAAGAATGTGATCCTCTTGGCGATTAACTTTCTCTTGAATAACTATACGATCTGCCGTATCTGGCACCGCCGCGCCGGTAAAGATGCGTACCGCTTCTCCTCTATTCAAATGAGGATGATCTTGAGAACCAGCTGCTACTTCTCCAACAACGGTGTATTCCATACTGTCGTGTGAACAAATAGCGTAGCCATCCATGGCAGATTGCCTAAAAGGAGGCATGCTGATAGGACTGACCACGTCTGCAGCCAAAACATTGTCCAACGCACTGCTTAAAGTACGTTGCTCCATTTTAGCTGATGACTTTACGTTGTTGGTTATGAGTTGTATGGCTTCTGATACCGTTACCATGTAGCGTTATATCCAATCAAATATAACGATAATTGTCGGTAAATCAGGAACTCAGGAGTAAATCTGTTGGGATTTAAAAGGTTTTAACTTTGTTAGGGTTTCAGAACACAAACGAATCCTTATTTTTAAGGATGCTTCACGAATTAATTCACATTTTTACTAAGGCGACAGAAGCCGCCAAGGCGGATAAAAAGTCGGTGCTGGCCTCCGTAGTTGCTTTAGAAGGTTCTTCTTATCGCAGACCGGGCGTGCGCATGCTTATCAACGAAGACGGTGAAATGTTTGGAGCTGTAAGTGGCGGCTGTGTAGAAAAAGATATTCTAAGACAAGCTGATGAAGTCTTTAAGTCTGGCGCACCAAAAATGATGCATTATGACGGTCGCTACCGCTTGGGGTGTGAAGGACTGCTGTATATTCTGATAGAACCCGTCACTGATCCAGAGCAAATTCTAAACGCTTTAAAAGCCCAAGATCACTCCCGAAAAGCCTTTGAGATCACTAGTACATTTAGTAGAGCTGAAGGAGTGCAAGATCTGGCGCAATCCGTTTTTTATTTTAGTGATGCAGGAGAACATGCCGTACATGGAGCGCCTTTTGATCAGGCAAGTGAAGAAACTTTTACGCAGTCCATCACTCCGAGTATTCGACTGACCATCATTGGATCTGAACACGATGCCGTGGCCTTAACGCAACTTGCAGCAGCGGTTGGGTTTCGCGTTGATCTTATAGCACCTTTAGACGACCATAAATCCATTCAAAATTTTCCAGGAGCGACTAACTTTTATCATTTAAATCCGGAACAGATAACTCCAACCCAAGTAGATGATAGAACCGCGGTGGTGCTTATGACTCACAGTTTCTCTAAGGACCTCAAATACTTAGGGGCACTCATTGATGGCCCGGCGGCTTATATCGGTCTTCTAGGCCCTAAAAAGCGCCGTGAAAAGCTCTTTGATGGCCTTTTAGAACACTATCCAGAAGTAGCGCCAGAGTTCATTGAAATGCTGCATGGACCTGCCGGGATCAATATCGGAGCAGAAACGGCTCATGAGATTGGTATTTCCATAATTGCGGAGATCTTAGCCGTCATGCGCGGACAAGAACCGCAATCGCTCAAAGACAAGAAAAGCGGCATCCACGACTAATTGAGTTCAGAAATTTCCATACTGATTTTAGCTGCTGGAAAATCCAGCCGAATGGGTACTCCAAAGATGCTTTTGCCTTGGGGAGATAGCACTGTTTTGGAATGTATCATTAAAAAGGCTAAAGCACTTGTCTGCAAGCATATTGTTTTGATAAGCGGCGCAGAGCATATCAGCCTTGAAAAAATTACTCAGCGCCACGCTATACAAATAACTCAAAACCCAGAGTGGGAACGTGGTATGGGTAATTCCCTAGCTTTTGGAATCAAGACCCTAATGAATCGACCTCCAAAAGGAGTTTTGGTTTTACTCGCGGACATGCCGATAATTACTGCTGATAACCTTAAAGGTCTGATAGAAACATTCGTAAGCAGTGAAGCGGATATTGTCTGTACGCAATACCCAGACTTGCAAGGAGTGCCCGCAATATTTAAAGATTCACTCTTTGAAAAGCTAAGCCAATTGGATGGTGATCTTGGCGCCAAACAACTTTTTAAACTTGAGGGAATAAGACTGGCTTCTCATAGCGTTCAAAAAGACTATGAGGACCTAGATACACCCGAGGCCTACCAAAAACTCAAAAACAAATACGGACTTTAGCAGTTCTCCATTTGCCCAGGAAGTGGTACCGTGAAACCGATCACCTCTTTCATTTTGGCAGGTTCCAAATCATTGACAAATGGTTGTTTCATTAAACGTTGGCCAGTGGCCGCGTGAATAGCATTGGCAATTGCTGCACCTGCTGGTGGCAAAGCGGGTTCTCCGAGTCCTGTTGGTGACAAGCCGTTATCTACAAAATAGGTATCTACCTGCGGGGTCTCTTTCATTCGAATCAGACGGTAAGTGTCGTAATTATTAGAAGTAGGACGGCCATTGTCAAAACCAAAATCTCCATACATGGCGTGGCCTATTCCGTCAATGACACCTCCTTCAATTTGGTTCTTCGCACCTAAAGGATTGACCACAATTCCGCAGTCTACTGCAACCGTAACGCGTTTTACAACTGGGTAGCCGTTTTCAATCTCTACCTCTGCCAATTCTGCAACGTGTGTGTTGTGACTGTAATAGGCAGAAAAACCTTGATAAACACCTTCTGGAGCGTTGCCCCATCCGCCTTTCTCTGCAGCGAGTCTAATGGTATCTTGCATACGTTTGCCCGAATACTGAATATTCTCATCCGTATTGTCTTTTACATTCTCTAAAAGGTCTAAGCGCATTTGAACGGCGTCTTTACCGAGTTTGCCTGCAATCTCATCAAAGAAGGTCTGCTCTGCAAAAGCCAAGAAGTTCGTATAGGGAGCTCTCCAAGCCCCAATAGTAATATTGCTCTGGTAATTGGCCGTATCTACTTTGTAGTTCGAAATAGCCCCTGCAGGGAAGAAGTGCGGGATCAAACCGTACATATTGGAATTGATCGCTGCCTCCTTCAAATGATATCCAGTGATCTCACCGTCTTTCAATGAAGCCGCAATGCGATACTTGATAGCAGGGCGGTAAATCCCCGCGGTCATATCGTCTTCTCTGCTGTAAACCACCTTAACGGGTTTTTGAGCCAAATTAGATATCTGAGCAGCGTCCATAACAAAGTCTCCGTAGAGTCTGCGGCCAAAACCACCTCCCATACGAGTCATCTCTAGATGAACTTCTTCTGCATTGCGATCCAGCAATTGTGCTACACGTGCAGCGGTTCCAGCTGGAGTTTGGATAGGTCCAACCAAATGGATTCGATCTGCAGTCACGTTGGCATAGAAGTTCATAGGTTCCATACAATTGTGCGGCAAGAAAGGCGATTCATAGGTGCGTTCTACCACCTCATCCGCAGCGGCAAAAGCAGCCGCCACATCTCCGTCTTCTCTACGCGTATCAAAAGAGTTGCCGTCCAAGATCTCATTGAGAATCCTGTCGTGATCAGCGGTACTCTCTAAAGTGCCATCTGCTTTCCAAATGGCCTTAAGAGCCTTTTTGCCTTGCATGGCAGCCCAGGTATTGTTGGCCAATACGGCGATTTTGTTATCGTAGCTCACCACATCAATAACCCCAGCAACAGCTCGGGCATCAGCATCATCAAAGCTCTCTAATGCATTCCCAAAAGCGGGTGGACGCATTACGGAGGCGTAAACCATTCCCTCAGCCGTATAATCCAAGCCAAAGAGCGGCTTTCCGGTAATGATCTCGTCGATATCCACGTTTCGGGTATCGGTTCCGATGATGGTATAATCTTTAGTTTCTTTAAGAGTCACATTCTCTGGGACCTCTAGGCCAGCAGCTTGATTCACTACTTGACCGTAATGCAGACTGTCTCCGTTGGCGTTAGTGATAACTCCCTGACTCGCGCTGCAAGTGGAAGCATCAACTCCCCATTGAGCTGCTGCGGCATTGATGAGCATCTGCTTGGCCGTTGCACCCGTTTGTCTGAGAGCATCCCATCCGAAGCGAATCGATTGACTCCCTCCGGCTACTTGGCGCTGATAATTCTTGGTATCCAAAATCCCTTGAGCTACATGAACCTTTTCCCAAGGCACATCCAACTCTTCTGCAATGATCATGGGCATGGAGGTCTTTACTCCTTGACCGATCTCTGGATTGGGCGAAAATATGGTGACATAGCCGTCATCTGAGATCTTGATGAAGGCATTGAAATCGTTAAAGTTCAACGAAGCAATATCAACTGGGGGTTGAGCAGCTTCTTTACAAGCCTGAAATAAATTGAAGCCAATGAGCATTCCGCCACCAGCTAAGGCCGAAGTTTTGATAAAACCACGACGACTGAAGGTAAGTTTTTGGTTGTTTTCCATGACGTCTAAGGTTTAAGAGTTTTGAGCTGCTTGTGCAACAGCTTTTTCAATTCTATTGTAAGAAGCACAGCGACAGATATTGCCGTGCATGGCGTTGCGAATCTCTTCTGATGAAGGACTGGGATTCTGTGCCAAAAAGGCCGAGGCCGTCATGATCTGTCCTGCTTGGCAATAGCCACACTGCGGAACGTCTACTTCTTTCCAAGCCACTTGCACCGGATGGTCTCCTGCTTCTGATAGGCCTTCTATAGTGGTGATCTTCTTTCCTTCCAAAGCAGAAACTGGAAGTTGACAACTGCGAACTGCGTTGCCGTCCAAGTGTACTGTACAGGATCCGCATTGACCGATCCCACAGCCGAATTTTGTTCCGACCATACCCAGTTCATCACGCAACACCCAAAGTAGTGGTGTTTCTGGCGCGGCGGTTATGGTCCGGGATTCCCCATTGATTGTTATAGTAAGGCTTGCCATATGTGGTTAGTTTTATTGAACTTTTAAGGTACAAAAAAACCATGCAGCACCGTGTATTTTAACACCAACGGGCTAAATATTAAGATTTTATAGGGTTTTTGCGTGATGCTTGTCAGGCTACTTTTTAATGAGTACCATCTTTGCCGCATCGCTGCGGGCCACAGATCTCATAAAGCCTCTGAGTTCTTTGTACTCCTCTGGAGTGGCTCTAAACCTTTGCAGCACCAAGCTCCGATTCACTTGCACAGCGCCTTCACCATCGGGTAAAACGAGCAAGGTGTAGGAGCCGAATTTAGACTCAATGCTCCTTGGAGCAGGCAAGGATTCTACGCTATAGCCTTCTGGAATCTCAATACTAAAATTGGTGTTGTCCACACCGCCACGAAGTATAACGGCTTCTTGTGTACGCTCTTTGTAGCGTCTCGGGATATAGGTGTAGCGGTCCATCACATTGACCGGGACTATTACTTTTTCATTGGAGAAGTTGGCAAAATCCGCAGCACTAAAAAGCACTTCCTCTCTCAGACTGACCTCTTCTTTGTCCTCTTCTAGTGTGATGTTTACAATGTCCAGGTTGTCTACATAGCGCCAGTAATTCTTGTAACTGCTGATGCGGTCTTTCTGATCCTTGGAGACCATAGCGCTTCTATTGTCGTATTGAATTCCTTTAGAAAACAAGCTGACCACCCCAGAAATAGTCCCTGAATCATCTAGTGTGAACGTTCCGTTGGTATCTAAGGTATTATCACCTACGGTGTAATTTGGAGTACGCTTAATGACGCCACCTTGAGGGGTAAGAGCCACCACATTTCTATTGTCTGTAAAGTCGCCTAAAAAGTTAAAGGGCATGGTTTGACTGGTGCATTCCAGCCATAATTCTTCATCCTCTAAAGGCACATTTAAGATCACGTGATTGCCTTGTAAAGAAGCAAAATCAGCATCTATGCTTTTCTGATCTCGACCGGCCCAAACCACACAATAATTGGCCTCTATGCCTTGACTGTTTAACAAAGCCATGGTTAAATTGGTTAAACCTTTGCAGTCGCCATAACCTTTCTCAATCACTTCTGCAGCAGGATAAGGACGCAAGCCACCAATACCCAATTGCACGCTGATATAGCGCGTATTGTCTTGCATGAATTCATAAATGCGGCGCACCTTTTCTTTGGTATTTGGAGCATCTGCAACCAAAGCGCTCACCTTAGAAACCACATCCTGTGGCAAACCGTCTAAGCCCGCAACTAGATTTCTATATTGCCAAGCGCCGAGCTCTTCCCAATTGGATGCCCTTCCCTCTATGCCATCTAGGCTAAAATGAGTTAAACCAACACGAACGTTTGGGATAAATTCCCAGGGAGAAGGGCCCATTTCCTCAGCACTTGTTGCACTAATGTCACTGGCTGAGATTTCTAATAAGCCTTCACTGTCATTGATCTTAAAAACTCCTTCAGGGTCAAAGACCTTATATCTAAAACCGAGATCTGGATTGTATTTTACCACAAAGCGGGTATTCCAAATGGAAGAATCGTAATAATCAATGAGGTTCCATGTAGGCAAATAAAAGGTGTCTTTGCTTTGCGTTTCTGACTCAAAAACTAAGGTATACGGATACTGTGTCGGGGTGTACTGCAAAACCATCAAGCGGCTGTCGCTGTATAGGGTGCCACCATCGACGGCGCTGATATCTTCAAAATCTCGCTTTCTAAAACGCTCTATTTCTTCTCCATTCTTGTCTAGTATGGTAGCAGAGAGCTTGGAGATTCTGCGGTCGTCATCATAACTGGCGTAAGCCACCGCATCAGAATCTCCTCCTTTATTGTAAACCGTGACTACCCGCTTGTGTTTGTAAACAATGCTTTGGTGATCTGCGATCTCCAACTCATAAGTCTCTGTTACAGTAGTGCTGTTGGCGTCTTCTTTTAATGCCTCCGGGATTAGATCAACTCGGTATTCTGACTGCCCAAAAATTGAAGTGCTGAGGGTGAAAAGGCACAGTAAAAGAAAGTACTTGTTGGTCATAAATCGCATTAGTTATCTCAAAGCAAGCTATGACTGCCAGGGGAGAAATCCAAATTTAATCCCGCTGTTCCTGGTATTGTTTCCATTTGGCCAAAAGGAACTCAATGAGACTCAAATTCATTTCTTCAGGGGTTGGCACTTTGACGGAGGTCTCCACACAATAGAGCAAAAACGGATAGACCTCTACTTCCTCCAGCCCCAACTCTTCCCTCAAAAATTCCTCTGGTATCGCAGCCTGCAACTCGTCAATGATAACGTCTTGTTTTTCCCAACTATTGAGCATTTTGAGCTTTCTAATGCGTCCATTGATAGTATTGAGAATTAGATCAAAAGGCACCAAACCGCCGGCAGAACTTGACGCAGTATAGAGCTTTTTCTCCGCATTAGAAAGGACCTTGGTCGGCATGATCGCTCCAAAATTCTGCTCGATGATCTCCGCGATCTGCTCATCAGAGAGCTGATCCGAACGCACCACCACCTCATCGAGTTCAGTGGTTTCTGGAGTCATGGTGATGTTGATCGGCCCGAGATCCTCTGGAAGATCTTTGGCCACAAATTCAAAGTTGGAAAAACTCAATCCTGCAAATAGAATCGTATCTCCATCGTCATAACCAATGGAATAATTGCCCCGCTCATTGGTTACCGTACCTTTCACTCGGGTTAAATTAAGTACCGTGATTCCCTCCAAAGATCGGCCTTGTTCATCAGTGACACGCCCTTCAAGTCTTTGGGCTAGGGCGTTGAAACCCACTAGGCACAGCAGGCCCAGTATCCATATGCGTTGATTAGAAAGCATGCGCTAAACTCGGGAAATCTGCGGGGCGATACTGATAAGGCGTTGTTAAAATGAACCCTCTCGCTGATAAATTCCTGTTAAGGACTTAATCGTTGTTCACGGCCAAAAGTGTATCGGTTAGGCGTAAGAGCTGCAACTTAACACGCTGATCTTGAAAGTTATACACCCGAACTTCTTGACGCTGAGAAGGTTTCCCCCAATCGTAATAGACTGTTAACTTCACAAAAGTAGGTTCGGGCTTTTTGTTGCCGCGATAGGTGAAATTCACAAGCCATTCTCCGTTTTGGAGATCCTCCACAAAGAACTCTTTGCTGGAATAGCCTTTAGTCTTCTCATCAGTGATCAGGTCTTGATTGTCTGCCAAGGAGTGATTGAAAGAATAGGCACGTCGCTCTGGATTCACAAACTCAATGTCAAATTCAGCTTCCGAAGTATTCCACTCAAAGACCAAACGAACATCGGCCCGGAAGTCTTGAATATCGTCGTGAATGGGAACAAACTTTTCCTTGATCTTGGCTTGATTGCTTCGGTTAAAGTAGATGTATTCCATCTCTGAATAGATGGTCTTCCCAATTCCTTCTCCACTAATATCATTATCACCCAAAATATAACTCATATACACGCGCCAAGCCAAAACGAACTGACTGTTCTCTAAATGCGCGTTGGCCAGATCTCTAAAGGATTGTGCATATTCTGGACGTAAACGAGCCACCTTTTTATACTGCTCAACAGCAGCCTTGGTCATTCCCAATTCCTGGTAGAAATAGGCAATGGCCTTTTGAATCTCTGGATTCTTATTATGCTTGTTAGAAAGCGCCTCCAGCACCATTTGCGAATTGGACAGATCCCCATATTGCTGGGCAAACCATCTGGCTACTATAAGGCCTTGCCCATAATTGGCAAGCGAGTCCTGAAGCGATTTCATATAATACTGTAAAGCTGATTCTGCAGAACCTTTGGCCTTTAGCGCGTCTAAAATCGGCTTGTCTGCTTCTGCAATTCCACCATAACCGGCTGCATCATCTGAATAATAATTCTGGTTCTGCAATTTGGCTAAGTCTTCTTGCTTTTTCTTCTCGGCTGCATTAAAACTGCCGTACTTGGTCTTGATCACAATAACTCCACCAGCCCCTTGAGTTCCATATTTTGTGGTAGCCGCCAAAGATTTTAGCGCATAGATCTGATCGATCTGGGTGAGGTCTAAATAAGTGGGTTCATCGGTAGTGAAGACGCCATCGACTTCCCAAGCAACAGGATAGTCTTGTGTTGCTGAAGAGGAACCGCCTCTTAAATAAGCACGTCCATTCACGCCAACAGAGTAACCAGAAATTTTGCCTTTCAAGGCTTCTTTTAATGAAGAATAGGTATTACTCAGCTCATCTCCGTCTACCACCCCAACGGCATAGCCTGCCTTCGACGGGTCAAAACGTCCTCGAGATGTTTCAAATGGACGCTCTGCTTTTTTGCGCCGCTTTTCTGAGAGGCCTTCCACTGTAGTTACTGTAATGACTACCTCATCCAACTCGTTAGATACCTCAATCATTTCTAAATCTACCCGGCTGGTGATGTCTTCAATAAGAATCTCAATGGGCTTAAAAGCCACATGGCTGAACTGTAAGGTCTCTCCGGGTTTGGCTTCAATGCTGTAGCGTCCACGGGCATTGGTTTTAGTCCCTCGGGTTGTGCCCATGACTAGAATATTTACGTCGCCAATGGGAGCATCCAAATAACGAATGGTCCCACTAATAGTGCGCATAGCCATAGTGTCGCTACTCGCCGTGTTGCCTCCGTAACTCACCGCATCTCCGCTATAGTAATTCTGATTTTTATATTTCTCCGCTTCCTTGGCCCGTTTGGCAGCAAGCTGCTCTGGCGCATTAACGGTACGGATAAATACCGTAGGGCCCACGTTCGGAACATTGGCCAAATACATCTGTACAATCTCACTGTAAGCGATCACCGGAGCCTCGTTCCATTCAATATCATCCACCATCCAAGTAAAAGGACCTTTCACTCCGGCATAACGATCCTTTAAGGCTAAATTCAAATCTGGGTTAGCCAGCATGCGGATCTCCCGTTGATCCAAATAATAAACCACACCTCCATGAGCGGCAGGGTTGAATTTCCTCCCAAATGGCGCTGCTAACTTCACATTCATGACCACCTCAAGGTCATCTTCTTTTGGCGCTGGAGCATCCGCAGTAACCACCACCTCATCCAAGCTTTCCACAAAGTCATCCATAGGTACATTGAGAACCGTGGAAGTCTCTTCCAAAAGGATCTCCACATCTTTGAATCCCACATGACTAAACTTTAATGTCTGACCCACCTCTGCATTGATCTGATAAGTTCCATCTGCAGCTGTTTCGGTTCCCTGATTGGTGTTCACCACGCGAATGTTCACTTTAATAAGAGGGCTGTCTTGATAGGTTACTTTACCGCTAACGGTGATGGTCTGAGCCACGATCGCCTCAGAAATAAACAAAGCAAATAGAATTAAAAAGTAGAATTTTCGAGTGTTCATAGCAATTTCACCGCGTTTCTAACAATTAGTATACAGAGTTACGACTTATGTAACAGATTGGGGTAAGTTTATATATAATTTAACCTATTCTGTTGTTCTAATGGAGGTTATTTGGACGCCCCGTGAAGTAGAACAGAGTTCATTTCACGGACGCGCTATCCGCTATATCTTTCCGCTACGCAGAAAGGATGCCGCTGCTATCGCTGGCGCGGGGATGGGGGAGTTTAGATACGGTCATCGAGTGGTTTTTGGTGCTAGCAGGAGCTCACCAAAACAATAAAATTTGGTGAAGTGACCGTACGCTAGCGCCAGACTCTGTCTAATGCGTGCGGTGCTGCTTCAAAGCTTGTCGATTGTGCTTATTCGGTATCTTTGAATTTCATTTTAAGTATTGTTTTGAAAAATCTCAAAATCCTCACTCTTTTTCTAGTACTCTTCGCTACGACTGCTACTACAGCCCAAACCTTCACGGGTGTAGTAACTTTTGACATCGATTTTGAATTTGAAAAAGACTTCAGCATTGCAAATCGGGTTAATTATTTAACCCAATATGGAGAACAAGCACTTATGTTTTACATGCCTACAGGAGATACTGCAAGAAAATATCTCGATGCAAACGGTGACCCTACTATGTATCAGCTTTACTCTCAAAAAGCAGGTGAACTTCTCTTTGTCGATGCTAATGGAGAAGACATCTGGGATCGTTTAGACACAACTGGTAACTCGCTGGAGCTACTTAACTTTAAAGAGGTAGAATCAGAAGTTCTTGCAGACCTAGAAAGCAGCTGTTATGAGTATTATTCCAAAGACATTAAATCTGGTGAAGAAGTACTAGTTTATTTCTGTGCCAGTGAAAATGCTCCCAAGCTCGATTATCGCCTATTGAATAATCATGTGGAGTATTACCTGGCTGATTTCTATAAAATGACCGAGCGGCCCTACCTTAAATACCAGCTTGTTACAGATAACTTCACCATGACCTTCACTGCTACTAAAATAGAAGAAATGGGGGTTCAAGAAATGTTGCGGTTGCTAGGTTTGAGCGTGGATTAGGGTTTTTGAGAGGACATAGATGTCAGATTGAATTGGCTTTGTTCAATCTTCCGAACATTCACACACTCTTCGGATTCATTCAACTAACGTTGAATGTTCCGAAGTGACTCGCACTCTCGGGATTCATTTTCTTTCAGAAAATGATCCAAAGTTACTCGCACTCCTGCAAATAGGACCGAGCGTTCAGAAAATGTCTGGTAGACATTTTTAGCGAAGGTGCCAGACTGCCGCGCTGGCAGTTTATGCACGGATTCGCTGCGCGCTTCCGAACATTCTCGCACTACTGCAAATAGAAAATCAACCCAACCTGCGGTTGGTTTATTTTTTTATACCTCCTAGCGTTTATGAAAGTAAACTTTCAACACGCTTTTCGGTATAAAAAAATCCACACCTTTCGGTGTGGATTTTCTGCTTGATGTGGAGAAGATCGGATTCGAACCGACGACCTCTTGACTGCCAGTCAAGATGAAAACGCATCGATATGTGTTAATATGAACTAATATTAATTGATTATCAATTACTTATGAATCACACATACTCATAAGAGTTCAAATAAATACAGATTTTGCGTGCAAATTGCGTGCAAATATTTTATCTTTAATATCATGAAAACCAGCATAATACTTAGCTTAGATAAACGAAGAAAGAAAAAAGATGGGACATTTCCTATCATTTTAAGGCTTAGTCATCAGCGTAAATCTACTTCTATTAGCACCGGTCATTCCATCCTACCCACCTATTGGGACGATAAAAAACGAGAAGTAAAAAAGACCTATCCTAGGACTTCTTCCGTAAGCAGATTAAATAATCAGCTGCTTAAAGTCAGAGCAAATGCGATGGATATCATCAACGGGTTAGATGAAAAGGGTGAGCTACAGTATTTATCAGTTGGCCAGGTGAAGGAGAAGATCGTAAACCAAAACCAGTTCGAGTCATTTTATCAATTTGGGCATTCTCTAGTTGAAGAAATGCGGGCTAGTCAAAGATTCGGGAACGCCCGGTCTTATGAAGCAGTTCTTTCGGTTTTGAAAAGCTTTCACCCCAAGGAATTACGATTTAATGAACTCAACTACGATTTTCTAAAGAAGTTTGAACAATACCATTTATCTAAATCCGGTAACAGCCTCAACGGCTTGGCGTCATATATGCGAACCATTCGAGCTATTTATAACCGTGGCATCAAGGCGGGAATAATCGAACAAGAGGCTTATCCGTTCAATAGGTATGAGATTCGTCAAAAGCCGACTGAGAAGCGCGCAATTAATGAAGAGCAGCTAAAAAAAATACTCAGCTTAGAAATTGGAAATGAGCACTCGCTTTTCCATGCACGGAATTACTTTCTGATATCATATATGCTCTTTGGAATCTCTTTCGTGGATATGGCGTTTTTAAGAGTTTCTAATATGATAGATGGCCGCATCCAATACCGCCGCCGTAAAACAGGAAAACTCTATGATATTAAAATTACACCTCAGCTAGAAGAACTTCTTACATACTACCTTGAAGGAAAAGATAAGGATGATTTCATCCTGCCAATCGTAAAAAGAGATGAACTCGAGAATCAACTGGACGATGCTAGATGGGCTCTAAGGGCTTATAACAGAAAACTGAAGGAGTTAGGTGAATTATGTGAAATCGACCAGAAATTGACATCCTATGTGTCTAGACACAGCTTTGCGACTCAGGCGTTGCTCAAAGAAGTTCCAGTTATGGCTATTTCAGAGATGCTGGGACATTCTAAGTTGAATACTACACAGACTTATTTAAAGTCGTTGCCAAATAATGTTTTAGATGCTTATCAGGATTTGATAACGAAAATCTTACCTTAGATCTTGAAAGATTAGAAACTAAACATTTAGAGTAGTTACTTGCTTTTGACAATCTTGGCTTTTTCAAGAAACTGCCATCAAAATTATTCAAACTATAAAACATGAGTAGTTATTTCTATTTACAAGCCGAAAAAAATACTTCAAACGCTGATCTTATTGACCTACTTCAAAACTACTCTGAAGAAAACCAAATACTAATTTATGTAATAGACAGGCCGTTAACCGATCAGAAATACTCTTATCATTATACCAACGCACTAATCGTATTATCACCCAAGAACAAAATTGCCATATTAGACTACGGGGATAATAAAGATCAATTTGAAGACTATGTTGATGATGTTATTGCTGATATTTGGTCGATTTCGGATAAGTATTTATACAAAGAGATTTTAGGAAGACCAAGAAAATGGAGAACAACTCTAATTGATTCGGAATTTAATTCAACTGAAATAAACGATGTAAGTGAATTTTTAAATGATTTGTCATTAAATACCGATGAAGATATTAAGAAGCTGGACCTCTTAATCTCACTTTTTATCGGGAGTATTAATGACATTGACCGAGTAAAAGAAGATGTCCCTAAAACTACACTAGACAAAGTAAAGCAAAAGATTCAGTTGTTTGATGGTGATCAAACCAGATTCATCTATGGAAACTTAGATCACAGAAAAATTCGAATTCAAGGACTTTCAGGAACAGGTAAAACCGAACTTCTTTTACATAAACTTAAGGACTTATATATCAACGATTCTGAATCCAAAATTTTTTTTACTTGTCATAACAAAATTCTGGCTGACAATTTAAAAAAGAGAATACCAAATTTCTTCAATTTCATGAAAGTTGAACAACAAATTGAGTGGGATTCTAGATTATGGTGCAATAATGCTTGGGGGTCAAATTCATACCCAAACTCCGGGGCATATCGATATATTAGTCATTTTTATAAAATACCATTCTATAGTTGGTCATTTCAAATGTCTTTTAGCAAAGCTTGCGAATTAGCAATAAATGACATAAAAGAAAAATTTCCAGAAGGTGATCATAAACGAGCTTTCACCTATATGTTCATAGATGAAAGTCAAGATTTCGACGAGAATTTCTTTGAACTATGTGATTTAGTAACGGAAAAACGAATTTACATAGCTGGAGATATTTTTCAGAGCATTTTTGACGAAAAAATCTCGGGTACAATTGAACCTAATTTCTTGTTGGGCAAATGTTACAGGACTGATCCAAAAACTCTAATGTTTGCACATGGTCTAGGCATGGGGCTTTTTGAAGAATCTAAACTCCGTTGGTTAGAAGAAAAAGAATGGAAAGACTGTGGATATAATGTTGAGATAAAAGACTCACACTATCATCTTCGAAGAGAACCTTTGAGACGATTTGAAGATCTAGATGATGAGTTCGAGAGTATCCGAATAATTGAAACTGGGAAATCATTACCAGCCACTGTAGTGGAAATAATAAATGAAATTAGAGAAGAAAACGAAACAGTCCAACCAGATGATATAGGAATTATTTTACTAGATAAGAGTAAGCACATTTTTAAGCTCGCCGACCTTATTGAGTATAAAATTGAAAAAGATATTGGTTGGAACGTGAATAAGGCATATGATTCAAAGGAGAAGATACACAATACCGTTCTAATTAGTAATCGCAACAATGTTAAAGGGTTGGAATTCCCTTTTGTGATATGCATTACCCAAAGTATTTCTAATAATCCTAGTTATCGTAATTCATTATACACGATGTTAACTAGGTCATTTATAAAATCATTCCTAGTTACACAAGAAGACGTTCTATTTTCAGGATTAACAGATGGTATGAAAAGTGGTTTAGAACACATAGTAAAATATCAAGAGATGATCATTGAAGAACCTTCGGAAGAGGAGAAAGCAAATATTCGCACGAGATTCAAATCAAATTTAAGAAAGATTTCTCATTATGATCTTATGGTTGAGATTTTTGAGGAGCTAAAAATTGAAAAGAAGTATCACCAAAAATTACTTGTCGCAACTCAGCAGATGGATATGATAGATACAGACAAGCATACATTACGTGAGTTCATTCTAGATAATATGAAGTATTTAAAAGGAAGAGTTCTATGAAAGTTATTGTGAAGGGCATTCTTCCGTTTCAAGAAAAGAACTTCTTTTTTCCTATAAGAGAGAAAGCAGACTACGTTAGACTAATTCTTAATACTATTCAATATCTTTTAATTGAAAAAGACTTGGAAGATGTAGATTTAGATGAATGTCAATCACAAATTCGAGTTGTTGTGGACAAAATGAGCAGGGTTTTCTTATATCGTGACGGAAAATACTTTAGTGTATCTTTCCCTTTTATCTTATTACTTGATAGCAATAATGATATAGAAGAAATAACGACCTACGAAGGCATCAAAATAGATAGTCAAAATGTGTCATTTGCAAACTCAATATTAAATGATGGAAGTTTTCAATTGAACCAATCTCTAGTAGATTTTTATCTTGAATCAACAGCTTTTGAGTCCACTGGATTGGACTTGCTCGAGAAAATATTTCATTCTGAACCTGCATATATCCGGTATGATCATGATCCGCAAAGAGAGGATGGAAAACTCCACCCACTTGATCACCTCGATGTAAACTATTCATCATACGGTACCTACAAGATCGGATTAAATAACATTATCACGGAGGATTATTTTGAGAATTTAATTAACTTAAATACCGATTGTTCTTTTCTAGAGGATTAGTGTACTTTTTAAATGTGTTCTTGAATTAAAAAAACATTTAACGAAAATGTGCTATTTCAATTCTAGAGGTTCCTAATAATTAGATTATTCATTAATAATCCAATCTTATTCTTGCTTAATTGGCAAATCTATTCAGTCTATTATTAGTGTGAACTTATCGTTATATTTGACTTTCCCCATTTGCGGTCAGTGAGGCGACTTATTCTAGTCTCATTGAGTAAACGAATATTCTAACATGAGTAAGTTTGTCAGCCCTAGTCACATTACGGCGGAAAAAGGAGTAATCGCCTTTGCCAAATACTGTGTAGATCACAGTCCCGTTATTTTATGGCGCGAAGAGACCAAACATGATTACGGAGTCGATGGGGAAATTGAAATAACAGAGATAACTAAGGCGGGTAAGATTGAAGCAACTTCTAAAGTTATGAAGGTGCAGTTAAAATCTACCAAAATGAAGAGCTATATAGCTAAAGAAACCTGCAGCTCATTTGAGTTCTTAGCCAACAGAAATGACATGAAGTATTGGGAAAATCATTCCCTCCCAGTAATCTTAGTTGTGTACTTTGAGAATGAAAAAGTACTCTACGCAAAAAAAATAGAGAAAGGCCAAGTCTTAAAGAATCGAAAAACCCATAGGATTTTGTTTGATAAACAAAAAGATCTGTTGACAGGTAAACCAAATATTGCTGAAGTAACTGGTCAAGAATTTATTAGTCGCATCAACTATGGTAAAGGCGAGAATCTACACTTCAACTTTTTTGAAGTTTCCCTTCCACCCTTAATTTACAAATATCAAAGTAAGTTCACAGACCCACATGACATCTTTAGGGTTATAAAAGAGCATGATCTATATCCTACTCCAGAGTTCAGTCTTGAATCAAATAATTTATATTATTTAGACCGACTTGAGCGATACAACAAAACCCTTCGTGAGAATATTCTCGAATCTCTGGACGTGACTAAGATTAAGATGGAGGAGTTTGTAAAATCTGGACAGGTCGCAAGAAACACTGTGGTTCGAATTGTAAATAAATACCTACGTAGTCAGCTACGACACAAGCAAATTTACTTTGACAAACATTTTAAACGATACTACTTTGCCAAAGTGAATGATCACCCGCGTGAGTCCAAAGTAAGGGAAAATGCGGTAACCGATGTGTATCGGAAAGAAGTCTCAAAGGGCAAATCTGGTAGGAAAGATGCAAGAATGGTGGTTTCTAAATATACCTATTATGAGTCTACATCATTCTATAAACATTTGGCTTTTGAAGTTCACTTCGAATGGATCGAAGGCAAATTGTATGTCATTATTGACCCAAAGTATTTATATACTGAAGATGGAAGTGTCCCGCTGTTTGATAAGAAAAGAATTACTAAACTCACAAATCGATTAAAGCAAAGCGAGAGAAATACACAGTTCTTAAACCATATATACTTCCTTCGTAATTTCATTTCTCGTGGGCATTTGGAACTTTTTTACGAGAACCAAAAAAATAAACTTCAGATTCTTGGATTTGAGACTATTCGAGCTCCATTTAGCATTGTTGAATCTCGCTCAGCCTCTCAAATCAAGGAGATCGAAAATACAGGTCAAACAACATTATTCGACGAGATATGAGGGTAGAAATATTAGACGAGCCGTTACTTGAGTTTGCCAATGATTTTTTATGTGATGATCCGAAGAAAGGTATTGCTGCAACCGGTTTTTTTTCTTTATCGAATAATACACATCGTTCGGAGATTCACTATTCCATTGTTGGTACGAAGAAAGAGATAAGTCTGTACAAAGAAATGATTGATAAATTTTCATCACCGATTGAGTCAACTGCCAAATTCAAACTCAATAGCTTATCCGGTTCTAGAAAAGACAGTGAAGAAACCCTGTTCGATGAGTCTGAAGAAGACGAGGAGATTGTTTACGAAGGAGTTAATAAAAAGCTCAACCCAGACTTTCCTGGTTTTAATGAGGAAAGCTGCTTCAAATGTAAGTTTCTCAACGATCCAGATAATGACTTTGTAATAAAAGAACGGGATATACTGGAGATACTTTCGTCCGAAACTCAGAAATCGGAAAAAGTAATGTCGGTAGTTGATCTCTACAAAAATGCATATCAGGAGATCACAGAGGATAACGTTTCAGTAATTCCTGATATAGTTGTTATGGTTATAAGTAAGCAAGTTTATGAGGAGTTATCTACGGTTAAGGTTGACAACACATGGATCAATTTCAGACGTTTTCTAAAGGCTGAAGTATTATCATTGGATAAAAATATTCCGGTTCAACTAATACTAGAACAGACGATTACTGAGAAGAAGGAGAGTATGCAGGATACCTCAATGGTAGCGTGGAATTATTGTGTTGCCCAATATTATAAGACGGCCAACTGCACTCCCTGGACGATCAAGGATATTGACCCTGATACTTGCTACCTTGGTATTAGCTTTCACAGAGTTAACGAGGTAGACGATAACCATATGCGCTCGAGCATCGCTCAGGCATTCAACAAAGATGGGAAAGGTCTTGTCTTTACTGGTAAACAGTTTGAATGGAATACCTATAAAACCAGAGTGGCAACCCCACATTTAAACCGTGGTTATGCCCGTGAGCTTATTTCGAATGTTCTTGAACAATATAAGAAGATTAACAAACATACTCCTAAGCGTGTTGTGATTCACAAAACCAGTGATTTTTGGGATTCCTACGTTCATCCTGATTATGATGAGCTTGGTGGTTTAGTTGAGGGAATTGAGCGTACACTTGGCCCAGATGCAGATTATGATTTAGTTACAGTAAAACCAACTAAAATTCGGGTGCTGAGAACTGGAAATTACCCAGTTTTGCGAGGAACCTTCATAAAAATTAGTGAAGAAAAAGCTGTTCTTTATACGTCAGGGTTTATACCATATTACAATACCTACCCGGGACCATTCATTCCGGCTCCGCTTCGAATTGAAAACATTGGTGATACGCCAATTAAGGAAATATGTAAAGAGATTTTCGCGCTTACAAAGATGAACTTTAACAATGCGCATTACTGCGACTCATTCCCAATTACCTTACAATTTT
Organism: Gilvibacter sediminis; assembly: GCF_028561565.1. Classification (GTDB taxonomy): domain Bacteria; phylum Bacteroidota; class Bacteroidia; order Flavobacteriales; family Flavobacteriaceae; genus Gilvibacter; species Gilvibacter sediminis. Next base: position 597,357 of record NZ_JAQQTE010000001.1, on the reverse strand, counting down.
CTCAGAAAGTGGGTGAAATCATTCAGTATCTGCCTGAAGATATAGATAACCCACCAAATAAGTATTACTACTACATGTAGCTATGGATTAAACTGTGCTTAATGAACTAAACACAGCACTATTTAAAATCCCGAAAAAAATCAGCAAGGCTTATTTTGTGGGCGTCAAGAATCTTTAGGAAACTCGTAAACGTAAAATTACTCCCCTTCTCCATTCTCCAATACTGCATGCGTTGTAGGCCTTTATCAACGGCAAAGTTTTCATATGAAGTATAACCTGCTTCAATACGCATTTGTTTTAGCTTTTTTGATATAGCCATTATCCTAGGATCTAGCCCATTGCTCTCTGGGGAGTTTTTAATTGCCATCACTGTTGTCTTTAAAACAAAGATGATGTTTGAAGATATTTTAAATTACAACATATATTTTACCACATTTATAAACATTATTTGTAAATTTAATATCTAAAGACCCTACAAATGAATACGCTCGGTAACACTTTTCTAGCTCTCTTAATCTCTGGAACTACAATTGCCCAATCCGTAACTTTTGGCAACGATCAATTATTTAACAATCCAGGTACCAACGGTGCCATTAGCCTTGACATAGGAGATATTGACAATGATGACGACCTAGATCTATTAGTAACCCTAAATATCGGTGGTGGTAATTATGCTGTAGGCTGGCTTGAAAATAATGGAGATCAAACTTTTGAACCCATTCAAACCATTCGATCTATCGGTTCATTCGAAACGTTAGGTGCAAAACTCACGCACGCAGACGCAGACGGAAACCTAGATGTTGTGATCGTGGAAAACAGTTCAGAAATGATCACGCAATACCTAGGAGACGGAACAGGTAACTTTGACTCTGGAACTCCAGTGGACACACCTGTGTTGGGTGACTTTCCATCCATATTAGAAATCATTGATTGGGATCAGGATGGTTTAAAAGACATTATACTAGGAGAACCAGATTTCCTTGCACGAGTGCATTGGTACAAAAATCTGGGAGACGGTTCTTACGCTCCAATTCAGACCATTGCCTTTCTGAGTGGTGATCCAAGTAATATTAAGCCTGGAGATATAAACGATGATGGAATACTTGACCTGATCGTAACCGTAGCAACTCCAACATTTCAACGTCATGTAACCTGGATCGAAGGTGATGGCACAGGAGGAAGCACCACCGGTGGCACGGAAATTCTTGTAGATGGTGATTTATTCTTCAATGGCCTTACCATGAACGACTTTAACAATGACAACCTCATAGACATCGCAGTAACCTCTGCCCCTGGAGACTTTGTAAGGTGGTACAGCAATAATGGCGACGAGAGCGTCACTTTAGAACAAACTATAGGAGGCGCATTCAATCAAGCTCAAATTGAATCAACAGACCTTAATAATGACACATATCCGGATCTTGTTTACTCAAGCTTCTCCGCGGAAGACATTCTTATCGCACTGAACGATGATACCGGGTCTGGTGTATTTACAGAGTATGACGAAGTTTTTACCAGTCCACTGGCTACTATTTTTGCCCTAGCCGACCTCGATCAAGATGGCTTTACCGACATTATCTCTTTGTCTGAAACTAATACCACAATCACTTGGCACCGCAACCTAATCAACGACATCGACAATGACGGCATCCCCAATGACCTTGACAATTGTGAACTAGATCCAAACCCAGATCAGAATGATGTTGATGGAGACGGTATTGGTGACGCCTGCGATGTAGGAGACTACGATGGTGATGGAATTTTAGACCTGGACGAGTATTTCACCGGTAGTGATCCTGCAGATCCCTGCGACCCAAACTTCGGTCCTGGCACAACTGGGTATGACGGAACAAATCCAATTTGGCGAGCAGCTAACTGTGATGGTGATGATTCAACCAACGGTGAAGAGTTTGATTGTGGAACGGACCCTTACGATAGTTCCGAGAATTGTGTGCTTTCCATTAATAGATTTAGCTTGGATAATGCAGTTATTTGGCCGAATCCGACAAATGGGATTATTAAAGTCCAACTACCATCTTCTTTCCCAGTTATTGAACTCGAAGTTTATGATATTTCTGGTCGTAAAGTCCTCACATCGAGTACAACCTCTATCGACCTTAGTTCTGTCTCTTCAGGAATCTATAATTTAAAAATTACAACAAACGAGAATTTCGTCTTCAAACGCATTGTGAAGCAATAATACGTTCTGGGGTTCTAGGGTCTCCCTAGCAGGATCGCATTGTGATATGGAGCTTGTGACGGTCACAATGCAATCCTGCCTCAAAATGTCTTAAAAGCGTAGCGACTTGAGTTATTTTGAGCCCGCCTGTCCTAAAAGATTGCTTACGCAGTTTGCTTTCGACTTAGGACAGGCCGCATAAAAGACAATGGTTAACGTTCCCGGTTGGGCAAATGTCTTTTATGATTTTCCTTTAGTTTTTGGAGTTGCGTTAAACGATTGGTTTTGTTGTGTGATTTGTCCAGCTCTCTCAATAGTTCATCAGTATATCCTAGAGTTTTAAATCTAAACCTCCGGTTCAAGCTTATGCCAACAAACTGACCTCCACGGCTGTACAACTCTAAGTTTTTCTGCTTAAGTCGTAAATAAAAATCCTGTTTTGACGAAGCATTCAAAAAAGTTTCTTCCAAAATGGCACTAAGAATTTGCTTATTCGAAATTACTCCCCGGAGTTCCATCTGGGCCTCAACATCTTTGACTACTGCTCTTTTTTTTTCGAATTGGTATGATCGATCTCGGAGTACTTGAGTTCTGGAAACTGTTCACGCTGAAACTGCTCCATAGGAAGCTTGATCTTGTTCTGAAAGTTGTTCTTCGAAATTCTTACTGATATTCCAGTTCTATACTCAATTCCATAGCAAATGTGAAGATGAGTGTGTGATTTTTCATGACGATGAACGGTGGCCAACGCTATTGATAAAGGGGCACGAAGAGATAAATATTTTTTAGTAATGCGTTGGAGTATTTCGTTTGAAATGTATCCATCGGATTGATGGAATGACAGGATGTCCATGTACAGAACAACATTGTTCTTTCGCTTAATCTTACGATAGGTCTCGTTGCGTTCGAATTGTTTCGCTAAAGATTTTGGGCTGCGATCACTTCCTTTAACAAACTTGGTAATTACAAAACCGCCATCCTTTTCGGGGTCTCTGAGCAGATACTCAAAGATGGGCTCCAAAGCAGACGTCCGTTTATATGTTTTACTCTTTATAATCAAAAGTGTATTCTATTGCAGTCAGGCAACTCGTAATGCGACTTATTAAATGTTCCACCTTTTCATTTTTTGCTTCATCTTCAATCAACTCCTTTAAATCTTCAATTATTAAAAAAAGTTGCTGCTCAATTAAAGCTGTGTCTATTGGAGAAGACACATGCTTAGACTTGGTCAATATTTGAACTATTAACTTTTGCAAAAACTGAGTTACTGATTTCTCATTAGGCATATTAGATCGCACTAGGGCTAGAGTCTGCTTATCAAGCCTAACGACAAACTCCTTGTATTTATTTCGGCGACAAGCGATTAGGCGGCGGTTATACTCCCTCCAATAGGTCCTTTTGGCCTCTGCAATTTCTTGATCCGTAGGGTCGAAGTCAGCAAAGACCTCGTCTAAATAATCGTGGACGCTTTTGTATAATTTGCCCATATCGGTGACCTATTCAGTCTCAAGATCTAACTCTTGATCGTTTTCATCTCTGATTCGTTCTAACTCTTTAGATCGTTTTGAGATTAATACAGATTGATCTATGATCGTGTCGCTTGGGTCAAAACGATTATCGTAGTCCGGCAGATGTTCTAGATACTTCTCTTTAGATAGAGATTTGTTTTTTCCACTATTCAAGAGGGCTTTATCCGCATAGTTCTCTAGAGATATTAATGATGCCTCCAGAATCTGTTCAACAAAGAATAAAATCTTCCCAGGGTCAAAATGTGTTCTGTTTTTCATAGCTACTGGTTTTTATATTTTTCCAATGACAAATACTGAACTTTGTAGTCAGCAGACTGCAGCGGCATATAATCTTCTGGAGCCTCGGTTTTTAAAAAACGCAGATATTTAGGGATCTTATAGTATGGCTTCACTTTTACAAACAATGGTCGCATTCCTCCGTTAGGCAGAACTATCACTCGATTTTGAGGCATAGTACGAATCTCATCTGAAGTCATCAATGGTCGGCTGCGGACCACCTTTTTATCCTTATCCTCATAGTATTGGAATGTTCCCAAGGTCTTTTCAAGGCGTTCACATTCATCGGTAAGTCCAGTCATATAGACCCTGCAGGCGTTGTTTATTATCGTTTTTGCATTGTATTGACCGTAATTCTCATATAATTGATTTTCGGATTGTAAAACCCCCAAAATGGGCATTTTGAATTTCCGAGCATTCGATATGACACTTGCCAAATTAGGTAGCGGAATCGTGGAAAGTTCATCAATCAGCAGGTAAATGTCCTTGTCCTCTTCCTGTGGGAGCGAACTAAACACCTCAGTAAATACCTGCTCAAAGAAAAGACCCAATAAAACCGAATAATGTTCCATATCATTTAACGGACAGTTTAAAAAGAGTACTGTCTTTTCAATTCGCATGTGAGATACATTGAAGGTATCTACGCTAGTAAGGTCACACAGAACTGGGTCTGACCCCAACCAAGACAAATTACTCAAGGCGCTACTCACTATAGACGCTTTCGTATTTGGACTATTGGCGATTACGCTTTTAAAGGCTATCCATTGTTGCTCGGTGGCCTTTTCGATGAACAAGCCATTTATTACATCTTCATTGCCTGCGAGGTTTTGAAGTAAATAATAGACATTAGCCAGGTTCTGATTCACTTTAGGCGCATGATCAATCAAAAATTCAATGATTAAAGCAATTAATTCTATTGCCTTTACGGCCCAAAAATCCAGTTCTTTAGTTGATTTTTTAACCAACATTCTAGCTATCTTCTGAATATCTGATTTGTTCTTTATTCGAGTCAGTGGATTGTAGTAAATTGATTTTTTAGGATCATTTGGATCGAATTTTAAAACTGTATATCCGTTTTTAAGTAGTAGGTAAACAAGAACTGACAATTCTCCTGATGGATCATTAATGATCATACTCGCTCCCAATTTCGATGTACAAACAGATATAGCGCTCGGAATAAGACAGACTGACGTTTTACCAACTCCTGAGGCTGCAAATAGCAAAAGGTTCTGCCTGCTCTGTAATGTTGTAAACCGCTTCGTCCCGAGAGCAAATCCTTGATTATAGCGTGACAGAAGTTCATATTCATTTCCGAACTTTGCTTCTAATAGCTTGGATTTCTTTTTGAATAGTTCGTCGACTCCACCCCCGAGAAATTCGCTTCCACCGAAGAAGGCTTGTTCAATTATTTCTAATAGCAGTTTCATTTTTTAAGAATCTAATTCAACAAATTTGCAGTTAACCGAGACACCAAGGAAGCCGTGAGTTCAATTGCTTTCGCAGCTATATGAATGAACAAAAGAAGGAGCTTCCATAAGGCCTCCAACAATTGTCTGATGGCCGCCATTAACACTCTTCCGATTTCCTTAGACATGGCTAAAAACTTAATTGTTGATCCATGCCAATATGAATTTCAAGGCCGGAGTCGTTGAATACTTCCTGTAAGACAGCACACATCGCACTAAAAATTCTATTCTGTTCTCTAGTTTTTGGAAAGTTCACGATGTATAACTGTACTCCCGACAGATCTACTATGTTTAATTGTCGTCTTATCTCCACGGCCACGACTTGAGGATCTTCCAGTATCCTGCTACGATTTTTAGCGATCAGTATATTGTAGATGTCAGAAATCTCGCCCAAGTCGCTGAAAAGGACAATAACCTTTTGTTTGGCAGTCTCGTTTTTAATAGTTCGCAATTGATGAGCGAGTGGCACAAAAATGCTACTGGTATTATACGTAAACTGCTTACCATTCTCCTTTATAATGAGCGAATCGATCTGCTCGTAGAATTCTTGCTGCTCAGCTTGAGCAATAAGTTCATTGTCTAATAAAGAGTGTCCGTCTGATCGTATAACATAGGTCGAATTATAGTCTGTGTTTCCAATGTTCTGGAACCTAAATACAACTCGAGCATTTTTATCAGAATTCCTTTCTACAATCTCTTTTACCATACCTGGTTGAGGAGGAGGAATAATAGTATCGGTCCTATCTGCTAGGATTGTAATTGCAATCGCAGGCTTCTCAGTATTCTGGATACAACCGCAAAGAGTTGCCACCAATAAAAGTGATAATATATACTTCATGATGCCTGAATTTGTGGTTGAACATCTTGGTAGTTGAGCCGCAGCTGCGGCAGGTCCTTTTCAATGTCACCGGTAAATAACTTTGCGCAGGCTCCATTGGTCTTTAAGAAAAGTTCTGATTTGAACTCCTCAAAGCAGGTTCTCATGCGGGTTTGAATTTCTCGCTCTTTTTGCTTTCCTAAGAGTAAAACATTGTACCGATCGGTAAGCTTTCCCCGAAGTTCTGGGGCAATTCTATTTCGCTGTTCCTGAAATTCCTTTTTCTTAACCTCTAGCTTTACAATTGCCTTACGGTCTCTTTTGTAATTTTTGTACCGATTCACAACCTCTTTAGGCTGAAGATAGTATGCAACTAGCCAATAAATAATGATGAACGCCAGCATATTTATAATGACAAAGACAAGTGGACTAGCTACCAATACTCCATCTAATTTGGGATTGAGCTGAATTAAATACCTTATTCGCATACTGCTAAGTTGCCAGAACAAGACAAATAAAGGCGCGCAGAATCCAAGAAAAATGAGTAGTTCTCTTCTAGGATCTCCTTTTCCGTAATTCTTAACTTTTGATGGCGAGAAATACCCATACCAATGAACAAAGACTACTGTTAGGACAGCGGTAGCGATATTTGAGATCAATCCGCCCCCCAATAGAGAGAAAATCTGGAAATTAGCTAGCAGTTCTAATCCCGAGATAAATATGATCATAGGTGCGATAAACCAATTAAACTTTCGGATTGCGGGTTCATATTTCTTTGCTTGCTCATCCAGTTTACCAACCAATGGTGCCAGCTCCTGATTGATTTTGTTGATCTTTTTGTCCACATCCGCCATTGCTTCTTTGGAGTCCTCTACATGCGATTGCCCTTTTACCTTCTGGAGTCCACCGCTCAATCGAGCGTCGACATGGTCTACATCTAATTGGTAATCTGCAGTAATACCACCAATATAGTCTAAGATCTTGGCCGTCTCCGGTAGCGATCTATAGTCCAGAGTACTCAGTTTTTGGGCAGTGCCTTGGTGTTTCTTTCGATGAGAAATGTCTCGCTGGACAATATGTTCCGATAGTTCTGAATCGACGAGCCTTGTGAAGTCGTCTTTGTAAGAGTTGATTTTTGTTTTCATCGTTGAATGATTTGATTTAAGTATAACACTGGAATCTCTTAATATTGAATTTGGGATGAGTGAATTCGGAACCAATAATTCTCTTGGTACCAACTTATGCCGCAAGTTGTCGTTGAAGCTCAAGGTATTCTTCGTTATACGGGTCCTTTTTAAGAATATGAGTAACGATCTTGTTAGCTTTTATGACAAGCCATTCAACACGTTCTTCCTCCCAAACAGACTTGGACAGAATATGTTTTACGCGCGCACGCATAAAGTGCATTCGGTTTGTAACTTTTATCCCGTTGTCAAATGCAAACTGAACTAGATCATTTAGGAAATCATGCGCATATTCCAGAAATTCCAAGTCCTCATTCTCCATATATGAGAGATAGAAGTAACGTGAGCTGAGGTAATAACAAAAGAGGCGTTCTTCAGGATTAATTGCCATGGCCTCAATTTGGGAGATGATTTCGTTGCCCGCCTCACGATGGATTGGGCAATGAATTAGCCGGTTGGCCTTGAGAAGAAGTTGGTAAATCTTTTTTGTTGTTAATGAACAACGGCTCTCTAAGTTTTGAAGATTTTTCATCTCAGTGGTTTTAAAATGAGTTTCATTTAAGACCACTTTGAAGTCTTGACGGATTATATCTGAATTGATAGAATCCTATAGATTCGATTGAGAGGTCGAGTTCTCAATTGAATAAGTCAAGATGTCAAAGTGTTGTTTTGACGTCGTTGGCGACCCACCCTTCGGGGTGGTTTTTGCTTTCGACATTGCATAGTTAGGAATACTGTAAAGCAATAATTAGGAAGTAGTTATGGAAGTTTCGGAAGTAGTTATGGAAGTTTCGGAGGTAGTTATGGAAGTTGAAAATTCGCTACTTTTATTATATGGCGAGTCAAAAAGAAGAACGGCACACCAAGTTCGTTGTGTCGAACAAAACGAAGTTTTTTAGGACAATTCTACCAACCAATCGAAATCTAGATCGTAAAGTTGGAATTATATGCCGAGATGCTGCCGATCAATTATTAGAACAAATAAGGGACAGCAAAAGCGATCAAAAATTTGAATTATCATTTACATCAGCAGATAATATTTATAGAAACATTGAGCTTCCTGAAAAAGATGAAATCGAGTTTACTGTTCGAGTATTAATCACATTTTTATGCTTCTTTTTCTACAAGAAGGATAAAAAACATGATTTCAAAGAAAGGCATACAATTCAAAACTTAAAGGACTTTTTTGATCTGATAACCATTCGCAACCATAAAGCAAAAGACAGGGAGGTATTTAACCAGTTTATCTCCAAGATAAATCATATAAAGAATGAGCTAGCAGAGCCCTTTAATCAATATGATATCAATCTAGATGAGAATTGGAACTTTTGTATTGTAGAAAATAAGATGAATACGCCTGAGATTAATGTTGGCGAAGCCAATGCTAAATTATTAGACAACCAAAAGAACACCTTTTCTAATAATACACACCGTAGAAAATGGGGTAATACACTTACCAACAGATTTTGGCCCGTTATTCGGGTAATTACTTTAATGATATTGTTAGTTTTTTTGTCTGTTCGTCTATTGAAACACTCTGTTATTGATCAACAAATTCCAGTTAACCAAACCGAGGATGTAACAAATGAATCTATTGTAGAGAGTTGTACATTCAATATAGAAGACACCGATAAATTTAAAGTACTAATAATTCCTTTGGAAAGACGCGTTGCAATTGAAGGAAAATTCATGGATATTGGTGCTGAAATTGAGGAGCGATTAAATTATTTAAACAATATTGACAGCCTAAACCTTGATATACATTATTGTCACAATTTCATTTATGATAAAAACAGCCAAGATGGTGATGAACAATCTTACTACAGAAGGGTGATGACCGAATATGGCGCAGATCATCTAATCTATGGAACTACCAAAGAGTTAGACTCTGAATCCACCACAAACAATGCACAGGTCAGAGTAAACTTCGTTTCAAGACGATTTAAAGAATTCTCCGATTATGATATGGATGGTGTTCAAAGTCAATATGAAACGGTATCGTTCAACGATTTTTCACGAGGCGTACTTTTAGAAGACATAGAATATGTTATTTATCTTCATTCAGCGTCAATAAGTTTGAAGCAAGGAGATGCAGAACAGGCTGAAGACTATTTAGATTTAATATCAGACATCGGAGTTGATAAATTCGATTATATAAAGTTGCGTTCTTTAGTTTATGGACTAAAAGGAAATTTAGATTTAGGATTAGAAAATGCCTATTCACTTCTTGATTTTTCTTTGGACGAATTCAACCTATCTCGATCTTATCAATTAATTGGTGACTTTTTAATTAGATTAAATAATAGTGAGGCGCTACACTACTTTAGCGAAGCTAAAAAAGTTGATCCAGGTTTTATCGATGCATACATGGGTATTGCACGTTATAACTACTTCATAGAAAAAAATTACAATTCTGCTCTTAAAACCATGGATGAGGTTATTGATATTGCATCTAAAGATATCGACAAAGCTCGATTGCTTAATGTAAAAAGTAGATATCAAAACATTCATAAAGACTTTGAAGAAGCGGTTAAAACTTTGAAGTTAGCAATATCATTTTGCAAAGATTGTTCGTTTATTTATCACAATATTGGCACTCAATACAGTGCTATGAATGACCACAATAAAGCTCTTCATTATTTCCAAAAAGCTTTTAAGCTAGACTCACTCACTCCAAATGTAAATTTCAGTATAGGCGACTCTTACTTATCGATGGAGCTTTATGATTCTGCGATAGAGCACTTAAACTTAGAAATAAAACACTATCCCCGCCATGTAGATGCGTATTTCTGGAAATCTGCTATCTTTTTAAGAAAACAAGAAGTAGATAACGCTTTAGCAGAATACGAAATATTGTTCGATCTTTTTCCAAACAACATCAGTTTAAGAATTCGTACTATTGAACAGCTTAAAGATTATTTTTATGATCAAAGTGCCCTTAAGGTTGGAGAAGAGACGCTCAAAGTGTTCAATTTGGATAGTGTTCAGTACTTCAATAGGCAAACCGGAAGGTATGAAGTAATGACTTGGAATAACTGAACATGTACTCATTCTGCCTCCTAACAGACCAAATAGATTTATTTAAAATCAATAATCAAAAATTCAATATATAAGTTAGTTGCTAAAGAAATTGACTATTGCAAATGACACAGCCGAAAACACCGCCTCCACATTAGGCTCTCTTCCTGGATATTTTGGTTTTTCCATTTTAATGGCACCAAGCTGATAAATATTTCTGATCAGAACTTCCGCAATTTCATATTTGTTTTTGGCGTTCCATCTTCGAAAAATCTGTCTTACTTTATCCCTTGAGATAAAATCGATCTCCACAGATTTCTTCTTCACCGCTAATGCAATTGCGCGAATCAACTGCTTCGTTCGAGCACCTTTTCTGCAATACTTCGAATTGGTATCTTCTAGAACTACCGTTACAGGTTGATGCTTCTCAACAATTTCGAGTACAAGAAGTACAATTCGGTTTACATCCAATTTCTTTAATTCAAAAAGCCGGAACTCAATCAAGTTTACCGGAGAATCCATTACCGCATAGGCAAATCCTCGGGTATAGGGATAAATACTTACCACCTTGGTAGGCACCACCCTAGTTGACAAACTCATAATCTGTCTGGTTTAATGAATTGACAATTTTTTGCAAAGATTCTATTCTATAAGTGCTCTTTGGAGATTGCCGCTTTTTTAAATCGGCGATAAGCCCTTGGCTTTGCTCCAAGAGCTGTGCGAACAGATGCGCATACAGATCTGTCAGCATTATCTCAAAAGGTGCTCTGAAGAGCATATGATAAACTGAAACAACCCTTACCGAAGGTTCGCTATGACCGTCTTCGATTCTTTGAAGATGTCCTGGGCTTATCTTAATCAAGTATGCAAGATCGTGTAATGAAATACCGGCTTGAGTTCTGAGCTCAGCCAGTTTTGAAGTTTTGTTTGTCATATAACATGGAGCACCAGGGGTTAGAACTGGTGCTTTATGTATTATAGGGCTTGATAGAATTTATGCATACCACCGATTGGCAAGTTAATACTGTGGATCACAAGTGGATAAATAGGATATCAAAAGCAATGAATGCGAGAGCATTCATTTTATAATTAATGCTTCTTGACTATTTCATTGTCTTTTAATAGGTAGAGATGTTGTTATAGAGTGTGGTCCAATATTTTATTAGTCTTGAAGATTAATCCCTTTTTTGAAAATCCAAAAAAAAAGATATATTTGAATTCTCCCCAGTTGATTTGGCAATTTTTTTAATGTCTTTGTGAATTACTTAAGAATTAGATATAAGATTTTTAAGTAATTTCAAACGTCTAATGACGTAGGAATACAACTATTTCATACCGATCAAAATTATGATATAGTATTTAAAACCTATTAAGACATGAAACATAAAAGAGATACAGTAATGGAGGTTGCGGACGTACTAGTTATCACGCTCATCATTGCTTGCCAAATCGTTCTTTTAGTGCATTCGATTGTAAGCACTGCTAATTAAACTCCTGTATATCAGGAGTTTTATCGATTTAGTTTTATGTCTGAACTCCTTTTGGTATTCCTCGGTATTCAAATTCCGGTTATAGGCCTACTTTTTTATCTTACACGTGAATTTTCAAAGATTGATGGAAAGATTGATTCTAGTAAGGTAGCCCTAGGATGGGGGGTCAATTCACTCATAGTCATATTAATACTTTTACAGAGTATATTTGATTTTTCGAGGGTTATTTCTGACGATCATTTTGGCGTTTTGATTCAAGAATTGGATCTAGTCATGTGTGGTCTGTTCCTTTTGTACTCGGCAAGGGCTTTCGGAAAATTTAAGGAATATCAGAATAAGTGGGGTGTTACTAAAGGTAAACTAACCTTGGCATATTGTTTTCTACTAGCAATTCTGGTAATTATTGAAATTCTATTTAGAAAGTTCCTAATAGTCGATATTTTGTTTAGGCTAATAAGAGCTTTTTGTATTGGTTATTTAGGTTATTACTATTTAAAAGGGACGCTTAAATCAAGATTCAACACGTTGATATATCTTGGATTTGGAACTTACTCCTCATTACAGTTCTTTTCACTTACAAAAGACATCCTTTTTGAAGCCGCTACAGTCACAACTATAGGTTGGATTCTAAGTGCATTGGCCAAGATATTAATTGCACTATGGCTTTACCGCCTCATAATACTAAATGTTAACCGGAAACTTCAAATTTCAGTTTATGAGAAAATTCTAGGTCTAAGTCTTCATGAATCCACACCATTAATAAAGTTGTCTTACAACGAAGTAAGTAAGCGCATAATTCCAGCTATAGATAAAAGCAATAAGGATTCAGAGTTCAATCGTGCTTCAGTAGTCAAAAAGCTAGAAAATTTAGCCATCATGCTCCAGCGAATACGCCTTATTCAAGAAGCGAGTAATACCATATTCAAAAATTCCATCGATATACAGCACATCGATGAATTGAATCTTACTGATTTTACAAGCAAAATAGAGTCGAATAACGTCAAAACAGTAAATGTTAATAGAATTATAGAGCTTTCACTTTTATGGCATAAAAGGGATCACCCTAGAAATAAGTACACGATTAAGGCATCATATGCCAATAACTGTTATGTGCGCTTCTACGAGGTAGGATTGTTCCAAATTTTTGACAATATCATTAGAAATGCCGAAGAAGCTACTTGGCGCACAAAATCAAAAAGTTTTATAATCTATGTTAAAACTCGAGTAGTTACCGGTGAGCAATTTAATCAAGAACAAACACACAGAATTTCTCCAAAGGACGAAAGTAAAAAATTTGTCCGCATTGAATTTGAAGACGACGGAATAGGCACATCTAAGGATTTAACACTAATCTCTGAATTAGGATATTCTGAAAAAGGAGATGGGCGTGGATATGGATTATTTATAATATCAAAGATGATAGATCATTTCAATGGATATATCTTTTTCGAATCTCCTGCGGTAAACTCAATTATGACCAACCCTGATCGCAGGAAAAACAGGGGTTTTAAAGTAACAATACTAATTCCAAGAATTTGACAATGAGCAAAGCAGTTTCAAACCAGAGCAAAGGAAAAATAGTTTTCGGATTTCCAATTCTTGTCATCGACGACAAAAAAAGAGAAATAGAAACTATGAAAGACGATGTATCAGGTCTAAAGGAATTAGATTACTTGATTGACAATGTATTCTTTTTTCAAGACCAAGTAAAGTATGAAGCAGCGTGCCAGAAATATCAGGAAGCCATTTTGATCGCTGATTTTAGTATGGAAAGACACGGGATTGATTTGTTAAATTACATTGTAAGAATATTTCCTGAACATGTTTACCACTTGTTTATTTACACCGGAGAAGGGGGACATTTCCAGCTAAAGGATAAAATAAATGAATTCAATGGATCCATTTTTGATAAAAGCTCTGGTCTGGATCAAGTGCTCTTAGATATTCAAGATTTAATGGAGCCTTATTTTAAGGGTAAACAAAGCGGCTTGGAATCAATTAATAGTAAAGAATCTCCTAAAATATTGATCAATGAGGGGCCTAAACGAGATGATATTATTCGACTTATTGATCAAGAATTAGAAATACTCTCAAAAACAAAAGGTGGCTATAATTTTGATGGAAAGGATTATTCCTATAATGAATTAAGGAAGGAAATAAACACACCTGACAGTGAAGTCGGCAGGGCTTTTATTGAAACCTACATTCATGGAATGATAATGCACAATAACTTCTTAAGAAGATTCAAATAATGGGTTGGTTTAAGAAAAAAAAGGGCGAAGTATACTACTCGTTAGAAGAGGATCTGGATAACGTGGTAATTAAGCGGTTAATTACATTGATTAAGGCTTGTAGTCTAATTCGAAATCCTAAAGATATAAATCGTACAGAATGCGTTTGTCGTGATAGTTCAATTTTGATTTGTCATGCTTATAAAAATGCAACAACAGGAAAACAGAGGTTCATTGATAATCGAATCAATTCTCCTCGATGGTGGCGTAGCTTTATGCCAGAGACTAATGATGAAATTGTCTATTTATTTTCATGTAAGGGTTACTACGCGGTTTATTGGAACATCTTTAACTTCTACACTCCTAACATGGTTTCATACAACAGTGAATTAGGGTTTTCAATTCAACATCCATTAATCTCAAGGTTCATTAAGGAATACTTCTGCGCTGTAGCTCAAAATATATCGTCAAAGTATGATTTAGTTGGACTCCGTAATTCAATAGTAACTGAGAAAAACGCGATGATAGATAAAATCAAAGAGGCAATGATTGAAGCCGATAAGCGAAACGATCAAATGGACTTATTGACTCTTAAATATCAATTAGTCTGTGGTTTTCAAAATAACGGATACTCTATCGTTTTAATAAACAAAAGAAAAAAATGGAACTTATAATATTATTGTTAATCGCTGTTCAACTATTGGCTTTGATTTGGTTTTCAATTAAATCATCGAAGTTTCGTTTTTTCTCATGGAACACACTGTCGGACGGAAACGAAATGTCGGAGAGTCAATTAAGAGAATATTACAATCTTCACAACTCCCCTGCCAATTCTGAAAATCAGAAAGTAATTCGTAGGCACCTCAACTTTTCGATTATAATCATCGTGTTGTTTGGTTTATTTTCAGGTGTGCTATGGGGTATTAAAGTGTTTTCAACAGAAACAGACTTAACGTATTGGACTCCTGGTGCATCAACCGGTATCACAGCGGTTTTTGTAAAGATTTATTACAGATTGTTGAAAAAGATGAAAATCTATTAATAATCGATAATTCTTCAAGTGATACCACTGCCACTCACCACATCAGGTGGTGGTGTTATCACGATTCTTTTATATGCCCTAGTATGGAATTATGACTATTCAACCATGCATCAATCCATTTACACAAGAAACCAACGAACTCAAGATTACCTTTAAAAAGTTCATTGAGGAGTGCCAATATTTAAAGCGACTCAGCCCACAAACCATCAAAGGATACACGGAGGTTTTCAATACCTTCTGTAAATACATGCCTGAAGTAGCAACTTTAGAAGATCTCAGTGCCCAAAATGTTGTGCAATTTTTTACGCGTGTTTCTCAGCGACAGCGTATGGTTGGAAGTGTGATGAAAATTGGCATCAAACCTTCTACACTCGATACCTATTACCGAAAGCTTATGGTTTTTTTCAATTGGCTTGAAAAAAACAAATTCATTGAGAATAGAAGTATTTCATCTGTTGTACCTAAGCCGCGTGCTCCAGAATACCGGGACCTAAAGTCTCTAACTCAAGATGAGATCTCCAAAATTATAGCAGCAATTACCATGAAGAACAGTAAAGATACTTGGCAGAAAATTCGAGATTTAACCATTCTCAATCTACTAATATTCACAGGTATTCGAAGAGGTGAACTACTTGGACTTAAAGTTCAAGACATTGACCTAGAACAAAACTCAATTTTTATCAATAAAGAAACTTCAAAGTCCAAATATTCAAGATACATCCCAATTAATTTTAAACTAAGACAAACCTTGGAAGGCTACTTAAATATTCGCTCTAAGCAAGAAATTTACCACCCTTCTTTGATTGTATCTTGCAAGCGAGGAACTGCCTTTACTCAGCATGGATTGAAGCATTGGGTATCCAAATACGAAAAACTCTCCGGAGTATCATTCCATTTACATCGCTTTCGCCACACCTTTAGCTGCAATATGGCTAAAGCTGGAGCCGACCCAACAACGATTATGAAGCTTCTGGGTCATACTTCACTTCGAATGACTGAACGATATTTAAGATCAATTCAGACAAGAGACGCACTTAAATACATTAATCTACTATGAGAAAAATAGCCAGTTAGGATTAATTTAATTTTTTTTATACCTTGACAATCAGGCTCGTCCGAGCTAAAACCGCTTTCTGATCTTATTAGATTATCTCCCTAAGAAAGTTTTAATTAACTAAAATTTGTCTAGCTATGGCACTAATTTATTATGTGGGAGATGTTCCTGTTTTCGAAGATGAAGCTAAAAGAAAAACACTAACGGGTGAATTAGAAGCTTTCAATAAGGCAGTTACAGAAGGCACTGATTTTCATCTAACGGTTGATCATGGAGAAATTAAGGCTCAAGAATTTGAACGCCCAGATTTTAAACCAATCGAAATTGGCAAACCGTTAAGTATTGAGATTTTAACTGTATATACTGGTGATGCTCCCAATAAATTTTTGGGTAAAAAGGATCTCCTGGTTGTTTCTAGTGTGAAGTCTGTTATTACACATAATGAGGCGCCTAAGGCAATAAATCAAATAGTTAAACGCATTGAGGATAATACATATTACGAACCTAGTGCAAGAAATCAAGGTTCTCCGATTGTCTATTACACTCCTGCTCTTGATATGGGCACAATTTTATGTTCTTTCAGTTTAGTAGCGGACACCTTCAATGAAGAAACTTTTGGGAATATTGCGGGTCTGTTATCAAAAGCTGGAGGTATTCCGGTATTTGCTCCTGCCTCTTCAGTCCTATTAGCAGGAAGCCTTATCAGCGGAATGATTGGTAAATTGGGTAAAGCACTATTTGAGTCAAAACCATACTTCAGAGGTGACTTAGATATTAGATTGGATAGTCCTGGACAAATTGTAGCAAAATCGAGACACATTGCAATCATTGATCCGAGACATTCATATGAGTTTAAAGATTACATTCCTCAGGAAGTACATTTCGGTGGTGCCACAGAAATGAGATTGGTCCATAAAACATCAAAAAAATCTTACGGAGGGGACGCTCCTTATATCCTCATCAGTCTTGATGGAAGGGAAAGAGCCGATTTGAAATCATTCACCCCAACTATCGCCTCGGCCTCTATTTTAGAAAAGTTTTATGGCACTGATGCTCAGGGTCAAACCATTGAAGTAATTCAAGAAGCCTTAGAACTTTACAATGACCTAAAGTATCGAGAAAAGGCAAATGAACTTTCTAAAAAATTGAATGAGTTAGACGAGAATTCACAAGAATACAAAAGTGTTCAAAAGCTTTTAGAGGCTTATAAGAAGAATATTCAAACCGAACTTCTTAAGTTGTAAGTTAGGATATCTCTTTCAAAAATTTTATCCTAATATGAAGCATTCATTGCTCCCTTTATGGCTTTGCCTTTTTTTGAGTCTTTCGGCATTTGGTCAAGAATTCAAAACAATTACAGGGCAATTGGTTGACGAAACTGGTCAGCCCTTGCCCACAGTAAACATAATTGAAAAATTTGCGGATGGATCATTACTGACAGTGTCACCTGTTGGCACTCAGACTGATTTTGATGGTTTTTTTGAAATTACCATTCATTTAGACTCAACACTTGAAATATCATTTTCAGGATTTTCAAATGAAATTTTTAATCCTGGGAGAACTGAGTATCATACCCTTGTTTTATCTCCAGACGGGATTACATCACGATATTGGTGTTGCACCTCTCACACAGAACCCAAACACTGTGATAAGAAGAAAAGTAAGCTCCAAGAACAAGAAGTTCACGATGAAGATGAAAAATACAGATTAAGTAATGGGTAGAGGTAATATAATTATCATAACGATAAGCTTATTAATATCCTTGTACTTGGTAATTGGTGGCATTGCAAGTATTCTTATTGATGAAAAATTTGAACAGGCTCAGACAAAGCCTGCACAATTAGTTGAAGTTGGCAACACAATCTCTGATAATATCCTTTATCAAGAAGCAACTGATGAATATGAAAATTTAATTTTTTTCTATCCAATATACCACAATCCCGGAAGCACTTTCAGTTATATCCTAACTCTTATGGCTTTTGGTCTATTAGGTTCGATTATTCGTGTCTTAATCTTTTGGCTAAAAAAGAGCCCCGAAATTGAGGAATTAAACCTTTACCCAATCCTTGTTCTAGGAACCTGCGTTGGACTTCTGACTATAGTTGTTTCTGAAGTATTACCTGATTTCAAATTCAAGTCTGGTAACAACAAGGTGTTTTATAGTCTAGCCCTTATTGGTGGAGTGTTCACATTAGAAGTATTTGCTTGGCTTCAGAAGAAATTTTCTGAATTTGTTAAAAGTGATGCTAAATCCAAAACGGATAACGACTCCTAAATCTTTTACCTAAGAAAGAGCTTTCAAAATTAAAATAGTGTGTTAGACTTATCCTTAAGCACAGGCATCAATGAGATATTTACAACCTGTGCAACTAAGCTTTTATTCGACTTTTTAATACTTACTTCGACATCAAAACTTTAAATACTTAAATGGTGATGTGGTCCAAACTTTCACACCCCATTTTTCGCTAAATTCGGCTAAAACCCTTACAGGATAAGCCAATTTACTGCGCGTGTAGCTCAGGTGGTTAGAGCGCGTCACTGATAATTTTTTTCTTCGAGCCCTACTCCCAAATTACCCGAAAAAATAAGGGGATTTCATGAAAATCCATCTGCAGGTGATTCCATCCAAACAGTGGGGAGGCTCAAAAATGTTGTTGAAGGTCATCCAATTACTATGACTATTTCAAACTTAATCCATGAATTTTGTGAACACGAAATTCACTTCAAAGGCTGTTCACCAGCTTCAGCACAAACGGCAAAATGTTCTATTTCCCAACTCTTTCGGGATCTCAATTTATCATCCATTGACCAAGTAACTCCTGAAAACACCAGGCACTATTTTTACATGGGTCGGGTGAAGAGAAACTGGAGTGCAGCGACCTTCAGAACGCACTTTATGCGCCTGAAGGTGTTTTTCAGATACTGCATGCAGCGAGGGTTGATCTCAGAAAACCCAGTTCTTGGTATAGAACTCCCTAAACTTCCGAGGCAACTCCCTAAGTGCTTAAAAAAGGCAGAGATTAATCGGCTGCTCGAGTTCGTTGCCAACTACCCCTACCCTTCAAACTTTATTCGCCGACGTAACGAAGCCATCTTTGCAACCTTTCTGTTTACTGGCGTTCGGCGAAGCGAACTTGTTAACCTACACTACACTGATTTAGATTTTGATCGTAAGGTACTTTTGATTCGAAGAGGTAAAGGAAACAAAGACCGATTCATCCCCCTTCACCCAAGCTTAATATCAAAACTTAGACGCTATTTAGAGGAGCGTCATAAACTTCGGAAAACCTGTCCAGAGCTATTCACTAGTGCAAAGCGAAACACTGGATTTACGATCTATGGACTCAAAAATATGGTGGATCGACTCAAAAAAGAGAGCGGAATTAACTTTAGCCTCCACAAATTGAGACACTCCTTTGCGAGACTCATGCTCGAAGGTGGCTGTGATATCTACAGCCTCTCAAAAATGATGGGGCATAGTGACATAAAAACAACAGCCATCTATCTCTTTGCTTCCGACGAGCACCTGAAAGAGCAAATGTCTAAACATCCACTTGCGAACAGCGAAAATGCGAGGTGGGATTTTTAGGTGTTATGCAGGAGATTATCGTTGAGCTAAACTTGAGCTCATGCATGATCGAGATCCTAAAAAGATTAAGTACTTCGCCAAGACCAATTTCAGAACCAAAGAACATCACAAGGTCTTTGGAATCCGAACTCCAGAAGATACTCAGTACCATACCGCAATCATCTCAAAAACGGGGTCTGGTAAAAGTAACATCCTAAAATCCTTTATCATTAATGATCTTGAGAATGGATGGGGGTGTATCGTCATTGACCCACACGGATCACTGGTCGAATCTATCAAGAACTTCGTTCCCACCCAAAGACAGGGCGATGTTATTGATGTTGATTTGACCGACATAGAGGTTAATGGAATTGGATACAATCCCCTTCGCAAAGTCTCAGAGTCCAAGCGCGCACTGGTAGCCAGCGGAATGGTGGAGATCTTAGAACGATTGGTGGAGAAAAAGTCATTTGGTGACAAGATGGGATACATTTTATTTAATTCCATCATGGCGCTCTTAGAATCTCCGGGAGCATTCACTTTTCAGGATGTTTTAAGGCTACTGCAAGACAAAGATTTTAGGAGTGACATCTCGAAGCACATCAAGAACAAAGAGGTAAAGCACTTCTTCACCAAACAGTTTAAACTCTATACTCCGAAATTCGATTTTGTTCCTATTTATAAACTGTTTCAGTTTCTCGCCTATCCACAGCTAAAAAATCTACTTGTTTATAACGAAAATTCTCTTTCAATCTTAAAGGCGATTAATGAATCCAAGTTGGTGTTTGTGAATAACAACAAGGGTGCGATAGGCGGGGCTTCAGAGCTTATTGGAAACCTATTTATTACGGGAATCATGCTAGCTGGATTCGCTCGTTTAAACACACCTACAGACCAAAGAATACCTATCACCATATACATTGATGAAGCCCAGAATTACGCATCGAATTCAAATACCGGGATTGTTTCTATTCTCGAAGAACTGAGGAAAGCAGGTATTCAAGTATGTATGGCGTTTCAAAGTCTTTCATCGCTTGAACCCAGTGTCAAACAGACTGTTTTTTCAAACGTTGGCAATCTCATTATCATGAGAACCTCGGCCGAAGATGGTTTATTCCTATCACGAGAGATGGCTCGATATTACAAGCCATTTACTTATGAAGACTTTGTTCTCATGCCAAAATACCACATGATCGTTCGCATGATGATTCATGGTCAACCGTGCCTGCCTTTCACCGCTACCTCCATAGTGTACAAAGAGTACTTCTGATTGCGGTGCTTTTACGACATATCCACCTCTGCTATCATGTGAGAGAACATAAAAAATTAATAGCATGAGTACTCATAAATCAACAGAACAATCTGCGCAAAACGAAAGAAAGCTAGAGAACATTGATATGATCGGCATTCCACAAAAGGATGCTGTTTCAGAACTCAATAAAAGGGACGCGAACAGAAGATCAGTGCGTAGCTTACCGATGGTCAGAGAGCAACAAGAGTCCTATGAAATTGGTATACGGTACAAGCGTCCCATTTTTGACAAGATGCCTTTAATTGACTCACCTCAAAAAGCTGCTGATCACTTTCGTTTTTTTATTGACAACGATTTTATTGATTATAAAGAAGCATTCTTGGTTATGCTCTTGAACAATGCGAACAAGGTTTTAGGTATGGCCACTATCGGTATAGGTACGTCAACAGGAGTTCAGGTATTTATCAGAGAAATTTGGCAATTAGCTCTATTGACTAATGCATCTGCAATAATTATTTGCCATAACCATCCAAGTGGCAAGCTAGAATTTTCCAAAGCCGATCGCGATTTAACCAAAAAAGTAATCGCAGGATCTAAGTTATTAGACTTTTGCTTTTTAGATCATATCATTCTTACCAAAGAGTCTTATTTAAGCTGGGAAAACTAAATAAGGAAGACGGTCTCGTCTTCCTTTTATTTTATAAAAATGAAGAACGCTTGTTTTCCCTATCCGATCTACAACTCAATACTCGCATCAAGTCACCGGGCCATTTAACTCATATATCGCTGAGAAAAGCACTTTTGGGTGTTTTTGTTTATCCGCTTTATGGCATTTTTAATAATGAGAATATGTTTCACAAAGGAATTTATTCGATTCGTTTCATATATTTATAATTCTACTCCCCTACGTGATACAATGTTAATTTTATAATCATTCTTGATAAAAAAGAGGATGACAGCGTCATCACTAAAGATTTAACGTAATACCCTTTAAGAGTAAAACTGCCATATTTAGGCTACTGAATAAGAGCATGGATATAGATGACTACATACTCCCTATACCTGAATTTAACGTACAACTTACGAGTGCGTTAATTGCTCACAATCATATTCATGTGTATGGAGAACGTGGCTGTGGCAAAACAAGTTTAGTTGCCAGTGCTCTTGACCAATTAGCAGAAATAAGCACTTTAGGCATACAAAGGCAGAATTGTCATGTTCTCAATAGCAGAATTATAAGTAGCACAAATACACGTATAGTTGATGATAGTTGGTTAAAGTACGCTCTTGAACAAAAACAACAACAGCTGTTTGTGATTGATAATACTAGCATAAACTCGGAATACATAATCAACTCATATATACGTCCTTACTACAAGGTCCCAAAAGAGAAGCGCCCAAAGTTAATTACCATTGGAGATGACATCTTCGTTCCAGATAATACTAGGCCACAGCTTATATACGTTCAAGGACTTACAAAACCCCAAGCAACAATATTAGCAACAATAGCATTGGGTGACGTTGATACTGTTGAAACCTTCTTTGAAGAATTCAACTCTGCACTTACTACCTATCCAGGCTCAGTTTATTATAACCCGCTACTACTCAAGGAGTACCTTAAGGTGTTGCAGAATCCTTCGGAATTCCTGATGCCTACCTTGGAACCTTTTAAGAAAGAAGAAAGTTCCATTTACCTTCCCCCCAAGCCGGAATTGATTACGAAAATTGAGGTAGTAAATACCGACCTTCTGGACCGGGTAAAGAGATATCCCGAGCTGATTCATGAAATCGGCCACAGAAAATTTGAAGAACTCAGTTTAGAGTTGATGGCGAAACAAGGTTTTGATGTTGTTGGAACCAAAGCAACAAGGGATGGAGGTAAGGATATGTACATAGTACAAAACTCATTATTTGGTGAGTTTGTGTATTATGTTGAATGTAAAAACTTCTCTGCAGACAGACCTGTGGGTGTTCGATATGTTAGAGAACTATATGGAACGGTGCAAGCAGATCGGGCCACTGCCGGGTTACTAATCACTAGCTCCTACTTTTCAAAAGAAGCTAAAGAATTCAGAGAGCAAATACGAACGCAAATGGGTCTTCTTGATTATCGAGGTATGCAAAAGCTATTGAAATCAATCTAAATCGGAACCTTCAGAATATAATGAGATCGATTTTGCCTTAAAATTCTAACTACAGATTTATGAATTCATTATTCTTTAACAAATATTTAAAATTTCATAATAGTCTGTTTGTCAGTAGTATATTTTCGATTTAAGTGAGATTTCTCTTGTGTAAATGGTTATACGTGGAATCACGTATGAATATTTGGAGATTGTCGCTTATCTTTATCTCAACTCCCCGATAAGAAATTTTCTTTCTTAAAAATACATCTTAATAAACCGCAAATTTATATCATATGCGCACCATCAGCATATGGCACTACATTGTGCTATCTATCATTTTATTTAGCGTACCAGCTACTGCCCAAATTGAGGATGATTCCTTCGATCCCGGACAAGAAATAAACAAAATTATCGCTAATCCCAAGACTCCAGAAGCCGCAGCTTTCGAGAAATACGGCAATACTGAGGTAAATATGTTCACGGGATCTCCCAATATTTCAGTGCCTGTTTATGTATATCCAGGTAGAGAATTGGATTTACCCATTTCTCTGACATATGATGCAACTGGAGTTAAGGTTGAACAGGTCGCTTCTAATGTTGGCTTGTCTTGGAATCTTAATGTTGGAGGTCGTGTTTCGCGGATCGTTAACGGTATGCCAGATGATTTTTTTGATGGTGCAGGAGAAACCGTTACAAAATACAAGACTCATTGGGATGATGTAGTTAGA
This sequence comes from Gilvibacter sediminis, assembly GCF_028561565.1. Classification (GTDB taxonomy): domain Bacteria; phylum Bacteroidota; class Bacteroidia; order Flavobacteriales; family Flavobacteriaceae; genus Gilvibacter; species Gilvibacter sediminis. Next base: position 573,397 of record NZ_JAQQTE010000001.1, on the reverse strand, counting down.
TCGGGGATCTTGTCCTATGAAAGTGAGCACAAACTCTTTAATTCAAAGGCAGATGCAATTGCGTCACTTCAGTTTAAAAAAGAAATCAATGACGGTCATTACGATACACAAGCTGACTACTTTAGTTTCAACGCTCTAGGAATAAGTGAAACTTTTGTTTTTGATATTGAAACACGATTGCCGGTACCTCTCAACAACCCACGTATAAAAGTGGACGCCCACAAACTATATGGGTCTGGTATAGCGCCAATAACAAAATGGACCATTACTGGAGATGATGGAACTATTTATGAATTAGAACAGGCAGAGTATACTCGATCTGAAAATGATGTGAATCCCGATGCCAGATTCTCCTACGGACTCACAAGGAAATACAACTCTTCTTGGTTGCTCACTAAGGTAATCTCACCTACGGGAAAAGACATTTATGAATTTGAATATACGAATCTAGGTGAATATCAGAGTCCTGCACCAGCCACGTTTGTGTCTCAAGTAACAAATCAAATAACTGGGATTGCTGCGTACGATGACATACAACTAGACTATGCCGAATTTTCTCCAACAAAGGAATCAGCGAGTGCTTCATCACAGAGCTGGGTGAATCAATTTCACTTAACGACGATAAAGCATAATGGAGAAATTGTAATAACCCTTGACTTAGGAATTCGTTATGATATTGATTTTAATAACAAGGTTGAACGGGTAAATGTATTTAGTGATTATGGTACAGGAGATAAACTAAGAATCATTGAGCTCGAATATGATTATTTCAAAACATCTTCCACAATCACTCCAAGTCCTTCTACACCTCAAAGTGATATACGCTTACAGCTTGAAGGAATAACGTATAAAGATGGAAGTAATCAAGCAATTAATAGCTACGATTTTGAATATGAATTAGAGAACTCAATGCCCTCTTTGGACAATTTGGGTCAGGATTACTATGGCTACTTCAATGGAAAAACTAATACTGTTTTATATCCAAAGTTTTTCCACCCAGGTGTGATAGATGGTGCCGATAGAACTGTTGATTTTGAAAAGGCTAAACGCGGGATGTTAAAAAAAATCACCTACCCAACAGGTGGGTTTAGTGAGTTTACGTACGGCCCCAACCGTTCAAATTATGTAAATCCTATTGAAGTTCAAGATCAGTATAGCTACGAGAACATAGGATCCCTTGCCTTAGATGGTGGAATCGTTGGAGCGGGAGCTTGGGCAGGTTCAGAGTGTCCTACGATCGGATGTCAAGATATGTATGGCTCAGTTGGTGGTCCACCATTAATTAGTCACTTGGTTTTTAACGTACCTGATAATGACACCTACTTGTTTAATCTGGCCCTACTTAATACTGTTGCCAACAATCCTGGCAAGGATATTATTTTATTTAAACGCAGTGATATAAGCTCTTGCGGGGGTGCACGAATGCCTGCAGCCCTTACCTATGATCAGATTGTTGATATCGGGCCTCTCTATGGCCGTCTTTTGATTGATGTGGATGATGTGATTTATCGCAGCACTACAGCTCATGCTTTTGGTGTCGAAAATCAAAGCTTGAGTTTAGATGCAGGGTGTTATCAAATCACTCTAGTTAATCCTGAAGCTGGAAGCTCCACCGTGTTCAACTTGGGCCGCAATGTGCTGACCACTGGCAGTACAGGAAGCACAGAAGTGGTTAAGGCTGGTGTACGCGTGGAAAACATCAAGGATTATGAAAGCACAGGAGTATTGGCCATGGAAAAGACCTATTCTTATGCCACTGGTGTGGTGATTTCTCAGCCCATTTATGAGTACTATTCCAATCAATATTCGACGGCTCCCAGTGGAGAACAAATAGCGAAAATTTTGCATAGAAGCTCATACGCTTCAGGCACTGATGGTCCTCATATTGCATATCCAAGTGTAAATGAAACTATAGTAGACTTTACAGGAGGCTCAGAATCCATTACCACCTCCAATGCGTTTTACATAGAAAATTATGGCTCTTATTTTAATGGTATCTTCACCTATACCATTGAAGGTAAGCAAACACCAAACTATTACTCTACAGACTACAAACTAGGAAAATCAAAAAAGACTATATCTGATGGAATTGTTAATCCAACAAATTCCGAAACCACAAAGTACATCGAAGAAACGAGCTATGTGAAACAACCCTTCTATTCAAATGCAGGGTTATGGCTAAGAACAGTTGAGAGCAACAATAATATGTTTCCAATACCGCGTGAGGATGGTAATGGTAAATGGTATATAAGCTTGGAACCTGGCACCTTCACTACAGGGCCGAACAGTTTGGAGGGATATGTATATGTTACTCCACCACTTTCTTGCACTACAGAAGGTGTTGGTGCGGACCTTTGTACACCAGCTATTGCTCGTCAAGAGTTTTATTTCACATCGGCTTATGGAAATACAGGTAATGTGTCACAAACAAAGAGTTCTGAACGTGTGTATTTAAGCACTGGCGTCATTGATACAATTATAACTATCACAGACTACACGTATTACGATGATGATCTATTATCAGGAGACTTTAACTCCTTTCTTCTAAAAGAGACTCTTGTTGCTGATAGTCAAGGAAGGCTCGTTCGTTCAGTTATGAAGTATCCTGGCCAATTTACGAGTGAATATAGTTCACTTCGAAGCAGTAATATGGTTGCCATACCTGTAGAGACTTACCGTTATATCAACGATACGTTGGTTTCATCTAAAAAGACCTTGTTTGACGGGATTTATCCTGAAGAAGTTCAAACTGCCAAAGGAAATCAAATTCTAGAAGCAAGAATTCAAATTGAACGATATGTCAATGGTAATGTCGTCCAAACAAGGCAAACAGGTGGCCCACCAACAGCATACATTTGGGGATACGATAAACGCTATGTCGTTGCCCAGGTTCAAAATGCAACTTACGCTCAAATTGAAGCACTGCCAGAATTTGGCACAGGGTTCATAGTTACCGAAGGATTAAATTCAGCTCAGGAGATAGCGCTTAGAAATCTCTCTGGAGCGTTGGTGACTAGCTATAAACACGAACCTTTAGTCGGTGTATTATCTTCCCAAGACCCACGAGGGTACACCATGAATTACTTCTATGACAGTATGCAAAGACTAATACGCGTCGAAGATCAAGATGGTAATATACTACAGGAGTATCAATACAATTACAAAAACAACTAAATCGAAACAAAAATGAAAAAGCTAGTTTATTTTTTATTGGTTTTTCCAATTGTTTTGATTGGACAAACAACTACTGAGAATTATGTGCACAGTATCAATTATAATGTAGCTGTTACGAACGGAAATCAAGCTACTACCCCAGACGCTGGAAAAATAGAAACTATCACTTATGTCGATGGTTTAGGTAGACCTATCCAGTCCATAGACCATAATGGTGGCGGGTCCTATCAAGATATTATCACTGTGATGCAGTATGATCATCTAGGCAGGCAGACAAAACAGTATTTACCATACGCAGATCCAAACCAAATTATAGCGAATACCACGCTAGATATGAGTGATAATGGAATTGTTATCTCTAATTTAGATAGTTACTATTTAACGAAGTACCCCTCTGATTTAAACACGACGGATCCCAACCCATATCAAGAAGTTAGATATGAGTTATCACCACAGTCCCGAGAATTGGAAACAGGTGCTCCAGGAGAAGCATGGAGGCTCGATCCAACTTCAGATGCTGACCATACAGTAAAAATGGAATACAGCGCTAACGCTGGGAATGAAGTACCCCTGTTTTCAGTCAGTTTAGATGCCAATTATGTCCCCACTTTAGTTGATAACGGACAATATTACCCTGCTGCTAGTTTAACAAAAGTTATTACCAAGGACGAAAACTGGAATCCTTCAAGTGGTAATAACAATACGGCAGTACAGTATACTGATAAGTACGGTCGCGTAGTTTTAAAACGAACTTATAATGAGGGAGTCGCTCATGACACGCATTATGTTTTCGATATTTACGGAAACTTAAGCTTCGTAATTCCACCATCTGTTGATGTGTCTGATGGTATTAGTGCTTTAGAGCTTTCAAACTACTGTTATCAATACCAGTATGATTATCGTAATCGACCTGTAGAAAAACAACTCCCAGGAAAAGCAAGAGAATATCTCGTATACGATGCACTTGATAGACCTGTCCTTACTCAAGATGGGAATTTGAAGGCCAATAATCAGTGGCTATTTACAAAATACGATGATCTAGGACGTGTCGCGTATACGGGAATCTATAATACTGTGCAAACGCGCCTTGAATTAGTTACTGCCATGAGCGGATTAAGCGTCTATAATGAAGCTTCATCGACAGCCATAAGTATTGGGGGAACTTCCGTGTATTATACAAACAATGTTTTTCCAAATGACGAAACTAATATGGATCTATTGACTATTAGTTACTATGATTCTTATGTAGATCTACCTACTGGATTTTCTGTACCCACAGATATCTTTTCTCAAAACGTTGCGAATGACGTTTCTGGCTTACAGACTATATCTAAAACGAAGGTGCTTAACACTTCAGATTGGATCAGTACGGTGATGGCTTATGATGATAAAGGGAGAAACCATTACACCTATTCAGTAAATGAGTTTCTCGATACAACTGATGAATTCTCAGCTAAACTTGACTTCATTGGAAATACAGAATATTCACTTAGTGTTCACATCAAAGGAAGTAACTCACCTTTATCAACTTGGGATTATTATACTTATGATCATCGCAATAGATTGTTAACACATCTGCAGGATTTTAATGGATCGGGCTTAGAATTAATTGCTGATAATACATATGATGAACTGGGTCAATTGATAAAAAAGAAGGTCGGCGGCGAGCTTTTCGCCAGTGGATTAACGGGAGGAGTCCGTGTTAATGTAAGCGCAACTGGACGCATTGAAAAGGATGACCCTGGTAATAACGACGCATGGAATGCTGGTATTGCGACGATCGGAAAAATAATGATTGACGGCGGTTTACAATTCACGGTTGTGGATACGGCTCGAGTGTTTATGATTGGACTAAACGATATTAATACTACTCATGGGCCTGGAGATATTGACTATGCGTTCCACGTAAGGACTCTGTCCGGTGAGCATAAATACAGAGTTAAGATCGGATCAAATTATCCTACGGGATATCTGGATTATCAAATTGGTGACATCTTAGCTGTAGAACGAGAAGGTGATGATATTAAATTCATACAAAACGGAATTGTTGTTCATACAGAGCCTACAGGAGGAGTGAACCCACCACTAATAGGAGATGTTAGTTTTTATACCCATGATGCTGCTATTGAAGGGCTTCAGTTTTATGCTACGAATATTGACAAGGTACTCCAAGAAGTAGACTATACTTACAACATTCGAGGTTGGTTGAAAGAGATTAACCCCATTGAAGATCTTGGTGATTTTAGCAATACAGACTTGTGGTCATTTAATATAAACTATACAGGTATTGAGGGGCTTGCTGCAGGAGCTGTACCGCTGTACAACGGAAATATAGCGCAGACCATCTGGCAAACATCAAATGATGATGTAAAGCGCAGCTATACTTATACATACGACAATCTTAGTAGAATAACCAAAGCCAACAGCTCTAGTGGACCAACGCTTGATACAAACGAAGATTACGGGCTGTGGAGCGTGAGTTACGATATGGTTGGTAACATTCAAGGATTGTTTAGAAATGGTAATGTTGGGACAGGAAGAAAACGATGGGATGAGCTCGTCTATCAATATGATGGCAATAGATTGATCAATGTCGCTGACAATGCAACAGGTAGTGGGGCTTCAGAAGGCTTTAACGACGGAAACGATCACACCGTCTTTGGAGGAGTAGATGACTTTACCTATGACATTAACGGAAATTTGATTACTGATGCCAATAAAGGCATTACAACAATTGAATACAATCATTTAAACCTACCCACCAAAGTAGTATTTAACAATAACGATATAGGTTCTGGAGTAGAAGAAACAATAATATATACTTACAGTGCGAGTGGAATAAAACTAGCTAAACGGGTTATTGATTCATCAAACTTGATAGATTTAACCACTGAGTATTCAAGTGGATTCAAATATACGGATGGAACGCTGGAATTTTTAAATCAACCCGAGGGCTATATTCACCCTGTCTCACTTTTAGGAGGAGGAATAGAATATCAATATGTCTTTCAGTATAAAGATCATTTGGGTAATATTCGTTTAAGTTATTCAGACTCAAATAATGACGGTGCTGTTGCTATTACAGAAATAGTTGAAGAATCGAATTATTACCCCTTCGGATTAGAACAAAAAGGCTACAATAATGTTATTTCTGGAGGGAATAGCATCGCGCAAAATTGGAAGTTTGGCGGCAAAGAGTTCAACAACCAACTTGGAATTAATTGGTATGACATTTCAGCGAGGAATTATGATCCTTCTATTGGGCGTTGGATGAATATTGACCCATTGGCCGATCAGATGAGAAGACACTCACCTTACAATTTTGCCTTTGACAATCCAGTTTTCTATATCGATCCAGACGGTATGGCGCCCATTGCAAGTATAGATCCGCCTAAATGGTTAATAAAAGTTTATAACAAGTTAAAGTCATGGCAAACTCAGGGTAGTGCTTTAACAACAAGGACGAGCAACGCCATGAACGAATTCACTCAACCTTTGAGAAATGATATCCAAATGATGAGTAACACCGTCACAGCAGTTTCCAAGGCATATCAAAATGCTGAAGGAGGAGCTTTTGAAACTACCAAAGACCTTTATACCATCCAAGGTAGCATGGGAGGACAAGGTGTTGGCTTTTCTACGGGTAATTTTGGTGGTGTATCTAATAAAGTCGCCAAGAATATTATTAATTCTACGGACAATGCAGCAAGTGCTGGCGCAAGTGGTAGACTACAAGCTGAGGTCGCGTCGATTGCGGATGATCTCCAAGCAACGGGTAGTTCACCGGCGACAGTTGTAGGGGCTGAACTAGATGGGGTAAGTTCAATTGCCACTAGCGGAAGCCCACCATCTGAAATCGCTCCTGTTTTGCAAAAAGCTGCAGACGATCTCGGAGGAATAGGGAATAAAACCACTTCTGGAAATACTGTTGGATGTTGTGGCGAGTTTAGGGCGGCGAACGAAGTTCTTCTTAAAAGACCTAATGCTCTGCCTAGTCAAGTGAAATTTACCGATGCTATTCGTCCTCGAACTGGAGAAATTATCCCGCCATGTGAAAATTGCACCTCGGTGTTTTCGCATCTCGAAAGATAAAGTAGACATTTCAACACTATTTATTCTATTATCTAATTGCTTGTCTGTGTCAAAATATATAACAAATTGATTTAGAATAATCTTGTCAAGAGAAACAATAACAGTTATTAAAATATAATTATGGTTTCAGTAAGTTTTATTCTTTCCAATTCGCCTCCTTTATTCAGAAGGTCATTTACAGCTTTAAATTCGGAACTTAGGCTCGCTATTTTCAAAACTATTTCGCCATCCGGTTCTCTAGCAAAATAACTATCTGCGGAGATTTCAATTAATTTATATATGTCATTTTCGTCAAATTTTTTCCTTATTTGCTTGCCATCTGGCTTTTGTTCGATATAAGTTTTCGGGAAGGCAATTGATGGAAGCAAATTTTTACAGAAAACTATTGGTAAGAATATGTACACCTTTTTAGCCAAATCATCAGTTATGCCATTTTGTTTAAAAAGAGTAATGATTTTTTCTCGAGTAAGTAATCCTGTGTATGATGTTAGCAGCTCAACAGCTAACTCAATTTTAAATAGTAATTCCTTTTTCATTCTTTCTTCTAAGATTCCATTATCAGTCCAAAGCTAATAAAACAGATTAGAGTTAAACATCCAAATTATACCAGAAAATACAAATACTATTTCTGATTTAAAAAGATCAACTTTATGTAAAAAGAACATTTTCATTAATTCATTAAATCGAATTTACGAGGTTTACATTCATTCTATTAAACTACTCAATTGAAACATTGGTAGGTACATTGCTAATAGAATAATTCCTACTACAAATCCTACCAGAAGTGTAAGGACAGGATTAAGAATATTCGATAATTGTCTTGATTGATAAACCAGATCATCTCTGTATTGTTCGTAGAGTTTATTGAAAATATATTCGGTTTGACTCGTTTCTTCTGCAACTTTTAAAAGGGCGATCATCTTTTTTTCGAAGAAAGGATTTCTACCAAAGGCTTTGTGAAGTAATTCACCATTCATAATTTGCGATTCTACTTTCGAGAGCGCGCTGGACAGAGGATAAAATGCAATCATTTCTTTCACTAAGCCAAGAGCTGTCACCAGAGGAACTTTTGATTTAGTGAGCAATGACATTGCATGAGTAAATTGCACGATGTAGCTTCGTTTTATGTGGTTTCCAATGAGCGGAACCCGCAGTACAAATTTTCCAATAAAGCGTTTGTAAGCATTTGTTTTACGAATTAAACTAAACAACAAAATAATTAATAGGCTACCAAAAAATAGCATCCAACCGTTTGTTGATACGAACTCTGAGATCCCTATTATAAACTCTGTAATTCCTGGTAAATTAACCTCGTTCTGTCTGAACGTATCTTGAAAAGTAGGCACGACAAACTTGAGCATAAAAAAGGTTACTCCAATTGCTGTGAGCATTACGATAATCGGGTAGGTTAGAGATCCATATAGTTGTCGACGTTGTTTGTTTTTATTTAAATAGTAATGATAAAGATCTGAAGTGATGACTTCCTTCTGCCCTGTCCTATCCGCTATTCTAAGGGCATGTTGTTCATAGCTACTAAAACCGGGTTCATCTGCAATGGCTTCCGATAATAATTTCCCAGATACTACTTTGGTAATAAGTCTTTCAATAAAGGCTTTATCTTTCTTCTTTTCTTGGCTTTCCAGCATAATCTCAAGAGCGGCTTTGAGACTTACCCCAGACTGCATAAGGATAGAGAGTTCCCTGTAGAAATACTCTTTCTTTTTAGAGCTAAAACTACCACCAAACAAATTAATCTCTTTGTTGAGAATTTGTTCTATGCCATTTTGTTGCTCCTTGCGTGATGTTCTTGTATTTTCAAATTCAATTTCCAAAGGCTGCTAGTTTGGATTCACTGCTACTAAGTGAAGTTATGAATAAAGAAGTTTTATCATTGACTGAAAATATCAATTTCATGGCATCAACTATCCCTTTTTGGGTGGAAGTTCCTACTCTGTAAAACTCTACATCGATTGGACCAGTGTAGAGAGTATCCTTGTTTTTAATGAGGAATTCATTTCCAAATTCATATTCAATGGTTTCAACTGGATTACTAATAACCAAGGTGTTGCTGTCACGAGTACTTATATATTCTGACTTTGCAAAATCGTTAGATATCTCTAATTCAAGAGATCTATAAGCATTGGCAAACTCATAATTAGTCTCAATTAAACCTAAACTTCTTTTTACAAAACCAAGGGCGCTAAAACTCAAAGCGGCAACTATGGCTGTCAGAGCAAGCACCACAAGTACTTCTGATAAGGTATATGCGGGCAACTTTTTAAATCTTATCATTATTCTGCCAGATTTGAGTTATAGTTGATCTGCCCTTCTTCCATTGAGCAGTAAGCTTTATTTCATCTTCATTTTTCTCCAGATAAATATTCCATGCTGTTGTGTCTTCTAAAAACGGGTAGGACAGTTTATTGTTCTTAGCTAAGTAGGCTAGCTCCTTTAGTCGATTTCTGAACAGATCATCATTATTCTTTACTTCAGCACCATAGATGTTTTGCAACGAAGCGCTTGCAATGGAAAACACAACGACTACAATTAAAACTGCCGTGAGCGTTTCCATAAGTGTTGCTGCTCTTATCTTTTTTAATATAACCACTTAGCTATTGTTTGAGGGTTATTCTCTAATGGGAGCCCAGCGATTTTTCTGGGGAGGTTTTCAGTGATAATGCGTCCGTTGAAAATATAGTTGCGATATTTTTGACTGTTTTGATTTGCCACCGTATAGTAGCAAATCAATGTTCCTTGTAATTGTCCCAGCAATTCCACTGCGCCATTGGCATAAATGCTTCCAATAATTGTTGTATTTTCATTTGTACCGATATTAGTATTGAGGATTTCATCGTTACTCTCAGAGTTGTAGTAGATAATATTCCCGCCAAACTTGGCTTCACCAATAAAGCTAACGTTTCCAGTCATCTCTTCCCCACTTTTATCAATCAATACAAGCGATGACGGATATTTAAGATCAACTTGGTTGCCAACAAGTATTGAGTCCGTTGCCATAACATGAAGCCTCGCCGTAACGCCATCTTCTATAATTACTTTTGGAGCAATAATCAAGGCATCACTAAGGTTGGCTTGTTTTGTAATATTAACCGTGGAGGATGATTGAATAATAACCTGCCCGCCTATGTTCTGGTCTATCCATAAAGGATCAGTACTGAAAACATGTGACACGCTACCGCTAAAGGTCTTTTTAATTTCAGTTGAAAGTGAAATGCCTGACTCAGGAATTGTAGTGATAAGTGAGTCTGTCTTGGAGAGCCACTTAGGATCTAGACGAGGAAAATTAATGGATGAAACGTTTCGGTAATTTCCAAAAATGAGCTTTTCACCCAGATAATACTTACCCGCAATTGCGGCCGACTCTACGCCACGTTCGGGAAGGAGTGCAGTTCCTTCAATGCGAGCCTCTCCAGCTACTACAAGTGGAAGAAAATTATCCTTAAGCACTATTGAAGTTGGCTCTTTAAATATCCCACCCGTCAAGGCCTGTTTTTGAAGCCCAAAGCTATCAGTGGTATCTTGAGCCTCGAATAAAAAGAAGCCGCCCCAAGCATCCTGTTTAATTTTGACACTACGATCGTTATAACTATAGGCATCATAATTAGTGCCTGAAAGTGCCATGTCAAGACCTTGAGTGACGGCCTCCAAACTGTTGAGGATTGAAAGGTTTTTAATTTGAAATATGCGTTGGGTTTTACTCAGCAGTAAAAAAGAACTCAAAAGTAGAGCTATTAAGGTTGCTGCTAAAAGTGCAAAATATAGTGCGGAAGCTTGTATGCGCATTAACCATTTCACTGCTTTGCGAACGTCTTAGTCTGCCCTTCGAATCGCACCTTAACCGCCTCGGTATCCCCTGATATCAGTGTGACGTCTGTGATTACCTGTCCTTTAGTGACTAGGTACTCCTTTCCGTTTATTGCAAGTATATATCTAGTAGCATTTTTTGAACCGCTCACTTTTCCTTTATAGATGATTGATGGCCAATTGGCTTTTGTAGATGTCGACTGAGTTTTAGCAGCAGAAGTATTTTTTGGTGCCTCATTCATTGTTCCAAAAAAAGGATCTCTTGGATTCTCGATGAGTTCAAAGCGCTCCTTCTCTTTTGACTCATAGGTTGTAATAGTGCCGCCCTTCAATGAAGAAGTGTCCAATGCGTCATCACCAGAAAGATCACTCACCAACGAAACGATAAAGTACCCCCAGATTCCAAGAACTACAACTAAGAGAAGATATGTTGTTTTATTCACCTTCATCTTTTATTCAACGGTAAATGTAGCTGTTGTGTAAGGGGTTTGATGTCCGCTATTTTGAGCGCGAACTCGCCATTGGTAGCTTCCGGAAGACAAACGAATTTCCAGCGAAAATTGATCTACCACAGAATCCGTCAAAATTTGAGTAGCATTTTCAAAATTAGGCGTCGCCACTTGGATACGATATTCGGTTGCGCCATCAATACCGTTCCAGCTGAATCGTGTGGTTTCATTGTCAATGGTAACTCCATCAACTGGAGCTAAAATTGACACGGCATCCTCGGAAATATCTGGTTCAAAAATGGTCTCCTCACAAGAGTAAGTCGTAACTATGATCAGGCTGAAAAGTAGTATTCTAAGCATACTTAAAGATATGAAAAGCGATGAGAATTTGTAACTGAATGAGCTCTGATTTTTAAGGGATTTTCCCTTTTATAAGCCAATCACAAATTGTATTTTAGTTCCATGCGATATAGAAATTTGCGTAACGAAAAAGTTCCTGCATTTACCTTGAATGAAATGCTTGTCGTCTTAGCTATTATTGGGGCAATCATGTTGATCGCATATCCAAACTTAATGCCCTTAATTACTAAGGCTAAATCTCAAGAAGCCAAATTAAATTTAAAGCATATCGCTCAGCTGCAGACGTTTTACTATTATTCAAATAGTCAGTACTCTATGGAGCTGGATCAAATAGACTTTGTTCATCCCAAAACAGTTGATATGGGCGGCACCGCTCTTTACAGATACGAGGTGCTCTCTGCGGATGCCTCTAGCTTTACCGTGCAAGCTGAAGCTGTTCAAGATTTTGATGGAGATGGCGTTATGAATATCTGGCAGATCAATCAAGATGGTCGACCCACTGAAATTGTCAAAGATTGATCTTGGCAGTAAAAATACTACTAGCCTTTGTCCTCCTTGTTATTGTAGTCCAAGATTTTCAAACCAGGGCTGTTTATTGGTTTCTGTTTCCTGTCATGGCAGCCTTTGGTTTTTGCCTCTTTGTGTCAAATAGCAGCTGGATGGATGTAATAAAGGCTTTGCTGACTAATTTGGCTCTTATTGGAATCATAATCCTATGTCTTTATGCGTATTCAAAGTTTAAATTAAAGAAACCATTTATCAATGGCACCTTAGGACTTGGAGATGTGCTCTTTTTCTTTGCCTTCGCGGTAAGTTTTCCAACACTCAGTTTTCTAAATTTCTTTGTGTTTTCGCTTCTTTTTTCAGTGATAATTTCCTTATTTTTAAGACTCAAGTCTGGCTCGAAATATCTCCCCCTTGCCGGAACCATGGCCTTGTTCTTACTAGGTGTATACTTGAGTAATTGGTTTGGGTGGTCCCCCAACATATATCAGTAGTAGATGAGTGAATTTCAGCTTCCCGTATCGCTAAAACAGCGTATAGGTTCTAAAGAGGCCTTTCATTACCGTATTGTTCCTAAAGCCGGATCAAACGGTCACGTGGTGCTTCTCACCGATAGTGCTGATTTAACTTCCTTGGAGACTGAATTAAAAGTTGTTTTAGAATTCCCATTTACTTTAGAAGTATCATCAAAAGAGCTCATTAATAGTTTTTTATCAGCAAATTACCGAGAGTCAATTGGTGGGCGAGCGCTAACTCTTGGGGACCAAGATTTTCTTGAACAATTACTTACCTCTGCACAAGAGTTTGGGAGTAGTGATATTCACATTGAACCCTATGAGTCCTTTGGGAGAATTAGGTTTAGGCTTGATGGGAATCTGAAAACCCAATATGAGGTGCCGCTCACTAAGTATCCAGAGCTTGTTAATCAAATAAAGATTAAAGCAGATCTTGATATATCGCAAAAACGAATATCTCAAGACGGCCGTATTAGCATTAATGAAGGCAATAAGAATTACGACCTCAGGGTTTCTACAATGCCCACTTTGTATGGTGAAAAAGTGGTGCTTCGAATTCTTCAGCGCAATTCTGAAGCAGCTGACCTCAAAGATCTCGGATTTTCACGTGAAGAGCTGGCTACTTACTTGGAAGCTATTAAGGACCCCAATGGTATTATCTTGATTTCTGGTCCTACAGGATCTGGAAAAACGACTACTCTTTATGGTACTTTAAAGAAGCTAAATGAAGAGCGCTCTAATATTGTAACAATAGAAGATCCCATTGAGTATACTCTTGAAGGCATCAATCAAGTCCAACTGAAGGAGGACATAGGTTTTGATTTCCCTAAAGCATTACGCACCTTTTTGCGACAGGATCCAGACATAATTATGGTTGGTGAGATCCGTGATGAAAAGACGGCTAACATGGCGATAAAGGCTGCTTTAACGGGTCACTTAGTGCTCTCAACTATCCACACTAATTCAGCATGGGCTACCATCTCTCGTCTTATCGACATGGGAGTGCCATCGTACCTTCTCGCAGGTACATTATCTCTAAGTGTTGCTCAGCGACTAGTCAGAAAACTGTGTCCAAAGTGCAAACAACCTCATAGCGTAACCAGTAAAGATGTCCCAAGAGAATTTGACCTGAATACCATAACGGCGAGTTATAAGGCAGTTGGTTGTGAACACTGCTACTATACTGGGTATAAAGGACGAATAGCGGTGTATGAAGTACTTCCAATTGATGAAGAACTTGAGCTTTCAATCAGAGATAATCAACTTCAAATTGACGAATATTTAGAACGAAAAGAAATTAAAACCCTCAAAAGTAATGCGCTTCGTCTAGTCAATGCTGGAGTAACCAGTATCGATGAAGTCTACGCATTATTAAAATCGCATCAATGAAAAGACTCTTACTCGTAATATTTCTAGTTGCATATGTCTTCTCCGCCCATGGACAGAATGACACCCGGACACAAAGCATTAAAAATCAGCTGGAGATCCTTTCTGTTAGTACCCCGGGGCTGGATGAAACGCTCAATATTAGTATTTCAAACACCTCATTATCTACATTTTTACTAGCAATTGCAGACATCCACGGCTTAAATGTGAATGTCGATCCAGAGCTCGAATCCATTACGCTAATCAATAACTTCCCAAATGTTTCTGTAAAGGATATCCTCGTATTTCTAACCCAAGAGTATGAACTAGATATACGTTTTACCGGTAATATCATGTCGTTTAAAAAATACATGGCTCCAACAGCTGATGAACGTGTCGTGGGTGTCTTTTTTAAAGCGGATCGAAATACCATTAGTTTTGATTTGAAGAATGATAAGCTGGAGCGTGTATTTCGTAAAATAATGGATGAAACGGGCAAAAACTTGTTGTTTTCTCCGGGACTAGTAGCCACACCCCTAACGCTTTATCTAAACGATGTGAACCTAGATGTTGGCCTTGCCAAGCTTGCAGAGACAAATGGATTAAATCTGACGGTTTCCAGAGATGGGTTCTATGTTTTTGAAGCTGATTATAGCACCAATACAGCTCAGGCTGGAGCTCAAGGTGGTCAACGCCCACAAAGACGAATTGGTCGAAGTTTCTACTATCGCGTTCTTGATTCTGTTGCAGGTATAGTTGAAGTTGACCTTCAAAATACACCAATTGCAGATGTTATCTATACCTTAAGTGATGAGCTTGGTTTATCGGTTTTCACAGCCTCGCCACTCGATGGTGCGGGTGTTGCTAGCGTTAAGGCTAATGCCATTAGCTACGATTTGCTTTTGAATCGTATTTTCGAGAGTGCTGTCATTGATAGTCAAACAGCTTCTGGAACTACTCGAGGGGCAACTCAAAGCGCACCAACCTTTACCTTCCGTAGAGAAGATAATATCTATTATTACGGAACTGATGATCAGTTGACGTTAAAACAACTTGAGGTAATTCCGCTTCTTAATCGTTCGATAAATATTTTAGAGGACCCAAAACGTTCCTTCACCCAGCAACTCAACCAATCTTTTACTACAGGCTCATCGCGCTTTGGGGTTTCAACAGCGCAACCTGCAACTCAAAGTGGAGGGGTTCAAACAGGACTGGTATCAACTAAGAAATTATCTCTGGAAACCCTGATCCCAGAGAGCATACGTGAGGGACTCATTATAAAAACTGACTATCAGCTCAATAGTTTTGTGGTTAGCGGCCCTGGAGTGCAAGTAGCTCGTTTCAAAGAGTTTCTGGCTCAGATAGATCGAAAAGTTCCACTCATTTTAATTGAAGTAATGATTATGGAAGTGGATCGCACCGCTTTAGTTGAAGCGGGAGTTTCATTTGGACTAGGTGAAGAACCGTCTTCTACTTCTGGCTCAATATTCCCATCAACTGACATACGCTTGGGGTCTGATCGTGTGAACCGAATTATTGGTGGTTTTGATGGTTTTGGAAGTCTTAATCTAGGAAAGGTATTGCCCGAATTCTATGTTGATATCAAGGCTAATGAAACCAACGGTAATATTAAGATTTTATCTACTCCACAGCTAAGTGCATTGAATGGTCACAAGGCATATCTATCAACCAGTCAAACTACCTATTACACAATTACCAATCAAACGATCATCGGCAGCCAAAACCCGCAAACAAATACGATAGTAAACTATTTGCCAATCACCGCAGAATTAGCTCTTGAGTTTAATCCATTTGTTTCTGCAGATGGCCAAATTACGATGGATGTTCGAGTAGTTCAATCAAGTTTTAGTGGAACCAGAATCGCCGATGACGCTCCACCAGATATTAATACCAGAGAGTTTTCTTCAATTCTGATCATGAAAGACCAGGATGTTGCGGTGCTAGGTGGGATTGAACAAATCATTAAGGATGATACTGGGTCAGGCGTTCCTTTTTTGGCAAGAATTCCTGTCATTAAATGGCTTTTCAGTAAACGCCGAAGAGAAGATACCAAGAGAAATTTAACGGTCCTTATTAAACCAACAGTAATTCGTTAGTGATTAAAGGATTTAGGACATATGGTTTGTATGGCTCTAAATATGCCTGTATCGAGTTTTCAGAATTT
This sequence comes from Gilvibacter sediminis, assembly GCF_028561565.1. GTDB lineage: Bacteria > Bacteroidota > Bacteroidia > Flavobacteriales > Flavobacteriaceae > Gilvibacter > Gilvibacter sediminis. The sequence continues at coordinate 556,931 of NZ_JAQQTE010000001.1, read as the reverse complement.
GAAGGTATGCCCTTATATCATGCGCTCAAAGCGGATAGAAGGGAAAATTGGTTTACTGAGATTGCTGCATCGACACTTAAAAGTGATGAAGAACTTACTAATTGGATAGGAAAACAAAGGCACTGCACATTAGTCATAAATACCAATCAGGTCCTTATTAAGCATTTACCAAAGGAGTCTTCTTATTCGGAAGATTTGATATTGAAGGCTTTTCCGAGTATTCGCTTAGATGATTTTTACTTTGATGCAGTCAAAGGAAAAAGTGGCTTTTTTATTGCTATCTGTCGCAAAACCGCTGTTGAAAAAATAGTAGCCTCCCTAAATGAAAAGAATATAAATGTTGTTGGTGTCTCTCTTGGCTTTTCAAGCCTCAGTAGTATAAAATCTATTTTCAAGGAACCACACAAAATACCCTGTGCGTCGGGAACGGTTGACATTGATGATGAAGGAATCGTGAACTACGCTTCCGTGCCACAAAGGAGTGAAAAAGTCAAAATTCAATCAGACCAAATAGAATCAGCGCATTTAATCGCGCTCTCGGCACTTTCGAATTATTTAGTTGACAATCCATACACAAATCTGGCTAAGCTCGCTCAGAGTCTTAAAATAAGCTTCAGAGGCAAACAGATCTTCTCAAGAGGATGGAAAATTGCGGGGGCTTTTCTATTCACATTATTACTAATCAATGCAATTGTGTTTAATAGCCTTTACGCGAAAAAGCAAATGCTAACTGAGCAAGAGCAGCTAATTAAGACTCAACAAGAAAATTATGCCTCTCGAAAAAGCGATCTTGAGCAAAAAGAAGCAATAGTTAAATCAATACTTTCAAACTCAGGATCTAAGTCTTCATTTTATTTGAATCGAATTGTCGCCACTGTGCCAAATCATATTCAGCTAATTGAATTTACTTACCAGCCCCTGGTAGGAAGCATTCGTGCCGACAAAGAGATCAATATTCTCGGGGACCACATTTATATACATGGGACTACGAACAATCCAAAGAAATTTGCACAATGGATTTCTGATATTGAGCAATTGAGATTTATTTTAACTACTCAGGTTGATGGGTTTTCAGATGAATCGAGATCTTCTTCCATCTTCTCATTAACCATTAAACTTCAGCCTCAATGATCTTAGACCGCAAAATTCTTGTGCTTACCGGAGTGTTTGTTATGAGCTTTGTCTTATGCTATCAATTGGCATTTAAAAAGACATTATTGCTTTCTGAAGAGGTGACTCAGCTTGAACAAAATGGGGTTAGTTTAGCTAGTCTAGCGGAGCTAAATCTACAATTATCTCAACGGGAAAAGCACGCTGATTCAATCTTGGAGAATAATAATCTAAGGAATACAACTATACAAAATGGGCTCTTAGAATATCTTAACCAACAAAAAGATAATAGTTCAATTAAAATTGTTGAATTCGGTGAGCCTCATCGATTTGAAAATAATAATGGAACCGTAGTCTCTTACTCTTTTGAGTTAAGTGGAGATTACAACAAGCTTTTAGACATTGTATACGGCTTAGAACAAAACTTGAATATAGGCTCACTAGCCTTTGTTTCTTTCTACAAAAGCAAGAATTATCGAAAAAGAAGAGAAGTTTTAAAAATGAAAGTTATAATGCAATCACTAGAAAATAACTAACGTTCTAGATCCAAATCTTTATTTTTCATTCTGATATCTCTTAGTTCAGCTTTGCGTTTAACATGTGTTCTCTCTTGAGAAATTGAAAACCCCGCTCTTAAACCATCAATATAGATTGTTTCATTATCCGTTTCCAATAGAGATTTAATTAAGTCAGTCCTATATTGACCCAAAATAAATCCATGATTGACTCCTGTTACATATAGATCTTTCATATCAACTTTTCACATTTCGTTCTAGATATTCTATAATTGATTCTTGATCGTATAAAATAATCTTCCTCTGTGGCTGAGTGAATACTATTTCTTGATTATCCCGCAGTTTTTGGAGAGTCGTCTTACTTCTGATATTTAAAAGTTGCATAGCTTTCTCAGTATTAATCCACTTATCCTCTTTTACATCGTGCTTCTCTTTTATTCGAGTTACTACTTCTTCGACAAGCGCATAAAAAGCTTCATCTTGTAAACAAATCACTTTCATCTCCTGAATAAATCATTTCTCTTAAAATTAATAATTATACTGTGATTTACAATAGATTAAACTGCGTGCAAATTGTGTGCAAATGAAAATAAAAAAGGGCCTTACATTCCTGTAAGACCCTTCTAAATCTGGTGGAGAAGATCGGATTCGAACCGACGACCTCTTGACTGCCAGTCAAGCGCTCTAGCCAACTGAGCTACATCCCCATTGTGGGAAGCAAAAATAGTAAAATTTTATTCTTGCCCGCTTAAGATCAGCAAAGGTTTGCTGGTGTAAAAGTCTTTTTTCATAACTGCTGAGGTTTCCCACAGCTTTTGGAAGAATCCACGCTTTCTGCGGATCACGCAAAGCATGTCCGGATTGTTGGATTGGAAGTGCTCCAATACTCCTTGATAGATAGTAGCGTTTTCTGTGGTTTTGGTGTTGCTTTCCAATTCCTTTAATGCTTCATCGTGTTCTAGGTCATTCTCATCAGCATCTGGAGTGATCACGTGCAATACGTTGAGTTTAGCAGAGAATAGGTTCAGCATGGATTTAAGTGGGTCCAACAAACCTTCTTTTACGATTCTACCACTTTTAATGGCCATAAGGATCACTTCAACCTTTCTAAAGATATAATCTTGTGGGATCACCAAAACAGGAATGTCTGTTTCTTTGATGATCTTTCCGGTAATGCTGCCTAAGTAGACCTCATCTTTAATGTCAATACTCTGAGGAGAAACGATCATAAGATCTACCTCCAATTGATTGGCAATTCGGGTAATACCATCAAAAGGATCTCCTTTGATAGCACGAGCAAGTACTTCTACATCTCCCGTATCAACCGAGTCAATGATCTTTTGCAGTTGTGCTTCACTCTCTTCATGTAGCAACTCATTGACCTTGGTAAGACCCCCAACTTTAGAGAACTCTCTGTAAAGGTTTACGAGGTAAACTGTGGCTCCACTCATGGAGGCAAACTTTACAGCATAGTTCAAATTGTTGATTCCGTTTTCGGTGTTTCCAACCGGTACGATTATCTTCTTCATTTTGGTGGTGGGTTTAATTACCTTTACACAAAAGTAATGCGAATTAATGATTCGGCTCGCAAAAAAAGAAGAAATACCGCAAATACTGGCCCTCACAGCGGCTTGCGCTCAGGATATGATCTCCCGAGGCATCTATCAGTGGAATGCACATTACCCTTCAAAAGCAGCTTTTGAAAACGACTTAAAACGCAAAGAACTCTACCTTTTATTCCAAGATGACATCCTTGCGGGAACCATTACCATTTCCACCCTCAAGGATGAAGAATATCAAGAGATCGATTGGTTGACCAAAGACGCTAAACAGTACTATATTCATCGCCTGGCGGTGCATCCGCAATTCCAGGGACAAGGTTTGGCGCGTTCGCTTATGGATTTTGCAGAAGGTCTGGCCAAGGTCAATAATGTGACCTCCGTGCGTTTGGATACTTTTAGTCAAAACCATCGGAATCAAAAATTCTATGAAGCCCGTGGATATCAACGTTTGGGTAATATCTATTTCCCAAAACAGAGCGAGCATCCTTTTTACTGTTACGAACTGCCCTTAAACACTAAAGGTCTTGGTTGATATCTCGTTTAAAAGGATTCAGCAACTGGCGATTCCAGCAATTATTTCTGGTATTGCAGAACCGGTGTTATCTCTTACAGATACGGCCGTAGTTGGGAATATACCGGAGTTTGGAAAAGAATCCCTGGCAGCGGCTGGAATTGTGGGGACACTGCTCTCTACCTTTATTTGGGTGCTTGGGCAGTCACGGTCCGCAATCACAGCGATAATCAGTCAAAATTTAGGAGCAGGGAATTTGGAAAAACTCCGCAGCTTCCCGGCACAAGCAGTTTTTTTCAATGTGCTGACAAGCCTGATCATTTTGGCCTCAACCTATTTCTTTTCCCGTCAGATATTCATTCTAATGGAGGCAGACGGACGCATACTGGATTACAGTGTGGACTATTACAACATTCGTGTTTGGGGCTTCCCGCTAACGCTATACACCTTTGCCATCTTTGGGATTTTTAGAGGCCTGCAAAACACCTTTTGGCCGATGATTGTGGCCACAACGGGCGTGGTGGTTAACATCATTCTAGACTTTGCCTTGGTCTATGGTGTAGAAGGACTTATCGACCCCATGAACATTAAAGGCGCTGCTTGGGCCAGTTTGATCGCTCAGGCTGTGATGGCCATTTTAGTTACGGTTTTGCTCAAAACAAAAACCAAAGTTTCACTCCGCTTTAAAAAAACCCTCCACCCAGAAGTCAAGCGTTTGGTGAGTATGTGGGGGAACTTGGTGGTGCGCTCTTTAGCCTTGAACGCCGCTTTGATCTTGGCCGTTAGAGAGGCTACTTCTCTCGGGGATAATGAAATTGCGGGATATACCATTGCCATAAACCTCTGGCTTTTTGCGGCCTTTTTCTTAGACGGATACGGTGCGGCTGGGAATATACTTGGCGGGCGTTTGCTAGGAGGACAAGATTATAAAGGTTTGTGGTCACTCACCAAAAAGGTCTGCGGTTACAACTTGGTGGTCAGTGCAATCCTCATCACCGTTGGTATCATTTTCTACACGCCGTTGGGGGTATTATTCAATAAAGAACCCGAAGTGCTCGCTGTATACAACGATATCTTTTGGTATGTTTTAGTGTCGATGCCGATTAGTGCTATGGCTTTTACTTTAGATGCGGTCTTTAAAGGTTTGGGTGAGATGAAATACTTGCGTAACGTATTACTCGGCTCCACGATTTTAGGTTTCATCCCGACGCTATTCATCAGTAAGTATTTTGATCTGCAGATGGATGGGATCTGGTATGCGCTGCTGGTTTGGATCCTTTATCGCGCCTTGGCCTTGATTGTCAAGTATAAAAATAAGTACTACGTCTTGGCCAAAAAATAAAGCCCCGATCCAAAGACCGAGGCTTAGAACATTGAAGAGCTACTCTTCTATCACAACTTCCTGTGTTGTTTCCGCTATTACGTTGCCTTCCACATCAAAGGCAAGGATCTTAACCGGATAAGGAAAACCTATAGGTGCGGCTTCAAATACAATGTCGCCACGACCGTAGGTAGGTAAATCGCCATCTATCCCCATAAAAGACAAATTTACCTCTGTTTCTAGAGGGGCAGGCCCTTCAAAAGGTTCTTCAAAGATCACTGTCATGAACTCGATTGGGTTCGCATCAGCATCTCCAATAGTTAGTGCGGAAATGCTCATTTCATAAGCATCGCCTCCAGCCATGCTTTGAATAGCTAGAGTTCCAAAAGTGACTGGGTCCGTAGGTGTTGGCCCTGTTACATTGAATTCTGCTTCCAGAACGGCAATAACTTCTCCACCTTCATTGAAAACGCTCAATGGAACTTGATAGAAATCTCCAATACTTACATTTTCTATAGGCTGAGGATCTGATACGAATTCAAAGTCTAACTCCCCGGTTGCGTTCAATTTCACGCGACCTCCACCATCTAGTTCTGGCCATTCCACATAGCTGGCTTGTTCCACGTCAGTACCTTCTAGCTTCACGCGAATAACGCTGTTGCCGTTGGTGCGAACTCTGTGCTTGGTGTTTTTGATCTGAATGCCCTCCGGAGCCGTGTTTTCAATATTGACTACAAAAAGGTCGTCATCCATGATTTGTCCAAGCTCGTTTCTTACCTCAACAATAACTCCAACAGAATTGGTCTCTGGATTGATCTTACTACGAAGGTCCTCACCATCGTTATATTCAATAGATTCTGTCTCTGCTGAGAGTCCAGTAACTTCCTTAAAACTGTAAACGCGATCCGATGGTTCGTAACCAACGGTCTTGTCTTTCTCTAACATTCCATCTTCGCTAATGGCTGTGAAATAATAAGTGACAGTAGAAGAATCTGTGCTGTCAACAGCTTGGATCTTAGTTTTGATCTTATAAGCTCCTCTTGGGCCATTTTGCTTGATCTTAACGGACAAAATATCTACTCCATCATCGTCTTGAGGCGTTAACCAAAGTTCTTGTGGAGTCCCAACTTGTTGATCTTCCATATCATAAAAACTGATCTTTTGCTTGATTGGCCAGCCGTTCGGACTTCCATTTTCAAAGTCTAAACCATTAAAGATAAACTTTTTATCTTCTCCGTCAAAGGCAGTGGCCTCTGCAGAATAAATGTCAATTGTAGGGATAAATTCATTGGTGCTGAATACCTCTCCATCAATGCGTTGTACAAGGTCATTGATGTCTGCAACAACAGTGACTACTTTGTAGCCAAAGCGGGGGCGTTGCTTGAGTTTTCCTCTGCGGATAAAGGCATCAGCAGCTTTGCCGCGAACGGTTGTAGCGGTTTCTTCAGAGGATACTTCTTCTTGTAATAGTTCTTGCTCACAGCCTACCACAAAAAAGCTGATGGCAAAAAGGAGCATTAAATTTTTGATTAGTTTCATCGTGTGACGGTTTGATTATGGAAGCTAAGCTAGCCCTAATCAAGCCCTTAAGCGGTCGCGAATTGCTGAAATGTCAATTTGAATTGCTGAATCCCATCAGCCTAAAGAAACCTACAGATTACTGATAAAAGCAAAGAACTCATCCCGCTTGTCTCTGCTTATGGAAACCTGCTGGTCATTGTCCATAACAATATAACCACCATCACTTTTTACGTACTGTTTGATGTACTTGAGATTGATCAAATACGAACGATGTGGACGATAGAAATTGCTTTTCTCCTGTAGGGTTGGTACAAAGTTCTTGAGCGGTTTGCTCACCACCAACTCACCTGCTTGGGTGTAAAAAGTAGTATACATGCCTTCAGCCTTTAAAAGGATGATCTCATCTATGGGAACAAATTGGACTCCATCACTGACTGGCAAAGCGATCTTATTGAATTCTCCTTTAAGTAAAGTGCTTCTCAAAGACTCCAGCTTCTCATTGATCTGAGACTTGCCTAATAGGTTCACCGCTTTTTCAACGGCTTGTTTTACCTGAGCAGGCCTTACTGGTTTGAGCAAATAATCTACCGCGGCCAATTGAAAAGCTTCAATGGCGTATTCACTGTAGGCTGTGGTGAAAATGATCTCAAAATTGACCACATCTTTCTCTATGAATTCCAAGATCTCCAAACCAGAATGTTCCGGCATTTCAATATCCAGAAAGACAATACTGGGTTCCTGTTCTTTGATTATCTCAACACCAGACAACAAGTCTCCTGCCTCCAAAATCTCAGTGATCTTAGGACAATTCTCTTCAACAAGAATACGCAATAGGCGTCGCGCTTTGGGTTCGTCATCAATGATGATACACTTCATCACAATTCTTTTTTAATAGGAATGGACAATACAACTCGGGTTCCGCAGGCGATTCCTTCTTTATCAAAAAGGTCAATGGTCTCCACCCCGATCTTTTGAGATTTTTGGTAATTCAGCAGTTCCAATCGAGACTGCGTTGCCTTGGTGGCAAAGCCTTTTCGCTTGTTTTGGGTTTGCTGTTGGATCTCTTTTACCCGAGCTCTTCCCACACCATTGTCTTCAATTATGCAGCGCACGGTCTTTGCATCTTCCATCGCAAATTCAACTTTGAGCTGACGGTCTTGCTTTTTGTGCAACAAGCCGTGCTTTATGGCATTCTCCACATAGGGCTGGATGAGCATGGTTGGGATCTTGACGAATTCATCCGGGAGCTCCGGGTCTATTTCAACGCGGTAACTCAAAGAGTCTTCAAAACGAATGGCTTCCAATTCCAAATACATTTCTAAGGTGTCTACTTCTTCTTGTAGGCTGATAAAACCAGCGTCACTGTAGTTGAGATACTTGCGCATCAGATCGGCGAATTTACCCAGATAATCTCCGGCCAACTCCTTCTCATTGAGGATGATATATTCCTGAATAGAGTTGAGCGCATTGAAGATAAAATGCGGATTCATCTGTGCTTTTAGAGCTTTGAGCTCACTATCACGATACTGTTTTTCTAAGGCCAAGCGCTTTTGTGTCTCTCCGAGTTCTAGAGCAATGAGTTCTGCTTTTTTCTGAGCCCGACTTCGCCCAATATAGAAGATCCCTGAGCTTAGTAACAGCAAGGACATCACTCCTAAACCAATTAAATAATTGCGATTGCGTTTGCTTTCGATCTCTGCCTTTTCTTTGGCTGATTGAATCCTTTCGGTCTCGAATTTGGTCTCAGCCTCTGCGATGAGCTGTCGCTTTTCCATCCCGAAAATACTGTCCTTGAGCTTCACAAATTTCCGATTCTCTGTCATGGCCTGCTGCTGATTACCCAAGATCGAATAGGCTACAAAAAGATGTTGGTGGATCTTCATGAGAAAAAATAAATTCTCAGATTTTTGATAGCTCTTCAAAGCAGCTTTGTAAAATGGAATTGAATTCTCATGAAGCCCCATTATGGATGCTGCAGTGGCTTTGGTGTATTCTGCATAAGCGATATTGGCACTCTGAGAAAGCGGCTCATAATAGTTCATAGACTCATCCGCCAGGTTCAAAACACGGTTGTAAACCCCTTCGCGATCCTTTGCGGCATTGGATTTAGAAAAAAGCGTGTTTTTGAAATAGCGTGCCCGCTTTACGGCTACCAGTCCTAACCCTGTCTGTGATTTTGCAACAGAAAAGAACTTTTCGGCCTCATCCAAGTGCTGCTCGGCCTTTATGTACCGAGGATCTTCATAAAGGTTAGTATAAATATTGGCAAACTGCATATTGGCCCATCCCAATAAAAAGTGGTGCCTTTCTGGATCTAAAACCGCCAAGGCGCGCTGCATTTCCTCCAGAGCTTTTTCATAGATCTTTTGCTCTCTTAAAACCTCGGTCCGAGCTATTTGCAAATGGACAAAATCTTCTGTGTTTGGATGTTCTTCCAGCATTTCCAAGGCCTCCAAAAGCTTGATCATCGCATTTTTATAATCCCCGGCCAAGGTCAATTGCTCCCCTTGATTGATCAAGAGTTTGATCTGGTATTTAGGCATTGCGAATTGCTCGGTGATTTGCTCAGCTTCTTCTAAGAGTGCCTCATTGGCTTGGATGTTGCGCATATTGTTATACTGCATCATTCCATAAATTAGTTTGAGTCGCAAGGTGTCTTGCTGAGTATAACTTTCGATTTGTTCGGGAGCCTTATCCCAGTAATTTAGATCACTGGAAATGGCCTGCAACGGAAGCCATAAAATAAAAGCTAAGAGTCTAATGTGAGGAGGAATTTTGATCGGATTGTATTTTGAAGCCTCAATATCTTTATTTCTTCAGATATTCTCCAAGTCTTTCTGCTGAAATGTCTTTCTGAGCTTCTAAAAAGAATATTTGGCTGTTCTTTAGTACTTTTGCTGCTCTTAGTGGAGCGGACTTATGAGCAACATCAGAATCACCAAACAATTCTCTTTTGAAACAGGACATGCCCTTTGGGGTTATGACGGTAAATGCCGTAATGTACACGGGCACAGCTACAACCTTTATGTGACTGTGATTGGACAACCCATTACCGATCCAAATCACGTCAAACACGGGATGGTAATCGATTTTGGAGATCTAAAAAAGATCGTAAAAGAGGAGATCGTTGAGGTCTTTGATCACGCCACGGTTTTTAATAAGAACACCCCGCATGTTGAGCTGGCCAAAGAGCTGCAAGATCGCGGGCACAATGTGCTCTTGGTAGACTATCAACCCACCAGTGAAATGATGGTGATTGACTTTGCAGAAAAGATCGCGAAACGCCTGCCAAAAGACATCAAATTACATTCCTTAAAACTTCAAGAGACCGCAACCAGCTTTGCGGAATGGTTTGCTTCTGAGAACTAGAAGCGCATTTACTATCTTTAACCCATGCAAATTCCTGCAGGAAAGAAAATCTACTTTGCCAGTGACAACCACTTAGGCGCTCCAACGCCTGAGCAGAGTATGCCTCGCGAAAAGAAATTTGTGCGTTGGTTGGATGATGTAAAACAAGATGCTGCCGCAATTTTCTTGCTCGGAGATCTCTTTGATTTCTATTTTGAATATAAGACCGTCGTGCCAAAAGGCTTTGTTCGTGTGCTTGGCAAGTTGGCCGAGATTCGCGATAGCGGCATACCCATTTACTTCTTTGTGGGCAATCACGACCTTTGGATGAAATCCTATTTTGAGGATGAATTAAACATTCCAACTTACAGAGATAATGAGGAGTTTGAATTCAACGGGAAGAAGTTCCTTTTAGGACATGGAGACGGCAAGGGCCCTGGTGACAAGGGTTACAAACGCATGAAGAAAGTCTTCACCAATCCGTTTTTCAACTGGTTGTTTAGATGGCTACATCCAGACATAGGCATGCGGATCGCTCAGTATTTATCTGTGAAGAATAAACTCATCTCTGGAGACGAAGACAAGAAGTTCCTGGGAGAAGACGAGGAATGGTTAGTACAATACTGCAAGCGCAAACTGGAAACCAAACATTACGATTACCTCATCTTTGGTCACAGACACCTCCCTATGGAAATTCAGGTGGGTGATCACTCAAGGTATATCAATCTGGGTGATTGGATCAACCATTATACTTATGGTGAATTTGACGGCGAGTCCTTTTCTTTAAAGACTTTTGAGGCTGATTCTTAGTTAGTCAAAAGCGCGTAGGCGGTAATGGGATCCATACGGCCATCAGCATAAAAACCATTTTTAGTTTCAAAAGCCTCTAGAGCACTTGAGGTTGCAATTCTAAAGATACCATCGTGTTCCATCTCATAGCCCATTTTGATCAAAATGCCCTGCAATTCAAACACCAAGGGGCCTTGTTCACCCATACCAAAATCAAAGTCTTTCGGGCTTTGACTTAACCAGTCTAAAAGCATCTGATTTTTAGTTTTTTGACCTTCTGCAGACTTAGGCTCGTTCTGACCCAAGGACTTTATTTGCTGATTGGTCAAGCCTTGTTCTTTAAGAGAAGCAGATTCTTCTAGCTTTGCCTCTAAGGCTTTTACCGAGGCCATCAGCTCCTCATATTTTACCAAAGCCTCTTGGGTAGCCGCGTTATCTTTTTTGGGGGCTCTTACATCGATACCGTGAAAACTCCACATTTGTGCTGCATAACCATTTAGTCGCGCAACGGCTCTATAATAGTCCGTTACTACATTTGCATCAAAGTAATTGAGATCGATGGGTTTATTGGCTTGGTATTCAGACCCGGGCGGGTTGAACCTCTTGTATTTACTGTAAGCGTTGTAGCCCATAATTCCCACTATAATGAGCAACAAAAAAATGATGATCTGTTTCATCCCCCTAAAAATTGCGTTAGTTGCAACGATACCGGGTATCGCATCCAAGAATAAAAGTACACAATTCTACGAGACCGCCTTATAAATCGGAACTTTTAAGGTCCTTAGCACGTAATTGCAGGCTCACATTACCGTTCCAATGATTCTCATCTAAGGAATAAACCAGATCAAAAGACTGTTTGTCTTGAAGAAGGTCAAGCTTTTTGCCCAATCCAAATCCAATGCCGTCAAAGCTGTATTGACCATCGGTAGCCTTGAATTTCAAATGAGACTGATCCGATCCGACCTGCTTGGCCCAACCCGAGTCTTTTAAATTTCTACTTACAAAGACTGGCGTACGGTTCCCGGGACCAAAAGGAGCAAACTGTTTGATCAATCGGTAGAACTTTGGGGTGATGTCTTCTAGTTTCAGCTCTAAGTCAACACTGAGCTGAGGGGTCTTTAAAGATTCGTCCAAAGTTTGCGCCACCACCTTTTCAAAAGCAGCCTTAAACGCAGGATATTGAGCTTCGTCTAAGGTGAAGCCAGCAGCGTACTTATGACCCCCGAATTGAATCATATGTTCTTTACAAGCGTCTAAAGCTTGATACACATCAAAGCCACTTACGGAGCGGGCAGAACCTGCCAGCTGCTCTCCAGATTTGGTAATCACCAATGTGGGGCGGTAGTAGTTTTCTATAAGTCGAGAGGCTACGATCCCAATTACGCCTTTGTGCCAATGTGGCTCGTATACCACTGTAGTGGCGCGATCTTCTTCTTTTTGATCCAATATTTTAGCCAAAGCTTCTGCGGTGATCTGTTCATCTGTGGAACGCCTTGAAGTATTAAAGGCCTCGATCTCTTGCGCGAATCCCAAACAAGAATCCACAGAGTCTGCCATGAGCAGGGCAACCGCATAATCCCCGTGCTTCATTCTACCCGCAGCATTGATCCTCGGAGCAACCACAAAAACCAGATCACTAATGTCAAAACTGGTTTTATCTCGCTGCGCTAAAAGTGCTTTGATTCCCGCTCGTGGTCGTTGATTGACTACCTGCAAACCGTGCGCCGCCAATACCCGGTTCTCTCCTGTCATAGGTACAATATCTGCCGCAATAGCTGTTGCCACCAAATCTAAATAGGGCAATAGAGAGTCAATTCCCAAATTGCGTTGAGCAGCTAAGGCTTGGATCAGCTTAAAACCTACCCCGCATCCGCAGAGTTCTTTGTACGGATAATCGCAATCCGATCGCTTGGGATCCAAGACAGCAACAGCATCCGGAAGTTGGTCTCCTGGTAAATGGTGATCACAAATAATAAAGTCTATCTCACGCTCTTTAGCGTAGGCCACTTGTTCTATCGCTTTTACACCACAATCTAAAGCGATGATAAGGCCAACTCCATTATCACTGGCAAAATCAATGCCCTGCAAAGACACGCCGTAACCCTCTGCATATCGGTCTGGAATATAGGTGGAAACTCTGTCGTAATAACTCAGCAAATAAGAAGCCATTAAAGCTACGCTGCAGGTGCCGTCCACATCGTAATCGCCATAAACCATGATCAATTCCTCATTGGCAATTGCGGCTTCAATACGAGCTACCGCCTTGTCCATATCACACATAGACAAAGGATCGTGCAGGGCATCCAAAGAAGGTCTGTAGAATTCCTTAGCAGCATCAAAAGAAGTGATCCCCCGTTGCACCAATAAAGTAGCGACAACCTCGGGAATGCCTAGGGCATCTCTAAGTTGGTCAACACTTTGTTGAGGAGGTATTTCTTTAAGGTTCCATTGCATGGGATGCGATTGATTAAGGAGGATATGACTACAGGAGTAAAGGTAGCCAAATTGCGGTTTTTTATGTAAGGTTTCCCGCTTTTCAACGCCTTAAATTTGTAAATTCACAACATAAAAAATTGAACCCATGCCTTTAGTGACTCCACTTTCTCCGGACCACGATCCGGAAACCGCCGAACTGGCCAAATTTTTCAACGAAACCCTTGGCTTTTGCCCAAACAGCGTACTGACCATGCAACGCAGACCGGCCATTAGCAAAGCGTTTATCAACCTCAACAAAGCGGTTATGGCCAATGAAGGTCGAGTGACCTCTGCCCTTAAGAGAATGATCGCTTGGGTAAGCAGCAACAGTACGGGTTGTCGTTATTGCCAAGCGCATGCCATTCGCGCTGCAGAACGCTATGGAGCAGAACAAGAGCAATTGGACAACATTTGGGAATACCGTACTCATCCGGCTTTTAGTGAAGCTGAACGCGCAGCCCTTGACTTTTCACTGGCAGCTTCTTTAGTTCCTAATCAAGTAGACGAGCAGATCAAAGAACGTCTCTACCAACATTGGGATGAAGGCGAGATCGTTGAAATGTTAGGAGTGATTTCCTTGTTTGGATACTTGAACCGTTGGAACGACTCTATGGGAACTTCTATTGAAGATGGTGCTGTAGAAAGCGGTAATCAGTATTTAGGAAAGCACGGTTGGAATAAAGGGAAGCACCTTTAAGAAGCTCCGGCTACTACCAATACAAATTCACCTTTAGGCGCTTTGGTTTCAAAGTGCCTTTTTATTTCGCTTAAACTCCCACGGACAATCTCTTCATGAAGCTTGGTCAACTCGCGGGCAGCAGCGGCTTTGCGGTCTCCGCCAAACAGCTCTTCAAACTGCGTGAGGGTCTTTAATAACTTATGCGGAGATTCATAAAAGACCATGGTTCTGGACTCTTCTTTAAGACTATCTAAACGCGTGGCACGTCCTTTTTTGACCGGCAAAAATCCCTCGAAAACAAAACGTTCGCAAGGCAAACCGCTTGCGGCTAAAGCTGGAATCAAAGCAGTTGCACCAGGAAGGCATTCCACCTGCAAACCCGCAGCCAAGGCTTCTCGAACCAACAAAAAACCAGGATCACTAATTCCCGGAGTTCCCGCATCAGAGATCATAGCCACAGTCTGTCCTGCCTGCATTTGAGCAACAATAGCCGCTGTGGCCTTGTGCTCATTGTGCATGTGATAAGAACGCATGGGTGTGGCAATATCGTAATGCTTGAGTAACTTTCCGCTGGTACGCGTGTCTTCTGCTAAGATCAAGCTAGCCTCTTGCAGCACTTCTAAAGCGCGCAAGGTGATATCCTTTAAATTACCAATAGGAGTGGGAACTAAATAAAGCGAAGCGTTCATCTATAGTATTTACCAAAAAAGTACGAAGTCAGCAGAGCAATAGCTGCCAACAGTACAAAGGTAACCGAATCTCCCAAACGTTCGTGGGCAAAGAAGGCAAGAACCAAATCAAAGAAGAGACCGGCATATGCCCATTCGGTAACCCAAGGGATCTTGCGCCATAAGATCATGACCACAGCCAAGATCTTGGCAACGGCCAAAGGAATAACTAAGTAATCCGGGTAATTGAAGCGTCTAAAGAAGCCTTCAACCATTTCTGTGTTGGAAAAATACATGCTGGCAGAATAGCACATGATCAAACAAATGGCCACGGTGCTGGACCAATAAATGAGTTTCCCGGGATTCATCGGCTTAGAAGCGACGCTCAATGATGCTCATAAAACGCTCTGCAACCTCTTGTTTATCCAACCAGTAATTGTACTCGGGTTTTACTTGTAATTGAATAAAGTTTTGAGCTTGCTCAAAGGAATCGCAGGTGTCTAGTTGAGAGATCACACGCGCATAATCTTCTGGTTTGTTGTCAAACAAATGCTTGATAAAAGCAATGCGGTCATTGAGTCCAATTTGTGCCCCTGCAGCAGATGCCTCATTAAGCGAACGTGGTTTGTCAACCGTGTTGTTTGTGGTCTCTGCAACTTCTTGCGTTGGAGGCTCTGGAGTCTCTACCGATGTAGGCGGAGCTTCTTGTTTGCGCTCAAACACAGGCGTGTGTTTGTAATCTGCAGCAAGGTCTTCCAAATCATTCTTGACGTATTTAGGCTTGGGCAGAATATCTTCTAAAAGCGCATCGACCTTTTGTGATTCCTCCGGCATTTGAGCTACAATGTCTTTGATCTTTTCAATGAGCGGCTCTACAAGTTCTTCATCGTGTGCTGGTTTTTCAACCGGCTTTGGTTCTGTAAACCAATTTTGCTCCCGATAACTCTTAGAGTCTAAAGATTCTTTATCAGGCACTGGAGTGGTCAATGGATCAACGCCCACCTGAGCTTCTAAATGGCTTAGGATGATGAGTTTTTCATAAAGTCTTTGAGCCTTCCCTTTGAGCTCTACGGCACTCAGCACCTTAGGCCCGTCTAGTATTTCCTGTGCCAACTCGCGCAATTCGGCATGGATAGTCTTGTTCATTTTTCTCACTTTACTGAAGTTTTGGAATTGAATAAATCACACGATCGGTCTTGTTAGTCTGATTGCGATCTAAAAATGTAATGTTCAACCCATAACTTATCAAATTAGCTCCTTTTTATTTGGACGTTTTGTTACCTTTACGCCACCCGTTAATCCTAACGGAAATATGTCTTTTTTCGTGTAGTAAATTACAAAATGTTTCTCGAAAACACCGTAAATCAACAAGAACAGTTTGGATGGATAGAAGTCATCTGTGGCTCTATGTTCTCTGGTAAAACAGAGGAATTGATCCGCAGACTCAAGCGCGCTCAATTTGCAAAACAGCGCGTGGAGATCTTCAAACCAGCGGTGGATCGTCGTTATGACGAGGAAATGGTAGTTTCTCATGACAGCAACGAAATTCTCTCCACTCCGGTTCCTGCTGCTGCGAATATTCCCATCCTTGCAGACAACTGCGATGTGGTTGGAATTGATGAGGCACAGTTCTTTGATGATGAGATCGTCAAGGTCTGTAATGACCTTGCCAATCGCGGTATTCGCGTGATCGTGGCCGGCTTGGATATGGATTACAAAGGCAACCCTTTTGGACCCATGCCCGCACTTATGGCCACAGCAGAATACGTTACCAAGGTACATGCTGTGTGTACCCGAACGGGAAACCTAGCGCAGTATTCTTATCGCAAATCCGCCAATGACAATTTGGTTCTACTAGGAGAAACTGATGAATACGAACCTTTGAGTCGTGCTGCCTTTTACAAGGCCAACCTGCGTGAAAAGCTCTCAAAAATGGAAGTTAAAGATCCTGAGCAGATCTCGCCCAAACAGAAAAAAGCATGAGTTCAGTTTCAGAAACCGTATTGGAACTGGACCTGGGTGCCTTGCATCATAATTACCATTTCTTAAGATCAAAACTCAACCCAGATTGCAAAATGCTCGCGGTGGTCAAAGCCAACGGCTATGGGGGAGATGCTACTACCGTGGCTCTGGAATTGCAAGAACTTGGTGTTGATTACCTAGCTGTAGCTTATGTAAATGAAGGATTATTCTTAAGAGACGCTGGAGTGACTTTGCCCATACTGGTTTTACACCCACAACCCGTCAATTTTGAGTTGATGGTCGCGAAGTGCCTGGAGCCGAGTATTTATTCGGAGCGACTATTGGAAGCCTTTAGCAGGTTTGCCAGCGATCAGAAATTAGTGGCCTATCCCGTACACCTTAAAATAAATACTGGACTCAACAGACTCGGATTTGATCCGCAGCAAGCAACGAGAGCCGCAGATCTCGTGAATAAGAGCGAGTTTTTATCCTTACGGTCTGCTTTCACACATTTAGCCGCCAGTGAAGATGCCGCCGAACGCGACTTCACCTTGGGTCAACTTGCAGCATTTGACGAGGTCCTTCCTAAATTACGTGCTTTAGGAGATCAAAAATTCTTTGCGCATGCTACCAATACTTCTGGGATTCTTAATTACCCGCAAGCGCATTATGATCTGGTTCGCAGCGGAATAGGTCTTTACGGATACGCAAATGCTCCAGAATTAGATCGCGAACTCAAGCCAGTGATGCGACTAAAAACTGTGATCAGTCAGATCCACAATTTGCAGCCGGGAGATAGCATTGGCTACAACCGCGGTCATGTGGTTGCATCACCCATGAAAATGGCAACACTTCCCATTGGACATGCAGACGGTTTGCCAAGAGCCCTTGGAAAAGGTGTGGGAACTGTTATCATCAACGGAAAACAAGCCCCAATTGTCGGTAATGTTTGTATGGACATGATCATGGTTGATGTTAGCGAAATTGATTGCCAAGAAGGTGATGAAGTGGAAGTATTTGGCACGATTCAATCCGCAGAAGATTTAGCCAAAAAAGCCAACACGATTTCCTATGAGTTATTGACTGCAGTTGGTGGTCGAATAAAACGTGTCGTTCTTCGATAAGTGTGTTAAAAACTTAGCCACTGCTTTTAACATTCCGCCTTAGTTTTTAGTACTTTGTAGTCAATTAACTA
This sequence comes from Gilvibacter sediminis, assembly GCF_028561565.1. Classification (GTDB taxonomy): domain Bacteria; phylum Bacteroidota; class Bacteroidia; order Flavobacteriales; family Flavobacteriaceae; genus Gilvibacter; species Gilvibacter sediminis. Next base: position 539,275 of record NZ_JAQQTE010000001.1, on the reverse strand, counting down.
ATACATCAATATTCCATGTTAAAAGAATTTAGAGATTTTATCATGACGGGTAACGTCATTGATCTAGCAGTAGCAGTTATTCTTGCTGGTGCAGTATCTGCAGTAGTTAAAGGATTTGTGAGCGACATCATGATGCCTGTGATCGGTCATTTCACAGGAGGTGTCAGCTTTACAGATCTCAAGATTGTATTGACAGAAGCTGTTGTAGCTGCTGATGGTACAGTGTCTACTCCAGAAAATGCGATTGCTTACGGTAACTGGATCGATGCCATCATCAACTTGGTGATTGTAGGATTCGTACTGTTTATGATCGTTAAGGCTTACAACAAGACCAAGAAGAAAGAAGAGCCGGCTCCAGAAGCTCCGGCAGGACCATCGCAAGAAGAATTACTTGCAGAGATCAGAGACCTACTTAAAAAATAATCTCTTTTAAGATTAGATAGCAAAGCTGCCTCCCCCAAGGCAGCTTTTTTTATGCTTCTTTTTTGATTTCCTTTTGACGGCTTGCTGTACTTTTGCATTTTAAATTTTAAATCATGTATAAAGTAGCAGTTGTTGGGGCCACCGGAATGGTTGGCCAAGTCATGCTCCGCGTTTTAGAAGAACGCAATTTTCCTATTGAAGAACTCATTCCAGTTGCCTCAGCGCGATCGGTTGGAAAACCTGTAGCCTATAAAGGCAAAGAGTTTAAGGTGGTGAGTATGGAAACTGCACTTGAAATGAAACCACAGTTGGCACTATTCTCTGCTGGAGGGGATACTTCCAAAGAATGGGCGCCAAAATTTGCTGAAGTTGGTTGTACCGTAGTAGACAATTCCTCCGCCTGGCGCATGGAACAGGATATCAATTTGGTGGTTCCAGAGATCAATGCCTATGATTTGACAGCCTCGGATAAAATCATAGCTAACCCAAATTGTTCTACCATTCAATTGGTAATGGTGCTTAAGCCCTTGCATAACAAATACAAGATTAAGCGTGTTGTCATCTCAACCTATCAGTCTGTTTCTGGTACGGGTAGCAAAGCTGTAAAGCAAATGAACAACGAGGTGAGCGGTGTCAAAGGAGAGATGGCCTATCCTTATCCCATTTACCGCAATGCCCTGCCGCATTGTGACGTCTTTGAATCCAACGGATATACTAAAGAGGAGTTCAAATTGGTTCGAGAAACTCAAAAGATCCTCAATGACAAAAGCATTGCCTTAACGGCTACAGCGGTGCGCATCCCTACAGAAGGTGGCCACTCCGAATCTGTCAACATTGAATTTGAAAACGACTTTGAGCTCAATGAGGTCCGCAATTTGCTTGCGGGAACTCAAGGCGTGGTGGTACAGGACAATCCTGATACCAACACGTATCCTATGCCGATCTACGCGCATCATAAAGACGACGTATTTGTAGGGCGTATTAGAAGGGACTTGAGTCAGTCAAACAGTTTGAACCTATGGATCGTGAGTGACAATCTGAGAAAAGGAGCTGCGACCAATGCGGTTCAGATTGCTCAGCATTTGGACCGGGAGAAACTTTTGTAAGCTGTTTGGGGAGGCTTCGTCTAAGACCTCATAATCAACCCAAAACAGTTAAAATGAAATATTTAAATCTTATTATACGCGTTGGACTAGGACTGATGTTGTTGCTCTTTGGATTCAACAAATTCTTCTGGTTTCTACAAGACTTTGACTTTTCTGGATATCCACAAGCTGAATATTTATTCACCGCGCTGCGTTATTCTAACGCAACAGATGTTGGTAAAGGGTATTTGATGGGCCTTGTCGGCCTCACTGAGGTAGTCGTAGGATTGCTTTTAGTCATTAGAAAGTGGGTGCCGCTAGCCTTAGTAATGCTCGTGCCTATTTCAATCAACATTGTCTTGTTCCACGCCTTTTTGAATTTGCCAAACATCGGCCCTGCCATCTTAGTGGCATTGCTTAACGGATATTTGATGTACAAACATTGGGACGCATATAAACCCATGTTCTCTTAATAGCCCTATCAGAAATGATAGAATAGCAACCATCCCTGCGGATGGTTGTTTTTTTTGCAATAGTTTTGTTAAATGCTTGGGAGGTAGGGTTTTTTGTCCCGTTCTTGTTTAATATTTACACTAATGTGCCAACCATGATCAACCTTATTCAAAGGATAGGAGTACTCTGCCTTGCCTTTTTGGCTTTGGTAGCATGTAATTCTGACGATAACGGCTACACGCCCTTGACCTATGTGGCGGTAGATGACACGGCTGTTGTTGCACAAAATGCAACCATTTCTATAAATGTATTTACCAACGATGAAAATGTGCCTCAAACAGGTTCATTGAGTGTTTCTGCGGCAACCTCTGGCAGTGTAAATATCCTTGACCCGAACAACACTCCAGACGATCCAAGCGATGATCTTATTGAATACACTGCAGACGGATTCACCGTTGGGGAGGTCACTTTCACTTACAATATTTGCGAGGATGGAACCGATAATTGCGTTGGAGCAACCTTGAGAATCAACGTTACCCCAGTAAGTCCGGTAAACTTCAATTTGGAGCAATTCCCGTACGACAACCTATCAGACTACAATTTCTTTGATGGGGCCATGGCAGATCAGCTCCCGGTTTATGGTGTGCTGCCATACAAACCCATAAGTACTTTATTTACGGACTATGCCTTAAAGAAACGTTTCATTTGGATGCCTGATGGAGCTCAAGCGAATTTTACAGAGTCTTACGAGCTTTTAGACATGCCGGTTGGAACCATTTTGATCAAGACCTTCTATTATGACAATGTGTTGCCTGAGGGCAATACGAGAATCATCGAAACCCGTTTGATCTATCGTAAGGCCTCTGGTTGGGAGTTTGCAGAATACATCTGGAACGATGAGCAAACAGAAGCGACCTTGAATCTCGACGGAGATTTCACGGAGGTAACTTGGCTGCAAGAAGGTGTGGAGCGCACCATCAATTACCGCATCCCGTCAGAAGCGGAATGCTTTACCTGCCATAAAACACAATTAGATCCGATCCCCATTGGACTCAAACCACAACACATCAACAGTGATTATGCCTACAGTGATGGCGTGAGCAATCAGCTGCAAAAAATGGTAGCCATGGGCTATCTGGCAGATAACCTGCCTGCCGATATACAAACCGTAATTGACTGGAGAGACACTTCGCAGCCCATCAGCTTGCGCATGCGCTCTTATGTAGATATAAATTGTGCGCATTGCCATTCAGACGATCGTCATTGTGACTATCGCCCGGTGCGCTTTGCCTTTAATGAAACTGCGGACAACGTGAATTTGGGCGTATGTGTGGATCCGGAAACTCCGATTCCACCCAACACTCAGATCGTGGTCCCTGGCGATATTGACACTTCTGTTTTATACTTTAGAATGAACTCAGAAGCAGAAGAATACCGCATGCCCCTTTTGGGCAGAACTATACGCGATGACCAAGCAGTTGCCATGGTGGAAGCCTGGATCAACTCACTTACGGGAACTTGCGACTAAACAACGTTAAACACTTAACTAAAAAATGACATGAAAAAAATTATGCTAAGCATCCTTGCCTTGACTACGGTAGGTGCTGTTTTTGCCCAGGATTCTGCGGGTAGTGTGGATCCGGTTAGCTTCAGTTTTTCTTCTGTATCTACCTCGGGATCTAACCGAGCTGTTGTGGATATGAACGGAGATTTTCTGGACGATATCGTTTCGATCAGTTCTACCAACGTGAACATCTTGGAACAACAACCCGACGGAACTTTCGTGACTCGTAACATTTCAACATCCTCTGCAAACTACACACCTTCTTGGAGTTTAGCTGCAGCTGATTACAACCGTGACGGATACACCGATTTGCTTTACGGAGGTGGAAGTGGAGTAACTTTTATGCGTTCTGACGGAACAGGGAGCGGATTTGTTGAGGTTTCAGGACCTGAATTCGTATTCTCTCAGCGTTCCAACTTTGTAGACATCAATAACGATGGAAACATGGATGCCTTTGTGTGTCACGATGTTGCTCCTAACGTATACTACATTAATGACGGAACCGGAGCTTTGACCTTTAACCAAGGTGGTTTAGGGGATTACCCTTCTGGGGGTAACTACGGATCTGTATGGATCGATTACGACAACGACGGTCTTTTAGACATGTTCATCGCTAAGTGTGGTGGAGAGGTTGCACGTAGAACCAACCAAATGCACAGAAATAATGGAGACGGTACCTTTACAGAGAACGGCGTAGCCATTGGCTTGGCAGACCCGATGCAAACTTGGTCTTCTGCTTGGGGAGATTTTGATAACGACGGAGATATGGATGTCTTTGTCGGAGCAAGTTCTGGAGCGCACAAACTTATGCGTAATAACGGTCCTGGATCTGGATATACCTTTACTGATGTAACCGCTGCTTCTGGTGTATTGTCAGTTACGGCTACTGGAATTGAGAACGCTACGCACGATTTCAACAACGACGGTTTCTTGGATATCGCCTCTAACGGGAACATCCTTTACGGAAACGGTGATCTAACCTTTACTACTATTTCCTTTGGAGCCATTAGTGGAAGCAACGGAGCTTTTGGAGACTTGAACAACGACGGTTTTGTAGACGCTTTCAACTCAGGCTTTATCCGTTATAATGACGGGAACGCCAACCACTGGTTGACCATCAACACGGTGGGAGATCCAAGTAATGTGAACGGTATTGGAGCTCGAATTGAATTGACTACAGATGCCGGAACACAGATCCGTGATGTGCGTAACGGAGAAGGATTCCGTTTCTTGAGCACGCTCAATACACACTTCGGATTGGGAACTGCGACTAACATCAACACTTTGGTTGTTAAGTGGCCATCAGGTACTGTGGACACTTTTGAAGATGTTGCTGTAGATCAAGTTTTGACTATCTATGAAGGTCAACCTTTGAGTGTTGAGGAGCAAACTAATGAAGTTGCCTTAACTGTTTTCCCTAACCCTGCTACAGAGTTGTTGCAATTGGATTACAGAACACCGCTTAACGATGCTCAGTACAACATCTATAACCTAAACGGTGCTTTAGTACAGTCTGGAACAGTGGGTAACCAAACCATCAATGTTGCAGCGCTAGCTACTGGTGCTTATGTTTTAAAGATTGAAACTAACGGAGCTGTGATCAACAAACAGTTCTTGAAGAAATAAGAGAAATACACTTCTCAAAATTGAGCCCTGTGGTCACCAGATCACAGGGTTTTTTATTTTTATTATCTTTAGTAATGCGCTCATGCGCAGCTCACTAACTAACCACCGCCCTATGAATTCCACCTTTTCTAAAATTTTAAAGTGGCTTTTAGGCCTTGCCTTATTGGCTTTTGGAGCCAACAAATTCTTTGAATTTTTAACACCACCAGAATTCCCGCCTCGAGCCGCAGAATTTATGACCTCACTAGATGCCACAGGCTATGTGCTCTATATTGTAGGTGCTTTAGAAATTCTGGTAGGCCTGATGCTTTTATTGAATAAATGGGTTCCTTTTGCACTTATATTACTCGCGCCCATTTCCTTGAACATTGTACTGTTTCACGTCTTTTTAGACTTGCCAGATATTGGCATTGCTTTGGTTGTAGCCGGACTCAATGCGTTACTGATTTATAAATACTGGAAAGCCTACACCCCACTGTTTACTTGAGACGAGCTCTTAAGTTGCTGTTAAACTGATTTTTGCAGCAATGCAGCAACGCTAGTTTTTCTTACCTTTAGCTGCCTTAAAATTCAGCTGGCAATCGGCTGCTTATTAGGCCCGTAAAACTAAATTTAGATGAAGAGATTATTTGGAGCAGTCCTCTTGGCTGTAGTGGCAATGAGTTGCCAAGAAAATACCCCAGAACCCGTACCCACAGTGGAATATCATCAAACCAAAAAAGTAGACACCGTAGATACTTACTTTGGTGTCAATGTAGCTGACCCTTACCGTTGGCTAGAAGACGACAGAAGTGAAGAAACAGAAGCTTGGGTAGACGCCCAAAATGAAGTGACCAACGGATTTTTAGATACCATTCCATTCCGCGAAGAACTCAAATCGCGTTTGGAATCTATCTGGAACTATGAAAAAGTTACTGCGCCTTTTAAAGAAGGAGACTATACCTACTTTAGAAAGAATGACGGTTTGCAGAACCAGTACGTGGTCTACCGCTACAAAACTGGGGACGACCCAAGTACTGCAGAGGTTTTCTTAGATCCGAATACCTTTAAAGAGGATGGAACCATTTCCCTTTCTGGGCTGAGTTTTTCTGAGGATGGATCCTTAGCAGCCTACAGTATTTCTGAAGGGGGAAGCGACTGGCGTAAGATTTTGATCATGGATGTTGCTTCAAAAGCCATCATTGAAGACACCTTACGCGACGTGAAATTCAGTGGTATTTCTTGGTATAAGAATGAAGGATTCTATTACTCGAGTTATGATAAGCCAGAAGGTAGCGAGCTTTCTGCAAAGACCGATCAGCACAAACTGTACTACCACAAATTAGGAACAGATCAAGGAGCAGATCCAGTAGTCTTTGGAGGAACAGAAGCTGAAAAGCACCGTTATGTTGGCGGTGGCGTTTCTGAAGACAACAAATGGTTAGCCATTTCTGCCTCGGTTTCAACCTCCGGGAACAAAATGTTCTTAAAAGACCTAGAGAATCCCGATCGCCCATTGATCACCGTAATTGACAATGTAGATAGCGATACGTATATGTTGGATAACGATGGAGACACTCTTTATTTAGTGACTAATCTAAACGCTCCTAACCAGCGTATCGTTAAAACCTCAGCAACAGATCCCAATCCAGCCAATTGGGTAGATGTGATCCCAGAAACAGAGAACGTATTGAGCCCTTCTACGGGAGCAGGATATATCTTTGCGGAATACTCGGTAGATGCCATCTCTAAGGTGATGCAGTACAACTATGACGGTACTTTGGTACGTGAGGTTGAATTACCGGGAATCGGTTCAGCAGGCGGTTTCTTCTCTAAAAAAGAAGAGAACGAGATCTACTTCAGCTTTACCAATTACTACACGCCAGGCAGCATTTACACCTACCAAGCAGACAGCGGTGAAGTTGCGCTATATCGCAAATCAGCCATAGATTTCAATCCAGATAATTATGAAAGCACTCAAGTTTTCTATACCTCTAAGGACGGAACAAAAGTGCCGATGATCATTACCCACAAGAAAGGTTTGGAGCTCAACGGTAAAAACCCAACCATTCTTTACGGCTACGGTGGATTCAATATCTCTTTAAACCCTGGATTTAGCATTGCTAATGCCGTTTGGATGGAACAAGGTGGAGTTTATGCCGTGCCTAACCTTCGAGGTGGTGGTGAATACGGAAAAGCTTGGCACGATGCCGGTACGCAAATGCAAAAGCAAAATGTATTTGACGACTTTATTGCTGCAGGAGAATACTTGATTGAAAACAAATACACCTCTTCAGAATACCTCGCGATCCGCGGTGGATCTAACGGAGGTCTTTTAGTTGGAGCCGTAATGACCCAACGCCCAGACTTGATGAAGGTAGCCTTACCTGCAGTAGGAGTTTTGGACATGTTGCGTTATCACAGCTTTACCGCCGGTGCAGGATGGGCTTATGATTACGGAACCTCAGAAGATTCCAAAGAGATGTTCGATTATCTTTTAGGATACAGCCCAGTACACAATGTGGAAGAAGGTGTTAACTACCCAGCCACTTTGGTCACCACTGCAGATCATGACGATCGTGTGGTACCAGCCCACAGTTTTAAGTTTGCTGCAGAACTGCAAGCCAAGAACGGAGGAGCCAATCCAACATTGATCCGTATTGAAAAAGATGCCGGTCACGGCGCTGGAACTCCAGTGAGTAAAACCATTGAACTCTATGCAGACCTCTTTGGCTTTACCCTCTACAATATGGGTTACCGCGTACTGCCAGAAGATGTCAGTTCAAAAGTGAAAGGATAAAACATAAACGCCCTTGCCAACAAGCAAGGGCTTTTTTCTATGCTTGAAGTCTCCATTGAACAATTCGGCTATGACCAACAAGAGCAGCTGTTGGGTCCTCTTAAATTCCATTTGGAAGCTGGGGAACATTTAGCCATTCTGGGAGAAAGCGGGAGTGGTAAATCAACCCTGCTCCACTTGATCTATGGTCTAATGGATCTCCAATCTGGCCACATTCAATGGAAAGGCGATCCTGTTCTAGGGCCCAAAGATCAATTGGTTCCTGGCGCTCCATATATGAAGCTAGTAGCTCAAGAAGCCAATGTGATGCCCTACACTACAGTTAATGAGAATATTCAAGAACATTTTTCCAGACGCAATCCGGAGCAAGAAGCCACAAGAACTGAGCAGCTGCTTGAGCTTTTAGACCTGGTACCATTTGCCAAACAAAAAGTCAAGTCACTGAGCGGGGGTCAAAAGCAGCGGGTGGCCATTGCGAAAGCCTTGGCCTTGGTTCCTGAAATCCTGCTTTTGGATGAGCCTTTTGCCCATATAGATGAGTTTAGACGCTCGCGTTTAAGGCGGCTCTTGTACAATTACTTAAAACAGGAAGGAATCACCTGCATTACCGCTACGCACGACGCCAATGAGGCCTTGAGTTTTGCAGATAAGGTCTTGATTCTAGAAGCAGGAAGCGTTTCCTTTTACGGACCTCCACAAGAACTGTATAAAAACGTCTCCAGCGCATACCAAGCGGGATTCTTTGGAGAGATCAACGCGCTTGAAGACGGGCGCTATTTGTTCCCACATCAACTAGTGGCAGTCTCTGAACCTGCCGATTTCTCTGCCACTGTGCACGCCAGTTATTTCAAAGGAAGTCACTATCTTATTCATGCTAAAAACGGACCTCAAGAGTATTTTTTCAACGCATCAGACGCTCTAGAATCGGGTACTCAAATCCACCTAAAAATTCAAGATTAATGCGCTTTTTAAACCCTATTCCACAAATAAAAGTGGTCTTCTCCATCGCAGTAGTGCTTTTAGGAGCGTATTTGCTTACCCAAGGCACTATGTTTGGCCTGATCTTAATGGGGGTTGCAGCGCGTTTATCCTTAAGAGAAGGAGCGGAAGTAAACGTCTTTGAAAAGAAATACCGCCACTTGTATTCGGTATGGGGAGTGACTATTGGTAGTTGGAAACCCCTTCCTGAGATTGAATACGTGTCTGTATTTAAAACGACCAAAAACTATCGCGCCCGCGTTTGGGTTGCTGAAGCAGCTATGGGAAAGACGGTCTACCGCATCAACTTGTTTTATCAAAGGAACAAGCACATCACGGTCTATGAAGGAGAAACAAAAGAAGATGCTATGCACAAGGCTGATGGCATTGCAGCATCCTTGAACATTGAGGTCTATGACGCGACGCGTGATGACGATTAATAAATTGCCTTGATCTCTTGGCTCTTGCCGTTCCAAGAAAACGAATCGCCTACCGCTTTTCCTAACAACAGTTGCCCAATTGGACTCTGCGGCGCAATGGCCCAATAGGTTTGATCTTTTGAGACTAAAGCTCCAGCAGGAATCGACAAGAAATACCACTGCTGATCAGTTTCTACCAAACTGCCTAAATGAACTCTTCCCGTCACGGAATCCGTTATAATTTTTGAAAGCACCAAGCGCTGCTGGTCTAAGACTTTGAACTGCTGCCCCAATTTCTCACTTTGCAATTGCAAATGAGCGCGCTCCGTATTGTGTTTGTCTCCGGCGCTGCTCTTTACGGCTCCAGACATAGATTCGTCCACAGCCGCTTGCGCCTGCTTTAGGCCTTTCAACCGCTTATCGAGTGAGGCATGACATAGCTGTAATAAGTCTTCTTTATTTGGCACCAAGGTCGTTGGGTGTTTCTGATTCAAATTCCAAAGGTCCAAAGTTAATCATCTGCTTGCTGATCCAGCGTTTTCTCTTAGCAATATAAGCTGATGGATTTACAGGCTGATAATTTCTAGGATTGGGCAAAATAGCCGCTAGGGCCGTGGCCTGATCCTTGCTGAGATCTGCTGCTTCTTTGTCAAACCAATGCTGAGCTGCAGCATGAGCGCCGTATACACTCGGGCCGAATTCAATACTGTTCAAATAGACTTCCAAAATGCGCTCTTTGCTCCAATAAATCTCGATCAAAAAAGTAAAATACGCTTCAAATCCTTTCCGAACCCATGAACGCTGAGGCCATAAAAAGACATTCTTTGCCGTTTGTTGACTGATGGTGCTCGCTCCGCGTAATGCCTTGCCTTCTTTATTGCTGGCTTGGGCTTTTTTAATGGCTGCTACATCAAAACCCTTGTGATTTAAAAACTGCTGATCTTCCGCACAGATCACCGCTTTTTGTAGCTCAGGATTGATCTGTTCTAAAGCGATCCACTGATGTTGTACTGGCGCAGGTTCCTCCTGTTGGAAATATCGAATAGCCATTAAAGGTGTTGCTGGAACAGGCAAATAACGATACGCCAAAACCCAGAGATTGGACAAGACCAAAAACCAAAAGAAACTCTTGAATAGAAAACGAATGAATTTGCGCATTAATCAATTAGATTGGCCAACGCCTGGCCGGTATCCGCACCAATGGCAACTCCCATTCCGCCTAGGCGAATTCCGCAGAAAACACGGTTGGAAAGCTGCTTGACAATGGGCGCTTTTTTACTGCCCACTCCCATAATACCGCTCCAGCGCTGTTCAATTTTAACGTCTTTCCCGGGTAAAATCGTATGGCGTAACAGTAAATCTAAGGCGTTTTGTATGCGCTCTGTGGTCTCCATGACTGTAGTGGTCTCTCCGTCCACATCCAAATTGCGTCCACCGCCAAAGAGAATTCTGTTGTCAATATTGCGGAAGTAATAATATCCGCGGTCTAAATGAAAGGTGCCGTTAAAGTGAAGGTCTGGAATAGGTTCGGTGATCAAAACTTGCGCTCTTGCCGGTTTAAGATCTTCTTGCAACAGACCTCCGGCCAAACCATTGGTAGCTATCAAACAGCGGTCAACAGAGATCTCCGTACCGCCATTGAGTTGCAATTTCACTCCAGACTCATCGTCAGAAATAGCGGTGACTGCCGCACCATTGATGATTTGAATATTATGAGCCTGCGCCTTTCGGATCAAGGCCTGCATCATAGCTCCGGTGTCTATCTTTCCTTCAAACTGATTGAAGATGAGCTTCGGTTGAAGCTGATTGAATCCAAAGCTATTAGCTACCGCGCTAAAAACAGGAGCCTTAAAGATAGGATCGAGTAGAGCATTTAATTTTGATATAGCGGTTAGACTTTCTTCATAGAGCTCCGTGTCTTCTTGAGTAAATAACTCATAACCGCCACAGGGATCAAAGGCCAAGGCAGTGGTACCTAAGAGTGATTTTAAACTTTCCAGACCGTTGACACGCCTTTTAACCAACTCTAATACTTCTTGCTTGCTATGCGAAGAAAGGTCGTCTAAGAGCTCGGAAACGCTTCCAAAACAAGCAAAGCCTGCATTCTTAGTGCTGGCTCCAGAAGGCAGCATTCCACGCTCCAAAACGGTGATCTTGGCTTGACTAAATCGAGTGCGTAAAGCCAAAGCTGCAGAAAGGCCCACGATGCCGCTTCCAATAATCGCGAAATCAATATCCTTAAACCAAGTTTTATGTTCCCAATAGGAAAGCGTCATTTCTTAGACTTTTTAGCAATGATGATAAAAATGACCATAAACAGCGGAATAGAGAACGCAAAATATACTCCCAAAGTCTTGAGCCCAATAGCGACCACTATAACAGAGGTCACTACAAAAGCCATGTGTTTAAAATAGCCTTCTCGCATGGACTAAAAATAAAAAAATCCGAAGCCAAAAGACTCCGGATTTCTCAATATCTCAAAAAGAAGTGTTACTCTTCTTCTGGTTCGCGCATTTCAAAGTCGTTCATGAATGCCGTGGTATAGTTTCCTTCTACGTAGGCGTCTTCTTCCATGAGTTGACGGTGGAATGGAATGGTCGTTTTGATTCCCTCAATAACAAACTCGTCTAGCGCACGTTTCATTTTAGCGATCGCCTCCTCACGCGTTTGCGCAGTAACAATCAGCTTCGCGATCATAGAATCATAGTTCGGTGGAATCATGTATCCGGCGTATACGTGAGTATCTAAGCGAACTCCGTGTCCTCCCGGTGCATGCAAAACGGTGATGCGCCCTGGCGAAGGTCTAAAGTCGTTATAAGGATCCTCAGCGTTGATACGACACTCAATAGAGTGCAATTGCGGATAGTAGTTCTTTCCGGAGATCTTTACCCCAGCAGCTACTTTGATCTGCTCGCGGATCAAATCGTGATCAACAACTTCTTCGGTAATCGGGTGTTCTACCTGAATACGCGTGTTCATTTCCATGAAGTAGAAGTTGCGATGCTTGTCTACTAGGAACTCTACCGTTCCAGCTCCTTCATAGTTGATGTATTCTGCTGCTTTTACCGCGGCTTTACCCATGGCATCACGCAACTCATCTGTCATGAATGGAGAAGGAGTTTCTTCCGTTAATTTTTGGTGACGACGCTGTACAGAACAGTCACGCTCACTGAGGTGACAAGCTTTTCCTGTAGAATCTCCAACTACTTGGATCTCGATATGGCGTGGCTCCTCAATGAGTTTCTCCATGTACATATCGTCGTTTCCAAAGGCAGCCTTACTCTCTTGGCGAGCAGACTCCCAGGCAGCTTGAAGATCTTCTTCTTTCCAAACGGCGCGCATTCCTTTTCCTCCTCCACCGGCGCTAGCTTTAAGCATAACAGGATATCCTGTCTCAACTGCGAGCTTTTTACAGGTTTCAAAGTCTGGAATTACACCGTCTGAACCAGGAACACAAGGTACTCCTGCAGCTTTCATCGTGGCTTTTGCAGAAGCTTTGTCTCCCATACGGTCAATCATTTCTGCGGAGGCACCGATGAATTTTATCTCGTGCTCTTCACAAATCTTAGAGAACTTCGCATTCTCAGATAAAAACCCGTATCCGGGGTGAATCGCGTCAGCATTGGTGATCTCTGCTGCAGCGATGATGTTCGATATTTTTAGATAGGATTCTGAACTCGCAGGCGGTCCAATACACACAGCCTCATCTGCAAAACGCACGTGAAGACTGTCGGCATCGGCAGTAGAATATACAGCTACCGTCTTAATACCCATCTCTTTACAGGTTCGGATAACGCGCAAAGCGATCTCTCCCCGATTGGCAATCAGTATTTTTTTAAACATAACACTGTGATTTTTTGCATCAGTCCAGACTGACTAACACACTATGTAATCCGATTTGACTATGATGGGTCGATTAAGAATAGTGGCTGATCAAATTCAACTGGAGAAGAATCCTCAACAAGGATCTTCACAATTTTACCAGACACTTCTGATTCGATCTCGTTAAACAGCTTCATGGCTTCAATAACACAAAGCACATCGCCGTTACCTATACTGTCTCCTACCTCAACAAACATTGGTTTGTCTGGCGCCGGGCGGCGATAGAAGGTTCCAATAATAGGGGATTTGATCGTAACGTATTTTGAATCGTCACTCGCAGGTGCAGCTTCTGCAGCAGGCGCAGCGGCTTCAGCAGCCGGAGCTGGAGCAGCAGCAACAGGTGCAGCGGCAACAGGAGCAGCAGCAGGGATTTGCTGAATGTAAGTGGCCTCAGGGCCTTTGCTCTCCATCCCAGTACGGATGGTGATCTTAAACTCGTCCGTCTCCAATTTTACCTCGTTTGCGCCAGACTTGGCTACAAACTTGATCAGATTCTGAATATCCTTAATTTCCATCGGATTTTGTTTTTTAGTTTATTAGGTTGTGGTTTTTATGAATCGTATGCCCAGGTCAAATAAATAGAGCCCCAGGTAAATCCGCCTCCAAAAGAGGCAAAGATCAATTTGTCTCCTTTTTTAAGCTGTTTTTCGTAATCGTATAGGCAAAGCGGTAGGGTTGCCGAAGTGGTGTTCCCATAACGCTCAATGTTCATCATCACCTTGTTGTCATCCAACCCCATACGGCGGGCGGTAGCATCTATGATGCGTTTGTTAGCTTGATGAGGAACCAGCCAGGCAACATCATCGCCGGTTAGTTCGTTGCGTTCTAGGATCTTCGCAGCACCGTCTGCCATATTGGATACGGCAAATTTGAATACTGTTTTTCCGTCTTGGAACACATAATGCTTTTTGGCGTCTACGGTTTCATGAGATGCAGGAAGGATTGATCCACCTGCGTCGATCTTCAGGTGCTCGCGGCCAATACCGTCGCTTCTCAGGACCTCATCTTGCAATCCGTAGCCTTCTTCATTAGGCTCAAAAAGCACAGCGCCACCGCCATCACCAAAGATGATACAAGTGGCACGATCTTCATAATCAATGATTGAAGACATCTTGTCTGCTCCAATGAGCAGTACTTTTTTATAACGCCCAGATTCAATATAGCGCGCTGCCGTAGACATTCCGTAAAGGAAACTTGAGCAAGCCGCAACTAAATCATATGAAAAAGCGTTTACGGCTCCTATCTGAGAGGCTACGTAAACGCCTGTTGCTGCTACCGGCATATCCGGAGTCGCTGTGGCCATAATGACCATGTCAATATCTTTTGGGTCGGTGCCGCTTTTCTCAAGGACATCTTGTGCGGCTTTGATGGCCAAATAAGAAGTTCCCTTATTGCTGTCCTTTAACAGGCGGCGTTCTTTGATTCCGGTACGGGTGGTAATCCATTCGTCGTTCGTATCAACCATAGTTTCCAGAATCTGGTTGGTCAGTACGTAATCTGGCAGGTAGCCCCCGACAGCGGTAATAGCTGCTGTGATCTTACTCATTTTACAGAATTCAGTACACAAAAAAAGGCATTATTGCCTTAAAAGGAAGTGAAAATAACGAATTTTAGACAAAAACAAGCCAAAATTGGCTCATTTGTGACATTTTTGGCTTCTTGTAATAAAAAACTCTCGCGAATCAAAAAATTTGACCGCGAGAGTAATATTTTACAAAACAGGTACTACTATGCTTCTGCAGACTCGGTATCGTCGATAAGAACCTGTCCACGGTAGTATAGCTTTCCTTCGTGCCAGTGCGCTCTGTGGTATAAGTGCGTTTCTCCTGTAGTAGGATCAGTGGCCAATTGAGGTGCAGTAGCTTTATAATGCGTTCTGCGCTTGTCTCTTCTGGTTTTAGAGATCTTTCTCTTAGGATGTGCCATTACTTATTTATTTATCCGTTAATAATTTCTTTAAATCGTCCCAACGCGGATCTGTTTGATCCTCGTCAGTTTGTTCTGCCTGACTGTTCAGACTGAGTTCTTCTAACTTTTCTAGAGCTTCTGATTTCAAGGTGCCGTCTGCAACTCCGGGATGAACCCTTTTTACTGGAACAGCTAGCACAAGACTCTCATATATATATTGTGCTATTTCAACCTCGTAACTGCCGTGAGGCAAAATCAAAAGATCTTCTTCTTCATCATTGTACTCTTGTCCAAATTTAACCACGAGGTCAAAATTGCCAGAAATCGGCTGATCATAAGGCTCATTGGTCAAGTCACAATTGATGTTGACGGTTCCTTCAAACTGAAAATGCAGGTCCAAAAGGGTGCTTTTCTTTTCCAGTTCTAGGTCAACTTTTACGTCGGCCTGATGGAACTCATCATATTCAAAGTGCTCAAAGAACGCGTTGTCTATCTGATAGTCAAACTGATGGGCGCCTAATTTAAGGCCCACAAACGGGATAGTATATGCTTTTAATTCCTTCACAATCAACTCGTTTACGATCCCGTCTCTATCAAAGACGGCTGCAAAGATAATAATTTATTTAGAAGTTATTAGAACTTTTCACCGTTGGTTAAAAAATTGCCCTTTTGCGGCTGTGCTTTGCGTTTTTATCGCTCCGTAGCGCTGCTATGCAGCTCAAAAAACACTGCTCCCTTCCACAAAAATTTCAATTTTCACTTCAACGCGAAAAATTCGAATCACTTCTGCTGGAGTATTGCTGGTCTATCTTTTCTTCGCTAAAACCTTACGGGCTCTTTTCTGCAAAGGATTAGCGCTCAACTCTAAATATTCTTGTCGGGTCTTATAGATTTGAATAGCACTGAAGACCGCCTCTTTAAAAGAAGTGTGATCGGCCTCGCCTTTTCCGGCCTTATCATAAGCTGTTCCGTGGTCTGGAGAGGTGCGAATTTTATGAAGTCCCGCCGTATAGTTCACCCCTTGTCCAAAGGATAGTGTTTTGAAGGGCACTAAGCCTTGGTCGTGATAGGCGGCAATGATGGCGTCAAAATTTAAGTGATTCTTGGTTCCGAAGAAACTATCCGCCGCATACGGCCCGTATACTAAAGTCCCTTCCTCATTGAGTTTGGCCAAAGTTGGCCGTACTACCTCATCGTCTTCTTTTCCAATTACGCCATTATCACCGGTGTGTGGGTTGATCCCCAAAACGGCAACTTTTGGCGTAATAATACCAAAGTCCTGTTTTAAGGTTTGGGTGACTGTTTTGATCTTGGTCTCAATGAGCTCTGGTGTAATGGCTGCAGAAACATCTTTTACCGGTAAGTGGTCCGTCAAAAGACCCACGCGCAAAGACTCATTGATCATAAACATCATACTGTTACCCTCTAACTCTTGATTGAGATAATCCGTATGGCCAGGGAATTTAAAGTCTTCTGCTTGAATGTTGTGTTTGTGAATTGGCGCGGTGACCAAAACATCAATATTGTCTTCTTTTAAGGCGCGCACTGCAGACTTAAAGCTCTTTATGGCGTAAGCTCCAGCTTCTGGGTGCTCTTCTCCAAATTGGACATTCACCCCTTCCTTCCAAACATTAAAGACGTTGATCTTTTTATGAGCGATCTGATCCAACTTGTGAATGCCGTGCAAATTCATTTGCAATCCAAAATGCTTTTTGTAAAAAGACATCAGTTTAACTGAAGCGAAGATCACTGGCGTGCAGAACTCCAACATACGGGAATCCAAAAAGGTTTTAAGGATGATCTCTCCGCCAATTCCGTTGAGATCTCCTATGGAAATTCCTACTGTGATCTGTTCTTTTTTGCTCAAAGCCTTTGGGTCTTAAACCGCCTTTAGTTCAGCAATAACAGCTGGGCGATTATTCGTATTTTTGTACTACAAAGTTAACAACAATATTAAGATGTTTACAGGGATCATTGAAGAAGTAGCAGAAGTAGTGAAAATTGAGCGCGATGGCGGAAATATCCACATCAGCATGCAGGCGCAAATGACGCCAGAGCTACAGATCGATCAAAGTGTGGCTCATAACGGTGTTTGTCTCACGGTAGTGGCCATTGATGGCAATCAATATACGGTTACGGCTATAGATGAAACCCTTCAAAAATCCAATCTCGGAGAACTCGCTGTGGGTAGTGGTGTAAATTTAGAACGCGCCATGAAAATGGGGGCACGTTTGGACGGGCACATTGTTCAAGGACACGTAGATCAAACAGCGACCTGCATCGCAACTGAAACCTTAGACGGTTCTTGGACCTATAGATTTAGACATGATCTGATTCCAGGAAACCTCACAATAGAAAAAGGGTCAATTACGGTAAATGGCGTAAGTCTTACTGTAGTTGACAGTACGGATACCGAATTTAGTGTGGCGATCATTCCCTACACGCATGAGCATACAAACTTTCACGCGCTTAAAGCAGGCGATACGGTCAATCTGGAATTTGATGTTGTGGGAAAATACGTTCAGAAATTGCTAAAACAATCTAGCTAAGACGTTTTCTTCTGTAGGCAATAAAGATACCTAGCGCGACACCAAAAATAAGCAATACAAAACTTGATGCATCTATGGGAAGCCCCGGTGGCGGGGGGCCCGTAGGCGGTGGTGGACTCTGGGCAGCTATTGTTTGGGGCAACAGCAAACACAGTCCTAAGACTGTTATTTTTACGATTTGGGGTCGCATATTCGGGTTCTAATGTACTAATTTTTTTAAAATCGCAAAGGAAAAGCTTCTTTCCAAGCGAATTAGTAACAGTTATTTTACAATCTAGTGGACCCAGAAGGGCTCGAACCTTCGACCCCCTGATTATGAGTCAGGTGCTCTAACCAGCTGAGCTATGGGTCCTGAATTAGTGTGCAAATGTAAAATTAGTTAATTGATCCGCAAACTATTTAATTCAATTTCTCTCCTGACACAACTCTACAAGAACACCATTACTTGATTTTGGATGTAAAAACGCAATGATTTTATTGTCAGCCCCTTGCTTAGGGGTTTCATTCAAAACGCGGAAGCCTTCTTTTTTAAGCCGATCGATCTCCGCTTCTATGTCATCTACAGCAAAAGCGATGTGGTGGATCCCTTCTCCCCGCTTCTCAATAAACTTGGCGATGGGGCTCTCTGGGTTGGTGGCGGCCAAAAGTTCAATTTTAGACTCTCCACACTCAAAGAATGAGGTGTCCACCCCTTCTGACTCTACCGATTCTACTTTATAATGGGGTTTGCCTAAAAGTGCGGCATATACTTTGTTTGCGGATTTTAGATCCTTCACGGCAATTCCTATGTGTTCAATTTTTGTCATTAATATTAATTTCAATTGTGCTAGAATAATGTATTCAATAAGTAAATATGCTACTTTTGTCCTATGAACGAAAGCAATCGGCAGAAAAAAATAGCAGGCATCCTGCAAAGCGATATCGCAAACTTGATCCAAAAGATGTTGCGTGAGGCTGGGCAGACCCAAGTTGTCGTGTCTGTCACTAAAGTGAATGTGACTGTGGATCTATCCATTGCCAAAGTTTATTTGAGCATTTTTCCGGCTCAACACGCCAAGGCCATGATGGAGGAGATCAAAACGGTGACACCAAACATCAAACATCAGTTGGCACAACTTACCCGAGACCAGTTGCGAAAAATGCCGGACCTGATCTTTTACCTAGACGACTCCCTAGAGTATATTGAATCTATAGAGAAAGCCCTGGAAGGGGAACTGGACCCTGTCAAAAATCCGGATCTACTCGGGAGAAGAAAAAAATCCTAAGTTGAATACGCCATTCTACATTGCAAGGCGTTACCTCTGGAGCAAAAGCAACAACAACGCCATTAACAAAATAACGCGCATTGCCGCTGTGGGCGTAATTGTAGCCACTGCCGCCTTGTATATAGTACTTTCTGGTTTTGCTGGCTTACGCGATTTTTCGTTGAGTTTTACTAACGTTTTTGATGCCGATCTTAAAGTCTACCCACAAAGTGGTAAGACCATTAGAACGGATGCCAATCTACGCCAAGCCATTTTAACTACGGACGGAGTTTTGGCGGTTACGGAGATCATTGAAGAGCGCGTTTATCTAAACTTTAAAGGCAAGAATCACATTGCGACCATAAAGGGTGTCGATGACCGTTTTGAGGCTGTTGTGCCCGTAGACAGCATTCTTTTTATTAACGATTGGTTTCGCAGCGGTGAGAATGAAGCGGTAATTGGTCTCACAACTTCTGTAAAGCTATCTCTGGGAACCTATGACTACAGCGAGCTGCTGGAGATCTACGCGCCCAAACCGGGAACAGGCCAAATTTTAGATCCGCAGCAAGCCTTTAGAAAAGAACGCGTGGTAGTTACAGGAGTCTATAATGTAAATGAAGACGTAGACGACACTTATATATTTGCAGACATCAATTTGGCGCGACGGCTTTTAGACTATGATGAGAATACCATTTCTGGATTGGAGATCAAGCTGAACCCTGGCGCTGATCCCGAAGTCGTCAAAACAGCCCTGGCACAACACTTTGGAAATCCAGTAGATATTAAAACTCGCCTGCAACAAAACGATGCACTCTACAAAATGCTCAACACAGAGAATGTTGCGGTCTATTTGATCTTTACTCTGGTATTGATCATTGCGCTCTTCAATGTGATTGGAGCCATCATCATGATGATCTTGGATAAGAAAGGAAACTTAAAAACGCTGCAAAACCTCGGGCTAATGGGGTCTGAGATAAGAAAGATCTTCTATTATCAAGGAGTCCTATTGACCGCTGTTAGTGGTGCCATTGGGCTTGCTCTAGGCTTTATTATCGTTTGGTGTCAATTGCAATTTGGCTGGGTAGCCATCACCGCAACCTTAGCTTATCCGGTTAAACCCACGCTCTTAAATGCTGTGGTGGTCTTAGCAACCATGTTGATCTTGGGCGTGATAGCCGCCAATATTGCTTCCAGAAACGTCAATGAAAAGATGCTCTCTAGGATCTAGACAAATTGAAAATCCGCAAAGCGTTCCAAAACCTCATCAAAAGTGGCAAAGACATCAGCAGAATGATCGCTGGTCACCATTTTTGTACGGTACTCTTTAAAATGAGGAATTCCTTTGAAGTAATTGGTGTAGTGACGTCGGGTTTCAAAAACTCCGAGCTTTTCACCCTTCCAATCAATGGACATTTGTAAGTGACGTTTAGCTGCCTCCACACGTTCTTGAAGTGTTGGTGGTGCTAAGTGCTCTCCGGTTTCAAAATAGTGCTTTACCTCTCTAAAGAACCAAGGGTAACCAATACTGGCACGACCGATCATCGCCCCGTCTAATCCGTACTGATCGCGCATTTCAACAGCGCGCTCTGGGGTGTTCACATCACCATTGCCAAAAACAGGAATGTGCATCCGCGGGTTGTTCTTTACCTCTGCAATAGGGCGCCAATCCGCATTGCCTTTATACATTTGGGCGCGCGTTCTTCCGTGAATCGAGATAGCTTTACAACCTACATCTTGGAGTCGTTCTGCAACCTCAACGATCTTAATGCTGTCATGGTCCCAACCCAAGCGCGTCTTTACCGTTACAGGCAAGTGCGTGCGTTCTACCATGGCCTTAGTGAGTTTCACCATCAGATCAATGTCTTTTAAAATCCCAGCGCCGGCTCCTTTTGAAACCACTTTTTTTACCGGACACCCAAAGTTGATGTCAATGATGTCTGGCTTGGATGCTGTTACAATGTCTACAGATTGCAGCATGGAATCCATATTGGCTCCGAAGATCTGAATCCCAACAGGTCGCTCCTTTTCATATATATCCAATTTGATCACGCTCTTTGCTGCGTCGCGGATGAGTCCTTCTGATGAAATAAACTCCGTATACACCACGTCTGCGCCCTGTTCTTTGCATAATGCGCGGAACGGCGGATCACTTACATCTTCCATCGGTGCGAGCAATAAAGGGAACTCGCCTACGTCTATATCTCCTATCTTGGCCATTGGCTGCAAAATTACGCAAAATCAGATTCTTACAAAATGCTACTAAAAGCCGCGCTTTTGCATTATCTTTGCGCAAAAATCGCCCCAAAGGCAAGTATATGAAGCACTTTCGCAACTTTTGCATCATCGCGCATATCGACCACGGAAAATCTACCTTGGCCGACAGACTTTTGGAATATACGGGTTCGGTAACTGAACGTGAGAGTCAAAACCAACTCTTGGACAATATGGATCTCGAACGTGAACGCGGGATCACCATTAAGAGTCACGCGATCCAAATGGAGTATGTGTATGAAGGAGAGACTTATGTGTTGAACCTCATTGACACCCCAGGTCACGTGGATTTTAGCTATGAGGTTTCAAGATCTATCGCTGCTTGTGAAGGAGCGCTTTTGGTTGTTGATGCCGCTCAAAGCATTCAAGCGCAAACCATTTCTAACTTGTATTTGGCTTTGGAGAATGACTTAGAGATCATTCCGGTGCTTAATAAAGTTGACCTTCCGAGTGCAAATCCAGAAGAAGTAACTGATGACATTGTTGATCTTTTAGGTTGCGATGCCGAAGAGGTAATTCCTGCCAGCGCCAAGACGGGCATTGGTATTGAAGATATTTTAAACGCCATTATTGAGCGCATTCCTGCTCCTCAAGGAGATCCTGCAGCCCCGCTGCAAGCGCTGATTTTTGATTCTGTTTACAATCCTTTCCGCGGAGTGGAAACCTACTTTAGAGTGATTGATGGCGAGATCCGCAAAGGGCAACAGATCAAATTCATGGCGACAGGAAAAACCTATTTTGCCGATGAGGTTGGAACCCTCAAGCTCAAACAAGCTCCGAAACAAAAAGTAGGCGCGGGAGATGTAGGTTATCTCATCACAGGGATCAAAGATGCTCGTGATGTAAAAGTGGGTGATACTATTACCGACGCAAAGCAGCCTACAACCAAAATGATTGAAGGTTTTGAAGATGTAAAACCGATGGTATTTGCTGGGATCTATCCTGTAGATACTGAGGATTATGAAGAACTGAGAAACTCTATGGAAAAGCTGCAGCTCAATGATGCTTCTTTGGTTTTCCAACCAGAGAGTTCTGCAGCCCTTGGTTTTGGATTCCGTTGTGGATTCCTGGGGATGCTTCACTTGGAGATCATTCAGGAGCGATTGGAGCGCGAGTTCAACATGACCGTGATCACTACGGTTCCTAACGTATCTTATCACGCATACACCAACAAAGAACCAGATGAGGTGATTTTGGTGAATAACCCTTCTGATCTTCCCGAACCTTCTACCATGAATCGTGTGGAAGAGCCATTCATTAAGGCAAGTATCATTACTAAGTCTGATTTTGTTGGGCCGGTAATGAGCCTGTGTATAGAAAAGCGCGGACAGATCACCAATCAAAATTACTTGACTCCAGAACGTGTGGAGCTTTCTTTTGATATGCCTTTGGCGGAGATTGTATTTGACTTCTACGACCGACTCAAAACGGTATCTAAAGGATACGCCTCCTTTGACTACGCACCTATTGGAATGCGCACTTCAAACTTGGTAAAAGTAGACGTGCTGCTCAACGGCAATACCGTAGATGCCCTTTCTGCACTCTTACACAAGGACAATGCCTATGACATTGGGAAAAAGATGTGTGAAAAGCTTAAAGAGCTTATTCCAAGACAGCAATTTGATATTCCAATTCAGGCGGCTATTGGCGCCAAGATCATTGCTCGTGAGACGGTAAAAGCCCTTAGAAAAGACGTTACTGCCAAATGTTATGGTGGTGATATCTCTCGTAAGAGAAAGCTATTGGAAAAGCAGAAAAAAGGGAAGAAGCGTATGCGTCAGGTTGGTAATGTGGAGATCCCACAAGAAGCCTTTATGGCCGTTTTAAAACTCAACGACTAATTACAACTGGTGCCCTGCTCGGTTAGATCCGAGAGGTAAACATCATAATCGGTGTCGGTGTCTTCACCGTTGACCGAGGCATCTCCATTGGCCTCACGGCAAAGCGTAAAGGTTTGGGTCAACTCATTGCTGCAGCTCACGCAAGAAACATCATCGTCCTTACAAGAAGAAAAACTGGCAACAATAAAAGCGGTTATGATGATAACTCTTTTCATAAGGGATGGCTTTGTCAATGGGAACGTTCGTTTAGCGAGATTATTTTTCAAACAGCCCTTTGCCTTCTAGTTAGAAGCATTTTTCAAAACACTTTCAACGTCTATGGTCTTGCCTAGGTAAGCCAATTGAGACCCTTCAACAATGTCCATTTCTGAAGAGTTGTTGATAAAGCTGAGCTCGCCATCTGGAGTTTTTAAGAATAAAGCTACCATATCCTTGTGCTCGCAGATATAATCTAAAAGGCGCTGAAAGACCACCTCCGAATCAATATCGATCTCTTGAATGGAAGGAAACTCGTTAGCAACACGGGTTAGATCTGCATAGTCATGAGTGGTAGAAAGCACCTCTTCTGGAGCGCTGCCGTTCTGCAACCCCTTTTTGCGTTCTTCATCACTCATAAGGCGATAGGATCCGTTCTCACCTAAAGTAGCGCTGTACTTGGTCAAAGCGTATTTGTTGATCTCGTCATTACCCGTCATAGCTATAAGGAAACCTACATCATTGAATTCAATATTGTCGGTCAAATCGCCTTCATAAATGTTTGCATTCATAGAATCCAAGCCGAGCTCACGTGCTAGACTGATATTGCTGGCATTCGTATCTATCAAAACCACATCGCGCTTGTTCTTTTTAAGGTAGCTGCCAATGACTCGTGAGGGTTTGGAAGCCCCCACAATGATAATCGCTTCAGAAGAGGTCAAAAACACCCCGACCAAACGAGCAAAAAGTCTGGCCGTAGCCGCATTGAGAAGTACTGTTGCTAACACTACAGCAAAAACCAAAGGAGTAATATACTCCGCACCTCGTACGCCTTGCTCTACCAATTTAGTTCCAAAAAGCGAGGCAATACCCGCAGCTACAATACCACGAGGTCCTACCCAAGAGATAAAGAGTTTCTCGTTGGTTTTTAAACTACTGCCTATGGTAGAAAGGAACACTCCAATCGGCCTCAATACAAAAACAATAACAGCCAAAAGCGCTGCAGTCTCCCAAGTGTAAACCAGTAAAAGGTCTTCTAAGGAAATGTTTGCCGCCAATAAAATGAACAGTATGGAGATCAATAGTACGCTCAAAGACTCTTTAAAATAAAGCAGTTCCTTGAGGTTGGGTAAATCACTATTCCCTAAGAACATCCCCATAACCACCACAGCCAAAAGGCCGGATTCATGTGCGAAAATATCGCTCTCTACAAAGATCAAAAGCACCACAGATAGTGCCACCACGTTCAGTAAATAATGCGGAATGAATTTCTTTTTTATAGCGTAATAAAGCGCATATCCACCAGAAATACCAAAGGCAAAACCAATCAGGACAATCTTTCCAAACTCCACCAATGCTTGCTTGGTGTAGCCTGCGTCTCCTCCAACGGAGATGAACTCAAAGACCAATACGGCAACCAAAGCACCGATTGGATCAATCAAAATACCTTCCCACTTTAAAACGGCAGAGACGTCTTTTTTAAGCGGAATATTTCTGAGGATGGGTGTGATTACTGTAGGACCCGTAACGATGATCAACGAAGAAAATAAAAAGCTAATGCGCCAGTCTAGGCCAAAAATATAATGAGCCGCAAGACCCGCTCCCGCAAAGGTCACTACAGAACCCAAACTGATCAACTTCCCGATCACAGGACCAATTTTAGAAACCTCTCCGCGCTTCAGGGTCAATCCTCCTTCAAAGAGAATGATTCCAATAGCCAAAGACACAAAATTGAACAAATGCTGATTTGGGAAAAGGCCTTTATCGCCATTATAAATGGGCTGGATCCATTGGGTGCCATCTTCAGAGATCAAGGTTGAGATAGGCCCCACAAACAAACCGATCAAGATCAGCGGTAAAATGGCGGGGATCTTAAATTTCCAGGCCACCCATTGGGCCAAAATTCCTAAAACAATTATCCCTGCTAATTCAATCATGTGCTGCGGTTTGGTTTTCTAAAAATAATAAGATTTGGCGGCAATGAACCAAATAGTGCTAAAATTGTTAAAATACTGCGTTAACAATCCCAAAAATCTGAGGCCTAATCGGGGAAGAGTCTTTGTCTTTTAGTAATTTGCATAACTTTTGTTCAAGGAATGACCCTCTACCCTATTGAATCCGGAAATTTTAAGTTAGACGGCGGAGCCATGTTCGGCGTGGTTCCCAAATCGCTTTGGACGCGAACCAATCCGGCAGATGCCAACAATATGATCGATATGGCAGCGCGTTGTCTGCTTATTGAAGATGGAGACCGATTGATCTTGATAGATACCGGAATGGGCAATAAACAATCCGAAAAATTCTTCGGTTATTATTACCTCTGGGGAGATTACAGTCTGGAGGGCTCCTTAGCAAAACACGGATTTCATCCGGATGATATCACCGACGTCTTTATGACGCATTTGCATTTTGATCACTGCGGAGGTTCTGTAGTTTGGAATGCAGACAAAAGCGGATATCGCCCTGCGTTTAAAAACGCGAAATACTGGACCAACAAATCCCACTGGGATTGGGCCGTGAATCCAAACGCGCGTGAGAAGGCCTCTTTTTTGAAAGAGAACATCATGCCGCTACAAGAAAGCGGGCAATTGCATTTTGTGGATCCACAAGGTTTGCCTTATGCAGCGTCTAGCGAACTGGGCTTTGGAATACTTTTTGCCGATGGACACACGGAAAAGCAAATGATCCCGCACATCAAATACAAAGGCAAGACCTTGGTGTTTATGGCAGATCTGCTTCCGACAGCCGGCCACGTGCCGCTTCCTTATGTGATGGGTTACGACACACGTCCGTTGTTGACCTTGGATGAAAAAGCTGCTTTTTTGGATCGGGCGGCGAACGAGGAATTGTACTTGTTTTTAGAACACGATCCGCATCATGAAATTATCACGGTCAAGCATACCGAAAAAGGCGTGCGCTTTGACCAAGCACATACATTTAATAATCTATTTAATTAAAGATACCTATGAATATGAAGAAGATGATCATTCCAGCTTTAGGTTTATCGCTGTTTATGGTTTCCTGTGGAGGTCCAGCTCCATTGGTTTCAACTCCTATTGGAAATATTGATTCAGTACCCTTAAAAGTTGCGCCACTTACAGAGGCTCAAACCAAAAGTTGGGGAGCTGCAGACTTAGTAATGGACACCATTCCAGGAATGAGTGTTGACAAAGCCTATGCAGAACTGCTCAACAAAAAGAAAGGGGAAACTGTTATCGTTGCGGTAATTGATAGCGGAACCGACATTGAGCATGAAGATCTAGACGATGTGATCTGGGTAAATAAAGATGAGATTCCAAACAATGGTAAAGACGATGACAACAATGGATATGTTGATGATATCCACGGTTGGAATTTCTTGGGCGATATAGTAGCTGAGAACATGGAATATGTTCGTTATATGCGCAAACTAGGGCCTAAATTCGAAGGTAAATCAGAGGCTGCCATTAGTGCTGCAGATCGTGAAGATTACGCGATCTATCAAAAAGCAAAAGCGGAATACGAAAAAGAAGTTGCCGATGTACAGGGAACTTTAAACCAATACAATGCCATCTTAGCGCAAGTTAAACCGGCTCATGAAGCTATCGCTAAAAAGTTAGGCAAAGAAGACTACAACGCTAAAGACTTGCAAGGAATTGCAAATCCTGATGCTACTACGCAGCAGCAAATTGGAATGTTGACGCAAATGCTTACTTACGGAGACACCGTGCCGGATGTATTGGATCAGCTTCAAGAAGGGATCGATTACTTCGGTGGGCGCATGGATTCTCACTTCAATATGACTGCGGATTTTAGAGGTGCTCTTGGAGACAATCCAGACGATTGGAACGACAAGTCATACGGAAATAACGATGTTGACGGACCAACGGCAGACAAAGAAGACGTTTCTCACGGAACACACGTAGCCGGTATCATTGCTGCAGAACGCAACAACGGTATTGGAATGAACGGTGTGGCCAACAACGTTGAGATCATGGTATTGCGCGCTGTTCCAGACGGAGACGAATACGATAAAGACATCGCTTTAGCGATTCGATACGCAGCAGACAATGGCGCAAAAGTGATCAATACCAGTTTTGGAAAATACTATTCTCCTCACCCAGAATGGGTTTGGGATGCCATCAAATACGCGGCGAGCAAAGACGTGCTTATCGTAAATGCTGCTGGTAATGAAGCCTTAGACTTGGACGGTATTCAGGTATATCCAAACGATCAAGAATTGGACGGTGCTGAGATCTCAGACAATTTTATCACCATTGGTGCTTTGCACCACGATTACGGTAGTGAAATGGTAGCCAACTTCTCCAACTACGGAAACACTTCTGTAGACGTGTTTGCGCCTGGAACCAAAATCTGGTCAACCATGCCTAACAGCACCTATGACTATCAGCAAGGTACTTCTATGGCGGCACCAGCTGCAGCAGGTGTAGCGGCAGTTATTCGTTCCTACTATCCTAATTTGACTGCGGCTCAAGTAAAGGATATCTTGATGAAGAGTGGATTGAACTCTTCTCAAAATGTTGTTTTAGGAGGTGATCCTTCTAACGCTCAAGCATTTGGTGAGATCTCCGCTTCTGGAAAAATGGTCAATATGTACAACGCCATCTTGATGGCTGATAAAATGTCACGATAATGAGAACTTACATTTTACTGCTTGTAGGTTGCTTGACCTTGAGCAGCTTTGCGCAGAACAACACTTCATACTGGCAACAAAAGGCCGATTATACTATGGATATCGACTTTGATGTTGAGAGCCATCAGTATAAAGGAAAACAGACCATAGAATACACCAACAATTCGCCAGATACGTTGAACCGTGTGTTTTATCACTTGTATTTCAACGCTTTTCAGCCTGGCAGTGAAATGGATGTTCGTTCCAGAACTATTGCTGATGCAGATCCGCGGGTAAAGGACAGAATATCCAAATTGAGTCCAGAAGAGATCGGATTTATCAAACCGATGAAACTGACCCAAAACGGAATGGAACTCAATTACGATGTAGTTGGAACCGTTATGGAGGTTGATTTGGCCCAGCCGATCTTACCGGGCGCAAGCACCACTTTTTATATGGAGTGGGACGCTCAAGTACCCGTACAGATCCGCAGAAGCGGACGCTACAATGCCGAGGGCGTTGCTTATTCCATGACGCAATGGTATCCAAAATTGGCAGAATACGACTTCCAAGGTTGGCACGCCCACCCATACATTGGCCGTGAATTCCACGGTGTTTGGGGAGATTGGAAAGTAAGCTTGAGCATTGATAAGGATTTTGTTGTTGGAGGAACCGGATATTTGGTTGGACAGCCTACCACAAAAAGAGGCAAGACAACCTATGTTTTTGATGCGCCTATGGTGCACGATTTCACTTGGGCGGCCGATCCGGATTATATCCACGATACCTATCAGGGAGCCAATGGCGTGACGCTCAACTTCTATTACAAGAAGACCATGAGTGAACAAAACTTGAAGAATTGGAAAGAATTGCAGCCTAAAACTGCTGAACTTTTAGAGTTCTTCAATACCCACA
The DNA here is from genome assembly GCF_028561565.1 of Gilvibacter sediminis. Classification (GTDB taxonomy): domain Bacteria; phylum Bacteroidota; class Bacteroidia; order Flavobacteriales; family Flavobacteriaceae; genus Gilvibacter; species Gilvibacter sediminis. The sequence goes on along the minus strand of NZ_JAQQTE010000001.1, from coordinate 510,531 downwards.
TCGGAACCTATCCTTACAAGCAGTATTCTGTGATCCAAGGTGGAGACGGTGGTATGGAATACGCCATGAGTACGCTTATTACTGGAGAACGTAAATTCGGTTCTTTAGTGGGGGTTACTGCCCACGAGATGGCCCACAGCTGGTTCCAATTCCTATTGGCTACCAACGAGTCGATCCACGAATGGATGGATGAAGGCTTTACCTCATACATTTCCAATGAGGCCATGAATGAGATCATGGGAGAAAACGCCGAGAACCCACATACAGGTAGCTACCGCGGATACATTTACCTGGCCAATAGTGGCAAGGAACAGCCGCTTACCACCCATGCCGATCGTTACGACATCAACATGGCCTACGGAATTGCCGCCTACAGCAAAGGAGCCGTATTTATGGCACAGTTGGGCTATGTGATCGGTAAGGAGAACTTGGCCAAGACCATCAAACGCTACTACAAGGACTTTGTCTTTAAGCACCCTACTCCGAATGATTTCATTCGAGTAGCTGAAAAGGTTTCGGGGATGGAATTGGATTGGTACTTGCAAGATTTTGGGCAGACCACCAATACTATTGACTACGGAATTGAGAATGTTATAGCTTCAGAAGGCGGGACTCAAGTTACCCTTAAGCGCACTGGCCTTATGCCAATGCCTATTGACCTTATGGTTACTTATGCTGATGGGTCTCAAGAGTCTTTCTATATTCCACTACGCATGATGCGTGGCGGAAAAGACAATCCGTATGCTGGCGTGAATCGCACGGTTTTAAGCGATTGGGCCTGGGCGTATCCGACCTATGATTTTGAAATTCCGTCTAACGGAAAAACCATTCAAAGCATTGAAATTGATCCTTCAAAATTGATGGCAGATGCCAAACCCGATGACAATATGAAGAAGATGTAAATCAACACATCATAAATCATTAAAAGTCCTGCAAATGCAGGACTTTTTTTGTTTTTAGAAATAATTGGGAATTGTCAAAGCCTTAATTGGTTACATTTATCCTATGTTAAAATTTCCAGCTTCACAGCGACTCAAAAGCAGCAAACAGATCGAGGCTCTTTTTGCACAAGGCAAAACGGCTAAGGCGTTTCCCTTACTGATGCGCTTTATGCCCGCAGAAAATGCGGTTCACAAAGCTGCCTTTGCGGTCTCTAAGCGGAATTTTAAAAAAGCTGTGGATCGCAACCGGGTCAAGCGCCTTATGCGGGAAGCGTATCGATTGGAGAAAAATAATATCGATACAACTTCTGCACGGTATTTGATGTTGTTTGTATACACGGGCAAAAATCTTCCAACTTTAATTGAATTACGCCTGTCAATGGCAAAACTTTTAAAACAATTGGAATGATGAAAACCTTATTTATCGCCCTTTTTGGGACTTTTTTAGCTTGTTCTGACTCAGGGTCAAGCACTATGGGAATTGCAGATTCAAACGAATGGGCTGTCGCGGACGTAGATGGGAACACCTATCTAAACACAGAACCTACTGCAGAATACGATGATACTGACAACAAAGACGCCAAGATCATCAAGACCGCGGAGATTGAATTTCAAACCCGCGATATGGAAGCCACTTACAGCCGCATTCGCAAAGCGATCGCTGCCCACGGTGGTAATTTACAAGACGACAATACCGGAAAATCATACAATCAAGTTTACCGAAACCTTATAATTCGTGTTCCGTCAGCAAACTTTGAGCCTTTGGTAGATTCCATTGGTCAAGGGGTTGACTACTTTGACACCAAGCGCATCTCGCGTCGGGATGTTGGTGAGGAATTCGTGGATTTAGAGGCTAGGCTCAAAGCCAAGCGCAAACTGGAGGAGCGCTATTTGGAGTTGCTCAAAAAGGCAAAAAATGTCAAAGAGATGCTGGAAATAGAGCGAGAGCTCGCCAGCATTCGTGAAGAGATAGAAGCCAAACAGGGGCGCTTGAATTATCTTAAAAGTCAAGTGAGCATGAGTACCATCTCCTTGCGATTCTACAAAGAGACCGTAGAGACTCAAGTGCAAGCCTCATTTGGCAGTAAGATCGTCAATGCCTTTAAAGGCGGATGGAGCGGCCTGTTGACCTTCTTTATTGGAGTGCTTTACCTCTGGCCTTTTGTATTGGTCTTAGGGGCGGTGTTCTTTTTTGTACGACGTTATTTAAAACGATCTGCTAGATCGACAAACTCATAAAATAAATGCTATGCTCAAGCGCGTTAAACGTATAGGAATTCCCGTTGTTTTAGGACTGATCTTGTTCGGGACCACGGCTTTTAAAAACGATTTCTTTGAGATCGCAAAACAAGTAGAGATCTTCACAACTCTGTTCAAGGAGCTCAATATGAATTATGTGGATGAAACCACTCCTGCAGAACTTATGGACAAAGCCATAACCGGCATGTTGGATGATCTGGATCCCTATACCGTTTACTGGAATGAGCAAGAAGTAGAGGACGCTAGAATTAACAACTCCGGAGAATACACCGGGATCGGCGCCTCAGCAAGAACACTAAAAGGGAAGATCCTAGTGATGGAACCCTTTAAAGGATATCCCGCGGACAAAGCGGGCTTAAAAGCGGGCGATGAGATTATAAAAATTGACAACATTGCCCTAAGCGACTTTACTGATGATGCCGGAGACCTCTTAAAAGGGGCTCCTGGCACCACGGTAAGCTTGACCTATATGCGTCAAGGTAAAGAGTACACCACTCAACTTACCCGTGAGGCTGTAGGTATTAAGGCGGTTCCTTTTTCAAAGCTGATCAATGGAGATACGGGTTATATTGTGTTGAGTAAATTCAATGCAAAGACCACGATTGAAACACGTAAGGCCTTGGAGGATCTCAAAGAGGAAGGCGCTACCAAGATCATTCTGGATCTGCGTGGCAACCCGGGTGGATTGCTCAATGAGGCGATCAACGTTGTGAACCTTTTTGTTGACAAAGGCGAAGTAATCACCACGACAAAATCGGTCATCAAAAAATACAACCGAAGTTATATGACCCAACAAGATCCGGTAGATACAGAAATTCCGCTGGTAGTCTTGGTTAACGGACGCTCTGCCTCTGCAAGCGAGATCGTTTCTGGGGCGATTCAAGATCTGGATCGCGGAGTGGTTATTGGAGCGCGTAGTTTTGGTAAAGGGCTTGTACAAAGACCTAAGAATCTTACCTACGGAACCCAGCTCAAGATCACTATTTCGAGATATTACACCCCGAGTGGGCGCTGTATTCAAGCTTTGGACTACTGGAACCGAGATGAAAACGGAGACCCAGTGCGAGCAGAACCTAGCGAGTATAACGCATTTAAAACGCGTGGCGGTCGTACCGTCTATGACGGCGGTGGTATTTTACCGGATATTCAATTGGAGTCCTCTAAATACAGCCCGATCACTACAGCGCTCTTAAGAGACAATGCTATTTTCAACTACGCCACAGAGTATTATTACAAGAAAAACCTAGACTCTTGGGAGAACTTCTCCTTCTCTAATGCTGACTTTGACGCTTTTGTGAAATACCTCAACAAAAACGGTTTTGAGTACGAGACCGAAACTGAGAAAGCCTTTGACGCAGCCTTTAACAAGGCAAAGAGTGACGAGCTTCAGGATCAAATCAAAAAGGCGTATGCTACTTTGCGCTCAGAAATAGACGCGGTGAAACAAAACGAACTTCGCGATAAGAAGGTAGAGATCATATCGCTGTTGGAGCAAGAGATCTTAAAGCGTTATTTCTACAGAGAAGGGCTATATGAATACCAAGTAGTGAACAACCCAGAGATCTTAGAAGCTTTAGCGGTCTTGAATGACCCTCAGCGCTACGCGAATATTCTAAAATAGACTAGAGCTCTTTTTTAAAACAGAAGCTTTCATCAAGGCCTTTGTAGGGGCCGTAGTTTTCTTCCATTCGTATATATCCTGTGGATTCATACAAGGCAATGGCTGCATGCTGACGGATTCCCGTTTCTAAAACCAATTGCTTAAAGCCTTCTAATTTGGCCCAAATTTCAAGCTCTTGAAGGACTGCTTTTGCAATGCCTTTTCCGCGTGCATCAACAGCTGTATACATGCGCTTGATTTCTGCCGTAGTTTCATTTAGAGCTTTAAAACCGCCGCAGGCGGTCGCGCGATTTTCTATATAGACCAACAGCAAATGTTGAATGTCATCCAAACCGTTGTATTGATTGTAGAAGGCGTGATCTTCTCCGTCGGTGATCTTTAGTTCAGCATCTAACTCGCGAACCAAAGGCAATAAATCAGGATGTGTGTTCGGCACTTTTTGAAATCGCATGATCTATTTTTTTATCATGGCTATGTGTGGAATTCCGTCTTCTAAATAGGAATCTCCTGTAGTTTCAAAACCGTGAGAATTGTAAAAGTCAATCAGATAGGTTTGAGCGGATAGTTTAATCACACTGGTATTGTAAAGCTCATTTATAGCCTGAATAGAAGCCGTCATGATCTGATTTCCATAACCGTCCTTACGGTGATTTTCTGCTACCACTACTCTACCAATAGCAGCTTCTGGGAAATAATCTCCCGGTTTAAAACAACGGGTATATGCCACTATTTTATCGTTGCGTGTTCCAATGATATGAAGTGCCTTTTGGTCTTTGCCGTCTAAATCTTGGTATACGCAATCTTGTTCCACCACAAATACCTCACAACGCAACTGCAATAGTTCGTAAAGCTCGCGAATATTGAGCTGCTCAAAGGTCTTTACTTCTATTTTTAGATCAGTCTTGGACAATGACATCTTTGGCGTCGTTTTTATTGAATTCCGGTTGAATATTCACATGATTGATCCTAAATTCTTTATGAAGATACGCTTCTATCCGTAGTAATAAAGCGTCAAACTCAGAGATCTTTATATCGTCTATTAAATCCAAATGCGCTTCTAAATGTGTTTCGTGTTCATTGGCCTGCCAAACATGGACATGATGCATCGCTTCTACGCTTGGGTATTGATTGACCGTATTGATGATCTTTTCAATGTCAATTCCTTCTGGTGTGAATAGCATCAAAACTTTAAGGGATTGCTTAAAAAGGTCGTATCCCATATAGATCAAATACAAGGCAATGGCTAATGTCAACACACTATCTACCCACCACATTTGGTAGTATTTCATCAACAAACCACCGATCAAAACCGCTACAGATGCAGACATATCAGTGAGTAAATGCAAATAAGCCGAGCGCATATTCATATTCGTCTCAGCCTCTTTTCTTAATAATAATACACTTAATCCATTGGCCACAATAGCGATTGCAGAGAGCCAGATCACCAAATTGCTTTCTATTTCCTGCGGATTTACAAAGCGCTCTATGGATTCAATGATCAGGATCACTGCCACAATAAGCAGCGTGCTGGAATTGATAAAAGCAGCAATGATCTCTGCGCGTTTATAACCAAAGGTCTTGGAAGTAGAAGCGGATCGTTTAGAAAGTCTGTCCGCAACATAACTGATCAGTAGCGAAAGTACATCGCTAAAATTATGGAGCGCGTCTGAGAGCAAGGCGAGGCTACCAGAAATGATACCTCCAATAACTTGAGAAGCGGTAATTACCACATTGAGCAGGATGGACACTACGAGTTTAGTGCCTTTAGTATCTTTTTGATGATGGTTCCCGCCCATGATGATCGTTTTACATGCAGGCGATCTTATTTACGCGATTGGCGTGACGTCCGCCTTCAAATTCTGTAGCCAAAAAGACATCAACCATTGCAATAGCTTGCGGTAAAGAGGTAAAGCGCGCCGGAATACTCAATACATTAGCATCGTTGTGTTGTCTGGCCAGCTCAGTGATCTCTTTGGTCCAGCAAAGGGCTGCACGAACTTGTTGATGTTTATTTGCCGTCATGGCTGCACCGTTTCCGCTACCACAGATAATAATACCGAGATCTGCAGTACCGTTTTCAACTTCTGTAGCTACAGGATGGATAAAGTCCGGATAATCAACGCTGGAATTATCATCAGTTCCATGGTTACTCACCTGATGCCCTTGGGCCTCTAAATGCGCTTTAATTGCAGCTTTGTACTCGGTTCCGGCGTGATCATTTCCAATGGCTAATTTCATAATGGCGTTGTCTTTAAAAGTTTAGTCGATGTAAAATTTGCTAATGTGCTGAGCTTCAACAATTGTTTAAAAAGCGGTCTTATGTAAATTAAATGTTTATAAAATGTTACGTCTTACCGATAAAAAAATTTGGAAGTTTCCACTGAAATGTTCCTTATAAAAATCAACTCAGCAACCAATTTTTCTTATTCCATCTTTTGATGAACTTATTACAAAAATACAGCAACTTTCTAACAGCTGTTCACAGATCTACTTATTAAAAATCCACTTTTTGATAGAGTTATTCACAGTTGTGAATTACAAACTGCAATTCTTTTAGAATCAGAACTTCAGTATTGTAATATCTTGTTGAGAACTGGTAGATAAACTCATTTATACAGAGAATCAAAATAAGTGCTGCTTAAGTTTTACCAGTTTTCAACAGCCTATAATAAGCAGCATTAAAATCAATTTAAAAAAAGAAAAAAAGAGAATATTATTAATAGTGTTAAAAACCCTTTAGACGATCTGTAAGCTTCCTGAGGATTTTAGATCTTCTATGATTTGAATCGCTGTGTCCTTGTCTTCTGGGTGAACTTTGAGTCGGATTCCGCCTATGGCGTTAGAGTGAAAGGGAAGGACGGAGATCATAGTCTCGTTTTGGAAAACGTAGCGAATGGCCTGTTGCTGAAGCAGATGCTCCAGAACGGTATATTCTGAAGGATAGGTGAATATGGCTATGGTTTCAAATCGTTCCAATGTTCTAATTTACCAAATCTTTTAGGCTTAAAAAACGCATTCTCGCTTTATTGGTCTACTTTTGTCGCTTAAAGTTTCCAATGGGAAAGAAAAAAAGAAAGAAAAAAGGAGTTACTAAGATTCAGCATCTTAGCCGAAGCATACTCAGTATCCTTAAAAAAGATCCTTCCAGGAGTTTTAACTACAAACAGATCGCTGCAAAATTGCAAGTCACAGATCCTAGTGGACGCAATCAGATCATTAAAAAACTCCGACAATTACAGTCTAAAGGTCAAGTAGAAGAGAGAGAAAGAGGCAAATTTAAGATCGTTGCTAAGTCTTTCTATCATGAAGGAGTTATTGATGTGACCAGCAGAGGTCAGGGATATGTCATTGTAGAAGGCATGCAAGACGATGTCTTTATTAAACAAGGCAATCTGAACCGTGCATTGAATGGAGATAAAGTAGAGGTCTATATTTTTAAAAGACGCAAAGGCGGCAAGCTTGAAGGGGAGATCACACGAGTGATCGAGCGCAAGCGCACCGAATTTGTAGGAACCATTCAAATTCAAAAGAACTTTGCTTTTGTAGATACCTCTGCCTCCAAGTTATCGGTTGATATTTTTGTACCGAAAAACAAGATCGGAAAGGCGCAAGATGGTGATAAGGTTCTGGTTAAGTTAGAGGACTGGCCAGAGTCTGCAGATTCGCCATTTGGAAGCATTATTAAAACCTTTGGTCCTGAAGGTGAGCACAATACAGAGATCCATGCCATTTTAGCGCAATACGGTTTGCCGTATGAATTTCCACCTGAGGTGCAAGCATTTGCAGATGGTTTAGATACTTCGATCACACAAAAAGAGATCGATAAAAGACGGGATATGCGTAAGGTTCTAACCTTTACTATTGACCCAAAAGACGCCAAGGATTTTGATGATGCGCTCTCTTTTCAAGTTTTGCAAAACGGCAATTTTGAGATCGGAATTCACATTGCCGATGTATCTCATTACCTGCAAGAAGGAACCATTTTAGACGAAGAAGCTTTTGAGCGTGCTACCTCTGTTTACTTGGTGGATCGAGTAGTACCTATGCTGCCAGAAGTACTTTCTAACAATGCGTGTTCCTTACGTCCTAACGAAGAGAAATACACCTTTTCTGCAGTCTTTGAGATCGACAAGAAAGCACAGATCCAATCCCAATGGTTTGGTAGAACAGTGACCTATTCTGATGCGCGATACGCTTATGAAGAAGCTCAAGTGGTCATTGAAGCCAAGCAGCAAGCTCCTTTTTCTGAGGTAGAAATTCCAGAAGATATTTCCATTCGTGATGGGGCTTATAAAGTTCCAGCACCTTTGGTTGAGGCGATTTCAACCTTAGATTTTCTAGCCAAGATCATGCGTAAAAAACGCATGCAGGCTGGGGCCATTTCTTTTGATAAAGTGGAGACTAAATTCCACTTGGATGATCAGAACAATCCTGCTGGAATCTTCTTTAAAACCTCTAAAGATGCCAACAAACTCATTGAAGAGTTTATGCTTTTAGCTAACCGAAGAGTTGCAGAATTCATAGGGAAACAGGATCCTCCAAAGACCTTTGTGTATCGTATACACGATGAACCAGATGATGAAAAACTCGCCCAATTGGGTAACATTGCCCATCAGTTTGGTCATAGGTTCTCCGTAAAAGACAGAAAGTCAACTACCGCTGCCTTGAATCAGCTTTTAAAAGATGTTCAAGGCGCTAAAGAGCAAAACCTGGTAGATACTTTAGCCATAAGATCCATGAGTAAGGCCATCTACAGTACCGATAATATTGGTCACTACGGATTGGCATTTGATTATTATTCTCACTTTACTTCACCGATTCGCCGTTATCCGGATGTAATGGTGCACCGTTTGTTGCAGCATTATTTAGACGGAGGCAAGAGTGCAGATAAAGATCAATTTGAACGGGATTGTGGTCATTGCAGCGATATGGAATATACCGCCTCAAGTGCAGAACGCGACAGCATTAAGTATATGCAAGTTAAATACATGAGTCAGTATAAAGACGAAGTATTCTTAGGAGTGATCTCTGGGGTGACCGAATGGGGAATCTATGTGGAGATCATGAGCAATCGTTGTGAAGGAATGGTTTCTTTGCGTGATTTAAAAGAAGATCATTTTGATTTTGACCGTGACCAAATGGCTGTAGTTGGTGCCAACACTAAGTTGATGTATCAGCTTGGAGATGAAGTGTTTATTACTTTAAAGCATGCCGATTTAGTGAAAAAGCAGCTGGATTATAATATGATTGGCCACCGAGAAGAGCACGATTATCCCAACGCACTGTAACATTTCAGGCCCTGCCCTATCCTTAGTGTAGAAATCTAAAGAAAAATGAAGCAGATAATTACACTTATAGTTCTGGTCTTTACCAGTCAGATCTTTGCCCAAGAGATCAATAAAGAAGTCGGAGATTTTAATACTATTAAAGTTTTTGATCTGATTGAAGTCAATATGATCCCTGCAGATGAGAATCGCGTAGTGGTTAAAGGGCGAGATGTTGATTATGTCAAGATCATCAATGATAACGGAAAATTGAAGATCCGTATGGAGATTGACCGTCGATTTAATGGAGATGACACCTTTGTAGAGGTGTATTTCAAAAACATTGAAACCATTGACGCCAATGAAGGATCTTATATCACGGTTAATGAAACTTTAACTCAAGATGACCTGGAATTACGTGCTCAAGAAGGAGGAACCATTAAAGTTGGTTTGGATGTAAAACGTCTTAAAGCGCGTGCTGTAACAGGTGGAATTTTAGAAACTTCTGGGAAAACAGAATGGCAGGAAGTCACTCTGAATACTGGTGGAATTTATGAAGGTCAGGAGCTAATTACCTCATATACCAAAGTAACTATTGCCGCTGGAGGTGAAGCAGAGATTCACGCTAAAGACAAAGCAGAATTAAAAGTAACTGCCGGTGGAGATATCTACGTCTACGGAGAACCTGCCGAATTGAAAAAGAGAACATTTGCTGGCGGCCGCATTGAGCGCATGTACTAGCAGTAAGATATATTCAATTGTGAAGCTCATAATTCCTTGTGATTATGAGCTTTTTTTATATCCTAATTCTAAGGATTAAGGTTTCTAAACATTTGACTTTTTACCCCTGTAAATATTTGTACTTTTATGGGGTATGACAGAGGGCTTATTATATGCAGCAGTTTATGGATTTGTACTGGCTTTTGCGCTGGGCCCTGTCTTTTTTACACTGATAGAAACTGCTATCTCAAAAGGCTTTAAAGCCGCACTATTCTTCAATATTGGGGCTTTTACAGCAGATATACTCTTCATTGTATTTGTTTATTTCAGTACCGAAAAGATCTTAGAAAAGCTTCAAAATGATCCCAACCTGATCATTTTTGGAGGCGCTATACTGGTGATCTACGGGATAATCTCCTACATACGGATCTCAAAATCCTTCATTAAAATTGTTCGGGAACATTATTCGGTCAGTGTTAAGAAGAACTTGCCGGGGCTGTTTTTAAAAGGGTTCCTTTTGAACTTCGTAAACTTCGGAGTGCTTGCAGGATGGATAGGAACCATGATCATGGCCAACGCCTTAACCGCTTCCAAACAAGGAGTGATCCTGTTTTTAGCTACGGTGTTGATTGTTTTTTTCTCAACGGATCTGGTCAAGATCACCTTAGCAAAGAAGCTGCGTTCTAAACTCACGCCTCGCTTTATCTTTAGAACCAAACGTTGGGTGAGTATCTTGATTATTGGTTTTGGGATGATCTTACTCTATCAAGGTTTCTTCCCTAACCAAACAATTAAGCAAGGAATACAAGATTTCCAGACGGAGCAAACAGAAACTACAGAATAAAAAAACCCGCTAAATCTTAGCGGGTTTTCTTTTGTTGAGGCATCGAGCGGATTCGAACCGCTGTACAAGCTTTTGCAGAGCTGTGCCTAGCCACTCGGCCACGATGCCATTGTGGAGGGCAAATGTAAAAAAATTCGTTGTAAATCGGGAAGTTTCCCGCGATTTTAGCGTTGGTCTTCCAAACAAACTTCAACCGAAGCTACATCACCACCAATCGGCGGATTGATCTTAGCCACGCAAACCTTTGTTTTGCTTACCATTGGCAGCTCTTCTAAGATGCGGGTATTGATCTTTTTAGCAACGACTTCAAGGAGTTTACTCGGTACAGCCATCTCTTCCTTAATGATTGCGTTCAGGTGTACGTAATCTACGGTATCGTTGAGATCATCGGTGGTGGCGGCTTTTTGTAGATCGGCTTCTACCTGCAATTGTACCAAATAATCAGAACCAATTATGGTTTCTTCTTTCAAACAGCCGTGTGAGGCGTATACTCTAACGTTGTGTAAGCGAATGATTCCCACCTAAAAAAATTTTCCGCTAAGATATATTATTCTTGGGTTTTGGTATCTTTGTCAGTCATTAAAAACAAAGGCTGTGAGCGACGATAAATCCTTGAATTTCATAGAGCGAATCATTGAAGACGATCTTTCAAAATCGTATTCCAATGAGCAACTTCGTTTTAGATTCCCACCAGAACCCAACGGTTATTTGCACCTGGGGCACGCTTCTGCCATTTGTTTGAATTTTGGTTTGGGCGAGCGCTACAATGCGCCGGTAAATTTGCGCTTTGACGACACCAATCCAGCTAAGGAGGAGCAAGAATTTGTAGACGCCATTAAGCGTGATATCGAATGGTTAGGATACACTTGGGATACGGAATGTTATGCCTCAGATTACTTCCAAGAACTTTACGATTGGACGGTAGAACTCATCAAAGCAGGCAAGGCTTATGTGGATTCTCAAAGTTCAGAAGCCATTGCAGAGCAAAAAGGAACTCCTAACGAGCCTGGTGTGGCTAGTCCTTACCGCGATAGATCTGTAGAAGAGAATTTAGATCTCTTTGCTAAGATGAAAGCAGGAGAGATGCCAGAAGGACAGCACGTGGTGCGTGCTAAAATAGATATGAGCTCTCCAAATATGCTTATGCGTGACCCGGTGATGTATCGCGTTTTGCACAAGCACCACCACAGAACGGGTTCTGATTGGAGTATCTTCCCAATGTATGACTGGGCGCATGGAGAAAGTGACTACGTAGAGCAAGTCTCTCACTCGCTTTGTACTTTGGAGTTCTTACCCCACCGCGAATTGTACGATTGGTTTTTAGATCAGATCCACGACCCGGCAAAATTACGCCCAAAACAGCGCGAATTTGCCCGTAGAAACATTTCTCATACCGTAGTGAGCAAGCGTAAACTAGCCCAATTGGTGGCAGAAGGCGTGGTCTCTGGCTGGGATGATCCGCGTATGCCTACTATTTCTGGGATGCGCCGTAGAGGCTATACGCCAGATTCTATCAAGAATTTTGCAGACAGTGTTGGGATTGCCAAGCGTGAGAACTTGGTTGACGTATCACATTTGGAATACTGTGTTCGAGAAGATTTGAACAAAGTGGCAAACCGCGTGATGGCCGTTTTGAACCCAGTGAAGTTGGTAATAACCAATTATCCAGAAGGAAAAGAAGAGTGGTTGGAAACAGAGAACAACCCAGAAGATCCAAACGCGGGCAATAGAGAGATTCCTTTTTCAGGGACGCTTTATATAGAACAAGAAGATTTTAAAGAAGAGGCTGGACGTAAATTCTTTAGGCTGACTTTAGGAGGAGAAGTTCGTTTAAAGAGCGCTTACATCATCAAGGCAGAATCAGTCGAGAAAGATGCTGAGGGTAATATCACTCAGATCAACTGTAGCTATGACCCTGATAGTTTGAGCGGCAGTGGTACCGAGGCGAGTTTGCGCAAAGTAAAAGGAACCTTGCATTGGGTTTCTGCAGGCCATGCCATAGAAGCCGAGGTGCGTGAATACGACCGTTTGTTCTTGGATGAATCTCCAGACACTCATAAAGACAAGAGCTTTATGGAATTTGTCAACCCAGACTCTTTAAAGATCCGCAAGGCGATGTTGGAGCCTTCTCTAGCAGAGGCCAAGGTTTTGGAGCACTTCCAATTTCAACGAATTGGTTATTTCAATGTAGATCCAGACAGTAAGCCTAGCAATTTGATCTTTAATAAGACTGTTGGCTTGCGTGATACTTGGGCAAAACAAAAACCCCAAGCTCCGCAGCAGAACAAACCTAAACAGCAGGCTCCAGAGCGCGCTGCAATAGACGTAATTAAACAACTTGGTAAAAAGTATACCAATCTACCAGAGGAGAAGAGAAACGCCACCAGAGGTCGTATAATTGAGTTGGCAGATAAAGTGAGCTATAAAGAACTAGAACCTTTGTTCGCTACTGCTGCAAAAAAGGCGGGAACCCGTATTGCGGCAATGTTAGTTCTTGGTGTATTGCTATCTAAAGGACAAGAAAAGACTCCAGAAGCAACTGAGTTTATAAACAAAGCTTTAGAAGATCGCAACGACTTACTGGTCCAAGAAGCACAAGCCTTATCATAAAAAAAGCCCCGAATTACGGGGCTTTTCTTTTTTAGTTGTCTATCATGCTTCGTTCATCCGGAGGGATGTTCAAAGAGGTTTTGAGATCGGGCAGGATCATTCCAATAATGGCTTCATTATTCACTTGAGCACCCTCAATGAAATACCATCGGTTTAACTCAGGGTTATAAACACCAAACATATGTGAGATGGATTGCGTGGATTGCTCCGGACTCATTTTGACCACTACCTTGTTTTTGATCACACAGCGATACTGGTCTTGTTCATAGGCAAAACCCGTCATTTCAATAACCTCACTGCTGGTGATGCTGATCCCTTGATTTTCCATGTTCTTCATGGTTTCCCCCATCATGACCAAGGCGCTTTCACGTCCGCCCATAAGCTCTAAAACTTCGGGCATGGTATAATCAAAAAGGGTTTCATAATCTGAATTCTCTGTGGCTTCACAGGCGATTTTTGCTTGTGCAATAGCCAAGGATTTCAGTTCATCTTCAGTCTGAGCTGTAACGGTTAATCCAAAGCTAAGCAGCAGAATTAGTAGGATAGAACGCTTCATCTTTATTCAGATTTATTTTTTCCTAAACCTCGCGCAGCATTCTGCTTTTTCATCTCTTCACCGATTTGATTGCTCGCAGTGAAAGAGGCGATCATATTGTTGAGCATATCGCTTCCCGCTTGCGGAGAGTTTGGTAAAAGGATCAAGTTGGTGTTGGTTTCTTCACCAATGGATTGTAGGGTGTCGTAATGCTGAGTCACCACAATAAGCGCAGAGGCTTCTTGAGAGTTTATCCCCACATTATTCAAAACGTCTACAGATTCTTCCAGACCACGAGCGATCTCACGACGCTGATCTGCAATACCTTGACCCTGCAAACGCTTACTTTCCGCTTCAGCACGCGCCTTAGCAACAATCTTGATACGATCTGCTTCTGCTTCGTATTCTGCAGCTACTTTTTCACGCTCGGCAGCGTTGATTCGGTTCATCGCGGCTTTTACCTGTACGTCTGGATCAATATCGGTCACCAGGGTTTTGATGATGTCGTACCCATAATTTACCATCGCTTCGTTAAGCTCTCGTTTAACGGCGATTGCAATATCGTCTTTACGCTCAAAAACGTAATCGAGTTTCATTTTTGGCACCTCAGCACGCACTACGTCAAATACAAAACTGGTGATCTGATCGTGAGGGTTGTCTAGTTTATAGAAGGCTTCATACACCTTGTCTTTGATCACTTGGTACTGAACAGAGATCTTAAGACGCACAAATACGTCGTCTTTGGTTTTAGTCTCTACAATGACATCCAACTGTTGAATTTTTAGGTTGATTCTACCCGCAATACGATCCACTAGTGGGATTTTAAAGCGCAGACCTGAACCTCTAATACCGACAAAACGCCCGAACCTTTCCACAACAGCAGCCGTCTGTTGTTTGACCATAAAAAAGGAAGAGACAAGAATAAGAAGACCAAACAAGAGTGCTGGACCAATAAGAATATACTCCATGGGTTGATTTTTAAGTTATTAAAATGACTAAGAGAAGATAAGAAAAATGCAATACATTTGCAGCTTTCAGCTATACTATGAGGCACATATTCCCCCTATTTGTTACAATCCTACTGCTAAATTTTTCAGCGGCTGCGCAAGGTTATGATAGAAACTATAATAAAATTGGTGTTTCTGGAGGTTACTTATTCTCCGATATAGACACCGATGATCTGCCTTTGAGCAGCTCTAATGGTTTTACCTTAGGCCTTGAAACCCGTGGCTCTTACAGCCGTACCATGGATTTCATCTACGCCGTCACTTTTTACAATCAACAGGTTGACATACAAACCGTTGGAATCAACGGAGACGAGCTAGTAAACATGAGTCAGCAGTCGGTGCAACTGCAGTTTTTGGCCAGTTACAACATCTTTAGACATCATTTAAGTGTTGAGGCAGGACCCGCTATTGCCGTACAAGGAAAATTCAAACCAGCAGAAGAAAGTCAAGAGAATAATTTAGTAGCGGGCTACACCTTAACGCGAGTGGAAGATCTTAGGAACCTTTCTACTATAGACTTTAGGTTGGTGGGCGGATTGACCTTTGGAATTGAGCCATTCAGAATCAGTTTGCTTTATATGCGCGGGCTTACCAATACCCTCAACGCACTCAATGGGACCAATCCAGAGTTGGATGATCTTAAAGGAAATAATAACCTCATAGCTTTACGAGGAATTATTTATTTCTAGACCATATTTCTGATCGCGTTTTCAACACGTCGCACAGACTCCGTTTTACCCAGGATCTCCATAATATCAAAGACATCGGGACCTTGCAGGGAACCTACAAGACTTAAACGAAGTGGCATCACCACCTTCCC
The DNA here is from genome assembly GCF_028561565.1 of Gilvibacter sediminis. Classification (GTDB taxonomy): domain Bacteria; phylum Bacteroidota; class Bacteroidia; order Flavobacteriales; family Flavobacteriaceae; genus Gilvibacter; species Gilvibacter sediminis. Next base: position 494,909 of record NZ_JAQQTE010000001.1, on the reverse strand, counting down.
GAAGCCCAATTCAAGACTTTGAATCCAAGTTTTTACAGCTTTTGAAGTGTTCTCTGCGGTAAAATCATCCACATCGTTCAAGAGCTCTACTACCTTTTTCATCAGCTCTGGAGTGTCCTCCTTAAAGGCTTTTTTAGCCGCTTTGGTATCATAAGAATCAGGAGTCACAAAGAAGTAATGCCCAAGGGTCCAAAGGTCTTCTGTGAAGGTGATGCGTTCTTTTAGTGCGCCTACAATGGCTGGCATATTCAAACGGCTGCTGATGTTTTTAGTCGCTAATAGATGTCCAAATTCAGCGGCCAGCTCAGCATCACTTCTTTGTTGGATATAATGCGTTTGAAACCATTTTGTTTTTTCTGGATCGAATTTAGCTCCAGCCTTATTTACTCGAGAGAGATCAAAAGCCTCCACTAATTCTTCAAGGGAGAAGATCTCTTGCTCCGTTCCTGGATTCCATCCTAAGAAAGCCAACATATTCACTACAGCTTCTGGCAAGTATCCGTCTTCACGATAGCCCGCAGATGAGTCTCCTTCTTGTGGATTCCATTGTAGCGGGAATACAGGAAAGCCCATTTTATCGCCATCGCGTTTAGAGAGTTTTCCTTTACCAACAGGCTTCATAATGAGCGGTAAGTGTGCAAATTCTGGCGCATCCCAACCCATAGATCGGTACAACAAATAGTGCAGCGCCAAGGAAGGCAACCATTCCTCTCCACGAATCACGTGAGTGATCTCCATCAAATGGTCGTCTACAATATTCGCTAAGTGATAGGTAGGCATACCATCGCTCTTAAAGAGCACTTTGTCATCTAGGGTAGAGGTGTGTACTTTCACTTCTCCACGGATGATGTCTTGCAAAGTGAGGGTTTCGTCAGCAGGTGTTTTAAAGCGGATCACATAGGGAATTCCTGATTCTAATCGGGCATGCAAATCCTCATCAGACATATTCAAACTGTTGTCCAATCCATCTCGATTGGCCCAGCCGTATGAAAAGGTTTCTTTATTAGCTTCTGCAGTTGCGCGGAGCTCGGTTAAAGCTTCTGGTGTGTCAAAAGCGTAATATGCGTGTCCTGCCTGAATCAATTGATCTGCATACTGTTTGTAGCTCGCCTTGCGTTCGCTCTGTCTGTAAGGCCCAAAACCACCCTCTTTTCCAGGCCCTTCATCAAAAGGAATGTTAAGCCAGTTTAGTGCTTCTATGATATAATCTTCTGCTCCGGGAACATAACGGGTTTGGTCTGTATCTTCTATACGAAGCACAAAAGTGCCGCCTTGTTTCTTAGCAAAAAGGTAGTTGAATAATGCGGTTCGAACCCCTCCAATGTGGAGTGGCCCTGTTGGGCTTGGTGCAAAACGTACGCGTACCGAACGACTCATAACTCTCAATTTAAGTCGCAAATTTACGCTTAATTGAGAGAAAGTCTAAGCCAGTTTAGACTAAAATACTTGCTTAAGCTGCAGTCTGCAGCGCTACCATTTCTTTAGGTACACGCTTATTCATAATGCTAAACCAAAGTGGCGGTACCATGGCCAAGACCATAGAAGTGGGGTAGCCGAAAGGCAGTTGAGGACTGATCTCATGATACTCCAAAACCTGATACTTTTTACTCGCTTTATAGTGGTGATCACTGTGACGCGTTAGTTCATAAAGGATCACACGGCCCAATACATGGTTGGAATTCCAGGAGTGAATTTCAGAAACGCGTTCGTAACGACCGCTTTTGGTCTTGGCGCGGCGCAAACCGTAATGTTCAATATAGTTGATGCTTTCCAGAAGAAGTATGCCAACTAGGGCTATAACAGCGGCTAGGAGGAGCCCCACCGGTCCAAAAAACACAAAGCACAAACCAAAGTAACTCAGCTGCAAAACCAAATACCAGAACATATCATTTTTGAGACTAAAGAAGCTCAAATTGTCAGCCTTAAGTAAGCGTTTTTGAATTTGCCAAGCATTGCTGTATTGTCTGGTCGTAGAGGTAAACCAAAAGGAATATACTGTTTGATTGTAAGCAGCAGAAGCCGGATCCTTCTCCGTAGCGGCATGTAAATGATGTCCGTAATTGTGTTCTATATAAAAGTGCATATACTGCGCGGGCAGTAAAAGCATCTTACTCAAAGTTCTTTCCCAGGCTGTTTTTCTGTGACCCAACTCATGCGCCACATTAATACCGTTGGCGCCCAAAACGATCCCAACAGAGAAGGTGTAACCCACTAGGGCGGCAGTGCTGTAGTCTGCCCAAGACAGGCTCCACAGGAAGTATCCAATGATTCCGTAAACGATTGGAAGATTCAAATAAAGCAAAACATCAAAGAATCGATTTTTAAGCTTAGAATCTACCTGCTCACTTTCTAGATTGTCGGTGTTTACAGGCAATAGCAGTTCCATAATTGGAATCAGAACAAAGGCAAAAATAGGCGTGAAATAGGCCCAGCTTTCTCCCATCCAAAAGGAAAAAATAGCAACGGCTGGTATTGAAAATGCAGAGAGGTATTTTAGATCTTGTAACATAAGTTGAGGGTTTGTCTTGCTTTTTGCGGAATAGGTACGGTCTTTGCAGCTTCCTTAAACGACTGTTAAATCAGACAGAACTGGAAAATAAAGTTGTAATTTAGAAGTTTACAAGCGCGTAAGAGCCAGCTATGAGCACTTTTGGGATCATCCAGCAAAAGCTGGAACAATTTATTAAAAAATACTACACCAATGCACTGATCAAGGGTAGTTTGTTGTTTTTGGCAACAGGTTTACTGTATTTATTGATCACGCTTTTGGTGGAGCATTTCCTGTGGTTGGATTCTGGCGGTCGCGCTATTCTATTTTGGGCATTTATTGCAGTTGAGGTTTTACTTTTTGTTCGATTCATTGCCCTTCCGCTAACCAGACTGTTTCAGTTGCAAAAAGGGATTACCCATGAAGAAGCCTCACGACTGATAGGAAACCACTTCCCAGAAGTTAGTGATAAGTTGCTCAATGTCATTCAGCTGAACCAAAACCAAAGGGAATCAGAATTACTCGCCGCGAGCATAGACCAAAAAGCTTCGGAATTAGAACCCATTCCTTTTAAACGCGCCATAAATTATGCGGGTAATTTGCCTTATTTGAAATATGTGGCGATTCCTGTTTTACTCTTTGTGGTGATCAGTGTTTTAGGCGGTAAGGAGCTGTTTACAGATTCCTACAAGCGCGTGGTCAACTACGATACGGCCTATGAGCCACCAGCGCCCTTTGCTTTCTTTTTAGAGAATGAGTCTTTAGATGCTATTCAACATCAGTCGTTTACATTACGCGTAGCAACCTCGGGAGAGGTGATTCCAGAAACGGCTTATTTGACCTATGACGGACAGCGTTTTTTAATGAAACCCGTGGGCCCAGGCCTGTTTCAGTACGAGTTTAAAAGGCCCAATGCAGATCTTGATTTTCGTCTAACGGCTAATAATGTGACGTCCATCCCTTATTCTTTGAATGTGATTGAAGTTCCGTCTTTGGTGGCCATGGAAATGCAGTTGGATTATCCAGGCTATACCGGAAAGACCGATGAGGTCTTGACCAATTCAGGCAATGCTACTGTGCCAGAGGGCACACAGATTACCTGGAAGCTACAGACCGTTCAAACCCAGCAAGCCTTGCTGAAAACCAAGGACAGTGTCTACAATTTTGCGGATGATGCGGGTTCTTTTGTGAAGGATCTAAGGCTTTTCAATGACTTGGATTACGCCATAACTACGTCCAATCAAAACTTAAAGGAATATGAGAATTTGAACTTTGCCATCAACGTGGTAAAGGATGAATATCCCAACATTCAACTCAACAGTCAGCAAGACAGCATAGATGACCAGATCACTTATTTCTTAGGACGAATTTCTGATGATTACGGCCTGCGTAAGCTTGAGTTGGTTTACTATCCAAGCGGAGAAGAAGCTAAGGCTGTTCGTGAAGATCTACCCATCAACGGAGGCACTTTTGATCAGTTTGTAGCGACTTTCCCAGGTCAATTGAACCTTGAAAAGGGCGTGGCCTATGAATATTATTTTGAGGTCTTTGACAACGATGGCCTGCGTGGCGGAAAAAGCAGCAAAAGTGGTATTTATTCCTATCGGGAACTCACGGACTCAGAAACAGAGGATAAGCAACTCGAACAGCAAGAAGAAACCATTGACAATTTAGACGAGACGCTCAAGGACATGAAGGAGCGAGAAGCTTTACTTCAAGAACTTTCTAAAACGCAGAAAGAAAAAGCTAATCTCAACTGGAATGACAAAAAGAAGCTAGAGAATTTCTTTAAGCGACAAGAACAGCAAGACGCCTTAATGAAAAAGTTTTCCAAGCAGTTGGAGAACAATTTAGACGAGTTTCAACAAGATGAAGAAGACCCTTTTAAAGAGCAATTGCAAGAGCGTTTGAAAGAGAATGAAGAACTTCTAAAAGAGAATGAGGAGTTGCTCAAAGAGCTGCAAGAAGTACAAGATAAGATCAACAAGGAAGAGTTGTCCCAGAAGCTAGATCGACTTGCAAAAAACAATAAAAATCAGGAGAAGAACCTAGAACAGCTTTTGGAACTCACCAAACGTTATTATGTATCCCAGAAAGCTCAAAAGATCGCAAATGATCTTCAGGAACTCGGTAAGAAGCAAGAGGAGTTGAGTAATGCGCCGCAAGATGAGAATACTAGCGAGGCGCAAGAGCAGCTCAACGAAGCTTTTGAAGAACTCAAAAAAGAACTGGAAGAACTCAGAAAAGATAATGAGGACTTAAAGGAACCCATGTCCATTCCACAAGATAAAACTGGGGAAAAGCAGGTTACAGAAGACCAGCAAGACGCCACGGATGATCTTAAGAATAACGAACAGCAACAGGCCAGCCCTAAGCAACAAAAAGCCGGGCAAAAAATGCAAGAGATGGGTCAGCAAATGCAGCAAGCAATGGCAGGGGCGTCTATGGAAGGTATGGAAGAGGATATTGATATGCTGCGTCAGATCTTGGACAATTTGGTCGTTTTCTCCTTTGAGCAAGAGGCCTTAATGGAGGACTTCAAACGCATTGATTACAACAGTGCTATTTTCTCCACCAAGCTCAAAGCACAGAATAATCTCAGGCAGCATTTTGAACATATTGACGATTCCATTTTTGCTTTGGCATTGCGTCAGCCTATGATAGGGAATAGCATCAATGAATTGATCACAGATGTCTCCTTTAATATTGAGAAATCGCTCGAGCGTCTGGCTGAAAATCGCGTTATGATGGGTGTTAGCAGCCAGCAGTATGCAGTAACAGGAGCCAATGATCTCGCGGTGCTGTTAAGTAGTGTTCTCAACAGTATGCAAAACCAAATGATGATGGGCGCAGGTTCCGGTAGCGGAAGTCAAGGACGTGGATTTCAATTGCCAGACATCATACAGAGTCAAGAGAGCCTTAACGAGAAAATGAAGAAGGGAACGAAACAGGGCCAAGAAGGCGAAGGCGAAGGGCAAGGCCAGGGAGAAGGTGAAGGCCAAGGTCAGGGTCAAGGAGACGGTGAAGGCGAAGGCGATGGAGAAGGAGAGGGTCAAGGAAGTACTAACGGAACAGGAGAGAGTAATGGAGGCTCTGACGAGGATATGAACGGGGAGTTGTTCCGTATCTATCAAGAACAACAAATGCTCAGAAAACAATTGGAAGACAAGATGGGTGAAGAAGGTCTGAAAGGAGCCGGCGGAGATATTCTCAAAAAAATGGAGGAAATTGAGGAGGAGCTTTTAGAGAAAGGATTCAATGAGCGAACTTTGCAAAAAATGACCGAATTGAAATATGAAATGCTGAAGTTAGACGAGGCTACTTTTGAACAAGGAAAAGAACAAAGACGAGAGGCGACCACCAATCAGAAAGACTACACAAATCCACTTTTGCCATCGAGTTTAGATGTGAAGAAGTACTTCAATACTACCGAAATTCTCAATCGTCAGGCCTTGCCGATGAAGCAAGATTACAAAAAACGCGTTCAAGATTATTTTAAAGGACAGGATGGATAGCATCAATTTTGAGAATCGCACGGAGTATGAAATTCCGGAGTGGGAACATGTTCAAAAGTGGCTTAATACCTTGTGTGAATTACATGACTTTAAAGCGGGGGACATCTCTTATCTCTTTTGTGATGATGCACATTTGTTAGAGGTCAATAAACAGTATTTAGATCACGACACCCTCACAGACATAATTACTTTTGATTATACCTACGGAAAGACGGTGTCAGCTGATATTTTGATCTCGCTAGAACGTGTAGAAGATAATGCGACAGATTTTAAGGTAACCTACACGCAAGAGTTATCGCGCGTCATGGCGCATGGAGTCCTACATTGTATGGGTTTTAAGGATAAAACAGAAGCAGATCAACTCCTAATGCGAGAAGCAGAAGAAAAAGCGATTCAACTGTTTGATAATCAGTAGAATAATCAGAAACTCATTACTTTTTTCTTATTTTATTAAGTACTATCTTTGCAGCGTCTAATTTTAATGTTCCACGTGGAACAATGAGAGCTTATGTTTGCTGAATCTTATGACGTTATTGTAGTCGGTGCTGGCCACGCAGGATCTGAAGCTGCGGCGGCTGCGGCCAATATGGGATCAAAGACCCTTTTGATCACAATGAACCTGCAGAACATTGCCCAGATGAGTTGTAATCCAGCCATGGGTGGAATTGCAAAGGGGCAGATTGTTCGTGAGATTGATGCCTTAGGTGGTTATAGTGGAATAGTAAGCGACAAAACAGCCATTCAATTTAAAATGCTCAATAAATCCAAAGGACCTGCAATGTGGAGTCCAAGGGTTCAAAGTGATCGCATGTTATTTGCTGCAGAATGGAGAGCGCTATTGGAGCAAACGCCCAACCTTGATTTCTATCAAGAAATGGTATCAGGTTTGATTATAGAGGGCGATAGAATTGTCGGCGTAAAAACAAGCTTGGGAATAGAAGTTAAAGCCAAGGCGGTAGTGCTTACTAATGGAACCTTTTTAAATGGTTTGATCCACATTGGAGAAAAGCAATTTGGAGGGGGTCGAGCAGGAGAAAGAGCCGCAACTGGAATCACTAAAGAACTTGTGGATTTAGGATTTGATGCGGGCAGAATGAAGACAGGAACTCCCCCGCGAGTGGATGGAAGATCATTGGACTTTTCAAAAATGTCTGAGCAACCTGGAGATGCAGACCCGGCAAAATTTTCCTATTTACCAGAAATAAAACCTCTAACAGAGCAGCGTTCCTGCCACATGACTTACACCAGTAACTTGGTGCATGATTTACTCAGAGAAGGCTTTGATCGTTCTCCTATGTTCAACGGAAGAATTAAAAGTATTGGACCTAGATATTGTCCGTCTATAGAAGATAAGATTCACCGTTTTGCAGATAAAGACCGACACCAACTTTTTGTAGAACCAGAAGGTTGGCATACGGTGGAATATTACGTAAATGGATTCTCTACGTCTCTGCCAGAGGAAGTACAATTTAAAGCACTAAGATCTGTAGCTGGTTTTGAAAATGTGAAGTTTTTTAGACCGGGTTATGCCATAGAGTATGATTACTTTCCACCCACGCAGCTCAAACATACCTTAGAGACCAAACTAGTTTCTGGCTTGTTCTTTGCGGGTCAGATTAATGGAACTACTGGATACGAAGAAGCCGGTTCTCAGGGTCTAATGGCAGGCATCAATGCACACCTTAAAGTGCATGGAAAAGACCCATTCATTCTTAAGAGAAGTGAGGCTTATATCGGTGTTTTAATAGATGATCTCATCACCAAAGGAACCGAGGAACCCTATCGAATGTTTACCTCTAGAGCAGAGTATCGCACCTTGCTCAGACAAGATAATGCCGACTTTAGATTAACACCTAGATCCTATGAAATTGGTTTAGCCTCTCAGGAGCGTCTAGAGAATATGGAGCAAAAGCAGTCGGCCTCGGATGCGTTTATTCACTTCTTTAAATCTACAAGCGTTAGCCCAGAATTGGCAAACCCCATACTGGAATCTAAAGACAGTGCTTTGGTGAAACAGAGTGATAAAATGGTGCGTATGTTTTCACGTCCAGGAATTACTATGGAGGATATGAAAAAGATCCCAGCGGTCTTTGATTATATTCATGACCATAAGCTCACCAACGAGGTCTTGGAGCAAACAGAGATCCAAGTAAAGTATGCGGGTTATATTGAGAAGGAGAAGAACAACGCCGACAAATTAAACCGCTTAGAAGGGATTACGATTCCAGATAATTTTGATTACTCTAAATTGAAATCACTTTCCTTTGAAGCAAAAGAAAAATTGACAAGCATACGCCCGGCAACCATCTCTCAGGCGTCTCGAATTAGTGGCGTTTCACCTAATGATATTTCGGTGCTTTTGGTATATATGGGCCGATAATATTTTAAATGTTCCACGTGGAACATCTTCTAATGAACAACAACAGATCTGTACTTCAATCGCGCTTTAAAGTCAAGGACCACTTTTTAACAGGAGAGGAATTTGACCTGCTTTTTGATTCGGATCTCAATATGTTGTATACGGATCCAATCCCCAATGACCTTGCCAAATATTACGACAGTCAGGAGTATATTTCCCATACAGATTCTAAGAAAGGATTAACAGCCACACTATATCAATGGGTCAAATATTGGGCGCTCCGTTCCAAGATCAATTTGGTGGAATCTCATGTAGTAGGAGAGCGGATACTTTTAGATATTGGAGCTGGCACAGGAGACTTTTTAAATCAAGCTAAAAAACGAGGTTGGAAGGTTTCAGGAATTGAAACTAATGATCACGCTCGTGAATTAGCTGCTGCTAAAAATTTGGATTTATTGGCCGAGCGTCCGGGTGGATTAATTCCAAGACCAACTGCGGTTACTTTATGGCATGTGCTAGAACATTTGCCCAATCCCAAAGAGTATCTGAAATGGATCAATACCCAATTAAAAGATCAGGGGATTTTAATCATTGCTGTCCCGAATTTTGAAAGTTGGGACGCCAATCATTACGGAGCAGATTGGGCCGCTTTTGATGTGCCCCGTCACCTTTGGCATTTTTCAAGAACAAGTATTGAGAAATTGACTCAAGAGGATTTTGTTTTGGAGGCGGTCAAACCGATGATCTTTGATTCATTTTATGTGAGTTTGCTTTCAGAAAAGTACAAACATGGAAAATCCAATTTGTTTCGTGCTTTTTTCAATGGATTTCGTTCCAATATGTCCGCTTGGCGTACGGGAGACTATTCTTCCCTCATCTATGTGCTCCGCAAGCGCTAATTCTTCTTTATAGCGCTCCGCTTAGTTCTTTGCACACATAATTGACAATATACCCTAGAGATTTATAAAACGCGCTTAAAACGTCTTATTTAAAGCCATTTTTAATAGGGCATGCCTATAAAAAGAAGAAACTACGATAATTTTTACCTATGATGCCTTTTTGTGGATCAAACGAGTGAGTGAAATCGCTAAATCTGAAAAAATGATTTTTGGATTTCCGTTGCGTTCCACATGGTATAGTGCGGAGGAAATATTGCTGATGATCTCCTGAATATTTCCTTCATGAATAAAAGGAGCAAATTTCTTCAGATCAAAATCTGGACTCTCCGGAGTGTAGTAAACAATTTCTGATGCGCCGTAATTGATCAGCATGGCGTCTCTGAAGAATTCGGTACAAAATGCCAGGAACTGTTTTTGGGTTTCCCGTCCGCTTCCCGCGACTTCTTCACTCCAGGCTAAGAGATCATTGATGGCCATTTTATTGCCTTTGGCTTTAAAGGCCGTTCTAACCCAATACAAAAACCAGCGCTCAAAAAGAACATTGTCCCCGTCATGCAGGTGGAGGTGAACTGCCTTATTGAAATCGCCTTCAGCGCGTTTGGCCAAACCTTGAGCTGTGGCCATGTCTATATCAAACTTTTGCTGCAACCCACTAGCAATTGCCTCTTGAGCTAATAAGGGAAAGTTGAGTTTTTGACAACGAGAACGGATGGTTCCAATGATCTGCTCTTCATTTTCTGCAATCAAGATCAAAACAGAGTCTGCAGGCGGTTCTTCAACCAACTTTAAGATCTTGTTGGCGCATTCGGTGTTCATTTTATCAGCCATCCAAACAATCATCACCTTATAACCGCCTTGATGCGATTTTAAAGAGAGTTTCTTGACCATATCTTGAGCCTCATCCACACCTATACGTCCTTGTTTGTTTTCAATCCCAATATGCTGATACCATTCAAAAAGACTTCCATAGGGTTTCTCCGCCACAAAACTTCTCCAAGAATCTAGAAACAGATCAGAGACGGGATGTCTTTTTACCTCTGTGGTGGTGGCTACTGGAAATACAAAATGCAAGTCTGGGTGCTGCAATTGCCTAACACGCTGGACTACAGCAGATTGGTTGTCTAAATTGTTGATAGACAGTAGCTTAGCGGCGTATTCGATGGCAATGGGTAAGACACCAACCCCACTGGGACCCACAAAAAGTTGCGCGTGAGGCACTCGGCCTTGATCTGCAGAGACCTGCAGATGCGTAACCAGGTGTTTGTGACCCAAAATCGTATCGAAAAGCATGGGCTAAAGATAAACGTTTTAGCAGGATATAAACACCCTAAAATCTGCTATCTTTACAGCCCACAAATTGTATTGGAAAAGTTCAGTCAATGGGTGTGTAAAATAGATTATTAACCTTAACAGCAGCCACTTTTGAAAACTCTAGCCGACATTAATTTTGAAGATAAAAAGGCCGTGATCCGCGTGGATTTTAACGTGCCGCTTAATGACGAATTTCAGGTTACAGATACCACTAGAATTGAAGCAGCAAAACCTACCATCATTCACATTTTAGAAGCTGGAGGAAGTTGTATACTTATGTCGCATTTAGGGCGCCCCAGTGGACGTCAAGAAGAGTTCTCACTACGTCATATTGTAGATACGGCTAGTGATATTTTAGGGGTTAATGTCAAATTTGTAAACGATTGTATCGGGGCAGAGGCAGAAGCTGCTGCGGCAGATTTAAAGCCCGGTGAGATCCTTCTTTTAGAGAATCTGAGATTCCATGCTGAGGAGAAGTCCGGAGATGCAGAGTTTGCCAAAGCTTTGGCGGGCCTTGGAGATATCTATGTCAACGATGCCTTTGGAACTGCGCACCGCGCTCACGCATCTACAGCGGTCATTGCACAGTATTTCCCAGAGTTAAAATGCTTTGGAAATCTATTGGCCAAAGAAATTGAGAGTGTTGATAAGGTTTTGAACAACAGTGAAAAGCCGGTAACTGCAATTTTGGGTGGCGCCAAAGTATCTTCTAAGATCACCATCATTGAAAATATCCTAGACAAAGTTGACCATTTGATCATCGGTGGAGGAATGACATTTACCTTCATCAAAGCGCAAGGCGGGTCCATTGGTGAATCTTTAGTGGAAGACGACAAAATGGAGCTGGCGTTAGAGATTTTAAAGCAAGCCGAAGCTAAAGGCGTAGCTGTTCATTTACCATCAGATGTTTTGGCTGCAGACGGCTTTGCCAATGATGCTCAGACCCAAATATGTCCAATTGATGCTATTCCAGATCAGTGGATGGGCTTAGACGCAGGCCCTTCAACACGTGAGGCCTTTGCCAATGTGATTGCCCAATCCAAAACCATCTTGTGGAACGGACCTGTTGGGGTCTTTGAAATGGAGAGTTTTGCCAACGGAACAATTTCCTTAGGAAATGCCATTGTTGATGCCACAGAAAATGGCGCTTTTTCACTAGTTGGAGGAGGTGATTCTGTAGCAGCGGCCAAGCAATTTGGTCTTGCAAAAGGTATGAGCTATGTTTCTACTGGAGGTGGTGCTATGTTAGAGATGTTAGAAGGGAAAACGCTTCCTGGAGTTGCCGCGATTTTAGATTAACTATAATTTAAGTCTTTTAAGCAACCTTTTTAATATCTTGAGACTAGTTAGTATTAACCAAACTTGAGATATTATGAAGAAAACACTACTCTTCTTGGCTGCATTTGCGGCTGTAAACCTTTCAACCGCACAAGTTGAATTAATCAGTAACGGTAGCTTTGAAGATGGCGCTTTAGGCCCATGGACCATAGCTGCTGTTGGTTCAACCGATGGAGGCCCAACCAGCTGTACTGAGAACTGGCGCGTACAATCCAATTCCTTTGATGTTTGCGGATTTGTTGACGATATAGACCCTACAGATGGTTCTTTTGCGGCCTATACTTCTTTTGATGGAAACACAGAAAATACCGAGTGGATCTTAGAGCAAATGATCACTATTCCTGCAACTATTGTCGCTGCAGATTTTTCCTTTGATTTTGCCGCTAATTTTGACTTCACTCTGGGGGCAGAAATCACCATTCCACGTCAGTTGAGAATTGACCTATACCGTATGGACGGAACTCCATTTTCTAACTTTTGGTTAGATGATTTCATTGATCCAGTAGGATTAAGCGTAAGCTATTCAGAAACTGTGGACGTAAGCGGACTGCTTTCTGGAATTGAAGGACAAGATGCTTTTATTCGTATTACTGCGTCGATTCCAGAAGTGGCCACAGGGCCTTCCAAAGCAATGTTGGACAATGTTTCTTTTATAGTGGATGATGGCCTGAGCGTTGACGAATTTAGTTTGGGTACCACATTAAGTGTGAGCCCAAACCCATCCAACGGCGCTTTTACCCTTACTAACAACGGTCGTGATCTTATTCAAGGAGTATCGCTTTATGACATTACCGGAAAGCGACTTAAGGATTGGACCTTTAATCAAGGAGGGAAAACGCACACCTTGAACGCTGACCTTCCTAGTGGAGTTTATCTGCTGAAGGTCTTCTCGGAGTCCAGCGCAGCCACCAAGAAATTGATCATTCAATAAAACACAAACCCGCCAATTGGCGGGTTTTGTACTTTAATAGGGCAAAGAAACGTTAAACAATTGTGTTTGCCAGTGCGAATACTTAATTTGCAAAACCTTATGAGAGCCCTTTCTGTTTGCTTTTTATTACTTTTCTTCGGTCACAGCGGCCTGCTTTTTGGTCAAGAGAATGACGACCCCAGAACCGACCTTCCTCGAGATACCATTCAGGTGGTTGATACCTTAATGACTACCGTAAATCAAGGAGATTTTAGTTCCGTGGAGCTTTCTACAACGACTAAAGATTCCGTTGTCTTTGCATTGAAGGACGACCCGATGGCAAGCAGAATGGACAGTCTTTGGCTCAGCGAGCTCGCCAATAATGATCTCTACCAAGAGCTTTATACAACAGTTACCGATCTGGATTACGAGCCCGTTGAATATGAAGAACTTCCCACGGAGGTCTTAAAAGAACGCCTGGAAGCCATTGATGCTAAAACGCCTTTCAATGTGGAATACAATCCGCAGTTGGAAAGTGTGATCAAATACTATTTAAAGAATAGACGCCGATCTATGGGAAGGCTTATGGCTCGCGCCAATTACTACTTCCCGATGTTTGAAGAGGCCTTGAACAGACATGAGATCCCACTAGAACTGAAATATTTGGCCATAGTAGAATCTGCCTTGGACCCTACTGCAAAATCACGCGTTGGAGCCACTGGGCTTTGGCAATTTATGTTCACCACAGGAAAGATCTATGATCTGGACGTGAGTTCTTATGTGGACGAACGTTCAGACCCGCTTATGGCCACTGAGGCTGCTTGTAAGTATTTGAAAACGCTTTACAATTCCTTTGAAGATTGGGATTTGGCTTTAGCTGCCTATAATTCAGGCCCAGGAAATGTTTCTAAGGCCATTAGACGCTCTGGTGGTTATACCAATTATTGGAACATTCGCGGGAACTTACCGCGTGAGACTGCCGGTTATTTGCCGTCTTTCTTAGCTACCATGTATCTTTTTGAATATGCTGATGAACACGGCTTTAAACCCACAGAACAAAGCACTTCATACATAGCAACAGATACTGTAAAGGTCAAGCAACTCATCACTTTAGAGCAGGTCTCTAGATATACCAATGTTCCCGTGGAACAATTGCAGTTTTTGAATCCGAGTTACTTCTTAGGGATCATTCCCGTGGTAAAAGATGAGGATTATGTACTGCGTTTACCCGTGCAGGCCATTGGTCCCTTTGTAGCCAATGAGGATGCTATTTACGGTTTGGCTACGGAAGAGATCGCGCAACGCGAAAAGCCCTTGCCGGAGTTTGTTGCTCAAGATGCAAAGATCCGATACCGCGTACGCAGCGGAGATTACTTAGGAAAAATAGCCAATAAATACGGGGTTAGAGTATCCCAAATAAGGCGCTGGAACAATCTGAGAAGTGACAATTTGAGGGTAGGTCAACGCCTGACCATATATCCCAGAAACCCAGGCAGAGCGCGGACCAGCTCCGCAGCTACTACAACGACCAACAGTCAAGGGGCTAAGGTCTACACGGTGAAGCAAGGAGACTCTCTTTGGAGCATTGCTCAAAAATTTCCTGGAGTTAGTGTGGAGAATATTAAATCTTGGAACGATATTAGTGGTACTGCTTTGAAACCCGGAATGAAACTAAAGGTCTCAAAGGGGTAAAAAAATCAAACAATGAGAATACAATACTTTTTAGCATTGCTGGGCGTGCTTGTTTTAGCCGCTTGTACTAATTCCGAAAAAGAACCGGCGCGTATCTACGCCGAATCCAACGGAAACATCAACAACTTGCAAATTGTAATGAGCAATGACCTTTGGGAAGGCCGTGTGGGAGAGGCCGTGAGGTCTGTTTTTGCCGCACCTGTAGACGGTTTGCCACAAGATGAGCCTATGTTCAATATGAATCAGATTCCACCATCGGCATTCTCTGGTTTTGCCAAGTACAACCGCACCTTTGTTCAGTTCTCTCAATCAGACAGTACTTATGTGCGTTACGCGAACAATCCTTATGCAAAGCCGCAGTTAGGCGTGTTTGTAGGGGCTCCAGATAAGGAAGGGCTTATCAATACGCTCAATGAAAAATCAGAAGATATTATTGCGGCCATCAAGGCAACTGAAATTGCTGAGAAACAACGTCGAATCAATAAATCCTTAATGAGTACGGCACCACTTCAAGAGAAGATGGGGGTGAATATGTTGATCCCTACCGCTTACCGTGTGGCCAAGGAGGAAGATAATTTCTTGTGGATCCGCAAGGACATTCGCACCGGGAGTTTGAACATCATTGTCTATGAGGTAGGATTAGACGCTATTGACCCTAACGGCGAGGTGATCAACAACATCATCAAACTGCGCGACTCTATTGGTGGAGACAATGTCACTGTTGATGAGGGCGGACGTTTTATTACCGAGGAGGCCTACGCTCCCTTTATTTTTGAGTCAGAGATCGACGGCAAATTTGCCTATGAGACCAAGGGTACGTGGGAAGTCCGTGACAAATGGATGGCAGGACCTTTTGTGAACTATGCCATTAGAGATGAGGCCAACAATCGCTACTTGATCGTAGAAGGCTTTACCTTTGCACCGTCCATAGATAAACGAGATTACCAATTTGAACTAGAAGCGATCTTAAAGTCGCTCAAGTTTGAGAACAAGTCATAAAAAAAGCCGCTTCTAAAGCGGCTTTTTTTATATATCTAACTCGGGATTATTCTTCGATCTTTTTGTTGGAATCGTCCTCCTTAGAGGCGTCTTTAAACTCTTTGATTCCGCTTCCTAATCCACGCATAAGTTCTGGGATCTTACGGCCACCGAAAAGAAGCAGTACAACTACTGCGATCAATACAATTTGCGGCCAACCGATTGCCAAAGGAATGAAAAGTGCGTTCATAGTCATTGAATTATTAAACAAATGTAACAAGAATTCGTTAGAAATAGCGTTTTTATACCAACTTTAGCACCGAGTAGTACCGTTTAATTATCTTTGCCTCTAAGGTCTGGTTTCATGAACAAGAAAGAATCTAAAAGACAGCGAATATCGCGCAAGTTGTTGCATAAATACCGTTTGGTAGTGCTCAACGACGACACCTTTGAAGAACGCTTCTCTTTTAAACTGAATCGTTTGAACGTCTTTGTTTTTTCGGCCTTTTTTGCACTATTTCTCATTGGGATCACCACGCTGATCATTGCCTTTACACCTTTGAGAGAATACATTCCTGGGTATTCATCAACAGCTTTAAAGAACAAAGCAACAGATCTGGCCTACACCACCGACTCTTTGCAACAAGTAGTGGCCATGAATGAGCAGTATATCGCCTCCATTAGACGTGTATTAAGCGGAGATGTGACCACGGTGAATTTCAATCGCGATTCTATTTTAGAGGCGGCCAAAGTGGATATTTCTGAGGTGGACCTCAATCCATCCAAGGCAGATTCGCTCTTGCGTGACCAAGTGGAGCAGGAGGACAAATACAACATTTTTGAATCGGACAATCAAAAAAACTTTGTGTTGTTCCCTCCAGTGAACGGTACTTTGACCGATGCTTATGATCCCAACAACAAGCACTTTGCTGTAGACATAGTAGCCGCAAAGGACGCTCCGGTAAAAGCAGTTGCAGACGGAACCGTCATCTTTGCCAGTTGGACCACTGATACAGGTTACGTGATGATCATTGATCACGGAAACAACCTCATATCAGCCTATAAACACAATTCTTCCTTGAGTAAAGAACAAGGAGATCTGGTCTCTTCCGGAGAGGTGATTGCCATTGTGGGAAATACCGGTGAGCTCACCACAGGGCCTCACTTGCATTTTGAACTCTGGAGCGATGGTTACCCCATTGATCCCTCACAATTCATTGATTTTGACTAAGGTCTTATGTCGTTAAAATCCTTTGCAGCGAAAATATTGGCCAAACGCGTAAAACGCGGCATAGATCGCTGGGCTCAAGCACCCAAACAAACTCAATTAGCAGTACTTCAAAACTTGGTTCAAACGGCAAAGAACACCCGATTTGGAATGGATCATAATTTTGAAGCCATCCAAACTCCAGAAGACTTTGCGGCTCAGGTCCCGATCCGTGATTACGAAGCCTTGCGCTCTTATGTGGATGAGGTAGTGGCTGGAAAGCCAGACATTCTATGGCCGGGCAAGCCTCTTTATTTTGCCAAGACCTCGGGAACCACCTCTGGAGCTAAATACATTCCGCTTACCAAGGAATCCATGCCAGAACATATCAAGGCAGCTCGCAATGCGATTCTCTGTTATATCGCAGAGACGGGAAATGCTGATTTTGTAGATGGAAAAATGATCTTTTTGCAGGGAAGTCCTGAAATGGATGAGAAGAACGGCATTAAAATGGGGCGCCTATCTGGGATCGTTGCGCATTATGTGCCGAGTTATTTGCAAAAGAACCGAATGCCGAGTTGGGAAACCAACTGCATTGAAGATTGGGAAACCAAGGTTGATGCTATTGTGGAGGAGACCATTAAGGAGGATATGCGGGTTATAAGCGGAATCCCTTCTTGGGTACAAATGTATTTTGAGCGTTTGATAGAGCAAGGAGCTAAACCGGTCGGGGAGCTGTTTCCTAATTTTAAGTTATTCATTTACGGCGGAGTCAATTTTGCACCTTACAAAGCGCGTTTTGAGCAGCTCATTGGGCGGTCTGTCCCGAGTATTGAACTGTTTCCTGCTTCTGAAGGATTCTTTGCTTTTCAAGACAGTCAAAACGAGAAAGGAATGCTGCTTTTGCTCGATGCGGGTATTTATTACGAATTTGTCAAAGCCGAGGACTTCTTTAAAGACAATCCCAAGCGCATCCCTGTTTGGGAAGTGGAGCTTGGGGTGAATTATGTCATGCTCATTTCCACCACCGCAGGCATGTGGGGGTACAATCTGGGAGACACTGTGCAGTTTACCAGTTTAGCGCCTTATCGAGTGATTGTTTCTGGGAGAATTAAACACTTTATATCAGCTTTTGGCGAACATGTCATTGGTAAAGAAGTGGAGCAGGCCATGAAGAGCGCTATTGATAAATTCGGATTGCAGATCAATGAATTCACGGTAGCTCCGCAGATCAATCCAGAATCTGGACTGCCTTATCACGAGTGGTTGGTAGAGGCAGAATCCTTGCCGGATGACCTATCAGAGATCGCCGCTTGGATTGACCGAGAAATGCAAGCCCAAAACACCTATTATCTGGATCTGATTGAAGGATCAATCCTGAGAACCCTTGTGATAAGCCCATTAAAACCAGGTAGTTTTAAGGCTCATATGAAGAGTAAGGGAAAGCTGGGCGGGCAAAACAAGATCCCTAGACTGTCCAACGATCGTAAAATAGCCGACGCCCTTTTGAGCCTGCAAGGCTAATTTCTGTATCTTTGAGACCAAAATCGGTATGGCAGTTAATTCAACGCTAGAACGAACCAGAGCCCAAGAAAGTACCGCGGCCATTGAGCGCATGTACATCACAATGCGTCATTTATTCAACCGCGGCTTCTACAAACCCATGGGAGTTTCTGGGGAAACACTTCGAGATTCATTATTAACCCTTCAACCAGAGATCTACGGCTCCATTGCTGATGAGAAAATAGAGCTCAACGGGCTGTTGTATGTCATGGACCGCCTTCCTTATGGCATTGAGGAATGCAGTTATATCAATTTGACCAGCAATGAAGGTTATGCCAACTCACACTTTAAACCGATTGTACCTGCCAAGCGCCGCAGAAACTGTTACCGAATTGACAAAGAGCAGATGAACATTGAGGTCACTCGTGGCCGCTCTGAGATCTATGACATCCTCACGCACTTGACCTTTCTCTATATTGAATCGCACAAGATCATGGAGCGCGTTTTGATCGATGATGAAGGAGAATACATCCGCGACTGGAAGAAGGTAGAAGAGGCTGTTGCGAAGAACTCCAAGCTCAGTCAGGTAGACAAGGAGATCGCCATTACGCATATTGCAAACATTCTTGGACGCACTTTTGAAGAGGTAAGCAATGTTTATTCCCGCTTTAGCTGCAAAGAAAACCCGAATCGCTTCATCAGCATCATATATTATTTAGGAAAGTTGGCCTTAGATGAGCATCTAAACAACAGCAAACGTCTTATCACCTTTTCTCCGGTATTGCGCGAACGTCTCGGACATCACATCCACGGCGAGCGATGGGCAGATAACATCAAAAAAGAACTCTTCAATAAAGAATGGTTAGACCGCCCAATCCACATCATCAGTGCTAATATGCACTCGGTGATGAATACCTTGTACGCCAAACGTGCTTTACCAACAGAATTCACTAAAAAATCTTCGCTCGAAGTCTATCAAACCTTAAGCAAGGAAGAGAGTAAAACCCATAGAGCCAAGGTCTTTAAACAGGCGCAAAAGGAGGGGATGATCTACTTGAAGGACAGTAGCGGGACCAATATTGACGTTCAGATCTTTGATACTTCAGCCCATCCGGACTTTAAGAAAACTGATTCTGACGCAACCTCAGCGGCAAATGAGCATCCAATTATCGTGGTTATGGATTACGCCTTTGGCGAGCAGGCCTATGAAACCATGGATGAATTGCTCAAACCCTATCAATGTGATAAAGGCAAAAAGCACTTTTTGAACGTGGAGTCCGTTTCTATTATGGGAAAGGCTGGAATTCTAGAAGGGGATAAAGGTGATATTATGATCCCGAATGCCCATATATTTGAAGGAACAGCAGACAATTATCCTTTTAAGAACAGACTGAAAAAGGCTATGTTTGCCGATGACGATGTGAACGTTTGCACTGGAGCCATGATCACAGTTTTGGGAACCTCCTTGCAGAATAAAGATATTTTGCAGTTCTTTCACCAGTCAACCTGGAATGTGATCGGGCTAGAAATGGAAGGAGCACATTACCAAAAGGCCATTCAATCGGCTTCGAGGATTCGGGGTAGTATTGCCAAAAAGGTTCGTGTGAACTATGCGTATTACGCGTCGGATAATCCCTTGAAAACAGGAAGTACACTGGCCTCAGGAGGCCTAGGGACAACCGGAGTAAAACCCACATATCTGATCACAGAAAAGATATTGGAACAAATATTAAGCTAACTAACAATGAGTAACAATCAACAACCACAAGACGAAATAGATTTAGGCTATTTGTTCAGTGCTGCTGGCAAATCCTATAGAAATACGGTACGTCTGGCGTTCTCTGCTATTGATTTTTTATTGAAGTACTGGTATATCGCCCTTATTTTGATTGTGGGTGGAGCTGTTGGAGGCTACTTCTGGCAACAGTCAGAAGCACGCGGAAAGACGGCCAAGGTGATGGTACGTGTAAACTTTGACGGAGCAGGTTATCTATACCAAACCGTAGAGTTGATCCAAAAGAAGATTGATCAAAGTGACAAAGCCTTTATGGAGGCTGTGGGTCTGGATATGGAAGATCCGGAGCTCATTAGCATTGCTGTTACCCCAGTGGTTAGAATGCAAGACATTGTAAGCCGTTTTGAAGACAGCAACCGAAGCCTGGAGTCTGTTTTAAAGAATGTTGAGTTTGAAGAAGATGACGAGTTTGCCTTGTACAAGACCTTTGATACGGATTATAGATATCACACCGTAGAAATTGGTTTTAAGGCCAATGGTAAGGAGAAGATTATTGAGGCCTTAATGGCGTACATCAATAACAATCCAGCCATAGAGCAAATGCGTCAAATGTCTGTAGGTAACTTACAAGATCAATTGAGTTCAAAAGAACAAACGGTCATGCAAATTGACACTTTGATCAAAGAGCTTAGGGATGCTACCAAAAAACAGGGCAGTGGAAGCGGAACTTATATTGTAGAAAAGGATGACGATTTTGACCAACTTATACGTTCTAAAGTGGAAATCCAAAACGAGATAAAACTGCTGCGAGAGGAGCTTATTTTAACCGAGCAAACGGTAGTTCCTATGTCTACTTTAGCGGTTTATCCTTCAGATAGAAGCTTTACAGAGCGCAGAATGATCATGCTCCCTGTACTCTTATTTGGAGGTTTCTGTCTACTGGCGTTCTTTAGATTCATGTATGTACGCTTAAGACGCATTGCAGATGCCCCAGAAGA
Source organism: Gilvibacter sediminis (assembly GCF_028561565.1). GTDB lineage: Bacteria > Bacteroidota > Bacteroidia > Flavobacteriales > Flavobacteriaceae > Gilvibacter > Gilvibacter sediminis. The sequence goes on along the minus strand of NZ_JAQQTE010000001.1, from coordinate 473,976 downwards.
ATAGATCCATATTGGTTACCGGCGGAGCTGGTTTTATCGGCTCCAACTACATAAAAATGCTTTTGGAAGAGAGCGATCACCAGGTGGTCAATCTCGATAAGCTGACCTATGCCGGAGACCTCAGAAACCTAGAGTTTGCTAAGGGCAATACAAATTATCACTTTGTTGAAGGTGATATTTGTGATTCTGAATTGATTCATGATTTATTTCAAGAGCACCGATTTGATTATGTAGTGCATTTTGCTGCGGAATCTCATGTGGATAATTCCATCACTAACCCCGATGCCTTTGTACAAACCAATGTAGTGGGAACGCACCGATTGCTTCACGCGGCCTACACACATTGGATGGACGGTCCAAATCAGGTTAAAGATACCTTTACACATGCTCGCTTTTTGCATGTTTCTACCGATGAGGTTTACGGAACCCTAGGAGATGAAGGCCTTTTTACAGAAGAAACACCTTATGCACCCAACAGTCCGTATAGCGCTTCTAAAGCAGCTTCTGATATGTTGGTGCGCAGCTATTTTCACACTTACGGCTTCCCTGCGGTAACCACTAACTGCTCCAACAATTACGGACCTCATCAGCATAGCGAAAAACTCATACCCACTATAATTAGATCTGCCGTTTCTGGTAAGAACATTCCAATTTATGGGGACGGACAAAACATTAGAGATTGGCTCTACGTAGCCGATCATTGCCGCGGCGTGCATAAAGCACTGCTTACAGGCAGACTCGGTGAAACCTACAATATTGGCGGAAAGAACGAACGCAATAACCTTTACATTGCCAAGTTCATCTGTGAATTATTGGATGAGAAAGCACCGCGAGAAGACGGGCAATCTTATAAAGAACAGATCAGTTTTGTAACTGACAGACCGGGTCATGACTTTAGATATGCCATTGATGCCTCTAAAATAACCACGGAGTTGGGTTGGGAAGCGCAAGAGCATTTTGAATCGGGCATGGACAAAACTTTGAACTGGTATTTAAACCACAAAAACAGACTTGGCCTATGAAAGGGATAATTTTGGCAGGAGGATCCGGAACGCGACTTCACCCACTGACCATTGCTGTGAGTAAACAGCTCATGCCTGTTTATGATAAGCCGATGATCTACTATCCGCTCAGTACTTTGATGTATGCGGGGATTCGTGAGATTTTGATTATTTCCACTCCAAAAGACCTTCCGCTTTTCAAAACCCTTTTAGGTGATGGAAGCCAGTTGGGATGCTCGTTCAGCTATGCCACCCAAGCAGAACCCAAAGGTTTAGCAGAAGCTTTTATCATTGGCGAGGAATTTATTGGGGATGATAAGGTGGCTTTGATCTTAGGAGATAATATCTTTTACGGAAGCGGTCTAAAAGAACTTCTTCAAGCCAATAACAACCCAGACGGAGGCATTATTTATGCCTATCATGTGAATGATCCGCAGCGTTATGGTGTGGTTGATTTTAACGCTGAAGGAAAAGCTGTTAGCATAGAAGAGAAGCCGCAGCATCCTAAGTCCAACTATGCGGTTCCTGGAATTTATTTCTACGACAATCGTGTGGTTGACATTGCCAAAAACATTCAGCCAAGTGCGCGAGGGGAATTAGAGATCACTGACGTCAACAACGTTTATTTACAACAGGGCGATCTGCAGGTTGCCGTCTTAGACAAAGGAACCGCTTGGTTAGATACCGGAACCTTTGAATCTCTCATGCAAGCCAGTCAATTCGTTGAGGTGATTGAACAGCGACAAGGATTAAAGATCGGCGCCATAGAAGAGGCGGCATATGCTATGGGTTATATCGATAAGTCTCAGCTGCAAAAGCTCGCTTCGCCCTTGGTTAAAAGTGGCTACGGCAGTTACCTCATGCAATTGGATTAAATGAAAGTTACTCCAACACCCATACAAGATTGTTATTTGATCACTCCGGATGTGTACCAGGATGAGCGCGGCTACTTCTGCGAAACCTTCCACAAAGAGAAGTTTGAAGCCTTAACGGGAATTGCTACTGATTTTGTTCAGGACAATCAATCACGATCCAAAAAAGGCGTAGTTCGTGGCCTGCACTTTCAAACGGCTCCGCATCAGCAGGCCAAACTGGTTCGTGTGATCAGTGGTCAAGTGCTAGACGTGGTTGTTGATCTGCGCAAAAACTCTCCGAGCTTTGGTCAGCATTATGCTGTCATACTTGATGAGGACAACAAACAGCAGCTATATATCCCGCGCGGATGTGCACACGGCTTTGCGACACTCTCAGACTATTCGGTCTTTGCCTATAAATGCGATGCCTTTTACAATCGAGAATCTGATTCAGGAATTCGCTTTGACGACGCAACCTTCGGGATCGATTGGCGTCTACCCAAAGATCAAATAATTGTTTCTGAGAAGGATCAGAACCTGCCGTTGTTTGATCCAACTAACTTCTAACCATCATGGGCAACCAGCGCATACTTATCACCGGAGCCTCTGGTCAACTTGGACAATGCTTAAAAGCGACCGTTCCGGGGTCTCTTGCCGATCAAGTACTTTGGGCCTCTCGCAAGGAGTTAGATTTGACCGATTCTGAGGCGGTTGGAGCACTGTTTGACACCCATCAATTTGACTATTGCATCAATACTGCAGCCTACACGGCCGTAGATAAAGCAGAATCTGACCGCGATGCAGCCTTTGCACTTAACGCGGAGGCCGTCGGGCACCTAGCAGCGTGCTGTGAAAAGCACCATACGGTTTTGATCCACCCTTCCACAGATTACGTTTTTGGCGGAATGGCCAATGAGCCTTATTCTGAGCAGTATCCGACAGCGCCAATTAATGTGTATGGAGCCTCAAAAGAAGCCGGTGAAGTCGCAATAAAAGAAGCATTGGAAGCTCATTTTATTGTACGCACCTCTTGGCTTTACAGCCCTTATGGGCATAACTTCTACAGATCCATTCGGAAGAAATTAGAAGAAGGAGCGGAACTGACCATTACTACGGATCAAACAGGGACTCCAACCAACGGTTTGGATCTGGCGGAGTTTTTCTGGAAACTCATCTCGGAAAAGGCATCAGATTATGGCACCTATCATTACAGCAATGAAGGTGAAGCGACTTGGTATGACTTTGCTATTGCGATTGCCTCTGGATTGTCAAAAAAGCGAGAGAATCAAGTTGCCTCAACGGAGCATTATGCTACATTTGCAGCACGTCCTGCCTACAGTGTTTTGAGTAAAGAAAAAATCAAGGAGGTATTTGGCGTGAATCCCCAGAATTGGAAAACCAGTTTGCATCAACTAATCAACCATGACTAAAAGCCGTCATTTAATTGTTTTTGGTACTCGTCCGGAGGCTATAAAAATGGCTCCCTTGGTACACCACGCCTTGAAGCAATCCAACTGGGAGGTCAAGGTTTGTGTAACCGGGCAGCACCGTGAAATGCTGGATCAGGTTCTGGAGTTTTTCAACATCCAACCGGATTATGACCTGGCGCTTATGCGTCCAAATCAAAACCTCTACACCCTAACGGCAGATATCATTACAAACTTGAAGCCTGTTTTAGAGGAATTTGCTCCGGATTATGTATACGTCCACGGAGATACCACTACCTCAACGGCCACCGGAATTGCAGCTTTTTACAGCGGCGCAAAAGTCTGCCACGTAGAAGCCGGGCTGAGAACTTTCAACAGACAATATCCCTTTCCAGAGGAGTTCAACAGAACCTTGACCGGAAAGATCGCGGATTATCATTTTGCGCCCACCCCAACATCCGCAGCCAATTTAAAGCGAGAAAACACCGCAGAAGAAAATATATGCATCACCGGAAACACGGTGATCGATGCGCTGTTCAAAGGCTTAGAGATCGTGGAACAGCCTGATTATTCCAATACGGAGATTGCTAGTTTAGAGCAAATCGTAGACCCGAACAAACGTTTAATTCTCATTACAGGACACCGCCGTGAAAATCATGGAGACGGTTTAGAGGCTATTTGCCGTGCACTGAGTACCATTGCAAAAACCTATCCCGAGGCGGAACTCGTCTATCCAGTGCATTTGAATCCGAATGTAAAAGGGCCCGTGAATGAATACTTGCAGGGCATTTCTAACATTCACTTGGTGGATCCTTTGGCGTATCCCGCTTTTATTTGGCTGATGAAGCGCGCCTATTTGATCATTACCGATAGCGGTGGGATTCAAGAAGAGGCTCCGAGTTTAGGAAAGCCAGTTTTGGTAACGCGAACAACAACGGAGCGCCCAGAAGCCGTCGAGGCTGGGACTGTTTTGTTGGTGGGCACCGATGTTGATCTGATCGTGAATGAAACCAAGCGTTTGATGGACGATCCGGCCCAATATGAAAAGCTGAGCCAGTTGCACAACCCTTATGGTGATGGCAAGGCTTGTGAAAGAATTGTTAGTTTTATGAACCAATTGTAAAGATGGCACATAAACCAAAAGTAGTAATGATGGGACTGGGCTATATTGGCCTGCCCACTGCAGCATTGATCGCGAGTCGCGGACTGGAAGTGATCGGTGTGGATATACATCAGCACGTAGTAGATACCATTAACCGCGGGCAAATTCACATTGTAGAACCCGATCTGGACGGTTTGGTGCATCACGTAGTGCACAAAGGGCATTTACGCGCGACTACGCAACCAGAAGAAGCTGACGTCTATTTAATTGCTGTTCCTACGCCATTTAAAGACGACCACGTGCCCGATCTCAGTTTTGTGACCGCTGCTACCGAAAAGATCATTCCAACGCTTAAAAAGGGTGCTTTGGTGATTTTAGAGTCTACTTCACCTGTTGGAACAACAGAAAAAATGCGCGCCTTGATCCACGAGCAACGTCCGGAACTCAATGGCGATGTCTATATGGCCTATTGTCCGGAGCGTGTTTTGCCGGGAAATGTGTTGCATGAACTCAAGCACAACGACCGAGCGATAGGTGGGATTGACGAGCAATCCACCCAAAAAGCCATTGCTTTTTACAAGCACTTTGTGGTCGGAGACCTGCACCCAACCAATGCCAAGACTGCTGAAATGGTCAAATTGGTAGAAAACGCATCGCGTGATAATCAAATCGCCTTTGCCAACGAACTTTCCATGATCTGTGATAAGGCGGGGATAGACGTTTGGGAGATGATCGCCTTGGCAAACAAACACCCAAGAGTAAATATTTTACGCCCAGGAACAGGAGTAGGAGGCCATTGTATTGCGGTTGATCCTTGGTTTATCGTTTCTGAATTTCCAGAGCAGAGTAAGATCATTCGCAAATCCCGTGAGGTGAATAATTTCAAGACCGAATGGGTCATTGAAAAAATAAAGAACAAGGCACTCGCCTTTAAAATTGAGCATAAACGCGAGCCAGTCATTGCCTGTATGGGCTTGGCTTTTAAGCCGGATATTGATGATCTAAGAGAGTCTCCAGCGCTTTACGTTACGGAGACCTTGATCGAAGAAGGACATCAAATTTTGCAAGTAGAACCGAATCTACAAAACGGGCACGGGCGTGAGCTCACTGAGCCTACTGAAGCTGTTAAGAAAGCCGATATTATTGTGTTCCTTGTGGGTCACAAAGGCTTCCGATCCTTGCAGATTGGAGACAAAAAACAGAAATTAGACTTTGTAGGTATGCTCTAAAATCCAGAAGCGCCCGTGCTATTCAATTCAATTGACTTTGCGATTTTCTTTCCAGTATTCTTTGTGCTTTACTGGCTAGCTGCCAAGCAGTTGACTTTGAGAAACGTCCTTATTTTAGGAGCCAGCTACCTCTTTTACGGCTGGTGGGATTGGCGCTTTTTGTTCTTGATCATTTTTAGTTCCTTCGTCGACTTTTTTGTTGGGAAGGCCCTTGGAGAAACCGATAAAAAAGCCAAACGAAAAACACTGTTGCTGGTAAGTTTGATCTCCAATTTGGGGCTTTTGGTTTACTTCAAATACGCGAATTTCTTTATTGATTCCTTTGTACAGAGCTTTCGCTTTTTTGGAGGTGAGATCGAGTCTACGACCTTAGACATCATCTTACCTGTAGGAATCAGTTTCTACACCTTTCAGACCCTGAGTTATACCATAGATATTTACTATGGCAAGATCAAGCCTACCAAAAATATGTTGGCCTTTTTCTCCTTTGTTGCTTTCTTTCCACAGTTGGTGGCAGGGCCTATTGAACGAGCAAAGCACCTTTTGCCGCAGTTCTTTGTCACGCATAAATTCAACTATAGATTTGCGCGCACTGGCCTGCTGTTGATGGCTTTTGGATTGTTTAAAAAAATGGTCATTGCAGATCGTTTAGGGATCTTGGTAAATCAAGTTTATAATGATCCAGAGAGTTACGGAGGGGGAGCATTGATTGTGGCCACCATTGCCTTTGCGTTTCAGATCTACTGTGATTTTTCGGGCTATAGCGATATTGCAATTGGAGCTGCAAGAATACTTGGTTTTGACCTGATGAAGAACTTTGACGCGCCTTATTTTTCTAAATCCATAACGGAATTCTGGAGGCGTTGGCACATATCTTTATCTTCATGGTTTAGAGATTATGTGTACATCCCACTTGGAGGAAGCAGAAAGAAAGAGCTGCGTGTTTACACCAACTTGTTTATCGTGTTTTTAGTGAGTGGACTTTGGCATGGTGCGGCCATTACTTTTGTGATCTGGGGAGCCATACACGGCTTGTTTATAGTGGCAGAAAAAGCCATGAATAATCACGGCTTAAAGGTTTCTAGAAAAGGTATTTTAGGAACTCTTGTGTTTATTCCTTTGACATTTATCATAGCATCTTTTGCTTGGATTTTCTTTAGAGCGAATAGTACCGCAGACGCGTTGTACGTGGCCAAAGGTATTTTTGATTGGTCCAAGCCTACCAATTATTTTGAGTTGGGGCTTGACCAACCCGAATTCTTAGCTGGTTTAGTCGCAATATTACTGCTGCTGATCTTTGATGCAACCCACCGCAGGTTTGGCGCGGTAAAGCTATTGGATAAAATTCCATTCTTCTTCAGACCGGTACTGTATATGGTTATCGTTTTTACCATTTTGATCTTCGGGATCTATGGGGAAGAAGGCGTATCTGAATTCATTTACTTTCAGTTCTAATGGGTCAAAAGTCAAAAATCAATATTGTTCTCTTTGTTTTGCTCCTCGGAGGTGGATTTTGGTATTTAAATCGAGTTTTTGCTACAGATCATAAGTTCCACAATACTAAGGCGGCTTTTGAGCAAACTATTGCAAACAATGAAGTTGACGTGCTGTTCATAGGAAGTTCACATGTTTTTACCTCAACTATTCCGTCAGTCATTGACAAGCATACCAAGAGCAGAAGTTTTAATTTCGGAAGTGATGGATTAAGACTTGAGCTTTCTAGTGTTATTTTAGAAGAAGCCCTTAAATCATGCGCTCCGAAGCTTGTGGCTGTTGAAATTTTTAGAGGGTCTTTGGCAGATATAGAGACTGATGTATCCAAGGGATTTCAATTACGAGCCTTTGATTTTGCATCAAATACTTCTTGGTTAAAGTTTCGTCGCTGCTGGGACATTTACAATTTAAATGAGCTTTCTGGAGTATACTCGCCCTTTTTGCGAAACCACAAAGACTGGTACAAACAAGATTATATTGATTTAGACAGAAGGCTGGAAATTGATCCTTATCTGAATTTTTTTGATAGGGGTTATATGGGAGCTTACAAAACGCTAAATGATAGTTTATCAGAGGTTTATAAAGACTTTAAAATAATAACTCCTGTAGTCAAGAAGGCAGAGAATTTTATTAAGCCAAAACACATAGCAGAATTGGAACTATTGGTTGAACTGTCTAAGAAGCATGACTTTGAGTTATTACTCTATACCGTACCCGACCTGCGATACCCGTGGGTGAACTATCAAATGTATGAGGAGCTAATTGCATTGGCGAATAAATATGATGTGAGATATATCAATCAAAACCAATTTTATGAGCAATTAGATCTAAAACGGTCAGATTTTAAAGATGCAAGTCATTTAAACTTTTATGGTGCATTGAAATCCTCTAATCATTTGGGGCAATACATCAATGAATATTATGATTTGCCAGATCGCTCATCAGAAGCCATGTGGAAAGCAGAACAAGAAGAATTTAACAGCAAGTTGGTATTATTAACAGAAGGCAATCTACTCTATCAAGATTCTACAACCACGGCCTTTACGGAGCAACTCGGCTTTAAAGACCTAAAGCTACACCAGAAGCTGGGTCACTTGCAGCTCAGCTTGGATTTCTTACCACAAAACCTCAGTTTAAATGGAGCTTATATTTTGAGTGTACAAGTATATCCAAAGGCTGGCAAAGAGGATCAATTAGCACCAGTAAGTCAAGAGAAAGGGCGCGCTTTTGACAATCTAACATTCCGTTTAGAAGATCTAAGTATTCCGTTTAATAAGCCCTTAAGGACTACTATAAAAGACATAGAGCGTTTGCGCATTTTCATCTATGATTCAGATGGTTACAAAGGAGTTGTTGGTGAGGCGACTGTTATAAACAAAATAGGTTCTTTCATAGACATTCAATAAGATGAAACGGCTTCTAACATGCTTAATTACAATACTTCTTTTCTGCGGAGCCATTAAGGTCAGTGGTCAAGATACTATACCTTATAAAAAGACTCCCGATGGTTCGTCTTTAAGGATACTGAGTATGCGGGTTAATAACCAAATATCAAATGACGAGATGGCCCCGGCACTTGTGCTTTTATCTGGTGGCGGATGGTTAGACTTCAATTGGTTTCAGCTTAAGGATTTAGCCAGAGACTTATCAAAAATGGGCGCAAGATCCTATGTGGTGGAATATAGAACCAGCACGGAGTTTCCCGGAGCTACACCTCAAGACGCTTTGGAAGATGTTCAGGATGCAATTTTCTTTTTGAGAACAAACGCAGATAAGCTTTATTTAGACCCTGATCAAATTATAGCTATTGGTGCATCCGTTGGAGGTCAAATGGCTTATGCGGCCTGTTTAGCAAATCCTCGAAGTCTCGCTCCATTTTCTCGATATAGACCAAATTTAATTGTGGCCTATTCTCCCGTGATAAGAAATGATAGTTTGGGTTATGGATCTGATCTAATTGGTGATGATGATGTTTCTTGGTTTTCTCCATGGAATGTTTACATGGAAAGTGAGGCGAGAATTGTTCCAAGTATTATATTTTCTGGATCTGATGATCCATTAATTCGCTCAAAGGACTTGAGGACCTTTGCAAATAAGGCTACTGAAAAAGGAGATTCTTTGGAGCTAATTCTGCTCGATGGAGTCGGCCATTCCATGTGGAACGAAGTGCCTACTATTTATGAGGATACTGAACCAAAGATATCCGCCTTTCTTCAAAACAACAGTGTCCAATTCAGCGATTTTCAGAGATCATTTATGTACTTTGTTTTCGGGCTAATAGGGGGATTGACTTTATTTGTCTTATTGTATCGAAGACGTAAGGCTGCAACGCTAAAGAATTAATATTATTAATCCACGAAATTTAAATACAGACTTCAAAGAGATTTTAGCTAAGGGCGGAAAGGCCTTGGCCATACGTATGCTCGGTTTTTTAAGCGGCTATCTGTTCATCTATTTTGTGGTGAAATATTTTGGGCCAGAGACTCAAGGGCGCTTATCGTTGAGCTTTTCGGTGATGATCTTAAGTTCGCTGGCCTGCCGATTGGGAATAGACACGCACTTTGTCAAAGTTTTTGCCTTGCAAGACAATTTGAACAATGCACGCGGCATCTATTTTAAACTGTTGCCCTATCTGATGCTGGCCACCTTGGTGCTGAGTACCGTGATCTTCTTTGCTGCGGATTTGATCAGCCTTAAAGTATTTAAAGATCCAGAACTCACCCCATTCTTGCAGTGGACAGCCCCCTGTGTGATGTTGTTTTCCTTTGTGCTATTGCATGCAGCGATCTTCCGCGGATTGCGCATGAACAGTTTGTACGCTTTTCTTTTCAATGGTGGCCGTTTCTTATTCAGCCTGATCTTTTTCTTTGTCCTGCTGATGGCCTTTGAACCCGATGAGGCTATTGTAGCTGCAATTGCCCATACAGGTGCTGTATTGACTTTGGTTGTCATTAGTCTGGTGTATTTACGCCGTACAGTATTTCCGGTAGTCAAGGAGAGTATGTATCGCACCAAGAGCTTTGTCAAACAATCTTTACCTATGCTTTTAAGCGCTTCGCTCATTGTTTTTCTCGGATGGGCAGATAGTGTGATCCTGGGAATTTTTAAGGACAGTGCTGAGGTTGGTATTTACAGTGTGCTGATCAAAGTAGCCGCCGTGGTGAGTTTTGCCATGCAGGCCACAGATTCCATTTTGGCACCAAAGATCGCCACTGCTTTTGGCAATGGAGAAATGGGCCTATTTAAGCGTATGGTTCGATTTACGGTCTTAGTAAACTCTGTGGTAGCCTTAGGGTTGTTTTTAGGCATATTATTGTTTAAAGGCTTTATTCTGGGTCTTTTCGGGGATGAGTTCATTCCTTTTGCTTGGGCCTTGATCATTTTAGCCGCCGGTCAACTTATTAACGCTATCTTGGGACCTGTGAGTGCTATGTTTCAAATGACGGGTCATCAGGTCTATTGGCAGAATATCTTATTTATCGCATTTATTGTCAATGTGATCTTAAACCTCAGCTTGGTACAATCTCACGGAATTTACGGCGTTGCAACAGCAACGGCAGTGAGTGTGGTACTTTCCAAACTCATCGGAGCCTATTATATTCGCAAAAAAGTGTGGCAACCTTAGCGGGGTTTTTGCATCTATCTTAAAATCATGAGCGAAAGCCGGAAGAAAATCATACGCGTAGATCACACCATAGTCAAGACTTTGGTGGTGCTTCTGGTGCTCAAATTGGTCTTTGCTTATTTGCTTGTGGAAGTAGGCTGGTGGCAGCGCCATCTTATGCCCAATGCCATTAAATTCAATCCATTAGGAATTCCTAAGGAGATCGGTAGAATGATCGAATACCTCATGTTGCCGCTTATGCTACTTTATTTAGCAAAAAACCTCAAATATGCACGTGGCCTATTGCTTAGCTTGGGTATAATAGGGGCCATGCTGCTTTTTAATATTGCAACGGCCATCTATAACGGGATTGGGCTTTTGGACAGTATGGAATATACTTTAAAGCTCGCCGCTCCGGTCTTGTTCTTTTGCGTTTTAATAGTACAGCATCGCAAACACGGCTATAATCTCAAAACGCTATTGTTGGGTCTGTGTTGGCTTTGTGTTGCCCTTACTCTGGTTGGCATTGCCTTGTTTGATCCCTCATACAACCACTGGCGTAATTGGCTTCCGGTATACTTCACGGGACTTCACACGCACAATTACCTCTTGGTTGGAGTCCTAATTGGCATTAGTTACTGGCTTTATTTAAAGCGACAATACCTTACGGTGATCGCAGTACTGTCGGGTGGTTTTCTGTTTTTGAACTTTGGTTATCAAATACGATCAGCCCTAGTATTCCTTCTAGTTTTTATGGGAACCATGCTCTTTAGCATGCATAAGATCTTTCAGCGATTGATCTTGCGTTTGGTGATCTTGATCCCGATTGGCCTGCTGGCTTTCGTACTCTTGTCACCAACCTTTGACTGGAATAAATACTCTTCCGGTAGAATCACCATGTATGAGAAGAAGTACGAGATGCTTTCAAATTACAACGCAGCAGATTTTGCTTTCGGGAAAGGAAAAGGAGCAGACTTTATCACCACCCGCGATTGGTGGTATGACGAGAAAAACTCACACAATGACCTGTTGACCTTCTTAGTAGAAAATGGCTTACCGTATACCTTGCTGTTTTTAGGACTATTGCTCTCGTTGGTCATACAACAGCGAAGGCCTAGACTCCTGGTCATTGGGGTTGTTTTAGGATATTTAGCCACCTCCTTGCTCAGTAATGGAATTACCTTAAGACCGCTCGCGGGCTATATAGTGTTTACGGCTTTAGCCTTTATTCAGGCCTATCCTACTTTAGAGGCAGTGCCTAAAACTGGAGGTGTCAGAATTAAAATCTCTAAAAGAAAGCTTTCCACTTCCAATGAGTAAGACCAAGGTCCTCATCGTGTCCAATATGTACCCCAGTGCAACCAAAAAGTACTCGGGAATCTTTGTCAAGAATCAATTTGTTGAGATTAAGCGACAGGCTGGAGACGATCTAGAAATCTCCATATACGCCATGAAGCGATCCATGACGGGAGCCTTGGGATCTGTTTGGAAGTATTTGAAGTTTTTTGTTGGCTTTACGCCTTTTCTTTTTAGGCGATATCAAGTAGTGCACTTGCATTATTTTGTTCCGTTGATCGTTGCAGTTTGGGCCTACAAATTGTTTCACCCAAAGACCAAATTGATGGTCACCTTTCACGGCGGAGACATCAATGCCCAGGTCAATAAAAAGAATCAGTGGTTGTACCGTCTTTTGGCAAAAAAGATGGATTTAGCCGTTCCCGTTGGGCGCCACGTGGCGGAAAATGTCCACAAAAAATTAGGGGTAGAAAAGCAATTGATCCTGCCTGTTGGAGTTGATAATCGTGTTTTTTATCCAGAAGAGAACCCGCAAAAGCAGTATGATTTTATCTATGTAGGCTCCTTCTTTCATGTGAAGGGTATCGACATCTTTTTCGAGGCTTTAGAGGCTATGGGAAAGCAGGTTCGTTTCTGCGTGGTAGGTAAGGGCCCAGAATATCAAAAAAAGTTTGAATCATTGATTGAAGACGGTTATCAGATCGACCTAAAGATCGATCAGAGCCACGAACAACTTCGAGGCCTCTATAACCAAGCTCGATTTTTAGTCTTACCTTCAAGGTCAGAAGGCTTCCCGACCGTTACCGTAGAAGCAATGTTTTGCGCAACTCCTGTGATCACAAGTGACATACCACAGTTTCTGGAACAGGTTCGTGAAGGCGAGAACGGATTTACCTTTGATAGAACCAATCCGAAGGCGCTCATTGAGCTTATGAAAACGGCTCAGGAACTTTCCGAAGAAAAATACGAACAGATGCAAAACGCTGCCCTCCAATCGTTTCCAGAATTGGCCTTGGAGCGGATTTGTGAACGCTTGATAAAAGAGTACCAATGCTAAAAAAATTCTTCTTTTTCATCTATGTGGTGTTTTTCAAGAACACGCCAGAAGACTATAGGCCTTATGCCTTGTTCTTTCCCGCCTTACGTGCGTTTTTGGTGCGCAACTATTTAAAGAGTTGCGGTAAAAAATTGCGGGTCAAAAAGGGCGCGGAGATCTCACCCAACAGCAGTATTGGTTATGATTCAGAATTGGGCACTAGAAGTATGATTCAAGCCAATGTGACCATAGGAGATCATGTTATTATGGGCCCCGATATAAAGATTTATTCCAGAAATCACAAAGACGATCGTATAGACGTTCCTATACAAGTTCAGGGTAAGCATTACCTCTCAACTAAGATCGGTAACGATGTCTGGATAGGAGCCAATGTGATCATCACCGCAGGAGTCACGGTAGGGAATCACTGTATCATTGCAGCTGGGGCTGTCGTGACTAAAGACGTGGCAGATTACAGTGTAGTTGGAGGTGTTCCGGCTAAGCTGATTCGAATGCGAAATGAATAAATGAAAAAAGCGGGCTTTTACAAATTAGTGTTTGCGTTTTTGACCGCAATATGCGCGGGTTGTGCCGAGCAAAACCAGCAGCTCCCAATTGTTGCGGAAGAACCTGACGCTTATGAGGATTTCTTTGACTTCACCCTTGGAGCCGATGCGGTAGATTTTTCGGTCATCAATACAGATCCCCCCAAATATAGCTTAGATTCTCTAGGCACTTTTAAAGCGAAACATGTTTCTCATCGTGAACTGGTTTTTTACAATTTGGACGCGGATAGTCTACCCCTTTTTGATGCTAAATCGCTAAAGCTGAATTTTCCCAAAGACCGATTTTACGCAGTGAGTTATGAAAATGGACTTACTTCGGTTTTCAAATTCAGCAGTATTAAAATTCAAGGCAATACCATTGTCATCAACAACAATCTTAAATGGCACAGTCTGCCTCCAAAAAACAAACAAGAAGAACAAAAAATAACGCTTTGGTCTTTTGAGTTTGATCCGCAAGAATCAGGAGAGGTAAGCCTAAGTTTTGTAGGAGATTCCCAGTTTCACTTTCAAGAAGCTCAAGATCTCAGAAGAGGACTCGACGTCTTATTTGGAAGGGCCTTAAAGTTCAACGGTAAACATTTAGACAATAATGGCTATCGTTTTCATGCGTATAATAATTATACGTTGTTTGATCTGCAAAAATCCTTAGATGACCTTCCTGAAAGTGATTATTATTTAATCAACATTGGGACTAATGAATGGAAAAAACCGGTACAAAAAACGCTGGAAAGACTGCAAGCGCAAATTCTCAAACTGCAGGATAATTTTCCTTCTGCCAAGATTTTGCTTCATACCATCATGCCGGTTTCTACTTCCCAAAGAGATCACGCCACTCGCTTGTTGTGGGCTGAACAATACAATCAAGGGATTCGCGACTTTGTGGACGCTTCTACCTCAGAAAACCTCATATTGGTGGACCTTGAAGAGATTTTTTCTCCTGCAGATGATGTCAAATGGTTTAAGAAAGACGGTGTGCATCTTTCCGCATTATTTTATAAAGAATATTCAGCTGTACTAGAAGCTTTGTTATTAGAAAATCCGAAGCTTGTTGAGCATTATACTGGGACCACAGAGGATTTTGAGCGTTTTCCACTTTCTGATAAGTTGGGGTATCACACTTCAAGCACTACAACTACTGCTGGTTATTACAAGTTAGTTACAATTGATTCAAGAACGGCTCTCCGAACCGAACTCGGCCCAACGGAGAACCTAAAAGGCCCCCATCGTTCTGAAATGACCATGGATTTAGATGCATACTACGTAAACGATAAGATGTCGCTCTCCATCGAGTTCATGGTTCCTGAGTCCTGGGAATTAGATCAAGACAACCTCAATAATGGGCGCAGAACAATGATCCTACAAATACATTCAAAGCCAGAGGAGGGGCAAACTTGGGCCTATTATCAGAAGAATTTACCTTTCAACAGGCCAGCTATAGCTCTGTATGTTACTTCTAAGCCTGAGGGTTTGTTTGCAGAGCTTTATTACGGACTCAATGGAAAACTAAATACAGATTTTGCCGACAAAAAATGGTCCCGAGTTGCGTCTACTCCAATTGAAAAAGGCCAATGGAATTTGTTTGAACTCAATTACCAACTAGCATTTGATGACTCAGGCTACCTCAGTGCCAACCTAAATTCAAACCCTTTGATTGATGCAAAGGATGCAAAAGCATTTGGGCCCAATATGCACAATAAAGCAAGACCCTATTTAAAATTTGGTCAGTACAGATATTGGACAGACAGTCACACGCATCATGTGCTTTTTGACAATCTTAAAGTGGGAACTAATACGAAGCAAGTTTTAGATTGACGCAAGGAAAATCACATACCAACCTAAAAAGAGCCGTGAATAAGCTTCTCGTGTTTGCCACAATAGCTTTGGGAATCACACTGCCCTTTCAAGACCAGTTCAGTACCATAGCCATGGCACTGATTTTGGCCTGCGGTCTGGCACAGCAATTTTTAAGTGAAAAACCTGCAAAAATTGGCACGCTCAAACCCTTTTTATTGATTGCTGTACTGCTCATTTTACCGCGAATCACAGGCCTTTTTTACGGACAGTGGGACAATGCCACCAAAGAATTGTTGCGCTCCGCGCCTTTGGTGGTTATACCGCTTTCACTGCTTTTACTGAGCAAACATGAACGCGCACATCAAATTCGGAGATGGTTTTTTTACGGGCTTTTGATTGGAATTACCTTATTGGCCATTGTTTGTTATTATCCCGTAGTCACAACCATGATTTCAGAACAGCAGCCGCTGAGTTATTTGCTGCGCTGGCGCTATATGAATTTTAACTTCACATCTCCTTTAGAAGACGGACACCCAGCTTATTTGGGACTGCTCATTTGTTGGTTGTTAGCGCATATATTTTTTACTCAATACCTCAAAAGCCAATGGAGGCCTGTAGTGGGATTGTTGCTAACGACATTACTGTTCCAATTAGTGGCGCGTAATGCATTATTGGTCGCCGGGATTTTATGGCTGATCTACATTATGAAAACCAATATTCGTTGGTTGCAATTGAGCGCTGTAGGTTTGCTTTTACTTTGTGTGGGCGCTGTTGTACTACACCCCTCAAACTATTTGAAGGATAAGTTTTTCTATATCTTTTCAGAAGAAGCAAAAGCTCGAGAAAACACCCGTTTTGATCGCTTGGAAGCATCTTTTGAAGTCTTTAAAGACGCACCAATATTTGGACCTGGCCCTGGAGAAGACAACGAGCTGCGAATGCAGGCATACAAGACGATGGGAGAAGAAATAGCATTTCAGAATAATTACAACGCTCACAATCAATTTGTAGAATTCTTAAGCACATTTGGACTCTACGGTCTATGCTGTTTTCTACTCGCAATATTCTTGATCACCCGACTTTTGTGGCGCTCCAAAAATTGGTTGGACTTTTATCTGTGGATCGGAATTCTAGTAGCTATGATCACCGAAAGTTTACTGGAACGCTCGCTTGGCGTCAAATACATGAGTATCTTGGTGGCCTTTATTTTGTTAAATCAACTAATATCCAAACGTGAAGATCATCTATCTGATGGGCGCAGGTCGTAGCGGTACCACCATGCTCGCTACTTTATTGGGTAACGCTCCGGGGATCCAAACCCTTGGGGAGATGCATCAGTTCCTGGATTATTATTTAGAGGATAAACCCCTGAGCAACGGTGAACTCTTGCGCGAATCCGAGTTTTGGGCGCCTGTTGTGAAACAAATGGAAGCGCAATTCACCAGAGAAGAGCTGGTGCGTTGGAACAAGCACAGAGATAAAGTGGAGGGTCACGGCCACATCCCTGCTTCGCTTTTGAGTTCTAACAAAAAGTATCAAGAGTTTCAAAAATCACTTTTTGACATTATTGCTCAGGTTCATCAAAGCCCCGCGGTATTGGATTCAGCAAAGTATATTTCTCGTGGTCTTCAGTTGGCTCGAATGGACAAAAAGCGCGTAAAGATCATTTATGTGGTCCGCGATGTTCGCGGTGTGATCTATTCCTTCGGCAAAAACGTTCAAACGCCTAAAAAACCGCTTGCAGCAATGGTTTACTACAGTTTGATCAATAAGTTTGGACTTTTGGCACAGTGGGTTCTAGGTTCTAAACAAGTCATGAGATTGCGCTACGAATCTGTAGTGGAACAACCCGAACAAAGCTTAATGCGAATCCAAGACTTTGTCGGGATTGATCTTAGTTCGGTAAGCGAGAAGTTAGCTAACAATGAGGCCTTTGATATGCCGCCTATCGTTGCAGGAAATCGAATGGCTGCCGCAAAGGAAATTAAGCTCAATCCAGACTTTAGTTGGAAACGTGAACAATCTCGCCCTGCGCAAATCCTGTATTATTTGCTTAATTTACCCCTGCAATTGATCTTTAAATACCGCCTCTAGTGAACATTTTTATCACCTTAGATTACGAACTGTTTTTCGGAAATCAAACCGGAACGGTTTCCGCCTGCGTGATAAAACCAACTCAGGAGCTACTCAAGATTTTAGACCCCCTAAAGATTAAAGCCACCTTTTATGTGGATGCTGGGTATTTAATGGCCTTGGAGCGTCAAAAAGATGAATTTCCTCAGTTAGCGGCCGATTATGATTTGATTGCGGGACAAATACGGGACTTATCCGTGAATGGACATGCCATTCAGTTGCACATTCACCCGCATTGGGAAGATTCCTTTTACAAACAAGACGGCTGGGATATCAATACTTCTCGATACCGATTGGCCGATTTTTCAGAGGAGCAGGTCTTAGAAATCGTAACAAGATACCATCAGATTCTAAGCAGAATAAGTGGGATGCCTTGTAGCTCGTATCGGGCAGGAGGTTGGAGCGCTCAACCCTTTGAGCCCATTGGAAAGGCTCTTTTGGCCAATGGAATTAAGCGAGACAGCACGGCATTTCCGGGAGGCTATTATAATTCAGAGGATCAGTTTTACGATTTTAGAAATATTGAGGATTATACCACACACTATCGCTTTAGTGAAGATCCGAATGTGCCAGAATCAGAAGGCACTTTTGAAGAGATTCCTATAAGCGCACATAGAGTTTCGCCGCTGTTTTTCTGGAAATTTGTTTGGATTAAGCTTTTTGGAGGGGCAGATCACAGCGCTTTTGGAGATGGGCAAGCCATAGCCAAAGAAAAGGGCGATGTTTTGCGTTTACTGACGCAATTTTCGCATTCTGTGGTCAGTATCGACGGATTCAAGACGAGTTATCTCAACCAAGCGTATAAGCGCTATATCAAGCATGCTGACTCGGCGAGAAACTTTGTAATTATTGGTCATCCAAAAGCCTTTACGCCTTATTCCCTAAAACAACTCCAACGGTTTATTGAGTCTACATCTGCAGAAAACTATCAATTGCTTTAATCCATGAATAGCGCCCGTTCCGATAGCAATAGTGTGTTGAAGTTCGTGGACAGCTTTGGACTTGCTGCTTGCTTTGTGCTCTTTTTGGTGGTGGAATTCTTTTCCAAATACCAACGCTATATTGATCATACCACTGATCTTCAACAGTGGGTAAAGGCAATTATTGCTTTGATTGTAGCAGGATTTATACTGCTTCAGTTTCGAAAAACGTATAAGTTCTTGGTCATGCTTTCGGTCCTCGGATTGCTCTTTGTTGCTGGCCAGTGGACTTTAAACCTACCGTTTGAACAACAAAACTTGGTGGTGTTTGGTCGTTTTATGTTTCCCTTGATCCTCTTCGGATTCTTCAATGCATATCCAGCCAATGAGAAAGGTCACAACAGTGTATTCCGATTTTTTGAAGTCTTTCTTTGGGTCAATTTCGCCTTGATGATAATAGGTCTTATTACGGATATTTATGTGCTTAAGACTTATTTGGGAGATCGATTTGGTTATAACGGTATGCTTATAACCTCTGCCACAAGCACCTATGTCTATCTGGTGGCATTAGGGTATTGCTATTTTAAAGACTGCCACGGATATTGGCGGAATCCCTTATTCTGGATCGTTGTTCTAAGCAGTCTGCTGGTTGGGACCAAAACCCTGTATTTAGGCTTGGTTTTGTTTGCAATTCTGCTATTTCTTTTCAGCTCGTTTCGCTATAAAAAACAGTTTCTTGCTGTGGGTATAGTTGGACTAATTGCGAGTTTTTATGTGCTCTTTTATCAAGTTCCGATGTTTTCTCAAATCCGAGAAGAACAAGGCTTAGTGACTGCTGTGCTTTCTTATCGAGATCAGCTTTTCTTAAACCAGACCTGGCCATATATTCAGGAGCAATGGGGGGCTTTAAATTATCTTTTTGGAGGAGTGAGTGATTTTGGTCTTAGATCTCAAATGGACCTGGTAGACCTTGTATTCTTTTGGGGTGTTTTGGGCGCGCTGGTTTATTTGGCGGTATACGTTAAGGGCTATTTCAACTTTAAACTTCAAAAAGTGCACTATGCTTATTTTATTTTGTTGGGCATAGCCGTACTCATATCGGGAAATTTCTTCACCTACACCAGTATTCCTGTTTACTTATTGATCCTTAGAGAAGCGATTGTAAATCAAGCTGTTGAACAAGAGTGATTTTTTGTTAACTTAGTAGAGAGGCCGTTTTTTCGGCGCTAATTCAGCTTTCACAACTAACGTAATTCACTATGGACAGCAAGAATATCACGCTGATCGATCTAAACAACTTTTCCTATTACCCAACCATTTCTATGGGTTTGGTAGCGCGATATATCCGCGATGCGGGATTCAATTTAAAGGTCATCAGCCCATTGAGTAACGGCATCAAAAGTCGCAAACGGGAGAAGGTGGAAACCAAGATGGACTATTACCGATCTCGAATTGTCTTTAGCCAATCTACTGCGGTACGCAGCATGATCCAACAGGCTGAGAAATTACCCTACATCAAAGAACGGTTTTTGAAAAAGCGGAAGTTGGCCACTTCAGTGATTGCTGCAATTCCAGAAGATACAGATCTGGTTTTGATCTCTACTTACACGGAGAATTATACCATTTGCAAGCGTGTGGTGGCTCATTTGAAGCAATTGAATATTCCTGTGATCATTGGCGGTCCGGCCTTCAATGATCTGAATCATGTGAAGCAATTTGTGGACATTCCAGGGGTTGATTATGTAGTTGGAAGTGAAATTGATGCCTATCTCGGGCTTCTCTTGCAAGACTTTTTTGCCGGAAATGATCTATTCAAGTATCCTGGGGTTTACACCCAAGAGGAGCATTCAAAGGTCAATGAGTACATTTTCAAAAAGATGGAGGAGCTGCCGGTTCCCGATTATTCCGACTTTCCTTGGGATAAATACCCAAACAGAATTATCCCATACATGACAGCACGAGGTTGCAGTTGGGGAAAGTGTAATTTCTGTACGGACGTGGTTTTGGTCAATGGGCGAACCTATCGGTCTCAATCCAAAGAAAAAGTACTTGCAGATCTGCAAGCGCTCAGCGATCAAGTAGGTACAAACATTTTTGCATTTACAGATCTAAAACTCAACTCAAATGTTGAGGTTTGGAACGCCCTTATTGATGGTTTGCCTAAAATTGTTGAGAATCCGATATGGTTTTGTGCAGTTCATGTGGACAATCGTAAAAGAAACGGTTTGGATAGAGAAACATTAAAGCGCGCGAAAAAAGCAGGCCTAACCCGTATTTCCTTTGGCTTGGAAACTGCCTCGCAGCGACTTTTGGACGATATGCAAAAAGGAACTACTGTGGCGCGCTTGGATCAATTTGTCAATGATGTTAAAGATGCGGGAATTAGTCTTAGAGCAACTATGTTTATTGGATACCGAGATGAAACTGCAGAAGATCTTCAAGAGACCTTCGCCTTTTTGACCAAGAACCAAGATTGTTTTGAACGCATCAAACTGTGCCGTTTCCAGATCTATGATATGACTCCGATTAAGGCAGAACTATCTGAAGAAGAACGCGCGAATCTTCACGCAAGACAGATCAACCACCAGTATTTGAATAATGACTATTTAAAGGCCAAAAAGGACATTCTTAAAATCGTCAACAGCATCAACTCCAAAAGACTCAATGAAGATGCTCGTGCCTTTGATGGTGTGATGTAATTAAACGCTTTAAAACCCTTGTTTGAGGAGGGTTTTCCCTGCAGTTTTTAGAAGGCATAGAACTCCTCGAAATTTATGCCGCCAGCTGGTGCTGATTTCGTATTTTTGCCGGCGAGCCCTCAAGTGAACTGCATGACTGCCAGAAAAATCCACATGCTAAATACCCAGATTCACAATCTGGACATGGAGCAGACCCTTGCCCTAGTGGATCAGGCCATTGCAGATCGCAAGCAAATACATCACGTTGCCGTTAACGCCGGAAAGATTGTCAAGATGCAGTCCGACGCGGAGCTGCGCGAGAGTGTGAATAATTCCGATCTGATCAACGCAGATGGTCAGGCCGTTATCTGGGCCTCCAAATTCCTCAATCAACCCCTAAAAGAGCGCGTAGCTGGGATTGACTTAATGGGGAAACTTGTAGAGCTCGCTCATCAGAAGAACTACAAGATCTACCTCTTTGGAGCTAAAGAGGATGTGGTGAGTAAGGTGGTTTCCATCTACAAAGAAAAATACGGTGAGGATCTGGTTGCCGGATACCGAAACGGCTACTTTTCTAAGCAGGACGAACCGCAGATCGCTGCAGATATCGCTGCTAGTGGAGCACAGATCTTGTTTGTGGCCATAACCTCTCCCATAAAGGAGAATTTTCTTTATCAGAATCGTGAAGCACTCGCTGCGGTAAACATGATCATGGGTGTTGGAGGTAGTTTTGACGTAGTTGCTGGAGTGACCAAACGCGCACCGCTATGGATGCAGAATTCCGGCTTAGAATGGTTCTACAGATTCTTGCAAGAACCTGGCCGTATGTGGAAACGTTATTTGGTGGGCAATTTTAAGTTTATTGTATTAGTTTTGACCGAGAAATTCAGGGGAAAACCCGAAAAAAAATAAAAGAGCAAATGAAGATAGCTGTAATTGGAACAGGATACGTTGGATTAGTGACAGGAACCTGCTTGGCAGAGACTGGCAACGACGTTTTTTGCGTGGATATCGATGTGGATAAAGTGAATCGTATGCGCAACGGAGAAGTTCCTATCTACGAACCGCATTTGGATGTAATTTTTGACAGAAATATTAAAGCCGGACGTCTGCGTTTTACTACGGAGCTCAGTGAAGGTTTGGACCATGCCGATATCGTCTTTTTGGCTTTGCCAACACCAGAGGATGAGGATGGATCTGCAGACCTTTCTTATGTGCTTCGCGTTGCGGAAGACATCGGAAAGCAATTAAAAACCTATAAGATCATCGTAGATAAGAGTACGGTGCCTGTTGGAACTGCTGATTTGGTCGAACAAACCATCTCTGCCCAAACAGACGTTCCATTTGCTGTAGTCTCTAACCCGGAATTCTTACGTGAAGGTTTTGCTGTAGATGATTTTATGAAGCCAGAGCGTATTGTTATTGGTGCTACAGATGAAAAAGCGATCAAAGAAATGCAGCGTTTGTACGCGCCATTTGTTCGTTCAGGCAATCCGATCATTGTAATGGATGAAAAGTCTGCGGAGCTCACCAAATATGCAGCCAACTCTTTTCTAGCGACCAAGATCACCTTTATGAATGAGGTGGCGAATTACTGCGAACTTGTGGGAGCTGATGTAGACAAGGTGCGTGCCGGAATGGGTTCTGACTCTCGTATCGGAAACCGCTTTTTATTCCCTGGAATTGGCTACGGAGGATCCTGCTTTCCAAAAGACGTGAAAGCGCTTCACAAAGCTGGGAAAGACGCTGGTTACAACTTTGAGATCTTAGATGCTGTAATTGGTGTGAACGACGCTCAAAAAGTATCTATGGTGCCTAAGATCAAGCGTTATTTTAAAGATCAAGTGGCTGGAAAGCACTTTGCTTTTTGGGGCTTGGCCTTTAAACCAGAAACCGACGACATCCGCGAAGCACCATCACTTTATATGATTGAGGCGCTCTTGGAATTGGGAGCGACTATCACTGCATTTGACCCAGAGGCGATGCCAAATGTCAAAGCTAAGGTGGGTGACAAGATCAATTTTGCAAACTCCATGTACGAGGCAACAGAAAATGCAGATGCCTTGGTCATCAATACCGAATGGAGCATCTTTAGAACTCCAAACCTCAATACATTAAAAGATAATCTGAATCACCCTGTAATCTTTGACGGGCGTAATTTGTACGACGTGAATGAAATGGCTATTGAAGGATTTCACTATATTTCGGTGGGCCGAAAAGAAATCAGTTAATGACCAAACGCGTATTAATCACTGGCGCCGCCGGATTTTTAGGTTCTCACCTATGTGATCGCTTCATAGCAGAAGGCTTAAGAGTGGTTGCCATGGATAACCTGATCACGGGCGATCTCAAAAACATAGAGCACCTTTTTGGAAAGGAGCGCTTTGAGTTTTACCACCACGATGTGACCACTTTTGTGCACGTGGCGGGCCGCTTGGATTATATACTGCACTTTGCCTCTCCAGCGAGTCCAATCGACTATTTAAAGATCCCTATTCAGACCTTAAAAGTAGGTTCTTTGGGAACCCACAATTTGCTCGGATTGGCTAAGGAGAAAAAGGCTCGAATCCTCATTGCATCTACTAGTGAGGTGTATGGAGATCCTTTGGTGCATCCACAGAGTGAGGATTACTACGGAAACGTAAATACCATTGGGCCAAGAGGGGTTTATGACGAGGCCAAACGCTTCCAAGAATCTATCACCATGGCCTATCACCGTTTTCATGGCATGGAAACGCGTATTGCCCGTATTTTTAACACCTACGGTCCACGCATGAGACTCAATGACGGTCGGGTAATACCTGCCTTTATTGGTCAAGCGCTACGCGGAGAAGACCTCACCGTATTTGGAGATGGGCAACAAACCCGTTCCTTTTGCTATGTGAATGATCAGATTGACGGCTTGTTTCGTCTGTTGATGAGTGATTATACCCTGCCTGTGAATATTGGGAACCCTGATGAGATTTCTATTCTTGATTTTGCTGAGGAGATCATCAAATTGACGGGGACCGATCAAAAGATCGTGTTTAAACCACTGCCTAAAGACGATCCGCTCCAGAGACAGCCAGACATCACTAAAGCTCGTGAGATCTTAGGTTGGGAGCCTAAAGTAGATCGCGCTATAGGGATGGCAAAAACCTATGAGTATTTTAAAAATTTGAGTCCAGAAGATTTGCTTAAAAGCGAGCACAAAGACTTTTCCAAGCACATTCGCAAGTAATGGTGTTTTCTAAACGAGGACGATATTCGGGTTATATCAGACCCATACAGTACGCCATAGATTTGGCTACTATCCATTGGTTGGCACAAGGGTTTTTTAGCGATCAATCAGCGTATTATTCCTATATCGTTTTTGTTTCCTTGGCTTGGATCGTACTCTCGGTAAAGTCCAATTTCTACGAGATCTACCGCTTTACGAAAGTGGTTAAGATCCTTTCCTTGATTGGGCTGCAATCCATACTGTTCATACTGTTGGTATTTGCCTTCTTTGGCATTTATAACGAAATGGATCAAGATCCGCGAGAAGTCTTGGTCTATGTAGCGAAGGTGTTTGGTGTCATTGGTGCATTTAAACTAGCCATTTACTATTTACTGAAGCGTTATCGCCTTATTGGAGGAAACTACAGAAACGTCATTATTTTAGGGCTGAATCAAAAGACAGAACAGCTCCGTAAATTTTTTACCGACAATCCGGAATACGGATATCAGCTTATTAAATCCTATGATTTCAAAGGTAAAGAGGCCATTGAAATGCAGGACATCTTTGACTTTATCATCGCAAACAATATTGATGAGATCTACTCTTCAATTGGTGAATTAGACAACGACCAATTGGGCAGTTTGGTTGATTTTGCAGATAACAATTTAAAGATCCTCAAGTTTGTTCCAGACAACAAAGAGATCTATTCTCGCCAGCTGGAATACAACTATTACGGTTATTTACCGGTATTGTCCTTGAGACGTATTCCAATCTTGGAGCCTTTCAACCTGTTTATCAAGCGAACTTTTGACATTGTCTTGTCACTGATCATCATTATTGGTTTACTTTCTTGGCTGACACCGCTCTTGGCGATCATCATCAAATTGGAATCCAAAGGCCCTGTTTTCTTTAAGCAGAAGCGCAATGGTTTGGATTACAAGGAATTCTTCTGTTATAAATTCCGCTCCATGCGCCCTAATCCCATGGCTGATTTACATCAGGTGACCCGAGGAGACCAGCGCATTACTCGCGTTGGGCGTATCATC
The DNA here is from genome assembly GCF_028561565.1 of Gilvibacter sediminis. Classification (GTDB taxonomy): domain Bacteria; phylum Bacteroidota; class Bacteroidia; order Flavobacteriales; family Flavobacteriaceae; genus Gilvibacter; species Gilvibacter sediminis. Next base: position 448,597 of record NZ_JAQQTE010000001.1, on the reverse strand, counting down.
AGAAAAACAAGTGTGGATGAACTGCCACAGTTCATCAATGTTCTGAAAGGAGAAATGTCTGTTGTGGGTCCTAGACCGCATATGGTGAGTCACACCCATATGTATGCCGAACGCATTGATAAATTCATGGTACGTCACTTCATCAAACCAGGAATCACGGGCCTAGCGCAGGTTACTGGGTATCGTGGAGAAGTAGAGACCGATGAGGATATCATCAACCGTGTGAAGTTTGATATTTTCTACTTGGAAAACTGGTCCATGCTTTTGGATTTGAAGATCATTGTACAGACCGTGTACAATGCCATCCGCGGAGATGAAAAAGCCTATTGATTTAACAGCTCTATCAAGCGAGCCAACTGCTGTTCTGGAGTAAATTCCTTTCGAGCCGTTTGTTGCAATTGCGTCGGATCTGGCCAAGCAGACTTATCCTGATCCATTGTAGCTAATAATTTATTGAGACTCTTCCAATCAGAACCCTTCACGCTCCATCCCAATCCAAAGTTTTTTACAACATCGGCCCCTTCACCAGTTCCCATAAAGATCACAGGTAGCCCAAAGTGAGGTAGCTCAAAGAGTTTGGAAGGAACCGAACCGTATATTCGAGTCTTTAAAGGTGCCAAAGCCAAATGATATTCCGCGAATTTGGCGTGTAATTCTTCTTTGCTGAGCGAGCCCATATAGATAATGGACTTGGAAGAATTGTTGAGGTAATCGACTATCGCTTCTTGCTCGTTCCCTTGTCCGTAAATGTGTAATTCCCAATGTGGCGGCAGCTCAATCTGCTCGCAGACAGAAAGTATACCTTGGGCAGCTCCTAAAAGACCTGCGTAGATCACTTTAACGGTCTTTTCTGGTCTTTTGCACAATGTGGTGGCCTCAACCCTTGGAAAGTTTCTGTAAAGCAGCTGAGGAGCTTCCGCATCTTCTTTAGAAACATGCTTGAGGATCTCTTTAGACTGTCCTAGGATTAAATCTGCATTCTTGTAGATATAGACTTCCATCATGCGCATCCAAGCGTAAATGAGCCCTTTTTTCATGGCGCCCAGTTCTACCGCTGCTAAGGGCCAAATATCTGAGATGTTGATCACCGTTTTTAAGCCGAGTTTCTTGGCCGTTTTTAAACTTCGGAAGCCGACTAGCAAGGGAGAACATTGAATGATCACCGCATCATAGGAGTGTTCTTTACTGAGCTGCTTACTCACGCTTTTGGCAAAGGCTCCCATGGCTTTAAACCGTAGCCAAGGTTTGGTGGATTTGGTTGCAAAAGTGCTCAAACGCAGTGTTTGAACCCCATTAATAACCTCAGAATAGGGCCCTTTTTGCGGATAGCCGTCAAAGATTGCTCCAAAAGGGTAGTTGGGTAGCGGGCAAAGTACCGTGACCTCCATACCTCGGGCTAATAAAGATTCGGCCAAGATTTGAATGCGATTGGCTGCCGCCCCCATTTCTGGCGGGTAATAATTGCTGACTATGCAAATGTGTTTAGCCATGGTACTCGCTGCTGAATTGTTTTAGTTTCCCTCGGGCCGATCTCACTATGGTCTGGCAATGTTCAAAATCCAGATGAAGTCCTGTTTCCAAATAGGTTTCCAAAGCTTTTTCCATAGTAGCCGTTTCCGTCTCGGTAAGGGCCTGATCACTAACATATCGGACCAAAAATCGATCGATCTCCTTTTGAATCACTACAAATTCCTTCACTTTTCCAGAATCTTCTATAACACTTTTAGTCACATAATAAAAAGTAAGCCCGGGCACCGTTTTTCCGCTGGGAAGATGGGCTATATCGTTAGTTCTACCAATGAGTTCTTTTAAATAAGGCTTGCCTTTTTCATCTTCGTCTATGATGCCCAGATCTCCAATATCGTATCGAATAAAAGGATGCGCTTTATTGTATAGAGAGGTGATGATCAATCGTCCAGGACTACCCATATGCACTGGACTTCCCGCATCATCCACGACCTCAACAAAGAGGTTGTCTGTGTTGATCGCAAAGCTGCCATCGGGAGCCGTGAAGGCAATCAAATCCAACTCTGAGGCGCCGTATTCATTGATCACAGGAACCCCTAAATGTGTTTCTAGCAACATCCTGTCAGACTCAAAAAGCATTTCAGAAGTGACCAGGCAGAGTCTTAAACTCGGGCAAACCTCCGTAAGTACAAGGCCTTTATCTCTGAGGAATTTGGCAAAAAGCACTATGGAACTCGTGTAACCATTGATGTATTCAAACTTGCGATTTTTGAATTGTTTGAGGATTTTTTCAAGTTCTTTTTCCTGCAGATCAAAGATGGGAAAACGGTAGCGTTGACTCAACAGATCCTTGAGTCGTTCTTTTTGATAGCCCGGAAATTTCAAGGGAATTCCATAAAACCGCGCTTGATAAGAGCGGTTAAAGTCCAAGTTGTATTGCCCAAACTGTTGCATGATGAACGCCCAAGTGAGCGCATGCGCAAATTTGTCTTTAGCAAAAATGAAGGGGTGCCCGCTAGAACCGGAAGTTTTATTGACATAGACCTTGCCCGTAGTGTATTCTTCACTGAGTCGATCGGCCAAGGGTTGTTGTAGATCGGCTTTGGTCAACAAGGGAAGTTCAGAGAAATCTGTAATGGTTTCTCGGCCCACTAAGTCGCGATAAAAAGCGGTATTTTTTAGGTGATAATTGGCGATTTTAAGCGCTTGCTCTCTTTGGTAATCGCCTTTGTCTTTTGCAGGAATCGATTGGGTTTGTTGCAAGTGCTCCCGCGCTGCTGCGAGCGGAAAGCCTTTGATTTTAAGTGTAAAATCGAACAAATTCAAATCGAAAAATTAGTAGGTCAATTTACAAACAATTATTTTTGTCCCTCGGTCAAAATCAGCAAAAATGAACATCCTTATTATCGGTTCCGGAGGTAGAGAACACGCCTTAGCACACAAGATTGTACAAAGCCCTAAATGCGAGCGGTTATTTGTTGCTCCAGGGAATGCCGGTACGGCAGCCATTGCCAAAAATGTGGCCTTAGGAGTAAGTGATTTTGAGGGAATCAAATCCTTGGTTTTGCAGGAGAAGATCGAGCTGGTTGTTGTAGGTCCAGAAGCACCACTGGTTGATGGTATTTACGATTTCTTTAAAGCAGATGAAGCGTTAAAATCAGTAGCTGTAGTTGGGCCGTCTCAAGAGGCTGCGCAATTGGAAGGAAGTAAGGACTACGCCAAGAGGTTCATGCAGCGCCACAATATTCCAACTGCGGCTTATCAGAGTTTTACTTCTGAAACACTTGAGGCTGGAAAGCAGTTTTTAGAGACGCTTAACGCACCCTATGTTTTAAAAGCCGACGGACTAGCAGCAGGGAAAGGAGTTTTGATCCTGGAAGATATCAACCAGGCAAAGCAAGAGTTGGAAAACATGCTGGCCAACCAAAAGTTTGGTGCTGCGAGTAGTACGGTAGTTATTGAAGAATTTTTGGATGGGATTGAGCTGAGCGTTTTTGTTTTGACCGATGGGAAAGATTACAAGATCCTTCCGAACGCGAAGGACTACAAGCGTATTGGAGAAGGAGATAAGGGCCTCAATACCGGTGGAATGGGAGCAGTTTCCCCAGTTCCATTTGCAGATTCGGCTTTCCTTGAAAAGGTGGAACAGCAAATTGTAATTCCTACCGTTAATGGTTTGAAAGAAGAAAATCTGACTTACCGCGGGTTCATTTTTATTGGTTTGATTAAGGTAGGAGATGATCCAAAGGTGATTGAATACAACGTGCGTATGGGAGATCCAGAGACGGAAGTAGTGATCCCAAGAATTGAGTCGGACTTAGTAGATCTTTTACTGGCAACGGATACGCAAACTCTTGGAAGCACAGCGTTTTCTGTGAATCCTCAGGCCGCCACAACAGTAATGTTGGTATCTGGAGGTTATCCAGAAGCTTATGAAAAAGGGAAAACTATTTCAGGGATTGAAAATGTAGAAGATGCGATAGTATTTCATGCGGGAACCGCAGAAAAAGAAGGTCAAGTAGTGACCAATGGTGGGCGAGTTATTGCAGTGACCGCCTTGGCAGATGATTACAAAGAGGCACTAAAAAAATCGTACCAAAATGCAGCTAAACTACATTTCGATACGATGTATTATAGAACCGATATCGGTTTTGACTTATCCTAAGAATGAGTGAGAAACCTGGCTGCGGTCTTCTTCGTTGTTTTGGTTGAAGATCTGCAATTGCTTCATCCAGTAAAAGAAAGCAACAAATCCTACCAAAATGAATAGCCAAGTTACTGTATTGGCTAACCACCAGTTTTCAAGTTCTAAAGCGCGCAACCATTCGTACGGTGCAAACGCTACGTTTTCAAAAAATGATTGAATTCCTTCAAAAAAACCTCTCCAACTCATATTTTTATATTTACTTGACAAAATTACAAATTCTCTAGATGCTCACAAGGATTTTCGCAACTTCTAAACCGTTAAATTTTCTGTGGGTTTCCCTGTATTTACTACTGATTTTTGCCTTGGATTGGTTCTACACCTGCAATCGGGGTTATGACATCTGGGCAATTTTGGAGTTCTTGTCAATGTCTGGATTGCTGATATTCAGCATCTTACTTGTTGATTTTATTGTTAGAAAAAACGAACTCTCTAAAAAGAATTCCTTTGTGGTAGTAGCCTATTCGTTCTTGCTGGCAATGATTCCTATCTCAAAATTGGAATTGACCGGTGTGGTTGCTCACGTATTGGTTTTAATGGCGATTCGGAGAATTATTAGCCTTCAAAGTCTAAAATCGGTTAAAAAGAAGCTCTATGATGCTACTTTTTGGATCGCTATTGCAGCTTTAGCCTGGTATGGTGCCGGAGGCATTTTGCTTCTGGTATTTGTGGGAGTCTTGTTGTTTGACGCGTCTGATTATCGGAATTGGCTGGTACCGTTTTTTGCTGTTCTGACCGTTGGAATCATTTATCTAGCGGGATTTTGGGTGATAAATGACCAACTGCCACAGTATTTTCAGCTTCAAGATTGGAATTTTGATCTTTCAGAATTCAAATCCATGCAAACAGCCTGGCCGGCAGCATATTTGTTGGCGCTTTCTGCCGTCGTGGTACCTGCCTATTGGTTGGGATTTCGCAAGATCATGCTGATCCGAAAAAAACGTCAACTCTTTATAGTTTTTGCGGCCATAGTGGCTTGGCTAGTCGCTTTTGGAGTGCAACCTGCACAAACGCAGTCACTCATCTTTTTGATGTTTCCTTTGGGAGTGGCCTTGGCTAACTTGACAGAGCGCAATCAGCAACGCCCCATTACAGAAATACTCTTGTGGGCCTTTCTTTTGCTGCCCTTTGCCGCCAGAACGGTCATTTAATGTATCTTTACTGCATTAAAATTTGACTATGTTTTCTGCCAAGGCAAACCCCATTTTCCAAGAAGTTATCAAGCACTATCACATTGCTGATGATGTCAACCAAGCTTTCTCGAATCCATATGACGAAAAGGAAGATCTTTTGGCGCATTTGCTGTATCGCAAATGTTGGATAGACACCGTGCAGTGGCATTATGAAGACATTATTCGCGATCCAAACATCGATCCGGAAGCAGCTTTGACCTTAAAGCGCAAGATTGACGCTTCCAATCAGGACCGAACAGACATGGTGGAGTACATTGACAGTTACTTTCTGGATAAATACAAGGATGTAGCCGTTAAAGAGGGTGCTAGAATCAACACGGAAAGCCCTGCGTGGGGTGTGGATCGACTGTCTATTTTGGCACTAAAGATCTATCATATGCGTGAGGAAGCAGAGCGCACGGACGCTACGGATGCTCACCGCGCAGCTTGCCAGAAGAAGTTGGACGTGCTTTTAGAGCAGCGTGTAGATCTTTCAACAGCTATAGATCAACTTCTAGAAGATATTGAAGCCGGAGATAAGTACATGAAAGTCTACAAACAGATGAAAATGTACAACGACGACGAGCTTAACCCAGTACTTCGCGGTCAGAAGTAAGACCTATTCTTAAATTTTGGGAGAAAAACAGCAGCATATTGCCATTTTGCGCCTTTCGGCCATGGGTGATGTAGCCATGCTCGTTCCTGCGGTGCAAGTCCTTCGTGCCAGCTACCCTGAATTGAAGATTACTGTTGTTTCTAAAGCTTTTCACAAACCGATATTTGCCGCAATTCCCGATGTTTCTTTTTTGGCTGCGGAGGTTAAAGGAAAACACAAAGGCATTTTAGGCATGTGTACCCTGGCCAAGGAATTGAAGGCATTGGGAGTGACCCATTTGGCAGATTGCCACAATGTGCTGCGTTCTAAAATGGTACGTTCCTTCATGAGCTTTAGCGGAGTTAAGCGATCAAAAATGGACAAAGATCGTGCAGCGAAAAAAGCCTTGTGCAAACCAAACAATAAAACATGGAAGCCTTTGAAATCCTCACACCAGCGATATGCGGAGGTATTGGGCGAGCTCGGTTTCCCAGTAGATTTGAATCAGTTTGTTCCCTTAGATCGTGGAGTTATACCTCAAGCGGCTTTAGAGCTACTCCAGGGATGGACCGGAAAGATCTTGGGAATAGCACCATATGCTGCATTTGGTTCAAAATCCTACTCGGAAGAGCAAATGCGTGAAGTTCTCGAACAATTAGATCAATCTAATGAACTAAAGACCCTGCTCTTTGGAGGGCCTTCGGAAAGGGAATCACTTTTAAAATTAGCTTCTGGCTTGAAACATGTCGAGGTGGTCGCAGGATTGCTCAAATTCCCCCAAGAATTAGACCTGATTTCCAATTTGGATGGCATGCTGGCCATGGATAGTGGCAATGGTCATTTGGCAGCAAATTTTGGCTTACCCGTATTCACCATTTGGGGGGTGACTCATCCTTATTTAGGCTTTGCGCCTTTTGGACAAAACGAGACCAATTGGTTGTTGCCCGACCTGGAAAAGTATCCCGCAATTCCAACTTCAGTTTACGGGAAAGATTACCCTTCTGGCTATGAAAATGCTATAAATTCCATCCCTTCTCAACAGGTTTCAGATCTTGTACTGAAAAATCTGTAATAGATTTATAATCAGGCAATTAATAATATCGGAACGTTTGTTCCGACCTTTTTAATTACGGAACAAACGTTCCATAACCCCTATTTTTGCACTTGTCTGATGGTAGGTGGGGGTCTCATCATCGATATCAAAGAGAATATATTTAAAACACTGAAAAACAGTGAGTTATTATTTATTGGAACAAATGTTCCGATAAATTACTACCTTTGGAATACCGCAAAAAACCCCCGTTTTTTCGAAAAATTGCTTTTTAATGGCCAGAACCAAACAATTTGAGGTTGAGAATGTGCTCGATGCTGCCGTGGGTCTCTTCTGGAAGAAGGGATATCACGCAACTTCTGCCAATGATTTGGTGGCCCATTTGGGGGTGAGTAGATCCAGTCTTTACGACACCTTTGGAGACAAAAGAAATTTGTATTTGCAGGCCCTACATCAGTATCGAAAAAGGATCATTGGTAGGCATCTTTATTTGATTGAAACGGCCACCGATCTTAAAGAGACCTTGGAGGCTATTTTTACCTTGATCATTGAACAGGATATAGACGATTTTCATCCTAGAGGATGCATGTTGGTAAATGCAGCAACAGAAATGGCCGCGGTAGATGAAGACGTAGCAGCAATTGTACGCGGAAATCAATGGGATTTACAAAAAGCCTGTGAGATGGCCATCAAGAAAGCTCAATATCAAAATGAACTCCGGACAGATATTGACCCTAAGAGTACGGCAGCCGCCATATACAACGCGATCATCGGCATGAGAGTCGCCTTAAAAACGGAACAGGAACAAGCTACCTTGGATGGAATTATCCTTCAGACCTTGCGTTTATTGGACTAAACGTCGTCGTAATCAATAGTTACTTGAGCTGAGGTAGCGTGGGCTTGGCAAGTAAGTACTAGACCTTCTGCAACTTCTGCATCGGTAAGAATTTGATTTTTGCGCATTTCTACGGTTCCAGAGGTAACTCTTGCAATGCATGAGCTGCAAATTCCACCTTGACAAGAATACGGCGCGTCCAAATCGTGTTTTAATGCGCTGTCAAGCACAGATTCAGCATGCGGTGCGGTGATGGTGTTAGACTCATCATCAATGATAAAAGTGATAGCCGCATTTCCATCAGGCACTTCATTAGTTGTGATCTCATCATCGTCAGAAGAAACTGTAAAACGTTCAAAATGGATGTTTTGCTCTGCCATTCCAAAATCAGCTAGGGCTTCAATAACGGTATCGATCATATCACCAGGGCCACAGACAAAGGCGTCATCAAAAGTGGTGTCCTGGTATTTATTATTCACGGTAAAACCTACTTTGCTACGATCAATGCGCCCAAAGTGATAGTTGTCTCCATCGCCACGGCTGTAGATCCATTCTATTTGCAAACGCTCCGGATATTGACTTTGCAAATCTTCAAGCACTCCTTTAAAAATAGTGCCTTCAGGAGTTTTATTTCCGTAAACCAAGACCATTTTTGTGTCTGGGCGGTTTTCCAAACAGTCAGAGATCATAGAGAGAATGGGTGTAATTCCGGAACCCGCTGCAAAAAACAAATAATTGGCAGCTTTGGATTCTGGCAGTACAAATCGCCCTTCTGGCGTAGCTACTTTTAGGGAGTCTCCGGCAGACAAAGCGGTGTTCGCATAGGTAGAAAACACACCGTTCTCTACTTTTTTGACCAAAACGGTCAGATCCCCGCTGTTAGGAGAACTGCAAATAGAATAAGCGCGACGCACTTCTTTTCTATCTATAATTGCATTGAGGTTAACATATTGACCTGCAGCAAATTGATAGTCATTACTTAAAGTGGCTGGCACTTGAAATTTTAAACTTACCGCAGTATCGGTTTGCTGTTCTACAGCTGCAATTTGGAGTTCGTGAAAGTCTGCCATGGCAATTTTTTTTGCAAAAGTACAAACGATTCTGCCAATTTGAAACATCAGAATCTGTGGAAATGCCTCATTTTTTAGGGCGAAGCCCGCAATAATTGAAAAAGAAATGTATTTTTACCCTTCTCTGGAAAAACGCATACTAAAACAGGCTTTTTTCAGTTTAGTTGATATAAAATTACACCATGTTCAAACGGGGATTTTACGGGGCCTGCGCTTTTTTGATTTGCAGCTTATGCATCATGAGCTGTTCCACAAAGAAGGACGGTTTTATCAACCGAAATTTAAATGCCGTTGCCGCGGAATACAACAAGCTTTACAACGGACAAGTGGCCTTTGATGAAGGACGCAAATCCCTTGCCGATACTTATCGTGATAACTATTGGGAAATTCTTCCTGTAGAACGCATGGAGATCTTGGAGGATGTGAGTCTGCCAGGACAATCCAAAAACCCGAATTTTGAAAAGGCTGAGGAAAAAGCCGCTAAGGCAATTCAAAAGAACTCGATGTACATCGATGGAAAAGAGCGCAATCCGCAAATGGATGAGGCCTTTATCCTTTTGGGAAAAGCCCGTTATTTTGACCAGCGTTTCATTCCAGCTTTGGAAGCCTTTAATTATGTTCTTTCAAAATATCCCACGGGAGATAAGATCAACACGGCCAAGATCTGGAAGGCCAAAGCCAACATCCGCCTAAACAATGAAGAGATCGCTATTGATGATCTAAACCGCATGATCAAGCGCGGAGAGATTGAAGATGAAGACCTCTCAGAAGCTTCGGCCATGATTGGGCAGGCGTATATCAATCTAGATACTTTAGAAGCTGCATTGCCTTACATAAAAACAGCTGCTGAGTACACCAGAGACAACGAGAACAAAGGGCGATTGCTCTACATTCAAGGGCAACTATACAACAGATTGCAATTTCCAGACAGCGCCAATATGGCTTTTGATGAGGTCATTGCGCTCAACAGAAAGACGCCACGTGTTTACATGATCAACGCCTATATAGAAAAGGCTAAGAATTTCAACTACGAGACTGGAGATAAGGTAGCTTTCTTGGAGCTACTGACTGATTTGGCCGAAAACCGAGAGAACCGTCCGTATTTGGATAAGATCTATCATCAGATCGGGGTGTATCACCAAAGCAATGACAGCATTGAGGTGGCCATGGAGTACTACAACAAATCCATCAAAGCCAACCAACAAGATGATTACCTCCAAGCGCGCAACTATGTGACCTTGGGTACTATTTTCTTTGACCGCGCAGAATATCAGACTGCAGGTGCTTATTACGACAGTACTTTGGTCAAAATGAGACCGAATACTTTAGAGTACCGACGTCTTAAGAAGAAGCGTGACAATTTAGACGATGTTATCCAATATGAGCTTGTTGCAGCAACCAATGATAGTATTTTGACTTTGGTAAATATGACTGCGGAAGAGCGTTTGGCATACTTTACCGAGTATACTGATGCGCTAAGAGCTCAAGCGATTCAAGATTCCATTGACCAAGCTAAGAACGGCGGTGATGGATTCGCCGACAACGAATTTTTTGAAGGAGGAACCGGTGAGTCCGACAAAGCAGGAGCCTTCTATTTCTACAATACTACAACGGTGGCCTATGGTAAGCAAGAGTTTAGACGCCGATGGGGTGATCGTGAGCTAGAAGATGACTGGCGCCGCTCGGACAAAAATGCTTTAGGTGCTGCAGATGAAGAAGAAGTAGCGGCAGAAGGCTTTTCCATTGGGGATGATCCGCGCTTTAAGCCGGAGACCTATCTGGCAACCATTCCGACGGAACAAGGCAAGATCGATACCTTGACCACAGACAGGAATTTTGCCTATTACCAACTCGGATTGATCTATAAAGAGAAGTTTAAAGAGTATCCTTTAGCTGCTGAGCGTTTGGAAACACTTTTGACCAAGAATCCAGAAGAACGCTTGGTGTTGCCTTCTAAATACAATCTGTATAAGATTTATAACGAGATGGGTAATGCGGACCGCCGTGATTATTATAAAAACGACATTACGGCCAATTATCCAGACTCTCGTTATGCAGAGATCATCAATAATCCGGATGCGGCTTTGGCTACGGATGAATCCAGTCCGGAGTTTAAATACAATCAACTGTTTGCCCAATTTGAGGCGTCACAATACGACGCAGTAATTGCCGGCTGTGATCAGTACATTACTACCTATAACGGTAACGAAATTGTACCTAAGTTGGAATTGCTTAAGGCTACAGCTCTTGGGCGTAGAGATGGATTTGAAGCCTATAAAAAGGCCCTGAATTTTGTCGCACTGAACTATCCGAACAGTGAAGAGGGTAAAAAAGCGCAGTTCATCTATTCAACGACTGTTCCTCGTTTAGAAGACAGCTCTTTCTTAGACAACGCGGCGAGCAACTCCTTTAAATTGGTTTACAGTTTTAAGGCTGACGAGAAAGAAGCAGCACAGACTGTTTATGATACCATCAGTTCTGCCTTGACGTATCTGAATTACCAACAAATGAGCGTTTCTAAAGACTTCTACACGCCAGAGCAGCATTTTGTAGTGGTACATGGTCTAGACAGTAAATTAGGCGCACTTGGCTTTGGAGAACTCTTGAGAGACAACAAGCGCTACAAGGTAAAGCCGGAATACTTCAGCATCAGTAGAGACAACTATAAAGTAATCCAAATACACAAAAACCTCGCTGCTTATATTGAGCAGGAGTCAACAGAGAATCCCGATTAATCCCCAATACAAAACTTATGTTTTCTGATAAAAAATCACGCCCCGGAATGGAAACCAGAACCAACCAGAACAAGATCAGCGAAGGCACTCACCTTGTGGGTGATATCAAGTCTAAAGGCGGATTCAGATTAGAAGGCTCCGTTGAAGGAAATTTGACCACTCCTGCTAAGGTTGTGGTGGGGAAAACAGGCTCGCTCAAGGGTTCGCTGCACTGTGAAAATGCTGATGTAGAAGGAAAGGTCTCTGGAACACTTACCGTTGCTGGAACCTTGACCCTACGTGCTACAGCTGTGATTGAAGGGGAGGTTTTTGCCAATAAATTGGCCGTGGAACCTGGAGCTAGCTTTAACGCCACTTGCGTTATGGGTGGTTTGACCAAAGACGCCATTGAGAACGCCTTAAGCGATTCTGCCGCAGTGGCTGGAGTACGTGCTGCCAAAAAGGGCAAGGACGTTTCTGTATCCAACTAAAGGATCAACTCGCGCCGAAGACACGGCTCATCTATACTATATAAAAAATGCCAAAGGAAAAACGGAACGGAGCACTGAAAAATTGGGCCGTCTTTTCAAGTATTGGCCTGCAAATGGGTCTGATCATCTGGCTGGGGAATTTGCTCGGCAGTTGGCTGGACTCAAAATTTAATACCACCTTCTTAGAAACCACCATCACTTTAGTTGCTATTTTTGCGTCAATGTTTTCTGTAATTCATCGCGTAAATCGGTTCAATAAAGACAATTAAATGGGTAAAAAACTAGGAATTTCATGTGCGGTCTTTGTGGCGATCCTGATAGGCGCATTTTTTTTACACACTAATTTCTTGAACGACTCGGGTCGTGAATTGCCTTTTCCACTTCAGGATATTTACATTTTCAACTCCATTTTTTCATTGGTCTTGTGTTTTGCTTTAGCAGCGCTAAGCAGAGTTCAAAAATTTGCCGATCAGCTGGGATTCCTTTACCTGGCTAGCGTTGTGCTAAAGGCTTTGGTGTTTTTAATTGTCTTTAATCCCTATTTATTTAGCGGAGAATCGTTTACAAATCTGGAGGCGATAAGTTTATTGATTCCGTTGTTTTTGTCTTTAATTTTTGAAGTCTTTTTTATTTCGAGATTGCTCAGTGAAAAAAGAGTTGCAAAAAATGAAGAATGATGCTGTTTTAAACAGAAAATAAAGCCTACCTTTGCGCCAAAATTTGGGAGTTGTTATAATAACTTCAAAAGGAAGCAATTTAGAATGAAGCTACTATCAAAAACAGTAACGACCTTTAGTCTTGTTTTTCTTATCTCGTTAACTGCATTTGCAAAGGGTGATCCTGATGCTAAGAAGGACGGTCATTCCGACCCAGTTAACACCCCAGAAGAGATCGAAGAATACATTGTACACCACACCAAAGATTCTCACGATTTTCACCTATTTACACACTTTCCTGATGGCGAAGAGAGCCACGTTGGATTCCCACTTCCTGTAATTCTTTGGGGTGAGAACGGATTGACTGCGTTTATGTCTTCTGCCTTCCACCACGATGACGAAGGGAAAGAGATCGTAGAGAAAGGCGGCAGCCGTTTTGTAAAGATCCACGGAAAGATCTACGAGCTTAACGCAGGAGCCACAACCGTTGAGTTTGACGATGCACATCACCCAACAAACGCTACGGCACCATTTGACCTTTCAATTACCAAGAGTGTTTTAGGTATCCTTTTGATCGGTCTATTAATGTTATTCTTATTTGGTCGTTTGGCCAAACAATATAAAACTCAAAAGATCCCTACTGGTTTTGCTCGTGTATTAGAGCCCCTAGTGATCTATGTAAGAGACGAAATTGCAAAACCAAACATCGGTGCTAATTACCGCAACTTTACCGGTTACCTATTAACGGTATTCTTCTTTGTTTGGATTTTGAACCTATTAGGACTTGCTCCTTTTGGATTTAACGTAACAGGACAATTAGCAGTAACTGCTGCACTAGCCATCTTTACTTTGGTAATTTACTTGGCGAGCAGTAACAAGCATTTCTGGAGCCACCAACTGTGGATGCCAGGTGTACCTTATTTGCTACGTCCTTTATTGGCTGTAATTGAATTGGCGGGAACGCTGATCATTAAGCCATTCTCGCTTATGGTTCGTTTGTTTGCGAACATCACAGCGGGACACATTGTGGTAATGAGTTTGATTGCCATCGGGATCAATATGCAGAACGACATGACAGCGGTAGGGTCAACAACCTTGTCACTAGTATTGTCTATGTTCATTACATTGATCGAGGTGCTTGTAGCATTTCTTCAGGCGTACATCTTTACAATGCTTTCAGCGTTGTTCATTGGGATGGCGGTAGAAGAGCACGAGCATCACTAAGAACGTATTTTATTTGTTTAATTATATATTTCAATTATGTCTTTAGCAATTCTTCAAGAAGCTACTTCATTGGTTCCTAACCTTGTAGGTGCTGGTTTAATCGTAATCGGTGCTGGTATTGGTCTAGGTCAAATCGGTAGAGGTGCAATGGAAGGTATCGCTCGTCAGCCAGAAGCTACTAACAAGATCCAAACTGCGATGATTATTATCGCGGCTCTTTTAGAAGGTTTGGCATTCGCGGCTATTTTCTTAGGAAAATAAGAACCTTAAGAACTACACTTTTCCTGCAACGGTTGGTTGCAGGAAAGTGTTTGTTAACGCACAGTTTTAAAGCACTATAAAGTATTATGGAACAATTATTAGAAAATTTTTCGCTCGACTTATTCGTTAAGCAGACCATCTTGTTCTTACTGTTGATCTTTTTGATGGTAAAGTTTGCATGGAAACCTATCCTAAACGCACTTAACGAGCGCGAAGACAATATTCAAGGAGCTCTTGACGCTGCTGAGAAAGCCAAAATGGAGATGGAAAATCTTCAGGCAGACAACAAAAAGTTGTTGAACGAAGCACGTGCAGAGCGTGATGCGATGCTCAAGGAAGCTCGTGATATGAAAGCTAAAATGATCGCTGACGCGAAAGACGAGGCTAAAGTTGCTGCCGATCAAATGATCGCGCAAGCACAGGCTGCCATCGAAAGTGAAAAGAAAGCCGCCGTTGCCGATCTTAAAAGTCAAGTAGCTTCACTTTCTGTAGATATTGCAGAAAAAGTGGTACGCGCTGAGTTGGCAGATGCTGGTAAGCAGCAAAAATTAGTTGAGGACCTTTTAGGTGACGCTAAACTAAACTAGAATTATGAAGAGCAGCAAAGTAGGATTGCGATATGCAAAGGCTGCCCTGCAGCAAGCTATTGAAGACAACAACGTCAAAGCGGTCTTTGAAGACATGCAAGGCGTTCACGCTACTGTAGCCGAGAGCAAAGAGCTGCGATTGGCACTACAGAGTCCAGTTATCAAAAGCAGTGATAAAGAAGCTGTTTTGTTGGAGTTGTTCAAGGGTACTCAAAAGACAACTCAAAACCTGATCAAAGTAATGGCTGCCAATGAGCGCACCCAATACTTAGGCGATGTAGCCGCAGGTTTCATTGGGCTTTATAACGATACACAGGGAGTAAAAGTGGTAAAAGTAACTACTGCTGTTGCTTTAGACGGTGCCTTGAAAGATCAGGTGTTGGCTAAAGCGAAGACCCTTACAGGTAGCGATAACGTGAGCCTGGAGAACGAGATCGATCCAGAGATCATTGGCGGTTTCGTATTGCGCGTTGGAGATATGCAGTACAATGCAAGCATTTCTAACCAATTGAGTACACTAAGAAAAGAATTTAGTAATAGCATTTAATAATTACGCTTTCGGAGCAGTGCTCCGGTAATAAACAGTGATATGGCACAAGTAAATCCAGCTGAAGTTTCAGCAATCTTAAAAAAACAACTATCCGGCTTCGAAGCTACAGCTTCGTTAGACGAAGTTGGAACCGTACTTACCGTAGGTGATGGTATTGCCCGCGTATACGGATTGTCTAATTCTCAATATGGGGAATTGGTAGAATTCGAAAACGGATTAGAAGGAATTGTACTGAACCTGGAAGAAGACAACGTAGGGGTTGTACTTTTAGGCCCATCAAAAGGTATTAAAGAAGGAGCTACTGTAAAACGTACCCAGCGAATCGCTTCTATCAACGTAGGAGAAGGAATTGTTGGCCGTGTGGTAAACACTTTGGGTGAACCAATCGACGGTAAAGGTGCAATTGCAGGAGAGACTTTTGAAATGCCACTAGAGCGTAAGGCTCCTGGGGTAATCTTCCGTCAGCCGGTAAACGAGCCGCTTCAAACTGGAGTAAAAGCTGTTGATGCCATGATCCCAGTAGGACGTGGTCAGCGTGAGTTGGTAATTGGTGACCGTCAAACAGGTAAGACTACTGTTTGTATCGATACCATCATCAACCAAAAAGAATTTTACGATGCTGGTGAGCCCGTATACTGTATTTATGTTGCCGTTGGACAAAAGGCATCTACAGTTGCGAACATCGCTCGTACACTAGAAGAAAAAGGAGCTCTTGCTTATACAACTATCGTTGCTGCAAACGCTTCTGACCCTGCACCGATGCAGGTATATGCTCCATTTGCTGGAGCTGCGATTGGAGAGTACTTCCGCGATACAGGACGTCCTGCTCTAATTATCTATGATGATCTATCTAAGCAAGCGGTAGCCTACCGTGAGGTATCTCTTTTGCTACGTCGTCCACCGGGACGTGAGGCGTATCCTGGAGACGTTTTCTACCTACACTCACGTCTACTAGAGCGTGCGGCTAAGGTGATCAACGATGATGATATCGCTAAGGATATGAACGACCTTCCTGCATCTTTGAAAGACAAGGTAAAAGGTGGTGGTTCCCTAACAGCATTGCCAATTATTGAAACACAAGCGGGTGACGTATCTGCATATATCCCAACAAACGTAATCTCGATTACTGACGGACAGATCTTCTTGGAGTCTGACCTCTTTAATTCGGGTGTACGTCCAGCAATTAACGTAGGTATCTCTGTATCTCGTGTGGGTGGTTCTGCACAGATCAAATCCATGAAGAAGGTAGCAGGTACTTTGAAGCTTGACCAAGCGCAGTTCCGTGAACTAGAAGCTTTCGCGAAGTTCGGATCTGACTTGGATGCGGCTACATTGAACGTAATTGAAAAAGGTAAGCGTAACGTAGAGATCTTGAAGCAAGCTCAGAATGACCCTTACACGGTTGAGGATCAGGTTGCGATCATCTACGCAGGTTCTAAGAACTTACTACGTGAAGTTCCTGTAGAGAAAGTAAAAGAATTCGAGCGCGATTATATCGAATACTTGAACACCAAGCACCGCGGTACTTTGGATACGCTTAAAGCAGGAAAATTGACAGACGAGGTTATCGACACTTTGACAACTGCTGCCAAAGAGATCTCGGCTAAATATCAAGCATAATCAGGGTCGGCATCTCTTTTAAAGGGATGCCAGCCTTCAATGAATAAAGCAACATGGCAAACTTAAAAGAAATACGCAACAGGATCTCCTCAGTATCTTCTACGATGCAGATTACCAGTGCCATGAAAATGGTATCTGCAGCCAAGTTGAAGAAAGCTCAGGATGCGATCACTGCAATGCGTCCGTATGCTGACAAGCTTACTGAATTGCTTCAAAACTTGAGCGCCAGTTTAGAAGGCGACAGTGGAAGTGCATTCGCTGAGCAACGCGAGGTGAACAAAGTGTTGGTGGTTGCTATTACTTCCAACAGAGGTTTGGCCGGAGCCTTTAACAGTAACATTGTTAAGGCGTGTAAGGAGTTGAAAGAGACTACTTATGCCGGGAAAGAGATCGCTTTTATGACCATTGGTAAGAAAGGGAATGACATCCTCAGCAAAACGGAGAATATTGTGACTTTCAACAGCGAGATCTTTGACGATCTAAACTTTGAGAACAGTGCTGCTATTGCACAACAGCTCATGGATATCTTCACTAATGGAGAATTCGACCAGATCGTGTTGGTATACAACAAGTTTAAGAACGCAGCAACACAGATCGTGATGCACGAGCAATTCTTGCCGATCCAACAAGCGTCTGATGATGCTTCTAGCGGAGCTGCCGATTATATCTTTGAACCAAACAAAGAGTACATCGTGGAGCAATTGATCCCTAAAAGCTTGAAAACGCAATTGTTCAAAGCCATTCGTGATTCTGTAGCCAGTGAGCACGGAGCACGTATGACTGCGATGCACAAAGCGACAGACAACGCAGGTGAGCTTAAGGCTTCCTTGACTTTGGAATACAACAAAGCCCGTCAGGCTGCTATTACCGCAGAGATCCTAGAGATCGTTGGTGGTGCAGAGGCCTTGAACGGATAATCACTGATAAAGCTATTATAACTAAGGCTTCTCGGAAACGGGAAGCCTTTTTTGTAAGCAGTAAGTATTTAAAATCTTACTTTTATGGCAAGACTTTTGAAGTTGAGTCTAAAAACAATACTATGAATCAACTACGAACCTTTGGAATTTGGCTGTTAGCCCTAGTTTTTATGGCGAATTCAGACTGCAGTAATAAGAAATTAGAGAACGATCCACCCTTTACGATCACGGATGCTTATTCACAAAAATGGATGGCTGGTGTAGAAATGGGAGGATCTGGTGTTTATTTGATCATTCCAGTGTCTGAAATGGCTGCTGATGTAAAGATCGATTCGGTATACTTCCGCGGACAATTATTAGAACTCGCTACTAAGCCCGGTGATGATAAGGTATATGTGGCGCATTGGACCAATCCAGAAAAGCCAGACATGACCATGAGTGATGCTCCTAACGGTGAGTACGGAAATCCTGTTCCAGAGCTCAACGACAGTTTTAAACTCGCTGCGGATGAGTGCGTGATCCAATATCAGCAAGGCGGAAATACTCATTATACTAAATTCAGCGGAATTCCAGAGCGTGAACAGCTCAATTACCCCAGCGCACCCAATGCAGACGGCGGCTATTAATTAGCTCGTTTAACCAACCTCCAATTCACTATGGTATCAGTTAAGATAATCAACAAGTCCGCGCATCAATTGCCGGCTTATGAAACCAGTGGTTCTGCGGGAATGGACCTCAGAGCCAATTTGGAATCACCTATTGTTTTAAAGCCTTTACAGCGCACCATTGTGCCTACCGGCCTTTTCATGGAATTGCCAGAAGGCTACGAGGCGCAAGTAAGACCTCGGAGCGGTTTGGCTGCCAAACACGGCATAACCGTTCTAAATGCTCCAGGAACTATTGATGCCGATTACCGTGGAGAGATAGGTGTAATTTTGGTGAACCTTTCCGATCAGGAGTTCAAGATCACCAATGGGGAGCGTGTTGCCCAAATGGTCATTGCCAAGTGTGAACAAGCGCAGTGGAATACGGGTCAATCCTTGAGTGAAACCGAGCGTGGAGCCGGAGGGTTTGGCAGCACCGGAAAACAATAGCCTCAAGCAAAAACAATCAAAGAAAAAATCAACCTTATACTATGAAGATCATTGTTCCAATGGCGGGAAGAGGTTCTCGTCTTAGACCACATACTTTAACAGTTCCAAAACCTTTGGTACCCGTTGCTGGGATGCCAATTGTTCACCGTTTGGTTCGCGATATCGCGGGAATACTCAATCAACCTATTGAAGAAGTTGCCTTTGTAATTGGAGATCCTGCTTTCTTTGGTCCTGATGTAGAGGAGAGTCTGACTGAGTTGGCGACGAGTTTAGGAGCAAAAGGAACTATTTACCGTCAAGATAAGCCCTTAGGAACCGGTCATGCCATTATGTGCGCAGAACCCTCTCTAGAAGGTCCGGCAGTAATCGCGTATGCAGATACCTTGATACGCGCAAGCTTTACCTTGGATCCAGAGGCCGATAGTGTGATCTGGACTAAGAAAGTTGCCAACCCTGAAGCTTACGGGGTGGTGAAACTCAACAGTGATGATCATATTGTAGAATTGGTAGAAAAGCCAGAAACCTTTGTTAGCGATCAAGCGGTTATTGGAATCTACTATTTCAAGAATGTGGGTGAGCTAAAAGCGGAGCTGCAATACGTGCTGGAGAACCAAATCATTAATGGAGGTGAATACCAGATCAATGACGGTATTAAGCGCATGATGTCCCAAGGTAAGATCTTCAAGACCGGAACTGTGGATCATTGGATGGATTGCGGAAACAAAACGATTACCGTTGAAACCAATGCTAAGATGCTCAACTTCTTGTATGAGGAAGGTGCAGAATTGGTCGCTAGCGATGTGAGTTTGGAGAATGCCGAGATCATTCCACCTTGCAGTATTGCCTCCGGAGTAGTATTGAAAGATACCACTGTAGGCCCTCACGTAAGCATTGGCGCGGATACTACCATAGAAAGCTCCAACGTTAAAAATAGCATAATACAATCTGAGACCACCATTAAAAATGCTACTTTAGAAGAAGCTATGATTGGAAACAAAGTCCATTTCAACGGCCAATTCAAGGCCATTAGCCTTGGAGACTACTCAGAATTAAAATAATAGACGGTGAAAACGGGCGGGCAAATGCTGATATACTTACTGCTGATCTTTGGATCGGTAGTGCCTGGTTTTGCTCAAGACGATGACATCCTTGCCGATGATCTGGGAAATGTGTCTGACGCCTTTCAGGAGAGCTTTTTTGAAGCGCTTAAGCAAAAGGGTATTCAGAACTATGAAAAGGCCTTAGAAGCTCTTGAAAGCGCTATGAGCGCAGCCGGTTCTGTTACGGACCAACGTGCCGTGGTCTATTATGAAATGGCTAAGAATCACCTTGCTTTGAAACAGTATGAAGCGGCAGAGAACGCTTTGATTGAAAGCGATTCCTATCTATCCGGCAGAAAAGACGTGCAGGAGCTACTCTATGAGGTTTATCACAAGACGCGTGATTATGAGAAGGCCATACCCGTGGTGCAAAAACTGATCAGTTTTGATCCCGTGTATAAAGAAGACCTCGCCAACTTGTACGTTCGTACCGCTCGATTTGACGAGGCTATGGAACTCATCAATGAATTGGACCAGACTGTGGGGCGTAATGCCAAACGTGACGAACTGCGCAAGCGTGTGATCAGTATAACGGGCGATGTGTCCTCTGAGATCACCCGATTAGAGGGAATCACCAACAGCGATGCAGCTACCGAGCAAGATTATTTGGAACTCATTTACCGTTACAGTACAGAGGGTGATTCAGACAAGGCACAGGAAGCTGCTAATATGCTTTTGACCCGTTTTCCGGAGTCTGATTTGGTGCATCTGGCACTGTATAAGTTCGCTTTGAGAGACGGAGAACAAGACAAGGCTGTATCTTCAATGCAGCAGGTGTTGGCTGCAGATGCTATAGACGCTTCTAGCAAGTATAAGGTGCTGGCAGACTTTATGGATTTTGTGGCTGAAAATCCGAATTACGAAGGCGCCTTAGATGAGGCCATTACTACTTTTTCAAGTACGGTGAATAGTTCTGCCTTATGGCAGCAATTGGGTGATTACTTCTTGAGTCAAGATAAACGCGAGAAAGCCCTGGATTTCTATCAGAAAGGAGTGGCCGCGAACAATACGGACTACAGTCTTTTAAAAAATACCTTGCTGCTTCAAATTGATGCCGAGTCCTATCAAGCGGCATTTGATTTGAGTGAGACCGCCTTGGAGATATACCCAGCGCAAGCACTCTTGTATTTGCTTCAAGGAGTGAGTCTGATGGGCTTGGACAAGGCAGATTCAGCCATAGCAATTCTAGAAGAAGGTGTGGATTATGTCATTGATGATCCGGCCTTAGAAAAAGACTTTTACGATCAACTCAGCAAGGCATATAACTTGAAAGGCAACAGCACTAAAGCTGCAGAATACGCCAAAAAAGCACAAGATCTGGGTACTCCATAAACATGCAAAAATTGAAACTACATATCGCCTTTGTTTTAGCCTTTCTGTTGAGTTCCTGCGGAAGTGCTAAGTTGGTTAATGGCTCTAAAGACGCCAACCCAGGCTTTTCAGTTAAGGACATCATTAAGACGCATCAAGCAGCAGAGCCGCAGTTTGAGACTTTGGCTGCGCGGGTCAATGTGGATTATGAGGATGAAAAATCGTCCCAAAATATCACCGTAAGTCTGCGAATGGAAAAAAACAAAGCCATTTGGATCAAGGCTTCCATTTTGGGGATCACGCTTTCTAAAGTCATGATCACTCCTGATAGAGTACAGTATTACGAGCGTATTGGGGGCACCTATTTTGACGGTGACTTTGCTTTGATCAGTGATTGGTTGGGTACGGAGATCGATTTTGAAAAAGCACAAAACATCCTTCTGGGC
Source organism: Gilvibacter sediminis (assembly GCF_028561565.1). Classification (GTDB taxonomy): domain Bacteria; phylum Bacteroidota; class Bacteroidia; order Flavobacteriales; family Flavobacteriaceae; genus Gilvibacter; species Gilvibacter sediminis. The sequence continues at coordinate 426,732 of NZ_JAQQTE010000001.1, read as the reverse complement.
CAATCCATTTTTAAATTAGAATCTCAAGGGTATAAAAAGAGTGTGGAGAACAATCAATACAAGCTTGCACCTAAGCAAGAATTGGACTTGTTCACCCATTTTCTGGCCCTCAATCCAGATTTCTTTAAAATTGCCAGTCAAGGGATTGATCAAGAAACTAAAGGGCGCAAACTCAGAATGTACTACCCAGACTATCAGAAAGTTGATGATCAGGTCTTGCCTAAAAAGGTGGTGATAAAAGCCTCTGAAAATGACGCAATTACTACTTTGGAAATTGATTTTCGTTCTGTAGATTTAAATATTCCGATTCGATTTCCGTTTACAATGCCAGACGGACTTACTGAAATTCAACTGGATTAATGACTTTACGACTGCTTTTTATCAGCCTACTGACCTTGCTGCTGTGTAGCAATCAGGCGCAGGCCCAAAAAGATGAACGCACTGTTCTGGAGGAAAAACGCCAAGAGATCTTACAAGAGATCAAGCAGATCAACCTTTTACTTTTTGACACCCAGAAGAAAGAACGCTCCGTACTCTCAGAAGTAGAGGATATCGATAAGCGCATCCGTGCGCAGGAAAACCTGATCAGAATCACCAACAGACAGGCCAATCTATTAACTCGAGAGATCAATGTGAATCTCAAAAAGATCGATCAACTCAGAGAAGAATTGGCGCAAATCAAAGAGGACTACGCGCAAATGGTGGTCAAGAGCTATAAGAGCAAAAGCCGCAAAAGCCGCATCATGTTCTTACTTTCCTCAAGGGACTTTTTACAAGCCTACAAACGGGTTCAGTACATGAACCAATATGCCAAATACCGTAAAGAACAAGGGGAGAGCATTCAGCGTAAGACCCTTGAGCTGCAAGAGCTCAACAAGTCGCTTTTGGAGCAGCAAAAGCAGAAGCAAGCCTTGATCGCTGAAAACAAAAAGACCAAAGAAGCTCTTCGCAAAGAAAAAGAGCAGCAAGAAGCTTTAGTGGCTGAGCTTAAAAAGGACGAGTCAAAGTTTGCTAGTCAAATCAGAAGCAAGCAAAAGCAAGCCGATGAGATAGACCGCCAGATCGATGCTTTGGTTCGTGCAGCCATTGTGAATTCCAACAACAACTCCGGGGCAGACGCAACAGGTGGTAGCTCCAGCACCTTTGCACTAACGGCAGAGGCAAAGGCCTTAGGAAACAGTTTCACCAGTAATAAAGGGAAACTGCCGTGGCCAGTGACCAATGGAGTAGTCGTTAAGCGTTTTGGCAAACACAGACACCCGCAATTACCCAATGTAGAGACCTTTTGTAGTGGCGTGGAAATCGCGACATCAACTGGAGCCGATGCGCGTTCCATATTTGACGGCGTGGTCTTGGATGTTAAACAGATCAAAGGCGCTAACAAGCTCGTCCAAATTCAACACGGTAGTTATATCAGTGTTTATTATAATCTGAGTTCGGTCTCGGTAAGTCCAGGCGACAAAGTAACCACCAAGCAGCAAATAGGAACTATTGCCAAGAATCCAGCGAGTGGTAAAACGATCATTAAGCTGTTGATCTACAAGAATACCACGCGCCTCAATCCCGCGGATTGGGTATACAGAATGTAGTTATTGAAATCCTTATTCGGTAAACAAAGCTTTGAGCTCAGTAGCTTCAGAAGGTTTGATCTTTCCCGCCAATACCAAGCTGAGCTGTCTGCGTCTTAGGGCAGCATCATAGCGTTCAATTTCTAGATCACTCTCAGGCTTAACTGGTGGAACGGGAACGGGATTGCCGGTATCATCTACAGCGACAAAAGTATAGATAGCCTCGTTTGCCTTAGAACGCAGTCCGCTTTCACGATCCTCGATCCAAACATCCAAAAAGATCTCCATAGAGCTTCTAAACGCTCTAGAAATACGGGCTTCTACAGTTACCACACTACCTAAAGGAATGGTTCTATTAAAGGCCACGTGATTTACTGACGCAGTTACCACAATTCTACGGCTGTGGCGTCTTGCAGCGATACTCGCAGCACGATCCATACGAGCCAATAGTTCGCCTCCAAACATATTTCCTAAGGGATTGGTCTCACTGGGTAGGACCAAATCGGTAATGATGGTACAGGAATCTTTAGGTGTCTTAGCCTCCATAACTAGAATTTTGGCAAAGTTAAGACCAATTTACTTGGTGAAAAAAAGAATAGGGGACTAGTTGAACTGTTTTACCAAGAGCCAAGCATCTTTATTGTTGCTGTTCTTGATAATTCTAAGGGCGCGCAAAGCGTCTAAACGCTCACTGTGACTTTCATAGCTCACTTGGTGTAAGCCGTATTTGTTTTTACCCAACAAGCGCGCTTCAAAGCCTTGAGCTTGAAGCTGAGCTACTTTTTTGTGGGCATTGGCTTCCTCTCGGAATGCTCCAGCAATGATGTGGTATTTGCCCTGATATTTTGGAAGATTAACCTCTAAGCTCGGCAAAGGGTTAATCACAAAAGTAGCTTCTTGAATACTGTTCTGAACGCGGTCTTTAGCGTCTTGAGTTTGCACGTAGTTGTGCTCTTTTACTCCAGATTCATAAATCTTAAGACCTCCAAAGCTCGCAAGTCCTATCGCTACAAGTCCAATAGCGGCATATCTCAAATACACCGGACGCTGTTTTGTAGGGGTGAATAGTAGTGGCTCTGGCTCTGAGGTAATAACTTCCTCAACCTGCTCTGGAGAGCGATTTACAGCCGGTTGCACAAAATGCGACAGTCCAAAGGATTCCGTCAGGTAGTTATTCTGCGCTGTTGGCTCAAAGCTGATCTTGTTTTGATCCATAGAAAGAGAACCAACAGCCTCAATCAGGATGTTTTTCCCCGCTTCTAATTCATGCTCTAAAAAGCGCGTATAGCTGCGGATACTGTCTAAAGCTTCTGCGTAACTAACATCTTTGGCCTTGGCAATATGATCAGCCAACAAGCCGTCATTGGATTGTAATTGTCTATTGAAAGACAACAATTTGCTCGGTGGATAAAAAGCATCCGTAGATTCATGAATCCTTGCTGGTTGATACTGTGTAAGAAAAGCACCAAATCCAGGCAGAATAACGCATTCGTATCTGTAGAGTAAATCGCTGATGTATTGATCAAGCCGCATAAAAACAAATTTAGCATTTTTTGAATCCCACCAAGTACCTCACCTAAGAACTTATTAACACTGGTAATTATGTCGTAATTTTAATGACCCTCCCCTGCAATTTTATCGAATTTGAACACTGCTGATCTGCTGCCAGTTATGGTCTTGTATTGCCAGAAAGGGCTGAGTAATGCCTTGGCGAAAAAATTATTGAACTATTTCAAGCAACCTGAGGCCGTAGTTGATGCCACAAGCACCCAGCTCAAATCCATACCCTGGTTTCCACAACGGCTTTTATCCCATTGGAACTGGGAAGAAGCGAGAAACACAGCGTTGAAACAAATAGAGGCGATGCATAAACACGGCGTTAGTGGTTTGACCTATACTGATGTCAATTACCCGTCTCAATTAAAACACTGCATAGATGGCCCCATTATTCTATTTTACAAAGGTCGTCCGCCTTGGCAAAAGCGGCGCTGGTTATCTATAGTTGGCACACGCAAAATGACCACTTATGGTCAACAACAGTGTGCAGCGCTAGTTCAGGCTTTGCGACCTTATGACCCTGTTATTGTTTCTGGTTTGGCCTTTGGAATTGATGTGACCGCACATCAAGCTGCATTGGCCAATGGAATGCAGACCGTGGCTTGCTTAGCACAAGGTCTGGATCAGGTTTACCCCAAAAGGCATACTAAGATCGCCGGACAGATAGCGCAACAAGGAGGATTGCTTTCAGAGACTTTGATCAATGCCGGATTTCACAACCGCTATTTTATAAGACGCAACAGGATCATTGCCGGACTCTCAACAGCCACCATTGTGGTCGAATCTGCAGAGCGCGGAGGAAGTTTGACCACTGCGGAGATGGCCTTCTCTTATAACCGTGAGGTTTATGCGGTACCCGGCAGATTGACCGATTCCCAAAGCGCGGGCTGCAACAGTCTTATATCCAAACAGCTTGCGCAGGTATATACCTCTGTTGAAGATTTAGTGAGCGATCTGGGTTGGGATCAAGATCCCTCTGAAGTCCAAACAAAACTGCCTTTGCGGATTCTTGAAGTATTAAAACCAGAAGAACAGATGCTTTTAGCGCTCTTTGATGGAGACGCACATATGCACATTGAACAGCTGAGAATCTTATGGAAAGGTCCAAGTGGGAACTTAGCGGCCATGCTGCTGTCCATGGAACTCAAAGGCTGGATCAAGCCGCTTCCTGGTCAGCTTTTTAAGAAAGTCTAGTAACCAGTCTTCTCGCGCACGCGACCAATGACCTCATTGGCCACTTTGCTCGCTTTCGCTGCACCTACGGCCAAGGCTGCATCGATCTCGCCCAAATTGTCCATATAGTAATTGAAACGCTCGCGAACTGTGGCAAATTTATCAATGATCAACTCGTAGAGCGCTTGTTTTGCATGACCGTATCCAAAGCCTCCAGCGCGGTATTTCGCAGCCATTTCCTCGGTTTGATCTGCAGTAGCCATTAAAGAGTACAAGGCAAAAACATTACAAGTATCTGGATCTTTAGGATCTTCTAAAGGCGTACTGTCTGTTTGGATGCCCATGATCTGTTTGCGCAATTTCTTATCGGCCAAAAAGATATTAATGGTATTCTCTCTAGACTTACTCATCTTATTGCCGTCGGTGCCTGGAACGTACATGGTGTCTTTTTGTAATTCCGTTTCTGGTAGCACAAAACACTCGCCCATTTTGGCGTGGAATCTGCTGGCAACATCACGAGTGAATTCCAAGTGCTGTTGCTGATCTTTCCCCACAGGAACAATCTCAGCATCGTAGGCCAAAATATCTGCAGCCATCAACATAGGATAAGTAAAGATCCCGGAATTGACATCTTCCAATCGATCTGCCTTGTCCTTAAAAGAGTGTGCCAAGGTTAAACGTTGGTAGGGGAAGAAACATCCCAGATACCAAGCCAACTCGGTCACTTGTGGAACATCACTTTGTCTGTAAAAAACCGTCTTTTCAATATCCAAGCCGCATGCTAGCCAAGCTGCTGCAGTACGATAGGTATTGTCTCTAAGCGTTGCAGCATCTTTGATCTGTGTTAAAGAGTGCATGTCTGCAATGAATAGAAAAGATTCGTTCTCTGGCGATTCTGCCATTTGAATCGCTGGCAAAATAGCACCGAGTAAGTTCCCCAAATGCGGAGTGCCTGTACTTTGAACGCCGGTTAAAATTCGAGCCATAGTGATGTTTTTGGCAAAGTTACTTTTTTTACAAAGTTTGCTCTAATGAATTAGAACTGATTTGGAATTTTTATTTTTGAGCCTCATGCATTGGATCGGCGCCCCTTTTAAGATTTTATGGCGGATATGGTTTTACCTTCTGGTCGCCCTGCCTATCGTGGTGCTTTTTCCGGTATTACTGATTCTTATTTCCAGAGATGCATGGTATCCACTTTATTTTAAAATAGCCCGCGGATGGGGCCGGTTCGTTCTTATTGGAATGGGTTTTTGGCCGAACGTAAAACGCTTAGAAAGACACAATAAAGACCAGAGTTATATGTTTGTGGCCAATCACCAGTCCATGACCGATATCATGCTTATGCTGCACGCTGTAGGGCGTCCTTTTGTATTTGTTGGAAAAAAGGAGCTTTCATCGATACCTGTTTTTGGATTTTTTTACAAACGGACCTGTATTTTGGTAGATCGCAGTAACGCACAAAGTAGAAAGGCTGTTTTTCAGCAGGCGCAAGAGCGACTCAATAATGGTTTGAGCATCTGTATATTTCCTGAGGGCGGTGTGCCTGATGATGAATCCGTCATTTTGGATAGCTTTAAAGACGGAGCTTTCCGTTTGGCTATAGAACATCAGATTCCTATCGCTCCACTGGTATTTTACGACAACAAAAAGCGTTTTCCTTTTCGTTTTTTCGGAGGGGCTCCGGGAAAGATGAGGGCACTTGTACTTCCTACTATTCCAACAGCCGGCATGGAACTGCGGCAAAAGCAAGAACTCAGAAATCAGACTAGAGAATTGATCTTAAAAGAACTCGAAGTTCAAAAATTGCTAAAAAAATAGCCGCTCTCGTAGCGGAGAGCGGCCTTAAGGCATTATTGCGAGCGCAATAACTAACCTAACCAACTAAAAAACTAACCTAAAAGCTGAATCTCAAACCGCTGTAGACTCCCATATAATAGGGTTGAGAACCTATACTGGAATCTGAATACGGATTGAGTTGATATTTAAATACAGGCTCCACGTTGATCGCAAAGCGCTTGCTAATGTCATATTGTAAGCCCATCCCCACGTTGGTTGTGAAGCTCAAGCTGTTCAAGTTTCCAACACTACCCAAAGTGGTTTCGCGTTGACCGCTTACGGCGGTTATAGAATTGTCTTGTAAGAAAAGCGTACTGAATCCACCAAATACATTAACCTTAAAACGATTGTTCACTACCGCATAGGATAATTCTAGCGGCACTTCCCAATACTCAAACTGCTGATTTAGGAAACCTTCAAAAGCGTCAATAGGAGGGATGTCTAAACCTTCCGTCGGTGCCGCTTGGGCAAAACGATTTGCCAAAGTTCCTTTATCACCTACCGAATAAGCAACCTGTCCGTTGACAAATTTTGAACCTACATTAAAAGCTGCAGGAGCAACTGCAAACTCAATGTCGTTGGTGTTTACGCTGAGGTTCACTCGATTCACCCCAGATCGTACCGCCAACCTATTATTTACCTGATACTGAACTTGTACCCCATAACTTAAATTGGCATCTGCAGAGGTGCTGTTATCAGCAAATTCTGAACCTACAGTAGATCCTTCCCCAAAAGAACCGTAAACCACAGGAGCCGCCTGTGGCACAACACTCCAGCGTTGATCAAGATTATCTTGATCGTTGAGCTCAAGGGCTGTTTCGGTATCTTTTTGGTCTTCAATGGCGTCAAAGATGGAAATCTTGCCCTCTTGGTCATCACTGACTTCTGGGTCTTTAGAAATTTCTTCATCAACGGTCACTGCAGTAGTTGTGGCACCTCCGGTTTGACTCTCTAGCAAGGTATCAGCCGTTTTATCATCCACAACTGTAGTTTGGGTATCAGCGCCTCCCGCTACAGCCGTAGTGGTTTGCCCTGTATCTTGTTCGTTATCGTTAGTGTCTTTTGTGCTATCTGTAGTGGCAACGCCTGTGGTTTGGGCGTCAAAAGCAGTATCTAAAGCTGTTTTGTCTATACCTTTTTGGATGTTGGTTTGCTGTGTGCCTTGAGTAGCCACCGCATCTTTTTGATCTGCTACCAATCGTTTGGCGTCTGCCTCCGAAGCTTGTTCAATAGTACCTTCAGTTGCTCCATCATTCGGCCCATCCGCAACAGCATCAATGGAACCATTGTCTAACAACAAGTCGGTAGACGGTTTTTGGTCTTGACCAGTTGCATCCTCAGTTTGTTCTGCAGGAATATTATCTTCCGTAGAAAACGAATTGGCAGGTTCTGAATCCGGCCAGAAAACACCGCCAACTGTCAAAAGCAAGGCGAGTAAGGCCGCAACACCACCAGCACGCCACCAGATCGGGATGATCTTGCGATCTTCCTTTTCTTCCTTCTTAAGAGCAGCCTGAATGCCCTCCCACACCTCTGGTGGAGGGGTTGCTTCAAAGTCTTTGAAGCCCTCTTGAAAAATTCTATCTATGTGCTTTTTATCGCTCATTGTTTAATATCCTTCGGCCGAACTATTGCTGTTATAAGCCGTAATCTTTGTTTTTAAAATCATCCTAGCTCGTGCCAGGTTTGATTTAGAGGTTCCAGCAGAAATATCTAGCATTTCTGCAATATCGTTGTGCGAGTATCCATCCATCGCATAGAGGTTAAACACCAAACGGTATCTGTCTGGTAGCTCTTGAATGATTTTTAAGAGATAATCCAAGGGAACTGTCGTATCCTCTACTTGCTCGTCTACTGCTTCTATTTGCTGCTCATTGACCAAGTCAAAAACCCGTTGCTTGCGGTATTTTTGCAGCACAGTGTTTACAGTAACACGCTTTAACCAACCTTCAAAAGAACCTTTGTGTTTAAATTGACCAATGGTCTTAAAAATGGTTATGAAAGCGTCTTGCAGGTTGTCTTGTGCCTCGGTATAATTGCGCGAGTACTTGAGACAAACCGAAAATAATTTGGCAGAATACAACTGATAAAGCTCGCCCTGAGCTTTGGCTTCGTTGTTTTTACATCTGTCTATAAGTGCTTCCAGAGCCACTTTGATCCGCGAATTTTATTACTAACACGTAAGCATGGTTCAACTTAGTTCCCCTGCTGCACAGTGAGCAACCATAGTCTCGGAGTCAATGTGTAGATGATAAAACTCCGCTAAGGTTGCGTATGAAAGTATAAAATTTTATTCATTGATGATCGCGATGGCCTCTTTGATTTTGGCCTCGAGTTCATCCATAAGATCTGGATTGTCTTTGAGAAGTGTTTTTACGGCATCTCTACCTTGACCCAATTTGGTGCCATCATAGCTAAACCAGGAACCGCTTTTCTTCACGATCTCGTAGTCTACGCCTAGGTCAATGATCTCTCCAGCTTTAGAAACACCAGTTCCGTACATGATGTCAAACTCTGCGGTTCTAAAGGGTGGAGCCACCTTGTTCTTCACCACTTTAACTCGAGTTTTGTTTCCAATAACAGCGCTGTTTGAATCTTTGATCTGAGTAGATCTGCGGATATCGATACGTACCGAAGAATAGAATTTCAAGGCGTTACCTCCTGTGGTGGTTTCTGGATTACCAAACATGACTCCGATCTTCTCACGAAGCTGGTTGATAAAGATCACCGTACAATTTGTTTTGCTGATGGATCCGGTGAGTTTTCTCAAGGCTTGAGACATCAGGCGGGCGTGAAGTCCTACTTTAGACTCACCCATTTCTCCTTCAATCTCACTTTTTGGCGTCAATGCCGCCACAGAGTCAATAACAATAATGTCAATAGCGCCAGAACGGATCAAATTATCAGCGATCTCCAAGGCCTGCTCACCGTTATCTGGTTGAGAGATAATCAGGTTCTCAATATCCACTCCTAACTTTTCTGCGTAATAACGATCAAATGCGTGTTCTGCATCAATAAATGCTGCAATACCACCATCTTTTTGAGCCTCTGCAATGGCGTGCAAAGTAAGCGTGGTTTTACCTGAAGATTCCGGACCGTAAATCTCGATGATCCTTCCCTTGGGTAATCCACCAACGCCTAAGGCTAAATCTAACCCTAATGAGCCTGTTGAAATGGCGTCAACTTGCTGAACAGCAGCGTCTCCCATTTTCATGACCGTACCTTTTCCGTAGGTCTTGTCAAGCTTGTCTAAAGTTAATTTTAAGGCTTTTAATTTGGCGTCTTTTTCGTTACTCATATCGGCAGTATAATGTGGTTGAAGATAGAAGGCTAAAATACTACTTCTTTTACTTAATTTCAATCAAATCACGCAACCATTTATGAATTTACAGTCTATCAGATACAAAGGGAAAATTCATTGCTGTGAAATATGTTAAACAAACCGAAATGGTAAATAAAAAAGGACTGGCAGTTACCCAAGTAGTCATTTTCAACTGCCGCCTCGACGGTGGCTAGCTACGCCTGTAGTCACTCTTAAAAAATTAAAAAGTATTAACGAATTAGCCATTCGAAAAAAAGCGCCGGAAATTCCACTCCAGCGCTTTTTTTTCGCACTAACTACTTGGTCAGACTATCTGTTACAGCACAAATCTTCTTCAAAATCGAAATTGAAATGCACTTTTAAATTTCACCGTAGCGCTGCTATGCTGAAATTTATAAAGCCCTCGATTTTTTTGCATTTTTGCGCTTCTCAACGCTACTCTTCCCTGTAGTTAGTGCATTCTTTGGTCATTTATATTAATAAATTACCTTTGCGGTCAATTACTTTTTCATTCAACTTAAACGCAAGTATAGCATGCAACTGTACAACAAATTAAGTGCGATTGAAAGGGCAGAGTTACTTGAACAAGCCGGTGAAGACCGTTTGACCCTTTCATTCTACCAATACGCCAAAATTGGCAATCCCGAATTATTTCGCAATCACTTATTCATTGCCTGGAACGATATGGAGGTTCTGGGAAGGATCTATGTGGCCCATGAAGGCATCAACGCTCAGCTTTCTGTACCCGCGAAGCGCTTTGAGGAATTCAAGAATTTCTTAGACGGAATTTACTTTTTAGAGGGTTGTAGACTCAATATCGCCGTAGAACAGGATTTGAAATCCTTTTTAAAGCTGAAGGTAAAGGTCAGACACAAGATCGTTGCGGACGGTCTTAATGACGAAACCTTTGACGTGACCAATAAAGGGGTTCACGTAGATGCTCAAACTTTCAATGAGCTTTTGGAAGATCCAAATGCCGTGGTGGTGGATATGCGCAATCATTACGAGAGTGAGATCGGGCATTTCAAGGGAGCGGTTACTCCAGATGTTGACACTTTTAGAGACTCTTTGGATATCATAGAAGAAGACCTAAAAGACAATAAAGAGGACAAAAAATTGGTCATGTACTGCACCGGAGGAATCCGCTGTGAGAAGGCCAGCGCTTACTACAAGCACAAAGGATTCCAGCAAGTATACCAATTAGAAGGTGGGATCATTGAGTACACCCGACAGGTAAAGGCGCAAGAATTGGAGAATAAATTCTTGGGCAAAAACTTTGTTTTTGATCACCGACGCGGAGAGCGCATCAGTGAGGACATCATTTCTAATTGCCACCAATGTGGAAAGCCTTGTGACACCCACGTGAATTGTGCCAATGAAGCTTGCCATTTACTCTTCATTCAGTGTGAAGAATGTGCTGCAAAGATGGAGAGCTGCTGCAGTACAGATTGTCAAGAGGTTATCCAATTGCCTTATGAAGAGCAAAAAAGATTGCGTTCAGGACAGCACAACAGCAACAAGATTTTTAAGAAAGGCCGTTCAGAAAAGCTCAAGTTTAAAAAGTAATTAGACCTTTTTAAGGGGCAACAGATACGGTAATTATACCTATCTTAGAGGTCGAAATCAAGTATTAACTTCCGACTCGAATTGGACACTTTTCGAGCAATATATATATCACTCTATGGCCTGTTCTTCTTGTGCCTCCGCTGCGGATGGCCTGCCAAAAGGCTGTAAAAATAACGGAACTTGTGGCACCGATGGCTGCAACAAACTAACCGTTTTTGATTGGTTGGGCAATATGGCTTTGCCTGCAGAGATGACCCCATTCAATGCGGTTGAGGTACGCTTTAAAAACGGACGCAAGAATTACTACAGAAACAGCGAGGGTTTAACGCTTTCTATTGGAGACATAGTCGCGACAGAAGCTAGCCCCGGTCATGATATAGGTCAAGTAACCCTTACTGGAGAATTGGTTCGGGTGCAGATGAAGAAAAAGCGCATCAAAGAACCGCTTGAGGAGCTACCCAAGATCTATCGCAAGGCGGGACAAAGAGATATTGACATTTGGCAAAAGGCAAGAGATCGTGAAGAGGCCATTAAAAAAGAGTCTCGTGAGATCGCGATCCGTTTGGGCTTGCAGATGAAGATCTCTGACGTGGAATTTCAGGGAGATGGCTCCAAGGCTATCTTTTACTACACGGCAGAAGATCGTGTGGATTTCAGACAACTCATCAAAGATTTTGCACGCGCATTCAATACGCGTATTGAGATGAAGCAAGTTGGCTTTAGACAAGAAGCTGCCCGTTTGGGTGGCATTGGATCTTGTGGACGCGAACTCTGTTGCTCTACTTGGTTGACCGATTTCAGATCAGTCAATACGGCTGCTGCACGCTATCAGCAGCTTTCTTTAAATCCGCAGAAATTAGCGGGTCAATGTGGGAAACTCAAGTGTTGTTTGAACTATGAACTCGATACCTATCTGGATGCATTAGAGAACTTTCCTAAAAGTGATGTTCGTCTGCAAACCAACAAAGGAACTGGAGTCTGTCAAAAGATTGACATCTTTAAAGAACGTTTGTGGTATGCCTATGAAGGCGACTGGATGCAGTGGTTTGAACTCTCAGCGACCCAGGTTCGTGAAATCATGACCGTAAATAAAAAGGGTAAGAAGGTAACTAGCCTCGAGGACTATAAGGTAGAGATCAACTTGAGTACTTTTGAGTTTAATGACGGTGCCGGTCAGGATAGTTTAACACGATTCGATCAGCCTAAAAAACGCCGCAAAAAACGAAGAAACAAAAACCGCAATCAAAAGCGCAATAACGCTCCAAAATCAAAACAAAAGTGATCCGAATTACAGGCATAGCAATAGTGTTGGCACTGCTTTTGAGTAGTTGTACTGGCGATGCCGTTTTTAGTAGTATGACTTCCTTTTCTGATGGATGGGATCTAACCGATACGGTTGAGGTCAGTCTCCCTGAAATGGACTCTACCGCGGCTTATGACCTTTTTATCAATGTGCGTAACACCAATGATTATCCCTTCAATAATTTATTCCTGATTGCGCGTATGGAGTTTCCACAAGGAAAGGTGGTCACAGATACCTTGGAATATCGCATGGCAAATCCAGACGGAACTTGGATGGGTAGTGGTTTAGGAAGTGTAAAAGAGAACAAGCTTTGGTATAAACAAGGCGTGCGCTTTGCAGAACAAGGCGAATATAAATTGAGCATAGTTCATGCGGTCCGCAATAATGGAGCGGTAGATGGCGTTGAACGATTAACAGGCATTACGGACGTGGGAATCAGTGCAGAGCTTCCCCAAACAGACTAACTATGGCAAAACAAGCAGCAAAGAAAGAAGCTATGGAAAAGTCTCAGCTTAGAAAGTACATCTTTCTATTTTGGAAGTTGGTAGCTGGAGGCTTTTTATTCATTATCCTGATGTTCTTATTGGCCTCTTGGGGCGTTTTTGGAAAACTCCCTGATGAGACGGCTTTAGAAAATCCAGAAAAGGATCTCGCCACAGAGATTATCTCTTCTGATGGAAAGACCATTGGAAAATTCTACAAAGAGAATAGAACACCCATAACCTTTGATGAACTTCCTCCGCATTTGGTGGAGGCCTTGATCGCAACAGAGGACGCTCGCTTTTACGACCACTCTGGAATTGACGCCAGAGGATTTGTGCGCGCTGCTGCCTTTTTAGGCAAACGCGGAGGGGCAAGTACCATTACCCAACAGTTGGCCAAGCTGTTCTTTACGGATGACGTGGCCAGTAATACGGTAGAGCGTGTGATCCAAAAGATGAAAGAATGGATCATTGCGGTGCGTTTGGAAAAACGATACACCAAAGAAGAGATTGTGGCCATGTATCTCAATGAAATGGACTTTATCTTTCAAGCGGTGGGGATCCGATCCGCCTCTAATATCTACTTCGGGAAGGAGCCCAGAGATCTAAACATTGAAGAGAGTGCCATTTTGGTCGGAATGCTTAAAAATCCGCGCCAATACAATCCCAAACGTGAGATTTCTAAAGCCAAATCGTTGGCACGACGCAATGTGGTGATCAGCCAAATGGCCAAGTACGAATATATCGATGAGCAAACCCGAGACTCTTTGACGGCCTTGCCTTTAAAGATCAACTATACTCCTCAAGGCCATGATGAAGGAATCGGAACTTACTTTAGAGAGTATGTTCGTAACTATATGAAGCAGTGGGCTAAGGACAATCCTAAAACAGATGGCACTACTTATGATATCGATAGAGACGGACTTAAGGTTTACGTGACCATTGACTCCCGCATGCAAGAGTTTGCAGAAGCTGCTGTGGACATGCATATGTCTAACCTACAGGCAGAATTTGACAAGCAAGGTGCCAAGAATAAAACGGCTCCTTTTAGAGATATTACTCAAGATCAGATTGACGGAATCATGAATGCTGCGATGCGACGTTCCGATCGCTGGCGCACTATGAAACGTCAAGGAAAATCAGAGAAGGAGATCATTGCTTCTTTCAATGAAAAGACAGATATGCGCATCTTCTCTTGGGGAGGCGACATTGATACTTTAATGACTCCGATGGATTCCATTCGATATTACAAAGGCTTCTTGAGGGCTGGATTACTTTCTATGACGCCACAGACCGGAGAGATCAAAGCTTGGGTTGGTGGAATTGATTATAAGCATTTCAAATACGATATGGTTAAGACCGGTCAGAGACAGATCGGGTCAACCTTTAAGCCGTTCGTATACGCTACGGCCATTGACCAAATGCATATGTCTCCTTGCGATACCTTGCCAAATACACCTTATTGTATTCCGCAGGGCAAGCATGGAAACATGAAAGAATGGTGTCCGAAGAACTCCAACGCAGACTATGGCGGAACCATGAGTTTACGAAATGCCTTGGCAAACTCCGTAAACACCGTTACAGCGCGTTTAATAGATCGCGTAGGACCAAAACCTGTTATTGAATTGGTAGAGCGCATGGGAGTAGATCCTGAAGATATTCCCGAAGTTCCCTCTATTGCGCTAGGAACGCCAGACGTGACCCTTTATGAGATGGTTGGTGCTTATGGAACCTTTGCGAATCAAGGGGTATACATTAAGCCGATCTTGATCACACGCATAGAGGACAAGAACGGTACTGTTTTGGACCAAGCTACTCCAGAGGCTAAAGATGTGATCTCAGAAGAGACCGCTTATGTGACCTTGAGTTTGATGGAAGGAGTGACTCAAGCTGGTTCTGGACAGCGATTGCGACATAAATGGGCAGTCAATACGGCCAAGTACAAAGCGGCTGTGACGGGTTATCCTTATGAATTTACGAATCCTATCGCAGGAAAGACGGGAACCACACAGAACAACAGTGACGGTTGGTTTATGGGAATAGTCCCTAATCTGGTGACTGGAGTTTGGGTTGGTGGTGATGACCGCGCAACGCACTTTGCCTCAACCGCCTATGGAGAAGGAGCAACTATGGCGCTTCCTATCTGGGCCATTTATATGAGAAAGTGTTACGATGAAGGATTGGATGTATCTGATGGAGAATTTGAAAAGCCGGAGGACATTACCATAGAAACAGACTGCGAAAAATGGGCTGAAAACAACAAGCCTGAAGAAGAAGTGCCTAACGAATTCGAGTTTTAATCGAGAACCTATGATCAATAAAACCGTTGCTAATGTAGAAGAAGCCTGCCAAGGCGTAGCATCAGACATGACCTTTATGTTTGGAGGCTTTGGCCTAAGTGGTATTCCTGAGAATGCCATTGGCTACTTATCTAAACAAGATATTTATGGCCTCACTTGCGTCTCTAACAATGCCGGTGTGGATGATTTTGGTTTGGGACTTTTACTGCAGCGTAAACAGATCAAAAAAATGATCTCTTCTTATGTAGGAGAGAATGCCGAGTTTGAGCGACAGATGCTCAGTGGAGAGTTAGACGTGGAATTGATTCCGCAAGGGACTCTAGCTGAACGTTGCCGAGCTGCTCAAGCAGGATTTCCTGCATTTTATACCCCTGCCGGCTACGGAACAGAGGTTGCAGAAGGCAAGGAGGTTCGCGAGTTTAACGGCAAGAAGCACATCTTAGAATATGCTTTTGATGCTGACTTTGGTTTTGTAAAAGCCTGGAAAGGAGATACAGCCGGGAATTTGATCTTTAAAGGAACTGCGAGAAACTTCAATCCGAACATTTGTGGGGCGGCTAAGATCACCGTCGCTGAGGTAGAGCACTTAGTACCTGTTGGGGAATTGGATCCAAATCAAATTCACATTCCTGGAATATTTGTACAGCGCATTTTCCAAGGCGTTGTCTATGAAAAACGCATTGAACAACGAACCGTAAGACCTAGAGAATAATGGCATTAGATAAGAACGGAATTGCAAAACGCATTGCACAAGAAGTAAATGACGGCTATTATGTAAATCTGGGGATTGGTATTCCTACGCTTGTGGCTAATTACGTTCGAGACGATATTAGCGTAGAGTTTCAAAGCGAAAATGGTGTATTGGGGATGGGACCTTTTCCCTTTGAGGGAGAGGAAGATCCAGACATCATCAATGCAGGTAAACAAACAATCACCACCTTACCGGGAGCCTCATTCTTTGACTCTGCAATGAGTTTTTCTATGATTAGAGGAAAACACGTCCATTTAACTATTCTTGGTGCCATGGAGGTTGCAGAGAATGGAGATATTGCCAACTGGAAGATCCCAGGAAAGATGGTTAAGGGTATGGGAGGCGCTATGGACTTGGTAGCCAGCGCAGAAAATATCATTGTCGCTATGATGCACACCAACAAACGCGGAGAATCCAAATTGCTCGAGCGTTGTTCCTTACCGATCACTGGCGTGGGTTGTGTAAAGAAGGTAGTGACCAATCTCGCGGTCTTGGATATCACTTCTGATGGTTTTGTACTGCGCGAGCGCGCACCAGGGGTTTCTGTGGAGGAAATCGTGAATGCTACAGCCGGAAAACTTCATGTTCCGGATACCGTACCTGAAATGAACATTTGATTTTTATTGCCTTGAAACGTAGGAAATTACGTATAGGTATGTTAAAATGTTAAAATAAAGTGCATTTCGTCTAATAAAAAGGCACTTAATCGCGAATTTTAAATTTTTCGCGCATCTTAGCAGTCCCTAATTAAAGTAACATAACCTACTATGCTAATGGCGATTAAAAATACACTACGGTTAATAACAACCTTCCTGTATTTAGCTAAAAAAGTTTTTTTGTTAATGTAAAATACAAACCCCAAATCTGTGCAACGATCAGATAAAGGTTTTACCCGTTCTTTGTGAGGTTAGAGCGGGTTTTTTTTATGTCTTATTTTAAGCCTTTTGGGATGGCATCAATAAGGCGTTTGGTGTATTTCTTTTTGGGGTTGGCGTAGATTTCATCGGCATCTCCTATCTCTTCAATCAGCCCTGCATTCATAACTACCAATTGATCTGCCATATATTTGACAACGGCTAAATCATGTGAAATAAATATATACGTAAAGCCGTAATTGTCTTTTAAGCGATTGAGCAGATTTAATACTTGAGCTTGAACACTTATGTCCAGGGCAGAGACGGATTCATCGCAGATCAGCAGTTTGGGCTTTAAAGCAATTGCTCTGGCAATTCCGATACGCTGGCGTTGTCCACCTGATAGTTCGTGTGGATATCGGTTGTAATAGGTGGCATCTAAGCCTACTTCCTCCAATAATTCCAAAACCTCTTGTTTGCGCTTACTAGCACTGTAGGAGTGATGCACGCGCAGGGGTTCTTCAATAGCCTCGCCTATGGTCATTCTAGGATTTAAGGACGCAAAAGGATCTTGAAAAACGATTTGAATTTCTTTGCGCAAGCGTTGTCGCTCTGCTTTGTTGAGGTGAGTGATGTCTTTTCCGCGAAACTTAATTTGGCCGGCGGTAGCCGCTTCAATTTGCATGATAGTTTTCCCTAAGGTAGATTTTCCACAGCCAGACTCGCCAACAAGCCCTAGCGTTTCGCCTTCAAAAACCTGAAAATTGACTCCTTTGACCGCCTTTACTGATTTGGGCTTTCCAAATAAGGCCGCTTTTCCGTAGTAAGTTTTCTCCAGATTATTGATCTCTAATAAAGGGGCCTGGGTGTAAAGTTTTTTATGTTTCGCGGCGCGTTGCGGGGCGCTTATTTCTTCAGGCTTAAAACTGTTGTCAGAGAGGTCATCAACCGTAGGAAGTCTTTTGAGTCGTTGGTCTAAATCTGGTCTACTATTAAGGAGTGCCTTTGTATAATTATGTTGTGGATTGGTAAAAAGTGTATGCGTTTCAGCTACCTCAAGAATGGAGCCTCTAAACATGACTGCAACCCGATCTGCAATCTCAGAGACCAAGGCCAGATCGTGAGAAATGAAAAGCACACTCATCTGGTTTTCCTTTTGCAGACTCTTTAAGAGCTCAATGATCTCCTTCTGTACCGTTACATCCAAGGCCGTAGTTGGCTCATCTGCAATGAGGATCTTGGGTTTACAAGCCAATGCCATAGCAATCATTACGCGCTGCATTTGTCCGCCGCTAAGCTGGTGTGGATAGCTACTGTACACCTCATTGACTCGAGGCAGTTTGACCTGTTCAAACAGCGACAGAACCTCTTTTTTAGCCACTGATTCTGATTGTCCTTTGTGAATTTTCAAGACTTCAGCTACTTGCGGGCCACATTTAAGTGCTGGATTTAGCGCACTCATGGGTTCTTGGAAGATCATGGCTATTTCATTCCCTCTGAGGCTTCTAAGCGCTTTTGACGATAGCTTGGCAAGCTCTTGATCCTGATAAGCGATCTCCCCTTCAATTACAGCTGTTTTTGGCAGTAATCCCATTACCGCTAAGCTGGTGATGGACTTTCCCGAACCCGATTCTCCAACCAACCCTAAGATCTCATTAGGGTAGAGTTCTAAGTCAATCCCATGGAGTACAGGGGCTGCTTTTCCAAAGCGAATGCTGAGGTCCTTTACCGATAAGATTGGTGCTTGCGCCATTGTTTAAAGATACTTCTTTTTTAATGCTTAGTACGCTGGAAATTTTGGCTCAAATCCCCATCAAAAAACTACAAAGTTGAAGTGTGTTGGACTAAATCGCTTTACCAGAGACACTTACGGAATAACCGTAATATCAGGGTGGAAAAATTACGGCAATTCTTACAAATGACACAATCTTGTTTAGCTGTTTAGACAAATGACTGAACAAGTATTTTCAATTTCTGCACTTTATCGATTATTCATCTTTTTTTGAATTTGGCTGAGGTATTAATAGTATCTTAACAAAGGATTAACAACAATCTCAAAATTCACTAACTAACAATTACTTTAACAATGAAGAAAAATTCATTCAGGCCCTTGCTTCTAGCAATGGCCGCGATGCTGTTTTCTACCATGAGTTTTGCTCAGGAGAGTCAGCCCAAGCCCATTAAAAAGCTCAAAGTTTTTAATGACAATCAGCAAAAATCATTTGCTGCTCCCCAAAGCATTTTTACCGAAGAATTCAAACTTGCAACAGACAACACCTTTAGTGCAGTGTCAGAACGCACAGATGAACTCGGTTTTACCCACCAAAAATTCCAACAATTTTACAAAGGGATCAAAGTAGAGTTTGGTCAATCTACGCTCCACGCTAAAGAAGGGAAAGTAGTTTCTATGTCTAACAGTGTATTTAGACTTGATGAGGTAGCCATCACTCCTGGTCTTTCTGCTACAGCAGCTCTTAACCGAGCGACTGCCCACATCGGTGCAGAAAAGTACCTGTGGCAACAAACAGACGATGCTGCAATGATCGGTTATGAAAGACCGGAAGGCGAATTGGTGATCTTCCCAGCTATTGATCAGATCACTACAGAGGCGCGTTTGGCTTATAAGTTTGATATCTACGCTTCTGCTCCACTTTACAGAGCAGATGTTTATGTAGACGCTCAGACTGGAGCTGTCCTTTTTGAGAACAAGCGCATTCACCATGCAGACACTCCAGCAACTGGAGTTAGTTTGTACAACGGTACTGTTAGCTTTACTGCAGACAGCTATACCGGTGGATACCGTTTGCGTCAGACAGCTGATGGTGGTGGGATCCGTACTTTTGACATGAATAACGGAACCAACTACAGCGGCGCTTCTGATATCACTAGTAGCGATACTTCCTTTCCTTCATCAACCGCTACTGGAGTACAGGCACACTTTGGTGCTGAGCAAACCCACAAATACTTTATGGGCAAGCACAACCGTAACTCGTTCAACGGAGCGGGTGCAATCATTAACTCTTACGTTAGCTATTCTAGCAACTATGTAAATGCATTTTGGGACGGTTCACGTATGACTTACGGTGATGGTGACGGTGTAAACTACGGTCCTCTAGTATCTTTGGATATTGTAGGACACGAGATCACTCACGGGGTTACTGAGTTTACAGCAAACCTTATTTATAGCTACCAGTCTGGAGCACTTAACGAGTCTTTCTCTGATATCTTTGGAGAGTCAATTGAGCACTATGCGCAAGGGACCAACGACTGGTTGATGGGAGATGCTATCGGAGCTGGAGGAAGCGGTGGAGCTTTACGCTCAATGAGCAATCCTAATGCTTTCAACGATCCAGATACTTATTTAGGTACATACTGGTGGACTTCGTCAGGAGACAACGGTGGAGTACACATCAACTCTGGGGTTCAGAATTACTGGTTCTACCTTTTGGTTAACGGTGGATCTGGAACTAACGACGTTGGTGACGTATTTAGCGTGAGCGCAATCGGATGGGACAAAGCAGAGGCAATTGCTTACCGTAACCTTGCTGTGTACTTGACACAGAGCTCTCAGTTTACTGATGCTCGTGCAGGTGCAATTCAAGCGGCTATTGATCTTTATGGTGCAGGAAGCCCAGAAGAGATCGCTGTAACTAACGCTTGGTATGCAGTAAACGTAGGAGATGCTTACGGAGGAACACCTCCACCACCAGATTGTGTTACTGGTGATGTATTCCTATCGATCACTTTAGATAACTACCCAGAAGAGACTGCTTGGACGCTAAAAGATGCTTCTGGAACAACTATTGAATCTGCTAGCTACTCTACTGCAAACCCTGATGGATCTACAGTAACGGCTACTTGGTCAGGATTAGCTGCAGGTGACTATACCTTCACGATTACAGATTCATACGGAGACGGTATTTGCTGTTCTTATGGATCAGGTAGTTATACCGTATCTAGCAGTTCAGGAACGCTGTTTAGCGGTGGATCTTTTGGAAGCTCGGCTTCGCATACCTTCTGTATTGAAGGAGGCGGCGGAGGTGCCGATACAGAAGCTCCGTCTACTCCAACAGGATTGGCAGCTAGTGCTATTACAGAAACTACTGCAACCCTAACTTGGAACGCATCTTCTGATAATGTAGGAGTAGAAGGTTATGAGATCCTTCAAGGAGGAACTTCTTTGGGAACTACAACCAGTACTTCTGCTAATATTACAGGAATGACTGCTGGTACTTCTTATACTTTTGATGTTCGCGCTTATGACGCAGCCGGAAACAACTCAGGCACTGCAAGCGTAAGCTTTACTACCGAATCTTCCGGAGGCGGAGGTGGAGGAGGACCAGTGGTTCTTCACGAAGGTAACTTCGAATCTGGCTGGGACGGCTGGGTTGATGGAGGATCTGACTCTTTCCGTTATGCTGGTGGACGCTCTTATGAAGGCACATACTCGATCCGTTTGAGAGACAACACCAACTCGTCTACGATGACTTTAGGTTCTTTCGATATGACCAGTCACAGTAGTGTAGATGTTGAGTTCTATTTCTATCCGAACTCTATGGAGACTGGAGAGGACTTCTGGTTGCAATTCTATGATGGATCTGCTTGGAGAACCGTAGCTTCTTGGGCTAGCGGATCAAACTTCAGCAACAACCAATTCTATACGGCTACTGTAACTATTAGCAGCGCGGAGTACAACTTCCCAAGCAATGCACAGTTCCGTTTCCGTTGTGATGCATCTACGAATGCTGACCGCGTTTATATCGATCAAGTAACCATTACTGCTGACGCTGGTTCTGGTTTCATTGGAGGTAACCGTATCACTGCGCTTGGAGCACCTGCTGGTTTTGTTGGAGATGATGAAGGTCCTGACTTTGAAGGAGACTTCATGATGTATCCAAACCCAGTGGGAAGCACACTTAACGTTCGTTTACTTGATCAAACAGGTCAAGAGACTTACCGCATCATCAACTTGCTAGGACAAGTAGTTTCTGAAGGAACTTTGATGCAAACTATTGACGTTTCACGTCTACAATCCGGAGTTTATATCTTAGAGATCAACGAAGGAGAAGAGATCGTAACAGATCGCTTCATCAAAGAGTAATCACATACTCATCAACTAACTAAATTGGAAAGACCTCGCCTTCGGGCGGGGTTTTTTTATTAGCGGTATTTGATCTGATGGTCTTGAAGAATGGCTTGATTGCGATAGCGCAAAAAGATCTGGGCCACGGTTATGGTATCGCGCTGGCAGTATTCTACAATGCGGTCTAAGTCATTATCCTCGTAGTACACTTCCCGTACCTGATCTCCGCTAATGTCTTCCTTAGGAGAGGGAATGCCGAGTACTTTGGCCAAAAGACGTAGGGAAGTATAATGCTTAAAGTCTCCGAATTTCCAAAGTTCCATGGTGTCTAAATGAGGAACCTCCCAAGGTTTCTTTCCAAATAGTTGGAGCTTATTAGGCAATGGAATCCCTAAAATGGTCATCCTACGCGCTAAATACGGAAAGTCAAACTCCTTGCCGTTGTGTGCACACAGTCTGTGGTATGGACGATTAAAATGCGATTCTAACAGCTCATTGAACTCGCGCAGTAATTGTGTTTCTTCTCCACTAAAGGAGGTCACTCGGAACTCGCCACCATCCGCAGCCGTAAAATAACCTACGGCTATGCAGATAATCTTACCAAACTCTGCCCAAATACCTGCGCGCTCGTAGAACTCTTCTGCAGAGATCTCCTTGCGTTGATATTGGGTCTTGGCTGCATACAACTCTTTGGTTTCCTCATCCAATGAATTAAAATCAGCGGCTTCAGGCACCGTTTCGATGTCTAAAAAGAGAATGTTATTCAGTGGAATTTTTTGCAGCACAGTGAGCAGATTTGCTCTCGAAAGTACACTTTAATTACTAATCATGGCATAAGCCTCTTCCACATATTTATAAAAGTCACTGGTAAAATCATCACCAGCTTGGCGGCTTCCTAATTGGTGTCCTAGACGCACTATAATTAGATCGTCTTCTGGGATGGTGATAACGTATTGTCCCAAAATACCGCGCATTACAAAGATGTGTTTGTCCATGTGATCTGAGATCCAAAACCCGTATCCATAAGGCTCGCCTTGAAAACGAGCCACAGTGGCCTTAGCCACAAATGCGGAATCTAAGATTTGCTGGCCGTTCCATTTCCCATCGTTTTTGAAAA
The DNA here is from genome assembly GCF_028561565.1 of Gilvibacter sediminis. Taxonomy (GTDB): domain Bacteria; phylum Bacteroidota; class Bacteroidia; order Flavobacteriales; family Flavobacteriaceae; genus Gilvibacter; species Gilvibacter sediminis. The sequence continues at coordinate 403,817 of NZ_JAQQTE010000001.1, read as the reverse complement.
GTCTTCCAAAACGCGCAAAATCCAAAGCGTTACTGGCAATACAACAGTAGCTTTTTGCCAATCGATTTTCCTTGTCATCAATCTGCCAAAGGGCATCTTCTTGCATGCCTAAAGGCTGCCAAAAGCTCTCCTCCAAATACTCAGAGAGCGATTTACCAGTCGCCTCTTGAATGATCATACCCAAGAGCTGAGTGTTTCCGCTGAGGTAACGAAAACCAGCGCCGGGAGTATCGACCACCTCTTGGGCTAAGATGGTTTCCGCGAGATCATCATCATAATAGGCGCGTGCAGTAACGCTAAAAGGGCTTTTATAGCTTTCCTCCCAATCCAAACCAGAGGCCATGGAGGAGAGGTCTCCAACCGTTGTTTTGTCGTCTTTGTATTTATCAAAGAAGTCACCAATAGGCTGATCCAAGCTTTTGATATAGCCATCTTTTATCGCCTTGCCCAAGAGTGCTGTGGTAATGCTCTTGGCCATAGAAAAGGAATTGGTTTGAGAGCTTGGGCCATAACCTTCCGCGTAGTTTTCATACCAGAGGCTGTCGTTCTTAATAATTGCAAAAGCAACGGTTCCCAGAGCTTCATTGGTCTGCTTTAAAGTCTCTGTAGCTTCAACAGTGTTGTAGCCTTTGTGTTTGGGCCATTCCCAAGGAGCTTCAGATTTAGCGATGGTCTCGTTTTCAAAATAGACGTGATCATCTATAAAGGCCGTAGTGTGCCCGGTCATATAAACCACGCGAACGCCTTTGATGATGTATTCGTAATCGGTGATGTACAAAAGGGCAATTAGCGCTAGGATCAACGCTAAAAATCCCTTTAAGAAACGGACAAGAGCTTTCATACTAGAATAATTTTTGTTGGGTCACAGGCGACTCGTGTTCAAGCAACCATTGTTTGCGCCAGAGACCTCCTGCATAACCAGTTAGGCTGCCATCACTGCCTATCACCCGATGACAGGGAATGATGATCATAATTGGATTCTTGCCGTTTGCGCTTGCAGCTGCCCGAATGGTCTTGGGATCGCCCAAACGTTTGGCCATATCCATATAGCTGGTAGTTTTTCCAAACGGAATCTCAAGCAACTGCTTCCAAACCTGTTGTTGGAAGGCTGTTCCTTGCGGATTGAGCTTAAGGTCAAAATCGTTGCGATTCCCCTTAAAATAGTCTTGAATTTGGCGGGCCGCTTCTTTTAGAGGTTCTGGAATTTCTGCGGATGGGGATTCTGCGGTATCAAGTGCGGTGAGCTTTTGGATTCCATCAGCATTACCCTCTAATAAAAGGGTCCCGAGGGGCGAATCCAAATAAGCGCTTTGCATCATCTTACTCGTCTTGGTCTTCGTCTTCTGCTTTGGTAATGACAATTCCCAGACGCTTAGCGCGGGCTTCCCAAGTGCGGCGGGCCATTTGTTGCATATCGGCAACATTGTCGCTTTCATCCATGATCTCTAGCCCAAGTAAGGTCTCAATGATGTCTTCCATAGTGACTAGGCCTACAGGGTTCCCAAACTCATCCATGACAATGGCCATATGAGCGCGTTTTCCAATAAAGAGCTCAAAGAGATTCGGAATCGGCGTGCGACTATCAGTAACCAAGAGTTCTCGCTTAATGCTCTTAAGCGGTTCGTGTCCCTTGCTGTCAATTATTGCTTCCAGTACATGATCTTTCAAGATGACTCCGGTTACATTATTCGCGTTCTCGTTATAAATAGGAATTCTAGAGAACTTCAGATTCTTATGACCTTCATGGAAGGCTTCAATGGTGGTGTTCTCATCTTCTGTAATGGCCACAACCCATGGGGTCATGACATCTTTGGCCAAAATGGATTTGAATACCAAGAGGTTTTTAATGACTGTGGATTCGTTTTCTGCGAAAACACCTTCTTCTTGCGCAGCATCGGCGATGGCAATGAATTCTTCTCGGCTTAAAGTGCTTACATGGGCAGATTTACCAATCAAGCGCGTAGTGAGTTGCAGGAACCAAAGTATTCCTGTGTATTTCAATGGAAAAATTAGGGCTGATAAGGCTTTGGCAGTGAAATTCGCGAGCTTTTTCCAGTAAGTAGCTCCAATGGTCTTTGGAATGATCTCAGAAAGTACTAGAATCAAAAAGGTCATGATCCCAGAAACGATCCCGACGATATTAATTCCTAAGAAATCGATCTCAAAATCCAGACTCTCTGCCTGCACCCCAACCAAAATTGCACCTACAGTATGGGCAATTGTATTCAAGGTTAGGATTGCGATCAAAGGTTTGTCTACATCTTTCTTGAGACGCTCCAAGGTATTCGCATAGCCTTTCCCTTGCGACTTTTTGATATTGATAAACGAAGGTGTAATACTGAGCAGTACAGCTTCTAAGATCGAACACAGAAACGAAAAGAAGATCGAGAGTACGGCGTAAACAATGAGTAAGGTCACAGAGCTAGCTTATAGTTGACTTGATATGAGTAAAAATACCAAAAATTACCAACCCACATAGCGCGGAGGCGCTACTTGTTTAAGGTTGATGTATACAATCAGCTGACCACGATGATGGGTGAGGTGATCTTGCAAGAGGTTTAAGATCTGCAAACGGCTTTTGGGCCCAGCAAAAAAATCAACAGTTTCGGTAAAGGTTTTAGGGTCAGTGGCTTTTACGGCATCAGCCACACCATTAAAAGAAGCTTCCAATGATTTGATGATATTGGCCTTGGTGTCTGTGATAGCCTTAGGTTCAGTGCCTCCAAAATAGGTAGTGCTCAACCAATCCATATTGGCTTTCATATGAATCAACTGTTCTTTAAAGTTCATTTGTCCATCAGTGGGTTTAAATCCGAATTCTTCTTCGGGCATGGATTTGGCGATCTCCAAGGTGTAGTTCTTGGCGTTTTCCCATTTTTCCAGAAAAGCTTCTTTGGGTGTTGTAGCCTGCGCCATAGCTCCTGTAGCCCCAAAAAGAGCAAAGGCAATTAGAAGATGTTTCATCTATTTAATAATTTTTATTTCCGAGATAATCAAGCAAATAAAAATTATCTGCATAGATCAACCACTTTGCTTTGGCATCTAAGTTACGAAAGTAAACGAACTGCGTCCTTGGCAAAGTAACTCGCTATGATATTAGCTCCAGCGCGTTTTATGCTGATGAGTTGTTCCATCATTACTGCATCGTGGTCTAGCCAACCTTGAGCTGCCGCGGCCTTTAGCATGGCGTATTCACCGCTCACTTGATATACCGCTACAGGAACATCAACTTCGTTGCGAACTTCTCGGACTATATCCAAATAAGCCAAACCGGGTTTTACCATCACAATGTCGGCACCCTCATCAATGTCCATTTGGGTTTCTTTGATGGCTTCAAAGCGGTTTGCCGGATCCATTTGATAGGTCTTCTTATCGCCAAATCCAGGGGCAGAATCCAAAGCATCTCTAAACGGTCCGTAAAAGGCCGAGGCGTACTTGGCACTGTAACTCATGATTGCTGTGTCAATATAGCCTTCATCTTCTAAGGCTTCACGGATGCTAAGAATGCGTCCGTCCATCATATCACTTGGAGCAACCACATCGGCGCCAGCAGCGGCATGAGAAACACTCATGGCTGCCAGTACTTCATTGGTCTCATCGTTTAAGATCTTCCCATCAGCAACAATACCGTCATGGCCGTAGCTGGAAAAAGGATCCAAAGCCACGTCAGTCATCACTAACATTCCCGGTTGTGCATTTTTCACCTCTTTGATGGCGCGCTGCATCAAGCCATCAGGATTCAAGGCCTCTGTGCCCTCATTGTCTTTAAGGTTGTCTGGAACCTTTACAAAGAGCAAGACCGCTTGCAGGTTCATATTCCAGAGTTCATTCACCTCGCCAGCCAATTGATCCAAACTCAAACGGTAATAGCCCGGCATGGATGGAATCTCCTCGCGCACGCCTTTACCTTCTGTCACAAACAAAGGCACTAAAAAGTCATGAGGAGTAATGATGGTTTCGCGAACCAGATTTCTCATGGCTGCGGATGCACGTAAACGTCTATTTCTAATGATGGGATACATAATCTTTTTTAAGAATTTGCCGGAATCCGTGCCGCCCAATCCTTTGGGTTTTGCAACACTTCTACCAAGGCTGCTTCTGGGCTACCCGGTTCTGGCTGATGGTTATAGTGCCACTGCACATGTGGCGGTAAGCTCATTAAAATACTTTCAATACGCCCGTTGGTCTTAAGGCCAAACAAGGTGCCTTTATCGTGGATTAGGTTGAATTCCACATAGCGCCCACGACGCACTTCTTGCCAATCGCGCTGGGCTTGGGTGTATTCTAGGTTCTTTCTGCGCTCCACAATGGGCACGTACGCTTCTACAAAGCTATTGCCCACTTCTGTTACAAAGTTATACCATTGCTCTAAGCTAAAATCTTCCGTAGGCTTGCAGTAATCAAAGAACAATCCACCTACTCCGCGCGCTTCATTGCGGTGAGCGTTCCAGAAATAGTCGTCACACTTGGCTTTGTATTTAGAATAAAACTCTGGATCGTGTTTATCACAGGCGGTTTTACAGACTTCGTGGAAGTGAATGGCATCTTGTTCAAACAGATAATATGGGGTTAGGTCTTGACCGCCACCAAACCATTGGGTGACCACATTTCCGGCTTTATCGTAGAGTTCAAAATAGCGCCAGTTCGCGTGAACGGTTGGCACCATAGGGTTCTTTGGGTGGATCACTAGGGAGAGTCCGCAGGCAAAAAAGTCCGCCTCTTTTACTTTAAAATAGTCCTGCATAGCCGGGGGCAAGGCGCCGTGTACTGCGGAGATGTTCACTCCACCTTTTTCAAATACGGCTCCGTTTTCGATAACTCGTGTACGGCCTCCACCACCGCCTGGGCGTTCCCAAAGGTCTTCTTGAAACTTAGCTTGCCCATCTGCCGCTTCTAAAGCTGAGGTAATTTGATCTTGCAGGGTTTGGATGTACTCGTGAAATTTAGTTCGCATAGTCGATTAACTTAGGTTGTTCTTTGTCCATTAATTGTACAGTTCTCAAGCTAGCTGCCGTTACCGAAAGCGGGAGTACCAAGATCAGACCTATAACTGGTATAATAAGCACCGTCATAAAAACCAATCCGTTGCCAATGGCTGAACCGCGATTGCGTTTTACAAAGCGAATGCTGTCGCTGTATCCAAAGTGTCTTTCCAAGGTGTAATCCATGTTTCCGAAGCCGGCATAATAAGCTTGCATGCAAAAGAGCAAAATTGGAGCTATCAAACCTATGACAGGGATCAGTCCTAAAAAGAAAATTGGAACAGTCCACAATAATTCCATACCTAAATTGCGCGCGTTGATCCGAATACCGCGCCACAATTGGTCGTTAAAGTCTGTATTTCTGTAAAAACGCTCACCGGGGCGCATATCTGCCTCTATCTTTTCAGAAACCGGACTCATAAATGGAGCGCTCAAAGCCATGACCACGGCTTTGTAAATAATAAATCCGAAGGTAATGATCATGATCACACTTAGGATCTCTGCAACTACCGCAAAGGCTTCCTTGCCCCAGTCAAAAATCCACGCCTTACTAATTAGTGCGCCTAAATTGTCACTCAATCCGTAGGCCGCCACTATGATTCCAACGGCAACTACCAAACTGATAATTATTGGGACCACAAAATAGCGCCACAATCCTAATCTGTTCATCAGCGGGAGTGCGTCAGAATATGCTTTTATGCTTGAAAATACAGAACCGATCATAACTATTCGCTTAAATACACCAAGCGTCCAAAGGAGTACTTGGTTTCATTAATATCGAGTATTTGACGCGCTTTTAGGGCTCGTTGTTTCAAACTTTCGACAATTTCTTTTTCTGAGCTGGCCTTGTAATCAGAAAACCAATAACGCCCAACCTGATTGTTGTGCAAGTCCATGGCGCGTTCTAAAGGCTCATTCACTGAGAAATCCTCGTGCCAAGAAGTGATCTTATCAGTCCAAGCTAAGGCTGAAAGAATATTCGATGGATTCTTGTAGATACGCTTCATGATCAAAATATTCCAAAGCGCATGACGAATGGCGTTGGCTCTGTTATGCAAATGATGGGCTTGCCCAAATTCACGGTTACAGATCTGCATGCACTCTTTGGTCGCCAAAGCTGTTTTAAGCATTCTAATCGGAGAACGCAAAGTAATTCCACACAACATGATCAGTTGCGCAAAATTCAATCGCTTGAGTGTTCTCCAGAACATAGTTTATTCTTTGTAGCTCTTCACCGCCTCAATAAAGGCGCCTGCATTTTCTGTTGGGATGTTTGGCAATATTCCGTGACCTAGGTTTACGATATAACGGTCTTTCCCGAATTCGCGAATCATTTGATGCACACGCTCTTTGATAACCGCTGGAGGCGATAACAAACGGCTCGGGTCAAAGTTTCCTTGCAAGGTGATCTTTCCTCCAGAGAGGTAACGCGCATTACGCGCAGAACACGTCCAATCTACACCCAAAGCGGAAGCGCCAGATTTGGCCATATCGCCTAAAGCAAACCAGCATCCTTTACCAAAGACGATCACGGGAGCCAAAGGTTTTAAGGCCGTCACAATTTGATTGATGTATTGCAATGAGAATTCTTGATAATCCTCTGGAGCTAGCATGCCTCCCCAAGAATCGAAAACCTGTACAGCGTTTACTCCAGCCTCTACTTTTGCCTTTAAATAATCAATGGTAGTATCGGTGATCTTTTGTAATAATTGATGCGCGGCTTCTGGTTGGGTAAAACAAAACTCTTTAGCCTTGTCAAAATTCTTAGATCCTTGTCCTTGAACGGTGTAGCACAAAATAGTCCAAGGAGATCCTGCAAATCCGATGAGCGGCACTTCATCATTGAGCTTCTCTTTGGTGGCCTTAATGGCTTGCATCACATAGTTAAGCGATTCCTTCGCATCTGGTACAATAACGCGCTCTACGTCTTCTGCAGTGCGCACCGGGTTAGGTAGGTAGGGGCCAAAATTTGGCTTCATTTCTACCTCAATATTCATCGCTTGTGGAATCACCAAGATATCGCTAAACAAAATCGCGGCATCCATGCCGTAACGGCGAATAGGCTGCACAGTGATCTCACTGGCCAATTCTGGAGTTCTGCAACGCGTGAAGAAATCATACTTGTGTTTGATCTCCATGAATTCAGGTAAGTATCGGCCTGCTTGACGCATCATCCAAACGGGTGGACGCTCAACGGTTTCGCCTTTTAGGGCGCGTAAAAATAGATCGTTCTTTATCATGCTTTTTCTAAGTGTTGCAGGGCAGCGTCCAAAACACCGTCTACGGTGGTGTGAAGTGCTGTTGCGGTATGAGATGTAAATGCTAAAGCTTCTGCTCTGGTGGTTTCACCAATGCAGATCGCTGTGTAATTCGTGTTGTTGTTTTTGTTGTGGTAGCTCTGAACGCCTGTAGGACTGAAATAGAGAATGGTCTCAAAGTCCAAATCGAATTCAGGATAATTCAAACGGGTTTCATAAGCCGGTACTTCGTGAAATACCACTTGATTTTGAGCAAGTAACTGTGGCATTTCTGGTCTGCGAAGATTTCCGCTGAAATAATAAAAAGAAACGTTTTTGTGGTTTTTTATGATCTTTTGAGCTAAATCAGCAGCATTTTGACCAATTTCAATCACTTTTTGACCATTTTCCTCTAAAAGCAGTGCCGCTTTTTCTCCCACACAGTAAACCGAGCGCTGTTTAATAACCGAATCGTTATTAATAAAGGCCTTTGCTGCATTTTGGGAACTAAAAATGCAATGTTCGGCTTGCTCAGGAATCTCAAAAGCGAGCAGTTCAATGGAAAGACTGTCGTAATGGGTCACTTGATATCCTGCTGCTTCCAACCGAGCCCGTTGTTCTTCATTGAGTATTTTGGTAGACAACAATCTCATAATTCCTTTCTAATTGCTTCCATAATTTCCGTTCCTCCATCAGCTAATAGTGCTTCTGCCAAACTGGCTCCAAGCTCATTTGCTTGTTCAAGGGGAGCCGTTTGCTCAATGAGTTTGGCTTGACTTCCATCCAAACTGTGCAGGCTTCCTTTAAAGTGGATCTGCTCATTTTCTACCTTTGCGATGGCTCCGATGGGCGCCGTGCAACCACCTTCAAGCGTGCGTAAAAATTGACGCTCAATATGGGTGCAAAGGGCAGTATTTTGGTCATTGATCGCTTTACAGTCTTCAAGGAGTTGTGAATCTTTCTCTTTGGCGACAACCGCTACCGCTCCTTGAGCTGGCGCAGGGATCATCCAATCCAATTGATGGTACTTCTCTGGCAAGAGATCAACGCGGGCCAAACCTGCCTTGGCAAAGATGGCACCATTCCAGGGATTGTCCTTTAATTTTTGAAGCCGAGTTTGCACATTCCCGCGCAATCCAACAACTTCATGGTTCGGGTATTTGTGTAACCATTGCGCCTTTCTGCGCAGGCTTCCTGTGGCAATAGTTCCCTCGCCATTTAAAAAGTCGGTTCCCTTATGAACCAATATATCATGCGAATCTGCTCGTTCCAGTACAGCAGCAAGCGCAATGCCTTTAGGCAAAGCAGTGGGCATGTCCTTCATGGAGTGTACCGCCACGTCAATCTTATCCGCTAGTAAAGCGGCATCTAAAGTTTTAGTGAAGACACCAACCACACCTAATTCATAAAGTGGTTGTTCCAAATTGAGATCGCCTTGGGAATTAATAGGCACCAATACACAGTTATGCCCTTGAGCCTCCAAAAGTGATTTTACGGTGTTGGCTTGCCAAAGGGCCAAAGGACTTTGACGGGTTCCAATTCTTATTGCGGCCTCCATTATTGTTCGGTTTGCAGGTTGAACACTTTGCGGATCAATTCGTGTTGGTCCACCTCTTTAGTATCCATCTTGTTGAGGTGATTGGCCACTTGTGTTGTAATTTTTTGGACGATTCTATCGGTGAGGATCTGCGCTTGTTCTTCGTTGAAATCGTCTAATTTTTTGCGTTGATTGTCAATTTCTGCAGCTGCATATAAATTGAGCTGTTCCTTCAGCGCGCGCAGCGTTGGAGCGAACTTGCGTTTTTCTACCCACTCGTAGAATTCGGTCTCGATCAGTTCAATGATCTTGTAGGCCTTAGGAACCTGTTGTGCGCGTTCAGAAAGCGTGTCATCTGCAATCTTGCTGAGTTGATCTAAGTGTACCAAGTGAACCAATGGGTTGTTCTCCACATCTTGGGCTACATTCTTTGGAATCGATAGGTCCAATATCAACAAAGGCTTTTTGAGATGCAGCAGGGAGTTAGAGATTGTAGGCATTTGCGCTCCGGTGGCCACAATTAAAATGTCTGCCTGAGCAATCTCAGACTGTAAATTGGCGTAATCAGAAACGATCAAATTGAATTTTCCAGCAATTTTCTCTGCCTTGGAACGCGTTCGGTTGATCAATGTGATGTGTTCGTTGCGCGTGTGTTTTATGAGATTCTCACAAGTATTGCGCCCGATCTTCCCAGTCCCAAAAAGCAAAATATTTTTGTTGGTCACGTAAGGAACACGTGCCAAAATATATTGAACGGCAGCAAAACTAACCGAAGTCGCCCCGCTGGATAAAGCCGTTTCATTCTTAATGCGTTTGCTGGCGCGAATCACCTCATTGATGAGACGTTCCATAAACGGATTGAGCAATCCCAGGTTTTTGGCCTGCTTAAAAGATCTTCTCAATTGGCTGATGATCTCAAAATCACCCAAAATCTGAGAATCCAGTCCTGTACCTACTCGGAACAAATGGCGAATCGCTTCATTGCCAGTGTAGATGTAGGATGCGGTGAGAAATTCTGGTTTGTTTCCGTTGGTGTGGTCGCAGAGCAGATCAATGAATTGATCCGCCGAGCGCGCAAAGCCATAGATTTCACTGCGGTTGCAGGTTGATATTACACTGATGGCATCAATGCCTTGCTGCTTTGCACTTTCTAAAAGAGCAAGTTGCGCATCCGGACTCAAGCTAAAGTGTCCGCGCGTCTCGGCATCGGCCTTCTGATAGTTCAGCCCGATAACGATAAAACGAGAGTCGGCCATAGCCGTGGTTGTTCTTTGGGTGTTCTTGCTCATAGAAACGCCGCAAAATTAATGGCTACGATTTTTAAAAAATAACGCTAGCGGTATTTATAATATCGAAGCCTGTTAATATTGACTTAAATTGAAACCTTGGGGCGCAAAATGCACTATTTTTGGGGGCTGAGATATGATAAATGTCAACTCTTTATTTAGAATGAGTCTAAATAATTAAACTTAAACAGAACTGCAAAATGGAAAAAAGTGTCGCTAACGGCATTTACGATCAAACCAGTATCGACCCAGGCTTTTTTGTGCTGGAATTTTTGAATGAAGAAGATACTAATGCCTTCTACAGCAGGGAAGTACGTCAAGATTGCTTGCAGTTTCATTTCTGTGTTAAAGGCAGCGGATTCTTTCAATTCAATAACAACACCTACACTTTTCCAGCGGGAGAGGGCAAGGCTATTCTACTTTACAATCCGAAGAAAGAACTACCGATAGCGCTCACTTTGGAACCTAATTCATGGTTGTTGTCCATCATTGTGCCCATTTCTAAGCTTCACAGCTTTTTCTCAACCGAGGCGAATTATATCACCTTTCTGTCCGAAGAAAACAGCAAGCAAAAATATTATCAAGAGACACTCATCACGCCTTCCATGGCAGTGGCCTTGAATCAGCTTCTACAATTCAACTTACACCCGAATGTAAAATCGCTGTACTTTAAAGCTAAGGCTTATGAGCTGTTGAGCTTGTATTTCCACAAGCCAGAAGAACTCGATATTGCACAATGCCCGTTTTTGGCCAGTGAGGCTAATGTGAAAAAGATCAAACAGGCCAAGGAGATCATTATTAAACGAATGGCGGAACCACCGAGTTTGCAAGAATTGGCAGATGAAGTGCAAATGCCTATCAATAGACTTAAAGAAGGCTTCAAACAGATCTACGGAGATTCTGTGTTTAGCTTTTTGCTCGAGTATAAAATGGAAGTGGCGCGTCAACTTTTAGCCTCAGGAACACTCAATGTGAATGAAGTTGGCCTAAAACTGGGCTATAGCACAGCAAGTCATTTTATAGCCGCCTTTAAAAAGCGCTACGGAACCACGCCCAAGAAGTTTACCATGGGTCAAACAGTATAGATGATTTTGATTAATCGATTGTCAAATAATAAAACAGCAGCAGAAGATTAGCCTTGAAGCGGCTTAACTTCGCAAAAAAAGTATCATGCATAAGAAAGGTGTTTTAATGGTCAATTTGGGGTCTCCAGACAGTACAGACCCTAAAGACGTAAAGCGTTATTTGGATGAGTTTTTGATGGATCCAAGAGTGATTGACGTTCCGCGTTGGGCGCGAATTCTCTTGGTGAGAGGAATTATCTTGAATACCCGTCCTAAAAAGTCTGCAGAGGCTTATTCCAAGATCTGGTGGGAGGAAGGCTCTCCACTCATTGTGCTTTCAGAACGTTTACAGGCTAAGGTGCAAGACAAATTAGAGATCCCTGTGGCATTAGCCATGCGATATGGTAGTATGACCATTAAAAAGGGAATGCAAGAATTGGTGGACAAAGGCGTTGAAGAGATACTTGTAATGCCCTTGTATCCGCAGTTTGCCATGGCGACAACAGAGACCATCACAGTAAAAGTAGAAGAACTGCGTCAAGAGTTTTTCCCACAGTTACACATCAGTACTTTGGATCCTTTTTACAACGATCCGCGTTATATCAAGGTCTTATCGGAATCTATCAAGCGCGGTCTAGAAGGAAGCAATTATGAGCACTTGTTATTCAGTTACCACGGAGTTCCCGAGCGACACATTCGCAAAAGTGATCCGACCAACTCACACTGTAAAATAGACGGCAGTTGTTGTCAAACACCAAGCCCGGCGCATGCATACTGTTACCGCCATCAATGTAAAGAAACCACAAGATTGGTTGGAGAATATCTCAATCTGGAGGAAGGTACTTTTTCCACCACATTCCAATCGCGATTGGGCTTTGACCCCTGGCTGCAACCGTATACAGATAGAACCATTGAAAAAATGGGCTTAGCCGGCACCAAACGATTGGCCATTGTTACTCCAGCCTTTGTAAGTGATTGTTTGGAGACGCTAGAAGAGATTGCCATGGAAGGAGAAGAGATCTTCCACGAAGTAGGTGGAGAAGACTTTACCGTGATCCCTTGTTTGAATGAGGATGATGATTGGGCCGCACTACTTGTCGATTGGATCGAACACTGGCGCATTGCCGATTTAAAAACAGCTATAGCCTAAATGGCGAACGCAAATTCCAAAGCACTGGGCACGGCCCCTATTAGCAAATTGCTGATTCAGCAGGCTGTACCAGCGTCCATTGGAATTTTGGTCATGTCTTTGAACATGATCGTTGATACCATTTTTGTAGGCCGATGGATTGGCCCTTTGGCCATTTCTGCGATCACTGTTGTAATTCCTGTAACATTTTTTATTGCTGCCATTGGTTTGGCCGTTGGAATTGGAGGAGGTTCTGTATTATCGCGAGCCCTTGGAGCCGGAGACAACGACAAGGCTTTAAAGGTTTTTGGGAATCAGATTACACTGACCTTTTTTACCTCTGGGATTCTGGCCATCTTGGGTCTGATCTTTCAAGATTATTTGATTGAGTTCTTTGGAGCAGGCGAGTCTTTTAAAGAACTCGCATTGACCTATTACAACATAGTGCTTTACGGAATTGTGATGTTGGCCATGTGCATGATGGGCAACAATGTGATCCGTGCAGAAGGCAAACCTAAATTTGCCATGTATGCCATGATGTTGCCGGCAATTGGCAACATTTTTATGGACTGGATCTTGATCAAAGTACTCGACATGGGAATGGAGGGAGCCGCTTGGGCTACCTTTATAAGTTATGCCATCTGTTTTGCCTTTATCTTTTGGTTCTTTGCCGTTAAGAGTGAACTCCGATTAAAATGGAGCTCGTTCTCCTTGCAACGCGATATTGTTCGTGAGATCAATGCTTTGAGTTTTGTGACTTTATCCCGACAAGGAGTTATTGCTGTACTGACCATTTTGCTGAATAACGTATTGATTCATTATGGGGATGATTTGGACGTGGCCGTTTACGGAATCATATCCAGAATGCTCATGTTTGCGCTCTTCCCAGTCATTGGGGTAAACCAAGGATTCTTGCCTATTGCAGGGTACAATTACGGCGCCAAACAGTTTGAGCGCGTGCGAGAATCCATCAATACCTCCATTAAATATTCTGGAGGATTGGCCGTACTGATCTTTGCCTTGATCATGGCTTTTCCAACAGAAATAGTAACCGTTTTTATTGGCAGCAGTGATAATATTGATGCACAAACTCTGGCCAACAATACAGAGATTCTAAAAAGGACTCCAAACGCCTTACGCTGGGTATTTGCCGCGACTCCCATCATAGTGGTGCAACTCATTGGGGCGAGTTACTTTCAAGCCATAGGCAAAGCGGTTCCCGCATTGTTGTTGAGTCTTACCAAACAAGGGTTCTTCCTAATCCCTTTGATCTTGATTTTACCGACTTATTTGGGCGTATTTGGCGTCTGGATATCCTTCCCCATAGCAGACGTATTGGCTACAGTAGTGACCGGTTATTTCCTAAATGCTGCGGTTAAAAAGATGCGCGCGTCTTAATCGAATTCATTGATGCCGTAAAGGACCTCTTTTAATTTGCTTCCATTGATTTCTGCAGGCTTGTAGGCATTGTTGAACTTATCGATGGAGTTCGTGATCTTTTGTTTTAAAACTTCAAACTCCCCGGGAATCTGCCCCCTGCAAAGTGCTTCGTTCTCGTAGCTAGACAGCATTATGGCAAACTTCTGATAGAATTTCGCGCCTTGATCAATAAAGTTGTTGTACTGTGCAATGAACTGTAATAATCGGTCAATACTGAATTCCAAATTCACTTGAAGCTTAAAGGCTTGGTCGCTTTTAGAGGGGTCCAGAATAGCGGATTGCATCTTGTTTAGGTATTGATTCAGGGCTTCTTTAAGAGCATCCCAGTCGTCTATGGATCGGCATTTTTCAAGACTATTTTGATAACCTATGGGTAGTGTATATGCTCTGAAAAGCTCTTCCAATCCTGCTAAAAGTCCATCGCTGCTCGACTTTAAAAAAGCAGTTTCAAAATAGATCGTATTGAGGTCCTGATGCATGTTCAGCGTAAAATCCAAAATACATTCTATATCCTTTATGGCTGCTTCTTTCTCTTTTCGTGACTGTCCGCTGTTGAACAGCGACACCATAGAGTGAACAATAGAAGTATAGATATTATCTCCGAGTAGATTCGGGAGATCAAAATTTGATTTCTTTTGCTGTTGTTTGAGGATCCCTTTTACTTCATTGAAGACTTCAAAGTTGTTCGGATTGGCCATAGCACTCATTTCTGAGAAAGTAGTGACCGCTTCAAAGTGATGATCCAAGGACAACATTTTCTCATAAAGCAGCCGAATCAATTGAAGCCCTTTAAGATATCTCACCTTGCTGATGTCGGCATATTCTGTCTGTTTGGTGATGTCTAAAAGTTCCAACAGGTGGTCTTTTCTATAAATAAGTTTTACCAGAGCTGTTGTTGTCTTTGCCATGAGCATGTTTTGACGAACTTCGGCAATTGCAAGTCCTAAGGTTTTGTATTCCTGCTGGTAGGAAGTTCTAATCTCTGCTATTTCATGTTCCAGTTCTAAGAGGATCAGATTGAATGTTCTCTCAGGGGGCAGATCATTATTGAATGCATTCAAAGGCTGAATATAGGCAGACTGCAGGAGTGTAAATACAAGGAGTGCTTTCATGCCGTTAAATTTTGGTGAGGTAGATATTGACTTCGCCTTTCTCCACAGTAATTGGATAGTTCCGCGCACTTAAACCATTGATTGTAGAGCCTAGTTCGCTCAACAGACTTTTAAAGGATTCATTGAAAGTAAAGCCGGCGTCAATCTTAATGAATCCCGCGGGAGAAGTGATGATTGTTTCAGTAAGTTGACTTTTAGCTGCTTCATCCAGATTTTCCGTGTGAATTCTCAAAACGATAATGCCGTTTTCTTTGAGTATCGTTGCGTTGTGTTCCTGTCTTTCTGCTTCACTGCTGATCGCGCAAATTCCGCGACCACTAAGACAGTCTCCATAGCGTCCAAACTGCACTTTTGCGGTTTGTCCATGGATGGGTTGAGACAAGGCCAAAGAGGCCATTGCCATAAATAGATAGCGTTTCATAATTTATATTGGCAGGGGAAGTTAAATGCGACTAAATGCTTTTTCTTTAGCCTTTTTGGTGGTGTCTAAGTTCAGTTTTGACAGTGTTTTTTCTCTGAGCATGAGTAAGCCTGATATCAAAAAAGGACTGAACATAATTAGGATTAAAAAAGAGGAGATTAGGTTGGAGGTGAGGTCCATTTCACTTGCGGGTGTGGTCTCATATTCCATCCAAAATGTATTGGGATACTTCTTCAGGTATGACGGTAAGTTGATTAACAGATGCAACAATCCCATCCAATAGATATTTCTAACATGGATGTAAAGGGCTCCTAAAAAAACTCCCATAAAAGTTGCCATTGCGGTTTGATTAAGAACCGAGATGGGATCGGGATTGGAACTCAGATTAATCAAATGCATACCGCCAAATAACAGGGCTGAATAAAACACCGCCTGCCGGATCTTAACCCCTCGAACAAGGTAACTGTTGATTAAAAGGCCTCTAAAAATGAGTTCTTCCGCAAAGGTCTGAACAAAGACAATACCCAAAAGCTGGATCAAGAATATCGAATCGTATTGATCCAAATTCACTCCTGATGAGGTCGCCAAGCAAAATACAAGGCAAGCAATCAAACTAATCCAAAACCAGATTCCTACTTGTATCCCAGTGCGCAGTTTTAAACTAAATACTACTGTGTTTGACCAAAAGAGAATGACTACAGTGGTGATTAGAATCCCGTTGGTAATTAGCACTTTGAGCAAATCAGGCAGTTGGACTTCTTGAAACTGTCTTATGATCACACCCACTACCAGAACGATCAGTAAAAGCAGTGGAATGCGTTTGTCTATTTTAAAGAGGCCTTTCATTGTTTAGAGCATAATTAGATCACTCAGGCTAATACTGATCTCGCAGGATTCTATCTTCCAACAGCTCCAACCAAACCAATAACAAGCGTTGCAGGTTAATCCGTTATCACAAGGGCAACCACAAGGAACGAACTTACAGCCAATTCCCTTAGTGCTTACCTTACCGAGTTTTTGATGGTGTTTGAATTGATTACCAACGATAACCACATCGAGAAAGTCACGATTTTTCAGTTTTTTATAATCACCCAACTCTTTGGAGTGATAGATGCCGTCTCCAGCTTTTGTGTCATTTCCTTTGCCATCGTCAGTAAAGGTAACGCCACTGAACCCGAAACCTTCAGGAAGCTGTTTTTTGCCACTAAAGTCTGTGAGTTTGATCTGAAACACGAAGCTTCCGTCTTTCTGATCTACAAGATCTATACTGGTGATGGCCAGATTTTCGCTCATATAAGCGGCAGATTGAGCCCAGGTATTGTTGTTGAAAATAAAGGTGCAGAGGAGTAACATTATGAACATGCGTACATTGATTTTCATAATATTGAGATTGTTTAGTTAATGATTGGCCTTAGGCCGTTTAGCGGGAATCGAGACACCTGGTGTCTGCTTGATTCAAGTTAGATGGGTCATGTCATTCTTATGAGTTTTTAAAATTAATGCTGATGGCTTTTTGCCAGGAGGATAAAAGTAGGAAGCTAATTAGCTCATTTCCAACTCTAAGAAATCTACTTTTATGTATTTAGGGTGATATTCATGAAATTGCTTTTGACTTAAAATTCAGCGCTGTACCCCCTTTTTTAACAGCTTCTTAGCGAATTCTTGGTTATCTTTACGTAAACCAAAAAACCATCCTAATGTTTTACGCAAAGATCCGTGCAACTGTCCTTGCACTCTCACTCCTTTTTGTAGCCATTCCTTTTGAAACACAAGCCCAGGCGGTAGATGAAGCCCTGTACGATGCGATGGAGTATCGTCTAGTCGGTCCTTTTAGAGGCGGACGTAGCGCAGCAGTTACCGGTGTTCCTGGAAAGCCTAATTTATTTTACTTCGGAGCGACCGGAGGAGGAATTTGGCAAACCAATGATGGGGGACGTACCTGGAAGAATATCTCAGATGGGTTCTTTGGAGGTTCTATCGGAGCCATTGAAGTGGCAGAAAGCGATCCCAATGTGATCTATGTTGGTGGAGGAGAAAAGACCGTGCGCGGCAATGTATCTTCTGGTTATGGAGTTTGGAAAAGTGTTGATGCCGGAAAGACTTGGACCCAAATGGGCTTGGAAAAAAGCCGACACATTCCGCGAATTGCCATTGACCCGAACGATCATAATGTGGTTTATGCCGCGGTTATGGGTAACATTTACAAACCAACTGACGAGCGCGGAGTCTATAAAAGTACAGACGGCGGGAAAACCTGGCGCAAAGTTCTTTTTGCGAACCGAGATGCCGGTGCTGTGGATTTAACTATAGACCCAAGCAATCCGAGAGTGCTTTACGCTTCTACTTGGAACGTTCGCAGAACGCCTTATAGTTTGAGTAGTGGTGGCGATGGTTCTGCTTTATGGAAGAGTACCGATCGAGGAGAGACTTGGACAGAGATCTCTAAGAATCCTGGTTTCCCAACAGACACTTTAGGGATCATTGGAGTCACGGTTTCTCCGGTGAATGCTGATCGTGTTTGGGCCATAGTAGAAAATAAAGACAAGGGTGGGGTGTACCGCTCAGAAGACGGTGGAGCCACTTGGAGTCATATTAATAGCGAGCGTAAGCTCAGACAACGCGCTTGGTATTACACACGAATTTATGCAGATTCTCAAGATGAGGATCTGGTCTATGTACTCAACGTACGTTACCATAAAAGTACAGACGGAGGGAAATCCTTCAGCACCTATAACGCACCTCACGGAGATCACCACGATCTGTGGATTGCTCCAGAGGATCCTAAACGCATGATCATTGGAGATGACGGTGGAGCACAGGTAACCTATGACGGTGGAGAGACCTGGAGTACTTACCACAACCAGCCAACCTCTCAGTTCTATAGAGTGACCACAGATAATGCGTTTCCGTATCGTATATATGCGGCACAGCAGGACAATTCTACCATTAGAATCAATCACAGAAATGAAGGGTTCAGCATTGGAGAGGACGACTGGGAATCTACTGCTGGTGGAGAAAGTGCGCATATCGCGATAGATCCCTTAGACAACGATATTGTTTATGGTGGTAGTTATGATGGTTTCTTGACGCGTTACAATCACAGAACAGGAACTGTACGTAGTATTAGCGTATGGCCAGATAATCCGATGGGTCATGGAGCAGAAGACATGAAGTACCGTTTCCAGTGGAATTTCCCGATCATCTTCTCGCCGCACAATCCGAAGAAGATGTACACCTTCTCTAACCACGTACACGTGACTACTAATGAAGGACAGAGCTGGGACATCATTTCTCCAGACCTGACCAGAAACGATCCGGAGAAACTAAAATCTTCTGGAGGACCAATTACGCAAGACAATACTTCTGTAGAATACTATTGTACCATTTTTGCTGCGGCAGAATCGCCAGTGACAGAAGGCCTCATGTGGGTTGGTTCTGATGACGGTTTGGTGCATTTAACCCGTAACGGAGGAGCTTCCTGGGAGAATGTGACGCCAAAAGGGATGCCCGAATGGATGATGATCAACAGCATAGAACCTTCTCGTTTTGACCCTGCGGTATGTTATGTGGCGGGGACCAAATACAAAACTGGTGACTTTGCACCTTATCTATACAAGACCAGCGACTATGGTAAGACTTGGAAAAAGATCACCACTGGAATCGCTGCAGAACACTTCACTCGCGTATTGCGTGAGGATCCAAAACAAAAAGGTCTGCTTTATGCGGGTACAGAGACGGGAATGTATGTTTCCTTCAATGACGGAGCCAACTGGCAAGAGTTCCAGTTGAATTTACCTATCGTACCAATTACAGATTTAGCTTTAAAGGATGATAACCTAATTGTCGCCACGCAAGGACGTAGCCTTTGGATTATTGATGACCTAACCTTATTGCGTCAAGCAGCTAGCAATGCCAAAGCAGATGCCATGTTGTTTCAGCCAAAAGATACGTATCGTATGGGTGGAGGTGGACGTTCTGGCTCCATGACCTCTGGGGCTAATCATCCGGGAGGAGTTATGACGTATTTCTATGTGAACGAACCTAAGGATAAAGACATTCGATTGAGTTATATGACTCAGGCCGGTGATACCATTATGAGCTACGGAACCAAAGATCCAAAGAACAAGCTTAAAGTTTCTGAAGGCAGTAACCTCTTTACCTGGAACATGCGTGGAGAAGGTGCGGAGCGCCTGAAAGGAATGATCCTGTGGTGGGCGAGCACCAACGCGCCTAAGGCCGTTCCCGGAACTTATAAAGTAGCCTTAAGTGTGGATGGAAAAAGTCAAGAAAAGACCTTCAACATCTTAGCTGATGAAAATGCGGAGACGGATATTGCTGGAATGCGCGAGCAGTTTAACTTCATCAATGATGTCAATGAAACCGTGGATAAAGCACACAAGGCGATCAAGAAGATCAGAAACGTCAACAAGCAATTGGAGGCTTTCCAAAAGCAGTACAAAGGAGACGATCGCGTTGCAGAACTTATTGAGCAAGCCAAGAATCTCAGCGAGCAATTCGGGGAGATTGAAAAGGCCTTGTATCAAACCAAGAACCGTTCTGGGCAGGATCCGCTGAACTTCCCGATCAAATTGACCAACAAATTGGCACACTTGAATTCTTTAGTAGGAATGGATGACTTCCCACCTACCGAGCAAGATATCATGGTGAAAAATGAACTTACCGCACTGATCAACGAGCAGTTGGATAAGTTCGATGTGCTCATCACCCAAGAAATTGCCAATTTCAATGCCGCCTTCAACAGTTTGAACTTGAATTATCTGTTCGTAGCTGATGAATAAGCTGCTGACTTTATACCTTTTTATTACTGCTGCGCTTGGTCTCCAAGCGCAGCAAGATTTTAAGGCCGATTTTGACTTCCTCTGGGATGAGGTTGAAAAGAATTACGCCTATTTTGAAAGACAAGGTACGGATTGGCAGGCGGTAAAAAACCACTACCGTCCCTTGACCGATACGGTCACGCATCCGTATTATTTTACGCTTTACCTTGAGGCGGTGTTGCGTGAATTAGCGGATTCACACACCCATTTACTGACCAATACCGATCGATCTCAACGTTTGTTACCCAGTGGTACAGATATGAAAGGAGGCCTTGTTGATGGCCGCTATACTATTTTGGAAGTTCGAGAAGGAGCGCCAGCAAAGACAATAATTAAGCCTGGAGATGTTGTGGTTAGCATCAACGGAATTCCTGTATCGGAAGCTGCAGCTCTTTACAGCGGAAAGTTCAATGGAGAATCCCTGATCGCTTTAGAAAACGGATTCAATATTGCGCTTGCTGGAGACTATAGATCGCCCAGAACAATCACGGTCATCCGCGAGGGAAAACAGCTTGAATTAGATCTCGGGATTTGTCCGTATCCACAAAATGAGAATACTTTACTCACCAGCAAATTGTTGGATGGGAATATTGGATATATCCGCATAGAGAACTCTTTGGTAAATACTGACTTGATCACTGTATTTAACGACGCCTTGAATACGTTGATCAATACCAAAGCCTTGATAATAGATCTTAGGAACACCCCTTCTGGTGGTGATTCTAATGTGGGGATGCCCATTTTAGGTCGATTCACCTCAGAACCTAAGCCATATCAGACGCATTACAGAATGGCAGAAGACAAACGATGGACAGAAATTGTTGAACCGCGCGGGGTCACTTATAAAAAGCCTATCTATGTCTTGGTCAACTTTTGGACTGGAAGTATGGGAGAGGGTGTGACCATTGGATTGGATGCCTTTGGCAATGCTACCGTTGTGGGAACCCAAATGGCGCGACTGCTCGGTGCAAATTATTCTGTGAGTTTGCCCAATTCAGGCTACGGATTAAACATTACCTTTGAGCAATTATTTCACGTCAACGGAACTCCTCGGGAAGACTTTTTACCCGAAGTTTATTTGAATTGGAACGATTTGAATTCTGATGGCGATCCGTGGATGGAAAAAGCCCTTGAACGCATAGGCAACTAATATGGAGTATAATTACATCAAATCCTTACACTTGATCTTTGTGATCACCTGGTTTGCTGGGCTCTTTTACATTGTGCGCTTGTTTGTGTATCAGATAGAAGCCGCGCAGAAGCCAGAACCCGATAAGACCATTCTGGGAGATCAATTAAAGATCATGGCCAAAAGACTTTGGTTTATCATTACTTGGCCGTCCATGTTTTTAGCTACAGGATTTGCCATTTGGCTGTTAGCGCTACGTCCATTTTACATTACCGATGCTTGGATGCAGGTCAAACTGGCCTTTGTGGTGGCCCTGATCGCGTATCACATTAAGTGTCATTTGATCTATAAGGATTTACAAGCTGATAAAGTAAAGTACAGTTCCAATTTTATGCGTTTGTTCAATGAAGGCGCAACCTTGATCCTGTTTGCGGTGGTCTTTTTGGTGATTCTTAAAAATGCGATCAACTGGATCTACGGAACTTTGGGAATCATTGTCTTTGCGCTACTTCTGATGCTTGGATTCAAGGCCTACAAAAGATATCGAGCAGAAAAAGAATGATTCTGGTCTAATATTTGTAGTTTGAACGGACATTAAAACTTCCAAACTCGGTGAAACTTAGCTTAAGAACACGGATATTCCTCTCCATGTTGCTCTTGGTGATTGCAGCCTCAGTGCTCATTGCCGCGGTTTCTATTTATCAGTACAGCGAGGAGGCTAAAGACTACCACACCGAACGTTTAGAACGTAAAGAATCGGCCATAAAGTCCAGCATAAACTACGTGCTAAAGACGACCACCTATCCGGTAGAATCAGAGAACCTGCCATTGATCTTTCGCACCAAGATCTACGAGATCAAGGACATTCACAATCTGGAATTGTACATCTATGATCTGGATGGAAAGTTGCTCAAGAGCTCCAAAGCGTCTTTGATGAGAGACACCACGCGCGTTCAAATCCCGGAGGATATGTTGAGCGGTTTACGGAATTCATCCACCAAAAAATACGTTCAAAAGTTTACAGAAGAAGGCAAGAGTTTCCGCTCTTCCTATTCCTATATTACCGACAATAAGTTCAAACCCATTGCGATCTTAAATCTGCCTTATATAGAGGAAGATGACTTCATTAGCCGCGAGCTGGTTGAGTTTCTGACCCGATTGGCACAAGTGTATTTATTGATGCTTGGGATTGCGATCTTTTTGGCTTTCTTCCTTTCTAAATACATTACCAAGTCGCTGCAATCCATTAGCGATAAAATGACGGAGACCTCTTTGGGGATTCGCAATGAGAAGATCGTGACCGATGACAGCAGTCCAGAAATTGTCAATTTGGTAGAGTCCTACAATGCCATGATTGATGAACTGGAGATCAGTGCTGCAAAATTAGCCGCTGGAGAACGCGAAGCTGCTTGGAGAGAAATGGCTAAGCAAGTTGCGCATGAGATTAAGAATCCATTAACGCCCATGAGGCTCTCTGTGCAGAGTTTTGAGCGAAAGTTTGACCCGAACGACCCAGAAATCAAAGAGAAGGTTAAAGAGTATAGCAATACCCTTATCCAGCAGATTGATACCATGAGTTCTATTGCTTCTGCTTTTTCTACCTACGCGAAAATGCCTGCCCAAAAAGACGAAACGCTAAACGTGGTCAAGATCACCAAGCTGGCATTGGACATCTTTAATGAATCTTATATCTATTTTGAGGCAGACCAGGAGGAGGTTATCGCCAAGTTTGATCGAACGCAGCTCATACGTGTGATCACTAATTTGGTCAAAAATTCTACACAGGCATTGGTCAACAAAGAAGATCCCAAGATCTTTGTTCATGTTTTAACCGATGCAGATTCTGCAGTGATTCGTGTAAAGGACAATGGCGTTGGAATCTCTGAAGCGAATAAAGAGCTTGTTTTTGAGCCTAAATTCACCACCAAGAGCAGCGGGATGGGACTTGGACTCGCGATGGTAAAAAATATTGTGGAAACCTACGGCGGAAGTATTAATTTTACCAGTGAAGAAGGGGTAGGAACCACCTTCGAAGTTCGTTTTCCAAAACTGACCTAAAAAACCAAACAATCATGACTTACAACAATGTGCTATCTGAATCGGCTAATGGCGTTTGCACCATTACCGTAAACCGTCCCTCAAAACTCAATGCGTTGAACACAGAGACCATCTCTGAGTTGCATCAAGCTTTTAAGGCAGCAGATCAGGATGACCAGGTTAAGGTTATCATAGTGACTGGTTCTGGAGAAAAAGCCTTTGTGGCTGGAGCAGACATTGCCGAGTTTGCTGATTTTTCCGTCTCAGAAGGAGAGAAATTGGCTAGCAGTGGTCAGGCGCGTCTTTTTGACTTTGTTGCTAATTTATCAACGCCAGTAATTGCTGCCGTAAATGGTTTTGCCTTAGGTGGTGGATTAGAATTGGCCATGGCTGCACATTTTAGACTGGCCAGTGATAATGCGCGTATGGGCTTGCCAGAAGTCTCCTTAGGGGTGATCCCGGGTTACGGAGGAACACAACGCTTGCCGCAATTGGTGGGTAAAGGGCGTGCCATGGAAATGATCATGACCGCAGGGATGATCAAGGCAGACAAAGCCTTAGAATACGGCTTGGTGAATTACGTCACCAGCCAAGAAGATCTCATTCCAAAATGTCACGAGATCGCCGGAAAGATCATGACGAACTCTTCAGTTGCTATTGCCGCTGCTATAACTGCCATTAACTCTAATTACGAAGCCGGCGAGAACGGTTACGATACAGAGATCACCGAATTTGGAAAGTGTTTTGGTACTGCAGACTTTAAAGAAGGCACTCAGGCTTTCTTAGAGAAACGCAAGGCGATCTTCCCAGGAAAATAGGGGTAAACACCGTCCATTCTTATACTATATTTAATTCCGAGCGCGCTTGCAAGGACAGCTAGGTGCATGCGTAGTATTGTCAAATTTACTTTTTAGGAAATAATCCAAAAAATTGGAAATATTCCAAATTAGTTTGTACTTTGGTAGGAGTAATTCCCACTAAAGTACATGCAAACACATCTAAAAGGTCGGGGCGCGCAAGAGCGTGTCCACAATAAATTCGCCTCCGAAAAACACGAGTGGCTGGATGACTTTTTGGAGTACTGCAGCAAGGAACAGGAAGACTTTGAATCCAATAAAACACGCTATTTAACAGTCTATCCCAAGAGTTTTGTCAATCCGGTGACCAGTCCTGATGTGGGGATGCAATTCTCCGCTAACCCCTATCAAGGTTGTGAGCACGGCTGCGTCTACTGCTATGCAAGAAACTCTCATGAATATTGGGGATACGGTGCTGGATTGGATTTTGAGCGCGTGATCATGGTCAAAAAGAATGCTCCAGAATTGCTCATCAAAAAACTCAAGAGTAAAAAATGGGAGCCGAGCCCCATTGTGCTTTCTGGAAACACCGATTGCTATCAACCTGCCGAGAAGAAATTTGAATTGACGCGTAAATGCTTGCAGGTATTGCTGGACTGGAAACACCCGGTTGGGATCATTACCAAAAACTCTTTAGTGCTCAGAGATCTGGATCTTTTAAAAGAACTGGCGTCGCATAATCTGGTTCAAGTGGTGATCTCTATCACCTCACTTTCTGAAAAAACCCGAAGGCTGTTGGAGCCCAGAACGGCAACCATCAAGAAGCGTTTGCAAACGGTAGAGACTTTGGCGGCGAACAATATCCCGGTAATGGTTATGATGGCGCCAATTATTCCTTCACTCAATTCTCATGAGATTCTGCCCTTAGCCAAAACCGTTGCGGATGCAGGAGCGCTTAGAATAGGTCATACTATAGTTAGACTTAATGGACAATTGGAGCAGATCTTTTCTGCCTGGTTAAAAGCCGCACTTCCAGACCGAGCAGAACGCATTTTGAACCAAATTGCAGATTGTCACGGCGGACAAGTGAACAGCTCTGAGTTTGGAACGCGTATGCGCGGCCAAGGGGCCATTGCAACACAAATTAATGACCTAATTGCGCTGGCTAAAAAGCAGTATTTCCCCTCCGCAGAAAAACCGAAACTCCGCACCGACCTATTTACAAATCCTTATGAAAATCAGCTCAAATTGTTTGATTGATTTATGTGAATCATAGTAACTTTTTATTGGAATTTACCTTTAAAGCGGCATTTGAGTCGTAAATTTATATAAATCTCAAGCGGGAGATTTATGTGATTTGTTATGAAAATGCGCTTCGTTTTATGGGTAATGCTCTTGTGCAGTTTTTCCTTGCTGGCACAGCAAGAATGGATTGTGCAGGGCTATCTCTACGATGCAGAGACCAAAGAACCCATAGAATTCGCCAATGTGGGAATCGTATCTAAAGGTATTGGTACCATCAGTAAGGAAACGGGTTTTTACGGCTTTACTTACTTTTCAAACGATGCAGAACCTACAGACCGACTGCAATTTTCTATTCTTGGATATGAAACCTTGAATTTGTCCTTGGGCAAATATCACGGTTTATACGGAGAGGAGCGCGCCAAGATCTATCTTAAACCGGCTATTAATGAGCTGGATGTGGTCACCATTACCAATGAGGAGCGCAAGTATGAGACTATCGGTTTTGAAAACTTGGACAATAAGACCATAGGATATTGGAAAGATAAAAAAGGCCTGGGTGGAGAGATCGCAACGCGAATCAGAATAAAAAGAGAACGTACCAAACTTTTAAATCTGAGTTTTAAGATCTCCGAAAACCTCTCCGACAGTTTGCGCATACGGGTCAATGTCTATGATTACCGAAACAAATATCCGGGCAAGAACATATTAGCCAAACCCATCTATCACATCATTTCTAAGGATTACGGTGTAGAGACCATTGATCTCAAACCCTACAACATCATAGTAGATGAAGACATAGTGGTTAGCATAGAACTCATAGAGATTTATGGTAAAAAGATAGGATTAGCGCTTTTTGGCTCTTTTGATCGCGGAACTTCCTATTTGCGTTTGGTTAGCCAAGGCGATTTTGATCGGGCTGATTATATCGGGATGGGCTTTTGGTTAGACACTTCAAGGCCTAAAAGTTCTGGGATCTCCAAAGAGCTCAAACGAGAAGAAGCAACAACAATGATGCTGTATTGGGATGCTTCAGCAGCTTCTGTGGATCGAAATTTTGAGGAAGAACTAGACCTGCTTAAAGATTACATTAAAAAACAAAAAGATCTGGACATTACTGTGGTGAAATTTGCCATGGGCTATCGAGAAAAACAGCGTTTTGATCGGGCGAGAAAATCTTGGGATGAGCTGGAAGATTTCCTTTTGGACACTAGTTATGACGGAGATGCTGACTTTAAAGTCTTGCAAGAAGATTTTGGTTTAAAGAGCGATGTGGCCTTTCTTTTTTCTAACGGACTCAGCGCTACCAGTCAACTCTCTGAGCGCTTTGAAGTACCCTTGTTTGCTGTAAACAGTAATGAAATGGCAGCTGATGCCGCTTTAAAAGATGTTTGTCGATTAAGCGGTGGGCACTATATCAACCTTGCCCGAATGAATATGGATCAAGCCCTGCGATATCTCACCTATGATCTGAATGATAATTTGCGGTATGCTGCAAGAGGCGCTCTGGGACAAACCGGAGATATATTTGGACGGGTGAGTAATGAGGCTGGCCCACTTCCCGGAGCCTTTATAAAGGTTTTAGGAACTTTTGAATCTACGGTGACCCGCGGCGATGGCTCTTTTTATATCGATGCCGATATTGGCGATATTATCACGGTAGATTATTTGGGCATGAAGCCCTTGCGATTGGTGTTGGATCAATTGGGAGAACTCGATTTGATCATGGAGACCGACGGACAACTTCTGGATGAAGTGGTGGTCAAGGCTGCTGCTGCCTCAGAGGCAACTACAGTAGATACTCCCTTTGGCGAGCGCAATGCGGATGCGGTTGGATATGACCTGCAACAAGTCACTCGGAAGGATATTGGTCCACAGCATTTGAACTTGGATCAATTGGTTGTCAAGTTGCCTGGGGTATTGGTTACCGGAATAGGCGATGAAAAGCGCTATACGTTTGCCCGTTTAACCACAGGCTCAGTCACCCTTGACACCAGTCCAATAATTGTGGTAGATGGGATCACCTATCAGCAAGGTCAAGCGCCTTTGGATCAGCTTTTGCCGCCAATAGATCCACAAACCATTGAAAGCATTGTGGCGTTAAAATCTGTCGTGGCTTCTAACAGATATGGTTCTCTGGGCGCATATGGAGCTATTGTGATCAAAACAGAGAACAGTTCCATGCGTTTTGACACTCCCAAAGAGACCAATACAGCCTTGGTCAAGGGCAATGATTTTGCAGAAGACCTGCCGCGCTTGGAGGCTGTGATTCAAGATGCCAATTATGTGGTGCGTTATAAGAACGCCGCCAATACAGAAGAGGCGAAAACGCTTTACAGAGAATTTAAAGGGCAAAAGAACATGCTCATTGTGCCTTTTTTAGTCAATAGCGGGAATTATTTTAGACAGCTAGACGGTCGTTTTGCAAAGCGATTGTTCTCTAATCTGGCTGTTCTGGCGCCAAATAATGCCAAGATCTTAAAGACTTATGCTTTTGTGTTGGAACAACAACTGCAATACAAGCGCGCCATGGAGGTTTATCAGACCATTCATCAATTAAGGCCGTATGAAGCCCAAAGTCTATTTGATCTGGCCAAAGCGCAAGTGCGCGCGGGAGTCTATGAGGAAGCCTTTGGGAATTTTAAGCAGATCCTAGCCAATCAGACCGATGGCGTGGACTATCAAGAGCTGGCTCAGGACGCGACCTTTGAGATGAAGCGTCTTTTAAATGCACATGGACATCAGCTCAATACAGATGATCTTCCTACTTGGTTGAAGGATGATGATTTTTCTCAGAAAATACGCGTTGAAGTAAGTTGGAACGACCCTTTAGCAGAATTTGAGATGCAATTTGTCAATCCGCAAGGGAAATTTTACAACTGGAGTTTTGACAGTTTTTCCAATCCGGAAGAAATGGTTCGATTTAGAAAGTCTGGAGTGTACACCAAATCCTTTGAGATCGCAGAAGATGCTCCTGGAATCTGGCAGTTCAATCTCAGAAATATTGGAGCACCCAATGCAGCCAATCCTGCCTACCTCAAATACACCTTATATCTCAATTATGGGACGCCTTTTGAATCCCAGAGAACCAAGGTGGTTAATTTGGCGGAACTGCCTGCAAAAGTGGTACTTGACCGCTTCACAAACAAACGTTAATTTCTATCGGGGATTACTTTTTTAGCGGTTTGCGTTGTATCTTAGATATCAGTTAGTTGTGCATGCAGTGATAACTTTTAAAGTTGCTATTATGAAAACAGTTTTATCATTTTTATTAGCGATTCTGACGCTACCAGCCGTAGCGCAGATGAATGTGGTGACCATAGACGCCTATGTCTTGGATGGATCGACACAACGACCCATAGAATTTGTAAACATCAATGTCTTGGACCGTGACCTCGGTACCGTGACTACAGCAGATGGAAAATTTAGACTTGAGATCATTGAAGATCAAGTCGGGCCACAAGATCAGATCAAATTGGTAGCCTTGGGCTATGCTCCGAAAACCATGAGTATGGAGCGTCTGTATAACCTTATGGAAAAGAACAATGTCCTGTACTTGAATCCTTATAACGAGGTGATCAGTCAGGAAACCATCAAGACCACCAATCAAGGCAGTCGCGCCAAAGGCGTTGCTGGGGTGGTGCTTGCAGAAGGAGTTCCTGTTCAAGGAGCGACCATTCGCGTAAAAGGAAGTTACAAACAAGTAAAAACCGATGCGGATGGGAAATTCCAAATTGACGCACTTTCTGGAGATGTACTTCAGGTGGATTATTTGACCACACTTCCAAAAGAAGTAAGTGCTCAGTCGAACATGAATATTGACTTGACCGTAGATGGTCAACTCCTGGAGCAGGTAACCTTGAAATCAGAAAAGAGAGAATTCTTAAGCGATAGAAATATCGAGACCGCTTACGGCAAAAAGAAGTTTGACCGATTGGGATACCGAGCGGCTCAGATCACTGCCGATGAGATCTCTGCTGGCGCTTTGACCTTTGAGCAAGCTTTGTTGAGATTACCAACTGTAGGAGTTGTGAACCCGACTTCTATCAACTTGAGTAACGGTCGTGCTATTGTAATTGACGATATGGTTTACGGTCCAGATCAAATTGGTCCTTTGGGAGTGAACGGTTTGGTAGACATCAATAACGTTTACAGCATTACCGTGATTCCTGGAATTGTCGGTTCGGTTCGCTATGGAACTCTTGGACGTAACGGTGTAATCATCATCAGAACAAAAACCTATGCCTCTGCGCAAGGTGATTACAAACCAGACGAGAAACAAGAGACTGCTCTGGTCACAGGTAATAACTACAACCAAAGTTTGGTCATGCTAGAAGATCTGCCGGTTAGTGATTATATCGCGCGTTTGAGACAAGCCAATTCCTTTGATGCTGCTAAGTCTATTTACAATCAGCAAAGATCTTTAGCTAGCGGAAGCGCTTATGGGATCGACTTCTTTGTAGAGGCCTCAGAATATTTCGAAAAGTGGAATATGGAGTACGCTGCTAAAGTGGCTCAGGAAATCCTGAACATTGCACCGAAAAATGACAAGGCTTTAAAGACTCTTGCCTATCGTTTAGAAGATATGGGTGATCTGGAAGGCGCTAAAGCTGCTTACCAAAGATTGGCGCTGCTTAATCCAAACGATGCTCAGAGCTTTAGAGATCTGGCTTATATCTATAAGGAAACCGGAGAGTATACTAAGTCCTTTGCTCTCTATAAAAGAATTTTGGCCAATCAAACTCCAGGAGTTGACTTTAGTGGAATTCAAGGAGTCGCAGAAGCAGAATTGCGCGAGCTTTTGGCCAACCACAAGGACAAGGTTTACTACAAAGACTTACCAAACAACCTGTTGCAAACCGATTATAAAAGAGACATTCGCATTGTCTTTGAATGGAATGATCCTGCGGCAGAGTTTGACATTCAATTTGTAGATCCAAGTAAAAAATACTTCACGTATAAGCACACGCGTTTTGACAATCTGGAGCAAATGGAAGACGAATACACCAAGGGATATTCCATTGAACAGTTCGAGATTGACGACAGCGTTCGCGGAAACTGGTTGATCAATGTGGAATCATTAGCCGGTGAGGCCTCCATCAACCCCGTATACTTGAAGTATACTGTCTACACCAATTACGGCAAGAGTAACCAAACCCAAGAAACGGGGATGGTGAATCTGTCTGATTTGAATCAGAAAGTGACCATTAAGCAGTTGCGCTACTAAGCCGACCAAGCTACGATTTATTGCATTGACCCTTAGGGGTCTGGGATTACACGCCAGAAGTACCTATGCTTCTGGCCTGTAACCCAATAACCTTAAAACAAGCATACCTATGAAAAAGATCATTACACTACTACTCGTTTTTATGAGCTTTCCGCTCTTTGCACAAATGAATGTCATCTATGTTGACGCCTATGTATTGGATGGAAAAACCCAGCAACCCGTTGAGTTTGTGAACATCAATATTGTTGATCGCAACTACGGAACAGTTACTCAAGCAGATGGAAGTTTTAAATTGGAGATCGTTGAAGAACAGATCTCATCCTCAGATCAGATTGAGATCACTGCCATAGGTTATGCGCCAAAGCAGATGAGTATGGCGCGCTTTTACAACCTTTTGGAAGCGAATAATATTCTGTTCTTAAATCCATACAATGAAGCCATCAGCGCAGAAACAATAAAAGATAAAGCTGAGGTGGATGGAATTAGCGGGGTGGTCCTTTCAGAAGGAGAACCTGTTCAAGGCGCTGTAGTGCGTGTAAAAGGAAGCTACAATGAAGTCAAGACCGATTATATGGGTCGCTTTACCATTGAGGCTTTGCCTGGAGACGTACTGCGTGTAGATTATCTCACTACCTACCCTGCAGAGCTCGTAGCCAAAGCAGAGGATCTGGAGGTCAATTTAGAGACTGACGGTGAGCTTTTAGAAGAAGTAGAGTTACGAGCCCGTAAGGAGCGTGAGAACAAAGTGGGTTCACGTACCATCAACACGGCATACGGAACTAAGGATTTTGACGCCTTAGGATTTGCTGCTTCTCAAATTACAGAAGAGCAGATCTTACCGAGCTATGTTGTGTTAGGGCAAATTTTGAATAAAATGCCTGGAATCATTGTGTCCGATATCTTTGGTCCAAACCCGATCTTTGCCTTTAACCGTTCTCTCGGGACTTCTGTGACACAGAGTACCTTGCCTATCATGGTGATTGACGATATGATCTACGAGCAAGGGATCAATCAGGTGCCGCAAATTGATGTGCAAAACATTCACAGCGTTACTACCATTCCTGGAGTGGTTGGTAGTGTTCGCTACGGATCTTTAGGACGCAGTGGTGTAATCATTATTGAGACCAAGACCTTTGCAACTGCTCAAGGGAAGTATCCAACCCCTGAAGAAAAGTTAGAAGCACTTAAAGCTACAAATAACGATTATTCAGAAGGTATTTTGGCCAGGGATGAAATGGTGAAAAGCGAATACTTAAGTCAGTTACAGCGCGCCACAAGTTTTGAAGAAGCTAAAGACATTTACAAGCAACAAAGCTCATTGGCTAACGCCTATGGTGTGGAGTATTATTTGAATGCCTCTAAGTATTTTGAAACTTGGGATAAAGAGTTTGCCATGAAGGTGGCTTCTCGTATCCTTGATGAGGCACCAAACAATCCAAAAGCGCTAAAGAGCCTTGGGTATCGTTTGCAAGAAATGGGAGATCTAAACGGCGCTAAGTCGGTCTTTCAACGCATTGCAGTACTTAACCCGAACGATGCACAGAGCTATAGAGATCTGGCGTATATGTATAAAGAGACCGGTGAGTATGCTAAAGCATTCTCCCTTTATAAGTTCATTTTGGATAACAACAATCCTTCCTTAGATTTCACTGGAATTCAAGGGGTAGCAGAAGCTGAGATGCGTCAATTATTGTCTAATTACAAGGACAAGGTTGCTTATGAGACCTTACCGAATCGTTTGCTCAATGTTGGGTATAAAAAAGACATTAGAATTGTCTTTGAGTGGAACGATCCGTCTGCAGAATTTGACCTGCAATTTGTGAGTCCTGCAGGGAAGTTCTTTACGCACAAACAAACCCGTTTTGACAATCTTGAGGCTATGAAAATGGCTTACAAAGGAGGTTATGCTATTCAGCAGTTTGAGATCGATGATGCCGAGGCCGGACAGTGGCTGATCAACTTAGAGTCACTCAATCCAATGGCTTCCATCAATCCAACGTATTTGAAGTATACGATCTACAGAAACTACGCAACTCCACAAGAAACTAAAGAAGTGGGAACGATCAACCTGTCTGATTTGGACAAGAAGATCACGCTTAAAGATCTGAAGTACTAATTATAATTCACCTTCCCATTCTTTGTAAAACTGGGAAAGGTAAGCTTTCATGAATTCATGCCTGCCGGCTGCCATTTGGCGGCCGGTTTTGGTATGCATCATCTCTTGAAGCAGCAACAGCTTTTCGTAAAAGTGGTTGATAGTCGGAGCTGTAGACTTTTTGTACTGCTCCTTGGTCAGATTAAGCTGAGGTTCTATTTCCGGATCGTAGAGGGCACGGTTTTTAAATCCGCCGTAATTGAAAGCGCGTGCAATACCAATGGCTCCAATAGCATCAAGGCGGTCCGCATCTCTGACCACGCGTAATTCTAAGCTGTCATAACTACTCTTCTCAAAGGAGTTTTTGAACGACATATGTTCAATTATGTTCACTACAGCGTTGATCTGAGCCGGGTCAACATTTTGGGATTTTAAGAATTCAGCGGCTTTTTTAGGCCCGAGGGATTCGTCTCCGTCGTGAAATTTAGCATCTGCGATATCGTGTAGTAAAGCGGCTAAAGCGACTGTTTGTGGCTCTGCCTGCTCTTCTTTAGCCAGGCGCATAGCTGTTTTGTAAACGCGCTCAATATGAAACCAATCATGCCCGCCTTCTGCCTGAGCCAATTCTTCTTTGACAAAAGCAATGGTGTTGTCAATGAGGGTGCTACTTAATGGCATCGTGGACGGTTTTCTCCAGTTGACCTATCAATGCGGAGCGATCTTCAACAGCTTCCAATAAAATAGGGTCGTGGACGGTAAATTTTACATGATTACCTAGGCCTAATGGGAATGAGCCGTAACGCCATAACTTCCAAGAATTGTTGATGCTCACGGGAACAATTAGGGCTGATGGAATCTTCTCAAAAAGTGTTAAAAGGCCTTTCGATTGGAAAGGTTTAGGTTGCCCAGTACGACTGCGGGTTCCCTCTGGAAAAATCACCGCTGCACGTTTATTGGTTTCAATATAGTCGCCAAAATTGGCAATAGCCGCAACTGCTTGAGCCGCATTTTTGCGATCAATTAACACGCTGCCTCCATGTCTCAGATTAAAGGAAACCGAAGGAATTCCCTTTCCCAAGGATTTCTTGCTGATGAACTTCACGTGGTTCTTTCTAAAATACCAGATCAACGGCGGAATGTCATACAGACTTTGATGGTTGCACACCAAGATCAAAGGTCTGTCTGTACCTATCTTGTCTTTATGCGGATTCTTAAAACTGTATCGGGTTCCTAAGATACCAGTCCCAGCCATAAGCCAGAATTGCAGCCAATCTACCGTCACCTTATGTGCCTTGTATCCAAAAACGCGTAAGGCCACCCATTGGATGGGGTGGAAGATCACTAAGGTCAATCCAAAAACCAGATAATAGATCGCAGATATGGGATAGGAAAGCAATTTGGCCATGCCCAAAATTAGTCATAAAAAAACCACGTTTAAAAACGTGGTCTTATTTTTTATTGGTCGAGGGCTTAGCAGTATTCATTAAAAGCGTCCATCAGGTTCTCTGCGATCATATCTGCAGGACGACCTTCAATGTGGTGACGCTCTAGCATATGCACCAATTCTCCGTCTTTAAACAAGCCCATAGATGGAGAGCTCGGTGGGAAAGGAATCATACGCTCGCGTACTGCGTTTACAGCCTCAGTGTCAACTCCGGCAAAAACAGTCACCAAATGGTCTGGTGTTTTTCCGTTATTCAAGGCATGCTTGGCTCCAGGACGTGCGTTTGCTGCGGCACATCCGCATACAGAATTCACTACAACTAGAGTAGTTCCTTCTTGATTAAGTGCTTGCTGAACCTCGTCAGCAGTATATAATTCAGAAAACCCAGCAACCGTTAGGTCTTCACGCATGGGCTGTACTAATTCTGGTGGATACATAATTTTTCTTGTTTTTGTGTAACAATTTGACTGCAAAGATAACCAATTTTGTACTAGTATTAGCGACTGAGTGGCCGCTCACACGAGGTGAAATGGTTATCTTTAGTCGCATTTTTAATCTTTATTTTACACAATTATGTTTCGATGGGCTGGAGCCGTATTAGGTTGGGTTGTTGGAGGCCGATTCTTTGGTGCCGTTATAGGTTTTATCATTGGTAGTTTTATTGATGAGATCAACAAAGGCGGATCCAAAAAGCAACCTTACAAACGCGTTTTTAATCAACCCAAATCCGATCAGGTCTCGCCGGCGGATTTTGAGTTGAACCTACTTTCTTTGGCTTCTTTGGTGATCCGTGCAGACGGTCGCGTCAATGAGGACGAGCTCAATTACGTACGTCAGTACTTTGTGCAGGCTTACGGCAAGCAACGCGCCAATGCCGCTTTTAAGGTCTTTAATGACGTGATTAAGAATCGAGCCATCTCCGCAGAAAATATCTGTAAACTCATGCGTCAAAAAACGCGCTACGAATCCAGACTGCAGATTTTACACTTTCTGTTCAGTGTTGCCAATGCAGATGGACGTGTGGATCAATCAGAAGTAGAAGAGATTGGCCGCATTGCACGTTATCTAGCGATCAGCCAGGCAGATTTTGAAAGCGTGAAAGCCATGTTCTTCAAATCTGCAGATAGCGCTTATAAGATCTTGGAGATAGAAAAAACTGCCTCAGACTCTGAGATCAAAAAGGCTTACCGTACCATGGCCAAGAAATACCATCCAGACAAGGTGCAGCATATGGACGATGCCTACAAAAAAGGTGCGGAAGATAAATTCAGAAAAGTACAAGAAGCCTACGAACAACTCCAGCAGGAACGCGGCTTTTAAAAACAAAAAAACCCGATCAAATCGATCGGGCTTTTTAATGGGGGATTAAGACTAGCGTCCTACGCGGACAGGTCCGTCGGTTGTTGATGAGGTACATCCACTCTTGCAGAATGTTGTCGTCATCGCCCAGTTAGATCCGCCTACGGGGGTTCCGTCAGACCAAGAGGTCTCGCAGTAAATTGGGTTACCAGCGTCGTTAAGCTTGGTAACTACGGAGTGTGCGGCCACAGAAAAGCAATCAGGTACAGCGTCAATAGGGATAACGTATTCTACTACGTTTGTTCCCATTGCATGGGTTTGCGTGTACGGGAAGTGCCCAACTCTTGGGTTTCCACTGGGAGTGATTGGCATATCGCCAAGAGAACCTACGAAAAGGTGGGTAGCATCAATAACCCACTCGCTAGTAGTTTCATACTTCACAAAAATTGAAGTGTCATCAGTACTTATAGTAAGTGTTCCGGCGACTTGAGTTTGCGCGGCCCATAGCTTAGCAGAAGCACAGGTTCTTGTATTGGCTTGAGCAGCAGTAGTAACGGCAAGTCTTTTAGCGTTAACTTCAAAGCTAGGTGCATCAAGCGAAATATAATCTTCTCTATTATCTGTAGAGCAGCTGGTTAAAACTGCAAGTGATAAGGTGAATAAAGCGACTAGTTTTTTCATGTTGTTGTTAATTAATCTGGGGCGAATATAGAAGGTGATTTTTGATCTGTAAGAAAAAACCGACACTTTGCAGGAAAATTCGTTCAAATGCACAAATCGAGCTT
>NZ_JAQQTE010000001.1:294014-367566 GCF_028561565.1 Gilvibacter sediminis | reverse complement strand
TGTGTAAGAAGCTATAATTTAGACAAGTCTAAAAATATATTTACCTTTGTATAAAATATATTGTCGATGTACAGTCTCTCTGAAGAGAATTATTTGAAGGCTATTTACCATTTAGAGCAGCAGGCTACCGCGGAAGTCAGTACCAATGCAATTGCAGAGCGCATGCAGACCAAGGCCTCTTCTGTGACAGACATGATTAAGAAGTTGGCAGATAAGGATCTGCTGACCTACAAAAAGTACAAAGGAGTAAGTTTAACGGATTCGGGAACCCGAACCGCCTTACGAATTATAAGGAAACATCGTCTTTGGGAAGTGTTCCTAGTGGAGAAGCTTCAATTCAAATGGCATCAGGTTCATGATCTTGCTGAACAACTCGAGCATATTCAGTCTCAAGAATTGGTGAATCGTCTGGATGATTTCTTAGGCAATCCGCAATATGACCCGCACGGAGATCCTATTCCAGATTCTGAAGGCAACATCAAACGCCGTGATAAAAAACTATTGGGACAGCTTGAGGCCAATCAGTCTGCAACCTGTATCGGTGTGAAATCAGCGTCCGATGATTTTCTGAAATACCTCAGTAAGAACAATATCGGTATCGGTTCCAAGCTAAACGTTCAAGAAGCTGAACCATTTACCGGAGCACTCACGGTAAAGGTTGGTGAGACAACCCTGTTTTTAACTAAAGAAATTGCGAACAATATATACGTAACCCTAATCAAATCATGAAATTGAAAAAAACCCTTTTTGTTTTAACCCTGATGATCTCGGCGAGCTCAATGTACGCTCAAGATGATACTGGCCTGGGTCCTTTGATCACAGATCGTCCAGACGCCACCGAATCACCAAACACGGTTCCAGTTGGTTTTGTACAGTTTGAGACCGGCGCCTTTTTTACCAGAGAGGAAAATAGCGGCCTTACCACAGAATCAACTACGTTCAACACCATGTTGGTGCGTTATGGAATTTTGGACAATATGGAATTGCGCTTGGGGTGGAATTTCACGGAAACACGTTTTTCTTTAAACGATATGGAACTTGAAGATGTCCTCAGCGGATTGGATCCACTCTTGCTCGGAGCTAAAGTTGCCATTGCTCAAGAGAATGGTCTATTGCCAGATATTGGTTTGATCGGTCACGTTTTTTTACCCTTTACTGCAGGACGCGATTACAAACCAGAATATACTGGGGTTGATTTTAGATTTTCCTTTGGTCATACTTTGAGTGAACGTTCTAGCCTGTCTTATAATTTAGGAGCGCAATGGGGCGGTGATAGTCCAGAGGCAGAATATGTATATACCATTGCCTATGGCTATGCCATAACTGATGCTTTTGGAGCCTATGTAGAGCTCTATGGAGAACTCCCAGAAGACAGCGGTCCCAATCACCTTTGGGATGCTGGAATTACCTACTTGGTCAATGATGATCTGCAGTTGGATGCAACCATCGGCAGTGGGATCAGAAGCGATCAAGAATTATTAATAAGTGCTGGTTTGAGCTACCGTTTAGACCTTAGAAACAAGAAATAGATGAAAAGATTAATTGTATTAGCGCTCTTGCTACTGGCTTTGGTAAGTTGTAAAAACGAAGGTGTGGACGACTCCAAACCAAACGTTGTTGCCACCACCACAATGATCAGTGATCTGGCGCGCCAGATCGGGAAAGACTCCATTGACGTACAAGGACTCATGGGAAGTGGAGTAGATCCTCACTTGTATAAGGCGAGTGAAGGAGATGTTTCTAAGTTATTTAATGCGGATTTGATCCTTTACAACGGCCTTCACTTAGAAGGAAAGATGGGAGAGGTCTTTGAAAAGATGCAGGCTCAAAATATTAAGACTGTAGCCCTAGCAGAAACTTTGGATCCCTTGGTCTTGCTAGAGTCTGAGTATTTCGCTTCCAACTATGACCCGCATGTTTGGTTCAACATTACTTATTGGCGCCGTATTGCTACTGTGCTTAAAGATGAGCTGGTTGCTTTGGACCCAGAGAGTAAGGCGTATTATGAAGCCAATTACGCAGCTTACATTGAAGATCTAAACAACCTCAAAGATGTGGTAGAACAGATCATCAGTAGTTTGCCAGAAGAAAAACGCTATTTAGTCACGGCTCATGATGCTTTTAATTATTTTGGACAGGCCTACGGATTTGAAGTAGTTGGGCTGCAGGGCCTCAGTACTGCCACGGAGGCGGGTGTTCAGGACGTACAACGCTTGGCGGACTTCATCATTGAGAAGCAGATCAAGGCCATTTTT
Organism: Gilvibacter sediminis; assembly: GCF_028561565.1. Taxonomy (GTDB): domain Bacteria; phylum Bacteroidota; class Bacteroidia; order Flavobacteriales; family Flavobacteriaceae; genus Gilvibacter; species Gilvibacter sediminis. The sequence goes on along the minus strand of NZ_JAQQTE010000001.1, from coordinate 365,311 downwards.
GTGGAGAGTTCAGTACCCCAAAGAACCATTGAAGCTTTGCAAGCCGCGGTGCGTGCTAAAGATTTTGAAGTTGTAATTGGCGGAACACTTTATTCTGATGCTTTAGGGTCTGCTGGCACAGATGAAGGTGAATACATTGGGATGTTCTTATCTAATGTGAACACCATTGTAAAAGGATTGAAGTAATGGAAAAGATCGCAGTTAGTGTTGATGACCTTACGGTAGCCTACAATTACAAACCGGTTTTGTGGGATATTGACTTGGCTATCCCAGAAGGTGTTTTGATGGCGATCGTTGGGCCGAACGGAGCCGGAAAGTCAACTTTAATCAAGGCTATTTTAGGAATTATTGATCCCATTGCCGGGAGTATCGGGATCTACGGCAAACCCTATGAGGACCAACGCCAAAAGGTCGCTTATGTGCCTCAAAAAGGCAGCGTGGATTGGGATTTTCCAACTACGGCCTTAGATGTGGTCATGATGGGAACCTACGGCAGTTTGGGATGGATAAAACGCCCGGGAAAAGCTCAGAAGAAAGCAGCTTTAGAAGCTCTTGAAAAAGTGGGGATGCTTCCTTTTAAGAACAGGCAGATCTCTCAACTTTCTGGAGGGCAACAACAACGTATATTCTTGGCTCGAGCCTTGGTGCAAAATGCAGCCATCTATTTTATGGACGAACCCTTCCAAGGGGTAGATGCCACTACAGAAAAGGCCATCGTCAATATATTAAAAGAGCTGCGTAAAACGGGCAAGACCGTAATTGTGGTACATCATGATTTGCAAACGGTTCCCGAATATTTTGATTGGGTGACCTTCTTGAATGTCAAGAAAATTGCAACTGGGCCGGTTTCTACCATCTTTAATGATGATAACCTGACCAAGACCTACGGAATCAACTATAAAGTGAGCCTACAACAATGAGTTTAGGAGAGTATTTTGAACTGCTATTCACGGATTACACCCTTGGAGTCATTACCCTGGGTACGGCCATATTGGGTGCTGTTACTGGTATGTTGGGCAGCTTTGCAGTACTGAGAAAACAGAGCCTTTTAGGCGACGCGATCTCACACGCAGCACTTCCCGGAATTGCTTTGGCCTTTCTCTTTACAGGAGCCAAAGACAGCAATGTGCTCCTTATTGGAGCCTTGATCAGTGGATTGTTGGGTGCCTTCTGGATTCGGGGAATGGTTAAGAACACACACCTAAAGGCCGATACTGCCCTTGGCTTGGTACTTTCATTGTTCTTCGGATTGGGAATGCTCTTGCTCACGTATATTCAGAAGCTTCCTAACGCAAATCAAGCAGGTTTAGACAAATACCTCTTTGGACAAGCAGCCACTTTAGTAGCCTCGGACGTTTGGATCATGGTGGCCATCACGGCAGTTTCGCTCTTTATACTCCTACTGTTTTGGAAGGAGTTCAAATTGCTTTTGTTTGATGCAGATTACACCAAAACACTTGGCTTTAACACGCGATTTATAGATACGCTGATCACCTTTTTCATTGTTATTGCTATTGTCATTGGGCTTCAAACGGTTGGGGTAGTGCTTATGAGCGCCATGCTTTTGGCGCCAGCCGCTGCAGCGAGACAGTGGACCAACAAACTTAGTGTGATGATTGGTTTGGCAGCCTTTTTCGGGGCATTCTCTGGGGTGTTCGGAACGGCGATCTCTGCCACCCAAAGCAATCTGTCTACGGGACCGGTGATCGTTTTGGTTGCGGCCTTTTTTGTACTGATCTCTTTTGTGTTCTCTCCCGGACGAGGTTTGCTCTTTAGAGAGATCCGTTTTCAAAAAAATCGACGTGAATTGGAACTTAAAAAGACCTTGCAATTCATGTATTCCATTGCCAAAACGCATGAAGACATTTCACATCCTCACGCAGTGAAGATCCTGAATAATTTCCAAGGATTTACTAGAAAGACTTTGCAGCAAATGGTAGATAAAAAATGGGTGACCCTAGACGGAACCATGTGGTCCATGACCGCTTTGGGTTATGAGGAAGCCGAAAATCTATACAGTCAAACATGAGCACGCCACAGATAGAAATACAGTTAATTGCTGCAGTCGTAGCTGTGGCTTGCGCCATTCCAGGAGTCTTTTTGGTTCTGCGCAAAATGGCCTTGATCAGTGACGCGATCTCTCATTCCATCTTGCCAGGAATAGTACTTGGCTTCTTTTTAACACATGATCTAAACTCACCTTGGCTTATACTTTTGGCTGCTGTAACCGGTGTGATTACCGTGGTGCTCGTAGAGTTCATTCAAAAAACTGGACTGGTTAAAGAGGATACCGCTATTGGATTGGTTTTCCCAGCGCTTTTCAGCATTGGCGTGCTGATGATCTCTCGCAATGCCAGTGATGTCCATATGGATGTCGATGCTGTTTTGCTTGGCGAATTGGCCTTTGCGCCTTTTGACCGCTTGCTCGTGAGCGGGATGGATTTAGGTCCAAAATCATTATGGGTAATGGGTATTATTTTACTGATCACCTTGGGATTATTGTGGGCCTTTTTTAAAGAATTAAAAGTAAGCACCTTTGATGCTGGTCTATCGGCGGCGCTGGGTTTTTCACCGGTAGTCTTGCATTACGGGCTGATGTCTGTGTCTTCCATTACCGTGGTTGGCGCCTTTGACGCTGTGGGCGCAATTTTGGTGGTGGCTTTGATGATCGCTCCGGCAGCCACGGCTTATTTGCTTACCCATGATCTCAAAAAGATGCTCTGGCTGTCCGTGATTTTTGGAATTAGCGCGGCAATAGGAGGATATTGGTTGGCCCATTTATTAGATGCTTCCATTGCGGGCTCCATTACCGCAGTTTTAGGATTTATCTTTTTGCTGGTCTATTGGTTTGCTCCAAACAAGGGAATCATTGCGGTCTTGTACAGAAAACGCCAGCAGCGCATAGAGGTATCGTTGCTGACCTTCTTGCTTCACCTGAATAATCACCAGGAAGAATCAGAAAGACACATCAACCACCTCAATGAACATATTAATTGGCAAAAAGTACGTTCAGAAGCGGTGGTTAAGCTCGCCTTAGAGAACAATATGATCACGGTAGAGGATCAGTTGGTATCCCTTACCGACAAAGGCAAAGAGTTCACAGATCTCGCTTTGGAGTATATCCTTACTAATAAAGACGAGCATATTGAACACCTCAAAAAAGACTTCTTTCTATTTAGAGGATAGGGTTTTGGCACGATTTTTTAGTACACTTGTGTATGAGATTGATAACAACCCTTTTAATATTGCTTAGTACCACATTGACTATGGCTCAAGAGGATTCTTTAGAAAAAGTGCAACTCAAGGTCGGAGATTCCGATTCGGCCATGGACATGCAGTTCAGCTTCAAACAAGTTTTAATGGATTCTCGTTGCCCCAGCGACGCGCAATGCGTTATGGCCGGATGGGCAGACGTTGAGGTAGGACTTATTTTGAATGACGGCGAGGAGCAAATCGTAAAGATCCGCGTGGATGCTAGTGAACAACATCTAATTCATCCGGTGGTTTTGGAACGGGACAATGGACTTCGTGTTGTGGTTGGGAAATTGACACCATATCCTTTATCTACGCAGAAATTTGAGGATAGAGAATACTGTTTAGAGTTGTGGATCTATCAAGATCAGTGACAGCCGCAGTCTTTATTGCCACATTTGGTTTTGCCACCGTCTAAGGTGCCGGCTGTGGTCTTTCTTCGGGATTCAAAAATAGGATTCCACACAAACTTCTTCAGCAAGTAACCTGCTGCAAAAGAAAAAACAATAAGCACAAGTGTTTGTTGAATCATCTTATTTTAAGATTTGATAGCTTATTAATGCTGTAATATACGCAATTACTGACATTGCAGCGAGTTGCCACATGGGCCACTTCCAAGAGTTCGTTTCTTTTTTAACTACTGCGAGAGTACTCATACACTGCATAGCAAAAGCGTAGAAGAGTAACAGGGAGATACCACTAGCAAAGTTGTAAATGGGTTTACCCATGCTATCTACCTCCGCAGCCATTCGATCTCTAATTGGCTCTTCTTCCTCGCTCCCCACGCTATAAATAGTAGCCAGCGTACCGACAAATACTTCTCGCGCAGCAAAACTACTTATAATAGCAACCCCGATCTTCCAATCGTAGCCCAAAGGTTTTACAGCTGGTTCTAGGGCTTTTCCCATGATTCCGATATAGGAGTTCTCCAGCTTAAAGGAAGCAATCTCTGCCTCGAGTTCTTGTTCCGTGAGACCATTATTGATGTTTTCCTGCATCACGATCTCTTCGGCTTTATTAAAGTCGCCAGGACCATAAGAAGCTAACACCCAAAGCACAATAGAAATGGCTAAAATGATCTTACCGGCATCAACCACAAAGGTCTTGGTCTTTTCAAAAACGGTGGTGAGTACGTTACGCGGCATGGGAACCTTGTAATTGGGCATTTCAATTACAAAAAAGCTTTTTGACTGCATCTTTAGGATCTTGTCTAAAACATAGGCAGATCCAATAGCCGCCGCAAACCCGAGGATATACAAACATAGCAAAGTCAGGCCTTGATAATTGAAAACGCCCCAGAGCTTTTCGTCTGGAATCACCAATGAAATGATGATCACATAAACGGGCAGACGCGCAGAGCAGGTGGTAAAAGGAGTCACAAGAATTGTGATCAATCGCTCCTTCCAGTTTTCAATGTTTCGGGTTGCCATAACTGCTGGAATGGCACAAGCCGTTCCTGATACTAAAGGAACAACACTTTTTCCGCTAAGTCCAAACCGTCGCATACTGCGGTCTAAAAGGAAGACCACACGACTCATATAGCCGCTTTCTTCTAAGATGGATATAAATAAAAACAGAAAGGCGATCTGCGGGATAAAGATAACCACTCCGCCCAATCCAGAAACGATACCTTCTGCCAATAAATTGGTAAAATCGCCAGCAGGCATGCTGGTTTTGATCCATTCACTCAGGGAGCTAAAACTCTCGTCAATGAAATCCATAGGGTAGCTAGCCCATTCAAAGATCGTCTGAAATATAATGGCCAGTATGGCCAAAAAGATCACATAACCCCAAACGCGATGTGTCAATACGCGGTCCATTCTGCTGCGCAGATCCTTAGCGTTGGCTGTGTCAACAACTAAGACTTCTTTTAGCACTTCATTGATGAACTGATAACGCTTAATGGTCTCCCGTTGCTGCATCCTTTTCAGGTTGCTGTCAGACTCTGTTTTAAAGGTAGCTATCAGGTCTGAGTTATTGCGTTCAATTTTTCCAAAGTTGACGTCTTGAGTGATCACCAACCACAACTTGTACAAATCTTGGTTTGGGAAGGCTTTTTTGAGGCGATCAAAATACTCCGGTGCAAAGGTCAAGGCATCCATGCAGGGTTCTGTAGAAAGCTCTCGGTAATTTAAAATGAGCTCTTTGAGCTCATCAAAGCCTTGGTTCTTTCTAGAACTGATCAGTGCAATTTTGGTCTTTAAGGCTTTTTCTAGCTTGGGAATGTCTAAGGAAATGGCCTTGCGCTTCATCCTATCGGCCATATTGATAGCAAGAATGGTCGGGATGCCCAAATCCTTGATCTGCGTGTAGAGCAGTAAATTTCTTTTGAGGTTTTCCACGTCTGCAACTACAACAGCCACATCTGGAAAATCCTTGTCGTTCTTGTTGAGCAAAAGCTCAATAACCACATTCTCATCTAAGGAAGACGCATTGAGGCTGTAGGTTCCCGGCAAGTCCAATACATGGGCTTTTACACCTCTAGGAAGTTTGCAGGTTCCTTCTTTCTTTTCTACGGTAATTCCAGGATAGTTCCCTACTTTCTGATTGAGGCCAGTCAGTTGATTAAAGACAGACGTCTTACCAGTATTGGGATTCCCAATGAGCGCAACATTGAATTGTTTGGCCATTAGCTCAGCAGATCGATTTCTATTTGAAGCGCTGTTTCTCTGCGGATCGCCAAGTGACTTCCGTTGATGTTGAGGTAAAGCGGATCGTTAAATGGCGCTAACTGAACCAGTTCTACTTCCATTCCCGGAAGGCAACCCATTTCCAAAAGCTTGAGCGGAACGGTCTCGATGGGAAAGTCCTTGATGATTCCCTTTTGACCGCGGTTGAGATGAGCTATGGTGGGCATTGCGCTTATTTAGATTGATTTTAAACAACAAAAATACCACATATACATCGCATCCAAAAGTAAAAAGGTGGTTTTTCTAATATTCCGATTTTAGGATCTCAATATCCTCTAATAATTGTTCGATATCCTCCGGATCGGTACCATCGTAATAACCGCGAAGGCGTTTTTCCTTATCGATGAGCACAAAATTCTCCGTGTGGATCATGCCGTATTCACCAACAGCATCTTTCTTTGCGGCGAAATATGCCTTTCGGGCCAAATTGTAGATCTGTTCACGATCTCCAGTCACTAAATTCCAAACCGAGTCGTTCACGCCTTTTTCAAGCGCGTACTTTTTTAACTGCGGAACCGAATCGATCTCTGGAGTAACAGAATGTGAAAGCAACTTCACCATTGGATCGCCACCCAGCGCCTCTTGAATTTGCACCATATGATCCGTCATGATTGGGCAAATGGTAGCGCAGGTAGTAAAAAAGAAGTCCGCAACGTAGATCTTATCCTCATAATCTGCTTGAGTGATAGTGTCTCCGTTTTGATTGAGCAATTTAAAATCTGGAATGCCGTGATATTTCTTGACGAATTGCATGCTGGGATCTACCAATTCTTCTGCAACACTGACTGGCTCTATGATTTGTAAACGATCCTTGGGCTTTAAAGCGCGATACATAATGGTGATGATCAGTGCGGATAAGATCAGCAATACCAAACCAAAAAACTTGTATTTCGCAAAGAATTGAAGCATATAAAATTCCTTTTTACAAAGGTACAACCGCCGCTTTAGACCCCACAATTCCAAGGCTTGTTTTTGTGGATTTTAACTTTGAAAAAGCAAATGTGAGTCCGCAATGATAAAAATGCGTTAAAAATTAAGTGTCAAGGCCTTTCCCGAAGCGGCAGCATTTTCTAAAGCGGCCCGAATAGGTTACTTTTGTCCTCTAAATTTTAAGCAATGAGCGAATTTTGGGTCAAAGCCGCGCAGCTACTCTTGAGTTTATCCATACTGATCGTACTGCACGAGCTGGGTCACTTCATACCTGCCAAACTCTTTAAAACACGCGTAGAGAAGTTCTACCTGTTTTTCGATATAAAATATTCCCTTTTCAAAAAGAAGATCGGTGAAACCGTTTACGGTATCGGATGGCTTCCTTTGGGCGGATACGTCAAGATCTCTGGAATGATAGACGAATCCATGGACAAAGAACAGATGGCGCAACCACCACAACCTTGGGAATTCCGTTCCAAGCCGGCTTGGCAACGCTTGATCATTATGGTGGGTGGTGTGACCGTGAACATCATTGTTGGGGTTTTGATCTATATCGGGATCTTTTACGTCAATGGAGAGCGCATAGTGACTCAAGAATTGGCGCCAAAAGGATTCTCTGTAGCCCAAAGTTTTAAAGACCTCGGATTTCAAGACGGAGATCAGATCCTAAAAGTGAACGGAGAGGATTTCAAAGACCTTGGAGATCTGAACCGCTATATCTTTTTGCGTGACGTAAATAATATTACTGTGGCCCATGCCAATGGAACTGAGCAAACCATCAGCCTGCCAGAAGATATTGGAATGCGCATGTTTAAATCAGGCGATACCAACCCATTTAACCGTTGGAGAGAACCCGTTATTGATACGGTACTTCCAGAGCTTCCAGGAGCCGTTGCAGGTTTGCAAAAAGGTGATGTGGTCGTTGCGGTAAATGACGTGAAAACAGTGACTTGGAAAATGGTTCAGGAAAATGTTGCAGGAAACGCTGGGAAAGAGGTAGCCATTACTGTAGACCGAAACGGACAACAACAAACCTTTAGCGTAACGCCTAACGACAAGTGCAAAGCAGGGATTAATAACTACGGGAAGGAATACGACGGCAAGTTCAAGCAACTCAAATACAGCTTTTGGGAAAGCCTAAGCGGCGGAACCGTTTTTGGATACAACATTTTAGTGGACTACGTGAAGCAGTTCAAGTATGTCTTCACCAAAGAAGGAGCCACACAGATCGGTGGATTTGGAGCCATTGGAAACCTGTTCCCAGGGACTTGGAGCTGGACAGCCTTCTGGTTTAATACCGCACTCATCTCGATTATTTTGGCCTTTATGAACATCCTACCTATCCCTGCTTTAGATGGTGGACACGTGATGTTTTTACTCTATGAGATCGTCTCTGGAAAAAAACCGAGCGACAAGTTTATGGAGTACGCACAGATGATCGGATTCATCCTTTTGATCGCTTTGGTTCTGTTTGCCAATGGTAATGACCTTTACCGCGCGATTTTCGGATAGAAAAAAGTATAATTTGCTTGTAGTGGAATAAAAATAAATTTATATTTGCCTCCGCTTAGCGAAATTCCTCCATAGCTCAGTTGGTTAGAGCACCTGACTGTTAATCAGGGTGTCCTTGGTTCGAGTCCAAGTGGAGGAGCGGAAGTCAAGACCCGATCAGAAATGATCGGGTTTTTTTATGGAGTGAACTTGGACTCGAACTCAGCATAAGTGCCCTTCTATAAATTTCATTACTTTTGTGTCATATTGACACAATAAGATCAACAATGAAAAAATGGCTCAAAAAATCGCTAAAGGTATTAGGTGTTCTGCTGCTTTTAGTTGTAATCGTTGCGGTTGCAGGCTGGATGTATCTCAAAGCGACATTCTTAGATTTTGAAGACGATTATAGAGAGCGAACCAGTTTTGATGAAATTGTAGTCAATGGCCAGACCTTTTTGGATCGGAACAGCAATGGTAAACTCGATATTTATGAAGATCCCAACAACCCTATAAATGCTCGGATTGCGGATCTATTAGAACAAATGACCCTCGAAGAAAAAATTCACCTGCTAAAAGGTTCAGGAATTGCTTCCGCCATAGGTCAAGATGATTATTCGGCTATTCCGGGAGCCGTTGGAACCATTGTACCCACTCCGCGATTGGGATTACCAACAATCTATCTTTCAGACGGCCCGGCCGGACTCCGGATCGCTGCCGAGCGAGAAGGGGAGGACAGAACCTATTACTGTACGGCCTTTCCTATTGCCACCTTACTCGCATCTACTTGGAACAAGGATCTGGTTTACAATGTGGGTGATGCCATGGGAACAGAAGCCCTTGAATACGGCGTGGATGTGATCTTAGGCCCGGGAACCAATTTACACCGTCACCCCTTCTGCGGACGCAACTTTGAATATTATTCAGAAGACCCCTTCCTTACCGGACACATTGGTGCAGCGATGGTCAATGGAATTGAATCCAATGGAGTCGGCACTTCCGTAAAGCATTTTGTGGTAAACAATCAGGAGACCAACAGGAACTTTAACGATGCTCTTGTTTCCGAACGCGCTTTGCGCGAGATCTACCTAAAAGGCTTTGAAATCATTGTAAAGGAGTCTCAGCCATGGACGATTATGTCTTCTTATAATCTAGTCAATGGTACTTATGTAGCCGAAAGCGAAGAATTATTGACTGATGTCTTGCGATCTGAATGGGGCTTTGAAGGCTTGGTTATGTCTGATTGGTTTGGTGGCAATGACGCCGTGGCCATGGTCAGCGCTGGAAACGACCTTTTAGAACCCGGTACGAACAAACAATGGAAGGCTTTGACCAAGGGTTATGAAGAAGGAACGCTATCTGAAGCTACCATTGATAGAGCCGTAGGTCGTATTCTTAAACTCGTCTTGAATTCTAAAAAGATGAGTAATTATCAATACAGTGACAATCCAGACCTCAAGGCGCACGCGCAGATCACGCGCAATGCTGCCGCAGAAGGTATGGTGCTGCTTAAGAACGATGCGGTACTGCCGCTCAATACAAGTTCTCGTGTGGCTCTTTTGGGGATCACCTCTTATGACTTTATCGCAGGCGGAACGGGCTCCGGAGATGTCAACGAGGCCTACACGGTTTCTTTGGAAGAGGGTTTGAAAAATGCGGGATTCCCCATTAATGCCGACGCAAAACTCCTATTCGAATCTCATAAGGCCAAAAATTTGGAAGCCTTTAAAAAGCTAGAAGGCCTTGACGCAATGTTGACTCCATACGACGCTCCAGAAATTCAATATTCTAAAGCACAACTAGAAGAAATAGCTGCTAAGAGTGATGTGGCCATAATTACTATTGGCAGAAACAGTGGAGAAGGTGGAGACCGCGTTGTAGAAGACGACTTTCAACTCAGCAGCTTGGAACAACAAATGATTGCGAACACCAAAGAGGTATTTGGTGGCTTAGATAAAAAAGTGATCGTAGTGCTCAATATTGGTGGAGTCATTGAGACTGCTTCTTGGAAGGGCCTCCCCGATGCGATCTTGCTAGCTTGGCAAGGCGGACAAGAAGGGGGTAATGCAACTGCAGATATTTTAGTGGGTAAATTAAACCCAAGTGGAAAATTACCCATGACTTTTCCAATTGCGGTAACGGACCATGCATCTCACAATAATTTCCCTTTGGAAGGCAAGCCGATAGATTTGATGAGTTTTATGACCAATTCTGGTGTAAAGGACAAAGCCGATCAGATTAAAAATGAAGATTATACATTATATGATGAAGGAGTCTATGTAGGCTACCGACATTTTGATAAGAACGATATCGACGTTTCCTATCCTTTTGGTTATGGCCTTTCCTATACAGCTTTTGAGTATTCAGAACCAGAAATGACTTTAGACGCAAACCAGCTGTCAGTTACCTTTACCGTGACCAATGTCGGTGAGGTTTCCGGTAAGGAAGTGGTTCAATTATATATCGCCAAAGAAGATTCAGGTATAGACCGACCAATTCAGGAACTTAAGGCTTTTGAAAAGACAGCCTTATTGGAACCTGGAGCTTCCGCAACGCTAAATCTTAAAGTTTCTATTCAAGAATTTGCCTATTGGGATGAAGCCCTTTCTGATTGGGTGGTAGAAAAAGGGGACTACACCATAAAAATTGGTAGCTCCTCACGAAGCATTCATATTTCCGATACGGTATCTATATAATATTTGACTCCCCAATATATAAAGCCCGGCCTATTTTGGTCGGGTTTTTTTATGCGAAGAGAAATTGGTTGCAATTTCTAAAGAAAGCCAATATATGCGGGTAACAAACCAGTCTTTTGCGCAACGAAAGTATAGGAAAGGGGATGAATAACTATAGGGGTTTACCTCTTTGTTGGGTATTCAACCTAGTTTGATTAGAAACAAATTCTAATTATACAATTCCAGGAATTGGGATGTGACTTTAAACTGATAGTTATGAAAAAAAGATTACTTTTTTTGTTTGCCTTTGGATGCTTGCAAACAACTTTTAGCCAGATAGGGCCTGAACAAATTATTTCAACAAACGCGGATCGCGCTATGGGTGTTTTTGCGGCCGATTTAGATGGTGATGGAGATCAAGATGTGCTGTCAGCCTCCCGTTTTGACCATAAACTTGCTTGGTATGAAAATGTGGACGGATTTGGAAATTTTGGTTCGGAGATCGTCATTACGGACACATTTTTTGGTGCTTGGGCTGTAATTGCCGCAGACATCAATGGAGATGGCGCCCAGGATATTGTTGCTTTGGCAAATGATATTAATGAGGTCGCTTGGTTTGAGAATTTAGATGGATCTGGTAGCTTCGGACCTCGACAGATAATCTCAAGCGCCTTTACCCCAAATGCCCTTTATGTAGCCGATTTTGATGGCGATGATGATCTTGATGTGGTTTTTAGTTCCGTTACGGATGGACGTATTCTTAAAATTGAAAACTTAGATGGTTTAGGAAATTTTGGACCTCCTGAGGTGGCACTTAATTTATTTGCGGCCTACGGCGTCTTTTTAGGCGATCTTGATGGGGATGACGATCTAGACCTTATCGCTACTTCTTATTCTGATGGATTTGTAGTTTGGCAAGAGAATCTTGACGGTTTAGGTGATTTTGGTCCAGCTCAAATCATTGTGACCGATGAAAATGGTGCTTCGGATGTCTTTGCAATAGATATCGATGGTGATGATGATTTGGACGTAGTTTCATCTTCTGCCTTGGATTCTCAAATTGCTTGGTATGAAAATATTGATGGCTTAGGAGCTTTTGGTCCACAACAGTTGCTTTCGCCTTCTGCCCTTGACGCCTGGTCCGTATATCCAACAGATCTGGATGAAGATGGAGATATTGATATCCTGGCTACTTCAGGTTTGGCAGATAACAAAGTATCTTGGTTTGAAAACCTAGATGGTTTAGGCGATTTTGGCCCTGAGACTGTAATAACTTCCAATGCTTTAGAAGCTCGTAAAGTTTATGCAGCCGATCTTGATGGTGATGGCGATATGGACGTGCTCTCGGCTTCAAGAGGAGACGACAAAATAGCTTGGTATGAAAACTTGACCATACTTTCTGTTGTAGATAATGCTCGTTTTGATTTGGCCGTTTATCCAAATCCGACACAAGATTATATCACCTTAAACATGCCAGATTATGTGAGCATAAATACCGCGGATGTATTCAATCTTCTCGGTCAAAAAATGGAAACCTCACTGCAAAATCTCACGGTAGATTTAACCGCCTTAGCTCCAGGAGTGTATTATCTGTTGTTAGAAACTGATCACGGCAGCAGCTCACAAAGAATCATTAAACGATAAAAGATCAAGTTCCAATAATTACAAAAACACCCGCATCATAAATTCCATTTTTATTGTCTGAATTATTCCGAACAATAAAGTTGGCCATAGAAGAAATGAACTCATCAACTTATAAAAGCTTTAAAATCGTCTGAATCCCCCATAAATACAATAGATGACAGCTAGGTGACATTTAAATGGCGGGTAAATTACCAGCAGTTCCGCTTACATTTGCAGTATCAACAAACAAAGTATGAAACGAGCAAGTCTAAAAGAAAACCTCCTGTATCACCGAAAACTCAAAGGCTATACCCAAGACGAGTTGGCAGATAGAACTACCGTGGGTGTACGTACCATTCAACGTATTGAAAAAGGTGAAGTGCAACCGCATTTACAGACCGTAAAACTTCTCGCGGTTGGCTTAGAGGTTGAGGTTGATGATCTATTGGTTTTGGACAATCCCCAGGAAGAACCCATCAATCGCAAGTGGATGCTATTGCTTCACGCTTCTCCATTTTTTGGATTGATTATTCCGCTAGCCAATGTTTTATTTCCTTTGTTTATTTGGATCAATAAGGCCGATCAAAATCCTATTTATGACACTCACGGCCGTGCGGTGATCAATTTTCACGCAAGTATGAGTCTGTTGCTACTATTGTCACTTTTACTGTTCTTTGCATTTCCAGGGCATAACTTTTTCATAACCGGATTCATTGCGCTTATTGCTTTGGTGTTCTCTATTCGTTCTACGCTCTCAGCTATGGAATCTGGAACCTATTACTATCCACTGTCCATTCACTTCCTCAAAAAAAAGAACCAATAACACACATCACATAGTCAATTAATATGCTTGGATTATTAGTCTTACTACTGATCTCTTGGGGACTCCTATACCTATTTGAGGAGAAGAATTTAAATGCGCTTGGGTTAATTCCCAGTAAAGACCGACTACTACAGTTTGGTCTTGGTTTGATAATTTTAGTGCTAAGCTGTCTGATCCTTATTGGAATTGAAACTGCTGTACAATCCGTCCAATGGGAAAGCACCGAATTTGATTTCAAAACCTTTGTCCAGGCCTTGTATTATCATTGGCGTTCCGCACTGACCGAAGATCTGGTCTTTAGAGGCGCTTTGCTTTATATTCTTTTAACGCGATTGGGCTCGCAATGGGCCTTGTGGATATCCGCAGTTTGTTTTGGGGTCTATCACGTGTTCTCCTACGGGATATTGGAGGATCGTTGGATACTCATTGCTTACGTGATTGTTATCACGGGTTTAACGGGTTATGTATGGGCCTATGCGTTCTCTAAAACGCGCTCCATGTATTTAGGACTCGGATTTCATATGGGATACAATCTTTTAATGGCCTGTTTCTATGAGGCGCAGCCCTACGGAGAACTGCTATTTTCAGAAGTATCAAAGCAGGAACTTTTGGATCCCTTGGCCAGTTTCTATTCCATATTTAGAGGTTTAGTGCCGACTGTATTGACGCTGATAAGTCTTCGTCTATTGTTCTGGATAGGATTGTTTACACCTACTAAAATCAGAGACCCATCGTATGAATTTGATGAGTAAACTCGGGGCGAAGAACAGTGTGGGGATCATCAAAATAGCCCTGGAGAACGAGTTGTTATAGTTGGGCTTGGGTTCGTCTTTTCAGCAACCAAAAAACTAGAATTCCTAAAAAGAGTAGCACAGCAATTGTATACCAAAGGGTGTTATTTGCGGCAGTATTTATCGCATCGTCATTGCCGTAAATAACAAATCCTGCCCAGTAATAAGGTTGGGCGAGTTTCGTGCCACGGTGCTGAGCTAAAAAGCTCTCTTTGGCCAATTTGAGTGCTTCGGATTTAGTTTTACCCGCTTTTAAGTTTTGATAGAATTCCACCATGATCTGTCCTGTTGCCTGATCTGGAACTTCCCAAAGACTCGCTACGGTAGCAGGAACTCCCGCAAAGGTGAAAGCACGTTGAAAAGATTCAAAACTTCTACCTGCATTCTCTTTGCCTAGGCCTGTATTACAAGCGCTCAGTACGGCCAATTCTGCGCCTAGACTCATTCCGTAGATCTCCTCGAGGTATAAGTGGTCATCATCATTCTCGGAGCTGTTAAAAATAAATTTACTGAGTTCGGGTTGGTCGTTATTGACCTCTGCGTGCATGGCCAAATGCAGCATTCGCGCATTGGTAGAAGTGGTGATGAAAGCTTCTTTGTTCAAGCTACTTTCATCATACACTTTGCCGCTGAACAGGTTTCCAATGGTACGGGCCTCCTTTTGGGCGCCAACCAAAACAGAAGACTGACTGCGCGTCAAACTCATTGCTGAGGTGTCATCATAATTCGGGACGTAAATGGCCAATTCTTCAGAAGCGGTATTTTGAGAGGCTTGTGCATCGATAAACTTAAGATTGGAGGTATAGCTAATGGCAAATTCTTCAAAAAGATAGCCATCATCGGAATTTAAAACCTCAAAGGGCAATTGGAACAATTCCCCATCTGGATTGATGATCAGCTGACTGTAGGCATTGATTTCAGGCAAAAGCATCTCGCTGAGATCTTGCGCTAATTCTTTATCGTATTGTTGCGTTTTGAGATTATCTACAAAGCGATCCAGTAGTGCTTTCTCTTCTGACCTCCATGGTTTTATATCGACATTGATATCGTCTTTAGAAATGGAGAATAGGGCCAGTTTATCTTTAAGAAAAATATATTTCAAGATCAACGCATCAGCCTTCATGGTACTCTGTTGTTGCGCTATGGAGAATTTAGAATTACTCAATAGATCTAAATTGGGAAACTCTTCTTTGATCACGCGTTGATGTCCTCGGATCAATTGCTCAATAGAGTCTGCACTTCGGGTGGCATCACTTTGTTTGGCTTTGACCAATTGTGTTCGGAGTCTTACGCTGCGCTTGGTTAAGGAGTCTAGGTTGGGCAGATAATTGGTATATCTATTTTGATTGAATTGCTTCCAGGCTAATTGATTTCTTATGGTTTCTGATTCGTTGATGATCTCTTGCAAGCGTATGTCTTCCAGACCAAACCCACGATTTTTCAGCTCTAAAATACCGTCTAATATCAGTCGTAAAGTTTGGTTGTATTTGGTGTTAAAGGCTTTGTCTGCATAGCTCGCCTTGAATTGTTTGAGGGCACCTTGATACAGTTTGGCTACTTGCTGAGAAACTACGGTATCCTTGGGGTAGAATTCGTCCAATTTGGCCGCGATCTTGACCATCATGTCTGTATGCCCAAATACGGTACTCGGGCTGTAATTACTATAATCCTTGGCCAGTATCGTATCGCTGCTGTGGGCCAAGCTCATGGCTTTGTAGAAGTATGCAATGCAGCTGTCTTTTTCTTTTTTCAGCGCCTGAATGAGTCCTTTCTGCGCATAGAAAAAGGGTCTTCTTGGATCGGTTTGTGACAAGCTTTCCAAAAGCGCGGTGATCTGAGCATCGGCCTCTTGGTGTTCTCCCGCAAGGGCAAGAACTTTGGTCTTGTTGTATTTGAAGCTCATAATTGGGCCGTTATAACCTTCCCGCTCCACCAAATTAATGGCTTCATTCAGTAACTTTCTCGCCCGCTCAATCTCTGCTGGAGTGACCAAAGAATCCACCACGCGACTAATAAACCAATCTGCAGCATGATTTAAGGCTGTAGTGTAATATTGACTTTCGTACTCTTTGACAAAGGCTGCACTTTGACGAATTTCTTGCAAACGATCAATAGTGGCTTCCAGCTGTATACTGTCTGCAGTAGAGGTTCCCAGTTTCCAAAGATTATAGGCTTTCCGGTATGGGAGCATGACCTCCAAACGGTCGTAATTTCTATAGATCCCACGCCGTTCTTTTTCAATATTCTCTTGATCTTCAAAGTAGATGCGTTCTGCAAGTCTTAAATAACGCTGCGCCTCATCTTTGTCACCGTAGTATGCCTCTAAAGTAGAAGCGAGAATATACCCCCCTACTAGGTATAAATTGTTGGGGTCATCTTCTTGGTTGAGAAGCTCCAAAGAACTCAGAATACTCTTGCGACTTTTATTGTAATAGTTCAAGTCAATTTCTGCCCAAGCTTTACTGTTATAGAGTTTGGCTTTTAACTTGTTTCCCTCTAGTGATTTTGTACAAAACAGTAGTCCCTGCTGCGCAGCATGCAGACTTTTTTCGGATTTGTAAAGATGTCTAAAACTCATGGCACGAACCAGATAGATGTTCGCTAAGCTCAGACTGTCTTTTTCATTTAGAGCAGTCTGTTTTGGCAGAATAGAATCTGTAGCTTCAATGACTGTTGCAAAAGCACCACTCACATAGGTTTCCATGGTCTTTTTAGCCAGGCTATCCAGACCATTCACGCTACTTTCTACTTGGACAGGCGTTGCTAAATTGGGTTCAAAACTCGTTGAACTCCAAAACAAGAAAAGACCGCAGCTACCCAGAATTAGAGTTAAAAGCAAAGATCTGTTTAATGATGGATTGGTCAACGTAGTCCGTTTTTATCAATATAGTAATTGTCTTTAAATCGCTGAGAACAATTTATCTATTGTTCAGTAATTCTTTAATAGCAACATCAATGAATATGGAACTTGCTCCCTCGCTGAGCACTTTTGCGTCTGGCAAGAATTGCGACTCTGTTTGCCCGCAAATCTCTTCATCTTCTGCGGAGCGCGCCGCCCGTTTTTCAACGCACTGTTCAATTCCATCGCCTTGAAACTCCGCAACAAAACGCTCATTGTCAAATCGTTTGATGTACAAATACCCTGAGAACATTTGATGGTCCGTCATGGTTTCATCGTTATAAAAAACGATGGAATAGTTAGAGCGCTCTTTGTACTCCTCAGTTTCCATACTCCCAATGGTTGAATTGTCAAGGGCTTCCGTGTAACCTTCAGTCAAAGCGAGCAATTGTTTTTCTGCCTCCTCTGGGGTGATAGTCCCTGCCATGAGTTGTTGGGAGATTTCCATGCCTTTTTTCTTGATCAGATCGGCATTACTAGCTAATGCGGCTTCCTCCCCTTGGTTTCGATTCCTTTTGTAATCTTCTATCTGTCCCTCATTGAATTCGTTTTCTGCTAAAGCTTCTTGAAGCAAACTCACCCTTACATAAACACTGTCTTTTTCTGTGATCGGAAACTTAAATCCACGTTGAAAATCAACTTCTAAAAGGAGATCCTTTCCGTCGGGACATTCATCGCAATTATCCTGCAAGAATTTTGAGTCGTATTTGTCAATTTCCATCAAGGTTAGCATTAAGGTTTGATCTGAGATCTGTGCTTGCGCTACCTCTAAGTTTGGTTTAAAACTAGAACTGTTTACACGTACGGTGTTTTGGCCTAAGGCTGTGCCGGTCATTATAACCAGAAGTAGGTAGAGACTGTTTTTTAGGTAATGAGTTTTCATAAGTTGATGGTTTTGGAATCAATCTATTTTTTCAATTTTAAAGCCGATGGTAACGTTGGTGCGACCTATCCCTGCCACTTTTGAAAAGCTGACATAGTATTCTTTGTTGGGGATCAAATTCTCAAGACGTACCTGTTTCCTGGTCCAATCAAAGCTCATGTCTACCAATCGTTTTTGAGACATATCGACCTGAAAATCAAATACAATCGAGGATAGATCTAAGTCTTTGGTAAATAAAAAGTCACGAGAGGCTTGTACCTTATATTCTCCATTGTAGAGAACAAGTTCATAGATCTCTCCTGGATTTTTATATTCAAAATCTGAATAGGGAACTGGGCTAATGGCTACAGGATAGTCCCTATTGTGATCAAACATTCTTGGGGTTCCATTAATAGGTCCAAGGACCATTGGGCCCGAACTTCCCTTTGCGTTGACACGAAAGCCCATGGTTCCATACAGGCGAATGTTTTCACCTATAGTCATTTCACCCGCCATGGCCCAAATTTTTGTGATGCTTACACGATACTTACCGTGAGTCATTTGTTGGGCTTTCGGGTTGTATTTGTATATATCACCCATGTTGCCAATAGCCCAAATCTGACCCTTGTGAACCGCTACATCCATAAGGTCTTTTCTGGTGCCTTGCAGTAAATTCCATTTTTGCGCACTCGCATTCCAGCGGTAAATACCTTTATTTCTGCCAACGGCATAAACCGTATTGGTCGCTTCATCAAAAGCTATTTTAAGCGGTTTTCCGTTGAGGTTGATCCATTGACCTCCTTTGAATTGTTTGAAGGCATTGTCTTTAAAACGGGCAAAAAGCGTTTTAGAGTCTTGACCCAAAACTTGATTAAATCCAGAAGTATTTCTATTCACCAAGGATTGCATGGTCCACTTGCCTTGAAAGAGCTTGCGCAGGTTTCCGTTGGAATCTAAAGCGCGGATATTCCCTTTTTTGTCAATGTGTACTTCTGTTGTTTTTATGCCAGGAATGAAATTCCATCGTCCGTTAACATCGATATGGACGTCCTTATTGGTAGAAACCATATAGACAATTCCATTGGGATCTACCGCAATGCTCAAGGCAGCTTTTGTCTGCGATCCGAAAGGCTCAAATTTTTGGGCTGCAGCATTGTATTTGTGCACCTTACCCGCACGGTTGATCATGTAAATGCTACCATCTTTTGA
Source organism: Gilvibacter sediminis (assembly GCF_028561565.1). Lineage (GTDB taxonomy): Bacteria > Bacteroidota > Bacteroidia > Flavobacteriales > Flavobacteriaceae > Gilvibacter > Gilvibacter sediminis. The sequence goes on along the minus strand of NZ_JAQQTE010000001.1, from coordinate 346,066 downwards.
ACTTATGGCTATGTCTTTAGCAAAACCGTTCATGAGCTCAAACCGCTGCCCGTATGAAGTAACGGCGCTGATCAGCAAACACAGTAAGGGTAGGATTAGTTTTTTCATAATACGTCCCATCAAATTAAATCCCGTAATGTTCTGCCATTTCTATGGCGATCTCTTTAACCGCTTTTCCAGAATTAGTTGTGGTTCCGCGTCTGTTCGGAGGATTGATGTTATAGATAATTCCGTCCTTCAAGATCAGCAGCTGATTGACCGCTGTTAGGAATACAGCTTTCTCTCCCAGGCCGTCCACTGCGTGGTACATATTGGCATTTCGCTTGGGGTCGTATTGCCATAAAGGATTTTCAGTTTTTGGCGCCCAAGCCCCTACTTGTCCTTCATAAAATTCGTAGTCTTTTTTACCGTAGAAAAGCTTGATCTTACAGTGATCCAACACCCCTGGTTTGTATTCAACGCGCTCGCTTTCTATACACAAACCGTCGGGGTTGTATTTGAGAATAAGTGCCTCTGGGAATTCCTCGCACAGGGTTTCTGCTAGATCAGCAGCTTTTGAAGCAAGAGCTTCGTTATTGCTTGCTGTAGCGTTGGTACTTTCTTCTTCGGATTTTGATTGTTCTGCTCCCCCCAAACAACTCAGCAGAGAAAGGGTCATAAAAAGGGTACAAGCTTTTAAGAATATAGGTTTCATGATGATGGTTTAGTTGAGAAATCCGGCGCTTTTGGCCATTGCAATAGCGGCTGCTTTATAATCGCGATTCAGTGCTACTTCTTGTGGGTTCGATTTGTTCATCAGCGGATGTACCTTTAGGGTATAGCCTTCAAATTTGATCTCTAAAGTGTTTTGTTGTCCGTGCCAAAGTGCGGCCATTCCTAAGTTGGGCACCCACTCGGTAGATTCATACATAGACTGTTTTAGCTTCCAAGCTTCTTTCCAATCGGTACCGGAACCTGTGGCCTCCGCCACATCGCCCATAAATTCATCTTTACCGATCTCTCGTTCCACGCTTATTGAGCCGCGCAACCATTGATAATCGTCTGCACCCGCTTTGATGTAAAAAGAGCACAAGGGGGTGGAGGTAGCTCTTCGCTGCGGATTGGTCAGTGGGTCATCAATGATAACCGCACTGACCGAGACTTGATAGATTTGGGCGATCTCATCCGCAGATAATTCACTACAAGCACTCATGCCCTCCGTGTAGTTTATGGCATTGGCTTTAAAATTTTTATTGACAAAAGAAGTGTCTGATAAGTCTTCCCCAACGATTGTTTTACGGTCTCCCATGCAAGCGCTCAGAATAGCAAGACTCGCAAGGGCGAACAAGGCTTTTTTGATAATCATATTTCCTAGATGTTTGGTTTAAGTTGATGGTTTACTTCGTGCTGTATTGATGGGGAAATCAATGGACTCGCATACGTGCTTTAGTGATCCCATGAACCAAAAGGTTAACACCGACTAAAAAAAATTATATTTGCTATTGACTGTTAACCTTCAACACTTCATTTCTACTAAGTGGAAAGAAACACTGATCCCCAAAACTTGGAAAGCCGCTTGCGAGCCGATGACAAATCAGCTTTAGAGCAGGTCTATAAATTATACCGGGACGAGTTTCTGAATTATGTAAAGCGTTATAAGATTGACGATGCAGACGCCATGGACATCTATCAAGATACCGTCATAGCCATGCATCAGAATTTTGTAACCAAGCAGTTGCAACTTCAACAAAGCAGCCTTAAAACCTACCTATTTGGAATAGGGAAGAACAAAGTGTTTCGATATTTGAAGTTGAAAGACAGACACCTGCGATGGCAAGCTGATTTTGGAGATCAAGAATTGCAGAGTCCGGTAGAGCCCGAACTCAATGAGAAGCAAAAACTCTTGGCCAGAAAGTTGAATCAGATCTCAGAGCGCTGTAGAGAAGTTCTGTTGCTTTTTTACTTTAGGAATTTAACCATAAGTGAAATTGTTGAGCAGACACATTACAAGGATGTCAATACTGTTAAGAGCCACAAATCGAGATGTATGAAGAACTTAAAAACCTTAATGGGAGTTGATCAATGATGGAGCACGAGGAGTTAATACAAGGATACTTTAAGCAGAGCCTTTCGGAAGCTGATTCCCAATTGGTGAACCGTTTGCTGAAAGAGGATGCCGAATTCAAAGCCGCCTTTGAAAGCTATCAGGATATGCATATAGCCTTCAAAAAGGCAGATTACGACGCACTCAAAGCACAACTTCAAGGGCTGGAGTCAACGATCTCTAAAGAAACCAAACCATGGCATCGCCAAGCTTGGTTGCGTTATGCTGCAGCAAGTGTGTTAGTGATCGCATTGGGGGTAAATTTCTTCTTTGGTGGCCCAGACAATTTATACGAGGATTATTTTGAGACCTATCCCAACGTATATCAACCGGTGATACGCGGTGCGGAATCTACCTCGGTCAGTGATGCCTTTTTATTCTATGAAAACGGTGAATTTGAGCAAGCTGCCGCCTCTTTTGACCAGCTTTTAGCTCAGCATGATGATATCAACCTAAAATTCTACCGCGCCATGGCGCTACTTAATTCTGGCGATACCGAGCAGGCACTTCCCGAGTTGGAACAATTGTCAGATACTGCATTTGAATTTCAAACAGAATCTAAATGGTTTTTGACCTTGCTTTATTTAAAGCTGGATCAGACAGAAAAAGCCAAAGCACAATTAGAGTTGTTGGATTCTATGGATGCTCAGTTTAAGGTCAAAGAGCGCGGAGAAATCCAGAAAAATATTTAGCCCAATTAGGCATTTACCTGTCCGTTTAACGTTTTAACCTCAATTTCTTCCGGAGGTTTTTCTCTACAATGAGAAGGTTTTTTCTATTGAAAATCAGGGTTTTACCTCTTGATTGCCCCTGCCGCTGCATTTACTTTTGGCGTGATTAGTTCTACAATTATGAACTAACACGACCCCTAGCTTCTTACAGAAAGATCAAGCTAAACTTCCCCAAGGCTTGTCCATGAAAAGAAGATCGAAGACCGTCCTTCTTAGCTTCAAAATCCAACTTTTTGCGGTGTTCACAATGTAGGTAATAGCGTATGGTTCTAAGACCAGTTTTGGTCTGCGGATTCCTGAGAATTTCGGTCTACTCATTTTTTCCTAACCAATTAACAAACCAATGGAAACTCAATTGATTCATTTTGATTTCAATGCTGCGGATGTCAGTAGCAGCGTAGGTAATTTTACTGCCAAGTTTAAAAATTCAACTCCCATCCCAGGCCCTACTATAGATGGTCAAGCCACCACAGCTCTTGACTTGGGAACTTCTGGCAAGGGCTCAGTTGACCTGAGCACGCTTGATCCTAGCATGTCCAAATTTTGTTTACAGATCACCTTTAAAATTAATGCTGCCGTAAGCAGTAGACAAAACATAATGGAGTGTGGTTTTTTACCCTTCGCTCTTTTTGCCGACAAAGGCTCCCGCAACAATACTTTTGATTTGAGATCTAGCCTTAATTTTAAAAAATACGGATGGCGTGGAGCAGACACACAATTTAAAAAAGAACTTCAAATCAATAAGTGGTACACCGCTACCTTGGTCTATGATTATGACACAATAGGTTTGTTTGTGGATGGGAAGTTGGTTTCTGTTCATGGGTTTCCAGCTGGGGCTTTAAAACCAGGATCCACCAAGCGTCTCTTCTTCGGGTCTTGGGTAGACGGCTCGAGATTCCAAATGAAAGGAGCACTTTTAAATTTTAAATGGTTTGACGGCATCCCTGTAGAACTAGAGAGTCTCTTAGATGAGCAACGTGCCAACGCAGAATGGCAAATCACCTACAAGCAAGCTTCTTTGCACGGTAAATTGAATACAGGAAAACGCATTGGCGCTATTAAGTACAATGTTTCTGTAGGGAGTTACACCCAGTTTTATCAGAATTGCGCCATCATGTTTCACGAAAGTACAGGGCGCGCTTTTGAAATGCACGGGTCTATTTACAACCGATATAAAGCTATGGGTTCAAAGGCCGCAAATCTTGGGTATTTAATTACAGATGAAGAACGTGCCACGCGGACCTCGGGCCGAAAGAGTCTTTTTAGTAAAGGAGGTATTTATTGGCACGGCAATACGGGGGCACATCCTGTGATGGGTGAAATTTACTTGGAGTATGAAAACTTGGGAGAATCAAAAGTTCTCGGTTTTCCTAAACGAGCGGCCCGCTCCGTCACAGGAGGTGAAGAACAGGTGTTTGAAAAAGCCCGAATGTATTATAAGCACGGAGAAGCTAAGGCCCACGAGGTCCACGGTGCAATTCTAGCCAAATACTTGGCTAAGGGAGGTGTCTCCAAATGGGGGTTCCCTGTGTCTAATGAAAGCGATGTTCGCAAGGGCAGGACGGTACGCGGAAAGTTCTCTGAGTTTGAGGGTTGTACCATTTATTGGAAAAGCGGTATTGGAGCCTTTGAAGTTCACGGCGATATTCGCAAGAAGTACAAAGAACTTGGCGGTCCTTTAGGTGCTCTGGGCTTTCCAACTTCAGATGAGCAAAACATTCAAAAAGTATCTGGACCTGGACGCATCAATAGCTTTGAAAAAGGCTGCTTGAACTGGTACGGAAGCTACAGCAGTATTTGTGTAGTACGACCATTTAAGATCAGGCTGCAGCGCATTCACACACGTGAGAGTGAAGGTTTTGGAATGGGTCAAAACGATATCTATTTCCACGTAAAGATCAAAAATGGTGCGCGAACTTTGCATCAGAAACGTTATCCATCAAGCGGAGACTATGGAGGGCGTAATGTGATCAATCCCAATAAGACCTTTCCGGTATTGATCACTCCAAAAATCAATGATCAGTACAGCTTTGATATAAATGTTCGCGATTCTGACCCTGGTAACGATGACAACCTCGGGCGAAACGTAACCATGCTTACTGCGGCGAATGCTTGGGGTTATAGGGAGCCCAATCAAGTGTTCAATCAGTCTTACAATAAGATAAAGAGTATTGTATGGTCCATCAAACCACAGATCAATATTGCCAGTTTATCAGAAAAACAAAAGTGGTGGGGCTTTGATAATTTTAGAACTTCAACCATTTCTAAAGCACAATATGCGGCTGCTTTCCGCGATGTTGATAGCGAGACAGAATGGTGGGATATTGGCGATGGCCTCAAGAACTTGTATTACAAATGGGTCGTTAAAGGAATAGCCAGTGGTGGTAACTGCTTCGGGATGTCCTTAGAGGCTATCTACGCAAGGAAGAACAACAGTTTGCTGAATCAACCCTTGGAAGATGTGGTTTTTAATAGTGCTTCTAAAAACGAAATCAATATCAAGCATACCTATCAGGTAGGTGCTGGTCCCATTTGGTGGTTTGTAGGTCAATTCCTTTCGGGTAATACCCATGACCCTAAAGACGTATTCAACCGTACTCGTGATGCTTTTAGAAGAGGCAACAATCCTGTACTCTGTGTTTCGCAGAATTACGACTTTTCTGGAGCACCGCACTGTATCATGCCCTACCGTTGGGAAAAGAATGGAAACGATTGGAAAATGTGGGTAATGGATCCCAACAAACCAGGAGATACTTCTTTGGTAGTTAAGGTCAATGCAGGCAATAACACCTTTCGCTACAAAGGTTCTAAAACCTATTCTGGCGGTGCCTGGAGTGGAGGTCGCATGCACTATATGCCGTTTTGTGTGTTGGATGGAGATCAACGTACTCCAGTTTGGGATGCCATTATGCTGCTTTTAAGTGGAACCATTTTAATCTTGGCTGATGATGCCGAGACCGTAAGCATTACCGATGAAAATGGTAAGAGTTTAGACGGAAACGGACCACAGGCTAAGCAACTACTTCAGGCAGGTAGCCGTCCTGATGATTATTTTGCAAGTTTCGCAGGATTCGATTCTGGTGTTAATTTGAAACCCGGTCAGTTGATGATGCGTACAGAGAAGTACAAAAGCAGTGTTGCCTCAGCCATAGAACGAATTAATGTGCCGGCAATGCCGTTGAATATTATGGCTAGAAATTCGAGGGTTAGAGGTTTTACCCGTCGCTCTTTGCCATCTGCACGAATTTTGCGCGATCAGATTGAGAATCGATCGGCTTTGCATGTGTTGAATGACCCTAAAACAGCGGCAAAACTCAGTCCAGAGCTTAAAAAGAAACTCACACAAATTACCAAGAGTAATAGTGATCGCAACTTTAAGCATACGGTAAAAGGAAGTAAAAATGGGAAGCTGGAATACTATATCAAAAGCCAGTTCAGTACGGTGAAGATCGATTCAACGATCTCTAAAAACGAAGTCAATACTATTGTGACTAAGGACTTAAATTCAAATGCTTGTAGTATTGATTTTAAATCGGCTAAGGCTAAAAATTTGAACTTAGAGATCAATAATAAATTGGGGATCAACGGCGATGAGATTACCCTGGCTCTAAGTAATATTCCTGTTCAGGCCATGAAATCTATTAAGTTGAATGTAAAATCTGGTCTTACAGGAATTGATTTGGAAAATTCTGGAGCTCAGACCAACCTCCCGGTTAAGATCTTTGGAACCTTAGATGGAAAGAAGTTTGACAAGCAGTTTCGTGTGCCTTTTAACAAGGCCTTGAGGATCAAGCCTTCTACAATAATTGACACAGACGGCTTAGCTGTTTCTGACATATCTAAACTATTTGGTCCCATTACCAATAGTCGAATCATTAATAAGTTGTAAATCCAGCTATTAATCCTAAGAGTCGTTCTGTTTTCAGGGCGACTCTTTTTTATTGTGTAGGCAACTCCCACTCAAAAAGCAGATCCAGTTCTTGTTTGTTGCCTAGGATAAAATCTGCTGGCAGGTAATGCAAAGTGTCTGTTTTTAAATAAAATCGATGTCCTCTTGGAACCTCTTTGGTGTAGAAAGCATCTTTAAAAAGAGCTGGAGACACTGGCTGAAGTACTTTGTAGATATATTCGGAACAGTACAAGGTATTTTCGTCATTGCTGTTGAATTTATAATCAAATTTGATCTCGTGGTTCAACAGTTGATTGACCGCATTTTGAATACTATCAAGCTTGTTAGGGGTCATGCCTTTAAGTTTCCAGACCGACAGATAGTTATAACTTTTTTCTTCTGTAGTAACAAAAGAGGTCAAAGATTCTGTGATCATAGGATTTGACTTTCTGGTATTTACGTGATAGATCCTTAGACTATCGGTGTAAACACCTAAGGCAATGTGTGAGGCAAGACCCCCATACCTGTTGTATTCTCTGGCATAACCCCCCATTTTGGTTTGGGATCCGCGGAGCAATAAATAAATGTTCTCCTTTTGGAATACTGCACTATCTACAGCAGTTGGCAGATCTTCCTCCCTAGAAGACCCCTGCCAAACCGCAGCAAAACCAAAGAGTACTGCCAGACAAACAACAAGAATTTTAAACAAGCGTGACATAGAATGATCCTAACTAATTATTTGCTACCTCCGTCAGCAAACCATCCAATGATTCCGCCGATGATTCCGCCACCAACGGCGCATGGAAGTCCGCAAATTGCACCTCCAATTGCGGCTCCAGCAACTGCTAAGGTCGCTGTACATGGAGCCGGCTGACCATTGATGGTACAGTTTGCAGTTTTTGCAGTAAACGCGCTTCTGCCAAGACCTTCACTAAAGTCTTTTGAGATAAGGTTGATATCCTTTAGAAGCACTTGCTCAAATTCCGAAAGTGAAGCAAATTCTTCAGATTCAGTCAGCTCTGGCAAATAGCCTTCTGCAGCAATTTTAATGATCGCTTCTTTTGCGAAATCACTGTATTTGGTACGATCAAGAATATAGGTCTCAAACCCAACTTCTTCTACCACCATCAACTGATCTGCAATCATATTTGCTGATTTAGCGGTCAGACTACCTGGATTACCAGCGGCTCCGTATAGAGCACTAAAATCTCCGCGAGACATCGGGAAGGTCGGGACTCCTTTGCTTTCAATCTCTGATTGAACGCTTTTAAAACGATCAAATGCGTTTTCTGAAGCTCTATCAGTTGATTTGACAATTAAGAGTTCACTGTTAACATCTGTGTTTTCAGGAGTTGTGTTATCCTCTTTTGAACAAGAGAAGATTACCACAGAAAGTAAGAGCACAACGCTCATTCGATATACAATTTTCATAATACTAAAGTTTAATTGATTGCCTACTCGTTCGCTTTTCGGCATACGCGACCTCTGGTTGAGTATTGAGGCGAATACATAGTCAACAGATATTTAGCTGCAGCACATTTTCTGTTTAGAAAAACCTGGAGTACAAAGGAGAAATAGAGTGCTAGCCAATTGGCTAGTTTGCTCCAGGCTATTGGGTAGCATTACCCAATGTTGTTTAGATGTTTATTTTGTATCAAGCCAGTGCCCGAAAAGACCTCCTAGAACTCCCCCAATGATTCCGCAGGGAAAGCTGCACAATGACATTCCAATGGTACCTCCTATGACCGCTCCTGCCCTAGTGCAGGGAGCATAACTGTCATACCCAGAAATATAGGTGCCACAGTAACGGTCTCTGTGTTCAAATCCGGCTGCTCCTTCTTTAAATTCTAGAGAAATAGCATTGAGGTGAAGCAATAGCTCTTGTTCATCTCTTTTGAGTGAAGCGAAGCCTTCAACTTCATCGATGCCCTCAATAGATTCTTCCGCAATGATCTTAATGATTAGATCTTTGGTCAGCTCGGTGAAATTTGTTCTTTCGCGGATATAAGGAACTACACCCATTTCTTGGAACACAAAAAGCTCGTCGAGTATTAGATTTGCTGATTTAGTGTCTATTTCGGTTTCAATGCCAGAGAGCGATTGAAGTTCATAAAAGCTTCCGCGATCCAAGGGTAATGCGGGCATCCCATGAGTTTCAATGGCCGCTTTTACACTCAAATACGCATCAAAGGTCGTAGTTGGAGCTTTGACAGCTCTTTTGCTGGCAAACAATGACTGGCTTTCAATAGTGATTGGCTCTTGTTGATTTTCTTCGGAGCAAGCTGTGACCAGAAAGGACATTACTAAGGCTATGCTCATATATAATAGAGTTCTCATAATGATACTGTTTTTATAAGGATTACTTTAAATCGACCCAAAGTCCTACAAGCCCACCAATGATTGCTCCGCCTACGGCGCAAGGCGGGCCACAAAGGGTAAATCCAGCTGCTCCTCCGAGAACTGCGCCATTCAACGTACAGGGAGTGCTTACGGGATACTCTAAAATGAGTACTTCACATCTGAATCTTGAAGAGGTGTAGGCATCGCGGTCATCGCGAAAATCTCGAGCAACATCATTGAGATATACGAGCAGTTGTTGTTCGTGCTCTTTAAGACGATTGAACCCTTCAATCTCTTCTATACCGTCCAAAGATTGCTCTGCGATGATCTTGAGAATATGAACTTTAGTGAATTCGCTGAAGTCTGTCTTTTCCATGATGTATGCTTCTGTACCCATGTCTTGAGCGAGCAGCATCTGATCAGCAATGAAGTTTGCTGAATCGGTATCCATGTCCGTGATTCCAGCAATGGAACTTAGCTCTGCGAATTTAGATCTGGTTAAGGGTAATCTGGGTGGCCCGTAGGGTTCGAGCGCCTCTTTTACATTAGTAAATCCTTCAAAAGCGGTACTAGGTGCTTTGAGGGCACTTTTATTGGCGTAAGAAGATTGGTTTTCAATGGTTATGGTTTCCTGCGAATTTTCCTTAGAGCATGCAGTGATCAAGCAGGAAAGAATCAAGACTATGCCCAGTGTTTTTAGAGTTTTCATAATGGTTAGTTTTAATGCAAAGCCGAGATTTGGAATCATCGACTTCCATATTATTATTTAACTAAACACCATGCACAGTTATGGTACTCACTAAAGGGTTCCGTAAATTTTATTTTGTTACCCAAAAAAAAGCACAACTTTCGTTATGCTTTGATTTTATGCTTTGAAATCCCTTTGTTTTAGGGGAGATCTGAGAGAAGTTCTTTTGCCTTATCAGCATTGTAAAGATTATTATTGACTATGAATTCCAAAACCGTTTTGGCTTCATTAACATCCTCAGATTTAATTAAAGCCAAAGCTTTGAACCAATAACCTCTCGGCGCGTCAATAAGATCGCTGGCAATTAGTTCATCAAAAGTCTCAATGGCTTTTGGTGCATCATTGAGTTCATTATAGGCCAATCCTTCGTAAAGTAACAAGCTTGCATTGGCAGGAAGGGTATCATTTTCTTTAAGATTGCTGAGGAATTCTTGGTAGTTCCCGTTTTGAAACTGGTTTTCTAAAATACCGTAAATAGAATCGCGGTCACTTCGAACGGTTAATGTTGGGACGTCATCCATATCGATATACTGAGCGTATAAGGTCTGCGGATCATCTTGTCCTCCTAAAAGTATACCCGATATTACTAAAGCAATTACAGCGACAGCGGCCACCCATTTGAAATAGGTACGCTGATAGAGTGGAACAACTTTAGTTGGACTGTGTTTTCGTGTTTCTAAATGCTGATTCAAGTTTTTAACGGCATCTGATTGCGCCGCGTTATGAAACTTTTTAAAATCTTTATCGGCGGTATTTGCCTTAAGCCATTGCGACTCGTCTAAAGCCGTAAATTGCTGCTTTTCCAGCAAATAGTTCTCCATCAGCTCAGGATCAGCCTCCAAGCGATTCTGCAAGCTTTGAGCTTCTTCTGCAGAGAGTTCCCCGCGCAATAGCGCGCTAATTTCTTTTAAATCTTGATTGGTCATAGTTCACGTAAGGCCTTAAAACTTCGGTCCTTTTTTACAAATTCTGTCAATTTAGCCTTGCACTTAAATACTCGCTGTCTGGCTACAGTTTCTGAATTATAACCCAAACGACTTACAATATCAGCATAGGATACTTTGTTGAAAAACAACTGCAGCACTGCTTTGCAATTTTCTGAAAGCAATTCGAAGCAGGCCTTGAATAAGTCCCATCGTTTTTGCTCCATAGCAGACAAGGCTAGATCCTCAGGATCATAAACTGGTTCCAAATGTGTGGCATTTGTTACCCGAGGTTTTTTAGAATTTAACTCCCGTCGCCATAAATTTTTACAAACGGTGAATAAATAGGCTTCAAAACTACTTTTGATTTCAAAAGGTTCTGCCACATACCTCGTGGTTAATTGCAATAATGCCTTTTGAAAAATATCTTCAGCATCTTGTTGCCCTCCATTATTTTGCATCACAAATCGAGTAACTTTAGGTAATTCCTTATCATAGAGCTGGTCAATGATCTTAGAATTAGCATTTACAAGTGCTTCTAAATATTTGGTGGGATCCATTAAATAGTATTGCGGTTCTGGGGTTTTTTCGATTCTCTGGGTAACAAAATCCACTGTAGGGGAACAGGATTGTAAATTCACGCGGATTTGTCACTGTGCGACAATAATACGCAAGAAAAACCAGAGTTGCATAAGAGGTAAAGGTAAGATTCTATTGTACTTTACCTTTATAACACAAGGTTTTACAACTTTCCCTCAGCCGTGCTATGGCCAAACCACGTGATTCAACTAATTTTTAATTTTAAATTCACAAAATGAAACATGCATTCAAAATGTTGTGTCTAATGGTTATAGCCGCAACCCTGTCTTTAGTATCCTGTTCTAAAGATGAACCCTCAACCACAGAAGATCAAGCCGAATTTAATCTGAAAGCTGAAACAGACGTCAGAGAGCTCACCGTAGAATTCTTTACGGGTTTATCAGAGATAGAAAAAAATGAAGTCCGTAAAGAGTACAGCGACAGCGGGGTATTGAAAGGCTGGTCAGTATGTCCTGCCGAACCAGACAAAGAAGTTTGGGTGGTTTTTTGCCGTGTTTGTTATGAACACGAAGCTGATGTTCCAATCCGAACTGATCCTTGTGAAGATGAGGAAGAAGAGGAAGAAGAAAAAAGCGGTACCACTGATGAGACTGAACCTTGTCAAGTCAAAAGAGTTGCTTGGGGTAACCACTGCCGCTATTAAAGTATCTACCTCCTAATGAGATTTGTAAAAACAAGAATTTGGCTGTTGAGTGTACTGATATGTGGTATGCTCAATGGCCAAACTTTGTTTGAATCTTATGAAGCAGGTATTGCTAAAGTCCCTCTTGAACAACGCCAAACTTGGGTAGATTCCCTGCTGACTTTGGCCGTTGCTTCAACCGATTTGCAACAAGCCATACAGATCGCGCATCAAGAATCGCGCTACTATAATAATAAGGCACGCGATCTGAGTACTGCTATAGCTTACAGCCAAAGAGAATTGGCGTGGTATGATGAGTTGCAACTCTACAATAAGGATTACAACCAAGCTTTATACAATACCGCTCGATTTTGTTATTGGGATAAACGATGGCCAGCAGCCCGAGCGTTTTTTCAAAAGTTGATTGATAAAAAAATTGACAGTTTAAAGGTAGCTCGTGCTCACTTTTATTTAGGAAACATCTCGGAAAAGCAAGGCGATCCCTATGCAGCGGTTGATGCCTATTTGCAAGGCCGACTCATTTATAAAGCCAAGGGCAGAATGCGAGGCTGGGTTTCCAGATCTTTAGATTTGGCACAAATCTATGAGGAAATCAACAGTCCAGAAAGTTTAAAGAAGAAGTTTGAACTACTGCAAGAAATAGATCAAGCGCTGGACAATGGCGCGAGTATTTCTGCCAGAAATGCGGTGATTTTGAAGTTGCATTACGCGAGCTATTACAACAACGCCAACTATTTTGATTATGAAAGCTCCAAGGCATACTACTTAAAAAGTATTGATGACCTTTTGGCCGTGAAAGACACTTCACTACTGGTTCGTTCCTATGTGAATTTGGCCAATCTATACGCACAAAACCACAGTGATAGTGCACTTTATTATATTGATCGCGCTAAGAATTATCCAGGCAGTGCCAGTACCATTACCCGATTGCTGAACATTGAATGTGATTTCTATTTGGAGAATGATCGTTTGAATGATGCTCTAGCGGCCATTCATCAAAGTTTAGAAGAGAACACACAAGATACTTTTGCGCTTGATCAAGTCCCATCGGCTGAAACAATGGATGGAGCAATTGATGCTAAATTATTGCTCTGGGGACTCACTAAAAAAGCGGATATCTACACCCAACAATACCGCATCAATAAAGAAAAGACTTATTTAGATCTGGCTATGATTCAACTCAAAGCTGCGGATTATATTGCAGATCAACTTTTTGTTGGTAATCGTGATGATGCTTCCAAGTTGTTTTGGCGTAAGTATGCTTATAAAATATATGGCAATGGAACTTTTGTGGCCTGGGAACTGAATCAACCCGATCAGGCCTTCTACTTTGCAGAAAAAAAACAAGCGGTCCTTTTAACGCAAAACACCTCTTTCAATAAACAATTAGAACAATTACCCGACAGCCTTGTAAAAGCCTATTATTACTATAACAAACAGATCAATAAAGCACAATTGGCTGCACTGGCTGACCCCAGTTTAGAGCATGCAAAGCTTTTGGACTTAAAAGCGGACAGAACGGCATTTTTGAAACAACTCTCGATTTCTTACCCTGAATTAAAGGGTGCAATTGCTCAAATTGAAATTGAATCTTTAGAAAATGTGCTGTCTGAACTGGAGTCAAATACCGCTATTCTTCATTATCTCTGGAACGACAGCGAGAAACCCGATCAATCACATCAAGTCTTGTTGATCAGTGAGGCAAACACCATTTTGATTTCGCTGCCACAGGCAAAAGAATTGTCAAAGCAAGTAAGTGCCTTTAGTGAATTTGTAATGAAGCCATTCCAGAGCAAGTCGGACGCGACCAATTTCCACACCCTTAGTGCAAACTTATATAAAAGGTTGTTTCCCGAAGAACTGCAGAATTACCTCAAGGATATTACAAATCTCATCATTGTTGCAGATCAAAATTTAAATGCCGTTCCCTTTGAAGCTTTAGTAAGTCAAAGCAGTCCATTGACCTATTTGATTGAGCAAAAGAACATCAGCTATGCGCAATCGCTGTCTTATTTACATAAAAGCAAAGAGATGCAACGCAATACCCAACACGATCTTTTGGCCATGGCACCTGTGCGTTTTCAACAGGAAGGATTAGTGGATTTGCCCGCAACCACAGATGAGATAGCAGCAGCTTCGCTTTATTATGAAGGTATGATCTTTTCCGATATACAGGCGAGTAGAAAACATTTTTTGCAAAACGCCTCCGAGGCGAGAATCATTCATCTAGCAACTCACGCGGCCGCAAATGAGCTTCCTTGGATTAGCATGCAGGACAGCCTGATTAATTTAGTTGATCTCAACGGCTTGCGTTTAAAGGCAGATCTTGTTGTTTTGAGCGCATGCAATACAGCAACAGGACAAGCCCTAAAGGGAGAAGGGGTTGCTAGTCTTGCCAGAGGCTTCTTTCAATCTGGAGCGCGAACTGTGATCAGTAGTCGGTGGAGCACCAACGATAAGACCACACAAAGTATCCTCACGTCATTTTATGCTCATTTAGAAAGTGGAGTTCCCTCAGCGACCGCTTTAAGACTGGCAAAGATGGACTATCTGAAGCAGGCTGATCTGTCTGAAAAGTCTCCTTATTATTGGAGTTCGCTGATTCTCATTGGTGATTCTGTACCAATTCAGGCTAGAAAAAAATGGAATTATGCCTGGTTTTCTATACTGCTTGTAGTACCTCTTTATTTTTTACGAAAAAAGTTCAAAAACCGCGGGTAACAGATTGCTGGTACGGGTAACAGTAGGGTATTAATTCAAATTTATATCCTATGAAGACTAAACAAATACTGCAGCGATTCGGGTTATTGCTGTTTATCGCCTTAATGGGTTCTTGTGAGCAGGAGCCTTTGACGGAGCAAACTAGTGAACAGGCAAATTTTACAGGCAAAGCTAGTGCTCGCGTAGGGGTTTACAAGAATATGTTGGATTTTCCAGACGTAGAGACCTTTCTAAATACTTTGGATCAATTGGAGGAGCAAGTTGAAGCCTATGACGATGCTTTTCTGGACGAATGGGGTCACTTAGATGACGAATCACTAGATGAGAAAGAAGACGAACTCAAGTTCGACCCAGCGCAACCGTTGATCGATTTTGAGAACCAATTCGGTGACTTTAGCTCTTTGCGCAAACAGTTGCGTGAAAAAGAGGATGCTTGGTTGGCAAACGACATTCTGGATGAGAAAAATGACCCTGACAATCATTACATCTTTGACGATGAGGTAAGAACTGTGGTCAATGAGTTTGGAAACGTGAAGATTGGTCGTGACCTCTATCATTTTACTCGCTTTGGTTATGTAACTGTGAGTACTATGGACGTTGGTCTGTTGGAGACTATTGCCGTTTCTAATGTTGATGAGTTTGTCGATGTTGAAGGGGTAACTGTATATGGTGGATATACAGGCGGAAGTAGTTCTGGGAATTACAACGATAACTCGGGAACCTCTGGTACCGATGGCGGTGCAGAATGCCGATTGGGCTTTGACCGATCCAGATATTATTATCCATCGTCAAACCGCCGAATTAAAGGGAAGCAGAAGTTATCTCATCCAAGCGGACTTTGGGGTTCTAGAATTAAATCAAAAACAGTTCATTACAAGAAGAAGCGTGGAAAATGGCGTCGTCGTCGCGGAAGAATTACCGCAGAAATTCGCGGGGTTTCGGTTCGTTTTGACTGTATGGAGCCTGTTGAACTCAACAAAACCAAAACACGTCGCCGTAGATCTGTGAAAGTCAAAATTACAGCTCCGGCATCAACGGGCTATTTATACAAGACCAAACAAATGCAGCTTAAAACTGTCCATAAGAAAGTTAGCACAGGATCATCTTACGATCACTTTTTTTGGGAGAATTAAGTTATGCTAGCCGGGAGAAATCCCGGCTTTTTTATTTAGAATTAAAACTGAGCTTATAACCCACTCCATGGACGTTCACGATCTGGATCCGATCATCATCTTTGAGCTTTTTACGCAGTTTAGAGATATACGTGTCTAAGCTTCTGCCCGTGACCACACCGTTGTCTTCCCAAACCCTTTTGAGTAATTCTTCACGGCGAATGATCTGGTTGGGCGCCTCAACTAAAATGGCCAGGAGTTCGCACTCCTTGTTGGAAAGGCCTATCTCCACAGCCGCTTTTACCAATTTATTCTGATCGGGGTAAAACCTAAAATCACCTAAGGATTTGAAGTTTTTGGATTCCTCATGCTTTGTGTCATTACTTTTTCTAAAATAGAAAAGTATCAATCCAATAAGTAGCAGCGGAAGCGTCAACCACCACCAAGGTATGGTCGCTGCTGTTTGTTTTGAAGCACTGAGAAATAATTGAATTTTATAGCAGCCGGGCGGCAATATCCTTGTGCCGCAAGGAATGATGGTACGCTGCTCTTCTTTGGCAATTTCATAACTATAGGCCACCTCAAGGTCTTCACAGTTTTTGACCTCAACGGTATAGTTTCTTTCAAATCCAGCTCGGAGCATCTTATCCTTCATTTGATCCACGAGCGTCTGTGGTTCAATAGACAGTTCATTGCTGAAGGAAAGCAGGTAGGAATTGTTTTCTAAAGTCTTAATAGGAGGGATGGTTGAGGTAGAGTCCTCTGTAGCGAGAAGCAGTTGATGCCCCACCTCTCTCAAGGCGATCTTAGCCTTCTGATCTTCATTTTCCTCTTGGGGTTGGCAGGCACTGACCAAAATCCAAAGGGAAAGCATTCCTAAGCAGAGGTATTTAATTTTTAAAGCGGATTTGTTCATAGCTGATGCAAAGAACACAGATTTTGACCAACTTTTACAAGCCTTTGCACATCTTTTACACTTTTTTGACACTTCTCACATCCGCTCAGTCTAGTTTCGTTTAAAAATTTTAAATCATGAAAAAACTAGTAATGGCCTTGTGTTTATTAATGGGTGTGGCCGCCCAAGCTCAAGTAGACGAGCGACTCACTTATCTCTTGGACACCGATAGAAGTTTGATCAATTGGCGTGGCTATTATGCCTTTCAATTTGCCGAACACAAAGGCACGGTAAATTTTAGAAGTGGAGAATTACGAACCGATGCAGGCGACATAGTAGGCGGCTCCTTTGTTATCGATATGAACTCCATAAGCAACCCTGATCATCTTGAAGGCAAAGGCCCTGTTAACCATTTAAAGGATGAAGATTTCTTCTTTGTAAACAAATATCCATTTGCACTTTTAGAGATTGAAACTGCGGAGTATTTTCCAGAAGAGAACAAGCATAAATTTATAGCTACCTTAACCATTAAAGGCGTTAGCAAGACACAAGAGTTTTGGGGTGTTGCTGATGGAGATAAGTTGGAACTCCGCACTCAATTCAAAATAGACCGAACGCGTTGGGGAATTACCTACAACAATGAATTAAAAGATCACGCCATAGCAGAGGCCATTGAGTTTGATGTTTACTTGAAATTCAAAGCCCAATGAGAGCAATAGTATTGTTTCTGTTTTTGTCAATTCCCTTTTGGGTTTGCGGACAAGAAGAGGCTCAAGAACTGATTTTGGATGCTCCGGAATCTTGGGCTGAAGAGATCATAGAGTTTCCTATTCATTGGGCTCCAGACATGGACCTGGTGGGTTATGAAGAGTTGAGATTTCATCCCGATTGGAAGTTTAAAGACAAGCCAGGATTTTGGAGCTTAGCCTTGGTTTGGAACGTTAATGCATCAGGGGAATTTAGCGCCGAGAAAATTGTCCAAAATTTGGAAGGCTACTATCGTGGGCTGATGCAACCCAATCATTGGACTACGGACTTTTCTGAGCCCAATATGGTCTTATTAGCCAATCCGTTTGGGCAAAGAGAGTCTGCGGCTTTTTTGGGTAAGATCAAGGTCTTTGACGGATTTCACACCGGAGAGATGATGGAATTATTCGTTAAGGTTAAACAGCGCTATTGTGAAGAGCAACAGCGGGTTCAAGTGTTATTTACTTTGTCACCGAAGCCCTTTGACACGCCCATTTGGAAGGAGCTGGATGCAGTTGAATTTAAAGCCGAGACCTGTGATTAAGGACTTTTAGAAAATCACTTCTTTTTCTTACCGAATCCGTAGAGGTTTTGCCTGACGAAGTCTTTAGGAAACTCATCATCGCCCTTAAAACCGATGGTAATGGTGCCACTGTCTTCTGGGATGTAATTGGTCTTAAAGATATAATCCCAAAGGCTTAAGCTAATACCATAGTTCACCCCGTTTTTTCCTTCGGGCAGGGTATAGGCATGATGATAAAGATGCATGACGGGGTTGTTGAAAATATACTTCAACGGCCCCCAAGTGATCTTTATGTTTGAGTGGTTGAAGTGGCCAATTGCTATGGCGATAAAGTGTACAATATAGGCTTGTTCAGGTTCAAATCCACCTAGAATCATGACCCCAAAGGTCTTTAGGGGTTTGTATAAGACGTTTTCCATCCAGTGGTAGCGCAGGTGCGCGGCAAAGCCCATTTCCTTTACACTGTGGTGAACTTTGTGGAAGTTCCAAAGGAATTCATATCGATGGAGCAATACGTGGGTAAACCACTGCACAAAATCGAGTAAAATAAAGAATATCAACAATTGCAACGCTGGGGCCCATCCGGAGAAATCAATCAAAGCCAAGCTGCTGGCGGTAATATTCACTTCAGCAAAAAGTAAACTCAAGATCTGATAAAACCCACTGATCACTATGGAAAAGACAAAGAAATTGAAGTACATATAAAAAGCATCCAACCAAAAATCCTTGCGGATGGTCTTTTGCTCTTTGCGCCAAGGAAAGGCAATCTCCAACAGCCAAACCACCAATGAAATAGCCGTAAGACCCCAAAAGAAGTTGGTATACCAAGGCACTTCAAAGATGATGGACTTCCAGGTCCAGTCTGCCGTACCCACAATTGCGTTCCAAAAGGTTTCTAAGTATGGATTCATTTAATGATCATAAAAATACAAAATGTGAGCTGCAATATAGGTTACCTAGCTTAGGAATTACATGATAATCAATCGCGGCTTACCGTATATTTACTGTGTCGTCATTTTTTCTTCGCCTTGCATAAATGCTTTTGAAATTGTCGCTGAGTCATTGGAGTTCATACCACTCAATATCAGTTAATGCCATGCGTCTGCCCTTTGCTTTAGGAGGGTAGTTGGTCACCAAATAGTTGACAATGACCTCTTGTTGATCTCCCAAGTCCCAAAGGTTTTGGGTCTCTTGCATCCAAGCAATGGTGGTGTTCCAGCGCTCAGCGTTCATGCGGTTTTGTGTGATGAGTTTAGCAGAATGACAACTGGTACAATTAGCAACCACTGCCATAAGCCCTTCCGCCTCTATTAAACCTGTGCGTTGATGAATACCGTCTACGATTAGATCGGGATCCTCTTCGGGAACCGCTACCCAGGAATCGTCTTTAGATTCAAAAAGGGAGGGATCATTCACATAGGCCATGACAAGCCCAACCACCACTACAAAGGCTATGAGTAAACCTGTTAAGGCTCGGTAGAGTTGTTTGACTTGATCTTTAAACGCGTCGGGTCCGTTCATGCTATTGTACTTTAATGGCTATGCGGTGACAAGCGTTGTTGAGATAGCCTTTTGGGTTCCATCCTGGCAATACCATGGGTTGTGCTTTGCCTTGACTGTCTGTGGCACGGGCCCAGACCTCGTAGTAGCCAAGCTCGGGAAAATCAATACTCGCAGAGAAGTGTTGCCAAGCGAGGCGGTTTACAGGTTTGCTGAGCTCACAAGCCTTCCAAGTGCTTCCAAAATCTATAGAATACTCCATTTTAGCAACTTCCAATTCGCCAGCCCAAGCATGTCCCCGGATGTTAAGTCTGCGTCCTTTTTTTAAGACAGCTCCAGATTTGGGATAAGTGATCAAGGATTTTACAGGCATGGATTCAATGATACACATATCGGCATCTGCAACCTTCGCTCCTGGAGCGACAGGTTTGCAAGGCACGCGGTAGGCCGTACCGGTCATTTTTGCTCCATCGTGTACTACATTTCTAATGCTGATGCGCTCTATCCACTTTCCAGAAACAGAAGCCGGCCAGCCACCGGCGACTAATCGCAACGGATAGCCGTGGGCTACAGGAATGTCTTCTCCATTCAGTTCAAAGGCTAAAAGCGTTTCCTCTTGCATGGCTTTGCTCATAGGGCAGCCCCTAGAGATCGGTTCTTTGGAAGTATCTCCGCTCAAGTGAATGTCTGCGGCGTGATATCCTATATATACAGCGTCACTGGCTATTCCGGCATCTTCTAGAACGTCTCTGAGTCTAACTCCAGTCCACTGTGCACAATGTACCGCACCTACGGTCCACTGATTGCCTTTGGCAGGGGGATCAAATTCGCTACGGCCATTACCCCCACATTCTAAAGTGAGTTGGTAGGTGTATTGCTTGAATTTGGTTTTTAACTCTTCAAGGCTATAGGTCTTTGAGTTTTGGACTGATTCTCCGTCTATGGTCAATGTCCAATTAGCAACGTCAATTTCTGGCGGGATCAACCCATTGTTTCGAATAAACATATTGGCGTTGCTGGTGACCTTTTCATCCAGCAGATGGGCACGCGCTTCTATATTCCAAGGGCGATCGTTGAGCACCACCATGTCCGTGTTCTTTTTAAAGAGTTCAAAAGGATCCGGGTCCTGAAGTCCCAAGGGCGTGTAGCCTTTCAGCAAGTTGGCGCCAAAGACTATTTCTGTTCCCAAGGCGGCGGCAAAGGCGCTCAGCGCTGTTTTTTGAATGAATGCTCTGCGTTTCAAGACAGTTGGTTTTTTAAACCCAAGCCGAAAATTAGCGCTTCTGCTTCAGTCACAGAGTAACCTGGGTTACATTGAGCGCAGGATCAGTGGCTTGCCTGGATTAAATCCTCAGAAAGTTATAAAAAGGAAATGGAACAGGAATAAATCTCACAAACAGGGAACAGAAGAACGGAATTTTGGAACCTAAGAACGAGTTTGTGTCAATCTAGAAGTCTTAGCTGTTTTAGAATTAGTAAGTTAAAATACCCCTTAAACGGTATGTGGAGTCTTCCTGTTAGCACCTACTTTGCAAAAAACCATAATGATGAGACAGTTTCTTTTTCTCGCGCCGCTACTCGTAACGAGTCTAATTCATGCGCAATCCTATTATAACGGTCGATTTACCATCGAGACTTATGAATATGGCGATAGAGATTTTACGCTCTATGATATGTCTAGGGCTGCTATAGATACTTTTGGCTCTACGATAGGGGCGAAGTACTTTGTTGCCAATTCATATGACAGGCTGATGGAATGGAAAGAAGATAAGGAAATACTGTTAATTACATCAGCCGCCTATTTGGATAGTTGGAATGTCAATGCCAAACCCGTTGGTCTTTCGGTTGATGATGGGCAAATAATCAACAGAAGTCCTAGCTCTGATATGGATGGATTGGTCCTTTTTTATACACGTCATGTACAAGAAGGAGGTGTTTTAGTAGTAGATATGGACAAATCTTATGTAAATATTGAAGTGCCCGCTGACAACTGGAGCTACGCGCAATTCAATCCACGTGATAACATTACAGATCGCACTAGATTCTTAAATGCAGCAGTAGATCTTGGATTGAGTGTTTGGCAAACCCATTTGGTGTATTCTGAGAAAAAAACTCAAGAAGAGAATTTTGCTAATATTTATCAAGGTAATGAACGCGAGAGAAGGTATTTAGCAATCACAATTAAAGATAATGAGGTGCATCACATCGTGATTGATGTTCCAGACGCAATTAAACTCCTTGAAGGTGCAAGTGACACAAAGAACATCTTAGATTATCTCGGTCATGAAGTTTTATACATATTGAATTTAGAAACCGGAAATGTCAATTTTTTGCGCTCTTCAATAGATGGTCAAATAACTAATCTTGATGAACAAAGCGGTTTATCGCGAAATGAAGCCGGTTTATTAAGGGATTGGGGTAGTTATATTGTCTGGTACGTGACCAAATAAATTAACAACCGTAAGTCATTTCACCGATGTTAAGAGTTTGTTAACGATTTTTACGGTTTTACCTTACGTATTTGTCTTACATGATGTACTTTTAGGATTATACCCAGCAATGGGTATTTTACCATCTCCCAACATAGTATAGTTTTATCCAAGCCTAATGATGGGCGAATTGGATACTGTAGGTTTAAATGAAGAAAAGCAGCCATCACTACTACCTGATCCCTGCACTGTTTTTGTTGGGATGCTATTTGGGAGCCACTACGACCCAAGCGCAATGCTACAGTCGTGACGCGGGGAATGCCTTGAACCCAGCTGTGGGTCAATCCATAGACTTTCCGGTAAAACAAGAGTTGGAACGTTTCTTTAGCCTGCAATCCATTATATATTTTCAAGAAGAAGTTGACGGTTTTTGTTTAGACAGAAATCAGAGTCAGGCCGATGTGCATATCAGCTTGGGGAATACCTTTTTGAACTACCTCAATGCCAATGGCGATGTAGTAGACCCTTACTTGGCCAAGTTGTTTTCAGCTTCTGTATACGAGCAGTTTGAGCTGCGCATTGAACCAACTGAATACGATTATATCACCGATCATATTGCAGGTTACTACGTCTGCTACCAGTACATTGCTTTGAACTGGGATTCTGTGAATGAAAGTGTTTCTAGTTTGGTAGCCGCATCGGACTTTTTAAATGAAGTGCTCAACAAATACGCCCGAGTACGTATGGATTATTTGCCGCATCAAACCGGAGCGATTCTTAATGAACGCAAGATCAAAAAATCCTTTTTGAACGGCGCCTATTACGCCATGCCCAGAAATTACAGACAACACATAAAGGATACCACCGATTATAAAAACGACTATGCCGGTCTTATGAATACCATCATTGATGATAGACAATATGCCGCGCAACAACCAAACGATACCTTACCTATCGTTTTTAAAATTAAGTACAACACACTTTAACAACCATCAAATATTTTAAGATGAGACTATTTTACACCACTATTTTTACCTTGCTTTTGAGCGTCACTATGCTCAATGCGCAGAGTTATTTTAATGGCAAGTTTAGAATTGAAGCCTATGACTATGGTGACAGGACATTTACTCTATACGATTTCTCTAGAGAGGGAAGCTCTGCAACTAATCTCAAAGCCAAGTACTTTGCCACCAATGCTTATGACCAATACCTCAATTGGAAGTCTGGCAAGGAGATCTTGTTTATTACTGCGGGTGCCTTTTCAGACGGATGGGATTCTAGCGCAAAACCAGTAGGCATTTGTGTAGATAACGGACATATTGTTAACCGCTCTCCACAATCAGAGATGGACGGAATGGTGATCGTCTACAATGGAGCTGCCCAACAAGGGGGAATCGCCGTAGTAGATATGGATAAAAAATACGTCAACGTAGAAAACCCATACGGCAGCGGCAACTACGAGCAGTACGATCCTAGAGATAATATAACTGATCGAACCAAATTCTTGAACTGGGGAGAGGATGCTGGTGTTACCTTATTCCAAACTCAGCTCGTATATTCTGAAAAGAAAACCTATGACGAGAACTTTGGAAACAAGTTTTACGGTGCCGAAAGAGAACGTCGTTATTTAGCTATTTGTATCAAGAATGGTATTGTGCACCACGTTGTTGTTGATGTTCCAGAAGCCATTTATCTTGGAGAAGGAGCAGAAGACACTAAGGTTGTTTTGGAGTACGATGGTTTCAAAGTACTTTATATCTTGAATTTAGATACAGGAGACAAAAACTTGATGTACAGCTACAACGGCAGCTATTTGGAAGACAAGAGACCTTATAAAGGCTCTAACACCGACGCCGCCAAAATTGAAAACGCAACCAATTTATTGATCTATTACAAGGACTAATCGGTAAATGAGAACTTTAGCAATAACTATACTAACGCTGCTTTTGAGTGTAGCTCCTGCTAGCGCTCAAGAATTTGACGAGAACTTCGTGCATTACAGCCGTGCATTATTAGGTAGAGACTATGAGGTCTATGCCTTCAATATGGGCTATACGGTCAATGCAGAGTACTTTGCCATGGAAGCTCAAGATCGTTATGAGAATTGGTACAGTGATAAAACCGTAATGCTCGCCTGTAGTGGTGCATTTTCAGAGACCTGGGAAAAGGATTCAAAACCTGTTGGGATGACCGTTGAAGACGGAGTGATCAAAAACAGAAATATGGATCCTGATATGGATGCCTTAGTGCTTGTAGTAGAAGGAATGGTCTACGCCATGGATCTTGATGAGCTGCAAGGCGGCCTGACGCTTGAGGATGGTAGTATATTAGAAATACATCCTCGACAAAACTATGAAGACAGACAAATTCTGCTTCAGGCTGCAGAAGAGGGTAATTACACCATTTTTCAATCGCAATTGGTCTATTCTAAGGATAGAAATGACAATTTCTACGATCTTAGATACGGAAAGAAGCAAGAACGTCGTTTTCTAGCAACAGCATCCTATGAAGACAATTACTACAACATCATCATTGATGCTCCAGCAGAATTGGAGCTCAACCTTTCTGCCAAATTTACCCTGAGGGTCTTGGAGGAGATCGGTTATGATGTGCAGTATATCATCAATCTAGATACTGGAGGAAAGAACATTTTTCTGGTTCGAGAATCTTGGGATGGACTTACCTATAAGGCGGACGATCGCCTGGAAGACGCAACTAACTTAATAGTCTTTTACTCTTATGATTAATTTACACAAACACTATAAAATGCGTGGCTTTTGGACCTTGTTGTTCGCTGTGCTTATAAGTACGGGAGCATTTGCTCAAGAGGTCATGCAAACTAAAAAGCACAAGGGTAAAACCTATCTCGTGGTAGAATACAACCCAGCCAAGCACGTCTTGGAGCTGCACAATACAGCTGCTACTCAGTGGTCTTTTGACAAACATCACGATCAAAAATCACAATTGGGGGAACAAATGGTCTTTGCCATTAGTGGAACTTCCATCAATGAAAAGAAGGAAGCTTACGGCTTGGTTTTCAAGGATGGTAAAGTGCGACAGCAAGGTGCAAAATTTCAGGATCCAGCTACTTTTCAAACCCAACAATTGGAAGGAATTTTTGCTAAAGACTTAGGGGGTAAAACCGAACTAAGACCTTCTAGCAGGTATTCGGCTGCAGATACCGGTAGATTTGAATTTGCCGTGGAGTCTACACCGGTACTTTTGGCCGGAGGGGCTATGCATCCTAGCCTAAAGGGTTATGCGGCAGAAACTACAATGAGTGTGGTGGGAACACGAGCCAATGGTACAGCGGTTTTTGTCATTGCACAAGATGCGGTGAGTTACGCTGCTATGGCCGATTTTGTAAAGTCTGAGTTGAAGGTAAATGACGCCATGATCATGCGTCGAGATGACACTGCTTATTACACACCAGATGGTGGTGAGGTGAACCCAAAGAAATCAGGTTATGGTCCCGTTTATATTTTAGTAGCCAAGGAAAATACTGGAGGCGAAACTGTTGAGGAGGACATTCAGATTCCTCAAGACACTCAGATGAAAGAGATCACTGCCGAACTCACAGAGATCACTCAATTTGGCAAGCGCTATGTTATGTGTAAGGTCGATCCGAAGAAATACAAGGTAGACCTATTCAATGAAAGCGAGGACGGAACTCGTTTGCACGATATAGCTAGTGTGGCGCGCTACCATCAGCAGAAAAAAGATAAACATATCTTCACCATGAACGCTGGAATGTTCAATGAGAATCGATTGCCTGTAGGTTTATATATCGATGAAGGCAATACTGTTTTCCCGCTCAATACCAAAAAGAACGGCCGTGGAAATTTCTATGATTTCCCACCTAATGGTGTCTTTTTGATCACGGCCAAAGGAGAACCTATGGTCTTAACTACAGAGCAGTATTTGAAGGCCAATTTTGGACCTAAAGACGTGCAGATCGCAACCCAGTCTGGCCCTATGATGGTTTATGGCGGTAAGTTCAATGAGGCTTTTAATGAAGGTTCACCGAACTTGAATATCAGAAACGCCGCTGGAGTGGATAAGGACGGAAACATTGTCTTTGTGATCTCTATTGACAAGGTGAACTTTTATGAGTTCTCTACCTTGCTAAGAGATGAGTTGAATTGTGACAATGCGCTTTATCTAGACGGCTTTTTAAGTCAGTGGGCAGCTCCAGGTGTGAAAGACCGCTACGATCCACGTTATCAATTAGGACCGTTATTAAGCGTTATTAAGAAGTAAGAAGATCTATGAAACAACTATTAATAGGTTTACTGTTTGTTTTAGGCTTTCAGCTTCAGGCACAAGACGATAAACTGTCTTTGGACGCTTTCTTTGAGGTGCCTTTAGAACAATTGGATCCTGAGGCCCTCGCGCCCTTAAGCATAGAGGATCTCAATCTCGGCTTTGAGCGGGCGGTAGGATTATTAAAAGACACCACCAATGCCGACAATGAGCTTAAAGGGCAGATCTATTTGGCTGTTTTGGCAGATCACATCAAAAAGCGCATTGACTCAGAAGACATCAACACCAGAAAGCGTGATGTAAGAAAACTACTCAAACGCTTTGAGGCCGAAGATTACTTCATTGATCAAGGGAAGATTCCAGACTTTTTAAAGCTGATGCACTACTCCTGCGAAGGCCGATTTGAGTACATCTACAGCCGTTTTAAGTTCAGTAGTTTCTTTTACCCAGTGATGATCGCTTTGGTTATCGGGATTGTGTTCGTGATTCTCAACGTAAGCGGCAAACTCCGCTGGAAATATCGCCGCTTAGCCAATAAGATCATGCTTGTTATGGCTATTCTGGCATTAATACTAGTACTAATTTTTAAATTCACCTGTGACCAATATGTGCTCTCGGATTCTTTTTACGGTATTCCTCTGTAGCTCTTTATTGAGCTTTGCCCAGCAAAAGCGCGAATTGGTCATCCCTTTTGAGCGCAATGCTGCTAATGTGATGGAAGTTCAAGTAGGATTGAACGGCTTTGAAACGCCTTTCATCTTTGATACTGCAGCTTCTAAAGTTTCCTTCGGAGACGGGCTTTATGGCCAATTGGTTCGTGCCGGTGCTTTGGGGCCTAAGAACATCATTTCTAAGACCAGCACCATGATGGCTAACGGAGAATTAGCAGACGCTTTGTTGATCCGTATTGATCGTTTGGCGCTTGGCAGTTTGGTTTTAGAAGACGTGGATGCCATGGTGATTCGCGGGGCTAATGTTCCGCCCTTATTAGGCCAAAGTGCTTTGGAGAACTTTGGAGCCATTACAATAGATAATAGAAAGAAGGTTATCAAACTCACCCAAGAAGTGGGGACTACCGCACAACGCAAAATAACTGTAGACAAATTGCGCTTGGTGGCCTGTACAGATTATTCCAGACAGGCTGTGGCACAGATCAGTCAAAACACCTTCAATCAAGGCCAAGACGCCCTTTTGGTGCAGGCCATTGAGATTGAAGATGATTTGCCTCCGGCCAATGCGGTCTCCAATTTATCAAACGTAATTACTATACGCTATTTTGATGAACGCGACCTGACCAAGGCACGCTTGTTTCAGCAAAAAATAGCAGCAAAATATCATCCAAGCCAGATTTCTTTACAGAATATGGCGCCTTATTTTAATCAACCCATACCTGATTATTTCGAGATATGGATAAACTTTTAATTCTAACATTAACGCTAAATCGATGAAAAAAACACTCATTCTACTGTGTATCCTTGTGGTAAGTGTAGCCATGGCTCAAGACCCAGGCCCTTATAAAGGATATTCAGGTATCAGCGCGATCAACATGTCCATTGACACTAAATGGCCAGCAAACGCACAAGGAAAGACCGTAATCCCAGTGAGTTGGGAAAATGCTACTCCTGCCAATGCTCAATACCGAGCTTGGGTTAAGGAAGCCGTAGAAGCGGCATGGGAAGCCAATGCCAATATTGACTTTGTAGGTTGGGGACAAGCCAGCCCAGGGGAACGCGGAATTCGCATTTTGGCGGATGACTACACCCACCCACACACCAAGGGTCTCGGGACTCAATTGGACGGGCTTGAAAACGGAATGGAACTCAATTTTGGTTTCTTGGGAAGCTTTAAATGTGTAGGTTATTCACCAGAGGAATGTATCAAGTTTATCGCCGTGCATGAATTTGGTCATGCCATTGGATTGGCGCATGAGCACAACCGTCCGGACTGTCTTTGTGGAGAAGCTCCGCAGGGAAGTGGCGGTGGATACTATGTGACCCCTTGTGACTTGTATTCCGTAATGAACTACTGTAACCCACGTTGGGGGAACCACGGGGTATTGAGTTCTTTAGATGTCTCTGGAATTCAACAGATCTACGGCCGTCCTAATGTAGCCGCAGGAAGCGTTGAACTTGCTGAGGTTCGCATAGTGCCAGCCTATGACAAAGACGTTCAAGGACTGCGCGAAATTCAAACAGCCATAGATAGTAGCAGTAAGTTTGACGTGGCTCAGTTCACGGAGGAGTACACGCCGGTGATTGAAGTGAGTCAAGCGGCGGTAGATAATCTACCGAACGTTTTGACCATTCGTTATTTCCATCCAGACGATGAAGAAAAGGCCCAATCCATCAAAACACATTTGACGGATCTTGGAGTGAGCAGCTCTTATATTTCTATTGAAAGTATGATGAGCCGTATGAGTAGAACATACCCAAGGTATATTGAAATCTGGAAGAAATAATGATACTTAAGAATCTATTAGCCTTGGCTTTGATCTCCTCTTTGGGATTAAAGACCTGCGAAGATCCAGGAGAATCTATCGCAGTGGATCAGTCAAACAATATCGCACTATCCATCCCGATGTTTCCGAGTCCATTTACCATGAAATATGTGGTAGATGACGGTTCCATTTTTGTGCATCAGGTGCATCGAACACAAAACACCGATACCATCGTTTTTCAAGCTGCTTTGAGCAGTGCAGATTACGGGGATATGGTTAGTACTATAACAGGTTTTGACAAAGATGAATACGTCAATAACTGTGTAGAAGACGGACAGATCTTTACCTTGGTTTTAACACAAAACGACACTGTTTCACGAGAAATCAGGGTATCAAATAAATACAACGAGAACTTTGGAAAAATGGTTACGGCCATGAATGCAGAGCTTCCCGATGATAAGAAGATCTATTACGACAAAGACTCACTGGAACAATTGCCACAAACTTGTAATTGATCCAGAGAACTATCTAGTAGTGATGATTAGTTCATAAGAATCCGGCGCCGAAAAGCGTCGGATTTTTTTATAGGTTGAGCCAGTTTTTAAACTGGGCCGCTTTGTTCTTTCCAATCAGAATATCCACTTCAGCAGGTGGATCGCATTGAATTTTAAGCTGATTGTTGCCGTATTTTAGAATGGTCTCAATAGCACCAATGGACACAATGATCTGGCGGTTTGCTCTAAAGAACAGGCGCGTGTCTAAGTTTTTAAAGATCTGATCCAGACTGTCGTTAGACGTACTGCGCTTCCCATTTTTTGCAACCACATAGGTAATGGTGTTCTCCACATAGATGTACGCAATGTCTAAAACAGAAACCGGCAGCAGTTCATTTCTCACGTAGGTGAGTAGACGCTCTTTGGTATTGTTTTCTTCGGATGGGGATTCTACTTTCTCCGCAGGGGCAACCGGTCTGTCCAGTTCTTCAACCTTTCGTTTATAGGTCTCTAAAGACGAGTTAAGTTGCTGAATATTGAGCATGCCCGTTTGGTAGCGTTCCAATTGCTGCTGATACTTTTTATCGTAATACATCTGTACCGAGCGCACACCCCAAAGGGCGAGCAAGAGCACGAATACTGCCGTGAGTATAATGCCACTATACCAAACCGAGGTCAATTTGGATTTAAGAGCTCGCACGGATTCTAATTTGGCTTGAGCGACAACAACAAGATCGGTCTCAGGCACGTCTTTCAGATAGATGACCTTATGGGTTTGATCTGCTATGGACTGCTCTGCAGACTCCAGAAAAGCCTCTGCCCTAAAATCTGAGGCGATATTGGCTTCTTCTAAAGCCTCATATTGATTGCCTAATTCCACAATGGCAGGGTGGGCGATCACTTTGCCAGACCAATCGATCACCACCAATTCAATGGCTTCTTGGGAGGAAGCCTCTACGCCTGATTGCATATAGGCTGATGCCGTACTGTTCTGCTGATCGTTTCCGTAGAGGGCACTAGCCAAAACTGCCAACTGATCGGCCTTGGTCTTCGCATTGTCAATGCGCTCTTCTAGAGCGATCACGGTTTGTTTTTTCACAGCAAAAGGCACTCCAAAGGCCGTTAAAAGGCCAAAGAAGACAACCCATCCTATGAATAGATAGCGGTAAAAACGATAGTTGGTCACTTGGTTAGCATCTTTAGGTACAGAAATTCCTTTTGAACCTCTATATTTCCGTTTAGGTCAGAATGTCGATCAATTCCTTACAAAGAATGCAAGTTACTGTTAATTTTATCGACAGAATTCGAGTCATGCAAGTTCAAAAGACAATCACACTACCCAGAATCCTGCTATCCGCAGTGGTTATTGCACTTATGGTAGGTGTCATTGTCATTGCAGAATCCAAGCGTGTCTTGGATTCAACTAAAACCGAACTCTTTTATTCCATCCTGGACGATTCAGAAGACCAGCAGCTCGCTGCCTTCATTGAAAAGACCATGGAACTTCAAGGTGTAGTCACCGAAGTAAATACTAAGAACGGCAAGTACATCGTCCGCTTAAAGCAAGCAGGCAATGCGACCACGCTACTCTGTGAATTCAAACCCGGCAATGAGCAAGTCTATAGTCAAATCAATCTTGGAGACACCCTTCAAGTGCGCGGCGTTTACAAAGGCAAACTTGCCGATGCCATTTTTCAGAATTGTATAATTCCATAAGCATATGCAGAAAATTACCCTCATTACACTGCTGCTATTGACGTCTTTGGGCTGGTCCCAAGACAATCAATACGCCACCAGTCAGGGAAGTGTTTCCTTTTTCTCCTATACCCCTGTAGAGAACATAAAGGCCTCCAATGACCTTGTTTACAGTTTGCTGGATCTGGATAAAAATCAGATCGCAGTGCGTATGCTCATGCGGGCTTTTACTTTTGAAAAGGCGCTCATGCAACAGCATTTTAACGAGAGTTATATTGAGTCCGATATTTTCCCAAAAGCCACCTTTGCTGGTGTGCTGGAGAATTTTGATGCAGCCGCTGCGCAGCAGACTTGCTTGATCAGTGGAACCTTTAGCCTCCATGGGGAGAACCAGCAGATTCAATTCAAGTCCACGGTGAACAAACAAGGAAACAGCTATGTATTTAGTGGCGATTTTCAGCTACAAGTAGCCGATTACAACATCAAAATACCAGTCTTGCTCAGACCCAATATTGCCAAAACTGTTTCTGTGACCTTTAACTTTGAATTCCTCCCTTATGAAGCTGAATAGATATACGCTCGCCTTTTTGTTACTGAGTCCAGCTTTCAATATGTTCGGACAACAAGAGCTTTTGGACCAATTAGATGCCATAGCGCCAGACAGTACTTTTACAGTACAAGCAACCTTTAAAAGCACACGGATTGGAATAGGACATTCCGTAGAGACCCGCAGAAAAGGGGTTTTGGAAGTTACCGCCCAGAATCGTTTTTGGAATAGACCTACAGAAGAAACCACTCAAACATTTGCCGCAGATAAGTACAACGGACGCTATGAGCTGGCCTACGGTGTCACCGACCAGCTTACCGTTGGAGGTGCTTTTGGAACAGGTTACACCAGCATTGACCTTTTTGCCAAGTACCGTTTACTGTATCAAAAACCAAAGCTGCCCATCAGTATAAGTTTGTTTCAGAATGTGGTGCATCGGGAAAAGAATCCAGGAATATATTCAAGGGAATTGAACTTTAGTGATGAATTGGCCTATACCTCTCAAGTGTTAATCGCTTCCAAGATCAATTCCAATTTGTCTTTGCAATTGAGCCCTACTTTTATTTACCGCAATGCAGATAAGCTTATAGACGGAGTGGATCCCAGCAGTTTTGCATTAGGTTTTGGTGCGCGTTATAAGATTGGGCGTTTTGTTGCCTTGACTTCGGAGTACTTTTTGGTGGACGATCCCAGTGAAGATATTACTACCTATGGACCTTTTAGTTTAGGAGTAAATTGGGAGATCGCAGATCTGATGCTACAGTTCAAATTGACCAATGCCAGAAACTTGGTTGAAGACAAATTCATTGCCCGAACCTTTAATAATTTCAACTTTAGAAACGGGAATTTACACTTCGGGTTTCAGGCGACCTACCTCATCCATTTTAAACATTCCAATCGCTTAGAAAAGTAATCAAAAGCGTCCAATTAAAGTATCTAAAAGCCGGTTTAAACCGGCTTTTTTTATTCCTGTTCACCACGGGTGAACCCTTAGGGGTGATTTCCCTTAAAATTCTGTGAAAGCCCATAAACACTGGCATAAGTGATTTTTGGCCAAACCTGATTTATTCCCTTTTAAGGGTAAAAATTCCGCTTCACCCCCTTTTTGTTGAATACACGTGGCAGGTGTTGAATATTTGCATCGTAAAACTTTTTAAACAAAAAATTGCTATGAAAAAGATAATGCTATTTAGTCTACTTGCGCTCCTAGTTATGAGCTGCAGTAATGATGACGATTACAACGAGAACAATCCTGTACAACAAGATCAATCTGGTGGACAAACTGGAGACGATTCTTCTTCAGATGATTCTTCCGATGAAGCCCCTGCGGCCATCATTAGAATTGTCGGAGTAGACGCCGATGAAGATTTGGTGATCATCTCCAACTTAGGAGGTCAGCCTCAAGAAGTAGGCAACTACTGGTTGTGTCTTGGACCTGGACGTTATGGAGAAGTTTCTGGTTTAACTGGAGAGGCAACTCTTTTAGGAGCCAATGAGACTATCACTTTGACTTTCGCCATGAATGATGACGCCGATGGTTTGAGCTTGTTCTCTACCAACACTTTTGCGTCTACCAGTCCTGATGTGCTTTTGGACTATGTACAATGGGGTGCCGGAAACGGACCGCGCGTTGGACAAGCTATTACCGCAGGGCGTTGGGATAATGCTGGTGCATTCGTTCCATTTGCGGGAGACTACAGCTTTAACGGATCTGCAGACCAATTTGGATCTGATTTCTGGGAATAATTAATAACAAGGCCCCTCTTGCTATGGAGGGGCTTTACTCTTAATAACAAATAACATGAAAAAGAAAACTTTACACTTATTAGCGCTACTTCTAGTGAGCCTAATGACCAACCTCCAAGCCCAGGTGGTGATCAACGAGATCTATCCTGATGGGACCTTGGAACTTAAAAATACCGGTACAGAAACGGTAGACATTTCAAATTACTGGCTATGCGACAGACCTACCTACACTCGCGTAGGAACTCTAGATGTCGTTTCGGGAGACCTCAATTTGGCCCCCGGAGACCTCATCGTCTTTGAAAATTGGGACTTTTTAAATCCTGTAGGCGACGAATTGGCCCTGTACAACAGTGCCGCCTTTGGTAGCACGACCGCGATCCTAGACTATGTGCAATGGGGCTCAAATCCAGGAGAACCTTCACGTGAGAGTGTGGCTGTCGCTGCCGGTATTTGGACAGCAGGAGCTTTTACTCCAGCGATTACGAGCGGTTACTCCCTTCAATATGATGGTATGGGAGAGATGGTGAGTGATTTTTTCCTAGCGACTCCAACCCTTGGAGCTGAGAATGCTGTGCCTATGGGAGAGATCGTGATCAATGAAGTATTTCCAAACGGAACCATTGAGCTTAAGAATATAGGTGACGCGGCTGTGGACGTGACCAACTACTGGCTTTGTGACCGTCCTACTTACGCAAGAGTAGGAGCGCTTACTATTGGTTCTGGAGATCTGAACATTGCGCCAGGTGAATTCTTGGTTATTGAAGACTGGGACTTTTTGAATGCACCTGCAGATGAGCTCGCGCTTTACGAGACCAATGCTTTTGGTAGTGCAGATGCTATTTTGGATTATGTACAATGGGGTGAGAACCCTGGAGACCCAACGCGTGAAGGCGTTGCAGTTGCTGCGGGTATTTGGACTGCCGGAGCTTTTACGGATCCAATCTCTGACGGGAACTCCTTACAGTATGACGGAGTAGGTAACGCGGTAACTGATTACTTCGTAGCGCTTCCTACTATTGGCGCTGAGAATTCTGATTGCAGTGTAAATGCCGCTGACATTGTTTTTGATGTTGCTACAACAGGAAATCCAAACAATACTACTTCCTTTTCAGATGACGGATTAACTGCCGTGATCTGTGTAGACAGTCGTCCAGATCCATTATTTGTAACTACCCTTCCCGGTGGTGTTGGGACCAACCGCGGTTGGATTATCACCGATGCCGCTACAGATCAGATCTTGGCTGTTACAGATATGGGACCTTTTAACCTTGACCCAGCCGGACCTGGAGATTGCCAGATCTGGTATGTGCGTTACGAAACCATTTCAGGAAATGAAGTGGGGAATAATCTAAGTGACCTTGAAGGTTGTTTTGACCTATCAAATCCTTTAACTGTAGTTCGTCAAGAAGCAGACGGAGGTACAGTTGTCATTGACGTTGCCGCTACTGGCAACCCTAACAATACTACTACCATCTCAGATGATGGATTAAGTGCAGTGATCTGTGTGGATGGTCGCCCAGATCCGTTGGTAGTTGTTCACGAGAACCCGGGGGCAGAAAGCCTAAGCTATCGTTATGTAATCACCGCCAATGACCCTGAACGCACCATATTGGCAATCAGTGGTTCTAGCGAGATTAGCCTTGACGGCGCTGGCCCGGGGACTTGTTTGATCTGGGGATGGAGCTATCGTGGCGTGCCTGAGAACGGCGCTGCTTTTATCGGTGGACCTTTAGCAGATCTAGATGCTGAATCTTGTTCAGACATTTCAGACAATGCCATTGAAGTGATCCGTGAGGAAGCTGACGGAGGTACTGTAGCCATTGACATTGCTGCTACTGGAAACCCAAACAATACTACTACTATTTCAGACGATGGACTAAGCGCTGTGATCTGTGTGGACGGACGTCCAGATCCGTTGGTAGTTGTACACGAAAACCCAGGTGCTGAGAACTTGAGCTACCGCTATGTGATCACTGCTAATGATGCTGAACAAACGATTTTGGCCATCAGCGGATCTAGTGAGATCAGTTTGGATGGAGCCGGTCCTGGAACCTGCTTGATCTGGGGATGGAGCTACCGCGGTGTGCCAGATAATGGTGCTGCCTTTATCGGTGGACCTTTGGCAGATTTGGATGCTGAATCTTGTTCAGACATCTCAGACAACGCCATTGAAGTGATCCGTGAGGAAGCTGACGGAGGAACTGTAGCCATTGATATCGCTGCCACGGGTAACCCAAACAACACGACTACCATTTCTGATGACGGACTTAGCGCTGTGATCTGCGTGGACGGACGCCCTGATCCTTTAGTAGTTGTACACGAGAATCCAGGGGCTGAAAACTTGAGCTACCGTTATGTGATCACTGCTAATGATGCTGACCAAACGATTTTGGCCATCAGCGGATCTAGTGAGATCAGTTTGGATGGAGCCGGTCCTGGAACCTGCTTGATCTGGGGATGGAGCTACCGCGGTGTACCAGACAATGGTGCTGCATTTATTGGAGGTCCTTTAGCTGATTTGGATGCGGAATCTTGTTCAGACATCTCAGACAACGCCATTGAAGTGATCCGTGAGGAAGCTGACGGAGGTACAGTAAGCCTAGAGAATGGAGATACTGAAGTTTCTATTTGTGCAGGTGATGATATTCCAGACCCATTAGTTGTGATTCACGAGAATCCAGGGGCTGAAAACCTAAGTTATAGATATGTTATTACCGATTCAGACGCAGACAATACCATCTTGGGTATTTCTGGATCAAGTACTATCGACCTTGAAGGTGCCGGTGAAGGGGTTTGCCGCATCTGGGGTTGGAGTTACCGTGGAGTGCCGGACAACGGGGCGGCATTCATTGGGGGTCCTTTGGCAGACTTGAACGCGGAATCTTGTTCTGATATCTCAGACAATTTTGTGACCGTGAATCGTCTGACCGGTGACGACTGTGAAGTATTGAGTGTGGACGAGCAAGACTTTGATGCAAACATCAGCTTGTTCCCAAATCCAGCCCAGAATCAAATGAATATTTCATCGGGCGGACAGAGCAGTACTGCAGTTGAGGTTCGCGTATTTAACATTAGCGGACAAGAAGTGATCGCGCCACAACAAATGCGCGGAACTTCTCTAAGCGTTGATATCTCTGCCTTGAGCTCAGGAATGTACCTGGTTCAACTGCAAGATACCGACACGGGTGTAATATCGACTAAGCGTTTGATCAAACAATAGCTTTAGTCATTTTTTGTGAGGAAAACCCGGGCCCCGCGCCCGGGTTTTTTAATGCCCTTATTTTTGAGGATCGGTTAGATTTGGCTAGCTTTGAGTAGAGATTCCATTAGAATCTGAATAAAAATTTAGACCGAGGTGTATCGTTTGTATCGAAACATAAAATCTCCCTTTTCATAGTCTTCTCTTCCCCTTGCGGATACACTCCGCCTATGAATACGTCTTTTTTATTCACTCCACCTAAACCAAACAATTATGACCCGAGAAGAACTAGTGGCGGCCATAGTAGCCAAATACGAAGCCGTTGGTCAAAATCCAGATGTGCATTTGTCTGGACTCCTGCACGCAGAATCCATCAATTATTGGGACTATATTCAGCTAGATGCTCTTTTGGGACTGCAAATTAAACGCACCCAACAACCCGATGAGATGGTATTTATCATGTACCATCAGATAAACGAACTGCTCTTTAAGATGATCCTTTGGGAGATGGACCAGATCTCTTTTACGGACGATATTGCTCCAGAAAAGTTCACCACGCACCTGATGCGGATCAGCCGTTATTTTGATATGTTGTCCAATTCCTTTCACATTATGAGTGAGGGTATGGAGCTGGAACAATACATGAAGTTTCGGGATACCTTAACTCCCGCTAGCGGATTCCAATCGGTTCAATACAGAAAAATAGAGATCGCCTCCACAGAGCTCATCAACCTAATCGATTACAGACACAGAGAGACCATAGACCGGGAGACTCCGTATTTGCACGCTTTTAATCATATGTATTGGCAAGTGGCTGGGAAGAACCATAAAACGGGGAAACCTACCATGCTTATGAAGAATTTTGAGAGTCGCTACAAGGAAGAGCTCATTGCTTGGATGAAACGCTATAATGAGGTCAACTTGTGGACCAAGTTCAAGGCCTTGCCAGAATCGTATCAGCAAAATACCGCCTTGATCAATGCCATGCGTCATTATGATCACACCGTGAACATCAAATGGGTAATGCATCATTACAATACCGCAGCCCAATATTTAGACTCCGGCAAAGGCAGCTCAGAGGCCACGGGAGGTAGCGATTGGCATAAGTATATGCATCCCAAATACCAGCGTAGAATTTTCTTCCCAGAACTTTGGAGTCAAGAAGAGTTAGACCATTGGGGGGTGAATAATTTGGAGGTGTATACGACTTTGAAGGAGTAGGTTTAAACAAGGTGGGCTTTTAACAAAACCTTTCAATCTTTAGTTAAACCTAGCCTAAAAGCGTTTGAGGCTGAATCTTTTTTTGCAATCTTTAAAAAAAGCAATCAACTTCAACGATGAAAAAAACACTACTTCTTTTAGTCTTTAGCCTCTGTTATTCGCTTGGTTTTGGACAATCTCAACAACAGCAATTTCAAAATATGGAGACCTTTGCCAAGCTTTACGGCTATGTGAAGTATTTCCACCCTACGGATGAGGCCTACACCATGGATTGGGACAAATTTGCCATTTATGGATCCCAAGAAGTGATCAAATGCAAAAACCAAAAAGAGCTACACGCCACTTTAAAACGATTGTTTATGCCTATGGCTCCGAGCTTGCAGTTGGCTAGTTCAGAAAGTCTTTTAACGGAGATAGATCAGAGCTGTAAAATGACCTACTGGCAGCATTTAGGACTAGGTTATGATGCGACCTCCGGAGGTAGCGTTTACCAAAGTTCCCGTGTAGGAGCGATGATGAATCAGGCTTCTCAAGGCGGAAACAATCAGTTTGCGAATTTAATGACCTCTCTTGATGCCAAAGATCTAGCTAACAAGTATGTGAAAATGACCGCTCAGGTTAAATCCATTGCTGGGAATGTTGGAGAAGGTCGTTTGTGGCTTCGCGAGGATAAACGAAGCGGAGGAATGGGCTTCTTTGACAATATGGCTGGCCGTCCGGTAACACAAACAGCGTGGGAAACCTATACTATTGAAGGACAGTTGGGTGAGGAGCCAGATCGTTTGGTTCTGGGATGCTTACTCATAGGTTCCGGAGCAATTGCTGTGGACGATTTTAAACTGTACTTCCGCGATTCAGAAGGTCAAGATTGGACAGAATTTGACCTGCACAATGCCTCCTTTGAGAGCAGTGTCATAGACGATACTTCGGGAGTGAACAACAAATGGTCCACCTATGGCCAAGGCTATAATTTTGACCTTAACAGCGCAGATATTGCAGAGGGATCACAGGCGGTGCTTATTCAGGGTGAACAAAAAGCAAAACAGGTAAAAGGGCGTACCATTTTCTCTACGGCTCCAGATCGCGGAGCGAGTTATACGGCTATGATTGGAAAGGATATATACGTACGCGTGCCTTTAACGGTTTGTATTGATGGAGATAGAAAGACCTATCCAAAAGGCGATGCTGCTGCTCTTAAAGCACTCAAAGATGCCGTAGCGGCTACAGGGGTTGATGCTAATAATCTAGAGACTCGTTTGGGGAATGTGGTGAATACGTACAATATCTTTCAGCACTTCTTCCCGTATTTTGATCAAACAGGGGTGGATTGGTACGCGGCTTTTACAACAGCTTTAAATAAATCGTTCTCAGATAAAACTGCTAAGGATCACATCCAAACAGTGAAGGAATTTACCGCTCAACTCAAAGACGGCCACGTACGCGTAAACGCTGCAAGCAGCGCTGAAAACTTCGCTCCAGAATTTGTTTGGGAAGTGGTGGAAGGGCAATTGGTCATCACCAAATTGTTGGACCCAGATTTGCCTTTAAAGGTGGGTGATGTTGTTACTTCGGTTAACGGCCAAAAGACTGCCGATTACTTGGCAGACACCTACAAAGGCATCTCTTTTGGAACTGATGGCTGGAGAGATTATCGCGCCAAAACAGAGACCCTGAGAGGTGAAAAAGGAAGTACGCTTGCCTTAGTGCTTAAAGATGGCAGATCAGTTTCCGTAACGCGCAGCATGGATATGTACAGCAATTATGAGCTGTTTGAAACAGAAAAGCAACCTCATAAAAAGGTGGGCAAGAACTCCTACTACGTCAATTTAGATGTAATGACTATGGATAGTATCAATGCTTTGATGCCTAAGTTGGAACAAGCTAGCGGATTGATCTTTGACCTCAGAGGTTATCCCAAAGGAAATCACGAGCTGATCTCGCACCTGCTCAAAGACAATGATTACAACAAGTGGATGTATATTCCAGAATATATTTATCCAGATCAGAAGGATCGCGAGTTTCGCGCTAGCGGATGGAATATGTCAACTAAGAAGCCTTATTTAGGCGACAAGAAAGTGGTCTTTCTCATTGATGGAAGCGCCATTAGCTATGCCGAGAGTTATATGGGCTTTATTAAAGGATATAAGCTAGCAACCATTGTGGGACAACCTACAGCAGGAGCCAACGGTAACGTGAACCGCTCCAGACTTCCAGGAGGAATCACAATTAGTTGGACCGGCATGCGGGTGCTCAAGCACAACGGAGATCAGCATCATGCCGTTGGGGTGCAACCGGATGTTTTTGTGACCCGAACGGTTCAAGGCATACAAGCAGGTCGCGATGAATTCATGGACAAGGCCATGGAGATCATCGGAGAAAAGTAAAAAAGAAAAGCGCCCAAACGGGCGCTTTTTTTATTTGTCTTGCAAGAGGCTTTTGAACTTGCCTTTTGATTTTCTGATTCGCACGGCTACCACTTTGTATTCCGGGCACATGGCTTCAGAATCGTGAACGTCTCCAGTGATGTTGTTGATCATAATATCCGGAAAGTGGAAGGTTGTACTCAAGATTCCCGGTTTCACCTCGTCAGTTATTCGGGCTTTGACATCAACTTTGCCTCGCGGCGATTCTATACAAACAAAATCTCCGTCCTTGATCAAATGACTCGCAGCATCTTCTGGATTGATCATTAAATAATCACTCTTTAAGATCTGCTCATTAGCCGTTCTTCTGGTCATCGCCCCACAGTTGTAATGCTCTAATTCGCGATTGGTGGTCAAGATATACGGGAAGTCTTTCCCGTGTTGAGTAATCTCTTGAGTCTCTTCCCACGGATGGAATTCAAAATAGCCCAGTCCACGTTTAAACTCTTCTTGGTGTAAGATCTGCGTATCGGTACCGTCTGGTGCCACCGGCCACTGCAGCCCGTTATGACCCAAACGGTCCCATTTGATTCCTGCAAAGAAAGGCACGATCTGAGAGATCTCCTCCAGCATGCCATCCGGCGTATAATCGGGTTGCTTATAACCCATGCGGTTCATAATATCAACAATGATCTGACCGTCAGGTTTGGTTCCTTCAATCGGCTTCACCACTTGGCGCACCGCTTGCACACGGCGTTCTCCGTTGGTAAAAGTCCCGCTCTTTTCTAAGAAGGAGGAGCCGGGCAGAATCACATCAGCTTGTTTGGCCGTCTCAGTCATGAAGAGTTCCTGTACGATCACAAGATCGGTCGCATTGAGTGCTTTGATCACTTTCTGCGTATTCGGATCGGTCTGCACCACATCTTCTCCAATGATCCAAATGGCTTTGAGTTTGCCATCTAAAGCAGCGTCAAACATCTCTGGGATCTTATACCCAATATGCAAAGGCAGTTCCGAGCCGTAAAATTCGTTGTAGCGTTTATTGATCTCCGGATTGGTCACATCCAGATAGCCAGCACCTTGGTGCGGTTGCACGCCCATGTCGGCGCTTCCCTGAACGTTGTTTTGTCCACGTAGCGGATTCACTCCAACACCACGTCGACCAATATTACCCGTCAACATAGCTAAGTCGGCGATCTGCATCACAGTAAAAGTTCCTTGAGAGTGTTCCGTCACACCCAGACCGTGGAAGGACATGGCATTAGGCGCAGTTGCATAAGCAATTGCGGCAGCTCTTACTTGTTCTCTCGGCACACCAGAAACGGCTTCTAATTTGTCAATATCAATGGCCATGAGTTCTTTAATAAAGTCTTCATAGCCTTCGGTACGGTTCTTAATAAAAATATCGTCCACCAAGCCTTCATCAATGATATAATACATCATCATATTGAGTACGGCCACATTGGTTCCCGGTCTCAGTGCCAAGTGGTGATCGGCATAACGCGCAATTTCCGTTCGGCGCGGATCGATCACAATAGTGACATTGTCTTGCTTCATGGCAAACTGCTTGAGCTTGGCTCCGGTCACTGGATGCGCATCCGTAGGATTCGCTCCAATAACCATGATGCAATTGGTGAATTGCAGGTCTTCTATAGAATTGGTGGCAGCTCCGGTTCCAAAGGTGCGTTGCATCCCCAAAGCGGTAGGCGAGTGGCACACGCGCGCACATCCGTCAATATTGTTGGTCTGTAGTACAGCTCTAAAGAACTTTTGCATCAAATAATTCTCCTCATTGGTACAACGAGAAGAAGAAATTCCGGCCATGCTGTCTGGCCCGTAGGTATCTTTATAATGGTTGAATTTGTCCGTGATATAGTTGTAAGCTTCATCCCAACTCACCTTTTCAAATTCGCCATTGTGCTTGATCATCGGGGAGTCCAAGCGCTCCGGATGGTCATAAAATTTGAAGGCAAAGCGCCCTTTAAGGCAAGTGTGTCCTTGATTTACTTCTGCATCATAGGGTGCAGTTATGCTCAAGATCTCACCGGAGTTTGTAGCTACATCCAGGTTACATCCAACACCGCAATAGGTACAAACGGTGCGTGTAGTTTCTGTGGCTTGAATGGCTTTGGATTGGAACACATCAGAGATCGCTGAAGTAGGGCAGGCCTGAGAACAGGCGCCGCAACTCACACAATCAGAATCCATAAAACTCTGATCCAAACCTTTAATGATATGGGCATCAAAACCACGCCCGGCCATGCTGAGCACAAATTCGCCCTGAACTTCATCACAGGCGCGAACGCAGCGGTAGCAGTTGATACACTTGCTAAAATCTGAGGTCATATACGGATGGCTCAGGTCTTTGGTTTTGTGCAAATGATTGTCTCCCGCGGGATAGCGTACATCGCGAATCCCTACTTGAGCTGCAACGGTCTGAAGCTCGCAATTCCCATTGACCTCACAGGTCAAACAATCTAAAGGG
This sequence comes from Gilvibacter sediminis, assembly GCF_028561565.1. Classification (GTDB taxonomy): domain Bacteria; phylum Bacteroidota; class Bacteroidia; order Flavobacteriales; family Flavobacteriaceae; genus Gilvibacter; species Gilvibacter sediminis. The sequence continues at coordinate 303,732 of NZ_JAQQTE010000001.1, read as the reverse complement.
TGATCGGTCAAGACCAATTCAATAATGTTCTTTCTGAGCTTTTGAACACTGGCTGTTGAAGTATAGATGTATTGTCCTTCACTGACCGGCGTATGGCAAGAAGCCATGGTCTTTACAGGGCCACCTTCTTCCAAAGCAACTTCTACGGAACAAACACGGCAAGCACCAAAAGGATCTAAATTGGGCGCATCACAAAGCGTAGGTACCAAGTTGTCGTCTTTATGGCGGCGCACAAAAGAGAGCATGGTTTCTCCCGGCTCAAAGGTGTAGGCGATATCGTTAATATAGGCTGTCTTCATAGCTTAACTGAAGTAATTTTTTAATTCGTCATCAAAGTGCTGCACAATGTTTCTGATCGGTAGGGGAATTCCCCCACCATGAGCGCACAATGACCCTTGCTCCAAAGTGGTCAAAAGGTCTTGAAACAATTCCCGGTCAATGGTCTCTCTGCCCTGAATGGCTTTGGAGGCCAATTCGTGACCGCGTTTGGTGCCCAAACGGCACGGAAAGCACTTTCCGCAGCTCTCATAAGAGGCAAAGTCGAAAAGGTGCTCTATGTAATTGATCATCGGATAATCCTCTGGAATACTCACTACTGAGGCATGTCCCAAAAGAAAACCGTGTTCTTTAAAGGATTCAAAATCTAAGGTGAGTTCACTCAGCTTTTCTACTGGAACAACGCCTCCTAAAGGTCCTCCAATTTGAACAGCTTTTACTGCTTCCTTAAAGCCTCCACCCAAGTCTTCAATTACGGTCTTCATGGGTGTTCCCATGACCACCTCATACATGCCTGGCTTGTTGAAATAACTGTCCAAACACACTAGTTTAGTTCCTGAGGATTTTTCTGTTCCTATGTCCTTCCACGCTTCACCACCTTCACTAATGATGTAGTGCAAAGCCGCAAGGGTCTCTACATTGTTGACTACCGTCGGGCGATTAAAGAGTCCGCGTTGTGCGGGATAAGGAGGTCGTACGCGCACTTCTGGGCGCTGGCCTTCTATAGAGTTGATTAGTGCTGTTTCCTCTCCGCAGATATAAGAACCCTGCGCTTGAATGATCTTAAACTCAAAATCGAATCCGGAGTTCCCAATATTGCTGCCCACCAGACCTCGATCTTTAAGGGCATCTATGGCTTGCTGCACAATTTCAACAGCTTCTGGATATTCCGCACGTATGTACAAAATTCCATGATTGGCTCCAGTCACATAACCGCTTACCAACATTCCAAAGAGCACCGAATGTGGTCGTTCTTCGAGTAAATATCGATCTGAATAAGCTCCAGGATCACCTTCATCGGCATTACAAATGATAAACTTTACAGGGCCTTCCGCATTGCGACAAAACTCCAATTTGAGGCCCATAGGGAATCCCGCTCCACCACGGCCACGCACGTTTGAGGTTTTGATCTCTTCCAAAACATCAGCAGAATCTTGAGCCAAAACGGCCAACCAAGGTTCGTAATAAGTGTCCACATCGGTGAAGTCTGCCGTTAGAATGGCATCATGACTCGCGGCCACATTATAGCGGTCGCTGTGATGCTCACCGTCACCACTTACAATCTTATCCAGCGCATCAATCGCTCCTCCGGAGTAATTATGTCCCTTATAATGAAAGGCCGAATTCTCGTGGCATCTGCCCAAACAGCACATATGCCCAATTTGATCTTCAGTGAATTGTTTTTTCAGCTCTTTAATAACTCCCGGTTGTGTTCCCGCGCATTCGCATGCGGTCCCGTTACAGACGTAAACCTGTTTGCCTTTGTTATCGGGTTTCAGAAAATCGTAAAAGGTGGCCGTACCGTAAGTATTGGCTTTCCCGATCAGGAATTCATCAGCCAAGAGGGCCAAAGCTTCCTCGTCCGGGGTTCCGGCGGGCTGCGCCAAATTTCCCAGCTTGTCAAAGAGGTTTTCCTGCAGGCCTTTTCTGCCTAAAAGTTCACTTAAATTTTCTGACATGGGTTAACTCGCTTTAATATTGTTTAGTGGTTTATTTTTTATGCGCTGCGGATGTGAATAACAAGTTGCACGTCCGTTGCGGCAGAATCCCATCAAGGTAATGCCCAATTCTTTGGCGTAATCCACCGCCAAGGAAGAAGGGGCAGAAACGGCAGCCAAAAAGGGAATTCCGGCTTTAAATGCTTTTATACTGATCTCATAAGAGATACGACCGCTCACCGTCATGGCTTTTGCGGCTTTGAGCTGTCCTTGCTGCAGTAAATGGCCAATGACTTTATCTACGGCATTGTGTCTCCCAATATCTTCCGCAGCAACCAAAATGGCGCCAGAAGCGTCAAAGGCAGCGGCTGCGTGGGTGCCTCCGGATTGTTTAAAATCAAACTGCTGCTGATTCATTTTAGCAAACATGGCACTAAAGGCCGGGCCATCAAAAGTGATGGGTTCGTCCAGCGTCTTGCCGAGGAAGCCTTGTTCTGACAGTTCTGTCTTTCCGCAAATTCCGCAAGAGGAAACAGACAATAAGGAACGTGAGTTGGAATAGCCCACTCCGAGTTTATCCTCTGGAATTTCCAGATCTACCACAGTGACAATGCCGTCCTCGTTCTCTTTGTGCAGCACCACCTTAGGATGGAAGCTTGTATCATTGATCACAGCTTCGCTGTGGAGCATCCCGCGAATCAAGGCCTTATCATCACCAGGAGTTCGCATAGATAGGGTAAAAGGCTTGCCATTGATGTTGATCTGCAAAGCTTCTTCTACCGTCAATGCATCCACCACGCGCTCGGCCTGTTGGTGGTCAAATTTCTTGCCTTGATAGTTTCGGGTTGCCATGATTTTAGAGCTCTAATAAAACGCAGAAAATCAAACGTTTACTAAATATACGGGTTTTTCAAAATTAGATCAGTTGTATTACTTTCAGTCAGCTGTTAAAATAGCCCGCTGATGTTTCCTTCGTTATCAATGTCAATGTTTTCTGATGCAGGATGCGCAGGTAGCCCTGGCATACGCATCATATCTCCTGTTATTGGCACTAAAAATCCAGCGCCAGCGGCGATCTCAATTTCACGGACCGTTAGGGTAAATCCGCTCGGTCGTCCAATTTGCTTGGGATCGTCAGAGAGTGATTTTTGAGTTTTGGCAATACAAACCGGTAGCCCTTCTAATCCCAGATCTGCGATGGTGCGCAGGTTCTTTTTGGCCTTGGCCGCGTATTCCACATCGGCAGCGCCGTAGATTTTGGTAGCAATGGCCTTTATCTTATCCATCACAGGCATGTCCCAACTGTACATGGGCGTAAAATTCGCCTCGTTCTCTTCAATGATATCTACTACTTGTTGTGCTAGATCCATTGCACCTTTTCCGCCTTTAGCCCAAACTTCTGCCAAAGAAACCCGCACGTTCTTGTTTGCCGCAAATTCTTTGATGCAAGCGATCTCAGCATCACTGTCTGATACAAAACGATTGATAGAAATGATCGGAGTAATGCCAAACTGCATCACGTTTTCCAAGTGTTTTTCAAGGTTCGGCAATCCGTTCTTTAAGGCATCAACATTCTCTTCCGTAAGATTCTTTAGATCGGCTCCGCCGTGATACTTCAACGCGCGAATCGTCGTGGTGATCACTACTGCTTTAGGAGAAATTCCCGCACTTTGACATTTAATGTCTAGGAACTTCTCCGCACCGAGATCTGCGCCAAAACCAGCTTCGGTCACGGTATAATCGGCTAGGGACATTCCCATCTTTGTGGCCAGCACAGAGTTGGTTCCTTGGGCTATATTGGCAAAAGGTCCGCCGTGTATGATGGCCGGATTCCCTTCAATAGTCTGCACTAAATTGGGCTTTACCGCTTCTTTCAGTAGGGCCGCCATAGCGCCCTGAACTTTGAGGTCACGGGCATAAATAGGCTCTTTTTGAAAGGTATAGCCCACAAAAATATTCCCCAAACGGCGTTTGAGATCTTCCATATCAGCTGCCAAACACAAGATCGCCATGATCTCAGAGGCTGCGGTAATGTCAAAACCAGTTTGTCTTGGAACCCCAGAAGTGGTTCCGCCCAAGCCAATCACAATGTTGCGCAGTGAGCGGTCATTCATATCCATAACCCGTTTCCAAACTACGGTGCGCGCATCAATACCCAAAGAGTTGGTCTTGCTTTGAATATTGTTGTCAATAACGGCGGCCAAGAGGTTGTGCGCCTTTTCAATAGCCGCGAAATCTCCTGTAAAGTGCAGGTTGATGTCCTCCATAGGAAGGACCTGAGAATAGCCTCCACCCGTGGCGCCACCTTTGATCCCAAAGACAGGTCCTAAACTTGGTTCGCGCAATACAACAATGGCTTTCTTACCAATTTGATGCAGTCCTTCTGAAAGTCCAATGGACATGGTGGTCTTCCCTTCACCAGCTGGTGTTGGTGAGACGGCTGTTACCAAGATCAGCTTGCTTTGCGCTGCTTTTTCTGGGTTAATAATACTGTGTGGTAGTTTGGCTTTGTGTTTACCGTAGAGTTCAATGTCGTCGGGGCTGAGGCCCAACTTTCCCGCAATGTCGCTGATGTGTTGCAGCGTACATTGCTTGGCAATGTCAAGATCCGTCATGTGCAGTTTAGTTAGTTCAGATTCTACAAAACCAGAGAACGATTCCGGCCTTGTAGGATATGAAGATAGCAAAATTTTATATTCAAAAGGGTGAAATCCCGCTAGGAGTCGAGCTTTAGCAAGGATTTATAGTCTTCTGGTGTGTTGATGTTGCGCAATTTGGAAGCCTGAGCTCCAGTAATTTCCAAGGTCTTTGGATTACAAGCACTAACGGCAGGTTGTAGCTTTAAGCGCCCGTTTTTAATGGCCTTTTCAAATATTGGAAGGCAATTTTGGTGATAACAACCCACCAAAGGATGCGCGTCTTTTGCGGTTTGGGCGTGTATGGCTTTTAGCTGCGGATGGATACTATTTATTAAAGATTCCATAATCTCTGAATCTACTAATGGTGCATCACAACTCAACACTAGGTTCCATGGAGTTTCAGAACGATGCAATCCGGAGTACAAACCACCAAGAGCTCCAGAGTCTGGAATAAGATCAGGAACCACTTCCAAGCCAAATTCGGCATAGCTCGGTTTGTTTCCGCAGAGATAAACAGTCTCACAGAACGGCTGTATTTGGGCAATGATTCGCGCTAAAAAGGTCTGGCCCTTATAGTCCAAAAAGGCTTTGTCAGCACCCATGCGTTTGCTGTTTCCACCACAGAGAATTATGCCGTTTAGAGGAGTCATTTATGCGGGAGGGAGTTGTTTGCTGAGTTGATCCAAAAGCTTATCGCATTCACTGCGGATGTGATTGAAGCTGGCCACAATTTGGGTTCCCGCTTCTGTAAGTTGTGCGCCGCCTCCGTCTTTTCCGCCGACAGAAGTGACCACCAAGGGTGTCGCGGCCGTTGTGTTCATCTCGTCCAATAAGCGCCAGGCTTTTTTATAGGAAAGGGAGATGCTTTTTGCTGCGGCCGAAAGTGATCCTGTGGCTTCAATAGCCGCTAAAAGTTGCACTCTGCCGTGCCCCAAAAGCGTTTGTCCGTCCTTCTCTATCCAAATGCGCGATTTAATTTCTAAGCTCATGCATTAAAGTTCGTAATTTCTGATCATTTGAGGTAAAGTTTTGTAAAAACGATAAGCTTGATAAGGATTTACCCGTCTGTAAATCAAAAAGTTCACCTTTGAATTGTAATAGAAATACAGTCTCATGTATTTGGTTATAGTAAGCATGGAAAGCTGCAGAGAAGTCTGCAGCTTTCTTTTTCTTCCATAATGTTTTTCTATTATCGAGATGACATTAAATTATTGCCTTCCGCTTCCACGGCTACTCCGTTCAAAAGCCCACTGGGCTTTTGGTTTTTTCAAAACTTCACTGCGCAATTTTTCCCATTGCGGCAAAAAGTAGCCTTTTCTTTCAAGGACAAGTCCTTTCACCTCTTTCTGATACTTTTTCCATCGATGATTACTGAAGGATTAATGTCCAGTGGACATTATGACTGAAGTACCTCCAAAAAATCTAGTCGCGATAAAGTTGCATTCGCCGCTCAAGCGGCAAACCCTTCGGTTTTTCTGAGTCGCAGGTCGCTCTGCGCCCATTTTGCGACATCGAACCAAAAAACCTCAGTTGCAACGGGAATTGCGACGGATAATAAATTATTTAGAAAACGCGACTCCGACTGAGTCTCGTGAAAATCAAGCCAGCAGCGGTTGGGAAAAAGATGTGTGGAATCGGTGCGAGGCGATGCCGAGAGAGTACTCCACACAGCTGTGGCTGCGGTTGGCGTAGATTTTAGAGATGAAGGAGCGTCGCTAGACCTTTTTGGTCCTTTTTACGGCAATGGTAAAAAGGACATATAGAAAAGAAAAATTAAAAGGTGCACGGTACTCACCTCGATAACCAGACTGATCTTTGCTCATTACAGACGGTAAAGGGACGGGTAAAAAGGAAAAGAAGAAAACATGACTATTTGTCCTTAAAATCAAAAAGGCTTGACTTTTGACTAACTTGAGGAGTAGAAAACATCCCATATGGCAAGTAAAGCATTGCAACTCGATAAGATCAAAAGCGATAAGCGCAAAAAGGTTACCATAGTACAGGCATTTAAAACCATCATTTGGCCCCGAAGGAATTTAGTCTTTGTGGGTTTGGTATTGATTGTTTTGAGTCGATTGGCTGGATTGGTGCTTCCGCTGCAGAGTAAAACCCTGCTGGATGAAGTGGTTCCCAGCAACGACCTCGGGCAGCTTTGGACGCTTTTGGCCATAGTTCTCGGAGCTATTGTGGTTCAAGCAACCACCTCCTTTTTACTCACGCGAATCTTGAGTGTACAGGCGCAGTATCTGATCTCAGAACTGCGGGCTCAGGTGCAGAAAAAGGTTCTTTCCTTGCCCATCAGCTTTTTTGACAACACAAAATCCGGAGCTCTGGTAAGCCGAATTATGAGTGATGTAGAAGGTGTTCGGAATCTCATTGGTACTGGCTTGGTGCAATTGGTTGGTGGAACCTTTACGGCCATTATTTCCCTGGTCTTATTGATCAATATGAATGCCCTAATGACGGCCTTTGTGTTTATACCCGTGGCGATTTTTGGCTTTGTGGCCTTAAAGGCCTTTAAGTACATCCGTCCGATATTTAGAAAACGCGGTGTGATCAATGCAGAGGTTACCGGGCGCTTGACAGAGACCCTCTCTGGAATACGCGTGATTAAAGGATTTAATGCAGAAGATCAGGAGAATAAATCCTTTGAAGAAGGGGTGGAGCGCCTCTTTCAAAATGTAAAGAAGAGCTTGACGGCCACAGCGCTGATGACCAGTTCGTCTACCTTTTTGTTGGGCTTAGCCTCTACAGGAATCATGGGAATTGGCGGCTATTTTATGATGGGTGGTACTATGACCACAGGTGAATTCTTGTCTTTTACTCTGCTGCTTGGATTCATGATCGCTCCTATAGTGCAGATGAGTAATATTGGAAGCCAACTCACCGAAGCTCTAGCCGGTTTGGACCGTACCCAAGAACTTATGAATATGGAGCCCGAACAAGATGACAGATTACGACCGGAACGTTTAGACGCTCTTGAAGGAGAACTGCGTTTTGACAAAGTAAACTTCGCCTATGAAGAAGGCAAGGCTGTACTACACGATATTGACTTTAATGCACCTAAAGGCAGCGTAACGGCCCTAGTAGGGAGTTCGGGTTCTGGAAAGTCTACTATAGCTGGTTTGGCTGCGAGTTTTCTCACTCCAGAAAGCGGAACCGTTTGGGTAGATGGCAAAGATCTCAGCAAAGTCAATTTGAACAGTTACAGACAGCATTTAGGGGTTGTTTTACAGGACGATTTTCTCTTTGAAGGTACCATTAGAGAGAACATTCTTTTTCCAAGACCGAACGCCTCCGAAGAACAACTTTTAGCTGCAGTGAAAGCGGCTTATGTCAACGAATTTACAGACCGTTTTGAAGACGGTTTGGACACCTTAATTGGAGAGCGCGGAGTCAAGCTTTCTGGCGGACAACGCCAGCGTATTGCCATTGCCAGAGCTATCTTGGCAGATCCTAAAGTGATCATTTTGGATGAAGCGACTTCTAACTTAGATACCGAGAGTGAAGCCCTCATTCAAAAGTCCTTGGCCGCTTTGGTTAAAGACCGAACGACCTTTGTAATTGCCCACCGCTTGAGCACCATTCGTCAAGCAGATCAAATTCTGGTCATTGAAAACGGCCGCATTGCCGAACGCGGAGATCATGATGACTTGTTAGAGAAGAAAGGGAGATACTTTGACCTTTATACTTACCAAGCAAGGATTTAGCCTTGCGGGCATCGAGTGGTGACATAGAATCGGCCTGCTGCTAGCGCAGGTGCTTCACTCAAACATCCACTGGATGTTTGGTTTCTATGAAACTTCGTTCAGCAATGTATCGAGATGACATTTAAAAGCAGTCTTCTCTTTCAAGGACAAGTCCTTGCACCTCTTTCTCACACTTTTTTCCATTGATGAAAAAAGTGTACAAAAAAATCTAGTCGCGATAAAGTTGCATTCGCCGCTCAAGCGGCAAACCCTTCGGTTTTTCTGAGTCGCAGGTCGCTCTGCGCCCATTTTGCGACATCGAACCAAAAAACCTGAGTTGCAACAGGAATCGCGACGTAAAAGAAACACTTTAAGATATATTTAAACTAAAGGCGAGGCTATTCCGCTATCTTTGAATAACTACTTATAAACCTTAATCAAATACCTATGAAAAAACTCTACGCTGTAATTGCACTTTTTGTTTGTGGTTTGACCTACGGGCAGATCGTTAACCCAACAAGTGCAACGACTACCTTTAACCCAGATTTTGGAACCGATCTAACCCGTACTTATGACGGAACTGGACTGTTCTCTTTCCCATCCGTGACGTCAGAACACGATGATACTTCACCAACCAACAGTTTTGTGGCTTTAGAAGTTGCAGGAACCATTGACTTTGATCTGGGAGGTACTTTTGATATTGATGGAATTGCTTTTTGGAACCAAAATGCAGGAGGACCATCTACTGACGTTGGTGTAAACGGAGTAACCTTTTATTCTTCTACAGACGGGGTAACCTATGTGGAGATCCCGGGAGCTCCAACGGCATTTAATGAAGTGTTTACGGCTCCTGCGCCACCAGAAGTGCGCGTATTCCCAGCCGTTACTGCTTCCTTCATTCGTATGGAAGTGACCAGTAATCACGGAGGAACTGGAAGCGGTTTTGCAGAGATCGCCTTTGCTGCAGGAGTACTTTCTGTACAAGATTTTGAACTAAACGCTGGTATCCAAGCCTATCCAAACCCAGCCAACAACGTAATCTCCCTTGCGGGACTTAGCGAGGCGAAGGAGTTTGTGATCTACAACGTGCTTGGAGCACAAGTGAAGTCTGGGGTTGCGAATAACAATCAGCCTATTCAGATTGATGAGTTGACTCCAGGGATGTATTTCCTTAAGATAGATTCTGGGAATACTGTTAAGTTTATCAAACAATAATATTATTCACTTTTTGTGATGAAAACCCCCGCGCTGAAAGGCGCGGGGGTTTTGTTTTTTATTGAATTAAAATGCGACTTCGATTGAGTCTTGCGAAAATAGTATCGAGATGACATTTAAGAGATTGCCCTCCGCTTACGCGGCTACTCCGTTCAAAAGCCCACTGGGCTTTTGGTTTTTTCAAAACATCACTTCGCAATTTTTCCCATCGCGGCAAAAAGTAGCCTTACGGTCATCGAGC
>NZ_JAQQTE010000001.1:0-294004 GCF_028561565.1 Gilvibacter sediminis | reverse complement strand
ACATAGAATCGGCCTGCTGCTAGCGCAGGTGCTTCACTCAAACATCCACTGGATGTTTGGTTTCTATGAAACTTCGTTCAGCAATGTATCGAGATGACATCTAAATGATTGCCTTCCGCTTCCGCGGCTACTCCGTTCAAAAGCCCACTGGGCTTTTGGTTTTTTCAAAACATCACTTCGCAATTTTTCCTATCGCGGCAAAAAGTAGCAAAAAGCGCTAGCGATGCTCACTCTGATTTGAAAAACTACGCTGCCCTCAGCCACAGCTGTGCGGAGTTCGCGCTTAGCTTTGCCTCGCTGCTGTTCCACACAGCTTTTTTCCCGCGCTGCCAGCTTGTTTTTCAAAATCCTCGTTCGGAGTCGCGTTTATAAATCGTGAATGGATTACGGAATCCCGCAAAGAAAAACCTAAAGAAAAAACAATCTTTAAACCATGAATGAACCACTTGTTAATATTCTTGCTATCTTCACAGGTGGACAAGAAACTCCCCATCACTTGAGTCTAGACGATTTGAGGGTGGGGAGTTTTTGGTTTTTAAAATATCGTACATGAAATATTTACTATTAACGACTATGCTTTTAATCTCATTAAACTCTTTTTCTCAAAGTTGTGATGAGTTAATGGAATATGTAAAATCAAAAAGTTACGGAACTACTTATCATAGTTATACTAGCACTGCTATTTCTAAGGTTACTTTTTACGATTTAACAATCGACTACAACAGTTATTACTTTGCCATTGTTTGCTTCAAAGGAAATGGATATAGCTGTTCTGAATATATTTATCAAGTAAGCTCAAGTACCAAATTATATTATTCAATGAATTATCTCGAAAGTGCAGGAAAAGCATTTTGGGAATATATACAACCATATAATGAAACCTTGAATTGCGCACCTAATTTCAATTAAAATAGAACTAATGAAAAATTTAATATTTCTCTTTATACTAATGATATCGATCGGATATTCTTATAGTCAAAACATAGAATCATCGACGAGAAAGTTTATAGATGAAGCTCAGTTTACTAGAATAAATAAGGATTGGACAACAACAGCAGAATTTAAATCCGGAATAGGAGAATATGTAAAGTTTTATCCAATAGAAGTAATAAATCTCAAAACTGGAGAAACAAGAGTCGCTCTTCAATTAGACATGTATGTAAAAAAACCAGATGTCTATAAAACTGCATGGGTTGCGTATGAGGAAATTAGCGAGTTTATCTCTTTCATTGAGGATAACGTAATTCCAAACCTAGATTTGAAGTTCAAGGATAAGTCATCAGAGTTCATATTTAAGGCGAATGAAATGACTCTATCCTATTTTGTTTATGAAAAAAAGAGAAGACTAACTATCAAGTTAAATAGTTACGATGATAGCGAGTTCACTAATTACACGTTTTGGACAGAAACACAAGTTGACAAGATTCCCGAACTCTTAGTGGTACTTAAGACGCTGTAACTCAATTCTAATTTTACTCCAAACTCATATATAACCTGTTGCTATTTATACCCAAACGATATACTGAATGACGAAAAACACGAATGAACAAATCCACAGGGCATACGAAATTGCGAATAAAGTCTATTTGAATGAAATTTCAGTTTCTGACGGAGCAAATATTTTGGCGGACGTTGGACTTAAAAAGAGTTCCGCATTTGATTATATTTATGCTTACTCCAAACTCCTTCAAGGAAAACTATATACAAGAACGATCAACGCTTACGCAACTGACTACTATCTTGACCGAATCCATAACGAAAACGGAATAACCGCACTGAAAACAGCTCTTCTTGCATTATATCAACACATTGAATATTACGAAGAGACTTCAGGAGCTTCCGTAAGAAAAGGCAGAAAAATTTATGACAAATACTATGAACTGGTAAAAGATACTTTTGCGGATACGGTATTTCCAGACGAAGTTGAATCTCACAAACAATATTCGGAAGGAAAAACAAGAGTGGTAAAAGTAAATAGTTACGAGAGAAATCAAATTGCAAGGCAAGAGTGTATTGAACATTTTGGACTGAATTGTCAAGTTTGTGATTTTAATTTTCAAGAAAAGTTTGGTGAACTTGGACAGAATTTTATTCACGTTCATCACATAATTGATATTTCAACCATCGGCAAGGAATATTCGGTTGATCCAAAAGCGGATTTAATTCCTGTTTGTCCGAATTGTCACGCTATGCTTCACAAAAAAAAGCCTGCTTACACTGTTTCTGAATTGAAAGAAATAATAAATAAAAGTACTAATGGCAACAAAAGAACAATTTGACACTGTATTCAAGCAAGTAAATGAAAGACTTGAAAAAATGGTGTCTTATTCAATTGAAGAACTGACTCGTGAGGAAGAACTCGGAACTCAATTCAGTTTTAAAGAAATTGAAGAAGATTTTATTAAAATAATTGACTTGTTTAAGCGAGTTAAGGAAGTAAACTTACAAGAAGTTCCATACAGTCTATTAAACTCTGTAAACGCACAAATAAATCAAGCAATAACTTATTTTGACCAAGTAAAAACTTTTGATCCAACAGTTAATAACGCTGCAAATGCGAGAACAAGATTAATAAATAACATTCAAAATACATACGATAATTACTATACTCATTCTGTTCCGATTCTATCAATTGGACTTTTAAATAGTAATGACCTATCCGTTGAACGTGCAAAAATGAACCAACTAATAACGGAATTGGAAAAGCAACAAAAAGAAACAGAATTAGTAAGCGAAGCAAAACTTAAAGAACTAAATGATATCCTCGAAAGTGCAAAAAGTGCTGCAACACAAGTTGGAGTTTCAAAACACTCTAAAGTATTTCAAGCAGAGTCAGAATTTCACGAAACTAAATCGGAAATATGGTTAGTATATACAACGTGGATTTTAATTGGAATAGTGGTTTCTGCAATCGGACTAGCATTTCTTGGAATGTTATTTAAAGATAACGCTGAAATAGTACAATTTACAATTACCAAGGTTGTTGTACTTACGGCCTTATTTTATGCCTTATCAATTACTAATAGAAATTATAAAGCACATAAACACAATGCAATTATGAATAAACATCGACAGAATGCATTAAGTACATTTGAGACTTTTTCAAGTGCTGCAAGTGCTGATGACCAAACTAAAAATGCAGTCTTAATTGAAACTACTCATTCCATATTTTCAAACCAACAAACTGGATATTTGAAAAATGATGGAGATTCAGATTCAAATAGCAAGATTATTGAAATAATAAAAAGTGCAACAACTAAAGGTGAATAAAAGCTAAGTCCAACAATGGCTTTAAGTAATTACTTGTTCTCACCCAAATAAAGCATGATCGTAACATAAATTCCTGAATTAATTATAATTTAACCTATGAGCAAATTCCTGACAGGTAAGGAACTAGAAGATGCCATATACGACATTATATGGGAAGCAGAGGAAAAACTACTAATAGTATCTCCCTTTATAAAACTTGACGACTATTTCAAGAAGCTTTTTGATAGGCACGAAAACAATCCAAAAGTTCACTTATTACTTGTGTTTGGTAAAAATGAAAAGGAGGTTAAAAAGAGCATGAGCAAGGCTGACTTTGATTACTTCAAGAAATTTCCAAATGTGTCAATAATCTATGTGTCGAATTTACATGCCAAGTATTATGGCAACGAGATAAAAGGTGTTATCAGCTCCATAAATCTTTACGATTATTCATTCAAAAACAATATTGAATTTGGTGTTTATTCTCAGCAAAGTTTAATGAATAAGATTAAACAATCGGCGGACAATGATGCCTGGAATACCTGTCTAGACATTGCGGATGAGAATGAAGTGGTTTTCATTAAAAGACCCGTGTACGAAAAATCCAAAATGATAATTAATCTTGGTAAAAAATATGTCAAGTCAGAGGTTTTGGTTGATTCCACGGAGAGATTTTATGGAAATTCAAAATCATCAGTTGTCGAGAAGAAAAGATTGCCTGATTTTCCTGTTGAGTTGGAGTTGGACGATGCGCCAGTAGAACGTCCTGATCGATCTGAAACGGAATTACAAGAGTTTGGCTTTTGTATTCGTACAGGTAAGAAAATCAAGTTCAACCCAAAACAGCCCATGAGTCGAGAAGCGTGGAAAATTTGGAATGAATATAAGAACGAAGATTTTCCAGAGAAGTATTGTCACAAAACAGGAGAGCCATCTAATGGTAAAACTTCGATGAAGAATCCGATATTGAAGTAAGTACAATTGAGGTATTCAAATAATAATTAACCCATGCTCTCCAAAGGCTGGATAGGAGAAAAGCGAGCTGCAATAGACCTTTGGTTTTCGCTCAACAGTAAAACCTATAAAAGGTTTCATAACCTCATTATTCCGTCTTCAAATGGCACGGCTCAAATAGACCATTTAGTCATCTCGCCATTTGGGTTATTCATCATAGAAACTAAGAACAAAAAGGGTTGGATTTTTGGTTCGGAGGACTCAGCTAAATGGACGCAAGTCATTTACAAAAGAAAATATCAATTTCAGAATCCGCTGCGGCAAGCCTTCCGTCAGAAAAAGGTATTAGCAGAATTTTTAGGAGTGGATGATTCGAGGATTAAGACAATAATCTACTTCAATGGAAACTGTAGTTTCAGGACTAAAATGCCACCAAATGTCCGAAATTATGCCTTAGGCAGATATATAAAATCTCATAAGAAGTTATTATTCAATGAAGCAGAATTACAATTGCTTTATTTCAAACTCAAAAGCTTTCAGAAGACATCAACGCTTAAAAAGAGAGATCATTTAAGATCACTAAGACAGAGACATAGATCAAAAGAGACTTGTCCTCGATGTGGCTCAGCGTTAGTTGTCAGAACAGTTAAATCAGGACCAAGAGCAGGAACTGAATTCTATGGTTGTAATAGTTATCCTAAGTGTCGTTACAGTCGGAATAAGTAATCTAAGATTGCTGTTTGCTATGAATATGATCAATGATCATGGGAGCATGAACCCTAGAATTCTCAATAAACCACTCATTGGTTTTCATGCCGCCACAGACCACGCCGGCTAGGTATACGCCGGGCTGGTTAGATTCCATAGTGGCTTCGTTATAAATGGGTTTGCGCAAGGCGTCCTTAGAGAGTTCCACGCCCAGGTTTTCTAAAAAGGCGAAATTGGGTTGGTAGCCAGTGAGGGCTAGCACATAGTCGTTGGGCAATTCAAAATCTCCTTCCGTGCCGTGGAGTTTAATGCGGTCTTCTAAGATCTCGGTAATGTTGGTGTTGTAATGGGCCTTAATGCTGCCTTCGGCAATGCGGTTTACTATGTCTGGGCGCACCCAATACTTTACGCGTTCGCCTATGTCGTCACCGCGGATAATCATGGTTACGTTTCCCCCTTTACGGTAAATTTCTAGCGCTGCGTCTACTGCAGAATTGCTTGCACCCACAACGGCCACTTCTTGGCGGGCATAGAAATGCGGGTTGTTGTAATAGTGGGCCACCTTGGGGAGCTCTTCTCCAGGAACGTTGAGCAAATTGGGCAGGTCATAAAAACCAATGGCCACCACTATATTGTCGGCTAAATAAGCGCCTCTGGAGGTGTGTACTTCAAAGCCGGGGTTGAGGCGTTTTACCTCAGTGACCTTTTCAAAGAGTTGCATGCGCAGATCACGGCTGGTCACTATACGGCGGTAATATTCTAAGGCCTCGGCCTTAAGCGGTTTGGCGTTCTTAGAGATAAACGGAATGCCGTCGAGTTCTAACTTTTCTGAGGTAGAGAAAAAGCTCATTCCCTCTGGGTAATTGTAGAGCGAATTGACAATACAGCCCTTTTCAATTATGGTGTATTTTAGGTTTTTCTTTTGCGCTTCCAGCCCACAAGCTATGCCTATTGGGCCTCCTCCAATTATTAGAACATCGAATTTTTCCATCCTTCACAAATTTACGAATCATTATGCCAAAAAAAGCGTCGCTGCTTATGGCAATTGGAGGTTTACGTTACGGTCATCGAGTGGCGACATAGAATCGGCCTGCTGCTAGCGCAGGTGCTTCACTCAAACATCCACTGGATGTTTGGTTTCTATGAAACTTCGTTCAGCAATGTATCGAGATGACCTCTCAAATTCAGTCTTTAATTGTTGCAGCAAGTGCTGCTGACCTTATCATATTCTTTTATTTAAACTACTTTTTCCAATTGCGGCAAAAAGTAGCAAAAAGCGCTAGCGACGCTCACTCTAATTTGAAAAACTACGCTGCCTTCAGCCACAGCTGTGTGGAGCTCGCACTCGGCTGCGCCGCACTGCTGTTCCACACAGCTCTTATCCCAAGCTGCCAGCTTGTTTTTCTAAATCCTCGTTCAGAGTCGCGGTATTTGGTCTTGTCTTTTTGGATACTTTTTTGTCAAGAAAAAAGTATCATATAAAAAAAGAAAAAGGGTTCGCGACCCTCACCGCGATAACCAGACCGATCTCTGCTCATTACCGGCAAAGAACGGGCGGATTTAAATGTCAAATAAATTCAAAATCATATCCGTAATTTGCAGACGCAACACAATTCAAATCCGCAGCAAACGCATGAGAAAATTATTTTCAGAATTCAAAGAATTCGCTGTAAAAGGCAATATGATAGACATCGCCATAGGGGTGATCATAGGAACAGCCTTCAACAAAGTAGTAGACGTATTGGTAAAAGAGATCTTTTTGCCGCCGCTTTCTTTTTTGACCGATGGAGTCAATTGGACGAACAAAAAATGGGTCATTCGGGAGGCCGTAACCACAGATGGAGTCACTAATCCCGAAGAGATCGCTATTGGCTACGGAAAATTCATAGAAGCCTCCGTAGATTTCTTGATCATTGGCTTTACGGTCTTTTTGGTGGTGAAGGTGATGAACCGCATCCGCAATAAATCAGAAGATCCCAAAGACCAAACAGAGGTCACTCCCAAGAACATTCAACTTTTGGATGCTATGGTGCAAAAAATGGACAAGCAGATCAGCCTGCTAGAAAAAATGGCCAAAAAAGATTAAGCTGTAGTCGGTTTAAGCAGTTTGGTGCTGAGTAGTGCAACTATCAAGGCCACAACAAAGGTCATGATGCGAGAGGAGATCACAGCGTCCAAACCAGAACCGATCCAAAAAAGTGTGAATACCAAACCTGCGATCATGGTGGCCAAAGCGGCTTTGCCGTGATAGGATTTGTAAAAAAGTGTGAGCAAGATCACCACAGAAAAGGTAGATCCAATACCCGCCCAAACATAACCCACAATGCTGTAGATAAGATCGCTCGGAGTCACAAAGGCGATCAACAAAGCAATGACAGAAAGCGCTGCGGTAATGGCTCTGGATTGTAATAGCGATTGTGCTTCTGATTTATTTTTAGACAGCGGTTTGATGAGGTTCTCTGAGAGTTCCGTGGCCGATAGGATCAATAGCGAGTTGGCCGTAGAAATGATAGCTGCCAAAACTCCTGTAATGAGGATTCCAGAGATCACCGGCGGGAAGATCGTGGTCAACACGCGAGGCATCACCGTCTCCTGATCTGCCAGGCCTTCTGGACCAAAGATGGCTATCCCTAACCAGCCAATATACAAGGCGCCGGTATAAGCAATTACGGTCCAAATGACACCAATGTTTCGGGCCACCTTCGCTTCCTTAGCCGAACGGATCGCCATAAAACGCATGCTCAGCTGCGGTTGTCCGCCCAAGTAGCCAAAGAACCAACTAAAGGCCACAGCGATCATGATTCCGCTGCCCAAGCCTGCTATCATATCAGGAGCGTTGGGGAACCAATCGGTCAACACCTTTCCCAAAGCACTTTCTGGATTCACCACAGCGCCGCCCATCATGGTGCTGTATTCGGGGCCGGCCTTTTCCAAAGCAGCTCCGACAGAGGATGCAAAATTCACATCCGCAGTAATGCCTTTGAGGTAGAAATAACCAGCAATAGGCGTTATGATCAAGGTAATGATCATCAATACGGATTGGATCACATCGGTATAGGTCACCGAACGGAATCCGCCGTAAATCGTATAAGGAACTACTAACAAAACCACCAAAAGCATGGCCCAGTTTCGGTCAATCTCAAAAAGGCTGTTGAGCGTCTTTCCACCGCCTAAAAATTGAGCGCCTACGTAGAAAAAGAAGAAGAATACTATAGTGGCGCTCCCCACCAAACGAATCCATTTTGCAGCATTGCCATGGCGTTTGGCAATATAGCCGGTAAAGGTGTCAGCTTCATACTTGTCGGCCTCGCGTTGCAGGCGTTTGGCAATGACCACCCAAGCCACAATGATACCCACCACGCAGCCAATGGCCGTCCAAACTTCCATGAGCCCGGTGGCATAAGCCGCCCCTGGTAATCCTAAAAGCGCCCAAGAAGATTCTCCCGTGGCGCGTTCCGAAAGCGCAGCGACCCAGCCCGGTAGTTTTCGCCCAGCAATGGCAAAGTCACTTGCCGTTTTTACTTTTCGACCCTGATACAGTCCCCAGCCAATAAGCAGGAACATATACACGATCATAACAACAAGAATAATGGTAGTGTTTTCCATAGGTGTGGTGGTCTTGGCTGGTTGAAGTTAATCAATTTGAAATTGAAGCTAACCTCTTGATTATTAAAGAAAAGTCTTACGGTCTTAACAACTATTGTGGGGCTTTTTCCCCTTTTTTAATCCTTTTGTCGATAAAGTGTGGGGCTGGGTCGGAGCGCATGGGTTTTTTCCTAACTTTAAGCTTAATCAACAATTTTTCAAACAATCACAATGAAAAAACTTTATCTCTCCATGTGTGCAATGCTGATGATTGGCTCAGCAAGCTTTGCCACAAACCCTGCAGCTCCAATAGAAGACGATTGCGCTCCCAATGCGGCAACCGTAGGTGGAGCAGTCATTCCGAACAACTCGCTTTACGCGATAACCTTTATTGACGCTGCCTTTAATTTTGGACGCTTCAGTTATTTTCCAGAATCTGACGGTCTTTTTTACGACTCAGGAGCAGCATTGAATGTTGCTATGGATACCCCATTTGCAATGGACTACAATCCTTCTGATGGTTTGGTGTATGCGATCTTAGACAACGGAAGTGGCACGCGAAACTTCCATATTTTGGATCCAGTTTCTGGTGCAATCACAGACCTCGGCGCGGTAGTGTCTTCTTCTGGAGCGACTAACCCAAGTGCTATGGCCATTGGGACCGATGGAACCGTTTACATTACTTTTGGTTCTGGAGATCTAGACTCTTATGATCCAGGTTCAGGAACAGCGACCAATATTGGAGCACTTCCTGCAGGTGGTGGTTCAGGGCTTACTTATGATTTTGACAACGATCGCTTGATCTACGCGTCGGGTACTTCAGATCCTAGCATCTTTGAGATCAATACTACAACAGGAGCTTCAAGCTTACTGTTCAATATTGTTATTCCTGGTGCGGCTGGAGCTTGTTCAGCTCAGGCTATTCAGTATGTCGGAAACGGAAAAGCGATCTCTTCTTCTACTTTTGATTGCAGTATCATTTATACCATTGATATGGCAACGGGAGCTACTGCAAGCTTGGCAGATCCAAACCCATTTGACGGTTCGGTAAAGCAGTTTGCTTATGTAAACGCTTCTACTGCAAGTGGTCCAGCATGTAATGATGCCACTGTTGAGGTGCAATCTGACCTTTCTATTCCATTCAATGGAGGAACCATTACCAATTCCATCAACAACCTTTACGCGATTGATCTAAATGCAACGGGTGGTGTGAATGATGTGCACTTATACAACTATGACCCTACCGATGACGCCATTAGCGTGAAGACTCCAGTGGTAACCAGTACAGGGCCGGATCAGTTCTTCGCTATGGATTATCACCCTATTGAGAATCAAGTTTACATTCTTCAGAACGACGGAGGAGCGCGTTCGCTCTATCTTTTTGATCTAGACACTGGGGGAACAACTTTGATCGATGCAATGGTGTCTCCAGGAGCAGATGTACAGGCGCAAGACATAACCTTTGGTAGTGATGGAGCGCTTTACGTGACCTTCCAATCGGGAGAGATCGGGCTTTATGATTTGAGTACTAACACCATGAATGCCTTTGCAGATGTAGGTGCTGCCGGTACTGCAGGTGGAGTAGGATTGACTTATGACTTTGACAACAACAGACTCTTGCACGCAAGTGGAACGGCAAACATTGATGTGATCGCTGTTGCGCTTTCTGACGGTTCTGTGAGCCCTGTGACTTCTTTTACCGTGCCTGATGGCGGTTGTGGAGGAACTTCTCAAGGTATTGAGTACGTAGGAGGCGATAAAGCCGTAAGCTCAACTACTTTTGGATGTGATACCGTATACACCATTGACTTACTCACTGGTGATGCAGTGGCTATTCGAAATCCAGCCGTAGATGACGGTTTTGATGTACGTATCAAGGACCTCATGTATATTGGAATGGACGTAACGCTTTCACCTTCTTCTTTTGTTTGTGACGATATTGGAGCCAACACGGTAGATGTTACTATCACAGATTATGCAGGTAATGTTTACACTTGTACGGCCAATGTGATCATTGAAGATCCAAGCAACTTCTGCGGACTTTCTGTAGACGAGTTTGACGCTTCTGCCATTGTGCTTTATCCTAACCCTGCGGGAGATCAATTACAGATCCAGTGGAGTGCTAATGAGCCTTTAGAAAGTGTTCAGATCTTTGACATTACCGGGAAGCAGGTATTGACCCAAACCATGAACCAAAATGCTGGCTTGACACTAGATGTGTCTGAATTGGCTACTGGACTTTATATGGTGAAATTCCAAAGCTCTGCTGGAACAGCGGTAAAACGCCTGATCAAGCAATAAGCTTTAAAACAATTTAAAACTAAAAAGGCTCCTGATAAAGGAGCCTTTTTTATTGTTCTTCTAAATACTCGTAGAGAAATTCTCCCCGCACGTATTGCACATTGCGCAAGCTGTCTGTGCGGTAACTGGTCCGCTTAGCATTTAAAGATAAACCCGTTTTATTCTCGTAAACATCGTTTGTAATGTAGCTGTAACTGCCGTTGTGCAAAACTAAAGCAGCCTCTAGGCGGTAGTTCTCTTTATTGAAGTAGTATTTCCATCGGGTTCCTTCGGAGCCGTCGCTATCCGTATAGCCTAAACCGATAACATAAACGGCTTGGCCGTCTTCTAATACTTCGTCTTCAAATCGAACTAATAGATCAGCGTCTGCCATCAATTTAAAGGGTTGACACAAGGTATATGGCGCCGTGCGTAAACTTTCCCGATAGCGCGTGCTGTCTTTGGCAGTAAGATCAAAATTGGCTTTGATCACCCCTGCAGAATCCAATTTAAAAGCCTTGAGTTGACTGCCATCCAGCCAGCGCATACTGGCAGGCAGGTCTTGATATAAAGGATGATGATAGACAATACTGCTTTCAGATTCTAGGCTGCCATCTGCAGCGTAGAGCTTGGTGGTCTTTAAATAGCTGAGTTCATCCACAGCTTCCCAAGCGGCAATTCCGCCGTGGTATTCCATACTTTTAAGTACAATATCTTCTGCTGATTCTTCTGTGCAAGACATGCATCCAATCAGCAGAAACAATAAAAATCCCAAGCGATTCATAAGAGTTTATTTTGCGTAGACCGGCCCCAATTCTCGGAGCATGATCTCTGTGATCTCTTCAATACCGTATTGGTGATCCCAGCCCCAATCATTACGCGCCTCGGAATCATCAATAGAGTTTGGCCAAGAATCTGCAATCTCTTGTCTAAAATCCGGGTCGTAGGAGATCTTAAAATCTGGGCGTTGTTTCTTTATTTCTGCCGCGAGTTGTTCTGGCGTAAAACTCAAGGCAGACAAGTTGTATGAACTGTGAACCTTGATCTGTTCCCGCGGAACATCCATAATGGAGATCGTGGCATTAATGGCGTCCTCAATATACATCATGGGTAGTTCACTCTGCGCGTTCAAAAAGGACACATAACAATCGTGCTTGAGCGCTTTGTGGAAAATATCTACCGCATAGTCTGTGGTTCCTCCTCCCGGAGCCGTTTTATAACTGATCAAGCCCGGATAGCGAATGCTTCTCACATCCACACCAAATTTGCGGTGGTAGTATTCACACCAACGTTCTCCCGCCAGTTTACTGATCCCGTAAACCGTGCTGGGTTCCATAATGGTTTGCTGAGGTGTGTTGTCCTTAGGGGTCGATTCGCCAAATACTGCAATACTGGAAGGCCAAAAGACCTTTTCAATCTTGCCGTCTTTAGCCAAGTCCAACACATTGAATAAAGAGGTCATATTGAGCTGCCAAGCCTTCTCTGGGAATTTCTCTCCAGTAGCCGATAACATTGCCGCGAGTAGATAAACTTCGGTGATCTCATATTGGATCACAACGTCTTCTATTTGACTGTAATCGGTAGCGTCAATAACCTCAAAAGGTCCTTGCGCCATCATTTCATCGTCTGCTTCTTTGATATCACTGACGATCACTTTTTTAGCGCCGTATTTTGCGCGTAAATGCGTTACCAGTTCTGTGCCTAATTGTCCACAGCCACCCAGGACCAGGATTCGAGATTTTAGCATAATCGGTCTAAACTAAGGAAGTATTTATTTGGTTGTGCATCCCCAATGAAGAAGCTGCAAAGCAAATATAAGCAGAATAAAACTGTGAGGATCGCTGGCTTTATTTGTGTTTTTTACAACAGTGTCGGGGCAAGGATTTGATTATATTTGCCCAGCAATGCGCACTAAATTCTACATACTCAGCGGCTTTGTTTGCACTTTTCTTTGCTTCGGATTGTTATTTACGGCCTGCGATTCCAATTCGGGTCAGCAGCAGGAAGATTCCACTACGAGCCAAGACAGTACTTCCTTTTATGGGACTGCGAGCATAAAATTGCCGCGCATCAATGCAGCAGCCACGCCGATTGTAAATGATTGGTCCATCTTTGATGATTTTGAGGATGAACTCATCGCGATGAATACTTTGTCCTTGGCAGAGATCCGATCGCGCTCGGAGCGCTTGGTGAGTTTTTCGGATTCACTGGCCAATACGGTACCAGATACTTTGGCTCAGCAGAGTATCCTATCACGGGTCAATGTTTTGCAAACACGTGTTAAGCTATTGAATCAAGCCATTAATAGTGAACGCCCCAGAACCGAGGTGATCTCTACTTGCTTTGAAGAGCTAAACACTTCTATGGCCAATTTAAAGGTGCGCATTAATGAAAAGATACTTAAGGATCGAATCGATCTAGATAGAAAAGAAAATGAAGAGGCTGAACGCGAAAAACAAAAGGCAATTTTAGACTCTATAATTGCTGCAGAAAATCAGCGATAATTGAAAAACCTGTAACGTTTTTCGCTGAAAACGGTCTTATATCCACAAACTAAGAACAAATCATTAAAATAACTTCTATGAAGCGTATGTATTTGCTAGCCTCTATGGGTGCTTTTGCGAGCATTCTGTTGGTTAGTTCGTGTAAAAACGAAAACGATATGGCGCAGAAAGATGACGAACCTCGCGGCATCATTCTGGCCAATATGGACACTACGGTGTCACCAAAAAATGACTTCTACAATTATGTAAACGGAACCTGGCTCAAGGAAACGGAGATTCCTGGAGATCGCTCTACTTGGGGTGGATTCAGCGTGTTGCGTAAGAGTACGGATGCAGATGTTTTAGAATTGATCGCAGAAGCCAAAGAATCTGGAAAGTATGCTCCAGAGACCGATCAGGCCAAGGCGATCTTTTTGTTTGAATCTAAATTGGATACTGTAGCTCGTGATGCTGCAGGAATCACACCACTACAGCCTGCTTTGGATGCTATTAACAGCATTACTAACCTAACGGAATTGCAAACGGTTTTGGCTACGAATTCGGCGGTAAGCGCTCCTTTCTTGGGAATGCAAGCCTTTGGAGATTTCAACGATTCTTCCATGAACACTTTCTATGTAAGCCCTGGAGGAACTGGATTGCCAGATCGTGATTACTATTTGTTGCAGGATGAGAAATCCAAAGAGATCCGTGAAGAGTACAAGAAATTCATTGTAAAGATGCTACAGTATGTTGGAGACGATGAGGCTACTGCTACTGCCGCCGCAGAAAAGATCTTGGCAATGGAGACGCAATTGGAAGAGCCAAAACTTGACAAGGTGGAGAGTCGTGATGTTCGCAAATTGAACAATCCACGCACTTTTGCAGAATTGCAAGCCATGGTACCGGCGATCAATATGGACAAACTCATGAAGGATATGGAAGTGCCTGTACAGATCGAGAGTTTGATCGTTTTGGATCTTGACTATATGGCGGCTCTGCAAGATTTCTTAAAGACTACTCCTATTGAGGATATCAAGACCTTGGTGAAGTGGACAACGCTGAACAATTCAGCCAATATGTTGACCACAGAGATCGAGTACACCAACTGGGAGTTCTATTCTAAGTACTTGAGAGATACTAAAAAACAACGCGATCCTAAAGAGCGTGCTTTGGCAACGGTGAATAACAATGTTGGAGAGGCGCTTGGAAAGCTTTATGTAGATGCGAAATTCCCACCAGAAGCAAAGGCTAAGGCTGAGGAAATGATCGGAAATGTGATCTCTGCCTACAAGCAACGTGTGAAGAACTTGGAATGGATGAGTGATAGCACCAAGCTAAAAGCAGTGGAGAAACTGGATAAGTTTACTGTGAAGATCGGATATCCAGATGAGTGGGAAGACTACTCAGATTTGGCAATTACAGAAGACAACGGATACTTTGCCAATATGATCGCTGTGAACGATTGGGCTACCAAAAAGAACCTTGCCGATATCTACCAACCGGTAGATCGCGGGGAGTGGGGTATGGCGCCACAGATCGTCAACGCTTACTTCAACCCACTGAATAACGAGATCGTGTTCCCAGCTGCTATTCTTCAACCTCCTTTCTATGATTATTTAGCAGATGATGCTGTAAACTATGGTGGTATTGGAGCGGTGATCGGTCATGAGATCTCTCATGCTTTTGATGATTCTGGAGCGCGTTTTGACGGCGACGGAAACGCAGTGAACTGGTGGACGGCTGCAGACTTGGAGCAATTCACCGCTCGCGGAAAAGCTTTGGCAGACCAGTACAGCAAGATCGAGGTAGTAGATTCTGTATACATCAACGGAGCCTTTACTCTTGGAGAGAATATTGGTGACCTTGGAGGTGTATTGGGCGCTTATGACGGACTTCAAATGTATTTTGAAAAGAACGGACGTCCAGAGAACATTGACGGTTTCACTCCAGAACAACGTTTCTTTATGTCTTGGGCAACGGTATGGCGTACTTTGGCTAAGGATGAGGCATTGCGTACACAAGTACTCACAGATCCTCACTCGCCAGGGCGTTACCGTGCAACACAACCGCTATTGAATATCGATGCTTTTTACGAAGCCTTTGATATCAAGGAAGGAGACGGTATGTGGCTGGCTCCAGAAGAGCGCGTTCGTATTTGGTAATACTTAAAGCGATAAAAAACAGAAGGCCTTCCACTGGGAAGGCCTTTTTTTATTCCAGTCTGATGGTGTCTTGGACGACTTGTTTTAGCTCGCTAGTTCTAAAGACGTCTTTGGTGACGATAGCATCTTTGACCACAAAGGGCGAGGGGATCATCTCCGCGCTGCGCTCGGGAATATCGAATTCATCCCGACTCAATAGATCATAAGAATAGGACAGGAATTTAAAGACCGGCATGGTCTCAGAATCTGTTTCAAAATCTATGGTAAGTGGGTCGCTATCGGTGATGTGATAACGTCCCATAAAATTGGATCTGCGCTTGCTCCAAATATAGCCTGTGCTGTCTGGCTTGACCGTTTGCTCATTGTAGGCAAGAGCTTTAAAGTGATAAGAAGTATCGGCATAAATGGCAATACGATTGATCTTGCGCTTAGGTATCAAGGTCAGTGTATAGCGATTTGCAACTGTAGTGTCTGCTGTCAGTGTACCTTGAAGACTCGGGATCCTTTTATTATCAAAACTGGTTCCATAGGTGTAGCCGGTATTGTACTTGCTTCCTGCTACAGAGCTTACCAGAGAATCAGCTGCCACTGGAGCTTCACCAAGCACAGCACGCGTCCAATCATCTAACATGCCGTCATAAGTGAGCATAAAGGCACGCTGATCATCATTGTCTTGATAGTAAACCAGGGAATTCGGTTTGGGTCTTTCCTCAGACCAACTGCTTTGCGTATGGGCCGCAATTAAAAAGATCAGCAAGAAAAACAAACTGACCTTCCACAGGTATTTATTGAACGGAAAAGCTCCCGTCACAGAGGCGATGAGTCCAAAAAGTAGGCCTGTGAAAACCACACTGGCCACCAACATTTCCAGACCTAATCCCACCGGGAAGAATTGCACCAAAGGACTAAACATAAGCACTGCGGGTGCAGAAAGGATTGCAATTAGCAGTGGATTGGCCTCTGGAGCCTTGATCAAGTAGCCCAAGATGAAGAATCCGAAGTAAACAGGAATGATAAAGTAGGCAGCGCCTGGCAAATAAAGGGCAACTGCAGTGTTGACAATCATCCAAAGCAATAAAGGGACTACCATCAAATTGGCGCGAGAAATAGTCGCGCAAAAGCGACTGTATAGTCCAAAATAAACCGCTAAGGTCAGCATGACAAAGGCTACGATATAATAATGACCGTTATAGGTAAATCCGTGTTGGATCTCTCCGTACTGCGGATACACCTTGTAGAGCAGCCACATCATTCCGTGGGTCAATAGAGCGGATACGATCAGCGAGAGCAAAAACACGCCACCGGCCTTGCCCCATTCTTTACCTTTAAGCGCTTTCTTTTTAGTTCCCCAAAGCAGCAAACCTAAAAAGGCGAACCACCCGATCAATACCATGGGCAGGATCCAAGAGAAGGGGTAATTGATAAAATCCACCAAAGGTAAATTCACATAGACGTGATCCTCCTCAGCCTTTAAACTGCCGAGATCGGCCTCAGCAAAATAGGTTAATAGCGGCATCAAATAGGAGCCTTGGTGCTCTAGTGAATTACGATCCAGATTCTCATAATTGTCGTTGACCGTGTGATAGTCGTAATGATCATCAATAAAGGCAAAAAAGAAACTGTCTATGTCTCCATCTTCTCTAAACACGGTGCTGTCTGTATCGTTGGGAAGCATCTTATATATGCTATACATCAAAGAACTGGCCACAGGGAAATCAGGATTGGCTTCCGCAAAGGCTTTGATCAAGTTGCGATTCCCGCCATTGGTCTCTACGATCATATTGGAAGGACCGCCGCTGCCTCGGGCTTCAAAGTTGAGCACCAGGCCAACATTTTTAGCCCAGGGATGTTGATTGACAAAGGTGGAGGCTCCGTTAAGGCCTAATTCTTCTGAATCCGTAATACAGATAATAATATCGTTTTTGGGTGTCTTACCACTGGCCAAATACGCGCGAACGCTTTCCATAATCGTTACGACTCCAGAGCCGGCATCACTGGCCCCATGGCTGTAACTTTGAGCACTGTCATAATGAGAGAGCAGCACTAAAGACTTGCCATCTTCACTTCCTTTGATACGCGCCAAAATATTCTTGGGCTTTACCAATTGCCCCCAATTTTGGTTTAGATCATAGGCTTCTTGAATGCTTACCTCAAGGCCCATTGCGGCAAGTTGCTGGCTAATGTATTCACGGACTTTGTTGTGTGCTTCGGAACCCAAATAGTGGGGTTCAGCAGCAATTTCTTCTAAATGCACTAAGGCTCGGGCTGTGGAAAATTCGGTCTCTGGAGCAGATTCATCAGATATTTTTGTGGGCATCAGGCTGTAGAAACTGTACCAAACCAAACCAATAATGAGCAGTAAGGACAGCAGGTGGGAAGTTCTTTTCATCCGTAAAGTTTAAGTGGTCCTGCGGTGAATTTTTACCGCATTGCTTAAAATTAAGATAATTATTTGGTTTCATCCGATTGCTGCTTTCCCGTAAGCCTAATTGCGTAAATAATTGTATATTAGGGTAAAACAGTAAGATCATGGCCATTAAAAGTTACGTAGGACGACGCTCCAAACCTATCAAAGGGTCTGCTGAAAACATTCGTGTTTCAGACTACATGACTCGTAAACTAATCACCTTTCGGCCCGATCAACCGGTGCTGGAGGTAATGAACACCCTTATCAAGAATAAGATCTCGGGAGGTCCCGTGGTCAATGATAAAGGGGAGCTTGTCGGGATTATTTCTGAGGGCGATTGTATGAAGCAGATCAGTGAATCTCGTTATTACAATCAACCTATGGACAATATCACCGTAGAGCAGCATATGGCAACAGATGTTGAAACCATTGATGGTGATCTCAATGTCTTTGATGCGGCGCAGCGATTTGTGAATTCAAAACGCCGTCGATTCCCAATAGTGGAAAACGGAAAATTAGTCGGGCAGATCAGTCAGAAAGATGTGCTCAAGGCAGCACTGCAAATGAAAGGGCAGAGCTGGAAATAAATTAGTTTGAACTATTTTTTGGAAAAGCTTCTGAATCATTCGTGACTAGGAGCTTTTTTTTGTGCTCTGCTTCCAGCTCGAGTTTTGGTTGACCTTCAGAATCTGTTGTCCATCGGGCCACGCCTTTCACAATAAGACTGTCATTTAGGTCTAGTCGGTGTTCTTCAAAATAGACATTACGCTCTTGCTTGGTGATCGGATTGGTCAGGCGAAAATTTCGCTCCTTCAAAAAGCTTATTATTCGCTCACTGTGGTCTTTGTTTTCGAGACGATTGGTGCTTAGCTTCTTGATCAGATTGTATTCGATTTGCCCCATGTCTTGAGCTTTAACGCCAATCGTATTTCCTTCACAGATCATAGTAAATGGAGTGCATTGACTGCGCTGTGCAACTATAGATTCCCCTTGATTACCCATCACCCAAGATTTCATACTAAAGAGACAACAAGCTGCGGAGCTTATGGGTGCATTAATAGCTCCACTGTTGGGGTCCACAGTTCCTTTCACAAAAACATAGTCACCGTCTTTGATCTGTTCATATGGAGTTAAGCCCTCTTTTTTGAGCTGACGTAGTATGACCTTTTTTTCATTGTAGAAAAACTGCATGACTAAAATCACAACAAAGAAGAGTACAATAAGTACAATGGGTATCCAGTAATATACAGGCATAATGCTAATTACTTTTATCTGCGTTTGGGTAGGGTTTTAAGTGCCTTGGGCAGGTCAGTAACTATTAAGCGTTGTCTGTAATTCCCTGTTAGCTCCAAAAGCCTGGAAAAATTAAAGCCTTCAATAGGCTCCTCCAAGCGCTTCCACTCGGCGTTACCTTTTACAACTACATCTTCTCCAATTTGTAATATGGCCTCTTTATAACGAAGGGTTTTGTTGGATTTAAACAACCAGGTCTGCCCGTCGTAATTTTGAGATTTGAGGTATTGCGTCATGGCCTGTGACGGGTTGGTGGACCAACCGCTGCGCTTATTGTGATCTACCACTAAATGGAAGAGCAGTGCGCTTTTGTCATGAGCCCTGATCTTAGCCTTTTCTCCACCGGAGACCAAGTAGAACGGACTGTATTTAAAATCGTTGATCACCGTGTGCCAACTCTTATCTCCCTTGCGCTCCACAATGATGTGATAGTATACACAAGGGCGTTTGCTTAAAGGCGCAATTAAGGGATCATTAATGGCTTCAACCGTACCGTGTAAACGCACATATTCCTTGTCCTTGACGGTATTGATGGGTTTGGATGGACTTTTTTTGAGTTCGCGTAAGATCCTGTTCTTATTACTTAAATACGTGGATACCGCTACGACAATTCCAATGACCAAGAAAATCGCTAAGGGTACAATAAAGTCGTCATTCATAGGATTAGGTTATTCGCGTTTTACCAATGCAAAATAGTCGTTTTCCAGCGGTAAATACCCTTGGTCGTACACAAAATAGTAGACGGCACCCGCTTTGGTAGTGTAAATTCTGGTGTAAAGGTTGAAGTTGAATCCCAGTTCGAGCAATTTTCCACGAGTGGTTTTACTTTTTTGCTTCGGATTGAGACTGTTCAAAATACGCCAGTTTCGTTTAAGGCTGTTATTGGTGTTTCGGATCGCGTTGGTAGTCTCCCGGTTGAGGCGATTGTTGTGGTTGTTTCTACAACCATCATCACAAAACTTCTTGTCAACCCTCCCTTGAAGTTTGGTTCCACATTCCAAACAATTTCTTTCCATGGCTTTGGATGTTTTTAAGGGAGCTATTTGAAAAGTAATGAATTCTGAATTTGGACAGCACCCTTTGATTGACTTTGCTAACAGGATTTATAAAAATCAAGTTGACCCGACAACAATCGTTTACAAATCGTTCCAAACAACTGTAAACGATAGCATACCGACTTTTTATTTGGGGTCGATCTATGTTTGCCCTGTCGAATCAAAGCGGTTCGATAGCCTTAACTGTTAACCTTTAAAACAAATTATTATGAATGCACTTAGAAACAAAGTACAGTTGATTGGACGATTAGGACAAGATCCAGAAGTATTGACCTTTGATGATGGCGGAAAGATGGCCAAATTCTCTTTAGCCACAGATGACAGCTATAAAGACAAGCAAGGGCAAAAGATCGAGCGTACCCAATGGCACAATATCATTGTCCGTGGGGGTTTGGTCAATATTGTGGAGAATTATGTATCCAAAGGTCAAGAGATCGCTGTAGAAGGAAAACTCAGCAACCGCTCTTGGGATGATAAAGACGGAAACAAGCGATACACCACAGAAGTGATGGTCAACGAGCTACTGCTCTTGGGGAAAGGATAAATCAGCTCCTCAAGCTTTTTCGGGCAGCCTACGGGCTGCCTGTTTTTATAAATCTGTAGCATGAAAGTTAAAACGAAAACCTTTTGAAGCGAGCTTTGAAGCACTACCGTTTAAAACGAAAAGGCCATAAGCACTTGTGTAACTGAAAATTAAAACGCATTTTTGCCGCATGTTGAAAAACACATTACATAGCAAACCCGTAGGACGTTATCCTATGATCATAGACGGTTCAGAGCAGTTTTGGCTGATCCGCAAGGGGTGCTATGTACATTTTTAGACCGAGAAAATTCGCATTTTAATGCATGTACAATAGGGCGCCCAAGTAATTGGGCGCTTTTTTTTTGAATTTTTTTAATCGAATAGTATGACAAAAAATTTGAACCCGTTTTGGGGAGTGTAGACCATAAGTAATTGATAGTAAAAAACTTAAAACTAACTCCCGATAATCCGCCAAAAGCGGACAGGGAACTCCTATATCAAAAATAAATGTAACTAATTGATAATCAACAAAATAAATTCAATTTTTATTTGGAGTTCACAAAACAAGTTGCATCTTTGCAGCACAGTTCTCAACAGTAGAATTGCAATTAGTAATTAATAAATAATAAACGATGCAGAGCAATCTACTTTATGACTTTAGCACAGTGGCAGGGGAGCTGTCACCGCTAACAATTAAGACTCGCTTCGTGATATTTTATAGCTAACTCACCTATGAAAGATCCGAAGCCACATTAAACCCGCTTCGGATTTCATTCCCTTTTTACATTTGATCCCCGTTGCGGCAAGTTAAACGCTAGGCCTTATGGCCCGAGCAAAAGTTCTTTTACCGTAATGGAAACAAAGCAAAACATGTATTTGTTAAAAGCTTTGGACGCTTATCCTTATGAGCTGCAAGAGGCAATGGAAGCGCTGGAATACGCACTGTCTTATGAGCCAGAGAATGCAGAGGCACTCTTTTTAATGGGTCGCTTTTACAGCGAGCAGTTGCAGGATTTTGAAACGGCCAAGCATTATTATGATGCTGCCTTAGCTCAAAATTTGACCATGCCAAGAGTCTATGTCTACTACGCACAGCTCTTAATAAACAACGAGGAATATCAGCAGGCCAAACGCTTGCTTGAATTCGCTCAAACCCAAAAGGGTGTGGATCGTGCTTATTTGTGTTATCTAGAAGGCTTGATCATGGAATTTGAGGCCGACTTCAAACAGGCAAAGAAGGCCTATAAGCGCGCCAAGAAGTTGAGCGTGAGCAACAACTTCCGCAGTCAAGTGGATAATGAAATTGCCCGCGTTAAGGACAAGCAACCCAAAGTCAAGACAAAGACAAAAAAGAAGAAAAAGAGAAAAAACAAAAAGAAGAAATCTAACAAATAAAACCCGCTCCACAAGGAGCGGTATTTGGAAGTGCGACGGCCTTGGAGAGCCGTGGGAGTTTGTAAAACTCCTGTCATCGCGACTGAGGTAGTTCGACTCTACCCACTTCCACAAACAGTACTGTGGCTCAAAGGCTAGAGCGCCCGGTTGTCGCCCGGGAGGGTATGGGTTCGAGTCCCATCAGTACTGCGACCTTGACTTGTGGTGTAATGGCAACATTCCGGACTTTGAATCCGGAGATCGAAGTTCGAATCTTCGCGAGTTAATTGGAATTCTGGCAGAAGAGGTTATGCGCTCCGCTGAATCCGGAGAGATACACGTTCGACCCGTGTGAATTCCACATCGAGCAAGCCCTGTGAGGTGTTTCTGTACAGCACCCTTGTATGCTTAATTGCCTCTATGGTATTCTTTAGGTATATGCAGCTTGACTGGAAGGCTTTGGAGAGAAGCCAAAACATATCTCTAGAACGCAAGATGTCGTCGGTTCAAATCCGACCACCGCTTAAAATGGTGTAACTCAGTTTGGATAGAGTGCTTGTTAAAATGTGCAGGTTCGAGTCCTGCTTCTGCCTGTGGCAGAATGGCGGAAATGGTAGACGCGCTAGATGAGGGTTCTAGTATTTTTTAGGGTCTTAAAGGCCCACCATTGAGCTGACTGCTCATTAAAACAGTCGCCAGCCTTTTACGCTGTAAAAAGAAGTGGTCAAAAGGTATTGTTAACCTGTCTTTAAAGGCAAGTTGACCCCTTGTACTGGCCGAGGTAAAGCTCACTGGTTCTGGGAGTGTCAAGCGCTTTTTAAGGAAGATTTCTGGTCTAAGCTCAGGCGTTTTAAGCCTTAAAGCATTACACCTAAAGTCGCACTTAAAAATCCATTGATACCAAAGGAGCTAAAGTTGCGCCTTCGCGAGTGGAGTGGAACTTTTGACCGCTTTAAAAATGAAAACCTGCAGCCTTGCTGCAATTAAGAATATAGTTCTCGCTTTTTTACCGGTAGGCGAGCCTGTGACCGACCCAAATGGGTCAAAATTGAAGTTGAATATTAAATTTAAATGAAATGAAAAGAATCCGAATTAACACAGGGAAAGCTGGATTGGTCTTTAAAAATGGCGAATACCAACGCGTTTTGACTGCCGGTGTTTACTTCCTTGGATGGAGAGAAAAGCTAATAACTGCCGATATGGGATTGATCTTTAATGCACCCATTTCATTGGATATTTTGCTTAGAGATGAGAAACTCAAAGCCATGTTGCATGTGGTGGAGGTGGCTGATAACCAATTGGCCTTGGCTTACAAGAACAACCGTTTCTTGCAGGTCTTCACCGCAGGGCGTTATGTGTACTGGAAAGGACATATTGATTTTAAATTCACGATGGTAGATCTTGACAAGATTTACATTACTGAAGATATTGACAAGTCTCTTTTCAACACACATAAGTTGGGTATGTTTATCAGAAAGTTTGAGGTAGAGAATTATGAAAAAGCCGTCCTTTTGGTTGATGACCAATACGTCAAGACCTTGAGCGGTGGTACCTACAGATTCTGGAAAAACGATACCAGCATTAAGGTCGCCAAGGTTGATATGCGACAACAACAATTGGAGATCGCTGGACAAGAATTGTTGACCCAGGATAAAGCGACCGTTAGAGTTAATTTCTACGCGCAATTCAAGGTGACTGATATTGAAAAAGCTTTGCTTGAGAATAAGAACTACGAAAAACAACTTTACGTGGTCTTGCAATTGGCATTGCGTGCTTTCATTGGAGGTTATACTTTGGATAAACTTTTGGAGAGCAAAGACGAATTGGCAGAAATGGTTTTGAAAAAAGCCAAAGAAGCCGCAGCTGCTTTGGGAGTTCAGATCTTGAGCACAGGTATCCGTGACATTATCCTTACGGGAGAAATGAAGCAGATCATGAATCAAGTATTGATGGCTCAAAAGCAAGCCCAAGCCAACGTAATTACCAGACGTGAAGAAACTGCTTCTACTAGAAGCTTGCTCAACACGGCCAAACTTATGGAAGACAACGAAATGTTGTTCGCCCTTAAGGAAATGGAATACGTAGAGAAGATCGCAGACAAGATCGGACAGATCACCGTTGCCGGTAACGGCGGTGTTGTCAAGCAATTGAAAGAGATCTTCGAGCTTAATAAATAATAAAAAACCCCGGCCAAATGGTCGGGGTTTTCTTCATCAACTAACTAAACATACCTACTTTACAGTGAGGGTATATTGTGGTGTTTTATTCAGTGGACAGAAGTAAACATACTCGCCAGCTTCTAAATGCACAACGTTGGATTTTTCGGTACTTCCTTGCGCAACTACTTGAGTTACGTAAGCCGACTTGATGTGATTGGCAGGATCTGATGCGTCAGCACCTTTAGGCACTAATACAAATCCTACATCTACTCCAGCGTTGTTATTGGTAATTGCAAAAACATAATCACCAGCTTTAAGTTCCACGCTTTGTTGCGTGAATTGCCCTTTGGTTTGTTCAAGAGCAACAGTTTGTGCCTTGTCATTCATACTTTTCTTCATGCTGTCTTGCGCTTGAGCGCTAAGTCCGGCGCTAAATACAAAGGCCAATGCAATTAATAAAGTTCTCATAGTTTCTATTTTTTTGGATTGAGTTATTAAACAGTTTCTAAAGTCAAAGGTTGCGCTGCAGGGAAATCTACAGGTACATCCGTGGTTTTGTGTAGGTAATTAGAGATAGTTTTATCTCCCACCAACACTATGGTATCTACTAGGTTTTCTTTGTTGTAACCAGCAGCAAAGAATTGCTCTAAAGCACTTTCCGAAGCGGCTCCACGATTTTCTGTCACGTCTTTGGCCAGGTTTGCCAAGGCGTTGAGTTTGTTGTCAAAAGATGCAGCTCCAGAACGCAATTCTAAGATCTGATCATCATTGAATCCGTTCATCTTTCCAATGGCTGTGTGAGCAGCTAAGCAGTAGCTACAGTCGTTTGCCTGGCTTACGGCCAGATTGACTACTTCTTTTTCTTTAGCAGAAAGTGAAGTTTTGCTGTTGGATAGGGTCAGATAGTTGCCTAAAGCATTCTCGCTGTAAGCATAAGTGGCATATAGATTTGGAACAAATCCTAGCGCTCCTTTGAGCTTGTCAAAAATGGCTTGGTTGTTTTCACTTACTTCTTCTCGAGTAGGTACGTTAAATGATTTCATTGTATTTCGATTTTATGTTTGTAATTAATTTGATAAGACAAAATTGCTTAAATACTAAGCGGCAGACCATGTAAAAAACTCCTTCAATCATGTCAATTATTCCTTTGATTAAATAGAAGTTCTCATGCTGCTAAAAGGCCTTTCCGCCTCACAATAGAAGTCGTGATGGCTTTTAGAGGCGCAGTGCGATTTTGTGCTGAATTTTATTGATTTCGCGTTATTTCTGTTGAATTTGGTAGAAATAAGCTCAAATATGGATGGAATCGCTTTCATATCGTTCGTTTTAATGTTCA
Source organism: Gilvibacter sediminis (assembly GCF_028561565.1). Taxonomy (GTDB): domain Bacteria; phylum Bacteroidota; class Bacteroidia; order Flavobacteriales; family Flavobacteriaceae; genus Gilvibacter; species Gilvibacter sediminis. Next base: position 268,436 of record NZ_JAQQTE010000001.1, on the reverse strand, counting down.
ATACAAAGATGCGATCATTACAGGGGTCTCACGATGGAGAAGCTTCCCTAGGGCATGTAAATAATTCCCTATATGCTTAAAGTTTCTTTGGAGGCTTTAAAGGCAGATGGAGGCATGCCGGTATTCTTCTTGAAGAGTTTGCTCAGATGTGCAGGATCGTCAAATCCCAATTCATAAGCGATCTCTTTACTGCTCAGATCCGTATAGGTCAAGAGGCGTTTTGCTTCTAAAACGATGCGCCCGTGGATGATCTGCAAAGGAGTGCTGTTGAATTTAGAAAAGGAATTTGCCAAGGTTTTGGGAGATTTGAACATCTGTTCCGCGTAGAATTTTACGCTGTGTTCATTTTTAAAGTGGGTTTCCACCAACATATTGAACTTGCGCAAAAGATCTGATTTCTTTTTGTGTTGCTGCGGATGGTCTCCAGCATTGAGTAGACGCGTGGTTTTTATGATAAAACGCGCCATCAGCATCCGGAGCATTTCTGCTTGAACCCGATCTTGATTCTCCATCTCTTCCAAAAAGATCTGATGTAAGAGTTCAAATTTCTCTTGTTCTTCTTGGGAGAGATTTACCAGGGGGATAAAATCGTTACCAAAGAAAAGATCTCCAGCACAGCCTACGGTCTTATCGTGATCTTTTATACAGTAAAATTCACGGTTGAATTGATAGACGCGCAGCGCATCACCCGAGTTGAATTGCACATACTGAATGGGGGTAAGGGCCAAAATTTGATTGGCTTGCAATAGGATAGGTTCACTATCTACAATGATCTCAACGCCAGATTCTAGTGCCCAGATAAAGCTGTAAAGACCAATTTGCTTGGGGGAGTCAAATTCTTGTAAAACCTGTTGATCGCCAATTTTTAAGAGCGCATCTGTAGCGAATTCGGTAAAGGTGGTAGTTTTCATAAAGCAATGGTCTCAAAAAGAGATCAAAACTTACACTTCAGCAAAAAAAACAGGCCGCAGTTTTACTTGCGACCTGTCTTTTCAAAAATCTACTTGTCCATCCGAACAATTTTAGGAGTAAAAGTGCCCACTACAGCAACCAACTCTTGTTGGTTTTGCATTACGCGTTTGATGTCCTTATAGGCCATTGGTGCTTCATCTACACCGCCACCAATAAGACTTACCTGGTGCGTTTTGAGCTGCTCTTTTACTTGACTTTGGGTGAATTGTTGCTTACACGCTCTGCGCGAGTGCAACCTTCCCGCCCCATGAGAAGCTGAATTCAAGCTGTCCTCATTACCCAATCCGCGAACAATATATCCCGGAGCAGTCATAGATCCTGGAATGATTCCCAGAACATCTTGACCGGCAGGAGTGGCTCCTTTGCGATGCACAATGCGCTCCACGCCGTTTACCATTTCCTTCCAGGCAAAATTGTGATGATTCTCAATTTTCACCACGGCTTTGCTTCCAAGCAACTTCCCGATTCGATAATGAATATCATCGTGACAAGCTTTAGCGTAATCGCCAGCCAAATTCATGGCCAACCAGTACTCTTGCCCGTCATGGGTATCCATATCCAGCCAAGCCAAATGCTGCACATTTTTGGGCAGCGGGCACTGTTTTGATGCCAGATACGTATAGTGTTTGGCAATGTTTGCACCCAAGGCTCGTGATCCGCTGTGAGACAATACGCCTAGGTATTCACCTGGAGGCAATTGAACTTGAGGATCCTCTTCAGTAATAGTAACCAAACCAAATTCCACAAAGTGATTCCCTCCGCCAGAGGTTCCCAGCTGTCTAAACGCCTTGTCTTTAAGACGTTTCAAAAGCGGAATCTCCTTAAAGGCTGGACGCTCAAAGAGCTCGTGATCGTGCTTTTTAGCATGCGTCTCATAAGGGCCAAATTTGGTGTGATCTCTCAAGATATTCTCCAACATGGCCTGTTTTCCACGCAAGTAAGAAGCACTCATCGGATACACCGTCAAACACATGCGGCATCCAATGTCCACGCCAACTCCGTAAGGAATCACCGCGTTCTCTGTAGCCAATACACCACCAATAGGCAAACCGTAACCAGCATGAGCATCGGGCATGAGGGCTCCAGAGACTGCGATTGGCAATTTCAAGGCGTCGTACAATTGATACTTCGCCTGATCATCGATCTCATTCTCTCCGTAAATACTAAAGGGAGCTCGCGTATTGCGCAGCTCGTGCATACGCACTTCCACAGGTTTAATAAGGCCTTCTGCTACTTTCCCCCAAATAGGGTCACCCATGAATTTCTGTGGGTCGCGTAGGACTTCTTTCGCTGCTTCTAGCACGCGTACTTTCTTTTCGCGTTTGTGGTATCGGTTAATGATACCCAAAGCAATATTTACGGTATTGTTCTTAGGAAAACCGATTCCGATCAGGTCTCGGCCTTTTAGTTTATTTCCCATGATACATCTTCTTTTATCAATTGATCTGCAGAGTAGTGCTTAAGGTTTCTAAGTTTCTCTTTTACCTGCTTGTTCTCTTTTTTAAAGCGGAGGTAATTGTCAAACTTATGGTCCCAATGGTAACGATTAAGCACTTGCTCGGCCTCATAAAATCCAGGTTTGAGCAGCTGCGAATCAATCCAATCCAGTTCGCTTTCAATTTCCGGGTCTACAATTCTAGAATGCGTGACATAGGCACGACTGAACTTGATCTTGTAAACACCCTTGGGAATGCGAACGTAGAATCGTGTTATTAATTTATGACTTTTTTCGTGTCGGAACTGGAAGGGCGTACACAAGCCTTGAGCTTTTTGGCTCAGTTTATTGAACTGTCGTTTGCTCAGGGTGGGTAGGTTTCTGTGGATGTAAAATCCTCGAGTTGCCTCATCCCATTGCTCTTGAGCGTCTGCCTTGGTCTTTCCCCAGTGACAGGTCTGCATTTTAGCAAAGACCTCTAAGATGGCGGCTTTATAGCGGTAGCGTTCTACTTTACGTGTAATGACCACCTCTCTAAACCAACCGTGTCTAATGGGTTTTTCCAAAGCGACATAACCCAACTTGCGTTTTTCCATCCATAGGTTGCGTCGTCTTTTAAACAACCTCCGAACTTCTTTTTCTCGTTGTTGTTTGATATGAACGGGTTTCAATTGTCATTATATCAGTTTCAATTGGTCCCGGGACGTTGAGAAGCTCCATCAGCAAGCATAAAAAAACGTCCGAAACTTTAAGGGGCTTCGGACGTTTTCACCAACTGATGGATAGTATCTATTAGAAGACGTCGCGAAGCATGAGCATACCCGCAGTTCGGATTTGCATCTGTGTGAATTGATTTGCGTATTGCATATTGCTTCGATTTTTAATGAGTTGCATTATTGCGCTGCAAAGATGAAAAGGAATTTTAAAAAAACCAAATAAAATATTGATAATGAGATAGTTATGATTAATTTTTGAGATGTATGATCCCGCTTCGTTACTCACGAAGTACGGCTTTCGGCCTTAAATAATTGAGGCTCTGATATTTTAGGGTCCAGCTACATTTTTTCAAGCGGGTCAAAAATTTTTCAAAAAAAAACGTCCAATTTTCATTGGACGCCTTAAAGTGTGTTTATTTCTGATCTATATCCATAGCAATTGCCAGTGGAAAGCCTCTAAAGCATCCGTTTTGATTTTAGACAATTGCATCTGCATGTTTATAAATTTAATTCGTTTTGTGTGTGGCAAAGATGCCATTTTTTATGGGAACGGCAAATTCTGTACCAAAACCTAAAGAGAAACAGCCCTTGCTTAAGTTGTTGAATCGACAACCTGAGACAAGGACTGCTCTGAAAAAAAGCGCTAAAGTTTAGTTGCAAGTCACTCCAGAGACAGAGGGGTCTCCACAAGGGAATGAACCGCCGCTGGCCCTAAAACATTCTTCGTCGTATACATAGTCAAGTTCAAAGTCGCCTAAGGTATTCCAACCGCCTGTACCACATTGCCATTGGGTTTGTACTTCTACATCATGCGCGCCGTTTGGTGGCGTGCGATTGGCGGTGTCGTCCTGGTTCACAAACACCCACGGCCCGTTGTAAATAGTAGTTGTGTTCTGTCCTCTCCATCGCAATCTAAAACGAATGTCATGGAAAGAATCGTTGGTCACTGTTACTTCCTCGTGATCAAATCCTCTGCTACCACACTCTTCAATTACGTAATCCGTAGTGTACCCCATTTTGGCCAGCGTGTTGTCTTTCAAATAACGAATCGTATAGGCAATAGGTGCTCCAGGATTGGTTCTGCTGTAAACAGCATTCTCTCCCGTAATGATATAGTTCAGACTACCTGGTCCATCTTCAATATTGGCGGCATCAACAGCACTGGTGGCCACTTCTGCGTTTCCACCAATGGTAATGATACTCATGCTGGAGTTTTGAAGGACTTCGTCATAAGAGGCGGCAAGAGTTCCCGTAGCATTATTGAAACCACTTCCGTATTCCAATACAGCGTTCAAATTGATCGAGGTATCCATATTAGTAGTCTCCATGCGCACCATGATGATACGGCCGTAGGCTACAGAGGCTACGTAGGCTGGTGGTGTATCGGAATTCATTATTGCTTGCACTTGCTCTAAGGAAACATCGGTTCCAAATACAGCAGCTGGAGAAATTGGCGTGTCCATGGTCACCGTGTAAAAGACCTGTTTAAAAGCGATTGAGGCAACACGTCTTTCTGTGTTGGACTCATAATCGAATTGTGCTGCGATAGATCCGCTGGCCCATTCTGCATTGAGTCCGATATCAAAACTCAACTGGGTTGAAGAATAAGAAGTTGCAGATTGGTAGGTAGAGTTGGCTTCATTGACGTAACCGTCTTGATAGGCGTTGTCATTCCACCATTCTAGAGCGACATCAAGTTCTGCGTCAACCGCGGAGAAGCTTCCCGGAGACTCCACGCGGAAGTTTCCGTTTTCGCCAATTCCCGGTAAGTCCACGCGCATATTGGCTGGAGCTCTATCTACCGCAAAAGGAGTCGGTTCTCCGTCAAGCATAGATCCATTTCCAACCACCAAGGCTCCTGGATAGATCACGCCAATAGAAGGGCGCAGAATGGCAATTTGATCAAAGTTGGAATACAGATTGTAGCCCGTAGTGGTGCAACCTGTGATTGTTCCTTGGACGGGTTCTCCAGGATCTTCGTCTTCAAAAGAGACTTCTCTTGAGCTGGCCAACCCACCTGTTTCTTGAACTTCAAGGAGCTCGTCTTGGTTGTAGGATAGCTGAAGTAGGTATTCATTAATACTGTTGGCGTCTGGAGTCACTCCTTCCAGACCATCGTCTTCCGTGCTACATGCAAATAGGATAAAAAAACCTCCGAGCAGTAGCGGTAAGATGCGTTTTGTTGTTAGTGTAGTTTTCATTGTACTGGTTTTTGATTCAACAGGGTCAAAACTAGAATCAGGCTTGCTAACCTCCTAAAAATCAGCATGGACAAACCATGGACAAGGGCTAAAAAAGTTGGTTTTACTGGGCTTTTCAGAGACTTGAGGAATCATTTCATAGAAAAAACTAACTTTGAGTATGCTTCTAGGGCTACCGCTTAAGTTTCCTTATTTTGATATCTACAGTACTCCGCTGCTGCTGTTTATGTTGCAGGGTGCTGTGTTTGCTTTTTTACTATTTGCCCGCGGACGCAAGCATGGACGATTGGCCGATTACTTGCTCGGTGCCGTTGTATTGATCACCTGTTATGAGCGTACTCATTACGCCATAGGTTTTATGGAGTGGTACGATACCTATCGCAACACCAAGATTAATTACTTTCTCATAGACTTCACTTTGCTTTTAGGACCGCTGATCTATTTCTATGTCCAATCGGTGACCGTCCCAGGATTTAAACTGGGCAAGAAGCAGTACCTACAGTTTGCACCTTTTGCGCTTTACGCCGTATACTGTTTGTTCCTTTATATATACGATGCTGCCCAACCCGGCTTTGCCGACACCCAAAACGGTGAACTTATGGCCACGCTTCATTTGAAATATATAGACAAGTTGATGTTCATTGTCTTTAACTTGTCCATGATGTTGTATTTGACCTTAGCCATTCAGCAATTTTACAATTATAGAAAGCGTCTGGCACAGTTCTATTCCAACACCTATAGATTGCAGTTTAATTGGATCCGCATCTTTTTGATCATTTACGCAAGTCTATTCCTTTATCAAATGATCCAAACCGTGGTGGAGGAAACCATTGTTGTATTGCATTGGAAGCAACGTTGGTGGTATCACTTGCTGTCTGCGGTTATTGTAGTCTATGTGGGGATCAAAGGATACTTTACCGATACTGTTGAGCTTTCTGAATTAGAGACTGATAGTAAACCTCCTGCTTCAGTTGGCAAGGTTAAAAATACCGTTGAAGCCAATCCAGAATTAAAGGCTGCGCTCTTGAATTATATGCAACAGCAACAGCCGCATTTGAATCCAGAATTGACCCTTTCACAATTAGCTATTGGATTGAACCTTCCCAGAACAGAATTGTCAGATCTGCTCAATAAGGATCTGGGTAAGAACTTCAATGATTTTATAAACGGATACCGAATTGAGGTCTTTAAAACCTTGATCAGAAATGGCAAACACCAGCAACTTTCGGTGCTTGGTTTGGCAGAAGAAGCTGGTTTTAACAGCAAAGCGACCTTCAACAGAGTGTTTAAAAAGCACACCCAGATGTCCCCTACAGAGTACATCAACTCCCTTTAAAACAATTACTTACATTTTTTTGAGACGTCTTGATTTCTCATTAAGACGCCTTGGGTCTATTGTGAGACTTAAGGCTGATGGTGTCATCGCATCTTTGCGGTGTTGAACATCAAAAAACATTCGTCATGAAAAAATTCAAACACTTAGTTATAAGACTTATCCGCCCGGTAAAGCAATCCAAATGGTATGCAGATCTGCTCTTTGCCATTCCACGTATAGTTGGCGGGCTTTTATTAACCATCGATTTTGGAAGCAGCAAATTCGGAATGCCTTGGTCACCCGCAGAAAAGGAACTGGGCCTTTTTGAAGTGGTGGATTGGTTCCCAGAAGACGTGAAGGCCTTTGGAGGCATTTTTGCATTAGCCCCTACCTTTTTTGCCTGGATGGGTGCTGCAAGTGAAGCCATTGGAGGACTCTTTTGGGCACTGGGCTTCAATACCCGCATGACCTCTTTTCTAATCATGTGTACCATGCTCACAGCGATCTTCCTTCAAAAATGGGGAGAAGGCACTTGGGGCATGTTGCCAGCTATGGGCTTTTTGTGGATCGCTATGTTCACCTTAGTGCTCGGTTCGGGTCGATTTGGCCTGGATGCACTCATCAGCAGAAAATTCAATCAATCAAAATCATAATCAATCAAAAATTAAAAGACATGAGAACACTATTTTTAACTATCGTATTGATCGCCACGCAGACCTTTGGTCAGGTAAAAGGCGATGGAAATATCATCACTAAAAACTACCCGATCACAAACATCACAGCTGTGAGCGTACAGCTCTATGCCAAGGTCACCATTGATCCTGAGGGTCCTGAAGGAATGACCATTACCGGAGACAGTAACCTTTTGGATTTGATTGGTAAAAACGTGGAGGCCGGAACTCTAACTCTTGATCAACTAGAATGGATCCAACCCAGCCAAGATCTGATCATCAAAATTGGCGCACGAAAAATTAAATCCTTAGAACACGGAACGCATGACACCACCTATGTGCTCAATTTAAGCGCCGAGCAGTTTAAGGTGGAGGCCAATGTTGGGCGAGTCATTCTCTCTGGAGCAGTGAAGATGCTGCATATTGACTCTAAACTTGCCACCATTAACGCGGCAGATCTAAAGGCTGAGAACGCAAGAGTAACTATAAGCAGTCGTGGGGAAGCTGTTGTAAATGTGAGTGGGGAACTACAAACGCAGCTCGATGACGATGCAACTTTAAGCCTCTTTAGGCAACCAAAGATCATCACTGGGAATTATCAAGCACCGCAGACTGCAGCAGTTACAACTGAAGTGCCCGAGTACATCAGCTTTAGAATTAAGAACAACTCTTGGAACCGCCAGAACTTTTATGTTGAAGGGCCGAATCAAGACGGATCTAATTTCAGCTACGGCTTTCCAATCATGCCTGGCTTTAGCCGCGCAGAACGTTGGACAGTGGGCACGAAGATCTATTTAGACAAAACTCTGGGCAAGGGCAAATTGCTCCATACCGTCACTGCGCAAGATGAAGGGACTACCGTAAAACTTTTCCAGTAAAGAAAGCCGCGTTTGCGGCTTTTTTAGTGCATTCTTTTTAGTACTTTAAAGCTCTCTTATGGCAGATACCCTCAATCAACTAATTACCGCTTGCCAACAAGGAGACGAGCGGGCTTTCCAGCAGTTGCATGCGCAATATGCGCCGGCTATGCTGGGAGTTATTGAAGGGGTGGTCGGGAAGCCAGAAGTGGCCCAAGAACTGTGTCAAGACGTGTTTTTGAAAGTATGGACGCGCTTAGATAGTTACGATCCGCAGAAAGGTCGCTTCTTTACTTGGCTTTTGAATATTTCGCGCAATACGGCGATCGATCATTTGAGATCCCGATCGGCCAAAGAACAAAAACAAAACCTAAACCCGACTAATTTCGTAGATATATTTGGAGGGAGTACTGCATTTGAAGGTCAGACCGATGCCATTGGTCTTACCGCCATAGTAGAAACCCTTGAGATGCGCTGCAAGCAGTTGATCGATAGATTATTCTTTAAAGGATTTACGCAGCAGCAAACCTCAGAAGATCTGGAGATTCCATTGGGAACCGTAAAAACACAGATCAGAAAATGCATTAATGGCCTGCGGGCAAAACTCGGAATTGATTTATAATGGATACTGAAAAGTACATAGCATCTGGAATTTTAGAACTCTACGTAAGTGGAGCGCTATCTCCTGCGGAGCACGAGCAAGTGCATCGCTTGGTGCAACAGTATCCAGAATTGGCTGCCGAGGCAGATCGTATAGAAGCTGCCTTAACAGCGCTAGCTGAGGCGCGAGCAACTACTAAAGTTGCTGCGGCTCCTCGTGTGATCTCCAGAACCAATTCAAGACCTAAATGGCTCACCTATGGAGGTTGGGCTGCCGCCACTTTAGCAACTGTTGGCTTGATCAGTTTGTTTGTTGAGCGTTCAGAACTGCAATTGAGCGTGGAGCAGCTGGAGCAAAAAGAGATCTTCTTAGAAGCAGAGTTGGAATCTCAAAAGGCAACCAACCTACTCACTACAGAATTGCTTGATGCCTTACGTGCTCCGGATGTGCAAAAGATACCGCTGGCAGGACAAGGCAATTACGATCAAAGCTACGCTGCGGTTTATTGGAATGCGGAGGCCAAAACACTCTATTTAGATGTGAATGGCCTGCCAGAAGCGCCTAGCGGCATGCAGTATCAATTGTGGTCCCTTACTTTGGATCCACTCACTCCCACAAGTTTAGGGGTATTGGAGCAATCAGAAGAGGATCTGAACCTCTACATAATTGAAAACAACTTCACCACAGAGGCTTACGGAATTACTTTGGAGCCTGAGGGTGGAAGCGAATCTCCAACCCTTGAGAATCTTTACGTACTCGGAGCGGTTAACACTGCCCCATAAAAAAGCGCCTACCTCCGCGGGGGAGATAAGCGCATAACCAACCGAACAAAAAATACTTTGAACCTTTTAGAGGGCCATTACTTGTTTAGTGGCAATAGGGCCGAGTTCAAAGCTTGCTTCTTCTAATTCTTCTTTTAAGGTATTTGCTGCGGATAGCTTCCCAGCAGCTTTTAATATTTGTGCACTGTGTAGGAGCAAAACAGGTTCTTCTGATTGTCCCAGCACCTGTGCTTCGGTAATTTTTAAAGCGCTATCAAGATCTCCAGCAGCGTAGTAAGCCCAGGCCAAAAGATCATAAGTTTGCGGTGTTGCTCGGTGACTTACTTCAGCTCGAGCCAGTGTTAATGCCTGTTCAAAGTCCTTCTCGTCTAATGCGATCTGCACCAGAGGCATTCTGTACAAGGTTTCAAGACCTTGCTTTTGTACTACGCTTTTGAATTGCGTCAATACTTCAGTGCGTTGTTGCAACGCTCCTGTAAATTCAAAGATGTCTGCTTTGAGTAGTAACAGATCAGGGTTTTGGTTTGCGCCAGTGATACCATCAATAATGCTTAAGGCTTTTTGAGGATCTTGGTCATTCGCAAAGGCAATATAGGCAATGCCCTTTTTAGCGTAAGTAGACGATGGGTCCAGTTCTAGGGCCTTTAAATAAGCTGCGTAGGCTTTTTCAATGGCACCTGCATGACCGTAATAATCACCTAAATTAGACACCGCCCAGAATTCAAGGGAGGTGTTGTTGCGCTCTTTGGCCCAAGCAAGGACCTGTTCCAATCGGAAGATCGCCTCGTCTAAATTCCCCTTATAATCATTCCATTTTGAATAGCGGATCAAAAAGTCCGGATCGCTAAAGTCTTGGGTTTGATTGATCAATTGTTCTGCTAGGTCATATTGAGCCAGTTCAATGGCCACATCAAAACGCATCAACTGCGTTGCACGCAAGCCTTCTCCAAGCGCTTCGGCTTGAATCAATAAGGATTCTGCCTGCTCAAATTCGTGTCTGCTGATCGCATTTCGAGCTGCGGCCCTTAGAAATCCAGCTTCTTTAAAATGGGTCTGTTCATTGACCTCCGCCCACAGGGTTCCAGCTTTGAAAAGGTCAGCAAAGACCTTTGATTTTGAAAAGCTCAAGCCATAAGCTCCTGCGAGCTTAGCTTTATAGCTAAACTCGCCTGGAACTTGATCCAGTTTTGATTGCCAAAAGGCAATGTCCTTCCGTAACCATTCTGGATTCTCGGGGGCAACTTGTAGACTGTCATCGATATCTTGCAATTGAGCAATAGGGGCTTGATCTGTATTGAAAAAATACAGCAATGCGCCTAAGGCAAAAAGAGCAAGTCCAATTCGTGTTTTCATGTTGCTGCGGTTTTTACCAAGGAGATGCCAAGTAGGGGAATGAGCTTGAAAAAGCTGCATCGTTGGCGTCTACATTGTCGTTAGAAAGTCCTGGATTCTCCATAAAGTCTTCCCCTCCAAAGATGAGTAGTAACTCCACGGTGATCACATCATCAGCAAGGGCGCGTCCCGTAAGCACATTGGTGCCGTCAAAGAAGGTCGTCACTCCGTCAAGACTCACATTGAGTACATCCGTAGCCAAAAGCGTAGTAAAAGTCTCTGCATCCAATCCCAAGGCATTGGTATCACCTGGGTTGGTATAAGCAGGGCTTAAGGCTTCTAGATTGGCTTGAAACATCGCTTGAAAAGCAGCTTCTTGCTCAGAAGGAATTGTCGTATTGAAACTGTCCTTAGAAGCAGAAGAGACAAATACAGTATTGACTGCGGGTCTTCCCATCTGATCTGCTTGGGTGAAGGTTCCGCTAAAGTCTAGCTCGTCATCCATCATCACGGTATCGTCGTCCATCATGATGGGTCCAGTATTGTCGTCGTCGTTTGAACAGGCCGAAAAAACAGCCATAAAGGCAAATAGGTATATGAATTGTTTGATTTTCATGATTTCTGTTTTAATTATTGCTTACTGTTTGCAGTTACCCAGAAGTTTATGGTTCCGCTGCCGCCTAACATCGCCTTGGGCATTTCTACCACGACGGAGAGTACGTTGCTGCCTGCGAAGGTGTCGCTTCCTGGGTTGTTGAATTCTGTTGCATCGCCATTGATAATGGCAGTGTACTGAGCAAAGTCCATAAAAAATGGATCATCTCTTGGGCCTGCAAAAAACTGCATCCCGGCATTGGTTGCGGTAATGGCAGATTCACCATAAGGCGTGATCATCACAGAAGATTCTGTGGCATCTACGGCAACGCTACTGTTAAGGCCAGTACTTGCGGGGGCGTTGGGACCAAAAAAATACATGGTTCCGTTTCTTGGAATGGCCTGTAAAACTTGATCTTCAACAGCATCTCCATCCAGATCAAAATTGAATTCCAATAAGGTGTTCTCATCAAAGTTCGCTCCCGCGGTAGCTCCTGGACTCAATAAACCTTGCAAGTTGGCTACAAAGACAATATTGTCTGTGTTCTCTCCTTGAAAGGCGTAAATGTCGGTGATGTCGGTGGTCTGTCCTTGAACTGCTGGGGCGTCTATGTGATCGGCCGCTATAAGTCCAATAGCAAGTAGACCCAGACAGAAAAGGCCGTACTTGATTTTTAGATTTTTCATCTGTAATTGTTTTGGTTTATATCCTACTTACGTAAGCAGTTTCCCTTTGGTTTTAGCCAAAGCACTTTTTTTTACAAATACTTACTCGTAACTTTAAACAAACCGTTATTATGGACCACCCGATTCAAACCATTCATCAACTTGCACAGTATCTCGCCGCTGCTGCTATTTCCTTTATGGAAGCGGCTCCAGACGACAGCCATACCAATTTGGGCTTTGATGACTCTTCCCAAAGTTTAAGTACTCACCCTTTAAATGATTTAGGCGTTCAGCTTTGTTTTAGTTATGCTGATTTTTCGCTCTTTTGGAAGGGAGAAGGATTGAAATCGAGTATTAGTCTAGACGGTAAAACCCATCAGGAGGTATTGAATTGGCTCAAGTCCACCGCGGAAGGTTTGGGTTTTGATAAGCCGTATCAATACGAGTTTCATTATGATTTACCTTATCAGGTTGAAGCAGATCAAGTCTGGGTTTCACCAGAAGCAAACACGCTGAACCAACTCAGTGAGGATCGAGCAAATGCGCAGCTAGCCTCAGAAGCCTTTGCAACCGAGCTCGGTCAAGAAGTGGCGATTAGAATTTGGCCGCATCACTTTGACACCGGAGGGTATTCTCCTTTAGAAAATGATCTCGGAGTGGGCTGGGGTTTGGCCATTCCAGATTCAGTGGTCAACAGTTCCTATTACTACATCAGTTATTACAAGGACGGTAACTCTTATTTGCCCGATGATCTTCCTGGCTTGACTCTAGGCGATTGGCATCGCGATGGATTTACCGGTGGAGTATTGCCTTTAAAGGAATCTGATCAAGATGGTTTTGCTTTTTTTAAGCAGGTCCACCAGCGGATCATGTCGCATTAAAATCAGCTAATAAAAGTTTCACAAAACCTTGACAGTTCTGGCGTTGAATTTCGACCTATATGTTATAACTTCATAGATTAAATGAAAGAATAGCTATGCTAAATTGGAACGACATCATTCGATTTTCCGTAAAAGGAAATCCCACGCCAGATCGGCGTGTTGAAAAAAGTCCGGAGCAATGGCGTGAGCAATTGACTCCAGAACAATATAGAATTACCCGCCAACACGGTACAGAAAGGCCATTTTCTGGTGAACTCTGCAGTGTTTATGAAGCCGGTGAATACAACTGTGTTTGCTGTGATACTCCCTTGTTTGACTCTACCATTAAATTCAATTCAAGCAGTGGTTGGCCCAGTTTTACGCAGCCCATAAAAGAGAATGCTATAAAATACATCAAGGACACTTCCTTTGGAATGGTCCGTGTGGAGATTCAATGCAATACTTGCGATGCGCATTTGGGTCATGTTTTTCCTGATGGGCCTGCGCCAAGCGGCTTGCGCTATTGTGTGAACTCCTTGTCCATCGACTTAAAAAAAGAGGCTGCCCATGAGTGATCAATTTGAAGTAGCTGTTATTGGTGGCGGATGCTTTTGGTGTGTGGAAGCGGTTTTTAGAGAAGTGGAAGGTATTCACTCGGCCGTCTCTGGATATAGTGGTGGAAAGGTCCCCGGGCATCCTACCTACAGAGAGATCTGTAGCGGATTGACCGGCCACGCTGAGGTGGTTCGCTTGGAGTTTGATCCCAAGGTGATCTCTTATAAGAAGATCTTGGAGATCTTTTTGACCACACATGATCCAACTACACTCAACAGACAAGGTGCAGATGTAGGTACCCAATACCGCTCGGTGATTTTTTATCAAGACGAGCGTCAAAAGCAAATTGCAGAACAGGTCTTGGTTGAAGTGCAGAAGTATTATGAAGATTTTATAGTCACGGAATTGGCAGAAGCTAAGCCGTTCTACGAAGCTACAGAAGACCATCAGAATTATTACAATAAACAACCCAATCAGGGGTATTGCAGTTATGTGATCACTCCAAAATTGCAGAAACTGCGCAAACTGCACAGCGAGCAATTACGTATCTCTTAAAGATGAAAACAACGACCATCGAGATTGCCAAATCAGAAGGCAGTCTATTTGCCAGATTAGAAGTGCCTGCCAATGGAAAGGTGCGACATTATGCAATTTTTGCGCATTGCTTTACCTGCAACAGCAACTTAAGCGTGGTGCGCTACATAAGCAGGACATTGACCAATCACGGCTTTGGGGTGGTTCGATTTGACTTTACTGGCTTAGGCCGCAGCAGCGGTGAATTTGCAGATTCTAATTTCTCCGGAAATGTTCAGGATTTGATCACCGTTGCAGAGTATTTGGAAAAGGAGTACGAGGCACCGGCCATGCTCATTGGCCATTCTTTAGGAGGCGCTGCTGTTTTGGCTGCCGCCGCTCAACTGGATTCAATCAAGGCCATTGTAAGCATTGGCGCACCTGCAGAGGTGGATCATGTGACGCATTTATTTGAAGATGGTTTGAATGAGATTGAGCAGACAGGTTCTGCAGAGGTAAACATTGGCGGTCGCCCTTTTAGAATTAAAAAGCAATTTGTGGATGATCTTAAGTCCAGAAATTTATTGGATACCGTAAATGGTTTGAAGATTCCTTACTTGATTATGCACTCACCGCAAGATATGACGGTAAGTATAGAAAATGCTGCCAAATTATATCACGCTGCTTTTCACCCTAAGAGTTTTATTTCTTTGGATGGAGCCGATCACCTGTTGACCAATAAGGTCGATGCTGTATATGTTGCAGATATGATCGGGACTTGGGCTGGTAAGTACTTCCCAGAATTGGATGAAGACTTGATCTCTACCAAAGGAGAACAGGTGGTAGTACACTTGGATCTGGAAAATAATTTTACCTCTGAGGTATTCACGCCCAATCACACCCTTATTGCAGACGAACCAAAATCCATTGGAGGTGATGACTTAGGACCTTCACCCTATGAATTGCTCAATGCTTCTTTAGGAGCGTGCACGGTCATGACCCTAAAAATGTATGCCCAGCGCAAAGGCTGGGATCTGCAGGAAGTATTTTGCTATTTGACCTATTCAAAAAAACATACCGACGATCTGCCAGAAGACCTGGAAGTAGAAGCCACGGGACAGATCGATCACGTTCAAAAAACATTGGAATTTGTTGGAGACCTGGATGAAAAACAACGCGAACGCCTCAAGCAGATCGCCAGTAAATGTCCGGTTCACAAAACATTGACCTCACCAACTATCATCGACACTAAACTCATTTAATATGCTCAGAGAACGGTTTCTCAAAACGCGTACCCGTACCCAACAGATTTGCAGTCCTTTAAAGATTGAAGACTATTCGGTACAACCCATGACAGACGCCTCGCCACCCAAATGGCATTTGGCACATACCACTTGGTTTTTTGAACAGTTTGTCTTGGTTCCTTACAAGAATGAATACTCAGAATTTGACAAAGATTTTGCGTATTTGTTCAACAGCTACTACAACAATTTTGGGGATCGTGTAATGCGTCCAAATCGAGGCTTAATGACCCGCCCGGTAGTGTCTGAGGTTTTGGATTACCGCGCTCATGTGACTGACAACGTAGCTGAGCTACTCGCGCAGGAGGACTGTCCCGATGTGGTTCACGAGTTGGTGGAGTTGGGAATCAATCACGAGGAGCAGCATCAAGAGTTGTTGGCCTATGATATTAAAAGTCTGTTTGGTAATCAACCGACCTTTCCGCTTTACGGGACGGTTTATTGCCTTCCAGAAGAAGGCAAAGACCAAGACTACATAAAGATCCCTGAAGGTCTGTATGAAGTTGGCTACCAAGGAGAAGATTTCCATTTTGATATAGAAAAGGGCCGCCATAAGGTTTTTTTAGAGGCTTTTGAGATCTCCAATCGTTTGGTAACCAATGGAGAATTTTTAGAATTCATTGAAGCTGGAGGTTACGCAGATTTCAACCTTTGGCACGCAGAAGGTTGGGAGTTTATCAATCAACACGAAGTGAGAGCGCCTTTGTATTGGCATAAGATCAAGGACCAATGGCATCGGTATTGTTTGGAAGGACTAGTACCTGTCAACCCTAATGAGCCCGTGATGCACATCAGTTTTTATGAAGCCGCCGCCTATGCCGATTGGCGCGGACTGCGCATTCCTTCTGAGTTTGAGTGGGAAGTCGCTTCCCAGCAACTCGATTGGGGAATATTATGGGAATGGACCAGCAGTGCTTTTTTACCCTATCCAAGGTTTGAAAAAAAGCCGGGAGCCGTGGGGGAGTATAACGGAAAATTCATGATCAATCAAAAAGTACTTCGCGGAGCTTCTGTCGCTACTCCTGAGGGCCATAGCCGAGCGACCTACAGAAACTTTTTTCACCCGCATTTGCGTTGGCAGTTTGCAGGTTTAAGACTTGCACGCTAATGAACGCCAATACCGTAAACGAAATATTACAAGGCCTGAGCGCCCCAGAAAAATACATTTCCTCAAAATTCTTTTATGACGATGCAGGAAGTGCCATTTTCCAGCAGATCATGGAGATGCCGGAATATTATCTAACTAACGCAGAACAAGAGATTCTCGCCCAGCAAGCAGGCGACATAATAGCCGAGACCGGTTTTGAGGGTCCCTTTAATGTGGTAGAGTTAGGTGCTGGTGATGGCAGCAAGACCTTTGAGCTGCTAGACCATTTGGACAAGCAGGACCGAGAAGTGACCTATGTGCCCATTGATATCTCTAAGGCTGCAGTAGACGGTTTGGCTGCTGATTTTGCCCAGCGTTTGCCTAACCTCACCTTGAATCCCAAAGTGGGTGACTACTTTGAAGTACTCAATGGCCGTTTAAAAAGTGAGGCAAACCCCAGCTTATTGCTCTTTTTGGGCAGTAATATTGGAAACTATATTCCCGGAGATGCGCTAGAATTGCTGCGTTTGTTTCACAAGAACATGCGCGATGGAGATGCCCTGTTGCTGGGAGCCGATCTGCAAAAGAACCCCGAGGTCATTCGCAGAGCTTATGACGATCCACACGGCATTACCCGAAGTTTTAATTTGAATCTCTTAGATCGATTCAATCGGGAGTTGGACGCTAACTTTGTCAAAGATCAGTTTGATTTTTATTGTCATTACAACCCTCTCAGTGGAGAAGTTCGGTCGTATTTGATCAGTCTGACCAATCAAGTTGTAGACCTGGCGGATCAGCAGATAAGCTTCAAAAAAGATGAATTGATCTGGACCGAACTTTCAAAGAAATACAGCTTTCCAGAATTAGAAGGCATGGCGGTGACAGCTGGTTTTGAGGTCAAAAAACACTTTTTGGATTCGCGCAGTTATTTTACTAACAGCCTTTGGATCAAATAAGACTAGTTCCAAAGTTCGTGGGCCAGGCGGTAGGTATTGGCATGCGCCTCTAAAATGATCTTGATGTCTGGAGAATAACCACCACCCATGCTTATTTGCACGGGAATCTCTCTTTGGTGGCAAGCCTCTAAAACCATCCGATCTCTGGTTTTACAGCCTTCCATACTGCATGCGAGTTTGCCGAGTTTATCGGTAGCCAGTATATCCACTCCGCTGAGGTAAAAGATAAAATCAGGTTGAACCTTATCGATCAATCTTGGAAGATGAAATGCTAAGATCTCTAGGTATTCCTTATCCTCAGTATCGTTTGGAAGTCCAATATCCAAGTCTGATTTTTCCTTGCGGAAGGGGTAGTTATGCGCTCCGTGCATGGAAAAGGTAAACACACTATCGTCTCCCTCAAAGATCTCTGCAGTCCCATTCCCTTGATGGACATCCAAGTCAATGATCAAGATTTGTTTAGCCTGTGCGTTTTGAATAAGGTTTTTAGCAGCAATCGCCTGATCATTCAGCAAACAAAAAGCTTCACCACTGGCTTTAAAAGCGTGGTGCGTGCCCCCAGCAATATTGAGTGCACAACCATCCTTCAAGGCGAACTGCGTAGCTTCTAAGGTTCCCTGCGCAATGGTAAATTCTCGTTCAATGAGCTTTTCAGACATGGGGAATCCCACTTTTCTGGCGGCTCGAGGTTCTATGTTTTGCGCTAACAGATCTTCTACATACTGCGGATCATGGACTGCCTTTATAGCCTCCATATTGGGCTTCCCAGGAACAAAGAATTGTTCTGGGTCGCAAGTGCCTTCATGCAGGAGTTGTCGGTGTAACAGCTCGTATTTTTGCATCGGGAAACGATGCCCTAAGGGTAGCGGATGCTTATAGATGGGATGATAAGCAACGCGGATCATTTAGCTAATGCTACTGCCGTTTTTGACAGCCTCTTCTGGAGACATGAATACCAATTTACCGTCAGCGTCTTCTGCCAAAAGGATCATCCCTTGACTTTCTACACCGCGTAACGGTCTTGGAGCTAAATTGACCAATACGGTCACTTGTTTACCCACTAATTCTTCGGCCGTATAATGCTCAGCAATACCGGAAACGATGGTACGTGTGTCAATACCTGTGTCTATTTCCATGACCATGAGCTTTTTCGTCTTCGCCATTTTCTCAGCCTTCAAAATCGTGCCGACGCGCATGTCAATTTTGGTAAAATCATCAAACTGAATGGTGTCTTTTTGTGGTTCTGCTTGGGCGTTTTCCATTTCGTTGGCTTTTTTAGTCGCTTCTAGTTTGTCCAATTGTGCTTGGATCTGTGCATCCTCAATTTTAGAGAATAAAAGTTGATTGGTCGCAATTGTATGACCTGCTGGCAAATAAGTGCTGCTCGCGGCAAGGTTTTGCCAATTCACAGCTTCTGAATCTAGGTGAAGCATGTTTTTAAGCTTTTCACTGGTATGCGGTAGGAAAGGCTCTGCGAGTACTGCCAATGCAGCTGTGATCTGAGCAGCGACAAACATAACGGTTTGGGTACGCTCTTGATCGGTCTTAATACTCTTCCAAGGTTCTTGACTGGCCAGATATTCGTTTCCGCTACGGGCTACTTTCATCAAGATGCTCAAGGCTTCGCGGAATCGGTATTGTTCCAAGGAGGATTCAATATCTATCTTTAGGCTTTTGATTCCTTCAAGTACTTGCTCATCCGCCTCAGTAAATGCGGCAGGGCTAGGAATTGCACCGTCGTAATATTTATGAGTTAAGACCACTACGCGATTCACAAAGTTTCCAAAAATGGCAACCAATTCATTGTTGTTTCGCGCTTGGAAATCTTTCCAAGTAAAGTCGTTGTCTTTGCTCTCCGGCGCGTTAGCCGTCAAGGTATATCGCAATACATCTTGCATGTCTGGGAAGTCCAACAAGTATTCGTGTAGCCAAACTGCCCAGTTCTTTGAAGTGGAAAGTTTGTTGCCTTCCAGGTTCAAGAATTCATTGGCAGGCACATTGTCTGGCATGATATAATCACCGGCAGCCTTTAAAATACTCGGGAAGATGATACAGTGGAACACAATGTTATCTTTTCCAATAAAGTGAAGCAACTTGGTGTCCTCATCTTTCCAATAAGGCTCCCAGTTGTTTCCTGTGGCTTCTGCCCATTCTTTAGTGGCGGAGATATAACCGATAGGCGCATCAAACCACACATAAAGTACTTTGCCTTCACCGCCTTCAACAGGTACCGGGATTCCCCAATCCAGATCACGAGTTACGGCACGAGGCTTGAGTCCATCCATGATCCAAGACTTGACCTGTCCGTGTACGTTGGGTTTCCAATCTTTTTTATGGCCTTCCACGATCCACTCGTTAAGCCATTCTTGGTATTGGTCGAGCGGCAGGAACCAGTGTTTGGTGGATTTCAATGTTGGGGTACTGCCGCTAATGGCCGATTTAGGGTTGATAAGATCGGTGGCATTGTGGCTGGTACCGCAGTTTTCACACTGATCTCCATAACTCGCTTCAAAACCACATTTTGGGCAAGTCCCAATGACAAATCGATCGGCTAGAAATTGATCGGCTTCGGCATCGTAAAGTTGTTCGGTAACTTGTTCAATGAACTTTCCGTCCGCGTGCATTTGTTTAAAGAATTCACTGGCAGTATCGTGATGTATTGGCGCTGATGTGCGCGAATACACATCAAAGGAAATCCCAAAATCAGCAAAGGAGTCTTTAATGATCTTATGGTAACGATCTACTACTTGCTGTGGAGTAATTCCTTCCTTTTTCGCTTTAATGGTGATCGCTACTCCGTGTTCGTCGCTACCGCAAACAAAAACAACGTCACGTCCTTGCAGACGTTGATAGCGTGCATAAATATCAGCTGGAACGTATACACCTGCTAAGTGACCAATATGAATGGGTCCGTTGGTATACGGCAAGGCAGCCGTTATGGTATATCTTTTGGGTTGTGCCATGATTCTTGAAACAAAGCACAAAAATAGGTAAAAAAAAGCCGCGACTGGCGCGGCTTAAAGTCTTATCGTATCACGATGGATTTACTAAAGTTCTGTTCCCCGACGGTAATTCGATAGATGTACTGTCCGGTATGTAATCGTGTATTGGCAGAATTCTTCACATCGATCTCATGAGCTCCTGAGAATTTCATGTCATTGGTCAAGGTAGCTACCTCCTGTCCAACAATATTATAGAGCACCACCTTAACATGCGCCGAGAAAGGCATATTGAAGTTGATATAGGTACTGCTGTCTCGGTAAGTAGCCGTGTGCGCAAAGCGATTGACTTCCTCAAAATCATTTACAGAAGCCGTATTGCAAGCAAAACCAAGGTCTACCAAGGTGTAATCTGTATTGAGTAAGGCTGCATTAACAGTAGTCTCATCAATACACAACCATTCAATCATGATGGTGGCATAGATGTTTCGAAAGTCTTGATTGAAGATCAAATTCCCGAAGGGATCCGTTGCAGACAAGCTGGGGTGTGAACCCACAAAACCACTTTCTCCCAATCCGCTTCCAAAGAGCATCATGGTAGAAGCAGAGCCGTGATCCGTTCCTAAACTTCCATTTTCAAAAGGACGTCTTCCAAACTCAGAAATGGTCATGGAAAGTACTTTATCATCCCAGCCAGCAGTAGCTAGATCGTCATAAAAATTCTTAACCGCCAATGACAGATCATTCATGATCTCATTGTGTGTTACCAACTGATTGGCGTGCGTATCAAATCCACCCAGAGTAACCATAAATACCTTAGTTCCCAGGCCTCCTTTGATCAGACGGGCAATAATTGCCAGCTGATTGGACAGGTCTCTGGTATCATAAGGCGCGTCATTAGTGGCTCCTTCATAGGCCTCGTTAATTACACTCGCATAAGCAAAGGTGGTATTCGTGGCAGCCCTTAAGAACTGAAGTTGATCCCCGTAATAACACTCAGGGATGTCCGTTACATCATGGACAACTCCGGTAGAGGCAATGGAGCTCAATTGATCCGGATTGGCCACAGTAAAGGCATAGTTACTGTTCAATCCATCAAAAATGAGATTTCCAATACTTCCAATTTGGATCGCTGGAGGAACCTCTGGCGGATTGACCAAATAATCTGGATAAAGCTCTTCAAAATAGCGTCCCCACCATCCAGTATCTCCTGGATCTGAGGTGTCTGTATTTGCCCAAATATCTGAGGATTCAAAGTGCGAAAAGTTCTGATCCGGATAACCGACTCCATGAACCACTTTCATGCGTCCGTCACCCCAAACAGATTGCAGTGGACTCATAAAATCTGGCAGTCCAAAGTCTGGGTCTAAAGCATAAAGCGAACTCTCTGCCAAGCGAATGTTTGGTCTTAAGCCCGCATAAGTATCGTAATCGTAAACAGGGACAATGGTATTTAGGCCATCATTACCTCCTTTAAGGCGAATGATCACAAGAATATTATCATTCTCGGATTCGGTCAAAGCCATAGCCAGCGGAGAGGGATTGGAAACCGTCAAATTGGTTCCTCCCAACATTACTGTTCCACCACCCAAAAGCCCAAGAGCTTGAATGAATGAGCGACGACTCCAGTGGTTGTGTTCCTGTTCGTGCTGCTTATCGTGCAGCTTCTTATAATTTGATGAAGAAAAGTGATTGTTACACATAGCAGTTTTATTTTAGTTGGAACTCTGGGGCTTTCGCCAAGTGAATCAATAATCCGGCAACTTGTCCGGGAGCGGTGTCCCAATACAAATTCCAGGTTCCGTCGTCATAATATCCTTGAGGAATGTCTCCTTTAAAGATATCAATGGCCACTTCATAATCAGAAATGGTGTGGAAGGGCTTACCCAATAAACGGTCCGCGATCACCGTGGTGATGAATTCAGGATCGTTGCTATCGCCAGAAAGTGAGATGGCTAAATTGCGTAGGTCCTCTGGGTAGTTAGACAAGATGTAGAACATATACAGCTCAATAACCTGCCAGCGACCAGTCAGCGTGCTACTGGAAATCCAATCGTGATCTCGTTGCCATCCAGCAACATCTACAGGCTCATACATTTCTTGCCCCAAGACTGCGGCGTAATAGGTCAATCCATTTAAAATGGCTTCGTCATAGGTTAGTTCAGCTTCGGTAGTAAAATTGAATAAAAAATCAAATGGACTTTTTACTACCACTCCTTGGGCGAGTTCGTCAAAGAAATGTTCACTCTTAAAGAGCTGGCGTAAAACTGGTGCCAACTCAAAATCGCTAGCGATAAAGGTATCTGCTAAAGGCGCGATGATATCGGTCAAAGCAAACTCAGACACTTCATGACTCACAAAGAATTTATACAGTTTGGTACAGATAAAAGTTGCGATCTCCGTTGGGCGCTGCTCAAAGAGGATGGTGATCACGTCATCGTACTTCCAAATTCCCGCCTGCCCAAAGATGTTCTTCACACTCGGGTCCCAAGTAGACTCGTCAAAATAAATGGCGTCGCCTACCTCTGCCCAGTGATTCCATCCGGTCAAAGCCTTAGAGGTAAACTGAATGTCTGTCTCTGTATAGTTGTTGTCTAAACCAAGGGTGAAGAGTTCAAAGAGTTCTCGGGCATAATTCTCATTGGGCTCAAAACGGGTGTTTTGAAAACCGTTGAGGTAGAACAGCATGGCACCAGATTTCCCAATGTCTGAAACGAAATCACGGAAGTTGCCAATGGCATGCGTCTGGTTAATATTGTAATACTGAAACATATAAGGCGAGTAGAAATAGGTCTCCAACTCGGTCACAAAATGATTCATCCAGAAAAAGGTCAATCGATCTCTGAGTTTGTTTTGAATCAAATCGCTCGCGGTTTGGGTACGCCAAGCTTCAATGTATTCGTTGTTTTCTGTATCGTAATCAGTAAAATTGGTGAGGTTCCAATAACCCCAAGGAGGAGTCGCTGTGGGTTCCATGGTGACCGCTTGGTCCACCAGCTGATCAATAAAGGCCTCAGGGGTTAAGGTAAGCGCATTGTCAAGCTCCAATTGATTGGCACCAAAGGCAAGTCTGCGCGTAACGTGCATCGCTTTGTTTAGATCCCAAGGGTTCTCTGCTGTAGCAGCAAATGGGGTAATAGGCGACGTATTGCATAGAGTAGTAGCTTCCATAGGCAATTTGGCTTAGTAGGTTTTTTGTTTCAATGTACTGAAAATCTGATAAATGACTGGTTTAATTGCTTATATTTTGAGTATTCTTATCATTTCTGCATCTTTGACGTAATTCAATTACGGATGGTTACACCTCAATTTTTGACTGCTGGAGATCGCGTGGGTTTAATTGCCCCTGCGCGTTTTATTACTGCGGAGCAATTAGCGCCTGCTTTGAAGCTCCTTGAAAGTTGGGGTTTGCAAGCAGTTTTGGCCGATAATATTCACAAGCCCCATCATCAGTTTGCGGGTGACGACATACAGCGAGCCGTCTCCATGCAAGCGCTTGTGAATGATCCAGAGATCAAAGCCTTATGGAGCGTTCGGGGCGGTTATGGCAGTATACGTTTATTGGATCATTTGGATCTGACGAGTTTTAAGCGCAATCCAAAATGGCTTATTGGTTATAGCGATGTGACCGTCTTTCACAACGTGCTTCATATTTTAGGGATTGCGAGCATTCACGGAACCATGCCTATTGATTTGGCTGATCTGCCAACGGCTTTGGGCAATCATCCTGAGGCTTTGGAAAATTTGCGGTCTATCTTGTTTGGAGAAACTCCCGCTTTGGAGTTTGCCCCAAATGCGGCCAATAGGCAAGGCTTAGCCAAAGGCATAGTGACGGGAGGTAACCTCTCCATGCTTTACAGTATGTGTGGCAGTCCGTATCAGGTGCAAACCGCTGGAAAAATTTTGATAATTGAAGATCTGGATGAGTATCGTTATCACATTGATCGTATGCTCAGAAACTTAAAGAATAATGGCCTTTTGAGTGATCTTGCTGGACTCATCGTAGGCGGATTCACTAAAATTCACGACAACAGCATTCCTTTTGGAAACACAGTTAAAGAGATTATCTTAGAGCTCGTAGATGGCTGTGACTATCCCGTGGCTTTTGATGCTCCTAGCGGTCATATTCACAAAAACTATCCGCTGGTCTTTGGTCAGCAAGCACAATTCGAAGTTACTCCCCGAGGTGTAAGTTTGAATTATTTATGAGTTATCACAAACAACTGGGTCGCCGCGGAGAAGCCGTAGCGGCTGAGTTTCTTCAAAAAAAGGGCTATGAGATCTTGGCCCGAAATTTCTATTACAAAAAAGCAGAATTAGACCTGATTGTCTTTAAAGATGAGGTGGTTGTTATTGTTGAGGTCAAAACGCGTAATTCTGATTTCTTTGGAGATCCCCAGCGTTTTGTCACTCCCAAAAAGATCAAATTAATGGTACGAGCGGCGGACGCCTTTGTTCAGCAAAAACAGTGGAATTACGAACTTCGTTTTGATATTGTCGCGGTGGTGCTCAACAGCAAGCAGCGACAAATCACGCATATCACGGATGCGTTTTATCACTTTTAAGTTGACAGTGCAGCGGACTTAAGGCGGCTAAGGCCTCAGAAATCGATCGAATGGTTCCAAAACGCAGCAGGAGTTTAAGGCCAGAGCGAGTTTGTTTTTCATTCATGCTGATCTTATCCGGTTGCTGCTGCACATAGCTCAGAACGGCTCCAAAACTGTCGCTTTGATAGTATCCCGATTGTTGATCACTGATGAAGTAACCAACCATTTTGTCCTTTTTCATCAAGACACGTTCCAGGCCTAGGTCTAGGGCCATCCATTTAATGCGAACGCTGTTTAATAGGTCTTCCACCTGTTCAGGCAGCGGGCCAAAACGGTCTTCCAATTCCTTTTGGAATTTTTGCAGTTCTGCTTCTGATTTTAACTCGCCCAGTTTGTGATACAGATTGAGGCGTTCGCTAATGTTGTTGACGTATTCTGAGGGGAATAACAGCTCAAAGTCGGTGTCAATGACGGTTTCTTTGATCCACTTTTTGTCCTTCTTTTCCTCTCCTTTATAGAGCGACTTAAACTCTTTCTCCTTAAGTTCCTCAATGGCTTCTGCCAAGATCTTCTGATAGGTCTCAAACCCGATCTCGTTGATAAAACCGCTTTGTTCTCCACCTAAAATATCTCCAGCGCCTCGGATCTCCAGATCCTTCATCGCAATCTTAAAGCCGCCACCCAGCTCTGTATATTGCTCTAAGGCTTGAATGCGTTTTCGCGCATCTGTGGTCATAGCAGAATAGGGCGGTGTAATGAAATAACAGAAGGCTTTTTTGTTGCTTCGGCCAACACGACCGCGCATTTGATGCAGATCAGAAAGTCCAAAGTTGTTGGCGTTATTTATAAATATAGTGTTGGCGTTTGGCACGTCCAATCCGTTTTCAATGATGGTTGTAGAAACCAAAATGTCAAACTCCCCGCCCATAAAGGCGAGCATGAGTTTCTCTAATTTCTTTCCGTCCATTTGTCCGTGACCCACGCCAATTTTTGCGTCGGGCAATAGACGTTGCAGCATTCCGGCAACCTCCTGAATGTTCTCAATGCGGTTGTGCACAAAGAATGCCTGTCCTCCACGAGAGATCTCGTATTGCAAGGCATCTCGGATCGCCTCCTCAGAAAAACGAATTACACGAGTTTCAATGGGGTAGCGGTTGGCCGGCGGTGTATTGATGACTGAAAGGTCTCTGGCGGCCATCAAACTGAATTGTAGCGTACGTGGAATAGGTGTTGCCGTTAGCGTCAAAGTATCCACATTCTCTTTGATGGTTTTTAGCTTGTCTTTTACTGCCACTCCAAATTTCTGCTCTTCATCAATAATGAGCAGTCCCAGGTCCTTAAATTTGATCCCTTTATTGACCAACTGATGCGTCCCGATCACGATATCGAGTTTACCACTTTCTAAATCCTCCAAAACTTGATTGCGTTCTTTGGTGGTTCTAAATCGATTTAAGTAGTCAATATTGACCGGCAAACGCTTCATGCGTTTGGAGAAACTCTTGTGGTGTTGAAAGGCCAAAATGGTTGTGGGCACAAGCACTGCGACTTGTTTGCCGTTATCTACGGCTTTAAAAGCGGCGCGAATGGCTACCTCTGTCTTTCCAAATCCAACATCTCCACAGACCAAACGATCCATAGGACGCTCACTTTCCATATCGCGCTTAATGTCTTCAGTGGCTTTGGATTGATCTGGAGTGTCTTCATAGATAAATGACGATTCCAATTCATGCTGTAGATAAGAATCCGGAGCGTATTGAAAACCTTTCTGCAAACGCCGTTTAGCGTATAGCTCAATGAGGTTAAAAGCAATTTCTTTGACCTTCTTCTTGGTCTTTTGCTTGAGTTTTTTCCAAGCGTTGGATCCTAATTTATAGATCTTCGGAGCCGTGCCGTCTTTGCCGTTGTATTTGGCAATCTTGTGCAAGGAGTGAATACTCAGATACAAGATGTCCCGATCTCCGTAAATAAGCTTAATGGCTTCTTGGAATTTGCCTTCTACCTCTATTTTTTGCAAACCGCCAAACTTGCCAATACCGTGATCTATGTGGGTCACATAATCGCCTACTTCTAAGTTGGTCAATTCCTTTAAGGTGATGGCCTGTTTTTTGGCGTAACCGTTTTTAAGGTGGAATCGGTGATAGCGTTCAAAGATCTGGTGATCTGTATAGCAAGCCGTTTTGGACTCCGCATCTACAAAGCCAGAATAGAGCGAGAACACGGCAGTTTCATATTGTACATCGTCTTGGGCGTCCTCAAGTATATCCTTAAATCGTTTGGCTTGTTCAACCGTATCACAAAAAATGTAATTCGTGTAACCTTTGGCATGTTTTTGCTGCAGGTCTTTGATCAGCACAGGGAACTGCTTTTTAAAGGGGGGTTGCGGTTGTGTTTTGAAGTTGATCTCACCGTCTGCAGGAACTTCTGCCACATGAGTAAAGGATTCCAGCAGCTCAGAAAAGGTGGTGCCGTTTATAAAGAGCTCTTCGGGTTTGAGTTGTTTTACGGTCTGGTCCAATTCCGCAAAGGCTTCCTCTGCTTTTTGGTAAAAATCATCCAGTTTTTCTTCAATTAAACGCTGATTTGCGGTAAAAACCACTGTTTTTCTCGCTATATACTCCAAAAAGGAGGCGCGCTTCTCTTCCAACATTTTGTTGGCTACGTTCGGGATGATTCCGATGCGTTTTATCTGTTCGGTAGAGAGTTGGGTCTCAACATCAAAGCAGCGAATACTATCCACTTCATTGCCAAAGAACTCCAATCGATACGGTTCATCATGAGAAAAGGAGAAGACATCTAAAATCCCTCCGCGGACGGAAAATTCTCCCGGTTCAGTGACAAAATCAACACGTTTGAACTGATAGGAGAACAGTACTTCGTTCACAAAATCTAAAGAAAGTTCGTCTCCGACTTTTATACTCAAAGTGTTGCGTTCCAACTCCTTTCGGGTCACTACCTTTTCAAAGAGTGCTTCGGGATAAGTGACTATAAGCGCTGGCTTTTTACGAGAGTTGATTCGGTTCAGCACCTCGGATCTCAACAATACATTGGCATTGTTGGTTTCCTCTATTTGATATGGACGGCGGTAGCTTCCTGGGAAGAACAGCACTTCCTGATCTCCTACTAATTGTTCCAAATCGTTGAGGTGATAGGCGGCTTCTTCTTTGTCATTAAAGACACAAAGGAATGGTCTTTCAGACTCTTTAAAAAGCTGAGCAACTACAATAGAAAAGGCAGAGCCGTGTAGGCCCGATAGTGTTGTTCTCGCTTGATTTTTGGATATAGCTTCCCCTAGTTTTCTTAGTGAAGAAGACTCTTTGAACACCGATTGTACCAGCGTTTTGCTCATGGGATGGCAAAGATACTGCCTTCCTTTGGGAATTTAAAACAACTTGTAAAGCAAAAAGAGAATTTTAACGCTTCCCGTAATATTCCAACACTTTGAACAGTGGATTGTATTTCCAATTCTTAATGGCGTGCAAGGTGCTGCTGCCTATTAGAATTCCCATGACCAGCATTGCCGTATTGGCTACTATCTCTTCGGTATGCCAATTGGCCACCGCAATAGCACCCAAGGCCCAAGCGCCCACTAAAGCAAATTCGCGCATATTGCGCTTCCAGGTGACGGCCAAGTTCACGGCTCCCGCAACGAGTATTACCACGATTGTCCAAGTGACTTCAGAGAGGCCCAAACCGTCCCAACCTGTTTTATGCAAATAGGCAGAGATGTTGGCAATACTCGCCACAGTGATCCATCCGCTGTAGATCACAAAAGGCCACCACACAAAGGCAATGGTCGGGATAGCAGCATCGTAAAGTTCCATTCCATTTTTGACCACAATGACCAGCAAGGCAATTAAGATCACAAACATGCAAACCACAGACCATCCGGTCCATTCGTAAAGCCAGCAAAAGATCCACGCCATATTCGCCGCGCAAGAGAGTAAAAACCAACCGGCCGTCTTTTCTAGAAAGGAGTCATCACGCACTTTACCAAAGGCTGCAACCAAGCCGTAGATCGCAAAACCGATGAGCAATAAATAGATCAGTCCCCAAATGGCAAAAGCATATCCAGCAGGGGTGAAGAGGGTATTCAAATCGTCAGAAACACCACCAATAGTTTTCCCTGCTATAGCTCCTGTATTGGACAGGTAATTGACGTAAATAGTTGCAACTAAGGCAACCGCATTGAGGAGTGCGTAGAATTTTTTCATCTGAATAAAGATACGCAAATTAGGGCGTCTCGTGAAGGGCCATAAGTTCCCCATCGGCAATGGCGTAGATGCGGTCATCACTGCCCGGACGTAATACATGTTTGCCCGTAAAACTCCCAAAAGCGGGCAAGATCATTTGTTTGCCGCTTATAAAAAAGCACGGTAAGCTAATGGATTGTCTCCCTACGCCTCGTAAACGAACTCCGGGATGAATATGTCCGCTTATAGTGAACTGTTCTGGGTTCTCTTCTGGAATGTGGGTGAGTTTTAGATCCCCCAAAGTTCCAGTCTCACAGGTGGTGATACCTAAGGCATCGTAACGGCTCAAAGGAATGATGTCGTGATTGCCCAAGACCAAAGTAGTTTTGGGTTTTCGTTCTTCCATCCAGCCTGCAAAGTAATCCCATTCTTTGTTGGTGTGGCTGTGGAATAGATCGCCTAAAAAATAGATGCGATCGGTTTTAAAATCTTCCATTGCGATGTCCAAACGATCAAAATTGGATCGAATTGCTGCCGTTGGAACTGCTGCGCCATGTTTTCTAAAATGACTCACCTTGCCCAAATGCACATCGGCAATCAGGAGGCAATCATAGTCGGGGACAAACAAGGCACCACTTGCGTGTCCTACACAATCCAATCCACCAAAATTGAAAGTTAAGGTCTTGGTCATTTTAGGCTTCATATTGCACGCGCATGCGTTTGATTCTGTCACTGAGTTTTTCGGAGCTCATCTTTTCGCGTAAACGGTCGGTAATGATCGGGAAGCTGAATGGCGTAGGCTTTTCACAAGGACGCCAAACCATATCCTGATTACAAATTCGCTCTAAGGCAATGCGCAAACGGCCTTCTTCCAGTTCGTGCTCAAAGGTCTCCCGGTATGCTTGTTGCAAAAGTAAATTATCAGGCTCAAAATCTTTAAAGACCTTAAATAGCAAACGCGAATTGCTTTGCAAATGTTTGGTCTTGACCGTCTTATTGGGATAGCCTTGAAACACCAAACCACTGATCACGGCAATGTCTCTGAATTTTCTACTCGCCATTTCTGTGGCGTTGATACTTTTTTCCAGGTCTTGTAGCAAATACTCCGGAGTGAATAGCTCGTTGTCAAAGATGAGTTGCACATCCCAAACCTGATCTGAGAGTAATTCAAATCCGTAGTCGTTATAGGCCAAAGAGAAACTGATAGGGATCAGCAAACTGATCCTGTAGGCCAAAATATGACTCAAGGCCTCGTGTACAAATCGACCTTCAAAAGGGTAGAAGACTACGTGGAAACCTTCTCGGGTTTCAAAGGATTCTATCAAGAATTCATAAGAAGCAGGCACTATGGATTCCTGCAATTGCCGTTCAAAAATATGACTCAGGGCGCGCAACTCTCGCGTTTGCGATTTATAAGCGCTACTGCTTTGCAGTTCTTCTCTTAGCAGCTGACTCATTTGGGAGGAAAGCGGTAAACGTCCGCCCATAAAACTCACCACATTGCTGCTGCGTTTTTTAGATTTTCTAACCTGAGCAGTCATGTTTCTCAAGCGGACCAATTCCAGCGTTCGGCCAGCAAAAACAAAGGTGTCTCCCGGTTTCATCTTGCCCAGAAACCACTCTTCTACGGTTCCAATAAAACCACCGCTCACGTATTTGACCAGCAGCATGGCATCGCTTACAATGGTGCCAATAGAAAGCCGATGCATCATAGCGATCCTGCGATCGGTGACCTTGAAAAGACCGTCCTCCTGAATTAACACTTTGCGGTATTCGTTGTAGGATTCTAAACTTTGACTGCCTTTGGTGATAAAATTCAAGCACCATTGCCATTGCTCTTCGGTCAAGCCTTGAAAGCAAAAAGTGCGTTGCACTTCTGGGAAGATCTCTTCAGGTTTAAAACCATCACTAACAGCCAAGGTCACCAAATATTGGATCAGCACATCAAAGCAGAGTAAAAAGGGCGTACGGTCTTCCATAACCGATTCCGTCACAGCGCGTTTTAAGGCTGAGGCTTCAACTAACTCCAAAGCGTGAGTGGGTAAAAAGTAGATCAAACTCGGTTCGCCAGGACGGTGGTTGGAACGCCCGGCGCGTTGCAAGAATTTAGCAACACCTTTTGGACCCCCAATTTGAATGATGGTCTCTACAGGAGCAAAATCAACCCCGAGGTCTAAACTAGAGGTAGCCACTACAGCTTTGAGCGATTCATTGCGAATGGCCTGTTCTACCCACAGCCGTGTTTCTTTATTGATACTCCCGTGGTGCATGGCGAGTTCACCCGCCAATTCTGGGTGCTTTTCTAAGATCTTCTGAAACCAGATCTCGCATTGTCCGCGCGTGTTGGTAAAGATGATGGTCGTTTTGCTGGCTTCAATGATGGGAATGATCTCTTCTAGTAAATGTAATCCCAAATGGCCCCGCCAGGGGAAGGTTTCCATCTTCTTTGGGATGATGGATTTGACTTTGACCTTGGGTTTGCGCTTGGCTCTAATTAGCACTCTGGGTTTTTCCTGCTCGGTGGAATCGCCCATCAAAACATCCATGGCTTGATCTAGATTTCCTATGGTAGCAGAGATGCCCCAAATACGCAGTTTAGGACAAACGGTTTTGAAGCGAGACAAGGCCAGCTCCATTTGTACCCCGCGTTTGGAACCCAAAAGTTCATGCCATTCGTCAACCACCACGGCTTCTAAGGTTTTAAAGAGTTTGGGATAGTCCTTGCTGGCCAAAAGTAGCATTAGGCTCTCCGGCGTGGTGATGAGCAGATCCGGCATGGAACGCTTTTGTTTGGCGCGCTCTGCTTGGGTGGTGTCTCCAGTTCTAATCCCGACGGTTAGGCCAGTTTCCAATTCATCGGCCATACGTTGAGCTGCTTGTTGGATCTCTACCGATAACGCTCTTAGCGGGGTGATCCAAAGGGCTTTGATCCCTTTTTTGTGTTTGGTTTTATACTCCGGATTGGATTTGATGTAAGACAAAACGATGGGAGTCCAGAGCGCGTAAGTTTTTCCACTCCCGGTAGGTGCATTGAGCAGGCCGTGCTTGCCTTGCAAATAGGCGTTCCAAGTTTGTTTTTGAAATGGAAACGGATTCCATCCGCGGCCTTCAAACCAGCCCTGGGCGATATTTAAAAGTTCCTCGCGCTTCATTCAGGGATTAGTGCTTTAAGATCTTCTAAACTATTGGCTTGATCGGGCTTTTTGTCTTTGCGCCAACGATGAATTCTAGGGAATCGAGTGGCGACTCCACTTTTGTGCCGTTTGCTTGCGGCAATGCCTTCAAAAGCGATTTCAAAAACGTGTTCGGGTTTTACAGAGCGAACCGGTCCGAAGCGTTCCAAAGTATTTTTTTTGATCCAACTGTCAACCTCTTTGAGTTCTGCATCAGTAAGGCCGCTATACGCCTTAGCAAAGGTGACTAGAGCTCCTTCATGCCAAAGGGCAAAGGTGTAGTCGGTAAAGAGGTTGGCCCTACGTCCGTGCCCTCGCATAGCGTAGGTGAGTACGGCGTCTATGGTAAATGGATCAACCTTCCATTTGAACCATTCGCCCCGTTTTCTGCCCACACCGTAATGTGAATCCTTGCGTTTGATCATGAGGCCCTCGCTTCGTTTTTCTCTAGAGCGCTCCCGCTCCGCAGCGGCCTCTTCCCAATTTTTAAAATTCATGGTACTGCTTAGGTAGAGCGGAGAATTTTCTCCTTTGGATTTCACCAGTTTGTCCAAGAGTTTTCTGCGCTGCTCGAAAGGGGTATCTCTCAGATCTTTTCCGTCCCATTCTAACAGATCGTAAGCGATCAGAATTACTGGATGGGTCTCCAAGAGTTTTTTGCTGATGTTCTTGCGCCCGATGCGGGTTTGCAGCATATTGAAATCGCCAATTTGCCCGTTGGGAAAACATACGATCTCTCCATCTAAAACGGTTCCGTCTGGAATGAGCTCCAGCAATTCGTCAAATTCTGGATACTTATCAGTAACCAATTCTTCCCCTCTACTCCAAACAAAATGCGTGCCTGCTCTGAAGATCACTTGGGCGCGAATCCCGTCCCATTTATGTTCAAAACTGTATTGGGAAATGTCTCCCAGTTCTTCAACTTTACCTTCTACCGCGTGAGCCAGAAAAAAAGGATAGGGTCTAGAAACTGCTGCGGCCTCAGAAGGGGCTATGATCAATTCTTCAAAACTGATGGTCTTAGGGTCCCAATTCCCCATGAGTTTAAAAGCGAGTTCATCAGTATCAATGCCGGTAGCTTGTCCGAGGGCTCGAGTCATCAGTTTTTGACTCACCCCAATTCTAAATCCACCGGTTATGATCTTGTTATAGACAAAGCGCTCGTAATAATTGAATTGATCCCAGCGCTCTAAAATGGTTGCCTTTTTAATGTGCTCACTTTGACTGCTGAGCGCGGCTATTTCATTGACCACTTTAGTCAGTGACATTTCAGTACTGCCTTTAGGATGTGGGAGGACTAAGGCAATAGTCTCTGCCAAATCACCAACAATATGATAGCTTTCTTCAAA
Source organism: Gilvibacter sediminis (assembly GCF_028561565.1). Lineage (GTDB taxonomy): Bacteria > Bacteroidota > Bacteroidia > Flavobacteriales > Flavobacteriaceae > Gilvibacter > Gilvibacter sediminis. Next base: position 234,824 of record NZ_JAQQTE010000001.1, on the reverse strand, counting down.
AAGCCAAGCAGGAATGTTGGCCAGTTCGGTAGCCCAAAGTCTGAGTAGCGTAGTGTTCACGGGGCGCTTGGGACGGCGGTGGGAGAGTAGGGCGATGGTCCAAACCTTATCACTGTCTGCAGCGGTTTTAAAATAATTGGCCAGAGCCGCTACCTTTTGGTTGGTCTTATTAGTGCTGTCTAAAGCTTTTATGAGTTGAGCAAAGGCTTTCATAGACTTAGGCGGTTTCTTGAGTTTGGTCTATGGTTTCTGCCTCATAAGCGGTAGCCTCTGTTTTAGCGTCTAAGCCTAATTCTTCGCGGAGGTAGCGGGAGAATATCTCTGTATAGCCATGCGTTGCAATAACCTGCTGGCAGCCTGTCGCTTTTACAGCAGTGAGCAGATCTTGCCAATCTGCGTGATCACTCAACACGAATCCTTTGTCTAAAGCGCGTCTTCTGCGGGCGCCTCTAAAGGTCATCCAACCGCTGGCGGCAGCCGTAGTTTGGGCACCGATCTTTCTGATCCATGCTGCATTTTGAACTCCGGGAGGTGCTACAATAAGCGATCCTTTTAGTTCCGCTTTATCTATGGAGGTATCCAGCAAGGTAAATTCTGGCAGATCAAAATCTTTAGCCATGGCCTTGTTGAGATCGTAGATGGTTTTGTGCACGTAGATAGGACCGATGTCTGCATTGACATTTTTCAAAATACGTTGGGCCTTGCCTAGACTGTATCCGAAGAGCAAAGAAGTAACATCGTTGGATCTATTGGCCGCCCACCACGAATCTATCTCATTAAAAACCTCTTGTTGTGGTTCCCAAGAAAAAGCGGGTAAACCAAAGGTGCATTCGGTAATGAAGGTATGGCATTTTACAGGTTCAAAGGGAACGCAGAGCCCGTCGTCTTGTAATTTGTAATCTCCTGTAAAAACCCAAACCTCGCCTTTGTACTCCACCCGTACTTGTGCAGACCCCGGAATGTGGCCTGCGGGATGCAAACTGAATTTCACGCCATTGACCAAAAGGGTCTCGTTCCAATCCAAACCTTGGACCTGAAGTTTTCCCAATCGGTGTTTGATGATGGGAATGTTGGTCTTGTGCGTGATATACTGCCCATGGCCGTAACGAGCATGATCTGAATGTCCATGAGTTACAATGCACTTGGGGACCTTCCGCCAGGCGTCCAGATATACGTCTGCCTGCGGACAGTAAATGCCGTTTTTATTAAAAACCAATAGGGGCATGGGAGTAATTTTTGCTCCCTATAAAAATACGACAATTCCCGCGGTAGCCTTGCTTGGATTTTTAGCAAAATTGGAGGCCGATTGCCTGTTAGAAATGAGAAGATACTGCTATATTTGCAGCAATTAAGTAAAACTATGTCGTTTAAGAATCTTTTTCAGAGTTACGAACACTCAAGAAACCTTAGTCACTTTGCCGCTTTGGTAAGAATTGCCGCAGTAGATAACGAGCTCAACGAGCAAGAAATGGCCCGTTTGGATCGCTTTGCTAGTAAATTGGGAATCCACGAATCTGAGCAGAAAGCAGTCCTTAAAGATCCAGCTTTGTATCCGATCAATCCACCGAACTCTCACGAGGTGCGTTTGCAACTGCTACACGACATGTTCTCCATCATCTTTGCTGACAATCAAATTGATGAAGACGAGCATCACTTATTGGTTCGCTATGCGACCGGTCTTGGATTTAGTGATGAGCAGGCGGAGAAATACATCAAACGCTCTATTCAGATCTACACAGGAGGTCTAGATTTCGAAGACTACCAATATTTGGTGGAAAAGTAAGCCAACGGGCTTACTTCTACCTTTCTTTAAACGCTGCCTTTATAGCTTTAACGAGCTCTTTAGGCTGATACGGTTTTGTCAAATAAGCAGAGATGCCTAGCGCTTCTGCTTCTTTTTGATACTCTACTCCAGCCATCGCCGTAAGTACTACCACTGGAACCTTTTTGGTCTTTCGCTCTGAGCGCAGACGCTTTAAGAATTCAATTCCGTTGAGGATGGGCAGATCCAAATCTAACAGGATCACATCATAGGTCTTTAGATCGATAAGTTGCAGAGCCATTTCGCCGTGCAAGGCTAGGTCCATAGAAATGAAACCTTCATTGATCAGGATCTTCATGATCAACATCTGATCTAATTCGGCATCGTCAACACAAAGCACACGGATACGCTCATCCACGTCTATTGCTTTTTTACGAGCAGGTTTTTTCTCCTCTCGGAGTGGTACTTCAAAAGGTAGAGAAACTTCAAATTGTGATCCTTCACCCACCTTACTTTTTACTTTGATCTTTCCTTTTTGAAGTTTGACCAGATCATCTACTATTTTTAGTCCGAGACCTTGCCCTTCTGTTGGAGAAAGGAGTTTATCGATCTGGTAATAGGAGTCAAAAATATTGGAAAGTTCAGCATCCTTAATTCCGTATCCTGTATCAGAAACACTAAAACGTAAAGAGACCTTTTTAGCGCGTGAATAGTCTACACTGATGTCTAAAAGTACCTTTCCTTTCGGCGTATTTTTAAAGGCGTTGTCTACCAAATTGATCAGAATCTGCTTTACGCGAATAGGGTCTCCGATAAGAATTGGAGGCACGTTGTCTCTCAGGTTGATCTCAAATTCAATTCGTTTAGTTTTGGCTTTAAGACTGAACATATCATGAAGGTGTTTTGTAACATCCTTCATCTTAAATGAAACGTTCTTCAGGTGTAAGGTTCCTTCACTTATCTTGGAGATATCCAACAGATCATTGAGCAATTCTTCAAGATGCAAACCAGTTTGGCGCACGATCTTGAGCATCTCTGTTTGATCGTAATTCAGATTGCTGTCTTGTAGCAGATTTACAAAACCCATCATATTGCCCAAGGGTTTGCGCAATTCATGACTGAGCTTGGACAAGAAGCTGTTTTTAAGAGCTTCCTTTTCATTGGCAATGGCTTGTTCAACCAACAATTGGTTTGCCAGAATAGTATTCTCGTTCTTCTCTTGAACCACCGGATGAGATCTGCGATAATGCTCCGTAAAATCATAGAGAATAGCGATCAATTCTCCATCGCCATAACGCAATTCAATATCTAAAACGAACTCCTGCTCGTCGGATTTTAAATTGATACAGGGAAACTCAAGCAGTTGAGCATCTGCACTAAGCAGGGGAACTATCGCTTCGAAAAATGGATCAAGATCCTGCAAACGACTTCCTTTTTTAAGCGGGATCAAGGCATCATCAGAAGCCGTGACCTTTCCAGACATATCGGTGGTAATGATCTGCACTCGCTTTTCAAGCAAGTCAGATTTAAAACTCTTTAAACTCATAGATTACAACAGTTCTCTGGCTAATTCTTCAAAGACCGTGGCGACGTTGGTTCCTTCCTTCGCGCTGGTTGTGATGACATGTTCCAGATTGTTTTTGGTGAGAAATTCATCCAGATCGGTTCCGTCAAAAAGATCGGCCTTGTTTCCAACAACCTTAATTGGGGCCTTGGGATATTGCTTTTTGATGAAATCTAGATTTTCGTTGAGGTTGTTAAAAGTGATCGGACGGGTTAAGTCAAAGACGTAGAGGAAACCATCAGTTCCTAACATATAGCTCGAACGCATCTCTTCGACCTTAGCGTTTCCTTCCAGATCCCAGATAATCATATTCACCTGATTGTCGTCCAATTCGATCTGTTTTTTCTTTACCTGAACCCCAAGGGTCACCAGATAATCCTCACTAAAGGCGCTATCAACATAACGTCTCACTAAGCTGGTCTTTCCAACTCCAAAATGCCCTATCAGCACAATTTTTTTAGATACTTCCATCTAATACGTGGTAATTTTAGTTGTCAATGATTTGCTTTGCAATTTGTGTTCCAAACTTAAAATTAGGTGTTGTCTAAATAGTCTTCAAACATTGAAGCTAAGAAGATGTCTACGTTTTCACGTTGCGCGTTAGTTAACAACTCACTCAAGGTGTCGCTGTTTTCAAGGATTAGGTCTTCAATTTCGTTTTCGAACTGCGGCGTCAGGTTACCGGAAACCACAACAGCCATGTAGTACGAATGGAAATTCTGAATTTGGATTTTGTAGAGTTCGTAGTCAATTCCTTCCAGATTTTGGCTTTCGCCCTGAAACGCATCTTCCACAAAACTCTTAATGGCAGTCAACATGCCAGAGATCAAGTCTTTGTCCAAGGTCTGTTGGTTGGAATAATTGCCCAAAAGCATTCCAGACCCCTTTTTAATCACAAACACTTCCATCAGTTCTGGTGCATCCAATTCACTCAAAATAATGTCGCTTTCCTTCACTCCGGTAAACAGGGCTTTGAGTTTGCGTTGTAAGCCCTTAAGCGTAAAGGTGTTGTTGACCTTATTATTGATGTTCTCTGATAGTAGTGCTAGCTCATTTTGTATGTAACGCTTTACCATTTTTCCCAAAATAGGATAGAGCGCTTCCACAACTTGATCTTTACTATTTGCGATCTGTTCTTTGAGCGTTTTGGTGATCACAGGGCCCAATCGCGTGGGGATTTCCTCCACAAATTGTTCCATGTTCTCCTCAAAGATGGGATCGACTTTTTTTGCTAGTTTTTCTTTGGACTCGAGAGTCTGTGTAATGGTATCAAGGCGTTGGGATATGGCATCGGCAACCTCCCTGTCATCAATTAACAGGATATCCCGAAGCAGGTTGAGTTTATCCTTTTGCTCGACCATAAATGGATTTTCTTAGGAGCGTAGCTTTTCTCCCAATTTGATCAACAGATCTCCGAGTTCGTCTTTATTGACCTTAGCTTTATCAACACCTTCGGTTTTGTCGTTAAGCGCATCTTCTAGGTCAGTGATACGGATGTTGATGTCTGTGGTCATGGAATCAATAGATTGCATGAGCTCGTTACGAACCTGATCTATATAGTCTTCAAGTTCTTTTTTGCGGTCCTGAATTTCTTGTTTTAGCGTATCGAACTCACTGTCGTATTGTTCGATATTCTCTCCAAAGATCAGCTGCTTTATTGCTTCGATCTTGGAACCAGAATCCATGGCTTCACCTTGGGGGGTTTTTGTTTTTTCCTTCGCCATAATCTTACGTTGAAAAGTAAATGTACTAAAATTCGTGTTCTTTAAGCCTTTGCAGCCTTTTTCATACAAGATTCTGCCTGTTCGACCATAGTAGTGGATCCGCAGAAAAAGGGAACTCTTTGATGCAATTCTGTAGGCTCAATATCTAGAATTCTTTGGAAGCCATCGCTGGCTTTTCCTCCAGCTTGTTCCGCCAAAAAGGCCATGGGGTTGCATTCGTAAAGCAAACGCAGCTTACCTTGAGGATTCTTAGCCGTGCTGGGATACATATAGATTCCGCCTTTGATCATATTTCTGTGAAAGTCAGAAACCAATGAACCGATATAACGAGAAGTATACGGTCTGTCGCCTTCTTCCATCTGACAATATTTGATGTAATCCTTCACTCCTTGAGGGAACTGGGAATAGTTCCCTTCATTCACAGAATAGATATTCCCATTGTCTGGGAACTTCATATTTGGGTGTGATAAATAATAGGTTCCAATGGCCGGGTTGAGCGTAAAGCCATTTACTCCATGACCTGTGGAATACACGATCATCGTAGAAGTACCGTAAATGATGTATCCGGCAGCAACCTGCTTGTTGCCTGCCTGGAGAAAATCCTCAGCAGTCACAGGCGTTCCCACTGGTGTTACCCGTCTGTAGATGGAAAAAATGGTTCCCACAGAGACATTCACGTCAATGTTAGAAGAACCGTCTAAAGGGTCAATCAAGACCACATATTTGTGTTGGTTGTTTGGGTTTCCATCTTTAATGGCGATGAAATCGTCCTCCTCTTCACTGGCAATTCCGCAGACAATTTCACGGTTAGTCAAGGTTTTAATGAAGGCTTCATTAGCAAAAACGTCTAACTTTTGCTGATCCTCGCCTTGTATGTTCATATCACCGGCAGCACCTAAAATGTCAACCAAACCGGCCTTATTTACCTCGTGGTTGACCACCTTTGCAGCCAGTCTTATGGAGTTGATGAGTCTTGATAATTCGCCGGAAGAGTATTTGAATTCACTCTGATTTTCGATGATGAATTCGCCCAGCGTTTGGTTTCTGATAGCCATGGAAGTAGTTGATGAGAATTTCCAGCAAATATCGTTAAAATTCACAAATAGCCCCGATATTTGTGGTATTACAAAATCATTAAAATGATTCGAGAAGCCCGAAAAGAGGACGCCCCAGCCATGCTTTCTTTGATTAAAGAATTGGCGGTTTTTGAAAAGGAACCCGATGCTGTTTTGATCGACACTCAAACTTTAGTAAGGGAAGGATTTGGAGAGCGACCACTTTTCAAGTGTTTTGTGGCCGAGATAGACGGTAAAGTGGTTGGAATGGCTTTGGTCTACTTCCGATTCTCTACCTGGAATGGCCGCGGACTCTATCTGGAAGATCTTGTTGTCACGCAATCCATGCGCGGTAAAGGTCTCGGGAAAGCACTCTTGGATCGTGTGATTCAATACGGCAAGCAGGAAGATGTGGGCCGAATTGATTGGGTGGTTTTGGATTGGAATGAATCAGCTATTCAGCTTTACGAGTCCATTGGAGCCAATCTTTTAAAAGATTGGTATATCGCTCAGATGGATCGAAAGGCTATTGCTATTTATATGGAGAAGCATGCGAATATTTAAATTCGGAGGAGCCTCTGTCAAAGATGCTACAGGGGTTAGGAACTTAAAACGAGTATTGGAGAATACCGGCAGCAGTGAACTGGTAGTCGTTGTATCGGCCATGGGTAAAACCACCAATGCCTTAGAGGCAGTGGTTAGTGCCTATTTTAAAAAGGACGATTCTGTAAAAGCGGCCATAGATTCTTCCAAACAATACCATCTAGAGATCCTTAAGGACTTGTTTCCCAACAAAAGCCACAGTATTCATCAAAGGATCAAAGACTTCTTTGGGTCATTGGAGGATTTTCTAGCCCACAACCGATCGGAGACGCATGCCTTTGTTTACGATCAAGTGGTGAGTTTTGGCGAGTTGATCTCTACGACTATCGTATCTACTTTTCTCAACGAAAATGGGCATAAGAATACTTGGTTGGATGTGCGCAGTTGTATCAAGACAGACAGCACCTATCGCGATCCCCGTGTGGATTGGCAAATGACCCAAGAGCTTATTAAAAAATCGGTGGATCGCAAAGGACTTACCATAACTCAAGGATTTTTGGGCTCGGAAGTCAACAATAACTTTACCACAACTTTAGGACGAGAAGGTTCGGATTATACCGCGGCGATCTTCGGTTATTGTTTGGATGCGGAAAGCGTGACCATTTGGAAGGATGTTCCAGGAGTTTTGAACGCAGATCCGCGTCATTTCTCTAAGACGCAATTGCTGAATCATATTTCCTATCGCGAGGCGATAGAATTGGCCTTTTACGGAGCGTCTGTAATTCACCCTAAGACGCTTCAACCTTTGCAGCGCAAGGAAATTCCGCTTTATGTGCGCTCTTTCATTAAGCCAGAAGATCCTGGAACCTGCGTGACCAAAGGCAAGGCGTTAGACCCTATGGTGTCTTGTTTTATCCTCAAGAAAGACCAAGTACTTATTTCCCTTTCTTCTTTGGATTTCTCTTTTATGATGGAAGATCATATTGGGGAGGTCTTCAAGCTTTTGCATCAGTATAAGATGAAGGTGGAACTCATCCAGAATTCGGCCATTAGTTTTTCGGTGGTCGTGGATAACAAGTTCAAACGCCTGCCTGAACTTTTAACCCAGTTAAAACAACAGTTCAGTGTAACACATTATGAAGGGGTGACTCTTTATACTGTCCGTCATGCCAAACCGGAGGAAATCAAGGCTTTAGTCAAAGGCCAAGAAGTGCTGCTGAAGCAGGAAGCACAGGAAACCGTTCAGGTGGTTATCGGGCAAAGTTAGATTCCCTATATTTGGGGGCAATACTCTCATGGGATTAGTTAACGCAAAAGAGGTAGCCACGGCCGTTGGGCTCAAAAAATTCGGTATTCTTGGGACTTTTATGGGGTGGACCCTCATGAAGATCCTAAAGATCGATACGCTCAACAAGATCTACAACAAACACAAGCACCTCAATGATCTGGAATTTGTCACCTCGCTTTTGGATGAGTTTGAGATCAAATTTGAGATCCCAGAGGAAGATTTAAAGCGTATCCCAAAGAACGGGCCTTTCATTACTATTTCCAATCACCCTTTAGGTGGTATTGACGGTATTCTACTGCTCAAACTGCTCTTGCAAGATCGTCCCGATTTTAAGATCATCGCGAATTTCCTATTGCACCGTATTGAGCCTTTAAAGCCCTATGTGATGCCTGTAAATCCCTTTGAGGACAGAAAGGACATCAAGTCCAGCGTTACTGGTTTTAAAAACGCCATTGGTCATTTGCGCGACGGACATCCTTTAGGAATATTTCCTGCAGGAGAGGTGTCAACCTACAAGGATGATAAGCTTATGGTTGACAAACCTTGGGAAGTAGCTGCGATGAAGCTGATCAAAAAGGCCGAAGTGCCTGTGGTACCGATCTACTTCCACGCTAAAAACAGTAAGCTTTTTTACCGTCTGGCAAAGATGAGTGACACCCTGCGCACCGCTAAGCTGCCCTCAGAATTGTTGACGCAAAAAGAACGTTTGATCAAGGTGCGAATCGGGAATCCGATCTCGGTCAAAGATCAACAAGAACACGAGACTCTGGAGAACTTCACGGAATTCCTCCGTAGAAAAACATACGTACTGGCCAATCCTTTTGAAAAGAAAACCCTCATTGAGAGCATTCCAAAGACCTTAAAGCTGCCAAAAGCTCCCAAGAAGATCGCTGGGCCAGCTTCAACGGAAGCCATGCTCAAGGAAGTGGAAGCCCTTACAGCAGATGATAAACGCCTACTGCAAAGTAAAAACTACGAGGTGTTCTTAGCTCCCGCCGCTCGCATACCGAACATTTTGCAAGAGATCGGTCGATTGCGTGAGATCACTTTTAGAGAGATCGGGGAAGGGACCAACAACTCTACAGACTTGGATAAGTTTGATAGTTATTACCACCATATGTTCCTTTGGGACAACGATAAAAACAAGTTGGTTGGCGCTTACCGTATGGGACTAGGCTCTAAGATCTTTGCGGAATATGGCATAGACGGTTTCTACCTGCAAGATCTGTTTAGATTTGAACCCGAACTCTACCCCATGATGAGCAAGTCCATAGAAATGGGCCGCGCCTTCATCATAAAGGAATACCAGCAAAAGCCTATGCCGCTCTTTTTGCTGTGGAAAGGAATTGTGCATACCACGTTGCGTTTCCCAGAGCATCGTTATTTGATCGGCGGGGTGAGTATCAGTAATAAATTCTCTGACTTCTCTAAATCTTTGATGATCGAGTTTATGAAGTCAAACTACTACGATCCTTACGTAGCCCAGTACATCAATCCAAAAAAGGAGTACAAGGTAAAGCTTAAGGATGCAGATAAGGACTTTATTTTTGATGAGACCGAGGCTGATCTGAACAAGTTTGACAAACTTATTGATGAGGTGGAACCAGGAAGTCTGCGTTTGCCGGTTCTTATTAAAAAGTACATCAAGCAAAACGCCAAGGTGGTTGCCTTTAATGTGGATCCTCTGTTCAATAACGCGGTAGACGGTTTGATGTATATCAGAATTGCTGATTTGCCAGAAAGTACCGTTAAGCCTGTAATGGAAGAGTTTCAAGCAGAACTCGAGAAAAAATATGGGCTGCGTTCCGAAGAGGAATAGGCTGCCTAAAGCGCAAAGACTTCCAACGGCTGCGCAATATTATACCCCTTATTAAGTATGGTTGTTGTTGCTTCGGATGAAGGGTCGAGCGCTGGATTGGTGTGGTTGAAGTGAATGAAATACACGCGTGATTTCAGCTCGTCTGATAAAGAATCAAAAAGTGTCATGCTCTCTTCTATGGATGGATGTGGAATCTGCGACATATCGCGTCCACCGAGTTCATCTCCGCTATAAAAAGTAGCGTCCAAAAAGGCATAATCGACTTGCCCGATCCAATCTATTATTGATTCTTCCCAAAGGGCCCATTTGTCAATATCTGGTATAAAAAGTGCGGATTTATTCGGGCCAATAATGTGATAGCCCACCGTTTCTGAATACTCATCGCGATGAGGCACCAAAATAGGGGTCACTTGCAGTTCGCCCGATAAATTCAAAGTTGTAGAATCCATCTGCCTTAAGCTGATGTTATTGTTTTCACTCAAAGCACTCCAAGGTGCATTTGCTCTGAGGAATTCATCCATTCGGGGCATGGCGTAAACAGGAACCGACCTTGTAGAAGCAGCTTCCTTGCCCAAATGCATTAAACCCGAATAATGGCCAATATGCGCATGGGTCAAAAAGATCCCTGATGGAATTGGGTCGCTACCGGGATTGGCTTTTTGCAACCAAGCCAATTGTTTGCTGATGTTTGGAGTGGCTTCAAAGAGATAATTCTTCTGCGTGTTGGAATCTACCAAACCCAGGGAAACCACAGCGTCTAAAGGGTTCGGATTGTTTATTTTATCAGCGCAGCAGGATTTTTGACATCCCAGTTGAGGAGCGCCAGCATCTTGTAAATTACCTAAGACAATCAAAGAAGTTTGGCTTACGGAAGGCACCGAAACGGCGGTAGCAGATTGCTTTTTAGGTTGCTCACTGCAACCCATCAGCATTACACTAAACCATAAAATTAAAACCCGCTTCACCCTATGAAGATAAGGCTAAGTTTTAAAAGTGTGTTGAGGCAAATTCTGTTACATAAGCTTGAATCTCATCGCGTGCCTTGTCAAAAGCAGCTCGAGTATCTTCTTCAGAGCCTACAAACTTAGAGGGGTCGTAAAAATTGTGATGCAAACGTTGAGCGTTGGGAGCTGCAATGAATGGGCAGTTCTCATAGGCGTGATCACAAACGGTGATGATGAAATCCCAGTCAATTCCTGCGTATTCATCAACGTGATTTGAGGTGTGACCAGTGATATCTAAACCAGCGCGTTGCATAGTAGCAACTGCTCCTGGATTGAGGCCGTGGGTTTCAATTCCCGCGCTGTAAATGGCTGCTTTGTCACCGAGTTGTTGGTTTAAAAATCCATGGGCCATTTGTGACCTGCAACTGTTGCCTGTGCATAAAACCAAGATATTCTTCATTTGGGCTATGTTATGTCGTTTCTGTGTTCCATTAATACGTTATCGTACCATTTGCCGTCACGCTTGGCGATGCGCTTGCGGACTCCAACGATGCGATATCCGCATTGTTCGTGCAAATAAATACTGTGTTTGTTCTCTGCGAAGATGCCGGCTTGGAGCGTCCAAAAACCAGCGGCTTTGCTAGCTATAACAAGATGTTTTAGCAATTTGCGTCCAATGCCTTGGCCGCGGTGATCCGAAGCGATGTAAATTGTACTCTCTGCCACGCCTTTGTAAACCTTGCGTTTGGACGCTGGACTCAGAGCGCACCATCCAACAACTTGGTTGTCTCTTAAAGCTACAAAGCGACAGGGCTTCATAAACTTCTTCTTCCAGGCTTTCCAATTGGGGACCTCAGTCTCAAAAGTGGCAATACCAGTGTCTAAGCCGTCACTATAAATCTGTGCGACTTCTGGATAATGCTTCTTTTTGAGTTGTTGTATTTCCATGATCTAGCAACATCCACTCCCAGGACTGCAGCTGTTAGAAGCTTCAGCCATCGCGGGTTCAGGAACTCCGCAAATGTCTTTGGCTTTGCAGTCTGTTGGTTCTACAGCTAACTTAAGCAAGATCTGATTGCCTTTGATTTCGTAATCGTTAACAAAAAGTTGCGCTGTGTGAAATACCGAGTTCCCGTATTCAAAGCGGACCACGGAGTTCATATCATAGGCACGCATTTGCCCAACTTTTTTAAGGATTCCTAAGGCTTTAAAAGCGGTCATGTATTCGGTTTTTCCGAGTTCATCTGGGCTTTCCCAAAGTTGAATCACCGTTTCATTCCAGCCGTCGGCGCGAGCTCCACAGTCTACCGAGTCAATGACAACATGCTTTACTTCTGTTATATGATAGTTCGCCCCAACCAGTTGCCCTGGGCTGTATTCAAAGAGTAGGGCAGCGTTTTTATGTTGGTCAAGTAAGTTGAATAATTCTTGTGTATTCATAGTTCTAGGTTTTAACAACATTTGGCCTCTGTAGACTCAAAGAAATCTTGGAAAAGTTCTTTAAGTAGCGTAAGCCTGGATTTGTTGATGGTGTAATATTGGCTCTTTCCCTCAAAGCGACTTTTGAGCAAGCCTGATTTTTTAATTACCTGTAAATGCTGAGAAGTGGTAGGCTGAGAAAGCCTGATCTTTTCTGCAATGTCTTTACAAAGGCAACCCTCACAGTCTCCGATATAGTTTAAGATAGAGATCCTCGCAGGATGCGAGATCACTTTTGCCAAGTCTGCAAGTTGATTGGCCTTTACTGAATGTATATGTCTTTTAGATACTCCCATAATGTTATATTGCAATATTACGATTATATACTATAAAAACAAAGCCTTCCGTTAAAAAGGCTTTTAATGATCTAGAACCAAGGTCGCTTGTTCTCTTGATAGGTATGGTAAAATTCAGCGTCAGACTTGGTGAGGTAGATGATTCCTTCTACTAAAGTCACCACCCAAATGGCCCAGGCAAATAGACCAAAAGTGATAATGCCCAGAATAAAAGTACCTGCTAAAAGCATAATTCCTTCTTTGTTGTATCCCAAAACAAATTTATGAAGCCCGAACCCACCAATAACAATGGCTAAGATACCAGCCAATACCCGCTTGTTGTCTTTAGATTCTCGCAGTTCGTTCCAGCTTTCCTTGATATTTCTCGCTGCTTCTTCTGCGGCATCACCCGCCTGAGAAGCCGCTTCACGTGCCTTTTCTGTGGCATTCTCAAAGCCGTCAAAAATGTCGTCCGTTTTGTTTTTATCTGATCCACTCATGGCTGCTCAAAGTTTTACCTAAAAGTAGCAATTTTACAAAAAGGCGCTGTCAATAGGCTCCCACAATTCAATCTTATTGCCTTCATTGTCTAGGATCCACCCAAACTTGCCGTAATCATAGGTTTCCATCCCTCCAACCACTGTGACCCCCTCTTCTTTTAAGGTCTTCAAAAGACTCTCCAGATCAGCTACTCTAAAATTCATCATGAACTGTTTTTCGCTGGGTTTGAAGTACTCGGTGTCTTCTTTAAAAGGACTCCATTGGGTGCTGCAATCGTTCCCATCGGCATCTTTCCACCAAAAGGTGCATCCGTAGTCATCAGTGTTTAAACCTAGATGCTGCTTGTACCAATCTTTGACTGCTTTTGGGTCTTTGGTCTTAAAGAAGAATCCGCCCAATCCGGTTACTCGTTTTTCCATCTTATGCTTTGCGTTTTAGGATTAATGCTGAGATTAAAGTAATGATCATGCCCACAAACATGGCGATAAAGAACATCAATACGCCCAACATGGGTGTGCTATATACTTCTGCTTCCACCCCTTGGGCTTTCATTTCTTCGGCGTAATTAACGGCCCAATCCGGATCAATGATGCCGGTATAGATCATGTCCGCTACAGCGATCCCTAAAGAACCCATAGCGCTAATTCCCAATCCGACTAAAAGGGCGTTTCCAAAACTTACTGCTCCGCCATTCACCCGGTCTCTGTAGGCCTTGATGCCAAAATAGATCATAGAAAGCGCAATGATGATTCCGGCATAGCCTAAAATTTCACTATTGCCAATTTCAAATTGCAATGACAGCAATAGGCTAATTCCAAAGAGTATCAGGCCTGCAATTAAGGATCTGATCCCGTACTTAATGATAGTTGATTTCATGTTAGTTGATTTTAAAATTGAACTTAAGCTTCTCAGTTTAGAAGCACAGTTCAAAAGTATGTCGCTGCTCTTGTAGGCAGCTCATACTAAAGTACCAAATTCAATTTTTATGGAATTTTTGGACTCCTACTTTGGTAGGATTTGTAGCTCCTGAGCCCGCTTCAGCGCTTCGGTTCGGCGTTTTGCGTCCAGCTTGACCAAAAGATTAGAAACGTGGGTTTTTACCGTGCTTTCAGAAACAAACAACTGGGCCCCGATCTCTTTATTGGAAAGGCCATCGGCCAAGGCCTCTAAGACCTCTAACTCGCGTTTGGAGATCCCGAGCTTTTCAATCATGACCAAATCTTGGGTCCAAGGCTGAGCTTCTTTGGGTTTAGCTTTTGAATAACGTGAGACCCAGATCCCGACTCCAAAAAATACTAAAGCGAGCACTGCTAAGATCCATTCGGCCTGAAAGTCACTACTGAGCCAAATGCGCTTGCTAGTTTCAAAAAGCAGCATCAGCAAAATCACAATCGCACCAAAGACCAGAATGATTCGCTTCATACTTATTAATTATCAAAGGCGTTTTTGATCTTGTCTACGATGGTTTGGGCCAGCTTTTCTAAACTCTCTACGGTCCAACCCGCAATATGAGGGCTCAGTATTACTTGATCCATTTCCAACAGTTCTGCAAGTGCTTGAGGCATCTTGTCTGCTTCAAATAAAGATTCAAAGGAGCTCTTTTCATATTCAAGCACATCCAAACCTGCTCCGAGCACTTTACCCGATTTTAAGGCATTCACTAAATCTGCAGTGACTACTGATTTCCCGCGAGCAGTATTAATTAAAAAGAAAGCTTTGCTAAAGCCATTGATGAATTCACCATCAACCATCTTATCGGTAAGCGGAGTCCAAGGGGTGTGCAGACTGATCACATCGGCCTCTTTTTGAAGGGTTTCAAAATCCACTTGCTGGGCATTTTCGTCACCTACATCGGCTAAAATATCATAACAGAGTACACGGCATTCAAAGCCACGAAGTTTACGCGCAAAGGCTTTTCCCATGTTGCCGTAACCAATGATGCCAACGGTGCGATAATCCAACTCCAAGCCGCGATTCGCCTCTCGGTTCCACTGTCCTTTTTTGATCTGCTGATGGGCAGGCATCAATTTATTGAGCAGCCCGAGCAGCATGCCTAAGGCGTGTTCGCCTACTGCATTGCGATTGCCTTCTGGAGCCGAGAAGAGTTGAATTCCCTTTTCTTGGGCAACAGTGGCATCAATGCTTTCCATTCCTGCGCCAACACGTGCGATGAACTTCAGGCGTTGGCCTGCATCTAGGAATTCTTGATCTACGGTGATTCGACTTCTTAAAACGACTCCGTCATATTCGGGAAGTATTTCTAAGGCTTCTGCTCGTGATACTTGATAAGCTTCTGTATTCTGATGGCCCGCAGCCTTGAGCTGCTGGGTGAGTAAAGGATGATTCTTATCTAGATGGAGGATTTTCAAAGTTTAGATCTTTGGGTAGGAGCTGCGCGTTTTTTCATGCTGCACATCTCCGGTGTGTTTGGTACTTAGTTTCTCAAATAACAGCAGTTGTACTTCTTGACCGTCTACGGTTTTTGGGCAATGTTCAACGCCTTTAGGAACCACGATGATCTCGCCTTCATTGACAGTTTCCACGCGATCTCTAAAATGCATTAAAAGCGTGCCTCTTTGCACGTAGAAAAGCTCGTCTTCTTCCTCGTGGGCATGCCAGACAAATTCCCCGCTGATCTTAGCTAATAGCACTTGCATATTATCTACTGTTGCTATTTGATGCGGATGCCAGTGATCGCTAAAACGGCTAAATTTTTCCTGAATGTTTATCGGTTTACTCATCGATAAACAAATTACAAATTTCCTCTGGAATTAAAGTGGGTTTCTTGCTGTCTGCTTTTAACAGACACCAAAGGGTTTTGGCTTTGACGAGTAATTTGCCCGTTTGCTCGTTGTAGATTTCATACTGCCTTTCTGATCGAACTCCAGCATTGCTTGCAACCCAGGTTTTGATCAATAACTGTTCTCCCAATAAGGCTTGCATTTTGTATTCGATTTCATGCTTTAAGACAAACCAAACATAGTCTTGTAGATGTTTAGTCGTGGCGTTTTGGGTCCAGTGGTTTTCTGCAGCGTCTAAACACCATTGAAGATAAACCAGATTGTTGACGTGGTTGCGATCGTCAATATGCTCCTCGCGAACAGTGATGCTTTGCGTGAAGATCTGAGGGGTCAAAACTGAAGAATAAGCTTGGAGAGGTAAAAGAATAAAAAGATCCCGAATATATCGTTGCTGGTAGTGATAAACGGTCCGGTTGCAATAGCCGGATCGATGCCGCGTTTGTCCAAAATGATGGGTACAAAGGTCCCGATGAGTGCAGCAATGATAATAACCGAGAGCATAGAAACAGCAATGGTCAGACTAAAGGCAACCGTGTATCCCATAATAGCTCCAAAAAGCATAACCAGTCCGCCTAAGGCAATCCCGTTGATCAGACTCAATCCAACCTCTTTTAACAAACGCTGCCACAAACTTCCTTTCACCACATCATTGGCCAAACCTTGTACAATGATCGCGCTGGATTGTACGCCCACATTCCCAGCCATAGCCGCAATCAATGGGGTAAAGAAAAATAAGGCCTTCACTTGAGGATCTGCCATGAGATCTTCAAAATCTTCTAAAATAAAAACGGATGCCAAACCACCAAAGAGGCCTAAAACCAACCAAGGCAATCGGGCTTTGGTGAGTTCAAAGATGGAGTCATCGGCTTCTACTTCTTGAGTAATACCTGCAGCCAACTGGTAGTCTTTTTCAGCCTCCAGTTTGATGAAATCTACAATATCATCAATGGTAATTCTTCCGAGGAGTTTGTGATGCTCATCCACCACAGGAATGGCTTCCAAGTCATATTTATTCATGATTCGGGCTACTTCTTCTCCGGTGCGATCCACAAAGACAAAGTCTACGCGAGGAATATAAATGTCGCTGATCTTGGCCTTTTCAGGAGCGGTCAGTAAGTCTTTTAAAGACAGGCGGCCGATGAGTTTTTCATCCTTGTCCACTACATAAATAGAATGCACACGTGTCACATTTTTGGCCTGTCTGCGCATTTCTCGAACGCAGCCGGCAATGGTCCAAGTGTCTTTAACGCGGACCAATTCTTTCGCCATAAGTCCACCGGCACTGTTTTCATCATAGGTGAGCAGTTCACGGATCTCTTGAGCGTGTTTCTCATCCTTGATCTCGTCGATCACTTCCTCAACAATGGCATCATCCAATTCTGCGATCACATCGGCCGCGTCATCAGTATCCATCTCGTCGAGCTCCTCTGCAATTTCCTTAGGAGAAAGATTGTCTAAAAGGTCTTCACGCAGATCATCATCTAACTCCATTAAGGCGTCAGAAGTGGTTTCGGAATCTAAAAGGCGAAGCAGATAGGTAGCATCTTCCAGATTGAGCTCATCCAAGATCTCAGCAATGTCCGCATAGTGGTAGTCACCCATTAATGCTTTGAGCTGGGTATCCTCGGTTGACGCGATGTGCTGTTGAACCTGGTCGATTAACTCATCTGTGATCTGAAAGGCCATCTTGCGCTATTTTTTGAGTGAGTTCGACAAACCCGGAAACCGAAAGACGTTCCGGACGAAGCTCAAAGATAGCATCTTCTTTCAACTTATCAGACAAATCAAAAGATTTTAAGCTGTTGCGTAAGGTCTTACGCCTTTGATTAAAGGCAGTTTTGACCACTTTAAAGAATAGGTCCTCATCACAGGGCAATTGAAAATGTTCTTTTCGACGCATGCGCATCACGCCACTATCTACTTTAGGTGGTGGATTGAACACTCCTGGAGGTACAGTAAAGAGATATTCCGTTTCAAAGAAGGCTTGCGTAAGTACAGAAAGGATTCCGTAGGACTTATTGCCTGGGCCTTGACAGATGCGTTGGGCCACTTCTTTTTGAAACATTCCGGCAAATTCGAGTACTTGACCTCGGGCTTCAATAGCTTTAAAAACGATCTGAGAGGAAATATTATAAGGGAAATTCCCAATGATTCCCAATTGGGCATTGCCAAAACGCTCTTGCAGATCGGCCTTTAAAAAATCGGCCTCTACAACGGTCAGATTGGATTGTAGATAAGTCGCATTGAGGTATTCAATGGATTCGGTGTCTACATCCATGGCTGTAATGGGCTTGCCTGTTTGAATGAGAAACTCGGTGAGTACGCCAGTCCCAGGACCAATTTCAAGCACCTGCTCAAAACCTTCAAAAGACAAGGTTTCACTGATCTTTCTAGCAATGTTCTTGTCGACCAAAAAATGTTGACCCAAATGCTTTTTGGCGCGTACTGGGGAAGCCATTATTGTTCGCTTACAATTTCCAGTTCTGTTCTAAAGGCCACAAATTTGCCTTCAAAGCGCTTGCTTTCTCCTCGCAATCTCGGAGCGTCTTCAGCGTAATAACGCTTGAGTGTATCTGCATTGGGAGCCGTGTATTGCACCGAATAAGTAATGCCGCCCATTTCTTCCTCCACCAAGACTCGTGTCATTAAGGCTTTGGTAAATTTTTTAGTGGCGAGCATATCTGGAATATGTTCGTTCTTCATCCAATCCACCCAAGTGTCGTGAATGGATTCTTCAATGTTTATGGTGACGTTGTAGATGATCATAGCTCTTCGTATTTTTCTAAAAAGGCTCTTATGCGTTCTTGGGTTTCACGATACTTCTCCAGACGCGCGGTAAACTGATAACTCATGGTGCCCAAAGCATTTTTAAATCGTTGATCTGTGTAAACCTCTGGCTCTTGGGTGCGGAGTTGAAACAGATCGAATTCTTTCATAACATAAGGCAAAAAATAGGCGGTAAAGACCTCTCCGTTTACCTCGTCATAAAATTCCGTCCAATTGTAATATTCGTAGAGATTGATAATGTCATTCTTCAGCTCAAAATCGTCTATAAGGCGAACATCTCCAGATTGGATGAGTGATTGATAGGCATTTCTTTTAATGTAAACATTTACAAAAGCCAATTGTTGCATGCTCAGCGCGTTGATGGTTTCAAATTGCTGTTCGCGGGCTATGAGCTGTAAGAGTTGATTTAGATTCTTTTCAGCTTCTTGTCCCTTGATAAGCGCACTGTCTACCATTCTAAGGTTGAATTCGGTCTCCTCAATGATGTTGGACAAATGCTGTCGCAGTAAAACCTCGTTCTTTCGGTCTTCCCGGCAGGAATCCAACTGAAAAGCCAGTAAAATTCCAACAATAACAACCACAAACTCTAAACCGTGGTTGAGCCAATCTATCTTTTTAGATTTTGCCATTTGACTTTAATTGATGGTGTCCCCGCGAAGACTGCGGTAACGCTTGCGTGCATCTACAAAGTAAATACTATCCGGGAAATTAAAGACAATTTGCTCGTAAAATTCCTGAGCGCGTTCTGGGAGGGCCAACTGTTTTTCATACAGTTGGGCTAGATTAAAGTAGGCGTCGTCTGCCAAAATATCTTCTTTGTAAAGCTCAATGATGGTCTTGTAGTCCACCTCAGCTTTCTCAAAGACTCCAAGCTGCGTATACAATTTTGCTCGGCGCAAAAGGGCTTCGTCTTCTATAGATTCTCCCTTGTGTGTTTCTAAGATCTCAGTGAGCAGGGAAACAGCTTCATTGGGTTTGTTTTGTAAGCTGAGCAGATCTGCCTTGGCAAACTTACGCAGCGCCGTTTGTGTAGTATCCTCTACAGAATTGTCACTGATCAGTAAACTGAGCTCCATGGCGTCATTTGCAATAAGTTGGGAGGTAGATTTTTTTAGCACGTCCAGTTGAATCTGAGACCATTTGAAATCGCCTTTGAAATAACTGGTGCGCGCTACTTTAAAACGCGCTTCTTGCGCTAAAATATTCCCCTGTACCTTCTTTTGAATCTGCGAATAAAAGATCAGCGCTTGGTTGAATTTTTGGGTATAGACCAAAATGTCCGCGAGCTTCATCTTTACCCGAGCTTTCTCAAAACGATTCAGATCTGTATCGGTCAACACTTTCAGGTTTAAGATGGCAGTATCGGGTTGTTTTTTCTTAAAGGCGATGAAATCATTGTAAGCGATCTGCAGGGCGTAGGTGCGCGTGCTTAGGCCGTATTTTTCAAAGACTTGGTCAAATTCTGCTTCGACTTTTTTGAGGTCTGATTCGGTCTTGGCAATGACGTCTAATCGTCTTTCTTCTGCATCGAGTTGCTCCTCTAAAATGCTGCTGTTGTCAATGATATATTCAAAGATCTCTAGCGCGATGGCATACTCACCTTCTTCTACGGTGATGCTGGCCAATTGAGAAATGTGTTCTAAGGTTTCTCCTTTGCGCTTGTAGATGGCCTTTTCCTGACTGAAGGATTTGCGGAATTCCTTTTGCTGCACATACAACCAACTCAAAAGCTCATTGTAAAGCAGATCAGGATCCTGCTGAATTCTTTTGATCAAGGTCTTTCTAAAGATCACATTGGCCTCGTTGGCGGGATCTTCAGTGATGAATTGGGTTAAACTGCGTTTGGTGTAAGAGCTGTAGCCTGGCTTGGATTCCATCAGGCCTAAATATGCCTCAAACATCTTCTCAAAATTCTGCAGTTCTCCATAAATGCGGGAAAGTTGCAAAAAGAAGTCGGCATTGGGATTGAGCTCCATTCCGCGTTCATAGGCTTTCACTGCCCATTCTAGCAAACCGTAGCTGTCAAAGGTGTCCCCAATGAATCGCGCGTAATTGGGTTGTTGATTTAATTCGTCTATGGCCAATTGATAAAATACTTTGGCCTCCTCGGTGCGGTCCTGCAGTTCATAGTTGTAGCCAATATCGACAGAAAGCTGCGGATAGCGACCTACAGTCTGCGCTCTATTTTCCAGTAACACGCCGGCCTCTTGGTAGTTTTCCAATTGCTGATGGGTGGCCACTAAGGCTTTGAAAATATCCAGTCTGCGCGGATTCTTATCGTAAATGGATTGATAGATCCTAAGTGCTTTGTCATACTTGCCTTCTTCAAAGTAAGTTTGGGCCAAAGCGTCACTTTGCCCAATGGAATTCAAGGGCAATAAAAACAGCAGTATGAGTATTAGACTACGCACTTGTGTAAAGATATCAATTGAGTTCTTAAAGCTGCGTTAAGTACCTCAAATAAATTACAGGGCTGCAAAAGGCACTATTGCCATCAGCCGTGATTGAGAAACCAAAAAGTAAGCCAGAATTCTTATTGGATCATATCGAATCCGCAGTAAGGCACTAGAACCTCTGGGATCTTAATGCCCTCAGGGGTTTGATAGTTTTCTAAAATACTTGCTAAGATGCGCGGTAAGGCCAAGGCGCTACCGTTTAAGGTATGTGCTAATTGATTTTTGCCATCTGCATTTTTAAAGCGCAACTTCATGCGATTGCTTTGGAAGGTCTCAAAGTTAGAAACAGAGGAAACCTCCAACCAACGGTCTTGAGCGGTTGAGAACACTTCAAAATCATAAGTGAGTGCACTGGCAAAGGTCAGATCTCCTCCGCAGAGGCGCAGCACACGATAGGGAAGGCCTAACTCTCCCAAAATTACTTTAACGTGAGCCAGCATTTCTTCTAAAGCTTCATAAGAACGCTCGGGCTGCTCAATGCGCACAATCTCTACCTTATCAAACTGGTGCAAACGGTTCAAACCGCGTACGTGCGCTCCATAAGAACCGGCCTCACGTCTAAAGCAGGGCGTGTAGGCAGTACAAGCAATAGGTAGGTCTTTGGCGTTGAGCAGATCTCCTCTAAACAGGTTGGTTACGGGTACTTCTGCCGTTGGGATCAAGTAGAGATTGTCTCCAGTTACGTGGTACATCTGTCCTTCCTTGTCAGGAAGGCTCCCGGTTCCAATACCTGAGGCTTCATTCACCAAATGTGGCACTTGATATTCAGTGTAACCAGCGTCAATATTTTTGTCTAAGAAATAACTGATCAAGGCGCGTTGCAAACGAGCTCCTTTGCCAATATAAACTGGAAAACCTGCTCCGGTCACCTTGTTTCCTAATTCAAAGTCAATGAGGTTGTATTTTTTGGCCAATTCCCAATGCGGAAGAGCTCCTTCGTGTAAACTAGGGATGGTTCCGTGGCGCTCTGTTTCTACATTGTCTTCATCACTGCTTCCTTTTGGAACGGCAGCGTTTGGGATGTTTGGTAAAGTGAAGAGTAATTCTTGAAGCTTTTCTGCAGCTGCATTGAGCTCCTCTTGCAAGGTTTTAGATTGCTCTTTAAGCCCGGCAGTTTTCTCTTTCAACAGGTTGGCTTTTTGTACCTCTCCGCTTTTGAACAATTGCCCGATCTCCTTGGAGAAAGTGTTGGATTGCGCTAAAGTCTCATCCAATTGAGCTTGCGTTTTTCTGCGGAGTTCATCTGCCTGCAACACCTCTTCTAAAATAGGCATGGCATCCAAACCGCGCTTGGCTAAAGCCTGAGCAAAACGTTCTTTGTTATCGCGAATTTCACTTACCTGTAACATGGTTCCTGTTTGAATTAGGCCCCAAATTTAAACATTAGCGCCTAGTTATCACAGTTCAAAGAGTAATAATCACAGGGGTAGAGGATCCTTTAATTTTGAGTGGAAGAATCTGAATCTTTTTTCTTCTCGATCTTAGTGAAATTCTCTGGAGCAGGAAGCAGCCAGGAGGCGTGTTTAAGTTGATCCCAGGACACTGAAGCAAGATCGACAGATTCATCAACTAATAAATGATAGCTACCGGCATTGACTTTGACGCGCACTGTAGCATAGACCTCGACATCTTTGCCTTTTTCTTTTTCAATCTGATGGATGCGTTGGGCCAGTTGCCAGATAAAATCGGGCTTGGTTCTAAAAGAGCGATACTGTTTTTTGCTCAGAAGGTCTTTATAACTGTAGGCAATTTTCTTTTTGTTTGGATCGGCTTTGTCTACGATATAATAGATCACCCTTCCGGATTTGGTGCGCAGCATCATTCGCCAGGACAAGCGATGTCCTTCTTCTGTCCACAAAACGGGTTCTGCGATAAACCAATGCCTTAACGGCAGTGCAAATTGTACAAACAAATAACCGACCAAGAGTGCGGTGGTAATATTGCCTGTTTTGGGAATGCGCACTTCGTCCCCGCGGTAAACTTCTTCCGCTGGCATAAAGCGTTTCACCAAGGTTTCACTACTAAAGAAGAACAGGGCGAACGCAATCGACATATAGGGGAATATTCCGATATGAAATACTGCGGAATTGAACAGGTGAAAGAACAGTGACAGACCAAAGGCCAGCCAGCGTGTCTTGCGCCACATATACATCGGGATCACCAAAAGGTCAAAGAGAATCCCAAAATAAGCCATCCCCCAGTGTACCCATGGGAGCTGTAAAAAGTCACCAATGAGCCAATAATCCGCTTTACTTTTCATGAACAGGCGTGTGACCGTCCCATCTAGCCAATCGGGATATATTTTGGCAATTGCTGCGTAGGTAAATACGATCAACAGTTGCCCCACCACTAAGGTCTGTACCCAACGGGGCATAGAGATGCTTTTGCGTTCTGGATTGAGTTTGGCATCCAATGACATGCGGCCTGCCGCGGGCACCAAGACCATCATCCAAGTGAGCAGCATCATGAGGTAATAGTGGTTGTTGTAGGAGGATTTTTGCATCAAATAAACGCACATCCACATCAAGGCATAGCCTGCCATGCTCCAACGGTATTTATAACCGAGCATGACCGCAATTCCAAAGACTCCCATTATCGCAAAGTAGATATACATTCCATTGCCTGGCAAGGGTTGCAAAAAGTCGAATCCGATAAAATTGAAGGTGAATTCCGGATCCATAAAGGTGCGTCG
Source organism: Gilvibacter sediminis (assembly GCF_028561565.1). Classification (GTDB taxonomy): domain Bacteria; phylum Bacteroidota; class Bacteroidia; order Flavobacteriales; family Flavobacteriaceae; genus Gilvibacter; species Gilvibacter sediminis. Next base: position 211,134 of record NZ_JAQQTE010000001.1, on the reverse strand, counting down.
CACCCAACCTGTTGCTATGGCACCGTAGGCTTCTACAGTAAGCAAAAACCCAAAAGCAATACGAAACAACACCAAACCGGCATTATCAACGCGAGTAAAGAGGTATTTATTGATGCGATCTAACATAGGCCTCGGCGATTTTTTGGTCTTTTGCAATGGCTGCTGTCAGTTCTTCAGTCGATCCAAATCGCTGTTCATCACGAATCCGTGAAAGTAATTCTATCTGCAATTTATGTCCGTAAAGGTCAGCCTCAAAATCCATGAAGTAGGTTTCAATAGTGGTTTTATCTCCACCAACAGTCGGATTGTTACCAATATTCATAACGCCAAAAACCGACTTTTTGTCTATTTGACTCTTTACTATATAGACACCATTCTTCGGGATGAGCTTGTAGTTTTCTGCGATTTCTAAATTCGCCGTTGGGTAGCCCAGTTGGCGCCCTAAACCACGGCCCTTGGCAATGGTTCCCGTTAGCGTGAAAGGATCAGCTAAGTAAGTGTTTGCTGTATCTAGATCTCCTTCCATTAGGGCCTTTCTGATCTTAGTGGAACTTACCGTTATGGCATCGACCTCTTGTGCGCCGACCTCTTCAACCTCAAAACCGAACTCTTCACCCAAGCGTCTGAGATCCGAAACATCGGCACGGCGGTTGCGCCCAAAGCGGTGATCATAACCAATGATCACTTTTTTGGCGTTGAGTTTTTCGACCAGCAATTGTTGTACAAAATCTTCTGCGCTCATGCGGGAGAATTCCTTGGTGAAGGGTTCAATGACCAAGTGGTCAATGCCCACACGGTCCAAAACCGCTTCGCGCTCATCTATGGTTTGAATGAGTTTAATGTCAACATCGGGCTGCAAGACCATTCGCGGATGCGGAAACATGGTAAAGATCACAGATTCACAGCCCATGGCTTTAGCGTCATCAGTCAATCGGCCTAACAGCACTCGGTGTCCTGCATGCACGCCATCAAAGGTCCCGATGGTAACCACCGTGGGTTGAGTGCCTTTGTATTGAGCCGATGAGGCGTAGGTTTGCATTTTATTTTCCGTTAAAGTTGTTCATGGTGTGATCCATACCTGCCAAGGCAAATGACTCCACGGCTTCAGCACTGGTTTTGAGTCGTTCCTTAAGGGCCGTTTGTTCTTCATCGGTCCATGGACTCAACACATAATCTACTTGTCTGCCTTTGGCAAATTGATCGCTGATTCCAAATCTAAAACGATTGTAGGCAGTTGTATTGAGTGTAGCCTGAATGTCCTTTAAACCGTTATGACCTCCGTCAGATCCTTTTTTCTTTAAGCGGATGCTGCCAAAGGGTAGGTTGAGATCATCGGTGATGACCAACATATTCTCAAGCGAAACTTTCTCTTGTTTGAGCCAGTAGTTCACGGCCTTGCCGCTGAGGTTCATAAAGGTGCTCGGTTTGAGCAGAATCAATTGACGGCCCTTAATGCGCAGTTTGGCAATGTCCCCGAGTTTTTTGGATTCAAAAGTGGCCTCGTGCTCTTCTGCCAAGGTGCTAACCACATCAAATCCAATATTATGTCTGGTGTTGTCGTATTTGGGTCCAATATTGCCCAAACCCACAATTAGAAATTTCTTCATGGGATCTTGCTCGGGCTCGCTAGGAGCGTCTAAACCAAAAAGTCGCTTTATAAATGCGAGCATCCTTTTTTTTGTAAAAATAAAAAGAGTCCGCTTAAATTGATAATCAAGCGGACTCTTTTCTATGTTCGGTATGCTAGAAGATCTATTCCTCAGCAGGAGCTTCTGCTGGAGCAGCTGCTTCTGCACCTTCTTCTGCATCATCATCTTCTTCGTCATCTGCCTCATCAACAGCGTTGCGAGAAGTTCTCACCTGCACAACAACAGTGTTGTCTGGGTGCATGATGGTGTAAGCATCGTTGGTAAGGGTAGTAACGTAAAGTTTGTTACCAATACGCAATTCAGTGATGTCTGCCTCGATATAATCTGGCAAGTTCGCTGGAACTGCTTTTACACGTAGCTTACGGTTTACAAAACGCAGCACCCCTCCGTTACGTACACCACGAGAATTACCTACTAGACGTACAGGAATGTTCATAGTGATTTCCTTGTCGTCAAAGATTTGGTAAAAGTCGATGTGCAGGATACGGTCAGTTACCGGGTGGAACTGAATGTCTTGCAAAATAGCATTGATGCTTGTGCCGTCTTCTAGCTCAATTACAACTGTGTGTACGTCTGGAGTGTACACCAAGTTCTTGAACGCTAATTCTGGCGCTGAAAAGTGAATCGGTGTTTCTCCTCCGTATACTACGCAGGGAACCTTTCCAGCATTACGTAAGGCTTTGGTAGATACCTTGCCCACGCTTTCTCTTTGAGATCCGTTGATCGTAATTGATTTCATTTACTTAAAAATTTTGTGCTCCTGAAATGAACTTCGCAAAAAGTTTCTGCGCTCATTTCATTTGCATTTGTTTTGCATGATGTTAACCACCTTAAGTGGAAAACGGCTGCAAATATCCCAAAATTATTTGGTAGCTGAAAGTAAATACGACTTTTTTTACAAGGCCTTAAAGGCTTGTTTTCTGCGGATTACATCAAGAATTTAGAACTGATGGAACTGTTGGTGTTCACACTTTGCATCACAGAAGCAAAAAGTGGTGCACAACTAAGTACGCGTAATTTTGGAGATTCCTGTCTCAACGGGATGGTATCCGTAACGATAAGTTCTTCCAATTGCGAGTTCTCCAAACGCTCATAGGCCTGTCCAGAAAGGATAGGGTGGGTACAGATGGCGCGAACACTCTTGGCCCCGCGTTCCATCATTAGGTCTGCAGCTTTGGTAAGGGTTCCGGCGGTGTCCACCATATCGTCTACCAACACAACGTTCTTGCCTTCTACATTACCAATGAGTTCCATATGAGAGATCACATTGGCTTTGGCGCGTTGCTTGTAACAGATTACCACGTCACTTTCTAGCGCTTTAGAATAGGCATAAGCTCTTTTTGAACCTCCCATATCTGGAGAGGCAATGGTAAGCTCATCCAAGTTTAATTTTCTCAAATAAGGTAAGAAGACGGTAGAGGCAAAAAGGTGATCTACTGGTTTTTCAAAGAAACCTTGAATCTGATCGGCGTGAAGGTCCATAGTAATGATACGCGTAGCACCTGCGGCTTCTAGCATCTTGGCAACCATTTTAGCCGCGATCGGAACTCTTGGTTTGTCCTTGCGATCTTGACGTGCCCAACCAAAATAGGGCAATACAGCAGTAATGTGTCTGGCAGAAGCGCGCTTTGCAGCATCACACATCAATAGCATTTCCATTAAGTGATCACTTGGAGGGAAAGTAGAACCGATGATAAAGACACGGGCTCCGCGAACCGACTCTTCAAAAGAAGGTTGAAACTCTCCGTCTGAATAAGTAGAGGTGATTACGTTCCCCAGCGGGACACCGAATTGTTTTGCAATCTTTTCGGCAAGTTCTTGGCTTTGTTTACAAGCAAATATCTTGGGTTGAGGAACGGCTCCAGGCATCTTTCTTGTGGTGTTTTAGTTGGAAGCTACAAATGTAAAAAAATCCCAAGTTCAGCCCGAATATTTTTAGTTCTAATATTTAGTGTAAAATTCAACATTTTATGTATTTTTGCCGTCCCGATAAGCCTTGGTGGCGGAATTGGTAGACGCGCTGGATTCAAAATCCAGTTCTTTCGGGAGTGTGGGTTCGATTCCCACCCAAGGTACAATAAGTCACAAAAAAAGTGATTCACGAGCGAGCTTCAAAAAAGAAGCTCGCTTCTTTTTTGGAGTAATGCGAAGTGAATCTTTTTGTGATTTTCACGCGGAGCGTGAAGGGAACTTTGGCGCAGCCAAAGAATCCCACCATCACAAAAAGGGCGCTTTTTTGTTTAGTGATTACCCGTGAAGGGAACATTCGCGGAGCGAATGAATCCCACTGAACGGTGCTGTTGTTTGGAACATTCGCGAAGCGAATGAATCCCACAAGTGAATTTTGGTTTACTAAATAAAGAAAGCAATAATAATTGGCCACCAGTATTTGATGTTTTCAGCTAACCACTTTATACCATCAATAAACATTTTAGATACTTTTTGGAAGTGCTTAATTTTCCTTTGTTTCCTCTGTTTTTTGAGCATATTGGTAAGACTTCCATATTTGTCGATTAATTCTCGTCCACATGAAGTTATTCTCACATCGTATTTTCCATCCTTTTGGTTGCGTGAAATAACAAGATTTGCTTCGCGTAAAAGATCAACCGCCTTTTCCGTGAAAAATTCATTTACAACACCAAATTCATGTTTTGCAATTCCAATCATTCCTCCATATCCTTCGTATGGGTAGCGTTCAGATAACAGTTGACAGGCTAAGACCTCTTTTTTCATTACATTAATTTTATCAGACCCACTTAATTGTGCTTCTAATCGTATAACTAAAAAAGGCGCATTCTGTTAGAGGATTTCAGAGTTTATTTGAAAATTGTTATCAACAATTGAACTTGAATTGTTGACTTTACTTCGTGAAGAGATATTTTGAAGTTTTCATATCACCCAAAACCCCACAAGACTTCCCCCAACCAGTCATCTCAATACTATTTGCTCCCCAAATCACTCGATGACCGGTAACCACCCCGCGCCAGCGATAGTAGTGAAAACCCCGCAACGCTGCGGCCAACAGAGTCTTGGCGAAGTTGGCAAGCGAGTGAGGAGTTGTAACGGATAGCGCGGCCGTAAAGTAGACATGGTTCACTTTACGGGGCGCCCTAAATATATTACTGCTTAATTTGTATCACGTTCAGATCACGCTGATAAATGTCATACGTCCCACTTGTGATACCTACTCCGTTAGTGTAAAAGTTGAGGCGGTAGTAATACGTTGTACCCGCAGTAAGTCCAGTTTCCAAATAAGAAATATGACCTCCACCACCAAAGGGAACTGCCGCACTTGTCAAACCATTGGGAGTTTCCAAATAACATACTCCTGCTGTGTAGGTGAGATTAACAGCTGTGGCAAAACTTGGATCTGTATCACGTTGGAGTACCATAAAATAACCTCCTACGGAGCTATTGGTGCCATTTAAACTCCCTCCAAAGACTCGTGCAAAACCAGAAATAAATACCGCGGAGTTGTTAACACCACTACCGTCGGTAATAGTAATGGACACTGTTGTGCCAGTAAGGGGTGTAAACTGGCTGTTGGTAAACGGAACATTTTGAACTGCATCGCCATGAACGGCAAGCGCCTGTTGATTTACAAAGTCACCGTCAAAGAGTATGCTTCCTGCCACATCTAAGGTATTGCTTGGATTAGCCTCACCAATACCTACATTTCCATTGGCGTCAACAACCATGCGTTGTACATTGTTGGTTCGAATGGCTAAATCTTGGGCGTCTGTAGTGCCAATAAAATCAGTACTCGGGTCCGTTCCCGTGTTCCCGCTGGTACCCCATTGTCCTACAGAGGCATTGGTGATTAATTGACTCCATTGAGAGCCAGACCAATAATAATAGCCAGTGCCACTGCCTCCAGTAACTGAAGCGTTGGTGTTGAAAATTAGGAGTCCTGTGGCTGGTGTGTCTATGGGACTGGTTCCGTCTGACACATCGGACAGACTCACGCGTGGGGCGAGGAAACCACTATTCGCGCTAGATACGTCTAAGGCTGCGCTGGCCTCTGGTGCAATAGTGCCTATACCTACTTGGGCGACACTAAACCAAAATGACATTAGAGTTATCCCAAAAATAGGAATCAACTTTTTCTTCATCGTTTGGATATTTAGTCGGTAGGTAAGCGGCTTATGAGGTGCAATAAAGGTAAGAAAATTAGTTAGTTATGTTCTCACGGGATGAAATTTCAGGAAAAACCTTCTATAAAGAACACCGCTAAGTGCTCGCTATATTTAGAGAAACTATTAACAGAACTTTACCAGCAGATGGCAAAACCTTAACGCCAAAGGGCGGTATCTTTATTGAAAATCAATTTGTTATGAAATATTTAGTGTTAGGGTTGCTGTTTTGTCTACCCACTTTGAGCTTAGCGCAAAGAGAACTCTCCATGAGTGAGGTGACTAGTAAACGGGAACTTTCTATGAGCGCTACTTATGGCAATTCCAGCTCTGGCGTGTATAGATATTATGCCAAAGGAGAAAAAGAACCATTTACGGGTATTTTATTTGGGAGGTATGAAAATGGTCAGCTTTCCTCTAGGCAAGAATATGTTGATGGTCTAGGCCAAGGCAGCTGGGTAAATTACTACGAGAACGGAAACAAAAAAGAAGAGGGTACTTACAATCAAAATAGAGTAGAAGGCCCTATTAAGAAATACAATCAAGATGGTACGCTCCTAGCCGTTGGAACCTATAAGGATTGGCGTATTCGCGTTGGGCAGTGGACCTTTTACAAAACTGATGGTACTGTAGACTACCGCAAAGACTACGGAGACAAAGGCAGTATAGAAGAGGTTAAGCAATATTATAAGCGCGGTGATATTTCATATAGCTGGTATGCCAGCATACTAAGAGATAACGGCTTCACTTTAGATTAAAACCCAAAAGCCCCGGCAGGACCGAGGCTCTAGGAGCAGGTTGTGTTCATGAGAAAACACACCGGCTTCACCACAATTAGTTAAATACTACGGTATGGGTAAATATCTTGGTATGTAAGAGACCATCAAAGGAGAAGTAGTTCAAGCTGTAGATCAAGACAATGCTACTGATGCTGTCTATTGGTATTGGTGTTGCGTCTGATGGATAGGTGAAATTGTATCTGAAATCCTCTCTTTCTATTTCATCGTCTGCTACTATAATTCCTGAGGAACCTACTCCTGCGAAGAATGGAGGTATTTGCGTGCCGTCTTCTAAGTTGATGGTCGCCATTTGCAGATCTGCTTCAATGCTTACCGTGGTGTCAATTGGCGCTGCAATTCCTGTCTCAAAACTTACTAGCTCTTCCGATCCAAAGCTCGAGGCATCCACTACATTTTCTGCACTGACCACTCCATCTGTGAATGAGACGGTCTCAACTGCTGATCCGTTAATCAAAGAAATTTCAACAAAGGAATCTTCATTATATACCGTACTTGGAAAGTCTTCATAAAACTCATCGTCGCAGATGGGAAACAAACAGGAGTTCATGCTGAAAACCAAGCTCAGTAGAGTCGAAAATTTTAGATGGCGCAGTTTCATGATTTCTAAACTTTTGTTTGATCCAAAACTATGCATCGTAATGAGGCTTAGAAATACCCAATAGCGGGTAATTACTTTTGAGTTTAAGCAATTCGCATTCGGGTTAACATTGAGTCAAAATGCATTAAAGTATTACTATTAAAATGCTTGTGTATATCTGCCTTTTAACATTCAAATTTGTAATACTTAATAAAATTAGTTTAGAATTTCACTAAAAATATATTGCCTAAAGGCCTATAAATCATGCAAAAAAAGTAATAATCACAAAAAAGAAAGTAAAACACCTATATATAAAAGTAATACTATTAAATATTTGTTAAGTTGTGTATCAGCGATTGAAAGTCTCGGTAAATTTGTAACTGAAAAACAAAAATTATAAACGCTATGAAAAAATTATTCTTCTTTTGTTTCCTTACGATTATGGGTGGCTCTATCTACGGGCAGTCTGCTGAGGTTAAAAACATGCTGAATCTTCAAGACAACGCATATTTTGCCGATAGAGACAGTGCGTATGCAGATCCGTACTACGGACTCAAAAAACTCATTTACGGTAACAAACGTTTTGCGGAGAACAAGAGTATCAAACCACGCCAAACTGATGCCGACCTCAAAAATAATGAGCTGGGTCAAAAACCGTTTGCCACTATTATTGGTTGTGCGGATAGTCGTGTACCCAATGAGATCATCTTTGACCAAGGTGTAGGGGACTTGTTCATTACCCGTACCGCTGGACAGGTAATGGCAGAAGCTTCATACGGAACCATTGAATACGCTACGGCCGTCTTAAACACAAGACTGATTGTTGTGTTGGGTCATGAGAGCTGTGGGGCGGTTAGTGCTGCTATGAAATTGCCGGAAAATCCGCCAGGACACGTAGTAACTTTGATCAATGCTATTAAGCCCGCAGCCTTATTTGCCAAGGCCGCAAATTTGGAGGAAAAGGAAGAATTGGATCTTGCCGTGCGTGCCAACGTTATAGAGCAGGTGAATCTGCTTAGAAATCTGGAGCCCTTATTGTCTAGAAAATCGGCTTCTGGAGAGGTTCTTATTGTTGGAGCGGTTTACAATTTACGCACGGGTAAGGTGGAGTTCATTGACGAGACCATCAAAAGCCTACCTAAGTTTGCTAATTAAAATTAGGTCGTATGCTTAAACAATTGAAGAAAGTTATTCTGCTTGGAATCTCCATCTTTACTGTGAGTTCTGCTTTGCATGCGCAAGGCCCGGACGAAGATCAACTCGGGGCTTGGTATATGTACTTTTGGAATACCACTTTTAAGGAATCTAATTGGGGGCTTCAAGGAGATTATCAGTATCGTGATTGGCGGGGTCTTGGTGATAGAGAGCAGCTTTTGTTACGCACTGGAGTCACCTATCAGCCTGAAAATTCAGGAGTAAAGTTTACCCTGGGTTACGCCAATATCACTACCGGTCAATTTGGAACTGAGATAGACAATCCGTTCAATGAGAATCGTATTTATCAGGAGGCTTTGTTCTCAAATACTTTGCTCAAGCGATTGCTACTCACTCACAGAATGCGCTATGAACAGCGTTGGGTGGAAGACCAAGATTTTAGAACTCGCTACAGGTATATGTTGTTTATAAACGTACCGCTGAAAGGTTACGAGCTCAAAAAAGGTACACCCTACATTGCATTCTACAATGAGCTTTTCATCAATGGTGAACGTGAGATAGGTAATGGAAGGCAGGTGCAATTCTTTGACAGAAACCGAACCTATTTAGGTCTGGGTTACGCCTTGACGGACAAGATTAGGTTTCAGTTGGGATGGATGGAACAAACGACAGTGAATTGGCAGAAAGGCCAATTACAATTCAGTATGCATCATAGTTTTTAGTTAAGTAATGGTGAACTGAACTTCAAATAGACACTATTTGAATTAGCCCAAAGCGACCCTGAAATAGGGTCGCTTTTTTATTTCGTCTTTCGCTCTAATTTGAAGACCCGGTCTATTTTCATACCTTGTAGCTATGTCGATTTACCAACAACATCTGGAAAACTACAAGGCCAAGAAATTTGCCAACCAAGGACAGTTGGAGACCATTATGGCCGTAAAGCATCACATTGATGATCACTATCAAGAGGAGCTCAATTTAGATGTGCTGTCTACAGAAGGATTTGTCTCTAAGTTTCACATGTTGCGCCTTTTTAAAAAATATCACGGACAAACTCCCAGTCAATATTTGACAGATAAACGTCTGGAAAAAGCAAAGGAACTGCTCAAAAGTGGAGCCTCAGTAACGGAGACCTGTTATGCTGTTGGATTTAAATCCTTGGGTTCTTTTAGCGCCTTGTTCAAACGCAGAAACAACATCTCGCCCAAAGGATTCCAAAAAAGAGCAACTTTAAAGAAGTAATCTCCATTGCGATTTGGCAACTTGCAAAGCATCAAACACAACTAAACATGAAAGTAACCGTAATCAGTATTCCTGTTAGAGATCAGCAGCACGCCTTGGATTTTTACACCAAAAAACTAGGCTTCCTAAAAAAACTAGACATTCCCATCAATGAGACCGACCGCTGGTTGACTCTGGTCTCCCCAGAAGATCAAGACGGTGTTCAATTGGTTTTGGAGCCTGCTCCTTTACATTTTGAACCCAGTCGCGTATTTCAAGACGCCTTGATGGAAGCAGGATTTCCCTATACGCAATTCGATGTTGAAAGTGTGCAGGAAGAATACGACCGTTTAATGGGGTTGGATGTAGAATTTAGCGTTGCACCTACGGATATGGGAACGGTGAAGATTGCGGTTTTTAACGATACTTGCGGGAACAACATTCAGTTGGTGGAATACCTCTAGTTATATAAAGTTGATTCCGTGTTTTAGCAACTGATCGTAGGCCTCGTCATTAATGCTGTACAAATAGGGTGCTTTGTTCTGAGCGCCAGTCATTAATTTTTCATGTCGATTCAAAAAGCCGAGACGAATCATTTTTCGCTGGAAGTTTCCGCGGTCCAATTTCTGATCGAGGATGGCTTCATACAAACTTTGAAGGTCAGACATGGTAAATCGTTCAGGCAGCAGCGATTTTCCAATAGGCAGCAATCGGATCTTCATTCGCAGTTGCCTGTGCGCTTCATCAATCATTTCGCGGTGATCCAAGAGTAAGTCCGGTAACTCGTCCAAAGGAATCCAATCACAGGCATCACTCAGCACATCGGTCTGCGGGTGAACTTTCTCAGCATCTACTAAGGCCATATAAGCAGTAGAGATAAATCGTTCACTAAACCAGGCCTCCAATGCTTCTTTTTGATCTTCCATCCAGGTTTTCTTGATGGTGTCCATAACCAAGCGGCTACGGGTATTTATGTCAAAGTGCCTATTGAGGGAGCTAAAAATATGAGATTGTTGTAAGAAAACTTCTTGTAGACCTGTTCGCTGAAATAGAACTTGGTTGGCTACAGCGTCCATGTCTTGATCTTTGGGAATGAATCCTCCCGGCAAGGCCCAAACATGAGAATCTATAAAACGCACTAAAAGAACGTGCAGCTTCTTGTCTTTGTACCCGAACACTACGCAGTCAATGGAGAGTCCTGGTATGCAATTATCAAGTAATTCTTTATAGTCAAATTTCATTTTGCGAAAACAGAAACGTGAAAGTAATTAAAATAATTGTACATTTATTGTGTCATTCTGACTCATTACATAATCAATCCAAAAGGAAAGTTTCATTTTAATTCTTTGTAAAAGTCCTTCTTCCCTGGGGCAATTGCAGAGTTCCTTGAGCAACTTTTTGCTAGGTAACCACCATTTTTGGCTTGTTGTGAATAAGAATCAAAAGATTGGACAAGAATAACGCAAGTTCCATCCTGTTTGGATCTTCTTGATCATTTGATTCAGCGGCAAAAGTCAAAGAAGTTTTTAAAGCCTCAAGGCAATGAAAATTATTTTCCGAATGTCAATGAGAGGGCCGCTGTGTTTCCCGCAGCGGTTTTCTCTTTTTGACTGTAAAAAACCTGTTTTAAAGACTGGGATATTCTAGAAAGTCGAAGGTTTATGCTCTATAGTATAAGGTCTAGTAGATAAATGCAAAAACATCTCCCCTTGGATATTCCAGTCTTTTTAACTCAGCTTCACTGCTCATTATTACTATCACGCCTTGATGATCATGTCGTAATCTGCAGCGGTCTGAATCACTTGCTGAATGACTTCTGGTGCAACAGACTGTTCCACGGCGTTCTGCTGATCCGCATCGACCCCTAAAGTTTCAAAGAAATCCCGAAAGCCTTTAGGACTGTGAATGTTGATCCATTTGCAGACTTGATCGCTTTTATTGCCAAATGTATGCAGTGTTCCTGGCGGAATGTCTATGGACTCGCCGGCGCGTAAGACCTTTGTTTCTCCATTGACAAAGAACTCCATTTCACCTTCAACGATAAGGAAGGATTCCTTATAGGAGTGGTGCAGGTGCGGTGGCGGACCAGGCACTTGTGGTGGTGTCTCCGCCATCATGAGGTCATAATCGCCAGAAGTGTCGTGAGGTGTTACCTTGTGGCCCAGAACCCATTTTGTTTTGTTTGGTTGCATTTTTATGAGATTTAGTCTCACGAAAGTAGGATTTAGCTTTGATATTACCAAACTTTATGAGATATTTGTCTCATGAAAAAGAATTACGTCTCTTCTGGACGCACCAATCAGAAACTTGAAACACGAGCTAAGATCCTAGAAGCTGCGCAGCATTTCCTGAGTTCTGGCAAAGAGTTTAAATTGGAAGATGTGGCCAAGCACGTCAAGGTTTCTCGCGCTACCATTTACCGCTATTTTTCAAGTGTAGAGATTCTGGCCGCAGAAACGAGCTTGGCGATTGCTACAATTCCCCCTAAAGATCTGGCCGAGCAGGTTCAAGATCAGGATTTAGAAGACCGATTGCTTCAAATTCAAGAGTATTTCAACACCTTAACCCTAGACCACGAAGCTGCGTTTAGAAAGTATTTGAGTGTGGTGATTGAATCATCGGCAGAACAGTTCAAACGAGGAGCTCGACGTACTAAGGCCTTAAATTTTACTTTGGCTCAAGAACAGTTCCCAACCGAAGACAAAAAGAAGCTCGCCAATATTATTACCTTATTCATGGGCCTAGAGCCAATCATTGTGGCCAAAGATGTTTGTGACCTCGACAATAAGGAGTCCCGAGAACTATTGACTTGGGGCATGAAACTGCTTCTCAAAGGATATTTGTCCCAGCTGCAAGAATAAAAACCAGGATTGACGCACTATTGCTATCTTTAGCTACGCAAAAAATCTGTGACCAATTCTAAATGAACAAAAAGTACTTCCGCAAGCTTTGGTATTCCTTATCTGCAAAGCAGCGATTTTGGGTAAGATACCTCTATTATTTACCCGCAGACCTCAAAGATAAAATCAAGGGCAATCGCAATAAGTATATTCCACCAAGAGGGGCAATTTATACCGGCTCCGCTTCAGGAGCGGACAAGTTCTTGGCCAGTAGTAAGCATCAACTAGCTCTGCTTAAATCAGAAGTAAACTTACAGCCTGCAGATCGTGTATTGGATATTGGTAGCGGTATTGGGCGTACGGCGATCTCACTTGTAGAATATTTGACGCCTGAGGCGCGATATGAGGGTTTTGATGTGGTCAAGAGCGGAGTGGATTGGTGCAACAAAAAGATCGGTCGCGATTTTCCGAACTTCAACTTTACCTATGTGCCTTTGTTCAATGACCTGTACAACAATTCCAAAGGCAAGGCCACAGAGTTTAAGTTTCCTTATGGCGATTCTGAATTTGACAAGGTCTATTCGTTTTCGGTTTTCACCCACATGATGGTTGATGAGATTCAGCATTATTTGACCGAGATCAACCGGGTTTTGGCTCCAGATGGGCAAGCCATGTCTACCTTCTTTTTATATGATGAGGCCAACGAGGAGCAGATCGCTTCTGATGAAGGATTTGGTTTTCCGGTGGCTGGAGATGGATTTCGATTGATGAACAGCAAGGTAACCAGTGGTAATATTGCAATTCACAAAGATCATTTGGAACAAATGATGTCTAAGGCGGGACTTGAAATAACACGTATTGCAGATGGTTTTTGGAAAGGAACTCCAGAGGCCAAAGAATACCAAGACATCGTGGTCTTTAAAAAGAAGTAAATCATGGACCAAGCCAACAACAGACTCATTCAGCATTTTATCGCTCAAATGCAGGCCATCCAAAGCGGCAAACCTTGGATCGGCAACAGCTACGCAAAAGTCTTAGATGGGCTGGGAGAAGATCAGATGTTTATCCGCCCTGCGAAATTAAAAAGCGTAGCGGCGATACTCTCGCATTTAACCTTATGGCGGGAAGAAGCCATTCTCAAAATACAAACGGGTACGGGGAGTAAGACCGATGCCTGTCCCGAAAACTGGTTGCCTGACAATGATTTGGACGCCCAAGGCTGGCAGGCCATTAAGCTGCGATACGACCGCAGTCACGCACAGTTGATCGCGCTCTTGAATGACAAAGACGATTCTTTTTTACAGCAAGAGTATTATGACACCGACTTCAAAGGAAATTATACGTATCAATGGATGTTGGACGGAATTTTACAGCATGACATTTACCATTTGGGGCAGTTGGCTGTCATTGTGAAGCATTTAAAAATGGATTAGTCGGCTTATTGACTCCATTTAAAACTTCGTCAATTATCCTTAAGTTTACACTACATCAGCAATTAATTAGACCTATGAAAAGCAAGCAAGTTCTTAATGCAGTCGCATTGGCCATGCTATTGGTTTTTACCTCATGCAGCTCAGATCCCTGTGATGAAGGTTACACAGCCGTAGAAGACGGTGGTACCACTGCCTGTCTGCCCGATTATGTTGTGGGACTCGAGCTCAATATGAAATCAAAAACCCGTTTTTTTCACAAGGAGTTTGGTGTGATCACTTTTGACAATGGTCGCTGGAGTGATCCGTTTGGAGAGGACATAACCCAAAGACTAAAGCACTAATGAAAAAGATCTTTTTAAGCTGTATCGCCATGGCTCTAATGTTCTTGGCGAGTTGTAAAAACGAAACCACTCCGGCAGCATCTGCTCAGGATGTCCCTAAGGCAAATGAGCCAGCGTTAATTGCTATGGTCATGAAGGACGGTAAGTACGGGTATATTGATACCGAGGGTAATTATCTCATAGAACCGCTGTATCCTATGGCGCGTCTTTTTTCAAATGGTTTGGCTTGTGTCAATATAGAAGGCGTCCGTACGGATCTGTTTCAAGGTGCAGTGGGCGGAAAATATATATTTATCAATACAGCCGGTGAAGTTCAATTTGATGGGAAAGGCTATCTGCAACCTACTTCATTTTTGGAAGGATTTGCTCCTGTGAGGTTGAGTGACCAAGAAGTTGGTTTCATCAATACCAACGGTGATCTGGTCAAACAGGGTTTTAATGCCATTATGCCTTTTCATGAAGGACTCGCCACGGCGCTAGATCTAGATCAAGGAATCATTGGTTATGTGGATACTCAAGGAAACTGGAAGATCCAAAAAGATGAGAATTATACTTTAGGTGACTTTTACCAGGGCCGCGCATTCTTCAAAAAGGATAACCAATACGGTTTTTTAGATACTACTGGGGCGGAAGTGATCCCTGCTAGTTATGAGGCTACTTATGATTTTCACGAAGGACTTGCTGCCTATCTGCAAGAGGATCTCTTTGGGTTTATGGATCTCAATGGAACGGAAGTAATTCCAAATATCTATGAAGACGTAGCCGACTTTTCTGAGGGGCTTTGTGCTGTGCAGAAAGATGGAAAATGGGGCTTTATCAATAAGGAAAACGAGTTTGTGATTGAGAATCAATACACTGCCGTGAGGAACTTCAGTCAAGGTTTTGCTGCTGTTCAGGTAGATGGCAAAGTAGGGTATATAGATCTGAAGGGGAATTGGTTGGTGGAACCTAAATACGGCAATGCTATGGATTTTAAAAACGGTTTTGCCATTGTACAACGCGATAATGGTTTGGGCTATATCAATCTAAAAGGAGAAGAAGTGATTCCGCCTATCTTTCAAAGAGCCGATAACTTTGTAGATCCTCAGGCCTCCAATCCTATTTTACAAGTCAATTAGATTCTTGAACTTGATCTCCCCAATCTGCAATTGCTTTGATGATTGGGACCAAAGTTTCACCTAAATATGTAAGTGAGTATTCTACCTTGAGGGGAGGTTTTTTATGGTATACCTTCCTTTGAATAATACCGTCATCTTCCAATTTCTTAAGTTGTAGACTTAAGGTGCGCTCGGTGACCGTTGGCATGGTCTTGCGCAATATGTTGTAGCGCAAGGGTCCTTCAATAAGATGATACAGAATGACCGTTTTCCACTTGCCGCCTATGACCCCCATAGTCAAACTTGTGCAGCAAGGATATTCTTGACCATTAAAGATGTGCCCTTTTTGTTTTTCTGATGCTTCCATGATACTATCCATTTAGACCGTTCTTGCAAAAGTATATTACTATACTTAATTTTGCAACTATAAAAATTATAGTAAAAGAAATATGAGTTTTTTAGAAGCAATGCAAAACCGTTATACCACAAAGAAGTATGACCCAAACCAAAAGATCCAATCTGATAAAATCGACGCGCTAAAAGAAATACTGCGTTTAGCGCCCTCTTCAATAAACAGTCAACCTTGGCAATTCACTTTTATATCAGATCCGGAGATGAAAGCAAAGCTCTCTGAAGTTTCTTGGCTCAACAAAGAGCGTATTCAAGACAGTGATACTCTTATTGTTTTTAGCAGACACAATACTCTAGAGGGATTTGAAGAGCAAATCGAACAAAACCTGCCAGAAGGAGCGGTGAACTATTACAAGGAGTTTATAAAGCCTTGGCCGGAACATCAGATCAAGTCTTGGTTTGATCGTCAACTCTATCTAGCATTGGGGGTATGTTTAAGTGCCTGCGCCAATATGGGCATAGACGCGACGCCTATGGAAGGAATCGAGCCAGAGAACTACGATAAGATCTTAGGGCAAACTAAGTACGCTGCTCAAGTTGCGGTTGCAATTGGGCATCGAGATCCAGAGGATTTCAATCAGCCTAAAAAGAATCCTAAATCCCGCTTAGCGGCAGAAACCGTTATCAATACCATTGCATAAACAACAAAACCATGACTAAACGATTAACCATTGTTGCGCAGATCATTGCCAAACCCGAAAAGCGAGAGCTGGTCAAATCAGAATTACAAAAGCTCATTCCAATTACTCGCAAAGAGCAGGGTTGCATCAATTACGACCTTCACCAAGATCTTGGCGACCCCAATATGTTCCTGTTCTATGAAAATTGGGAAAGTCGTGAACTGTGGCAAAATCACATGAACAACAGTCATCTGGGAGCATATTTACAGGCAACAGAAGGTGCTGTGGCCTCCTTTGTCTTACATGAAATGCAAGCGGTTGACTAAGAATTCTGATTACAAATACAATAAGGGCCTCAAGTTTTGACTTGAGGCTTTTTTTTGATCTCAGGTCAATGAAATCTCACAACATGGAGTTTTTATCAAGGCTTTAAAAACTGTACCTTAGAGCTTCTGAACTATGATATTCAAAAGCATATGAGCGCTAAATTTTACGATTTTAAAAATTTTAAAGGAGATTTTACGGGTGGCTTGGTAGCTGGTGTTGTAGCCCTGCCTTTGGCTTTAGCCTTTGGTGTGCAATCTGGAATGGGAGCTACCGCCGGGCTTTACGGAGCCATAGCCGTAGGTATCTTTGCTGCGCTCTTTGGCGGCACGGCCACACAAGCGAGTGGCCCAACAGGACCTATGACGGTAGTTTCGGCAGCCTTAGTTGCTGCTGCCATTCAGATCACGGGGTCGCTCGAGTCTGCCATGCCAATTGTTGTCTTGGCGTTTTTACTTGGAGGCTTGTTTCAGATCATCTTTGGGTTTCTCAATATTGCTAGTTATGTCAAATATTTCCCCTATCCGGTAGTCTCTGGTTTTATGAGTGGGGTAGGGCTCATTATCATTATCCTGCAGATCTTTCCTTTCGCCGGATTGGGTTCATCTAAATCTACCTTAGCGGTAATACAGGATTTGCCCAGACTCTTCGCTGAGGCAAACTTGCAAGCACTGATGCTTGGAGCAGTTACCATAGCCGTTTACTATCTCTTTCCCAAGATCACCAAAGCCATTCCCAGCGCGCTTGTGGCTTTAATTGTAGCCACATTGATCGCTTATTTTGGCGATATGGCGGTCCCTGTTATTGGGGAGATCCCTTCTGGATTGCCTTCAATTAAGATCGATGGGATCTTTGAGGTAGATGCCTCGGCTTACGGCCTTGTATTAGAATACGCTGTGGTCTTGGCCGTGCTGGGAAGTATAGATTCTCTTTTAACCTCGGTGATCGCAGACAATATGACCAAGACCAAACACAATTCCAATAGGGAGTTGATCGGTCAAGGTATAGGAAATATGCTGGCTGCGGTCATTGGTGGAATTCCTGGTGCGGGAGCCACAAAAGGTACTGTGGTAAACATCAATGCCGGCGGAAAGACCAGAATGTCAGGTACGCTTCACGGTTTATTTTTATTGGCCGTTCTGCTTGGCTTAGGAAAATTGGCAGCGCATATTCCACTTTGTGTTTTGGCTGGATTGCTGATCCCTATTGGATTTAAAATTGTAGATCTCAAAGGACTCAAGCACTTGAGAAAGGTTCCCCGTGCAGATGCCGTGGTGCTTATTTTGGTGCTTCTCATAACCACTTTTGGTAGCTTGATCTACGCCGTTGGAGCTGGAGTTGCTTTGGCTTGTCTGTTGTTCATGAAAAAGTCTGGAGACCTTTCGGAACAAGGGATGGAAGTAGGTAAGATTGCGGACTTAGACGGTTCTAAACCTTGGCAAGATGAGGTTGAGTTTTACGATAAGTACAAGGATCGCGTTATCATTAAACACCTATACGGGCCACTGTTCTTTGGTTTCACCTCTTATTTTAAAGATCAGATAAAAGCCTTGCCTGAAGCTATAGACGCAGTGATTTTAAGAATGGATCGGGTGCCTTATGTGGACCAATCTGGGCTCTATGCCTTAGAGGATATCATTTTTGATCTGAGAGAACAAGGCATTGAGGTCATATTGGTTGGCTTGCAAGAACAGCCTTGTGATATGCTTAAAGCTGTTGATATCATCCCTGATCTAGTGCCAGAAGAGGATCTTTTTGCCAACATTGATGACAGTTTTGGGTACTTGAAAGCGAAACTTAAAAGCGCAAAAGCGACTGCTTATATTTTGGAAAGACCACCCATAATTTTACTGCACGGTGCCTTGGGTTCAAGGGATCAATTGGCTTCTATGGAAGCTGCTTTGTCTGGCACCTATGAGGTTTATCGCTTGAATTTTGAAGGCCATGGAGGCCGTGAATCCAATAGGGCGTTTCGCATGGAAGTCTTTGCACAAAACGTGCTTGATTTTATGAAAGAAAATCAGCTGGATGCTGCGAATTTCTTCGGATACAGCATGGGCGGTTATGTCGCATTGAAATTGGCACAAACCCATCCGCAGTATATAAAAAACATAGTGACCTACGGCACCAAGTTTGCTTGGACACCAGAGAGTGCTGCAAAAGAGGTGAAGCAACTAAACCCAGAGAAGATCTTGGAAAAGGTGCCGCGTTTCGCAACTTTTTTAGAGCAAGTGCATCAACCCAATGACTGGAAACAAGTACTTGAAAAAACTGCGGATATGATGTTAGACTTAGGGAATGGAGCGGCATTTTCTGAGCGAGAATTACGGGACGTTAAGACGCCTGTGCTTATTATGATCGGAGCGCAGGATCGGATGGTTTCAATGGAAGAATCACAATGGGCCGCTGAGCATTTAGGGCAGGGGCGTTGTGAAATAATTCAAGACGGAGTCCATCCACTAGAAAAAAACAATCCTGAACAACTGGCTAAGGTCACAATCAACTTTTTGAATCACTAACAACAACAATATGCTCATTTACGGAAGTAAAGCCATTCACTTAAACAGCAGCAAACCAAAAACAGGAACCTGTCCAAGCTGTGAAGCCACAGGAAGTATCACCTTAAATGTCTACAGAAGGCACTCACACATCTTTTGGATTCCACTGTTCCCTATGGGAAAGTTGGGTCGCGGGCATTGTGAGAATTGCAATACCGAATTCAAACCCAAAAAACTTGGTGCTTCGCATAAAGAGGCTTACTTGAGGCTTAAAAGTGAAAGCCGAGGTCCTGTTTGGCAATGGGCGGGCTTGGCCATTTTTTTGTGTTTCATAGTGGGAGCCGTTGTAGCGAGCAATGTACAGGACAAGCGTGAACTTGAATATTTGGCGGCTCCAGAAACGGGAGATATTTATAGATACAAAGCGGGTTATAGCAGTTATACGACGTTCAAAGTAGTGCGCGTAGATGCAGACAGTTTGTACATCATGGATAATTCTTATGAAGTGGATAAATACTCCGGAATCTACAAGATTGACAAGGAAGAGAATTATATGGAACCTGTTTATGGCGTTTCTCGCGAACAGGTTTTAGAAATGCATAAGGCCGGAGATATCATGCGTATAGAGCGATAATTAGCTCAACCAAATAATTTTTGAAACACTGCAGATGTTGATTCGTCTTTAAGGCGCCAAAAAAGGCTGCCAAACATGAAACGAATCATACATCAAATACTACTGCTCTGGATTTTAGTTCCACTTTTTAGTCTAGCTCAAAATTCAAACAACTTCACCAGAGAAGCTGTTTTAGCAGATCTCGATTATTTATACGATGCCCTTAGGCAAACGCATATAGCTCCATTTGCCTATGTGAGTGCACAGGAATTAGAAGCAGCCTATCAGCAGACGCGCACTGCCATCACTCAAGACTCGTTAAATGTTCTTGAGGCAACCAAACTACTGCAGCCTTTTGCAGCACAATTGAAAAATGGGCATACGGAAGTTGTTTTTCCGATTCCACAGTATATAGAATATGCTTCACAAGGAGGCAAGTTGTTTCCTTTAGAGGCTATTTTTCATCAAGGCGATTATAAAGTGACCGCCAATTGGTCTGAGGACAAACGGATCCAACCGGGGACCAAACTGCTCAGCATCAATGGCGAACCAATCCAAGACGTATTTGAAAAACTGTATCGTCAGCTTGCAGGAGAACGCCCTTACTATATTCAAACAAAGGCGGAATTTTTCACATTGCCACGACTGTATTGGCAAGTGTATGGGCCTCAGGAGTCGTTCCAAGTAGGTGTGGAACTTTCAGGGTCAGTTCAAGAACTGGAACTCTCCGCCGTAGCCGCACTGGATGATTTTGAGTACATAAGAACGGATGCTGTAAATGCCGAGATGAATCTGGAATTCACCGCTAATGCCGCCGTTTTAAATCCGGGTAGTTTTAAAGACGATCTGAATCTTTACAAGGCGTTTATAGACTCCTCATTTGTGGAAATTAAAAAAAGAAACCTTCCGAATTTAATCATTGATCTTCGGGGAAATGGCGGCGGTGACGATAGCTTTGCTGATTATTTGACCAGTTATATTGCAGACAAGCCTTTTAAATGGTGCTCCGAGTTCAAGCTGAGATCCAGCAGGCAGCTTAAAGATGCGCTAGCTGCAAATCGCGATACCACCTCTGCTTATCAGAATGCAATTTTTTCTAAAGCCAACGGAGAAGTTTTTAGTTATGATTTTCCGAAATATGAGCCAAAGCCAGCATCGCGCAGATACCAAGGTGAAGTCTATGTGTTGGTTAACAGACATTCCTATTCTCAAGCTGCAGTGACCGCAGCCCAATTAAAGGATTATGGTTGGGCGACTATAGTGGGTGAAGAGACTGCGGAGTATCCTTCGCTCTACGCATCAGTATTCAACTTTAGTTTGCCAAATACTGGGATTCCTGTAGTAGTCTCTAAGGGTGAAATTGTAAGGGTGAGTGGGGATCGATCTGCACGTGGCGTGCTTCCAGATATTGAAATTGCCAACAATCCATTTGACTCAGAAGATCAGCAACTAAAAAAGCTGCTCCAGATCCTGAAGCAGCCTTTAGACTAGATTATTTCTTGGGGATTAAATTCCTGCGCGAAGAATAAGGTCAACACCCATAAAGGGAGCAGCATCAAATTCACTGTTCAAGCGGTTTCTGTCATCACCTCCAACTTGGAAGGTCAAAACTTGTGCACCTACTTTATCTCCTTGCATGTAAAGACCATAATCCGTGGTATCGTATCCGATCTTAGCGCGTGCTAAGAGCGTCCCGTCAAACAAGCTCACTCCTGCATAAAGATTGAAGCGGATAGACTCCTCTTGTACGTAGAATCCGTCTGCATTTCCAGAAAGATCGTAAGCCTTAACAGAAGTCAAAAGGTTGGCTCCAACGCTAAAAACATCAGAGATGGCGTAGTTAGCCTCAGAACGAATCGGGAATACCGCGTTTACGTAAAACTTGCGGTTAGGGGATTTGTACCACATACCCACAAGCGGAGTGATGATGGTTCCGAAGTTTTCTGAAGACACATAACTACCAAACTTCCAGCCTTTACGACCAGAGATCTTCTTTTCAAATAATGCTAAACCTCCAAATTGGAAAGCATCTCCGCCTAGATCGTTGAAATCAGAAGCGTATTTAGGAAGTAAAACATACGTTCCGCTCCATCCGTTTCCGTGGTCCAGTTTAACACCCAGGTTAAGACGTGTCATTACCAGATTGGTTCTAAAATCGTCGTCGTGAGCAACGCTCAAGCGTGTGTTTTCATAAGTAAAACCGGCAATAAAGATCGTTTTTGCCGTGGCGGGGATCACGAAATAGGTTTCCAAGTTCGCGTTTCCAACCTCCGTTTCATCATCATTGTCAATATTTCCTAGCGTAGCTCGATTGTATTGAAACTTTACAATATCGGTGTAATCCTGCGCTTGGGTAAGGGTGGCAAACCCAATAAAAAAGGCCAAAAGAACTAATTTCTTCATGCTGTGGTGGCTGTATTAAGTTAGATTTATAGTGTATAGATAAAGCGGAAGGTAATAAATCTTGGCTGAATAAACGTCTCCGAATTAAAAACTGACACATTATTGGCACTGTTTCTCACCTGAGAATCTATGTTGAGAATGTTGGTTGCTCTGATCTCATACTCCCATTTAGAATCCCGATTCTTTCTATACGATAAACGGGCATTCCAGTTTTGGAAGGACTGTGTTTCTCCGTTGTCCAACTCCTGAATGGTATAGGCATAATCGGTTCTAAAAGTGACCGATTTCCAGATATAAGCGTCAAATTCAAAGGTCGGTGCGTTGGTGATGAAAGTAGTCTCTCTATCCCCTTGGTTGTTGTTGGTCACCACATATCTATAACTCAAAGAGATGTTTGGTGCCACTTTAAAGTTGGTTCTTAAACCGGGCGTATAGCTTTGTGTAAAGCCTTCATTGATGGAGCGCTGCCCTTGGATAAACTGGTTGATCTTGCTGTAATTGTATCGCACATTGATGCTCGCACGAACCTTTCCAAAGGTGCGTTGCACTCTTCCGAATAAACTCGCCGTCTCATCGGCAAAGGCAGAGTTAAAAAACGTACTGGTTCTAATTACGTTGTCAAAGTTGGTCAAACTTCTGATCTGATCAATATTCTTGGTATAAGCAGCTCTGGCAAATACGTTGGTGTAGTTGAATAAATTAAAACTGCTGTAAAACAAGCTCACATTATGAGCCAAAGCATTCTGCAATTCCGGCTCTCCAAAAGAAATGTTATTAATGCTATTAAAGACCAAGCCTTGCGCCAAACGCGTCACGTCTGTGAACTGGTTGCGCATCTCATAGCGGAAGGTCAACTGCTCGCTCTTCTTGAATTGAATGCGCGTTTCAAAGTCCGGTAGCAGTCTAAAGAAGTTGTCTTTAAATTCTTCTCCGGATTGAATGTTGCGGTTCCCATAAGCGTGCAGCGAGAATCCTGGGGTTACGGTAAATTTCCCCCATTTGGCTCGGTAGTGCACACCGAGATAAATATCGCTGAAGTTGTATTCGGTATCGTTGGTGTCCAAGCCGTCATTAATGGTTGGGGTTGGGTCAAATCGGCTTCCATCTTCTAAAAATTGAAAGATATTGGAATTGAATTGCTGATTGCTCAAAATGGTCCCCAAGGTAAAGTTCAAATTACTGCGCTGATTGATCACAAAATAGTGGTCCAACTTAGCGTCTAATTGATTGGATTTAATTCTTCGGTCTTGGCCAATATTGTAAAAATCTAGACTGGTATTCAGACCGAGGGCCTCCGCAGTATTGTCAAAAGCGTCCGGACTGTCCGGGTCGTTGACTAAAACTGCATTGTAAAATGGGTCTTCATTGCGCAAGAGGTGAGTGGCCTCAAAGGCAAAGATGTTGCGCTCGTTAAGCGTATAGTAGTAGTTTAGATTCTGATTGATGCTGTACGGAGTCACCTCGTCAAATTGATCGGTGTTTCCAATCACAGAAGAGAACTGATTTTGATCTTGTGTATCTCTTGAAATTCTTCCCAACACATCATAATCCATTTGATTGTTGAGGTTAGGCTGATATTTCACACTGAATTTCACCAAGCCTTGATCAGAACGTTCGCGGCTGCGCTGTTCCGTTGCTTCATCCGGAATGCCCAACTCAGGATCTGTATACTGCACAAAACTCGACTCTCTGGATAGAATTCTACTCGAATTGAAAATGGCAAACCCACTAAAATCTAGTGTGGTCTTGGGAGAATAACTAAAGTTCATAGAACCTAATTGACTCTCAATCTCTAAAGCGTTTCCTTGACTGGTCAAGAAATTCAAGCTGTTGTCTCCCAAATTAATGTCCGTACCACTGCTGCGACTCGGCGCTTGAAATCCTCCTCCAAAACCGCGGATATCTCTTCGCGTCAAGGCAACTTCTCCAGTGTTATTAAGGTCACCAATAAAGTTCAAGCTGTATTTTGGGCTGTAGTAAAAGAGCTTGGGTTGCAATAAATAAAGTTCGTCCTCCGGTGAGGATCCTCCTCCTGCAGTAACACTTCCGAACCAGAAGTTCTCTTTCCCTTCTTTGAGTTTGATGTTAATGGCCACATTGTCCTGGTTGTTGCGAACGCCGCTCAATTGACCAACTTCTGCGTAGTTTCTGAGTACTTGAACTTTAGAAACAGCGTTGGATGGAATGTTCTCTGTGGCCAGCTTGGTGTCTCCGTCAAAGAAGTCCTTGCCGTTTACCATGAGTTTATTGACCACTTTTCCTTCTACTTCGATCTGCCCGTCTTCATTGATCTCCACGCCAGGCAGGTTTTCCAAAACATCACCCAGTTTGCGCTCCGTTCCCGTATTGAAGGAGTCTGCGTTGTAAACTAGCGTATCACCCTTAACTGTCACGGGCATTTCATAAACCAACTCAACGGCATCTAGTGCGTTGTCTGGGGCTAGTTTAAAGTCTCTGTTGAGATCAGCCTCTCCGGTTTGGAGTTGCTCTTCATAGGTTTTAAAACCGATATAGCTCACTTGGAGTTTATAACTGGTATTGGCTTCAAGTTCGAGTTTGTACTTACCGGCTTCATTGGTGATGCCGTAAGATTCCAAGGCATTGGTGGAGTCGTTTATGGCAACTACATTGGCCAATTCCAAGGGAATATCCAAACTGTCTTTGACCACTCCTTGCATTTGGATCTGGGCAAGGGTTGTGCCTATGCTGCCGAGCAGCAGGGCGAAAAGGAGTAATTTTTTCATCGTAATGCGGACCTTAAACCAGGCTCGAGATTTAGTTTCTTCTTCTGCCTCGGTTATCACGCATCTCCATCATCTTCTTGCGGATGGTCATGGCGTAATCGGCTTTGTTGATCTCTTTGCCCTTGTCTGGGGCTTTAATAGCAACGGTCTCGTCAGGATTCAATACTACTTTAGAACAAAGCATGGTGGTATTTCCTGCACTTACTTCCAAAATAAGTCCTGGAAGCCCCCAGTACTCGGCAGGTCCATGGCTTACTGGGATTTGTAGCGTATACCACGCCTCAATGTCTGTAGTGGGAATTATAGGATTGCCATCGGCATCTTTTTCTTCCTCGGCACGAAGATCACTCCACTCAAAGTTGTACCAAGTGAGTTCTTTGGTTGGCACCGTGGCAGTGGCTTTAAAGCACATGTATTGCCCGATCATTTTAGAATCGCCAGCCATATTCCACTCAATATCTGCCAACTTATCTTTTACCAAGAACTTCTTTCCGTAGAATTCTTGCGCTTGGATAAGCATGTTTTGTTTAACATTCTTGTATTGCTCGCCGCGAGCAAAGTTGCTCCCCCAAGTGTCTGTGGCTCCAGACATGGCATCTATCTGATCTTCCTCATTGAAAATAGACTCTTCTTTATTGAAATCGAGGATATAGGTTTTTTCTAAACGATTTTTTAGGCGTGCGTAAACTTGTTTTTTCTCTGCCTCACTTAAGCGAGCTCCCCAGTTTCCGAGATCCATTGTAGATTTTGAGAAATAGAAGGCCTGTCCTTGGAAGTCATCTGTGGCAGGTTTAAAAGAAACAAGAATTGCGAAAACAAGCGTAACTACAGCGAATTTTAGTGTCTTCATGGTATTATTGGTTAAAGCTGGTAATTAATCGTTTAACGAAAATAAGTAAACATTAAACAAAATAAATGATTTTGTAAAAACATTAACATAGATTTTGCCGCTGTAGCGATCATCAATAATCCGCTTTGCTAGGACAATTGACAGAACTCAATTACCTTTAAAGACACTTTAACTTTTGCAGCTAAAATTACAACCACTATGAAGAAACTGTGTTTTGCTTTGTCTCTTATGATGACAAGTATAGCTTTTGCCCAAATTCCAGAAGCGGATCAAATCGATGCCGTATTCAAAGCCTGGGGGAATAGAGAAGTGCCCGGAGCATCTTTGGGAATATTTAGAGATGGGAAGATCCTATACAGCAAAGGTTACGGAATGGCCAATTTGGAATACAATATTCCCAACGATGCCAATTCGGTGTTTCGGATCGGGTCCACATCCAAACAATTTACCGCTGCCTGTATAGTGCTTTTGGAAAGTGAAGGCAAGCTCAGTTTTGATGACCCACTGTCTAAATTCTATCCAGAATTTCCCGAATGTGCTCAAAGGATCACCGTGCGTCATCTGCTAAATCACACCAGCGGAATTAGAGACTACTTACAGCTGGCCTATCTAAAAGGATATGATGACGACACCCATTATACCGACGCCGATATTATGCAATGGCTTGTAAGGCAGACCAGTCTTAATTTTGAGCCGGGAGAGGAGTATTTATACAGCAATTCTGGCTATTGGTTGTTGGGACAGATCGTGGAGAAGGCATCCGGGAGCAATATGGCAGACTACGCCAGAAACAACATTTTCAGGCCTTTGGAAATGCGCGATACCCACTTTCATAATTATCACAACAGGGTCGTGAAAAACAGGGCCTCTGGTTATGCCCCGCATTCCAGTGGAGCATTTATGATCAGCATGACCACTTTGGATATGATCGGTGATGGCGGAATCTTTACTTCTATCAATGATATTAAAAAGTGGGACGACGAATACTACAACGCGGCCGTTTTGCCTGCTGACTTTTGGGAGAAAATGACCACCCAAGGCGTGCTAAACAATGGCGAGACCATTGATTATGCTCTCGGTGTTTTTATTGAGGATTACAAAGGGGTTAAAGCGATTCGTCACGGTGGCGCTTTTGTAGGTTTTAGAGCCGAATTGGTCCGGTTCCCGGAGCACAATTTGTCCATTGCCGTATTTGCAAACCGAGCCGATGCCAGTCCTTGGAGCATGGCAGATGCCGTTGCGGATATCCTCTTAAAAGATGTTTTGAAAGAACCCGAACCCGATGCTGTTGCAGAGGTAGAAACGGCGATCCCAGCGGTGATCTTTGAAATGGAGCAAATGGTAGGTACTTATGAAATAGAGGCTGGAGTGGAATTAGAGATCGCTATTAAAAATGATTCCTTAAACCTCACACAAAAGTGGAACGGCGCCTCATATAATATTGCCAAGACCAGCGGGAACTCTTATGGAATTCCGGGTAACGATAACTTCAAGTTCACTTTCAAAGACTTGAAAGATGGAAAGACCAATACGCTTGAGGTGCAGCAACCCGGTGAGTTGACCATTACCAAGCGAAAGGTGGTTAAGGACTTTTCTGGAGTAGATCTTACCGCCTACAAGGGTAGCTACTACAGTGAAGAATTGGATGTTCGCTACGCGGTAACTGCGGTAGATGATGCCTTACAAGTTAGCATTGGTGACAATGACCCCATCTCTTTAAAACAAATTGACAACCATACCTTTAGTGGTTCAGGAGCAACGGTGGTCTTTCAAGGTTCACCCAACATAACTGCCTTTAAATTAGAATCTGGACGCGTAAAAAATGTGGTATTTATAAAACAAGACTAGTCTTATGAAAAGTTTAAAATGGCTGTTTACCTTAATGCTGCTTTTTAGCGCATTGATTGACCTCAAGGCCCAAGATCCAAACCGCTTTCAATTTGTGATCAACGGCTTTAGTAAAATGGAGATCCCTGATGGAGATCTGATTGTCATTACCGGAAGTTCCAGCGTGCGTTTTTGGGGGACGGTGCAAAAAGATTGCGCCGATGAAAAGATCATTAACACCGGTTTTGGAGGCTCTGAAGCCAGTGATTTGCTCTATCACTTAGATGCTGCTGTTCTGCGATTCAAACCCGTAAAGGTGTTCATCTATGAAGGCGATAACGACATCAATTCCGGAAAGACGCCAGAGACCATTTTAAAGACCATGAGTCAGATTGTGGGGAAGATCCGAAGCAGCTTGCCTGAAACTGAGATCTACATCATTGGTACCAAACCAAGTCCTGCTCGCTGGCAATTTGAAACAGGATATCTGGCGGTAAACAAGCTGCTTTCTGATTACGCTGAGCAGCAGGAGCAGGTAGGTTATATCGATGTTTGGAATTCGATGCTCAACGATGCAGGCAGACCCAAACCGCAGATATTCATTGGAGACAGTCTGCATATGAACCCAAAGGGATACGCCATTTGGACCGAGGCTATTTGTCCGAGTATGGATTGATTAAAAGTCCAAAACAATTCCAATACTGGGAATGAGTTGCCCTGTGTTTTGTTCTATAGCAGACAACTGTCTTGGGTTTTGAATATTTCCATCGGCATCTCTAGCCAAACCAAATTCTGTGGGTTGCGGAATGTCTTGTCCCAAAGCATTCTGTACTTCGGCAAAGACATTGAATGAGAATTTTTCAAAGTTCCATTTCTTGTCTATGCGAATATCGAGTTGGCTGAAGATCTCTAATTTTTCCTCACCCAAGCGGGAATAGTCTAACACAACCTCAGGATATGCATCCAAAGTAGCCGCTTGATCCACGGGTACAAAAGGCGTTCGGCCGGCAAAACGATACCGCGCACTGATCTCCCAATTACGAGCCAACTTATAACCTCCCGTAAAGGAAATAAGGTGACGACTGTCCCAAACGGAGGGTAAGAATTCATCGCGATCAAAGCCGGTAAACTCGCTGTAAAAGAAGGTGTAGGCAAAGATTCCGTAGAAGTTATTAGACAATTTCTGTTGGAATTGCAGCTCCAATCCGTAAGCACGACCTCTACCTACCGTAGCTATTTCTTCATTTCCCAAAACTTCAAAATCTCCTCCCTTGTTGGCTAAGGAAACACCATCAAGAACAGACACAGGATAATCCTCATAGCGCTTGTAGAAACCTTCTAAAGAAATATTGGCAGATGGCGATAAATAATGCTGAAGCCCAAGTACGAAATGATCACTTTGGGTATAATCAACATTTTGGTTGAGTAAATTCCCTTCATTATCTCTAAAACCCAAGATGGTGTAGGGAGGTAATTTATAGTAGCGTCCAGCGGTGGCGTTGATCTTCCAGTTGTCTGTAAATTCATAAGACAGAGAAAGGCGTGGGGAGAAGGTAGACAGCAGACTTTCTTCTGTAGTAAAACTGTCATCATCCATTCTAAAACCAAAGGAGAGATCAAGCTTGTCATTCAAAAAAGAGCGGGTCGCATTGGCAAAAAAGCCGTATTTGGCAAAGTCGATCTCCGTACTGAATATATTGTTGTCTAACTGATTTATCGTGTTGTTCTCATAACGCGAATATTGGACATTGGCTCCTGTTTTGATCTTCCAATCTCCGTAGAACTTAGTAAGCTCATACCGCAATTTGGTCTC
The DNA here is from genome assembly GCF_028561565.1 of Gilvibacter sediminis. Taxonomy (GTDB): domain Bacteria; phylum Bacteroidota; class Bacteroidia; order Flavobacteriales; family Flavobacteriaceae; genus Gilvibacter; species Gilvibacter sediminis. Next base: position 181,785 of record NZ_JAQQTE010000001.1, on the reverse strand, counting down.
GCTTTCAATGGCGTCGTTATTAAAGAGCACCCCAGATTCATTCTCAGGATCTTCAAAACGCGTGAACTCGTTATTGAGGGTGTTATTGCTCAGGGTGGTTTGCATAAATCCGCTGCCGTTCTTGAGTCTGTTCTTCCAAGTGATACCGATGGCATTGGTGCGTTGATTGATGAAAGGCGCTTGCTCAAGGGCTGCTTGCTGTGCTTCATCAAACTCCTCAGGTGCTTCCACAGAAAAATCATCAATGGACCCCAATCCTAAAAGGCTTATGGAGTTGTAGGCGTCTATTTTATGATTCAGTTTGTACTGATAATCCCAATAATTGGGTCTAAAAGGCAATCCAATCACTTCAAATAAGAATTCCAAATAGGAACGTCTAACAGAGGCTATGAACGTGGTGTTCGATTCTTCATTTTCACCGCTGAACAAAGGTCCTTCAAGCGTAAGTGCAGCTTCACTTGCACTCACGCGAAAGTTCCCACTAAAGTCTCTTGAATTTCCGTTACGCTGGTTGAATTGTAAAACTCCAGATAGCGGATTGTCATATTGAGCGGCAAAAGCTGAGGTGGAAAGGGTCACATCACTTATAAAGGAAACGTTCACCATGCCTACGGGCCCACCTGCACTTCCTTGGGTACTGAAGTGGTTGATGTTGGGGATTTCCATTCCGTCTAAATAATAAACCGTTTCATTAGGAGCCCCTCCGCGAATAATAAGGTCATTTCTAAAGCCGCCAATAGAAGGGGAGACCCCAGGGAGGGTTTGAGCTACTTGTACCACATCATTGTTACTTCCGGGATAGGTTGCAATTTCAACTGCCGATAGCGTTTGGGTGCTCAAAGGCGTTTCTCTGGGACGACTTATTCGGTTGTCATTAGAGATCACTACGGTTTCTAAAGACTCTGCAGCCTCAACGAGCTTAAAATCATAGGCCTGATTTCCTTTGGATTTGACTAAAATATTGTACCGTGTTTGAGTCTCAAATCCAAGGTAGCTTACCACAAGGTTGTAGCTTCCTGGTGTAATGTCTGTGATCCGATATTTGCCATCTATATCGGTTTGTGCTCCTTGACTGGTTCCTTCCAGCAATACCGATGCACCGAGGATGGGGATGTTTTTCTCATCAATTACAGTTCCAAATACTTCTCCACTGGTTTGTGCAAATAGTGCTGTAGGCAACAGTAAAAGCAGTAAGATCAATTTCTTTTTCATAGGATATTGATTGGTTTATTTAGCAAAATTTTTACGAAATTAGTGTGATTTTGTTCTATATTTGAATTAAGTAGTGTTAAACTAAACTTAAATATGACTATTGAAGCATTAATCAAGCACTTGGTAGACCAAGCCATTGCCTTTAAATTGGAGTCAAAAACCGATGATCTCGACTTTGGATTGTTTCTGGACGAACTCAAAAAAAATCACGAGGCAGCTACACAAGAACAAGGCAAGATCACCTACGGACGTAATTCTGCAGAGAATACGCTTATACATGTCTGTCGCATATATAGATATACCCACGGTTATCTGAAAAACGCGCTTCAGGATTCCAAATTCACTACGGATATGGATTTTGCTTTTTCGGCAGCACTCCACAGAAGAGGTCCTTTGTCTAAAATGGATTTGATCAGAGAAATGGTCTGCGAGAAGTCGTTTGGCATGGAGGTCATAAGACGTTTGTTGCGCAATGGTCTTATTGAACAAAAACCGCATCCCACGGACGGAAGAAGCACCCTTTTAGAATTAACACCTTTCGGTTTGGGAGAGACTTTCAAGGCCTACGGCATGGTTGCGCCTGCCGCGACACTTTTAAGCAAACCGCTCTCAGAAACAGAAAGTACTTCTTTAACCCGTATCCTAGAACGCTTGGATCAATATCATCTGGCTCATTACTTAGAAGGTAAACAAGATGCCGTCGCACTCTTGGAAGAGGTCTAATACGCTCTAAACACACCTCTATTGTTCTTTTTATTCTTTGATTCCGAAGTTTTATGAAGTGCTTTTGGAAAGCAATTCTGTCATTGTGTGAGTTGTTTAAAATTCAACTAACTTTAAAACATGAATCGCAAAGAATTTATAAAACTCAGTGCCACAGCGAGTGCTGCTGCTATGCTGCCATGGAGTTGTGCAGGTTTTGGTGATCAGCACAAATACAAACTCGGGTATCAGGTCTATTCTATTCGAGATCAAATGGTAGACAAACCCATTGAAACGCTTCAAGCGCTCAAGGTCATGGGATATGAAGACTTTGAGACTTATGGTTTTGATGCGGATGCCAACAAGATCTACGGCTACTCGCCTCAGGATTTCAAAGCGATTCTAAATGATCTGGATTTGACCGTAAGCAGCGGTCATTATGGGCTTTCTGCCTTTATGGAAGCTCCTGATGATGCCCTACGCCGTTATGTTGATGCCTGCATTAGTGCCGCCTCTGTTATGGACAATAAATACATTACTTGGCCTTTTATTGAGGAGGCTTATCGCAACAGAGACGGCTACAGTTTGCTGGCTAAAAAGCTAAAAGTTATTGGGCAACAGATCAGTGAAACCTCCATGGGCTTTGCCTTTCACAACCACGGCTATGAATTTGCCGATCTGGGCAACGGAGAAACAGGTTATGATATTATTGCCGATAGAACCGATCCCGAGCAAGTAAAATTCCAAATGGACATGTACTGGGTGATGCATCAAGGCAAGACCACACCCAAAGAGTTGGTGGCCAAATATCCGGGCCGCTACGTGATGTGGCATTTAAAAGACATGCACAAAGTAAGCAGAGATTATACAGAACTGGGCAATGGCTCTATCAACTATCATGAAATTCTTCCCGATCCTGTGGCTTCTGGCCTGGAATATTTCTATATAGAACAAGGCGGCAACTTTACCTTAAATTCCACAACCAGTGCAGCATCAAGCGCTGCTTATTTTAAAAAGGAGTTACAGCAGTACTTCTAATTATTGTTTGATGAAGCGCTTTACCGTGGTGGCTTGTCCATCGCTTAGCGTTGCAAAATAGACGCCAGCCGCTAATTCATCAATTTGGAAACTGTTGTTTGTAAAACGCCCAGATTGAATCCGCTTTCCAGTCACGTCATAGACTTCAATAGATAGCTCCAAGCCCTTTGGATTGGTAACATACAGCGTTTCTTTTGCAGGCACCGGGTATAAGCTTACCGCATCCAAGGTAAAATCATCCACACTTAAAATTTTGGATAGATAATCCACATAATCTCCATCATCATTATAGATGGTGAGGGTCCAAAGTTCGTCGTCAGCAGGAAAATCAATGATCCCAATCGCATATTCTAGGGATACTCCTTCATTTTGAAAGAAGAAATTGAAATAGTTGAATTCAAAGATCCCATTCTCCGGTATGGTACAATCAATCAAGGTCATGGCCAGAGAATTGAAAGTAATATCGTAAGGATCGGTATAGGTGACGCTATCAGCCACTAATGCATTACAAACATAGGTCAGCATATCGCTTGGGTCTGCCGTATCATTTAGGTAAAAAGGCACAAAATTCACTTCGCTATTGCTGGGTGGAAAATAAGTTTCTCCATCCACTCGGGTAGATAGTAAATACCAATCGTATTCAAAAAGGATAGGATCTTGAGCCTGCATTTGAGACAGGCCCATTAGGCCCAAAAAGAAGAGTAGTTTTAGTTTCATAGTTGATTTTAACCTAAGTTACTAAAAATTAATCATTTATGATTCAAGCGATATTGTCCTCTTGCCCAGCGTGTTCTACAAGCTTTATGTTAGTGTTGTTTTTGTCTTAAAGAAGGTATAATGTACAGGGTAGCTTGGCGCATTTGTGGTAACTTTACCAAAAACGTCATCCATGTCTGATTTTTGGCTATATCTGAATCTGGGTTTCAATCACGTATTGGACTGGGGAGGCCCTGACCACCTCTTGTTTCTGGTAGTTTTGGTTTCCGTCTATGAATTTACAGATTGGAAAAAGGTAGTGGGCTTGGTCACCACCTTCACTCTTGGGCATATGATCTCTTTGGTTGCCGCCACCTTTGGCTGGGTAACGGTGTCACCAACAGCGGTGGAGTTTTTGATCCCTGTGACCATTTTGGCTACGGCTATTTATCACCTATTAAATACGCGCAAGGGCGCTAAGGAGTTGTCTGTCTATGGGACTTATCTCATGACGCTTTTCTTCGGATTGATACACGGACTTGGCTTTGCCAATTTCTTTAGAAGTTTGGATGAAAGCGCGGCCCTGCCACTCTTTGAATTTGCCTTGGGAATTGAATTGGCGCAGTTGGTGATTGTGCTGATCGCCTTGATCGTTGGTTTTGTCGCTAAGAACATACTCAAAGCGAGCGCCAGAGATTGGACCATTGCGCTTTGTTGTATCGCCATTGGATTGCTCTTGCCTATGCTTGCAGATACGTGGCCTTTCTAAAGCTGATTTGGCACTTTTTTGACAAACTTTGTAATAAGATTAACAAGCTACAGTTTAATAGAGGAGCGGAGTTCAATTATCTTCGTTTTGAATTGGCTATATTGCCTTGACTATGAATAAATCTGCAAAACAACACAAGTACGATGTCGCTTATTTGCGCATGGCCTATGAATGGGCCAAGCTGTCGTATTGCAAGCGCAAGCAGGTTGGGGCCTTGATTGTCAAAGACAAGATGATCATCTCAGACGGTTACAACGGAACCCCAACAGGTTTTGAAAACTTTTGCGAGGATGAGGAAGGCTACACCAAATGGTATGTCTTGCACGCTGAGGCTAACGCCATCTCTAAGGTTGCCGGGAGCACGCAGAGCTGCAAGGGAGCTACCTTGTACATTACCCTTTCGCCTTGTAAGGAATGCAGCAAGCTCATCCATCAGGCTGGAATTACGCGTTTGGTATACCACCACGCTTATAAAGATACCAGCGGTTTGGAGTTTTTAGAGCGTGCCGGTGTTGACATTTCGCAGGTTTCTTCATTAGACGAACTTTCATGAATCGTATAAAGATCTATTTACCGCTTATCATTGGCAGCTGTTTGGCTGTGGGTACTTTTATTGGCGCCAAACTGAATTTTCAGGATGGAGGCGAACAGATCTTTGCTAAGAATTCTAAAAAGGATAAGCTCAACAGACTTATTGATTATATAGACTACGAATACGTGGACCAAGTCAATACGGACAGTATTGTTGATGTCACGGTAAACGGAATACTAGAAAACCTGGATCCACATTCGGTTTACATTCCTGTGGATGCCTATGAAGATGCTGCTAACGATATGCGCGGAAATTTTGTGGGTATTGGGGTGAATTTTTACGTCTACAACGATACTATCGCCATTATAAATCCTATAGAAGGAGGTCCTGCCTATGAAGCAGGAATTCGCGGAGGCGATCGCATCGTAGCTGCAGATGATCAAGTGTTGGACGGAGCTGAGATCTCCAGAGACAGCATTGTTTCCTTTTTAAAAGGAAATAGAAATTCCAAAGTAAAACTCAGCATTTACCGCCGTGGCGAACCCGAGCTCTTAGAGTTCAACGTGAGACGTAAAGAAGTGCCACTAGTAAGTGTAGAAGCTTCTTATTTGATCGATGAGGTTACCGGTTACGTCAAAATAAACCGTTTTGCCGATACTACTTATGACGAGTTTAAAGAGGCTATGGATGATCTCTTGGATGAAGGCATGGAGACTTTGATCCTCGATCTGAGAAACAACCCGGGCGGCTATATCAATGCTGCCAATAAGATATTGGATGAGTTTTTAGAGGACGACAAACTCATGCTCATCACCAAGAACAAAAAAGGTGATGAAGACCTAACCTTTGCCACTGGCAGAGGAGATTTTGAAAAGGGCAAGGTCTATGTTTTGATGAATGAGAATTCAGCCTCGGCTTCAGAGATCGTTGCAGGAGCCTTGCAAGACAATGATCACGGAACCATTGTTGGGCGCCGTTCTTACGGAAAGGGCTTAGTGCAACGAGAAATGGCTCTGGGAGATGGTAGTGCTGTTCGTTTGACCATTGCGCGTTATTACACCCCAACGGGTCGCTCCATTCAACGTTCATACGCCAAAGGCTTGGACGATTATTTTAGCGAATACCAAAACCGATACAGAAACGGCGAGTTGCGCTCTGCAGACAGTATAAAGGTTTCTGATTCGCTTAAGTTTGTCACTCCAGAAGGACGTGTAGTTTACGGAGGCGGTGGAATTACTCCGGATGTCTTTGTGCCAAAAGACACCAGTATAGCCAATGAAACCTTGGAATATGTCATGTCCACCGGATATATGAACTACTTTGTCTTTGAGCAACTGGAAAATTCGCGAGCGGATTTTGACCAGATGGATTTTGACACCTTTATGAATGAATACGAGGTGTCTGATGAATTGGCCAATGCCTTTATCAACTATAACGAACGCTTCAAATCACCGAACCTTGATTTGGCCTCTCACTTTGACATCCTCAAGTTGGCCATCAAGCAAACGCTTGCAGATCAGCTATACGGCAGCAATCAGGCAAGACAGGTGGCGAATTCAGAAGACGCCATGATTCAGCGCGTCTTAGATATAGAGCGTGCAGATTTAACCCCTGTAGAGAACTAGGAGTCTTTTTTCTTCTCTTCGATCTTTTTAGAGAGAAGTAATATCAGCAGTAAAATAATACAGCTCAATCCTGCCAAGATCAAGGAAATGGCAGTTTTGCTTTCTCCTTCCAACAAGGCGTCAAAATTGAGTTGAGTCGCGTTGTAGATCATCAGCACCAGTGCGCCAGCCATTAAGATGTAGATCAGTATTTTCATTGCTTGTGCTTTACGCAAATAATTCTTGAATGTTAGAGGTGAATAGCTTCACCGCAATCGCTAGCAAAATTACGCCAAAAACCTTTCTTATAATACCAATTCCGTTTTTTCCTAAGAAGCGTTGGAGACGGGCAGAGGTTTTTAAAACCGCATAGATCACAATGACATTAATAACAATGGCAATGATGATATTCTCTATATGATATTCGGCGCGTAATGATAGTAAAGTGGTCAAACTTCCAGGTCCGGCCAACATTGGGAAAGCCAGTGGGAATATGGAGGCTAGTTCTGGCGTACTCCCGTCATCTTTAAAAAGGGTAACGCCCAAGATCATCTCCAAAGCAATAAAGAAAAGGATAAAAGCACCAGCAACAGCAAATTCGTTTACGTTGATCCCAATGAGCTTTAAAATGCTTTCACCCAAGAATAAAAACAGCACCATCACTGCAGCGGCAATGATAGAGGCTTTTTCTGAATGAATATGTCCCGCACGTTCTCTTAAGGAGATGACAATGGGGATGTTTCCAATAATATCAATAACCGCAAATAAAACCATGGTTGCGGTAAAGATCTCTTTAGTGTTGAACTCCATAACAGCTTGATTTAGGGCGCAAAAGTAGTCAATATTGATTGTTGTGGGTAATTTTGATGCATTCAATATGTACGGGTTGAAAAAAAATAATTCGGTCTGTAACACTTCAGCTTTATTTTACAACCTACATGGTGTTAGATTACTCTAAATGGATAGGACCCAAGAACAAGACTATATTCAGCTAATACAAGAGCATCAAGGGGTGATCAATAAGATTTTATACCTCTATGCTGATGACGCTGAATCTAAAAAAGATCTAAAACAAGACATCCTTGTTGAAGCTTGGAAGTCTTATCCGTCTTTTGAAGGTCGTTCGAAGTTTTCCACTTGGTTGTATCGCATTGGGTTAAACGTTGCCTTTGCAAGACTGCGCAAAAACAAAAAACAACACTATGTCCCTTTAGAAGAAACAAATTACAACGAGCAGACCATATCAAAATTACAGGGGCAAGAATTATTGGATGCCATTTTAAGACTATTGCAGCCTGTTGAAAAATCGATTGTGTTGCTTTTGATAGAAGGCTACAACCAAAAAGAAATTTCAAAATTGATAGGACTTTCCGCTGTAAATACGAGAGTGAAAGTGAGTCGATTACGTAAAAAATTAGCTGAGTATGGATTTAAAAACATTGCTTGACAATGCGAGTTGGGATAGCTCAGAATTGAGTTATACCTCCTCATCATTAAAAGCCGATATCAGAAAAAAGACTGAAGCTCCCATGCTTCGTGTTCTAGGCAACTCTAAACGTGCAATTATCCTCAACTGTATATTTTTCGTTGCCTTCATTGTTGTGTATTTTATGGTGCCTAATACCATAACGCTATTGGCAGTAGGCTTGGTGGTTCTGTGCTATCTTTCAATGATAAGTTCTTTAGTTTACGCGCGGAGCACCTTAAAAGCGCCTAATCTCAATCAAGATATAAAAGGAGCTCTGCAAGATATAATTAGATACGATGCTGCTATTAATGCGTTTCAGTGTAACTACTTTTCTTGGATCATTACTACTGCTTATGCCGGAGGTTTCTTATTAGGTCTGGGGATAAAGGGAAGGACACTGAGTGAGCTTATAGAAAAGTGGCCTTTATTGATCTTTTGGGTAGTAGGTGGAATAGCAATTTTCTATCTATCAAAAACAAAAGGGTTTAGAAGGTTCAACAGAAGTATGAATCCAAGTTATTTCAACTCAAAAGACATAATCAAGACTCAATTACAACTATTAAATGAAGAAGAAAATGAAATGGAATAATCAAAATAAAAGCAAATTATCTGTTGCAATAGGAATCATTGCAGCCTGGATTGTATTGATAATCTTCGCGCTAGTCAAACAGATGGAAACCAAAATGATCGCCTTGTTTTGTGTGATGTTTATCACCACGGGGATTGTGCCGGTAATTTCGATGCTTAAAAATAAGGGCGAACAGCGCAAGTGTTCAGGGCTCTAATTTATCCTTCAGCTCCCGAATAGAATTAACACAAGCGATAGCCTTTACGAGCTGTCACTTTTTTTGGCCCTACTCCATGGATTTATTGACTTAAAGCAAATATCTTTGCGGCATGATCCAGTTGGGCAAAACCATAGTATCTACAGACCTTATTGAAAAGGAATTTGTGTGCAATCTCGGCGCTTGTAAAGGCGAATGCTGCATTGCAGGAGAGGCCGGTGCGCCGTTGAGCGCAGAAGAGACCAAAATTCTAGAACAGATCTACCCGAAGGTAGCGCCGCATTTGCGAGAAGAGGGAAAGGCGGCCATTGAAGCACAAGGGACTTGGATAAAGTCAGAAGCTGGAGAATTAGAGACTCCTTTGGTCAATGGGGCAGAATGTGCCTATGTGACCTTTAAAGAAGGAGGAATTGCCAGTTGTGGGATAGAAGATGCGTACAATGGAGGCGATGTGGATTTTAAAAAGCCCATTTCCTGTCATTTATACCCTGTACGCGTAACCGATTACAGCGAATTCGCGGCGGTAAATTATCACCGTTGGCCTATTTGTGATACCGCGTGTAGTTTGGGAGAGCAACTCAAAGTTCCGGTTTATAAGTTTGTGAAAGACGCCTTGATTCGAAAATTCGGACAAGATTGGTTTGATGGATTGGATCAAATCGCACAAAAATAACAAGACGCATAATTCCTTTTTTATACTCCTTAATCTGACTTAGAATTCTTCTGAGAAATTTGAGATGATAAAATCACCATTTTGGTGATTTTTTTTCGGCAATTTGTGGGTCATTTGACTTCCAAACCAAAAAATTCTGTTTAAGGTTACTGTTAAAAATCGTGTTACCAAAACCTTAGGGAAATGTTAGGAGAACCCCTAAGAACACTTGGGTTTCACTGGGGTTTCACGAGCTATTAACGGTCTGTTTTCCGTTTGTTAATAACTTCAACAGTAAATTCATAAAACACTGAAAATAAATTAATTGCGCAATTTTGTTAACAAAACTATGTGAACAGTTTGAAAATTTTGATGTTAAAAACTTTGTTGAAAACCAAGCTGTTATTCTCGACTAATTCGTTCTAAAATTTTCCATATTTGTTAGTCCCGAGTAACGAGAAATTTATCGAATTTTAAAAAAAGCAACGGACAATGAGCGCAGTAGAACCGATTTTAGCAGAGAACAAGGACCGATTTGTAATATTCCCTATCCAACACCACGATATTTGGGATTGGTACAAGAAATCCGAAGCCAGTTTTTGGACGGCAGAGGAGATTGACTTGCACCAAGATTTGACGGATTGGGCAACCAAATTAAACGATGATGAGCGTTATTTCATCAAACATATCTTAGCCTTCTTTGCAGCTTCGGATGGAATTGTAAATGAAAACCTAGCAGAGAACTTTGTAAATGAAGTTCAATATTCTGAAGCGAAGTTTTTCTACGGATTCCAGATCATGATGGAGAACATCCACTCAGAGACCTATTCGCTACTTATTGATACCTACGTAAAGGACGAAAAAGAGAAGGATAAGCTTTTCAATGCAATTGAAAACTTCCCAGCAATCAAGAAAAAGGCAGATTGGGCATTAAAATGGATTGAAAGTCCAAGTTTTGCTGAGCGCCTTATCGCTTTCGCTGCTGTAGAAGGGATCTTCTTCTCTGGAGCCTTCTGTTCGATTTTCTGGCTCAAAAAACGTGGCTTAATGCCAGGATTGACCTTTTCCAACGAGCTGATCTCAAGAGATGAGGGTGTTCACTGTGATTTCGCAGTACACTTGCACAACCATCACTTAATCAATAAAGTTCCAAAGGAAAGAATCCGTGAAATCATTGTGGATGCGCTTAATATTGAGCGTGAATTTATTACCGAGTCTTTACCGGTAAGTCTAATTGGAATGAACTCCAAACTGATGACTCAGTATTTGGAATTCGTAACAGACCGCCTCTTGGTGGAGTTGGGTTGTGAGAAAGAATACAGCACCAGCAATCCTTTTGATTTTATGGATATGATCTCGCTTCAAGGTAAAACGAACTTCTTTGAGAAGCGCGTTTCCGAATATCAGAAAGCGGGAGTTACCAACAAAGACAAAGAATCTAACAAGATTAGTTTCGACGCAGATTTCTAAAATCGCTCCAGGGGGCTGCCCCAGGCCCGGAGCTTTTTTAACCATTTGATTATACGCGGGTTACACCTAGCGTACCAACCTACGTTTTGCTAAAAATTAGGCACTAATTAACTAAAGAAGTTGTAGATGAATGTAATTAAAAGAGATGGCCGCAAAGAGCCCATCATGTTTGACAAGATCACGGCACGCGTAAGAAAGCTATGCTACGGTCTGAATGAATTAGTAGATCCTGTAAAGGTTGCTATGCGCGTCATTGAAGGATTGTATGACGGTGTGACTACAAGTGAGTTGGATACCTTGGCTGCGGAGATTGCTGCGACCATGACCACCACGCACCCAGATTACGCCCGCTTGGCGGCACGTATCTCTGTGTCTAACCTGCACAAGAACACCAAGAAGACCTTCTCTGAGGTGATGACGGATCTGTACACTTATGTAAACCCAAGAACAGGGAAGAAGGCTCCACTATTGAGCGACGAGGTGTATGACATCATCATGAAGAATGCTGACGAATTGGATTCAACGATCATCTACAACCGTGACTTTGGTTACGACTACTTTGGATTCAAAACCCTAGAGCGTTCTTACCTCCTAAAATTGAACGGACAGATCGCAGAGCGTCCGCAGCATATGTTGATGCGTGTATCTGTTGGTATCCATATGGAAGACCTAGCAGCGGTAAAAGAGACTTACGAACTCATGAGTAAGAAGTTCTTTACCCACGCAACCCCTACACTCTTTAACTCTGGTACGCCTAAGCCACAGATGTCATCTTGTTTCCTTTTAGCGATGAAGGACGACAGTATTGACGGTATCTACGACACCCTAAAACAAACGGCTAAGATCTCCCAATCTGCGGGAGGTATTGGTCTTTCTATTCACAACATTCGCGCAACCGGTTCTTATATCTCAGGAACCAACGGTACTTCAAACGGAATTGTACCGATGCTACGTGTATTCAATGACACGGCGCGCTATGTGGATCAAGGTGGAGGAAAGCGTAAAGGTTCCTTCGCGATTTATGTGGAGCCATGGCACGCAGACATCTTTGACTTCTTAGACCTGAAAAAGAATCATGGTAAAGAAGAGATGCGTGCGCGTGATTTGTTCTACGCCATGTGGATTCCGGATCTATTCATGAAGCGTGTTCAAGAAGACGCTGAATGGACTTTAATGTGTCCAAATGAATGTCCAGGATTGTTTGACAACCACAGTGAAGAGTTTGAAAAGCTTTACTTGCAATACGAGGCAGAAGACCGCGGACGCAAGACCATCAAAGCGCGTGAGCTTTGGGAGAAGATCCTAGAATCTCAAATTGAGACCGGTACTCCATATATGTTGTACAAGGATGCGGCCAACCGTAAATCCAACCAGAAGAATTTGGGAACCATTCGTTCTTCAAACCTTTGTACAGAGATCTTGGAATACACCTCTGCGGATGAAGTAGCGGTATGTAACCTAGCATCTATCGCTTTGCCAATGTTTGTGAAGAACGGTGCTTTTGATCACAAGGAGCTCTTTAGAATCACTAAGCGAGTAACTAAGAACTTGAACCGAGTAATTGACAGAAATTACTACCCAGTGCCAGAGGCGCGTAACAGTAACTTCCGTCACCGTCCGGTTGGTTTGGGTGTTCAAGGATTGGCAGATACCTTCATCAAACTGCGTTTGCCATTTACCAGTGAAGAGGCTAAGAAACTCAACCAAGAGATCTTTGAAACCTTGTACTTCGCTGCGGTAACTGCATCGATGGAAGAGGCTAAGAAAGACGGAGCCTATGAGACCTATAAAGGATCTCCGATCTCTGAAGGTTTGTTCCAACACAACCTTTGGAACATCAAAGATGAAGAGCTTAGCGGTCGTTGGGACTGGGGTAAATTGCGTAAGGATGTGAAGAAGCACGGAGTGAGAAACTCTTTGTTAGTAGCGCCGATGCCAACAGCTTCTACTTCTCAGATCCTTGGAAACAATGAGGCCTTTGAGCCGTACACTTCTAACATTTACACACGCCGTGTACTGTCTGGAGAGTTCATTGTAGTGAACAAGCACCTATTGGAAGATCTTGTTGCACTTAACCTTTGGAATGACGATCTAAAAGAAGAGATCATGCGTGCTAATGGATCTATCCAGCACATTGATGTGATCCCTCAAGACCTTAAAGAATTGTATAAAACTGTTTGGGAACTCAGTATGAAAGACATTATTGATATGTCCCGACACAGAGGATACTTTATTGATCAGTCTCAGTCATTGAACCTGTTTATGGAGAACGCTAATATGGCGAAGCTTACTTCAATGCACTTCTATGCTTGGAAGAGCGGTCTTAAAACAGGAATGTACTACCTACGTACTAAGAGTGCCGTAGATGCGATCAAATTTACACTTAAGAACACTACAAAGGAAGCTGTTCCTGCACCTCAGGAAGCGGCCGTAGGTACCGTTACTGCAGCAGCGACAGACAAGCCATTGACGCCTCAAGAGTTGCGTGAAATGTTGGCTAAGAGTAGAGATGCCGAAGAAGACGACGACTGCTTGATGTGCGGTTCTTAAGATTTGTTTTAAGTGTTGATTGAAAAAAGACTCCCCAAAAGGGAGTCTTTTTTTGTTCAACAGGATGAAACGCACAGGGGGCAGAAAAGTATTTTTAGGCGCTAAAATTTTTAGTTAGGATGGATTTTATAACCGTTGAGTCTAGCGGTTTAAAGAGGATCTCGCTCAGTTCGGGATAATTCTGCATCTTTTCCTTATCCTGAGGGCTTATGGTAGTGGTTAAAAGATAAATAGCAGCCGACAGCTCCAAGTTCAATTTTCTCAGCTCATCAAGAAACTCCCAAGCGTCCATGCTGGGCATATTAATGTCTAAGAACATGATGTCCGGATACGTATCTGTTTGCTTGAGCATTTCTAAGGCAGAAATACCTTTTTGAAAAGCTTCTACCTCGCCCACACCGTCGTGACGTTTTAAATATTGCGTGTGCAAAAAATTGGTCGCTTTGTTGTCATCCAAAAGCAATATGTTGAGCTTCTCGTTCATAATTATGCCTTAAAATTAAAATAAAATGTACAGCCTTTACCCAACTCAGATTTTACCCAAATCTTGCCGCCGTGCATTTCTACGATCTTTTTACAGTGTGCTAGACCTATACCCGTACCGCTATAATCCTCCTCATTGTGAAGGCGTTTAAAGATATCAAAGATCTTGTCCTGATCTTTTGGATCAATTCCTATTCCGTTGTCTTTTATAGAAATCTGATGATGGCCGTCCACTTTTTTAGCTGCAATGGTAATTTCAGGAATGGTGTTGGGCGCCACAAATTTGATTGCATTGCCGATCAGATTTAAAAATAAAGAGTGAAGCTCTACCGCATAACCCGCGATTTTAGGAAGTTTGCCAATCTTAAATTCGGCCTTTTCTTGATCTATTTTTATTTTGAGATCTTGGAGTACCGCTTTTAAGGTCTCATTGAGATCTACTGATTCTTTAACGGCATTGTCACTTACTCTAGAATACGCTAAGATCCCTTTGATCAAACTGCCCATTCTTATAGAGGCCTCGTCAATGAATTCTAAATAGGTCAATGCTTGACTGTCTAATTTCTCGGAATAATCTTCCTTAAAGAGCTTCACAAAGTCGGTAACGGTTCTTAAAGGCTCCTGTAGGTCATGGCTAGCTACATAAGCGAAGCGCTCCAGTTGTTTATTACTGTCCGTAAGGTTTTTAAGGTGGGTGATGTTTACGTGGCTACCTACCATACGCAGTGGATTTCCTTCCTCATCCCATTCAATGACTTTCCCTTTACACCATACCCAAACTATATCACCGTTCTTGTGAAAGTAGCGCACCTCGTTATCATAAGGCACTTTTCCTTTAGTTGCGACGTGCTTATTGAAGACCTCAAATACGCCTGGTAGATCATCGGGGTGTATGTTTTCTTGCCACCAATCTGGGGTGTTTGGAATCTCGTGGTCCTCATAGCCGAACATCGACTTAAAGGTTGGGCTCATGTATTCGGTGTTACCGGGAATGTCCCAATCCCAATAGCCGGCCAGGGTGCTTTCTAGAACCTGCTCAAAGGCCGCATTTTGATCCTGAAGCTTATCTTCCATCGCTTTGAGTTGACTTACGTCTCTCCAGCTGGCAAGCACGCGGTTCAAAGAACCGTCTTCATTAAAAAACGATTTGGCGTTAACCCGAATAGGGATCTTCTTGCCGGTTTTGGTCTGGACTATGCGGCTTTCATCTCTTAACAACTTACCGTTCATTAGCTTGTCCAAATCGTATTGAAGTTCCTCTTCCGTAAAACCAGGAGCGATCTCTAATACGCTCTTGCCTATGACCTCGTCACGGGAGTCATACTCAAGCTTTTCAAGTAACTCCAAGTTGGCATTGATTATTTTGCCATCTGCATTGACAGCAAAGAACATATCTGGGGCATTATCAAAGAGCTCACGAATTTCCGTCTCTTTGCGTTCCAACTCAAACTGAACACTTTTTTGATACGAAATATCAATAAAAGTGGTTACCACACCATCTATAGTTTGATCACTCTGGATAAATGGCGTTAATCGCATCAAGTACCAGATATCTCCAAATTTTAATTCTTCTTGAATGGTCTCGCCGGTTTCAATGACCTTCATATAATTTGAAAACAAAAGATCACTATTTGAACCCAGCTTGTTGGAGAAGTTTCGCAGGTCCCTGCCAATGTCAGTTTGTGAAATATTAAAGAAGGAGCGAATTCCAGTAGTGAAACTTTTAATGTCTAATTGTTTGCCCACTACCAAGGTATTGATCTCTGTACTTTTTAGAATGTTGTCTATGGTAGCACTTACTGTGCGAAGATCGTTAACTTTTACATTGAGCTCTGCATTAACCGTATGTAATTCTTCATTTACACTTTGTAATTCTTCATTGGTACTTTGCAGTTCCTCGTTGGTTGCTAACAGTTCTTCATTAGTGGTCTGCAACTCCTCATTACGCATTTCTATTTCCAGCTGCATGGTGGCTAATGACTGTCGTGCTTCGGCCAATTCAGATTCTAAAAGCTGAAAGGATTCGTCTGGGAGATCACTGCTTGAAGCAGAAAAAGTATCGCCTGAGTTTGTTTTAAGTGTGGTTGGAGAGAAAATGGCAATGTACTTCCCGTTGGGTTGAGAAGGGTCTTCTGGGGCATGAGTAATGATCAGATTATAGCTCTTTTCAGCGGATTCCAATTCTGAATTGGACACCTCTAAAGTCACATTTTCTTTCGTTTTTTCTGCTTTGATCAATGCTAAATTCAACTTAGGCTTTAGCGATTGGGGTAAAAGATCAAACAGGGATTGACTGAATCCTTCCTTTGGGATATTCAAATAAGGATTGAGTTTCCCCATGGCATGGATGATGTTAAGATTGGCATCTGCGTAAATGATTGTGTAATCTAAATGCCTTGTAAATCCTTTGGCAATGACCTCGTCATATTTGAAATGGTTTAAATCAAAACCACTTATTTGTCTATTTTTATCAACCATGGAAACTGCAGCATTCACAGATTTACCCAAAGTGATATCACTTTTGTACAGTGACTTTGATAAAGAGAGGTTTTTGTAGACCCTGTTAGAGGCGCTCATCTCCAAAAATGAATCCTTAATATGGCCCAAGGTCTCGCTTCTACCCAACACCAAGATGGATCTGAGCATCATTGCATACTGAATGATACGTATAAGACGTTCTTGTGCCTCTTTGTTGAGATAGATCAATAGATTTCTACAAGAGACCAAATTACATTTGGTAAATGGCGGGTCATTTAACGCGTCATGGGTGCTAAAGATGACCATAGAGCGCAGGTGCTCCTTTACCTTGTACACGCCATTATCTAGCTGATCAAAATTCTGGAATCGCAGCGACGGTTCAATTTTTTCCACTGCTTTTGCAGAATACTCCCCTCGGGCTGCGATCTCTATGTTTTTTTCGTCAATGTCTGTAGCGAATATTTTAACTACTATATTTTTTTCTCTTTTTTTAATCTCCCGATCAATCTGCATGGCGTAAGAGTAGGCTTCTTCACCTGTACTGCACGCCATAACCCAGAATTTTAAAATACCACCGTTGTGACAGCTTTCCACAAGGTCTGGAATGATTTCAAATTCCAGTTCTCTCCAAAGGTCCTTATCTCTAAAAAAGTCAGTGACGTTGATCAAAAAATCTTTGGCCAGTAATCGGGCTTCTTCATCATCTTTTAAAAGCAGGTCAAAATAGGATTTAAAGGAATCTTGCTTGGAGATCTGAATCCGGCGCGCAATCCTGCGTACCAAGGTGGGTTTTTTAAAGTGACTAAAGTCTTTATCAATGGCATTGACCAGGTGACTCAACACTTTTTCATAGCGTGTTTTGTCTGCATAAACCTCGTGTTCGATTCCAAACTTTTCCTCTGGGTTTACAGTAAAGTCGGCAATCATCTCTGGAATTTTGTTCGCAGGCAACACGTAATCCACCAAACCGGTGTCTATGGCGGATTGTATCATACCGTCAAATTCAGCATCTTCAGGGTCTTGAGCTATTACAAGTCCGTTGTATGCGTGAATGCTTTTTATTCCTCCGGTCCCATCGCTTCCTGTGCCGCTTAAAATGATTGCCGCGGCGTGATTCTTCCTAGCTGTGGCCAAAGAATCTAGGAAGATGTCTATGGGTAGGTTTAAAGATCTGTCTGTAGGTTTGTCGGTAAGCTCTAGCGTATTAGATTTTAGCCGAATGTTTTTCCCCGGGGGAATCAAATAGATATTATTCGGTTTTACCTTTGTGCTTTCTCGAACTTCTGTGATCGCAAGTGAAGTGGATTTACCCAGAAGTTCACTCATGAGACTTTTATGATCTGGGCTCAAATGCTGAACCACTACAAAGCTGGTGCCCGTGTTTGTAGGCATGTTTTCAAAAAATGCCGTCAATGCTCTTAACCCGCCTGCACTTGCGCCGATCCCCACAATATTAAATCCATAAGGATTGGTGGTTTTCATTTCGTCACGAAAGCTTTGCATTTCTTTTGAAACTTTTGAGGTATTGTCTTTAGCCATAATATGTTATAAAAGTCTAAGCGTATAAAGTGGTTCGCGAAACTAATTTCCTTAACAATTTAGACTGAATTTAAGCGAATTTTGATTCAATGGTATCAATTAAAGAAGTCAATTTATTTACATTAAAGGGTTTTTCTAAAAAGTAATCTGCGCCCAGGTTTTTGATTATATCTTCTGTCGTCAATCCAATGCCATGAGAGATATTGTGTGAAGTCACAACAATGATCTTGGCATTTGGGTTCATTCTTCGGATAGGACCAATCAGTCTTATTCCTCCTTGCTTTTTGGAAATGACATTAGCACTAAAATAGAACAGGTCTATAATGTATAGATCTACCTTGGCAAAATCTACTTTTCTCTGAGCCTCCTCTGCAGAAGTTACATGCATTACCTTAAAACGGCCTAATTTTTCCAAGGCTTTAATCCATTCCGTGGCGAGGACAAAATCGTCTTCTATAATTAATAAGGGAATCATAAGTACTTAAATATGGTTTGTCTTGATAAGGGTCAATAGTTCATCTTCAGATATGGGTTTAGAAAATACAGGTGCTGTGGGGAACATTGAATTCTCTAATAACCGATCACCATAACCCGTTAGATAATAAAAAGGCACGCCTTGTATTTTACATTCTAAAGCTACTTCTAAGCTATTTTCGTTCTTTAAATTTACGTCCAATAGGGCAAAGTCAAAGGTGTCGTTTCTCAGGGCTTTTAGTCCTGCCGATGCTCTTGGGCAGATGGTTACTCGAGCCTTGACCTTTTTTTCAATGGAGGTCTTTAATTGTTTGGCGTTGATAAAGTCGTCTTCTACTACCAGTACACTGAATTCTTTTTTAGAGAGGATCTTAGCCTTTTCTTCCATTTGTTTGGCCACAAAATTCTTGGAATCATCTCTACTGATCATTTTTAGAGGGATTCGATAATTGACCTCTAAACCTGTTTCTTTAAAATCTACTTTGGTGTTGGCATCAAATTCGTATTCCAAGGCATTCTCTATGATGGACATCCCAAATCCATGAGTCTTGGGTGGTGTGACATTAGGCCCGTCTTGTTCTCGCCATTCTACAACCAAGTCTTCATTTTCTATATACCACTTGATAAATAATTTGCCGTAAGAGACAGATAAGCTGCCGTGTTTATTTGAGTTTGTGACCAGTTCATGAATCACTAACACAATAATAGGGGCAACACTTGAGGAGATATCAATGTCATCTCCCTCTAAAGAAATGCTTATTGTGGAACCCACAAATGGTTTGAGTTCTTGTTGGATCAATAAGCGCAGGTTGATCTTGGAGAAGCTGCTCTCGGTAAGCATATTGTTGGCGTTTGCCAAAGAGGTAATGCGTTTTTCTAAGGCCTCGATATAACTTTCGACGGATTTTTCGTTGGAAGCCGTTTGTCTGGTTATTGATTGCACTAAGGCCAGAATGTTGCGCACACGGTGATTCAATTCCTTGACCAACACTTTTAGGCGTTCGTTCTCTGTGACCATCAAGCGCTGTTGCTCTATTTTTGAACTTAAAAAGCGTTTAAATGTTTCCAGGGCTTTCTCGGCTATAAGCAAATCTGTTGAGGTCCATTCATCTGCCTGATCTTGATGTTCCTTCTGATATTCTAAAAACGAACTTCTAGGGTGTAGACGCACCCCTTCTTTTTCATACACCAGATCTTTTTCAGGATTTCCTGCCCAACTCACTTGTTTTGAGGCAGCATCTCTAAAGAATAATATAGTGACCGGGGTATTTCCTTGAACAATGCTCATGCCCAATAATCCTTTAGAAGGGCAGGAGTCTATATTTAACTTTGAGCTGTAAAATATCTCGCGTTGTTGGTCTGAATACTGTGCAACTAGATCTTTGATCATGTCAGTCTCCGGGCAATTGCCATGGCTTAAAACAAAATCCTTAGTCAGGTAGGCCACGCCGTCACAAGGGATGATCTCCTTCAAATTCGGAGCTTGTTGGCTCCAAAATTCCTCTATAGCAAATTGATTGCTTTCGGTGCTGATTAGCTGATTGCCTCGTTCCAATAGATGGCGCACAGTGTCATCTGCATTACGTGTTAAACGATGTTCAATCACCATGCTTATGGTTTGCCCTATAATTTCTGAGGCATAGGTCTTTGGCGGAGGAACCTCCAAGATCTCGTGATGGTGGTGTGCGAACAGCCCCCAAAGCTTACCTTCTACTATGATAGGCATGGTCATAGAGCTCACTAAGCCCATATTGATCAAATATTGTAAATGTACCGGTGAACTGGATCGCAGATGGCTTAAGGTGAGGTCTAGTTCTGTTCCGTCACTTCCGTTTGCCAGTATGGGTATCGCTTCAGCTTTATTATTGTAAATGATGCGGATTGGATTCTTTAAGAACAGGTCCCGCGCTCTTGGCGGAATATCAAAAGCCGGGAAACGCAGCCCTAAGAACGAGTCTACGCCTGGGGAACATTGTTCAGCAACTACCTCTCCAGAATTGTCTGGAAGAAAGCGATAGGCCATCACCCGATCAAATCCAGTGATTTTTTGCAGGGAGTAGACGGCTTTATGCAAAACCTCCTCAACTGTTTTTAGATCATGTACTCCGTGCAAGGCCCATTTAATATCGTCATTGATCTTCAAATAATCAATTTGTGCATCGAGTTCCACAAATTCCAAGATGGTTGTATTCTCGTTTCTGAATAGCGATACGTCTAGCTGTTGGTCTTTTAAGGAAATAGCCTTAACGTGTTCTCTTTGCTCCTGTGTAGAGCTGTGCGAAGCAATATTCAAAATGTCATGCACGTCTTTGCGGTCAAAGAAATCCCTCAGGTTCTTGCCGAGGTATTCTTGCGCACTGTATTCTGAATATTTATCTGTATTCTGTGAGGCATAAGTGATGATTTGAGAGTCCGTGTCAAAGGCCAATAAAAAGCCTTTGTCTTGGATCTGCCCAATGTGTTCAATTGCTTCAGAATTACACTTTTCTAATGCTTCTGCCTCAAGTCTCTTGGAATCTTCTATATTCTGTTTGTCCCCCAATTTTTGTAGAATTTAATATAAGATCAAAGGCATCTTTAGCTCCACAAATAAGTCGGTCTTCATCAATACCAACAGTGTTGAAGTACTTCTGGAGTAACTTCATCTGTTCACCTGCAGTGGCTATGAGCTGATCTAAATAATTTGATTTAAACGCGGCATTTTGAGCAAGGGCCATGTTGCGAATAACGCGTGCGCCCATTGCAGATCCAGCAAGTACATAGAAAACACCTACAGTGTGGGATTTATCTAAAGGGGGGGTAGCCTTAGAATGAGATGGTAGTTCATCTAAGGAGGGTAAATCCAATTTTAATGCTGTTAGGAGGGAGTTGTTGATCTTAGAAATTCTGCCATCTGGGTCATTTAGTGCTTCAAAACTGTTGTGAAATGTGGTTCTACAGTCCCAGAGTGCTCGGTAAAAATTAGTCAAACGTTCGGTGTTAAAACCATTTTTAAACCCGATGGCATTTTCAACCGCCATATGCTTTTCAAGCGTGGCATCATAAAGTCTTTGATGTAATGGCGACCTCAATTTTTTAAAAAATCATGCTGAATTAGTTCATGAATTTACGGAAAATATCGAAATACTCATAACTAACAGCCGTTCGTACAGCTGTTTTTACAAGCTAAAATCTAACTGGACTTCTTAATTAATTTGATTTGAATCCCGTAGTAAAGAGGAGGCTTATCCTTCAAAAGTAGGTTTAAGAATTCTTGAATTTGTAATCAGGACCAGCTTTGCAGATTTAGTTATCTTCATGTTTTGAATTTAAGTTTTGGCAAGTTTATGCAAGAGAATTATCCGTCTGAGACCAAAGAATGCCCAAATTGCTATGTAGAAATACAAGGGAAGCCAATGGCCTGCGTAGCCTGTGAGTATCCGTTAGAAGGAACCCCAGAGCAGCAGAAAAAGTTCATGGCATCTAAAGCTCATTTACTCAAAGAGCAAAAACGCGCAACCAAGGTCATAGCCGAGGCCCGCAATATTTTGTTTCTAGCTGGAGCTTTTGAATTGTTTGGAGGTGTTTACAATTGGTTTCAACAGGAAGATGTGTTGGCGTTGGTATTCTCCGGTGTACTTTTTTTGGTTTACCTTCTTTTGGGATATTGGTCACAATCCAATCCCCTGGAGGCCCTTATTGGCGGGATGGCCTTCTTTTTACTGTTGGTCCTTATCTCAGGAATGCTCAACCCAGAATCGCTGGGCAAAGGCATAATATTTAGGATAATTGTACTGGTGTTGTTGGCCAAAGGCATTAACTCAGCCTTGGCCTTGAAGAAGAAATACTGATTAGTCTTTAAGGCGATCTATCCCTAAATATTTATCTCCCTTATTGTAGTACCAAGCGCGATCTTTGGGCATTTTAATGCCGGAGATTTCTACTTCATCTGAAAGTAAGATATACTCTCCAGTGTCTTTGCCCTTGTCTTCTGGATCTCCCTTGTAGAATTGGTAGACTTCCATGGCGTAGGTATTTGGGTCAAAGTAAAAGAACCAAATGTCTGTCCCTACAGTTTCTTCATAAGTGACCTTTAAACGCAGATATATTTTGCCTTTAAAACTCACTTTTGTGACTACTGGATCCACATAGGTCCCAGGATCTTTCAGCTTCATGGGGAGGCCGTAGAGGTAGGTGTAGTAGTTTTTGTAGAGGGTGGCGCGATCACAACTCAAGTTATTCTCTTTGAGCTCTGTTGGCGTTAAATCCATATCGCCGTTAAGTCCAATGGAACAGGCGCCACGATCAATTTGATATAAAGTCTCTCGGTCACCCTGCTTTGCAACTACTTGAAAGAACTCTTGTGGCAAGTTTATTTGGATCTCGCTGTTACGTGGCTCCGAATCTGGTGTTTCCATGGTGACAAAGAGCGTACCATTGAAGGTTTCCCAATTGCCCTGCGGATCGTGATAGGCAATAGCACGCTCCAGTAATTGTTCCCCAGTGAGCTGTTGGGCTACACTAAAAAGAGGGAGCAATAATAAAGCAAGCAGTAAACGCATTATAGAATTTCTGGTTTTTTAATGACCTCCCACTCCTTGTAGTACTGTTCCAAAACAGTGGCCGTGGTTTCTACAAGATCTTTACATTCCAACAGCAAGCTAAAGTAAAGTGTGGTATTACGCGCGCTACTGTCTGGTTGTTTGGTGCGTTGGATCTGCTTTTCGATATCACTAGAGATGTATTTGTCAAACTCTTGTTTCTCGGCGATGAGGTTTGGAAGTTCATCCAAATTCATAGCGTCAAAGTTGGTCTTAACTTTGGCAAACAGATTGAGTAACTGTTCTTCAATTTGTTTCAGATCACGGATCTGATTGAAGGTCAATCCTTGGTGATTATTCTTAACGTGTTTGTGACTGGTCTTTGCAATAAATCCAATAGACTGCACAAAGTCCTCTAAGGAATCTTGTACCATCAGATAGAAACGTGTGGCGCCGGCAGAGCTCCCGTCCAAACCTTTGATGTAAAAGAAGATGTGATTTTTAAGATCATCCATCTCATCAGAAAGACTTTCCGCATCATTGCGTGCCTTTTTAAGGTCTTTTAGATTCTGTCTTGCAAGAGCATCCAAAGACCTATTCAAGATCTTGGATCCGCGTTTCATTACGGTAGATACATTGTTGGCAGACTCTTCAATCACTCCTTTTACAGAAGTGCTCTCTGCCATTTTGAATTCCAGCTCCTCACGAATCTCTTTGGTGTTTCTGCTGGTGCGCAGATAAGAACGTGCAATGAGGATCATGGCTAGGATCAACAAAGTGATCAAGGCGAACCATTCAAAATAGTAGATCAGCGCCGCCATGATAGCAGCGGCAATAAAGGCTGTGATGGCGGTCATGAACCAACCGGCAATTACGTTGATCACCCCAGCAACACGATACACTGCAGAGTCACTTCCCCAAGCGCGATCGGCTAAGGAAGTACCCATAGCAACCATAAAGGTCACGTAAGTGGTGGAAAGCGGTAATTTTAAGCCTGTGGCAATAGAGATCAACACAGAAGCGACTACCAAGTTGATGGCTGCGCGCACCATATCAAAGGCAGGTGCGTCCTTATCTAATATTTTACTCTTCACGGTAGGAGCAAAGCGCTTGCTGATGGAATTTCTTGCCGCTTCTGGCAAAGCCATAGTAAAACCACGGTTCAGTCCAATGGCCAAGCGTACCAGGTTTTGAGAAAGCCAGTTCGGCTTAAAGCGTTCCTTTACTTCATCCTGACGCGAAAGATCCACCGAGGTCTTTACCACACGGCGCGCCTTTTCACTAAACCAAAGCGTCAATACCATAATGACTCCGGCCAATAGAAGTAATAAAGGCTCGGTGCGTACTGCCTGTGACAGGCTGGTCATGGCGAAGGTGTCTGCAGCTACTTGAGAATCGCCCCAAACAGAATAGGACTCATAAGCAGCCATTGGAACTCCAATGAAGTTAACCAGGTCATTCCCCGCAAAGGCCATAGCCAGAGCAAAGGTTCCCAGTACAATGATGAATTTATATACGTTGACCTTAAAGAATCGGGTTAAAGCAAAGGAGACCAAAGTCCAAACAACAGCATTAGCTCCAATGAATTGATAGAAGTTATTCTGAGCCCAAGCGTTGAAAGATTCTGGCAACAGTTCCGCTCCTTTTAATCCTTTTACAATAATAAAGTAGGCGATAGAGGTTGTAGCTAAACCACCAAAGATGGCAGCAGCCCAACTCGGGCGCTTTTCAAAATCAAAGGACAAAAGAAAGCGCGTGACAAATTGTACCAGCGCACCAATGGTAAAAGCAATGGCTACGGAGAGCAGTATTCCTAATATAATGGTGGTCGCCTTGTCAGAAGCGATATAATTACTCAAAGAAGAAAGGTCTTCTCCAGATTTGGTGATCTTGATAATCGACATACACACGGCTGCTCCCAAAAGTTCAAATACAATAGAAACCGTAGTGGAGGTAGGCAGTCCAAGGGTATTGAAAAAGTCAAGCAGGAGAATATCTGTGATCATTACGGCCATAAAAATGACCATGATCTCATTGAAATAGAATTCCCCGGGGACAAAGATTCCTTTCCGCGCCACTTCCATCATACCACTAGAGGACAGTGCGCCAAAGGCAATACCCACACTGGCTACGATCATGATGGTTTTAAAGGAAATGGCTTTAGAGCCAATGGCGGAGTTTAGAAAGTTAACGGCATCGTTACTAACGCCAACTACCAGATCTGCGATGGCAAGGATAGCCAAGGCGATCAGCATGAATAAATAATAATCCCCCATAAGGTCTTGAGATAATAGAGAACAAAAATGGAATTTATTTTAGAATCAAATGTTATCGCAACGTTATGAGTGGCATTGAGAGTGCATTCCGCAGTAATTAATCATGCCCCTATTGGCGGGAAGGTATAAAGATGAGGTCCAATGTTACCAAAAAAGTAACATTATAAAAACCTGTAAAACAGATATATACAGCTACAATGTTACGTAAATGTTACCAAAACGTTGCGAAGAAGTAAAAATAATGTTATGTTTGTAATGAATTTATTAATCATTAAAGCCCTAAGATATGAAGAAGATTGCCCTAATGTTAGTTTTAGTATTCCTTGGGACTAACGTATTTGCTCAAGAAGCACCAAAAAATATTTACAAAGAAAAGAAAGGTCTTATTGAGGCCACTTTGTTTCACGATAATGGCGAGATCGCTCAAACCGGTTTCTATACTAAGGACGGTAAGTTACACGGTGAGTGGATCAGTTATGATGCTGATGGGAATCGTACGGCCATCGCACAATACAATAAAGGACAGCGTGTAGGTACTTGGATGTTCTACCAAGGAGATACCCTTAAAGAGGTAACTTACAGCAACAATACAATTGCTCAGGTAAATACATGGACCATGCAAGATACACGCGTGGTTACCACCAATTAATTTTGATTAAAACAGTGTAAGAAAAAAGGCTCCCAATGGGAGCCTTTTTTACTTTATTGTTGAAAGGTTGTGGAATTATTCACGAGCCCAACCTGCACCCCAAGTGGCGAAGTCGGTACCAGTTCCGTTACCGTCTCCAGTTAGGAAATCAGCATCGTCCCATGCAAAACCTGTATCGTTTTTGATCTTAAGACCAACGTTGTTGAAAGTAACATCCATAGCTGAAAGCGTACCGTCTAGTACACCTTGTCCAGTTGGGTTGTCAGCGTCATCACCGTCAAGATCGAATCCTTCATCAAAGTCATTGATCACCCAGTTAGTGAAGATTCCTTGAGTTCCCGCACGTAGACGTACAGCCTCTCCAAGAGTTCCAGCGTCACCATCGATAGTTACGTTAGTCACGTCAGGAGCAGAGAAGTATCCACCTTCGTTAGAGAAGTCGGTGTTGTATCCGTCACATTCGAAAGCTTTATCGTGGTCAGCTAGGTGCTTCACGTATACATCAGTCAAAGATCCAGTAAATCCTTCAGTCCAGTCGATAGAGTCATCTTCAGATCCAACTACTGCCAAGTGGCTAGCGTTTACAGTTCCTCCAAAGAATTCGAATCCGTCATCAGAACCGATGTAAACTTGTACAAAGTCCATAGTAGTTCCAGAACCTACAGCGTAAAGAGATACCCCGTTTAGCTCAGAGTTACCATCAATAGCACCACCAGCGTACTCAACACGTACATAACGCAATACACCAGAGTTGTCTCCAGGAGTGTTTCCTCCGTAAGAAAGACCACCTACCTCAGTAGTAGAAGTATCAGTAGATCCGTCAGGAGTTGAGTTGATAGGAGCACGTCCGCAGATTACAAGACCTCCCCAGTCACCAGAACCAGGAGTATCAGAAGCAGAAGTGAATACGATAGGAGCATCAGCAGTTCCGTCTGCCATGATCATACCTCCTTGAAGGATCGCGATATAAGCGTTAACTCCTACAGGAGCTACTTCAATAGTAGTACCAGCACAGATAGTGAAAGTAACACCATCAGCAATAAGAACTGGTCCAGTTACACGATACTCAGTATCACAGTCCAAAGTAAGGTCTTCAGTGTAAACTCCAGAAAGGTTTACTACAGCACCTGTAGTACCGTCATCTGTAGTGTCGGTTCCACCGTTGTTGTTGTTTGTCACGCTGTTGTCAACGCGGTTGTCTTCGATGATAATATCAGCGGTGTCATCGCTCTCACAAGAAGCAAGAACTAAACCAAGCAAACCGATTATTAAGAAGAATTTGGTTTTCATCATTTTCAAGTTTTAAAGTAAAAAGATTGTTATAGTTTATATTTAAGAGATAGTCCAAAGTTTACACCGCGTTTCCACTCAAAAAGCGTCACGTCTCCGTTCGCATTTACAAGGTCAAACGGTGTTAAAAGTGGGTTATTAGTACCTGCTCCTTCACGGATCAGAGTTACGTTAGGGTTTAAGATGTTTCCAACGCTTAGGTTGGCTTCAAAGTGATCGCCAAATGCGTTTCTCCATACAAAGTTCAATTGTGGTACCGCCTTTTCTACAATATTTCCAAGGTCTCCACTTCCTAAGGCAAAGATGCGGTCTGAGAAGTAAGAGAAGGTGGTCGTGAACTTAGGTTTGTAGTCTCCAAAGGTTGGAGAGTAATTCACATCAGCGTTCGCAATGAACTCAGAAGCTCCTTGTAATTCAGATTCTGTGCGGTTACCAAAGGAAGTACCAAAGGTGAATCCGTCAGATGTCTGTACTGCTTTCAGATCTTGATTGGTATTGTTATAGGCAAAGTTACCTCCAATGCTTACCAAAGGATCATCGTCTTCATCTACAATGATGTTCTTTCTAAACTCGATCTCTGCACCGAATACAGTCGCCTCGTCTCCTGTTCTAAAAAAACGCTGGTTACCGGTAGCATCTGTTGCCACAACTCGGTTTACTGGATCTTGAATAGACTTGTAGAATACTCCAAAGGCGATCAGCTCGCTGCGGCTTGGGAACCACTCGTATTTGAAATCAGCATTAAAGATCTCAGAGTAAGAAACTCCAGTTCCATCGGCCTTTCCAAGCAAGTCAGGGTTACCACCCACACGTTGGGTAACTCCTTCATAAACAAAATTTGCAACTTCCTTAAATTCTGGGAAGGATGCTGTTTGACTCGCCGCTATACGCAAGTTCATATCTTCGTTTACAGCGTACTTCAAGTTCAAACTTGGGAAGAATAGATTCTCCTTGGCTTCACGGAAACCAGTATCAGTTGGTACTGGGTTGATCACGTCATAAACAATGGTCTGTTCCCAGTTTTCTATGCGGATACCAGGCACGATCAAAAGGTCACCTACTTGGATATCTGCAGTAAGCAAACCAGCGTGGATATCTAAATTACCAGTGTATGTATTCTCATAAGGTTGTGGACGGTTAACTAATCCTAAGGTTGCATCCAAACCTAATGGCTGGCGCGCCACATTCAAGTTCCATTGACCACGTCCTTCTGGGATGTCAATGTTCACAGCGCTGAAGAAAGGATCAAAGTTGTTTACATCCGTAACAGGATTGTTGAGTTTGTCTAAGATCTCATAACCGTATCTCCAGTTGTTGAAACGACGCTCTTTAGTACGCCCGTTGTATCCCATGGTGATGTTGATATTGTCATTCACCTTGTAGTTCAAGTTGAAATAGCTGTTCAACTCATCATCTTCAATACTCTGGAAGTAACGCTGATTGTCAAAGGCAATGTTGTCGTAGAAGATCGGGTTGGTGTTTGGATCGCTATCCAAAGTAAATTGGTAATCTTCTAAAGTGATACGCTTTCTATCTGGTTCGTCAGAGAATACTTTGTTGAATCCAAATCCCCAGTCCAAAAGCCATTTTTTCTCTCCGTTCTCATCAACAGTATCTCCAAATTTGTGGGTACCGTTAATTTGGTTCACAAAGATCATCTCTTGGTTGAACTGTACGTTCATTTGGTAGAATCCACCATCTCCGTTGTTAGAGAAACCGTCACGGTTGAATCCGTTTCCGCCAATTCCGTAGTAACTCACTTCATCAGAAGAGGTGTTAGAAAATAGCGAAGTGAATTTAAGTTTGTGTCCAGCCTTGTTGTTGTAAAGGATAGATCCCATAAGGGCGGTGTTGGTATCATAATCATACCATTCTGCCACTGGGAAACGCACTTTTACGTCATTGGTAAAGTCAACGGCAGGACCGTTCAAGTATTCAAAACTGTTGCTGAAAACCGCAGTTCCAAAGAAGCTCAAGCGCTGCTCGTCATCAATATTAAAGGAGTAACCTCCTTCAATAGCTCCTGCAAAAGGAACGTTAGTTTCGGCGTCCTGAGGATCTACTCCGTGAGAAAGCACTACTGCAAAAGGGTCGTTGTCATAACGGTTGTAGAAACCGAAAAGACTAGGTCCCTCTGAGCGTACAAAATCCTCTCCAATTGCTTGAGAGTTGAATCCGGAGTTGATAGAAACATTAAAGTATCCAGGTCCGCTGTATTCTTTAGAAACGATGTTTACGTTACCGGCACTAAAGTCTCCAAAGAAATAACTGTTATATGCTTTAGATACACCAACACTTTCAATGATTTCTGATGGAAATAGATCCAGGTTGATGTTCTTTTTGTTTACGTCGTTTGACGGCAGTGATAAACCATTCATGGTTGTATTCTGATAGCGGTCTCCAAGACCACGTACAAATACATCACTACTTCCTTGTTGCTGTGAAATACCCGAGATCTGGGCAACAGCTTCGGCCGCATTGTCCACCCCTTTTCTGGCTAATTCTTGGGCACCAATGCTTTGTATGATTGTAGTCGCCTTCTTTTGTTCGATCAAAAGGGCAACTTCACTTTCTCTTTTACGTGTGGTGGTGATCACAACTTGCTCTAAGGCCGCAGCACTCGCGCCCATAGGAACATTTAAGGTAGTCACCTTCCCGCCTTCAACGGTTACGTCAAACTCAAGAGTTTCATAACCTACATAACTGAACTGGATGGTGTAAGCACCAGGCTCCATATCAGCAAGTTCGTAAAGCCCGTCAATATCAGAGGTGGTTCCTTTAGAGGTTCCTTTGATGATCACGTTGGCAAACGGAAGCGGTTCGTTGTTAAAGTCTTTATCAGTTAGTACACCTACTACTGATCCAGTTTGTGCTATTGTTAGGGAGGTAAATAGCAATAATAATATCGAGGTAATTTGTTTCATTACAACTGTAAAATTTCTTGGCACAAAGAAACCGCTGCAGTGTAAAGGTGGCGTTAACCCGCTTTTAAATGTGTGCTACAAAAGCGTTAGCGAAATGTTACCGAAATCTCCAAAACGGAACTTCTTGTTTACGATTAATTAACCTTGCATTTTGTGTATCTTTCGGAGGTCAAATTTTACCGATGAACTGGGAACAATTACTGTCACTAAAACGTTACGGAGATACCAATAAGCGCCTCAGAATTGAGCAAGATCCAACCCGTTTGGGCTTTGAGGTGGATTATGACCGCATCATTTTTTCAGCACCTTTTAGAAGTTTGCAAGACAAGACTCAGGTCATTCCCATGTCTAAGACCGATTTTGTCCACACCCGCTTAACACACTCCTTGGAAGTGTCTGTGGTTGGGCGTTCCTTAGGCCGATTGGCTGGCAGGGCTTTGTTGGAAAAATACCCCGCCTTAGAAAAGGTGCACGGCTATACATTCAATGATTTTGGAGCCATAGTGGCTGCTGCAGCTCTGGCGCATGATATTGGGAATCCACCCTTTGGGCATTCTGGTGAAAAGGCCATAGGAGAGTTCTTTTCCGTAGGTGCTGGTCTTAAGTATAAGGACCAATTGACTCCCAAGCAGTATCAAGATCTGATAGATTTTGAGGGCAATGCCAACGGCTTTAGGATCATCACAGAAGATTTCCCGGGCCAGGAGGGAGGCCTTAGGCTTTCTTATGCCACCTTGGGCGCATTTATGAAGTACCCCAAAGAATCGCTCCCTAAAAAACCCACCAAACAGATCAGCGATAAAAAGTACGGGGTATTCCAATCAGATTTAGGGGTGTTCAAAGATGTGACAACTACTTTGGGCTTGATTCCCAAAGAAGGAGCAGACTTGCGTTTTCACCGTCATCCTTTGGCCTTTTTGGTAGAAGCCGCGGATGATATCTGCTACACCATAATCGATTTTGAAGACGGAATTAACCTCGGGCTCATTGAAGAAGAAATGGCCTTAGAGTTGCTCATTAATTTGGTCAAAGACAACATACAAACTAAAAAATACGCTGCGCTGCAATCCACTTCCAAGCGCTTGGCTTATTTGCGTGCACTTGCAATTAACACCTTGATCAGTGAGGCCGTTGCGGTCTTTTTAGACCATGAAGAGGCCATCCTTCGTGGGGAGTTTCATCACGGCCTATTAGACAAAAGCCGTTATGAAGCGCAGATCAGTGATATCATTGACATCAGCATTAAAAAGGTGTATCGCAGTGATGAGGTGGTAGGCAAAGAGATCATGGGCTATTCCATCCTAAATACCCTGCTTCAAAAGTACACTGATGCCCTGGTTCGAGACTTGAACGGAGTCAGTACAAATTATGATGGACTTTTATTGAAAGGCCTAAAGGCAGAGCACGACTACGAAAGCATGGATTTGTATGAAAGACTGCTTTTGGCTTGTTCTTATGTCGCTTCCTTAACCGATGGTAATGCCCACAATCAGTTTAAAAAAATGACCGGAAACGGTTCATTCTAAAGCCCTTGATTGTAGGTTGATAAAGCCTTATCTTTATAAACTGTTTCTCTAACGGGAAACACCTAAAAGCTAAAACCTATTATTATGAAAAAGAAATTACTTGTTGTAGGAGCAATTGCCGCGGCTGGACTGGCTTGGTACGCTTCTGCAGAGTTCTCCCCAGAGCGTGAGCAGGTTTCTCAAGAGATTCTCGATCTGCGTAAAAAGCACGAGGACTTTTTGATGAATCATCCTTTTAACGAGACTATGAATTTAGGTAAACAAGAGCGTCGTGCCCTTGGTTTGCCACCTAATGCCTATAACGAACAAGACTTTTTATACACCATGGACCCTAGTTTAGGGGTTCCGGTTCCAGAGCGTATGTTCCGCACTTATGATCAATTGGTGGAGCAGTTTGGCCCTGACCGTTCTCCAGGAAGTGCTGAAGACAATGCTTGGGAAGAGCGCGGACCCTTCAATATCTCTGGACGTGTGCGTATGATCCTTTGGGATCCAAATGACCCTGATGCTCGACGCGCCTTTGCTGGTGGTGTGAGTGGTGGTCTTTATGTGAATGAAGACGTGACCAGTGGTTCTACCAACTGGGAATTGGTTTCTGGAGTTCCTGGAAACATCGCGGTGTCTTCTATCACTTTTGATCCTACAGATCCTCAAGTAATGTATATCGGAACTGGTGAGCAGTACACACAAGGAGCTGCTAACGGTAACGGAATTTATAAATCGACTGACGGTGGTAATAATTGGGTGCGTCTAAACGTAACTCTTGCCGGTGGTGGTGACACCACTGCGGGAGGAAACGATCTGCGTTCAGGTCTGTTTTATATCAATGACATCAAAGCCTGGGAAGATCCAGATGGTGATGTACACATCTACGCAGGTGTAGGGTCAACGGGATATGTTGGTTCTGGTGGAGGAGGTTCTTCTAGCCCGGTGAACATCCTAGGCTTACAGAACGCCGGACTTTATGAGTCTACAGATAACGGTGCCACTTGGTCTCGTGTAGAGCAGTCGGTATTCCAATACACCTATTTTGGAAACACTTTCTACGGAATTCCAAATGATTTTGAAGTTGCTACCGATGGGAAATTGTACTTTGGAGGGATTCGCTCTGGATTCACCAATGCAGGTCTAGGAGGACGTATTTTTAGTACTACAGACGGAAACACTTGGGAGCTAGAAACTATCTTGACCGCTTCTAACCGCACACAGATTGCTATGTCTGGAACAGATCCCGATAAAATGTATGCTGTAGCACAAGGACTTTCTGGGGCCACTCCGGTTCGTATCTTCCAAACCACAGACGGCTGGGATACCTTTACTACGACCAATTTGCCTAATGATGCCGATCTAGGTATTCCGGCAAATGACTATACACGTGGACAATCTTTCTACGATTTGATGCTTGCAGTAGATCCAACCGATGATGATATCATCTACGTTGGAGGTATTGATATGCACCGTTCTACAGATGGCGGAAACAACTGGGAGCAGATCTCTAAATGGTCTAACAATCCAAACCTAAATACACTTACAGTACCATTCGTACACGCTGATATTCACGAAATGGAATTCCGTCCAGGATTTCCTAATGAGTCCTTGACAGGTACTGATGGAGGAACTTATTACGCTGCATCTTTGAGCACTGCTGCTGGAAACTCTGGAGCTATTTTACCGCGTTTGAGAAACTTGAACGTGACTCAGTTCTACTACGGAACTATTAGCCCGAACGATGCTTCTGGTGATGATCTTGCTGGAGGTACACAGGATAACGGAACCTTATTTAGAGACAATGCAACTGCAGGAACCGGAAACTTCATTGACCGTTTAGGGGGTGATGGTGGATTCACTGACTATGATGATGTGCCTAATTATGTGATCACAACCTTCCCTGGAAACTCTCACATTTATGTGCGAATTCCATTTACAGGAGCGGGTTATCAGATCGATAGTGGAGAAGGAGTATTTATCAACCAAGCTGGTTTGGACAGAAACTTAGACATTCTTTATTCTAATGGACAAACAGGAGGTAATGAGCTTATTAAGCGCTATGTTTTAGGAACTACTTCTGCGGTGACTACTAACTTAGATAATGCACTTATTGATAACTCACCGCCAACAGCTTTCAAAGTATCGCCATTTACTACGGCGTCTTCTACACTTTTCGTAGGGACAGCAACGGGTAAAGTTTTGCGTTTGGACAATGCTGATGCAACTCCAACTTGGAACGAGATCACTGGTCCTGGATTTGTGGGTAGTGTTTCTGATATTGAATTCGGAGAGACTGAGGACGAGCTATTCGTTACCTTCCACAACTACGGAGTAAACAGTGTTTGGTATTCTCCAGATGCTGGTGTGACTTGGGAAAACAAAGAAGGTAACCTACCGGATATCCCAGTGAAATGTATCCTTCAGAACCCATTGGCTCCACAAGAGGTGATCATTGGTACCGAGCTTGGAATCTGGTCTACGGATGACATCACAGCGGCGAGCCCAGTTTGGTTTGCTTCAGATAATGGAATGATGGACATCCGTGTATTGGATCTTGACCTTAGAGCATCAGACAACTTGATCTTGGCCTCTACGCACGGTCGTGGAATGTTCACCAATAAATTCGCTACGCTTTCAACGAACGACTTTGAGAGTCCTCTAGATGCGATCGTAGTATTCCCAACAGTTTCAAACGGTTTGTTTAACCTAGAAAGCAACACAGCTATCGGGGAATCAACCTTAACTGTTTACGGAATGGATGGACGTTTGGTAGATCAAAAGAACGTAACAATCAACGCTGGATCACCAGTGACTATGGATTACCAAGGCTTGTCTTCGGGCATGTACTTTGTAAAGATCGAGTCACAAGGAACATCAAGTGTTAAGCGCTTTGTGGTGCGTTAATCATAAGCGATAATATAAAAGAAAAGGAGTCCAATTGGGCTCCTTTTTTTATGCTTTTTTTAGAGATAATTCTCGATCACTGCTCGGATGGATTCGCTGTCATAGCCTGAGGCCGCTTTCAATTCTGGGATACTGCCGTGGTCTGGAAATACCCCTTGTACACCAAGGGATTCTATAATGATCTTTGCGTTTTTAATTGCGGCATATTCGGTTACTGCGGAGCCAAATCCTCCAGCAACCACACCATCTTCTACAGTGATGACCACCTCGTAATTCTCAAAGATCATATCCAGCATATGATGATCCAACGGTGCTAAAAATTGCAGGTCGTATACACTTACTTGGTGTTTTAGCTGTTCGGTAGCTTGGAGTACATCGGTCAAAACGGTTCCCAAGCTAAGTACGGCCACTTTGCTACCCGACTGTATGGTTTTGCCCATTCCTATATGCAGCTTTTTTAAAGGCGATCGCCAGTCTAGGTTTTGTCCACGTCCGCGTGGGTAACGTATCGCGATCGGGTTCTTTAAACCGAGAGTGGCGGTATACATGATGTTGCGTAGATCGGCTTCTGTGGCCGGCGCATGGATGATCAGATTTGGAATACATCGCAGGTAGGCAAGATCAAAAATACCGTGATGTGTGGGTCCGTCTTCCCCAACTATCCCAGCGCGATCCAAACAAAAGATCACCGGTAGGCCTTGCAAGCAAACATCGTGGATCACTTGGTCATAGGCACGTTGTAAAAAGGTCGAATAGATATTGCAAAAGACCTTAAACCCTTGTGTAGCGAGTCCTGCCGCAAAGGTCACGGCATGTTGCTCCGCAATCCCAACATCAAAAGCACGCTCTGGAAAGGCCTCCATCATATATTTTAGAGAACTTCCGGTAGGCATGGCAGGGGTGATGCCAATGATCTTTTCATCCTCTTTGGCCAATTCAACTATAGTATGACCAAACACGTCTTGAAATTTTGGAGGAAGCTTTTCTGCAGATTTCGGGAGCAGATCTCCAGTTTTTCTGTCGAATTTTCCCGGAGCGTGATAGGTCACCTGATCGGCTTCTGCCTGCGCCAAGCCTTTCCCTTTTTTGGTGATCACATGCAAAAGCTTTGGGCCTTTAATGTCTTTGAGTTGCTCAAAAGCACTTAATAAAGCATCGAAATCATGCCCATCTACGGGGCCTTTATACGTAAAGTTTAAGGCCTCGAAAATATTGTCTTGTTCTGGGGTGTTGTTCAATGTGGCTTTCAGCAAATACTCTTTGAGTGCTCCTACGGAAGGGTCAATGCCAATGGCATTGTCATTGAGGATCACCAGCAGATTGGCATCTGTGACTCCAGCGTGATTTAGGCCTTCAAAGGCCATTCCACTGGCTATGGAAGCATCTCCAATAACCACAACATGCTGCCGTTCAATTTCCCCCGACAGTTTACTGGCTATAGCCATACCAAGAGCTGCAGAAATTCCCGTGCTGCTGTGGCCCACGCCAAAAGTGTCATAAGGACTCTCTGAGCGTTTCGGGAAACCGCTGATACCACCAAGCTGTCTATTGGTGTGAAAAATAGCTCTTCTCCCGGTAAGGATCTTATGTCCATAAGCCTGATGGCCTACGTCCCAAACTAATTGGTCGTCTGGCGTGTTGAAACTGTAGTGCAAGGCAATGGTGAGTTCTACAACTCCCAAACTCGCCCCTAAATGTCCTGCTTTTGCAGCCACAACGTCCAAAATAAAATCGCGAAGTTCTGTTGCGAGTTCTGGCAGCTGCTCGCGCTTAAGCGCTCGCAGATCTGCGGGTGAATCAATATGTGGAAGCAAGGGCTGTTTCACAATTACAAAAATAAGAAAGCTCCCAGAGCTGCTGCCTTTAATTACTGTGAAATCGTACTTTTGCTTTCATGTTACAACCTTTTGACGATACCTATTTCATGAAAAAAGCCTTGCAGGAGGCTCAGGAGGCCTATCGTCAAGGTGAAATTCCGGTTGGGGCTGTAGTTGTGGCTGGAGGCACCATTATTGCCCGTGCTCACAATCTTACCGAGACGCTCACCGATGTGACCGCGCATGCTGAAATGCAGGCCATAACGGCCGCGTCAAACTATCTGGGCGGCAAATATTTGCACGATTGTACGCTCTATGTCACCTTGGAGCCTTGTCAGATGTGTGGGGGAGCACTTTATTGGAGCCAGATCTCTCGTATTGTTTATGGAGCTCGAGATATGGAACGCGGTTGTATCAATTTAAAGACCAAATTGCACCCAAAAACAAAGATCACTGGTGGTATTTTGGAAGAAGAGGCCGCTACGCTTATGAAGCAGTTCTTTGTCGAACGGAGAAATCTGAACTAATTACTCTTCTTCGTCGCCTTGTTGATAGCGACGCATTCGTTTGATGTTTTCTTCGCTGAGCATATAGCGCGACAGATCCCTTCCGTTATAACGAGAATAGATAAAAAGCGGCATCAGCACAAAGAAGCCTGCTACCAATCCGCAGCCAATTAAAAGATCACCAAAAGCTTCATCGCTGGATTTAAAATAGAATCCGGCGGCAATGGTTGCCACTATAGCCAATAACAGTATGCGCTGAAAAAGCACCATGAGGTTAGCTTATTCCTTCAAGTTAAGCGCTAGGCTCAACTCCTCCAATTGTTCTGGGTCAATCGGTGCAGGAGCATCGATCATCACATCTCGGCCGGAGTTGTTTTTAGGGAAGGCAATGAAATCACGAATGGTCTCTTGTCCGCCTAAGATAGACACCAATCGGTCCAAACCAAAGGCAATACCTCCGTGCGGTGGTGCTCCATATTCAAAGGCGTTCATCAAGAATCCGAACTGCGCTTTAGCTTCTTCTGGAGTGAATCCTAAGTAATCAAACATCATGGCTTGAGTAGCCTTGTCGTGAATACGAATAGATCCTCCACCAATCTCGTTCCCGTTCAATACCAAATCATAGGCATTGGCTTTTACCGCGCCCGGATCGGTCTTTAAGAGTTCAATTTGTTCTGGCTTCGGAGAAGTAAACGGGTGGTGCATGGCGTGGTAACGCTCGGTATCTTCATCCCATTCTAAAAGTGGGAAGTCAACTACCCAAAGTGGAGCAAATTCGTCTGCTTTACGCAAACCGAGGCGTTCTGCCAATTCCATACGCAAGGCACTCATTTGAGCACGTGTAGCGTTGAGGTCTCCAGAGAGCACACAGATCAGGTCTCCAGCTTTAGCGCCAGTGCGTTCTGCCCAAGCAGCTAGATCTGCCTGATCGTAAAA
This sequence comes from Gilvibacter sediminis, assembly GCF_028561565.1. Lineage (GTDB taxonomy): Bacteria > Bacteroidota > Bacteroidia > Flavobacteriales > Flavobacteriaceae > Gilvibacter > Gilvibacter sediminis. Next base: position 143,997 of record NZ_JAQQTE010000001.1, on the reverse strand, counting down.
TTTGTCTACAGAAGATTTAAAACTTCCGTCTTCATTGCAGCGAACGTACACCATTCCTTTAGCACCAATCTGTGGACGTTTTACCCAATCGATCAATTTGTCGATCTCTTTTCGGGTAAAGGTGTTCGCACCAGGCACGGCGATTCCGACAACCAATTCCGCAGCATTGAAAACGTTGAATTCTTTGTGCTGAGCAATATCGTTAAGTTCGCCAAATTCCATTCCAAAACGAATGTCTGGCTTGTCGTTTCCGTAACGCTTCATGGCGTCATCAAAGGTCATGCGTGGGAAAGCTCCAACTTCAACCCCGTTGATCTCTTTTAAAAGATGACGGGTCAAACCTTCAAACGTATTTAGAATATCCTCTTGGGTTACAAAGGACATTTCACAGTCAATTTGAGTGAACTCCGGCTGACGGTCAGCGCGCAGGTCTTCATCTCTGAAACACTTCACGATCTGGAAGTATTTATCCAATCCACCCACCATAAGCAATTGCTTAAAGGTCTGCGGGGACTGTGGTAAAGCGTAGAACTGTCCTTCATTCATACGGCTCGGCACCACAAAGTCACGCGCTCCTTCTGGAGTGGACTTGATGAGATAAGGAGTTTCTACTTCTACAAAATCTTGAGCGGACAAATAGTTGCGAACCGCATTAGTCACTTGGTGACGGAAGATCAAATTGTTCTTTACTGGATTTCTGCGGATGTCCAAGTAGCGGTACTTCATGCGCAAGTCCTCACCACCATCAGTTTCATCTTCAATAGTAAATGGAGGAGTTTGAGCATCGTTGAGAACGGTCATTTCTGCAACCAAGATCTCGATATCTCCTGTGGGCATATCCGGGTTCTTGCTCTCTCTTTCAATTACCGTTCCTTTGATCTGTACCACGAATTCACGACCCAAAGTGCGGGAAAGCTCCATAAGCTCCCCAGTGCTGCGCTCTTGGTCAAAGATCAGCTGCGTGATTCCATAACGGTCGCGCAAGTCTGCCCAAACCATAAACCCTTTGTCTCGGATCTTTTGAATCCATCCGGACAAAACAACTTCTTCTCCAATGTGTTGTGCGCGCAAGTCGCCGCATCTGTGTGATCTGTACATTGCTTAAAATTTTGCGCTGCAAAGTTAAGAAGATTAGCCACATTGACTACTTTAAAGCACACAAAAAAGCCAGACCGAATTTAAAGGTCTGGCTTTTGAGAGTTTTAAAATATAGGTTCGTCTAAGCAGCGGTATCAACAGCTACAGCAGCTTTCTTTTCTTTTCTTCCGCTTCTCCAATTGGCCAAGCGCGTTTTGATTCTATAAATGATGTAGAACAACAGCGGCACAATGATCAGCGTCAAGAAGGTTGCGATGATCAATCCGTAGATCACTGCCCAAGCAAGTGGTCCCCAGAAGATCACATTATCTCCTCCTAAATAGAAGTTCGCGTCAAAGTTTGCAAACAGGTTAAAGAAGTCAATATTCACCCCAATGGCCAACGGAATCAATCCGAGCACGGTTGTGATTGCAGTCAGGATAACCGGGCGCAAACGCGCGCGACCTCCTTGTACAATAAGATCCTGAACTTCTTTTTTGTCTAAGTATTCGTTGTCTTCCAGATCCTTTTCAACCATACGGCGGTCAATCAGCAGCTGCGTATAATCCAGCAGTACCACCCCGTTGTTTACTACAATTCCCGCTAGAGAGATAATTCCCATCATGGTCATCATAATTACAAAGGAAGATCCGGTGATTAAAATACCTCCAAACACACCAATAAAACTCAAGAAGATCGCAATCATGATAATCGTCGGTTTCGAAATGGAGCTAAATTGGAAGATCAGTAGTAACATGATCAGCCCTAAACCGGCCAAGAAGGCAAAGTTCAAAAAGTTCTGTTGCTTCTCTTGCTCTTCTAGCTGACCCGTAAAGTCAATTTTGATGTTCTTCGGGATCTCTGCTTCTAAGAAACTCGCACTTTGGGTTTGAATTTCTCCCACCACAGCACCCGCATCTACGAATCCTGGCGCTAAGGCAGAGTATACCGTAACTACACGTTTAGAATCCTTGTGCTTGATGGCGCTAAAGGAGGAAGTGTTGCGTTGCTGTGCCACAGCAGAAACCGGAATCTCCTTCACACGCCCGGTGCTTTGATCTCTAAAGGTGATGTTCTGGTCAAATAGGGCAGAGGTGTTGTAACGGTCGTTCTTGTCAAAACGAACATAGATGTCGTAATCCTCTCCGTCCTTCTTGTAAACACCAGCCTTCTCACCAAAGAGTGAACGTCTCAATTGATTTCCAACCAAACCAACAGCAACCCCAAGTTCTCCAGCTTTTTCGCGGTCAACAGCCACTTGCATGGATGGTTTTCCTTTGTTTACATCAATCTTGAGCTCATCAATACCTGCAATATTTTTGGTATTGATGTACGTACGCAGTTTTTCTGCAGCTGCGATCAACTCTTCATAGTCGGTTCCTTCTAATTCAATATTGATCGGATAACCTGCAGGAGGTCCAACGGCATCTTTCTCTACAGAGATAGAAACTCCCGGGTAGCGCCCTTTAAGCGCTTCCTGTACCTTTTTACGCAAGGCTTCTGAGTCTTTATTTCTGCGGAATTTATACTCGCGCATGGTAGCGGTGATCTTTCCACGGTGTGGCATTTCTGCGCTACTACCACCGTCGGTGTTAGGGTTACCGGCACCTTCTCCCACTTGAGATACTGCAGATTCTACCAAGAAGTTGTAATCTCCATCTTGGTATTCATCTTCATTAACCACTTGATAGACTACCTCTTCAATCTCCTTAGTGATCGCGTTGGTTCTATCAATGTCTGTTCCTTCTGGATACTCAATATATACGATGATCTGGTTTGGCGTATTGTCTGGGAAGAATTCCACAGCCGTACGACCACTACCAATAGAGGCTCCGAAGCCCATAAAGGTCACGATCAACAAAGCAAAGATCCCCACAATGAATACCACAGGTTTTCTTCCGGTAAGTGCCCAAGACAAGAAGTTTTGATACTTGCGTTCCAACCACTTTAGGAATGTTCTTTGGAAGGTATTCGCTGCTCCTTTGAGCACATATCGATACACCCAAAACATAGCTGCTGTAAAGATCATAAGCGTTCCAAAGGCTTTAATTGGCGGTGCTAGGAAGTAAATGATCAGTCCAAGCGGTACCATGATGGCACTCAAGCGGATCAATTGTTTACGGCTGAGTTTGCGCTCACCAACTTCCATGAATTTAGAAACCAGCATGGAGTTAATGAAGATCGCCACAAAGAGTGAAGATCCTAGTACAACCGATAGCGTGATCGGGAAGTAGATCATAAATTCTCCCATGATCCCTGGCCAAGTTCCAAGAGGTACAAAGGCCGCAACAGTGGTTGCTGTCGAGATAATAATCGGGAAGGCGATCTCTCCAATACCTTTCTTAGCTGCTTGGATGCGGGACATGCCTTCTTCATCCATCAAACGGTAAACGTTTTCTACTACAACAATACCATTATCTACCAGCATTCCCAGACCCATAATTAGGGCGAAGAGAATCATCGTATTCATGGTGTAGCCCAAGGCCGATAAGATCATAAAGGACATGAACATAGACATCGGAATCGCGAATCCAACAAAGAGTGCGTTTCTAAACCCGAGGAAGAACATCAAGACCCCAACCACCAGGATGATACCAAAGATGATGTTGTTCACCAGGTCACTTACTTGGTTTACGGTCTTCTGAGATTGATCGTTCGATTTACTGATCGATACGTCTCTGGGAATTAAGGTTTCCCCGCGCTCAACGCGCGCTAGAACTTCATCAACCTGCTCCACGGCAGCGATCATATTTTTCCCCGAACGTTTCTTAACGTCCAGCATCACTACATTCTCCCCGTATTCACGAGCATAGGTAGTTTTTTCTTCTTCTTTAAAACGGATGTCGGCAATGTCGCTCAAGTAGACTGGGTTTCCACCTTCTGATTTTACAACAAAGTTTCTCAGCTGAGACGGATTGTCGATCTCTCCGAGAATGCGAATGGTTCTGCGCTGACCACTAGTGATCATATTACCAGCAGACATGGTCATGTTCCCGTTTCTGATCGCACCGATCACATCGTCAAAGCTCACCTTGGCAGCCATCATTTTATAGATGTCCACGCCAACTTCTACTTCTTTGTCTTGCGCTCCACGAATATCTGCAGCCTTGACCTGCTTAATGTCTTCTATTTCATCTTGCAAGAATTCGGCGTATTCTTTGAGCTTCTCAACAGTGTAATTTCCTTTGATGTTTACGTTGAGGATCGGCATCTCTTCAGAAAGACTCAGATCAAAGACATTTGGCTCTACTTTGGCTCCGTTAAAGGTTGGCCAGTCTTCATTGGCAACCTCGCTGTCTACTTCATCTTTTACCTTTTGCTTGGCGAGCTCAACCTCAATATCCTCCTCAAATTCTACGGTAATGATCCCGTAGTCTTCTTGAGAAGTGGAAAGGTATTCCACTACTCCAGAGATGTTCTTGATCTTGTCTTCAAGCGGGTCAATGATCAAACGCTCAATATCTTCTGCAGTGTTTCCAGGATAAGGAACCGATACATAGATCTTGGTCTCATTAACCTCTGGGAAATTCTCACGCGGCATGCTGTTGTATGCCATTCCACCCAAGACCAGGAAGATCCCGATCATCACATAAATGATCGTTGGGTTGTCAATGGCCCAGCTGGAGAGTTTAAACTCCTTATCGACTTGTTTTTTCTTTTTGGCCCCCATGTTATCGGTTTTCTAAGATTTTTACTTTTTGATTGTCTTGTACGGTACGCGCTCCTTCAATAACAAGGGCGTCATTGAGTTCCAATCCGCTTTTGATCTCTACAATATCTCCTTGGGTCAATCCCGTTTCAATATTCTTGCGGATGGCAATGTCTCCGTTGCCGTCTTCTTTAGGGACAACTGTATAAACGTACTGTTCTCCATCGGCGTCTTCTGAGATCACGTTCAGTGGAATCAAAATTGCGTTCTCTGCAGTGTAATCGTTGATCTTCAAACGCGCGTTCAAGTTGGGTTTTACATCGGCATCCTCAGGAACACTCACCTCAATTCTAAAGGTGCGGTTGTCTGGGTTGATGTAATTCCCGGTCTGCTTCACTTTAGAAGAAACCGTCTTGCCAAGGACTGGGAAGAAGATCTCCACATCCTTGCCTTCAGTTACAGTAGTTAAGTAGCGCTCCGGAATTTGTGCCTCAATAAACATATCGCCTAAATTCACCACGCGGAACAATCCTTGTCCAGGCCCCACAACTGTTCCCTGATCGGTGATCACCTCGTCAACAATTCCAGAGAATGGAGCGGTAACGTTGGTTTTGGCCAATTGCTGCTTCAGTTGATTCACAGCATTCTCGCTAGACTCATAATTGGTCTTGGCTTGCAAGTATTGAATCTCTGATCCGATCTTTTGATCCCACAAACGCTTTTGACGCTCAAAGGTGGTTTTAGCCAATTGCGCTTGTACCTCCAGTTGGCTCAATTGAGAGGAGAGTCCTCCGTCATCGATCTTTCCAAGGATCTGTCCTTTACGCACGCGTTGGCCTTCTTTAACATATACGCGCGTTAGTGTTCCTTGATATTCGGGATACACAATGACGTTCTGGTCGGTCTTAACATCCCCTTGAATCTCAATGTAGTGTTTGAACAAGGTGTCATTCACGGTAAGCGTAGTGATCAGTGCTCCTTGGTCCGGTTCTAATTTTTGAATCGCAGCGTCCAAACTTTGGATCTGTGAAGTCAAATCTTGTTGATTTACATTCAAGGCATCACGACGTTCGCGCAGTTTGCCCAGATCGCCTTCTGCAATGAGGTCGGCTACAGGGACCTCGTTCTTATTTCCATTGCCACAGCTCACCAACAAAAGGGCGCTGAGTACTACTGTTAGGAATTTAATTTTTTGGGTCATCTGAGTATATTTTAGTTGTTATTTAGGAGGTTCGAATTGATAATGGTATCAAGCTCTGCTTTGCTGTTGATCACGTTGAGCATGGCGTTGAAATATTGCTGCTGTGCAGTGTAGAGTTGCAGCTGAGCCTGTCTGAGTTCAAAGCTGCTTGAAATTCCTTCGTCAAACTTGGTTTGATTTTTACGCTCGATGCGTTCTGCCAGGTTCAAATTCATTTTGGCATTGTCATAAGACTCCACGCTGAATTTATAGTTGCTTTTGGCGGTATCAAACTGCAGTTGAATGTTCTGTACGGTCTCTTCCAGTTGCGTTTCTGCCTGATCTAGGGCAATACGCGCCTGTTGCGTCTTGGCGCCGCGATTTCCACTAGAAAAGATCGGGATGTTCATATTCACCCCAAAGAGTGATTGTTGGAACCAACGCTGGTCGGAATCAAAGAAGCTGAAGTCATCACTAAAGGCTTGCGTTCCATAATTTATAAAGGCAGTCAACTGCGGTAAGGCACGGCTTTTTTCCAACTTCAATTCCAAAGAGCGCTGCTCGGTGAGGTTGTAAGCAATCTTATAATCTATGTTCTCCTCCATGTTCAGGTTGGTCTCCAAAGCGCCCAACTGAATGTTCTGGTCTGCTAGATCGTCCAAGGTTTCCGTTAAGGTCACTGGGGTATTCACATCGATCCCCAAAGCCACGTTGAACATTTGGCGGGCAATGACCGTATAGCGTTCTGCATTGGCCAATTGCGTGCTGATCTCCAATAAGGTGATCTCCAATTGTTCCACCTCCTCTTGTTCATTCAGTCCGTTCTCAAAGATCTTTTGCGCTTCAAAAAGGTTTGTTTCTAGTTTTTCCTTGTTGCTTCTAAAGATGCTTGCCAGTTCATCCGCCAAAAGGACTGAGCCGTAGGCGTTGATCACGCCGCGACGCACTTCCAATTGCGTCTTTTCTGCTGCATTCTCTGAGAAATCCAAAAAGGCTTTGGCCGCTTGCAGTCCTACCAAATAACTGCCGTCAAAGATCAATTGATTTAAGGTAGCGGTCGCTGTAGCTTGCTGCTGGGTTCCAAAGACCACAGGAATGAATCCTTCTGGGGGAACAGGACTGTCGGTCCTTGTTAAGCCGAAGAATTCCTCTACCGTGCTCACCGTGCTTTCTCGATTGTCAAAAGCTGCCGCTGGAAGTAGAGAGACTGGCTGTTTAATAAAGTTTTGATACTGGATATTCGCGCTGATCTGCGGCAATCCGGTTGCGGTGGTTTCCCATTTCTGCTTGATGGCACGAGCAATATCACGGCGCGCGTTAATGGCGGTGTAATTGCTGTCCAAAGCAAAACTGATCGCTTCCTCAAGGGTAAAGCGATAGTCTTGCTCTTCTTGAGCATTGACCTGTCCGAGGCCAAAGACAACACAGAGTAGGATCAATAATTTTTGCATTATTCGGTGGTGTTTATAAATTGATGAAGTATGTCCATTCCGTTCTCGGTGACGATGGCTCTCAAGTGATATTCCAAATAACTTTCCATAAGGTAGTCTTTGGTGTATTGCGCTGTAGGGAAAATGCCCTCGTCTTTAATACCCGTCATACCGTTGAAGTACATACGGGCAATAAAATCCACATCAATACTCGGTCTAAAGAGTCCCATATCGATTCCTTTTTGCAAACTTTCAGACACGGATTCGTGCATTTTTTTGAACTGCGCCTGATGCAACCTGCTGTAGGTTTGTGGATAGTATTTTTTAAGCTGATACTGCGGGGATGCTTTTTCGTTCTTCAGGTGATGCATAACGTACATTTTAATGTCGTAAAGCTCTTTGATAGGGTTGGCCGATTGCTCACAAATCGTATCGATCCCATCACAAATACTGTCGAACAGAAAAAAGGAAACTGCGTCTACGAGTTCTGACTTGTTGGAGAAATGAACGTAGATGGTCTTCTTTGAAATGCCCATCGCATTGGCAATATCGTCCATAGTCACACTCTTGAACCCAAGGTTCAAAAAGAGCTCTGCAGCTTTATTTACTATAGATTCTTTCACTGTTTTTTAAACGAAACTGATTTTAATTTCGGGGACAAAAATACAATGGAAACTTTAAAAACATTTTAAGTTTCCAAAGTTTTAAACATTTATTAACACTTTGGTAGGCTCTGTTTTACCGTTCGTCGGTTGGAATCACAAATTTTTGAAAAGAGGGTGCAGTGGGTGGGAGTTTTGAAGTATTTTAGCCGCATGATTGCTTTGGATCACTACCGCCAAGCCTTTATGGAGCACCTAGAGGCTGTGGCTCAAGACAGACAACCCGACAACCTTTACGACCCCGTTCGGTACATACTAACCCTTGGTGGAAAACGCTTAAGACCGCTGCTCACTTTGGTGAGCTGTGATTTCTTTGGTACTCCTTTTAAAGAGGCCATGGATGCCGCTGTGGCTGTTGAGGTTTTCCACAACTTCTCTTTAGTTCATGACGATATTATGGACCAAGCGCCCTTGCGCAGAGGGAAAGCGACTGTGCATACCAAATGGGACCTCAATACAGGAATTCTCTCTGGAGACGCCATGCTGATTTTGGCATACCGTTATTTTGAGAATTATCCGCCGGAGGTATTCCAAAAGCTGGCCAAGCTGTTCAGTCAAACCGCCTTGGAGGTTTGTGAAGGCCAACAATACGATATTGACTTTGAGACCCGTCAAGATGTACAATTACAGGAGTACATCACCATGATTGAGTACAAAACGGCCGTGCTATTAGGAGCTGCTATGAAAATGGGAGCTCAGGTAGCCAGAGCTTCGGACTCCTGTTGTGAAGCCATTTATGAGTTTGGAAAGAATTTGGGTATTGCCTTTCAATTACAAGACGACTATTTAGATGCTTTTGGCGATCCGGAGACCTTTGGCAAGCAAGTTGGAGGCGATATTTTGACCAATAAAAAGACCTTCTTGTACATTCAAGCGTTAGCCAACAGTAATGAACAGCAAGCTGAGCAACTCTTAGCCCATTATGCAATTACGGATATGGAAGATGCTCAAAAAGTAACCGAGGTCAAAGCGCTTTTTGAAGCTACCGGAGCCGTGTCAGCAATCAAACAAGAGATTGCTAGATATACCGAAATGGCCAACAATGAGCTCGACAGAATTCAATTGGCCGATGAAAAAAAAGAGGCGCTCAGACAGTTTGGTGCCCTATTAATGAAACGCAGTGTCTAAGTTGATCCCTAAACCACTCACTAAAACCCAAGCAGAAGATACCTTTGTATTTACGGATTTGTTGTACTTTTGTACTTCTGTAGAAGCAATTCTGATGTAGTCTCCAAACTATGGACAAATACTCTTTTCTAAACGCAGTCCACACCTCTTATCTGGCATCGCTTTACGATCAGTATTTACAATTTCCTGACAGTGTTGAACCCAGTTGGCGCGCTTTTTTCCAAGGATTTGATTTTGGAATGGAAAGCGGATCACTGGAAGCACTAGGAATTGAAGCTGTTCCGGGCGAATTGATCAAAGAGTTTCGTGTGGTCAATCTCATTGACGGTTACCGCGGGCGCGGTCATTTGTTCACCCGAACCAATCCGGTACGCGAGCGCCGTAAATACAGCCCGTCTTTAGAGCTGTCTAACTTTGACCTTTCTAAAGAGGATCTGGATACGGAGTTTGAAGCCGGATCAATCTTAGGTCTCGGTAAAACCACCTTGAGACAGATCATTGCGCATTTGGAGGCGATCTATTGTGACTCCATTGGAGTGGAGTATATGTATATCCGCAAGCCTGAGGAGGTAAAGTGGATCCAGAACTGGCTCAACAACAACGATAATCACCCAAAATATTCTGCAGATGAGAAAAAGCATCTGCTTAAAAAATTAAACGAAGCCATCTCCTTTGAATCCTTTTTGCATTCCAAGTATGTTGGGCAAAAACGATTCTCCGTAGAAGGAGTTGACGCTTTGATCCCCGGGCTTGACACATTGATCGAGCGCGGAGCTGATATGGGCATTGAGCAGTTTGTGGTTGGGATGGCCCACCGCGGACGCTTGAATGTATTGGCCAATATCTTCGGAAAATCTCCAGAAGACATCTTCAGTGAATTCGACAGTAAAGAATACGATGAAGAAGAGCTCTTTGACGGAGATGTAAAATATCACATGGGATGGACGAGTTTCCGTTCCACAGATCAAGGCAAACAGATCCGCATGGATTTGGCGCCTAACCCTTCGCACTTAGAAACAGTTAATGCTGTGGTGGAAGGTATTGCTCGTGCTAAATTGGACAACCAATTGGACGGCAATGAAAAAGCCATCCTGCCTATCTTGATCCACGGTGATGCGGCAATTGCTGGGCAAGGAGTGGTGTATGAGGTGATTCAAATGGCGCAATTGGACGGTTACCGTACTGGTGGTACCATTCATATTGTAGCTAACAACCAGGTTGGTTTTACCACCAACTATTTGGACGCGCGTTCCTCTACCTATTGTACTGATATTGGTAAGGTGACCCTATCTCCAGTACTTCACGTAAATGCAGACGATGTTGAAGCTGTTGCCCACGCCTTTACTTTTGCCTTAGAGTACCGCATGAAGTTTGGTCGAGACGTCTTTTTAGATGTCTTAGGTTACCGCAAGTACGGACACAATGAAGGGGATGAGCCGCGTTTCACTCAGCCTAAACTTTACAAAGCGATCTCTAAACATCAGAACCCTCGTGACATCTATGCCGAGCGTTTGATTGGAGAAGGCATTATTGATAAAGACTACGTAAAAAAATTAGAGAGTGATTACAAAAGCGAGCTTGAAGAAGATCTTGAAGCTTCCCGCAAGCGCGAGAAAACAGTGATCACGGAGATCCTTGCCGATGATTGGGAGGATTATATCTTAGGTGATATTGACGATATCAAAAGACCCGTCAATACCAGCTTTAATCGAGAGATCTTGGATAGCCTAGCTAAAGGGATTTCTCAACTGCCCGAGGCCAAGAAGTTTATGCGTAAGATCCAACGTATTGTTGAGGATCGCAGGAAACGGTACTTTGAAGGAGACAATCTGGACTGGGCCATGGGAGAACTATTGGCTTACGCGACTTTGATGCATGAAGGTTTCAATGTTCGAATTACCGGGCAAGATGTAGAACGCGGAACATTCTCACACCGTCACGCGGTCATCAAGACCGAGGACGATGCGGAAGAGATCAACCTACACAACGATTTAGATACCGAGGGGAAAATGCATATTTTCAACTCGCTCTTGTCTGAGTATGGCGTGGTTGGGTTTGACTATGGATACGCTATGGCGGCGCCACGCACCCTCACTATTTGGGAAGCGCAGTTTGGGGATTTCTCCAACGGAGCGCAGATCATGCTGGACCAATACATCTCCGCAGCTGAGGCTAAATGGAAGACGCAAAACGGTTTGGTGATGTTGCTTCCACACGGTTATGAAGGACAAGGTTCTGAGCACAGTAGTGCGCGTATGGAGCGTTACCTACAATTGTGTTCTAGACAGAATATGATCGTTGCAGATGTTACTACTCCAGCGAACTTATTCCACCTGCTTAGACGCCAAATGAAGTGGAATTTTAGAAAGCCACTTATAGTCTTTACTCCGAAGAGTTTGTTGCGTAACCCTAAGGTAGTTTCAACCAAGGAGGAACTGGCCACAGGTGCGTTCCAAACGGTTATTGACGATCCGCAGGCTGACAAAAAGAAAATCAAGTCCTTGGTATTCTGTACTGGAAAGTTCTATTACGATCTGGAGGAATACCGCGAGGCACAAGGAAGAGAGGACGTAGCTCTAGTTCGATTAGAGCAGTTGTTCCCACTTCCAATAGAAGAACTTAAAGAGATCATTGACAGTTATCCTAACGTGACCGATTATGTCTGGGCCCAAGAAGAGCCTCGCAATATGGGAGCTTGGGGATTCATGTTGATGAATTTTGATCTGGTAAAACTACGTGTTGCTTCGCGTCACGTTTACAGTGCGCCTGCAGCAGGAAGCAGTACCCGATCTAAAGCAAGACACAAACGCGTTATCGAATCGGTTTTCGAAACGCCAGAATCATAAATTACTAACACGAAAGAAAACGACCCATGTTAGAAATGAAAGTACCCTCACCGGGGGAATCCATCACAGAAGTAGAAATAGCTCAATGGTTGGTTGAAACCGGAGATTGGGTAGAAAAAGATCAGGCCATTGCAGAAGTAGACAGTGATAAGGCTACTTTAGAACTGCCTGCAGAAGCCAGTGGTATCATTACCCTGCAAGCAGAAGAAGGAGACGCTGTTGAGGTTGGGCAAGTTGTTTGTCTAATCGATACTGACGCTGAAAAGCCAGAAGGTTCTGGCGATGATTCGTCATCCACAGAGGAACAAAAAGAAGAATCTTCTAAAGAAGAAGCTCCTAAAAAAGAGGAGAAGAAGAGTGCATCAGAAAGCGAAAGTAAAACCTACGCTACTGGAACGCCATCGCCTGCAGCTAAGAAGATCTTAGATGAAAAAGGCATTGACACAGGCTCCGTTAATGGAACTGGTCGTGACGGGAGAATCACCAAAGACGATGCGGTTAAAGCCACTCCGTCTATGGGAACTCCAGGTCAAGGATCTCGCGGCAGTGAGCGTAAAAAACTATCCATGCTCCGCAGAAAAGTTGCTGAGCGTTTAGTATCTGCGAAAAATGAGACGGCCATGTTGACCACCTTTAATGAGGTTGATATGTCGCCGATCTTCGCGCTTCGTAAAGAATACAAAGAGACTTTCAAGGCTAAGCACGGAGTGAGTCTAGGGTTTATGTCGTTTTTCACCCTGGCTGTTGTTCGCGCCTTGGAATTGTATCCGGATGTCAACTCTATGATTGACGGAGATTACAAGATCACTTATGATTTTAAAGATATTTCCATTGCCGTTTCTGGGCCTAAGGGTCTTATGGTTCCGGTGATTAGAAATGCCGAGAATCTGACCTTTAGAGGAGTAGAGGCTGAGGTAAAACGTTTGGCGATCCGCGCCAGAGACGGGGAGATCACTGTAGACGAAATGACTGGAGGTACCTTTACCATTTCTAATGGAGGGGTGTTTGGAAGTATGCTATCCACACCGATCATCAACCCACCGCAAAGTGGAATTCTCGGGATGCACAACATTGTAGAGCGCCCAGTGGCCATAGACGGTAAAGTAGAGATAAGACCTATCATGTATGTGGCGCTATCTTATGACCACAGAATCATTGATGGAAGAGAGTCTGTTGGATTCCTTGTAGCTGTAAAAGAGGCTCTTGAAAATCCTACAGAACTTCTTATGAATGGTGATGTAAAGAAAGCATTAGAGCTTTAATCACCAAATCCATAATATTTGAAAGGCCCTGTATGGGCCTTTTTTTATGCGCAAGAGTTTAAAAAACTATACAAGGCCACAACAGAAGGTGAATGCCGCAATTCCTTATTTGCTGATAATCAATGAAATGAGTTTTTGTTAATGCGCAAATGTTCTTGTACAGGTTGTATGTATTAATATCTGATAGAACTCAACAACAGAGTTGTATCTTCCTTAAAGAACTAAATACCATGAGAATACATACCCTTTTTTGTTTTTTGCTTCTGAGCGCTACAACTTTAGCACAGATCAACCCAATAGACTTTGAACCGACTACTGGCGTTGGAGGAGATTGGACTTGGACCGTCTTTGAGAACGATGATAATCCACCTTTAGAATTTATAACTAATCCGTTTCCTGAGGGTATAAATACCTCTCAAACCGTGGCAAAATTTACGGCGAGAACTACCGGAGCTCCTTTTGCAGGTTGTGAAACCATGCATGGAGCAGACATTGGCACCTTTGATCTGAGTCCAGACAATGCTTTTGTTTCCATTATGGTGTATAAAACGGTGAGTAGTGATGTAGGTGTGAAGTTTGCAACTCCTGCAGGAGCATCAACAGGAGAGATCAAAATTGCCAACACCTTAGTGAATCAATGGCAGCGTTTGGTCTTTGATTTTACCGCCATTATTGATGAGCCTTCATCTTCTGGGATTGATCAATTGATCATTTTTCCGGACTTTCAAACCCGCAGCACTGAAAACGTGATCTACTTTGATAATATCGTTTTTGGGGATAGCAGTCTCTCAACAGCCGATAATGCCCTTACCATACCTGTAACGGTGAGTCCTAATCCCACTGCAGACCTCACACTAATTGACGCAGGTATTTTTATGGAAGAATTAGAGCTGTTTGATCTGCTGGGTCAGTCACTTTTAAAGGTTTCACCACAGGATATGCAGTATCAACTCGATATGAGTTCATTGAGTTCTGGCGTTTATATAGCCCGATTGAAAGGCGCTAGCGGAACCAGTAGTATTCGAATTGTAAAGCAATAAGAAAACCCTCCAATTGGAGGGTTTTTAAATTTAATGAAGCTGATCTTAGTTGATTAGCGTGAGCACGTTAAGGAATAGGACTATTGAACTAATGGCTAGAATGACTACCATTAGGGTTTTGTATTTTTTGTACGAGAGCGATTGTGCCATTTTTCTTTTTTGAGGTTTCAATTCTTTTTCATTTGCTATACAAAGTTGAAGAATTTCAAAACTCCTTCCATACGTATAAATACGTATTTTGCCCCGCATAGAGGAATTCAAGGGTTTCTCCCCTTTTTAATCCAGAAAGGTTTGGTGCTTTTTTGCCCAAAGTAAAAGACTGTTGGTCTTGGGCTCCAAATTGAGCTTGGCAATGATGTTAGAACGGTGCTTTTCAACAGTCCGCGGGGAAATGTATAAATGATGTGCGATCTCCTTATTGGTCATGTCGCGAGCAATTAATCTAAGAATCTTCACCTCAGAAGGAGTCAGGTCTTCTAAAAGTCTACAATCTTGTTCCTGTTCCAAAAGACGAGTAATGGCCGGACTGAAGTAAGATTGTCCCTCAGCAATATAGCTCAAGCATATCTCAATCTCTTCCAAAGCCAATTCCTTTAGGATATATCCAAAGATGTTTAGGTTCTTCGCGTCACGGAACAGTTCAGGCTCTTTGTGTAGTGTAATAATGACCACTTTGGTTTTTGAACCTGCTTTTTCACAAGCCTTAGCAATTTCCAAACCGGTCATCCCAGGCATTTCTATGTCTAAGATGGCTACATCAGGTTCGGAATTCATGATCATTTTGTGCGCCATGTTTCCATCCCCAGAACTGCCCACAATATTGTATTCGCGTTCTTTTAAAAAGTCGTTGAGCCCCTTTAAAATAAGCGGATGATCATCAGCAATAAATATTCTCAAGCATTTTGCCATAGCCTAAACGGGTAAAGTAAATTGCAACTCCGTCCCTGATTCTGTTTTACTGTTAATTCTCAAGACTCCTTTTAAGGAGCGTACGCGTTCTTTTAAGGTTTTAAGTCCCATACATTTCAGATCACGGAATTTTTCAGGCACATTAAATCCTTTTCCGTTGTCTTGAATGCTGATCTTGACTTGATCGTCATCCTTTTTGATCATGATCTTTGTGGCCTCAGCTTCGGAGTGCTTCAATACATTATTAAAGCTCTCTTGAATGATTCTGTAAATGTTTAGGGAGTCTTCTTTATTAAAGAATTGATCAATATTATCAATTTCTGCCGAGATAAACAGCGTACTGTTACGATCAATTTGAACAACCATATTCTCAATCGCCTTGGTTAGTCCCAATTCTTGCAGTTGAAAGGGGTGCAGGGCCTGCGATATAGCACGGACCTCATCTATGGCTTCGCCCACCATTTTTTTGTTCTTGTCATCCCCAGCCATGGTTAGGCTGTTTTTAATCAACAAGAGGTTTTGACCCAAACCATCATGCAGTTCCTTGGAGATTCTTTTGCGTTCTTGTTCTTGAGAAAGCAATAATTTCTGTGAGAATTTGTGCTGCAGATCTTGTTTGTCCTTTAATCCGCGTTGCATGAAGACCAAATAGACAATTCCGCAGATCAACACCCCGGCGATTCCCGTAAAGACCAACCAACGCTTAAAGGCCAGATTGTCTTTTTCAAGCAGTTCAATGTTTGCGGTCTGAGTTTGTATTTCCCTTTCTTTTTTCTCTGACTCGTAAAGGTTCTGGTAATAGAGCATCAGATTGGTTTTCTGACTGTCAAAAAGCGAGTCTTTTTTTCGGTGGTAGCGTTTGTGGTAATCCAAACTGACGGGAATATTACCCATAGCCTCATGGATTTCAAAAAGATCCTGTAAGGCATTAATGATCTGTTCTTGATTGCCTAAAGCCTTCGCATCCTCAAGACGCATTTCGGCAAATTTTAATGCTTCCCCTAACTGACCTTTGAATTTGAGAATGGTGGTTTTGGTCGAGTGATAATGAGATTCCGTGATCAGATCAGTGGGGTTTTTCTTCCGCAGATCTTCCAAAAGGCCAAGGTGGAATTCGGCTTTTTCCAAATTTCCACGCTCTGCATACTGCGTGGCTAACAAACCGTGTATAGCAAAATAGCTGCTGATCTTATTTTGCGAGCTGTCCAGATATTTTACGGCCTGGAGTAGCTCTGTTTGCGCCGATGCAAAATCTCCAATTTTCCGGTCATCTACCGCTTGATTGTAGTGTTCATTACTGAGGTTGGAGTAGAGCCCAAGTTCTTTGATCTGCGCAATGAGTTCGGCGCGTTCCAATTGCGCGGTCTCTAAAAACCCGTTCATACTAAACATGGTAATATTCCCTTGCTTAGCAAATAACATGTATTGATAGTCTCCTAAATTCTCAAAGTATCTAGAAGCAATGTCATAATCTGCAGAGGCATTTACAAAATCGCCAAGATTGGTATTGGCTTGTCCGCGGAACAAGTAAGCGTCTGCAACGTAGATAGAATCCTTAGGTCCGAAGTTTTCAATGGCCATAGTGTAGTCTTCTACCGCTTTCTTTTGGTCCACTCTAAAATAACTCCCTCCGCGTTTTAGATACAATCCGCCTTTTAAAAAGGTATTTTCAATTTGGTCGTGATACTTGAGCACACGATCAATGACGGCAATTCCTTCTTCTGGCCTATTGGAGGAATTAAGCGGATAGGACAGATTCATAGCCTTTTTTGCCATGGCCTCGTAGTCTTTTTCCTGCTCGGCGAGGTCAATAAAGACAAAACTGTGTTTTATAAATACATCGGGATCTTTTCTAAAGCTTAGAGCGAGCACGGAATCCAAGGCCTGCATTTTGGCTTGTGACGTTTGGGCAACCGCATATTGCTGCAAATAAGGTTCCCAAGCTTTTTGCGCTGTGGAAAGCATTACAGTAAACAGGGCTATGGCCGTGCAATAGAGCTTCATTAAAAAGAGGGAATTAGATGGTTATCAAGCAGTTCAAAGTAAACAAATTTTTACAATTTGAAGTACATACAATTTCTGCCGTAATCAATTACAGCTCGTGCTTGTTTAAGAACGTCGGCCCCTAATATTCCTGTTACTGGGTCTTCTTCAGCCTGTGCTAAGCCAGCATTCACGTGAGATAGGTCCATAATAATAAAGGCTAGATTGCGTTTTTCCCAAACTCCCAACCTTAAACAGTTTTGCTCGCTGATCTGTGTTTCTAAACCAGAGGCTCCTGCTCCTGTAGCTAAAATCTCACTGGCTTGGGTGGTCAATTGCAGCTCATCTGCTGCACTTAGGTTGATGCAAGAAGTAGAAGCTCCCGTATCTACTATAAGCCAGCACTTTTTGCCGTTAATTCGCGCCTCAACCTTATAATGAAGAGTGCGGGTTTTTTTGAGAGAAATACGCGTAAAATTATCTTCTTCTAAGAAGCTTCTAAGACTGCTCAAATCTGAAATTTTGAGCTAAGATAGCTCAATAAAAAGGACTAGCTTTGCAAGCGATGCAATTTATAGACACTCATACCCACCTTTATGTAGAGCACTTTGATGAGGATCGTGCCACTGCTGTACAGCGTGCAACTGATGCCGGAATCACAGATTTCTACATCCCTGCAATCGATAGTGAATACACGCAACGCATGTATGAATTGGAAGCTGAGTTTCCTGGAAAAATGCACTTAATGATGGGTTTGCATCCGACCTCAGTTAAGGAAAATTTCAAGGAGGAGCTCCAACACGTTTATGAGCAATTTGAAAAACGTCAATTTGCTGCAGTAGGGGAGATTGGGATAGATCTTTATTGGGATACCTCTACTTTGGATATTCAAATTGAGGCTTTTAAAGCTCAGATTCAATTTGCCAAGAAATTGGATTTGCCCATAGTGATTCACTGCAGAGAATCCTTTGATGAGATCTTCGCTGTTTTGGAAGAAGAAAAACACGATCGTTTACGCGGGATCTTCCACTGTTTTACAGGGACCTTGGAACAAGCACATCGCGCCATTGATTTTGGGATGTTGCTGGGCATAGGAGGCGTAGCTACCTTTAAGAATGGTAAGATTGACAAGTTCTTGGCGGAGATTCCCTTGGAACATCTGGTATTGGAGACCGATTCGCCTTATTTAGCGCCAGTACCGCACAGAGGGAAGCGCAACGAAAGCTCTTATTTGCGCCTGGTGAGCGCTAAGCTGGCTGATATCTACGGAGTTACCGAGTTAGAGATTGCCAACCAAACCACAGCCAATGCCAAAAGGCTCTTTGAGAATTCGTAAGTTTATCCTGTGAGTGCAATGCCAAAAATATTATTGATCTATACCGGAGGAACCATCGGGATGATGCGGGACTTTGAATCTGGAGCGCTTTCAAACTTTGATTTTGACGCGCTTTTGGATCATATTCCCGAACTGCAACTGTTGTCTTGTGAGATAGAAACGGTAAGCACGGACGAGCCTATTGACAGTTCCAATATGGGACCGGAGCATTGGTTGAATTTAGCACAGATCATTGCTGGTCACTACAATAATTATGACGGCTTTGTGGTGTTGCACGGTAGTGATACCATGGCCTATACCGGTTCGGCTTTGAGCTTTATGCTTCAAGGTTTGAAAAAACCGATCATTTTGACCGGATCTCAATTGCCGGTAGGAGACCTGCGCACAGACGCCAAAGAGAATTTGATCACTTCTATTGAAATTGCCTCTGCTCAAAAGGACGGTCGTCCAAGGGTGAGTGAAGTTGGTCTTTATTTTGAATACAAGCTCTTACGCGCCAACAGATCTACCAAGATCAATGCGGAACACTTTGAGGCCTTTGCGTCATTGAACTACCCTTATTTGGTGGAAAGCGGAGTGCATTTGGAATTTAACGATACGGCTTTATTACCCTATGATAAAAACGCTGAGCTTCAAGTATGCACTGCTATTGAGCATAACATTGCTTTGATCAAACTCTTCCCGGGTTTAACTGCGGAGGTTTTTGAGTCGATGACCTCCACCCCTGGTTTGCAAGGAGTTATTTTGGAAACCTTTGGTGCGGGCAATGCCACCACAGCTCATTGGCTATTAGACAGAATCAAGGCTTTGATCGCCCAAGGCATACCTGTGGTTAATGTGACCCAGTGTTCTGGTGGGAGTGTGGCCATGGGACAATACGCAACTTCGGTCGGCTTGAAGCAGGCTGGTGTGATCTCTGGCGGAGACATCACTACCGAGGCCGCCCTAGCTAAGCTGATGTACCTTTTAGGAGCCTGCGTACCGCGAGAAGAACTCAAATCCAGATTTGAGAGCCCAATCTGTGGGGAAATGGACGAATTCTAGGCCTTAAAATAATTCGTAGAACCACAGAATTTTAATATTTTTGCCGTCCGACTCAAGCATTTGGGTCGACATCAACCATGAAGTAGATCGTAGATCACTTCACGGAATAGAGAGGTGGCCGAGTGGTCGAAGGCGCACGCCTGGAAAGTGTGTATACGCCAAAAGCGTATCGAGGGTTCGAATCCCTTCCTCTCTGCAATAAAATCGAGAAGCCAAAATGTCCAAGTTTACTTGAGCATTTTGGCTTCAATGATTTTATAAAATCGCGCAGCGATTTGATTATTGCACCAGATTCCTCTCTGGGATGATTTGCGCAGCAAATCAATCCTCTGTCTGAGTTTACTCAAGCATTTTGGGTTTTGACTTTTATAAAATTGCGAAGCAATTTGAGGAGTTTTTGCACCAGATTCCTCTCTGGGATGATTTGCGCAGCAAATCAATCCTCTGTCCAAGTTTACTTGAGCATTTTGGCTTCAATGATTTTATAAAATCGCGCAGCGATTTGATTATTGCAAGACTCCCTTTTAGGGATGATTTGCGAAGTAAATCAATCCTATCCCCAAGCTCGTTTTTTAATTATTAACTTAGATCGATTTAACTAGAAAAAAGGAGTTCTTCAAATGAACATAGTTGATTTTTGGAAAAACATTAATTACAACGAGAAACCATTCATACACCCAGAGGACAACTCAATTATTAAAAGTCAGTCCTATGCGTTTAAGGGATTACATGACTTGCTAAATGATCAGTTTTGGACAGATGAAGGTGTTTTCCATACAGATCTCTTCCCAATTCCATACGCTGGTAAGTTAGACACGGCTAAAATTTTCATTCTATTATTAAATCCTGGTTTCACATTGTCTGAGTATAATTCAGAGGAATCTAGTTCGGAGTTTAGAAAAGCATTAAGGGATAACCTCTCGCAACAGCATTTAGATCCGGACTTTCCATTCATGTTCTTGAATCCTGAATTATTATGGCATTCAGGAGGTCAATACTGGTTATCTAAATTGAAAGACCTCATACTATTCATAAAAAATAGTAGGCAAATCTCTTATGTAGAAGCTATTAGTAGTGTTTCAAAGAGCGTGGCGATTTTAGAGTTAATACCTTATCATTCCACGAAATTTACGCGTGTGGGAAGTTTAAGCAAAATAGCTTCTGCTCAAAAAATGAAGACCTATGTTCATTCGGTTTTGACCGATCGATTGAACAGGAATGAAATATGTATAATTTGTACACGAAAATCAAAGTTTTGGGAATTACCGGAACATGAGAACGCTATTATTTACCAAGGATCTGAGTGTCGATCGGCTTCTTTATCAATGAATTCAAGGGCATTTTCGACCATGACTAGATTTGTTCATTGAGAGTAATGATATCCTTCACGAAGCAAATCAACCCCAATCCCATTTCCCACATTTTCCCTAAATTGGAATGCTCCCCGCATTTTAATACTTATGATAGCTTTTCTAAAAAAGTTGAGACTTACTCTACTCTTAATTTTAACTACATCCGCCGGACTGTTTGCACAAACAGAAGTCTATGTCAACGAATGGAGGGAGACCATTACTAAAGAAGAATTTGACAAAGAAGAAACTGAATCTTATTTCTATCTGGATTATGATTCGGAAGAACTAATTGTTCATGTAAAGGCTAAAAGAGTTCTTAAGGATCGATTGGACAGCAGGACCCATCAACTGCTGCGAAAGAGTTTGTATGAGCGATCTGGAAAGGAGCTGGATAGAAAAACGTATTTGGTCATTGTGTATTCTCCTGGGATGGACAAGTGTTTAAGGACAGGAAACAGATCATCCATAAGGGCTAGTCACAGGAGGCTTAATGCAGAAATTGAGAATTTAGAAGCTACCGATATCTTTTATGTTTACAACAAGCCCGAAGCCAATAATACCTACGGTAAAAATATTAACTGGATTCAAGATGATCCAAAAACCATTCAAGAGCTCTTCTTCCCCATTCACTTTCCTTGTGGGAGTTTTGTGCTCATTGATAAAAAAGGCAATTACTACGCCTTTCGAGGAGAGTATGCGGTTGACCAAATAATAGAAGGTTTGCAAGATCCTGAAATTACCTTTTCAGGAGGTTCAGACTAATTTCCCTAAATTGAAATGCTCCCCGCAATTACTTTACTAATGAATTCAAAATTGAAATTCCTAAGAGTTCTTTGCTCTTATCTTATGTTAGGGCTAATGGTTGTTTCCTGCACCTTCACTCAAGAAGCAGTCACCCCCAAATACGATATCCGTTATACGCTCGTTGAGCGCGCCTATGTGGAGGATAATGACACTACCTATGTGACTGAAATGCAGTTTGAGCCCATTGCCTCAGCTACAGATATTCAATCTGCTTTCTTCAATAATTTTGGCGAGTGGGATGCGCGTTATGAAGGCAAGTACAATCCGCTTATTAATCAAGTTATTTGGGAACGCTGTAAGTTATTGGGTACACATGAAGAGTTCTATATCATTACAGACGGAGAAGAATCTGCGACCGAATATTTTAGTGCGGTTATGGTGTTTGATCAAAACGGGAATGATCTGCTTAAAGAGGGTAGTCCGCTACGTGGAGCACTTACAGAACGATTGATCGTACTCATGTTAAACAAAGGCCCACACAGAAACCTCTAACCAACCCCGCGCGAGGGATAGAGCGCTCTGTTTGAGCTCCTGCCGTCCAGGCAGAGCGAGTAGCGAAAGCCCGACCCGAACATAAAGGTGAGGGGCGCGCCCATAAAATAAATTCTCTTAGTTTTACTGTGATGGAAACCCTGCCGATCTATTCGCACAATGCAACCAATACGGCTCGCTACTTGCTGGGCGAGGAGTCGGAAACTATGATCGCTATTCTAGGGATTAACCCGTCAACAGCTTGTTCTGAACATTTGGATCGCACCATGCTTTCGGTAAAGCGCATAGCCAATTACAACGGCTATGACGGTTTCTTAATGCTCAATGTCTATCCGCAGCGCGCCACTGACCCGGCGCGCATTCACAAGCGCATCAACAATCAACTCCACAAAGAAAATCTGGCGCAGATAGCATCTGCGATTCAGCGGTACAATTTTGACACCCTGTGGTTAGCTTATGGTGATCTGATAGGCCACAGAAAATACTTTATACCTTGTCTGGTAGATATTTTTGAGTTGCTCAAGCCGAATGATCTCAATTACAGAATAGCAGGTAAATTAACTGCAAAGGGAAACCCAAGGCATCCGCTGTATCAAGCGGCCAAAAGTAAGCTACAGGATTTTGATATTAAAATGTATCTTGAAGAGCATTTAAATCTGACCAAATATGCCTGAATCCAATGAAACGCCTGTAGGTAATTACTTTTCTGTCAGGATTTCTGGCGATGCTGCCAATGAGCAGAATTTATTTAAAGAAATTAGTGGCTTGTATAGTGAGTTGAGTTTTGAGGAGATTTCTGAAGCAGGTGAGAATGGACTTGTTCGTCGGGTGCCAACAAATGTGAAATACTCCAACCTGGTTGTAAAACGAGGCCTTATAAAAGCCGATGGTAGTCTTGCAAAGTGGTGTTTAAATACGATGCAACTGGGGCTCGACGGGCCAACTGAACCCAAACCGCTTACTGTAAATCTTCTGGATGAGGGAGGGAAGCCTCTTATAACATGGCAATTCATTGATGCCTGGCCTGTAAAATGGAGTACGGGTCAAATGAATGCCAATGATAAAGAGATTTTTGTGGAGCGTATTGAATTTTTCTACACCTACTTTGAAATAAAATGAGCCACATAATTTATGCTTAGAAGAGTCAGGCTTGTGTTGTTCTTGTTACTGCGTTAAACGAGAGCCCAAGATCCCATTGGAAACCTGTACCTTTAATTCCATGAAAAAGAACCGCTTTTTGCGAGCAGGCTTTTTGCTGCTCGTAATCCTACTGCTGGCTGCGGCCTGTAAGGAATCTAAAGAAACTTCAGAAGTTAGTCCGGAACCAGAAATCAGCTTTGCCGATGAGGTCAAAGCAGAAATGCAGCGCAGTTGGTCTGCGTACAAAGAGTACGCCTGGGGTTATGACGTGCTTTTGCCGCTTTCTAAAAAAGGATTCAATTGGTATGAGGAGTCTTTAGGCATTTCACCTATAGACGCTTACAGTACTTTGGCGCTGATGGGCTTGGAGGCGGAAACCCAAGAGATAGAGGCCTATGCCTTGGCCATGGACTGGGACAAAGATGTCTATGTGCAGATCTTTGAGGTCAATATTAGAATTCTGGGAGGTTTGTTAGCCATTTATGATCACACGCAAAATCCAGAGGTTTTGGCCAAAGCCATTGATTTTGGCGACCGTATGTTACCTGCTTTTGATTCGCCAACGGGGATGCCGTATCATTCGGTGAATTTAAAGACAGGCGCTGTTGCCGGGAATCAAGGTGAAGGTAAAGGAAACGTGATCAACGTGGCGCAAGCCGCAACCTATTTGATTGAGTTTGGAATTCTGAGCTAATACGCCAAAGACCCTAAATATTATCAGGCGGCCAAGAGAGCTTCAAAGGCCATTTTTGACAGACGCTCTGAAATTGGTTTGCCCGGTGATTATATCAACGTGGAAACCGGGGAGTGGACCAACACTTGGAGTTATCTGCAAGCAGGCGTGGATTCTTATTATGAGTACCTCATGAAAAGCACGGTGCTGTTTCCGGATCCGGAGGTAAAAGCCATGTGGGAGGCCAGCCGAGAAGCGATCAACTCGCATTATGCAGAGGAGTTTGACGGCAAGCTTTTTTACCGTTGTGTGGACATGAATACTGGAGCTGTGGTGAAGCGTTCCATGTCATTGTACGATGCTTTCTATCCTGCGGTTCAAGCTTTGGATGGCGATCTCGAAAATGCCGAGCGGAACATGGAAACCTGGAATTGGTTGTGGAATAAATACCAACTTTTGCCTACGCGTTATTTGTATGAAGAGGATAAGGTGGAGTATTCCAATTCTGAGTTGAATCCGGAGATTGTGGAGTCTGCGTATTATCTGCATCAGATCACCAGAGACCCCAAATATTTGGAGTGGATCAAAACCTATTGGAAAGATATAAATGCTTGTTGTAGAAACGAGGTAGCTTTCAATGCTGTGGAAGATGTCCGCACCAAGGAGCCCAAAGATTATTTGGCGACCTATTTCTACGCCGAGACCTTAAAGTATTTCTATTTGGCTGGGGTGGATCAAGACGGCTTTGATTTTAATGCCTATTTGTTCAATACGGAGGCACACCCTTTTAAGCGTTCGCATTTTGATCCGGCTTTGGTGGCGACCTATTTAGGTTACTAAGGATTGTTAAAGTTCTAAGCGGACTTCATTTAATGGTTATCTTTAAAGGTATGGCAGCAATAACGAATAAAAGAATTCTATTGGTTGTGCTGGGTGGATTTTTGCTCAGCGTTGGGGCCTGTAAAGGGCAGCAAGAATCAGAATCTGCAGAAACTCAGGAGAAGCAGGCTAAGCCTGTTGCCCCAACAGCCTATCAATCCGATATATTCAATCAAAACCCCTATGGTGTCCCGGTAGATGATTATGTAGAAATCTTTTATCAAGGGCAAGTAGCGCATTGGGTGCGCGCCTTAGCTGTGGACCAGCAAGGCCAGGTTTGGATGGGCACCAATCATTATGGGGTGGCGCGTCATGACGGGACCCAGTTGCAGTACTTTAATGAAAAGGACGGCTTGGGGAATGATCGTGTTAATAAGATTCTAGTGGATCCGCAAGGCGTAGTTTGGATCGCCACCGCTGGCGGCGTGACCCAATATGAGGATGGCGTCTTTAGAAATTACACCACCAAAGACGGTTTGGCAGATGACGGTGTTTACGGCATGTATTTGGATAAAAGCGGTCGCTTGTGGTTTGGAACCAACCAAGGCGTCTCTTATATGGAAAACGGAAAGATCTATCCTTTTGAGGTTCCTAAACCTGAGGAGGAAAATCCCAACCCTTCACTTTCCGATAATGGCGTAGGAGATATTTTTCAGGACAGTAAGGGGCAGTTTTGGTTTTCTTTTGACGGTTACGGGATCACAATTTACGACGGAGAGGAATTTCGATTTTTAACTACTGCGGATGGTCTGCAGGACAATAAGGCCGGTGGATTTTACGAGGACAGCAAAGGTGGAATTTGGATCAGTAGTATGTTGGGCGGTATTAGCAGATATGCTGATGGTGCCTTTGAACATTTTACTAAAGATGGCATCGTGGACGGCGTAGAGACCTCTGGTGTTTATGAAGACCGCAAAGGTGATCTCTGGTTCGCTGCAGAACATCAAGGCGTGTACCGTTACAACGGTGAGACCTTTGAACTCTTTAATGAGAAGGACGGACTCCTTTCCCAAGGTATCATTACGTTTTATGAAGATGATCAAGACCGATTTTGGCTGGGCGGTTGGAAGGGCCTGTTTAGATTTGATCGAGAAGCCGAAAAAGAGGGCAAACCCAGTTTTGTGGCGGTGACCCAGGACGGCGGACCTTGGAAATAAATTAAACCTCACCCGTGAAGTTTATCTTCAACGCCAGGCAAACTTCATGTATTAGCGGCTGTAATTCAACAGCTTATATTTTTTTGCTACTTTTAAGGGTGGACAACGTTAGATAAAGATCCACAAATGCTATGAAAACCCTTTTTGTCCTTTTTGGTCTTGCGCTCTCTTGCTTCCCGCTCATGGGGCAAGAATACGAGCTCTATTGGCAAAACAGCTTTGGAGGTTCAGCGGGTGATGCCGCTATGAGCATTATTGAAACTCCAGACGGTCATTTTATTGCTGCCGGACATTCGTCCTCTGGGATTTCTGGGCTAAAGACCGTTCCCAATTATGGAAACAGCGATTATTGGGTGATCAAGTTTGCTTCAGACGGCACTATACTTTGGCAACGCGGATTTGGAGGTGACACTTCTGATTCTGTAAGAACTGTTCTCAATGCGCCAGATGGCGGTTATTTAGTTGCGGGTACCAGTTTATCCGGGGTGTCGGGAAACAAAACGGTGCCTAATTATTACAGCCTCTACGATTTTTGGTTTGTCAAAGTAGATGCTGATGGGAACGAGCAATGGCAAAAGGTTATCGGCGCAAACAACTCAGATCATTTAAGAGATATAGTTGTTTCCAGTGATGGCGGCTACATCATGGGTGGAACTTCGGATTCTTCCGGTTCCTTTGATAAAAACGAACCCAATATAGGTGGCTGGGACTACTGGGTTTTAAAGCTCAATGCCGATCTGGAAATACAATGGCAAAATACCATTGGCGGTACCAGTAACGATTGGCTGGAATCGCTTTACGAATTAGCCGATGGCGGTGTGATCCTAGGAGGAACTTCCATATCTAACAGTTCTGCAGATAAGTCAGAAGAGAGTATTGGCGGGGTAGGTTCCAGAGATTATTGGATTGTGCGCTTGGATGACACCGGAGCCGTAGTTTGGGACCGCACCCTTGGCGGCTTGGATTGGGACGGACGAGCTCGCGTCTTGGAACTCCCGGACGGTCGCATTGTTGTGGCGGGCACTTCAAGATCCAACAGTTATGGTCATAAATCCGAGGATTCCTTGGGTTCAATGGATGTTTGGGCCTTGCTTTTAGATACCGACGGTACCATTCTTTGGGAAAATACTATTGGTGGTGATCAAGCCGAGGAAGTAAAAGACATTAAATTGACACCAGAAGGAGATATTATGGTAGCGACCACTTCTTCTTCGGCCGCTTCAGCAGATAAGTCGGAACCCAGCGTGGGTGGAAGTGATTTTTGGTTGTTTCTGATAGATACTGATGGAAATGTACTTTGGGACGATACTATTGGTGGGTATTTTAATGACGGAGCTACGGAAATTAAAATTGACGGTTACGGCAATCTATTGGTAAGTGGTGCATCATCATCGGCAGCAGGAGGCGATCACGAAGGCCCAAACTATGGTGAAGCTGATTTTTGGATCCTCAAGATGGATAATGTACTCAACACCTTTGAAGCTGACGGTACTCTCCTCGAAGTGTATCCCAACCCAAGCTCAGGATTGTTAAATATTCAAACGAACCAAATGATCTTGGAGGTCAAACTTTATGATCAATTGGGTAGAACGGTAAATCAACTGTCCGATCTACAAGCCTCTAAAAGTTTGGATCTCTCTAATCTTGCTTCTGGAGTCTATCATTTGAAAATAGTGACAGAATCTGGCACTGTTGTTAAGCGGGTGATCATGCAAACCCGATAATACCTACAAATAGTTTGGCAAATGCTTCATTCTCAGGCCTCTTTATGAGTGTCTGAAAATGTTAATTCCCAACTGTTTTGAACCTGCTATTACGAAGCTGTCAAGGAATGGGGGTTAATTTTGAAAAAAATCCACGTTTTTAGCGGCTTTGCAATAGCATTCTTCTTTGTTTGAAAGAATATTTTTTTATCTTTAAACCCTTAACTAAAAACAAACTTTTAAGTCGATAGCAATGAAAAAATTATTTTCTATTTTGGCAATTGCCGCCATGGTATGTGCAGGTAGTTTTAGTGCACAAGCTAACTCGTACAATGCCAACAATGTACACGAGGTGATCACCTCAGTATCATCTAACATTATTCAAGATGCAGATGCCGGAGCAGCGGATGACGCTGACGCTGGTTTCCACCAAGAGCTTAAAAAGCGTTTCATCGAAGGAGGTCCTGGTTTCATGGGAATTGTACTTCTTTGTTTGATCCTTGGTTTGGCTATTGCCATTGAGCGTATCATTTACCTTAACCTTTCTACTACCAACACGCAGAAGTTGGCAGAAAGCGTTGAAGATGCGCTAAATAGCGGTGGTGTTGAAGCTGCTAAAGAAGTATGCCGTAACACAAAAGGACCTGTAGCATCTATCTACTATCAAGGTCTTGACCGCGCCGACGAAAGCATTGACGCTGCAGAGAAAGCAGTAGTTGCTTACGGAGGAGTTCAAATGGGACAACTAGAAAAGAACGTGTCCTGGATTTCATTGTTTATCGCACTGGCACCGATGCTTGGTTTCATGGGTACAGTAATTGGTATGATTCAGGCCTTCGATAAGATCGAGGCAGCTGGAGACATGCAACCATCATTGGTAGCGGGAGGTATTAAAGTAGCACTTTTGACCACAGTATTTGGTCTTATTGTTGCGATTATCCTTCAGATCTTCTACAACTACATCATCGCTAAGATTGACAGCATCGTTAACAATATGGAAGATGCATCGATCACACTTATCGATATGTTAGTTGACTACAAAAACAAGAAGTAATAATCACACCAATTTAAATTATGGGTTTACATAAAATTTTAAAATACGTAGCCTTAGCTCTGGGAGTCGTTGGCCTAATTCTATTAGGACGCGTGATTGCCACAGGGGACGAGGCTATCAAGAGTGACGCTGCCATTCAGGGGAGCGTAGTAGATCCTTTCATGTTCGTAGCCTATGTAGTGCTCGCCATTGTATTGGTGTTAGTACTCTTCTACGTAGTTAAAGGAATCTTTGCAGGGGACATTAAGAAGACCCTGATTTCAATAGGAGCATTCGTATTGGTTGTTGCCATTTCTTACGGTATTTCTGAAGGAGTTGAGACTCCAATGAAGGACGGTGAGGTGCTTTCTGCTAGCGGCGCACGCTGGGTAGGAGCTGGTCTAAGAACCTTTTATATCTTGGCTTTCGTAGCCATTGGTACTATGCTCTTTAGTGGAATCAAGAAATTAATTGCTAAATAATTATAAGGTATGGCAAAAAGATCTGCACCCGAAGTAAACGCAGGGTCTATGGCGGACATCGCCTTCCTACTATTGATCTTCTTCCTGGTAACAACCACGATCGAAGTAGACAGCGGTATCAGTCGTAAATTGCCTCCTATAGAGGATGTTGAAGACCCTCCGATTATTAAGCAAAAGAACATTTTTACTGTTCTTATTAATAAAGACGATTTGCTTCTGGTAGAAGATGAAGTGATGGAAATTAAAGACCTTAAGGAGGCCGCTATGGCGTTCTTGGACAACGGTGGAGGAACAGGCGAAGAAGGCTGTGACTATTGCCGTGGTAAGAAAGATCCAGCATCATCTGACAACCCTGATAAGGCGATCATTTCCTTACAGAATGACCGTTTTACCAGCTACAAAGCTTATATCGCAGTACAGAACGAGTTGGTAGCCGCGTACACCGCGCTTCGTGAGCGTGAGGCCCAGCGTCTCTTTAACAAGAGCTTTATTCAGATGGAGATCGATGTAAAAGACGGAAGTAACTATACTGGTGATAAAGAAAAGCTAAAGGAGCAAATAGAACAAGTAAAGTTGTTGTTTCCACAAAAACTTTCCGAAGCCGAACCAAAAAAGTAGACGTTTAACCCTAAACTCAAACAAACTATGAGTAAATTCAAAAAGAAAAAAGGAGGCGATCTACCGGCAATTTCAACGGCCTCGCTACCGGATATTGTATTTATGCTACTGTTCTTTTTTATGGTGGCTACTGTGATGCGTCAAAACACGCTTAAAATCCAAAACACTTTGCCAACGGCAAACCAATTGGAGAAGCTTGATAAGAAAGACCGTATCATCTATATCTATGCCGGGAAGCCTAGTGAGCGTTACCAGTCTACATTTGGACAGGAAGCGCGCATTCAGCTGGGAGACAAGTTTGCTGATGTAAAGGATATCAAACTCTATATTGAGTCTGAGCGTGCTAAGAAGAACGAAGCACTTATTCCTTTCTTGACAACAGCACTTAAGGTAGACAGCGAAACCAATATGGGATTGGTTAGTGACATCAAGCAAGAACTGCGTAAAGTAGAAGCTTACAAGATCAACTACACCACACGTAAAGCCGTGGATCAAGCCCAGGTTTTCGAGAATATGAACTAAAGGTTTTTAGTTAATCTTTAAAAACACCTCCATGATTATTGGAGGTGTTTTTTTATTCGGTATATTTAAAATGATGTTATCCAGATTCCTGTTTTTCGGCCTGTTTTTAATCAGTTCTCCACTGATGTTAGGGCAGTCTTTGGATGATACTGAGACCGTTAAGGACAGTGTCCCTTTAGATGAAAAATACCGAGAGGATCAGTTCTATTTTGGGGTGACCTATAATTTGCTTACCGATACACCTCCCGATGTTAAGATCCGCGGTTTTACCGGTGGTGCCCGTTTTGGGTTTGTACGTGATATGCCTGTAAATGCCAGCAGAACCCTATCCATTGGATTGGGTGCAGGTTTGGGATTCAATCGCTACGGAAACACCCTGGCCATCTCAGAAGATGATAACAACCAATTACAGTTTCAGGTCCTTAATGAGGAGACCAACTTTGAGAGCAATCGCTTTAGTGTTTATCACGTTGAGGTACCCTTGGAGTTTAGATGGAGGAGCAGTTCGCCTAAACAGTTCAAATTCTACCGTGTACACACGGGTGTGATCTTTAGTTATGCCTATTGGAATCGGGCTACCTTTGTCCAAGATGGCACACGATTTAAGCTCAATAATGTTGAGACCTTTAATCCCTTTCAGGCAGAGGCTTTTCTGTTATTAGGATACAACACCATCAATTTCTACGCGGCCTATAATTTTACCGCCTTCTTTGATCAAGAAGCAAAACTGGAGGACAACGTACTCAATTTTAGACCGCTTAAGCTCGGTATTCTCTTTTATTTCCTATAGCCAATAACCCAAAAGGATCAGCTGTGGCATAACGCCTAAGAACGCTCCGGCCAATAACTCTGGAGCAGTATGTGATCGGGTATAGAGTCTGGAACTGGCTACCCATCCGTTTATGAAGAACAATAATCCCAATGCTAAGAGCATATTGGTGGAAAAGTGTACGCTGAGGCCAAAGACAAAGAAGGTCACACCAGCTACACCCATCATATGAAGGCTGGCTTTAAATTCTAAAACTGCCAATATAAAGGCCGCTAAAGTGGCAAATAAGACCCCGACAAAGAAGAAGTACAGCTCTGGAGTGTCATAGGGGTTGTAGACCATTTTTAGGACCAACAATAGCAAGACACACTGGATCATTAGCGGTGCTTTGCGCTCGCGAACCGTCTCTAAACTCATGGAGGAGATCCACCCTAAATTCCGAAGCAAATAAAAGCAAACTACGGGTATACAAACCGTCACAATAAGTAAGGCTACTAGCTTGGTTTGGATGATCTCGGGTTCAAAAAACCGTCGGGTCACCATATAATACACAAAAGCCCCAAGCATTGGCATGAACAAGGGGTGAAACAAATAAGCCGCTATGCGTAAGAATATACCCATTAGATCTCTTTGCGTAAACGCGCAACAGGCAGGTCTAATTGTTCTCTGTACTTGGCAACGGTGCGTCTGGCAATTGGATATCCCTTTTCTTTAAGGATCTTGGCCAGTTTATCGTCGGTGAGGGGTTTCTTTTTATCTTCTTCTGATATGGTGATCTCTAAGATCTTTTTGATCTCTCTTGTGGAAACGTCTTCGCCTTGATCATTCTTCATGGATTCTGAGAAGAACTCCTTGATCAATTTAGTTCCATAGGGTGTGTCTACATATTTGCTGTTAGCAACTCGAGAAACCGTAGAGACATCCATACCAATGGTATCTGCGATGTCCTTCAGGATCATTGGGCGCAGTTTGCGCTCATCGCCGCTGAGGAAGTATTCATGCTGATAATGCATAATGGCATTCATAGTGACCAGCAAGGTCTGTTGTCGCTGTCTAATGGCCTCTATAAACCATTTGGCGGCATCTAGTTTCTGCTTTATAAAAAGTACCGCATCCTTTTGAGACTTCGTCTTTTCTTTGGAGGCCTTATACCCTTTAAGCATGTCTGAATACTCTTTGGACACGTGTAACTCTGGCGCGTTGCGACCGTTGAGTGAAAGTTCCAATTCGCCATCAACAATTCGGATGGTGAAATCTGGAACTACGTGCTCCACCATTCGCGTGCTGGAGGAATAGGTGCCTCCGGGTTTTGGATTGAGACCTTCTATTTCATGTATGGCGTTTCGCAGCTCGTCTTCAGTGATATTGAATTTGTGCTGCAGCTTGCTGTAATGTTTTTTGCTGAAGAGTTCAAAGGCATCCTCAATGATATCTATTGCCAATTGCACTTCTGCTGTAGGAGATTTGCGTTCCAATTGTAACAGCAGGCATTCTTGCAGGTTTCTCGCGCCTACTCCTGCTGGATCTAGCTGTTGTACCAGTTCCAGAACCTCTTCAATCTTCTCTTCTGTAGTGTATACGTTTTGGGTAAAGGCCAGATCATCCATAATGTCAATCACAGGACGTCTGATGTAGCCACTCTCATCTACACTTCCCACTAAAAATTCAGCGATCTCTGACTGCTCTTCATCCAAACGAAAGGTATTGAGCTGCGTCATTAAAAACTGAGTAAAGGAAGTTCCAGAGGCATAAGGTACCTGTTTGTCCTCGTCATCACTGCTGTAGTTGTTTGCAGAGAGCTTGTAGGACGGTATCTCGTCATCGCTCAGATAGTCATCAATATTGATGTCTGTTTCAATCTTCTCTGCGTCGGACTCGTATTCTTGCTCTCCCTCATAGGAATCTTCCCGCTCTTCAGTACGATCCTTTCCGCCTTCTAGTGCTGGGTTTTCTTGCATCTCTTGAGCAATGCGCTGTTCGAAAGCCTGAGTAGGCAATTGAATAAGCTTCATCAGCTG
The DNA here is from genome assembly GCF_028561565.1 of Gilvibacter sediminis. Lineage (GTDB taxonomy): Bacteria > Bacteroidota > Bacteroidia > Flavobacteriales > Flavobacteriaceae > Gilvibacter > Gilvibacter sediminis. The sequence goes on along the minus strand of NZ_JAQQTE010000001.1, from coordinate 110,809 downwards.
GATCTGCTGCGGAGATAGCTTTTGAGAGAGTTTAAAATTGAGTTGTTGTTTTAACATCTAAACGAGTTGTACATAAAGTTATAAAAAAACGATCTTAAAAAGGTAATTAAGATCGTTTTCTATTGGCTTTTTCTGGGTCTAAAATTCCGCGTTCTTCGGTGTTCTAGGGTAAGGAATCACATCTCTAATGTTCCCCATTCCCGTAACAAACTGAACCAGACGTTCAAAGCCCAATCCAAATCCGGAGTGAACTGCAGTACCAAACTTACGTAGGTCTAAATACCACCAAAGTTCCTTTTCATCAATTCCAAGATCAGCGATCTTTTGTTTGAGTACATCATAGCGCTCCTCACGCTGCGATCCTCCAACGATCTCTCCAATTCCTGGGAACAACACATCCATAGCGCGAACGGTTTTCTCATCTTCGTTTAGACGCATGTAAAATGCCTTGATGTTTGCTGGGTAATCAAACAAGATCACTGGGCATTTAAAATGCTTCTCTACCAAATAGCGCTCGTGCTCACTTTGCAGATCTGCTCCCCATTCATCAATCGGGTATTGAAACTTCTTCTTTTTGTTAGGCTTGGAATTCTTTAAAATGTCAATGGCCTCCGTATAGCTTACGCGCTTAAATTGGTTGTTCAATACAAAATCCAATTTCTCGCGTAGCGGCATTGGGCTGCGTTGATCTGCCGGTTTGCTGGATTCTTCTTTGGTCAATCGCTCTTCTAGGAAAGCCAAATCGTCTTGACAATGCTCAACGGCATACTTGATAACGTATTTGATAAAGTCCTCTGCCAGATCCATATTGCCATCCAAATCACAGAAAGCAACCTCTGGCTCAATCATCCAGAATTCGGCCAAGTGACGCGAAGTATTTGAATTCTCTGCTCTAAAGGTCGGGCCAAAAGTATACACTTTGCTTAAGCCCATGGCATAGGTTTCTGCTTCCAATTGACCACTCACGGTCAAGTTAGATTCCTTGCCAAAAAAGTCTTCTTTATAATCCACATCACCATCCTCAGTTAGTGGCGGATTCTTAGGGTCCAAAGTGCTTACGCGGAACATTTCTCCCGCTCCTTCTGCATCACTCCCGGTAATGATCGGGGCGTGCATATAGTAATAACCGTTGGTTTGGAAATACTCGTGCACTGCGAAAGCCAGCTTAGAGCGCAAACGCATGACCGCACCAAAGGTATTGGTGCGCACACGCAAATGTGCTTGCTCGCGTAGCTTCTCTAAGGTGTGACGCTTTGGAGACAGTACGGTGAGCTTAACCTCTTCCGGATCAGCATCTCCTAAGATCTCTACTTTAGAAACAGCTACTTCAACGGCTTGTCCGCTTCCTTGACTGGCCACTAGAGTTCCGGTTACTGCAATCGCAGATCCAGTGGTAATGCGCTTGAGTAATGCCTCGTCAAAATTCTCAAAATCAACGACGCATTGAATATTTTTAATAGTAGACCCATCATTCAGGGCAATAAAGCGGTTAGAACGGAAGGATTTCACCCAACCGCGTACAGTAAATTCTTGTAAGGAAGGCTCGCTTTGGAGCAACTCTAATACTTCTTTATAGCTCATAACTTTCGCTTTATACGGGGCAAATATAGATGTTCGTCAAGACACCGACAAGCCCCTGTTTACTTATCCTTTAGGGATTCAATTTCTTCTTTGTCCAAGATGATTCTAAGCGATGGTTTTCGCATCGTATCCTGGTTGGCAATGCTGCGTTCCAAAGAAAGCAACAAGGAGGGGAGTAACATGAGGTTTGACAGCATGGCAAAGAGTAAAGTGGCCGAAACCAATCCGCCTAAAGCCACTGTACCTCCAAAGCTGGAGATCATAAATACTGAAAAACCAAAGAACAGCACAATGGAGGTGTAAAACATACTCACACCGGTTTCACGGAGCGCTGCATAAACTGATCTGGAGATCTTCCATTTTTTGGCGATGAGTTCCTGCCTGTACTTGGCCAAAAAGTGAATGGTGTCATCCACAGAAATACCAAAGGCAATACTGAATACCAAAATGGTTGAGGGTTTGATAGGAATACCAATGAATCCCATCATTCCGGCTGTCACTAATAGGGGTAATAGGTTTGGTAATAAAGACACCAGGATCATCTTCACGCTACGGAACATCCAAGCCATAAAAATTGCAATCAACAAGATCGCTAGGGATAAAGAAATAATCAGGTTGCGCACCAAATAGCTCGTTCCTTTTTGGAATACTAAAGCCTTTCCGGTTAAAGTGACTTCGTAGCGTTCTTCTGGGAAGATCTTTCCAATTTCCTCCAGTAAGTCGCTTTCAATTTCATTCATCCGCTCCGTTGGCGTGTCTTTGATAAAGGTTGTGATCCGCGCATATTGCCCTGTGGTGTCCACATAACTTTTCATCAGATCTGTGCTTTCTGAAGAGTTTTTGGCGAAGGACAGAATAAAGGTGCGCTCTTGGGAGTTGGGCAACTGATAGAACTCCGGATTGTTATTGTAATAAGCCTGCTTGGAATACTTCACCAAGTTGACCACAGAGATCGGGTTTGAAAATTCAGGGATTTCCTCAATAATGGTATGAAGCTTATCCATTCGTTTTATGGTAGCCAGCTTCATTACGCCTTCTTTACGTTTGGTGTCAATGAGGATCTCCAAAGGCATCAAGCCTTCATATTCCTTTTCATAAAAGCGGATGTCTTTAAAGAAGTCCGCGCTTTTAGGCATGTCTTCAATGATACTTCCGGAGATCTCAATCTTGTAGATCCCAATGATGCTCGCCGTTAAAAGAATCACAGAAACGGCATAGATGGCTACGCGGTGATGCTTCACCATGTTTTCCATCCAAGATACAAAGCTGCCTATCCAGCGCTTGTTCAAGTGCTTTAAGTGCTTGTATTTCGGGATCGCCATATAACTGTAGACAATCGGAATGATAAACAGACAGAGTAAAAATATCGCGATGATACAGATCGAAGCCACCGTACCAAACTCCTTAAGCAATTGGCTTTTGGTTAAAATAAAAGTCGCAAAACCTGAAGCCGTGGTCACGTTGGTCATCAAGGTGGCGTTTCCAACCTTGGTGATCACTCGTTGTAGCGATTTGGCTTGATTCCCGTGGGATTTTATTTCCTGCTGATATTTATTGATCAAAAAGATGCAATTCGGGATTCCTATCACAATGATCAAAGGTGGGATCAGCGCGGTAAGCACAGTAATTTCATAATGCAGCAAGCCTAAAATACCAAAGGCCCACATTACTCCAATGATCACGGTGATCATGGAAATGAAGGTCGCTCTAAAGGATCTGAAGAAAAAGAAAAAGATCAAAGAGGTCACTAGTAGCGCGGCCCCAATGAACAATCCAATCTCGTCAATGATATTCTGTGAGTTCAGGGTGCGGATATAAGGCATCCCCGAGGTGTAAACGGTGATGTCGTAAGTGTTCTCAAACTTCTCGATCTCTGGAATCAGATCGTTGATGATAAAATCTCGTCGAGCGGGTGTATTTACCAACTCTTTTTTGAGATAGATCCCAGTTCTTATGGATTGCTTGTTCGGACTGTATAAAAGCCCTTTGTAAAAAGGCAGTTTTTCAAAAAGACGGTATTTGTACCAGGCGAGTTGTTCTGCCGTAGGGATAGAATCTGTGATGAAAGGTTCCAGGTCAAAACGCTCCTGATCATCGTTCTTGTTCAATACCTGCAGATCTCCTACGGACAGGGTCAGTTCAATTTCTGGGTACTGTCCAATTTTTTTGGAAAGTGCATCCCACGCCAAAAAGTTCTCGGGTTGGAAGATCGCCGTGTCTTTTACACCGATCACGATCAAATTCCCTTCTTCTCCAAAGGTTTCCAAGAAATTGTTGTAGGCTAGATTGACCTCATGTTCGTCCGGGAGTAGGTTGGCCTCTGTATAGGTGAAACGCATATGTTTCCATTGCAGTCCCATAAAGACCGTCATCCCTGCGATCACCAATAACATGAGCAGGCGATTGCGCAAAATGAAACGGGCCACGGCGCCCCAAAATCCTATACTGAAAAGTTTATCCACTACAACAGCTTACAATGCGCGCAAAGGTACTAAAATAACAGGCAAAGCGGAGGATTTGCCGGGTTAATTAAATACTAAGGTAGAAGGTGAATTTAAAGGAAAGGTTGTCTTCTAATTCAGGCAGGTGGTAGGCACCATATCGATAGGCAAAACTCAGTCCAAAACCAGAGAAAATTTTGTTGAGTTCCATGCCGAGCTCATTGTAACCTTGCTCTAAAGTGTCAAAGTCCAAACCGAGGTGTCTTTCACGTTGTACCAGAGACCCCAAGGCATGCCGTGTTATAAAGACCAATTCGGGTTTCATTCTATCCGAAATATAAAAACGACGTAGCGCATGACGTACTTGCAATGAGATCAATTTATCTGAAAAGAACTCCCCAAAATACATGGTCTCAAAACTCTGTCTACCTGCAACAGAGAAACGTTGCAAGATCCGATCCCGGGTAGGACTGTTCGGGAAGGCATGGAAAAGGTGGGTGAGGGGAATATCACCAATTCCCAATTTCCCTTCCAAGAGAATATTGGTGCTGGACAGATCGGTCCTTTTAATATAGTAGTCTAGTTTGAGCCCTAGTTTGATGTACTCAAAATCTCCATCAAAGAAACTCCGCAGTCCTTGCGACACTTGTGCGGTTATCTTTGGGAACCCGTCAAAGTATTCAATCTCACCGTCTTCACTTAAAAAGAAGTTCGTTTTTGGACTAAATCTAAAAGAGGCCGTAGCTTCCGCAATGACGTAATTGGAAAAGACCTCATTGCCGATCTCAAATTGATAATCTTCAATCTGAGTGATGTTAGCGCGCGATAGTTTGAACTCCGCCAATATCTTTGGAGTGAGTTGTTGCTGATAGTTGGTGCGCCAAGTTCGGTGTTTGTAAAATTGCGAGATGTTGACCAGGCGCGGTTCAAAAACATTGTAAACTCGTGCGTCGGTCAAGTAAAAGAAACTACCCAGTTCTGAGATATCATCTACATAGGTCAAGCTGAGCCATGATTTAGGTTCCTTTGCCAAACGCACACTGCCCCCAAAACTGAATTTCCAAGCCTGATCTTTAAAACCACGGGCAAAATAGCCGCCAAACTTCAAGCTCTCAAAAAGCTTGTCGTTGGTGGTGCCACCCATTCCTAATCGGATTCCTTCATAGTTGTTGTACTTGAGCAAGTAGCGCAGGTCAAAGTCAAAAAAGGAAAGCGGGTAGAAGCCTGTTTTAAAGACAGAAGGCGGTTTCTCTGGAATGCTGTCTTGCGTGGTTACCACGGGTCGCTGAGCTATGGCCAGGGAAGTGGTCAGCAAAAACAACAGTATAAACGCGGCAGACTTTTGCAAATGAGGTACTAAAAAAGGCCCTTGCGGGCCTATATTGACGAGGGCTTACACCGTCATGATCTCCTGCTCCTTCTTATCGAGGATCTGGTCAATCAAGGCAATGTGTTTATCGGTCATTTCTTGAATATCGATCTCTAGATTCTTTTTCAAATCTTCGGAGATGTCTAATCCTTTAAGTTCGTTGTTGGCTGATTTTCTATCGTTACGCACACCGATCTTAGCTTCTTCAGCTTCTGATCGGGCTTGTTTGGCCAATTCCTTTCTGCGCTCCTCTGTAAGTGGCGGCACATTGATGATCACACTTTCCCCGTTGTTCATCGGGTTGAAACCTAGGTTGGCCATTTGGATCCCTTTTTCAATTTCAGGGATCAAAGACTTCTCCCAAGGCTGAATAGAGATGGTCATTCCATCTGGAGTGTTTACGTTAGCCACCTGACTCAAGGGAGTAGGCGTGCCGTAGTATTCAACCATAACGCTTCCCACCATTGACGGCGAGGCTTTTCCAGCGCGGATGTTGATCAGCTTCTTTTTCAGGTGATCTATAGAGTTCTGCATCCCTTCACGGGCTGCGTCAATAATAAAGTCTACTTCTTCGTCCATAAAACCAAATTTATATTGGGGATGTCAAATATCAGGCCAAAAATTCGTTAAATATTCACCTTAGTTCCGATCTTTTCACCGCTGATCACTTTGTAGAGATTCCCTTGTGTATTCATATCAAATACAATGATTGGAAGCTCGTTTTCCTGACTCAAAGTAAAAGCAGTGGTGTCCATAACCTTTAGGCCCTTCTTAATAACATCGTCAAAGGAAATATAGTCAAATTTTGTGGCGTCGGAGTCTTTTTCTGGATCACTGGTGTAAATTCCATCCACACGTGTTCCTTTTAAGATCACATCGGCTCCGATTTCAATAGCTCGTAAAACGGCCGCTGAATCTGTGGTGAAGTAAGGGTTTCCGGTCCCTCCACCAAAAATTACTACACGTCCTTTTTCCAAATGACGGATCGCCTTTCTACGAATAAACGGTTCGGCCACCTCATTTATTTTTATCGCACTTTGTAAACGCGTCGGAACTTTATTGTCTTCTAGAGCACTTTGTAGCGCCAAACCATTGATCACTGTGGCCAGCATACCCATATGGTCACCTTGAACACGATCCATGCCTCGGGAAGCTCCCGCAACACCTCTAAAGATGTTTCCGCCACCAATCACGATAGCTACTTGTACCCCTAAATCCGTTATTTTTTTGATCTCTCTGGCGTAGTCGTCTAAACGCTCTGGATCGATACCATATTGGCGATTTCCCATAAGGGCTTCTCCGGATAATTTGAGTAAAATTCTGTTGTATTTCATGCCTTAGCGCGGGTTTGTGCAAATATAGTCAGAAAAAGTAATTTTTTATTTTGTTGAACGTTCGTATACTTGACCTCCGATGAAAAAAATCGGGAGATTAAATTCATCAAATCAAATAATACTATCTTTAGAAAAAATTAATTATGCAAAAGTTTCTATCTCTAGCTCTATTAGCAGCTCTAGTTTTTACAGGCTGCTCGAGCGACGACGACAACAACAACACTGACGATGGCGGAGGAGAAGGGGACAATCCGGTAACTGCCACTTACCGCGTCACCTTTAACCCGAATTGGACTGAAGATCAGTTCCCAACAGATTATCCAGCTAATGCTGCATTCTCTAATATTTTGGTAGCGGTTCACGCACCGGGTAACAATGTTTTCAGGTTGGGTCAACAAGCAAGTGCCGGATTGCAGGTATTTGCGGAGACTGGAGACAGTAGTGCTTTGGCCACGGAATTGACCAGTTCAGGTTCTGAAGACAGCGTGGATTTCTTCGTGACTTCTTCTGCTGCTGGAGCAGGACCAACAGCAGCACAATCTGTAAACGTAACAGTAGATCCTGAAAAGACTTCGATTAGTTTTGTGGTTTCCTTGACGCCGAGTCCGGACTGGTTTGCAGGAGTTGACGGTTTCTCTATTGTTTTGCCAAGCGATGCTTTGGTGAGCGAGGAGACCTTGACACTTTCTGTGCTTGACGCTGGAACCGACAGCGGAGACACTTACAACGCTGCAGACAATCCAACGAGTCCACAAGGCAATATTACTGTTGTGAATACGCCTCCAATTGGAACCTCTGGAGGATTGACGCCAGCTATCGGATCAATCACCATTACGCGTACTGATTTGTAAGCACCCAAAAAAAAGACCATAAAAAAACCCGCTTCTAATGAAGCGGGTTTTTTATTTTATATCGTTGAATGCTTATGCAAGAGCAACGCGCTCAAAAGAAACAACATTCACATCACCAATAGTCTTAACGTACTGGCTAACGCTTTGTTTGTTGTCTTTGATGAAAGCTTGGTTAACCAAAGTGTTGTCTTTAAAGAAACGCTTTAGTTTTCCTTTAGCGATGTTGTCTAACATCTCTTCTGGCTTTCCTTCTTGACGCAATTGATCTTTAGCGATCTCGATTTCCTTTTCAATGGTTGCCTGATCAACTCCAGACTCGTCTAGAGCAACAGGGTTCATTGCAGCGGCCTGCATTGCAACATCTTTTGCTACAACATCAGCACCGTCAACATCAGCAGAAAGACCTGTAAGAACAGCGATCTTGTTCCCTGCATGGATGTAAGAACCTACAAAAGGAGCTTCCAATACACGGAAATCACCGATCTCGATCTTCTCACCGATAACTCCAGTTTGCTCAGTCAATTTGTCTTGAACAGAGATACCGTTAAAATCTGCAGCCAAGAACTCTTCTTTAGAGCTGCTTGCCAAAGCCAATTCAGCTAGGTCATGAGCCAAAGAAACGAAAGAATCGTTCTTCGCTACGAAGTCAGTTTCACAGTTCAAAGAAACGATCACTCCTTTAGAAGCACCATCGTTTACCTTTGCAATAACAGCTCCTTCGCTAGAGTCACGATCAGCACGCTTTGCAGCTACTTTCTGACCTTTTTTACGAAGGATCTCAATCGCCTTGTCGAAGTCACCATCGGCCTCAACCAAAGCTTTTTTACAATCCATCATCCCCGCTCCAGTTGCTTTACGCAATTTGTTTACATCTGCGGCTGTGATATTTGCCATTTTTTTGTGTTTTAAGTGTTGAAAAACTCAAGCGGAATTCCGCTCGAATACATTTATTCTTCTTCTTGTTTTGCAGCTGGCTCAGCTTTTGGAGCTGGTGCTGCTTTCGGAGCTGCTTCAGCCTTTGGAGCTGCTTTAGCTTCTCCTTCTTTAGAGGCTTTACGCTCTTCCAATCCTTCAATGATCGCGTCAGAAACCTGAGCAACGATCTTTTCGATACTCTTAGAAGCATCGTCATTAGATGGAATTACGTAATCAACTTCACGAGGATCACTGTTGGTATCAACCATAGCGAAAATCGGGATGTTCAATTTTTGTGCCTCTTTTACGGCGATGTGCTCACGAGTCGTATCCACGATGAACAATGCACCTGGCAAACGGCTCATGTCAGAGATAGAACCTAAGTTCTTTTCTAACTTAGCACGTAGACGGTTTACTTGAAGCTTTTCTTTCTTAGAAAGAGAGTCAAAAGTACCGTCTTGCTTCATACGATCAATAGATGACATCTTCTTAACTGCCTTACGGATAGTTACGAAGTTGGTCAACATACCACCTGGCCAACGCTCAGTGATGTAAGGCATGTTTGCTTTGCTCGCTTTGTCAGCAACGATATCTTTCGCTTGCTTCTTAGTAGCTACGAACAAAATCTTGCGTCCGCTAGCGGCGATCTTTTTAAGCGCCTCGTTAGCTTCGTCAATTTTTGCAGCAGTCTTGTAAAGGTTGATGATGTGGATTCCGTTGCGCTCCATATAGATATAAGGAGCCATGTTTGGATTCCATTTACGGGTGAGGTGCCCAAAGTGCACCCCGGCGTCGAGTAATTCTTTTACTTCGATTTTCTTTGCCATTTTGTTTTAGTTTACGTTCTGTCTAGATAGCAACGCACCCTTTGGGGTGGTTTAGATGCTAAACTAACTTCCTGCCCTTAGGCAGAAATAACAGCTGTTTCAATAATAAATGAACGGATGGCACTTGCCTCAAGCGGCAAGTGCGGCCAATTAACGTTTAGAGAACTGGAATTTCTTACGCGCTTTCTTCTGTCCGAATTTCTTGCGCTCTACCATTCTTGGATCTCTAGTCAACAAGCCTTCTGGTTTCAGATTTGCACGGTACTCCTCGTTCACTTCGCACAAAGCTCTTGAGATCGCCAAACGAACAGCTTCTGCTTGTCCGGTGATTCCACCTCCGTATACGTTAACATCGTAGCTTCCTTCGTTGTCAGTTAACATGAACGGTTGGTTCACTTTGTAACGTAGTGCGTCTGTAGTAAAGTATTCATTCAATGAACGCTTGTTTACAGTGATGTTTCCTTTTCCTTGAGAAACATAAACGCGAGCAACGGCAGTCTTTCTTCTACCAATCTTGTGAATAACTTCCATTACTTTTCGTTAAAGATTAATTGTTTTTGGTTTTTGTGCTTCCTGTCCGTGTTCAGCTCCTGCGTAAACTTTTAGGTTTCTAAATAATTGAGCACCTAATTTATTTTTTGGGAGCATGCCTTTTACAGCTTTCTCAACAACACCTGCAGGATTCTTTTCTTTCAACTCTTGAGCAGTTAGTGAACGCTGTCCACCTGGATAACCCGTATGACGGATATACGTTTTATCGGCCCATTTGTTTCCAGTAAGTACTACCTTTTCTGCGTTGGTGATGATCACGTTGTCACCACAATCCACGTGAGGGGTGTAGCTAGGCTTGTGCTTTCCTCGTAGCAATTTTGCAACTTCAGAAGCCAAACGACCTAACGTCTGTCCTTCAGCATCAACGTGCAACCACTCTTTTTTTACAGTGCTTTTGTTTGCAGATGCTGTTTTATAACTTAATGTATCCACCCTTTTAATTTTTTGTATTAAACATTCCTTATTTGGACAAAATCGGGGTGCAAATGTACTATTATTTATTTGAATAACAAGGCGGCAAGGCTAATTTTGAACTGCGGATAGAACTCACCACTAGAGATTCTATTTTTTGATTTAGAACTCCAGCAAAAAAGCGATTCAATCCCGGAGGAATAAATCGCTTTGCTTTACGCCGATGGTATGACGTCTAGTCTGCGTCTAAGCAGCCTAGTTTAAGTATCCAAAAGTCTTCTGCGCCAAGGTTGGCGACGGTTTTATCTCCGCTAATGTCGCCCGTAGAATGACCAATTACCAAGAAGCTGCCATCTGCAGTGGGCACAATGTCACTCACGTAATCATTACCAAGAGCTCCGAGGCTTAATTCGTTAATCAATTCGCCATTAGCGTCCAAGGCTGTAAGCCAGATATCAAAGAACCCTTGATTCTCTTGGGTTTTATCTCCAGAGATCCCAGCAGAAGAGTATCCTCCTAGAATGAAACTTCCATCGCTCAATTGATTCACCGTCAAAGTTTGATCGGAGAATTCCGTCCCGAGTGTATTCTGCCAAAGCGGGCTTCCGCTAGAAGAGAAGGCTGCAGCGAAATAATCTATTTCCCCGTTGTTGTCTTGGGTAATGTCTCCAGAGGTATTGGAGAAGGTACTGCCGCTAACCACAAAGCTCCCGTCAGCAAGCAACAAAAGACGGCTGACCAATTCATTCTCTGTACCTCCGAAGGTTTCATCCCAGATGGGTGTACCGTTGGCAGCAGCTTTGACGATCCAATAATCAGAGACTCCTTGTGAAGGTTCTGTTTTATCAAAACCAGCATCAGAGATGGAACTGCCTACCATCAAAATTTCGTTCTCTGCAGTTACAGCCATATCGTACAGACGATCCGTCTTATTGGCGCCAATGGTGTTCTCCCAAAGAATGTTGCCATCGGTGTCTACCTTTAAGAGCCAAAAGTCTAGAGATTCAATATCTCCAAGGGAGTCTTCTGCTTTATCCGATGACGCAGGAGAGTTTGATGAGGATCCGATGATATAGTTTCCATCGGCAGCCAATCCCAGGGCTCGAATTTCTTCATAACCACTGCCGCCATAGGCTTCTTCCCATTCCAAACTACCGCTGCTGCTCAATTTCACTAACCAAAGGTCTGGCTCACCGAGATTGGGCTCAGCTTTATCACCCGAGGTTCCCGAACGGGAGTAACCGCCAATTAAAAAACCGCCGTCTGGAGTTTCTAATCCTGCGTAGGCAACATCAGCAGCATCCCCACCAATGGTCTTGTCCCACAATACGTCGCCATTCCCATTCATTTTTACGACCCAGAAATCTAGGTCGCCGCGAGAGGCTTCTGATTTGTCTCCCGAAATGTTTGATTTAGAAGCACCAATTAGCAAATAATTACCGTCTGAGGTGGTTATTGTTTGATTTACTATGTCTGCGTCATTCCCACCTATGGCTACTTGAAACTCAATACAGGAAACCGCTTCTGGGTCGTCATCTTCGGTTTGTTCATTTTGAGGATCATCCGGTAGCACATCATCGTTATCCGAACAAGAAGTCATTACGCTGAAGGCGATCAGAATTAAAAAAGTTGGAAAATATTTAAGCTTTAATGAAGTGTATTTTTTCATAGGGTGTGTTTACTTATATTGTACAGCACCTCCCAAATGGTTGCGTAGCGAGGTCGAAAAACAGGTCGAATCGTTAAACTTCTATTAAAAAAATCTTAAAAACTGTCACGTTCCTGACTATTGGATGTCCTTTAGTCAAACTAACTAACAATGTTGCGTACCCTTTCACTAACCGCAGCCCTTTCTCTATTGGCTGTAAGCGCTCTTTTTGCGCAGGACACTACTTATCCAAAACGCTCCTACACGACTACTTCCATTGGAGATACCGCCGCTCCCAAAATTGACGGACTGATAGATGATCTGGCTTGGGATCTGGTAGAGTGGACTACAGATTATGTGGAATTCCAACCGGATGTAGGCACACCGCCTACCGAGCAAACCAAGATGAAGATCATTTACGATCAGAAGAACTTATATGTAGCCTTTAAGTGTTATCAAGAAGATCCTGCTACCATTGAGCGTCGAATGGGACGTCGTGACGACTTCCCAGGAGATTGGGTGGAGATCAATTTAGACAGTTTTGGAGATGATCGCTCCGGATTCAGTTTTACCATTTCTGCCAGTGGCGTGAAAGGGGATGAGTTCATTTCAGAGAATGGTAATTTTGACGACAGTTGGAACCCTATTTGGTATACCGATGTTAATGTTGATGATGAAGGGTGGACGGCAGAGATCCGCATCCCGCTGAGTCAGCTTCGCTTTGGAAACGATTATGAACAGGTATGGGGCCTTCAATCTACGCGTCGCTATTTTAATAATGAAGAGCGTTCCCTATGGCAGCCACTACCGGCAAACCCGCCCGGCTGGGTGAGTGAGTTTGGAGAGTTACGAGGCCTTATCGGACTCACTCCGCAGAAACAATTAGAAATACAACCTTATACGCTTGCACAGTTAGATACCTATGAGCCCGTGCAAGGAAACCCATTTAGAGATGGTCAAGACACCAAGTTTACCGGGGGATTGGATGCCAAGATCGGGGTGACCAATGATCTTACCTTAGACCTTACCATCAATCCAGACTTCGGTCAAGTAGACGCAGATCCTGGGGCTATTGCCCTAGATGGATTTGAGATCTTCTTTCAAGAGCGCAGACCTTTCTTTGTAGAGAACAAGAACGTCTTTGATTTTAGATTGGGTGGTGGAGCAGACAATGTGTTTTTCTCCCGCCGAATTGGGCGCAGCCCGCAGGGTGGAACAACTGCGAGAGCCTCCAGAGGAGAATTTGCCGATGTGCCGATCAATTCAACCATTCTAGGTGCTGCCAAGTTCAGTGGGAAGACCAAAGACGGTTGGGCTATTGGAGTTTTGGAAAGTGTAACTGCTCGCTCGGTGGCAGAGATCACCTTAACAGATGATGAGGACGTTTTGGCCAGTATTGACGAGCTTGGAGAGGAGCGGGAAGAGGTCGTGGAACCTTTGACCAATTATTTTGTAGGTCGCGTACAGAAGGACTTTAATGATCGTAACTCGTATATCGGTGGAATCTTTACTGCGACGCATCGCAATATGGAAGACCGATTGAATTTCCTGCATTCTCATGCCTATTCAGGCGGCTTGGATTTTAAGCACAATTGGAAGGACAGAAAGTATTATGTAGAAGGAAGCGCCGTGATGAGTACGGTGCGTGGAAGCAAAGAAGCCATAACCAGAACCCAGCGCTCCTTGACCCACCTTTTTCAACGTGTAGATGCAGGGCACGTGGCGGTGGATACCACGAGAACCAGCCTGAGTGGAACTTCAGGTCGATTTGAGATTGGGCGTCAAAGTGGGGACTGGCGTTATAATTTTGGTGGAAACTTCCGCTCCCCGGAACTGGAGCTGAATGACATTGGGTTTTTGCGGCAAGCAGATGATATTCGCCAATACGCGAACGTTCGCCGCTTTTGGAACCGACCTACCTCTTGGTTTCGCGAAGCGAATGTGGGAGTCAATCAATTCACTTCTTATGATTTTGAGGGGAATTACAACCGCATCCAATACGAGATCAACGGTTTTGTGAACTGGAAGAACAACTGGTTTACAGAAATAGGTGCTGCCCACAAGCCGCGGATTTACACGAATACCTTTTTACGTGGAGGTCCACGCTGGCGTTTTTCTGATGAGAACTTCTTCTTTGTTTTCTCCGGAACCGATCAGCGTAAACGACTCAGCGGAACCTTAGGTTATGTGCATTCTGATGCAGACAATCTGGATTTCCAGTTTAGAAGATACGTTTTGCGCTTGCGCTATCAGCCCATTAACTCGCTCAGCGCGTCTTTGAATGTGGAGTACGAGCAGAATCCGAATAAAACGCAATACGTAACCCAAACATCCTTTGGTGAAACGCCGCGTTATATTCTTGGAGAGATTGATAATGAGTCTTTGAGCACAACCTTAAGAGTGAATTACAACATCAATCCAAACTTGACGATACAGTACTACGGACAGCCGTTTATATTCAAAGCGAGCTTTACGAATTTTAACTATGTAAACGATGCTACTGCAGAAGAACTCAGCCAGCGAGTGACTTGGTTTGACGAGCAGCAGATCTCCTTTGCTGATGGCTTGTATTCTGTGGATGAGGACCGAGACGGCACTACAGATTACGCCTTTGGCGATCCCGACTTTGCCTTTGTACAGTTTAGATCTAACCTGGTATTGCGTTGGGAGTATATTCCGGGCTCTGAGATCTTTTTAGTCTGGTCACAAGGGATAACGGGCTTGGGTGATCCGAGCAATGATTTCAATACCATTATTGACAATCAACTGCTGCAACAGAGACCGCAGAACACCTTTTTGATCAAAGCGACCTACCGCTTTGTACTTTAAGAATTAGTGGGCTTCGAGCCAGTTTTGGCCGAGGCCCATATCCACAACTAAAGGAACTGCCAATTTATAAGCAGCTTCCATTTCTGTGCGGATCATAGCACTGACCTTTTCCAGTTCGGGTTTGTATACATCAAACACCAATTCATCATGCACTTGAAGCAGCATTTTTGTTTTGTAATTGTCTGCTTCTAGTTTTTTGTGGATGTTGATCATCGCTATTTTGATGATATCCGCTGCACTTCCTTGAATAGGTGCGTTCACTGCGTTACGCTCAGCAGCCCCGCGAACCACGGCGTTGCGGCTGTTGATGTCCTTTAGGTATCTACGTCGGCCTAAAACCGTTTGTACATAGCCGTTGTCGCGTGCAAAATCCACTTGGGCGCCCATATAGTCTCTGAGCTTCGGGTAGGTCTTGTAATAGGTTTCAATGAGCTCTTTAGCTTCTGTCCTGTTGAGATCGGTTTGATTGCTCAAACCAAAAGCAGAAACTCCATAGATGATTCCAAAGTTGACCGTCTTGGCGTTGGAACGTTGCTCACGTGTCACTTCACTAGGATCAACACCAAACACCTTGGCAGCTGTTGAGGTGTGAATGTCCTCACCTTTATTAAAGGCCTCAATCATATTGTCTTCTTCACTCAAGGCAGCGATGATTCTCAGTTCAATTTGCGAGTAATCCGCCGCGAGTAAAACGTGCTCTTCATCTCTAGGGACAAACGCCTTTCTCACTTCGCGTCCGCGTTCGGTACGGATCGGAATGTTTTGCAGATTGGGATTGTTACTGCTCAGACGACCGGTAGCGGCCACAGTTTGCATATAATCAGTATGAACCCTTCCGCTTACCTCAGAAACTTGTAGCGGCAGTGCATCTACATAAGTGCTTTTGAGTTTGGTGAGTCCGCGATAGCTCAAAACATCACGAATGATCTTGTGATCCTTGGCCAGGTAAGAAAGTACGTCTTCTGCGGTAGAATACTGACCAGTTTTGGTCTTTTTGGGTTTGTCTACCAATTGCATCTTTCCAAAGAGGATCTCACCCAATTGACGGGGCGAGGCAATGTTGAATTCTTCCCCAGCAGCCTCGTAAATGTCGGCCTCTAATTTTTTGATATCAGTATCTAAGGCCGATGAAAGTTCGGCTAAAAACTCTTTGTTCAAGTTGATTCCTTCCAGTTCCATAGAAGCGAGCACGCGCAGTAACGGCAGTTCGATCTCTTTAAAGAGCTTTTGGGTATTGGCCTCATCCAACTCTTGAACAAAATGTTGTTTGAGTTGGAGGGTGATATCGGCATCCTCTACGGCGTATTCAGTTTGTTTGCTCAGAGGAACGTCTCGCATAGAAAGTTGATTCTTTCCTTTTTTGCCGATGAGCTCTTCGATCTTGATCGGCGTGTAGTTTAAATAGGTCTCAGACAGCACATCCATATTGTGGCGCATGTCTGGATTGATCAAATAATGCGCGAGCATGGTGTCAAAGAGTGGTCCTAATACAGGCATGTCATATTTGGCCAGCACTTTGATGTCGTATTTTAAGTTTTGCCCGATCTTTTCTATCCCTTCGGATTCAAAAAACGGACGGAATCGCTCCAACAAATCTTGACATTCTGTTTGGTCAGCAGGGAAAGGAACATAATAGCCCTTGCCCACCTCCCAAGAGAAAGCAATTCCAACCAATTCGGCAACCAAAGGATCTAAACCAGTGGTTTCGGTATCAAAACAAACGCTGCTTTGCTTGAGGAGTTTGTCTATCAAAAGTGTAACTCCTAATGCTGTATCCACACTTTGGTAAAAGTGATCCGCCACTGCAGCAGTTTGTCTGCTGGAGCTCGTCGCAGCCGCTGCTGGAGTATCGCCTTGAGCATCAAAAAGGGAAAACTGACCAGCACCCGCAGTTTTGGTAGCACCCGCAGAAGCAGCAGGCTTCGGTTGCTCTGAACTAGAAGAAGTTTCTGAGGCTTGCTGATTGAAGGTCTTTAGAAAATTATCGATCAAGCGTCTGAATTCCAGCTCTTCAAAAATTGCCTTGACCGCTTCGGTATCCGGTTCTGACATCTCAAAGTCTTCTGCGTCAAATTCCACAGGAACATCCAATAAGATCTTGGCGAGTTCTTTAGACATGAGGCCTAATTCTTTGGCGCCTTCAACCTTTTCTTTCATCTTTCCTTTAAGCTGATCGGTATTGGCCAGAAGCCCCTCCATAGAGCCGAATTGCTTGATAAATTTCTTGGCTGTTTTGTCACCCACTCCGGGAAGCCCAGGAATGTTGTCTGCACTGTCTCCCATCATCCCCAAATAATCAATGACCTGTAAGGGATCATCAACTTCAAATTTGGCTTTAACTTCTTCTACACCCCAAGTCTCATATCCGCCACCAAAAACTGGGCGGTACATAAAAATGTTCTCACTTACCAATTGGGCAAAGTCCTTATCTGGGGTCACCATAAAGGTCTGATAGCCTTCTTTTTCTGCTTTTTTGGCCAGGGTTCCAATGACATCGTCAGCCTCAAATCCCGCCTTGACCATGATGGGAATGTGCATGGCCTCTAGGATCTTATAGATATAGGGAACTGCAAATAGAATAGGTTCTGGAGTTTCATCCCGATTGGCCTTGTAGTCTGCAAACATTTCATTGCGGACGTCACTACCGCCTTTGTCAAAACAAACCGCCAAATGGTCCGGGCGTTCGCGCTTGATCACATCCAAAAGTGAATTCATAAAGCCCATTATGGCAGAGGTATTCTCTCCTTTGGAGTTCACACGTGGATTTTTGATGAAGGCGTAATATCCCCTAAAGATCAGGGCGTAAGCATCGACTAAGAACAGTCTTTTGGAATCGGACATAATTGTGGTTCGTTGTTGCGTTTAAAGGTACAAAAACCGAGGCGTTGTACCTGTAAAAGTTATGAACCATTATGCTTGGAAACCAAAGGGACTAAAAAGAAGAAAAGCCGCTCCCCATGGCGACTTTTCTACGAACACACAACGTTCATCCCATTGTACGTTGTGGTTTATTTTTCGGCACTGATTGAGGCCTGATTATTTTTTTCTAAGGTGTTTCCTTCTAATGCTGCGATGCGCGCTTCTAAAGCTTGATATTGCGCAATCGATGCCTTTAGCGCATCATTCTCAGCTTGCAACTGAGCCACATTTTCCTCTAAGTTGATGACCTTTTCTTCCAGCTCTTGAATTCCTGCCGTTAGTAGAGGAGTGATTCTCCCGTAGTCTACCATCATAGGGTTGGTTTCTGGATCGCTGTCTTCCTCACCTGAAACTGCATAGGGATAAACGGTATTGAGTTCCTGCGCCAAAAAGCCCATTTCTTGATAGCCTCGGTTGGATTTAAACTCATACCAAAGCGGATTGATCTCTGAGATCATACTCAAAGCGCCGTCTACCTCTTGGAAGTTGGTTTTAAGACGTGCGTCTGAAGTAGTCACGTACTGCACCCCGATTCCCGATGAGGTTCCTGCAACGCGTCCGGCAACAGTCACCCCGACGTTTCTAAAGAAGCCTACATAATAGGCTCCAGTGGTAGGCAACGAAGCGGCTAAGCGCACGCTGATCCCGTCAGAAGAAACTCCTGTGTTTGTATTGTAAAAATCACCCACATAGGTGGTGGTATTGTCCGTTACGTCCAATTGGTTGTTTGGACTGGTCATCCCGATACCAACTTCTCCGCCGTTAAAAAAGGAATCTCCATTACTATTGATCCTTGTGCGCACACTACTGTTGTAAAGGTCTAAGATCCCTGCTCCGCTGGAATCGTAATAACGTCCGGTAACCGTTGCGGTAGTGGATCCGTTTCTCCAGTAAGTGTCTCCGCCTATATTTAATAACGAGCCTGCGGTTGCTTCAAAAAAGCGCGTGCCGCTGGCCGCAACAGCAAAGTCACCCGATGAAGTTAAATCGTGAGTCAAATCATAAATGCCGTGATCTATACTTGTAGTTTGTGTTAGTGTTCCGCCTAAGCCAATTCCAGAACCAATTCCCACAACTCCGTTTCTAGGGGAGACAGCACTGGCGGCGGTTGTCCAAATGAGAGATCCTACACCAGTGCTTTTCAAAATTTGATTTGGTGTTCCATCTATTGAAGGAAATTCATACCCGTTGCCGGGATTACCTACTGTAAGTGTACCATTGATTCTAAATGTTCCAAGGGTAAAATCTCCCAACACTAGAGGAGTTGATGTAATTGAATTACTAATGTGTAATTGGTTGGATCCTGTTTCAAAATATCCGGCACTGTAACCAATAAAGACATTTCCATCTCCCGGTGCTTCGCTTCCCGTGAATGCACCCAAATAAGTGTTCCTTGAGCCCGTATTTGTATTGGAACCAGAACCTGATCCTAAGTAGGTATTGTTAATACCGAGAATATTTGAGGAACCGCTAGCGTATCCAACAGCGGTATTATTTCCACCTGTTGTTATTCCGTCTAATGAATGCGACCCGAAAGCTGTATTAGAGCTTCCTGTGGTGTTATTTACCATTGCCTGATACCCAAAGGCTGCATTTGTTATCCCAGTAGTGTTAGAAGTCAGAGCGTTATAGCCCACAGCTGCATTTAATCTTCCAGTGGTATTACCGTTCATTGCATTATAACCAATGGCCGTATTAAAATTGGCTGTTGTACTATTTCGTAAAACTCCGTTACCAATACCTACATTGAAGCTACCCGTGGAGTTAGTTCTAAGCGCTTGATAGCCTATAGCTATATTGTCCGCACCCGTATCGATGTTTCTTGAACTTTCGAAACCAATCGCAATATTTCTCGAGGTCGAAACGCCAGCATTAGCACCAACAAGTGAATTTCCGCCTATTGATATATTATATAAGGATGATCCAGAAATATTGAACATAGAGTTTCCTCCAATACCTACGTTCCAAGCACCTACATCATTATAGTAAAGTGCATTTGTACCAATTGCTATATTAACAGTACCCGTAGTATTGGAGAACATAGATTGAGAGCCTATAGCCGTATTGCTACCTCCAGTTGTATTGGTGATCATTGACGAAAACCCGATCGCAGTGTTTCGTCTTCCCCAAGTATCTGCTCGCAGACTCCCAAAGCCTACAGCAGTATTGTTGATTCCGGTGTTCACAGCGCTTAAGCTTTGCTCGCCAATTCCCACATTGTTATTGCCACCCTCATCATTAGCACCAGCACCATTTCCTAAAAACAAAGAAGAACCGTCATTAACTCCATCTGAGAGTTCATTGATCTGGCCTGCACCGTCACCGACGGCTTCCCAAGTGGTGGTTCCATTATTCCAGAAGTAAAAGCCCGGGAGATTACCGCCGTCTGCAGTGGTCAAATAAATGAGCATACCGTTTTGGGCGGCTCCAGGATCTGTAGTTGGAAACTGATCAATGCGAGGAATCAAGATCCCATCGGTGTTGGATGGATCGGTCGCATCAGAAGCTGAAATATCTAAACTGGCGTTTGGGGAAACATTGTTTATTCCTACTTGCCCGTAAAGGGAGGTGGCAAACAGGAAAAGGCCTAGAAGGCTTAATAATGATTTCATGTCGACGGTTTTCCTTTGGTTATCGTCAAACTCAAAAGGTTAACATCAAAATAAAAAAAAGCCGCTCCCCACGGCGGCTTTTCTTCTCAAAACACAACAATGCATGAGCACTATTGTTGACTATTCTTCTGAAACCGCAGGAGCGTCAGTCTTGTTGGAATTATCACTTCCTTCAAGAGCCGCAATTCGCGCTTCAAGTGCTGCATATTGATTCAACTGTGCCTTTAATTGGGCATTCTCTGCTTCAAGTGCTTGTACCTTTTCATTGAGTTCTTTGATACCTGCGGTGAGTATTGGAGTTATCTTGGCGTAGTCTACCATCATGGGTTCCGTTTCAGGATCACTGTCGGGACTGCCGGCTACAGCATTTGGGTATACCTTTTGAAGTTCTTGCGCCAAAAAGCCCATTTCTTGATGTCCTAAATGGTTCTTGTATTCGTACCACTGTGGATTCATTCTAGAAATCATGGCTAGGGCTCCTTCAACATTTTTGAAATTTGTTTTTAAACGCGCATCCGAGGTCGTGCTGTATAAGAGGCCTCCAAGGCCATTCCCCGTTACGCGTCCTCTTATTGTGCTGCCTGAACTATAGAATGCGATAAAGAAATTACTGGTCGACACCGAGGTATTATTGATTCGTATTGCTAAACCATCAGCATTGGTTGATGAGCTTCTGTTGTAAATCTCGGCGATAAAACCGTTGGCATCTGCGCCATCTACATCCAATAATTCGTTCGGAGAAAAAGTTCCTATCCCAACATTACCTCCATTGAAGAAAGAGCTGCTATTAGAGGAAATTCTGGTGCTTATTGAGCCAGTTCCATACAGGTCCAAGGTGCCGGAGCCGCTCGAACTGTACATTCTTGCCACATTAGTTCCACTTGTGGTGGTGTTGCGCCAATAGGTTTCCCCTCCGACATACATATTTCCAAGTCCGTCCATCTCAAAATGATCAATTCCCGAATCTGATATAATAAAACTTCCAGATGAATTCAGATTAAATTCTAGATCATAAAACCCTTGATTGATGGTGGTATTCTGTGCTAAAGTTCCTCCTAGGCCAACGCTTGAACTGATCGTTGATAAGCCGTTTGTAGTTGACGCGCTAAAGTCAGCCCAAGAAATGCTCCCGGAACCATTGGTTCTCAATACTTGGCCAGCGGTACCATCAGTATTGGGTAATTCATACCCCGTCCCGGATGGGTTCCCTACTTGAAGTTGACCATTTATGCGGAGATCGTTGGATATAAAGTCCCCCCAAATCAAAGGGTCCACTATCCCTGAATTGTCTATGTACAATAAGTTGGACCCAGTTTCATTGGAACCTGCGGCAGTTCCAATAAAGACATTGCCAGATCCAGAAACGTTCGATCCTCCGGCTGAACCTCCTAGGAAAACATTATTTGAACCTAGATTTGTAAGTCCAGCGAAACTACCCAGCATGGTGTTAAAAGTTCCAGTTTCATTTGCTGTTCCAGCCTGATTTCCCATAAAGGTGTTGTTGCTTCCTGAGGTGATATTTCTTCCAGCAGAATATCCATAAACCATATTGCGTTGCCCAGTGGTTATATCACGAAGAGCAGATGCGCCAGTAGCCACATTGAAACTTCCACTCGTAACGGATTCCATGACGTAATCACCAATTCCGACATTCTGTTCTCCTTCGGTCAAATTAGCCAAGCCCCTGTAACCAATAGCGACGTTATGATCAGCGTCTGTTGAGGTAGAACTGGCAGACATTGCAGAGCGCCCAATGGCAATATTATAGTCTGAATTGACAAGTCCAGAAAGCGCATTATTTCCTAAAGCAACATTGAAGTCCCCGCTGATATTAGCGGTCAGCGCACCGCTGCCAATTCCCACATTTTGAGTGCCGTCCGTATTTCCAGCAAGTGCAGTGCTACCAATGGCAGTATTTAGTGTTCCGGTGTTGTTTTGGCTTAAACTAGCATAACCAATAGCTGTATTATTTATTCCTGTTGTGTTGGCATCCAAACTAAAAGAACCCACACCAACGTTTTGACTTCCTGTTGTGCTGCTTAGACCGGCTTGAAACCCGATCATGGTATTGTCGTTTCCAGTAGTGTTGGTGGGGAGTGACTGTCTTCCGACTGCTGTATTTCCAAAACCTGTGGTGTTATTGATCATTGCCAGCGATCCAACGGCGGTATTGGAATTCCCAGAGGTATTGTTGGAAAGACTAAAGAGTCCAACCCCTACATTGGAGTTAGCTCCGTCATCATTCAAACCAGAACTCGCACCTAAGTACAAAGAGGAACCATCAGCAATACCATCTGTGAGTTCATTGATCTGTTCGGCTCCACTGCCGGAAATACTGTCCCAAGAGGTGGTGCCGTTGTTCCAAAAGTAGAATCCTGGTGGATTTCCCCCGTCTGTAGTTGTGAGATAAACCAACATGCCGTGTTGCGCTGTGGCTGGATCTGAAGATGGGAAGGCATCGATCCGAGGAATTAATAATCCGTCCGTATTCGCTGGTGTAGCTTGATTACTTGCAGTTATGTCTAAACTGGCGTTTGGTGAGATGTTGTTGATCCCAACTTGGGCGTGAAGATCAAGAGCCGCAAAGGCAAGGATCACTAAGGGTAAAATTCGTTTCATGCGATTGTGTTTTGAATGTTTACCGTAGCAAAAGCAGGGGTAGGTAGGGCAAAAAAAGGTGGGGATGACCTTTTCTGATACCTAAAGTAATGTCGCTTAGTGCCTTACCCAATAATTTTTAGTGAAGGCCGTCAAATTTTTAGTGAAACTAGCTTAGCAAGTTGAATTTGGTAATTTCCAGGCTGGCAAGCGTACCTTGATTAGGTCCTGGGCTAAAGGTTAAATTGGCCTTCAGCTTCTTAGAAAGTGCTTTCATCAGCTTAATTCCAAAGGAACTTTCTGCAACTTCTTCTGGCATGCCTTGACCGTTGTCTTGCAGTTCTAATACTAGCGCATCGCCTTTTTGATCAAAACGCAGCTGCATCTCGCTGGTATCGTTTACCTCAGGAAAGGCATGTTTGAGCACATTAGTGATGAGCTCGTTCAAGATCAAGCCAATTGGTGTGATGGTTTCAATGTCCAGCACCATAGGTTTGATGTCTGTGGCGTATTTGATGGGTTTACTTTTAAACTGATGGGATTCAAAGATATCACGGGTCAAGTCTTCAAAATACTCTTTGGTATTGATGCCTACCAATTGATCCTTGTTGTAGAGCTTCTGATGAATAAGTACCATAGAACGCACTCTGTTTTGTGCTTCTTTTATGGCGAGTTGCGCTTCTTTGTCTTGAATGTTTTCTGATTGCAGATACAGCAGAGAAGACACAATTTGAAAGCTGTTCTTCACACGGTGATGAATTTCTTTGAGTAAGACATTCTTTTCATCCAAAGTGGTTTCCAAAAGTGATTTTTGACGCGCTAGTATCTTGTTCTTTTGACGGTTCTTGAAAAAGAAGTAGAGGACCAGCAACAGCACGATCCCGCCCGCCCAAAGAAGGGCGGTCAAAAACTTCTTATTCGCCTCGGTGCGTTGCAGTTCAAGCTCTTTTTCTTGAGTTTGATATTTTACCTCGTAGTCAGCGATCTTAGCCAGAACCTCAGAGTTTCTAAGGCTGTCCTCCATAGCTTTTTGATCTAAAAGTATGTTGTAGGCGCCTTTATAATCGTTCATGGCTAAATACACGCGTTGCAGCATTTGGCGCTCGCTGGTATTGCCGTATAAATAGTTGGCAGCATTGAGTTTTTCAATAGTGTTATTTAGATAGGGCAGGGCTCGCTCTGGCTGTCCGGCTTTTAAAAGGGCACGAGACAAGGCAATGGTGCAAACAGAAAGTGCATTGTAGTTGGAAAGGCTGTCAGATACCTTAATGATGTTCTCCAAGTTAGCAATGGCCTTCTCAGAGGAGTCGTTGAGCAATACTTGATCTATGGGTAAATGATAGTCTGGGGTGTTAAACGTCTTTTCTTTATAGTAGGCGGAAAGCTGCTCCGTGAAATAAGCCAAGCGGTCCACTTGATCCACTTGCTTGTAAAAGTCCACCATCAGAAATAACAAAAAACCTCTTCTTCCATGCTTGGGAATATCGGCAATGGCACTCCACGCCTTTTCTAAGTATTCCCCTTGGGCCTGATAATTACCCAAAATATGCTCTATATCAGAGCGCATGCGATACACCACCTCATAGAGATCTCTCGGAATGTCTTGATATTGGGCTAGGATATTTTCTGCTCTATTGTTGTACAAAGAAGCAGAATCTGCCTTGGCAACGTTGATGTAGTGAGCGGTCAAGGAGGATAAACAGTCAAAGATCAATGCTGGCTCACCATAAGATTCAGACATTGCAAGACTTTGCTTTCGCAATGTTAAAGAAGCTCCCACATCTCCTTTGCGCAAATAAAAAGGCGCAAAATTTAAATTGGTATTGATCATGATCCCTGGCCGGTCCGTAATGGAGTCCATGATTTGATGTACTCGTATTGGATCTTTACTGCGGATGTAGGATCGTGATAAAGCGTAAGAGGCGTCTGAGATCTGCTCTTGGGGAAGCTCAAGGATACTGTCTATTTGCTGTTTTAATCTTTCTGGACTTACCGATTGCGCATACCCTAAACCTGTAAACAGGATCAGTATGAAATGCAATGTGATAAGCGTCTTGGGGGTAGTGGTAAATTTCATTTAACGTTGACTCATCAAAGTTTCTACTTCTGCACGGTTTTTAGCGCTCATGGGTAAGTCTTCTTCACCCAGTAATACGCTGTCTTTGGTCACCGCGGTGACCTGATCAATATTCACCACATAAGAACGGTGAATGCGAACAAAACGATCATCTGTGAGACCTTGCATTTGTTTTTTTAGGGTATGCGGTAACAAATAGGTCTCATGCTCGGTAATGATATAGCAGTAATTGTCATAGGCCTTGAGGTACTTAATGTTTTCTTTGGCGACCTTGTGCGTACGGCCATTGACCCTTATGATCAAAGGCGCGGGTGGCGTTTTCTTTTTAAGCTGATGCCAGGCCAGTTCAATATTACTTCTCAAGCCAGATTCTGTAAATGGCTTGGCAATAAAACCTAATGGGTGTACCTCTTTGATACGATCAATGGTGTTTGGGTCGGTTTGAGAAGTGAGAAATAAATAAGGGATATTGTGCTGATCCAAATGAGCTGCAAGATCGATCCCATCCTTTTCGCCGTCTAATTGAATGTCTAAAAGGACCAGATCTACCGAATTTTTTAATAAGATCTCTTCGGCAGTCTCATAACTATCTGCATCTCCAATGACCAAATAGCCCTGTTTTTCCAGTGCCGTTTCTATGGTCACCGCAATGAGCGGTTCGTCCTCTACAATTAGAATTTTAAGTGACATATCTTCTAAAACTCGCGTTAAGCTACTGAAACTAATTCGTTTGGGCCTAATTTTTTAGTTAGTGCGGCTGTTTTTTTAGTGAATGCACCTGGAAATACTGGGGATGAATGCAGAAAATAGAAAAGCTGCCATAAATGACAGCTTTTCGCCCCAAATTTGATCGATTACCCGAAGGTATCAACCTACTTATGTAACTCAAAGATAATAAATTATTACGGCTAAACCGTAATAAATTTTTGACTTCTATTTGAAATACAGGGTTTTACCTTTTCTAAAAGTAGGAAGACACTGCGGTCTAATTTCTGCGATTGTTTTAAAGTCTGGTCTTAGGCTTCTTTATTAAAGTAGTCGGACTCAAAGTTTTTATTTTCGGTAGCGTTGTGCTCAGTAGCCCAAAAACCTTTGTGGATTGCGTAGTAACCCGTCTCACCTTTTTTATTCATTGCAATATAACCCACTTGGAAGTCTTTATAGTTACTTCCGGGTTTTGAAACGATTCGCTTTATGGCCTCTTCACAAGCTTCTTGGGGAGATTTCCCTTGGCGCATCAGCTCCACGATCAAAAAACTTCCAACAGTTTTTACTACTTCTTCACCCAATCCAGTAGCTACGGCAGCTCCAACTTCATTATCCACAAAGAGTCCGGAGCCAATAATAGGGCTGTCTCCCACACGGCCTTGCATTTTATAAGCCAGACCACTGGTGGTACATCCTCCAGCAAGGGTTCCGTCCTTGTCCATGACCAACATGCCAATGGTGTCGTGGTTCTCAATATTGATTATGGGTTTGTATTGAGAGGTTTCCTTCCATTTCTCCCAGGCGGCACGAGATTCTGGAGTGAGCAGATCTTCAGCTTCCAGTCCAATAGCTCTGGCGTGCATCTCTGCACCTTCTCCTGCAAGCATAACGTGCGGAGTATCTTCCATTACAGAACGTGCCACGGTAATGGCGTGGGTAGTGTTTTTGAGAAAGACCACAGAGCCACAATTGCCGGTGTGATCCATGATACAAGCATCTAAGGTCACATTGCCATCCCGATCAGGTAGGCCACCTTTGCCGACAGAGGAATTCTTTACATCGGCCTCTTCAATTTTACAACCCGCCTCTACAGCGTCTAAGGCAGAGTTTCCAGCACTCAGGCTTTCCCAAGCGGCTTTTGTAGCATTGTTGACATTCCAAGTGGCTAAAACCAAGGGGCCGCCCGGTCCGGTTTCTGTTGCTTGGGCTTCTTGGGTGTTGTCTGCACAGCTCATTGCCGCGGCTGGAATTCCCAAGGCTAAACTTCCTAAGGAGGTGTTCTTTAAAAAGGTTCTGCGTTTCATAGTGGTTGTTTAATCAATTGCTATTTCATCTACAAATATCCAAGCTTTTCCCTGGTAAGGCGCTCCGAGATGCCATTCGGGTAGATCGCCCAAATTCTTGGCTACAATCTTTACGTATCTCGCGCTGTAGCCGTTCATGCTAAATGCTGCCGACGCGATTTCGCTCTCGTCGTTACGTGTAGCGGAATCAAATTTTACAGGCGGTAGGTTTTTATTGAAGCTGTTGGGATTGTCAGAGACATAACATTCCACCTCCGTTGGTAAAAAGATCCAACTGCCTTGGTCTTGCAAAAAGCCTACTTTGATAGAATCAATGGCTTTTACACTGCCCAGATCTACAATTGCGATCACATCTTGATCTTGGTAGCCCTGCCACGCACCTGTACGGAAGTCTTCGCTTCCTCTAATGCCGTCAATCAAGGCGTCATTGCCACCGGCATTGTATTGATTGGCAAATTCAGATTCTAACTTAATGCTTCGGCTGGGATCTACCTTGTAAAAAGGCGTTCTCAGCACTGGACTTTCCTGTCCGTTTAAATTCGCGTAGGTTTCTAAAACCGCATCTTCACTAACAGTAAAAGGTGTGGTATACTCAGCAAAATCCGCCTCATTGAGTCTATAGAAGATCACTGCCTCATCATTGATATTCTGCAAGCTAACTTCTGTTTGATTTTTAAAGGCGATGTCACCTGCGGAGATAAACGGTGGTGTAACGACTAATTGATCATCGATTTTAGCTATAGGGAGCTCCTGCGGTGTGGTGCCCCAAGTTCCTGGCTGTGGTCCCATATCAAATTCAATCCAACCGCCATCGGTCAATTCTTCATGCCATAGATAGGATCGATCTAAAGGTTTTCCGTTCAAACGAACCGCTTGGATATATGGGTTGTCTTTAGAAAAATTGTTGGCAATGACCGTAAAACTTTTACTGCTTTCCAAGTTGATCGTCGCTTTCTCCATAAGCGGAGTCCCAATGATATACTGATTGCTCGCCGGGGTGACGGGATAAAATCCCAAAGCGCTAAATACATACCAAGCGCTCATCTGTCCGCAGTCTTCATTGCCGGAAATTCCATCTGGCGTGTTGGTGTAAAGGGTAGTACCTATCTCTTGGACGTACTTCTGAGTCTTCTCAGGCTTGCCGACAAAATTATAGAGGTAGGCCATATGATGACTCGGTTCATTTCCGTGTGCATATTGACCAATAAGACCTGTAATGTCTGCCTGATCACGCCCTGAAGTTTCTGTTTTGGCTGTGAAGAGCTGATCCAAATGGTCTTCAAAAGCCTCAGGGCCACCCATAAGCTGAATCAAACCATTAATGTCTTGAGGGACATACAGGCTGTACTGCCACGCATTGGCCTCGGTATAATTGAAGTTGACCTCATAAGGATCAAAAGGAGTGAACCATTGATTTCTGAATCGGCCTTGCATAAAACCAGTCTCAGGGTTGAACACATTTTTATAATTCTGAGCCCTGCGGATGTAATAGTTGTAATCATTCTTCTTGCCCATGGCCTTGGCCATTTGCGCAATGGTCCAGTCGTCATAGGCGTATTCTAGCGTCTTGGACACAGATTCACTCTCTTGCTCCATCGGGACATAACCAAACTCTTTGTAACCCTCAAGGCCCAAATGATCACGGGTAGCACTGTGTTTCATGGCTTCTAGAGCCAAATCGGTGTCATAATCACGTAATCCTTTCATGTAGGCGTCTGCAATGACGGGAACTCCGTGATAGCCGATCATACAGCCTGTGTAATTGGCGCTCAGATCCCAAATGGGGATGATCCCGCCTTCTTGGTATTTGGCCAACATGGTCTTCACAAAATCGTTGGTGCGCTCTTGCTCGATTATGGTATAAAGCGGATGCGCGGCGCGGTAGGTATCCCATAAGGAGAAAACCGTATAATAATTGAAATCTGCTTGATGAACCTCTAAATCCATCCCGCGATAACGGCCGTCCACATCTTGATACAAATTAGGTGCGAGCATACTGTGGTAAAGCGAGGTGTAAAAGTTGAAAAGCGCTTCTTCGTCTTGATTTTCAACCACGATCTTTTGCAGTTGTGCTTCCCATTTAGCTTCTGCTCGAGCGCGGAGTTGATCAAAGGTGAGTTCACCTACTTCGGCCTCGGCATTGGCTTTTGCCCCTTCCTCATCCACCGCAGAGATTCCTACGGTCACATAAAGGGGTTCTTCATCATTTTTGTCAAACTCTAGAGCGGCTTTGCGCTTTTTCAACCCGTTTCTCAAATAGGTAGATTGCTTAACCGGCTTGGAGAATTTAATATAAAAGAACAGGCGCTGGTCTGTGGCCCAGGCCTCAGAGAATCGATACCCACTGAACTCCGTAGTGGAGATTTGCTCCATGTCAAATTCTAGAAGTTTATCTCTGTGATCTAGATCAATCACAATGAATTGACGCACGTCTTTGTCAAACTCGTATTTGTGCATACCCGCGCGTTCGCTGGTGGTTAGACTCACGGTAACCTTGGTGTCATCCAGTCTTACTTGGTAAAAACCTGGAGAAGCGATCTCATTCTCATGAGAAAATTTGGAACCGTAGCCAGCCAATCCGTTGGCACCATTATTAAAGTTCAATGAATTGGTTGGGGACAACAAGAGATCTCCATAGTCACTAACTCCGGTCCCACTGAGGTGGGTGTGAGAGAAGCCGTAGATATAATCGTCTGAATAGTGATATCCACTACAACCGTCCCAACCATCTAGGCGCGTGTCTGGGCTTAGTTGCATCATTCCAAAGGGCAGGGTGGCTCCAGGGTAGGTGTGTCCGTGGCCGCCTGTTCCAATAAAAGGGTTGACGTAAGAAGTTAGTTTTTGCTCTTGTTTAGCGGGCTCTGGACCTTGAGGGGTGCAGCCAATAATGAAGGCCAGCAGGAAGTATCCAAGCAGTGATCGGTACATGCGGTAGTTTTGCACGTGAAGTTACGAAAACCGTTAAAAAAAAGTGAAGCCTTTTAACAAGGGCCTCAAAGCCAGTATCTTTGTTTTTATGAATATAGGATGGATCATCTTTATCGCCATTTATCTGGCGGTTGACGTATACACTTTTCAAGCCATTAAAACCGTTACCAGCAACCGCTGGATCCACATAGCTTACTTCGGGGTTTCTCTAATAATCTTAGGGCTTTTCATTTATCAGATCACGGCCATGTCTGGCAATCGGATCATGACACCGCTTAGAATGTATAGCTTTGGAACTTTCATTGCGGTCTTTATGCCCAAGCTTTTTGTTTTGGTTATCGCGCTGCTAGGAGAGGACTTGGTGCGGATTGCGGTGGGCTTATATTCTAAATTCGCGAGTCAAGAAGGTAGTTTCTACATGCCTTCCAGGCGTAAATTCATCAGCACCATAGCCTTAGGTGCGGCTGCCATTCCTTTTGGGGCCTTGCTCTACGGAATGTTTAAAGGGCGATATAATTATAAGGTCTTGAAATATGAAATGACCTTTGAAGACCTGCCAGAAGCCTTTGATGGCTACACCATTACTCAGATCAGTGATATTCATTCGGGTAGTTTTAGTAATGCTGAGAAGGTTCAGTATGCAGTTGATTTGGTCAATCAGCAAAAGAGTGATGTCATTCTCTTTACTGGGGATCTGGTCAATGATTTGGCCGCAGAAATGCGTCCGTGGAAAAAAGTATTTAGCACACTGACGGCTAAAGATGGTGTCTATTCTGTTTTGGGTAATCACGATTATGGAGATTACTACAACTGGCCCAATGCAGAGGATAAAAAGAAGAACTTGGAAGAGCTCAAAAACATCCAAGCAGAAATGGGTTGGGACCTGCTTTTGAACGAGCACCGATTCTTGGAGCGCGACGGACAGCGCTTGGCCCTTATTGGGGTTGAGAATTGGGGTAAAGGCGGATTCAAAAAGGCAGGAGATCTGCAAAAGGCCGTAGCTGCAGTTGGTGCCGACGACTTTAAGATCTTGATGAGTCACGATCCATCTCATTGGCGTGCTGAGGTCATTCCGCATGAGAATCACTTTCACCTGACTCTAAGCGGACATACCCACGGGATGCAGTTTGGTATTGAGATTCCAGGATGGGTGCGTTGGAGTCCAGTAAAGTGGCGCTATGACGAATGGGCAGGCATTTATGAAGAGGCTGGACAGTTCATCAATGTGAACCGTGGATTTGGATATATTGGCTATCCAGGGCGCGTTGGAATCTGGCCAGAAGTCTCTGTGATAACCCTTAAAAAAGGGCCTAAAACAGCATAGTTGCCCTAAAACACTATATTTGTAATACTGATCACCAATCTCATACGGGAATCATATGTCAAAATTTGGAGAATTAATAGAAGCCGACATTCCTGTACTCCTCGATTTTTATACCGAATGGAACGAGCCCTCTACGGCCATGCATCCGGTGCTGCGCGATGTTGCAGCGGCTCTAGGCGATAAGGCTAGAGTGATCAAGATCGATGTGGACAAGAACAAGGAATTGGCTGACGCCCTGCGCGTTAAAGGCCTCCCAACCTTGATGATTTACAAGAACGGCGAAATGAAATGGCGTCAAAGCGGTGAGCAAGACGCAAATACCTTGATCGGACTGGTTAAGGAATACATTTAAACGCAAACCCCCGCTTACTAAATTCTTTTAAAACCGCTGGCAAGGCCACTTGGAGCCTCGGTGCCGCTTTTAGGCTGTCGTGAAACACAACAATACTGCCCGCTTTTGCATGTTTGATAACATTTTCCGCACACTTTTCTGGGGATAGATTCAGGTCAAAATCCGCAGAGAGCACGTCCCACATCACAATTTTGTATCCTTTCTTTTGTAGCGCCTTGGATTGATTGGAGCGCAGCTGTCCGTAGGGAGGTCTAAACAGTTTGCTTACTTCAGCATCACCGCTTGCTGCTTCCATGAGATTATGACAGCTCTCGGTTTCTCTTAAATAATCCAGCAAGGGTGTTTTCCAACCCTTAACGTGGTGCATGGTGTGATTGGCTACACGGTGTCCTTTTTGGAGTAGGTCTGTATATACCTCAGGATGTTTGCGGACATTATCTCCAATACAAAAGAAGGTCGCTTTAGCATCAAAAGCTTCCAGAGTGTTCATGACCCACGGAGTGATCTCTGGGATCGGTCCGTCATCAAAGGTCAAATAAATGACTTTCTCTGTGGGGTCTAAACGCCAAAGGCGCTTCGGATAAAGCATCTGAAGCACCTTTGGAGATTTGACTGTATATTTCATTGTGTTATTGCTCGCTTTCTGCGTCAAGGCTGTCGAGGCCTGAAGTGTCTGCCGGCATAAGCAATGGATCTTCATCCTCATAGAGGTCAAGATCGTCTGTATCATCATCAAATAAACCTTGACGGATATACAAGGCCTTGAATTTCTCTAGATAAGAATTGAAGGTCATGAACTCTTGCTCCACAAAGTCCTCATCTTCACCGGGAACGTTCAATTGATACACTAAGGCTCTGTATCGCTCCACATTAGTGAGGATCTCAGAGACCAATCGGTCTTGTTCTCTTGGGCTGAACTGATCAAAGAAGATCAATTGCTCCTGATATTTCTCGGAGACTTGCTTAAAGATCTCTCGTGCTTTTTCATTTTCTCCAATAGCGTAATATGCTCTAATGTATGGGTCTAGCATGGTGTAGAAGCCAAACTTCTCTACGGGCATTTTTTCCATGGCCAGATCCAGCACCACTTTGGCTTTGTCATTCTTGCCTTCTACTATGAGGCTGTCTGCCAAGCGCGAGATGTTTGAACGGTAGGTCAAAGCATTTCTGCGGGTTTCTGGGTCGTGGTAAATGTCTTCACTGCCGCTATTACCCCAATCCCATTTGGTGACAATATCATACATCTTATCGGTATTGATGCGTCCCATTTCATAAGGGTTCTCAGGGTCACGTGGAGTTTTGATAGGAACCAATTTATAGGTCACACCATCTAACTGCAGGTAATCCTTCATCCACAGATAATCGTCATCACCAAAGCTACCACCGGTAAAGTAAATAGGACGTTCCCAGTTGTTGTTGGCAATGATATCAAGCATCAATAAACGATTCTTGTAAAGCACATCACCGTTGAGCTTAATGTCAATATAAGGTACTATCAAGTCGGCATCCTTAGGATCAACAATACCGTTGCGCAGCACGGTTTCTTTGTCTACTGGAATACGCACCGTCTTTGACGGGAAGGTACTTATCTTCTGATTGTTATCGGGTAGCGTCACCATGGTACGCGGATCATCAGAGACAATCCAATTCAACCATTCTTTGATATTGACAGGCTCTTCAGTTACTTCTTGTGCAAAGACAAAATCACGGGTTCCTGTTCTGTATTGAGCATGGGTCATTTGTGACGGTATCGGGGCACTAGTGTAGGCGGCCTTTTTCATATCGTCTATATACCAATCCGTTTGGAACAGACTCGTATTGACCGTACGTATATCCTGCCTGTATCCTTCTATTCCTTGGGCGTACCAAAGCGCAAAGGTGTCATTATCACCAATGGTAAAGAGTATGGAATTCTCATCACAGGAATCCAGATACATCTTCGCCATGGAGTTAGCTGTGTAACGGTTTGAACGGTCGTGATCATCCCAGTTTTGAGAGATCAACAGGGCGGGCGCTGCCAACATTCCAATAACCACTACCAAAGGCGCAACAATTCTAGGCGTGCTGTACTCCTTGATCAGATCAAAAAGAGCGTAGACACCAAAGCCTATCCACATAGCAAACATATAGAAGGAGCCTACCAAGGCGTAATCACGCTCACGCGGCTCAAAAGGCCTTTCATTCAGGTACACTTTAAGGGCGATTCCCGTAAAGAGGAAGAACACCAAAAGCACCCAGAAATACTTTGGGTTTTTACTTGCAATAAAGAAGATCCCTAGGAGTCCAAGCAAAAGCGGGAGGAAGAAGTAGGTGTTTCTACCTTTGTTGTTTAAAGCATCGCTGGGTAGGTTGTCTTGTGGACCTAGACGCCATTCGTCTATAAATTTAATACCGCTGATCCAGTTTCCGTGCAAGACCGTTCCTTGGCCTTGAATGTCGTCTTGTCGTCCGGCAAAATTCCACATAAAATAGCGGCCGTACATATAGCCGAACTGGTAGGAGAACATGAACTGCAAATTGTCACTAAAGCTCGGTTTTTCAATATCCAATACACCAGCAAATTCTTTGAGGAAGCGGTGATAACCTTCAGCATCTACGTAGCCCAAGCGGTATGCTTCCTTGAACTGAGCTACTTCTTGACGGATCACCTCCTCACTGAGGTATTCGCGTTTAATGCTAAAATCAAGACCGTCTGTATAGGCCAAGTAATTGGCGCTGTGCTCTATACTCCACATTCTCGGGAAGATGGATTTGTGACGATCGTCTGTATTTTGTTTGGCGAGTTTGTAATTGTTTACAATCTCATAGCGGCCTAGTTCCTCGTTCTTTTCATACTTAGGCTTGTCATCCACGTAAGGAGTGATTGGGTCTAAACCGGCATAGTCTTCAGTGAACTGCGGCCCGTAGAACAGGTGCGTCTCCGGATATTGCTCACGATTGTAATAAGCCAATAGCTCGCGAGCGTTGTTCGGGTTGTTCTCGTTGATCACTGTTCCGGCATTGGCACGGATGGGCAACATCAGCCAGCTAGAGAATCCAACAAAAATGAAAAGCACACAAAGCGCTAAAGTGTTGAGTTTGGCGTATCCTTTTTTACGAGTAAACTTCAGGATGTAGTAAAAGATCCCGATGTAAAGCAATGCCGCAATGATGGTTCCAGAGTTAAACGGCAATCCAATTTGATTGACAAAGAAGATCTCAAAACCACTAAAGAGCTTCATACTCAAAGGTAAAAGCAGCTTAAAGATGAACAGTAAAATTGCCACAACCACCACATTAGCTAAGATGAAATTCTTAACCGTAATCTTCTTGGTATTCTTAAAATAGTACAGGAAACCAATGGCCGGGATGGTCAATAGTCCCATAAAGTGAACTCCAAAGGAAAGCCCCACAATGAGTGAAATGAGTATCACCCAACGATCTCCGCCTGGTTTGTTCATTTCACGTTCCCAACGCAATCCGCAGTAAAACAGGACGGCCAAAATCAAATTGGCCATGGCGTACACCTCGGCTTCCACGGCATTGAACCAAAAACTATCGGTAAAAGCAAAGGCTAGTGAACCAACGGCTGCACTCCCCAATACCGCGACAGCAGTGCCGCTAGTGCTGAGTTTTTCCTTGCCGATAACATTGACTAGCAGGATGGTCAGTGACCAAAACATCAATCCAATGGTAAAGGCACTGGCAAAGGCAGACATCAGGTTGATGGTGTAGGCAATATTGGCCGGTTCCATGGCAAACCAAGAAAAGAAGGCCCCTAACATTTGATAAAGCGGCGCTCCAGGCGGGTGACCGATCTCTAAATTAGAAGCTGTAGTAATGTATTCTCCGGCATCCCAGAAACTGGCAGTGGGTTCTAAGGTCAAGATGTAAACGATAAGCGAAACGCCAAAAACGCCCCAGCCCAACAATAGATTCCATTTTTTAAAAGCTGCCTCTTGCATAAACCTGTGGTTTTTAAACTCCCAGCGAAGGTAATAATATTTATACTCTTGGAAATATTTACCCTAAGGTTTCACAAGAACTTTAGCGTATCTTTAAGAGGCTAAATTTTCCAGTTTTTGTTTGTAGAAGACAAAACTTGTCTTAAATTTGCGCACTCATTATGGAATTGGCCCATGGTGTAACTGGCAACACGTCTGATTTTGGTTCAGAAGAGTCTAGGTTCGAGCCCTAGTGGGCCAACATATTTCAAGAAAGGTCTTAAACGCAAGTTTAAGGCCTTTCTTTAATTGTATCAACGTGGGCTCTCACTCCAGCGCGGCAGTCACGCTCCTCGCTGGCAAAGTCCACTGGACTTTGCTGTTTTCGCTCGGACGCCTCCAATCAAAAAACCCGCTCCGCGATCTGCCGAATGTTATCGCTTTTACCCATGGAGTAGTAATGGAGCACTGGGACTCCGTGATCGACTAGCTCTTTACTTTGAGCGCTACACCATTCAATGCCCAATTGCCGCACAGCAGCATTGTCTTTGCATTTTATAGCTTCTTTGATCAACGCCTCAGGCAGGTCTACATGAAAACGGTGCGGAATCAAGTTGAGCTGTTTTTTAGTGGCCAAAGGTTTTAGCCCTGGAATGATAGGCACCTCAATTCCGGCTGCTCGGCAGCGTTTTACAAAATCAAAATACTTTTCATTGTCAAAAAACATCTGAGTCACAATGTACTGGGCTCCGGCTTCTACCTTCTTCTTTAAAAAGTGCAGGTCGCTTTCTAAATTCGGAGCCTCCATATGCTTTTCCGGGTAACCCGCCACACCAATGCAAAAGTTTGTACAGGCAGAATTTTGGAGTTCCACGTCCAAATAGGACCCGTGATTGAGCTGATCAATCTGTTTCACCAAATCCACCGCATAGGTGTGTCCGTCTTTTTCTGGTGAGAAATAGGTCTCATTTTTTACGGCATCGCCTCGCAAGGCCACCACATTGTCAATTTCTAAAAAGTCCAAGTCTATCAAAAAGTTCTCCGTGTCTTCTTTGGTAAAGCCCCCGCAGAGAATGTGCGGAATTGCATCTACTTGATATTTGTTCTGTATCGCGGCACAAATTCCCACGGTTCCGGGGCGCTTTTTCACCACTTGTCGCTTGAGAAGGCCATCTTCCAAAGGAATATAAACGTACTCTTCCCTATGGTAGGTCACGTCAATAAACGGCGGTTTAAACTCCATCAAAGGTTCAATGCTCTCAAAGATCGCATCAATACTTTGCCCTTTCAAGGGCGGTAAAATTTCAAAGGTGAACTGTGGGTTCCCTTTGGCATTGGCTATATGGTCAGTTACTTTCATGTTCTATTTTTGTTTTGGCGTTCCCTTGCCGTTGGCAGGTCGCGCTTTTCGCTGCAAGTCCTCGCAAGCTGTGGGCTTTCCGCTGCAATCGCTAACGCGACCCAATGGCGAGGTTGGGGTGCAACCATTTTTCTGCTTTTTCTAGCGGTATTCCTTTGCGTTGGGCGTAATTGATGAGTTGATCTTCGGTTATTTTACCTAAACCAAAATATTTGGATTCCGGATGCGCAAAATAATAGCCAGATACAGAGGCCGCTGGCCACATAGCCAAACTCTCCGTTAAGCTCACTCCAATGTTATCTTCAACTTTTAAAAGCGACCAAAGCGTCTCTTTTTCCAAATGATCTGGACAGGCCGGATAGCCGGGCGCAGGCCTAATCCCCCGATACGCCTCCTGGATGAGTCCTTGGTTATCCAGATCTTCCCCTGCGGCATATCCCCAGTGCTTCCTGCGTACTTCTCGGTGCAGGTATTCTGCGTAGGCCTCCGCAAAACGATCGGCTAAGGCTTGGACCATGATCGCGTTGTAATCGTCATGCTCACGCTTGTAGCGATCTGCCAGATCCTGAGCACCAAAAATACTCACACAGAATGCGCCAATATGATCGGTGATTCCACAGTCTTGCGGAGCAATAAAATCAGCGAGCGCCAAATTGGGGACGCCGTCTCGTTTTTTAAGTTGCTGCCTCAAGGTTCTGAATCGTGCCAATTCTTGCTCTTGCTCGCGCACTATAATGTCATCGTGATCTATAGAGTTGGCCTGAAAAATTCCAAAGACCGCCCGAGCTTCCAAGCTTTGATCTGCTATTAGTTGAGTAATCATTTCCTGAGCATCTGCATAGAGTTGTTGGGCTTCTTGACCAACAATATCATCCGTTAAGATGTCCGGAAACTTACCGTGAAGATCCCAACTTCTAACAAAGGGACTCCAATCAATGAATGGCAGTAAATCAGTTAGGGTAGTGGAGGTGATCTTTTTGATCCCAACAAAGTTTGGAGCCTCAGGCTTAAAAGTGCTCCAATCAATCTTGTATTTTTTGTCGCGTGCCTCGTCTAAGGAAATGTAGCTCTTCTGTTTCCCTCGATTTAAAAACTTGGTTCGGAAGCTTTCATATTCCTCCTTGAGATTGGCTGTGTAACTTTCAGCCGATCTTTCATTGAGCAAATCGCCAACCACAGTTACTGCTCTTGAAGCATCATTGACGTGCACAACAGCGTGTTTATATTGCGTATCTATTTTAACGGCGGTATGTGCTTTAGATGTTGTGGCACCTCCAATCAATAGCGGAATGGCCAAATTATGACGCTCCATTTCTTTAGCCAGGAAGACCATTTCGTCCAAGGAAGGGGTAATTAAACCAGAAAGTCCAATGGCGTCAACCTGCTGCTCAATGGCAGTTTCAATGATCTTCTCCGGCGGTACCATCACGCCCAGATCAATGATCTCGTAATTGTTGCAACCCAAGACCACGGAGACTATGTTTTTGCCTATATCGTGTACATCACCTTTTACCGTAGCCATTAAAATTTTTCCAAGCGACTGCTGTTTCTCACTTTTCTCCTCTTCTATAAAAGGATTCAAATAGGCCACGGCTTTTTTCATGACTCGGGCAGATTTGACCACCTGAGGCAGGAACATTTTACCAGAACCGAACAGATCGCCAACTACGCCCATTCCGGTCATTAATTGTCCTTCTATTACATCTAAGGGGCGCTGACTGAGTAGGCGAGCTTCTTCTACATCTTCCACAATGAAGGCATCGATCCCTTTGACCAAGGCATGGGTTATGCGCTCCTGAAGATTCTGTTTGCGCCACTCAAGATCCACCGTTTTGGTCTTTTTTGTGCCCTGAACAGTCTCTGCAAAGGCTAAAAGGCGTTCTGTGGCATTGTCACGTCGATCCAAAATAACATCCTCTACATGCTCCAAAAGATCCTCAGGAATACTATCATAAACCTCTAATAAGGCCGGGTTCACAATACCGATATTCATCCCTGCCTGTATAGCGTGAAACAAGAATACCGAATGCATGGCCTCTCGAACCGTATTGTTCCCTCTAAAGGAAAAGGACACATTACTCACCCCGCCGCTTACACTAACATGGGGTAGGTTCTCTTTGACCCAACGGGTGGCTTCAATAAAATCCACCGCATTTCTGCGGTGTTCTTCCATCCCTGTGGCCACTGGGAAGATGTTCAAGTCAAAAATAATGTCTTGAGGAGGAAATTTAACGCGATCTACCAAGAGGTCATAGGAACGTTTTGCGATCTCAATTCTGCGCTCAAAGTTGTCCGCTTGTCCAACTTCATCAAAGGCCATGATAATGACGGCCGCTCCGTATCTTTTGATCTTTTTAGCCTGGGTCATAAATTCAGCTTCGCCCTCTTTAAGACTTATGGAGTTTACCACACCTTTGCCTTGAATCACCTGGAGGCCGGCTTCAATGATCTCCCATTTGGAGCTGTCTATCATTACCGGAACTCGGGCAATGTCTGGTTCCGCAGCGATCAGATTTAAAAAGGTCACCATGGCCGTTTTGCCGTCGATAAGGCCGTCATCCATATTTACGTCTATGATCTGTGCACCGCCTTCTACTTGATGGCGTGCAATCTCAACGGCTTCCTGGAATTCCCCGGCTTTGATCAAACGCAGGAATTTACGAGAACCGGCAACATTGGTGCGTTCCCCGACATTGATGAAATTACTTTCTGGGGTAATGATCAAGGGCTCAAGCCCAGCGAGCTTTAAGTACTTTGGAGCAGTTTCTGTCATGATATTAGGGGTCTTGGTTCGCGGCCTTGGGTGAGTTGGGCTATTGCTTTAATGTGTTCGGGAGTTGTCCCACAGCAGCCGCCAACAATGTTGACCAATTTGTTATCCAAATAAGACTGTATTTGCGCTGCCATTTTTTCTGCGGTCTCGTCGTATTGACCAAAGGCATTGGGTAAACCCGCGTTTGGATAGGCAGAAATAGCCAAGTTGGTTTTTGCGGCTATTGACTCTAAATAAGGCTGTAGTTTAGAGGCGCCCAGGGAACAATTAAATCCAACGGATAGCAGATCTGCATGGGCTATGGAGATCAGAAAAGCCTCGGCGGTTTGGCCAGAAAGAGTACGTCCGGAGGCATCGGTAATGGTACCGCTAACCATTACGGGCGTTTTTAGATTGCGTTCTTCCTTAACTTCAGAAATGGCAAAAAGAGCCGCCTTTGCATTAAGGGTATCAAAAATGGTTTCCACGATTAAAAGATCAACTCCGCCGTCTAACAAGGCCTCTGTCTGCTGTTTATAGGCCTCAAAAAGCTCTTGAAAATTAATGGCCCTATATCCGGGGTCATTGACATCAGGAGACATGCTTGCCGTTTTGTTGGTCGGTCCTAGAGACCCAGCCACGTATCTGGGCTTAGTTGGGTCTTTTAAACTAAACTCTCTAGCAACTTTTTTGGCAATCTCTGCAGCTTTAAAATTGAGTTCATAGACCAGCTCTTCCATCTGATAATCGGCCATGGCCACCGTGGTGGATGAAAAGGTGTTGGTCAAGATGATATCGGCCCCAGCTTCCAAGTATTGACTGTGAACTTCTGCAATAGCGTGAGGTTGGGTCAAGGAAAGTAGGTCGTTGTTTCCTTTTAGTGGAGTGGGGTAGTCTTTGAATCGCGCTCCCCGAAAGTCTTCTTCAGAAAACTCATAGCGTTGCAACATGGTACCCATGGCTCCGTCAAGCACGAGTATTCGTTGTTGTAGTTCGTTAAAAATGTCTGGCATTCCTGATTGTTTCTAGTTAAGGTCATCAGGAAAGAGGAAAGTTTATTTTCCGTTATCTGTTCTGCATAAGCAGTAGAATTTAGCACCTTCTTTGCTGGGCAAAGGGTTGCTAAGGTTTCATAGGGTCTATTCCCTCCACCTTTCGTGATAACACAGTTTGTCTTAGAACATTGGGGGTAAATATAATCAAAAAAGTAGGCCGTCAAATAAAAAATGAAATGAACTTTGG
This sequence comes from Gilvibacter sediminis, assembly GCF_028561565.1. Classification (GTDB taxonomy): domain Bacteria; phylum Bacteroidota; class Bacteroidia; order Flavobacteriales; family Flavobacteriaceae; genus Gilvibacter; species Gilvibacter sediminis. The sequence continues at coordinate 69,952 of NZ_JAQQTE010000001.1, read as the reverse complement.
CATTGCCAAAACAATCTTATTGCAGGCGAGCTTTCATTGGCCGCTTGCTTATGCTTAATCATCATCTCAAGAAAATTAACACAACTTTTATTCTCCTTTTCTCAGAATGCTTACTTTTACTGTAAGTGAGTTTAAGAGCTAAAAATATCATCAGTCTACTCTTTCTATCTGCTTTCTTATTACTGAGAGTAGGCAATGCACATGCGGTTACACACCTTGCTGATGATGCCGATCTTCACCAATGTGAACTTTGTGAGCTCATTCAAGTCACAGAAGATTCCAATGATCTGGATCTTCCTGCGACTGTTGAAATCCCTTTACCACAAACAATAGAGGCCGTCTCGGACGATCTAAACAGCGATTATGCTGCTCCTGTTTATCGTTATGTCATTCCCGACAGACTCCGCAATAGGCCACCACCTGTCCTTTAAGGATAAGCTTTACAACTAAATAAATTTGCATGCAAGGTATATTCCTTGGTCAGGCCTATAGGTTTACTACAACCTATCACTGTTGTTGAGGCAATCCATACTTCCTTTAAATCTCAACTGTCTTTTTTATAAAGTAGTTCTGAGTTCAATCATCTCGTGATTTAATTAATAATACCAACTGGTTTGAGCCGAAGATACATGAACAAACATACCATAGACAAACTCGCAATCACCACCTCCATCTGTTGTGCCTTACACTGCGCACTAGTGCCTCTTTTGCTAGGAATAACCGCTTTGGCTGGCTTGCGCTTTTTAGAGAACCCAATGATTGAAATGGGATTCATTGCCGTTGGGATTTTTTTGGCGGTATTCTCTTTGGGCAGAAGCGCTTTGAAGCATAAAAATCACACGCCAATCCGTATGGCGATTATCGGTATTGTTTTGTTGGTGGTCAGCCGATTTGAGATCGGGGAGACCTTAGAAGTGGTCATGACCGTTTTGGGCAGCTTATTCTTAATTCTAAGTCATGCCCGAAACATAAACGCATTTAAAGCATACGAACGCAGTATAGTTAGTGAAAATTGAGTGTTCGTATTTTTTGATTTAGTGTGTGGAGCAGGTGAATGGGCTCCACTGCGGACCCGGGCGAGAGCCCGGGTTTTTCAATTAAATACTTTTGTTGATACTGATTGAATGAAGAAAACACCCCTTATCTTAAATCAGTCTAAACAGAAATAGCACAAAATCAGTTATTTAAATTCAATCTAAAGGCTGCTCTTTGTAAGTTTGAATAAATCAACACTGAAAAAAGATGGCTATAACACTAGGACACAGTTGCATTAATTGCGCGAATTTAGTGCTTAATGATAACTGTAAAGTACACGGAGTACAAGTAGGACAAAATTATACTTGCGAGCGTTTCGAAATGAAAGCGTCTCTCAATAATGACGCGAGTTGCGATTCCTGTGCAAAGTTTGGAAACTCTGCATGCGCGCATCCGTCTCAAGCAAAATCAGGCGTGTTATGCTCTTCTTGGGCGCCAGAACACGTGAGCGCTTAGTTTAGTAAAAGCGTATAATCTATATCCAGAACCGTAAGTGAATCTTGCGGTTCTTTGTTTTTTAGGCATACCAATTCTTGTAGCGCATCAAACTCTTGTTTGCTAAATACTAGCGACAGATTCTTCTGCATGGTATGTATAGGAATGATGCGTTTTCGGGTGCTGTTTTCATATTGACAATCCCAATAATCCACATTGATGTTGGTCAAGTACGTCTCAAAATTCAACAATTCTTCATCGTTGAATTCCATATAAAGGTTGTTGAAGGTAAGCTGAAACTTTCTACAATTTTCGCAATAAGCGAGCTCTCCGTTAACATTTTTAGTAAGTACCTTGACTGAATGACACATAGTGCTTTGGGTTTAGATATGGATCTGTAAATGTCTGTGAATTTCTACAGGACAAATGTACACCAGAAATTTGTTATTTAAAATAAATCTAAATAAAAATAGATGTTAAAATTCTAGTTTTTAACCTGCTGCGTGAGCAATCCGATATTTCCTTCCAATAGGGATCAAAAAAAACCCCGAATACAAGGTATCGGGGTTTCGATATATTGGGGAGCCAGTTGCTAGATCATAGCAGATTTGGTCAGCCTTGATAAGGTTTTAAGAGCGGGTCTTGCAGGTCTTCTGCGTCCTACTCGTGCACCTAGGCTGTTGGAAAGGTTATTTGTAATTGGTTTTTGATCTGATAGGGGAGTTGCATTGTTTTCTTTAATCATGCTTGTTTTATGAATTATTATTGAGTTTTCTTTCTGTTTGATGGACTATCCTAAATAGCCTTGAAGCACAGTCGCAGTGCTGGATTTGCGGCGTAAGTTGCGAATAGCGCGGTCTTTGATCTGTCTTACGCGCTCTCTGGTTATACCAAAGATCTCTCCGATCTCACCCATGCTTACAGCTCGCGTATTGCCCAGTCCGTAATACATCTTTAGGATATCGCTTTGTCTTCCTGGGAGCTCATCCAAGACCATTTCCATATCTGTCTGCAAGGCTTCCTGCATTAAGGACTCGTCTGGTTTTAGACTGTCCTTTGATTTGGTGAGTTCGTAGCGATCGGTAGACTCACCTTCTTTAATTGGAGCGTCCATGGATAGGTGTCTTCCGGAGTTCTTCATGCTGAGTTTTACGTCCTCAACATTCATGTCGATCTCATTGGCAATTTCTGCCGCTGTAGGAGGTCGCTCATAATTTTGTTCTAAATGTGAATAAGCGCGATAGATCTTTTTCAAGGCTCCTATTTTGTTGCTGGGAAGACGGATCATGCGTCCACGGTTAGAGATGGCGCTAATGATCGATTGACGGATCCACCATACTGCATAGGAGATAAATTTGAATCCACGGGTTTCGTCAAATCTCTTGGCAGCCTTTACCAATCCCAAATTTCCTTCATTGATCAAATCTGAGAGGTTCATGCCTTGACCTTGATACTGCTTGGCAACAGAAACCACAAAGCGCAAATTGGCTCGCACCAATTTGTCTAAAGCTTGTTGATCACCGTTTTTGATACGGACAGCAAGTTCTGCTTCTTCATCTGCAGTGATCATCGGTATCTTGCTTACTTCATTGAGATAAGCCGTAACGGCTTTTGAGTCCCTTAGGGTGACTTGTTTGGTAATTTTGAGTTGTCTCATTCAATACAATTTTGAATAAAAACATAAGAAAATAGATCAAAAAAGCAAGAAAATGATCAATTTTGGGTCCATTTTAACGAAAAAACGCTCAAAATCGTGAATTTTTGATTTTGAGCGCTCCATTTTTATTTCATAATGAACATATCGATCACCTCAATGAGGATGAGCAGTATGATGATCCATTCCAAGGTGCTGCTTTCGCGGTGAAAGCTAAGCTCTTTGAACAGGTCTAGATTCTCCTTGACAATACTGAGCTGTTCTTGTATGCTTCTGTAACGGTCCTTGAGATCAAAACGAAGCACGAGCTTTTTGTGCAAGGCTTCCAAAGCGGGATCGTCCCATACCAGATCCGGGGCATCTATGATATACAGGTTCTCAGAGACCTTGTTTCTCAAGTTGAGTACTTTCCCGATATACTTTTTAAGCTTAGTCCCTTTTAGGCTGATCTTACCTTTGAGTTCCAACTCCGTGGTGTGTCTGCGCGTGTCCTCTAGGAGTTTCTCAGACCAATATGAAAAACTGTCCAAAGCAACAGATTGCGCCAAATGAAGCAGTACCAAGTGTACCATCTCGGTACTGCTGTTATCCAATACAACCTCTTCATAATTGACGGAGATATTGGGTTCATTTACGGCCAACAACAGTTGGTCTTTACGCCAATTTTTGGCTGGCATAAGACCTCTGCTATGCGCTTTTAGATAGGATTCTAAGATCTCGCGTCTGCGAGGACTGAGCTTCCAATGCACTACAACGCCGTATCGAAACACAGCGGCGTAACCGGTGTCAAACCCTAACAGAATGCCATCAGCATCACTGTGCAAAACCTTGTCTGCCCATTTCTTTTGGAGTTCTTTGAGATTGAATCCCAAAGCCATATGGCAGGCAAAGGCGGTGTGCTTTTCAACTACGGCTCGAGCCGCCCATTGCTTAAGCGTATTCGAAATCATCGCTGTAATCTGAGTAATCCGTTTGCTGCTCGGAGTTGTCGTAATAGTCGTCGTCATCCTCAGCCAAAGCACGGTCTATGGCCTCGTCTAGTTTTCGACTCACCTTTACTAAATAAATGGTCTCTTCAGAGAGTACCTCCAAGCAATAGACCCATTGTCCTTGGCTGTTTTTGAATTGGATCAATTGATCCGTGTCATAACCATCAGGGTATTGGGAGAGCAAGAGATCCATAACCTCTTGCTTCATTTTTTGATAATCAACAATAACGCGTTGCATGTTTGTAGTTTTTACGTTGTTGGAATTATTGGTTTAATAAGTATGCAAAGATGAGCGGAGCCACAATGGTGGCGTCACTCTCTATGATGAACTTCGGGGTATCTATGCCGAGTTTACCCCAAGTGATCTTCTCATTAGGTACAGCGCCAGAATAGGAGCCATAACTGGTAGTAGAATCACTGATCTGACAGAAGTAGCTCCAAAAAGGAGTCTCAGTCTGTTCCATATCTTGATACAGCATCGGTACTACGCAAATTGGGAAGTCTCCAGCGATTCCACCACCTATTTGAAAGAAGCCCACGCCTTTATCGCCTTGTTGGGTATACCAATCGGCCAAAAAGGTCATATACTCGATCCCAGATTTTACGGTGCTGGCTCTGAGCTCACCTTTCATTACATAGCTGGCAAAGATGTTCCCAAGGGTAGAGTCTTCCCAACCCGGAACAACCATAGGCAGATTAGCTTTGGCGGCTGCCAGCATCCAAGAGTCTTTTGCGTCAATCTCATAGTATTGCTCCATAACACCAGAGAGCAGCAGTCGGTATAGGAACTCATGCGGGAACAAACGCTCGCCCTTAGCTTCGGCTTCTTTCCACAATTCAACGATGTGCTTTTGAATGCGTCTAAAGGCTTCCTCTTCTGGGATGCAAGTATCCGTTACGCGGTTAAGTCCTTTTTCCAAAAGCGCCCACTCGTCCTCTGGAGTAAGGTCGCGGTAATTGGGAACGCGTTGGTAGTGGCTGTGTGCTACTAAGTTCATCACATCCTCTTCCAAGTTGGCCCCGGTACAGGAAATAAAATGGATCTTATCTGCACGGATCATTGGGGCAAGGCTCTTGCCTAGTTCCGCAGTGCTCATGGCACCCGCTAAGGAGACCAACATCTTATGACCGTCAGTCAATTGTTGTTCATAACCCTTTGCGGCGTCTACCAAAGCCGCAGCGTTAAAGTGCAAATAGTTTTGTTCGATAAATTGGCGAACAGCTCCTTTAGTATTCGTCGTAGTCATCGTCAAATGCGTTTTGATGTTTTTTCTCTTCTTGGTAATAGCCGCCTTCTTCTTGATCGTCAGCTGGAGTATCGGCAAATTGGTAACTCAGCATTTTGTAGTAGAGTTTTGCCGCCAGGAATTCTGAAGCCTGTTGTCCAGGCATCGGGCAAAGTTCTACCAAGTCAAAACCAACTACGTTCTTGTTCTTAAATACTTTCTGCAGAAATTCTAAAGTCTCATACCATAAAAGTCCACCAGGTTCTGGTGTTCCTGTTGCCGGTAGGATAGAAGGGTCAAAAGCGTCCAGATCCACAGTGATATAAACATTATCACTCATACGAGCTAGGGCTTCTTCCATCCAAAAGTCATCGTTAGCCATATCATGAGCAAAGAATACGTTATCCTCGATCATCTCTGATTTTTCAGAACTGTCCATGCTGCGAATCCCAACTTGAACCAAATTGGCCATTTGATTGATCTCATGCATAGCACAAGCGTGGTTGAAAGGACTGCCTTCATAAGTCGCTCGCAGATCTGCATGAGCATCCAATTGCAGTACAGTCAGATCTTCAAAGTGCTCGTTAAAGGCACGCATGGCTCCAATAGAGATGCTATGTTCGCCACCCATTAGGGTCACAAACTTGTTCTTGTGTAGCTGCTTTTTAGTGGTTTGATACACTTGTAAAACCATATCGTCTACACGGTTAAAACCTTCTAGAGACTCGTGCAGATAGATTCCTTGTTTGTACACTTCAGAATCTGTTTCAATATCGTAGAGTTCCATGTTCTCTGCTGCAGACAAAAATGCTTGTGGGCCTTTGTCTGCGCCTTTGATCCAACTGCTGGTGCCGTCGTAAGGCACGGGTAATAACACAATCTTCGCCGCGTCGTATCCGGCAAATTCTGCCGGGATTCCGGCAAAGGTCTTCTTTGTTTTCATGATTAAGAATAGAGGTGAGTCCAGAGTCTATCTGAAGTCGTTGAATTATTTTTTTCTGTGGCTTTCTTGTAGCCGAGCAAACTCATAAAGTCTTCTGAGTTTTGTTGTTCTTTAAACACAGAGATTTCTAATGCTCCTTTTTCATTGCGCTGCAACAAAAGATGCTTAGGCTGGGGAATCAAACAGTGTTGCAATCCGCCAAAGCCACCAATGCTCTCTTGATACGCGCCGGTATTGAAAAATCCAATGTAGAGCGGTCTTAACTTGCTGTATTTAGGCAAGTAAATGGCGTTCAAGTGTTGTTCTGAGTTGTAATAGTCGTCGCTGTCACAGGTCAATCCGCCTAAAAGAACACGCTCATAACTATCATTCCAACGGTTTAAAGGCAACATGATAAAACGCTTGTTTATAGCCCAAGTATCAGGTAGCGTAGTGATGAAAGACGAGTTGATCATATTCCATTTCTCGCGATCGTTCTGCTGCTTCTGGTAAAGCACTTCATAGATCGCGCCTCCGCTTTCACCCACAGTGAAACTGCCGAATTCTGTAAAAAGGTTTGGAACCGCTACTCCAGCCTCAGCACAAGCAGCTTTGATCTGATGGACGATCTCATCCACCATATAAGCGTAGTCGTACTCAAAGGCCAAAGAGTTCTTGATAGGGAAGCCTCCACCAATGTTCAAGCTGTCCAAAGTTGGGCATACCTTCTTGAGGGCGATATACACCTTGAGGCATTTTAGCAGCTCGTTCCAGTAGTAAGCCGTATCGCGAATTCCCGTGTTGATAAAAAAGTGCAGCATTTTCAGCTCCACCTTTGGATCTTGCTTGATGACCTGCTCGTAAAAAGGAACAATATTCTTGTAGCCAATACCAAGGCGAGAAGTATAGAACTCAAACTTGGGTTCTTCTTCTGACGCAATGCGGATACCAATTTTATACTTTGAATTGATAGCCTCAGAGAGCAACTTAGTTTCCTCAAAGTTGTCAATGATCGGAATGCAATTCTCGTGCCCGCTATTGATGAAATCAGCGATATTTTGAATGTACTGGTCACGCTTAAAGCCATTGCAAAGCACAAAGGTCTTGCTGCGGATCTTCTTTTCTGCCTTTAAGTGTTTAACAATGTCCATATCAAAGGCCGATGAGGTCTCTATGTGGATATCATTCTTAAGTGCTTCGTCCAAGACGTGCTTAAAGTGTGAACTCTTAGTACAGTAGCTGTAATAATATTTCCCGGCATAGTTGTGTTTGTCCATGGCTTTGGCAAACCAACTTTTGGCCAAGTTGATATTCTCAGAGATCTTAGGGAGATAAGTGAACTTGAGCGGTGCGCCGTGTTCTGCCACAATCTTCATAAGGTCAATTCCGTGGAATTGAAGCTGATTCTCTTTTAATTGAAATTCCTTTTGAGGGAATACATAGGTTTGATCGATCAGATCGATGTATTTTGTTTTCATTGTGATGTTAAATGCAATTGATAATTATAAACTTCAGAGGTCTATAATGCACTCACACCCGTATGTAAAAAAGATGAACGGCCGCAGGAGAAATGGCTTGCGGTCTTAAAATAGGTTCAACGGAAGTTAGCCCTAAAACTCGTTGCTTTATCCGTAAAGCGGCTTTTGAATTTGACTTCCTAATTTTCAAAAGCCCGAGTTTGAAAACACGGTACATAATGTTTGACTAATGATCTCGCTATGATGACGAAATCTGGGTACAAATAAAATCAAAAATCAAATCCAAAAAACATTTTAGAAATTTTTTTTGAAAAAATTAACTCACCATAAAAGCATGTAAATCAATACTTTGTATCAAAGTAAGAAAAAACATCACCGATTGAATCCTTCTATTAGGTAATTTTGAGCGCTAAAACAACCACTATGTTGACACATCAACTCATTTGGACCGCTATAGTATTGGTAGCCATGTTCATAGCTATCGTCTTAGGACGCTTGTTTCTGCGTAGATTTTCTGTACTGCGGAATTTAGACGGTAACCGCCGTAAAGTGGTCTTGAATCTACATTATATATTGGTCTACAGTCTAGCAGCCATTGTTTTAGCCGTGGTCTGGGGACTGAAGCTGGAAGATTTCACCGTATTTATCAGTTCCATTTTGGCTGTCTTAGGTGTTGGCTTTTTTGCGCAGTGGTCAATACTGTCCAATTTAACGGCTAGTGTGATCTTGTTTTTTAATCATCCGGTACGTATTGGTCATCGTATAAAAGTGATCGATAAAGACTACAATTGGACAGGTGTGGTCACCGATATTACGGGTTTTTACCTATACATGACCACAGACTCTGGAGAATACCTTACCCTGCCCAACAATTTAGTGCTACAAAAAGGGATCGAATTACTTCCAGAACACCCTATAGAAGAGCCTGATAATCAGGAAGATGCTGCGCTATTGGAATAGCTTATAAACACAGGCAATAGTTGGTATAAGATTTAGTTATGTTTAGTTTTTATCCTAATAAGTTAAACAAAAGCTAAAATTCTAGTTTTCAAGGCGAACAATAGTTAGTTTTACTCAACTAAAATTTTAAGCTATGAGCCTATTTGATAAAGCCCAAGAGTTTCTCAGCAGAAAGATGAGCCACATGTCTACAAGTGATCGGGTAAAAGCTTCAAGAGAAGCTAAGGCCTTGGTACTTGGACTCAATGAGATCTACAAGCAGAGTAAAGACGCTTCCATCATGGACTTGATGAAGACCATCACTGTGAAAAAGAGAAAAATAGAAAAACGTTTATATCACGTTCCTACAGTTTAAACTTATTGTGATACAAACACTTTGGTAAAAAGGGATTGCGTGAGGGTGATCCCTTTTTTTATATTTTAAAGGTAATCACCGGGCGCTGTGCGTGGTTTACCAGGTCTTCACTAATACTTCCATTAAAGAAGTGAGATAATCCTTTGCGTCCGTGCGTTGACATTCCTACCAATTGTGCGTTGGTCTCTTTGGCGAAATTCAAAATACCTTTCTCTACAGAGTGATCGTTATAAATGTTCAAGCTGTAATCTTCCAATCCCATCCCTTTAATAAAGGTACGCATCATTGTCAGGGCTTCATCAGAAGTTTTAAAATCACTTACGGTGTTCACAAAAAGCAAGTGTAGTTTTGCATTCATACTTTGCGCAAACTTATAAGCCTTATCTAAAGGAAGTCTGCATTCTTCCGAGAAGTCTGTGGCAAATACAAAATCTTTGATGTCAAAATCCTCGTGATCGTTCTTGATCACCAACACGGGTTTATCAGAAGTCCTCACCACCTTTTCTGTGTTGCTGCCAATGAACATCTCTTTAAAGCCACTGGCTCCGTGAGACCCCATCACAATGAGATCAATTTCATTGACCTTGATCGCGTCTTGAATACCTGCGTAGATCTCGTTATAGGCTACTTCCTGATGAACCCGCAAACCTTCCAAATAGGGTTTGTTCTCCATTTCTTTGAAATTCTTCTCGGCAAGCTTGATGAAAAACAGGGATTCAGGCAGATGTTCACTGCTGCCGGAGTTGGCTAGATGAATGGGTAATTCTAAAATATGAAGGAGGTAAATTTCTCCATCGTGTTTTCTGGCTAGGTCCGCAGCTACTTTTAATGCGTACTCTGCTTGTTCAGAAAAGTCTGTGGGCACTAAGATTCGTTGCATGTTTGTGGTTTTTATCTACGATTGAAAATACGAAATAAACCCATGCGCTAATGGCTTTTAAGTCTCAAATATTATTGCTATATTTGCAGCGCATTTATAGGGAATAACGAACTATGAGGGGACACAAAGTCCCCTCTTTTTATAGACCATGTTCAAAGAAAAAGTAACCGATCTTGTCTCAGCAGCGCTTGAGGAGCGCCCAGATCTTTTTTTGATAGACCTGCACATTGGTGAGGCCAATCAGATCAAGATTGTGATAGACGGAGACCAAGGGGTGCGCGTTGAAGACTGCATTGCCATGAGCCGCGCGGTAGAGCACAACTTGGATCGAGAAGAAACGGATTTTTCGTTGGAGGTGACTTCTGCAGGTGCTACGGCGCCTTTGGAATTGCCCAGACAATACGTCAAGAACATCGGTCGCAAATTAGTTGTTAAGACTGCCGAAGGAGAAAAACTGGAAGGCGATCTAACCGCTGCAGACGATTCAGGGTGTACCCTGAGTTGGAAGACCCGAGAGCCTAAACCTGTTGGAAAGGGAAAGGTGACTGTGCAGAAAGAGGCGACTTTGGCTTATGCCGATATTGCCGAAGCTAAAGTGATGATCAAATTTTAATTAAGAATAAGCAGATGGAAAATCTCGCATTAATCGAATCATTTTCAGAGTTTAAGGACGACAAGCTGATCGATCGTGTAACCCTGATGGCGATTTTGGAAGATGTATTCAGAAGTGCTTTAAAGAAAAAGTACGGAGATGACGATAACTTCGATATTATCATTAACCCTGATAAAGGGGATTTGGAGATCTGGCGCAACCGAATCGTTGTAGCCGATGGCGAAGTTGAAGACGAGAACCAGGAAATTTCATTGACAGAAGCTCGTAAGATTGAGCCTGACTTTGAAGTTGGCGAGGATGTATCCGAAGAAGTAAAGCTCATTGATCTTGGACGCAGAAGTATTTTGGCCCTGCGTCAAAACTTGATCTCTAAGATCCACGAGCATGACAATACCAACATCTACAAGCAATTTAAAGAGCTTGAAGGTGAGATTTATACGGCAGAGGTGCACCACATACGTCACCGTGCAGTAATTTTGTTGGACGATGAAGGCAATGAGATCATTTTGCCAAAGGATCGTCAAATTCCATCAGACTTCTTCCGCAAAGGAGAGAACGTTCGTGGAATCATTGAGAGCGTGGAGCTCAAAGGCAACAAGCCTGCGATCATCATGTCTCGTGCAAACCCATTGTTTTTGGAAAAACTCTTTGAGCAAGAGATTCCAGAAGTATTTGACGGTTTGATCACTGTTAAGAAAGTAGTGCGTATTCCTGGAGAGAAGGCCAAAGTGGCTGTAGACTCTTATGATGACCGTATTGATCCTGTTGGTGCCTGTGTGGGTATGAAAGGATCGCGAATTCACGGAATCGTGCGCGAGTTGGGTAATGAGAACATTGACGTGATCAATTACACCAACAACCTGCAACTGTTCATCTCTCGTGCGTTGAGCCCAGCCAAGATCACTTCTATGAAATTGGATGAGGAGAACAAGCGCGCTGAGGTTATCTTGCGTCCTGAGGAGGTTTCTAAAGCCATCGGACGTGGAGGACATAACATTCGCTTGGCGGGTCAATTGACTGGCTACGAGATCGATGTGTTCCGTGAAGGTGCAGAAGAAGACGTAGAATTAAGAGAATTCTCTGATGAGATCGAAGATTGGATCATCGCAGAATTCAGCAAAATAGGTTTAGATACCGCCAAGAGTATCTTGGAAAAAGAAGTTGGCGATTTGGTGAAAATGACCGATCTGGAAGAAGAAACCATCGTCGAAGTAATGAATATTTTAAAAGAAGAATTCGAGGAGTAAATTGTAACTTGCGGATTCTTAATTAGCTAAGAGAGAAGCATTTTTATGGCTGAAGTAAAAACAATGAGGCTTAGTAAAGTTTTGCGAGAGTTTAATATTTCGCTTGATCGTGCCGTTGACTTTTTAAAGGAAAACGGATTCGAGGTGGAGGCACGCCCTACCACCAAGATCACGGGAGAGGAATATCAAATTCTGTTTGACGAGTTTCAAACAGATAAGAGCAAAAAGGTAGCCTCAAAAGAAGTTGGTGAAGAAAAGCGCAAGGAGAAAGAAGAACTCCGTTTGGCTCGTGAACGCGAACTGGAAGAAAAGCAGCAACGCGAGACTTCCAAAGTGATCAAAGCCAAAGCGCAGCTCGATGGGCCAAAGGCAGTAGGTAAGATTGACCTAGAGCCTAAAAAGGAAACCCCTGCCCCAGAGCCTGAGCCACAGCCAGAACCGGTTAAAGAGCAGGAGGCTCCTAAAGTTGAAAAGGAAGCCCCAAAAGCACCTAAAGCTCCTGAGAAAAAAGAGGAGAAGAAGAAAGCTGCTCCAGTAGAAGCCAAGAAAGAAGAGGCTCCAACAGAGCCAGGTAAACCGGATAAGGTAAAAACCCAGTACAAAAAGCTGGACGGTCCTAACTTCACAGGACAAAAGATCGATCTGGACAAATTCAAGAAGCCAGAGCGTAAAAAGAAAGATTCCGATAACAAGGACGACAAGAAAGGTGGGCCTAACAGAGAGAAACGCGGTAAGCGCCGTCGTATCAGTAAAGAACCATCTGGAGGTCGTGATAATAGACGCGGCGGAAACAGACGTTCTCCAATTGTAAAGGAGGAGCCGTCTGAGGAAGAAGTGCAAAGACAAGTGCGCGAAACTCTTGAAAAGCTTCAAGGGAAGAGCAGCAAAGGAAAAGGTGCCAAGTACCGTCGTGAGAAGCGTGATTCTCACCGTGAAAAGACGGAGAAAGAACTGGCAGCAGCAGAAGCGGAAAGCAAAACACTGCGCGTAACAGAATTTGTTACCGTTAGTGAGGTTGCAACCATGATGGACGTGTCCGTGACACAGATCATCTCTGCTTGTATGTCTTTGGGAATGATGGTGACCATGAACCAGCGTCTAGACGCAGAAACTCTTTCTATTGTTGCCGATGAATTCGGATTTGAGGTAGAATTTGTCACTGCAGATATTGAAGAAGCAATTCAAGAGGTTGAGGATAAACCAGAGGATCTCGTACCACGTGCGCCGATCGTAACGGTTATGGGTCACGTAGACCACGGTAAGACCTCTTTGCTGGATTATATTCGTGATGCGAACGTGATCGCTGGAGAATCCGGAGGGATCACCCAGCACATTGGAGCCTACGGGGTAACCTTAGAGAGCGGTCAAAAGATCACTTTCCTTGATACTCCTGGTCACGAGGCCTTTACCGCGATGCGTGCTAGAGGTACTCAAGTAACTGACTTGGTAATTATTGTGGTTGCTGCGGATGATGACATCATGCCTCAGACCAAAGAAGCGATCTCTCACGCCCAAGCAGCGGGAGTGCCAATCGTCTTTGCTATTAATAAGGTAGATAAGCCAACGGCAAATCCAGATAAGATTAAAGAAGGTCTTGCTCAAATGAATCTCTTGGTAGAGGATTGGGGTGGTAAGATTCAGTCACACGACATCTCGGCCAAAACGGGTCAAGGAGTGAATGAACTCTTAGAAAAGGTGTTGTTAGAAGCTGAGCTTCTAGAATTGAAAGCCAACCCAGACAAGGCGGCTGTAGGTAGTGTGATTGAAGCCTTCTTGGATAAAGGTAGAGGTTATGTATCCACTATTTTGGTACAAGCCGGTACCCTTGAAATTGGAGACTACGTACTTGCCGGACAACACTCTGGTAAGGTAAAAGCCATGCAGGATGAGCGCGGTAAATCCATCAAAAAGGCAGGGCCGGCGACTCCGGTGTCTATCTTAGGTTTGGATGGAGCGCCTCAGGCAGGTGATAAATTCAACGTCTTTGAAGACGAGCGTGAAGCTAAGGCTATTGCTGCTAAGCGTACGCAACTGCAGCGTGAACAATCTGTTAGAACACAGCGTCACATTACGTTGGATGAGATTGGACGTCGTATTGCACTTGGAGACTTTAAAGAGCTTAACATTATCCTTAAAGGGGATGTGGATGGTTCTGTGGAAGCCTTGACCGATTCGTTCCAGAAACTCTCTACAGAAGAGATTCAAGTGAACATCTTACACAAAGGTGTAGGAGCGATCACCGAGAGCGATGTACTTTTGGCGTCTGCTTCTGATGCGATCATCATCGGATTTAACGTACGACCAATGGGTAATGCCCGTCAGGTAGCTGATAAGGAAGAAATCGATATCAGAACCTATTCAATCATCTACGATGCGATCAACGATCTCAAAGATGCGATGGAAGGAATGCTTTCTCCAGAAATGAAGGAAGAGATCACCGGAACTGCAGAGATCCGCGAAACTTTCAAGATCTCCAAGATCGGTACCATTGCAGGTTGTATGGTGACCAACGGAAAGATCTATCGCAATTCAGGTATTCGCCTGATCCGCGAAGGAGTGGTGATCTTTACAGGAGAATTGGCTTCCTTGAAGCGTTTCAAAGACGATGTAAAAGAAGTATCTAAAGGTTACGATTGCGGTATGCAAGTCAAAAACTATAACGACATCAAAGAGGGTGACATTATAGAGGCATTCCAAGAAGTAGCTGTTAAGAAGAAGCTGTAATTACAGTAGCATATAAATAAAAAAAGCGACCATTTGGTCGCTTTTTTTGTGCTTTATTCGTCCTTTTTCTTAGCCCGACTCCGTTTGATCGGGAAGGCTGCCGGGAACTTCTCTTGTATTTTAACTAGCGCCTGATCGGCCTCTAGACGTGTGCTAAAATTACCCACCCACACCTTGTAATTAGGTGTCTCATATTCAATGTTTGCGGGCCATTCGGCAAAACTATTCTTGTAATGGCGCAAGGTCTTATTAGCGGTGTTTAGCTCTCCATAATAGAGTTGAATGGTGTATCCATCCGCCAATTTGTTGTTCTTCTCCATGGATTTTTTCAGGTCTAAGAGTTCCGCGATCTGCGGATCTTCATTGACCGTGACCTGTCCCTGTTGGGCGGTCATATTTTGGATCGAAAACAGGGCTATCAGACCCAAAATCAACAATTTATTTTTTGTACTCTTCATCTTAGTAAATCACTGTGTTGGCAAAGGTATAGCTTTATAACTCACTACTTTTATTTTTTATTATTTAGAATCGTTATAAATTGTAGATTAACAATCCGTTCACACTTTTTAAAATCGACTTTATGTCGTAGTTTTGCCGTGTTATTTATGGCTCCTAAAATAGCCTTTTTTGACTAACTAAAAACGCCGATTTAGAGCCGCTTAAAAGACGATAATTAACCTGAAGTATGAAAAAGGTGACACACCGTTCGTTAACTACCAGATTATCACTCACTTTACTAGCATTACTGCTATCGTTTTCAACCTTAACTTTTGGTCAAGAGCCAGCTGCTGCTGATGCTGTTGCCGATGCTGCTCCCGCTGCTGATCTCGGAGGAGACCCTGCTGCTGGAAAAACATTGTTCAACGCCAACTGTGCATCTTGTCACAAGCTCTATGCCAAAGCAACGGGTCCTGCTCTTTTTGGAGTTGGAGACAAATACGAGAAAGAGTGGCTTTACAAATGGATCCGCAATTCTCAAGAGCTGATCAAATCTGGTGATGCCAGAGCCGTTGCAATCTCTACGGAGTACAACGGAGCTGTGATGAATGCCTTCCCGGCACTCTCCAACGAGGACATTGACAACATCATTGCTTACACCTACACGCCAAAACCGCCGCCAGTTGTTCCAACTGGTGCGACTGCAGACGCTGCAGGTGGTGGTGGAGGAGGAATCTCCAGCGACATCATTTTGGCGGTTCTCGCCTTAGTGTTCCTGATGTTGGCCATCATGCTTTACTTGGTTAACAAGACTTTGAAAAGAATTGCCGTTGCTAACGGTGTTGAATATGAAGACAAGGAGCGCGCTGAGCGTTTGCCAATTTGGAAGGCTTTTGCGCAGAACCAGTTCTTAGTTTTAGTAAGCGCTATCTTCTTGCTGCTAGCTAGTGGATACTTCGCTTACGGATGGATGATGCAAGTAGGGGTGGATCAAGGATATGCTCCGGTACAACCAATTCACTACTCGCACAGAATCCACGCCGGTACTAACCAGATTGACTGTAAGTACTGTCACAGTTCTGCTCGCAAGAGTAAGCACTCTGGAATTCCTTCTTTGAATGTGTGTATGAACTGTCACAAGAACATTGCTCAAGTAGGAGACAAGACCTACCAAGAGGGTATTTCTGAGTACCAGATCGACTACAACAAAGAGATTCAAAAATTATACGACGCAGTAGGTTGGGATAGAGACAACCAGCGTTACACAGGAGAGACCAAGCCGGTTAAGTGGGTGAGAATCCACAACCTTCCGGATTTCGCATACTTCAACCACTCCCAGCACGTAACTGTTGCGGGTGTTGAGTGTCAGACCTGTCACGGTCCTGTGGAGGAGATGGAGATCATGTATCAATATTCTTCCCTTACTATGGGATGGTGTATCAACTGTCACCGCGAAACCAATGTTAAACTAGAAAGTAACGAGTACTACGCGAAAATTCACGAGTCGCTTTCTAAAGAGTATGACTTCCCTACACTTACCGCTGCACAGAACGGTGGTTTGGAATGTGGAAAATGTCACTACTAATTCATTAAAGGCAAATTTCGATTATATATGGCATCGAATAAGAAATACTGGAAAAGTGTTGAGGAGCTGAAAGATCACAGCCCTATTCTTGAGACGCTACGACAAAACGAATTCGTTGAAGCGATTCCGACTGATGAGTTCCTAGGGGACGAGCAGACCATGGAAAATTCTTCGACTTCTAGACGTGACTTCTTAAAGTTTGTTGGATTCTCTACAGCTGCAGCTACCTTGGCTGCCTGTGAAGGTCCAGTAATCAAATCTATTCCTTACGTAAACGCTCCTGATGAGATCGTTCCTGGGGTCGCGAACTACTATGCGACCACCATTGCAGACGGTTTTGATTTTGCAAACGTATTGATCAAAACTCGTGAAGGACGACCGATTAAAGTAGAGTCTAACGACATGGCCATGCACAACGGTAGCGTTAACGCTCGTGTACATGCTTCTGTGTTGTCTATGTATGACACACAGCGTTTGGCTGGACCAATGATTGGTGGAGAAGCAGCTTCTTGGGCTGACTTTGATAGCCAAATGGCTGCTAAGCTAAACGGAATGGCTGGAAAGGAAGTGGTCCTTTTGACACAAACCTTTGCAAGTCCTTCTACTTCTAAATTGATCGCTGAGTTTACGGCAAAGTATCCTAACGTTAAGCACGTTGTTTATGATACAGTTTCGAGCTCTGAGGCTTTGGATGCCTTCCAAAACAAATTCGGAGTTCGCGCTTTAGCTGATTACGATTTCTCTAAAGCTGAGGTTATCGTTTCTGTTGGGGCTGACATTCTAGGTGACTGGCAAGGTGGTGGATACGATTCTGGATATTCTGCTGGACGTGTTCCTAAGAACGGAAAGATGTCTCGTCACATTCAGTTTGAATCAAACATGACCTTATCTGGTGCTAACGCAGACAAACGTGTTGCTGTTAAGCCATCAGACCTTAAAAAGATAATGAACGCATTGAACGGCGGATCTACTTCTGGACTTTCAGACAAAGTAGCAGAGGCTGTTAAGAATGCAAAAGCACAACTAAACGCTGCCGGTGCAAACGGAGTAGTGGTTTGTGGTGCTGAGGATGTAGCTTGCCAAGCTATGGTGTTGGAAATGAATGCCAACTCTGTAGTAATGGACACTGCCAAGCCTCGTATGGTACGTCAGGGTAATAAAGCTGAGGTGCTTAAAGTAATGAACGGCGTGATGAACGGTTCTGTAAAAGGACTGATCGCTGTAGGTGTGGATCCGGTTTATGCTTTCCCTGGGAAAGGATTTGCTGAGGCATTCGCTAACCTGGAGTTGAGCGCAACGTTCGCTATGAAAGCCAATGCAACGGCTGCGGCTTCTCAGTTTGTAGGGGCTACACCACACTATTTAGAGTCTTGGGGTGATGCGCAGATCAAGAAGGGATACTTCAGTTTGCAGCAACCAACCATCAGACCTTTATTTGACACACGTTCTTTCCAAGACACTTTGTTGGCTTGGATGGAGAGTGAGCAAACGTATTACGATTATATTAAGGACACTTGGGCGTCTATCCTTGGAGGAACTTCTTGGAATCAAGCGCTTCAAGACGGTGTCTTTATGAGCGATGCTGAAGTAGCTATGGACGTAGCTGGTTCAGAGAACGTAGATACTACTTTAGAAGATGCCACTTCTAACGGAGCTCAAGATGGAGCTTCTAGCGGAATGGAACTTCTTTTATATACCAACACTGCAATTGGTGATGGACGTCAGGCAAACAACCCTTGGTTGCAAGAAATGCCAGATCCAATCACTCGTGCATCTTGGGACAACTACTTAACCATGTCTGCAGCCGATGCTGCGGCCAAAGGAATCATCAACGAGAACGTTGCTAACGGTGCTTTGAACGGTTCTTACGCCAAAGTTACTTTAGGTGATGTTACTCTTGAAAAAGTACCTGTGTATATCCAACCAGGACAAGCAAAAGGTACTGTTGGACTTGCTTTAGGTTACGGGCAGACCAACGCGATTCAGAAAGAAATGCAAACCGGAGTAAACGCTTATGCGCTTTACAACGGATTCAACTTGATGCAAGCAGGTGTTCAGGTAGAGAAAACCTCTGGAGAACACGAATTCGCTTGTGTACAATTGCACAATACTATGATGGGTCGCGATATCATTCGCGAGACCACTCTAGATGTATATAAGGACGGAGATGTACACGATTGGAACCCAATTCCAGAAGTGTCTAAGGATCACCAGGAAATTCCTGTGACCTCTCCAGACGCTGACCTTTGGGATCCGTTTGACAGATCTATCGGTCACCACTTTAACATGTCCATTGACCTGAACGCATGTACGGGTTGTGGGGCTTGTGTTATTGCCTGTCACGCAGAGAACAACGTACCTGTAGTAGGTAAATCAGAAGTACGTCGCAGCCGCGATATGCACTGGTTGAGAATTGACCGCTACTACTCGTCAGAAGAAGACTTCGCGGCAGATACAAAGAAGAAAGACGATATGTCTGGACTCTTTGGAGACAATGGTTCTCTTGGAGGATTCGGAGAAATGGAAGATCCTGCAGAGAATCCGCAAGTGGCCTTTATGCCAGTGATGTGTCAGCACTGTAACCACGCTCCTTGTGAGACTGTGTGTCCGGTAGCTGCATCATCTCACGGACGTCAAGGTCAAAACCACATGGCTTATAACCGTTGCGTGGGTACGCGTTACTGTGCAAACAACTGTCCTTATAAAGTACGTCGCTTCAACTGGTTCTTGTACAACGAGAATGACGAGTTCAACTACCACATGAACAACGACCTTGGTCGTATGGTATTGAACCCAGACGTTGTAGTACGTTCTCGCGGGGTTATGGAGAAATGTTCTATGTGTATTCAAATGACACAGAAGACCATTCTTGATGCTAAGCGCGACGGACGTCCTGTTAAAGACGGTGAATTCCAAACAGCTTGTTCTAATGCATGTTCTGCAGGAGCAATCACCTTTGGAGATATCAACGATCACAGCAGTGAGATCTACAAGAAGAAAAAAGACAGTCGTATGTATCACCTATTAGAAGCTGTAGGTACTGAGCCAAACGTGATGTACCAAACGAAGGTGAGAAATACTAAAGAATCGTAACTACTAAATAATTTTAGCAAAGGATATGGCATCGCATTACGAAGCACCCATTAGAAGACCTTTAGTAACAGGTAACAAAACATACAGTGACGTCACTCGTGACGTAGCTGCACCTGTTGAAGGGACTGCCAACAAGCAATGGTGGATAGTTTTTTCCATTGCACTGGTTGCATTTTTATGGGGAATAGGATGTATCGTTTACACCGTTTCTACAGGAGTTGGAACTTGGGGTCTTAACAAGACCGTAGGTTGGGCCTGGGATATCACCAACTTCGTTTGGTGGGTAGGTATTGGTCACGCGGGAACGCTGATCTCTGCGGTACTGCTCTTATTCCGTCAAAAATGGAGAATGGCAATTAACCGATCTGCAGAGGCGATGACCATCTTCTCGGTAATTCAGGCTGGTTTGTTCCCAATTATCCACATGGGACGTCCTTGGTTGGCGTACTGGGTATTACCTATTCCAAACCAATTCGGTTCACTATGGGTAAACTTTAACTCACCACTACTTTGGGACGTATTCGCGATCTCTACCTATCTATCGGTTTCTTTGGTATTCTGGTGGACAGGACTTTTGCCTGATTTCGCGATGATCCGCGATAGAGCGATTACTCCTTTTACTAAAAGAATTTACAGCATCCTTTCCTTTGGATGGTCTGGACGCGCTAAAGACTGGCAGCGTTTTGAAGAAGTATCTTTGGTATTGG
The DNA here is from genome assembly GCF_028561565.1 of Gilvibacter sediminis. Classification (GTDB taxonomy): domain Bacteria; phylum Bacteroidota; class Bacteroidia; order Flavobacteriales; family Flavobacteriaceae; genus Gilvibacter; species Gilvibacter sediminis. The sequence goes on along the minus strand of NZ_JAQQTE010000001.1, from coordinate 49,611 downwards.
CTGGTTTGGCAACACCTCTTGTACTTTCTGTACACACCATTGTATCCTTTGACTTTGCTACCTCGGTAATTCCTGGATGGCACACCACGATCTTCCCACCGTACTTCGTTGCTGGGGCGATCTTCTCTGGATTCGCGATGGTAAACACCCTACTGATCATTATGCGTAAGGTGTCTAACTTGGAGAACTACATTACTATTCAGCACATCGAGCTTATGAACATTGTGATCATGATCACGGGTTCTATCGTTGGTGTGGCTTATATCACTGAGCTTTTCATTGCTTGGTACTCTGGAGTTGAATACGAACAGTACGCATTCCTCAACCGTGCTACCGGACCTTACTGGTGGGCATATTGGGCAATGATGACCTGTAACGTGTTCTCGCCACAGTTCATGTGGTTCCCAAAACTCAGAAGAAGTATCATGTTCTCTTTCTTCATCTCGATCGTGGTAAACATCGGAATGTGGTTTGAGCGTTTCGTGATCATCGTAACTTCATTGCACCGTGACTACTTGCCATCATCTTGGACCATGTTCTCACCAACCTTTGTTGATATCGGGATCTTTATCGGAACCATCGGATTCTTCTTCGTATTGTTCTTACTCTACGCTAGAACCTTCCCAGTAATTGCACAAGCAGAGGTGAAGTCGATCCTCAAATCTTCTGGAGATCGCTATAAGAACCTCAGAGCTGAACAAGGTGATGATGCTCCGCATTACACCATGCCAGATACAGCTGCCGCTCAAGTAGAAGCAGCTCCTGCAGCAGATTTATCAGAAGAAGATAAGGCAGCAGGTATAAGCACGCTGATGAGCAAACTCGGAAGCTTTAATCCAGACACGGATACTGCAGATGACCTTAAGAAGATCTCTGGAGTTGGTCCTAAAATGGAAGGAAAACTACACGAACTCGGTATCTATACTTTTGATCAAGTAAGCAAGATGACCGATGCAGAATACGATCTATTAGACAGCATTATTGGCGAGTTCCCTGGCCGTGCTAAGCGCGACGATTGGGCTGGTCAAGCTAACGAACTTAAAAATCAATAACGGATGGCTTCAAAAGTAATTCATGCACTTTACACTGACGACGACATTCTGCTGAATGCCGTTAAGGAGACCCGTAAGGCACACTATCACATTGAAGAAGTGTACACCCCTTTCCCAGTTCACGGACTAGAGAAAGCAATGGGTCTTGCTGACACGCGACTTGCCATCTGTGCTTTCATGTATGGACTGGTTGGACTTTCTGTAGCGGTTACGATGATGAACTTCATCATGATTGAAGATTGGCCACAGAACATTGGGGGTAAGCCAAGTTTTAGTTATATCGAGAACATGCCGGCCTTTGTACCGATCATGTTTGAGATGACGGTATTCTTTGCAGCGCACCTTATGGTAATTACCTTTTATATGCGCTCTAAGCTTTGGCCGTTTAAGAAAGCAGAAAATCCAGATTTGCGTACCACAGATGATCACTTCTTGATGGAAGTTGATTTAGGTGGACACAGTGCGGAGGAAGTCTCTAAGTTCTTATCTGGAACTGGAGCAACAGAACTTAAAATAGTAGAAAAGGAATCAGACCACTAGACCTATGAAGCGTTTATTAAACCTATCCTTAATTTTTGCAGCGGCATTGTCGTTGGTGGGTTGTTTTGACGAAAGCAAGCCAAACTACCAATACATGCCCAATATGTATGAACCAATAGGTTACGAGACCTACGGGGAATACGAGATCTTTGAGAATGGTCAGTCGGCCTTATTGCCAGCACCGGGGTCAATTCCACGTGGTTGGATGCCGTATGACTATCCAAACACTTTAGAAGGAAAAGAAATGGCATCTGCGGAGCTTACTAATCCACATCCAGTGACTCAAGAGAACTTGGACAAAGGAAAAGAGCTTTATGATATTTACTGTGCAGTATGTCACGGAACCAAAGGTGATGGTCAAGGGATCCTTATGAAAAATGAAGTGTTCTTAGGAATTCCTTCTTACGCAGACCGTGTGGTAACAGACGGAAACGTTTATCACGTAATGATGTACGGATTGAACTCTATGGGATCTTACGCTTCTCAAACCAATGAGTTGGAGCGTTGGCAGATCACCATGCACGTAAGAAACCTTACTGCAGCCTTAACTGGAGGGGAGCCATTAACAGTGGTAGAACCAATGGAGGATGCAATGGATTCTATGGATTCTATGGATGCAATGGTTGATGAGTCTCATGCAGACGATTCTCACGATTCAACAGACGAATCACATTAATAATAGACAAAAGAGATATTTACGATATGTATACGCTACCTAACAAACTAAAACTTTTCGCTATTATTTTTATGGTGGTTGGTGCCTTGGGTATGATTGGAGGATTCCTAGCGGTTCCTTCAAATGTAGAAGAGGTAAAGACCATGATGGCCAGTCACGATGACGGTCATGGCGGAGGTCATGGAGATGCTACTGCTGCTCACGGAGGAGATCACGGCGCTGCCGGAGCTCACGGTGAGGAAGGTGCTCATTCGGGCGATGCCCACTACGAGCACGTTTTAGGACAGTTGCAAAACCGTCCATGGGCGGCTGTTTATGTTGCAGCTTTCTTCTTTATGATGATTGCTCTTGGAGCATTGGCCTTTTACGCGATACAATATGCAGCACAAGCTGGTTGGTCTCCTGTACTCTTTAGAGTGATGGAAGGAATCACGGCTTATCTGCCGGTAGGAACAGTTATTCTGTTTGTACTGCTATTGCTTTCTGCTTTGCATTTCAATCACCTTTTCCACTGGATGGATGGTGATCTAGTAAATCCAGATAGCGACAAATTTGACAAGATCATCGCTGGTAAATCCGGTTTCTTGAATACGCCTTTCTTCTTGATCCGCGCAGGGATCTTCATCCTAGGATGGAACCTGTATCGCGCGATCTCTAGAAAGTATTCTTTGAAATTAGACGAGACCAACGATCCAGCTTACTTTAAAAAGCTATTTAAATTCTCTGCCGGATTCCTAGTATTCTTCATCGTGACAGAATCGATGATGTCTTGGGACTGGATCATGAGTTTTGACCCACACTGGTTCTCTACCTTGTTTGGATGGTATGTGTTTGCGGGTATGATGGTTTGTGCCATTACCGTGATCGCTATGATAACCATGGTGCTAAAATCTCAAGGATATTTAGAGTTCGTAAACGACAGCCACATCCACGATTTGGCGAAGTTTATGTTTGGATTCAGTATTTTCTGGACCTATCTATGGTTCTCCCAGTTCATGCTGATCTGGTACTCCAACATTCCGGAAGAGGTAACGTATTTCGTTACGCGAATTGAAGATTTCAACATTTTGTTCTTCGGTATGGTTGCTATGAACTTTGTGTTCCCGCTCCTTATCCTTATGAACAGTGATTACAAGCGAGTTAACTTGTTTGTGATCATGGCAGGTATTATTATTCTGGCGGGTCACTACATTGATGTATTTGTTATGGTTATGCCATCAGCAGTAGGTACATCTTGGTATATCGGAATGCCAGAGATCGGAGCTATGATGTTCTTCTTCGGGTTGTTCGTCTTTGTAGTGTTCACTGCACTGACCAAGGCGCCATTATTGGCCAAGGCCAACCCATTATTGAAAGAAAGTAAACAGTTCCATTATTAATAAGTAAACTATTAAAGAAGAGTTATAACGATGACCGCATTTTTATATTTAGTAGTAATCATCCTTTTCGCTGTCAGTGTATGGCAGATGAGCAAGATCCTTTCCATGTCTAAAGCAGGAGAGGACAGTAGCACTTCTCAGATCGCTAATGATAAAGACAATAAGATCAACGGTAAGTTGATGTTAGGCTTTGTAATCTTTATCTACGTATTGGCGTTCATTTCATTCTACAAGTGGTCTGATGTACTGCTTCCAGACTCTGCTTCAGAGCACGGGGTTGACATTGACCAACTATGGTTGATCTCCATGATTATCATCTTTATTGTAGGGATTATCACTCAGTGGTTGTTGCACTATTTTGCATTCAAGTACAGTGGTAAAAAAGGACAACGCGCTACTTTTTATGCAGATAATGACCGTTTGGAATTTATCTGGACTGTTATTCCAGTTATCGTATTGGCGGGATTGATCATCTACGGATTGTTCACCTGGTCAGACATCATGAATGTTGACACCGAGGACGATCCACTAGTGATTGAGCTTTACGCTTACCAGTTTGACTGGCGTGCCCGTTATGCAGGCGATGATAACATTCTAGGAGACGCTAACGTTCGCCTTATTGAAGGAGTGAACCAGTTGGGTCTTGACGCTTCCGATCCGGATGCTCAGGATGATATCGTTGTTAATGAATTACACCTGCCAGTAGGCAGAAAGATCCTCTTTAAAATGCGTTCTCAGGACGTACTACACTCGGCCTATATGCCGCATTTTAGAGCTCAAATGAACTGTGTACCAGGAATGGTAACTCAGTTTTCGTTTACTCCTACCAAGACCACCGAGGAGATGCGTTTAGACGATGAAATCATTGCGAAGGTTGAGCACATCAACTCCATTCGCTCTGAAAAGAACGTAGCTCGTGCAATTGCAGGCGAAGAGCCTTTAGAGTTGTATGAGTTTGATTATTTATTGCTTTGTAACAAGATCTGTGGTAACACGCATTACAATATGCAAATGAAGATCGTTGTAGAGACGGAAGACGAATTCAATGAATGGCTTTCGACTCAAGACAACTTCGCCACAACTATGAAAAATTAAAAAAGAATTTTTACAGGTATGTCAGCACAAGGATACGCACACCCGGTCACACATGATGAGCACGAGCATCATCACAAAGAAACCTTTATAACCAAGTACATCTTCAGTACGGATCACAAGATGATCTCTAAGCAGTACTTGATTACAGGGCTGTTTATGGGAATCATTGGTATAGCAATGTCATTGATCTTCCGTTTGCAGTTGGCTTGGCCAGATAAACAATTCACCATTTATGAAGTACTTCTTGGTAAATGGGGAGAGGACGGAATTATGGACCCCTCAGTATACTTAGCATTAGTTACGATCCACGGTACCATCATGGTATTCTTCGTACTAACGGCTGGATTGAGTGGTACATTCTCCAACCTTTTGATTCCATTACAGATCGGGGCCCGAGATATGGCCTCCGGATTCCTGAACATGGTTTCATACTGGTTATTCTTTATTTCGAGTGTCATCATGGTAATGTCTCTTTTTGTAGAAGCTGGACCAGCATCTGCAGGATGGACGGTATACCCACCACTTTCTGCTTTGCCACAGGCCATTCCAGGTTCTGGTGCAGGGATGACTTTATGGTTGGTATCCATGACGATCTTCATCGCTTCCTCACTATTAGGTTCACTGAACTATATCGTAACGGTACTTAACCTCAGAACAAAAGGTATGTCAATGACTCGTTTGCCGTTGACCATCTGGGCTTTCTTTGTAACTGCGATCATCGGTGTTATCTCTTTCCCAGTATTACTTTCTGCTGGACTTATGATGGTGATGGACAGAAGCTTCGGAACTTCATTCTTCCTGTCGGATATCTATATTGCAGGAGAGGTGTTACACAATCAAGGAGGTTCTCCAGTATTGTTTGAGCACTTGTTCTGGTTCCTAGGCCACCCAGAGGTATATATTGTACTGCTACCGGCCTTGGGTATCACTTCGGAAGTAATTGCGACCAACGCTCGTAAACCGATCTTCGGTTACCGTGCCATGGTTGCTTCGATTTTGGCTATCGCATTCTTATCAACGATTGTATGGGGTCACCACATGTTTATCTCAGGGATGAATCCATTCCTAGGATCGGTATTTACCTTTACAACCTTGCTTATCGCGATTCCATCCGCAGTAAAAGCATTTAACTATATCACGACCCTCTGGAAGGGTAATTTGCAGCTCAACCCGGCGATGCTATTCTCCATTGGATTGGTATCTACTTTCATCACTGGAGGTTTGACCGGTATCATCTTGGGTGACTCTGCACTAGATATTAACGTACACGATACTTACTTTGTGGTAGCTCACTTCCACTTAGTAATGGGTATCTCTGCACTCTACGGACTATTTGCTGGGGTTTACCACTGGTTCCCTAAGATGTTCGAAGGCCGCATGATGAACAAGAACTTGGGTTATGTCCACTTCTGGATTACCGCAATTGGAGCTTATGGGGTATTCTTCCCAATGCACTTTATCGGTATGGCGGGACTACCAAGACGTTACTACACGAACTCTGCTTTCCCATACTTTGACGACTTGGCAGACGTAAACGTAGTGATCTCCATCTTTGCCTTTATCACAGGAGCTGCGCAGTTGGTATTCTTGTACAACTTTATCCACTCCATGTTCTACGGTAAGAAAGGACCTAAGAACCCATGGAACTCTAACACACTAGAATGGACTGCAGAAGTGAAGCACATTCACGGTAACTGGGATGGACCAATTCCAGAAGTACACCGTTGGGCTTACGATTACAGTAAACTGAACAAAGACGAGTCAGATTACGTGATCCCAGGACAAGACTTCGCGCCGCAGCACATTCCACTTCAAGACAATGAAGAAGAAATGAATCACTAAGATAAGTATCCTTAGTAATCTTAAAACCCTTCCACTCCGGAAGGGTTTTTTGTTATATTTAACCTCCTTCAACCAACTAACACAACATTATGGAGACCGCCAAAAAAGGCCTGGGGTACTATTTTAAGCTCCTGGGCGAAGCTGTAAAGGGCAGTCAACAAGACTTTACAACTGGCAGTATTCGCAAAGCGATCTTTATGCTTTCCGTACCTATGGTATTGGAAATGATGATGGAGTCTATCTTCTTTTTGGTGGATGCCTATTTTGTGTCGAGTTTAGGTGCAAACGCTATTGCTACCGTAGGATTGACCGAGTCTGTACTCACTTTGGTCTATGCCATAGCTATTGGACTCAGTATGGGAGTTACAGCCATTGTAGCTCGTCGAATTGGTGAAAAGCAAGTAGAAGGAGCACGAAGAACTGCTGTTCAGGCCATCATGCTCGGAGTGCTCGTTGCCGCGCTTATCAGTGCCATTGGTATACTTTTTCCTAAGGATATTTTAAGGCTGATGGGCGGAGCGCCAGACCTGGTAGAAGAAGGCTACCGTTTCACGCAGATCCTTTTGGGTGGTAACGTCACCATCATGCTGCTGTTCTTGATCAATGCGGTCTTTAGAGGCGCAGGAGATGCTGCTGTTGCCATGCGTGTGCTGATCTTTTCCAATGTCTTGAATATTATTTTGGATCCGCTACTGATATTTGGTTGGGGGCCTGTTCCCGGCTTTGGGGTACAAGGTGCGGCCATTGCAACCACAATCGGTCGCGGAAGTGCGGTGATCTTTCAATTATTGATCCTCTTCTATGGATGGAGTCGAATTAAAGTCGGCTTTAAGGACCTAATGATTCGAGGTTCAGAAATGATCAATCTGGTCAAAGTGTCTTTAGGCGGCATTGGGCAATTTATTATTGGCACCTCTAGTTGGGTATTTCTGATGCGCATCATGGCAGAATTCGGTGCAGAAGTACTTGCGGGTTACACCATAGCAATTCGCGTTTTAATGTTTACACTCATGCCTTCTTGGGGAATGAGTAATGCCGCCGCGACCTTGGTAGGTCAAAACTTAGGAGCTGGTAATCCGGAGCGGGCGGCTAAATCTGTTTGGAAGACCGGAAAGTACAATGCCGTTTTTATGGTCTTTGTTTCTATCTTCTATTTGATTTTTGCCGAATGGATCCTAAAGATCTTTAGTGAGGATCCAGAAGTGATCGCTAATGGTGCCTTAAGTTTGCGCATCATTGCTGCTGGTTATGTGTGCTATGCTTATGGAATGGTGGTTATTCAGGCTTTTAATGGGGCAGGAGACACCCAAACTCCAACGGTGATCAATTTCTTTTGTTTTTGGTTGTTTCAGTTGCCTTTTGCCTATGCGGCTGCTCTTTATTTTGAGATGGGCCCATTAGGCGTATTGTTGGCCATTACACTCGCGGAGGTTTTGATTGCTGCAGTGGGAGTCATTTGGTTCCGAAAAGGAAAGTGGAAGCAAGTAAAGGTTTAGAGGTACAACCAGTAGGTCAACTTTAGGTTGATGGTTCTAAAGCGCGGTGCAAAGACATCATCGGTAAAGTAGTTGTCGTTATAAACCAAGAACAGATCCGAGAGTGGAGCAAAGCGCCACTGTAAACGGGAGTTGATCCCTAAATTCCCTTGATTGGAATTGTATTGAATAAAGGTCGCCCAGAAAAGCGATTTGTTAAAGGTCACGTCAATCCTAGGTCCAATAAGCCAAAGCTCGTTATCTGAATACGGCTCCGGCAGGTTGATCTTATCATAGCGTCCTTCTGCTGATAAGGTCAAATAGGGTTGCAAGCGCAGGTTTAGATCCAAGCGCTGGGTGTAGATCGATCCGTTAAAGAAGCCTCCAAAAGTACTTCTCACATTAAAGAAAAAGGACTTTCTATTGTCGGATCTATATTCCAGATCAAAAGAGGTGTATTCGTATTCAGAATTCGCAGGCAAGGGAACCCCATCTGCCAATGATGGGTCAAATTCATCAAAGAGAAACACGTATTGGTTACGCATGGTAGCCTGAATGTTTGAGGTATTCTTCAGTTCAGCTTCCCAGCGCGAGATCAGAAAATAATCGGCCAACTGGAAATCCAGATTCGGTCGCCAGATCACTACGGGGGTAAAGCTAAAGATGTGTCTATTGATGGCCCCTTTTTTAGGAAACCACAAATGTTCAATTTGTGGATTAATTTTAAAGATGTCCTTTCGTCTAACGAATCCAAGGTCAGAATTAAAGTCTTCCCCAACAAAAACCCCACTAGCTCTTATGCGCCATTTGCGAGAGTTGTATTGAATACGAGCTCCGGCAGAGTAGTCGTCATCTCCGGTATTGCGTTTAAAGGATTTGTGAGTGAAAAATTTTCCACTCCAACTGTTGTCTACATTAGCCAAGTTGTAATCCAGACCTACAACGCGGTTGTATTCGTCTTCAGGATCTAAAAAAGCCTCGTCGCCTGTGGCTTGTCTGTTTATAAATAACGCGCTGATGTTTGATCGGCTAAACACCCTGTGCTGTAGCGCCACCACCATATTGTTGTTACCAGAGATCTCGTTGGCTTCGTCTGCAGCAGTTTGCATATTGAGGAAACCAATTCTAAAATCGTTATTGACTTTTCCGCTGAGTCGCGTTCCGGCAATGATATCGTTTTGGATGGTGTTGTCATCCAGATCTCGTGCAATTCCGATACGTCTGGAGAAGAATGGATTGGCGTCTCTGGAATCTCCAAAGTCGGCAAAGAGGTCGTTATTTTCAATAAAGAATTGTCTGCGCTCCGGTAAGTTCACCTCAAAACGCGATAGGTTAGTGACCTGTTGATCCACTTCCACTTGAGAGAAGTCAGGATTAATGGTCACGTCTAAATTCAGACTGTTCCAAAGCGTAAAACGCGCATCACCACCCACTTTAAACTCGCTAAAAGGATCGTCAATGTCATAATCCTTGCCGACTAAACCGTTTACATAAGGAATGATAGAAATTGGACTCTTTGAGTTTCCAAGAGGCTTCTCAAAGATCATATCACCCATATAGGCAAGGTTAAAAATGAATTGATTTTGCGGTATTCTGATCCAGGTGGTACGCTCATTATCTTGCGTGTCGAACATATAAGAATTAAAACGCCAACGGGTTTCACCCTCGTTGTATTTAAATGCCGATAGTGGAATGGCCCACTCACAGATGTAATAGCCGTCGTATTTTTTAGTTTCACCAACCCATTTGGTATCCCAGCTCGTGGTAAACCCACGCAATTCCGTACCGCCTCCAGAAACTAAAGCTTCGCGCAATACGCCTTCCGGGTTTGAACCGAATAAAAAGGCGTTGACTCCGTCGTTAAAGGTGTCAAACATCAAGGTGATATTATCACTACCTCCAGCTCTAAAGTCACGTCGCAGTGAAGGAACTATATAATCGTCTCCAATGGCTTCTACTTTGATGCCCACATAGAGTTTGCGGTCATCAAACATAAACTTGATCTCGGTTTGGTTGCGGGCTTGAATGCTGTCGGTTGGGAAATATTGCCAGAAATTGGTCGCTGGCTCCGCAGTTTGCCAGGCCGGTTCATCCAGCACGGCGTCTACGGTAATTTCTTCGGAAATGTATTTGACCGTGACATCCTTGGTTTGGGCCACAGTTTGAAATACAGTCAAAAGCGCGATGTAAGTGGTAATTAGATTACTTCGCATGTTAATGGTCGGTTGTGGAGCGAAATTACCAAATAATATTCCCTCAAACCGAGGTATTAACAGTCCTTTGTGATTTCAAATTAAGGCCTCCGCCACGTGCTTCGCAAAACCCAAGTTCGTATATTTGTTATATGAACGAGCACCTGGACCCAAGCGGGGAACATTTTACTCCAGAAGAACAAGATGTAGAACGCAAATTGCGGCCGCTGGCCTTTGATGACTTTACAGGCCAATCTCAGGTACTCGACAACTTAAAGATCTTTGTTGAGGCGGCAAATCTGCGCGATGAAGCCTTGGATCACACCTTGTTTCACGGACCTCCAGGACTGGGTAAAACCACCTTGGCTCATATTTTGGCCAATGAGTTGGACGTAAGCATTACGGTAACCTCTGGACCTGTTTTGGATAAACCTGGAGATCTTGCAGGGCTGCTGACCAATCTGGATGAACGCGATGTACTATTTATAGACGAGATTCACCGTCTAAGCCCCATTGTGGAAGAGTATCTCTATTCTGCAATGGAGGATTATAAGATCGATATCATGATCGAGACTGGTCCCAATGCTAGAACGGTACAGATCAATTTGAATCCTTTTACCCTTGTTGGTGCCACCACTCGTTCCGGCTTGTTAACAGCTCCCATGCGTGCGCGTTTCGGGATCTCTTCTCGCCTGGAATACTACAAGACCGAATTGCTTACCACCATTATTGAGCGCAGTGCAGGTATTTTGAAAGTCCCCATCACCATGGAAGCGGCAATTGAGATCGCAGGACGTAGTCGTGGGACTCCGCGAATTGCCAATGCTCTTTTGCGTCGCGTGCGTGACTTTGCGCAGATCAAAGGCAACGGTACCATCGACATAAAAATTGCCAAATACGCCTTAGAAGCCTTGAATGTAGATGCTCATGGCTTGGATGAAATGGACAATAAGATCTTGGCAACCATCATTGATAAATTCAAGGGAGGTCCTGTGGGGATCACCACTTTGGCCACGGCAGTATCAGAATCTGGAGAAACTATTGAAGAGGTCTACGAGCCTTTCTTGATCCAACAAGGATTTATTGTCAGAACCCCGCGAGGCCGAGAAGTTACAGAAGCTGCTTACAAACACTTGGGCCGTGAGCGCGGCGCTACTCAAGGCGGATTATTTTGATGAAACAAACGGGTCTCAAAGAGTTTCCAACCGTAAGCTTCTTAAGATTCTTAAGACATGCTTCCAATATTGTAAAGAATCCACTTCCGTTTCACAATGCCAACTTCAAACGCTTGGGCGATTCCTTTGAGCTTAAGATCGGTCCTAAAGCAACGGTCATATTTTCCAAGAATGCGGAGTATTTGAGGTATACGCTTCAAAAAAACCAAAGGAATTATACCAAAAGTAAGATCCAAACTAAGGATCTCGCCAAGTACGTGGGTCGTGGGTTGTTAACTGCAGAGGGTGATCATTGGCAGCGGCAACGCAAATTAATTCAACCCGCTTTTCACAAAAAGCAATTGCAGTATTTGTTAGACACCATGCAAACGGTAATCGCTAAAGAGCTTCAGAATATTCAATTGAATCAAGCGGCAAACATTCACGGTGTTTTCAATGACTTGGCTTTTCAAACCGTGATCAAAACACTTTTCAGTGGCGGAGTGACCTCGGAGCAGATTGCCCAATTGCAGCGCACCACAGAAGAAGCTCAGCAAATGATGGTCAAAGAGCTGCGCCAACCCTTTCTGGTTTGGTGGTTTAAGAGCAGTGGTAAAATTCAAAAGCATTTAGACGCCGTAGGTGAAGCGCGTGATATGCTCAAAGGACTTGTTAACCAGCGTCGCGAAAGCGGTAAACGATATGATGATCTCTTGGATATGCTTTTGGATGCGCGTTACGAGGATGGAACGGAGATCGCGGAAGAGCAACTTATTGATGAGATCCTAATTCTATTTGTGGCCGGGCATGAGACTACCTCCAATGCATTGACTTTTACCTGTGAGCTTTTGGCCAGACATCCAGAGGCATTGAAGAAAGTGCGAGAAGAGGCTGTGCGACTGAGTAGTTCTGGTGAAGATATTATGAGTATGCTAAAAGGCGCTACCTATATCCAACAAGTGCTGCAAGAATCCATGCGCTTGTATCCTCCTGCCTATTTTATTGATCGTGTAAATTATGAGGAAGATCAGCTCGGAGCCTATCGATTGCCTAAGGATTCTACAGTGCTCTTTTCTGTTTACGAGATTCACCGTTCCGAGACTTATTGGGAACGTCCTTTGGAGTTTGATCCAGATCGATTTGATCCACAGCAACCCAGACAACACAGTGATTACTATTTTCCTTTTGGAGCCGGTCCCAGAATGTGTATTGGGAATAACTTTGCCATGTATGAGATGATCTTGGCGCTGATCCAGCTTTTCAGCCAACATACCATCGAACACAAAAAGTCGCCCATCGACATTAGGCCGCTCATCACTTTAAAACCAAAAGATGCTATCTTAGTATTTCGAGCATCTTAGATTGGACAACAAGCAAAATACATACGCGGACATTATAAAAACCCACGCTAAACGATTGGGCTTTTTGAGCTGTGGTATTAGCAAGGCTGAATTTCTTGAAGCCGAGGCGCCTCGCTTAGAAAAATGGCTACGCGATGGTATGCACGGCAAAATGGCCTATATGGAGAACCATTTTGACAAGCGTTTGGACCCAAGTCTATTGGTTCTCGGTGCCAAAAGTGTGGTTTCTTTGCTGTTCAATTACTATCCAGAAGAGGAGCAACGCAAAGATTCTTTTAAGATCTCTAAATACGCCTATGGCGAAGACTATCATTATGTGGTCAAAGACAAACTCAAAGAATTGATGCATTGTATCCAAGAGGAGATCGGTGAGGTCGGTGGGCGTGTCTTTGTGGATTCTGCACCAGTTCTGGATAAGGCTTGGGCGGCTAAAAGCGGTTTGGGATGGATTGGAAAGCACAGCAACCTGCTCAGCAAGAAAACAGGAAGTTTCTTTTTTGTAGCTGAATTGATCATTGACTTGGAGTTGACCTATGATCACCCTGTGACCGATCACTGCGGATCCTGCACCGCTTGTATTGATGCTTGCCCAACCCAAGCGATCATCAAACCTTACGTAGTGGACGGCAGCAAATGTATTTCTTATGCCACCATTGAACTCAAAGATTCCATTCCGTCAGATTTCTCAGGGCAAATGGACGATTGGATGTTTGGATGTGATGTTTGCCAAGACGTCTGCCCGTGGAATCGCTTCAGTAAAGCGCATAATGAACCGAGGTTTAAACCCAAACCTCAATTGCTTCAAAATGATAGAGCAGCTTGGAAGGAACTTACCGAGGAGGTCTTTGGAGAAATCTTTAAGAAAAGCGCCGTGAAACGTACCAAGTTCTCTGGCCTTCAGCGCAACATTGCCTTCTTAAGCTCACAGCAATCTCAGCAATAGATCAAAAATCCCTTCAAATTCAACGTATTTGCCTAGAGGATTGGTAAATTTGTAACTTCAATTTCATTGTAAAAAACCCCTCTGGGATGAGTAAAGCCACAAAGCGCCAAGAAGCGCTAAACTACCACGCCAAACCACAACCCGGTAAAATAGAAGTAATCCCCACCAAAAAATACAGCACCCAACGCGATCTGTCGTTGGCCTATTCTCCTGGAGTCGCTGAACCTTGTATGGAGATTGAAAAGGACAAAGCCAACAACTACAAATACACCAATAAAGGAAACTTAGTAGCGGTGATCTCCAACGGTACAGCCGTATTAGGTTTAGGGAATATTGGTCCCGAGGCCTCTAAACCTGTTATGGAAGGGAAGGGCTTGCTCTTTAAGATTTTTGCGGGGATTGACGTTTTTGATATTGAAATTGACACCGAGAACATCGATGAATTCATCGATACGGTAAAACGTATTTCGCCAACCTTTGGTGGGATCAACTTAGAAGACATTAAGGCTCCAGAGGCCTTTGAGATTGAGGCGCGTCTCAAAGAGGAATTGGATATTCCAATCATGCATGACGATCAGCACGGAACGGCCATCATTTCTACGGCCGCTTTGCTAAACGCTTTAGAGATTGCGGAGAAAGAAATTGGTGAAGTGCGAATAGTGATCTCGGGAGCTGGTGCTGCTGCGGTAAGTTGCACGCGAATGTATATTGCCTGCGGTGTTAAGCCAGAGAATATTGTGATGCTTGACTCTAAAGGGGTGATCCGACAAGATCGCGAAGGACTCACCAAAGAAAAGAAGGAGTTCGCTACAGCACGCAAAATAGATACTTTGGATGAGGCGCTTGTAGACGCTGATGTGTTTGTGGGACTTTCTATTGGAAACATTGTAAGCCCAGAGATGCTGCAAACCATGGCCGCAAAGCCGATCGTATTTGCCCTGGCCAATCCGGATCCAGAGATCGCCTATGACTTGGCTTGCAAAACCAGAGATGATATCATTATGGCTACCGGTCGTAGTGATCATCCGAATCAAGTAAATAACGTGCTCGGATTCCCATTCATCTTTAGGGGAGCTTTGGATGTTCGCGCTACAAAGATCAACGAAGAAATGAAGATGGCTGCAGCTTTAGCCTTGGCCGAACTCACCAAGCAACCGGTTCCGGAGCAGGTGAATATCGCTTATGGCGAGACGCGATTGAACTTCGGAAAGGACTACATCATACCAAAACCATTTGATCCAAGACTCATTACCGCTATTCCTCCGGCTGTAGCCAAAGCAGCAATGGAGAGTGGAGTGGCTACTGCGCCAATTGATGATTGGCAAGCTTATGAAGATGAATTGTTGGCCCGAATGGGGAACGATAACAAGATCACTCGTTTGCTATTGAATCGTGCGCGAACCAATCCTAAAAAGATCGTCTTTGCAGAAGCTGATCACTTAGACGTCTTGAAAGCTGCACAAATTGTTTTTGAAGAAGGAATTGCCACCCCGATCCTCTTAGGGCGAAAGGCAACGATCAAAGAACTGATGGCAGAGATAGGTTTTGAAGCTGAGGTGGATATCATTGATCCAAAAGCAGATGATGCCTTGCCGCTTTTAAAGTCCTACGCCAAGACCTTTTGGCAAAAGCGACGCAGAAACGGTATCACGCTTTACGATGCTGAAAAGCTGATGCGTGAGCGCAACTACTTTGCTTGCATGATGGTCAATGAAGGCGATGCAGAAGGTTTGATCTCTGGTTATTCCAGAGCATACTCCTCTGTAGTGCGCCCGGTGATTGAGACCATTGGCCGTTTTGATGGTGTGGACAAGGTAGCCACCACCAACTTGATGCTGACCAAACGCGGACCGCTGTTCATCTCAGATACAGCGATCAACATTGATCCGTCTGCAGAAGATCTGGCCAAGATCGCTCATATGACGGCGTATACCATGAAAATGTTTGGTGTCAATCCAACCATGGCCATGGTGTCTTACAACAACTTCGGAACTTCCAAACATCCTTCCTCAGAAAAGGTGAGAAAGGCCGTGGAGATCTTGCACAGAGATGTGCCGCAACTTTGCGTAGATGGAGGATTGCAAACAGACTTTGCGCTCAATCCAGAAATGAGAGGGGATAAGTATCCGTTCTCTAAATTGGGCAAGAAAAAGGTCAACGCTTTGATCTTCCCTAATTTGGATGCTGCCAACAGCAATTACAAACTGCTCAAAGAGTTTGACGATGCCGATTCCATCGGTCCAATTATGCTCGGTTTAAAGAAGCCTGCCCACATCCTTCAATTGGGTGCTACCGTGGAGGAAATTGTCAATATGGTCGCCGTTGTTGTAATTGATGCTCAGCAAAAGGAAAAGCGGGCAAAAGAGCAGGCTAAAAAGTAGTCCAAAACCCCTGTATTTTTAACGGAAATTCGCGCTAGTCAATGTGAATAATTATGCTATATTTGGGTTTTTATCAGAGTTAGCGAATGATCACCCATCTCAAGGGAAGACTAGTAGAAAAATCCCCTACCGCTGTTGTTGTGGAATGCAACGGTGTAGGCTATGAGGCTCATATCTCACTACACACCTTTTCTTTACTCCCTGAATCGGAAAATGTAAAGCTCTATACCCACATGATGGTGCGGGAAGATTCGCATACGCTCTACGGATTTTTCGAACCTTCGGAACGCGAAATCTTCAAACTTTTGATCTCTGTTTCAGGCGTTGGAGCCAGTACAGCAAGAACCATGCTGTCCTCGCTGCCCCCTAAACAAGTTCAGGAAGCCATTGCCACGGGTAACGTAGCGGTTATCCAAGGCGTTAAAGGAATTGGCGCAAAAACGGCACAACGTGTCATCCTGGATTTGAAGGACAAGATCTTGAAAGTATTTGCAATGGAAGATGTTTCGGACTTTTCGAGCAATACGAATAGAGATGAAGCGTTATCTGCTTTAGAGACTCTTGGTTTTAGTCGGAAACAGACCGATAAGGTGCTGTCTAAGATCGTCCAAGAGGATCCAAATGCGAGCGTTGAATCCATCATCAAACTAGCTTTAAAAAACTTATAACAATTGAACAGGGAAAATTACCGCAAGGCACGGCTGCTTAAGGGCCTGATATTCCTTTTTAGCATACTAACCACCGCGACCTCACTGGCACAGGACCCAACAGAGACTGTTACGGACTCTACAAAAACAGGTTTTGTCATGGGACGTATGGAGCTGCCCACCAATAGCGTGGAGGACTCCTACACTTACGACCCAATTACAGATCGATATATCTACACGCAAAAGGTTGGTTCTTTTAATATCACCTATCCAACCATTTTAACACCAGAGGAATATCACGATTTGGTACTGCAAGAGTCCATGCGTGATTATTTCAAAACCAAGATCGACGCGGCAGACGGTAAAAAAGAAGGTTCAGAAGAGGACCAAAAGAATTTATTGCCCAACTTTTACGTGAACTCAAACTTTTTTGAGACCGTATTTGGAGGCAACACCATAGAAGTAATTCCACAGGGTTCGATAGAGATGGATCTCGGACTCTTGTTCACCAAGCAGGATAATCCTGCGTTCTCTCCGAGAAACAGAAGCAATCTCACCTTTGATTTTGACCAGCGCATTTCCCTGAGCTTGCTGGGTAAAGTAGGTAAGCGTCTGCAAGTAACGGCGAATTACGACACAGAATCGACCTTTGATTTCCAAAATCAGATTAAGTTAGAATACACTCCAACAGAAGATGATATTGTTCGCAAAATTGAGGTGGGTAACGTGGCTTTGCCTTTAAATACCAGTTTGATCACTGGAGCACAATCGCTTTTTGGTGTGAAGACCGAATTGCAATTCGGTAAAACCCGAATCACTGGAGTATTCTCAGAACAGCAGTCTGAAACTCGAACTGTAGTTGCAGAAGGTGGTGCTACCGTGACCGACTTTGAGATCTTTGCTTTGGACTATGACGAGGATCGTCACTTCTTCCTTTCGCAATACTTTAGAGATCGATACGACGCGAACTTGGAACAGTATCCGTTCATCAACACGCAGATTCAGATCACGCGTGCAGAAGTTTGGGTAACCAACCGTACACAGAATACAGAGAACGTAAGAAACATTGTTGCGCTTCAGGATCTGGGAGAATCAGATCCGGATAAGATCGGTTTATTGACTGTGCCACCAAGCTTTATCAATGCCGGGCCAACAGCATTTCCAGACAACTCCAACAACGATTTCAATCCTTTTGGAATTAACGGACCGGAGGAGAGCATTTTAAACGATGCGATTCGTGATGTAGCTTCTGTGGAAGCTGGATTTGGAGGTTTGCCGGTGCGTGAAGGAATTGATTACGCCAAGCAAGAGAATGCTCGTAAACTGCAACCAAACGAATATACCTTACACCCAAAGCTCGGTTATGTATCATTGAGCCAGCGCTTGAGTAACGATGAGGTTTTGGCTGTTGCTTTCCAGTACACCATTAACGGACGTGTTTATCAGGTTGGGGAATTCTCCAACGACGGGGTGAACTCTACAGGTACTAATCCTGATGACGATATGGACGGGATTCCAAACATTGCCGATGTGGACATCAACGGCGATGGGGTGGATGACAACGGAACCGATAGTGACGGAGACGGAATCAACGATACTAGCGACGTGGATCAGACTGGTGGGAATGATGTGAACGTAGATGGTATTGATGATAATATTGTCTTTGCAGAAGGTTCTCCGCAGAATTTGATCCTAAAACTTTTGAAGAGTAATATCATCAATGTAGAAACCCCTACCTGGGATCTGATGATGAAAAACATCTATAGTCTTGGTGCTTTCCAATTGGAGCGC
The DNA here is from genome assembly GCF_028561565.1 of Gilvibacter sediminis. Taxonomy (GTDB): domain Bacteria; phylum Bacteroidota; class Bacteroidia; order Flavobacteriales; family Flavobacteriaceae; genus Gilvibacter; species Gilvibacter sediminis. Next base: position 31,083 of record NZ_JAQQTE010000001.1, on the reverse strand, counting down.
GATGACTTTAGAATGAACATTTTATATACGGATCCTTCTCCGCTGAACTACATTACTCCAGCGCCAGGAGGTGAAGGGATCTTCCCAGAAGACCTCAATCAAACTACACTTTTAAGAGTATTTGATCTGGATCAGTTGAACTACAACAATGACCCGGTTCAAGGCGGTGACGGATTCTTTGACTTTGTGCCTGGACTTACCGTGGATCAACAAAACGGAACCATCATCTTTACCAAGGTGGAACCTTTTGGGGAATACCTCTTTAACGAGTTGAAGGAATCTCCGGGTTCTCCAGAGAACTATGATGTGGAGTCTACCTATAACGCCAACCAGAATCAGTATGTATTTAGAGAGCTTTATGCCTCTACAAAGACCTTTGCTGAGCAGAATGCGAGTGAGAAGAACAAATTCCAACTTAAAGGACGCTACAAGTCGTCAGCAGGTGATGGGATCCCAATTGGAGGGTTCAATATTCCACAGGGATCAGTTACTGTAACTGCTGGAGGTCGCGTTTTGGTTGAAGGTGTTGACTATACGGTAAACTATCAATTGGGACGTGTACAGATCTTGGATCAGGCCTTGTTGAATAGCAACACCCCAATTGAGATCACTACGGAGAACAACTCCGTCTTTGGACAACAAACTCGTCGTTTTACGGGATTGAATATTGAGCACCAATTCAACGAGAACTTCTTGGTTGGAGCTACCTATTTGAATTTGAACGAGCGGCCAATTACTCAAAAAGCGAATTACAGCTACGAGCCGATCAACAATACCATTGTAGGGCTTAACGCGAACTACTCCACCCAGGTTCCATTCCTAACACGAATGGTCAATCACCTGCCAAACATTGACACAGACGTAGAGTCTAATGTTTCGCTTCGTGGTGAATTCGCCTACCTCTTTGCAGGGGCACCTAAAGTGAGCAACTTTGGAGGAACAGTCACTACCTATGTAGATGACTTTGAAGGCGCACAAACGGCTTTAGATATCAAAACGCCATTGAGCTGGTTCCTTTCCAGTACGCCAGTTGGTTTTGGTGGAGAATTGCCAAACGGAGATCTAGCATACAACTACAACAGAGCAAAATTAGCTTGGTATACCATTGACCCGGTCTTTTACAGCCGTCAGCGTCCGGATGGAATTACCGATGACGACCTTTCTAGCTTTGCAACCCGTCGTGTTTTTATTGACGAGATCTTTCCAGAGGTTGATATTGTACAAGGGCAAACTCAGGCTTTGTTCTCATTGGACTTGGCGTACTTCCCGTCAGAACGTGGGCCGTATAACTACAACCCGGTAGCGGGAGGAACCAATACACTTCCTGATCCGGGAAGCCGTTTTGGAGGTATTTCCCGTCAATTGACCTCTACCGATTTTGAACGTACCAATGTGGAGTACATTCAGTTTTGGTTGATGGACCCGTATGCGCATGACGAAACACTTTCGGATCGCGGAACTTTGACCTTCAACTTGGGGAATATTTCCGAAGATATCTTGAAAGATGGACGCAAGCAATACGAGAACGGACTTCCGGCAGATGGAGGAACAGCCAATACCATTCCAACGGTTTACGGTAAGGTGCCTTCGCAACAATCATTGATCTATACCTTTGATACAACAGGGCCGGATCGCGAAAATCAGGATATTGGATATGACGGTATTAACGATGCCGGGGAGGCCGCAAATTTCCCAGCTTTTGCCAGTTTAGAAGATCCTGCGAATGACAACTATGTATTCTTCCTGCAAGCAGAAGGGAACATCATTGATCGCTACAAACAATACAACGGTAACGAAGGAAACTCACCAGAGACCGTAACCAATACCAACCGAGGTGCCACACCGCAACCGGATGTGGAAGATATCAACCGAGATAACACCATGAACACGGTAGACAGTTACTTCGAGTATGAAGTACCGATCTATCCTGGAATGAGTGTGGAGAATAATACGGGTACTAACGGTGCTTCTCAGGATTTCATTACCGACGTTAAAGAACTGACCGTAACCCTGGAGAACAACACGGACATTCCAGTGCGTTGGATCCAGTATAAGATTCCAATTAGCGCTCCAGACCGAGCGATCAATGGTATTGCAGATTTCAGATCGATCCGATTCATGCGTATGTTTCTATCGGATTTCCAAGAGAACACCGTACTGCGTTTTGGAACCTTAGACTTGGTTCGCGGAGACTACCGTCGTTATTTAGAAACCCTACAAGCCGATGGCGAGCCTAATGAAGGTGATGACACCCTCTTTGAAACTGAGGCTGTTAGTATCGAACAAAACGAGAATCGTGTGCCGATTCCATACGTATTGCCTCCGGGAGTACAACGTGAAGAATTGGTCAATAACAACAACAATATTCGTCAGAATGAGCAGTCGCTTTCCATTAGGGTAGTGGGGCTCGAACCTGATGACGGTCGTGCGGTCTACAAGAATTTCAATGTAGATATGCGTCAGTACAAGAACTTAGAGATGTTCTTGCACGCTGAATCCATCCAAACGGAGACTCCACTGGCCGACGGTGAAATGGTAGCCTTCATGCGAATGGGTAATGACCTTTCGCAGAACTATTACGAGATTCAGATTCCGCTGAATACGACTTCCTTCGGGACATCAGATCCAGAAGCTATTTGGCCTATTGAAAACCGTTTGAACCTTCCGTTGACCTTACTGCAAGAAGTAAAAGCTCGTGCAAATGAGTTGAGAACCTCTGCAGCAGATGAGATCTTCTTTACCGAGAGCGAATTGGGCGGTGATGTTGGACCAGAGAACGAGATGCGTATTGGTATTAAAGGTAATCCGAGTTTCGGTGCGGTACGTACCATCATGCTCGGTTTGAAAAACCAATCCAACCGCGAGATCGCAGGGGAAGTTTGGTTTAATGAACTGCGCCTTTCAGACCTAGAAAACAGTGGAGGTTGGGCTGCTATTGCCAATATGGACGCCAATATTGCTGATTTTGCAACGGTTAGCGCAAGCGGACAACGTTCAACCATTGGATTTGGATCCCTAGAACAAGGACCTTTAGAGCGTAGCCTAGAAGATGTTCAGTCATACGATTTAGTTACGAATGTGAACCTGGGACAACTGTTGCCGAATACTTGGGGAATCCAGTTGCCATTCAACTACGGAAGATCCGAACAATTGGTTACGCCAAAGTATGACCCGCAATTCTTGGATGTAGAGTTGGATACCAGTATTGAAAATGCTGATGATCCCGATGCGAGAAAGCGTCAATCGACAGAATACACCAAAAGAGAGAGTATCAACTTTATCGGGGTGCGTAAAGACCGAACCACTGATAAGACGCCAATGCCTTATGATGTAGAGAACTTTACCTTCTCCTACAGTTATAACGAAGAGAATCACCGCGACTTTGAGGTCGAGGAGGCCTTGAGTCAGAATGTGAATTTGGGAGGTACCTATAATTTCAATTTCCCGCAAAAAAGCTTTGAACCGTTTAAGAAGAGCGATTCGCTCTTTAGAGGCCGATACTGGAGATTCCTAAAAGATCTCAACGTAAATTATCTGCCGACCAGTCTTACGGTGAACTCCAACTTCATGCGTCAGTTCAACTCGCAGAAGTTTAGAGAGGTCATTGGAGCCCAAGACGATGGAAACATTGAATTGCCCGTATTGTATCAGCGTAATTACACCTTTGATTTCCAATTCACTTTGAATTATAATCTGACTAAATCTTTGCGTTTCAATTTCAACTCGAACCGCAACAACTTTGTCAATAATTTCTTGAACGATGGAGGGCTCATAGACGATCCGGATGCCGGCGTCTGGGACGGCTTCTTTGACTTAGGAGAACCCAACCGACATTTTCAATCCTTGCAGCTCAATTACGATCTGCCGTTCAATAAGTTCCCATTCTTGGAATTCATTAGGGCAACCTATTCCTATACCGGGGATTATCAATGGCAAGACGGATCGGACTTGTTTGATAATATTACCATTACTACTTCTGACGGGGTTCAAGACACGTACAACTTAGGTAACTCTATTCAGAATGCAAGTACGCACCGAATCAATTCAACGCTTGATTTCACGAGTTTTTACCGTTATTTAGGGATCAAGAAAAAGCAGGCTCCATCTGATGATGATAGCAAAGGCGGCGCGAATCCCTCTGTGTTCAGTAATGGAGGAGGAAAAGGCGGCAATGCTGGAGGCGGAGTGGCCGGAGCACCTCCAGGAGCTGGAGGGGCAGACCCAGACGCTGCTAAACCAAAGTCTAGATTGTCTGCAGGAGATCAGGCCTTGAATACGGTAATTGGTATTGTGACAGGATTGAAACGCGCGCAGTTCAACTATCAGGAGAACCGCGGTACCTTCCTTCCTGGATATTTACAGTCTATTGGGTTCATTGGAACATTAAAGCCAACCACTGGATTCGTATTTGGTGGACAGGCAGATGTTCGAGCACTTGCGGCTCGTAAAGGATGGTTAACCATCTTCCCAGAATTTAACCAGCAGTATACGACCACCAAGAACAATCAACTGGACTACCAGATGACTTTTGAGTTCTTGCCAGACCTTAAGATCGATCTTAATGGTAATCGTACCCTGTCTGAGTCTTATGCGGAGAACTATATTATTGAAGACGGACTTTACCGTTCGTTGACGCCGAATACTTTTGGAAACTTCAACATTTCAACCATGTTGATCCGAACGGCTTTCCAAAGCAGCGATGAATTCAACTCTCAGACCTTTGATCAATTTAGAAGCAATCGTCTAATTGTGGCCAACCGTTTGGCTCGTGATTTCTACGGCACCGATGATTTCCCAACCGATCCGTCTACAGGCTTCCCTGTTGGATTCGGAAGAAACAATCAAGAAGTACTCTTACCGGCGTTCTTATCGGCTTATACGGGTCAAGACGCCAATGACGTTCGTAAAGGACTCTTTAGAGATGTGCCTCTGCCAAACTGGGATATTAAGTACACCGGTCTGATGCGTTTAAAATGGTTCAAAAAGAACTTTAAGCGTTTCTCTATCCAGCACGGATATCGCGCCGGATATACAGTAAACCAGTTCCAAAGCAACTTGGACTTCAATGAGGCCAATCCAACGGAGGTAGATCAAGCAGGAAACTTTAAAAACCGATTGATCCTTTCTAACGTAAACCTTACTGAGCAGTTCAGTCCATTGATCAAGCTAGATTTTGAGATGAAGAACTCGGTGAAAGTTTTGGCTGAGGTTCGAACGGATCGTGCATTATCTTTGAGCTTTGCAAACAACTTATTGACAGAGATCCAAGGAACAGAATACATTGTAGGGCTTGGATACCGCATCAAGGATTTACGCATTGGAACCAATTTTGGTGGCAAGAAGAAGATCCTTAAGAGTGATTTGAACTTCAAGCTAGACGCTTCTATTCGCGACAATAAAACAATCATTCGTTACCTGGATATTGCAAACAACCAAGTAACTGCGGGACAGACCATTTACGGTTTACAATTTACTGCGGATTACGCCTTGAGCAAGAATTTGACCGCCTTGTTCTACTACGATCACACCTTCTCGGAATACGCGATTTCTACCGCCTTCCCACAGACGACGATCAGAACAGGTTTGACCTTGCGTTATAATTTTGGAAACTAAATACTATCAAATAATACCATTGTTGAAATGAACATACCAGCCAATCTCAAATACACTAAAGATCACGAGTGGGTTTCAATTGAAGGAGACGTTGCCACCGTTGGGATTACTGACTTTGCCCAGGGAGAGCTTGGGGACATTGTTTATGTAGAAGTAGAAACAGTAGACGAAACCTTAGATAAAGATGAGGTTTTCGGTACGGTAGAGGCAGTGAAGACTGTATCTGACCTTTTCTTGCCACTTTCTGGTGAGATCATTGAGTTCAACGAATCCTTGGAGGATGCTCCAGAAACGGTGAATTCAGATCCTTACGGAGACGGGTGGATGATCAAGGTAAAGATCAGTGACACGTCAGAAGTAGAAGAATTGCTTGACGATGCCGGATATAAAGCCTTGGTTGACGCCTAGATTTCTACTCGCGCTTGCACTGATTTATTCAGCCTTTCTAACGCTAGTCTCTATTCTGGAAAAGACGGATCTTCCAAAGGTTCCCATGTTTCCATTTCAAGATAAAGTGGCGCATTTTGTTGCTTACGCTGGCCTGGCCGTGCTCTGGGGTGCCTATTGGTTGCGCAGAAGCACACCGAGCTTTTGGAAGCCCTACCTTTTGGTCCTTTTAATCAGCTCTTTTATTTATGGTACAATAATTGAGTTTTTACAGGCACAGATCACCCAAAGTAGAAGCGCTGATCCTTATGATGTAGTAGCAAATACCGTGGGAATGTTCATTGGCGCGACTGCAATTTTTTATTTGCGATCAAAAGTCGGGTTAAATAACAAAGTTTAATTTTTTTTGCGCTAGAAATTCTATATTTTAGCGTGCATATTAATTCAGAAACGCAATGGAACCGAAGAAAAATCCTAAAGCAGATTTACGTAAAAGAAGTATCTACTTCTTTCAGATCGGAATGATTGTAATGCTTTTACTGGCATGGCAGGCCATAGAGTATAAGACTTACGACAAAGACGCCTTGGCTCTAGATCAACTGGAACTCGACGAAGAATTCGAAGAGGAAGTACCAGTGACTGAAATTCAGAACCAACCTCCACCACCTCCACCGCCACCACCGGCACCAGAGGTTATCGACATCGTAGAAGATGAAGAAGACGTAGAGGAGACGGTAATTGAATCTACTGAAACAGATCAGGAAGAAGAGATCGTTGAGATCGAAGAGATCGAAGAAGTAGAGGAGGAAGTTATCGCAGACGTTCCTTTTGCAGTAATTGAAAACGTACCAATTTATCCAGGTTGTGAAAACGCTGGAAACAATGATGCGAAGAAAAAATGTATGTCTGAAAAGATCAGCAAGTTCGTAAACAAGAAGTTCGATACCGAACTAGCAGGAGAACTTGGTCTTTCAGGACGTCAGCGTATCGCAGTACAGTTTAAGATTGACCGCAACGGAAACGTTGTAAATGTGCGTGCTCGTGCACCACACCCAAGACTGGAGCAAGAAGCTATCAAAGTAGTACAAGGACTTCCAAAAATGACCCCAGGAAAGCAGCGTGGAAAAGCTGTAGGGGTATTGTACTCACTACCGATTCTTTTTGCCGTACAGGATTAATTTCTAAAAAGTTTCAACCAAATAGATCCCGCTCTGCCAGCGGGATTTTTTTTTGGCATCAATCTTGTATGTTAAAAACTTTAACATATCAATGCTGGGCTAAGTACTAGCCGATTCAGCTCAGTGTTTCTAAAAGTCAGTAGTCATGAAACAAAATGCCAAAAACACAGACACTAACCAACTGACTTCCATCCAAAAAAAACGCCAGGTAAATTTGCGTTGGAACCACACGCGAAATTTTCAATTTGGTCTGATCTTTAGCTTGCTGTTTGTCCTTTTTGTGGTCGAAACAGTTCGTATTGAAATTAAGGAGATACCCATCACGTATACCGATGATTCGGATGATGAGGTGTTTACTATGACGGATTTTATTGTAGAAACTGTAAAACCTAAGGTAGAACCTGTGGCCAAAGTAGAGCCGCCTAAACAGGTCCGCGACGTTATTGAGGTGGTCAAAAATGATGTGGCCACTACCGTAACGCCAAACATCAGTACGGATCCGCCTGTTGTAGAGGTGAGCCCGGGAGCCAATTTGGTCAAAGGGGATCCCCCTAAGGAGGAACCACCAACACCGATCTACATCAACAATGTAATGCAGATCCCAACCTTTCCAGGTTGTGATGCTGGCGCGGATCGTGAAGAGCAATTGGAATGCTTTACGCGTATGACCCACAAATTTGTGCAACGCCGCTTTGATTATGATATCGGTGCCGAAGAGAACCTTTCTGGGAAGGTTCGAATTGCGTGTCAGTTCACCATCGGTCCAGATGGTGTGGTTACCGATATTAAGGTCAGGACAGCAAATGACGCTTTGCGTGATGAAGCCATTAAGGTCATCAAAAAGCTGCCCCAGATGAATCCAGGGATGCATCAGGGAAAAAGTGTCCCCGTGATCTTTTCACTGCCGATCATCTTTCAGATACAAGATTAATTGAAGTCCCGCCTCCTTGGCGGGATTTCTACTTTTAGGATTCTCAAAAAAACGTATCTTTCGACAGCCTATCTACGTTTTATGAATTTACCGCTGCGCTCACTCCTCGTTTTACTGCTGTTAACTACATATTCGCTAAAGGCGCAAGAAGCGCTATCAGATATTGAAAAGTATCCCGTCTTTGAGTCTTGTGAAGGACAAAGTGGTGCTGCATTGGCCGATTGTTTCAACGCCACATTGCAACAGTTCTTTTACGAAAATTTCAAAACACCAGAGATAATTGGTGAGGAGAATTACTCAGGAGTAATGGTCTCTCTTTTAGAGGTTACTGCAGAAGGTGAGTTCAAGGTTTTGTACACAGAGGCGGCCTATCAGGAATTGAAGGACGAGGTAAAACGCGTCTTTGGTGAATTGCCAAAAATTGAACCGGCTACTTACAACGCTAAACCCACCTATGTACAATTCCAGTTTAGTGTAAACCTTCCATTACAAGCTCCGCAGATCACACAGACCACTGCATCTGCGTCAAATACAGGCACTACAGATTCAGATGATACCAGTCTTGTGGTAGTGCAAGATCAGTTCAATACAGAATATGAGGATATCAAAAGTTTTCCTTATCAGAATGAAGAGTACACCAGTCAGCTGAACATTCCGCTTTCCCATCAGAATTACGCCATGTTTGATCCAGCCATGAATCAAGTCGGCATAAACAACCACACCGCTCAGAAACCTTATGTGTATGAGGAGGTGAATAAATACTACAATTTTGAAGCTGCCAATCAGAAGCTACTCAAAAAGAAGTCCTCTTGGCTGGGTAGAAAATGGTGGAATGAGCATATGGGAATTGTAAAGGGTGAAGACTATTGGTTCACCATTGACCCCGGAGTGGATCTTCAAGTAGGACGTGGAGACGGCGTGGATACCTATAACAATACCCGTTTGGTATATTTTCAAGGTGGATTGGGCAAAAAACTGAACTTCTTTGCGGCGGTCTATGAAAGTCAAGGGCGTTTTGCAGGTTATTTTAATCGTTATGCGGAGTCGCTCCGTCCTGACGGAGGGAACCCTGCCATTATTCCCGGGCGTAATATTGCCGAGCCTTTTAGAACGGATTCTTATGATTATCCCGTGGCTGAGGGTTATTTGTCCTATGCGCCGAGCCAGCATTTCAACATTCAACTGGGACACGGAAAGAATTTTATTGGGGATGGTTACCGCTCTTTACTTCTGAGTGACAACGCTTCTCCATATCCTTATTTACGCTTGAACACCAATTTCTGGAAGCTCAAATACACCAATACGTGGATGTCGCTGCGCGATGTACGTTCTGAGGTGACCTTGGACGGTTCCTTTAGAACCAAATACATGGCCAACCATTATTTGAGTATCAATGTGACCAAACGCTTGAATATAGGTCTGTTTGAAGCTGTTATGTGGGAAAACGATAACGATCGCGGCTTTGATCTCAACTATTTGAATCCGGTGATCTTTTACAGAGCCATTGAGTTTACAACCGGTTCCCGCGGAGGAAACGCCATTATTGGTTTGAGCGGAAAATATAAGTTCTCAGATCAGATCAACGCCTACAGCCAAGTGGTTATAGATGAATTCTCTTCTGGAGATGTTTTTGGCGGCGATCAAAGCTGGAAGAACAAACTCGGTTTTCAATTGGGGGCCAAGTACTACAATGCTTTTGGGGTGAAGAATCTTTATCTGCAGGCAGAATACAACCAAGTGCGTCCTTATACTTATTCACACAATACCATTGTGCTCAACTACGGGCATCAAAATCAACCCATGGCGCACCTTTGGGGTGCTAACTTCAGAGAAGGGATCTTAATTGCGCGTTATTTTAACGGGCGTTGGTTTGGATCGGCTAAATTGACCTTTGGGGAGCGCGGTTTTGATTTCAACACTACAGAGGATTCCTTTTACTATGGAGGCGATATTTACCGTGATGAGGCCGACCGACCTTTTGACACGGGTATTGAGATCGGGCAAGGGAATACGACCTCGGTTTTTATCGGAGAATTTCAAGGCGGATATTTGATCAATCCGGCTACCAACCTAAAAGTCTATGCTTCGCTTTTGTTCCGTGATTTTACTCCAGATGTGGATACGGCTACGGAGTTCGCTTCAAGTTCCACTTGGTTTAACCTTGGGATCCGTACAGACCTCTTCAATTGGTACTTTGACTTCTAAGGCTGTTTTTTCAGGCTTTTATAAAGCGTTTCGCGCATGCGCTGTGGATTGATGAATCCACTACCAAAGCCCTGAGCGTCGTATTCGGCGGTGATGCTTTCATCAGCCACAAATTCTTCAAAGCTCATTCCGGCATTGATGGCTCTAAGCGAATTCTCTTTGAGCCCTTCTAGCATTTTCATAAAGGCCATATAGTCTGCTCGGGTGGCTAAAGGACCGTGACCCGGAATGATCTTGGTGTCCTCGTCTACCAGCATCATACCGCGTTTTACTGCTGCGAGATAACCTTCTACAGATCCGCCGGAATTCAAATCGATATACGGATAGCGTCCGTTGAAAAAGGTATCGCCGGTGTGCAGAACATTGCTTTGCGTAAAGTAGAGTAGGGAATCTCCATCGGTATGTGCATTACCCACGTGAAGGATCACCACTTCTTCTCCATTGATATAAATAGACATCTGCGTTTTATAAGTGATCACTGGTAGAGCTTCCTGTGGTCTATCGTTCCCGTTTCTATCTGGTTGTTCAAGGCGCTTACGAACATTTTTATGAGCAACTATGGTGGCGCCAGCGCGTTGCATATTAGCGTTCCCGCCCGAATGATCTCCGTGATAGTGCGTGTTGGCAACATATTGCAGCGGTGCATCGCTAAGGGCTTTAATGGCGGCCAAGATTTTTTCTGATAAAGGCGCAAACTGATCGTCAATTACAAAGACCCCATCGGCTCCAATAGAAACTCCAATGTTTCCACCGCGACCTTCTAACATATAAACCGGTCCATTTACAGGAATTGTTTTGATAGTTACATCGGCCATGTCTTGGCCAAAACTTAAAGCGCTCATGGCCATAAAGCACACTAAGAAATACTGTCGGATCCGCATTTTCATGTTTTTTGGTTTTGGATTAAAGATACGCAACATTGAGGGTAGTCTGTTAAAATGGAATTTCCTTTCAGCATGCATTGGCTGGCAGCAGTTTATGGAGTATCTTTGCACGAGCAAAATAAAGCGGAATGCAATCGGTTTTGGAGCCACAAGAAGTTACCATACAAAAAACATCGCTCTTGCGCGATTTTGCCGAGATCACCAAGGTGAGACTCTCGGTTTCTGTGGTGTTTTCATCCGTAGCGGGTTATCTTTTGGGTGCGCCGGCTATTGATTTCAAAGTACTGTTGATGCTCGCTTTAGGGGGCTATTTTATGGTTGGAGCTTCTAACGCTTACAACCAGATTATTGAGCGCGATCTCGATGCGCTCATGGATCGCACCAAGAATAGACCTATCCCTGCCGGTCGCATGAGTATTCAGACGGCCTTCATCATTGCTACTTTATTCACCATCTTGGGAATAGGGACACTTTATGTGATCAACCCGAAGACTGCGCTGTTTGGAGCCATCTCCATCTTTATGTATGTGAGTTTGTACACACCGCTAAAGACCAAAACACCGCTTTCTGTCTTTGTTGGTGCTTTCCCAGGAGCTATTCCATTCATGTTAGGATGGGTTGCTGCTACTAACGAATTTGGCATTGAGGCGGGAACTCTGTTTATGATTCAGTTCTTCTGGCAGTTCCCACATTTTTGGGCGATAGGATGGTTCCTCTATGAAGATTATAAAAAAGGTGGATTTTATATGCTGCCTAACGGAAAACGTGATAAAGGAACGGCGACTCAGGTGGTTTTGTACACCTTATGGACCGTGCTCTGTTCATTGATACCGGCTTTGGGGATCACAGGATTGTTTTATGTGAGCCCAGTAGCTGCAGTGATCATTGGCTTATTAGGCGTATGGTTCTTGCTTGCTGCCATAAAACTGTATCGCAAACAAGACGCTAAGACTGCCAAACGATTAATGCTCACCAGTGTGAGTTATATCACCCTATTACAGATAATTTACGTAGTCGATAAATTCCTAAATGTATGACGGAAGTAGAACAGTATGAATTGGATAAGGCCAGACGTGCCAAGCGCATGATGCTCTGGTTTGGGATCATCAGTTTATTGATGAGTTTTGCGGCATTTACCTCGGCCTTTATTGTTAGTAGTGAACGCGACGATTGGATCGCGGACTTTCAAATGCCGAATGCCTTCTTTTTGAGCACTCCCGTGATCATCTTGAGCAGTATAACTATGTGGCTGGCCGTGCGAAATATTCGCGAAGAAAAACGCAGTCAAGGAATGCTCTTCTTGGTGAGCACCTTTATTCTCGGAGTGGTCTTTGCTAGTCTGCAGTATTACGGCTTTAGACAGATCACCTATGACCTGGGATACTATTTCACAGGAGAATCGAGCAATATTACCTACACCTATGTCTTCCTTATTGCCTTTGTGCATTTATTGCACATTTTTGCGGCATTGATTGCCTTGGGAGTAGTGATTTATAAGCATTCTAAACAGCGATATAATAAAGACAATATGCTAGGGGTAGAATTGGCAGGTACTTTCTGGCATTTCGTAGACTTACTATGGATCTATTTGTTTTGCTTTTTATATTTCGTTAGATAAGAAAATTGATTATTTTTGCCTCAATCATAACGTCAACTTCTTTATATGGAAACTACTGTTGTTGAAACAGGTACTGAAGGGAAAGTCTGGGGTGGTGGTAACCGACCACTAAAAGCCAGTTATGGGAAAATGATGATGTGGTTCTTCATCGTTTCTGATGCCCTTACTTTCTCCGGATTTTTGGCCGCTTACGGCTTCTCACGATTCAAATTCATCGATTCTTGGCCAATCGCTGATGAAGTGTTTACCCACGTTCCTTTTGTACACGGAAACTTCCCGATGTACTACGTGGCCTTCATGACGTTTGTTTTGATCTTTTCTTCGGTTACGATGGTACTAGCGGTAGACGCTGGTCACCAAATGAAGAAGAACAAGGTCATTCTTTATATGTTTCTGACCATCATTGGTGGTTTGATCTTCGTTGGTTCTCAGGCTTGGGAATGGAAGACCTTCATTAAAGGAGACTACGGTGCTGTTGAAACCAATGGTGGACGTCTACTACAGTTTGTAGATACAGACGGAAACCGAGTGGCTATATCAGAAATCGCTGGAGAATCTACCCAGCGCGCTGAGCATACACGCAGTAACGGTATTTGGTATGAGACGGATGAGGAAACCTTATCAACCTACACACTAGACGACGTAAAAGCTGGATTTGCAGCTAACGATAACTTGCTAATTAGAACGCAATACCTCACAGAAGAAGGCGAAAAGACTGTTTTGAGCCGCGAGGAATCCATTGCCAAACTAAACAAAGACGGAAAGCTGATTGTAGAGGGAGCTAACTTGATTCGCAATGAATACGGATCACCGCTCTTTGCTGATTTCTTCTTCTTCATTACTGGTTTCCACGGATTCCACGTATTCTCCGGAGTTGTGATCAACATCATTATTTTCTTCAACGTGATCATCGGAACTTACGAGCGCCGCGGTCATTACGAGATGGTAGAGAAAGTTGGTCTTTACTGGCACTTTGTAGATTTAGTATGGGTATTTGTATTTACCTTCTTCTATCTGGTATAAATTCGATTATAAAGCATTATGGGACACGAGCATAAATTAGAGATATTCAGAGGACTTCTTAAATTCAAGTCCAACGTTTCCAAGATCTGGGGTGTATTCATTGTACTTTCTATTGTTACAATAATCGAAGTTGCCTTAGGTATCTATAAACCGGCCTTCTTAGTAGAAGGGCGCTTTTTAGCCATGAAGTATCTAAACTGGATCTTCATCATCTTGACATTATTCAAAGCATACTATATTACTTGGGACTTCATGCACATGCGTGATGAGACCAAAGGATTGAGACGCGCTGTTGTTTGGACCGCTGTATTCTTGATCTGTTACTTGGTATTGATCGTACTTTTAGAAGGAGATTATATCTTTGAGGTCTACAAGAATAACCACATCAAATTCAACTTTTAACAGTTGAATTAACGAATCCAAGCCTCGCTTTTAGCGGGGCTTTTTTGTATTTTTGTACTTGAAAGTGCTTTAGACTTTTAATTACAGGTTAAGCCCGTTTTTTTGCATTAGCTCCTTGTCTTTTTACAGCACCGTAGCACCGATGATTCGTGTTTAACGACCTACTTAGAAAAGTCTCAATCACTTCTTTATTAAATTGGATATGAAGAAGTTTTTTGTTTTAGGATTTTTATTCATCTTGCCTTTGGTAGCCTATATGTTCTTTGCGGCTGCAGATCACAACTTCTCTATGCTTCCCACCTTGGGTGAGCCCGTGTCTGAGCTTCCACAAGGAACCAAAAGCTTGCGTGGAGATTCCATTATTTTTGATAGTAATATAACCGTTATGGGGTTTCTTGGTAAAGATGCTAAGAGCCGTTACGGCCATGTGTTCAATCTGGCACACAAGATCTATACTCCCTATTCTGAATTTTACGACCTGCAATTTGTTTGGTTGATCCCAGAAGGTGCAGAAGGTACTATTCCAGATCTTGAAGAAAAACTCAGCAAGATCAAAGAAACAGAGAAGTGGCAATTTGTGGTCTTGTCCGATGAGCAGATCATAAAGCTAAAAGCTGAGCTCGGTTCCCCTTATAAGTTAGACGATGATCTCGGCTCTGACTATGTTTATATTTTGGATAAGGACAAGCGCCTGCGCGGTAGAAATGATGATGAGGATGTGGGCACGCTTTATGGATACAATGCCAGCAATGTGGCTGAGTTGGACGACAAGATGGACGACGACATTCAAGTGATCTTGGCAGAGTACCGCAGAGCCCTTAAAAAGAACGATAAATACAAGCGCAAGCAGCTTTAAGCTATGAATAAATCCTACTCTTACATAGGGATCTCTTTTATCATTCTCATCTTCGGAATTTGGGCTGTGCCTAAAATCGTCGGGAGTGTGAATCAACAAGAACTCGCAACTATTGGCCCGGTTCCACAATTTGAATTCACCAATCAACGCGGTGAAACCATTACCAATGCCAACTATGAAGGAAAGGTTTATGTGGTTGATTTCTTTTTCACGACCTGTCCTACCATCTGTCCAATCATGAGCAGAAACATGGTCAAGTTACAGGATGAATTTTTTGGCAATCCGAATTTTGGAGTGGCTTCCTTCAGTATAGATCCTACCTATGACACCCCAGAGGTATTACAGTCTTATGCGGAGAGCTATGGGATTACCAATCCCAACTGGCATTTGATGACGGGTGATAAACTTGAGATTCACAAATTGGCCAATAACGGGTTCAATCTCTACGTAAATCAAGACGATACCGCAGAAGGCGGCTTTGAGCATTCCGGATTTTTTGCATTGATTGACCAAGAAGGAAATATTCGCTCTCGTATTGATGAGTACGGCAACCCAATTGTATACTACAACGGCACTGATTTGGAGCAAATCCAATTGCTCAAAGATGATATTAAACAACTTTTAGACCAATGAGCACCTCCGCGAACTCAGAACTCAAATACAAAAAATTAATCTGGGCACTATCCATTGCTATTCCTGTGGCTGTGGCTGTGCTTTTCGGGATAAGAATTCCTGGGGTAGAGCGTTTAGGCTTTTTACCACCGATCTATGCAGGTATTAATGGTATTACAGCCATAGTGCTTATCCTGGCGGTAATTCAAATTAAAAACGGAAACAGAAAAGCTCATGAAACACTCATGAAGACGGCCATTGGCTTATCTGCACTCTTTTTAGTGATGTATGTGGCTTATCATATGACTTCAGACAGTGTTGCCTACGGAGGCGAAGGAGCTATGCGTTATTTGTATTTCTTTATCCTTATAAGTCATATTACGCTTTCCATAGGGATCATTCCCTTGGTGTTGTTCACCTATGTGCGCGCCTTGTCGGAGCAATTTGACAAACACCGAAAATTAGCCAAGATTACTTTCCCGATCTGGCTCTACGTAGCGGTTACGGGTGTTATTGTTTATTTTATGATCTCTCCTTATTATCCAGCCTAATGCGTAAGTTGATTCTCCTTTTAGTATTGCTGTTACTTTTTTCTGCGGATGCAAATGCGCAGTGTGCCATGTGTCGTGCGGTCTTGGAAAGTGAAGAGACTCAGAGTGCTGCCCGCGGGATCAACAACGGGATCGTTTACCTGATGGCTATACCTTATATTCTGATGGGCGGACTCGGTTATGCGATCTATCGCAGCCGAAGAAAAACACAGGAAACTAAAAATTAACAAGACCTTAATATTCTTCCCTGTAACAAAACTTTTATTTAGCGGTCTATTTACCAAGACCGTCAAGTAACCAACAACAAGGCGGCTTCATTAATCAACACCTTAAGGTGCTTTGCTATGATAGCCATCAAAGATCTGCATAAGTCCTATCACATGGGGAATAATTCCCTGCATGTGCTCAAAGGCATTAATTTCGAAGCGAATGAAGGCGAGATGATCGCCATAATGGGTTCCTCAGGATCTGGAAAGTCTACTTTCTTGAATATCTTGGGAATGCTCGATGAGGCCGATCTAGGCTCCTATCATTTGGACAATGTCCCCATTAAAAATCTCAATGAGAAAGTTGCGGCACGCTATCGCAATCAATTCCTTGGCTTCATCTTTCAAAGTTTCAACCTGATCACCTACAAAAGTGCTTTAGACAATGTTTCTATGCCCTTGTATTATCAAGGAGTGAAACGTTCTGTGCGCACAGAAAAGGCCATGCACTATTTAGAAAAGGTAGGTTTGGCAGATTGGGCGACTCACCTTCCCAGTGAACTCAGTGGAGGTCAAAAGCAGCGTGTAGCCATTGCCAGGGCTTTGGCCAGTGACCCAAAAGTTCTACTAGCCGATGAGCCTACGGGAGCTTTGGATACCAAAACTTCTTATGAGGTTATGGAGCTCATTCAAGGGATTAATGATGAAGGGAAGACCATACTCGTCGTAACTCACGAAGAAGATATTGCCCATATGTGTAAGCGTATCGTCCATTTAAAGGATGGAAAGATCTTAGACGATAAAACAGTAGAACAGGTACGCGCCAAAACTCCAGCTCATGTTTAATCTAGAACGCTGGGAAGAAATATTTGAAACCATTCGTAAGAATAAATTGCGAACCTTCCTCACGGGGCTATCGGTAGCCTCCGGTATCTTTATTCTGGTAATCCTATTAGGATTCAATTCCGGAATTTCCAATGGAGTACGTGCAGCTTTTGAAGAAGACGCGACCAATCGTATCTCCATTTGGACGGGAGTGACCTCTAAAGAACACAAGGGCCTAAATCCGGGCCGTTATGTGCAACTGCGCAATGAAGATTATCAAAGTCTCAATCAGAAATACGAAGAACAGATAGAATACCGTACGTCCTTATACTCGCTTTGGGGCGGGCAGGTTACCTACGGTAAGGAATCTGGTAACTACCGCATTGAAGGCTCAGATCCAGATCAGCAGTTCATAGAAAATGAAACAATGGTTTCCGGACGCTTCATCAATAAAAGCGACCTGGATCAAGTGGCCAAGATCGCGGTGATCGGAAATCAGATCCAACTCGATCTCTTTAAAGGAGAAGACGCTGTTGGGAAACAGATCAAGATCTTTGGGATTAACTTTTTAGTGGTCGGTGTGTTTTCTGATCCGGGCGGAAGCCGTGAAGAGAACCGCGTGTTTATTCCAGTGACCACAGCACAAGGCGTTTTCAACGCTGGAGACCGTTTGCGTTCCATTGCCTATACGGTGCAAATGTCAGAAGATTTTGACCAGGCTGTTGCCCTATCTACGGCCATGGCAGAGAGTTTAGAGTCAGACTTAAAAGCCAGACACTCCGTGGCTCCAGATGATCGCAGCGCGGTTCGCGTATTCAACACCTTAGAAGAAGCTAAAAAGATCTATGGCCTTATCGATACCATTAGAGCGGTTTTCTGGTTCATCGGGATCGGAACCATTATTGCTGGGGTAGTAGGGGTAAGCAACATTATGCTTATCGTAGTGAAAGAACGTACTAAGGAGATCGGGATTCGTAAAGCCATTGGGGCTTTGCCAGGATCCATCATTGGGATGATCATGCAAGAAGCGATCTTCATCACCGCTATCGCTGGTTTTATCGGTCTCTTTGCGGGAGTTGGCCTATTAGAACTTGTTGCTCCTTATGCGGAGACGGACTTTATCAAATCTCCTCAAGTAGATTTCAATACCTCCATCACCACCGTTTTTGTGTTGATTGGAGCAGGTGCCTTGGCTGGATTCATTCCGGCTAGACGCGCAGCCAATATCAAACCTATAGAAGCCTTAAGAGACGAATAAGATGTTTAATAGAGATCGTTGGAACGAAATATTAGAGGCTCTAAATGCCAATAGATTCAGAACTTTCTTGACCGCCTTTGGTGTGTTTTGGGGGATCTTCATCTTGGTGCTGCTGTTGGCTTTAACCAATGGCCTAAAGAACGGTGTGCAAGCAGACTTTGGAAACTTTGCGACCAACTCCATCTTCATGTGGTCACAAGGAACGTCTATGCCTTATAAAGGTTTGCCCAAGGGCAGATACTTCAATTTTAAGCTGAGCGATGTTCAAGCCTTAAAAGACAATATTCCAGAGCTTAAATATGTTTCTCCGCGGAATCAATTGGGTGGGTTTAGAGGCTCCAATAATGTTACGCGCAATGAAAAGACAGGTGCTTTTGATATCTACGGAGACTATCCGGAGTTTATCAACCAGCAACCCCTAGACATTATGGAAGGGCGTTTTCTGAGCTATTCAGACATTGAAGCCAAACGTAAAATTGCCGTAATTGGGCAAGATGTGATCCGCTCTCTTTATGATAAAGGAGAAGAGGTCATTGGAAGCTACATCAAGATCAACGGAATCAATTTCTTAGTGGTCGGAACCTTCAAAAACGCAAACTCACAAGGCGATAACGAACAAGAGGCTAATACGATCTATGTACCATTTACCACTTTTTCTCAGGCCTTTAACAGAGCCGATAATGTTGGCTGGATGGCCATAACCGCACACGATGATGTAAGCATTACCAGTGTGAAACCACGTATTATGACTATGATGCGCGAGCTGCGAACGGTACACCCAGATGACAAGCGTGCAATCGGGCATTTTGACTTGGCAGAGGAGTTTGCCAAGATCACCGGCTTGTTTAATATCCTGACGGTTGTAGGCTATTTTGTGGGAGCCTTAGTATTGCTCTCCGGAGTGATTGGGATCAGCAATATCATGTTGATCGTAGTAAAAGAACGCACCAAAGAAATTGGGGTGAGACGCGCCTTAGGAGCCTCTCCATGGAACATTCGCTCTCAAGTGTTGCAAGAATCATTGGTACTTACCATCATTTCTGGAATGATCGGAATCTCCTTTGCCTCCGGAATCATCTGGATCATGAATACCATATTAGACAGTGTAGGCCCTGTAGAAAACTTTGCCAATCCAAGTGTAGGGATCGGCGTAATTATAATCGCGTTGAGCATTTTGATCATCTCTGGACTCTTAGCCGGATTGATCCCCGCAACACGCGCCACTCAAATGAAACCAGTAGATGCCTTGCGCATTGAATAACCGTAATACCAAGACAATAATTCAAAAATCATGAAACGAAAAGGAACCATCATAATACTCGGACTGATATTGGTCGGATTTATATTCGGTGTTCGTTATATCTATCTAAAGGACAAGCAAGATCCGGTAGTATATAAGACCGAACAAGCCACTACTGCGAGTATTGTTAAGAAAACTGTCGCTACAGGGAGCATAGTTCCCAAAGAGGAAGTATTAATTAAGCCGAACATCTCCGGGATCATTGATGAGATCTTTGTGGAAGCTGGAGATTTCGTCGCCGCTGGAGACCTAATCGCCAAGGTGAAAGTAGTTCCTAACGTTTCTGCATTGAACTCCGCTCAGAACAGCATCCGATCTGCTCAAACGCAGCTGGATGGAGCACGTTTGGCCTATGAGAATCAGAAGAACATCTACGAACGTCAAAAAAGTCTTTTTGACAAAGGGGTGATCTCCGCAAACGAGTTTGACAATGCGCAAATTTCCTACAACCAAGCAGAACAGCGTTACCGCGCTGAACAAGTGAACGTGAATGCAGCCCGTCAAAATTTTGACATCATTAAAACCGGTACTACAGCTGGTTTGGGAACTGCAGCCAATACCGAGATCCGCGCTACGGTTTCGGGTATGGTATTGGACGTTCCTGTGAAAACCGGAAATCAAGTGATTGAGGCCAATAACTTCAATGACGGAACCACCATCGCTACTCTTGCTGATGTTGAGAAGATGATCTTTGAAGGGAAGGTAGATGAAAGTGAAGTAGGGAAGATCAAGGAAGACCTTCCGCTAGAAATCACGGTGGGAGCTATTGAAAATGCCACTTTTGATGCCGTATTGGATTATATCGCGCCTAAAGGAGTAGCAGAGAATGGTGCCATTCAGTTTGAGATCAAAGGAACCTTAGCCAAGGTAGACTCTACATTTATTCGTGCAGGATTGAGTGCCAACGCCTCTATTATCCTTGCACGTGCAGACAGTGTAATGGCTGTAAAAGAAGCCTTGGTTCAATACGATCCTAAAACGCAATTGCCTTTTGTTGAAGTAGAAACAGGAGATCAGCAATTTGAGCGTAGAGATCTTGAGTTGGGTGTTAGCGATGGCATCCAAGTAGAAGTAAAATCCGGAATCACTAAAGAAGATAAAATCAAAGTTTGGAATCAACTCAAGCCGGTTGCTCAGTTTGGCGGCCGCTAATTTCGTTACCTTTGTGTAACACATTTGACTATCCATAGACTTATTCAACAATTAACACTGATTATGAAGCAGCTTGTTGTCCTGTTCCTTTCGCTTTTTGTAAGCACTTTGGCCTTTGGTCAGAAAAAATGGACGTTAAAAGAATGTGTAACCTATGCTTTGGAAAACAACATTTCCATCAAGCAAAGTATGCTCGATATAGAGAATGCGGCAATAGATAAAGTTGACGCTTTTGGAAATTACTTACCCACTTTGAACGGTAATGCTTCCAATTTCTGGAACACAGGTCTTTCTCAAAATATTACTACAGGTATCTTAGAGACCCAGACCTCTCGAAACTTCTCATTGGGAGTGAATGCGGGAGTTCGTGTGTTTGCTGGTTTGCAAAACTTGCGCACCATGCAACGTGCTAAGATCGCTAAACTTGCGGCTGATTACGGTCTGTCCCGCATGAAGGATGATATCTCCTTATTGGTTGCCAATAGCTATTTGCAGATCCTTTTGAACAAAGCGAATGTAAATGCTTTAAAGGCTCAGAATCTAGTCACCCAACAATCTATTGCGCAAACGCAAGAATTGGTTGACGGTGGTATTCTGCCTAAAGGTGATCTTTTGGAGATCCAAGCGACCAATGCTACAGAACTTCAGAACATTGTAGTAGCAGAGAATGCCGTAAAGATCTCTTTGATCAGTTTGGCGCAGCTTTTACTATTGGATGATTACGCCAGCTTTGACATTGAGGATGAAGGTTATAGCCTAGTTGATGAAGGTATCATTGAAAAATCTGCTTCTGAGATCTTTCAGGCCGCTACGGAGAATCGCAGTGAGGTGAAGATCGCACAAGCCAATGTAGACCTTGCACAAAAAGATTTGCAGATCGCTAGAAGTAACTATTATCCTTCAATCAACGCCTTCTTTAACTACAATACGCGTGAGTCTGATCTGTCGCGATTTTCTCAAATTGTCGATCCAAATGATCCGACCCGTACCCAAGAGATCGGTTTTGTGAACGAGACCGGGCAAACGGTATCTGCAATTGTGCCTAACACTATTCTTCAGGAATTACCACCGCGTTCGTTTGTTGATCAATTGTACTTAAATGATGGTATTTCGTACGGTATACAGATGAATGTACCTATCTTTAACGGCTTTTCTACGCGTAACAACGTGAAGCGCCGTAAGGTGAACTTGAAGCGTCAAGAGTTCTTGTTAGAGCAAGCTAAACTCGATCTGGAGTCTAATGTATACCAGGCTTATGTAGATGCAGAAGGTTCTAAGAAAGCTTATGAGGCGGCAATTGTTGCCTTGGAATCGCAGGAATTGGCGTATCAATACGCTAAGGATCGCTACGACGTAGGAATTACCAATGCGTTTGATTTCAGTCAATCAAAGTTGCGTTATGACAACGCGCAGATTGAGGTCAACCGTTCTAAATACGATTATATTTTTAGGCTGAAGGTTCTGGAACTTTACTTCGGAATCCCAGCTACAGAGCTAAAATACTAAACCATGAGTAAAAGAACACTAATCATCATTGTTGCCGTACTGGTCCTTGGACTAGCCGCTTTGATAATGCTACGCAAATCGGGTACTATTGGTGGTGATGGCGATTACCGTAAGGTAGAACTCACCGAAATTGAACCTATTGACATCGTTGAAACGGTGGCAGCTACGGGAAAGATCCAACCAGAGGTAGAGGTAATGATCTCTTCTGAGGTATCTGGTGAGATCATCGAACTTTTGGTAAAAGAAGGTCAGCAGGTCAATAAAGGAGATTTGTTGCTTCGCATCAATCCAGACCTTATTCAGGCAGCCTTAAATCAAACTCAAGCTAGCTTGCAGAGTGTTCGTGCAAACTTGGCACAGGCAGAAGCAAGCCTTAAGAATGCTGAGTTGAACTACAACAGAAACAAATCACTTTTTGAAAAAGGAGTGATCTCTAAGCAAGATTGGGACCGTTCCGTTCAGGAATACGAGGTGGCTCAGGCCAACAAGCAATCTGCTTTTTACAACGTGCAAAGTGCTGCGGCTTCTGTAAAGCAGAGTCGTGACAATTTGGGCAGAACTACTATTTACGCTCCTATGGACGGGACCATCTCTAAATTGGACGCGGAACTGGGAGAGCGCGTAGTAGGTACCGCGCAAATGGCAGGTACGGAGATCTTACGTGTGGCTGATCTTTCCAATATGGAAGTTGAGGTAGACGTAAATGAGAACGATATTGTAAAAGTTTCACTTGGAGACTCTACTATAGTTGAGGTTGACGCTTATTTAAAGCGTGAGTTCAAAGGGATCGTTACAGAGATCGCGAACTCTGCAGAAAGTACCTTGACTGCAGATCAGGTGACCAACTTTAAAGTAAAGGTGC
This sequence comes from Gilvibacter sediminis, assembly GCF_028561565.1. Classification (GTDB taxonomy): domain Bacteria; phylum Bacteroidota; class Bacteroidia; order Flavobacteriales; family Flavobacteriaceae; genus Gilvibacter; species Gilvibacter sediminis. Next base: position 7,714 of record NZ_JAQQTE010000001.1, on the reverse strand, counting down.
GTATCCTTCCGAGTTCGTATCAAGATCTTTTGGAAGGCAAGCCTGATTTCTTTTCGCCTTTCCGTCCAGGGATGACCGCCACGGTTGATATCATTACCAACAAACGTGAGAAGGCCATTGGAGTGCCGATCAGTGCTATTGTGGTTAAGACCGATACCACCTGTACTAAAGGTCCAACAGTGCGTACAACGCAGTCTGGAGATCAAGAAAAATTTGAAACCGTATACGTAAAGTCTGGTGAAGAAGCTAAACTGCGCGTGGTAGAGACCGGTATCCAAGATGATTCCAATATTGAGATCATTTCGGGTCTGCAAGAAGGTGACGTAGTGGTTACGGGACCGTACAATACAGTTACCAAACTGCTTAAGTGCGGTGACGCGATCAAAGAAGAATCAGACACTCCAGAAGAAGGAGAAAGCGAAGAATAAACAATTATGGCAGTAATACTGGCATTAGAAACAGCCACCACGAATTGTTCGGTGGCTGTTGTCGATTCCAAGGGTGAGGTCCTAGTCAAAGAAGACTATGGCTCCAAATACTCCCATGGAGAAAAGTTGCACGTATATATTGATGAGATCCTTAAAGAAGCTGGTCTCACTCAGAATGATCTAGAGGCAGTTGCCGTGAGTGCGGGCCCGGGGTCTTATACAGGACTCAGAATTGGAGTTTCTGCAGCCAAAGGTTTGTGTTTTGCCTTGGACATTCCCTTGATCACCATTGGCACCTTAGACAGTTTGGTGCGCCAATTATATGCGGATCAGGGTTATTTAGTGGCTATGTTGGATGCACGCCGTATGGAAGCCTATACCGCCGTTTATGATCACACCTATAAAGTGTTTAGTCCCATGCAGCCCCAGCTTTTGAATTCGGATAGTTTTTCTGAGTTTTTAAAGCGAGGTCCTGTTGTGTTTATTGGAACGGCGAATGAGAAATTTTCGGAGATCTGTACCCATGAAAATGCTCGATTTGTCAATGGGAAATTACCTTCTGCTAAGGAGTTGATCGCTTTAGCTCAAGCCAAATTTGAAGCTGGAGATTTTGCCGATCTCGCTTATTTTGAGCCCGATTACCTAAAGGCTTTCCAGCCAGGTTAATAACCCATTAACGGTAAGGCTTCTGCTGCAGTTCTTACGGGTAATTTACATGTGTTGTTTACGCAAACGTAGACAAAGGTCTCTCCCTCTATAAAACGATTTTTCAAAAGCGGCGCATCACTGCTGCTACTGCTTGCTGCAATCATTTTGTTGGGAATATAAGTCTTGTTGATCTCTGCCAAAACAGCATCGGCCTCTGGGCCAACAACAACCAATTCGTAGAACTCATTTTGGAAATTGCGCCCTAATTGTAGCCAATTGCTAAAACTGCTTGGATAGGCGGCTACTTCTGGCAATACATTATGCAACATGGTCTGCGCGTCTTTGATCCAATCGGGTTGGTCAAAATAATGCCCCAATTTCAAAAGATTATGCGCCATAATAGAATTAGAGGCCGGGATCACATTATCTCGATACTCAATACTTCTACTTACCAGTTGAGCGTCCTGGTCAGAAGTGAAATAAAACAAGCGAGAATCTGTATAACCAAAGTGATTTTGAGCATACTCCATCAGTTGTTTAGAAAGGTCCAACCACTGCTGATCAAAAGTGATCTCATACATGGCAATAAAGCCATCAATAACGGCTGCATAGTCCTCTAGGTAGCCGTTAATGGTGCTCTTACCGTCTTTATAGCTGTGCCATAGTCCTCCGTCTGCTTTGATCTGCTGGTCTTTGATAAAGTTGGCATTCTTAGTCGCAGCTTGCAAAAAGTTTGGTTCTCCAAAAACGCGATAGGCATCTAAATACCCTTTGAGCATGAGTCCATTCCAAGAGGTGAGGCTCTTATCATCCAAACCTGGTCTTGGACGAGTGTCTCTATAAGCTCCTAGTCTTTCTTTCCAGAGGGATTTAAGACCATTGAGTTCTGCTTGACTCAAGTTGTTAGCCGCTGTGAATTCTTCATCTGTTTCTTGACGGATCAACACATAAGAGCCTTCTTCTTCCCATTTGCCATAATCGTTGATGTTGTAATACGACTTAAACAGCTCTGGGCGGTCTGTGATTAGCGAATCGATCTCTGCCTCGGTATAGACATAATAGGCACCTTCTTCTAATTCACCCTCTGGACTCTTGCTATCGGCATCTAAGGACGAATAAAACGCACCCGATTCATGAGTCATTTCAGCTTCTATATAATTCAAGGTCTCATAAACCACTTCTTTGTAAAGCGGATTCGGATCTACCAAATAAGCATCGCTATACAGGCTCACCAATTGCCCATTGTCATAGAGCATCTTTTCAAAATGGGGAATGTGCCAGCGCATATCCGTAGAATAGCGCGCAAAACCACCTCCAACATGGTCAAAAACGCCGCCAAAGGCCATTTTCTTGAGTGTTAGCTTTACAAACTCTAAAAGATCTTGGTCTTTAGTTTCCACAGCATAACGCAACAGGAAATGATAGTTGTTGGGCATCATGAATTTAGGCGCTTGAGCAATCCCTCCGTCCTTCTCGTCAAATCGACTGCTCCACGCGGTAACTATGCTGTCTGTTTTGAGGCTTGAAAAGTCAATCTCATCACGATTGATCTGCACTAGGTCTAATGATTTAATGCCCGCTTCCAAGCGTGCGGCATAATCCACCAATCGCTCTGGACTGTCCTCATATAGGGTTTGTATCTGTGAGAGGGCACGCTTCCATTCTTCTTTCGCTACATAGGTTTCAGCCCAAACCGGACGACCATCTGGTAAGGCGATGACATTAAGCGGCCAGCCCCCTCGACCTTTCATAAGCTGAATGGCATTCATATAGATTTGATCAACGTCGGGACGTTCTTCACGATCTACCTTTATGTTGATGAAGTTCGCGTTCATCACTGCCGCTACAGCGGTATCTTCAAAGGATTCGCGTTCCATTACATGACACCAGTGACAAGCGGCATATCCCACGCTTATAAGCATGAGTTTATTCTCTTGTTTTGCCTTGGCTAGCGTAGAGTCGTTCCAGGCATACCAGTCCACTGGATTGTGAGCGTGTTGCAACAAATACGGGCTGGTCTCGTTGATCAGCGAATTGGTGTAAGCGTAATCTTCCACAGCATTAGGATTTGAGTTGCAGGCAAGCAGTAACAAACCGGCAAGGATCGACAAGAGAAATGACTTGAACATGGGTAGAATTAAAATGCGCCATACCCGTGAGGATATGGCGCATAAATTTAGCGAATTTCAAAGTCTATTTAACCTCGAAAGTGATTTTAACATTCACACGGAATTCAGTAACCTCATCTCCGTCTACAATAGCACTCTGCTCTTGGACATATACCGAACGAATGTGCTTTACACTTTTACCCGCTTGCTTTACCGCGTTCTTCGTTGCATCTTCCCAACTTTCATTAGAATTAGATAAAACCTCGATAACTTTTAAAACTGCCATAACTCTTTTGTTTAGTATTACAGCACCAAAGTAGTATTACCCAGAGCCAATCAGGCAGGGGAAGTGTGTATTTTTAAGCCAGATGTATTTAATCGAAAAAAGAGGTGTTTAACCGTTGATCGCCTCTACATAAGACACCTTGCCTTGCAGCATTTCGCGCAACATGGTCTCTATACCGTTCTTTAGAGTCACCGTACTTGAAGGACAACCGCTGCAGGCACCTTGAAGAATTACTTTTACGGTTTTAGTGTTAGCGTCATATGAGTCAAAGGCAATATTTCCACCGTCACCAGCAACCGCAGGCTTCACGTATTCATCCAAGATCTCAACGATCTCCTTGGAAATCCCTTCGAGCTCTTGTGGTTTTATAGGCACCACTTGAGCTTCAGGAGTACGTTCCTCCGTCAAGATGGCATCGTCCAAGATTGTCTTGCCTTGAGCTACGTATTGGGTGATAAAATCACGAAGTTCTTGGGTGACCTCTTGCCATTCAATTCCCTCTAATTTCATAATGGAAATATAGTTTCCGCTCATAAAGACTTCCTTCACAAAAGGAAAGCGGAACAAGCGCAAGGCTAATGGAGCGTTCTTTGCCGATTCTAAGGTTTTGAATTCATAAGTGTCGTTCACCAAGGTCTTATTGGCAACAAACTTCATCACCGCCGGGTTAGGAGTTACTTCTGCATACACAGAAACCGGAACATTCTTTGGGGCCTCCGCAGCTGTGATCACAGGTTTGCCAGAATCGAGATATTCTGCGATCTGATCGGCCACTTGATCCTGTACGTCGGTCCACTCCACAATATTGTAGCGCTCAATGGCCACAAAATTTTGAGAGATGTAAACGGTCTTTACGAAAGGTAAAAAGAACAGCTCTTTAGCCAATGGACTGCGACCGGCCTCATCAATATTGGCAAATTCAAAACTTTCTGATTGGGTCAAGAAAGTATCTGTAACGAATTTTACAATTGCAGGCTGTGAAGTTGGCTCTACGGTGACACGACGATTTTCCATGCGAATAAATTTTATGCAAAATTACAAAATGCCGCCGGGGTTACTCAAGTATTTTTGGGCAATTCTGGTTCATTTTTAGGTTAATTTTTCCCTTCGGCCTTTAATGTGAAGTCTATGGCTGTCAATCTCTTGTGTTTTGTAAAATTTTGGCAAATAATTCGGGTTTTTTGCTTTTAAACTGTTGTATAAGTACTGTTTATGCCAAAGTAGGTTTAAGAACATTCTACTTTACACCCAGTATTAGGCCCTGAATTAATTGCGATTGTCAGAATATCTCAGTTTCTTGTAAGGCTCTAACGTACTTAGGGCAAGGCTTTAAGCATATAACCAACAACCGACCAAACCGATGAAAAAGCAATTACTATCCCTCTTTTTCCTCTTGGCATGTACCTATGGTTTCTCGCAGACCATAGTCATGCAGGATGGTACTTTCAATGCCTGCGCAGGAACTTTTGTAGATTCTGGCGGGACTGCAGGGCCTTATGCTAATGGTGAAGACTTTACAATCACCTTTTGCCCAGATACCGCGGGCATGGCCGTTAGTTTGGATTTTACAGTATTTGCTACAGAGACGGGTGGAGACATTCTTACCATATATGACGGACCAGACACCACAGCGCCAATCATTGGTTCTTTCAGTGGTCCTACCTCTCCCGGAACGGTTTACACCTCACCGGCAACCACAACAGGTTGTTTAACTTTGAGGTTCCAATCAAATACTGTGGTATTTGGTGCGGGTTGGGAGGCAACTATTAGTTGTATACTTCCTACGGACATTCCTTTGTCGCCCTTTATTGATGTAGACACCACCACCTATACGGTCCAAGAGTTGGTAGAAGATATTTTGATCGATAGCCCCTGTGCAGAAAGCTCCAATTATACTTCAAGTACGGGAGTGGACTTTGGTGATGTTAATGGTATTGGTTATTTCAATGCTGAGGGGAGTGGTTTCCCGTTTGCAGAAGGTGTTATCCTTACCACAGGATCTGCAGAGGCAGCAGAAGGCCCGAATGATGAAATTTTAGGAGCCGGTGGTTGGCCAGGTGATGCAGACCTTGCCGCTATCCTAGGAATTGCTCCTGGTGATTTGAACAATGCTTCCTATATACAGTTTGATTTTGTTCCATCGATTCCAGAGATTGCCTTTGACTTTATTTTTGCTTCAGAGGAATACAACCAGAACTTTGAATGTAGCTTCTCTGATTCCTTCGCCTTTATTTTGACCAATACGGCTACGGGTACAGTGGAAAACTTGGCGGTGCTGCCCGGTACGGCCATTCCTATTCAAGTGACGAACATCCGTCCAGAAGTTCCAGGACAATGTGGAGCGGTCAATGAGATCTACTTTGACACCTATAACTTTTTGCCTTTTGCAGATGAGACCACCGCGCCGATCGATTTTAATGGTCAAACTACGGTACTTACTGCAATGGGAATGGTTACCCCTGGAGACCCTTACAACATTAAATTGGTAATCGCAGACAACCAAGATGACCTTTATGACGCGGCTGTATTCATTGAAGCAGGGAGTTTTGATATTGACATCAATTTAGGGGATGATATTTTAGTTTCTGATGGTTCTGCACCTTGTGAAGGAGAAACAATAGCCTTGAGTTCTGGTGGTGGATCCCCAGGAGCAACTTACCAATGGTACGTTTTCAATGATGCCACAGGCATGTTTGAAGCAATTCCTGGAGAAACTTCTCCTACTATTATTATTGACACCCCTGGCTTGTATCGCTTGGAGGCTATATTTTCCTCCGGTTGTACGGTAGGCGATGAGGTTTTAGTCGAGTTTTTCCCGGCACCTATTCCTGGAACTCCAGATCCATTGACCATTTGTGACCGAGACAACGACGGTTTTGCAGAATTTACCCTCACCGATGCCGACGCCCAGATCATTGACGGAGCAACAGGGGTGAATGTTCGTTATTATGAAACCCTAGCTGGTGCAGAGGGTGGTGGCCCTGGACTTGCTAGTCCATACACCAATACCTCAAATCCGCAGATCATTTATGCAAGGCTTGAAAATGATATTACGCGTTGTTTTAGTATAGTGGAGTTGGAATTGATCGTTTATGACACTCCTGTACTAGCGGATCCAATTCCGGATTTTGTTGTTTGTGATGATGATGCTGATGAACTCTTTGTTTTTGATCTTACCACTTGGGATACTAATGTTACTGCTGATCCGACAGGATTGGTTATTAATTATTACGAAACCTTGGCAGATGCAGATGCCGATACCTCACCGATCACGCCTGCAGACGCTTACACCAATACATCCAATCCACAGACCATTTATGTCCGTTTAGAGAATAGCGATGGTTGTAGTATTGTTGGTCAATTTGACTTGATCATTGATCCATTACCCGTCTACACCCCACCGGTAGCTTACGAGCTTTGTGATTACGACGGCACTTTGGATGACACTACGGAGTTTGATCTAAGCACGGTGACCACGGCGATGACTGGTGACGATCCGCTGCTTACGGTGAACTACTTTGTTTCTTTAGCAGATGCAGAGGCTGGCACTCCAACGCTTCCTTTGCTGTATACCAACACGAGCAATCCACAGACCCTTTGGACGCGTATAGAAGTTACGGCCACGGGCTGTTTTGTGATCGAGAGTTTTGATTTGGTGGTGTTAGACACGCCATTTGCTAACCCTCCGGTCTCGCTTAAGGAATGTGATACGGACACGGATGGTTTTGATGAGTTTGATCTGACTCAGGCCGATGCAGATATCATTGGTGGTCAGACGGGGGTGTTTGTGAACTACTACTTCAGTTTTGCGGAGGCCGAGATCGGCGATCCCGCCACAGCACTGGCCAGTCCGTATACCAACGTAACGAGTCCACAGACGGTTTACGCACGAATTGAAAACACCTTGACAGGCTGTTTTGACATTACGGAGCTGGAACTGATCGTGATTCTGGCTACACCGCTACCCACCTACGAGCTGTGTGACGACGATGTAGCGGACGGCTTTACAGTCTTTGATCTCACGCTTTGGGATTTTGAGATCGCTGCAGACCCGACAGGTCTGGACATCACCTATCACGAGACGGCTGCAGATGCCTCGGCAGGAACTCCTGCCATTACTCCGGCAGACGCCTATACCAATACGAGTAACCCACAGACGATCTACGTCCGGGTAGTAAACTCCGACGGCTGTGTGACCATTGGTCTTTTTGAGTTGGAAGTACTTCCACTACCGATCTTTGTCA